>CANLQL010000005.1 GCA_947493265.1 uncultured Litoreibacter sp. | reverse complement strand
GCCAAAATCGCAGAGCTGGGATTGCAGGATGTTGTGCGCATCACTGGCTGGGTCACCGGGGCTGAGGTCCGCGCGGAATTGCGCAAGGTCCGTGCTTTGGTTCATCCCAGCTTCACGGAAGGTCTACCGGTTGTCCTGATGGAGGCGATGGGTCAGCACCGCCCCGTGATCTCCACCTATATCGCGGGCATTCCAGAGCTTGTGCGGGATGGTCAGACCGGGTGGCTGGTGCCTGCAGGGCAGGTTGATGATCTGGCGGACGCGCTTCTGGCCTGTGCCGCGTTGAAAGCGCCCGCCTTGAAAACCATGGGCGCGGCGGGGTTTGCCCGCGTTTCTGCCCGTCATGATGTGCAAACCGAAGCCGCCAAACTGCAGGCGATCTTTGAACAGGATGCAGACGCGTGAAGGCGGTGTTGAAACAGATGGGCCTGAAGGTTCTGACAACAGCCCCGTTTTACGGATGGCTGCAAAAGCGCGCATTGCGCGCCGCGCCGGTGACCATTTTGTGCTACCACACGCTGCGGCCTGATCATGAAAATCTCGCCTCCTGGCTGGCCCTGCGCCTAGGCGATTTCAAGGCTCAGATCACAACCCTGCGCGCCAGCTATGACATCGTCAGTCTGGACGAGGCGCTGCACCCGGCAAACGGGGCAGGCAAACCGCGGGCCGTGTTGACCTTTGATGATGGGGAATGGGCGATGCATGCGCATCTGCTGGAAATCGTCGAGGCGCAAAACCTGCCGGTGACGCTTTATGTGGCCACAGGTCAGATCGAGACCGGGCGGCCCTATTGGTTCGACCGGGTGATCAACGCTTTGCAGCAGCCGGGTGAGGTTCAGATCAGCATGGACGGGCTTGGCAACTGGACGATCGGTCCCGCCCAAGGCAAAGCACGCTGGGAACAGATCGGCGCGGTGCTTGAGGTGCTGAAAGCCCAACCCGAAGAGGCCCGCGATGCGCTGGCCGATCAGATCATCGCACAGGCCGGCATCGCTGATACGCCTAGCTTCACCCCCATGGCCCCAATGACGCTGGAACAGCTTCAGGAAGTGGCCGCGCATCCGCTTGTCACGATCGGGGCCCATAGCCATGGCCATGAGCTTTTGGACCGGATCACACCAGACGCCGCACGCATCAGTATCGCCCGCTCGAAGGAGCTGTTGGAGGCCTGGACCGGCAAAACCGTCGATCATTTCGCATACCCCAATGGCAATAGCGCACCTGCCGTGGTGGACATTCTCAAGGACTTAGGCTTCCGGTCAGCCACGATCCTGGAAGACCGGCTGGCGCACGCATCCGACCCCGCATTTTTGCTGCCGCGCATTTCGGTTGGGCGCTACGACGCGCTGGACCGCCTGCGCCTGCGTTTGGTGAATATCTGAGCATGGCGTATCACATCATCACCCATCCTTTTCTTGGTCCCCGCCTCGGCGCAGGCCAGCCCAACGGCACATATTAGAGGTCACCAGATGGCTATTTTTACAGATAAAAATATATTCCGCGTTGTCATCGCACTGCTGGTATTCGGCACGCTTTACAGGCTCTATCCGATCTTTGCGGGCGAAGATGCGATGGCGCAGTTCTTCATGACCGAAGACGGCTATCTGATGCTGACCATCGCACGCAACATGGCCATCGGTCTGGGCATGTCGGTCTCGGACGGGACCATTCCCAGCAATGGCGTGCAACCTTTGGCGACATTCCTGTTTGCCATTCCCTATGTGCTAACGGGCGGCGATAAGGTCAGCTCACTTGTGGGGGTGCATCTGATCTCAGCGGTAATTGCGGCGCTTGGGATTTTCTCGGTACGGGCCTTGGCACGCATGGTGCTGGCCCCGCTTGACCCGCGACCTATCTGGCCATGGCTGATCACCTGCCTGTGGTATCTGGGCCCGCTTTTGGTGCTGCACAGCATGAACGGCCTGGAGACAGGGCTTTACACGCTGATGGTCACCCTCACGCTGGTGCTGTTTGGCAATCTGCTGAGCAAGGGCGACGCCGCCAGCTTTGGCGACCGGATGCTGTTTGGCGCCGCTTGCGGGGTAACATTTCTGGCGCGCAATGATGCGGTCTTCCTGTTGGTTCCACTGTTTCTGATCTGGGCCGGCTACGGCCTGATCGCCCGACGTGACAGCTTTGCCCGCGTGGCAGGTCATCTGATCCCACCGGGTGTGCTGAGCCTTGTGATCGCATCGCCCTGGCTGATCAATAACTACATCAATTTCGGCTCTATCGTGCCGGTCAGCGGCACGGCCCAAGCCCTGAGCGGCGGTTTGGCCAAGAACGCCACGATCCTGCCCTCGAAACTGTTTGAGCATATGTTCCCAATGCTGCCGATCCCCGAAAGCATGGAACCAAGCACGCCCGTGATCGTGGTCTCGCTGGCGGTTGTTTTCGCGGTCTCTGCAATCTTCCTGTTCGGCGTTTTGCGCCGTGGCAGTATCGCGCGCCATGTCGTGGCCACCTACACGGCGTTTGCGGTGATCATGTCGGTTTATTACGGGCTTTATTTCGGGGCAGGCTGGTTTCTCAGCCGCTATCTGGCCCCCGTTGCGCCGCTGTTGATCATCGCGATGTTCTATACAGCCCTGCTGATCACCACCCGGATCACCCCCAAGCTTGTGGGCGGGTTGATGACAGGGGCTGCCTTGGCCAGCCTCGCCCTCTCTACAGCCCTTCTGATCCGCTACCACGTGCCTGGCGTCAAAGAGCAGGGACATTTCCAGGTGGTCGACTGGGTTGATGAAAATATCGAACCTGAGACCTGGCTTGGCGCCGTGCAAACCGGCACGCTGGGCTACTGGCATGACCGCACGATCAATTTGGACGGCAAGGTAAATCCAGCCGCGCTGAACGCGCTTCTGACCGAAGGCAATGTGCTGAACTACGTGCTGGAAAGTCCGGCGCAATATCTGGTCGACTGGTGGGGCATCGTCACCTGGATCACCGATCCAAAGCCGGAACATGACGCTTTGCGGGCCGAGTTTGAGGTCCTTGTCGATGACCCCGAGCGCAATCTCGGCGCGCTCAAAAGGACGCAATAATGCAATTTACCGAAGATCGTCTGCAAGATATCCGCGCCGCATTGCTGGGCCCTGACGGGGCGGCGCTGATCCATATGATGCATTTGAAAGGCTTTGGGCAGGACACATCTGACGCGCCTGCACCCATTTTGAAAGTCGCCACTGATCTGCGCTGGATCGATCCTGATACCGGCGCTTTGACGCCTCTGGGCACCTGTGCCGCAGATTCCTGTCGCGAATATCAGTTCTGGATCGAGCGGGATCGTAAAACACCGTTCGACGGCTACGCACCGCATTTGTCTCCTGCGTTTTTCAAAGGCCGCAAAGTTCTTGAGATCGGGCCCGGCATGGGCGCCAATCTGATGTCGATCGCGGCGGCTGGCGGCGAAGTTCTGGGGGTGGAGCCGGTGACAGCCTATATTCAGATGGGCGCGATTTTAAGCGAGCGCGAAGGGCTGGACGCCCCTGACGTGCGACAAGGCGCGGCGGAAGATATTCCTTTTAAGGCCGGGTCTGCCGATCTGATCTTATGTGCCTCGGCGCATCAGTATTTTGAAATTCTGCCCGCCTTCCGCGAAATCGCGCGGACCCTGACCAAAGGCGGGGAGTTGTTGATCGTCGGCGGCACGTTCAAACCTTATTTCTGGGGCGGGTTGAAAGCGGTCTTGAAAGAACGCTCTGGCGCCGCGGCTTACGTGATCACCGTGCTGAATTCGCTCAGCTACATGGCCACCAAGCGGCGCATAATCCCGGCACGTACAGGCTTTTCAACCTCGCGGCCTGTCTATCCGTCGCAGGCCGCGCTGATGCGCCTGCTGTCGCAAACCGGGTTCGAACAGGTTTCTCCACCCGTCATGGTGGGCCCTGAAACCTGCCTGCATGTGCGCCTGCGCTAGATTTTCAGTTTCTTGAAGATCATCTCTGGGATGTTGCGAATGATCGCCATCACCAGCCACCAGATTTTGCGCACATAGATCACGTTGCGCTTGGATTTCACCGCGCGCAGAACAGCCTCGCCCACTTCCTCGGGCTGGGCGGTCAGCTTGGCGGGCAGGTCCAGATCTTCGGTCATCTTGGTGGCGACAAAGCCTGGCAGCACTGTCACCACATGCACGCCGTGCTCAGTCAGGCGGTTGCGCAAGCCGGACAGAAACGCGGTGAAACCCGCTTTGGCAGATCCATAGACATAGTTGGTGGCCCGCCCGCGATCGCCCGCGACCGAGCTGATGCCCACCAGCGTGCCCGAGCCGCGTTCGGCAAAGCGGTTGGCAAGGGCCGCAAAGATCAAGGCAGGGCCTTCGAAATTGGCGCGCAAAACTTGAGTAGCCGCCGTGCTGTCTGTTTCATTTTCCGCCTGCTCCCCCATCAGGCCCACGGCGCAAACTGCGATATGGGGCAGGGCAGGCAGGGCATCCAGAAAACCCTCAAAACCGGCGGTATCAAGCGCGTCAAATGCATGCAGGCTGACATCGACGCTGTAGCGCACTTGCAGATCATTGCGCGCAGCTTCCAGGTCATCGGGATTGCGGGCCGCCAGCTGCACCGGATGGCCTTCCTTGGCAAAGCTGTGCGCTATGGCCAGCGCCATATCAGAGCGGGCACCAAGGATCAGAACGGGGCGATTATTCATAGTTTCAACCTTTGTGATTGTTCGGAGGCGAAAGTCTCGCACGCGCCGGATTTCCGGCGGGCGGCCTCAAAAGTGTCGGTGCGCGGATCAGAAGCGCGCAATGTTTCAGCCGTCATCCGGCTGTCTTTGGCCAGATAGAACCGGCCTCCATGATCCAGCGTGATCGCGTCCAGCCGGTCCATAAGCGCCAGCGTGCGGGCGTTCACGGGGAAATCCAGCGCCAATGTGTAGCCTTCCATCGGGAAGGAGAAACGGCTTTCCTGTGGGCCAAGCCGTTTGAGCACGGCGAGAAAGGACCCGGCCCCGGCCTCCGAGATTGCTTCGAGAAGCGCGTTCAGCCCCGCGCGCGAGGTCTCCAACGGCAACACGCATTGAAACTGCGCAAAGCCACGCCGGCCATAGATCCGGTTCCAGTTCAAAATCGCATCAAGCGGGTAGAAATAGCTGTCCCAATCAACCAGGCTCTCGCCCGCCTTGCGGCTGCCATTCCAATAGTAAAGCGCATTGAACGCCCGCACGGTCAGCCCGTTCATCAGCCAGCCCGGCAGCGAGAATGGCACTGACAGCTTGCGTTTATCCTTTGTTTGAAACGGCATCTTGCGACGCGGTTTTGGCAGGTCCTCAAGCGCTGCATGTTCTCCCAACATCACCAGGGAACGGCCCCGCGCGGCCCCGGTGCTCAGGCAGTCGATCCAGGCAACCGAATAGGTGCTGTCCTGGGAGCGCTCAAACACATCCATTGCCGCATCAAGGTTTTCCGCTTGGATCATCTGTTGCGCAATCCAGCCACTTTCCACCGGGCGCAAACGAATAGCGGCGCGCAGGATGATGCCTGTCAGCCCCATGCCGCCCACGGTCCATTGAAACAGCGTGGCCTGCTTCCTGCGGCTGCAGCGGGTCACTTTGCCATCCGGTCCCATGACATCGATCCAATCGACAAAATTGCCAAAGCTGCCATCCGCGTGGTGGTTCTTGCCATGAACATCAGCCGCAATCATGCCGCCCAAAGTCACAAATTTCGTCCCAGGCGTCACAGGTAGAAACCAGCCGCGCGGCAGAAAGCTGTCGATGATATCGGCGGCCAGAACGCCGGCTTCCGCCTGCAAGACCCCGGTCTTGTCATCAAAGCTGAGCATGTGGGCGAAGTGGCGCATATGCACCGTGTTAGTCTGACTCAAAGCACTGTCGCCATAGGCGCGCCCATTGCCGCGCGCGATGGCAGCACCTTCCGCAAGCTGGGCTTGCAATGCCGCCTCAGAACGTGGGGCAGACAGCGCCACATCATGGGTGGGGAACCGTCCCCAGCCGGACAGTTTCATGCCGCAGGCTCCAACCGGCTATCGGTAAAGACAAACCGTCGATCCAACAGGTACTTCACCACATAGCCGACGGCCAGGCCCAGGATTGCCCCCAGTTCCCGCATCCCGTCAGTTTGCCAGATCAGCCAGAAGGCCGTTTCCGTGCCCCAGAAGATCACCGTGGTAAAAACCCCCATCGCCGTATAGAGCCCGAACTTCTTGCCATGAGCTTTCACGCCCGTGCTGGTGTCTGCAAAAATCCAGCGTTTATCGAGGATATATTTAACCACCAACCCGGCGATCGTGCCCAACCCCATGGCCGCCAGAAACCAGAACGTGGTTGTGCCTTGCAACAGAACAAGCCGTTGAACCGCCAGGTTCACAATCGTTGCGATCACCGCAAATGCCGCGTAGCGAAAAATCAGCGTGCCAAGGGTCACACCAGCGCTCCCAGAAGGGCGAAGGCAAAGATCACGACGGCGCAAATCTGGCTCATCCGATCCTTGGCAGCATAGATCACCGGGTCGTCATGCATATGCCCGCGATGGGTCACCAGCACCAGACGGCTGATCCAGTAAAGCAGCACACAGGAGATCCCCCACAGCATCGTAGGCGTCGAATAAAGCGCCACCACATTGGGGCTGTTGACGTAAAGCGACATGATCAGGATCGACACGTAACCCGCGCCAATGGCCATCATCGAGATGATCTGCAGATCGCCCACCGAATAGCCGCGCCCGCTGGCATCCAACTGGCCCCGGCTGGCCATATCGACCAATTCGGCCTGACGTTTAATCGCCGCCAAGGCAAAGAAGAAGAAAATGGAAAACGCCAGAAGCCAGACAGACAGGCTGATCCCCGTGGCCGTGCCGCCGGCCACAATCCGCAGCGTATAGAGCCCGGCCAGAACACAGATATCCAGGATCGCCCGGCGCTTGAGATTGACCGAATAGGCCAGCGTCGCCAGGTAATAGACCAGCATGGTCAGCGCAAAGGCAGACCCCAGAAAGACCGAGATCAGCGCGCCCCCAAAAAGCAGCCCTCCGGCCATTGAGGTGCCTTTGGTGATCGGAATATCACCCGCGGCGAAAGGACGTTTGCACTTGCGGGGATGTTCTCGGTCCGCGCGCAGATCGACCAGATCATTGAGCACATAGACGCTGGAGGCGATCAGCGAGAAGGCCAGAAACGCCAGAAGGCTCAGCATGAAGTTCCCGCCCGTCAGTTGATGCGCGGTCAGCATCGGCAAGAACACCAGAACGTTTTTCAACCACTGGTGAGGTCGCAATGCCCGGAAATAGGCTTTCATCTGCGGTGCCCCGGCCGTGATATCCTCGACAGGGACGTCCAGCTTGCCCAGGCGCGACCGTACAGGTCCCGGCACGTTCACCGCGATCGCCAACCCGGCTGCGTCCCAAACCGGCAAATCGGCAGAGCTGTCGCCCATATAGGCAAAGCTTTTCTCGCCGAATGTTTCTTCCAGGAACTTGGCCTTCGCCGGACCTTTCAGATTGGTCGCCACATCGGAGCCATGTACCTCGTCAAACAGGCCCAGATGCGCGCCGATCTCGTCGGCCAATGTTTGATTGGTTGCCGTGACCAGCGCTGTGCGCCCGCCTTTTTCGCGCCAATCGCGAATATGGGCTATGACGGCCTCATTATAGGGCAGGGTCGTGACATCGACATCGGCGATCTCAGACAGATAGGCTTTCAGCGCCGCCCGGCCTGTCATCAAGGACTTTGCCGCACCGAAGATAACCCGCCAGTCCCGCCCCAAAGCAGACCAGAAGCTTTCCAAAAGCATATCCGAGCGCAGCAATGTGCCATCAAGATCAACAGCCAGAAGCTCGGGCTTTGCGGGATGCATATTCAACGGCTTTCCTCAAAATACATTTCCCTCTCGCTACAGTAATAGGGCGAGGGAAAAAATAAACTTACGACCCAGCTGATTTATATATGCGGACTATGTGTTCTGTTTGCATGGCAAAATTGGGCCACATCTGCGGCAATACAAGGTGATTTTCGCAAGGATCATGGCCATTATTTACCATAATACTAGTTATGGGCGACATTCTGCGACCTCTGGTTGCGACAAATCCTCTTTGCTGAGAAAACCCACGCTTGATAAACCCCTTTTGGCCGGGCCTGTGATACATATCGCAGCAAGCCAGCACGGCGTCAGGGTCCCTTAAGAGGCAAAGCAGTCATGTCGATTACTCCGGTTATTCTTTGTGGTGGGTCCGGCACGCGGTTGTGGCCCTCGTCACGCAAGGCTTATCCCAAACAATTCACCCCTTTGATCGGCTCTGAGAGCTTGTATCAAATGACCTTGAAGCGCTTTTCGGGCGCGCCGTTTTCGGCCCCCCTGATCATGACCGGCGACGAGTTTCGGTTCATGGCCACAGACCAAGCAGCTGCGTTGGGACTGAGCGATGCGCGCGTTGTCGTCGAACCCATGGGCCGCGACACCGGCCCCGCCATTCTGACCGCTGCCTTGATGCTGGCAGATGACCCGGACGCGCAGATGCTGGTCTTGCCCTCGGATCATGTGATCTCGGATCTGGCGGCCTTCCATCAGGCGATTGCTGCTGGGGCCAAAGTGGCCACAGACGGCACGCTGGTCACGTTTGGTGTGGCCCCCACCCGGCCCGAAACCGGCTACGGCTATCTGGAACTGACAGCCCAACCCGATGGAACCCAGCCGATCAAACTGGCCAGCTTCCGCGAAAAACCAGACGAAGCCACGGCGCAATCCATGCTGGAGGCGGGTAATTTCCTGTGGAATGCGGGAATATTCCTGGCGCGCGCTTCTGACATTGTCGCAGCCTTCAAAACCCATGCGCCGGGCCTTCTGGGCCCCTGTCAGGCTGCGATTGATAACGGCGCCAAGGATCTGGATTTTTTCCGTTTGGGATCAGATGATTACGCCGAGGCAAAGGCGATTTCCTTCGACTATGCAGTGATGGAAAATGCCAATCATGTGATGGCCGTACCGCTTAACAGTGGCTGGTCGGATCTGGGGGCCTGGGACGCGCTTTGGCAGGCGTCGGGACCCGATGCTGACGGGGTGTCCTCCACTGGACCAGTGACTGCGATCGATTGTAAGGACAGCTACTTGCGGTCGGAAGATGACAGCATGCAATTGGTTGGTTTGGGGCTGGAGGGCATTGTTGCAGTGGCCATGCGCGACGCGGTGCTGGTGGCAGACAAATCCCGCACCCAGGACGTCAAGCTGGTGGTCGAAGCCCTGCGCGCCCAAGGCACGCCGCAAGCCGACAATTACCCACGCTTTCACCGTCCCTGGGGATGGTATGAAACCTTGTGTCTGAGCACGCGGTTTCAGGTCAAACGGATCATGGTCAAACCGGGTGGCATTCTGAGCTTGCAAAGCCATCACCACCGGTCCGAACATTGGATCGTCGTGGAAGGTACGGCCGAAGTCACCATTGATGACAAGGTCAAGCTGGTGACCGAAAACGAGGGTGTCTACATCCCGCTGGGCGCTGTGCACCGGATGGCAAACCCCGGGAAGTTGCCGATGTATCTGATCGAAGTGCAAACCGGCAGCTACTTGGGCGAGGACGACATTACCCGCTACGAGGACGTGTATAATCGCACGTGATACAGGGTGAATCTGGCCGGATTTTTCCCGTCTCATTCATGGTTAAAAAGGTCCCGCAAAAAGGCAAAGCTCTTATAATCCCTATATTATTGTCATAAATTCGCCCGAGTCGGTGTATACTCCCGCTTCATTCAGTATCTGCAGTCAGGCCTTTTAATGAGTAATGTTCCCACAGATCTCACATTCAGTGAGAGCGATATCGCCATTGTCGGCATGGCAGCTCATCTGCCGGGCGCCCATACGCTTGAGGATTACTGGTCCAACCTTCAAAACAGTATTGAATCGATCCGCCAGCTGACCCGCGAGGAACTTCTGGCCGCGGGCGAGGCCGAACACCGCTTGAACCGCGACGATTACGTGCCCGCCGCCGCCCCTTTGGACGGGTTTGAACAGTTCGACGCAGAGTTTTTCGGCCTGTCGCCGAAAGAAGCCGCGATCATGGACCCACAACACCGCCGCTTTCTGGAAGTGTCTTGGGAAGCGTTGGAAAATGCCGGACACATGCCGGAAAACACCGATGGACCCATCGGGGTCTATGGCGGGTGTGGCATGGGCAGCTATTTCTATTTCAACATCTGCTCGAACCCGGATCTGGTCGATGATGTGGGCATGTTCCTTCTGCGCCATACCGGCAATGACAAAGACTTTCTGGCCACCCGGCTCAGCCATATCCTCGACCTCAAGGGTCCGTCTGTGAACTTGCAGACCGCGTGTTCAACCTCGCTGGTGGCCACGCATTATGCCACGCAGGCTTTGCTAACAGGCGAATGCGATATCGCGCTGGCAGGCGGTGTCACGATCGAACTGCCGCAGGACCGCGGTTATATCTACAAGGAAGGCGAAGTGCTGTCGCCAGACGGTCATTGCCACGCCTTTGATCACCGGGCGCAGGGCACTGTCTTTGGTTCTGGCGCAGGCGTTGTCGTGTTGCGCCGCCTGTCCGACGCCATTGCCGACGGTGACCATATCTGGGCCGTGATCAAAGGCTCTGCGATCAACAACGATGGCGCGGACAAAGCAGGCTATCTGGCCCCAAGTGTCGACGGACAAGCCGCCGCCATCGCCGAGGCGCAAGCGGTTGCGGGCGTGCAGGCTGACACGATTGATTACGTCGAATGCCACGGCACCGGCACTTATCTGGGCGATCCTATTGAGGTCGCCGCCCTGACGCAGGCCTTCAATGAAACCACCGAAGAGGAAGGGTTCTGCCGTTTAGGGTCTGTGAAAACTAATATTGGCCATCTGGACACTGCCGCAGGCGTCGCCGGGCTGATCAAGACCTCGCTGTCTTTGCACAACAAGCAGATCCCCGCCTCTCTGGGTTATGAAAAGCCCAACCCGGCAATTGATTTTGAGACCTCGCCCTTCCGGGTCAATGACACACTCAGCGACTGGGTGTCTCATAAAGGACCCCGGCGGGCGGGCGTGAACTCGCTGGGGGTGGGCGGCACCAATGCCCATGTCGTCTTGCAGGAAGCGCCTGAACGTGCAGCGTCCGAGGACAGCGACTGGCCGTTTCAGCTGCTGACCCTCTCGGGGCGCACGAAAGGCGCGCTTGATGCCAATGCCAAGGCCCTGGCGGCGCATCTGCGCGCCAATCCTGACCAGCCTCTGGCTGATATCGCCTGGACCTTGCAAAAAGGACGCCGTGGGTTCGAGCATCGCCGCGTCATCGTGGCCGAAACCCATGAAGAGGCCGCAGCCCTTCTAGAGGAAAACGACCCCCGCCGCGCCTTCACCCATTCGGTGATCGGTGCCAAGCCGGACTACGTCTTCATGTTCCCCGGCGGCGGCGCGCAATATGCCGGAATGGCGCGCGATCTATACGAAACAGAGCCTGTTTTCGCCGAATGGATGGACCGGGGTCTGGAAATCCTCCAGCCCAAGCTGGATTACGACATTCGCGCGCTCTGGTTGCCGGAACTGGACCAGATCGAGGCCGCTGACGCCAAGCTGACGCGCCCCTCCGTGCAATTGCCACTGATCATGATCGTCGAATATGCGCTGGCGCAATTATGGATGAGCTGGGGCGTGACCCCCGCCGCCCTTGTGGGTCATTCCATGGGCGAGAACACCGCCGCTTGCGTCGCAGGCGTGATGAGCTTTGAGGACTGTATCGGCCTTGTGCATCTGCGCGGCACGCTTTTTGACACCGTGCCTGAGGGTGGCATGTTGTCTGTGGTGCTGCCCGCCGCCGAGCTTGAACCGCTTCTGGGCGATGATCTGGATTTGGGCGCTGTCAACGCGCCAAACCTCAGTGTCGCCACCGGCCCGCAAGCCGCCCTTGACGCGCTTGAGACACGCCTGAAAACCAAAGAGATCGATTATCAGCGCATTCAGATCGATATCGCCGCGCATTCGCGGATGCTTGAGCCTATTTTGCAGGAATTTGGCGACTACCTGCGCTCGATCACCCTGAAGGCACCGCAGATTCCGTTCACCTCGAACCGTACCGGGGCCTATATCACCGACGCCGAAGCAATGGATCCGGAATACTGGGTGGGTCATCTGCGCAATACCGTGCATTTCGCTGATTGCATCACCACCCTGAGCGAGAAACCCTCGCGCTGTTTCATCGAAGTGGGTCCTGGCAAAGCCATGGCCGCTTTGGCAGGCCAGCATGACAAGGTCGCGGCCAATCAGGTGATCTCATCGCTGCGCCATCCCAAAGATGACGTGGCCGATGACGCGTATTTCATGGCGATGCTGGGCCGTATCTGGGCCATAGGTGGCACGTTTGACTGGGATCAGGTCTGGGGGGAAGCACGCCGCAACCGCGTAGTCCTGCCAAGCTATGCGTTCCAGCACGCCCCATATTTCATTGAGCCCGGCAAAGCCACAGCCGACACCGGCACTGCATGGCTGACCCGCACCGAAGAGCTGGAGGACTGGGGTTACCGCCCGGCCTGGGTTCCGCAATATGCCGCCTGCGACACGGATGTCACGGGCGATTTATCCGAAGCCGAAAGACAGACCTGGCTGATCTTTGCAGATGATGCGGGCCTCAGCGACGCCGTGGCAGACCGATTGCGTGCTGCAGATCACCCGGTGATCACGGTCAAACCCGGCGACACGTTTTCCCGCGTGGGCGATATGGATTATATCATCGCGCCAGAACGCGGACGCGAAAGCTATGACGCGCTCATTCAGGACCTCAACGCCCGCGATCTGATCCCGACCCGGATCATTCACGGCTGGATGGTCACAAAAGATGAAAGCTTCCGCCCCGGTTCCAGCTTCTTCCACCGGGTGCAGGAGCAGGGCTTTTATTCCCTGCTGTTTCTCGCCCAGGCCATTGGTGGCGAAGACCTTGGCGGGAAGATCCATCTGAGCATCCTGACCTCCGGGGCCATGCAACATAAATCCGAGGCGCTGCCCTATCCGGAGAAAGCCACGATTGCCGGCCCTGCCCGGGTGATCCCGCGCGAGTTTCCCGGTCTCAGCACGCAAGTGCTTGATATCGAGCTGCCCAAGACAGGCCGGTTGCGCCGCGGGGCAAATGCCGACCAGGACCGGTTGGTCAATCATGTCCTCGAAGACGTGCTGGCAGAACCTTCTACAGGCACCGCCCTGATCCGGGCTGATAAGCGCTATGCGTTGGCCTATCGCTCCAACCCGATCCCTGCCGCAGAGGGGGACATGCCCCTGCGTCCGGGCGGGACTTACCTGATCACGGGTGGGTTTGGCGGCATCGGTCTGACCGTGGCCCGCGCACTGATTGAAAAAACCGGCGCGAAGATCGCGCTTGTATCCCGTTCTCCTTTGCCGCCACGGCAAAGCTGGGACGACGTGTTGAAAAACACGGCACCGGGGGCGTCGGTCGTGCGCCGCATCGAAGCGGTACAAAGTCTGGAAGCCTTGGGCGGCAAAGTGCTGTCGGTGACAGCTGATGTCAGCAATCTTGAAGATATGCGCCAGGCCCGCGCGCAGATCGAACAAACGCTTGGCCCTGTGAGCGGTGTCATACATGCGGCAGGTCAGATTGATGACAGCCCGATCATGACCAAAACCGTCACATCCATCGAAGATGTCTTTGCGCCGAAAATTCACGGCACGCAGGTCCTGGGGGAGGTGTTCCCCGATGGCGATCTGGACTGGATGGTGTTGTTTTCCTCGACCTCCACAGCGACCGCGCCAATTGGCCAGGTCGATTACGTGGCAGCCAACGAATATCTCAACGCCTATGCCAAGGCGCACACCACACCGAACACGCGCATTCTGGCGATCAACTGGGGCATCTGGTCCGATGTCGGCATGGCCGCAGACGCGATGGAAGCGCGTACCGGCAAAAGCGCCCCGCCCCCGGTACGTCCTGCAGACGTGCCAATGCTGGATGAGGCCACGTTTGATCGCAACGGCAACAGGCTGTTTACCGCACAATATAGCGTGGCCGATCGCTGGTTTCTGGATGACCACCGCACCAAGGCGGGCGACGCTCTGGTGCCGGGCACGGGCTATCTGGAGATCGCCACCGAAGCGCTGCGCGCGCAGGGTGAGACATCGGCCTTTGAAATCCGCGATCTCTATTTTCTGCGCCCGCTGGCCGTGGGTGAACATGCCACACGCGATATACGCGTCACCCTGCCCCGCAGTGACACGGGCTATGAGTTCCTGATCGAAAGCGGTGAGCATGACCGGTTTGAGCAAAACGCCCAAGCCAGCCTGCAACTGCTGCCTTTGGCAGAACCCGACCCAATTGACGTGCCGGCGATTGCGGCGCGCTGTGCGGCGCCTGTTGAAGCAGGGGATGCCGGCTGGATGGCCTCACCACAAGAGGTACATCTGAAATTTGGACCCCGCTGGCGGGTACTCAATGCCACTGCTTTGGGCACGCATGAAGGTCTGGCCCGCCTCAGCCTGCCACCCGTGGCCAAATCAGACCCTGACGCGGGCTATTTGCTGCATCCCGGCCTGATGGATTTGGCCACCGGCTGGGCGATGAACCTGATCAAAGGATATGAGGGGGAGCGTCTTTGGGTGCCCGTTTCCTATGCCTCCGTGAAGGTTTACCACCCTCTCCCCACCGAGGTGGTCAGTTGGGTGCGCAGCCATCCCGACAACCATGCGGATGCGGAAATCGCCAGCTTCGATGTCACGATTGCCACGCCCGATGGCACGGTCTGTGTCGAGGTCACCGGCTTTTCGATCCGGCGCATGGATGAGGACGTCAATTTTGCCGCGCAACCCGATGCGGCCAGCGCCGCCCAAGAAGATGACGCGGTGCGCCCCTTGTCGCCTGCCGAAGAGCGCCTGCGCCACAACCTGACCCAAGGCATTCTGGCCGAGGAAGGCACGGATCTGTTCTTCCGGGCACTTTCCGGCAAACAGACACAGATCATCCTGTCGTCGTTGGATCTTGATGCCATGATCGCGCAAGCGGGCCAAAACGACACCGAAGATCAGGGGGCCGGTCAGAAATTCCAGCGGCCCGAACTGGACAGCGACTTCATCGCGCCGGAAAACGCCATTGAGGAACGCTTGGCTGGCTTCTGGCAGGACCTTCTAGGCGTCGATGAGATCGGCGTTGAAGACAGTTTCTTCGATCTTGGCGGACATTCCCTGATCGCCGTGCGTCTCTTTGCGCAGATCCGAAAGGCTTACGGTGTCGATTTCCCGATCTCGGTGCTGTTTGAAGCGCCGACCATTCGCAAATGCGCTGATCTGATTGCCGCCAGCGGCATTCCGAAAGACGATGGTGAGACTGGTGGCGATGTTACGGCCCCAGCCGAGCCCACACGCAGGTTCACCCATCTGGTGCCGATGCATTCAGGCGAAGGCGGTTCCAAACCACCATTTTTCCTTGTGGCTGGCATGTTCGGCAATGTTTTGAACCTGCGCCATTTGGCCCATCTCGTGGGCAGTGACAGGCCGTTTTACGGCCTTCAGGCCCGCGGTCTCTTTGGCAATGAAGACCCGCATTACACGATCCCTGACGCGGCCCGCGACTACATCGCTGAAATGCGCCAAGTTCAGCCTGAAGGACCTTATAAGGTTGGCGGATTCTCGGGCGGAGGCATCACTGCCTATGAGATCGCCCAGCAATTGCGCGCCGAAGGCGAAGACGTGGCTGCCGTTGTCATGCTCGACACACCACTGCCTGTTCAGCCGACAATTCCACGCGCCGAGAAACTGCGCGTTCATCTGATCGAGTTGAAAAAACAAGGGCTCAGCTATCCAGTTGATTGGATCAAGCGCCGCGTGGCCTGGGAAATCAAGAAACGCAAAGGTACGGAAGAAACCGCCAGCGATGGTCAGGAATTCCACAACATCGCCATCCAAGACGCGTTTCTGGAAAGCGTCGGCAGCTATGAAGTTGCCCCATGGGATGGCCCTCTGGTGCTGTTCCGCCCGCCCCTCGTGCCGCGATGGCAAATCGGCGATCGGTTGATCAACGAAGATCGAAATTACCTCTACCATGACAATGACTGGGCAAAGTTCGTGCCAAATATCGAAGTGTTCGAAGTGCCCGGCGACCACGATTCAATGGTTCTGGAACCCAATGTCCGGGTTCTTGCTGCCCGTCTCAAAGCCTGTCTTGAGGCCACAGAGACCCTTAATTCAGACCCTAATTCAAGTATTTCTGCCTCTCTTAAGGAGGCCGCGGAGTAGATATGTCCGACCCCAAGCTGCTGACGATTGTCTTAAACTATAAAACTGCTGATATGACGCTGGAGGCCACGCAAGCGGCCCGTGTGGCCATGCAAAACATCCCCGGCGAGATCGTGATTGTCGACAATGACAGCCAGGACGGCTCATTTGAGGCGATGTCTGCCCATGTCGCCAAACATGGCTGGGATAGCGACACCCGCGTGATCCAATCGGGACGAAACGGCGGCTATGGGGCTGGCAATAACGTGGGCATTCGCGCAGGTCTGTCAGATGGAAGCCAACCTGAATTCGTCTATGTGCTGAACTCAGACGCCTTTCCCGAACCTGATGCGATCCGCGTGCTTTATGATTATATGCTTGCCCATCCCGAAGCCGGGTTTGCGGGCAGCTATATCAAGGGCGAGGATGGCGAGGTGCATACAACCACGTTCCGGTTCCCTTCGCTGGCCAGTGAGTTTGAAAGCGCAATCAGCTTTGGCCCTGTCAGCAAGATCCTGAAAAACCACCGCGTTGCCCGGGAAGATTTGGATGTAACCGCGCCGGTTGACTGGATTGCCGGGGCGAGCCTGATCATGCGCCAATCTGTACTCAATGAGATCGGCCTTTTTGACGAAACCTTCTTTCTGTATTTTGAGGAAACCGATCTGTGTCGGCGGGCAAGCCTTGCCGGCCATCAGGTGGTTTTTGTGCGCGAAAGCGTTGTCACCCATTTGGGATCTGTGTCGACGGGCATGGGCACTTGGGAGCGGGTTCCGGAATACTGGTTCAACTCTCGCAGTCATTATTTCGTTAAAAATCATGGGGCTATCTATACAATGGCCGCGACGACGCTGCATCTTCTTGGGGGAAGTTTGCATAAGTTGCGGTGTCTTTTGACCGGGAAAAACCGCGATGTCGCGCCACATTTCCTGCGCACATTGGCACGTCATGATCTGAGCGCTTTGCCGCGGGCATTGTTTGCGCCCAAAGCCAAAGCACCCTCCGTCACCAACCCGCAAATCGGGGAGTAACCCATGTCTCAATTCAGCGCCGTTATTATCGGCAACGAGTCTCTGGCCATTCAATGTGCCGAGATGCTGCGTGAGGCAGGCCATGACATCAAAGCCGTTGTCACCCGCAACCCCGACATCGCGTCTTGGGCGGAAGGTGCTGGAACTGATGTCCTGTCCTCAGACAGCGACCTGATGCAGGCGTTGACTGGGCTGGAGTTTGACTGGCTTCTGTCCATTGCCAATCTCGACATGATCCCTGAAGCCGTTCTGGCCCTACCCAACCGCGGGGCGGTGAATTTCCATGACGGTCCCCTGCCGCGCTATGCGGGGCTGAATGCGCCTGTCTGGGCCTTGATCAATGGCGAGACAGAGTTTGGCATCACCTGGCACCTGATCGAGGGCGGCGTTGACGAGGGCGACATCCTTGCCCAGCAGTTTTTCGACATCCAACCTGACGACACCACCCTGACACTGAACACGCGCTGCTACGGGGCCGCAATCGACAGCTTTGGAACCTTGATCGACAAACTGGCCTCGGATGCGCCTGCACGGGCCACACAAGATCTCAGTCAGCGCAGCTATTTCGCCAAGAATGACCGTCCGGCAGCCGCAGGGCGGCTCGACTTTACCGGCTCTGCCCGCAAGATCACCACGCTGGTCCGCGCGTTGGATCATGGGGCGTATTGGAACCCGCTGACCACAGCCAAATTCGAAGCCGGTGCGCAGATCTATCTGGCCAGCAGCGCCAGCGCGGGCAATGCCGCGTCCGACAGCGCACCCGGCACTGTTCTGGACACCACCGAGGACAGCCTGACAGTGGCCACCGGCACCGCGCCAGTAACCCTAGGAAACCTGCGCGATACAACCGGTTTGCCCGTTGCCGGTACGGCGATCGCCAAGGTTGGCGATGTTTTGGCTTCCCCCGATGCGTCGGAGGCTGAAAACCTTGCAGATACGCTGAAACAGACCCTAAAACACGAGGCCAAGTGGCGCAAAGCGCTGGAGGGTGTGACCCCTGCAGACATCCCGCTTGTCGATATGACAGCCCCCTCGGGCGAGGTGATCACCAAGACCCTATCCAAAGGGGAAAACGTCACCTCCGCACACATGCAATCTGCATTTACCATAATGGCAGCCGGGATCAGTGAAACCACCACCATTGATTTGGCACTCGCGATGCCAGATGCACGGTCAGGCTATCTTTGTCCTTGGGCACCGATCAAGATTTTCACGGGCGGCACCAGCGCCGATCTTGACGCTTCCCTTCAAGAAGCCCGCGACACCGCGCTGTCCCAAGGTCCGTTCAGCGCCGATTTGATCGCACGCCTGCCAGTTCCCCCTGTTATGCCCGCGCTTGGCCTGTCTGAGGCCGATCTCGTCCCTGGTACAGCACTGACATTGGCAGGCGACACGCTGCTTGCCGATAGCGGCAAGATCGGCCCTGAAGCGGCGGGCCTGATGGCCGCAAGAATTGCGCATCTGGCAGCCCAATTGGCAAAATCAGACCCTAATCAAGCCGTCTCTGCCCTATCTGTGTTGCCTGAGGCAGAGCGCGCGCAAGTTCTGGAAGGCTGGAATGATACAGCCGCCAAGTATCCGGAAGATCAGTGCATTCACCAAGCGTTCGAGGCGCAGGCTGCAAAAACACCCGACGCGCCAGCTTTGGCGTTTGAGGGCGACACTCTCACCTATGCCGCGCTGAACGCCCGTGCCAACCGTATGGCGCACCTGTTGCAAGACATGGGCGTGGGGCCGGACACGATTGTGGGCCTGCATCTGAAACGCTCCGCCGATCTGGTGGTGGGTGCCCTGGCGATCCTGAAGGCCGGAGGGGCCTATCTGCCGATGGACCCGGCCTACCCGGCTGATCGCACCGCGCTTTATATCGAGGATAGCGGCACCCAGGTCATTGTCACCGACAGCACATTGGCAGAGGCCCTACCCTCAACCACCAAGACATTGACCGTCGATACCGCTGATCTGAATGCAGCACCGGACACGAACCCGACCAGCCCCGTCACTGCGGCTGACATGGCTTACATGATCTATACTTCCGGCTCCACCGGCAGGCCCAAAGGCGTGATGGTCGAACACCGCAACGTCGCGAATTTCTTTACTGGCATGGACGCGCGGATCGACCATCAAGAAGGTGCCGTTTGGATGGCTGTAACCAGCCTGTCCTTTGATATTTCTGTGTTGGAGCTGTTCTGGACGCTCGCGCGCGGCTTCAAGGTCGTGATCTCCGGCGATGAGAGCCGGGCACTGGTTTCTGGTGAAACAGGGTCTGTTATTGCAGGCGACAGCATGGAGTTCAGCCTGTTTTATTGGGGCAATGACGACGGTGTGGGTCGGGACAAGTACCGCTCCCTTCTGGAGGGCGCGCAATATGCCGACAAGCATGGGTTCTGCGCTGTCTGGACGCCGGAGCGTCACTTCCACGCCTTTGGGGGTCCTTACCCCAACCCATCCGTCACAGGCGCCGCTGTGGCCGCTGTCACCAACAATCTGGCCGTCCGCGCAGGATCTTGTGTGGCACCGCTTCATCACACTGCCCGCATCGCTGAGGAATGGGCGGTCATCGACAACCTGACCAATGGGCGTACCGGTCTGGCCATTGCTTCTGGCTGGCAGCCCGATGATTTCGTGCTGCGTCCCGAAAACACCCCGCCACAAAACAAGCCTGCAATGTTTGAAGCGATCGCTGACCTGCGCAAGCTGTGGTCCGGCGAAGAAGTGGCTTTTCCCCGCCAAAACGGCGAGATGCACAGCGTTTTGACCCAGCCGCGCCCGGTGTCAAAGAAACTCAACGTTTGGGTAACCACCGCTGGCAACCCAGAGACCTGGCGCGAAGCAGGTGCCAATGGCTGTAATGTCCTGACCCACCTTCTGGGCCAAAGCGTCGAAGAAGTGGGCGAGAAGATCAAAATCTATCACGCAGCGCTGCGTGAGGCCGGTCACAACCCCGACGAATTTACCGTCACCCTGATGCTGCACAGCTTCCTGGCCGACACCCGCGAAGAGGCCGAGGAAATAGCCCGCGAGCCGATGAAGGACTACCTGCGTGCCGCCGCTGGTCTGATCAAGCAATATGCCTGGGCCTTCCCGGCGTTCAAAAAGCCCAAAGGCGTGGACAATGCGTTCCAGCTGGACCTGGGCTCGCTGACCGAGGACGAGCTGGAGGGCATTCTGGATTTTGCCTTTGAGCGGTATTTCAACGAGTCCGGCCTCTTTGGCACGGTTGAAGATGCCATGGCGCGGGTGGAACAGGTCAAAGCCATTGGCGTCACCGAAATTGCTTGCTTGATCGATTACGGCATCGAGGTCGACCAAGTCCTGGAAGGGCTGAAACCCTTGGCCGAGGTGGTCAAGCTCTCCAATTTAGACACTGAAATTGCCGATGGAGACTATTCCATCGCCGCTCAGATCATCCGCCACAAAGTCACTCATCTGCAATGCACGCCGTCCATGGCGCAAATGTTGGTGATGAATGACGAGGCGCGCGCCGCCCTGCCGCAACTCACCCATATGATGGTGGGTGGGGAAGCTTTGCCAGGCGCTTTGGCCGCCGAGCTGAAGCAGCTTACCGGTGGATATGTTGAAAACATGTACGGGCCGACCGAAACCACGATCTGGTCCACCACCGAGACCGCCACAGGCGGCGATGGCGTCACCAATATCGGCACACCCATTGCCAATACGCAGGCCTATGTCCTGAAGGAGGACGGCACCCCTGCCCCCATTGGTGTGGCAGGTGAGCTGTATATTGGGGGCGCTGGCGTCACCCGCGGCTATTTCCAACGTGAAGAGCTCACGGCTGAGCGGTTCGTCCCCAACCCGTTCCGCAAGGGCGAACGGATGTACAACACAGGCGATCTGGCCCGCTGGCGCATGGACGGCAAACTCGATTTCCTCGGACGGTCTGATTTTCAGGTGAAACTACGGGGCTACCGGGTCGAAATGGGCGAGATCGAAAGCGTCATCGACCAATTCCCCGGCATCAAACAATCCGTTGTCACTGCGCGCGAAGACACGCCCGGGCTGATCCAGCTTGTGGGTTATCTTCTGACCGATCGCGATATCGATGAGGCAGCTTTGCGCGCTCAAATGCTGGCTGGTCTGCCGGATTACATGGTGCCGCGCCATTTTGTGACGCTCGACGCCTTCCCGCTGACCCCCAACAAGAAGGTCGACCGCAAGGCCCTGCCTGCGCCGGTTCTTGGCAAACCTGCCGCCCCGGTTCCAACGCCCCCACCGACAGCATCTGCCCAAACGGACGTCGCGGCCCCTGCGGCTGACTTGGGTTCGGAAGCGGATATCGCTGCGCGCATTGGTGCCATCTGGTCACGCATGCTTGGTGTGCCGCAGGTCGATACGGACGATAATTTCTTTGAACTGGGCGGGCATTCCCTTCTAGCAGTCCAAGCTCATCGCGAAATTCGCAGCACGTTGGGTGTGGCCAAGCTGTCGATCACAGATATCTTCCGTGCACCCACATTGGGGGCCATTGCCAAGATCGTTGCCCAAAAAGCCGGAACACCTGCTGCCAAAGCAAAACCCAAATCACAAGCTGCAGCCCCAACTCCAGCGACCCGCCCGGCACCCGTTTCGGAAGCAGCACCTGCTGCCACGGCTGCGGCACCAGAGGCCCCCAACGCCCGTAATGCGGCAATGGCAAAGCGTCGGGAGATGCGGGCACGCCGGTTAGGCCGCTCTTGAGGCACACGATACCAGACCCTAATTTGACGTTGCATGCTAAAATTCTGGCGGCAGTGCATGATATGCTCGGGCCTGAGACAGGCATTGCTATCAGAGATCCCAGAACCCCAAAAGGTCCGCTATGGCCAGCAGAGGCCCCCGCAATGTCCCGCGCCATTGCCAAACGCCGTGATGAATTCACCGCTGGACGGGACGCTGCGCGGGCTGCAATGGACGCGTTGGGCCTGCCACCTATGGCTATTTCGCAAGATACAGACCGCGCACCGGTTTGGCCTGATGGGCTGACAGGATCCATCGCACATTGTGATCACATCTGCATTGCCACCGTGGCGCGTATCAAGCACTGCGCCGGTCTTGGTATTGATATTGAGCCCGCAACACCGCTGGACGCGGATTTGATTTCCACGATCTGCACCCTGGCAGAACGTGAATGGCTTGCGACCCAATCTGATCCCGGCCTCAGCGCCAAGATGATCTTTTGCGCCAAGGAAGCGACCTATAAGGCGCAATATATGCAAACCCGGACCCTGATCGATTTTCAGGCTGTTGAAGTCAGCTTTTCGCACGACAAGGGTCTATTTAAGGCCAAATTGGACGAAGACCTGACCGGCATCGCAACCCCGGTCTCTGGAGGCTTGCGCCTGGTTGATGATTACATTTTGGCCACCTGTCGGCTTTAGGAGGCATTTTGCTAAGTTTTCGATGTGTTGGCGCTGACTTTTTATCCTGCCTGCCCTATCTTCCCCCAGATATCGACCCTTACTTGAAACGCAGCTTCGGGACTTAGTTTTCTGACCATGTTTAAACATCTCAAAATCAAATTAATCGCCCTGGCTGTTCTTCTGATTGGCGTTGTCGGGGCGTTCCTGCGCTTCTCCGGGCCTGCACCGTTAGATATTGAAGCGTTCAATGCACTTTATGAGCGCCCTGCCCCAACAACAGATGGCCCGATGAAGGTTTTTCATTTGGGTCACAGCCTTGTCAGCAATGATATGCCCGCCATGCTGATGCAGCTGGCCGGACAGGATCACAGCTATGAGACGCAAAAAGGCTGGGGCGCGTTTCTCAAGGCCCATTGGGACCCGGACCAGCCGCTGAACGGGTTTGACGAGGAAAACGGCCATCCACGCTACCGGGACGCCAAAGAAGCAATGGCCTCGGGGGAATATACAGCGCTGGTCATGACCGAAGCGGTCGAGATCCGCGATTCCATCAAATACATGGACAGCGGCGAGATGCTGCACAATTGGGACGCGGCCGCGCGCGCGGGCAACCCTGAGATCAAAACCTATTTCTACGAGACCTGGCACGAGCTGGATGACCCTGAAGGCTGGATGGAGCGTCTCGACAGGGATCTGGCAATGTATTGGGAAGGTGAGATCTTGCGCCGGGCGCTTGCCTATGACGAAAATCCACAGCCCATCTATATGATCCCCGGAGGTCAGGTGATGGCCCGCTTCGTGCGCGAGATCGAAAGCCATGGCGGTGTGGGCGGCCTGAAGACCCGTCAGGACCTGTTCTCCGACAATATCCATTTCAATGATATCGGCGCATATCTGGTCGCGCTGACCCATTATGCGGTTCTCTATCAGAAATCGCCCGTAGGACTGCCACACGCGCTGCGTAAGGCCGATGGCAGCCCTGCGACGGCGCCGAGCCCCGAGGTGGCGCGCCTAATGCAGGAGATCGTCTGGGAAGTTGTCACCGGCTATGACAAGACAGGGGTGCGGGCCACATCCGGCTGACACTGGCCGGACCGCCTTAAATCCGGGCTATTAACAGTAACGGAATGTTACAGCCCGTGATTCTATTGGATTTTCTCGAAATCCCCGCCACATTCACGCCACAATTGCGAATTTCCGCGATCCAATTTTAGAAAAGTTTTCTGCAGATTTCCTGATGAGCAACAATGCGCACAGACCCCTAGGGTCATGCGCAGTTTACCGCCGACATCGAACCACTACATTTGGTTAACGACCCCAAAAAAACACCATATCTACCAATGACTTGGGGTTTTGCTCCGCCGATGGGCGAGCGCCTTTTTGCCAACACATTCCTGCCCCAACTATTGCACGCTCATAGCCGCTTATCCCAGAAACAATCTTAACCACTTGGTGGGAATGTATCCGGTATCCGCTGCCTTTGTCGCAGTTTTGTAAATGAGTGCCCCTGTCAAAAAATCACGTGTCGCCTGCGGCGTCCTTGAAACAAAAATAACGGGTCTGAAAACATGCTGGCTGCTCTAATTGCTCTGCTCACATCTATGGCTGCTCTCGGCGCCGGAGGCGGGTCCTCCTCGGTCACATCAACAGGTGGAACGCCAGGAACTGGCTTTGCTTCCAAAGATGATGATGACGACGAAATCGATGACTTCCTGAACGGCAATGATGACGACGACAAAGGCGACAGCGCGGGCGGTGGCACCGGTGGTGGGACTGGCTCAGGAACTGGGTCCGGGGGCGACTCAACTGGCGGTGGTGACACTGGTTCTGGCGGCGGAACAGATTCCGGATCAGGTGGCAACACCGGTGGTGGCTCCACAGGCGGCGGGACAGGCTCTGGTGGCGGTACGACAGGTGGCGGCGATACAGGCTCCGGTGGTGGAACAGACACTGGTTCTGGCGGCGGCTCTACGGGCGGCGGGACAGGATCAGGTGGAAATACAGGTGGTGGCACGACAGGCGGCGGGACAGGCTCTGGTGGAAACACCGGTGGTGGCTCCACAGGCGGTGGAACAACTCCTGATGAACCCGCCAACCCGAACCCAACAACAGGCGGGCAGGACGGCTCCAGCGATGGTGGCAACGGCGGCTCGACCTCAACCTCTTCAGGCTCTTATTCTGTAGACGGCGGCCGGGTGACAACGCTCAGCGTTGAAAATCAGGACGATGTTGCAAGCATTCGTGTGCTGGATGGACCAAGCCACGGCAACCTGACGGTTAATCCAGACAACACCATGGCACTTGTCATGAGCATGGATAACGGCTTCTCGGGCAACATGAATGTCCGCTACGAAGTGACCTATAATGACGGCACAACCAACGTCGTCAGCGACAATATCAACGTTCAGGCCTCTACACAGGGTGCTGGCTGGGGTCAGGGCAACTTCTACATGCTCGAGACTGACAGCGCAGGCAATGTCATCGTTGAAACCGGTGAAAATCACCGCGATGTGTTTATCTCCGGCAGCAGTGATGCGCTGAGCATCCAGGATATTGCCGCCCGCGAAGGCATTCTGAACACCAACCAGATCACTGGCAGCTGGCTGCGCGATCACCCTGAATATGGCGGCACCGAGGGCATGGCCCTCAATGAAGAAGCCGGCATGCGTCTTTGGGCGGAAATCACGGGCTCCGGCAATGAGCCATCTTCGGATTGGCTACAGTTTGAGCGTGGCTACGAATATAACAATATCGGCCGTTTGGTCGAGGCGGGCACAACAGGGGAAGATCCTCTGCACCCGATCCACATCACATCTTACGGCGAAGGTGATCAGCCGGTTCTCAACGGCACAATCTACCTGATCCAGGCTGACCACGAAAACATCGTGATCTCTGATGTTGCGGTTGTGGGCAGCGTTCAGTCCCTGCAGGCCTCAAACCTGATTTTCGACAATGTGAATGTCACCGGCGGTGGCGTTGACGGGGTCGGCCTTTTCGTGGCTGGCGGCGAGGGCATCACAGTCAACAACTCTTCTGTGGTGGATGTCTATTATGCTGAAAACCCCAACGGATCAGGCACTTGGTCGGGCGGTGACGGCACAGCTGGCCTTCTGGCTGGCAACAACACCGGTCTGTTGATCCAAGGCAGCTTCTTTGATCACAACGGTTGGTCCGATAATTATTCCAGCGACATGTCCTCTTCGGGTGGCCAGCCTCCCAGCATGTTCAGCCACAACGTTTATGTCGACTATGACAACGAAGACGTGACGTTCCGCGATAACATCACAATGCGCGCGGCCATGTTCGGCGCACACTTACGCGGCGGTGCCTTTGCCGAGGACAACCTGTTCCTCGACAATAACGCCGCGGTCGACTTCTACGGTGGCGACTTCTATGGCGCGGGTCCTATCGGGAACTTCACCCTGTTCTCTGATAATGTGATCACATCTGCTGGACACCGGACCACAGACAGCGTTGAAACCAATGGCGCACTGGCGATGGGTCTGGACAATAACGGCAATGACAGCACCTTGCTGGACAACATCATTGCCCACTTAGCAGACCCTAATAACGCCCAAGAGGTCGCTGAGAAGATCGGCACCAACACTCCTGTGCAGAATTCCGATACGCCATATTATGACGACTCGATCGTGTATAACTGGCAAGGCAGTGGCCCGTGGGCTCCGGATCCTGGTGCCGCAGACCGCAATATTGGTGCCCTGAGCGAAAGCGTCTTGGATGCCACAACCATTCAGGCCTTCACACAGCAGCTACTGGGCGATCCAAACGCCAATGTCAGCGACCTGGCCACCTTCTTGCGGGCACAAGCCAACGGACAGCTTGATGATTATGTCGATGCAGACCTGATCGTCGACTTCTTCCAGACAGGTTTCGGCCTATCGGTCGATGCGCGCCTGACCTCTGAAACCCTGCGCTTTGTCCCTGACGAGCTGGGTGACGGCATCCGCTGGGACAACCGCTTGAACTGGAACACAGAAGATCTTCCAGGCACAATTTCCGGCGATAGCGTCGATTTGGGCGGGAATTGGGTCAATTTCGGCGGCCTGACGACCTCCATCGAAGACCTCGATTTTGGCAATAACGGTATTCTGAACGTGACCAGCGGCCGCTTGAACGTCAATGACCACACAGCGGCAGGCGATGCAGGGGCTGATCTCAATATCAGCGGCTCCGGCCAGATGTGGATGGACGGCTATACCGACCGCGATCAACTTGAGATCGATGTCGATGGCGGACGTTTCGTCAACACGGGCCTGTTTACCGGCACAACCGATCTGGAAATCACCGACGGGCAGGCTGTCCTGGCAAGCTCTGGTGCGGATTTTGTCCTGAACGCGGACTCGCGCATTGAAATCTCCGGCGATGATGCCCGGGTTGGTTTTGATGGCACAGGCGGCGACACCTCTGTCCTGCTGCTCGCGGAAGGCAGCGACCTGGTCTATACCGCCCAAAACGGCGAAGGCCTGTCGACAATCGAAGAGTTCCGCTCCGGCGCTCACGAAAACTCTGACGTTCAGTCTGGTGTGAACTTGGGCAATGCGCGTCTGGAGTTGAACTTGGCCGGTCTGGGCAATGGCGAACATAGCCTGATCGAAGTGGACGAGCTGATCGGAGAGTTCGGCGATGTTGATGTCACTGGCCTAAGCGGTCAAAACGCGACCATCACCATCGATTACGATGCGGACCGGGTTCTGCTGAACCTCACCTCCGGCAGCGGCTCCTTGCAGATTAACACGGTCGGCAATGCCGATGACGCCCAAGCCAACAGCGACCTCTGGGCTGCTTTGACCAATGGTCATGGCATCTACGCTGGCGACAATCCAAACGATATTCCAAGTGAAGACGACGATCTTGATGAGGCCGCATAAGATCGTTTCCTAAGCACCCTCTACGGCACGAAGAAACCCATCGGATCATCTGGTCCGGTGGGTTTTTCTTTTAAATATCTGGAAGATAGGCTAGCGCGCCTTACCTGACACCAGCCCACCAAAAGGGCGGCGATCCTTTAAGGACAGGAAGTAACGCTCATAGGTGCGGAAGCTGATTTCCGAGATCACATAGCTGATCACGATATAAAGCACCGTCACAAACCACAGGCTGGCCCAGCCCTCCGGCAGCACCATGCGCGTGAAGATCCACGCCACATGCAACCCGATCAGGTGGTACAGATAAATGCCGTAGCTGATCTCCCCGAACCGAGCGACGGGGCGGAACGCGAAAACCGGCTGGAAGGCATTGTCTTCGCGGATCACGATGCTGACCAGACACAGCGCCATCAGGCTGTGCATGATGAGATTTGGCCAGCCATCCAATTCTCCGGGCAGCATAAAAAGCGCGGCCAAAAGCGCTGAAAAAACCAGCACAGGCGCTGCCTTGAACCCTACCAGACGGTAAAGCACCCCGTAGCCTTTGGGATTGTGCAGCAAGACCGCCATCAAAGAGCCCAGCAAAATGGCCGAATATCCCGCAGCCGGCAGTGCCCAGATCGCGTGTTCCGTTTCAATCGGACGCAGGCCCAGAAAGGACAGCGCACCCACGGCCGAAGCCACGCACAAACCGATCAACGCCACCAACGCAATGCCCCGGAACCGGCCAAGCTTCGGCATCAAAGTCAGCAAAAGCGGCCAAATCAGATAATATTGCTCTTCGACCGACAAGCTCCAGGTCGGGGCCAGAAGCGAGATGTCTTCTTTCAGGAAATTGGCCAGAAACAGGTAGTAATACTTGACCAGCGGGATCAGCTCATCCTGACCTTTGACGACAATCCAGTAGAAGCTGATCAACGTCACCAACAACATGTAGACCGGGAAAATCCGTAAGATCCGGCGCCAGTAAAACCCTTTGAGGGAAATCGCGCCATTGCGCTCCTCTTCGCGCAAAAACAAGGTGGTGATCAGAAACCCGCTCAGGACGAAGAAGAAATCCACGCCGACAAAGCCACGGGTCAGGATCAAGGCCGGATCCGCCAAACTGCCCCATATCGGGCTGTGATGCCACAGCACCAGCGCAATGCACAGGCAGCGCAAGCCGTTCAGTGATCCAAAAAACCTGACCGCCTGATACTGTTCAAAAGCTGTCGTCGCATCGCGCATGTCAGGCTTGGAACTCTCTTAAATTGTTTGGTCAGCCTGATACGCTACAAAAAGCAGCTTAGCGAGTATTAATGGCGGGCGGTTTGATCCTGACGTGCAAGCTAGCAACACCGGTGGTTTACGTAAGGTGAAATTAACCCTTTCCTCTCGGCTTCTTTGTAACAGTTTCAAAAAAATAGGAATTTTTTCGCTCGTGGGGGACTGATCACATCAATTTCCCCTCGGCAACTGCACCAGACTGACCTAAGAACGATTTAAAATAATAATGGCGTTGAGGCCGTGCATTCAGATGACAAAGCATTCTGAGATTGAAGCTGATCCAAACTTGTTCACCCCCAATCCGGGGACCACAAACTGCAACCCATCCGATATTGGATTCTGGGCGCTTGTGGCAGAAGACTTCCGCACGCATGACAGCAATTGGGTCAGCCAGGGTTTCTGGGCAATGTTCTGGCATCGGTTCGGCAACTGGCGCATGTCCATCAAGCCGCGTGCCGTGCGCATTCCGTTCAGCGTTCTCTACCGCGTCATGTCAAAGCTGGTGGAATGGAGCGCCGGGATCTCCCTGCCCTATACAGTTCTTGTCGGGCGACGCGTCTGCCTGGAACATTTCGGCAGTATGATCCTTGTCGCCCAGAAGATCGGGGATGATGTCATCATTCGCCAGAACACCACCTTTGGCATCAACAACCTGCACGCCACCCAATTGCGCCCAGTAATCGCCAACAACGTGGAGATCGGGGCCGGCGCAGTAATTATCGGGGCCGTACATGTTGGCGATCACGCTGTTATCGGGGCCAATGCCGTTGTCATCCGGGATGTTCCGGCCTCCT
Source organism: uncultured Litoreibacter sp. (assembly GCA_947493265.1). GTDB lineage: Bacteria > Pseudomonadota > Alphaproteobacteria > Rhodobacterales > Rhodobacteraceae > Litoreibacter. The sequence goes on along the minus strand of CANLQL010000005.1, from coordinate 24,793 downwards.
GCGTGGCTGTTGGCGTTCCCGCACGGGTGTTGCCGAACAAGGAACTCCCGATCAGCGCGCCATCTCCCCTGCCCTGATCACGCGTTTCGCACGCGAAAACTTTCCGTCTATATAATTGTTTTTGAACAACTATTTCTGATTCCTGCGCGACATTGCTGATGACCGCAATAATTTGGCATCGCACCCAATTCCTCAAAGAGCTAAATTTTTCTGAGCGTTTTCTAATACTTAGCGAAAATCACTTCGCATGCGAAACAGCTACCGGGTGGCCAGCCAGGATGTTAGTGCCTCTTGCAACTCAGCCGTAACACCCTTGCCGGACAGAACCACCCTGCCCTTGCGGGCCTCAAGCTTAATCCCCGGGGCCACATCACGGGTCTCCAGACGCTCTGAGCGCGGCGCTGAGGCGTCATCCCCTTTGCTGGCGCGCGCAAGGGCCCGGTCAAGGATATTGCGCTCCTGCGCTGCTGTTTCCGGGCGCTGTTTCCGCAAGAGATCCGCCAGCCGTGTGCTGAATTGCCGATCCTTTTCGATGGCCCCAGCCAACGCCAAGCCCAAACGTTCCGGGATCGCCTCCGGAAAGGACAACGCGCTTTCAAGGGCACCATGCACGTGCAGGAAGGAGGAAATCTTGGATCGCTTTGACGAACTGGACGCAGCAAACAACGCCTGAACCGCACGCTGGGCGGTTGGGTACACTCCCAGTTTTGCCGCCTCAGCCGCCAGGCGCGCCCGCTCGTAATAGGACAGGTTTGCCCGGATTTCATTTTCCTCGACCATCGCAATATAGCTGTCGGAAACATCCGTTATTGGCTTAATCAGAGCCTGAATCTGGCCAAATCGCGCCTCCCCGGTTTCGTCTTGCAACGCATTCAGAGCGTTCAGGCGGCGCCAGCCCGAAATCAGACCGTAGCTTCCACGTCCCAGATCAACCACTTCGATCGGGGTTTGCTGGCCCCGCGCTTTCAGGCTGTTCTTCAGGGCCTCCATCTCGGTAGCGTCGATATGCAGACGGTCGCGAACAAGATGGTCGGCCTTGATCGCGTGCAAGGGCAGGGCCTGAATCAGGCGCCCTTCCGTTCGTGCGGCGTGCAATTCGGCGCTGACCTCTTCAAGGGCGGCCTGGCTGGACGCATCACCGGCCACTTGCGCAATTGGGGGTCGGCTCGGAGCCGCATTTCCAAAGGGGACAGCTGATTTCGTTTCCAAACCGCCTTGTGTAGACTCTATTGGATCGGTAATCGCTGCGGGGGTCAGACGTTTGCGCTTTGCCATGCGGTGTCCTCCTGAATGTTTCGCTGCGAAGATGCCGCGGATGTCTGATCAATTGATATACGCGCCGAACTCATTCTGCGGCCTGCTGCTCTGACAGCTCATCCCGACGCCAAATCCCCATAAGTAGAGTCTTGAACGCCGCATATGTCTCGTCGAATGTGGCGCGTCCACGAGCGTATGTATCGCGGTTGAAGTCGCGGTAATCCGCCTCATAGATGCCATTTACGCTTTCACCGGCCTGCCCAATCAAAGCGGTGAAATCCTGACGGTAGGGGCTGAGGGTGCGCCCCAGATAGGCCTGTATCAGGCCTGCCATCTCAGCTTGCTGGCTACCGTCATATCTTGTGATCACAGCGCGCACGGCATCCCATTCAAACGCCATCTCGGGACGTCCCAAAGCCCGCGCCGCAATGTTTTCGCCATCCTCGATGGAGGCAAAGGTCGAATGCAGCATGTCAAAGAAGCGCCCGGTGCTGTCAAATTCCAGGAAGGACGCACCTAATGGCACCAAAACGATATCCGCCGCCGCCAAACCATTGATCGTCAGATAGCCAAGGGCAGGGGGGGTATCGAGGAAGATCAGGTCATAATCCTCCAGAATGCCGTCAGCTTCCAGAATGTCTGTCAGCGCATCCCACAGCTTCCAGCCGCGCGATTGCATGCGCCAAACTGGGATCTGAAACTCGGACCAGTAAAGGTTCAGCTGCGCACCGATCAAATCGATATTCGGCCAATGGGTGTTTTGCACGACGTCCTGGGTTTTGATGTCCAGCGCCTCGCTTAACGTGTCATCAAGGGGCAGGGGGGCCTCGCCCCGGTCCAGCCTGCGCTGATTGTCGGCCTGAAGCGTCTGCGTGTAGTGGCGCGCCAGCAGTGGGAACACGGTTTGCCACTCGTCGGCCACCTGACCCCCGAAGATCGAGGTCATGGAGCCCTGGCTGTCGAGGTCGATCACCAGCACCTTGTAGCCATCCAGCGCCGCAGACATCGCCAGATGCGCGCCTGTGGAGGTCTTGCCGACCCCGCCTTTGAAATTGGCCACGGCAGTGATCTTTGCGGGCTGCCCTTTGGGGCGATAGGGCTGGTAGTCTTTCGACTTTGAGCCTTCTGCTGCGAAATGCGCCCGCAGACGCAAAACCTCGTCCAAGGTGAACCATTTCGCGCCGCCATCCGTGTCACTATGGCCTTGGGGCAAGTCAAGGTTTTGCCGCAGGACCCGCCGGAAATGCGCCGCTGCCACGGGGATCAGATATTTGGTAATCTCCCAGGTTGAAAAGCGCCGCAGGCTTTTGCGACCAGAGGCATCCAGACCCCGCCCGGCCAAATCTTCACGACCACGTTTGCACGCATCTGCAAGATCTGCGAAACCAGCCGTGGTGGTGGGTACGGTTAAATCATCCAACGCCTGATCTGCCGAAATCCCAAAATAGGGAGGCAGAGGCTCAGCCTGTTTTTGTGACATGTTCTGCTCTTATGTATCACGTTTTTTACAGTATACCCTAAAACGTGATACATGGAAGAAAAACCATGCCCTCTTCTTATTTTCTAAGCAAATCCAGCGGGTTCTTGCCAAAAAATACAGGGCTTTCAGAGCGCTGCACAGCCTTTTTGTTGTTATATATGGTTATTTATAAGTTACGGAGGTTTACGATCTTTCATAACTATTTGAAAAAAAACACTGAAATGCATTTTTATAGTGAGTAAGTGACTCTGATCCCCCGATAAACTGACTCTGATCCCCCGTTCTTGCGACTCCAATCCCCCGTTTGGACGGCATTGCGGACTCGACCGGGGCCCTGTGGATAACTAGGGTAGGTGTCACTGAAACAACGAATCTCAAAAAGAGATCACGCCATCGCAATTGATGGTTGAGGCAGACGCAGGGCAGGCGGGACAGATGAGTGAAGCGGCGGCAGTACGAGGGGGCGATCTCGCCCGGACGCAGGACTTTTTTGTATGCGATTTCCTTGCGCCAAGCCCGAAGCATGACCTTGCGTCGATGGAGCATCCGTTATTTTCGTTGTCGACCCGACCAGATCGGCGGATCCTGAATTATCTCCATAATGAGACAGAGGTGACAGTGACGCCTTCGGTGAAAGGGCGCGCGACGATCTTTGATGCCGATATTTTGATTTTCTGTATCAGTCAGCTGATGGCGGCGATTAATGCGGGGCGGCCAACAGCGCGCACACTGACATTGACAGCCCATGACTTGCTGCTGGCCACAGGGCGCGAAACCTCGGGCGACAGCTACCGGCGCCTGAAAGATGCGTTTGAGCGGTTGGCCGGAACACGCATCACCACCAATATCGTCACTGGCGATCAGGAGGTCACGTCAGGCTTTGGTCTGATCGAGGCCTGGGAGATCGTGCGCAAGACCCGGGCAGGGCGGATGGTCAGCGTCAAGGTCGTGCTGTCGGAATGGCTGTATAATGCAGTCCTGTCGAAATCTGTCCTGACGCTCAGCCGCGAGTATTTCAATTTGCGCAAACCGCTGGAGCGCCGGGTCTATGAATTGGCGCGCAAACATTGCGGCCGGCAGCCGGAATGGCGGATCTCTGTGCAGACATTGCTCAAGAAGACCGGGTCAAATTCCCCGCGTCGTGTGTTTCGTGCGATGATGCGCGAGATGATCAAGGCGGACAGTTTGCCCGATTACAGCCTGCGCGAGCTGCCCGGCGATGTGATCGAGGTAACCCCCCGTGGACGCAGTGAGGAGCAGGTGATCCTGCCCGGCCTGTCGGAAGAAACGCTGATCGCCGCCCGCCAGATGGTTCCCGGTGCAGATGTCTATGCATTGGAAGCGCAATGGCAGGCAGAGCACCCCCAGACATCAAGTCGACGGGGCGATTCTGACCGTGCATTTCTGGAATGGCTGGCAGGTCAGATCTAAGTGTTGGTGCGAACCAGGCACCAGTTGCTTGATCTAAAAGCAGATTGGCGCGAGGCCGGCGACAATCCCAAGAATCCTTTGCACGCCGGCTTTTAAAACAGGTATACTCAAAGCACAGGGGATGACTGGCCAGCACGGTGTCATACGTGCTGTTAGCTGCGCCTCACGCGATATATTGCGATGCTATTGAGTATAAGGAATTAGGTGTGAGTAAGAAGCAGTCTCCGAAAGTGGCTTCCATTTATGACCGCTTCCAGGATCTGGCCTCCCGCGGGGAGCCGGAGCGCAGCAAAACCTCGTCCTCGATTTCCCGGATCAAATTTGTCGAAACTAAGCTGCCGGACATGGACGGTGTCGGACAGCTGTTGGCGGAATGCGCTGCGGTCAATCAATGGGCCAATTTCGGACCGCTCTATTACCGGCTGGCAAACGAATATGCCGAGCATATGGATCTGGGACCAAACCAAACCCTGACGCCGTGTGCCAATGCGGGCGTCGGTCTGGAAATGCTGGCCCGCGCGCAAGCGGCCGATATGGGCAAGAAGAAGCTGCGTTGGGTTGGCTCTGCCTTCAGTTTCAAAAACCTCGGCCGCGGGTATTTTGCGGATATGCATTTTCTCGATTGTGACGCTGAAGGCATGCTGGATCTGCTGGCGCTGCAAGCGATGCCGCAAGACAGCTATGACGGGATCATCGTCACCAACCCGTTTGGGCTGTGCACGAAATTTGCCCCCTATATCCATTTCGCCAAGGCCACGGGCAAGAAGCTGATCATCGACAACGCCGCCGGGATGGGGCGGGACGTGGCGCACTGGCCTTGGCAGGTCTTCAGCCTGCATCACACCAAACCATATGGCGTAGGTGAGGGGGGGCTGGTTCTGTCGCCCACCGACACGGCAGATTTCATGAAGCTGTTGATCAATTATGACGCGGTTCCGCGGGACCCGGCCTATTGGCTGAACAACGGTAAGATTTCTGATATTTCCTGCGCCTTCCTGATCGACCGGCTGCGCCGGATCGATGATTGGGAAGCGGGCTATCTTGAACAGCGTGACCGGGTTGTCAAAATCTTCGCAGGCTTCGGTCTGACCCCGCTTTTGCCAGTGGATGGGGCACCGCCCACCAACAGCCTGCCTGTTTTGTTGGGCGGACCTGTGACCGGGCCAGATGTGCTCAATACGCGCCGGATCGATATTGCACGTCAATACCAGCCTTTGGCTCCGGTGCCGCAGACGCAGGCAATCTTTAACGAGATTATCAATTTCCCGACGCATCCCGGCTTGGGCTCCGTGTCAGACGCGGAAATTACCGATGAGGTCGCGACGCTGCTGACGCATGTGTCCTGAGCAAGAAGGCCGAGTATTAAACGGATGAGTGGGGGATCAGGCTATACGTTTCTCAGCTATGCGCCGTCCTATCATGAAGGTAATGGCGGTGGGATTTTTCAGCATCAGCTGGTCCATGTGCTCAACCAGATGGGCGAGGAGGCCTATCTGTGGCCGATGGAGCCGATCTATGGCCGCCGCAAGCTCAAGCGTTTCAAAGATTGGCTGTTTGCGCCCTCCTATGCTTGCCATCCTGACCTCAACACACCGATTGCCGGGCCAGATCAACTGGGCGACAAGACCATTGTCGTTTACCCCGAAATCGTGCGGGGCAATCCGCTGGGCCTGAAGAATGTGGCGCGGTGGCTGCTTTATAAGCCCGGTGTGCGCCACCCTTATGAGTTTACCGAAGGCGAGGTCTTCTTCCGCGCTTTTGAAAAGGCTGATCTCCCCGAATTGACCGGTGGCGCGCCCGAGCTGCATTTATGGAACGTCAATCCGATCTATAAAAACGAGAACCGCCCAGACCGCAAAGGCGTGTGCTACGCGGTGCGCAAAGGCACGGAAAAACCCCGCATCCCGGAAACCGAAGCAGCAGATGCAATCGCGATTGATGGGTTGGGGCCGGTGGAAATCAACGAGATATTCAACAGCTGCGACACGTTTTATTCCTATGATGAAGCGACGATGTATTCGCAATATGCCGCACTTTGCGGCTGTCTGAGCGTGGTCGTGCCTGGCGATTACGGATCGCGGGCAGAACTGGTGGCAGAACATGATCTGTACAAATACGGCATCGCCTACGGCATTGAAGATGCCCCCCATGCCCTTGCCACCCGCGACAAGGTCGCTGAGATGTTGCGGCGCAAAGAGCAAGAAGGGCTTGAGAGTGTGCAGGCTTTCGTAGAGATCACGAAACGCGCATTTGATGCCAGATAAAAACCTTGGCTAGAACAGCTCGTTGAATGTGATCAGGATGGAGCGCAGCGCCCCCCCTGGTTGCCAGTCAATCCCATGCTCAGGGGTCAGAAGCAACGCGATTGCCAACAAGCCAAACAGAACCTGATTGCGTGGGGGGTTTACGACGGTGAGCTGCCCTTGAGTGAGCGCCTGAAACACCAAGAACGCGTAGGCTGTGTAGGAGATACTGATCCAGCGGCCCCAATCCGTGGCCACAGCATAAAGTGGCAGCATCGGCAAGAAACACAGCAGCGCCAGCATCATCAACAGCTGCCGTTCTGCAAAGACCCTGAAGCTGAGAAGGACCGGCAGGATCGTCAATGTGGCGACCACTGCATAGATGCCCAGATTGGGCCACGTCACTTTCGTCACCAGCTCGGTCATGTGGTCGATATTGCCGCTCACCACCCAGAACATGGCCCCGTCGCAAAAGATCGGGTCCAGCCCGCGCGCAACAAGGGGCGCACACATCCCGGCCAGGGCCGGGGTTTCCTTGAAGACCAGGGAGATCCCCAACCACAAGACAGCCATTGCGACCGTCGCCCCTGTGTAAAAGCCAAGACCCGCCCGGGACATCTTGCCTGTCAGCCAAAGCAGGTAAAACCCAGCAAGCAGCGCAGGGGCCATGAACGCGGTCATGATATTGCCGATACATCCCAGCGTGAACAAGACCACCGCGAAGGCGGGCAAGATAGGTGCGGGATGGCGCATTTGGCTGCCAAGTGCCAGCAGGGCCATTGCCAGCAGGACGAACAGTTCCTTGCGCATGGTGCCCTGAACATCTCCGGCCCAGAAGATCAGGAAGAATCCGGGCGAGGCGGCCAGCAACGCCACGATGCGCAAATGCGGAGTTCGGACGCAGAGAAGCCAGATCACGAAGGTCAGCGCGACAAACAGGGACACTTGGAAGATTTGCACGAGCAAAAGCAGGTTCAGCCCGGTCAGATCGCTCAGCGCAATGAAAATATCGCCAAACAGGCCGCGGCGCACAAAGCCTTCACCGGTGTTGATCAGCCAGTCGCCTTGCCGCCAGCTGCTGCCACCATTGAGAAAGTCATAGAGCGCACGTGCCATGACCGGCAGCGACAACAGCGCCATGGCCAGAGGCAGGAAAATAAGCTTCGTGATCGGCAGCACAGGCATGGATACACATATGTTTTAACAAAGGGCCTCATTTGGTGGCCCGGGAGATACGAGTTACAGTCACAAAATAGCGTAGAATATCGATCGTATACCTGCGTCCCAGGCGTTTAGGCTCGAGACAAAGGCGAAATAGCCATTCAATGTTTAACTGTTGTACCAGTTTTGGCGCTCTTTTTGAATGGCCTGATTGAAAATTGGCCCAACCACCCCCGCAGATGATCAGGCAATCATGTCCAGGCAGCCCTAATTTTTCGGCCAAAACCTCCTGGCGAGGCATGCCCATGCACAAGACAACGATCTCGGGACGCAGACGCGCAAAGGCCTCTATATAGAAGCTATCTTCGTGGAATCCGTGCTCCATCGACACCAGATCGGTGTAGCCATCGCCCTGCAATTGCGCGCCCAAAGTGGCCAAAGCCTCTTCCGAGGACCCCCAAACCGCGATTTTGCGGGTTTTATGGCGGGCCAGCACTTTTGGGATCAGATCGGTGCCGTTGAGATTGTCGGTTTCTGAAAGATTTAAGGCACGAAACGCCAGCGCCAGCCCGATCCCATCGCGCAGCAAATAGTCACTGGCCAGGATTGCGCGGCGGAAATCGGCGTTGTCTTTCGCCATATTCACGCCATGGGCGTTGAGAAACATTAGATGCTGGGTGCCCTTTGGTGCATCCAGTGCCGCAACATCCCAATTCAACGAGTCCTGTTCGGTTTTTGTCAGGGCCTGATACAGGCTAAGATGGATGTCACGCGTCAATTATCGATATACCTTGTCGTCCATTTTCAGGGTTTCTATCTGATAATTCAGCATCTTGTTGCTTTTTTATGCCACAGCCTTGCCCTATTGCAATGTTACAAGCCGCCGGAAGCGCGCCAGAGAAGGTTTTAAAGATTCGATGCAAGACAATTACATTCTGATATCGCCCTGCAAGAATGAAGAGGCCTATATTGAGCGGACCTTGCAATCGATCCTCAACCAGACAATCAAGCCCAGCCAATGGGTGATTGTCGATGATGGTTCCACCGACCGCTCTGTCGAAATTATCGACACGTATCGGGACCGGATGCCGTTTATCAAAGTGGTCTCACGCGACACCAAGGAACGCCGGGTGGGCGCAGGCGTGATCATGGCTTTCAATGAAGGCCTGGCCCATGTCGATGTCGAGGATTACCAGTTCCTGTGCAAATTCGATGTCGATCTGGATCTGCCGGACAGCTATTTCGAAGTGCTGTTGAAGCGCATGGATGCGGATCCGACCTTGGGCACCTGTAGCGGCAAGGCCTATTACATGCATCCACAAACCGACGCGCGCATCAGCGAGCTGTGCGGCGACGAGGCCTCCGTGGGGATGACCAAATTCTACCGCCGCACCTGTTTTGAACAAATTGGCGGCTTTGTCGCGGAAGTGGGCTGGGACGGCTATGATTGTCACCGGGCCCGCTGGTTTGGCTGGCGCGCGATGAGTTGGGACGATCCCGAAGACCTGCAGTTTATTCACCTGCGCCCGATGGGTTCCAGCCAGAAAAGCATCTTTGCGGGCCGGGTCCGGCACGGCAAGGGGCAGTTCCACCAAGGCACCCATCCGCTGTTTTTCCTGATCAGCTCGGTCTATCGCTCGGTCAAGCAAAAGCCTTACGTGATCGGCACGGCGTTTTCGATCTATGGCTATGTCAAAGCCTATCTGAGCGGCGAGAAGCGGTTCGGTGACCGCGATATGGTCCGGTTTGTGCGATCTTATCAGATGCGTGCATTGCGGATGGGCAAAGGAAAGGCCGCCGAATGGGCGGTCCAGCAACGCCGCAAACATCTTGCTGAGGCCCCGAGATAATGGCCTTTAGTGACCAGACGACCAAGACCCCCTACGCAGCGCGCAGACTTGATCGGGCGTATGCAAAATGGGAAATACTGTTTTTATGTTATCCACGGAGGCGATAATGGCCACACCTATTTATCCCATCGACCCCGATAGTTTGCTTCTTCAGACATCGCAGGCCAAGGAGATCGGCACCAAATACGCCGATGAGTATCAGTCCGCAGGGCCTTACAATCATATCTGCATCGACAACTTCCTGCCCGAACAAGTGCTGGAAGGTATCCGCGGGGATCTCAAAGAGATGCCGACGCCGGAAGATGCGTTTTCGCGCGCGCAGGAAAACCTGAAATACTCGTTCATCCCCGAACGTCTGCCCGCCTATACCAAGAACCTGTTTTATGCGCTGAACTCGCGCCCGTTCCTGCAGTTTCTGGAAAACATGACGGGTATTCCCGGTCTGATCCCCGATCCCTATTTCCTGGGGGCAGGTATCCACAAGACACTCAATGGCGGACATCTGGATATCCATGCGGATTTCAACCTGCACAAACCCATGGGGATTGAGCGGCGCCTGAACGTGCTGATCTATCTCAATCAGGATTGGCGCGAAGAATACGGTGGCTCGTTCGAGGTCTGGAACATGGACATGACCAAGAAAGAAGCCAGCTTCGTGCCGCTTTACAACCGGATGGTGTGCTTCTCGACAGGCTCTGACACGTTCCATGGCAATCCCGAACCGGTCAATCATCCCGACGGCAAACCCCGCGAGTCCATTGCGTTGTACTATTACACCGCCACTTGGGATGCGACGCGCAAGGAACATACGACATTGTTCAAACCGCGCCCGGGCTCCAAGGATCAGAAAGACTGGAAGGTTGCACGCGCTGCATTCATGCAAGACATCCTTCCGCCAGCGATCTATCGCCGGGTGGCGGGTCGTTTACACCGGATCGGGTTCTAAGCGCGCCTCACTGCCGCGATGTAATTCGTAACCCCCCGCGCCGGAGCGTCTGAGACTGCTATGATCGCCAGAGTAAAGTCACTGATCTCGGGAGAGGGAATGAAAGCGCGTGCCATTCGTGGCACCGGGTTGAGCATTCTGGGCTTTGGGGGCAGCCAGTTCATTCGGCTGGCGTCCAATCTGGTACTCACGCGCATCCTGTTTCCCGAAGCCTTCGGTCTGATGGCATTGGTGCAGGTGGTGCTGTCGGCGCTGGAGATGTTTTCTGACATCGCCATTGGCCCGTCGATTGTGCGCAGTTCGCGCGGTGATGATCCGAAATTTCTGCAAACCGCGTGGTCGCTGCAAATCATCCGCGGGGTCATCTTGTGGGTTGCCGCCTGCGCCTTGGCGGTGCCAGTGGCCGGGTTTTATGGCCAGGATGATCTGATCTGGATGATCCCTGTCGTGGCACTCAGCACGATCATTGCAGGCTTCGGCTCCATCCATATGAACACGGCCAACAGACACCTGACGCTGGGCAAGCTGACAGCCGTCGAGCTGGGCTCGCAAGTCTTGGGCATTGCGGTGATGATCGGTCTGGCCTGGTGGCTGCAATCTGTCTGGGCGCTGGTTTACGGCTCGCTGGCAATCGCGTTTTTCAAAACCGCTCTGTCGCATATCCTGCTGCCCGGTCCTGCCAATAAGCTTGGCTGGGACAAATCCGCCTTCCTCGAGATTTACCATTTCGGGAAGTATATTTTCCTTGGCACAATCTCGGGCTTTTTCATCCAGCATGGCGACCGGATGATCCTGGGGAAATTCATCACCCTTGAAGAGCTTGCCGTTTACACAATCGCCCTGATGCTGGCCAGCGTGCCGCAATTGCTGGGCGCACAGATGATCAACCGGGTGTTCTTGCCGCTCTACCGAACCCATCCACCAGCCGAAAGCGCCGGCAATCGCCAAAAGATCGGTCGGGTGCTGTTTCTGGTGCGTGGCGGTTTGGTGGTGATGGCGTTGCTGTTTGCGCTCAGCGGCGAATACCTGATCGATCTGCTTTATGATGATCGCTACCAGACAGCGGGGGTCTTGTTGGTCCTGCTCAGCCTGTCGATCCTGCCACGCATTCTGATCACTGGCTATGACGGGATTTTGCTGGCGGCAGGCAATTCGCGCGATTTCACGATCCTGACGCTGTTCACGGCGATCTTCAAAATTGCGGTCTTGTTTGTATTGGTCAGCAAGTTCGGTCTGGTCGGCGCAATCCTGACGCCTGTGGTGGTGGATTTCGCGACCTATCCGGCGCTGGTGTGGTTCATTCACCGCTATGGCGGGTGGTATCCGCGCATTGATGTGGCGCTTCTGGCACTGTCAGCACTGGTCTGCGCCTTGGCCTTCTGGTTTAGCCCGAACTCCTGGGCGGAACTGACAAGTTTGCGCTGGTAGCTTACTTATATTCGATCAACCCACGGCGCTGACCTTTCAGCCGGTTCCACCAGAAATCCAGCACGCCTTGTGCTTCGGGAAATTTCCCCAAGACCAAGAAAGCAGATCGCGGCCAGCCTTCACCGCGTTTGAGCAGCCGCAAAACTTGCAAGGGCCAGGCCAAAAACAGGATGCTGAGCCAAGGTGTGATCAGACTTCCCAAAACAGCGATCAACAAAAGAGCAGGGCCCCAAATCAGGGCGGAGCGGGTTTCACGCACGCCGTGACGCTCGGGCGGGGCACCATGGATTGCGGCCCCTTCCGCATAGGCGTGGCCTGCGCGCCGATTGCGCTGCCACCACTGCGAGAACCGGGTGAGGGCGGCGTCATGCAAGGTCATCTCTGCATCGATCCGCCAGATGGTCCATCCATTTGCGCGCAGCCGCACACACAGCTCAGGCTCTTCGCCCGCGATCAGACCGGGTCGGTAGCCACCCGCGTCGCGAAAGGCCGAAAACCGCATCAACGCATCGCCGCCACAGCTGCTGACCTGCCCGATGGGCACGTCCCATTCCTGGTCAATCATCTGATTGTAGATGGAGGCTTCCGGGAAACGTTCGCGGCGGCGCCCAAAGACAACAGCCGCTTCTGGTGTGTCGGTCAGAAACGCTTGCGCTTTCGTCAGCCAATCGGGGTCCAGCGCGCAATCGCCATCGACAAATTGCACGAAGTCCGGGGGGATGGCTTGCGTGGCCAGAAAATCAGCGCCAGCATTGCGCGCGCGGGCCGCGGTAAATGGGGCATCCCGGTCCAGATCGATCACATGGGCCCCAACCGCACGCGCGGCGTCCTGACTGCCATCACTGGAGCCGCTGTCGACATAGACAATCTGTGTGTTCTGCCCCTCAAGCGAGGCCAGACACGCAATCAGGCGCTGGCCTTCATTGCGGCCAATAATGACAACAGCAATTGCAGACATGGGCCTCACCTGTCCTTGTCGCGATGGGCGCGCGACAGCGGGGCCTGAGACGGGGTCGCCTCGCGCTTTGGAGGCGGGCGGCTATACCCGGGATCGGCCGAACTATTTTTGGGGCCGAAACGCGTCAAAACGGCTTGTGTGCGTTTGGTGCGCGGCGCGTCATCGGCCTGCGTCACGGCCACTTCCTGGGCGCCCATTTCCATCCGGCCCCAGATTGCGCCTGCCACCATCCAGGTGATCGGCGTGATGGTGGCATTGGGGATCAGATCGACCACATTGCCTGCAAGGATCACCGCCAGCACAGATGTTTCCATGCCCACCTTGTAGCGCTTGATCAAAAAGAACAGGAAGATCGCGGGCAGGCATAAAAGCCCGAACTCGCCGATATATTTCGCCCAGCCGCCAACGCCCAGAACCCCAACCCAATAGCCGTCGACCACCGTGGTCGCGAGACCTTCAAGATTATAGCCATGGTTGCGCCCCCAGCCGCCCCAGCCCAGAAGCGGGCGTTCCAGGGCTTTGCCCAGCAGAACGTCTTCGTTTTGCAAACGAAAGCCAAAGGATTGCGCGCGCTCCGCACTGATGCTCAGCGCCCAGTTGAGAACCGTATTGACCGGCACCAGCCCGGCACTGCGCAGCATCGGATAGATCAGTACCGCGCCCGAGACGATGGCAGCAATCATCACCTGAATGCGCATCGGATACATCATCACGATCGGCAAAAGCAGCAGCGTGATCGCCAGCGCGCCAAGCGCTTTGGACAAAACCAGCGTGAACAACAGCCACATCACCGCAAGCCGGTAGTTCCAGGCTTTGCCCTTATTATAGACCCGCGCCAATCCGGCCGCTGCCAGGATTGCGGCTGAAAAGAAGATCGCCAACCACAGCCCGTGGCGCAAAAAGACCAAGGGGCGGAACCCGCCGCCGCGCACATGCTGGTCCCAGGCATGGGGGAAGAAGCCATAGACCATATTGTTGAGCTGCGGTGACATCCGCACCTCGTAAAGAGCCAAAAGCGAATAGACCAAGGCAGAAATGATCAACGCGGCAAGAAACATCTTCTGGGCCTCGGGGGCTGCCAGAAGTTTGCGGGCCAGCAAAAACGGAATGAGCATGACCAGTGCTTCCATGATCGAGGACAGCGCATCATAGGGTCGCAGGGGCGGCAAGAATGTATCGCCATAGATTAGCGGATCGCCATTGGTAAACACCGTCAGGAAGGCTCCAACGACCAAAATCCCCAAAAGCACTTTTGGCATCATCGCTTCCGGAACCCAGCCCGGCCGCTCGTGGATCGGGCCGCTTGGGCGGGTGATCAGAACCGCCGCCAGGACGGCCAGGGACGGCATGGTTTCCTTGTTCAAAGGCGGTAGGGCGGGCAGGTCAAAGAACAACCGTGTCGGCAGCAGCAGGTAGCCAGCAATCATCGCTGCCAAAAGCGCCACCCGGCGATCATAGAGCTTAAACAGGATCGCCACGACAACTGGCCAACCATAGAGAACAATATACCCAAACGTCATAGCCGAGATGTAGCCTTAGGGTTTGGCTTTGTCCCACTCAATGTTGGGCGCGGGGGGCAGTGTGGGTGAAAGTGTTGCACGAAGTCAGGCCATACCGTTGCAATAAGAGGCACCTCCTAGCGAAAAGCGCAGGCGATGTCACCAAAACAGATATAGCAAGCTTGGCCTGACAAGGGTTTAAATTTATTGTGTGATATGACGGGTTTCGCCACGTTCATGCCAGAAACCTTACCTAGAGACGCGGGACAGTCAGGGCAGATGGGCGCGGCCATTGCGTCACCTGCCAGACCTCTGCATAGAAAGAACAGGCGTTAATCAGGGAACGATTTCAACATGTGTGGCATTACCGGTTTCCTCTGGTCCCCAGAGGCGTCACAGACCCAGGACCCAGAACAAACCGTTCAGGCAATGATGACGGCCATCGATCACCGTGGCCCCGACAGTCAGGGCCATTGGGTGGACCGCGCGGCGGGCGTGGCGCTGGGGCATTTGCGCTTGGCAATTGTCGATCTGTCCCCGGCAGGCCACCAGCCGATGATCTCGGCCAGCGGGCGGTATCAGCTGGTCTATAACGGCGAGATTTACAACCACCGCAAACTGCGCGCTGAACTTGAAGCCGCAGGCAAGGCACCGAACTGGACTGGCAGCTCCGACACGGAAGTTTTGCTGGCCGGGTTCGAGACATGGGGATTTGAAGAAACGCTGGCGCGCTGCGAGGGGATGTTTGCCATCGCGCTTTGGGACCGTAAGACCCGCAGCTTGAAACTGGCCCGTGACCGGCTGGGGGAAAAGCCGCTTTATTACGGCTGGCAGGGGCAGGGTCGCGAGGGGGTGTTCCTGTTCGGCTCGGAGTTGAAATCCCTGCGCGCGCATCCCGCTTTCAAGCCAGAGCTGCGCCGTGATGCTTTGGTGGCGATGCTGCGCCATGGCCACGTGCCCGAAGATCTGTCGATCTATCAAGGCATCGCCAAACTGCGCCCCGGTGAGATTGCTGAAGTGTCTGTGGAAGCCCGTGAAGTTGCGCGTCGCCGCTATTGGGATGGCGGTGCTGTGGCCGCAGCCCTACGGGGGCCCGCCCCATCGCCCGAAGAAGCGATTGAACAGCTGGAAACGCTTTTGCTGGACTCTGTGGGCCAGCAAATGATGTCGGACGTGCCGCTGGGGGCGTTTCTGTCGGGCGGCATCGACAGCTCCACTATCGTGGCATTGATGCAGCATCTTTCCGAGCGGCCGGTACACACGTTTTCTATCGGCTTTCACGAGGCCCGCTACAACGAGGCCGAATTTGCCAAAGCGATTGCGGGTCATCTGGGCACGCATCACACGGAACTTTACGTGGGCGACACTGATCTACGCGATGTGATCCCCCGCTTGCCTGCCATGTATGATGAGCCGTTTGCCGACAGCTCTCAGATCCCGACATTTCTGGTGGCCGAACTGGCGCGCCAGCATGTCACTGTCGCCTTGTCCGGCGATGGCGGGGACGAGCTTTTCGGCGGCTATGACCGCTACCAGCAAGGCGCATCTTTCCTGAAAATGCTGCGCAAGATCCCACACCCTTTGCGCGCGCTTGGGGCAGGGGCCCTGCGGGGCCTGCCGGCGGGAATGCTCAATAAAGTGATGGAGCCGATCCGCGCGACCCCACAAGGCAAGGAACCCAATGGCCAGCGGCTGCACCGTCTGGCCGATTATGCGTCCAGCCGCACCACCGAAGAGCTGCACCGCAAGATGGTGTCGTTCTGGCGCTTCCCGGAAGCAGCTGTCATCGGTGGGCAAAGCCCGGCATCAATCCTGTCCGACCATCTGCCGCCGCGCGGCGATCTGGGCGACAGCGAGCGGATGATGCAGCTCGATATGCTGGCCTATATGCCTGATGACATCTTGTGCAAAGTGGATCGCGCAACGATGGCGGTGGCCTTGGAAAGCCGCGCGCCGCTTCTCGATCACCGGGTGGCAGAGTTCGCCTGGAGCCTGCCGCTGGATCTGAAAATCCGCGAGGGCAAATCGAAATGGGTCCTGCGCGAAGTCTTGTTCCGGCATGTTCCGCGCGACCTGATCGAACGGCCCAAGATGGGGTTCGAAGTGCCCATTGGCTTGTGGCTGCGGGGCGGCTTGCGTGACTGGGCCGAGGCGCTGATCACCCCTGAAAGGCTGGCGCGCGAGGGCCACCTTGACCCGACCTTGATCCGGCAGATCTGGGACCAGCACCAAGCGGGCAGTCATAACTGGGGCGCACAATTATGGAACGTCCTGATGTTCCAGGCCTGGGCCGAACACTACACGAACTAACCCTGCCAAGGACCTTCTAATCGCTTGGTATCGGGTCAAAAACGAGAATGCGTCGCCTCACATACACAGTGTATGTGAAGGTGGGTGATCCCACACGGATGCATACCGAAAGGGGTGTTTTGCCCTTAAAATGCTATATTCCTATCGCATATAGGATCACAAAATTTTTTCTATTCCCCTGTCGGTTCTTCTGGTAGATCAGCCGAGGTGGGCGCAGCAGGTTTTAAAGGCGCAAGTGATGTCGATAACGAGTGAACAACCCTCCAAACCATCCTTTCTGGGCGGTCTTGTCAGCTGGGGTATGCTGGCGCTGCTGGTGGCCTGTCTCGGAGCGGGGCTGTTTTTCGTTGAAGGACTGAACGCGCTGCTGACAGCCTGGAAGCTGCCGGAATACAGCCACGGGCCCTTGATCCCGGTCCTGTCGGGTCTGCTGTTTTTACGTCAACTCAAAGATGTTCCGATCCAAACCGGCCCGATCAATGATCGCTGGGTCGGTGTTGCGGTCGTTGCAGGCTCTTTGATCCTGGGGGGCTTGGGCAAGCTGGCCAATATCCCCGACATTGTGGCCTATGCCTTGATCCTGTGGACCGGGGGTATTTTGCTGATCAGCTTTGGCTGGAAGACCGGCAAGCATTTCTGGCCGCCCGTGGTGCATCTGGTCTATATGCTGCCGCTGCCCGACACGCTGTATTACAAAATGTCGACCTATCTGCAGTTTGTCTCCTCAGAGCTGGGTGTCTGGTTTCTGCGCCTGCTGTCTGTGCCGGTTTTTCTGGATGGCAATATCATCGATCTGGGTGTTCTGAAGCTGCATGTGGCCGAGGCGTGCTCTGGTTTGCGCTACCTGTTCCCGATCCTCAGCTTCTCTTATATTTTCGCGGTGCTTTACAAAGGGCCGATGTGGCACAAGGCGGTGCTGCTGATCTCAGCCGCACCCATCACCGTGTTCATGAATTCCGTGCGCATCGCTATTGGTGGCTTTCTGGTCAACTATTACGGCGTCGACTGGCTGGAAGGTTTTACACATTTCTTTGAGGGCTGGGTCATCTTCATTTCCTGCATCCTGATCCTGTTCCTGCTGGCCTGGGTCATGCTGTTGTTCCAACGGCCACGGCGCAGCCTGGTCGAGGCGCTGGATCTGGAAACAGACGGGCTTTGGGATCAGGCCAAACGGCTTGGGCTGGTGATGCCTTCGGCCGCGATGCTCAGCGCGGTGGCGTTGATCGCAGGCGCGCTTCTGGCTTGGCAGGCAGCGCCCGACCGCAGCAATATTGAGATTGACCGCACAACGTTTAAAGCGTTTCCACGCACGCTTGGCGACTGGCAGCAGGCCGGGGTCAGCCGGGCCTTGGATGAGGCCACCGAAGTGTCGCTGGCGGCGGATGATTATCACAACGTCACCTTGCGCAGCGCAGGCCAGCCGGATGTCGGCCTGTTCATGGCGTGGTATGAAGACCAAAGCGATGGCGGCGTGCATTCGCCGGAAGTCTGTCTGCCCGGCGGCGGCTGGGAAATCGCCTGGCTGGAGCGCACGGATATCTCGGACAGAGTGCAAAGCGACAGTGTTTTCGAAATAAACCGCGCCATCATCCAGAAAGGGGAGACCCGGATGATGGTCTTCTACTGGTTTGAGCAGAAAGGGCGCCGTCTGGCCTGGGATATGGAAGTGAAGTTCTGGCTGGTGATGGATGGTTTGCGAACCGGACGCACCGATGGGGCGCTGGTGCGCCTGACCACGATCATCACGGCTGATGAAACTGACGCGCAGGCGGAAGCGCGGTTGCATACTGTCCTGGAGCAGGTCACCAAACCATTGGACCGCTTTATCCCTGCACAATAGAGCGCTATTTGCGACGCTCAATGACCCTCAAACCAGCTGTTGGAACTTGATTTGCCTGTAGAGACTTTGAAAAACCTGCTGCGTCCGATGGCGCATCTGATCCGCGAATTTGGGGTCTATTCCAAGCTTGTGCGCAAGCCGGGCCGGCGCAAGACCGTGGTGATGTTTCCCTCCGATGTACGGCAGATGTCGGCGATGCTGCGCGGCTACAACATGGCTGACTTCCTGGAGCAATGGGGTTGGCGGGTTGCTGTGGTGCCAATGCAGCTGGGCCTGCCTGCGCGCAAGCGGATCCTGCGGGTCTTTGGTCCAGATCTGATCTATTTCCAGTCCTCGCGCCATATCCTCAATGATCCGGCACATTATCCGGACCAGAACCTTGTCTATGACATCGATGACGCGGATTTCTTTGATGACAAACTGACCGCGCGCATCGCGCAAACCTGTAAAATCGCTAAAGGCGTGACCGCAGGCAGCCGGTTCGTGGCTGAATGGTGCGGGCAACATAATGACGATGTCACGATCATCTGGACCGGCACACCGCCCAGCCAGATGACCCGGCCGCCTCATGGCGACCGCGCGCCGATCATCACCTGGGCGCAAAGCCATCCCAGCGGCTACCCGAACGAATTTCGCTTCGTTTGCGGTTTGATGAAAGACCTGCGCCAGCGGACGGATAAACCGTTTTCCCTGCGGCTTTACGGCTGGCAGGACGGCGATGACATGGCCCCGATTGAGGATCTGCGCGCAGCCGGGATCGAGGTCGAGCTGTTGCCGTTCATGACCTACGACGCCTTTATCCCATCACTGACAGATGCCGCGATCGGCCTGTGCCCGCTGGACACGGAAAGCGAGTTCAGCAACGGCAAATCCTTTGGCAAAATCTTGGGCTATCTGGATGCGAAAGTGCCGGTCATTGCCTCGGATATGGCCGATCATTCGCTATTTTTCACGGATGATTTTGGTGTGATCAGCGACGACCGGGACCTGTGGTTGGAGACGATCCTGCACCTGCTAAACGACCCCGAGGCGCGCCAGCGCATGGCCGATCAGGCTTATGCGGAATTCAGCGCGCAACTGACTGATCAGGCGGCCGCCAAAAAGCTGGACGCCTGCTTCAACCGCTTGATTGCAAAGGGCTGATCTGTTTATCCAGACCCGTCAGCGCTGACCAGATTTAGGACAAGACCATGAAGAACGCCAAACGCTTGCTGATCTATGCGCCTGTCCCCCTGCACCAGACCCCGGAAGGTCTGACGCTTGAGGACCAGGCCTGCAATGGTCTGCGTCTATGGGCGGAAAATTTTGAAACCGTGACCGCGATGTACCCCGTGGAACATGGGCCAAAGCCCCCCAGCTGGCAGCCGATTGAAACCGTCGGCACCAATCTGGAACGGATTGATCTGGTGTCCTTGCCGACCGCTTACCGTCCAGATCAGTTTCTGCGCCATTACCGCGAAACCCGCGATCTGATCCGCAGCAAAATCGATGAGGCGGACTACCTTTGCTTCTCCATAGGCGGGATGTGGGGGGATTGGGGGTCGGTGTCGTGCCATCAGGCCTATAAGAAAGACCGGCCTTATGCCGTTTGGACTGACCGGGTCGAATCCGAGGTGGTGCGCCGTACCTCCCATAGCGGGCCGTTTCGCCGCCGCTTGCGGGCGCGTCTGGAACACCGTCCAATGGCGATGCTTGAGCGGCACCTGATCAGACGCTCCAGCCTGGGGTTGTTTCACGGCAAAGAAACCTATGACGCATACGCGCCCTATTGCCCGCAGCCCCATATCGTCCACGATATTCATGTTCATAAATCCGAACACCTTCAGGCCGACGCGCTGAAGGCCAAGATCAAGGCAGCTGGAAACACCAAGGATCCCGAACCGCTCAATATCGTTTATACCGGCCGGGCCAGCGCCATGAAGGGACCGCAGGACTGGGTGGCTGTCTTGAAAATTCTGCACGACGCAGGTGTCGCGTTTCACGCCACATGGTTGGGCGACGGGCCTGATCTGGCGGATATGCAAACCGCGGCAGAACGCGCCGGGATCAGCGAACACATCACCTTCGCAGGCTTTGTGCGAGACCGCGCAGTGCTTCTCGATCATCTCCGCCGCGCGCATATTTTCCTGTTTTGCCACAAGACCCCGGAATCGCCGCGCTGCCTGATCGAGGCGCTGATCTCGGGCACGCCGATCGTGGGCTATGACGGGGCCTTTGCCCGTGACCTGATCTCGGGGCATCAAGGCGGAAAGCTTGTTCCGCTACATGACGTGGGCGCCTTGGCCGAGGCGGTCAAAGATCTGGCTGGCGCGCGCGAAAACCTGGCTCAGATGATCGGGGCCGCCGCGAAAGACGGCGCGCCTTATGATGACGAAAGCGTCTTTGAGCATCGCAGCGAAATCATCCGGCAGTATCTCTAGAGCCCGCAAAGCCACAGAAATCTTAGGATGTGAGCCAAATTCCGATCTTCTATCGCTGTATTCAGGACAATGCCCGACTTAAGCGGGCATTGTCTTCTATTCCTGCAACACACGCAAAAAAAGCGGCAGCTTTGTGGCACACGCACATTGCTTTGCCGCCGGTTTCCTGCCACTAGGAGATCAAGTTTGGCGAAAAATCTCGTCAATTTGTACGGATCCCGAGTGTAATAGGTATTTTGATGAAACGTTTCCTAGTAAGCATGTCGCTGGTTTTGGCTGGAGTAAGCTCCGCAAACGCAGCAACAATCGACGTCACCCGCATCGCGAATAACCCTCATGAAAGTGTCTACGGCTTGCGTGCTGCAACCGGCACAGACGGGCGCGATCTTGACGGGGCAGTCATCACGGCCGTTTACGAGGATGGCACATCCGAAGTTATCACGTGGGAAGCTGTCGACTATGACAGAACGCTCGACGGGTTCGCAGATGGCGAAGGTGTCGATCTGTTCATGAATTACGACGCGCTGGAAGTGACTGCGAACCGTCGTATGTCCTCGTTGAGCTTTGATCTGACAGGGGCGACCACTGTATTCGACTCTGCCTACGGTCTGTTCCCATTCCCTGATCCCAACTCCACACCAGGATCCAGCTTTGGCGGCGCGTTCGTCTTTGCACAGGGCGGTGATGGCCTTCTGGGCACATTGGGTGTTGAGTATTCCGGTATCGTGAACCTTGCTGGCGCTGCGGCAGCTGGCGATCTGTTCACCACCATGACCCTTGATTTCACCGGGCTTCTGCCAGGCGGTTTTGAAGGCTTCTTCAGCTTCTATTCCGACATGGACACAATGGAAGTTGCAGGCGATCTGGTCCCACAACTGACACCGGTTCCACTGACCTCCAGCATGTCTTTCCTGCTGCTGGGTCTGGCAGGTCTTGGTTTGGGTGCGCGGCGTCGTCGCCAGCACGCCTGAACCCACCTGAACCAATAAAGATAACGGGGCTGTAAGGCCCCGTTTTTCGTTTGAGCGACCGCGTTCTGCTTGCGCACAAAAGCAACACTTCCGTCGCCTGTCACCCCAAAGGCATTTGCCCAAACCCCAATTTACCGCAATAAGCTGATAGCGCTCTGGTTCTGATCTGAGGCCTGCGGCTTTCTGAACGAAAAGGTTGATTTGATGGAAGAAATCTCAGCAAAAGTGTCACGGATGGCCGTTGGCTGCCTGTCCAATAATCCTGAGGTTTTGAACACAAATCTGATGGCCTCTGAGATGCTGCAATCAGGTCGCGTGCCCATCCATGTGGCCGAGAACCCCAGTTCTGCGGCGCAAGGCTACAATCAGATTATCGCCAAAGCCGACGCGGACTATCTGATCTTGGCCCATAACGATGTCTACCTGCCGCCGAACTGGGAAGAGCTTCTGGCCTACCAGATCCAGCAAGTTGAAAAGCAGGATCCCAATTGGGGTGTGCTGACCGCCTATGGTGTTGACCAGAATGGCGGAGGTTGGGGTCCGGTCTGGTCCACGTCTATCGGTCAGATCATGGGGCGTGTTCCAATGCAGCCCACAGCCGTTACTGTCGCAGATGAGCTTTTGATCGTGGTGCGCAAGGTCGATGGCCTGGTTTTCGACGAAGCGCTGGATCACTTCCATTTTTACGGTCTTGATATCGTGCAGACCTCCCTGGCGATGGGCCGGGGCACCTGGAGCGTGGCATTGCCTTGCGTGCATAATGACAGCTTCAAGCCGACGCTGGACGACAATTACGACCGCTGTTTTCACTATGTCCGCAAGAAATGGCGCAGCACGCTGCCAATCTACGCGCCCACCGTCAAAGTAACGTGGCATGGGTTGCAACTGATCAAGGTGAAGAAGGGAATGCGCGAAAGCTTTGAGCATCGCAAAAACGTCGCGGCCACCTCACAGGCGGATCCAAAGCTGCTTGCAGCTTATTGCGGCTGGGAAAGGATTCCGCAGGCGGATGCCAAATCTAATTCCCAGCAAAAACATAAAGCTGACACCTCTCTCGCTTAAAGCCCCCCGTGTAAGACGGAGTCTCGAACGCTGACATGAAGGTATTTATTCGCATATGACACATCGTATTCTTCTGACCGGTGGTGCTGGCTTCATCGGATCCCATACATATCTGGCACTTGTTGAGGCAGGCTACGCGGTCACCATCCTCGACAATTTTGAGAACGCGATGCGCGATGTGCCGGATCGCTTGCAAGCGATCACCGGCAAACCCGTGCCTGTCATCACCGCCGATATTCGCAATGCGGCCCAGATGCAGGACGCGCTGGGGCAGGGCTTTGATGGCGTCGTGCATTTTGCCGCCCTCAAAAGCGTGGGCGATGGCGAAAACAACCCGTTGGGCTATTACCAGAGCAATTGCGCGGGCTTGATGAATGTCGTGCAGGCGATGGAACACCATGGTGTCAAAAATATCGTCTTTTCGTCCAGTGCCGCGGTTTACGGCGCCACAGATCAGATGCCGATCACTGAGGATACCCCGCTTGAACCCATCAGCGTCTATGCCCGGACCAAAGTTTTCGGAGAAGATTTGCTGAGCGCCTATGCCAAGGCCAACCCGGATTTTCACGTGGGTATCTTGCGCTATTTCAACCCAGTCGGGGCCCATGCTTCGGGCCTGATCGGTGAAGACCCCAGCCAACCACCCTCGAACCTGATGCCAGTGATTGCCCGCGTGGCCAATGGCCAGATGGAGGCTTTGCAGGTCTTTGGCGATGATTATCCCACCGTCGATGGCACCGGCGTGCGCGACTATATCCATGTGGAAGATCTGGCCCGCGGCCACGTTCTGTCGCTGGATGCGCTTTTCAAGAACCAGCAGGGCCATCTGGTCAATCTGGGCACAGGCCAAGGCCATTCCGTGTTGGAAATGGTGGCCGCCTACGGCAAGGTTTCAGGCCGCGAGATCCCCTATAATATTCTGCCGCGCCGTCCCGGCGATCCGGCGGTCAGTTTTGCTGATGTCGCCCGTGCCAAGGAAGTTCTGGGCTTTGCCGCCCAACATGATCTGAGCACGATGTGCGCCAGCAATTGGGCGTTTTCCAGCAAAGAAAAATGATGCAGGTCGCTTATCTGATCAACCACTACCCGGCTGTCAGCCACACGTTTATCCGGCGCGAAATTCATGCGCTGGAGGAACAGGGCACCTCCGTGCTGCGCTTGGCCTTGCGCGGCTGGGACACCGATCTGGTCGATCCTGATGATATCGCCGAGTTAGCCAAGACCCGTCACACTTTGAAGGACGGGATCGCGGCTTTGCTTCTGGGCATGGGGATGTTTGCGCTGCGCAATCCTGCCGCGTACTGGCGCGGGCTCAAGCTGGCCTTGAGTATTGCCAAAAACGGCGCGCGATCCTGGCCTTACCATCTGGTCTATCTGGCCCATGCCTGCCGCATCCTGGGCTGGATGCAGGCAGAAAATGTCACACATCTGCATGCGCATTTTGGCAATAACTCCGCCGAAATAGCCGCACTGGCCCGTGTCATGGGCGGCCCGAAGTTCAGCTATACCGCCCACGGGTCGGAAGTGTTTGACAACCCGCTGGGGCATGCCTTGCCAATCAAGGCGCAGCTGGCGCAAACCGTGGTCACCTCATGTGCCTATATCGGGGCACAGATGAAATATCATATCCCGACGCAATATTGGTCCAAGGTGCAAACAGTGCATTGCGGCTTGGGCGCAGATTCCTTCACGGACGACCCCGCGCCATTCCCCGAAACGCCCGTATTTCTAAGCGTCGGGCGGCTGAGCCCGGAAAAAGGCCATCTGGTCCTGTTGGAAGCCTTTGCCAAAGTGCATGCCGCCCATCCAGACGCACAGCTTGTCATCGCGGGCGACGGGCCGATGCGCGATCAAACCGATGCCAAAATCGCAGAGCTGGGATTGCAGGATGTTGTGCGCATCACTGGCTGGGTCACCGGGGCTGAGGTCCGCGCGGA
>CANLQL010000004.1 GCA_947493265.1 uncultured Litoreibacter sp. | reverse complement strand
CCCTCCCACCCCATCCAAAACCCTGCGATTTTCACGCGATGTGATCGGTTTCTCACGGGGGTGTGAGGGGCTGCGCGGAGGGGGAGAGAAGTCTGTGCATGAACGCACGTTTCGTGCAGTTTTCTCACGCGTACGTGCATTGAGTTACAGCCAACCACCCCCCATATTCATCTCATCGAAAGGCAAACAGCCTGACACACACAAAGCCTCAAACGGCACAAACAAAATGAACGGAGTACATAAAATGAAAACCATCATCGCAACAACAGCCCTCGCCCTGTCCCTGACTGCACCAGCCTTCGCAGACGTCTCAAACGCCCAAGCCTTCTTCGCACTGGGTAATGATTCTGCCGCTGAGCGCGTCGTCTCCGAAACATCTGTCGGCGACACAAAAGCCGCGCAAGAGCAGCTCGCAAAATACAATGACAGCGTTGCCGAGCAGTCTGTCAAAGAAGGCTCAAACGTCACACGCGGCGCATCCCAAGCCCTGATTTCTTTCTTCGCACTGAGCAACGACTCCGCGGCTGAAATCAACCGCTAAGACCTCCTCCCGATTGGTCCCGTCCCCCGAGACCAAACCGAAAGGCCCCGCCAGAAATGGTGGGGTCTTTTGGTTGGGGGGGGATAGCTTTAAGGCAGGCTTGCCAAAATCGATTGCGCAGCGTCGCGCGGGTCAGCCGCCTGCCAGACTGGTCTGCCAACAACGATATGATCCGACCCGTTTGCAATTGCATCGGCTGGTGTCATGACCCTTTTCTGGTCGCCTAATTCTGCACCAAGTGGGCGCACGCCCGGTGTGACGATCAGCTTTCCAGCGGCTTCCGGCAATGCCCGGATCAACGCGCTTTCCTGGGGGGAGGCGATCACACCATCCGCGCCAGCCAAGAGGGCTTTGGACGCCCGTTCCAAAACCAGGTCCTGAACATCCCCTTGTTTCATCAATCCGTCATCCAGATCATCGCGATCCAGCGATGTTAGGATTGTTACCGCCAAGATCTGCAGATCTTTCCCGGCCACACCTTCCTTGGCGGCGGCGACAACATGCGGATCGCCATGCACCGTCAGGAAATCCAGATCAAATTGGGCAAGTCCACGCACGGCAGCCTCGATCGTGGCGGAAATATCGAAAAGCTTCATATCAAGAAAAATGCGTTTCCCGTGCTCCTGCTTTAGCTCATTAGCCAAAGCCAGCCCACCGCCCGTTAGCATGCCCAGACCGATCTTGTAGAAGGAAACCGCGTCTCCCAACCGCTCTGTCAGTTTCAAGCCGGTCAAAGCATCGGCAACATCGAGGGCGACAATAAGACGGTCATCAGACATGAAAATCGGTCCTTTTTTGTAAGTTTGCCCTTCTGTGATCGTCTGGTGCGCGAGGGTCAAGAGATCATCGTGCGTAAGGCCTTGCAGATAAACCCGTTCGTTCCCAAATAATCAGATGAGGTTTGCAAAAAGATGTGCCGCCGGGCGGGCATCGAGACCGCAAATGCTTAAGAGAAGGAAAACGTTATGAATCTGGAAAAACTGACCGAACGGGCACAGGGTTTCGTTCAAGCAGCACAAACGATTGCGCTACGTGAAAACCACCAGCGCCTGGCCCCCGAACACTTACTGAAAGCGTTATTGGATGATGATCAGGGCTTGTCGTCCAATTTGATCACCCAAGCGGGTGGTGCGCCGGATCGTGTGCTGGAAACCGTTGAATTGGCCTTGTCCAAGATTGCAAAAGTCACCGGCGAAAACGCGCAGGTTTATCTTGATGGGCAAACCGCCAAAGTCCTGGACGAAGCTGAAAAGCTGGCGAAGAAGGCGGGTGACAGCTACGTCACCGTTGAACGTCTGCTGACCGCATTGGCCATCGTGAAATCCAAAGCCAGAGAGGCATTGGAAGCGGGCGCGATTTCGGCGCAGAAACTGAATTCCGCGATCAATGATATTCGCAAGGGTCGTACTGCTGACAGCGCAAATGCGGAAGCAGGATTTGACGCGTTGAAGAAGTATGCGCAGGACCTGACGCAAGCCGCGGAAGCTGGCAAGATTGATCCGATCATTGGCCGCGACGAAGAAATTCGGCGCACAATGCAGGTGCTGAGCCGGCGGACAAAGAACAACCCGGTTTTGATCGGGGAACCCGGTGTCGGGAAAACGGCGATCGCCGAAGGTTTGGCCTTGCGCATCATCAATGGCGACGTGCCGGAAAGCCTGCGCAACAAGAAATTGATGGCACTGGATATGGGCGCGCTGATCGCTGGCGCAAAATATCGCGGTGAATTTGAAGAACGTCTGAAAGCCATTCTGTCTGAAGTCACGAGTGCCGCGGGCGAGATCATCTTGTTTATCGATGAGATGCACACGCTTGTCGGCGCAGGGAAGGCCGACGGCGCGATGGATGCGTCGAACCTGCTGAAACCTGCTTTGGCGCGGGGCGAGTTGCACTGCGTTGGTGCAACGACGCTGGATGAGTACCGCAAGCACGTTGAAAAAGACGCGGCCTTGGCGCGTCGGTTCCAACCTGTGATGGTCGAAGAACCTACCGAGGAAGACACAGTGTCCATTCTGCGGGGCATCAAAGAGAAATACGAATTGCACCACGGTGTGCGTATTTCTGACAGCGCGCTTGTCGCAGCGGCGCATTTGTCGAACCGCTATATCACGGACCGGTTTTTGCCCGATAAAGCCATCGATTTGATGGACGAGGCGGCCAGCCGCTTGCGGATGGTTGTCGACAGCAAGCCCGAAGAATTGGACGCGCTGGACCGTGAGATACTGCAAAAGCAGATCGAAGCGGCTGCCTTGGAAAAGGAAGATGACGCGGCCTCCAAAGATCGGCTTGAAGCACTGCAAAAAGAACTTTCCAATCTGCAGGAACGATCTGCCGAGATGACGGCAAACTGGCAGGCAGAGCGTGACAAGCTGGAAGGCAATCGCGATCTGAAAGAACAGCTGGATCGCGCCCGCGCCGAGTTGGATATTGCCAAACGCGAAGGCGATCTGGCGAAAGCCGGGGAGCTGTCTTATGGGGTTATCCCGGAGTTGGAGCGCAAGCTTGGCGATGGTGAAGCCAATGACGACGACAAGATCGTCGCTGAGGCTGTTCGTCCCGAGCAAATCGCCAGCGTGGTTGAGCGTTGGACCGGTATCCCGACTTCCAAAATGTTGGAAGGGGAGCGCGACAAGCTTCTGCGTATGGAAGAAGAGATCGGACGCCGCGTGATCGGTCAGAAATCTGCTGTGAAAGCTGTGGCCAATGCGGTCCGGCGGGCACGTGCAGGGCTCAACGACGAAAACCGGCCTTTGGGATCTTTCCTGTTTCTGGGACCAACCGGTGTCGGGAAGACCGAGCTGACGAAGGCCGTGGCAGAATTTCTGTTTGACGATGACGCCGCGATGGTGCGGATCGACATGTCGGAATTCATGGAGAAACACGCGGTGGCGCGTCTGATCGGGGCCCCTCCGGGTTATGTCGGGTATGATGAAGGCGGCGTTCTCACGGAAGCTGTGCGGCGCAGACCGTATCAGGTCGTGCTGTTTGACGAGGTCGAGAAGGCGCATCCTGACGTGTTCAACGTGCTTTTGCAGGTGCTTGACGATGGGGTCCTGACCGATGGTCAGGGTCGCACGGTAGATTTCAAGCAGACGCTGATCGTGTTGACATCGAACCTTGGGGCGCAGGCGCTTAGCATGTTGCCAGAAGGGGCAGATGCCTCAGATGCCAAGCGGGATGTCATGGACGCGGTCCGGGCGCATTTCCGGCCGGAATTCCTGAACCGTCTGGATGAAACGATCATCTTTGATCGTCTCGCCCGGGAAGACATGGCGGGTATCGTGGATATTCAGCTGGGTCTTCTGGACAAACGTCTGGCCAACCGCAAGATCAACCTGGAACTGGATGATGCCGCGCGCAAATGGCTGGCTGATGAGGGCTATGACCCGGTCTTCGGGGCCCGTCCGCTGAAACGTGTGATCCAGCGGGCGCTTCAGGACCAACTGGCGGAAATGATCCTCGCCGGTGACATTCTCGATGGCCAAACGATTGAGGTGAGTGCTGGTGCGGACGGATTGATTGTCGGCGACCGGGTGTCTTCATCAAATCGCAAGCCACCGGAAGATGCTGTGGTTCACTAATGACAAGGAAGGGCACTTCGGTGCCCTTCTTTTTTGCCTGCTATGTGCGCCTCAAGTCCTGAGGGCAGGCAGGCCGATGCCCGTGCTTTCAAAACCGCCATCCGCCGAGATCAGCTGACCTGTGACAAAGCTTGCTTTGTCAGAACAAAGAAACGCGATCACCTCGGCAATTTCCCGTTCAGAGCCATAGCGGTTCAGCGGGATTGCATCGTGGTACGCATCGATGATTTCTTGCGTGTGAACGGCCATGGCAAGTTTTGTGCGCACCGGTCCAGGTGCCACACAGTTGGCGCGAATACCAAATTCACCAAGCTCAGCCGCTTGTTGTTGGGTCAGGTGGATTACGGCGGCTTTCGACGTGCCATAGGCGACCCGCAACGTGGACGCGCGCAACCCGGAAATAGATGCAATGTTCACAATGCATCCTTGACTATCTTTCAAAGCAGGAATTGCCGCTTGCGAGCACAGGAAAACACCATCGAGATTGGTTTCCATGACCCGCCGCCACCGATCAAAACTTGTGTCTTCGATGGGGCCAAAGTCTGCGACACCGGCATTGTTAACCAGGGCGTCGATCTGGCCAAGTTTATCAAGCGCTTCCGTGATCATCTGGGACACTTGTTCCGGGTCAGATACATCGCACAGGATCGGAAACACGTTTTCCCGGTCTGCGGCTTCGGTAAGCAGGACATCTGCGTCCCGGTCGACCATCGCAACCAGCCGCCTTTCATCCAGGAACACATCTGTTGTAGCTAGACCGATACCGCGCGCAGCACCTGTGACGATTGCAGTTTTCTGAGACATTGGATCCTCGTCTTGTTCGGATGAACTAAACCAAACTTGCGAGGGTCCGGGAACCCGAAAACGAGTTCCCGGAAGATTTGCTTATTTCGGCAACAAGACCTTGTCGATGACATGGATCACGCCGTTCGATGCAATGATGTCAGCAGCGGTCACGTTGGACTTGTTGATCTTTACACCGTTGCGTCCATCGACATGCAGCTTTTGACCTTGCACAGTCGCCACGCTCAGTCGCTTGCCAGCCAATTGATCAGACGTCACTGCACCAGGCACGACGTGGTAGGTCAGAACCTTCACCAGCTGATCTTTGTTCTCTGGCTTCAGCAAAGTTTCCACTGTGCCTGCAGGCAGTTTCGCAAAAGCTTCATTCGTCGGTGCGAAGACCGTGAATGGCCCGTCAGATTTCAGCGTGTCGACCAGCCCAGCTGCAGAGACTGCAGCGACAAGTGTCGAGAAGTCCGGGTTGCCGGCGGCGATATCAACGATATCTGGCTCGCTGTTCATCGGGGTACATGCGGCAACTGCCGCGACTGCGCCTGCTGCGATCAAGCTTTTCAAAGCAAAACGTCTGTTCATTGGTTTGTTCCTCGTTCTGATGGCCCCTCAGGGCGTTGGTTGGTGGTCGTGGATGTTAGGATGCGGGAAGGATGACCTGATCGATCACATGGATGACGCCGTTCGATGCCTCGATATCGGCTGCGACAACATTGGCGTCATTGACCGTCACACCGCCTTCGGTGCCGATTTTCAGATCCCCGCCTTGCACGGTTGTGGCCATCATGCCGTCGCTCAAATCACCGGACATGACTTTGCCGCCGACGACGTGATAGGTCAGGATCGCTGTTAGCTGTTCTTTGTTTTCTGGCTTGAGAAGCGTCTCAACGGTGCCTTCGGGCAGGGCCGCGAATGCTTCGTCTGTCGGGGCGAAGACGGTGAACGGGCCGTCACCTTTCAACGTTTCAACCAAGCCTGCGGCCTGAACGGCAGCGACCAGAGTGGTAAAGTTGCCTGCGCCAACCGCTGTATCGACGATGTCTTTGGAGTGACCGTCTGCAAAGGCCGGTGCGGATGTGAAAGCGGCTGCTGCGCTGAGGGCGATAAACGTTCTTCTGAACATGTGAAAACTCCTGTTAGGTTTCTAGACCGACGCCTGTTGTTTGGCATCGAGAAGGTCTACGGACCCAAAGCAAAAACAGATGTTGAAAAAATGTCGGGAAATGCCGTGGATTTTTCGGATGGCCGCGCTAAGCCAGCGCCCGTTCAAGTGTCACGTAATTTTCTTGTGAATTCCTGTGATCGAAATAGATGTGATCCGAAGCCTCTTGTTCCTCGGGACCAGTTGGTCAGACTGTGCGAAACACTTGGGAAGGAACCACGGAATGCGAATGTTTGATTGGGCGGGCTGGATTGTCGAAGTGATGGCGATCTCGTTCATCGTGGTGGTGGGCATCGCAGCGCTTGCCATAATTGTGATGTTCGTGATCGACAGATCGCAGCGTGAAGATGCGATCCGGCGCAACTATCCCGTCATCGGCCGGTTTCGACATATCTTTACGGAGCTGGGGGAATTCTTCCGGCAGTATTTCTTCGCCATGGACCGTGAGGAATTGCCATTCAACCGAGCGCAGCGCGATTGGGTCAAACGCGCGATATCAGGCAAAGGCAATACAGTGGCTTTCGGGTCGACACGAAACCTTGGTGTCGTAGGCACGCCGATCTTTTCCAACGCCGCGTTTCCACCCTTGGACAATCAGTTTAGCACCAGCGAGTCGATGTTGATTGGGCCCGGCGCGCGACATCCTTATCTTGCACCGTCGTTCTTCAACCTATCCGGGATGAGCTTCGGGGCAATTTCACGCCCTGCTGTGACTGCGTTAAGCCAAGGCGCAAAGGAAGCGGGCATTTGGATGAATACCGGGGAAGGGGGGATCAGCCCGTATCATCTGCAAGGCGGTGCCGATATCGTCTTCCAAATTGGAACGGCGAAATATGGTGTCCGCAATCGCGATGGCAGTCTCAATGATGACAAGCTGCGCGAGGTCGCGGCCCATGATCAGGTCAAGATGTTCGAGGTCAAGCTGGCGCAAGGGGCCAAGCCGGGCAAAGGAGGCATATTGCCCGGCGGCAAAGTCACCGCAGAGATTGCGGAAATTCGGGGGATCCCGGAGGGACAGGATTCGATCTCTCCAAACCGGCATCTTGAGATTGCCAATTTCGATGAGCTTCTGGATTTCTTGTCCCATATTCGCGAGATCACCGGAAAGCCTGTCGGGATAAAGACAGTGATGGGTGGCCAGCAACCTTTCCGCGATCTGTTTGTCCTAATTCGGGAACGCGGTTTAGACAGCGCCCCGGACTTCATAACCATTGATGGCGGGGAAGGTGGTACGGGGGCGTCCCCGCTTCCCTTGATGGATCTGATGGGAATGCCGATTTCGGAGGCGCTGCCAGAGCTTGCTAATCTTCTCAGGGAATACGGATTGAAAGATCGCATCCGGTTGATCGCGTCCGGAAAACTGATGGTTCCGGGTGACGTGGCTTGGGCATTGGCAGCGGGGGCAGATTTTGTGACCTCTGCCCGTGGGTTCATGTTTTCGCTCGGCTGCATTCAGGCGATGAAGTGCAACAAGAATACCTGCCCAACAGGGATCACGACCCATGACCCGCGGTTCCAGAAAGGTCTGGTTCCGGAAGACAAGTATAAGAAGGTCGCAGCCTATGCCAAAAATATCGTCAAGGAGGTGGAGCTGATCGCCCATTCTGTTGGCGTGTCCGAGCCGCGTCTGTTGCGTCGCGAGCATGTCAGGATCGTACAAGACACACGAAAGTCGGTGCCGATGGACGAACTTTATCCTGTAACAGAGCAAACACATTCGTGAGATCAGGTGTTTTGGCTTTGTATCTGTGATGCGCTACGCCATGGTGACGCAAATCTTGAGATGAGGACCCTATGGCCAAACGATACACTTCAGACCTGACATGGAATGATGTCACACCAAAAGAAGTCTTCTTCAATCGCCGGGCCTTTATGGCCGGTGGGGCTGCGCTCGCTGCGGGAACCATTGGTGGTCCTGTAACCGCGCAGGGATTGCGTGAAGGCGATACGCCAAACACTTTCGAAGAGATCTCATCTTACAACAACTTCTACGAGTTCGGGACCGGCAAGGATGACCCGGCAAAATATGCCAGTGCGCTGACGACCTCCCCCTGGAATGTGGAGATCGGCGGCCTGGTGGACAATCCTGGCGACTACTCCTTTGCAGATATTATGGAGAAGATGACGATCGAGGAACGGGTTTACCGGTTCCGCTGTGTCGAAGCTTGGTCGATGGTTGTTCCGTGGAACGGTTTCGAACTGGCGGATCTGCTGAATTTGGCCGGGGTCCAGGATAAAGCGAAATATGTGTCCTTCGAGACGCTGGTCCGCCCGGATGAAATGTGGGGCCAAAAGCGTAGTTTCCTTGAATGGCCATACCGGGAAGGTCTGCGTCTGGACGAAGCGATGCACCCGCTGACAATCATGGCGACCGGTATTTATGGTAAAGACATACCGAACCAGAACGGCGCACCGATGCGCCTCGTGGTTCCTTGGAAATACGGTTTCAAATCGATCAAGTCGATTGTGAAGATCACATTGACGGAAGAAGAACCGCTTGCGACGTGGAACATGATCAACCCGCGTGAATACGGCTTCTATAGTAATGTGAATCCGGACGTGGATCACCCGCGTTGGTCGCAAGCCTCCGAACGCCGCATTGGTGGCGGGCTATTTGCTAAGCGTATCCCGACATTGAAGTTCAACGGCTACGAAGAAGAAGTCGCCGGGCTTTATGAGGGTATGGATCTAACCAAGAATTACTGATGCTCGGGGATAAGTGGTTCCGGATCGGTCTGACCGGCACGATCTTTGCAGCGCTATGCTGCTTTACACCGCTGGCCGTCATGGCTTTGGGCGCAGTGGGTCTGGGGGCTTACGTCGGCTGGCTAGACCCGGTGATCTTCCCGGCGCTTCTTGTCTTTGGCGGTATTCTGATTGCAGCGATCATCCGTGCCAAGCAGCGGGGAACACAAAGTGACTCGTAAGCCACCCACTATATCAAACACCGAGTTCGCCTGATCATGAGCGCACTGGTCGACACCATAAACACAACTGCGCGCAAGGTGCCGACCTGGCCGCTCTATGTGCTGGCGCTTTTGCCGGTCGCCTGGTTGGTCTGGCAAACTTTTACGGGCGGCTTGGGCATTGATCCGATCAAGACGATTGAACATCAGCTTGGGCTTTGGGCACTGCAGGTGTTTATCGCCACGCTCTTTGTCAGCCCGATGCGCCGCTACCTAGGATGCAACATCCTCAAGTTCAGACGCCCCCTCGGGCTGATCTGCTTTTTCTATGTCTCGCTGCATCTGCTGGTCTGGCTGTTGTTGGATTTGCAGCTGCATTGGGGAGAGATCTGGAAAGACATTCTGAAACGTCCCTACATTATGATTGGCATGGCGGCGTTTGTTCTGATGATCCCGCTCGCGATTACCTCAAACAACGCGTCGATCAAAAAGCTGGGGGCAAAGACGTGGCAGTCACTGCACAAGCTTTCCTATCTGGCGGTGTTTCTGGGCGGTCTGCATTTCGTGATGGTCCAACGGGTCTGGGAATTCGACTCGTTGACCTATTTGGCGATCATCATTGTGCTGTTGGGGCTGCGATTTCGGCAGGTTTTCCCGAAGCAGAGGAATCAAAACTCCTGATTCATGTGATTCAGGCAAATTTTGGGCGTGATTCAGGGCAGTTTTCGGGGCGAGTCTGTGGAAAACTCTGCATTTGGTGCAATCTGCGGATTCACCTACTAGACTCCCGGCTGAATCCCGCAGGTTTTCAAAAGAAAAACAGCACCGTAACCTATTGAAAAATAACATTAACCATGGTTTTCCGCAAAAAATGTCATCTTTCTGTAAAAAAGCACTTGCGGGTCTGAGCGTGGGGGCCTAAATACCCCCTCACCGGCGGCGCAGAGATGCACCAAGGGGACGCCAGACAGGCCTCAGGGCAAAGAAAGCGGATAAAAAACAGAGACTTATACAGGCAGTTGCGCCAAACGATTTAGGCGCTTCGGTTCGTTTTTGTCTCTACGCTCTTTGAAATTGATAGAAAACATGAAGAGATGTGTGGGCGGTTTGGCCATTTCGATGGATCAACCTCTTACATATCCACCTACTAGAACTTCGGTTCGATGATGTAGGGTCAGCTTCACTGTTTGGACGGCTTTCGGTTATCTTTGATAACTCTAAGCACAACAAACAGAATGAATGGTCAGCACGTTTCAGTAAGGCGTGTTGATTGATATGTGCAGAGGTTCGACGTCAAGGTTAAGCATGTAAATGCTTTTCAACTTGAGAGTTTGATCCTGGCTCAGAACGAACGCTGGCGGCAGGCCTAACACATGCAAGTCGAGCGCACCTTCGGGTGAGCGGCGGACGGGTTAGTAACGCGTGGGAATATGCCCAATGGTACGGAATAGCCTCTGGAAACGGAGAGTAATACCGTATGTGCCCTTCGGGGGAAAGATTTATCGCCATTGGATTAGCCCGCGTTGGATTAGGTAGTTGGTGGGGTAATGGCCTACCAAGCCTACGATCCATAGCTGGTTTGAGAGGATGATCAGCAACACTGGGACTGAGACACGGCCCAGACTCCTACGGGAGGCAGCAGTGGGGAATCTTAGACAATGGGCGCAAGCCTGATCTAGCCATGCCGCGTGAGTGACGAAGGCCTTAGGGTCGTAAAGCTCTTTCGCCAGAGATGATAATGACAGTATCTGGTAAAGAAACCCCGGCTAACTCCGTGCCAGCAGCCGCGGTAATACGGAGGGGGTTAGCGTTGTTCGGAATTACTGGGCGTAAAGCGTACGTAGGCGGACTAATCAGTCAGAGGTGAAATCCCAGGGCTCAACCCTGGAACTGCCTTTGATACTGTTAGTCTTGAGTTCGAGAGAGGTGAGTGGAATTCCAAGTGTAGAGGTGAAATTCGTAGATATTTGGAGGAACACCAGTGGCGAAGGCGGCTCACTGGCTCGATACTGACGCTGAGGTACGAAAGTGTGGGGAGCAAACAGGATTAGATACCCTGGTAGTCCACACCGTAAACGATGAATGCCAGACGTCGGGGGGCTTGCCCTTCGGTGTCACACCTAACGGATTAAGCATTCCGCCTGGGGAGTACGGTCGCAAGATTAAAACTCAAAGGAATTGACGGGGGCCCGCACAAGCGGTGGAGCATGTGGTTTAATTCGAAGCAACGCGCAGAACCTTACCAACCCTTGACATACCTATCGAGATTTCTGGAGACAGATTTCGTCAGTTCGGCTGGATAGGATACAGGTGCTGCATGGCTGTCGTCAGCTCGTGTCGTGAGATGTTCGGTTAAGTCCGGCAACGAGCGCAACCCACATCTTTAGTTGCCAGCAGTTCGGCTGGGCACTCTAAAGAAACTGCCCGTGATAAGCGGGAGGAAGGTGTGGATGACGTCAAGTCCTCATGGCCCTTACGGGTTGGGCTACACACGTGCTACAATGGCAGTGACAATGGGTTAATCCCAAAAAGCTGTCTCAGTTCGGATTGGGGTCTGCAACTCGACCCCATGAAGTCGGAATCGCTAGTAATCGCGTAACAGCATGACGCGGTGAATACGTTCCCGGGCCTTGTACACACCGCCCGTCACACCATGGGAGTTGGTTCTACCCGACGACGCTGCGCTAACCTTCGGGAGGCAGGCGGCCACGGTAGGATCAGCGACTGGGGTGAAGTCGTAACAAGGTAGCCGTAGGGGAACCTGCGGCTGGATCACCTCCTTTCTAAGGATGTTCCTAGCAGCTTGAACTTGTTTGAGTTCGTGGAACACTTAGCAGTGCTTTAAGCACATACGTTGGCACTTCGGTGACCAACACACGGTCCAGGCCGTCCTCATATCTCTTCATGAAATAAACCCCATCGGGGTTATAAGGGGCGTTAGCTCAGCTGGGAGAGCACCTGCTTTGCAAGCAGGGGGTCATCGGTTCGATCCCGATACGCTCCACCAAAAACTTGACGCCTCTCGGGCATTGCTCGCAATACCCTGACGGCGCGCCGCCGATTTTGCTGACGCAAAATCAGCTGGGTCGGTAGCTCAGGTGGTTAGAGCGCACGCCTGATAAGCGTGAGGTCGGAGGTTCAAGTCCTCCTCGACCCACCACTTCCAACTGGAAGTGACACTGTTTGATTGCATCGGTAAGCACTGCAAAGTGTTTACCCGTCCAATCGGACGAATTGACATCGTATAGAGAGATACAAACATCAGTTTTTCATGCTGATCTGACAAGTGCGTCAGGTCACGGACTTCGGTCCAGAGCATGAAGAATATAGTGTTTCGTTTGATTTAGCAGCCTTCCCGGCGGCTTTATCCAGGGGTTCGACCCCAAGAACGAGACACAATCCAAGTCAAGTAAACTAACCAAAATATAAAACCTTCTGCACTTTGAACCAGCGTAGAAGGTTTGGGAAAATTTACTCTTTTGATTAATGACTAAGCCTGAACAAAAGCAGGCCCAAGTCGCAGGAAAAGCCTAGCTTTTTCTGGATCAAATCAAGCGCGAGAAGGGCGTTTGGTGGATGCCTTGGCAGTAAGAGGCGATGAAGGACGTGATACTCTGCGATAAGTCGTGGCGAGCCGAGAATAGGCTTTGACCCACGAATTTCCGAATGGGGCAACCCACTTGATACTTTGTTATTGTTAGCACTTCGGTGCCTTCAATAATGAGGTAAACCAAGTATTTATAACCTGAATACATAGGGTTATAAAGGCAAACCCGGGGAACTGAAACATCTAAGTACCCGGAGGAAAGGAAATCAACAGATACTCCCCTAGTAGCGGCGAGCGAACGGGGACCAGCCGAGCGATGAATGTGATTAGAATGGTCTGGAATGGCCAACCATAGTGGGTGACAGTCCCGTATAAGAAGCATGATTTGACGTATTAAGTAGGGCGGGACACGTGAAATCCTGTCTGAACATGGGGGGACCACCCTCTAAGGCTAAGTACTCCTTACTGACCGATAGCGAACCAGTACCGTGAGGGAAAGGTGAAAAGCACCCCGACAAGGGGAGTGAAACAGTTTCTGAAACCGGACGCCTACAAACAGTTGGAGGGCCCTTGAGGCCTGACAGCGTACCTTT
The DNA here is from genome assembly GCA_947493265.1 of uncultured Litoreibacter sp. Classification (GTDB taxonomy): domain Bacteria; phylum Pseudomonadota; class Alphaproteobacteria; order Rhodobacterales; family Rhodobacteraceae; genus Litoreibacter. The sequence goes on along the minus strand of CANLQL010000004.1, from coordinate 758,123 downwards.
TGTATAATGGGTCATCGACTTGGTCTATCTAGCAAGCTTAAGCCGTTAGGTGTAGGCGCAGCGAAAGCGAGTCTTAATAGGGCGAATGAGTTAGATGGATCAGACCCGAAACCGAGTGATCTAGGCATGACCAGGATGAAGGTTAGGTAACACTAACTGGAGGTCCGAACCCACACCTGTTGAAAAAGGTCGGGATGAGTTGTGCCTAGGGGTGAAAGGCCAATCAAACTCGGAGATAGCTGGTTCTCCGCGAAATCTATTTAGGTAGAGCGTCAGACGAATACCCCGGGGGGTAGAGCACTGGATGGGTAATGGGGCCTCACCGGCTTACTGATCCTAACCAAACTCCGAATACCCGGGAGTAATATCTGGCAGACACACGGCGGGTGCTAACGTCCGTCGTGGAAAGGGAAACAACCCTGACCTACAGTTAAGGCCCCTAATTCATGGCTAAGTGCGAAAGCAAGTGGGACGACCAAAACAACCAGGAGGTTGGCTTAGAAGCAGCCATCCTTTAAAGATAGCGTAACAGCTCACTGGTCTAATTTAAGTTGTCCTGCGGCGAAGATGTAACGGGACTCAAGCCATGAGCCGAAACTTAGGATGCCGTAAGGCATGGTAGCGGAGCGTAGTGTGATATAACTCCACGCCTCTTTTGTACTGTTCGCAGTGCACCGGAGGCTCGGAGTTTTCTGTGAAGCCGGCGCGTGAGCGATCCGGTGGAGAGATCACTAGTGAGAATGATGACATGAGTAGCGACAAACAGGGTGAGAGACCCTGTCGCCGAAAGTCCAAGGGTTCCTGCTTAAAGCTAATCTGAGCAGGGTAAGCCGACCCCTAAGGCGAGGCCGAAAGGCGTAGTCGATGGGAATCAGGTTAATATTCCTGAGCCAGTAGGATGTGACGGATCTCGAAGGTTGTTTTCCCTTATCGGATTGGGAAGGCCGCTTAGAGGTTCCTGGAAATAGCCCTACATGAGATCGTACCCTAAACCGACACAGGTGGACTGGTAGAGAATACCAAGGCGCTTGAGAGAACGATGTTGAAGGAACTCGGCAAAATACCTCCGTAAGTTCGCGAGAAGGAGGCCCAGTTTCTACGCAAGTATTGGCTGGGGGCACAAACCAGGGGGTGGCGACTGTTTACTAAAAACACAGGGCTCTGCGAAGTCGCAAGACGACGTATAGGGTCTGACGCCTGCCCGGTGCCTGAAGGTTAAAAGGAGGAGTGCAAGCTCCGAATTGAAGCCCAGGTAAACGGCGGCCGTAACTATAACGGTCCTAAGGTAGCGAAATTCCTTGTCGGGTAAGTTCCGACCTGCACGAATGGCGTAACGACTTCCCCGCTGTCTCCAACATCGACTCAGCGAAATTGAATTGCCTGTCAAGATGCAGGCTTCCCGCGGTTAGACGGAAAGACCCCGTGCACCTTTACTACAGCTTCACACTGGCATCAGGCACAACATGTGCAGAATAGGTGGTAGGCTTTGAACCAGGAACGCCAGTTTCTGGGGAGCCTCCTTTGAGATACCACCCTTGTTCTGCTTGATGTCTAACCGCGGTCCGTTATCCGGATCCGGGACCCTGTGTGGCGGGTAGTTTGACTGGGGCGGTCGCCTCCCAAACAGTAACGGAGGCGCGCGAAGGTTGGCTCAGACCGGTCGGAAATCGGTCGTTGAGTGCAATGGCAGAAGCCAGCCTGACTGCGAGTCTGACAAGACGAGCAGAGACGAAAGTCGGTCATAGTGATCCGGTGGTCCCGAGTGGAAGGGCCATCGCTCAACGGATAAAAGGTACGCCGGGGATAACAGGCTGATGGTGCCCAAGAGTCCATATCGACGGCACCGTTTGGCACCTCGATGTCGGCTCATCTCATCCTGGGGCTGGAGCAGGTCCCAAGGGTACGGCTGTTCGCCGTTTAAAGAGGTACGTGAGCTGGGTTTAGAACGTCGTGAGACAGTTCGGTCCCTATCTGCCGTGGGTGTAGGATACTTGAGAGGAGTTGCCCCTAGTACGAGAGGACCGGGGTGAACGATCCACTGGTGGACCAGTTGTCATGCCAATGGCAGTGCTGGGTAGCTATGATCGGAAAGGATAACCGCTGAAGGCATCTAAGCGGGAAGCCCCCCTCAAAACAAGGTATCCCTGAGAACCGAGGTAGACCACCTCGTCGATAGGCCGGAGATGTAAGCGCAGCAATGCGTTCAGTTGACCGGTACTAATTGTTCGATAGGCTTGATTTGATCCAGTAGAAGCCAGACTTCTGCTAGTGAAATCAAAAAGCTACACATATGTGTAAGTGACTTGGTGATGTTTCGTGTTCTTTATTCGGTTTGGTGGTCATAGCGCGAGCAAAACACCCGATCCCATCCCGAACTCGGCCGTTAAGTGCCGTCGCGCCGATGGTACTGCGTCTTAAGACGTGGGAGAGTAGGTCACCGCCAAACCTAATAAGGAACATGAAACGTATCTCTCTTTCGATGCGCCTCTTCTCATGACTGACCAGAGGCTGCGCAATTGGCGCGGGATGGAGCAGCCCGGTAGCTCGTCAGGCTCATAACCTGAAGGTCGTAGGTTCAAATCCTACTCCCGCAACCAATGTCTATGAAGCGTCCTTCGGGGCGCTTTTTTGTTTTTCGGTTATATTTCAATGGATTGGCGGCTTTGCGTGTACCAAATTCTCATTTGTAGTTTTCCCTACCATGTAGTAGGTAAACTATCCTATATCTAACAACTTCTCAAAATAGATTTACGAAGGAACGCCCCTATGGAGTTGAATGCCAATTTCGCTGACCGCGTATTGATACATACCGACGAGGTTGAGTGGCTGGCCTCTCCCATGCCGGGGGTCGAGCGTCGGATGCTTGATCGTATTGGCAATGAGGTTGCGCGGGCGACGACAATTGTGCGCTACGCGCCAAATTCCAAGTTTTCTGCACATACCCACACTGGTGGCGAAGAGTTCATTGTTTTGGACGGCGTGTTTCAGGATGAACATGGCGACTATCCAACGGGAACATATGTCCGCAATCCCCCCACGACATCTCACACACCCGGATCCGATGAAGGTTGCGTCATATTCGTCAAGCTTTGGCAGTTTGATCCTGAAGATCGCAATCAATTCCGCACCAAAATGGCGGTTGAGGGCCGTAGAAACTCCAAAATCCTGCATGAAGATGCCCAGGAGCGCGTCACGTTTCATCAACTTGCCCCGGGTGAGGCGCTTTCAGACCCTTTGAGCGGTGGTGGGGAACTTCTGGTTCTGTCTGGAACACTTCTGGAGGGCGATGACACGTTGCGAAAGAACAGCTGGCTTCGTCTTCCGGAAACAATGGATTTGAATGCAACAGCAGGTCCAGACGGGGCAACTGTCTGGATGAAAACGGGGCACCTGCCTTTCGCGAAAGCGCCAGCAGTGTGAGCGCGACCTACTTGAAGACGGACATTCTGATCATCGGCGGCGGTCTTGCTGGACTAAGCATTGCGGAGCGATTGCATCAAGCGGACCGCGATTTTCTACTGCTGGAAGCACGGTCGCGTTTTGGGGGTCGGATCAGATCGGACCTTGTCGCGGGGGAGGCGTTTGACCTCGGGCCTGCCTGGATTTGGCATGGCCAACCGCGCATCGCAGAACTGCTCAAGCGGTTTTCACTTGAGGTATTTGATCAATTTTCCGAGGGACTGATGGTTTTCGAGGACCCGCAAGGTCGTGTTCAGCGCGATCAAGGCTACGGGTCGATGCAAGGATCGCTTCGCGTAGAAGGTGGGCTGGGGAAACTGGTGGACGCCCTGGCTGGTTCGATCCCGGATAGCCGCAAATTTCGCGGAGCAATGGTGACGGAAGTGACGTATCGAAATCCGGACGTCATTGTTCAAACGGCTGATGACAAAACGATTTCATGCAACCGGGTTGTTCTTGCCATGCCACCGCGAATTGCGGAGGCTAAGATTGAGTTTTTCCCGCCATTGCCTGCGGATACCACTGACACAATGGCAAGAACGCCGACTTGGATGGCGGGCCAGGCCAAGGCTGTTGCCACATATGACACCCCCTTCTGGCATCACGAGGGCCTATCTGGCGACGCGATGAGCCGCCGGGGCCCGCTGGTAGAAATTCACGATGCGTCGCCGCGTCATGGGAAAACCGCTGCCCTGTTTGGGTTCATTGGCATTCCGGCGCAGCACCGATCCGAAACAGATGCTCTGAAATCAGAGATCTTGGCGCAATTGGCGCGGTTGTTCGGGCCTCTGGCAGCGCGCCCAGCAGTGCTGATCGTGAAGGATTGGGCGCTGGACCCGCACACCGCAACACCTCGCGATCTGACCCCGATCTACGAACATCCGCGCTACGGAATGCCGCCCGCATTCGAAAATCTCTGGGATGGCGCGCTGAATTTTGGCGGAACCGAGGTTGCACTAGAATTTGGCGGGTTCCTCGAAGGCGCGCTGGAGGCTGCGGACGCTATCGTCAACCGGTTGAGATGAAACGGAAAGGACAAGAGCCATGAGCAATGACACGAAAGCTGCCCTTCTGGATTCTGCAGAACGGATCGTTCGTCGCACCGGGTTTGATGGGTTCAGCTATGCTGATCTGGCCGAAGACGTTGGCATTCGAAAAGCCAGCATACATCACCATTTCCCCACGAAAGCGACGCTTTCAGTGGCGATGATGCAGCGCTATCACGCTGGGCTTGAACAAGCGTGCCATCAAATCGATCAGAGGCATTCAACGGGATCGGATCGTTTGATCGCTCTCATTGATCTATATCGCGCGGCCTTGAATGGAGGGGCAAGCGTTTGCCTTTGTGTTGCCCTGATCGCGGGTCGCGAAAGCCTTTCGGGTGAAGCCTTGGCTGAAATACGCAAATTTCGCGCGATGATGGTTGGGTGGATCGTATCTGTGTTCGAGTTGGCAAGATCGGACGGCACATTGCGCGATATCGCTGAGGAAGCACTTGAGGCAGCCGCGGTTTTGTCGCTTCTGGAAGGCGCGCAGCTGGCTGCAAGATCTGAAGAAAGCGTCGCGCCATTTGATCAGGCGACAGCGCTGCTTCGGAGCCGGGTGATTGCCTAGCACTGGCCCAATTTTCTGTTCAGACGCGCAAAACCGAAGTAGCATGTGCTTAAGAATTGCGCGTGTTTCACGAAGGAGGCCTCATGACGATTCCAGCCGTCTCACTTGATCAGACCCCAAACGTCACCGCGTTTTTTGACGCGCAATCAAACACCATCAGCTACGTTGTTCAGGACCCCGCAAGTGACGCTTGTGCTGTCGTCGATGCGGTCATGCAGTTCGACTATGCGGCCGGGCGGCTCAGCTATACGTCTGCGGATGAGATCATCGCGTTCATTCAGGACCATGACCTCAAACTGGAGTGGATCATTGAGACCCATGTCCATGCCGATCACTTGTCTGGCGCGCCCTATATTCAGCAAGAGCTTGGTGGCAAGATCGGCATCGGTGAGCATATTCAGACGGTGCAGGAGACATTCGGCAAGATATTCAATGAAGGCACGGAGTTCCAACGCGACGGGTCTCAGTTTGACATGCTTTTCACCGATCTTGCGACGTACAAGGTTGGTGAAATGAACTGCTTTGCATTGCACACGCCGGGCCACACGCCGGCATGTATGGTGCATGTAATGGGAGATGCCGCTTTTGCCGGGGACACGCTGTTTATGCCGGATGGCGGTTCGGCGCGGGCAGATTTTCCGGGCGGAGATGCAGGCCAGTTATTCGATTCCATCACGCGGGTCTTGAGCTTGCCCGATGAGGTGCGGCTGTTTGTGTGTCACGATTATGGTCCTGGCGGCCGTGCGATTGCGTGGGAAACCACTGTGGCCGAACAGAAAGCGAATAATATTCATGTTGGCCACGGTGCCTCCCGCGACGCGTTCATCAAAATGCGCGAAGAACGGGACGCATCGCTGGCGATGCCAAAGCTGATCATTCCATCTTTGCAGGTCAATATTCGGGCCGGTGAGGTGCCGAAAGATGAAGCAGGTAATATGACGCTGAAAGTGCCTGTGAATAAGCTTTAGCGCCATTGCGCTAATGGAAGTCACGTGATTTTGGAATGATGCGCACATTGCGGGGATGACGCCTTGCACCGACCTGGCTGGGCAGCGGGTGGGTCGGATGGTCACCACGCACAGTGGTTTCCGGCAGTTCGGTCTCAGACAGGCGCGCAAGCCTGTCGCTGCGATCTTCTATCCGATCAGCGATGACATGGATCACACGCCCATCGGTTTGCACTTGCCCATGCACGACCATCAGCCGCGCTGACATAATCGTCGCCCTGTTGCTTTTGAAAACATTGGGCCAGATCACTAGGTTTGCGACCCCGGCCTCGTCCTCCAGCGTGATGAAGCACACGCCCTTGGCGCTGCCGGGCTTCTGGCGCACCAGCACCAACCCGGCCAGTGATACGCGCTGCCCATGACGCATCTTCGGCAGTTCGGACGTTGCGGCAAAACCCTGACCTTGCAGACTGAGGCGATAGAAGGACATCGGGTGTGCCTTCAGCGACAAGCGCAGGGTCTGGTAGTCTGCCACGACATGTTCGGTCTGTGGCATCTTGGGCAGGCTCACGTCTGGATCGGGGCCTGACGCATCAGTCTCAGCGTGATCGAAGATCGGTAAGGCCGGGGCATCTTTCAGTGCCTGCGTTTGCCAAAGGGCTTGCCTGCGATCTATGCCCATACTGCGCATGGCATCCGCAGCGGCGAGCTTTCGTACAGACCCCGCGTCCAAGGCTGCGCGCGACTTCAGCTCGGCCGCATTCGCATAAGGTGCATCGCGTCGGTCCATCAGGCGCAAAGCGGCCTCTTGGCGCATGCCGTCGATCTGGCGCAGCCCAAGGCGCAGGGCAAAGCCTGTCTCACCGGGTTCCAGCGTGCTGTTCCAATCCGAATAGTTCACATCCACTGGCCGCACCTCAACCCCGTGATCCCGCGCATCCCGCACGATCTGGGCGGGGGCATAAAACCCCATAGGCTGAGAGTTCAGCAGCGCGCAGGCAAACGCCGCCGGGTAGTGGCATTTCATCCAGCTTGAGACATAGACCAGCTTTGCAAAACTGGCGGCGTGGCTTTCGGGAAAGCCGTATTCGCCGAAGCCCTTGATCTGATTGAAGCACCGTTCTGCAAAAACCGGGTCATAGCCGCGCGCAGTCATTCGTCCGACCATCTTTTCCTGCAACTTGCCAATGGTCCCACGAGACCGAAACGTGGCCATTGCCTTGCGCAGCTCATTGGCCTCGGCGGGGGAGAATTTCGCCGCATCAATTGCGATCTTCATCGCCTGTTCCTGAAAGATCGGCACGCCCAATGTGCGCCCCAAGATTTTTAGCAGTTCGTCTTGCGGATGTTCGGGGCCGGGGGCGGGGTAATTCACCGCCTCGATCCTTTGCCGACGGCGCAGATAGGGATGCACCATATCGCCCTGAATAGGGCCGGGACGCACAATCGCCACTTCGATCACCAGATCATAAAACTCGCGCGGGCGCAGCTTGGGCAGCATCGCCATCTGTGCCCGGCTTTCCACCTGAAACACCCCCAGGCTGTCGCCTTCGCACAGCATATCATAGGTCGCGGTATCTTCTGCAGGCACGGTCGCCAGTTCAAAGACATCGCCGTGATGGGCTTCCAGCAGATCAAAGCATTTGGCGATACAGGTCAGCATTCCCAAAGCCAGCACATCAACCTTGAAGATGTGCAAGGCGTCTATGTCGTCCTTGTCCCATTCGATGAAACTGCGTTCGGGCATGGCCCCATTGCCGATGGGTACGATTTCGGTCAGAGGGCGTTCGGTCAGGATAAAGCCGCCGACATGTTGCGACAGGTGCCGCGGCATCCCGATCATTTGCTTGGCCAGTTTCAAAACCATGCGCAGATACGGATCGGACAGGTCCAACCCCGCTTCCTTGGCGCGGCTGTCATCCATCTGGCCTTCAAAGCTGCCCCAGACAGTTCCGGCCAGCTTGGAGGTCACGTCCTCGGACAAGCCCATCGCCTTGCCGACCTCACGAATGGCAGAACGGGGGCGGTAATGGATCACCGTCGCGCAAAGCCCGGCACGGTGGCGGCCATACTTGTCATACATATACTGGATGACTTCCTCGCGGCGTTCATGTTCAAAATCCACGTCGATATCTGGCGGCTCGTCGCGTTCTTCGCTGAGAAAGCGTTCGAACAGAACGTCATGCTCGTTCGGATCGACCGAGGTGACGCCCAGACAAAAACACACTGCAGAGTTTGCGGCAGACCCGCGCCCCTGACACAGAATAGGAGGCTCCGCCTCTTGGCGTGCAAAGCGAACAATGTCGTAGATTGTCAGAAAATACCGGGCGATCTTCTTGCTTTTGATCAGCCCGAATTCCTTGTTGATGGTCGCCACGACATGTTCGGGCACACCGTCCGGGTAGCGCATGTCTGCCCCTTCCCAGGTCAGGCGTTCCAACTCGGCCTGGGCGGTGCGGCCTTCGGGCACGATCTCATGCGGGTACTCATATTTCAGATCAGCGAGCGAAAATACAATCTGATCAGCCAACGCACGGGTGGCCGCAATCGCATGGGGCCATTCGGCAAACAGGCGACACATTTCGGTAGGTGATTTCAGGTGCCGTTCCGCATTGGCTTCCAGCAGGAACCCGGCTTTCGGTACGGTAACGCCTTCGCGGATACTGACCATCACATCCTGCAATGGCCGACGCTCAGGAGCATGATAGAGCACATCATTGGTCGCAAAAATCGCAAGCCCGTGTTGACGCGCCAACGCTTCCAGGCGGTTGATCCGCGCCCGGTCATCCCCGCGATACAGAAACGTCGCCCCGATATAACGCAATCCGGGCAAAGCCTTGATCAGGCGCGGCAAGCCTGCCTCAAACAGGTCCAGGTTCTCAGGGGGCAGCGCGATCAGATGCAGGTCTTGCGCATGATTGGCCAGCATCTCAAGCGTCAGATGTGTTTCGCCCTTGTCTTGCCAATCTCCGTCCACCGTCTGCATCTTGCCTTTGGACAGCAAGGTGGACAGGCGCGCATACGCGTCGCGATCTTGCGGATAGGCTAGAAATTCTGCACCGCAAATCAACACAAGGCGCGCCCCGATCAGAGGGCCGACACATGCCTTTTCGGCTTCGGTATGAATGCGTACAACACCTGCCAATGTATTGCGGTCCGCGATACCGATCTGGTCATAACCAAGCAAGTTGGCCGTGGCCGTCAGATCAACCGCATCCGAGGCCGCCCGCAGGAACGAAAAGCAGCTTGCCAGACCAAATTCCACGTAAGGGGCTTTCGGGTTCGGGGTGAAAGTTTCCTCATGCCCCAATGTCCGGCGCTTATGTCCTTCCTGTAGGGGCATTATGCGAAGAACCCGTGGACAAACCAGCGCGGCGTGTCACCGCGCCTGTCATGCAAATGACCCTCACGATAAAGCCAGAACCGCCGTCCGTCCTGCACTTCGATCTTGTAGTAGTCACGCAAGCGGCTGCCGGGGCGGTCTTTCCACCATTCCGGCGCAATCCGTTCCGGGCCAGCGTAGCGCGTCGTTTTATACAGCACCCGACGCCAGCGAAATTGCGAGGGCGGCCCTTCGGGTACAGCATAGATCACCGTGACCTCTTCGGCCGGGGTTAGGATCCGAATAGGCCGGGCACGCGGCAGAACCAATGGAGCCTCTGGCGCGCCTTGCAATGCAGGCACTCGGGCTTCCACATGCTCGGGCTTGTGGCTTTGTGACCATGTGGACCAAGTGACTTTGTCCTTGCCAAGTCGTGCAGTCAGCCGATCAAGCAGGCTGGCGATATCGGCGTCCGGGTCGCGTTTGCCATCAAGCCTGTCCTGGATCAACGATACAGGTTCCACCCGTGTCGCCTCAAAAGTCAGTAGATCGAACCCAAAGCCGGGATCGACCCCGTCAAGCTTGCCGTCAAACAGGCGCAAAAGGTGAAGCGGGTCACGACTGGCCCGCGCGGTTGCCACTTGAACGCTGCGCCATTCCCCGTCAATCCGGTAGATTGTCAGCTGCACCTGACGCGCGCCCTGTTCCGCTTTGGCAAGCTGTGTGCACAGGTCTTCGGCCAGGCTTTTCAGATGTGGCACCGGGTCAATCACAGGTTCCGGCAGGCTGGAGCGCGCCATGAATTGCAGCGGGTCAGGCGGGGCATTCAAAGGGTCCGCGGCCTGTCCCAAAGCGCGGTCCAGCAAGATCAGCGGGTTTTGATCTTCGGGCAAGGTTGCAAAGCGGCGCATCAACGCCGTGCGCGGAACATCGCAGAGCGCCCCGATGGTTTTCAACCCCAAGCGGTTCAGCAGCTGTGCCGTGGCCTTGTCCAACCGCAAAGCATGGGCGGGCAGGGGGCCGAGCTTCGCAGCCAGGTCTGTGTGCGTACAGATGGAGCCCTGCGGGCCAAACCGGGCCAAAGCCTGCGCACCACCACGCGTGGGTGCCATTGCCAGCCGTGCGGTCAGACCCTGCATCGCAAAGCGGTTGCAAATGTCGTGCAGCAAAGCCGCCTCACCCCCAAATAAATGCGCAGAGCCGGTTACATCCAGGATAAGCCCATCATCAGTGTCCAGCACGCTCCAGGGACACCACCGCCTTGACCAATGCTCAAGCCGTCTCAGCAGGGCCTTGTCGCCAGCTATATCGGCTTCTTCGACATGCAGATCGGGATGGATTGCGCGCATATCCACCACGCGTGCCTCTGCTGTGATACCTCGATCCCGCGCGGTTTGATTGATGGCATGGATGACTGGTCCGTGCGGACCATCGCGCGACAAGGCAACTGCAACCTCAGGCCCGGGGGCGGTGCGGTATTGGCTGATCACCCGCCTCCAACGCTCGATCGTCAGTGCGGGAAACCAGACGGAGACGATCTGCGGCTCTTTTTGCGTCCGGGTCATACTGCGCACGCCATCGTCCGGGACGGCGCGTGCGGGCGCGAAACAGGTCTGCATCCCAGTGCGGCTTGCCTGGTGCTTGCACGTCCAGCGGATCTGGCTGCGACGGCAAGGCTCCGACGCGCCACCGTTCGCGCGCGGCACTCAAACCTCCGGGATCGCCCGAGCGGATCAGAAAGACCGGCACGCCTGAGGCATCTGCGCGCATGGCCAACCGTTTGGTTGCGGTGAAATCCAGTACCGCCGGGGCACCGTGAATTTCGCCGATTACCGCCGACAGACCCGCGCAGGCGGCCCCTTCCTCCATTGCCCAAAGAACGTCGCGGGGATGGCTGACATGGACCTGTAAAACGGGCCGGTCCATCCCAAAAGCAGGTAAGCTTGGCCCGTATATCTGACCGTTTTCCTGCCGCGAGGCACGATCCTGAATCCACAGCGCCGGACGTGTGGTTTCGGGCAACAAAGACAGCAAGAACCCGGTTGCAGAAGGATCGAACGGATGCAGCGGAAAGATGTCTGTCAGGGCCGGACAACCCGCTTGGTCCGCTTTGATGCGGGGCCCCGATGGCGTCCGTCTTGGCAGGTGAAGAACCTGCCCATATGAAGAATCGTTTTCCATGCACCCTCCTATATGTTCACTATTTGTTCTAAATTGGAATATGTTTCCAATAGAAAATCATGTCCACGAATTTCTACGACGAAGCGCCGCCAAACCCACATTTTGAAACCCAGGCTGCAAATTCGAAAGAACACGAAGTCACAACCCGGAAAAAACGGGTGGGTTAGAAAAGAAAGATTAACCCCTAGGCTGTTTTCCGATTAAGTAACGAGCACTGTGCGCGAAACGAGACCGGTGAGAACATTTGGAACAAATAATATTTACCTTTCAGATGGGCGTTGTTCTCGCACTCCTCGGCTTCACAATTGTTCTATTCGTTTCCGAATTCCTGCGCATCGATCTATCTGCAATCCTGATCCTGGTCCTTATCGGCATCCTCAGCTACATGCCCGGTCTGGAGGACCTTGCCGATGTAAATCATCTGTTTGATGGCTTCGCCTCAAACGCAGTCATATCGATCATCGCCGTCATGATTGTCGGGGCTGGGCTTGATAAGACCGGATTGATGAACCGGGTGGCGGCAACGATCCTGAAATACGGCGGCACCAAAGAAGCCCGGGTTGTGCCCATTGTGTCGGGCACAGTCGGCGTTATCTCCAGCTTTCTGCAAAATGTCGGTGCGGCGGCGCTGTTCCTCCCCGTTGTCAGCCGCATTTCAGCGCGTTCAAATATTCCGCTTGGCAGGCTTTTGATGCCCATGGGGTTTTGCGCCATTCTGGGTGGCACGATGACTATGGTGGGCTCGTCCCCGCTGATCTTGCTCAATGATCTGATCCTGTCGGCGAATACCGGGTTGCCCGCCGATCAGCAGATGCAGCCATTTGGGTTGTTTTCCGTCGCCCCGATTGGGCTTGCTCTGATCACAACCGGTATCTTGTATTTCCTCTTGCTGGGCCGCTGGGTTCTGCCCGGAGATACCACGCGCCTTGACGCGGCCAAGGGCCGGGGAACCGCCGATTACCTAAAACGGGTCTATGATCTGGACGCGAATGTGTTTGAGGTTGATGTACCCGCCAACAGCCCGCTTGTCGGACAAATCCTGGCAGACATTAACCATGAAAGCGGGCTCTACATCATTTCCACCTATTACCGTGGCAAGATCTCCATGGTCCAGATTCTGACCGCTGAAATTGCCGCCCCGTGCCGATTGGCGATCATCGGCAAGGCGGATGTCGTTCAGAAATTTGCCGAAAAATACAAGCTCAGGATTCACCCAAGGTTGGATGTCTTTGCGGAAGAATTTGCGACAACAAATGCCGGTATCGCCGAAATCGTCATCCCGCCCGACAGTGCGCTGGTTGGCAAATGCCCGCGCGAACTGGTTCTGAGAAAAACCTATGGCCTCAGCTTGCTGGCGATCCACCGTGGGGAAGAAACGCTCAGCCATGTTGCGACGGAAGAACATATGCCGACGCAGATCGGCTTGGTCGAATTCCGCCCCGGCGACATGTTGGTCACGCACACGAAATGGGACAACCTTGCGCGGCTCAAGCGCAATCAGGACTTCATTGTCGTGACCTCGGATTTTCCGCAGGAAGAGCTGCGCCCCCAAAAGGTAACCTGGGCACTTTTGTTCTTTGCGATCTCGATTTTACTGATCCTGTTTACGGATATCCGGTTGTCATTGTGTTTGCTGGTCGGCGCTGTCGGCATGATGTTAAGCCGGGTTCTGAGCATTGATGAGGCGTACCGGGCCGTCGGTTGGAACACGGTATTCCTGCTTGCCAGCCTGATCCCTCTGGGTCAGGCGGTTCAAAACACCGGAACGGCTGTGTGGATCGCCCAACAAATCCTTATCCTTCTGGATGGCTGGTCGATCTTGGCGTTGCAAGCTGGCGTGGCAATCCTTGCAACGGTTTTCTCGCTGGTCATGTCAAATGTCGGGGCCACGGTATTGCTGGTGCCGCTTGCAGTGTCCATCGCAGTGGCGGCAGGGGCGAACCCAGCCGTCTTTGCGCTGACGGTCGCGATATCGACCTCCAACAGTTTCATCATCCCGACCCATCAGGTGAACGCACTGATCATGGGACCGGCCGGCTACAAAGTGATCGACTTCGTCAAAAGCGGGGGGATCATGACGATCTTGTTTTTGATCGTCTCTCTCACGATGCTGAACTTGATCTTCTAGATTTTCGCTCAGCGTTAAGCAGACTTTCACGAGCCGTCGCTATCCCGATCCTGCAGATGCAAGGAAACGGTGATGTCTGAGGACGCTCAAAGACCTATCATTATCAAACGCAAGAAAGTGGTCGCGGGTGGCGGCCACCATGGTGGCGCTTGGAAAGTGGCCTATGCCGACTTCGTGACCGCGATGATGGCGTTCTTCATGTTGATGTGGCTTTTGAATGCAACCACGGAAACTCAGCGCAAGGGGCTGGCGGATTACTTTAGCCCGACAATTGCGGTGGCGCGGGTATCCGGTGGCGGCGATGGCGCGTTTTCAGGCGACAGCCTCATGTCCGAAAAAACGCTGTCTCAATCGGGTTCTGGCGGGTTCGTTGATCTTGATCTCAACGTTGAATCTGGGACCTCTGAAGATGCATCGGTCGGGAACGCAGAACTGACGGACGAAGAGCTGTTGAAAGCCGTGCAGGCAGGTCTGGCTGGCAAGGGTGGCGAAAGCCTTGTCGCTGAAATGGCTTTGGAGCACATCATTACCCGCGTGACAGACGAAGGTGTCGTTATCGAAATTTTCGACATTGAAGATGATCCGCTGTTCGAACCGGAAACAGACAGGCCCACAGAAATACTCCGCGAAATTGCGAAGCTGTTAAGTGATACCCTGATGATCGTCGAAAATAGGGTCTCCTTTGCTGGTCATAGCCGCACCTATAGTCAGGTCCAGATCAATAACCCCGCATGGGATCTCTCTGTCGATCGGGCCCATGTCATGCGTGAGCTTCTGGAAGCAAATTCGCTGCCGCCTGAACGGGTGGAGCGGGTCATTGGCTATGGTCAGCAAAAACCGCTTCTATCCAACACGATGGCGTTTCGGAACAACCGGCTTGAAATCGTTCTGCTGCGCGACGGTGTGTAGTGCAAAAAACTGTGTCGCATTTTATCTGTTAGCGCGGTGTTAAGTTGGATCCGCCAAAGCTGCCTTCGATACGAGGATGCAGCAGAAAGGCGCAACCATGACAATTTCATCGTCCCTTAACGCAGGCGTGGCCGGTTTGGCCGCGAATGCAAGCAGGCTTTCAACGATCTCTGACAATATCGCGAACTCCAACACCTTTGGATACAAACGCGCAGAGACGAGTTTTCATTCATTGGTTATCTCCAATGGTACCGGCCAGTATTCCGCGGGCGGTGTACGCGTGACATCGCAGCGTTTGATTGACCAACCCGGAAGCTTGCTGACAACCGATAACTCCACCGATCTCGCGGTCAGGGGACGTGGTTTTCTGCCTGTTACGACTGAAGCAGCGCTCAACCTAGATGGTCAGGACATTCCGTTCCGCCTGACGACGACAGGGTCGTTTCGGACCGACAGCCAAGGCTATTTGAAGTCTGAAACCGGGATGGTCCTGCTTGGATGGCCCGCAGCGGCCGATGGGTCTGTGCCCACAAATCCGCGCGATACGTCTGACGGCCTTGAACCGATCCAGATCAATGTAAACCAATTCGCGGGGGAGCCTACGACCCGTATGAACCTGGGGGTTAATTTGCCCGCAACCGAAACGGAAGTGGGCGCGTCAGGTGATCCGCTTGAATTGTCGGTGGAATATTTTGACAACCTCGGGACGTCACAAAACGTGTTGGTGACCTATACCCCGGTTGTTCCAGGGTCCGGAGCTGCCAGCAACCAATGGAATATGGAGCTGCGCGACTCCGCTGGGGCGAATGTTGTGATCGGTGAATACATTCTGACATTTGACGACTCCAGAGCCAGTGGCGGGACGCTCCTGAGTGTCACCCAACCAACCGGCGGGGCTGGCGACCCGTATGTGCCAGCCACTGGATCCTTTTCCGTGGACGTCGCAGGTGGGCCGCTGGAAATCTCCATTGGGGGTTTGAACGAAGGCACAGGGATTACCCAGCTGTCTGATAGTTTCGCACCGACACAAATCACAAAAGACGGCTCGCCCGTTGGCAACATGATTTCTGTCGACGTGGATCCGAACGGATTTGTGCAGGCTACATTTGACATCGGCATTACCCGAACAGTGTACCAGATCCCGCTGGTGGATTTGCCGAACCCAAATGGTCTGATCGCTTTGGACAACCAGACTTATCGACCATCCAATGAAAGTGGTTCGTTCTTCTTGTGGGACGCCAGTGATGGTCCCACAGGTGACATCGTCGGATTTGCTTTGGAGGAATCCTCCACTGACGTTGCAGGCGAACTGACTCAGTTGATTCAAACACAGCGGGCCTACTCGTCGAATGCGAAGGTCATCCAGACTGTTGATGAGATGTTGCAGGAAACGACAAATATCAAACGCTAATTTGAGCTGACCAAAGGGAGGTCTGAATGAGTATCGCAAGCACACTCGCGAATGCCGCATCAGGCCTCGCTGCGGCCACACGCACCGCAGAACTTATTTCGTCGAATGTCGCCAACGCTAATACCGATGGATATGGCAGGCGGGATATTCGCCTTGGATCGGTTGTCAACGGAACCAGCGGCGCTGGTGTTCGGGTCATCGGCATTGACCGAAATGTGGATCAGATCGCGATTAATGATCGCCGTTTGGCCGATGCTTCACTTGGCAGCTCATCGACATCGTCATTCTATTTCGACGGGTTGCAAGATGCGTTCGGCACGCCAGAGACACAAGGTTCGCTCTCTGCCCGGTTGGCGTCTTTCGAAAGTGCGCTTGTCCAAGCAGCAGGCGCACCGCAAAGCTCTGAAAACCTGCAGTCTGTTTTCAATGCTGCGCGTGATGTCACTGGCAAAATCAATTCTGTTGCGGCGACGATTCAAGATGCAAGGCAGTCTGCGGATCAGCAAATCGCAAATCAGGTAAGCACGGTTAACAACGCCTTGCTCAGGATCAAAGACCTCAACGAGGAAATTGCGCAAAGGACCAACACAGGCGGTGATTTTGCGACCTTGATGGACCAACGCCAGCAACAGATCGACCAGATCACCTCGATCATTCCTGTCCGAGAGTTACCTCGCGATGACGGGAAAATTGCACTCATCACCGAGAACGGATCTATTCTGCTGGATGATAACGCAGCAGAGATCGAGTTTCGGTCAACCCTGACAATCACTCCAGATATGACACTGGAAGCGGGTTCTTTGTCCGGACTGACAATCACTGGCGCGGGCAGTGCGTTTGGCGATGGACTTGCGATGATTTCAGGCGGATCACTGTCGGCGCTATTTGATGTGCGCGACACACTGGCGACCAATAGCCAGGCGCAACTGGATGCATTTTCCAGGGACCTTGTTGAACGGTTCGCAGACCCCGCGCTTGATACAACACTGACCGCAGGCGATCCTGGGCTTTTCACCGACAGGGGGGCCGCACTGGACCCCTTGGACGAAGTGGGTTTGTCAAACAGGCTGTCGTTGAATGCGCTGGTCGATCCAGATCAGGGCGGCACCGTAACGCGACTGCGCGATGGTTTGGGCGCTGTCACGCCTGGTCCCGTTGGCGAAAATGGCCTGTTGCAAGCGATGTCGGATCGTCTGGCGCGTTCCCAAGAACCAGTGTCCGGCAACTTTCTTCGATCAGGATCGAGTGCGTCACTTGTTTCGGAACTGCTATCGGAAATTGGTCTGTCCCGAACGAACGCGATGGCTGAACAATCCTTCGCGGCAGCCCAAGTGGCCGAGTTCAAAGAGGCTGAGTTACGCGCCGGTGTTAACACAGACCAGGAATTGCAACGTCTTCTCCTAGTGGAAAAAGCATTTGCTGCAAATGCAAAGGTGATCACAACCGTTGACGAAATGCTCGACACATTGCTGAGGATTTAAGATGAATTTTTCTTCCGTTGGAGATCTTGCAAATAGTCTGGTTTTAAGCCGCCAATCGGCGCGTTTGCAAAATGAACAGACGCGGCTCAGCGGTGAAATAACCTCTGGTCGCGTTTCAGACACCAATAAAGCCGTGCGCGGCGATTTTTCCGTCCTGTCTGGGATTGAGCGGTCGTTGTCTCTGATTGACGGTTTCAACGCTGTCCGGTCCGCCGTGTCCTTGCAATACGATGCGGCACAGACTTCTCTTCAAACCATCTCGAACTCCATCTCTGGTTTCGGGGCAGAGGTATTGGCGCGTATCCCACTTGATCCGGATATCGCAAACTCCCCCTTGTTGGCGGATGCAGGAACACGGTTTAGCGACGCTATCGCAAAGCTGAACACATCGTCCGGAGGACGCTATTTGCTGTCGGGCGTAGCCAGCGATACGCCCCCCATTGCAGCCCCTGAGATCATCTTGGCAGACCTGCAACTTGCGACGGCAGCTTCTACCACCACCACTGATTTTGTCCAAGCTGTCGACGTTTGGTTCAATTTGACCGGAGGTGGATTTGAAACGATCGGCTATGCCGGTGGCCCTGCGGCGACGGAACCCACGAAAATCGGCGAAAATAATACGATTGACCAATTGCCAACAGCTGATGGTCAGACCTACCGGGATTTTCTGCGAAACCTTGCGCTGAACGCGCTCGTCACTGACGGTGCATTCGCAGGCGACCCTTTGGCCCAGGCTGAGATTATTGAGCTTGCCTCCACTGGTTTGGTCGCAGCGGAAGAGAACTTGATTTCAGAGCAAGCG
This sequence comes from uncultured Litoreibacter sp., assembly GCA_947493265.1. Classification (GTDB taxonomy): domain Bacteria; phylum Pseudomonadota; class Alphaproteobacteria; order Rhodobacterales; family Rhodobacteraceae; genus Litoreibacter. The sequence goes on along the minus strand of CANLQL010000004.1, from coordinate 739,869 downwards.
CTAGTAGGACGAGGACAGCAAGCGATTGAAGAGGTGAACCAAACAGTCGCGATCGAAACCCAGAATTACGAGTTCGCCCGTAACGAAATCCTAAGCTCAGACCCTTACAAAGCAGCAACCGAACTTGAAGCGGTTCGCACACAAATCGAAACGCTGTACTTAATCACGGCAAAAAACGCACGTTTGAGTTTGGCTGACTACTTGAGATGAGAGGTTTGACTTTGAAAACGATCCTGGCTTGCATCCTAACTGTGTGTTTCACCCTATCCGCGATGGCCGTTCCGGTTCGGCTAAAAGACCTGGTCGAGTTCGATGGTGTGCGCGGAAATGACCTTGTCGGTTATGGGCTTGTTGTCGGGTTGAACGGTACGGGGGATGGTTTGCGCAACTCTCCGTTTACGGAAGAAATGATGGCCAGCATTCTTGAGCGGCTGGGTGTAAACGTTTCAGGTGAACAGTTTCGGCCAAAGAATGTCGCGGCGGTCTTGGTAACCGCATCGCTTAAGGCATTCGCCCGGACAGGATCTAAAATCGATGTCACTGTGTCCGCAATTGGCGACTCGAAAAGTCTGCTGGGTGGCACATTGATCATGACGCCGCTCACTGCTGCAGACGGTGAAATCTATGTGGTCGCACAAGGCACCGTGATCGCCGGGGGTGTCTCAGCCGAAGGCGATGCCGCGCGTGTCGTCCACGGTGTGCCGACCTCAGGCAATGTTCCAAATGGTGGCCGGGTGGAGCGTGAGGTAGATTTCGATTTTTCCAGCCTGTCACGTCTCCGTCTGGCCCTACGAAGCCCTGATTTTACCACTGCCGAAAAAGTGGAGCAGATGGTAAATCAAAAACTTGGGCGGGGTGTCGCATTGATGCTGGATGCAGGAACCGTTGAGATCGATATTCTAGCCACAAGATTGCCGTCCCCGGCACATGTCCTGAGCCGGATTGAAAACCTCACGATCGAGCCGGAAACACGCGCAACCGTCGTCGTAGATCAAAGGTCCGGGACAATTGTGATGGGGGAAGACGTCAGAATTTCGCGTGTCGCGGTCGCGCAAGGGAATCTGACCCTGAGAATTGAAGAAACACCGGTAATCGTTCAACCAAACCCTTTTGCTGAAGGGGACACAGTCGTCGTTCCGAACACGCGTGTTGCCATCGACCCCGGAGAAGCTACAGGCTTGGCCGAAATCTCGGACGGAACGTCATTGTCAGAAGTGATTGCAGGGCTGAATGCGCTGGGCGTAACACCTATCGACATGATCGATATTCTCAAAAGTATCAAAGCCGCCGGGGCACTACACGCAGAATTCGTCGTTCAGTAAAAGGCTAACTGCCCTTTGCTTCCAGGCGAGACAAAAAGCGCGTGAAGTAAACCGCTGCCTGCCGAGCTGTAGATCCTTCCAGGGAACTGATGACCTCCATTCGGACAGAGGGTGCGTTGTTAACAAGGTAGTGCGCAATCACGGCCGGGTGCTGGTCCCCCAAGTTTTTCAAGGTTGTCGACATCCGTTGCTTTGCGCGATCGGCCTCATTTGAATTTGAGGACAATTGTTCTGTTAGCGCAGAGCTTTTGGCACTTTCCGACCCGGCTGGAAGCGCCGCAAGAAGCCTGTCCAAAGCTCCTTTTGGTACCGGCGTGCTTTCTGGATCAGGTGCCGCAACGATGGAGCTGAGCTTTGCAAAAAATGGGTGATCCGCTGACTTTGTGAATTCATGGCCGAGCATAGCAACGAGCATATGTGCTTTGTTGGTCTTTTCTCCCGGTGATTTGTCACTCTGTAGTTGGTTATTGTCTGAGAATTGGGGCATCAAAAGTAACTCCGAACAAGCGCGTTGGCGATCAAGCTCCATCCGTCCGCCACTGCGAAAAATGCAAGTTTGAACGGCAGCGCCACAACGGCCGGTGGCACCATCATCATCCCCATCGACATCAACACTGCGGCCACGACCAGATCGATGATCAAGAACGGAAGAAAGATCAAAAATCCGATTTGAAAGGCGCGTTCGATTTCGCTGAGCATGAAGGATGGGATCAGCAAAGAAAGCGGTGCCTGATCCGGAGAGATATCAGGCGGAATCGGGCGAAGTTGCAATAGCGCGGAAAACGTACTGAGGTCGAGGCGCGCGGCCATGAAAACGCGAAACGGGGCAAGGGTCAGAGGAAAGGCTTCCTCAATCGTCAAAGCGCCTTCTGATAGGGGCCTTAGACCATCTTCCCATGACTTGATGAAAACGGGCTCCATCACAAAGTAGGTGAGAAAAAGCGCAAGGCTGATGATCAGCATATTTGGCGGTGCCTGCTGTAGACCTATCGCCTGTCGCAAGATCGAAAGAACGGTCACGACGAACGGAAAGCACGTAATCATGATCGCCAAGCCAGGAGCTAAGCTGAGGACCGTAATAAGTGCGATCAATTGGAGGGCGCGCGCGCTTAGACTTCCGTCAGCCCCGCCCAGATCCAAGGAAAACTCCTGCGCGAACGCCAGTGTGGGAAACCACAGACATGCTATGGCTACCGCAAACCCCAGAGTATTGCGGTTGATCATTTCAGGGTCGCCGCTGGATCACCGATAGCGGTGATCCGGACAGCGAGCCTACCGGAAGGATCGTTTTCGACCTCTTCGAGGTGACCGCGGGCAATCAATTTGTCGCCGATGAAAACCTCCACCGGATCTGTGATTGTTTGCTCAAGGGTCAGAATGCTTTCGGGACCCAAGTTGAGGAGAGTTTCAACGGTAGGAAAGGCGCGTCCAACAGCAACATGGACTTCCATATTGACGTTTTTCAGCAATTCCCCGGAAAGAGCGTCATCCAGTTCTGACATGTTTGCCGTCCTCAATTTTTAGCGTGTCATAGAAATCGCTGATCAGGGCTGAAACTGTTTTGAATGTTTCTTCCAGATCCAATTCGGCATTGCCGTTCTTGAATTTCATGATCACCTGGTTTTGTGCGAAGCTCGGTTCGGCTTTCACGACGACCGGAAAGCTCGCGCTGGTTGTCACGATGGACTTGATCTCTTCGTGGTCCTGTTCAGAGCAAATCAGTTCTATCGGATCTTCAAGAGATGCCGTGAGCTTATAGAGCTCTTCTGAAATTCGTCCCGACAAGGAGGCATTTGCCATTTCGGGCAAAACCACAGAGACAATCGCCTTAAGAAGCGGCTGCACGGATTTGAGCACATGCATACGCGCTTCAACGTAAGAAAAGCTGGTTTCTTGCAGCGCAATCGCGATGTCAGTTTGCGCCTTGCGGTTTTCGGATTCAGATGACGCGATAGCGTCATTCCAACCCTGCGAATACCCTTCATCGAAGGCGGCACGCTTCAGTTTGACCAAGCTGTCTTCTGTTTGCGGATCGGTGGTGGCGGGAATTGTCGCCCCGAAATCCTCGAATATCATCGATCCCATTTTCAGGTCGCCTCTTCCGGAGTTTCGAGCCAGTCTTTCAAGACCTCAACGGTTTCTTCCTGCCGTTCCTCGATGAGCGACTTCAGCCGTGCAACGGGGTCATCTGACCCGCCTGGCTGGTCCAGGCTAGGTCCGGGGATTGATGTATTGACTGCTGGCAGGTCCCCAACAGCTGCGCCCGCCTCGCTGGTGTCAATTTCACCTGTCAGCGCTTCGGACTGCGGGGCCTCCAGAGCACCGGCGGCCCCGTCAGCGCTGTCGGGCGCGGGTAGCGGGGTTGGTGCGGCTTCGGCCGTCTTGGCGGAAAGCAGGATTGGCCGCACGACCATCAATGCCAGGACCAGCACAACTGCGGAGGTTACGACCAGCTGGATCACCGACATGACATCAAGCCAAATAGGCATTCCAAACCCGCCGGCACTTTCTTCTGGCAAAATATCCGGGGTCTGAAGTGCCATCGTGCGGATTGTGACACTGTCGCCGCGCGCCTCATCATAGCCGATCGCGGATTTCACAAGCTCTTCCAAGGTTGCGAGTTCGTCTTCGCTGCGGTCCTGCACCGTTTCCGCGCCGTTTTCATCTTCTGTAACAAGCCCGCCGACCAGTACTGCAACAGAGATTTTCTTAATCCCACCGGGTGTACGTCTGAGTTCACGTGTTTTCTCTGACACTTCATAGTTAATGACTTCGCGCGTATCCGCCCCTTGCGACGAGCTTTGGCCATCGCCGCCAGCCTCTCCGGTTGGAAGGTTGCTGGCCACGGTTACGGGCGCTGAATTCTGGTTATTTGAGCTATTCGTGGTTTCCTGCGTTTCCGTGCTAATCACCACACGGCTATCAGGATCGATCTGGCGCTCGGTTATCATTTCCTCATCGCTTAGAAGCTCGACATTCACCTCCACGACAGAATTGCCAACACCCGTGCGGGCTTGGATCAAACGCTCCACATTGCCTTTCAATAATGCGGCACGATCTTGCCCCGCATTGCCGGGGAACTGTTCAAACTCGTCGCTCAGAACCAGGCCCTGATCTGCATCGATGACCGACACATCCGCGGGGGCCAAACCAGCAACAGCAGATCCGACAAGGTAACGGATAGCATTCGCTGTTTCGCTGGGAACACGTCCACCCGCGCCCCGAACCGAAACGGATGCTTTTGCACGCTGTTCCTGGCGGAAATTCATGCGTTCCGCTTTTGCGATATGGACCCGCGCAGATTTCACCTGCGGGTTGGCCAGGATCGTTCTCGCCAACTCCCCCTCTTTCGCGCGCAGGTAGGCGGCGTCGAACATTTGCGACGTGGTGCCAAAGCCGGTGAGCGTGTCGAGAAGCTCGTAGCCCTGACCGCTGTTTTTGGGCAACCCTTCGCCAGCTAAGGTCAGACGAACCCTGTCGCGGGTGGTGCTTTCGACGTAAATCGCGTTTCCGCGCACTTCGTAATTCGCGGACTGGGCATCAAGAGCGGCGACAACCTCCCCCGCGGCTTCAGGGGTTAGCCCGCTATAGAGCAATGACATGCTGGGCTGTGTTGCAACGCGCGACATCATCGCGACGCCAACGATAACAGCGAATGTCGCTGCGAGGACGAAAATGCGCTTTTGCCAATCCAGCGCAATCCACAAACCAGTAAGTTGCTGCACGTCATTCCCTCAGTGTTAGAGCGAGCCTTCTGACTCACTTTCTCCACTTAGAGGTATCAGCCTTAACAATCGGTTAGTCGAAAGCAGGCTATAGCACAAAAAGTGAACTTCGAGAGAGATTCGGATGAGTGACGAAACCACAGAACCTGAAGACGCCCCAAAAAAAGGTGGCAAGAAAGGGCTATTGATTGGCCTGGTTCTGTCCTTGGTATTGGGGGGAGGAGGCTTTTTTGCTGCGTATTCGGGCATGATTCCCGGCACCGGCGGGCCCGAACAAGTCGTCAAAAAGCCAGAAATTACAGAGGCCCAGCCCAGCTTTGTGCCCATTGACCCAATGGTGATTTCACTTGGCAGAGGGGCGCGGAATCACTTGCGGTTCAATGCACAACTCGAAGTTGATCCAGAAAAATCTGACGCTGTCATCAATGCGATGCCCCGCATTCTGGACGTCCTAAACGGGTATCTCCGCGCTGTGGAATTGGCCGAATTGGAGGATCCAGCCGCCCTTATTCGATTGCGCGCGCAGATGCTGCGTCGCGTTCAACTTGTCACCGGCAAGGGGCATGTGCGCGACCTCTTGATCACAGAATTCGTGTTCACATGAGAGGCAACACATGACCTACTTGGCTGACATATTCCTGGGCGCTGGCGCATTGGCTGCAGCGTTCTACTGCATGATCCTATCGCGCCGGTTGACCCGATTGACACGTTTGGATCAAGACCTTGGCGGCGCGATCGCTGTTCTGTCCAAGCAGGTCGACGAAATGACTTCTGTATTAGGGGCCGCCCAATCCGCGGCAACGGCATCGACTGCGGCCTTGGATGAACAGACCTTGAAAGCAGAAACTGCCGCCGAGCGGCTGGAACTGCTTGTCGCGGCGTTGGACGACATCCCTTACGATGCGCCTGCATCCCCACCACCCCTTCGTCTGGATGAAAGCAGCGTCGTTTCAAAACTGCCGGACCCTGAAAGCGCTGAAGTTTCTGTATTCATGCGCCACACCGCAGACCGGACGGAGGCGGAAGCATGAAGCGTATAATGTCTACATTTGGTTTGCGGGGCGTTCTGGGCATCGTTGTGATGATGCTGATCGCTTCAGGCATGCTTCGGCTGGGAATGGTCGGCTATGCCGTCGCGAAAGAGACAACAATTCTGGAAAGCAAGCCGGATGACCTGTCCGGCGACGCGCCGAAATACCCTGAAAACTTCGCGAAGATGCTGGATATGATTGAGAAGCGGACTATCGATTTGGACCGCAAGGAAATGGCACTGCTTGACCGGGAGCAAGCGCTTGATATTGCGCGCAAGTCTCTGGATCGCGATCTCAAGTCGCTGATTGATGCCGAGGAACGCTTGAAAGCAACCATTAATCAAGTCGATGGGGCTGCGGCGCAAGACGTTGATCGGTTAACCGCCGTTTACCAATCCATGAAACCAAAGATGGCCGCAGCTGTTTTTGAGCAGATGGATCCGGATTTTGCCGCAGGGTTTTTGGCGCAGATGAATTCCGACGCGGCTGCAAACATTATGTCCGAACTCCCCTCCGAGCTTGCCTACGCGATCAGCGTTGTTCTTGCAGGCCGAAACGCCAATGCGCCGACCCGCTAACATCCCAATTCTGAGGTTTAAGGAAGCAGTTTCATGATAGGCATCGTCGGTATCATTGTTGTGTTTGTTATGGTCTTTGGGGGCTATCTAGCCGCTGGCGGCAAGATGGGCATCATCTTGAAATCGCTACCTTTTGAGATGACAATGATCATTGGTGCGGCGGTTGGCGCATTTCTGATTGCCAACGACGTCGCGGGCGTCAAACACACGCTCAAAGATGTCTCCAAAGTTTTCAAGGGTCCGAAATGGAAGCCGGAAGACTACAAGGATCTTCTGTGCCTGCTTTTTGAGTTGATCAGGATCGCCCGCCGCAATCCGGTTGAACTAGAGCCCCATATAGAAGAGCCCGCGGATTCCGCCGTCTTTTCGCGCTACCCGAAAATTCTTGCCGACAAGGAAAGCGTCAATTTGATTTGTGACACAATGCGGTCTGCGTCGATGAACTATGATGACCCCCATCAGGTTGAAGAAGTGCTTGGAAAGCGGATCGAAGCGAACGCGCATCATGCAGAACATTCCAGCCATGCTTTGCAAACCATTGCCGATGGCTTGCCAGCGCTGGGTATCGTTGCGGCGGTTCTGGGTGTTATCAAGACAATGGGATCAATTGATCAACCCCCTGAAATTCTTGGTAAATTGATCGGGGGCGCATTGGTCGGTACGTTTTTGGGCGTGTTCCTGGCCTACGGTTTTATCGGCCCCTTCGCGGCGCGGGTAAAATCGGTCACGGATGATGAAGCACATTTCCAAGGGCTCATTCGGGAAGTGCTTGTCGCGAACCTCCACAATCATTCGGTCAATATTTGCATCGAAGTTGGGCGTCAAAACACACCAAGCCATGTCAGACCTTCTTTCTCCGAATTGGAAGAAGCTCTGAAAGATACCAAGCAAGCGGCCGCATGATACGGCTGGCTCTTCTCCTATTTTTGCTGGGCAGCCAGGTGGCCTTCGCACAAGCGGCCAAAATCCGTTCTGGAGAGCATGAGGGATTCAGTCGCTTGGTCATCACACTCCCGGCGTCGAACCTGTGGCAGTTTGATCAAGTCGGTGATGGCTACAGATTCAGCGTGCCGGGCTGGGATCAGGGGTTTGACACGTCTGAGGTTTTTCAGCTGATACCCCGCACCCGTTTGGCGGGTCTAAAAACGGATGAAAGTTCAGTAACGTTGGAACTGGCCTGCGATTGTGATGCGCTCGCCGCTTCCTATGTGGGATCGTATGTCATCATCGATATCGCGGATCGAACGTTTCAAACCCGTCAGGTAACAATGGATGACGCTGTTCGGTCTGTCATGGCACACGGAAAACTGCAGACACCGCCGCAAACGGAAAACAGGCTAAGTGAAGACGCAGTTTCACGGGTCAGATCCATCGGCCTTGCAAACGTTGCAGACGCCCAAGATGCTTCGCCGGCTGATCTGAACCCGGCACAAAAGAAGCTTTTGGAAGGGCTGTCCCGCGCGGCCGGATTAGATCTGCTTCGGACCAGCCCAGCGCTGGGCCAACCGGAAGCGGTTGCAGTAGATGAACCGATTGTTGAGGCCGAACTGCCGGCAAAGGAAGAAGGTTTCGCAACCCCGATCGATATACCCGTCGCCCGCAGGGCGGAAGAACGCTTTCGCATCCGTTCAGCCGTCGATGTTGCCCGTGGAGATACCGACCCGAACGCTGGTTCAGTCGATCAGTATTGTGCGTCCGACGAAGATTGGAAGATTGCAGCTTGGGGCAACGGCCTTCCCTATACCGACCAGCTTGCAGCGCTGCGTGGTCGAATCGTCGAAGACATTTCCCAAGTGAACCTATCTGCGGCCCGGGACCTCGTGCGTCTTTACCTCCACTTTGGGCTCGGTGCCGAAGCGGTACAGGCGTCACGCAGTTTCGATCTGGCACCAAGAGATGTGGAAATTGCAAACCTGATTGCTGCTGTTCTGGACGGAAGGCCCACCCGACCGGAAATCGTCCCGCAAAACGCTTTGGAATGCGGCGCAAATCAGGGGATGTGGCATATCCTGGCCTATCCGTCCCAGTTCGAGTTGAAGGACACACAAACCGAAGCGCTGACATCGCTTTTTCTGTCTTTCCCGGCACATTTGAAAAAAATGCTAGGTCCTAAATTGATCCTCGCGCTGAACCAGCGCGGAAACAGCCTGACCGGTAAAGTCCTCTACAGCGCTATCTCGAACGCCCAACAAAGACAAGACAACGAAGTATACTTAAGCGCGACGTCAACAATCGAGGATTTGCAGGAAATAATTGCGCGAAACGACGAAACTGCACCCGAGGCCATGGTGACGTATCTGCGGGCGATGCGCGATGGGTCGCGTACGGCGACACAGCAAGATATCGTGCTTGCCGAGGCTTTCCGCAGGCAGCTCGAAAACACGCCCGTAGCAACTGCGCTTTCTAAAGAGTTGTTGCGAACATATTCCTTCGCAGGCCAATTCCCCGAGGCGCTATCGTTGGTTGCGGAAATTCCCGAAAAAGACGCAGGACCTGCCATAAATGAAATTGTTTCTGATCTTGCGCGCCATCAGGAAAAACTCCCCGTCGTAGAAGCCACGATCAGCCTTTTTGAGACGGATTATTTGCTTTTCGTCGGACCGGATCCGCTCAGAAATCTAGCGGTAAAGTTACACGAAATTGGCATTCCATCGCTGACACGCAGACTGATCGAATTGACCGAGACGCAAGATATGCTTGCCCCGATACTCATTCGAAGTCTGATCGAAGAGGAGCAATTCACCCAGGCGGATCGTGCCCTGAGGACTTATGATGGCGAGGATCGGCTTGACCTAGTCTCCCTGCTTGAGTTGCGGCGTGGTCGTGCGGAAACTCTGGACCAAGCCACGATCGAGAACTTGCCAGAAGAGCGGCGAAATCAGCTTGCGTGGTTATCTGGAAATCATGATCTAATCTTGGCAGAAAATGCTAGAAAAGCTGCCGCATCGCATCTCCTTGACGACTTTGAGAAAGAAGATAGCGAACCGTCACTGGCGGCAATGTCAGCACGGATCGAACGTAGCGCCCGCACAAGGGAAATCATTTCAAACCTGCTGAAAGAGGTGAACTGACACCTTCGAGAAACCTCTCATAAACCTATTTCCTCTATCTGTCGGAGGACGCTGCAAGAACTGCACGAGGTAAGCGATGAATAGATTTTTCTTCGAAGGACATTGGACGGTTTTTGTGGGTCTGGTTCTGGCCGCGATGGTCTGGTTCGGGCTGACAATTGATCGCTCTGAGCCGCTGATGACCCAAGATCACCACGAGATCTATTGGTCCAATTGACCGGACCCTGTCCATGATCCGCAATATCTTCCAACCCACTGTTTTGCTTGCGCTGGCATTGATGACCATCATTGTGATGATGATCTTGCCGATGCCTGCATGGGTTCTGGATCTTGGCCTCGCGGTTTCTTTCGGACTGGCTATCTTGATCTTTACCGTGACGCTGTTTCTGGACCGGCCGCTGGATTTTTCGGCGTTCCCAACAATCCTGCTGGCATCGCTTATGCTGCGCTTGTCGCTGAATGTGTCATCGACAAAATTGATCATCGGGAATGGTCACACGGGAACGGGTGCTGCAGGCGACGTTATTGAAGGCTTCGCCATGTTCATCATGAGTGGCAGTGTTTTCATGGGGCTCGTCGTGTTTTGTGTCCTGTTGATCGTAAACTTCATCGTGATCACGAAGGGTGCTGCCCGTATGGCGGAAGTCGGGGCCCGATTTGCTTTGGACGGCATGCCCGGCAAACAATTGGCAATCGACAGCGACATGTCAGCAGGCGCAATCGACCATGCCGAAGCCAAGCAACGCCGCGAACGCGAACAGGCAGAAACGACGTTCTTCGGGTCTTTGGATGGCGCGTCGAAATTCGTCAAAGGTGATGCAATTGCGGGCCTGCTGATCACGCTGCTCAATCTTGTTATGGGTCTGATCATCGGAACTGTCTTGCACGACATGCCGGTGGGTCGTGCGTTTGAGACTTACGCGATCCTGACTGTCGGCGATGGCTTGGTTACGCAAATTCCGGCAGTCATCATTTCCATTGCGTCTGCACTTCTGTTGGCGCGCGGCGGCACATCCGGTGCGACAGACACGGCAATCACGGCGCAATTGGGTCGCTATCCGTCCGCGCTCGCCACAGTGGGTGTGCTGATGTTCTTCTTCGCATTGGTGCCGGGTCTGCCATTTGTTCCGTTCGTACTAGGGGCAGGTCTATTACTTTTTTGCGCGTGGTTGGCCTATTCCGCACCGGCTCCAGAGGCCGAAGAAAAGTTGGCATTGGTTGAGGAAAAAGCCCCTGAGAAGTCCATTGGCGATCTGCTCGATCTCGATGATATCCATGTGGAATTCTCACCCGATCTGGTGGCTATGGCGCTTGATCCCGCAACAGGATTGGAAGCTCGCATTTCGAATATGCGAAATCACGTGGCGACCAGCTACGGTGTTGTCCTCCCAGAGATACGTTTGACAGATAATCCCGGTCTCGCGCAGGGCCACTACAGCATCAAGATCCACGGCGTTGAACAAGCAAATGACGAGCTGAATTCTGACGCGATCTTAGCACTTCTTCCCCCAGACGAAATGTCGGCGATCGAGGGCAAACTTGTCAAAGAACCGGTTTATGGGGCCCCAGCGAAATGGATCAGCCACGCAAGCCAAAACCATGCTGTGATGACAGGATGCACGGTTGTTACGCCGACAGAGATTTTAGCGACCCACTTGCTAGAAATCATCAAGGCTAATTTGGGGCGGCTTTTCACCATGCGAAGCCTGCGGCGGTTGCTTGATGAATTTGTGAACCTGTCTGACCAATCCAGAAGTGAAGCGAACAGGCGGCTGCTAGATCATGTCATTCCCGACAAGGTTAATCATGAAACGCTGCTGCAGGTTCTAAAACTGCTGCTCGACGAACGCGTTTCGATCCGCAATCTGCCGCTGATCCTTGATGCTATCGCGGAAGGGCGCAGCATCTACGCGACGGCGGAAGGGTTGTGTGAGCATGTTCGCCAAAAATTGGGCTTCCAACTTGTCGCTGAGATGCGCAGGGAGGATGGGACCTTGCCCCTTGTTCAACTGGCCCCGGAATGGAACGAGATATTTCAGACCTACCGGTTGGAGGGTGAAGAAATTGCGCTACCCCCAGAAGAGTTCAACCGCCTGGCGACTGGAATCTCAGAAAAAATCGGAAAAGCTGGCGAGCAGGGCATTTTCCCCGCAGTCGTGACTGCGTTGAACCAACGGCGATATATCCAGACTGTCCTCAGCTCAAAAGGTATCACCGCGCCGGTTTTCTCGTTCGAAGAAATCGCGCGCGATTCAACGCCCTCTATTGTTGGCTTCGTCCCTGCATGATGGATCTGCTTGCAGATCTGTTTGGTATCGCCGAGCAGCATCTATGGGATTTCGCACATGTTTTTTTGCGCGTCGGTGCGATGATGGCGGTGCTGCCCGCATTCGGCGAACAAGCGGTACCCGCGCGCATAAAACTTGGGGCTGCTATAGCATTTACCTTAATTTCCAGCCCGGTGATTTCGTCCCAACAAACATCGCATCTCGAAAACTTGGGAATGATCCTGGGGGCGGAGGTTGTGGTCGGCCTGTTGCTGGGGCTGTTGTTTCGGTTCTTTGTTCTGGCACTTCAAACCGCAGGGTCCATCGCGGCAAATGTCATGTCCCTGTCGCAATTGTTCGGCGGCGGCGTCGGTACCGATCCGCAGCCCGCTTTCTCGACGCTGATGGTCGTCGCGGGCTTGGCTTTGGCATGCATGTTCGGCCTGCATGTCTACGTCATTGAGGCCCTAATTCTGTCCTATGACCTGTTCCCGCTGGGCAAACTTCCAAACGGGTCAGATGTCGCCGCATGGGGCATAGAAAAAGTCGCGCGCTGTTTTGCGCTTGGGCTTTCCTTGGCGGGTCCGTTTGTCGTGGCGTCTATCCTTTATAATTTGGGTCTTGGGGTCATCAATCGGGCCATGCCGCAACTGATGGTGGCGTTTGTCGGCGCACCGGCGATTAGCATGGGAGGACTTGTCCTGCTTCTCGTCGCCTCACCCTTTATTCTGGCCTATTGGATCAATGTATTCGTGCTTGGCGTCGACCTCACGGGGGAGGCTTTCCGGTGAGTGACGAAGACCAAGCGGCCGAAAAAACCTTTGACCCGACGCCGAAGAAATTGGAGGACGCCCGAAAAAAAGGCGACATTCCCAAATCAACAGACCTGAACACTGCTGCATCCTACCTCGGGCTACTTCTCGCCCTTACCCTTGCTGCGCAATTCGGATTGGGCGAATTTGTTGGAGCACTTGCAGGGATTTTTCAAAACGCTGACCGCCTTTCGGGTGAGGCTTTCAACGGTGGTGGCGCATCTTTGACAGGATTGATCTACAGCGAAACGCTGCACCGGCTTGCGCCGTATTTTGTCATACCAGCGCTCTTTGTTCTTCTTTCACTTTTGGGACAGCGCGCGATCACCTTTGCGCCTGAAAAGCTGAACTTCAAGTTGAGCCGTATTTCTCCGATCTCGGGGGCAAAGAACAAATATGGTGCGAACGGGATGTTCGAATTCGCCAAATCTGCGGTGAAACTTATCATTGTCAGCCTGATCCTCGTCTTCTTCATCGGCAAAAACTTGGACCTGCTGATCCAGTCTGTTCAGATATCGAAAGCCAGTCAGGTTTTACTGATCGGAGACCTGATCTTGAATTTTCTTTTGATGGTCTTTGCGATGTCGCTGATCATCGGTGCGGTCGATTATTTCTGGCAGGTCGCCGAGCATACGCGCAAAAACCGGATGTCGCGAAAGGACATGGAGGACGAGGCAAAACAGTCCGAGGGTGATCCTCACATGAAGCAAAACCGCCGCCAGAGAGCCTATGAGATTGCGATGAACCAGATGCTTTCCGACGTGCCGGGCGCAGATGTGGTGATTGTAAATCCAACGCATTTCGCGGTCGCCTTGACCTGGGATCGCAGTTCTGGCGGTGCGCCTGTTTGCGTCGCCAAAGGTGTTGATGAAATAGCGGCGCGCATCCGTGAGGTTGCCGCGACATCGGCAGTGCCCATCCATAGTGATCCGCCAACTGCGCGCGCGCTTTTTGCGACGGTTGAAATTGGACAGGAAGTCCAACAGGAACACTATCGCGCAGTCGCGACCGCCATCCGGTTTGCGGAAGACATGCGGAAAAAAGCCCGCGGAAACACGCAATGACGCCGAAGCAAAAGAGAGATCAGTTAATCAAAGGTCTCACCCTGGCATTTGAACGAGACCAAGCAGAATTGGTTGCAATCGAAAAACAGATCGCCTTGCTGAATGAAAGGTTTGATGCGGCGGGCAAGGCGGGTTGGTCCGCCTCTGATGTCGGAGAGAACTTCGCATTGATGGGTTATGCAGAGCAGGCAGACGCCTGGATTGCGCAATCCCGTCGCCAACTTTCGATCGAGCTCAGCGCTGAATATGCGAAACGCGGAACAGCGCAAGATGCGTTGCGAAAGTCGTTTGGACGGTTGGAGGCTTACAAGACCCTCGCCAAAAAACAATTCGACGCAGAACGGCTGCAAATGGCCCGGCGTCAGGTATCCTGACGCACGATGTCGGTGATCAAGACATTCGTAACCGCATCATCAACAACGGCGCGCGCGCTTTCCAGAAGCGAAGCGCGCAGCGTGTCGAGGGTTGGGCTTGCGGTGAAAGCGCCGCCGAAACCACCTGCATAGGCATGATCAAACATCACGCGAAGGAAAGCGTCCCGCAGCTTCGGTTCCTGTCCATACAAAAGTTCTGTGTATTCTTGTTTGGTCTCAAGACTGATCGATAGGACAACCAGCGATTGAACGCGTTCCCCTTTCACAACCGGGACAACGAATTGGTTGTTTATTTTGACAAAGGCTGTTGCCGACGTTTCTTCTTCGGCCTCTTCTGCGGCGTGTTCCATCTCCGCAATTTCTTCGGGTGTCAATTCTGGCGCAGGCGGCTTGAGGGCCAAACCGCCGCCGACACCAGCACCCAAGCCGACGAGCGCCAGCAGAACAGGAAGGAGCTTTTTCATTTCAGACCCTCAGAACGGCAGCAGAATGTCAGTGATTTGCTGGCCAATCCGTGGTTGCTGAACGTCGGAGATTTGCCCACGACCACCATAAGAAATCCTTGCTGCGGCCATCTTGTCATATGTGATTTCATTCTGGCGGGAGATATCCGCCGGACGCGCGTAGCCGGTAACCAACAGCTCCCTCAATTCGAAGTTGACGCGAACTTCCTGCGAGCCTTGGATGCTTAGAACACCGTTTTGCAGAACATCCACGACCGTTGCTGCGATCCTGAGTGTAAGCTTTTCGTTCCGGCTTACAGACCCGTCGCCCGACGAAGAGCTCGACGAATTGACAGACGCAGCCTCATCGAAGGTCTCACCCTCTGGCAAGAGGCCGCCCAAACGTTGCGGAATACCCAAGAGCGACGGGACCGAAAGGTTCTCTGATCCATTGCGGGATCTTGAGCTGCTGTTCGAAATCTCGGCACGGTCGTCAATTTCAATAACAACGGTCACGATATCCCCGGTTTCCTGCGCGCGTTGATTGCCCAAGAGCGAATTGCGTCCCGCCCGCCAAAGCGAGGCCCCGGCTTGGGGTTGATTCAACGGCTGGCTGGCAGGAAGTGGAGACCGCATCATCGCAAAATGCTCCTGACCCTGAACGGGCGATGAAAATCCTGGCGTTTTTCCGACATCATCTAGTCGGGAACACCCTGCAAGGGCAGCCAAGACCACAAGCACAGACTTCATCGAAAATTTTGTGATCTTGCGGTTAGTGTCCAACATAAATCCTGCCATCTTTGTCAATTCTTCCGGAAACAGTCTTTCGCGATGAAAGGTTCAAAACCTTGACCCGTTCCCCGATACTGCCACGCCCAAGCGACCGCCCCTCGGTTGCAATGATCAACGGTCCTGATGCAAAAATCAGATCAACCAATTGGTTTCGCTCAATTATTGCAGGCGGTCCTACATCAAGACTTCGGATGGGCCGGCCAGCATAGAGGATCCGCCGGGCTTCCAATCCAGCGACCTGCATCGGGTCGGAGATCATTCCGGGGATCGTCTCATTGATCAGCTTCACATCGTTCAACGTGATAATCCCGTTGGCGCGGATCGTACGCTCCAAAACGACCGTTTCGGCGCGGGCTTCCGAAAGGCCAAGCATCAGGGTGAAAAAGAGAACGAACTTCCTCATCTGATTTGCGTCGTCGCGCCAAGCATTTGGTCGGCCGCGGTGATGACTTTTGCGTTTAGTTCGTACCCGCGCTGGGCTTCGATCAATTCTGTTACCTCTCGAACAGCATCGACGGAAGACCCTTCCAGATAGCCGTGCCGGAAAACACCTAAACCGTTCGTGCCCGCGTTGCTGACCGTTGCTGGCCCGGATGCGGGTGTTTCGGAAAACAGATTGCTTCCCAACGCCTCAAGACCCTTTTCATTGGTGAAGCCGGCGAGGGTAAGCTGTTCCAAAAGCTCCGGTTCGATCCGATCATCGAAATAGGCGTAAAGCTCCCCATCCGCGTTTACTGAAATCGACACCGCATCTTCGGGGATCGTGACATTTGGCACCAGTGGGTAGCCGTCAGAGGTGACGACCAAACCGTCCCCGGACCGCTTTAATCCGCCATCGCGGGTATAAGCTGAAATGCCTGACGGAAGAGTGACTTCCAGATAGCCCCGTCCTTCGATCGCAAGGTCAAGATCACCGCCGGTTTGTTCAAGTGCGCCTTGGGCTACGGTCACACTGACGGATGTTGGCCGGACGCCGAGGCCCAGTTGAACACCCGCAGGCAGTACGGTTCCGTCAGATGCGTTGATCGAGCCCGCTCGTGCAACCTGTTGGTAGTGCAGATCCGCGAATTCAGCCCGGCGGGTGTTGTAACCTGTCGTCGACATATTCGCGAGGTTGTTGGAGATCACCTCAACGCGTGTTTGCTGGGCCGACATACCAGTTGCCGCGATTTTCAAAGCGTTCATGCATACATTCCTTTGTTATCGTTGAAGCAACGTCATTACGGATCTGAGTCGTTCATCTTCCTTTTCGAGAAAGGACTGGCCCAACTCATAGGATCTTTGAACTTCGATCATCCGGGCAACTTCGCCGACAGGATCAACATTTGATCCCTCCAGAAATCCTTGGAGAACTGACGGATTTTCAACCGGATCAACGGCACCGTCTGCCCGAAAGCGAACCCCGTCTTCGCGAATAAGATCAACACCAAATTGCGGCAGAACCACGCCAATTTGCGATAGCGGGTTGCCATCTGCGCTTAGCGTGCCGTCTGGCGCAATGGTTATGCTGGTCGCGTCACCAGGAACAAAAACAGGTGCGCCGCCTGCATCAAGAAGCCTGTATCCATCCGGAGTAACCAGGTCACCTTCCGGTGTTGGAATGAACGCACCAGCGCGACTTAACCTAAGACCGGCGGGGGTTTCGATCTGAAAAAATCCGTCGCCTTCGATTGCCAGATCAAATGTCCCGCCGGTCTGCGTCATCGTCCCTTGGGTCATATTCGTCGAATGCGCCCCGGCTGTTGCCATGGAAATAGACGGTGTCTCTGGGCCGGTGCTGCGCACATGTTCGGCAAAGATCAATCCTTCGGTGCGAAACCCGGTTGTTGCAGAGTTGGCAATATTATTTGCAACGCTCTGCATTTCGTTCATCAAACCTGATTGCCGAGTCAGTGCGGCGTAGACTGAGTTGCTCATGGTTCTAACCTCCGGCGACCAAAGGAATAATCCCGTCAGTCCAAAAAGCCGTCAGCGTCAGGGTCATCGTTGACATGGACACCCAGAAGACCGCCAGCATTGCCGCGACTTTTGGTACAAAAGTCAGAGTCATTTCCTGGATTGAGGTCAGTGCCTGAAACAGCCCGACCAGCAAGCCAACCGCCAGCGCAACCCCTAAAATAGGAGCAGACATGAGGATCGCAGCCCAAAGCCCTTGCCGCAAAATATCGTAAAACTGAACCTCACTCAGCATTAAACTGGCATCCTAAGAATTTCTTGGTACGCCTCGACGACCTTGTTTCGAACAGTCACGGCGGTTTCCACGGCCAATTCGGTCTGGGCAAGCGCTTGTACCAAAGCGTGCGGATCAGCGCCCCCAGTCAGGGCGGCATTTGCGGTTTGCTCCCCATTGGAGACGATCTTCGCGAACTCCCCGGCTGCTTTTGCAACCGGATTATCGGTTTTTGCGGGCTGGGTCACCGGCTTTGCCGCGGAATAGGCACGGGCCGCAAGATTGCTGTTAATATCCATGATCTGCCTCGGTTACTTTCTCAAAATGTCCATCAAAGACGCTGACATTTTGCGGGATTGTTCGAACATTTTCAGGTTTGCTTCATAGCTGCGCTGTGCTTCGCGCGCGTCTGCGATCTCGATCATCAGGTCAACATTGGACCCGTCGTAGTAGCCGTTTTCATCTGACAAAGGATGCGCAGGATCATAAATTTTCGGCAGTTGGCTTTGGTCTAGCCGCACCGGGCCTTGCCGGACTTCGCCGATCTTTTGTGCATTCAGCATTTCTTGTTCGAAGCTCGCCGTCTTCCGGCGGTATCCCGGCGTATCCGTGTTCGCAAGATTCTCAGAAACAACGCGGAGACGTGCAGACTGGGCGCGCAAACCGCTTGTCGCCAGCGCGAGGGTTTTACTCAGGTCATTCACGTCCTATCGCCCCCGTCCAAGGCTGGTGCGCAAAATACCCATCGAGGTTTGGTAGACAGTCATGGCGCGCGAATGCTGGCGTTCGGCTTCGATCGACTTCAACATTTCGGTTTCAATTGAGACCGAGTTCCCATTTGGGGAGTTTTCGGAACTCTGATCGACAACAGTCTTCGCAAAGGACTGCGCTGAACTTGATGAAATATGACTTAAACGCGTCGCGCGAATTTCAGTGTTTGTTTCCGCGCCGCGCATTGCCATTTCAAAGGACACGACATCGCGCGCCTTGAAGCCGGGCGTATCCGCATTCGCCACATTTGCTGCGACCACCGTCTGGCGTTGCGCTGCGTGCTTCGCCACCGCATGTGCGGTTTTGAATATGTCGAGTGTTTCGAACATCGGGGTTTCTCCCTCGAGGTGTTTCACTAAGCCTTAAGGGTGATTCCTTTAGAAACCGTAATCACGGGCAATCAGAAGGAAGACCGCGGCTGTGCATGACCTTGGCAATTTGACCAAAGCGATCTCTCAGGTAAGCCCGGTTCGGCGTTTCGGAACGATAAGCGGGACAAAGGGTCAGGTTATTGAAGTAAAAGGGCTTTCTGATATCGCACGCGTCGGTGATTTGGTTGAAATAGAAAGCCAGAACGAGGACCTCACGCATGGTGAAATACTCAGTATTTCTTCTCGGACAGTCGGAGTTCTATCGGAAACCGGCGCGTCCGGTTTTGCACTTGGCGATCGCGTTTTTCCAATGGGCGGAGGTAGTTTTTTCCCTGATGAAAGTTGGTTGGGGCGCGTTGTCGATCCGTTTATGCGCCCTTTGGATGGTCGAAAACTCACCAGAGGTGTGACGCCATTTCCGTTGCTTCGACAGGCACCGTCTGCTGCGCAACGAGGACGGCTTGGCGCGCGCATAGAAACCGGATTGGCAGCTTTGGACAGTTTCCTTCCAATCGTCGAAGGTCAGCGCGTCGGATTGTTTGCCGGATCAGGGGTTGGGAAATCCACCTTGCTTGCCGATCTGGCACGGGGAATGAAGGCGGATGTCGCGGTCATCGCTTTGATAGGCGAACGCGGTCGGGAATTGCGTGAGTTTTTGGAAGATGTGCTTGGGCCAGACGGGCTTAGCCGGTCAGTGGTCGTCGCGGCAACGTCGGATCAGTCACCAATGGCGCGACGACGTGCGGGGTGGGCTGCGATGGCCGTGGCAGAATATTTTAGCTCGCAGGGAAAACACGTCTTGTTCTTAGCAGATTCTGTGACCCGCTTTGCCGAAGCTCACCGCGAAATTGCTGCTGCAAGCGGGGAAGCTGCATCGTTGAAAGGATACCCGCCATCAACTGCTCAGGCGATCATGGGGCTTTGCGAACGCGCAGGTCCTGGCCCTCTGAACATGGGGTCGATTACGGCTATCTTTTCGGTGCTGGTCTCTGGATCAGATATGGAAGAGCCGATCGCAGACATCGTGCGGGGCGTCTTGGACGGCCATATCGTTTTGGATCGGGAAATCGCGGAGCGTGGCCGATTTCCAGCAATTGATATTTTGCGATCTGTTTCCCGATCTCTGCCCCAGGCTGCGACTAGCGAAGAAAACCAACTTTTGTCCGAAGCCCGCTTCTTGATGAGTATCTATTCAGAGGCTGCAACAATGATCCAAGCGGGTCTGTATTCGGTTGGCGCTGACCGAAATATCGATGCTGCGGTTGAAGCGCGCCCAAAGCTTGAAACGTTCCTAACGCTGAAGGATATGGAGAGTGCCTCTGCGACATTCGCGAGGTTGGAGACGTGTTTGCAAAATGAAGTGAAGGCTGAACTGCAATAGATCACGGACTTCGATTTAGCGCGCCCTATTCAGAAGCCCTAAGACTGAAGCAGCGTCAGCGCAATCGAGTTGCCCGTTAGGATACCGGTAGAAGAGATTTGCTCTCTCAGCAGAAACAACCGCGTTAGGTCTTCGCGAATTTCAGGATCCAAGAAATCGGAAACGTCGCTGGAACCAAATCGGCTTTCTGCGCGGTCCTTAAATGTTTCCAACTGCTTGTCGATTGGCAGATTGGCAAAGCCACTAGAAAGCCCGAATGCGCCTTCAAATATCTTCCGTAGCGGTGGTGTTCCCATGATGGTGAACCACTTTGTATCATTTGTCGAAGAGCGCGACGCGATTGTTCCAAGCTCCCGCTCTACACTGAGTGCAAGTCGCAGGTTAGGGTCTTGATCTCCAACAGCGGTTTCAAAGCTTATCTCTTGAAACCCTTCAACAATTTCACTGACGTCTTGTGCTCGTGCACCGATCGTAGTCGTTCCGGTTGCGAAGCCCATAGCATTCGCGAAGGCAAGGTAGCGTTTGTCTGAAAGTTGGTTGGCAAGGCTTGAGCTGTTTTGCGTGCCTTCTTCAAGAATTTTCTGAACGAAGAACTTATTGTTGATGTCCGCTTCAAGCCCGAAAGCCCCCAGTGCGACGTTTAGCAACGTGCGGTCGGCGACCAGATCGGCCGCCGTCGAAACGCTTCCAATATTTTCGCGAAAATAGTCGCTTTGGCGAGAAACCAATCCACTTTCGGCAAGCGTTTCTTTCTGGGCTTCTGCCGTCCGCTGAAGAAAATACCAGCCCGTAAGTCCGGTTGATGGGAGGATCGGTTGAAACACTACCTATTCACACTTTCCAAAAGCCTGCTTTCCCGAGACAACAATCCGCGCAGGGATTTGAGCGCGGGGTAGAACCGTTTTTCCAGGATGTGGGCAGTGGTTGTGTCCAAGATATCGCGGCTGTCACGGTCTTGAAAAACTTGGCTCAGCTGTTCCAAACCACGAAGGATCTGTGGTTTTGCGTCAAATTCAGTGGCATCTCCTGACAGAACCAGTTGTACGATATAGCAGACCCGGCGCACCGGAGTATTGATTTCTTCGGGGTGCAATGCGTCGCGCAACCGAAGGATGTTCGCGTTCGGTGTGACGATGTTAAGACGGCTCCGGCGATCACCATTTTCGATGACCGCACCGTTGATCAAAACGCGTTCTTTCGGACCAAGTTTCAGAACAAGGCCACTCATACCGGTGTCGCCTTCGATTGGAGGCCCTGCATAATCGAAAGGTTTATCTCGCACAGAATATCCGCCGATGCTTCTTTGCGAAGCACTTTGCTTGTGTGTTGGCCGGTAAATTCTGCCAAGTAGAACAACTGCGCGCGAAGGTTCGACGGCAGCATGTTTTCGTCCTCGGCAACGGCGCTCGCTAGAACGGTCCAAAGGCGACGGTTTTCATGGAGTGCGCTGACGAATTCTACCGAATTCTTTGCGCTTTCTTTTGAGTTCGCCGCAAGTTTTTTGGTGATACGGGCAAACAAATCGTATTCAATCGAACGCTCTGAACGCGTTCCGGGATTGATCTGAGCATAAGCTTGGTGCGCTTGATGGTGTGCGTTCACAGCGTGACCTTCCTGGTCTAGTCAGAAAATTGAAGCAGGGGATGCGGGCGCGATGAAAGAGACGCGCCCGCAAGTATGTTACCTAAACAGCGCCAGCAACTGCTGTGGAGCCTGGTTGGCGATGGAAAGCGCCTGTACGCCCAGCTGTTGCTGAACCTGAAGGGCCTGCAATCGCGCAGATGCTTCTTCCATATCCGCGTCGACAAGCTCACCGATACCTGACTTCAAGCTGTCGGCGATCTGAGAGATAAAGTCAGACTGGATTTCAATGCGACCTTGAGCGGAACCGAACTGCGCAGCAGCATCAATTGACGTCTGAATAAGTGTCTCAACAGCTGTCAAAGCCGCAGTTGCACCTTCTTCTGTCGTGACGTTGATATTGGCGAGCGCGTTCAGGCCACCAGCGGCGGCATTGTCACCCGCGATCGTGTCCAGTGTAACGGCAACGGTGTTATCGGCATCGCCTGTCGCTTGCGTAAATGCCAGTGCTGCGCCTGTGCGAACCAGTCCCAAGGCGGCAGTATCAAGGCCGTTGTCAGCAACATAGGCGTTGAAAGCGGCTTCAAGGCCAGCGGCAACATCAGTTGCAGTGTCACCAGCGGCTGCGACATACGTAATCTCAGCAGCGGCAGTCAGGGTCGTGTCAAATGCGACAGCGTCGGCAAAGTCACCTGCTGATGTTGCACCGTCCGTTGCGTTGATCCCGATGCTATAGGCCAGGCCTTCCGTCGGCGCACCGACTGTAATCGTTCCTGATTCAGCAGTACCGGTCAGCGCAAGTGCTGCACCGCCTGTGCCTGCAGTTCGTGTGCCTGTTGCATCAACAACACCAGCAGTAGTACTAAGGTCCTGTTTCGAAACCGTGATATTGCTTGCGGAAACAGTTCCATCAGACGCGCGATCCAAAGAAGACAGAATATCAACGGTCCCAGTATCGTCAGTCTCAAGTTTCAGAAGATTCAGACCGTTAAACTGCGCGGCGTTTACGATCGACGAAATCTGATCAGACAGTGCCGTAATATCAGTTTGGATCTTTTCCCGGTCGACGTTTTCTTCCTGAGACGCAACAATCTTGGATTTGATGTCGGTCAGAAGATCGGTAATCGACTCTGAAGCGTTACGTGCGACAGCGACAGAGGACTCACCAAGCGAAAGGCTTTCGGAGATCGCGTTGAAACCCTTCACATCGGATTCCATAACTTTCGAAATCGCCCAAAGTGCAGCGTTGTCCTTGGCAGAGCCAATAGACTTACCAGTGGAGATCTCCACCTGAGTTTTTGCAAGGTTGTTGTTGATCCCTTTCAGGGTCTGCAACGCAACCATTGCGGAGTTGTTTGTTAGGATACTAGACATGTTATTCCCTCGACAGTCGGCGCAATTCCGCGCCAGAAAAGATACCAATTGAATTGGTCATGATCATTCTGATGACTGCTGGTATTTCTGTTCGAGTGCCAGCGCCGCTTCGGCATTGAAGCGCAACGATAAAAGACATCGGAACAGCTAACAGAGTCCTAATTTTCCAAAATTGCCGATCGCCAAATAGCTAAAGTTTTAGCGTTAGGCCCGACGCTCGACAGACCCCAAATTGGTTATAGTGTGGCTGATCTTGCCGTCCCCACCATAGGTGGTCAGTTTGCTTTGAACGTCCTGGATCAACTTGAGCCGATCTTTCACCGCGCCCAACCCATCCAATGATGCCCGCATCAACCGGTCATTCAGCTGGCTGAGATTCCTTAGCTTGGCCAAATCAGCGGCAGAAAGACTTTGCGTTTTCTCGCCGAGACATTCCCGCAGAGCCTGCTTTCTGTCGGTTATCTCAGGCAACTTTTCGAATTCTCCCGCAAGGAGAATCTCACGCTCTGTTTCCAGAAGGTTTTTCAGGTCGTTGCAGATATTTGTCATTGGCGATCTCTCGACTTCAATGCATTAAAAAGGTGTTCAGCCAGTCCGATGCCGCCTGTTTCAACCATCGATTTTGCATGACTGTCGCGTAAGAAGGACGCGAATTGTTCTTCCCCGGCGCCACCACCAAAGCTTTCGCGCGCTTCACCGAACCCTGCTGACTTCAGCATTTCCGAAAGGAATGAAGCCTCAAGTTGCTTTGCGGCATCTCTGAGTTTCTCGTCGTTAAAATCTGGCGTGTCCGTAACGGATAGAACGGGCGCAGATCCGGTGTTGGCGGTAATCACAAGAAGTTCCTCAAATTTGAAACGTTTCACCTGATCCTAGATGGGTGATCGTAAAGAACTGGTAACCACTGGCATGCAAAAGAAAGGTCATCTCGACAGAAGTCAGGTAGGCCAAATGCAAATTCCCATTCTCTTGCCCATATCTGGGCAGAACGCTGAATTGAGTAAATCCGTTGAAGCGGTGGTGATCGAAGAGACTGTACACTCCAGCGCTGATTTTTCGGAAATTTCGGCATTGGTGGACGCAGAATTTACAGCGGAGGAGCAATCGAATACATTTGCGGCTGAACTCCAAGCACCCGGGAAAGAAACGGACATCGTAATACGATCAGATGGCCCGCCGCTGCCGAGCAGTGACGAAAATTTCGCCGGGGTACTTAGAAAGGCGGTTGCTCAGCGCTCTTTTGTCCAAACGGGATACGCGGCCGAGACTAAAGCCGAGACTAAACCTGTATTGGATTCGGATTTACCGACCTTACCGCAAGCGCGTCAGATGACAGAAACAGCGTCCGTTGTTCCACCAAAATCGACTACTCTCAAGGGCCAAGATTTTGACGAGAAGACGTTGACACCTCGTCCAGAGGATCAATTGAAAACAGTGCAACAAATACCTGACGTTGAAACCACAACTATCGCCAGAAATGGTTCAGAACGGTTGAGTGTTGGGCTGCCAGATACTTCGTTCCCGTCGGCAAATCCTTTGTTGAATGGCACGAATGTTTTGATTGCCGAAGGCCAGAAAAGCCGCGCAAACCATGATGTCCAAAATACTGCAACGCAGCCTGAAAAGGCTGCGGCCAACTTGGGAAACGTTCAAGGTGAAACGACATTGAACTTACCCACGTCGCCAGTGGTTGAGACCGCGGTTCAACCTGACACAAAGAATACGCTCCGACCGAATTCAGAAGATGCGCGCTTAGTGAGAGACGTCAGTTTTGAACGGCCAAAACCGATAGAAGGAAAGAGCCTAGCTGCTCTTCCTGAAAATACCCCCAGCCTTGCGGAAAATCCTACGCAACATCAAAACCGCATTCCTGAAAAGGGTATTGGTGGTCGTGAAACACCAGTGGCAGCAGAAACGTTGGCCAATCACCGCAACATTGTCCCAGTGGAGAGTGGCGTTCAGGTTTCTAATCCGCCAAAACCTTTACCAGAAGCCGCAAATGCCGATGTGAAAAGGTTGCGTGAATTCCGCGAGATTCCGGACATCGCTGACGAAAACCTGCGCCAACCCGCTGCCCATTCTTCCAAAGGCGACGAGGTCCCTAAAGCCAATCTTGCCGCAGCGCAGAGCCTGGAAAAGATCGCGAATCCGGCTTCCGAAAAACCGACGGTACCTACAATCGAAGAACCCAAATTATTCCTGACGTCTAACTTGGACAGTCCTCGCACTGCTCAGGTTTCAGCCGTTTCTGTCGCCCCATTGCAGACAAGTGGAGCATCTTTGCCGTTTCAGCCTGTGGCAAACCAGATAGCAGTCGCTGCGCAATCCGAACAGCTTGGACAAACCGAAATTCGCCTTGATCCGGAAGAACTCGGGTCAGTCAGAATTGTGATGTCGACAAAGGATACCGGAATGGTTGTCCTAATCGCAGCGGAACGCCCTGAAACACTGGATCTGCTTCGCCGCAATGCGCACGATCTTTCAACGTCGTTCGAGGATCTTGGATTCAGTGACACGTCATTCACATTTGAGCAGCAGTCACAAAACGCAGAACCCGACCAAGCGGAAAAAATCCTACTGGCAGATAGCCAAGAGAACGACGCGCCTTTGCCAAAACCCACGATCGTTACACTCCGACCCGATGGGATGGACCTTCGGCTCTAGTCAATTGCCCGGAAATTAAGAAGGAACACTTCGATGCCCGTTAACCCAGTTTCATCAAATCCTGCGGCAGTTCCCGCGGCCCAAACCCAAACCTCTGCGCCATCGGTTATCAGCTCCGATTTTGAAACGTTCCTTGTGATGTTGACCGCGCAAATGAACAATCAGGACCCTCTCAACCCGCTCGATAGCCAGGATTTTGCAACTCAGCTTGCAACATTCTCTGGCGTTGAGCAGCAGGTGAAAACCAATGATCTGCTGACATCATTGGGTCAACAGATGGGGCTCTCGGGTCTGGCAGATATGGCTGGGTGGGTTGGAATGGATGCGCGGGTCACGGGTCCTGTACAATTTGATGGAAGCACTGTTGAGCTGTTTCCAAGCATGCCCGCATTTGCAGATACGGCGCAACTTGTGGTCACCGATAGTTCCGGTGCCGAAGTACAGCGGTTGAGTATTCCTGTGGGCGACGATCCGATCATTTGGTCTGGGGGTACTGGTCCCGACGGGGCACCCATCGGAAGCGGTCTTTACCAATTTTCTGTCGAAGCCTTCTCAAACGGAGAAGTTATTAATACGGCCGCCCCGGAGCATTTCGCCCGTGTCACGGAGGTTCGGTCCACAGCGAGCGGCGTTGTGGTTGTTCTGGATGGTGATCTTGTCCAACCAGCAACGGCAGTCAGCGGTCTGCGCCAAGCGGCGTGAGACTAGATGAGTATTTGAACCACAACGGCCATGGCCGCCGCCATTACAAATCCCAGGCCGACGTAAGCAACTTTTTGACGGGTTCGCGGCTCTGGTGGTTTCGCAGGCATTTCGTCCTGGTGATTGCGTAATATCCGCTCCGCAATCTGCGGCAGTTTCGGACCAAACCGACCAAGCACAGTTGCAGTGCGCACAAGATCAGAAAGCAGCGCACGGGGACCGATATTGTCCTTGATATAGTCCTCGACAACGGGTTGTGCGACTTCCCAAATATTGATCTGCGGGTAAACCGTGCGGGCCACTCCTTCGACCACCACCATCGTCCGTTGAAGCAAGATCAGCTCGGTCCGGGTTTCCATGCCAAACCGCTCCGTCACTTCAAAGAGGTAATTGAGCAGCCGGGCCATTGAAATCTGCGTTGCATCCATCCCGAATATTGGCTCGCCCACGGCACGAAGCGCTTGCGCGAATTCGTCGATATCACGATCGCGCGGGACATAGCCTGCCTCAAAATGTACCTCGGCAACACGCCGATAGTCTTTGCGGATAAAACCGATCAAAATTTCTGCATAGACACGCCTGGTATAGGCATCGATCCGGCCCATGATCCCGAAATCATAGGCGATAACATCGCCGCTGCTGCTGACCTTTAGGTTTCCGTGATGCATGTCTGCGTGAAAATAGCCATCGTTCAGCGCGTGTTTGAGAAAAAGCTTCAAGACACGCTCCCCAATCGCTTTGCGATCATGACCAGCGGCTTCGATCGCCTCCACATCCCCAAAGGCGATGCCCTCCGCCCATTCCAAAGTCATGACCCTTCGGCCAGATTCAAAAAAGAAGGCGCGTGGGACAACAAACCCTTCATCGCCGGCAGTATTCGCGCCGTATTCGCCGGCCGCCGCGGCTTCGAGGCGCAAGTCCAATTCCCCCTGAACCACACCGTCGAAATGTTTAACCACTTCCGAGGGGCGCAGTCTGCGTGACGCGGGCGATAAAATTTCGATCAGACTGGCGGCGAAGTAAAACGCGTCGATATCCTTGCGAAAGGCGCGCTCAATCCCTGGGCGAAGAACTTTTACAGCAACTTCTTCACCAGTTTTTGCTAGTCGCGCCTTGTGAACTTGCGCAATGGAAGCTGCGGCCACTGGCTGAGAGAATTCCGAAAAGACTGTTTCTAGCGGTTGATCCAACTCCGCCTCAACCATCGCTTTTGCGTCTTCCATTGGAAATGGAGGCAACTTGTCCTGAAGAACCCGGAGCTGAATGGCCAACTCGTCCCCGACAACGTCAGGGCGCGTCGACAAAATCTGACCAAATTTTATGTAGGCCGGACCCAATGCGGTCAACGCACGCGTCGCGGGCGGCATGGACGGATCGCCTTTAAGGCCGAGCCACCGGAAGGGAAACGCCAAGCTACGAAGCACAAACCGGACATGTTTAGGCGCACGAAACGCATCAAGTACAAGGCCCATAGCGCCCGTACGTTCAAACGTGGCTCCGGTTCGGATCAGTCGCCAAATATTGTGTGGTCCGCGCACTTAGATTTTCCATCCGCTGTGAAGTGCAGCGACACCGAAAGTCATATTGCGGTAGGCGACTTGTTCAAACCCTGAAGTCCGGATCATCCCGGCAAACGTGTCTTGATCGGGGAACTTGCGGATCGACTCAACGAGGTATTGGTAACTTTCGCTGTCATTTGCGATCAGTTTCCCCATCCGCGGGATCACATTGAAAGAATAGAGATCATAGGCTTTTTGCATCATCTCATTGGGCAATTGGGAGAACTCCAACACCATCAACCGACCACCAGGCCGCAGAACCCGGTAGGCTTCCCGCAACGCGTCGGGAATACGCGTGACGTTTCGAATGCCAAAGCTGATTGTGTAGACATCGAAGCTGTTATCTTCAAACGGCAACGCCATTGCGTCCCCAACGATCCAATTCAGTCGATCGGACAGCGCTTCAGCTTCGGCGCGTTTCTTGCCTTCTAACAACATGGATTCGGTCATGTCCAAAACAACCGCATCTGCGTGGCCCGCGCGTCCTAGGAACCGAAACGCGATATCGCCGGTCCCGCCGGCGACATCCAAGAGCCGTTGACCGGACCGCGGAGCCAGCCAATCCATCATCGCGTCTTTCCAGACACGATGGATGCCGACCGACATCACATCATTCATGATGTCATATTTCGAGGCGACATTGGTAAACACGCCGTGCACCATCCCAGCCTTCTGGTCTTCGGGCACATTTTGATAGCCAAAATGGGTCGTTTTATCTGTGTTGTCGGTCATCGGGGCTTGCAGTCCTTTGCATCTCACCCTTCTTATAGGCCCAGCCAGCGCAGTGACAATGCGACCCTTTGCAAACAAAGAGAGTTTTCGTGCCCGAACTGCCCGAAGTTGAAACCGTCCGACGTGGATTGATCCCAGCCTTGGAAGGCCATGTGATTCTGCGGGCGGATGTGAATCGCCCCGATTTGCGATGGCCATTTCCCGAAAACATGGCCGGCAGGCTGGAAGGAAAACGGGTTTTAGCGCTGCGCCGACGGTCGAAATACATCCTTGTTGATCTTTCATCGGGTGAAACGCTGATCATTCACCTGGGAATGTCAGGACGTATGCTGATTGACCACGAAAGCCCGGCAGACTTTCACAACAATCCCGTGTTGGCTGAGAAACATGACCATGTTGTGCTTTATACGGATGCCCCGGCTCGGATTATCTTCAACGATGCCAGACGTTTTGGTGCAATGGATCTTGCGCCAACAAGTGATCTGCAAAACCACTGGCTGATCGAAAAGATCGGGCCCGAACCTTTGGGCAACGCTTTTGACGAAGACTATCTGATTGGTCAGCTGAGAACCCGGAAAACGCCAATAAAATCAGCGCTTCTTGATCAACGGATCGTGGCTGGTCTGGGCAATATCTATGTGTGTGAGGTGCTCCATCGCACGGGGATTTCGCCCAAGCGAAAAGCATCGGACCTAAGTAAGCCCCGCACCAGGAGCCTTGTACCGGCCATACGAGACGTTCTGAATGAAGCGATTGAAGCGGGCGGTTCGTCCTTGCGCGACCACCGGCAAACCAACGGAGAGCTAGGGTATTTTCAGCATGCGTTTTCTGTCTATGACCGCGAAGGCAAGGACTGTCTGCGCGAAGGTTGTGGCGGAAAAATCGGACGCATTGTTCAATCTGGTCGATCCTCATTCTACTGCGCAAGGTGTCAAAGATGAATTGATCAACGGGACGGACGTGTTAACTCTACTGTCCGTGACCCAATCAAAGAGGCCCGTTCATGGCGTTTGAAACCATTATTGTAGAGATCGAAGACCATGTTGCTTTGATCAAACTAAATCGACCAGATGCTTTGAATGCCTTGAATGCGAAACTCCTGACCGAGTTGAGCACCGCCGTTCAGGATGCGGATGCAAATGACAAGGTCCGCTGTATTGTGATCACCGGGTCGGAAAAGGCATTTGCTGCAGGCGCTGACATTACAGAAATGAAAGACAAGTCCTTCGTCGATGTTTTCGGGGAGAACCTATTTGTAAAGGAAACCGACAAGATCGAGGCTGTCAGAAAGCCAATCATCGCAGCCGTCGCGGGCTATGCGCTGGGCGGTGGGTGCGAATTGGCGATGATCTGCGACTTCATTATTGCGGCGGATACAGCGAAATTTGGACAACCAGAGATTAACCTTGGGGTTGTTGCGGGTCTTGGGGGTACGCAGCGTCTTACGCGTTTCGTGGGCAAGTCCAAGTCTATGGATATGCACCTGACGGGCAGGTTCATGGATGCCGAGGAAGCCGAACGGAGCGGTTTGGTCAGCCGCGTTGTTCCTGCAAAAAAACTTATTCCGGAAGCTTTGTCTGCAGCCGCAAAAATAGCCGAAAAATCAGCTTTGGCGACGATGGCTGTTAAGGAGGCGGTTGATCGTAGCTACGAAACACCACTCCGCGAAGGTCTGTTGTTCGAGCGGCGTGTTTTTCACTCCCTTTTTGCGACAGAAGACCAGTCTGAAGGCATGGCAGCCTTTATTGAAAAGCGTGAGGCGCAATTCCGCGATAAATAGCGGCTTTACCCAGTTGACTTGCGCTCGACTCGCGCCTAGAAGCGCCATCTGAGATTTAAACACCGAACCGTCGGGGTAATTACGTATGGCTAACTCGCCACAGTCTAAAAAACGCGCACGCCAGAACGAGCGTCGCTTCGAAATCAACAAAGCGCGCCGTTCGCGCATCCGGACTTACCTGCGTAAGGTTGAGGAAGCTATTGCTTCTGGCGATCAGTCCGCAGCGAAAGACGCTTTGAAAGTTGCACAGCCTGAACTGATGCGCGGTGTCACAAAGGGCGTTTTCCACAAGAACACCGCGTCGCGGAAAATGTCGCGCCTGTCTTCCCGGGTAAAAGCCCTCGGCGCTTAACAGCCGGTCTGAAAAATTCTTAAAAGCGCGCCGATTCCGGCGCGTTTTTTTTGTGTTCAAGCACTTACCCGACAAACTTAGAAGCCGTGCCAGATTCGGTTTTGAACTTAGTTTGAGTCAAGCACGAAGATCAGTTGCGACGTGGACCAGACTGTCGATAAGTTCAGTGAGCGATTCACTTTGTCACGGGGGACATTTGGAATGAGCACGGGCGACAGTCCGCGCGTTGAAATGCTGCTGCCAGCTGAAACGTGGGACTATCTGAAGACGAATTCAGACGCTGTGCTCATAGACGTCAGAACAAAGCCCGAATGGAGCTTTGTTGGGAAACCAGATCTGACGTCTTTGGCGCAACAGGTACACTGTATCAGTTGGGCTGAGTATCCGGATATGTCCGTAAATCCGCGTTTCGTTGAAGCAGTGAAAGAAGCGATAGAGGGGGCCAACCCGTCACGTATCTTCTTTCTTTGCCGATCCGGAGTTCGGTCTCAAAGCGCCGCAGAAGCAGTTTTGGAAGCGTTCCTTTCGGAAGGCAAATCCATCGCATGCGTCAACGTGGCGGAAGGTTTTGAGGGTGACTTGGACTCGCAGAAAAAACGGGGGGGCCTGAACGGATGGAAGGCCCGCGGATTGCCATGGACGCAATCTTGAAATGAAGAAAACGGGTAAGAAATGACGAATGATGTTTGGGGACAGGTTTGCGATGCGTTACGAGACACTCTGGGAAAAAGCAATTTTGTAAATTGGATCGAACCGCTGGAATTTGAAGCGTTCGAAGATGGCGTTGCCCGCTTTCACGTCAAAACCAAGTTCCAAGGCGATTGGGTGTCCCGCAATTTTGGTGATCAGATCATCCGTGAAATCTCCAAACTTGGCGGCAAGGTCGATCGGCTCGCGTTTTCGGTTGGAAAGAAATCTTCGTCCGCCGCGAAAACGGCTAAGCCGGCCCCGAAACAAGTGGCGACACCGGCCAAACCAGCCGCGAAATTTGAAGATATCCTGACGGGTGCACCGCTGGACAAGCGGTTTACATTTGACCGCTTTGTCGTCGGCAAGCCCAATGAATTGGCCCATGCGGCATCCCGTCGGGTCGCTGATGGTGGCCCTGTGACGTTCAATCCGCTGTTTTTGTATGGCGGTGTGGGTCTTGGCAAAACCCATCTGATGCACGCAATCGCTTGGGAGTTGAAAGAGCGCAGCCCTGAATTGCGTGTGGTCTATCTTTCTGCAGAACAATTCATGTACCGCTTCATTCAGGCGCTGCGGGACCGTCAGATGATGGACTTCAAGGAGCTGTTCCGCTCCGTCGATGTTTTGATGGTGGATGATGTGCAATTCATCGCTGGCAAAGACAGCACGCAAGACGAATTCTTTCACACTTTCAATGCCTTGGTGGATCAGAACAAGCAAATCATCATCTCTGCAGATCGCGCGCCGGGCGAAATCGATGGGTTGGAAGAACGCATCAGGTCCCGCCTGCAATGGGGTTTGGTGGTCGATTTGCATCCGACCGACTACGAATTGCGATTGGGAATTCTGCAACAGAAAGTCGATCAGTATCGCCTGCAATACCCGGAACTTCAGATCTCCACGGGTGTTCTTGAATTCCTTGCACAGCGCATTTCGAATAATGTGCGTGTTCTGGAAGGTGCGCTGACCCGGTTGTTTGCCTTCGCGTCGCTGGTCGGTCGTGAAATCACGTTGGATATGGCGCAAGAAAGCCTTGCGGATATCCTTCGTGCCTCTGACCGCAAGGTCACGATGGACGAGATCATGCGCAAGACATGCGACTATTACAATGTGCGGATGTCTGACCTTCTGTCACCAAAGCGCAGCCGGAATATCGCGCGACCGCGCCAAATGGCGATGTGGCTGGCCAAGCACCTAACGTCACGCTCTTATCCAGAGATCGGCAAGCGGTTTGGCGGTCGGGACCACACCACAGTTATCCATGCCGTTCGCAAAATCGAAGAGCTGAAGGCGCAAGACAGCCAGGTCGCCGAAGACGCCGAACTTTTGCGCCGTATGCTTGAAGCGTAAGGCCTTGACGCTCCGGCGAGAACGTCGGACATTCACCTAAATGTTTGCATTACCGGACGGAGAGGGTAACCTCTCCGTCCACGCGTCTGAGAGGGGTCAGATCATGAAAATCAGTGTTGAGCGCGCCGTCCTGTTGAAAGCCGTTGGCCAAGCCCAATCGGTGGTCGAGCGCCGCAATACGATCCCAATTCTTGCGAATGTTCTGATCGAAGCTGAAGGCAGCACAGCCAGTTTCCGGGCAACGGATCTGGATATCGAGGTTGTCGACAAAGCTGCCGCGCAAGTTGAGCGCGCAGGGGCTACCACAGTTTCTGCCACGACATTGCACGAAATTGTGCGGAAATTGCCGGACGGTGCTTTGGTCACGCTGACTGACGATGGCGCGACCGGGCGATTGACGGTTGAAGCGGGTCGCTCAAATTTCTCTTTGGCGACATTGCCCAAAGAAGATTTCCCTGTGATGGCGTCCTCTGAATATCAGTCGAATTTCTCTGCCCCAGCGCCAGTCTTGCGTCGCCTGTTCGACAAATCGAAATTTGCGATCTCAACAGAAGAGACCCGCTACTATCTGAACGGTGTCTACATGCATATCGCCGATGGCGATGGCGGTAAAATGCTGCGCTGCGTTGCAACGGATGGTCACCGCCTCGCGCGGATCGATGCGGACTTGCCTGCTGATGCTGCCGACATGCCGGGGGTAATTGTGCCGCGCAAAACTGTCGCTGAGCTTCGCAAATTGTTGGATGACGACGAATTGCAAATCGCAGTTTCCGTTTCCGAAACCAAGGTGCGCTTCGCAACGCCGGAAATCACCCTGACCTCCAAGGTTATCGACGGCACATTCCCTGACTACACGCGCGTGATCCCACAAGGAAATACACGCAAATTGGAAGTAGATGCCGCCGAATTTGCCAAAGCCGTTGACCGTGTGGCAACCGTATCCTCAGAACGCTCGCGCGCTGTAAAGCTTGCGCTGGACGAAGACCGCTTGATCCTGTCGGTTAATGCACCTGATAGCGGTGCCGCGGAAGAAGAACTAGCCGTCGCCTACGGTGATGAGAGGCTGGAAATTGGCTTTAATGCTAAGTATTTGCTGGAAATTGCGGGCCAAGTAGATCGGGAGAACGCTGTGTTCCTGTTCAACTCCGCGGGCGACCCAACCTTGATGCGTGAAGGCAATGATCTGTCGGCAGTCTATGTCGTCATGCCGATGCGCGTCTGATCTTCGCGGCTTGCAATTCCCATTTGTGACAGGGAAAGGTCGGGTATGTCTGGCCTCTTTCTAACTCATCTGGAACTGTCCCATTTCCGATCCCACAAGCGCGCTGTGATCGACGCTGGCACCCGTCCGATAGCAATTTACGGACCAAACGGGGCGGGAAAGACCAACCTGCTGGAGGCAGTGTCGCTTCTATCGCCGGGTAGGGGCCTGCGCCGCGCTAAAATTGACGAGATCGGCCGACAGCCGGAAAATCTGGGTTGGAAGGTTGCGGGTGTTTTGCAAAGCCTTGGTCAATCCCACGAAATCGAAACCCGTGCGGCGGCTGGCAGCAGTCGTACCGTGCAAGTTAATGGCAAGACAGTCCCGCAAATTGCGCTGGCCCAGATGGCCCGTATTGTTTGGTTAATCCCAGCGATGGACAGGCTTTGGCTGGAAGGGGCGGAAGGTCGTCGCAGGTTTCTAGACAGGATCACGTTGTCTTTCGAACCATCGCACGCCGAAGTTTCCGTGGCGTATGAAAAGGCAATGCGAGAGCGTAACCGACTGCTCAAGGATATGGTGCGCGATGCAATGTGGTACACCGCGTTGGAGACCAAGATGGCGCAAGCGGGTGCCGTGATCATCGAAAACCGAACCCGCGCGCTGCAGCGGCTTCACGCGGCAATGGAGAATGCACAAACCGCGTTTCCCCGTGCAGATCTTTCTATCGAAGGGCCGGATGATACGCCCCTCATCGCGGATGAGGCCGGTCTGGCAACTGCACTTGCGGCGTCCCGCCCCCTGGATATGCGGGCAGGACGAACGCTGGTTGGTCCGCACCGTGTTGATCTACAAGCAATTTATTCGGATAAATCTGTCCCTGCAAAGCTTTGTTCGACAGGGGAACAGAAGGCGCTTCTCCTGTCGCTTATTCTTGCCAACGCCCGTGCACTTGCAGAAGATTTTGGTGCGCCGCCGATCCTGTTGTTGGACGAGGTCGCAGCACATTTGGATGCCGATCGCCGCAAAGCGCTCTATGAGGAAATTTTTGCGCTGAAAGCACAGGCCTGGATGACCGGAACCGGACTGGAGCTGTTTGAAGAACTCGATACACGTGCACAGTTCGTCGAAGTGTCCGAGATAGATGGAACTTCGACCATAAGCGGATTATGACGAAGCAACGTCTGATCCACCTGCAGGGAATTCAATGACCGCCACACCGTTTGAGCTGCTTCTTTATGCCGGAGCGCTCTTCATTCTGTTTTTGACCCCGGGGCCGGTTTGGGTCGCGTTGCTTGCACGCGCGCTATCGGGAGGGTTCAATTCTGCCTGGCCGCTGGCGTTGGGCGTTGTTGTAGGCGACGTGCTATGGCCACTTCTCGCAATCCTTGGCGTCACGTGGCTGGTGTCGGAGTTTGCGTGGTTTATGGATGTGTTGCGCTGGGTTGCGGTGGTGATGTTCCTTGCGATGGGGGTCATGTTGATCCGCAATGCAGGAAAATCCCTCGGATCGGATTCAAGGCTGACGAGGCCGGGCATGCTGGCGGGCTTTCTGGCCGGGCTCGCAGTTATTTTGGGCAACCCCAAGGCGATCTTGTTCTACATGGGCGTCCTTCCCGGCTTCTTTGATCTGACGCAAGTAACCAAATGGGATATTGCTGCGATTTGCTTCCTAAGCTTCATTGTACCGCTGTTGGGTAACCTTGCGCTTGCGCTATCCGTTGACCGGGTGCGCGGCCTGCTAAAGTCTGAATCCGCTTTGCGCCGGATGAACGTCACCGCAGGCATTCTGTTAATCTGTGTGGGCGGAGTTATCGCCTTCGGCTAAAGGACCGATTTTACGGTCCTGTTGACGATTTCTTTCCGCAGTGCATGAAAGGTTTCACTGTCCAGGTTCGAAAGTGCGCTATTTCGTTTCGACCGAAACATATACACGCCGCGATCCTGTCGATCCTTCTGCATGAGAATGGCATCCAAAATACCTTCAAGCTTGTGGGAGATGTCCCAAAGCTCCTGCTTGTGGGTGTAGTCCACCAGCCAAGCAACAGTTTCGAACAATTCGTCCAGCATCGGATCATCGTTGAGACCCCGAAAAGACCGGGACAGGATATTGTCCGGGACAACAGTTACTTTTTGGGCGCGACGATTAGAAAAATGGGGGGCTTGATAGGCTTTCACGAGGGGCACTCCGACACTCAAACTCAGTCCTGACAAGTTGCGTCAAAACTGTTTCAAGACCTTTAAGTTCAGAGATTTCAGCCGTTCATTCGCGGACAATTTTAGACGTTATTCTCAAGGTTGGCTAAACCACAATATATTGCGTCAATTGCGTGACAATCCTGCACAAAACCGGTATATTTTGCGTAAAATTAGAAGAAGGCACGATATGTCCGAGGACACCCCGACTCCAGAAGAATATGGCGCAGATTCCATCAAGGTTCTCAAAGGCTTAGAAGCCGTGAGGAAACGTCCTGGTATGTATATCGGGGATACGGATGATGGGTCTGGTTTGCACCACATGGTTTATGAGGTCGTCGATAACGGAATTGACGAAGCGTTGGCCGGCCATGCAGATGCAGTAAACGTGAAAATCCACGCGGATGGCTCTGTTTCGGTGTCAGACAATGGTCGCGGTATTCCAGTGGGTATCCATGAAGAAGAAGGCGTGTCTGCGGCGGAGGTCATTATGACCCAACTGCATGCTGGCGGTAAATTTGACAGCAATTCCTATAAAGTGTCCGGCGGTCTGCACGGGGTCGGCGTGTCTGTGGTTAATGCTTTGTCGGATTGGCTTGAGCTGCGCATTTGGCGGGATGGAAAAGAGCATGTCGCCCGGTTTGAAGGCGGTTTTACGACCAAGCATTTGGAAGTTGTCGGCGACACAGATCACACAGGAACAGAGGTCAGGTTTCTCGCCTCCCTCGAAACATTCTCGAACCGGGAATTTGTGTTCGAGACTCTGGAAAAGAGACTGCGTGAACTTGCGTTTCTAAACTCCGGTGTCCGGATTATCCTGGAAGATGAACGTCCGGCAGAAGCGTTGCGGTCCGAGCTTTTCTATGAAGGTGGCGTTAAGGAGTTCGTCAAATATATCGACCGCTCCAAAACGGCCATGATGCCGGAGCCGATTTATGTGCAGGGCGAAAAGGATGATATCGGGGTCGAGGTCGCGATGTGGTGGAACGACAGCTACCACGAAACCGTACTGCCATTCACCAACAACATCCCACAACGCGATGGCGGAACGCATATGGCGGGCTTTCGTGGCGCGCTGACAAGGACCATCAATAACTACGCGCAGACCAGCGGAATTGCGAAGAAGGAAAAAATCAGTTTCACCGGCGACGATGCGCGCGAGGGGTTAACGTGCGTCCTGAGCGTGAAGGTGCCGGATCCGAAATTCTCGTCACAGACCAAAGATAAACTCGTTTCCTCCGAGGTGCGTCCCGCGGTTGAGGGCCTGATGAACGAAAAGCTGGCGGAATGGTTTGAAGAAAACCCCAATGAAGCGCGGATCATCGTCACCAAGATCATCGAAGCTGCGCATGCTCGGGAAGCCGCTCGCAAAGCGCGCGAACTGACACGTCGGAAAACCGCGCTGGATGTAAATTTCCTGGCCGGGAAGTTGAAAGACTGCTCCGAAAAGGACCCGTCGAAGACCGAAGTGTTTCTTGTCGAGGGTGACAGTGCCGGAGGGTCAGCACAGACAGGGCGAGATCGCCGGACGCAAGCCGTTCTGCCTCTGCGCGGCAAGATTCTGAACGTTGAACGTGCGCGGTTTGACCGGATGCTGGGGTCTCAGGAAATCGGAAACTTGGTGATGGCGCTGGGCACCGGGATCGGACGCGACGAGTTTGATATCTCGAAGTTGCGGTACCACAAGATTGTCATCATGACCGACGCAGATGTCGACGGCGCGCATATCCGCACGTTGCTTTTGACCTTCTTCTACCGCCAGATGCCAGAGCTGATCGAAAACGGTCACCTCTTCATTGCGCAGCCGCCGCTTTACAAGGTCGCCAGAGGGAAGTCCGAGGTTTACCTGAAGGATCAAGCGGGACTGGAAGACTACCTGATCGAAATGGGCATTGACGGTGCGATGCTGAAATTAGGGTCCGGCGAGGAAATCGTTGGCCAGGATTTGAAACGCATCGTTGATGAAGCGCGCAACATCCGTCGAATTTTACAAGCATTTCCAACGCATTACCCACAACATATTTTGGAGCAATCGGCGATCGCGGGTGCATTCGTGATGGGGCAGGTCGATGCTGATCTGCAAGGCGTCGCGGACATCGTGGCAAAGCGTCTGGATCTAATCGCACTTGAATATGAGCGTGGTTGGCAAGGCCGGCCCACTCAAGACAAGGGTATTCGACTTTGGCGTGTTCTGCGCGGCGTTGACGAAGTACGTGTCCTTGATGGTGCTGTGTTGCGATCTGGCGAAGCGCAGCGGTTGGGGTCGTTCACGGATAGCTTGAAGGAAACCTACTCAACCAACGCGAAACTTGTGCGAAAGGACCGGGAGCAACCAGTGTTTGGTCCAATTGATCTTTTGCAATCCATTCTCGAAGAGGGTGAGAAAGGTCTGTCCCTACAACGCTACAAAGGACTGGGTGAAATGAACCCCGATCAGCTGTGGGAAACGACCCTTGATCCGGAGGCGAGGACTCTCTTGCAGGTCAAAGTCGAAGATATGGCGGAAGCGGATGACATCTTCACCAAATTGATGGGCGACGTCGTGGAACCGCGGCGTGAATTCATCCAGACCAATGCGTTGAGCGTGGAGAACCTGGACTTCTAACTACGTCGGTCTGGCGAAGGTGCAAAGCTTTGCAAAGTCTCTTTGTGACTGGAAGCTACAGTTCGTAGATCTGAGTTCTTCAGGATGGCATCAGCAATCTTATCGATTGGCAGGATGTGGGTAAGGCCGCCCAGTTCCATGGCGGCGCGCGGCATTCCGTAGACAACACTAGTCGCCTCATCCTGACCGATCGTTGTGCCGCCTGCCTTCCGAATGCGGGTGATGGCCTTGCTGCCGTCCTGCCCCATCCCGGTCAACAAAACGGCGACAGTGTTGTGACTGTGCGGAAGTACGGAATCGAAAAGCGCGCCGATCGATGGCCTATGTCCATAGACAGCCTCACCAATGGAAAATTTACACTCGAATTTGGATCGTTTTAAGACCGTTAGATGGGTGTCCCCGCCAGCCGCGATGCAAACTGTTCCCGGCTCAATCGTCATCCCGTTTTGTGCTTCGACAACATTCGCAGGCGACCGTTGGTTGAGCAGTCTTACGAGGCTTTTTCCAAACCCTGTTCGCGTATGCTGCACGATTGCAGTTGGCGGGCAATCTGTCGGATAGCGAGACAGGATATTTATCAACGCATCGATACCCCCAGTGGAAGAGCCCATAACAACCAGTTTTTGAGATTTGGATCTTTGAATTTCGGTTCTTACAGGTCTCGGCGCACGCTTTCGCTTCGCGCGGCACACTGCCCGAATCTGGTCGGGTAGGCTTCCGATAGATGTTCGTAGATCTATCGAAAACAAGTCTGATTCCAAGTGTCGGTTGAACGCCGAATGCTTTGCGCCATCGTCAATGAATGTCAGCCATCGGACGTCGACAGTCTCCAGAAATGCGCGTGTGATATGGAAATCGTGATCATGGGTAAGGCACTGGGAAATAAGTGTGATATCGGGGTCGAGCCTTTCAATATGCTCTTGCAGTTCAACAGCATTCCCACAACTGCCAACCACGTCGAAATCGTTCTCAGTCGTCAGAAATTTCCGCAATTTCATGCGTGAGACAACGCTACCCGAAGCGATCAAAACGGTTGTTTTGCTCATGAATTTAGGCCCTCTGGAACAGATAGGCGGTGCTCAATCTGGAGGGTCAAAGAGCAGAACTGAGTAGGTTTTCTGCCTATGTCGTATTGAAAGTCTGCACCCAGCCGATGCGAGCCAAACATAGTTTTCGCGTTGTTTAGGTGTCGCAAGAACTCAAACAATACTCTCCAAGAATCCTTGCCACTGATTGGCGATTTCTGGCTGCTGTTATGGTGAAGGCTGCACCACAGCTTCGCGTAAAGAAACTTGTGAAAAACCATGTGGTCTCGGTCTGGAAAGTCAGCGATTGTTCTATCCTCTTCGCTAGAACATCTCGATAACTTCACTGGTTTCTGCCCCTTTTGCCTTCCCTTCAGGAGAGCAATCCAGCCGCTTTCGCATCGCTGCCAAGGTCAATCCGTCAATGGCACCGGTGGTATCGATCTTAATAGAGTCTGACATCTCTGACGAGACGTCCCTGAGATAAGTTGCCAGACCACGTAGGGTTTGGGACAGAAGATCAATTTCTTGCAAAGTAGACTTCTGATCCGAGGTGATTTCGAACCCAGTTGTTTGGACAAGCGCAACCAACACGTCCTCGAGTTGTTCGAGAAACGTCTCCGTTCTGTCCAACTCACCAGCAACGGCCCCAAGGACTTCGCTGGCCGCCGGGTAGGCGGGATTGTTTTTTATGATCTCAGAGCCGTCCAACGACGCTCTCGATACATTGTTGCATAGCTGGGACGGTAAACGGCTTTTTCAAAAGGTTGTTTAAGCCGAGCTTTTGTCCCTGGCCGATGATCTCTGGCGTCGGCGTTCCGGTGACCAGAATAAATCCGATCCGTGAGGTGGATTTGTTCTGCCTAAGGGCCTCCAGCAAACCCAATCCTTCAAGATGTGGCATATTCTGGTCGGAAATCACCAAGTGAACCGGGCGCGCCACCAATTTTGGCAAAGCATCCCGCCCATCAACTTCCGAGGAATAATTTGAAATTCCGATTTCATCGAGCGCTTGGCAAATCAAGCCGCGACTGGTCGACATGTCGTCGACAACCATAATGTGTAAGGACTCTTTAAGGCTCATCGATCCAACGCTCGTTCATAGGCTGTGACACCAACAGTCTTAAAGGCACTTGCACCATCACCGGACAAACGTTCTGAATGACCGATAAGCAAATGCCCGTTTGGACGGATTTGATCAGAAAACCTTTTCCAAAGTGTTGCTTGCGCTGATTTATCGAAATAAATCGACACGTTTCGGCACATGATCAAATGAAACTTCCCGTTTATGTTCCAATCCGAAACGAGATTTAATTCAGCAAAGTTAACAAGCTTTTTAACGGTGTCTTTGACGCGGAAATTCTTCTCGGTCTGTGTGACGAACCGTTCGCGCATGAGCTTTGGGATTGGCGCGATATCTTCGTCAGAATAAACCGCACGTTTTCCGGTTTCCAAAACTTCAGTGTCAATATCAGTGGCCAATATCTTGACGTCGTAGGATGGCGCGTCAGGAAAGGCATCCAACAGCGTGAAAGCGATGGAGTAAGGTTCTTGCCCGGTTGAACACCCGGCTGACCAAATTCGCACTGGCGATCCTGCACGCGCGAGGCTGATCAATTCTGGAAAAACCGACTTTGACAGGTAGTCGAAATGGTGAGCTTCGCGAAAAAACTGCGTAACATTTGTTGTGAGGGAAGATAGCAGCACCCGGCGTTCTTCCCTGTTTTTGTCGTCCTGTAGCAGATCACAATAGTCCTTGAAATCACGGAGCTTCAGGCTGCGAACCCGTCGCGCAAGTCTGGAATAAACCAGAGTCTTTTTAGGTGGTGGCAGAAAAAGACCAAATTCCCGGTGTGCCAAACTGGATATTTTTTCAAAGTCATCGTCTGAGAATGGAAAATTCTCGTCGAAAAGTAAGGTCTTGTCGATTTGGTTCATCAAGCCGCAACCTGAGAAACCGCGCGGGCGATAAATTGAAGGTCCACCACACGGGTCATTCCGTTCTCTAGCGAAATCACTTCTGGAATTGATTGTCGCGTAGATTCCGAATTCACGTCCGGTGTGCTTTGGATTTGGTCTTCTGACACGGAAAGTATTTCAGAAACGGACTGAACGAGCAGGCCAACTGTCTGCGTCCCGTTATTTGCGACGATGATAACATTTCGGTCGTTGTGAGGGGTTGGACCCAGTCCAAAACCTGCCGCAAGGTCAAAGATTGGGATAACAGCGCCGCGGAGGTTCATGACGCCCAGTACCTCTGCCGGGGAATGCGGAAGGATAGTCACCGGAGCCCATCTGCGAATTT
Organism: uncultured Litoreibacter sp.; assembly: GCA_947493265.1. Lineage (GTDB taxonomy): Bacteria > Pseudomonadota > Alphaproteobacteria > Rhodobacterales > Rhodobacteraceae > Litoreibacter. The sequence continues at coordinate 697,581 of CANLQL010000004.1, read as the reverse complement.
CGCGTATCTTCATGATATCAAGGCAAAAGCTCTGGTTTGCTGCCGTGAAAGTCACGAACTCACAAGTTGATTTTTCAGTGAACTGTTCGTCTTGGTCACTCATGGGAATGCTCCAATTGTGAATTTGATTTCCTTGCGCGATCTGGATCACCCGCTTGCATGAGCGCGACAGCGTCAGTGTCCAAGATCAGGGCAATTTTCCCGTCACCCAGAATAGTTGCGGCGGCGACACCCGGAATGGCCTGGTAGTTGCCTTCAAGACTCTTGATGACAACCTGGCGCTGGTCGAAAATCTCATCGATGCCCAATGCACATTGGCCGACCCCCTCCGCTTCGATGAGGAGGTAAACGTCCGGAGCGGGGCAGGCATCGGTTCGCACAAGCCCTAAAATTTCCGCCACATCTATGACGGGGATGTATTGACCCCGAACCGACAGCAGCAACTTGTCGGTGCCAAGCGGGTGAAGATCAGACGGCTCTGGTCGAATGGTTTCAATCATAGCGCTGATTGGAACAACCATGGTCTGATCGGCGACCGAGATCACCATTCCGTCCATAACAGCCAGTGTGAGCGGTAGAGTAATCGAAAATTTTGTTCCAAGACCCGGTGTAGACGATATCGAAATACGGCCGCCAAGTGCGACGACTGAATTTTTGACAACATCCATCCCGACGCCGCGACCCGAAAGGCTGGTAACTTTTTCGACGGTGGAGAAACCCGGCATAAACAACAGATTGTCGATCTCTGCATCTGTGATCTCTTGATCACTGGCAATCAGGTTTTTCTCGATTGCAATCGAGAGAATCTTGTCTCTGTTCAGCCCACCACCATCGTCTTGAACTTCGATGAGGATACTTCCCGATCTGTGGGCTGCGGATAGCGTGATCGTGCCCTCGGGGTCCTTTCCCGCGTCAATCCGTTCCTGCGCAGTCTCCAATCCATGATCGACGGCGTTGCGAACCATGTGTGTCAGTGGGTCGGCAAGCCTTTCGATGATTGTTTTATCAACCTCCGTTCCCTCGCCAATTACCACCAGCCGTGCTGTCTTATCTGCCTCATCCGCCGATTCTCGAACGATACGTGACATGCGTTGGAACAAGGGTTTTACGGGTTGGGCCCGGATCGCCATAACTGCTTCTTGGATATCGCGCGCAAGTAATCTGTAATCATCCAGATCGTTCGACAAATCAGCGTCCAGTAGAGCGGAATTTTCACCCATGCGCTGGGCGATCATGGCCTGATTGATAATCAGCTCTCCGACAGTATTGATAAGCCGGTCAACACGCTCAAGGTCCACCCTGAGCGTTGGTTTTGGGCCAACCGGTTTGGTATTTTTCTGTGCGCTGGCCTCAGCTGATATCTTTTTGTCAGCTGGTATCTTGTTTGCGATAGCGTCGGGAAGAGGTTCTTCCTCCGCGACAATTGGATCAATCTGCAGATCGCAAAGTCCTTCAACGAATTCGAAGACCTCGTGCAAGATGGTTTCGGATTCGTCCGTTTTCAGCGTGATCGTCCAGCTCAGATGGGTGGTATTCTCTTCGAGGTCATCAAGAGTTGGCAGGTTTTCTTCCGAAAGTGCGACATCAATCTCGCCGATTTGTGCGAGTGCAGTGAATAGCAGGATCGGGTCATGACCATTCGCATAGAAAGGCCAATGTGGGGTGAAATGAATTTCAAACCCGACATGAGTGTCCGAAAGCCGGTCTGTATCACTGCTGTCGGGCAGCTCGATATCAATGGCCATTGGCTGAAACGCAAAGGCAGGTTCTGGAGCCACGTCTGCCGATGACGCATTCCCATAGGAGGAGAGCGCGTCGAGATTGCTGGCTAGGGATGCCTCGTCAAACGTACTGCCAGACCGTGCGGCTTCGACAATATTTGCCAGAAGATCGCCAGACTTTTGCAAGACGCGCATAAGGTCCGTCGTTTGTTCAATCGTCTCATTTCGAAGTCCGTCCAAGACGGTTTCGAAGCTGTGCGCGAATGACACAAGCTGATCCAGCGCGAATGCTCCAGCGCCACCTTTGATCGAATGAACAGCGCGGAAAACAGCGTTCATCGTATCTTGGCTTGCGTCGCCATCTGCCATTTCAGATAGCCCGTCTGCCAACGCCTCAAGCAGTTCCTCGCATTCCTCGAAGAAGGTGTCGCGTATGGAATTTACGCTGTTCATTTCAGGCAGCGAAGCCGGTAACGCGTTTGAGGACGGAAATCAGTGTGTCATCATTAAACGGTTTTACAATCCATCCGGTCGCACCCGCGTTTCGCGCCCGTACTTTGAGGTCCTGACCGCTTTCTGTTGTCAGCACCAATATCGGGACATTCCGATTTGCCCCGGTCGCACGGATGGTTTCAATGACCCCGAACCCGTCCATATTGGGCATGTTGATATCGGTAATGACGACATCTGGCTGTATTTCGTTGAATTTTTCACAACCAACCACGCCATCTTCTGCACCAACAAACTGAAGCCCAGCATCTTCGATCGAAATTCGCAGGAGGTCCCGAATGGTCCGACTATCATCGATTGCAAGCACAGTAATTGTCATGTTTGGGAATCCATGTTGAAAAATTCTGGTCCAATTCCAAGAAGCTCAAGATTGGCGGCGCAGTCTTTAGAAATATCGCAAATACTGAACCTGGTTTGATTCGCCCGCCATTGCTTGAGCGCAACGATCAAAGTTTGGAGCCGCAACGCGTCCAGCCGATTTACCTTGGCGAGGGATACCGTAACCGGAGTACCCAGATGGTCTTTGAAAAAGTTTAGCAATGGATCAGCGTCTGCTGGCGCGCGCGCAGCAAGCTCGTATCTCGCGGTGTTTTGATCCATCCAGGCGACCCGTAACAATTCCTTTTCACTGCACACCAACAAAGATGGCGCAGTGGTTCAGTTGTGATCCTTGTTAGGAGAAGGAGTTTAACAAATTGTGGATTTAGCTCGTGCGTCTCAGTCGCGCTTAGTCCTGCAGTTCAGCCAATGTCAGCAGCGTATCCCGCAAAGAAATACCTATTCACTGCCAATGGGATCGGGTGAGAACCAGGTAAAGTTTTCATCAATTCGGGAGGCGCAAGGTTGGCTCAGCCGTCGCCCATATGCGTTTCCCCACGATCATGGGCCAAACGAATCTGCTTTTGGCGATCCCGAAACCTACGCCGGTCAGCCTCGCTGAATTCGTCTGCACAACGATGACATTGGACACCGGCTTCATAGTCTGCATGCCGCAAGTCTTCCGGGGCCAGTGGTCGCCGGCAGGCGAAGCAAAGTCGATGTGTGCCTTCCTTCAAGCCATGCCCGACGGAAACACGGCCATCAAAGACGAAGCATTCTCCGTCCCACCGGCTGTCTTCTTCCGGCACATGTTCCAGATATTTCAGGATGCCACCTTTCAGGTGAAAAACATCCTCAACGCCTTGCCCCAACAAGAAGTTGGTCGATTTTTCGCACCGGATTCCACCTGTGCAAAACATCGCAACGCGTTTGTTGTGAAAACGCTCTTTGTTGGCTTCCCACCATACGGGAAACTCACCAAAGCTTTTTGTTTGTGGATCGATCGCCCCTTCAAACGTACCGATTGCGACCTCGTAGTCATTGCGGGTGTCGATCACCGCGACATCTGGCTGCGCGATCAAAGCGTTCCAGTCCTCAGGATCGACATAGTGACCTGTCCCTTGCGCCGGATCAACATCGGGTTGCCCCATAGTCACGATTTCCCGCTTCAGACGAACCTTGAGCCGGTTGAACGGCATTTCTGTCGCTGTGCTTTCCTTATGTTCCAAAGCAGCACATCCGGGAAGTGCCCGAATTGCCTTCAGGGCGGCATCGATCCCTGCGCGCGTACCCGCAATCGTGCCATTGATGCCTTCTTGCGCAACCAAGAGCGTTCCTTTGGTGTCATGTGCTGCGCAAATCTCAACGAGCCCCGGCCGCAAAGCATCCGGGTCATCAAATCGCGTAAAATGATAAAGCGCGGCAACGATAAACATGCGTGGGATTTACGAGCGAATGCAGGCGCATTCAAGCCCCCAGCTTGACCGTCTGGCCTCGGCAAAGCACAGTCCCATCAACTAACCCCGTTTGGAGGATCCCATGCGCGATATTTCACAAGCCCTGATCATCATCGACGTCCAGAACGACTTTTGTCCCGGCGGCGCGCTGGCGGTTGAAGGCGGGCATGAAATTGTGGCTGGCATCAATGGGCTTATGACAGAGTTTCAGACGATTGTGCTGACCCAGGACTGGCATCCGTCCGGGCATTCGTCCTTTGCCAGTTCACATGACGGGAAAGACCCTTTCACGGAGACCGAGATGCCCTACGGTGCGCAAATGCTTTGGCCGGATCATTGTATTCAGGGCTCGCAAGGTGCTGCGTTCCACGCAGATCTTGATGCAGACAAGGCGCATATGATCGTGCGCAAAGGGTTCCGACCGCAGATCGACAGCTATTCCGCGTTCTTTGAAAATGACCATGAGACGCCGACTGGCCTAGATGGATATCTGAAAACGCGCGATGTGTCAGCGGTGACAATGGTCGGTCTCGCAACCGACTATTGCGTCAATTTCTCGGCAGTGGACGCTACCCGGCTTGGCTATGCCGTAAGTGTGGAGCAATCCCTTTGCCGGGCCATTGATATGGGTGGAACACTTGCGACCGCGCAAGATGGCATGCGCGCTGCCGGTGTGACACTTCTGTGAGCGCTGGACATTCGCTAAGCCTTTGGTTTAGCTGAGCTTCGTCAATAGGGAGGCTAGACCATGGTCGATATCGCCACGCGGGTCTACAACCACAAATGGAAAATCGATCCGATCGTTCGGTCGCTGATCGACACGGATTTCTATAAGCTGTTGATGTGCCAATCTGTGTTCCGCAACAAGCGCGACACCAATGTGACGTTCTCGCTTATCAATCGCTCAAAAGATATCAAACTTGCTGAGTTGGTCGACGAAGGCGAACTGCGCGAACAGCTTGATCACATCCGTTCCCTCAAGCTATCGCGTGGCGAAAGCACATTTCTGCGCGGCAACACATTTTATGGCAAGCGCCAGATGTTCCGACCTGACTTCATGGAGTGGTTCGAGAACTTCCAGATGCCGGACTACCACCTGGAAAAACGCGATGGCCAGTACGAGCTGACATTTGAGGGAAAGTGGCCTGATGTCATGCTTTGGGAAATTCCCGCGTTAAGCACCTTGATGGAGCTTCGCGGACGTGCGGTTTTGAAACATATGGGCCGGTTCGAACTGCAAGTGCTCTATGCACGTGCAATGACGCGTCTTTGGGAGAAAGTTGAGCGTTTACAAAAGGTTGACAATCTTCGGCTGGCAGATTTCGGCACAAGGCGCAGACATTCGTTTATGTGGCAGGACTGGTGTGTTCAAGCCATGCAGGAAGGTTTGGGAGAGAAATTCGTAGGCACATCAAACTGCCTGATCGCGATGCGCCGTGAGGTTGAGGCGATTGGCACAAATGCGCATGAACTTCCGATGGTGTATTCGGCACTCGCAGAAAACGACGAGGCCTTGAAACAGGCCCCTTATGACGTACTGGCCGATTGGCACGAAGAACATGATGGTAATCTACGGATTATCTTGCCGGACACCTATGGCACCGTTGGTTTCCTCAACGACGCTCCAGATTGGCTTGCCGGGTGGACGGGCATAAGGATTGATTCCGGCGATCCCGCGACAGGGGCTGAAACAGCAATCAATTGGTGGAAGTCTCGCGGCGAAGATCCCCGCGAAAAACTGGTGATTTTCTCAGACGGGCTGGATGAGGCAAAAATCACGGAACTTCAAAGCCAATTCCACGGTCGTGTCCGAGTCTCTTTTGGTTGGGGCACCTTGTTGACCAACGACTTTCGCGGTCTTGTTCCGGGCGACGCCCTGGCCCCGTTCTCGCTGGTTTGCAAAGCGGTGGAAGCCAACGGGAAACCGACAGTCAAGCTTAGTGACAATCCACGCAAGGCGATGGGACCTGCATCCGAGATCAAACGCTATAAGCGTGTTTTCAACGTTGGGGCGCAGGAAGAACAGGCGGTGGTCGTATAAGCCTGAAGCAGGCAACTTTCAACAAACTGCTAGATAAGCCCGCGCGCAGGTCAACGCACGTTCTGCATAAAACCGCTGTCTTGGGTCGTCTTTTTCCGCCCTTAACATGATCCATCCACAGGACGCCATGCTGCGCAGCATAACGTATAATGCGATATCCTTCACTTGAAGGTTTTGCGTCGGATGCTGCGCAGCATACCCATGCAGCAACGCCTCTTGTAACTCTGGTAGCCGCGGGGATTCACTGTGTTGAATCAATGCTGTACCGATATCGTAGCCAGCATATCCATAGCCACTGTCATCGAAATCAATGATCCAAAGCCCATCGCTGTTTCGCAGGATATTTTCCTGCAATAGGTCAGCGTGAATAAGCCCTACAGCCGGGTTTTCGTACGAAAAATGCTGCGCAGCATTTTTTCTCGCTTCTTGAAGAAATGCGACCTCCTTTTGGGTCAGGGAGGGGTTCTCCCAGAACCTGCCCCAGTGGGGTGTGTCCCCTAGTAGCGCATCAGCATTCCACGACGGGCGTGCCAACTTAGGAAGGTTCAAAGCAGCGGTGTTTCGGTGCAAGCGCCCGATCAGTTGTCCCAAATCTTCATAAAGGTTGAGGGGGCCATCATAGGGGACACCGTTTTCGCCAATCGGATCAGCGTCAATCCAAGATACAACAGATACCAGCGGGTCCGACCCTTGGGACATTACCCGCGCACCGTCTTCTGTCAGAAACGGCGTGGGGCAAGGGAAACCAGAATTCGCGAGCGCTTCCGTCCAGATCAATTCCGCCTCTATCGCATCGCGCGATTGGTAGCCTTGGCGATGCAGTCGCAGGGCCGCCCGTGTGCCTGATCTGAAAGAAACTTCGAACACAACATTTTCGCGATTGCGGATCAGCCGCGGCGGCGTTGCGAAACCACCCCACGCAAGGCTTGCACGCTCCGCCATGGCGGTTGCCTTTTCCGGGGTCAAATCGGTGTCTCCGAAATCACGTCTTCCAGAAGAGTTAACGCGAAATCTGCATTGTCTTGAGAAAACGGCATCGGTGGGCGCATTTTAAGCGTGTTCATGTCGCGCCCGATGCGGTTCATCAAAACGCCGCGCTGGCGCATTTGCTCCACCACGTTTGCGGCAAATTCCGTCGCCGGGGCACCGTCATCTTGAACAAACTCAATGCCGAAGAAAAGACCTTGGCCCCGCGCCTCAGCCTTCAAAGGGTGACTGATATTGTGCAACCTGTCCAACGCGTATGCGCCGACGTCGCGTGCGTTGTCGATCAAGCTGTCCTGTTCGATAATATCCATCGTCGCCATTGCGGCAGCGCAGCTGACAGGATTGCCGCCGAACGTGTTGAAATATCCGAACGCCTCACGAAACGCTTTCATGACATCAGGTCTGGTCAGAACAGATGCAACCGGATGGCCATTTGCCATCGGTTTGCCAACCGTCACGACATCCGGTTGCACGCCTAGCCAATCATGGCCCCACCAACCGGTTCCAGATCGCCCGAACCCCGGTTGAACCTCATCACATAAAAGCAGCCCGCCTGCGTTCCGGATCACATCAACCGTTGGATCAAGAAATCCACGATCAAGCGATGGGAACCCTTCATTGGCGAAAGACGGACAGAACATGAAGCCAGCAAAACCACAGCCTTCTGCCTCCAACTCGGAAATTGCCTGGGCCACGTTGGACGCAAACGCGTCCGCTTGCCCATCAAGGCTTCCACCTACGGGACGAACACTGTCAGGTGCGGGGACCAGCCGAACATTTCTAGGGTAGCCGCCAATAGGAGGTCTGCGTGTCGACAATTGCGCCGTCGCAAGCGTATTGCCGTGATAAGTATTGTCGGTGGCAATAAATCCGGTTTTGCCGGTAACGGCTTGCGCCATACGCAACGCGATATCATTAGCTTCTGATCCAGTGCAAACCATGATCAATTGACTGATTTCATGCGAAAATTTGGCGCAGAGACGCTCACCATATTCGACGATCCCGTCATGCAGGTAGCGCGTGTGCGTATTCAATGTGGATGCTTGCCGGGTGATGGCGTCAACCACGTGTGGGTGACAGTGTCCGACATGTGGGACATTGTTGTAACAGTCTAGATATTTGCGCCCATCTGCATCCCACACCCACACACCTTCACCGCGCACAAGATGGACAGGGTCGTCATAAAATGTCGGGACATTCGGCCCGAGAACAGCTTCCCGCCGCTGCGCCAAATCACTCGTCATTGCTGACTTTTCCGCGCAGTGACTTTACCTCGCCGCGTTGTTTCTTCGCTGCGATTCTTCGCCGTTGAGACCCGAGGGTCGGCCGCGTTTTCAATCGTTTCTTCGGCACTTCCAAGGCTTTCAAAATCAGCTCTACCAGCTTTTTCTCTGCGATTTCCCGGTTGCGCAATTGCGATCGGGTTTCTTGGGCTGTGATGATCAGTGCGCCATCGGTTGTCCACTTCCGTCCCGCGAGCCGTTTCAGCCGGGCTTTCACCGGTTCGGGCAAGTTTGGGCTGCGTGCTGCCTCGAACCGCAGCTCAACCGCAGTTGCAACTTTGTTGACGTTCTGTCCGCCGGGTCCTTGTGCCGTGGTGAAGCTTTCCGAAAGCTCCCACGGCTCCAGGGTAATCTGATCATTGACCCGGACCATAACTCAGAGCTTGGAAAGCAGCGCGCGCGTTGGCCAAGCGTCCGCAGGCATACCAAGGCGGGCTTGTTCCTTTTGAACCGCCGCACGTGTTTTCGCACCCAGAATGCCATCGATTTTGCCGACGTCATGGCCACGATTGGCCAATTTCTTCTGCAACGACTTCATGTTGGCGTCTTTGAGACCCGGATCAGGATTGCCTGCGTTATAGACCGGTGCCCCCGTAAGCCGTGTGGCGAAATATGCGGCGGTGGTCACGTAGACGAAGCTTTTGTTCCATTCGAAATAGACATGGTAATTCGGGTAAGCCAAAAACGCGGGCCCTTTGCGCCCCATGGGCAGCAGAACTGAAGCTTTCGCGTTTGATTGAAACTTCCCGGAGCGTGGCTTTACACCCCATTTTGCCCAATCGGATACCGGGTAGGACTTGTCCAGACCGGTTTTTGTCCAATCCAGATCAGCAGGAACGCTGATTTCCTGCATCCATGGCTGGCCTTTCTGCCAACCCAGACCGGACAACATTTTGGCCCCTGACAACAACGCATCTGGGGGCGATGTTTTGAGGCTGACTTTTCCGTCGCCGTCACCGTCGACGCCATTCCGCAGAATATCTTCTGGCAGCATTTGCACCATGCCGATTTCACCGGCCCATGCACCTTGCGTTCGACGAGGATCAAAATTGCCCTTCTCGAACAATTCCAGTGCCGCAAAAACCTGCGGGCGGAACAGATCAGGACGTCGGCAATCATGCGCCAGCGTGACCAGTGAATTCAGCGTGTTGAAGTCGCCTTGCACCGCGCCGTAGTCTGTCTCCAACGCCCAAAAGGCTAACAGGACTCCGCGCGATACGCCGTAGTCCCGCTCCACCCGGTCAAAAACGCGGGCGTACTTTTTTGCATTGCGTTTGCCATTGTCGATCCGGTTCTGGCTGATGATCCGCCGGGAAAAATCGATGAAATCACGTTTGAAAACACCTTGGGATCGGTCCGCCTTAAGCGTGCGCCCATCCAGGGAAACGCCATTGAAAAACTGGTCAACGGACGCTTTGGAATGGCCTTGTGCGACCGCTGCCGCCTTCATCTTGCCGACAAAACCGGAGAATGAGCCGCCGCATGCGACCTGCGCGCTGGCCAGAACGGGGGCCATCATCAAGCAAAGGGTGAGGGGTAGCAGGCGCATATCAGGTCTCCATGTGACTTTTGGCAGCTATATCACCCAGCCCAGCCCTATGACCAGAAGCAGTGTCAAAACCCATGCACGCCAAAGGGCAGAAACAGCGGCGTCTATGTCGTCAGGTCCGGGTGCCCGTCCAGCTTCATGAACGAATGGTTCCTGACGAACGGTTCCGTCATAGCTACGCGGTCCACTGAGGGAGACCCCCAAAACACCTGCCATTGCAGCTTCGGGCCATCCCGCATTTGGCGATCTGTGCAGACCGGAATCTTTGATCACGATATCCCAAACATCGAACCGCCAATGACTGACTATGATCAGCACCGCCGTGAGCCGGGCCGGAACCCAATTGACCAGATCATCAAGCCGGGCCGCAGCCCATCCAAATTCCTGATGGCGCGGTGTTTTATACCCAATCATGCTGTCGGCAGTGTTAATGATTTTATAGGCAAGGATACCAGGAAGGCCGAGCAGGAAAAACCAGAACGCTGGGGCGATAACGCCATCCGAAAGATTTTCGGCGGCGCTTTCAATCGCTCCGCGGGCAACGGCAGCATCATCCATAGCAGATGTGTCCCGCCCGACGATCCGGGCGACCATTTTTCGCCCCTCCGCCAGTGAGATGCGCAGCCCCTTAGCAACATCTGCGACGTGGTCTACCAAAGACCGTTGCGCCAGAAGAATCGCGGCGAGGACAATTTCAATCAATTGGCCGAACGGAAGGCTTCGAAGGAAATGACCCAGCCACCACGCGCCTATCACGAGCACTGCAATGACAGCGACCCCGGCGACCTGCCGCGATGGGCCTGTGTTAAAGCGCTTATCGCTCCAAGCGATCACCCGGCCCATCAAAACAGCAGGATGCGGAACGCGATCATAGAGCCATTTCGGCTCCCCAAGCGCGGCATCCAGCAACATGGCGAGGATCAAGCTCATAATGCGGCTTCGAGTTGCGCCCAGCGGTCAGCGGCAGGAAGTCCCAAACGTAGCCAGGTTTCTGAATACGGAAAAGTTCGGGACCAGATGTGGTTTTGCGCAAGCCGGTTCTGGAACGCTTTGGCATCACCGACATCATAGAGCCGGTATAAATCCGTACCGCCAACGTATTTTCCATGAGTCTGCATCAGGTCATCAAGCCGTTTCGCGTCCTTCGCCAAACGGGACCGCGTGGCCGTAGCCCAGTTATGGTCTTCCAACGCTTGTGCGCCAACCTGCAGCGCGGGCCCTGATACGGCCCAAGGGCCAATTAGGTCTTTCATCCGGGTCAAAGTCCGCTCCGATCCAATTGCAAATCCAAGCCTGAGACCCGCCAAACCCCAGAATTTCCCAAAACTTTTCAGGATCACCACCCCGTCCTGTGATGACAGGTTGGTGTGGCTACGCTCTGGTATGACGTCACAAAAACTTTCATCGATGACCGTGAAGCTCGCGCCCGAAAAATCTGACGCCCCCAAAATCTGCCCGTCCGGGTTATTTGGATGGACATAGACGTGAATAGGACACGCGCGGTCAGTTTCGCTGACATGCCGTTCAGCGGCGCGAAACGCGGCAGCATGTTCGTTATAGGTCGGCCCGGGAATGAAGGCGGCATTCTGATCGCTCAACTCCGGCATTCTAGCAATCAATGCCGAGGCACCCGGGGCAGCAATTACCGCGGCATTGTCGGGGATGTTCCAAAACCCGCGCGCAGCCTTCTCCAATTTGTCGAACGCATTTTGGTCGGGCAGGTCGGTCCAGGCAGCCGCATTGATTTGACCCAAAGGATAGGGTTCGGGATTGATGCCTGTGGAAAGATCCAGCCAGTCGCTACGGTGTCCGCCATATTGGGCAATCGCAGCGTCCAAGCCACCACCGTGGTCGCGTGCGGGTGTCATGACTGATTAGGGTCAGGCAAAGGTGGATGCCGTGTCACAAAATGCCCTTTGATCGGCTGCGGCCACTGCCGGTATGGAACTGTTCCGGTTTCGCTTTGGGCGTGCATCGACGCGTATTCCACAATTGCATCCGCAGCTTCTTTGCTGGGCTCAAACTCACCCAATGTGTAGTTTAGCTTTCCAGCAGCTTGAAGCGCGATGTTGCACCCTCGGGCGCACCCCATCAGGCAAGAATGACGCCTCGTGTCCACATGTTCAGAACCTTTGGCTGCCGCCTCAATCAACTCGGCAAAGTGTTCACCATCAGTTTGGGAGATGCCGCGCTCCTCCCAATCGTCACGTTTACAGGTGTCGCAAATGGTAATTATACTGCGCATTGGGTCCCTCAGGCGGTCGTATCCGATTGCCTATCAATCCGAATTTCCCAAAACAAGCAAGGTCCCGCTCAAATCGATCAAATTTACCAAAAGTTCAGATTCTTTACGTGCCCGTTAACCTTCTATTAGGACTACAGGCTCAGAAACATAGCTGTAAATAGGACTGGGAAGCGTACCGGCCACACTTTCACTCGAAAGGTCGGAATTAAAATGAACGTACTAATTGTAGAGAACGATGCCGGCTTGGGGGGACTCTGGGCTGATCATATTCGCCGTGTTGGGCTATCTGCGGATGTCGTACAATCGCAACTTCAAGCGGTTGAAGCGATGCAGTCAGATACGTTTGATGTGTTGATCGTTAATCTGAATTTGACCGCTGGCAGCGCGCTGGCAGTTGCTGATTATGCAAACTACAGATTGCCGGACACAAAGGTGATCTTCGTAACCAGCAATAGTTTCTTTTCAGATGGATCGATCTTCAGCTTCATCTCAAACGCGTGTGCCTTGGTTCCCAAAGGAACGCCACCTGGCGATCTCGCCGCGTTGGCAGATTATCACAGCCGTTAAGAAACCTGCATGGGCGTCACCGCCCATGCGGCGCAGACCAATCCAACACAGGATTGATCGGAATGATCCGGTGTGGGTTAATCGACTCGTGACTGTAGTGGTAGTGGCGCACGATATGGTCAAAATTAACCGTCCCTGCGACACCCGGCCAATTGTACAATTCTCGTGCATACCCCCACAGGTTTTCGTAATCGATGATCCGCTTGCGATTGCATTTGAAATGCAGGTGGTAAACAGGATCAAATCGCACCAGCGTTGTGAACAGGCGCCAATCAGCCTCAGTTATGCGTGACCCCATAAGGTAGCGACTATCTGCCAGTCGGTCATCAAGCCAATCCAGACATTCGAACAATTCGCCGACTGCTTTGTCATAGGCTGATTGCGTCGTCGCAAACCCTGACTTGTAGACGCCGTTGTTTACGGATGAATAGACGCGCGCGTTGACCTCGTCGATTTCGTCTCGCAGATCTGATGGCCAAAAATCCATCGAATTGCCGGTGATTTCGTCAAACTCAGAATTGAACATCCGAATGATCTCGGAGCTTTCGTTTGACACGATCGTCTCCCGCTCTTTGTCCCACAGGATCGGCACTGTGACGCGGCCTGTCATAGTCGGCTCAGCCTTCAAGTAGATGTCGCGAGCGAACTCCAGACCGTAAAGGTCGTCGCCAGTTGCGCCGAAATCATCGGTTTTGAACGTCCATCCATTTTCCAACATGTCGGGATGAACAGCGGATACGGAAATCAGCTTTTCCAATCCTTTCAGCTTGCGAAATATCAGGGTCCGATGCGCCCAAGGACAGGCGTATGAGACATAAAGGTGATATCGATCAGGTTCGGCTTTAAAGCCACCTTCGCCGGAAATTCCTGCGTTGCCATCAGCCGTGATCCAGTTGCGGAACTTGGCCTCGCTGCGTTTGAACGCGCCGTCGTTGGAGGATGTATCGTACCATTTGTCCTGCCATTTGCCGTCTACCAATAGTCCCATTCGTGCTACTCCATCCTGTGCGTCAGTGCCGTTCAACCAAGATGTAGCTGACCCGACACGAAAGCCAACGCGCAGAAGCTGTGCACAAATAAGTGCGTGTCGTTTTTGGCAGCATGCGCTTCGCTTCCCCCATTGCGGCTTATTCGCCCAAGGAATATACCCATCCCAGACGAGGCCCGCCCAGCGGGCCAGAGAGGTTGGCCGCGAACGCAATCGACCCAATCAGGGGGTTGTACCACGGCATCGTCATGCGATGGCAGGCTTGGCTTGCCCGACTTCTCTTGCACTAAGATGGAGAAGGCACCGATATGAAATTCCTGGCAACACTCAGCGTTATCTGTTTCGGCCCGACAATGGTCCAAGCCCATGTCGGACATCTCGGGGAGCTCGCAGGCCATGATCATTGGGTTGCCGGAGCTGCAATCGGTGTCGCGGCTGCCATTTCAATTTGGGGCGCGATCAAGGGAAAACCGAAAACTGAGGAAGACACAACAGACGAGGTGGAGCCTGAGGAGGAATCCGCATGAGCAAAATCGGTGTCATGATTTGTGGCCACGGGTCCCGAAGCCAGGCTGCCGTGGACGAATTCTCGGTACTGGCCGAAAAACTGCCTGCTCTTTTGCCCGATTGGCCGGTCGAATACGGCTATCTTGAATTTGCAAACCCAGTCATCCGCGACGGTCTGGACAAACTTCGCGAGCAGGGCTGCGATAAAATCCTTGCTGTTCCGGGCATGCTTTTTGCCGCGATGCACGCAAAGAATGACATTCCGACGGTTTTGAACACATACGCAGCAAAACATGGGTTGGAAGTCAGCTATGGCCGCGAATTGGGCGTGGACCCAAAAATGATCGCCGCGGCCGGAGCCCGAATTCAAGATGCACTGGACAAAGCAAACGCAGACCTCGGGCCGCTTCCCAATGAAGACGTGTGCCTGGTTGTGATCGGGCGCGGGGCCTCTGATCCTGATGCAAATGGCAATGTCGCCAAAATTGCCCGGATGCTTCATGAAGGCCTCGGTACAGGATGGGTCGAAACCGGCTATTCCGGCGTTACGTTTCCCTTGGTGGAGCCTTGCCTGCAGCACGTCGCCAAGCTGGGCTACAAGCGTGTTGTCGTGTTCCCCTATTTTCTGTTCACGGGTATTCTTATCGACCGGATCTACGGTTTCACTGACCAGGTCGCGGCCGAACATCCGGAAACTCAATTCGTAAAAGCAGGTTACCTCAATGACCATGAAAAGGTGCTGGAGACCTTCGCGGAACGCATCACTGAACAGCTAAGCGCGACCCCGCCACCGAACTGCGGCATTTGCCAGTACCGCACACAGGTTCTGGCAATCGAAGGAGAAGGCACCCAGTCAATCACACCTGCACAGCGCGCGGCAATTGCCGCCGAAAAGGGCCGGGATCACCCTGCCTTTGCCGAAGTGCCCCCTCCGACCTGTGTTCTGTGCAAATACCGTACCCAAGTCCTTGGCTTTGAGGCCGAAGTTGGCGCGGTTCAGGAATCCCATCATCACCATGTTGAAGGACAAGGCGCAAACGCGCCTGGATCAAACGTCGCAGACTGCGTGCTTTGTGATACCTTCTGCACAGGCATGTGCCGTCTCGAAGCCGCGGATCACCACCACCATCATCACCATGGTGATCATGACCATCACCACCACGACCATCATCACGATCACGCGCATCCGGAATACCCACACGCCAAGCATCCGCTTGGGCCAGAAAGTGCGCGCAAATCCTGAAACTTATTCTTGCTAAAATACCTCCCGCCGGAGGCTCCGCCAACAGATCGAAAGACAAACGTTGAGACCTTACGAGAAAGACCCAAAGGCAATCTACGCACAAAGCTTTGCCACGGTGCGCAGCGAAGCCAATCTGGCGCGTTTCCCGAAGGGTATGGCGCAGCTTGCAACGCGGGTCATACATGCTTGCGGTATGGTTGAAACGGCTGACAGGCTGGCATTTTCAGACGCCGCCTATGAGGTTGGTGCGCTTGCGCTAACGAAAGGCGCGCCCATCTTATGCGATTGTGAAATGGTCGGCGCTGGTATCATCCGGCGATACTTGCCTGCAGATAATCAGGTGATCGTGACGCTGAATGATCCGGCAGTTCCTGAGCATGCGGAAAAAATCGGCAATACCCGCTCCGCTGCGGCAGTGGAATTGTGGCGCGACCATATCGAAGGGGCGGTCGTTGCCATCGGGAACGCACCAACCGCGCTGTTTCATTTGCTTGACCTTCTGGATCAAGGCTGGCCGAAACCAGCGGTTATTCTTGGATTTCCTGTGGGCTTTGTCGGTGCGGCTGAAAGCAAAGCGGAACTGGCCAGCAATTCACGCGGCTGCGACTTTATAGCCTTGCGGGGCCGTCGGGGTGGTTCAGCTTTGGCATCTGCTGCGGTAAACGCATTGGCGGCCGGACTGCCTGAGGATGAACGCAATGACTGAGCACCACGTAAAATCCCAATACGGATCATGGGCGGCCCTATGAGCGCGCCATGGCTGCATATCGTTGGTATCGGGGAAGATGGTCTCGACGGTCTTACACCTGCGACACGGGCAGTTGTTGAAGCGGCGGAGATCATCGTTGGTGGCGATCGTCATCACGACCTGTCCGGCGCGATCAACGCGACCCGCGTTGCATGGCCATCTCCCTTTGACGCACTGATTGACCAGCTCTTGGAATTCAAAGGCAAACGCGTCGTCGTATTGGCAACAGGCGACCCACTGTGGTTTTCGGTCGGTGCGCGCATTGGTCGGGCGATTGATTCAACGCAGATCGTCTTCCACCCACAATTGTCCGCTTTCCAGCTGGCATCCGCACGAATGGGATGGAGCCTTGCCGATGTCGAAACGCTCACAGTTCACGGACGTCCGGTTGAGCAGATGGTTGCATTTATCCAGCCAGACCAAAAACTGATTATCCTGACCACTGGGGCAGAAACCCCTGAAAAGATCGCCAAATTCCTGAGTGACCGAGGGTTTGGAAATTCCAAAATGACGGTTCTTGCCGCGATGGGTGGCGAGAACGAGCAGCGGTTTGATGGGGTTGCTGATACGTGGAACCACTCTGTTCCTGCGTTCAATACGCTCGCGATTGACTGTATCGCGGCACCGAACGCAGCCCTGCTTCCTCGCGTTCCAGGTCTTGACGATTCCTTGTTCCAATCCGACGGCACCATGACAAAGCAAGAGGTTCGGGCCGCAACCCTCGCCAAGCTTATGCCGATGCGGGGGGCATTGTTGTGGGATATCGGAACTGGGTCAGGCTCCGTCGCGATCGAATGGATGCGAGCGGCAAGATACGCGCGTGCTGTTGGGATCGAACCACGCGCTGACAGACGGGCCATGGCAGCCGCAAATGCGTTGGCCCTAGGCTCACCAAAATTGGAGCTGATAGACGGCGAAACGCCCGCAGCGCTTGATGGCCTGGACGCCCCAGATGCGATCTTCATTGGCGGTGGGTTAAGCGAAGAAACATTTGAAATAGCGTGGGACAAACTGCGTCCCCTCGGTCGTCTTGTTGCGAATGCAGTCACGCTTGAAAGTGAAGCCATGTTGATTGATCTGCATCGCAAACATGGTGGTCAATTGGCAAAAATCAGCGTTCAGCGGGCGGAACCTGTCGGAAAACTCACTGGCTGGCGGCCTTTCATGACAGTGACCCAATGGAACCTTGTGAAACGATGAGCGGGACACTTTTTGGCGTTGGACTGGGCCCAGGTGACCCAGATTTGATCACGCGCAAAGCCGCGCGATTGATAGAAGAGGCAGACGTGATTGCCTACCCGACCCTTGCAGGCGGGGACAGTTTTGCCAGATCCATCGCCGCAGACCTGATCAAGATCGGTGCGCGAGAAATACGTATGGACGTGCCGATGACAACCGATCGCGCGCCCGCACAAGCGGCCTATGACATTGGCGCAGCAGAAATAGGTGAGGTCCTGAAAAGCGGCCAGAACGTTGTCTGCCTTTGTGAGGGCGATCCGTTCTTTTACGGATCTTTCATGTATCTCTACGCTCGGTTAACGCCTGATTTTGATGTCCAGATCATTCCTGGTGTCACATCAGTCACCGCCTGTGCTGCGCAGGCGCAGATGCCACTTGCAGCGCGGAATGAACGGCTGACGATCCTTCCAGGTCCTTTGCCGGAAGCAGAGCTGAAAACACGCATAGAAGGCGCTGAAAGCGTTGCGATCATGAAGGTCGGGCGACACTTGCCGAAAATCCGATCGGTGCTTGATCAACTAAACCTGACGGACCAAGCAATGTATATCGAACGCGCATCCCTTCCTGAAGAAGTTGTGCTGCCACTCGCGCAAGCGCCTGAAAAAGCACCGTATTTTTCGATGATCTTGCTCACGAAAGGAGCTGACCCATGGCTCTAGACCCCATTGTGTTGTGCTTGAACAAAGCTGGTGAACCGATTGCACATCGCATTGCAAAGCAGTTGGGTTGCCGAGTTCACGGCCGCCAAGACCGTGTCGACAGCGCTGATGCATATTTTACCAATGCGCTGGATCACACCCGCGATCTATTTGCTGCAGGTGTGCCGGTTATCGGGGTCTGTGCATCCGGTATTCTGATCCGTGCTGTGGCCCCGCTATTGAACGACAAACTGACCGAGCCTCCGGTTCTGTCGGTATCTGATGTCGGGGCAGTTGTTATTCCGCTTCTAGGTGGGCATCGCGGCGCGAACCGTTTGGCAACACAGATTGCCAAAATGTTAAATTCGAAAGCTGCGGTCACGACTGCAGGTGATGTCGCGATAGGGGTGGCTTTGGATGAACCGCCGCTCGGTTGGCGTTTGGCAAACCCGGAAGACGCAAAAGGTGCCATGGCAACAATGCTGAATTCCGGAGCGCCGATCATCGAAGGTGAAAATATCTGGGATATTGATGCAGGCGAAGGTCCGGTGATCCTGAAAACTGGAACCGCACCGGTTGAGACTGGCTCGCATATCCTGTCCTATCACCCGCAGACTTTCGCGTTGGGTCTTGGGTGCGCGCGCGGCTGCGATGTCGAGGAAATGTGGACACTCGTCCAATCGACACTGCAGAAAGCGGGACTGGCATCAGAGGTTATCTCCTGCGTCGGGTCGTTGGACCTGAAGGCGGACGAACCTGCGATGATCGAAGTGGCCGCGCGTCTGGGTGTTCCGTTTCGGGTGTTTGCAGCGGATGAGTTGGAGGCCCTGACTAACAGGCTTGCGAACCCGTCTGACATTGTTTTTCAAGAGGTCGGTTGCCACGGTGTCAGTGAAGCCGCAGCGCTTGCGCTTGCCGGACCGGATGGGACGTTGGCGGTCGCGAAAACCAAAACTGGCAACGCAACCTGCGCGATTGCACAATCCAAAGAGCCGATCACCGAATTTACAGGAAGATCACGTGGTAATCTGTCGATCATTGGCATTGGTCCTGGTCAATCAAGCTGGCGAACACCGGAAGCATCGAAACTGGTCGCCGATGCCGAAGAGCTTGTGGGGTATGGCCTTTACATCGACCTTCTGGGCCCCCTTGCGCATGGTAAAACTCGCTCAGATTTTCCACTGGGTGGTGAAGAGGATCGGTGCCGCTACGCGCTTGAGCAGGCAGGAAAAGGCAAGAATGTCGCTCTGATCTGTTCTGGCGATGCAGGGATCTACGCGATGGGCGCATTGGTGTTTGAGCTTCTTGACCGGGGTCCTGAAGCGCTCGGTGTCAGCGACGCCGCGCGCCGGGTCGAGGTCGTTTCAACCCCCGGCGTGTCAGCTTTGCAGGGTGCCGCAGCGCGGGCAGGGGCCCCGCTCGGTCATGATTTCTGCGCGATTTCGCTCAGCGATCTACTGACCCCACGCGAGGATATTCTCAAGCGACTGAAAGCCGCTGCGGAAGGGGATTTCGTGATTGCCTTCTACAATCCGGTTTCAAAACGCCGCAGAACACTGCTTGCGGAAGCGCGGGACATTCTTCTTGCCCACCGCCCGGCCGATACGCCGGTCATGCTTGCCAGTTCTTTGGGGCGGCCGGAGGAATATGTCCGTTACCGCAAGCTCAGCGAACTGGATGTCGATGAGGTCGACATGCTCACAGTGGTTTTGGTGGGGTCCAGCCATTCAAAGCTCGCGCATTTGGGCGAGGGGCCTCGGATGTACACACCACGCGGATATGCGCGAAAAATTGATGGGGATTTGGCGGCAGAATGAAAGTCTACTTTATCGGCGCAGGTCCCGGCGATCCGGAGCTTCTGACCCTCAAAGCGCAACGCATTATTTCCCAATGCCCCGTCTGTCTTTATGCGGGGTCACTTGTCCCGCCAGAGGTTGTCGACTGCGCGCCTGACGGGGCAAAGGTCATGGACACGGCACCGATGACCTTGGACGACACCCACGCAGAAATCCTATCCGCGCGGGAGAACGGACAGGATGTTGCCCGTGTCCATTCAGGTGATCCGTCGCTCTACGGCGCAATTGCCGAACAAATCAGACGCTTGAAGGCGGATGGCATCGACTATGAGATTGTGCCGGGCGTGCCCGCTTATGCCGCCGCCGCCGCTGCTTTGGGCCAGGAATTGACCGTCCCGGAAATAGCGCAGTCTATCGTTCTGACGCGGATGTCGATGAAATCAACGTCGATGCCGGCAGGTGAAACGCTCGAAAATTTCGCCAAAACCGGTGCGACCCTCGCTATCCACCTTGGCATTCGTGCCCTCCGTGAAATTGAGCGGCAGTTGATCCCCTACTATGGCGCAGACTGTCCGGTTGTAGTGGCCTACCGCGCGTCATGGCCGGATCAATTGTTCTTGCGCGGAACATTGTCCGATATCCGCGAAAAAGTTCGCGCGGAAAAGATTACCCGCACGGCTCTGATCCTTGTCGGCCCGGCATTGGCGGACATAAAAGACTTCCGCGACTCTGCACTTTATGACCCGCAAACACCCCATGTATTAAGACCAAAGGTCAAATCGTAGGCAGAAAATCCATAAACTTTACAGACTGTTTACAACGAATCTGTTGATTTGCGGACAAAGCTCGCCATGATGGTTGAGTGAGTGTTAACAGACTGGATCTGCCCCATGTCGATGTTTCTGAGTAAAGAAGTCCGTGAAGGACTGGAACAAGCCCAAAAAGCCAGCCGGAAAAAGCGGTCGCGTTTGCGCGTTCAGGCCGGTGAAAAGATGATCCCGATTTTACGGTTTCAGGAGACCTCTTTTGCTGTCGATATTGACGAAGCCCCGCAATTGCGTGGTCTTGTCGATATTTTCGACGGCTCGCGGCATTTGTACCAAGCGCTTATCGTGGCCTCTGAAGTGGACGGCCCTGAAATGCGGTTTGACTTTAAACGCAACACGCTGACCACAGATGGTCCAGCTGTTGATTTTGAGCGGAACGAGTTCGCACCTGCGGGTCTTTTGCCAGCTTTTTAACGGCACCTTCTGAGTTTCTGATACTTTGATCGAAAATCATTGCGTCTTGTGGCGGTCTGCCTAGTCTGTTCTTCGCAAGGAGAGGATCATGGACGCCAGTTTTTCACGCCGCAAGTTGCTGACACCGACCGAACTCAGGGCGCTGACCGAACGCTCAGACGCCCATGGATGGGCCCAAATGGCCAGCCATTGGGGTGCAATCGCCCTGTTCGGAATTGCCCACTACTACGCGATGGGAAGTGCTTGGGTGCTTCTTACCGGGGCGGGTTTGGGCATATTGCTCAACTTTCTTTATGCAGCGCAGCACGAATTGAGCCATGCAACCGTCTTCAAGACACGAAAACTGAATGAGGTATTTGGGCGTATCATAGGATTTGTGCAGATTTTTCCGCGAGATTTCGATCAGGTCATGCATTTCGCCCACCATCAATACACGCAGGATTGGGAACGCGACGGCGAACTTGTGCGCGAACCCTATACTCTGACCACCTATCTGCTTTGGTTGTCTGGAATAACCTATTGGCGCAACCGGGTTGTGGGCCTGTTCCGCAGGGCGCGGGGTATTATTATCGAGCCTTACATCAAGAAAAATGAAGAGGCCAAAATCATCCGGGAATCCCGCATACACGTTCTTTTGTATGCGGTCCTAGTCGTTGCTGAGATGATCGCAGGAAGCATGTATCTTCTGACATTTTGGCTGTTGCCAATGGTGCTGACCAAGCCAGTTCACCAACTTCAAAACACCATCGAGCATCTGGGTCTCAGCCACGAAGACGATATCTTGGAAAACACCCGCTCCACCCGGACAAACGCGTTGATCCGGTGGCTCTGCTGGCAGATGCCCTATCACACGGCCCATCATACGTTTCCTGCGGTGCCCTTCTGGAAGCTTAGGCAGCTCAACGACAAGATAGAGGCCTCTGCAGGTGAGGTTCACCGCATGGGTTGGATCGAATTCCAGATCGAGGTGATCGGGAAATTGCGTGCCAAGGATGAAAGCCAATATCCGATGAACGAGGTTTGGGTTGTGCCTGCGTCCGGCGGCCGGTCCATGCGCGTTCCTGCGGAATGAAGAACCTAAAAATTTATACATCGCTTTGGGCGATGCAGCCACATGACCAAACCGGGGTGAAACTTCCCCATGATCAGGTTTGCGAAATGGTGGCCGCTGCCGGATATGACGGGATGGCGATCGACCTTGGTGCGTCGGATGTCTCTACGGCACATGCCGTGCGCCCGCATCTGGAAGCAAATGGCCTGACGCCGCTGATCGTGGCATTTCCCAAGACCATCGAAAGCCTGGAAGATACGCTTATCATGGCGAAGGACTTTGGCGCGCCATTTGTCGATGTGATCGGTCAGGTGATGCCAATTGAGTTAGATGACATGGTCCGCGTCATCGAGACCTGGCAAGAGATGTCAAACCGGCTGGGCATGCCAATTCAGTTTGAAAGCCACAGAAATTGTATCACCAACGATCTTTACACGATGCTGCAACTGCTGGATCGGATACCGCAGATGCGGGTCTGTGCAGATCTGTCACACTATGTTGTCGATCGCGAGTTTTGGTTCCCGTTATCTGATCATGATCGAGGATTGATTTCGCGGGTATTGGAACGGGCAGATAGCTTTCAGGGCAGGGTTGCATCGCGTCAGCAAATCCAGCTTCAACTGGATTTCCCGCAGAACCAGAAATGGGTTGAGTTGTTCAAGGAATGGTGGCGTGAAGGATTGGCATCTTGGCGGCAGCGAAATGCGACTGGCGATTGCATTTTTCTGTGCGAACTTGGGCCGCCGGAATACGCCATGACGGGGCCAGATGGCCGGGAAATGTCGGACCGCTGGCAGGAAGCTTTACAGATCAAGTCCTGGGTCGAAGGTATTTGGGAAGACCTGGAGCAGTCGGAGAGCTAGTCGATAATAATCTTCCAAATTTTCGAGGTTTATTCGAAGATTGTCCTGCAATTCGTCATCCACGCCGTTCTTTTCGCCGATTTTACGGCGAAAGCTCTGTTAGGTTGCCCGAAATTGAGAGAATCGTGCCAAAGGGGAGCTCGCCATGATCCAAACTCCGTATCTTCTTTTTCTGGGTGACGCGCCTGACGCGCTGGCTGCAAAAGTAGCACAAGGCATCAAGGACTGGCGTCCCGAAAACGCAGTTGGACAATTCCGCTTGCCTGGGTGCGGAACGACGGTTGGGTTGAATGACATGACGTTGCAAGACGGCTTGGATGCAGGCGCAAAAACGCTGGTCATCGGGGTTGCAAATCGTGGTGGGGTGATTTCAGACGCCTGGAAAAAGGTGCTCGTTGAAGCGCTCGAGATGGGCTACGACATCGCGTCTGGCCTGCACAATCTGTTGCGAGACGAGGACGAGCTGCAGCGGGCTGCAAAGGTTCATGGTCGGACCTTGCACGATGTTCGCATTCCGTCTGTAGCCTATCCAATTGCCAACGGGAAAAAACGCACAGGCAAACGGTGTCTTGCTGTTGGAACCGACTGTTCGGTTGGGAAGATGTATACCGGCCTTTGCATGGACGCGGAAATGCGCAAGCGGGGTTTGAAGTCGACGTTCCGCCCAACAGGCCAAACCGGTATTTTGATCACTGGTGGAGGCGTTCCACTTGATGCGGTAATTGCAGACTTCATGGCGGGCGCTGTTGAATATCTGACACCGGACAATGAAGCGGATCACTGGGATCACATCGAAGGCCAAGGCAGCTTGTTTCATGCGTCCTATTCCGGTGTGACGATGGCTTTGGTGCATGGCGGCCAGCCCGACGCGCTGGTCCTGTGCCACGAGCCAACCCGCAAGCACATGCGCGGATTGCCGGACTATCAACAACCTTCGCTGGAGGATTTGCGGGATGTTGCATTGCGCATGGCGCAAATCGTCAATTCTGACTGCAAGGTCATCGGGATTTCGGTCAACACGCAGCACCTCAGCGAAGAAGACGCCAAGGCCTATCTGGCGGAAGTTGAGGAGCGTATGGGTCTTCCGACAACCGATCCGTTCCGGTTTGGGGCGGAACGGCTTGTTGATGCGCTGGAAGCGCTTTAAGTGACCGGCCCTGCGGGGCGAGTATTGTTGGCAAGAAGAAGCCGGGGAGGTGCGCCGTGATTTCTGTTTCGCAGGATGTATTCCGACTGGCGGAAGTGTTTACGATCTCGCGGGGATCGCGCACGGAAGCAAAGGTATTAAGCGCGCGCATTTCGCGGGACGGAATTTCGGGCTGGGGCGAATGCGTTCCATATGCGCGCTATGATGAAAGCCTGGAGAGCGTCACAGCTGAGATAGAGGCTTTGCCAAATGGGATCGACCGCGCGCAGTTGCAGGACGCCTTGCCTGCCGGTGCGGCCCGAAATGCAGTTGATTGTGCCCTTTGGGATCTGGAGGCCAAGGTTGCCGGAAAGCGGGTTTGGGACCTTTTGAACTTGCCAAGACCCGCGCCGGAGATAACAGCGTTCACATTGTCGCTTGCAACGCCAGATGAGATGGAAGCAAGCGCGCGAAAGCACAGCCACAGACCTTTGTTGAAGATAAAACTGGGAACCCCAGACGATATGGGACGGTTGGAAGCGGTGCGACGCGGAGCGCCTCAGACGCCCATCATCATAGACGCAAACGAAGGCTGGTCTGCGGAGGTCTATTCGGATCTTGCGCCGCATCTGGTGCGTCTAGGCGTCAAATTGGTTGAGCAGCCCTTGCCAGCGGGCAACGATGACATGCTCGCCGAGATTGAGCGGCCTTTGCCGGTATGTGCAGATGAAGCCTGTCATGACCGGGCGAGCTTGCTGGGCCTTAAGGGCAAATACGATGTTGTGAATATCAAACTCGACAAGACCGGGGGTCTGACAGAGGCGCTGGCATTGAAAACGCAAGCCCTTGCAGAAGGGTACGGTGTAATGGTCGGCTGCATGGTCGGATCGTCCCTGGCGATGGCACCGGCAACAATTTTGGCCCAGGGTGTAGCATTTACCGACCTTGACGGACCGCTCCTTCTGGCCGAAGACCGGGACGAGCCTTTGATTTTCGATGACGCAGGTGTTCACGCACCTAGCGCAAAACTTTGGGGATAACGCCATGAGCCGCACAGTCTATTGTAACGGAGAGTTTCTTCCTGAAGAGGATGCGAAAGTCTCCATTTTCGATCGGGGATTTTTGTTTGCGGATGGTGTCTACGAAGTGACGTCGGTCCTGAACGGCAAGTTGATCGATTTTGATGGTCATGCAAAACGGCTGGAGCGTAGCCTAGGCGAGTTGCAAATGGCATCGCCTGTGACGACAGAAGAGCTTCTGGAAATTCACCGCAAGCTGGTCGCTGAGAACAACATCGAAGAAGGGATGATTTATCTGCAGATCACCCGCGGCAATCCAGGCGACCGCGACTTTGCGTTTCCACCTAGTGATACCAAACCAACGATTGTTTTGTTCACCCAAACAGCAAACCTCTTGCACAACCCAAAGGTTGATCAAGGGATGAAGGTGGTTTCTGTCGAAGACCAGCGCTGGGCACGGCGCGACATCAAAACCGTTCAGCTGTTGTATCCGTCACTAGCAAAAATGGCCGCGAAAGCCGCTGGGGCAGATGATGCTTGGATGGTCGAAGATGGTGCGGTGACCGAAGGGTCGTCTAACAATGCCTATATCGTGAAGGGCGGCAAAATTATTACCCGCCATCTAGGCAATGAAATCCTGCACGGGATCACGCGTGCTGCGGTGCTTCGGTTCGCGAAATCAGCGCAGATGGAAGTTGAAGAGCGGGCGTTTACGTTGGAAGAAGCGAAAGAGGCTGACGAAGCATTTGTCACCTCGGCCTCAACCTTTGTGATGCCTGTTGTTCAAATTGACGACACGCCTGTCGGAACTGGAACGCCCGGGTCAGTCGCCTTGCGGTTGCGCGAGATTTACCTTGATGAGATGCAAAAAGCGGCCGTCTAATTCGCGGGGTCTCGCCCAAGAATTGCGCCGATCGTTCCGGTGATTTGCGCCGTACCTTTGTTGCTGTGCAAGAGTTGGGAAATCTCTGCGATCTGATCGGTGCTGAGCGTGGTGACATCAACATCCGCAAAGCCGTAATTCTGCAATTCCGTGGACACGCTGCGCTGTAGCGGGGTCAGATCGTCGGTCGAATACTTTTTCATCACGAACACAACGACCGCAAACGCGATCAGAATAAGAATAACTTTCTGCGACATGTCCACGCCTACTTGAACAAGGTTTTGATCAGGGAATCTCCCAAAATCGCACCAATGTTTCCTCGGATCTGCGACACCGACTTGTTGCTGTAAAGCAGGTGGTTGATATGCATGATTTGGGTGCTGCTTAGTGTGTTCAAGTCCACATCGGTGAAACCGTAGTTCGGCAACTCCCGTTCAAGATTTGTTTTCACCGAGCTTAAGTGATCACGCGCGATAGCCGGTGTCGTCAAACAAGCAGCAATCAAAGCTGTTGCAATGAGTTTCTGCATATTTCCTACCTCTGTCTAAGTGGCGTCTTTATGGGACAACTCAAACGCCGCTTTCTGGCTGTCTGATGCGTCGGTTTGGTATTTCTCGCGCCATTCTTCGAATGGCATACCATAAAAAATCTCCCGGGCCTCCATTTTGTCGATCACGATATCGCGCTCGGCGGCGGCCTCCTGATACCAGCGGCTCAGGCAGTTGCGGCAAAACCCAGTGAGGTTCATCATGTCGATGTTTTGGACATCGGTGCGCTTTTGCAAATGGTCGCGCAAGGTCCGGAACGCGGCCGCTTCCAGTTCGATGCGGGTTTGGTCATCCATTGAGAAGGCTCCTGGCTGGGTGGTCATGTGCATGTTACGTCTGCCCTAAAGATAGGCACTAAATTAACAAAGCGCCAGTTGCCCTTAGCGCGTTCTTGGGCCATATGTGCACCCGGCCCAACAAAAAATATGAAGCAACAAGAGGACGCAGGCAGTATGAGACGCCTTCGCAGTGTAAAAATCGTGGCCACGCTGGGCCCAGCATCAGACACCTACGAAATGATTTATGCGCTTCACGAAGCGGGGGCAGATGTCTTCCGGCTGAATATGAGCCACGGCACGCATGACGACATTGCTGCGCGACACGCGATCATCCGCCAGATCGAAAAAGATACGGGTCGCCCGATTGCGATCCTTGCAGACCTGCAGGGGCCAAAGCTGCGCGTCGGCCAATTCGCAAATGAAGCAGAAGATCTGGAAGAGGGTCAGGCGTTTCGGCTTGATCTGGATGACACACCTGGGGACGCAACACGCGTCCAGCTTCCGCACACAGAAATTTTTGAAGCATTGGAGCCGGGATCGTCTTTGCTGGTCAATGACGGCAAGATCCGACTGACTGTGAAAGACTGCGGCAAAGACTTCGCGGAATGCGAAGTTGTCGTAGGCGGGACAATCTCCAACAACAAGGGTGTCAATGTCCCTGACGTTGTATTGCCGCTTGCTGCGTTGTCAGACAAAGACCGCAAAGACCTGGAATTTGTCTGCGAACTTGGCGTTGACTGGTTGGCACTAAGTTTTGTGCAACGCGCTGCTGACGTGGAAGAAGGTAAAGCACTGGCCAAGGGCCGCGCTGCGATCCTTTCAAAGATTGAGAAACCAGCCGCGATCAAGGAATTTGACGCCATTCTGGCCGCATCAGATGCGATTATGGTCGCGCGCGGTGATCTGGGTGTTGAGCTGCCGATCCAGAACGTTCCGCCGCTTCAAAAACGCATGATCCGCAAATGTCGTGCGGTGGCAAAACCTGTGATCGTTGCAACGCAGATGCTCGAAAGCATGATCGACAGCCCAATGCCGACGCGGGCAGAGGTCTCGGATGTCGCGACGGCTATCTATGAGGGCACGGACGCGATCATGTTGTCAGCGGAATCAGCTGCTGGCAGCTACCCGATCGAAGCGGTCACCACGATGAACAACGTTGCGATCGAGGTCGAAAATGACCCGAACTATCGCGAGATTATTGCAGCCCAACGCGGCGGCAAGAAGACATCTGTTGCGGATGGCATCGTCGTCGCGGCTCGTGAAATCGCAGAAACTACTGATATCAAGGCAATCTGCTGTTTCACGCAATCAGGAACGACCGCTTGGCTGGTTTCGCGCGAACGGCCGCATGTGCCGATCATTGCGCTGACCTCGGTAGAGCGTACGGCCCGACGTTTGGTGCTAAGCTGGGGCGCGCATTGCGTGATCACCGGTAAGGTTGAACGCTTTAAATCTGCAGTGGTTGCAGCGGCAAAAGCAGCCCGCGAAGATGAATTTGCAGAAGAAACGGACCAGATCGTTGTCACGGCTGGCGTACCCTTCAACATCGCCGGAACAACCAACATTCTGCGCGTAGCACCTTGCAAAGAAAGTTTGATTTTCAGTTCCGACCCCGGCTAGACTTTTCGCGCGTGGGGGCGTGAAGGGACGATTTTGATGAATACCGACCTTATTCTTGTCATTGGTATTGTTATCGGGGTCTTGACTGTACCGTCTATTCTTTCTGCAGTTATGGAAGGATCCGCGCCTCGGGCGGCCTCCGTTTCGGCAGTAATTTCTGGTGGTTTGATCGTTTATGCGGTCTACGCCAACCCCGGGGGCTATGATGTAAATGATCTCCCGCGGCTCTTTCGCGGCGTGTTTTCGTCTTTCGCCAATTAGCCACGAAAGCAAGGCTTGCAATAGTTTCAACTGCGTCCTAAAAGGCGCGTCTGAATGCTCTTGGGCCGGCGAATGGCATGCCGAGTCGCGAGGTTAACCACTCAATATATTGAGGAGATGGAAATGCCGAAGATGAAGACGAAATCAGGCGCGAAGAAGCGCTTCAAGATGACGGCCTCTGGTCGCGTCAAAGCAGGTCAGGCAGGCAAACGCCACGGCATGATCAAACGCTCTACCAAGTTTATCCGCAATGCGCGCGGCACGACGATCCTCTGCAAAGCAGATGAGAACATCGTGAAAAAATATATGCCCTACGCGCGCTAAGGAGATTTGAACAATGGCAAGAGTTACATCCGGGAAAGTCACCCACGCCCGTCACAAAAAAGTAATCAAGGCAGCGAAAGGCTACTATGGCCGCCGCTCCAACGTCTTCAAGACCGCCACACAGGCCGTCGACAAGGCGAACCAATACGCAACACGCGACCGTAAGGCCCGCAAGCGCAACTTCCGTTCGCTGTGGATCCAACGGATCAACGCAGGCTGCCGCTCCATCGACGAGACATTGACATATTCGCGTTTCATCAATGGTCTGACGCTTGCAGGTGTCGAAGTGGACCGTAAGGTTCTGGCCGATCTGGCCGTCAACGAGCCTGACGCGTTTGCGGCAGTTGTTGAAAAAGCCAAAGCAGCCCTGGCGTAAGATCAGGCACCTCTTTGAGGGACAAAGACGCCGCGAAGGGTTTCCCCTCGCGGCGTTTTCTTTTTTCGAATGCTTTTTGGGATGTCTTGTGACAACGGTGCGGCCCCTTGCAATCAGGTCGCGCCATGTTAGGACAAAGGCCGAATAACGACGGAGTTGATCATGGACGGCTTGGACGCATTGCGCGCAAAAGTTATGGACGCAATTTCAGGGGCGAGCGACGAAGCCGCTTTGGAAGATGTGCGTGTATCAACTGTCGGCAAGAAAGGCGAAGTCAGCCTGAAGATGCGCGAAATGGGCAAGATGAGCCCGGAAGAGCGTCAAGAAGCCGGACCCGCCTTGAATGCCCTGAAAAATGAGGTCAATTCCGCGCTTGCCGCAAAGAAGGAAGCCTTGGCTGATGCGGCACTGAACGAACGTCTGCAATCTGAATGGCTTGACGTAACGCTGCCCGCCCGAACGCGCCCGATGGGTACGATCCACCCGATCTCTCAAGTTTGGGAAGAAGTGACAGCCATTTTCGCCGATCTCGGGTTTTCCGTTGCGGAAGGCCCGCAGATTGAAACCGATTGGTACAATTTTGATGCGTTGAACATTCCCGGCCATCATCCGGCACGCGCTGAAATGGACACGTTCTATATGAAGCGCGCAGAAGGCGACAATCGTCCGCCAAACGTATTGCGTACGCACACTAGCCCGGTTCAAATTCGGTCGATGGAAGCATTGGGTGCCCCGCTGCGCATCATTTGCCCCGGACGTGTCTATCGCGCGGACTATGATCAAACGCATACGCCAATGTTTCACCAGATCGAAGGGCTTGCGATCGACAAAGATATCTCGATGGCGAACCTGAAATGGGTTCTGGAAGAATTCTTCAGCATCTTTTTCGGCATTGAAGGGATCAAAACCCGGTTCCGCGCGTCGCATTTCCCGTTTACGGAACCATCCGCTGAGGTGGACGTGCAATGCAGCTGGGTCGATGGGCAATTGCGCATCGGTGAAGGCGATGGCTGGATGGAAATTCTAGGCTCCGGCATGGTACATCCGAAAGTGCTGCAAGCGGCCAATGTAGATCCTTACGAATATCAGGGGTTCGCATTTGGGATGGGGATCGACCGCATCGCAATGCTGAAATATGGCATTCCCGATTTGCGTGCATTCTTCGATTCAGACCTGCGTTGGCTGCGCCACTATGGGTTTGCTGCGCTGGACCAACCTGCCATTCACGCAGGCCTCAGCCGCACGTAGCATACAGACAACAAAAAACCGCCGCTCTGAACAAACAGAGCGGCGGTTTTTTTGTATCCGCCGGTAAGCGGGCTCAGATCAGAAGGTCGAGCCGCCGCAAACAGGTTTCAAAAGCCCCTGACATCCAAGCTCCGACAGATTGATTGTACCACGGCTGACCGTGTTTGGAGATTTATCAATCGTCACGACAGCTAGCGCTACCGCTATGGAAAGTGCCGCTACAGAGGGGCGGAACACGTTTTGGACTATTTCATTGATAAGCATCATAACAACTCATCTTTCTTTTACAGGGACACTCGGAAACATAACACTTGTGTTCTTTATGCTGCCAAAATGTGGCCGAAATTGGGCAGAATCTGCAAATGGGACAACTTTGCCTTAATTGCCGTTTCGGCCTTATTTTAAAGGGGGTCTTCCCCTTATGTCTTTGATAGGGTAGCAGAAACCCCGGAAACAATCTCAGCGACCTAGGCAGTTTGTAAATGAAGTTCACACTTTCATGGTTAAAAGACCATCTCGAGACGGAATCATCTCTGGAAGAGATTCTCTATGCCCTAACAGACCTTGGTCTTGAGGTTGAAGGCGTTGAGAACCCCACCGAGCGGTTGAGCGCCTTTACAATCGGCTATGTGAATTCTGCTGAGAAGCACCCGGACGCGGACAAGCTACGGGTCTGCCAAGTGCAGACTGACGAAGGGGAACTGCAGATCATTTGTGGTGCGCCCAATGCACGGGAAGGCATCACTGTCGTGGTGGCAAAACCTGGCACCTATGTTCCTGGGATCGATACAACGATTGGTGTTGGGAAAATCCGGGGCGTCGAAAGCTACGGGATGATGTGTTCCGAACGGGAAATGGAGATGTCGGACGAACATGACGGCATTATTGAGCTGCCATCCGGCGAAGTTGGTCAAAGCTTCACCGATTGGCTGGCGGAAAATGACCCGTCCAAAGTCGACACGGTGATTGAAATCGCGATTACGCCGAACCGGCCAGACGCCTTGGGTGTACGTGGTATCGCGCGTGACCTTGCGGCGCGGGGGCTCGGCACGTTGAAACCACGCGACACCGACCCGATCAAAGGGACGTTCCCGTGTCCGATCAACGTCACGATTGATGCGCCTGACGCTTGCCCTGTCTTCTACGGTCGTGTGATCCGTGGTGTGAAAAATGGTCCGAGCCCCCAATGGTTGCAAGATGCGTTGAAGGCGATTGGGCTGCGTCCGATCTCGACGCTTGTCGATATCACCAACTTCTTCACCTATGACCGCAACCGTCCACTGCACGTATTTGACGCCGACAAAGTGCACGGCAACTTGCGTGTCCATTTGTCTGAGGGCGGGGAGAAGATCCTCGCGCTTGATGACAAGGAATATACGCTGGATGACGGCATGTGCGTAATTTCCGACGATAACGGCGTCGAAAGCTTAGGCGGCGTTATGGGGGGCGCGGCGTCCGGCTGTACGGAAGACACCACAAATGTTTTCGTGGAAGCAGCTTTCTTCGATCCGATCCGAACTGCCTTTACCGGCCGGAAACTGAAAATCAATTCCGATGCCCGCTACCGGTTTGAACGCGGTATCGATCCGGAATGGACGCCTGTGGGCATCGAACATGCCACCCGGATGATCCTTGATCTGTGTGGCGGCGAAGCATCCGATGTTGTTGTCGCCGGCGAGATGCCAGATCATTCTCGTGCCTACAAACTGGACACCGATAGGGTTCAATCGCTGGTCGGCATGGAAATCCCTGATGCCACGCAACGCGAAACGCTGAAGAAGCTCGGTTTTGTGATGGATGGCGATATGGCCTCCGTTCCCAGCTGGCGTCCCGATGTTCAGGGCGAGGCTGATTTGGTCGAAGAAGTGGCCCGCATCGCGTCGCTGACGAAGCTAGAAGGTCGTCCGATGACCCGTGTTCAGCCGGGCATCCCAAAACCGGTACTGACACCCATGCAGCGCCGCGAACAGATTGCGCGGCGCACAATCGCGGCACTTGGGTACAATGAATGTGTCACCTATTCGTTCATCGATCAGGCCTCTGCCGCATTGTTTGATGGTGGAACCGACGCGACCCGCTTGGAAAACCCGATCTCATCCGATCTAAGCCATATGCGCCCGGCTTTGCTGCCTGGTCTTCTGCAAGCTGCCGCCAGAAATCAGGCGCGCGGATACGCTGACATGGCACTTTTCGAGGTCGGGCCTGCATTCCACGGGGGGGAACCACAGGAACAACATCACTTGGCCACGGGCCTTCTGATCGGTCATACCGGCCCCAAAGATGTTCACGGCGCACGTCGTGCGGTTGATGTCTATGACGTCAAAGCGGATGTTGAAGCTGTTCTCAATGCAATCGGGGCCCCTGCGAAAGCGCAGATTTTGCGCGGTGCGAACGATTGGTGGCATCCCGGTCGTCACGGGAAAATCTGTCTTGGGCCGAAGAAGGTTTTGGCCGTATTTGGTGAGATTCATCCAAAAATCCTCAAGGCAATGGATGTGAAAGGCCCGGCGATGGGCTTCACAATTTGGCCTGCAGAAATTCCGTTCCCGAAAAATGCAACCGCCACGCGGCCAGCACTGGCCATGCGCGACCTGCAAGCCGTGGAGCGTGACTTCGCCTTCGTCGTAGACGCCGATGTTGAGGCGCTGACACTGGTGAATGCAGCCGCCGGATCAGACAAAGCCTTGATCGAAAACGTACGTGTCTTTGATGAGTTTATCGGTGGCGCGCTGGGCGAGGGTCGAAAGTCACTGGCGATCACAGTTCGGATGCAGCCTGTCGACAAGACACTCACGGATGAAGAGATTGAGGCGGTATCGTCCAAAATTGTCGAGAAAGTCACGAAAGCCACCGGCGGCACGCTGCGCGGATAGGCCGAGACCGTAAATTCGAAGAGGAAAACCCATGAGCTTGAATGTCTATCTTTCCGGTGAAATCCACACCGATTGGCGGGAGCAGATCACTGAAGGGGCAAAGGGTCTTGATGTGACCTTCAACAGCCCGGTGACTGATCATGATGCCTCAGACGATTGTGGGGTCGCGATTTTAGGCGCTGAGGATCAAAAATATTGGCATGACCACAAAGGTGCGATGGTCAATGCGATCCGGACCCGCAAGGGCATTGCCGATGCTGACATCGTGGTCGTTCGGTTTGGTGAGAAATACAAGCAATGGAACGCGGCATTTGACGCAGGTTATGCGGCCGCGCTTGGAAAGTCCCTGATCATCTTGCACGGCCCCGAACACCAGCACCCCTTGAAAGAGGTTGATGCAGCCGCACTTGCGGTTGCGGAAAAGCCGTCTCAGGTGGTGGAAATTCTGCGCTACGTTCTGACCAGCAAACTGCCTGGCTAGCCGAAGGTGGCGGCCCCGGCTTGTCCAGGGCCGCACTTTCAGGTTTTAGCTGCGCGGTGGTGTGACCAGACCTGTTTGAACCGCCGGACGTTCTAGGAACCTATCTAGATACGCCACAAGGTTTTTGTGATCGTCCCAGCCAAGCAGATCCTTGGTGCCATAAAAGTCCAACGCGCGAAGCCACGGTGCGATCGCAATATCTGCGATGGAATATTGACCTGTGATCCAGTCTTTTCCGTCCAGTTCTTTCTCCAAAACCGCCATGAGACGTTTCGCTTCGTCGATGTAGCGCTGTTGCGGGCGCTTGTCTTCCCACTCCGAGCCGGCAAACTTGGAGAAGAAGCCCAGCTGTCCAAACATCGGGCCGAGCCCTCCCATCTGGAACATGAGCCATTGGATCGTCACGGCTTTTTCAGACGCGGTTTTTCCCAACAGCTTGCCGGATTTTTCCGCCAGATAAATCAAGATCGCGCCGGATTCGAAAAGCGACACCGGTGCGCCATCTGGTCCGTTCGGGTCGATAATTGCTGGAATCTTGTTGTTTGGGTTCAGCGAAAGGAATTCTGGACTTTTAACGTCAGCGTCCGAAAGCGTCACTGTATGCGCTTCGTATGGGATCTCCATTTCTTCCAAAGCGATGGAGACTTTCACCCCATTTGGGGTTGGAAACGAATAGAGTTGCAGCACAGATGGATCTTGTGCTGGCCACTTTGCGTTGATCGCGAACTGTGTGAAATCTGTCATTGTTCATCCTATATTAATATTCCCCTTAACGTAGGGGTTCGATTTGGTTATTAAAGCGCTGCTTCTCTATTGGGAAACATGGTTCCCTATGCGCGAACGCACACAAAAATAATACCTCTGTAGCCAAAGGGACTGGGAAATGATTCAAGAATTCAAAGACTTCATCGCCAAGGGCAATGTCATGGACATGGCCGTCGGTATCATCATCGGCGCGGCATTTACCGCTATCGTCGGATCGCTGGTTGAGGATCTGATCAATCCGATTATCAGCTTGTTTATGGGTGGTATCGATTTCTCCTCGATGGGCGTTCGCCTGTCTGATGGTGAAGATGGCGCTGTATTTGCCTATGGTAATTTCATCATGGCGATCATCAACTTCCTTATCATTGCCTTCGTCGTCTTCATGCTTGTGAAAGCAGTGAATGCTGCGAAAGCTGAGGAAGAGGAAGCACCTGCCGAAGATCCAGGCCCGTCTGAGCTGGATATCCTTATGGAAATCCGCGACGGTCTTGCAAAGAAGTAAGCGTTAAGACCTGACGTTCTAAGGCCCGCTTTTTTAGCGGGCCTTTTTCGTTTTTGGGTGTCAGGACTTTAAAGCCAACGAGGGGGAGATCACGTCGATCCCTAATGCTTTGCCGACTGCATAATATGTCAGTTGTCCAGCGTGGACGTTTAGCCCGTTCAGAAGATGCGGATCATCTTCACAGGCCTGTCGCCAGCCTTTATCTGCCAATGCCAGCATAAATGGCATCGTGGCATTCCCAAGCGCAATCGTAGAGGTCCGCGCGACCGCGCCGGGCATGTTCGCCACGCAGTAATGCATGATCCCATCGACGTCGTAGATCGGGTCTTCATGAGTTGTGGCTTTTGATGTCTCAAAACATCCACCCTGATCAATCGCGACATCGACGATGGCCGCACCCGGTTTCATGTCCGACAATTGCGCCCGGGTCACAAGTTTTGGTGCCGCTGCGCCGGGGATCAAAACCGCCCCAACGACCATATCGGCCTGCATGACAAGCTCAGCAGTATTTCCGGCACTCGCATAGCTGGTTTTGAATTGCCCGGCGAAAACATCATCAAGGTAGCGCATCCGCGCCAAGGATCGGTCCAAGACGGTTACGTTTGCGCCCATCCCTGCGGCAACGCGTGCCGCATGTGTGCCGACGACACCGCCACCGATCACAACGACATTGGCAGGCCCGACACCGGGAACACCTCCCATCAAAACACCACGCCCGCCATTGGCTTTTTGCAAGGTCCAAGCGCCGACTTGTGGGGCAAGCTTTCCGGCGACTTCAGACATAGGCGCAAGAAGCGGCAAGCCCCCAGCGGAGTCCGTAACAGTTTCGTAGGCGATGGCAGTGCAGCCGGAGGCCAGCAAATCTTTCGTTTGCTCTGGGTCCGGAGCCAGATGCAGATATGTGAACAACAATTGCCCTTCGCGCAGCATTTTTCGTTCGCCTGGCTGAGGTTCTTTCACCTTCACGATCATATCTGCAGAGGCAAAGACCTCTGCCGCGGTGTCGACAAGTTTTGCGCCAGCCTCGACATAGTCAGCATCGCTGAACCCAGCACCATTTCCCGCGTTCGCTTCCACAACAACCTCATGGCCATGTGCAACAGCTTCACGCGCAGCATTCGGGGTAAGACCAACCCTGAATTCTTGCGGCTTAATCTCTTTTGGACATCCAATAAGCATTTTCGTCTCCCTGTTTCCCGCTTCGACCTTCGCATGGGGTCAAGTGAATTGGATTGAAAACTTGCCTACGCTTCCTCTATGTTTCAAAAGAATCTTCGACTCTTCTTCGATATTTTGGAAGGAACTTGCAGCATGAGCGAACTTGATCGTACGGACACCCGAATTCTGAGAGTTCTCCAGAAGAGTGGTCGAATGTCCAACGCGGACCTGGCCGAGAAAGTAAACCTCAGCGCATCTGCGTGTCATCGACGCGTGCAACGCTTGGAAAAAGAAGGGATCATCCGCGACTACGTTGCAATGCTTGACCCGCGCAAGGTCAACCGGCCCACCACCGTTTTCGTCGAGATCACCCTGAGCGGTCAGGCCGATGAAGTTCTTGATGCATTTGAGCGCGAA
The DNA here is from genome assembly GCA_947493265.1 of uncultured Litoreibacter sp. Classification (GTDB taxonomy): domain Bacteria; phylum Pseudomonadota; class Alphaproteobacteria; order Rhodobacterales; family Rhodobacteraceae; genus Litoreibacter. Next base: position 660,710 of record CANLQL010000004.1, on the reverse strand, counting down.
GTTGCGCGCATTCCGGACGTGTTGGAATGTCACCTGATGGCAGGCTCTGCGGATTATTTATTGAAGGTAGTTGCGGCAGATACCGAAGATTTCGCGTTGATCCATCGCAGGTCGCTTGCTCGTTTGCCGGGGGTTGCACAGATGCAGTCGAGCTTTGCGCTGCGAACAGTCTTCAAGACGACGGCGTTGCCCGTTTAGCCCAGAAGATATTGCATCGAATACAGAACGACAGTGCCCGTGATCATGGCCCAGACAACAGCTTTGAACCAATAGCCGATTGCAACCACAGCAACCGCTGCCATCAGACGGGCAGGATCCAATTCCCCATTTGTGGCCGTTGGCCAAAGTACCAAAGGTGCCACGAGGCCTGGCAGAATTGCGACGGCGGTATAGCGTAAATGGCGCAACACCCATTCGGGCATTGGCCGTGATCCGATCAATCCTAAAAACGAAAAACGGATTAGAAACGTCCCGACCCCAAGGATCGCAATGATCCACCAAATCTCTGCGGTGCTGTAATTCATGACATCCGCCTTTCGATCTCGGCACCGGTGATCATTGCAACAAGCGCTGCGACCAGAAGGCCAAGGTTGAAGGGGATCCAAAATAAAGCCAGCGCCAACACGATGGATACAAACGCCGCTGCGATATGGGCAGGTGTGCGCAATGCTGGCGATACCATTGCCAAGAACGCAATTGGAACAATGAAATCAATGCCAAGACTGGCAGGTATCTGTTCACCGACCGCGGCACCTACCCAGGTAAACAAGTACCACATCGGGCAAATCGGGATCATACAGCCAAAAAAGAACGCAGCTTTTTGTGCAGCAGTCTGATCGGGCCTGTTTTCGTATTCTGTTGCCGACAAAAGATATGTCTGGTCGACGAGGAAATAAGATAGAAACACACGTTTCCAAAGGGGCTGCGAACCCAGATGCGGTGTCAGCGCTGCCGAATACATCACCATCCGAAGATTAACGGCCAATGCCGAGGCCAGAACGACAATCGTTGGCGCATTTTCGGACATGAATTGAAGGGCGGTGAACTGCGACGCCCCCGCGATCACAAGGAAAGAAAACGCCATGACCTGGTAAAGCGGCAACCCGGCTTCGGTTGCGACCACGCCAAAAAGCATCGCGAACGGGATCACGACGATGACAAATGGCAGGCCTGCAAGAAACCCGCGCCAGAAGCCAGATTTCTCGGTGGCAGTGGGCATTGTGACGTCCTAAATTTCCGCCTAGGCTTAGCGCGCGCGCAAGGAGGGTTCAAATGGCAATTCGTGATCCTGAAGATCACAACTATCTAATCGCGCCCACCCCGCAGGGGGAGGGCCTGACCCGCGCTGTCAAAGGTGTAGATCATGAGGGAAATCCGCAGGAAATTCGGGTGGTTGAAGAGCGTCCGTTGACGATTTACCTCAATTCCCGTGAGATCGTGACGGCGATGACCATTGGCGACCATCCCAACTATCTGGCGCTGGGGTTTCTGCGCAATCAGGGTATGATCTCGGACACCGACCGCGTTACTGGAATTGACTATGACGAAGAGCTTTCTGTCGTCGTCGTACGTACAGAAGTTGAAACGAACCACGAAGAGAAACTGCAAAAGAAAACCCGAACATCCGGATGCGCGGTAGGCACTGTGTTTGGCGATATGATGGAAGGTCTGGACGGGTTGCATTTGCCGGATACGAAAATTCGTCAATCTGACCTCTATGTTCTGGCTGAATTGATCAACCGCACGCCAAGTCTTTATCTTGCCGCAGGGGCCATTCACGGGACTGTGCTGTGTCAGGGCGCAAACCCGCTGGTCTACATGGAAGATGTCGGGCGACATAACGCGGTCGACAAAGTTGCAGGTTGGATGGCGCTCGAAGGTGTCAGCGCTGCGGACAAACTTCTTTATACAACCGGGCGCCTAACTTCTGAAATGGTCATCAAAACTGCGCTGATGGGTATTCCGGTCTTGGTCTCACGATCAGGTTTTACAGCTTGGGGTGTCGAAATCGCGTCTCAGGTTGGATTAACACTTATTGGGCGCATGCGCGGTCAGCGGTTCATGTGCCTAAGCGGTGAAGATCGTTTGATCCGGGATGTAGCATCGTGAAGCAACCCGCAGGAGTTATTCTCGCAGGCGGGCAAGCGCGTCGGATGGGCGGTGGCGACAAAGGGCTACTGACACTCGGGGGGCAAACGCTCTTGCAGCGCGTGATAGACCGGCTGGAACCCCAAGTGGCAGAGGTTGCATTGAACGCAAATGGTGATGCTTCACGATTTGATGCGTTTGGTTTGCCAGTGTTGCCAGATTCAGTTTCAGGCTTCGTCGGGCCGCTCGCAGGTGTTCTTGCGGGTCTCGATTGGGCCGCAGAGCGTGGACATTCCCATATTGTCACTGCGGCGGCTGATACGCCGTTTTTTCCCTGTGATCTGGTCCCGCAATTGCTGCTTAATGCGAATACGCCGATTGTATTGGCAGCAACCCCCGATCCAGAGCGTGGCATGTCGCGACATCCGACATTTGGGCTGTGGCCGGTTGATCTACGGGATGACCTTCGCGACGCCCTGACCGATGGCGTACGCAAAGTTGTTCAGTGGACGGATCGCCACGGCACGTCGATAGCGACGTTTTCTGCAGACCCGTTCGATCCCTTTTTCAACGTCAATTCGCCAGAAGACATGGCAGCTGCAGAGGCTTTACTATGAAAGTTTATGGGATTGTCGGGTGGAAGAACTCCGGTAAAACGGGGCTGATGGAGCGTCTTGTGACCGAAATTACCGCGCGTGGATTTTCGGTCTCGACGATTAAGCACGCCCACCACAGTTTCGACGTTGATCATCCGGGCAAAGACAGCCACCGGCACAGGGTGGCAGGGGCGTCCCAAGTACTACTGTCGTCCAGAAACAGGTGGGCGTTGATGAGTGAGCTGCGCGGCGAAGAGGAACCGCCCCTAAGCGCGCTAATCAACCAACTCAGCCCGGTCGATCTGGTCCTTATTGAAGGATATAAACGCGACTCCCACGCAAAAGTTGAAGCGCACCGTTCCGAAACCGGACAATCCTTGCTGGCACGTGACGATGATACCGTCAGAGCCGTTGCAAGCAATGAACCTTTGGAAGGGTTAAGCGTTCCAGTGATTGATCTGGATGATACGAAAGCGATCGCTGATTTTATTCTGTCACAGGTCGGGCTGTGACAGAATTTAACACCTATATCGCTGTTGATTGGTCCGGAGGGAACGACAGGGGGGCATCGCCTAAAAAAGACGCCATCTGGATCGGTGTTGCCGGCGAAGATCCACGGTATTTCCGCAACCGGGGTTTGGCCGAGGCTTGGTTGAATACAAGAATTTCCCAAGAACGGGACGCGGACAAACGCGTTCTGGCCGGATTCGACTTTGCGTTCGCCTACCCAGATGGATTTGCCAACCATCTGACTGGAAGTCCTGACCCTTTCGCTGTTTGGAACTGGTTTGAAACCCATGTTGAAGACGCACCGGATCGCAACAATCGCTTCGATCTTGCGGCCCAGATAAATGTGGGTTTGCCCGGGGTCGGCCCTTTCTGGGGTAACGCTCTGAAGCGGGATATCGATCACCTTCCACGCAAGGGTTTGGACCGGCGCGATATACCATTTCCGGAGAAACGAGCCATCGAACGACGCACAAAAGGCACGTTTTCCACATGGCAATTATCTGGTGCGGGTGCGGTTGGGTCGCAAGTGATCATGGGACTTCCCATGTTGTCGCGCTTGCGCAAAGCATTCGCTGCTGAATGTACGGTCTGGCCGTTCGAGACAGCCCTTGCACCTTTGACACTGCTTGAGATTTGGCCGTCGCTTTGGGCGGGTGAAATCGCAAAGACGACCAAACCAGATGACATAACGGACGCGCGTCAGGTGCAATTCGTCGCAGAAAAAATGCGGGAGATGGACCAAAACGGCACTTTGGGTGAGGCTTTGTTCAACAGAGAAGACCTTACCAGCGAAGGCTGGATATTTGGTGTAAACCCGGCGCCAGCCACCGAAAATTCAGAGAGTGCAGGTAAGCTTAAAAACGACTGCTTTGCGCTGCCTCAAGGTGTCCATTGGACGCCAGTTGACGATGCTTTGGCGCATCTCAGATCAAGCCTCAGATGTATGGTTGGCAGTCAAACCGTGCCACTTGCCCAGGCCTGTGGGCGGGTCTTAAGTGACGCAGCAATTGCCAATCGTGCAAACCCACCAGCTCCGAATTCAGCGGTTGATGGCTATGGGTTCTCAGCTTCCTGTTTATCTCCGGGGTCTATGACACTGCCATTGATCGAGGGTCGCGCGGCCGCTGGGCAAGCATTTCAGGGCGTGGTTCCCGAAGGCTCAGCAATTCGCATATTGACCGGGGCAGTTTTGCCGGACGGCGTCGATACGGTCGTTCTGGAGGAAGACTGTGAAGTAACAGAAACCGAAATTCGTTTTAGCGCGGGATTGAAGCCGTTTTCGAATGCGCGAAAGGCTGGCGAGGACATCAAGGCCGGCGAGCTCGCACTTCCCGCTGGCCAAGTTTTGCGACCACAAGACATCGCACTTGCTGCCGCAACAGGCTTGCCCGAATTGCAGGTACGAGAAAAACTACGTGTCGGGGTTCTTTCCACCGGGGATGAGCTGACGGAGCCGGAGCACAACGTCCCTCCATCAAGAACCTTCGATGCAAATCGTCCAATGCTTCTGAACGTCGCAGAAAAATGGGGGTATGCTGCGGTTGATCTTGGTTATTCAGCAGATGACCGCGAGACTTTGAAGCAGAAACTTGATGCGGCCGCGAAGGGTTGCGATGTCATTTTGACATCTGGTGGCGCGTCTGCGGGCGATGAGGATCATGTATCTGCTTTGCTAAAGGACGCCGGAGCGTTGAACCATTGGCGTATCGCCCTCAAACCGGGTCGCCCGCTTGCCTTGGGGCTTTGGAATGGAGTGCCGGTTTTCGGGCTGCCCGGGAATCCGGTGGCTGCCTTCGTTTGCACACTGGTTTTTGCGCGTCCTGCCTTGCAGGTCTTGGCGGGTGCGAATTGGACCGCCCCAACTGGTTTCACTGTTCCGGCTGCGTTCAACAAGCGCAAGAAACCAGGTCGTCGCGAATACCTGCGTGCGCGGCTCAATGATCAGGGACATGTGGAAGTTTTTTCCTCTGAAGGGTCCGGTCGAATATCCGGGCTCAGCTGGGCAGAAGGTCTGGTGGAATTGCCCGATGGTGAATTGCAAATCAACCCAGGTGACCCTGTGCGCTACATCCCGTTCGGTAATTTCGGACTTTAGGCGCTAGTCAAACGTTCCTGCGATCCGTCCCAGCAGCATGAAGGCACGCGCTGTACGGGTTTCCGACAGGTTGGTGATGTCTTCATCCGTCGCGATCTTTTCGAAATCGACAAATGTTTTGTCGAATTCGCGCAAGAAGTGGTGCGCGGAGTCGCGAAAAATCGGGTCAGATCGCATGCGCCCTGCCGCCAATGCGATGCCGGAACGATCGTGAATGCCGCCAAGCGTCGCAATAGATCTGCCGCGTTCACCTGCCGCAAATTTTCGCCAAACCTCTGGACGTGCTCTGTCTGGGCGCAGGTCGTCCATGTAAATTCCGTCTTGCGAAAGAAGCGTTAAAACGTCCTGTGACGCCCGCACCAGTTTGGAGCTGTTGTGATCAGACAGCGCTTTGCGCAATTGGCGGAAGCCATCGAGATCATTCTCGTTCTCAGGGAAATTTAATGCGCCGATGAAGTCTTGGATCGAAATGGGATCGTTACGCTGGGTTTCGAGTGTATCAAGTGCCAGTGTTGGCTGGCTTTCCCCCGCCGGCATGCCTGGTCGAACCAGCATCGCTTGCGGGTCCGATGGTGACGGCGCACGCGCTTCGCGAGAGGTGGCGAAAGTCGCTATCGCATTCTCGGTCAACCTTTGGCTTGCGACGATTTCATCAAGTTTCTTCTCAACAGCAGGTTTGATCCCCAAGCCAGCTGCTTGATTTTGCTGAATGTAGGCGTTTCGCATTGCATCAATCGCGGCTTGAAGCCGCGCGGCTTCTTCCCGCATGACCCGCGTGGTTTTCGTAACCGTGGAGGCAATCCAGATCAGCGCAACAGGTAATATGATAGCCAAAGCCGACATAACAACGCCCGCAGGTGACACCTGCTGGTTGTCTGGTTTGAAGGCGAGGAAATAGACAATCACACCCAACAGCCACAGGCAGGTCAGGACAACTGCGATCACATCGGCGGGTTCGTTTAACAACGCGGTACGACGATAGACGCCCAATTCAATCTCAGGTTTGGTATTCGTATCGGGGACCTGATCGGACATTTCCGCGTTCGCCTGCTTGTGTTGGTTCTAGACGTATTTCACGTTCAGTATTTCGTAGTCGCGCGTGCCGCCGGGGGTCTTCACCTCGACGCTGTCGCCTTCTTCCTTCCCGATGAGCGCGCGCGCAAGGGGAGATTTGATATTGAGAAGACCTTTCTCGATATCAGCTTCAGCTTCACCGACGATCTGGAAGGTTTTTTTTTCCTCTGTATCTTCGTCAACAAGATCAACAGTCGCACCAAATTTGATGGAACCGGACAGCTTCTTCGGGTCAATCACTTCGGCCAATCCGATGGAGCCTTCAAGCTCCTTGATACGACCTTCGATGAAACTCTGTTTTTCGCGCGCAGAATGATATTCCGCGTTTTCGGAAAGATCGCCATGCTCGCGGGCTTCCGCAATCGCTTTGATGATTGCCGGACGCTCGACGCTCTTGAGCTGTTTTAGTTCCGTATCGAGGGCCGCAAAACCCTTCGGTGTCATCGGGATCTTTTCCATCGTCAATTCTACTTTTTCCTGATGCGTCACGTCGCGGACGCAATAGATTTACTTCATATAATAATCTGGGAGTTTGCAAGCGGGCTTGCAAGAACACTCGGCGGTGGGTTGCTTGCGCTAAAAAATCGGGGCGCTTGGCTGAACGATCGAGGCGTAAGATGTGTCCAGCTTGGTCATAGCCAGCGGAGTCGAAGGCTCCCCATCTACACCACAGGCTGCCAATAGACCCATTAGGCCAAATGCAACAAAAACACGGGTCATAGCAAATCCTTCCAACGCTTTACCTGCGCACGCACTTCGGATGGCGCGGTGCCACCATAGCTGGTCCGGCTGGCAACCGAATTGTGCACGCCCAGAACATCAAACACGTCTTTGGTGATCTTGTCATGAACTGATTGCATGTCAACCAGGCTCAAGTCTGGCAGATCGCATCCCTTGTCTTCGGCAAGCTTGACCAAAGCGCCGGTTACGTGATGGGCGTCCCGAAATGGCATGTTCAAGCTGCGTACAAGCCAGTCGGCCAGATCCGTCGCGGTTGAAAAGCCACTGGATGCTGCTGCTTCCAAGCTTTCGCGATTTGCGGTCATGTCGCTGACCATGCCAGTCATCGCGGCCAAGGCCAGCATCAGGTTGTCGGCAGCATCAAAGGTCTGCTCTTTGTCTTCCTGCATGTCCTTCGAATAGGTCAGCGGCAGTCCCTTCATCACCATCATCAACGCGACATTCGCGCCAAAAATGCGGGCGATCTTGGCACGGATCAGTTCAGCCGCATCAGGGTTTTTCTTCTGCGGCATAATCGAAGAACCGGTTGAGAACCGATCACTGAGCGACACGAACCGAAACTGCGCTGACGACCAAATGACAAGTTCTTCGGCGAAGCGCGACAAGTGCATGGCGCAGATCGAGGACGCCGAAAGAAACTCCAGTGCGAAATCCCTATCCGAGACAGCGTCCAGCGAGTTTGCAGATGGCCGGTCAAATCCCAAAGCCTCCGCTGTCATATGCCGGTCAATGTCAAAGGATGTGCCAGCCAATGCAGCCGCGCCCAAGGGCGACTCGTTCATCCGAGCTCGTGCATCTGCAAAGCGTGAGGCGTCACGACCCAACATCTCGACGTAAGCCAGCATATGGTGACCCCATGTCACGGGTTGTGCGGTTTGCAGATGGGTAAAGCCCGGCATTACCCAATCCGCGCCTGCGTCTGCCTGCGCAAGCAGGGCTTTTTGCAAAGCGTGAATGCCGTCTATTGCGGCATCGATCTGGTCACGGACCCAAAGTCGAAAATCCAAGGCAACTTGGTCGTTGCGCGAACGCCCGGTATGCAGACGCCCCGCAGCTTCGCCGACAACTTCCTTTAGCCGCGCCTCGACATTCATATGAATGTCTTCAAGGGCTGCGGAAAATTCGAATGAACCGCTCTCTATTTCTGACAAGACCGTGAGGAGGCCTTCACGGATCGCGTCTGCATCGGTATTTGTAATGATGCCTTGACGCGCGAGCATCGCTGCGTGGGCGCGGGATCCTTCAATGTCTTGTTTGGCAAGACGCTGGTCAAAACCGATCGAGGCATTGATTGCTTCCATGATCGCGTCAGGGCCGGAACCGAACCTGCCGCCCCACATTGCGTTTGATTTCTTGTCGTCCATGAAACGGGCTCTTTGGAAGGTGAATTGATGCAGATAGTAAGAACGTTCGTCCTATACGCCGCCCTTGCCGGTGGTGCAATCGCTGCGGCGAACGATAGCGTTCATGCAGCCGCTTCTCAGGACGTCAAAGCACTTGCTGTCGATACGCTGGCGAAAATCCGGTTTCATGACGAACCGCAAGCAGTAACCGCTGTTGGGTTTGCAAGCGAGGACGGCGCGGAAGTAACGCTGGAAAACTACCGGGGAAAATACGTCTTGGTGAACTTCTGGGCGTTGTGGTGCGCGCCCTGCCGCGAAGAAATGCCTGCGCTGAACGCACTCGATGCGCAGCTTGGGGGTGACAGCTTTGAAGTTGTGACGATTGCAACGGGGCGAAACGCCTTACCGGCCATCCACAAGTTTTTCGATGAACATGCGATTGAAGATTTGCCAATCCTTCTTGATCCGAAGATGGCTATGGCGCGCGACGCAGGTGCTTTGGGTCTCCCGATGAGCCTTCTCATTGACCCAACTGGTAAGGAAGTTGCGCGCGTTGCGGGGGAGCTTGTCTGGGACAGCCCGGAAGCCATCGCCTTTTTCAAAGCTTGGATCGGTGATGACGTCGAAAATGTAAGCAATTAGTCTACTTTAACCTCATACGGGCTGGAACAGGGATCGCTTAGCCCTTTGCGCGTACCACCTGAAGAAGCGGCATCAACTGAGACATATCAGGTCCATGCTCCATGCCGGTCAGCGCCTTTCGCAACGGCATAAACAACCCGCGACCTTTGCGCCCAGACGCCTCTTTCACCGCAGAGGTCCAAGTTGACCAACTTTCTGGTGTAAAAGGCATATCCGGCAGAAGCTTCAACGCTTCCGCGACAAATTCCGTATCATCGTCGTCGATGACCGGATCAGCACCTTTGGTGCATAGCTCCCACCAACCGGCAAGATCAGACTTCACGGTGATATTCGCCCGTGCGACGTTCCAGAAACGCTCCTGGAGATCTTCCGGAACCCCGATTTCGTTCAGTGTGTCTTTGACTTCCGACACCGGCAAGTCATGCAGGTACTTTGCTGTCAGCGGGAAGAGGTCCTGTTCATCGAACTTTGTCGGTGGCGCACCAAAATTTGATAGATCGAACCCGTCGACAAGCTGTTGCATTTCGGTGCACAGCTCCACTGGTTCGGACGCTCCGAGACGGGCCATATGTGACAGCAACGCCATCGGTTCGACTCCCCGCTCGCGAAGATCGCGCAGTGCCAAAGTGCCAAGCCGTTTCGACAGAGCCTCACCCTGTGGACCTGTTAGCAGCGAATGGTGCGCAAAGTTTGGTGCGTCAAATCCTAGGGCTTCCATAATCTGGATTTGCGTTGCGGTGTTTGTGACATGGTCAGAGCCGCGCACAACGTGGGTGATCCCCATGTCTGTATCATCGACAACAGAGGCCAAAGTATAGAGTATCTGGCCATCACCGCGGATCAAAACCGGGTCGGATACGCTGGCAGCATCAATGGAAATGTCACCCAGAATACCGTCGTTCCAATTGATCCGGGATTGATCCAACAAGAAGCGCCAATGGCCGGGACGTTCAGACCGCAAAGCGTCTTTCTCAGTGTCACTTAGACGGAGGGCAGCACGGTCATAGACCGGAGGATTGCCCATATTGAGCTGTTTTTTGCGCTTCAAATCCAGTTCTGTCGGGGTTTCGAACGCTTCATAAAACCGCTCACGCTCCCTTAGTCTGTCAGCAGCTTCTTGATAGCGATCCAACCGGGACGACTGCGTTTCAACCTGATCCCATTCAAGCCCTAACCATTCCAGGTCCTTCTTGATGCCATCTGCATATTCGGGCTTTGAGCGTTCCGGATCAGTATCATCGAGCCGGAGAATGAATTTGCCACCTGATTTGCGGGCAATCAGGAAATTGAACAAGGCCGTGCGCAGATTGCCGACATGCAGATATCCTGTAGGCGAAGGGGCGAAGCGGGTGACTGTCATGGGTTGATCCTTAATGTTGCGCTCCGTCAATCACATCAATGAGCAATTGTCCATATTTTGCAGGCCCGGTTTTGAGAGAAGCCAAGATGTCTAAAGGCTTTGTTAAAGGCTGATTGATAGGTGCGAACTATACCTGCGCGAAAGACAAATTATGATGGATGGCACCCTAGAAGAGAATCCAGAAATGACGCTTGCGGCATTCGCAAACCTTTTGCAGGCTCCATTTTTTATCATTGACGTCAAAGGCCCCAAGACATTCATTTTCCGAAGCATCAACGATTGCTTTGCTGCCCAAGGAGGTGGGGACTTATCCACGTCTTTCGGAAAGGAGATATCGGAGGCCTTTCCGACCCGCCTGGCTGAAACACTGATCGAAAACTACGAAATCTGCAGATCAACTGGTGAACCTTTTAGGTATGAAGAAAACCTGCAGTTTAATGGGCAGCCTAGATGGTGGGCCACAACTCTGACGCCGGTCAAAGACAATCAAGGCTGCGTCACGCAAATCCTCGGACTAGCGCAAGACATTACCCGTCACAAAAGGATAGAGCTCGACGCAGTGGCCCGATTGGGAAAAATTTCTAACTTAAACAATGACCTGAAGGTTTTTGCGTCAATTGCAGCCAAAGATACACGTGGCCCGCTAGAAACCATTCTGGCATTGCTCAACATCGTCAATGACGGCTTCTTGGATCTTGGGGACCAAAAATCTGCTCAGCTGAAAATGGCAATCTCCAAAACCGAGGAAACGATTGTCAGGATTGGCGATATAATTACAGCAGCGGGACAAATGGGTGGGGATGATGTTTCGATTCAAGAATTCAATTTCGGACATCTCTGCCGGGACTACTTTGCCCAAGTCGACCCAGAGGGCGAGTTGGAGATCGAATACCCAGATATCGTGATTGCGTCAGACAACGCTGTGACCCAAATCGTTCTACGTCAGCTTATCGAAAACGCCGCGCATTATTGTGAGACGTTGATCCGGATCGATATGGACCCGAACCAGTCGAAACCGGGATTTCTGAAATTCCACATCACCGACGACGGTGTAAGCGAATGGCCCAACTGCCGTGCGGATCGGTTGAAAATTCTTCCAGCGACAGAAAAGGAAGAAAACCTCGCAGGGCTTTTTGCCTGCCAGAATTTAATCAAGTCTTTGGGCGGCGAAGTTTCTCAAAGCGTCGACAAAGACGCGAGCACCGTGACGATCAGCTTTAGCTTGCCAACCACAACGGAAGAGCCTTCCGTGACCCCGTCGCTAGAAGATGTCGTGACTTGATCGACAGGCAGTCAGAAACCTAGCCGGGGTCGCGCCATCTATTCACGATCGGATACCGCCGATCCAGCCAGAACGCCCTGTTGGTCAGTCTCGCGCCAGGTGCGGATTGGAACCGCTTATATTCTGAAATATAGATCAGGTGCTCTATCCGTTTGACCGTTTCCAGCGGGTGTCCAGCTGCCACGACGTCCGCGACAGATTGGTCGCGATCAACCAACCGTTCCAGAATATCATCCAGAATTTCATATGGCGGCAGGCTGTCTTCGTCTTTCTGGTCTTCGCGCAACTCAGCGGATGGTGGCTTCTCGATGATAGCAACCGGGATCACTGCGCCTTCCGGACCCATCATCCAATCCCTGTGGTTGGCATTTCGCCACCGGCAGGTTTCAAATACACGCATCTTATAAAGGTCTTTGATCGGGTTATAGCCGCCGGACATGTCCCCGTAGATCGTTGCATACCCGACTGCGACCTCTGATTTGTTGCCCGTTGTCAGCAACATTTCCCCGGTTTTGTTGGACAGTGCCATCAACAGCAAACCGCGCAAACGGGATTGAATGTTTTCCTCGGTGACGTCCTCGGCCAACCCTTCAAAAAGTGGTGCCAGCGCTTCAGTGACGGCCTGACGAGGTCCAGAAATCGGGATCGTGTCCAATTTACAGCCAAGGTTGCCCGCAATTTCTGCGGCATCATCCAAGGAGCTTTGAGACGTATATTCAGACGGCAACATAACACAGTGGACGTTTTCAGGACCGATCGCATCTGCGGCGATCGTCGCAACAATCGCGGAATCGATCCCACCGGAAAGTCCCAGAACAACCTTCTTGAACCCGGTTTTGCCAAGGTAATCGCGCAGGCCTTCGACCATCACGCGGTAGTCCTGTTCCCAATCGTCGGGTTGAGACACGACATCGCCGGGCAACGCACGCCATCCTGCGTCAGTTTTTTCGAAATCAACCTCCACCAATGCTTCGTCAAACGCTGGAAGCTGGACCGCGAGCGCACCGCCTGGATTCAAGACAAATGACCCACCATCGAAAACCTGATCATCCTGTCCGCCAACCATGTTTAGATAAACAAGTGGCAATTCAGTCTCAACGACGCGCGACACCATATGGGCCATGCGCACATCATGTTTGCCGCGGTAGTAGGGGGAACCGTTCGGAACCAAGAGGATCTCTGCGCCTGTTTCGGCAAGGGTCTCAGACACATCCTCATGCCAGGCGTCTTCGCAAATCGGTGATCCGATGCGCAACGGATCAATGCTGTAGGGGCCTGCGATCTGGCCCTTCTCGTAAAGCCGCTTTTCGTCGAACACGCCCTCGTTCGGGAGCATGTGTTTGAGAATGCGCGATTTCACCTTGCCGTCCTGCAAGATGGAATAAGCGTTATAAAGCGCGTCATCGATCAACAACGGGTGCCCGATACCAACTGCGGGGCCGTCGGCGCAATCTTCCGCCAAAGCGTCCACCATCCGCATCGCGTGCCGCGTAAAGGCGGGTTTCAGAACCAGATCCTGACTTTGGTAGCCGGTGATGAACATTTCCGGCAGCGCAAGCATCTGTGCGCCCGCAGATTTGGCATGGGCAAACGCGTCGCGCGCTTTTTCAGCGTTGCCTTCGAAATCGCCCACTACGGGGTTCAGCTGCGCCAGTGTCACGCGAAACGTATCTGTCATTGTTCAACCCTTCGATCTTACTGCTTCTTTTAGCAGACCTTCGCCCGGTGAAAAGCGCGAAGCGCGCGCTGCTTGTCATGGGTCCCGGCGTCACGTAGGTTTCGACCGAGCACTGCCCCAACGCGGGTCAAATACGGGAATTGGTTATGCGCCGAATTGTGAGAGTTTCTGTTGCGAGTGTCGCAATCGCCTTTGCAGCTATTTCCGCAAATGCCCAGGAAACCGGCACCAAGCAATATGACGATGGTGGGGTCTACACGGGCTCTTTCAAAGATGGTCTTCGGCACGGGCAGGGCACGTTTACGCTGCCCAATGGTTACGAATATACCGGCAGCTGGGTTGGTGGTGAAATCAACGGCCAGGGTACGGCAAGATTTCCCAATGGCTCCCTTTATGAAGGTCAGTTTTCCGCTGGGAAACCAAACGGATTTGGCAAGATAATCTCAGCAGACGGTTCGACCTATGAAGGCGACTGGGCAGATGGAAAGATAACCGGCCGAGGGATTGCGACCTATGCCAATGGCGTTCGCTATGAGGGCCAATTCCTAGACGCACAACACAACGGGACCGGAATAATGGTTAGCCCCAACGGCTACCGCTATGAGGGCCAGTGGGTCAGTGGCCAAAAAGAAGGTAAAGGGAACATCACCTACCCCGATGGCGCGACATATTCTGGCGATATGAAAGCTGGCTTACGCGACGGTGTTGGAACGCTGAAAATGCCTGATGGGTTAATCTATGACGGCACCTGGAGCCGTGGCCAGATCGAAGGTGAAGGCAAGCTGACACAATCCAACGGCGAAGTGTATGAAGGCACTCTGGTTGGCGGGTCTCGCGAGGGCGAAGGCAAAGTCAGCTACGTAAATGGCGATGTCTATGTAGGTGAGTTCAAAGGCGACAAGCGGGACGGGCAGGGCAAATTTACCGGTGCTGACGGGTTCATCTATTCCGGCGCTTGGGTCGACGGCCGCATTCAGGGCCAAGGTGAAGTGACGTACCCAGACGGATCGAAATACGTCGGTTCCTTCCGAAATGATTTGGCAGACGGTGTCGGCCGCATCGTCTATCCCGATGCCTCCACCTACGAGGGTGAATGGGTCAACGGCGTAATTGATGGCAAAGGCACGGCAACCTATGCAAACGGGCTCGTCTATGAGGGGGCGTTCCAAAATGCGAAAACCCACGGGCAGGGAAAAATGACCTATCCTGATGGGTTGGTCTTTGAAGGGACATGGGCAAACGGGCAACGCAATGGCGAAGGTGTCGCGACCTATCCCAATGGAACCGTCTACAAAGGCAATTTCAAAGACGATAAACGAAACGGACAGGGTATTTTGACCCTGGAAGAAGGCTTCACCTATTCCGGCGAATGGCAAGACGGACAAATCACCGGGTTTGGCAAAGCGACGTATGCGTCGGGCGATATCTACGAAGGGATGTTTCTGAACGGCAAACGTCATGGTCAAGGAAAATTGACCTACCTCACCGGAGAGATTGCTGACGGCGAGTGGGAGGGTGGTATCCTCAAACCAGCCTCACAAACCGCGCCCGACCCGGAAACTGAGCCCGCCGCAACGGCCACAGATAACTAAATCACGTCACCCGCATCCAGCTTCGCTAACAGCTTCCCAGCGTCGCTTAGCACCGTGTCGCGATGCGTTTCATCCATCTTGTCCCACGTGCGGTACATGTTCCCCATTCTTGGGTTTTCGGAAAAACGGTCCCTGTGTCGAATTAGAAAATCCCAGTAAAGCAGATTGAACGGGCAGGCTTCATCTCCGGATTTTTGCGAAAATTTGTAGCTGCAATCTTTGCAGTAGTTCGACATTCGATTGATATATGCGCCGCTTGAGACATAGGGCTTAGATCCGACGATGCCGCCATCAGCGAATTGACTCATTCCGATGACGTTAGGGGCCTCCACCCATTCATAGGCATCCGCATAGACCGCCAAATACCATTCATGGACTTTATGGGGATCAATGCCGGCGAGAAGTGCGAAATTTCCGGTCACCATGAGCCTTTGGATATGATGCGCGTAGGCGTGTTCGCGGGTTTGGCGCACAGCCTGTGATATGCAGTGCATTTTCGTCTCTGCACCCCAGAAAAAATCAGGCAGGTCGCGGCCATGATCCAACGCGTTTCGCGTCGTGTAGTCGGGACCTTCCAGAAAATAGATCCCTCGCATGTATTCGCGCCAGCCGATGATTTGTCGAATGAACCCCTCAACCGCATTGATTGGCGCGTGTCCGTCTTTGTAAGCTTGCTCGGCAGCGCGACAAATCTCCATCGGGTCTAGGAGACCGGCATTGAGATAAAACGACAAGATCGAGTGAAAGAGAAACGGCTCATCCGTCAGCATCGCGTCTTGATAATCGCCGAATTGTGGCAGCGAATTTTCGATGAAATGTGCGAGGCTTTGACGCGCGCCCTCGGCATCTGTTGCAAACCAGAACGGTTCAAGATCGCCAAAGTTTCCGTCGAACCGGTCGCGGACAAGCTCCAGAACCTCTCGCGTAGTTTCATCTGGTTCAAATTTTAGGGGGCCACCCATATCCAGCTTTTCGGACGCTGGTTTGCGGTTTTCGTGATCAAAATTCCATTTGTCACCTTCGGGCTTGTCGCAATCCATCAGCAGGCCCGTCTTTCGCCGCATCTCCCGATAGAAATATTCCATGCGCAGCTGTTTGCGCCCCTCGGCCCAATCTTCAAATTCCTTGTGCGATGCCAGAAACCTCGTATCGGGTAATATCGTCACCGGAACCGGCAAGTCTTCCAGCGCAGAGATCAGTCGCCATTCCCCTGGTTCAGTCGCCAGTATTTCGGTGGCGGAATTCAACTCCGCTTGGCGTAACAGTTCACCTGTGATCGATCCTGCATTGTTGGGGTCGTCCAGTTTGCAATACGCCACTTGCAATCCTGCATCGCGTAATTCGGCTGCAAATTTGCGCATTGCTGTGAACGTGAACGCGATCTTCTTCGGGTGGTGGGGCACATACGAGGCTTCATCAGCAACCTCCGCCATAACGATCAAATCGTCCTTGGACGCTTCTTTCAAAGCCGACAGGGACAACGAAAGTTGGTCCCCCAGGACCAGAACAAGGCGGCTCACCAAGGCACCTGCGCGCCGGAATAGTCAAAAAATTGGCCGGTCTGCTCAGGGGTGAGACCCTCTAGCACACCAATCAAGTTTGAGGCGGCTTCAGTGGCGGGAACAGTTTTGTGACGGGCAGCGTATTTTGCAGTGAAGTCGGTTTTAACAGTGCCAGGATGTAGGCAGACAGCGATGGCTTTCTTGTGTGTTCGCGCCAATTCTATCGCGCTGGTATGGATCAATTGATTTAGGGCGGCTTTCGCTGTTCGGTAGGAATGCCAGCCTCCGATTGCATTGTCGCCGATGGATCCAACCCGTGCAGACAGCGCCGCGAAAACGCACCGCCTGTCTCGCGGGATAAGAGGGATCGCGTGTTTCAAGACCATAGCTGGCCCAATCGCGTTTACCATGAACTGCCCCATCAAAGCTTCCGGATCGACGGCCTTGATCGTTTTTTCTGGCTCAAACCCATCCACGACCAACGCACCAGTGGTGACAAGGATCGTGTCAAATGTACCAGTCTGGCGACCAATGTGATGGGCGACCGACGCTTCGTCAGTGATGTCCAATCCGTCACCGCTGCGGGACAAACCAATAACCTCGCCGGACAATTGCTGGGCGATTGCGCGTCCGATACCGCCAGAGGCTCCGATGATAAGGTGTCTTTTCATGAAGGACGAGGTAAGCGTCGGAACCTGTTGGTCAACGTGCATTTTGCCTTTTCTTTTCGAAATCGCCCGGTATATTCGCGACCATGACAGCGCAAAATCATATCGCATCCCGTCAGGCTTTGGGCCTGAGCGCGCTTCTACTTCTTAGCAGCCTCTGAGCGTGCCATTCGGCGCGACCGCTCAGGGGGTATCAGCGCCGGACCAAACGCAAAGCTAAGAACATCAGGAACAAACCAATGACCAAAGACCAAGACCGCGTCGTCATTTTTGACACGACCTTGCGCGACGGAGAGCAATCTCCGGGCGCAACGATGAGCCATGCAGAAAAACTGGAAATCGCCGGGCTGCTGGACGAAATGGGCGTCGATATCATCGAAGCCGGTTTCCCGATCGCCTCCGAAGGGGATTTTCAAGCGGTCAGCGAAATCTCCAAACAGGCGAAGTCGGCAGTGATCTGCGGATTGGCGCGGGCCAACTTCAAGGATATCGACCGCTGCTGGGAAGCGGTCAAACACGCCAAAGCCCCGCGCATTCATACCTTTATCGGCACATCGCCTTTGCACCGTGCCATCCCGAACCTGAACAAGGACGAAATGGCGGATCGCATTCACGAGACGGTCAGCCACGCCCGCAACCTGTGCGACAACGTTCAGTGGTCGCCGATGGACGCCACACGGACCGAAGATGACTACCTGTGCCGGGTTGTCGAAATCGCGATCAAAGCAGGTGCCACGACGATCAATATTCCCGACACAGTCGGCTACACGGCCCCCCGTGAAAGCGCGGCCCTGATCGCGATGCTGTTGGAAAAGGTGCCGGGCGCGGACGAGATTATTTTTGCAACCCATTGCCATAACGATCTGGGCATGGCGACGGCGAACTCTCTTGCAGCGGTTGAAGCGGGTGCACGCCAAATCGAGTGTACAATCAATGGCTTGGGGGAGCGCGCGGGCAATACAGCGCTCGAAGAAGTCGTGATGGCGTTGAAAGTGCGCAATGACATCATGCCGTACCAAACTGGCATCGATGCAACCAAAATTATGAACATTTCCCGGCGCGTTGCCTCTGTCGCCGGGTTCCCGGTGCAGTTCAACAAGGCCATCGTGGGAAAGAATGCATTTGCCCATGAAAGTGGCATTCATCAAGACGGTATGCTGAAAAACGCGGAAACGTTTGAGATCATGCGCCCTGAAGATGTGGGCCTGACCGAAACAAATATCGTTATGGGCAAGCATTCCGGTCGGGCGGCCTTGCGCTCAAAGCTGGCGGATCTGGGGTTTGATCTGGGGGACAATCAGCTCAAAGACGTTTTCGTTCGCTTCAAAGCCTTGGCTGATCAGAAAAAGGAAATCTACGACGAGGACCTGATCGCATTGATGCAAACAGGGGAAGATGTCGAAGACCATATCCAATTGAAGGCTTTGAAAGTCTCTTGTGGGATGGATCTGGAAAAATCCGCAGACATGACGCTTGTGATCGGTGGCGAAGAACACGCAGTCCGCGCGACCGGTGATGGTCCAGTCGATGCGGCATTTGTCGCTGTCAAATCACTGTTCCCACATGAAGCGAAATTGCAGCTTTATCAGGTGCATGCAGTGACAAAAGGCACAGACGCGCAAGCCACGGTGTCGGTGCGTCTGGAGGAACACGGCAAGATCGCAACCGGACAATCGGCTGATGTGGATACCGTCGTCGCTTCGGTCAAAGCGTATATCAACGCTTTGAACCGTCTTGTCATCCGGCGTGAGAAGTCAGGCCCTGATGTTGCGGAAGTTTCCTACAAAGACGTGTCGTAGCATTCGGGCAACGGGCTGGGGCGGCAAATAAGTGCTTATTTGACCCCGGCCCTCCCTTCCCACTACAAAGGGTCAATCGTATAAGCGGGCCTGCTGTATAGCTGAGTCGGCAGCATCATCTTTGGTTGAGCAGGATATCTGGTTATGGCGGGCTTTCTCTCTGGCTTGTTTTCGTCTGACATGGCGATTGATCTCGGGACAGCAAACACGCTGGTCTACATTAAAGGCAAAGGCATCGTCCTGAACGAGCCTTCTGTCGTTGCCTATCACACGAAAAATGGCCGGAAAGAGGTTCTGGCCGTCGGCGAGGACGCCAAACTCATGCTGGGCAGAACACCGGGTAGTATTGAGGCGATTAGGCCCATGCGCGAAGGTGTGATTGCGGATTTCGATACTGCTGAGGAAATGATCAAGCACTTCATTCGGAAAGTGCATCGCCGCTCCACATTTACCAAGCCCAAGATTATTGTCTGTGTCCCTCATGGCGCGACACCCGTTGAAAAGCGCGCAATTCGCCAGTCGGTTTTGGGGGCAGGGGCCCGTAAAGCAGGATTGATCGCCGAACCTATTGCCGCCGCGATCGGGGCCGGAATGCCAATTACAGACCCAACCGGATCAATGGTTGTCGATATTGGTGGGGGGACAACAGAAGTCGCGGTTCTGTCCTTGGGCGACATCGTTTATGCACGTTCGGTTCGCGTTGGTGGTGACCGGATGGATGAGGCATTGATCAGCTACCTACGCCGTCACCAGAATATCCTGGTGGGCGAAAGCACGGCAGAACGCGTCAAAACTTCCATCGGAACGGCACGGATGCCCGATGATGGGCGTGGGGCCTCAATGCAAATTCGCGGGCGTGATCTTCTGAACGGGGTTCCGAAAGAAACCGAGATTAATCAGGCGCAAGTTGCAGAAGCTTTAGCAGAGCCTGTTCAAGCAATCTGCGAAGCGGTCATGACCGCGCTGGAAGCAACCCCGCCCGATCTGGCCGCAGACATCGTTGATCGCGGCGTCATGCTAACAGGTGGTGGCGCGTTGTTGGGCGAGCTGGACCTTGCTCTGCGCGAACAAACCGGCTTGGCGATCTCTGTCGCAGATGAAAGCCTGAACTGCGTGGCATTGGGCACAGGCAAGGCGCTGGAATATGAAAAACAGCTCCGTCATGTCATAGACTACGACAGCTAAGCCGCGCTATTGTGCGGTAACGTCAGAATTTGGGCCAAACAGGTGGGCTGAATGGCACGTGACAACCGAGGACAAGAAGAATACGGCCGTCCAGTCAGACGCATTCTGATTGGGCTGTTGGTGCTTGTTTTGATGGCAACTTTTGTTGTCTGGCGCGTCGACAACCCCAGAATGGAACGCTTTCGCTCTGCAATTGTCGACCGTGTCGTGCCCAGTTTTGACTGGGCCTTCGTTCCTGTGACGCGGGTGTCGCGGATGTTCGAGGATTTCCAAAGCTACACCCGCATTTACGAGCAGAACCAGGAATTGCGCCGCGAGTTGCAACAGATGAAGTCCTGGCGAGAGGCAGCGCTGCAGCTGGAGCAGGAAAACGCGCGTCTTTTGGATCTTAACAAAGTCCGCCAGAATGCCCAGCTGACCTATGTCACAGGCGTCGTTTTGACAGATAACGGATCACCGTTCCGGCGTTCGGTCCTGCTAAACGTTGGCGCACGGGACGGCATCCAGGATGGATGGGCGACCATGGATGGTTTGGGTCTGGTCGGGCGGATCGCGGGTGTTGGTGACAAGACATCCCGTGTAATCCTGCTGACCGATACCTCAAGCCGCATTCCGATCACGATCCAGCCTTCAGGACAAAAGGCACTATTGGCTGGCGACAACACTCTGGCTCCGCCCATTGATATCGTCGAAAGCATCGAGGACGTGCGCCCGGGCGACCGCGTCGTAACCTCTGGTGACGGCAAGGTGTTCCCGGCGGATATTCTCGTTGGTCAAATTACCCAAGGACCGGATCGCCGCTTCCGCGTCCGTCTCGCCGCAGATTACGGCAGGCTGGAATTTCTGCGGGTGCTCCGCACACCTCAATCAGAACAGATCCAATCAACAGGTCGCTTGATCGCGGTTGATGAAATACCTTTGACGTCGATCTCCGAAGAGGAGCCCGACACAGATGGTTGATCCCGCCACATCCCGCCGGTGGTTCTACCGCGCGCTTTTTCTTGTGACATGCGGCTGTGTTCTCTTTGTTCAACTGCTGCCGATGGCCACTATTCCCAACCGTCTTCCAGGGCCAGATGCGCTATTCGCAGTTACGGCAGCTTGGGTCTATCGACGCCCACGGCAAGTCCCCGTCATTCTGGTCTGCGCAGTTTTCTTTTTGGCGGACATTTTGTTTTTGCGCCCGCCGGGCCTTTGGACAGCGGCCGCAATTCTTGGCACAGAATTTCTGCGTCGGCAGACGACCAGCCAGCAGGAAACACCCATTCTATTGGAAATCGTCATCTTTTCAGGAACATTCGCGACCATGGTTTTGCTAAGCAATCTGATTTTGCTTATCTTTGGTGTTGGTACACCGGGCGCATTGTTCTTGCTGATGCATATTGTCGTGACAATCGCATTTTACCCTTTGGCAATCGGACTGTGTCGCTATGGTTTGGGAGTACGAAAACCCAAACCCGGTGAGCTGGACACGGACGAGGCTATCGCATGAGAAGAACGCCAAAAGACATTGAGCAAAGCGCCCGCATGATCAGCCGTCGTGGTTTGATCCTCGGTGGCGGCATGCTTGTTTTCGGTGGCATTCTTGGTGCGCGTATGCGGCACTTGCAGGTCGACCAGGCGGATCAGTTCCGACTGCTGGCCGAAGAAAACCGGATCAACATTCGTCTGCTGCCGCCCGCGCGTGGGTTGGTTTTCGACCGCAAAGGTGTCTTGATTGCTGGCAACGAACAGAATTACCGCGTGGTGATGATCCGCGACGAGGTTGATGACCCGGAACAAGTTCTGCAAAATCTGGCCAAAATCATCCCTTTGACGAATGAAGATCTGGATAAGGCCCGTGAAGAACTGCGCAAACGGTCCCGCTTGGTGCCGGTCACGATTGCAGATCGTCTAAGCTGGGAAGATCTGAGCCAAGTCGCGGTGAACGCGCCTGCCCTTCCGGGGATCACACCAGAATTCGGGCTAAGCCGTTACTATCCACAGGAAGGCGATTTCGCCCATATCTTGGGTTACGTCGGTCCGGTCAGTGACTACGATCTGTCCAAGCTCGTGGTTGTTGATCCCGTTCTGCAAATTCCAAAATTCCAAATCGGCAAATCCGGTGTTGAAACCAAGCTGGAAGGCGCCTTGCGCGGCAAAGCTGGAACCAAACGAATTGAGGTAAATGCAGCCGGACGTGTCATGCGCGAACTTGGGCGCGACGAAAGCCAAAAAGGCGTCAGCGTCCGCTTGACCATTGACGCGAAATTGCAGAATTTTGCGCAAGCTCGGATGATTGGCGAAAGCTCTGCCGCTGTCGTGATCGACGTGGAGAATGGTGACCTACTGGCGATGGCGTCGGCCCCGTCCTTCGATCCAAACAAGTTTGTCCGCGGTATTTCGGTCGCGGACTATAAAGACCTTACGGACAACATTTACCGGCCTTTGGCCAACAAAACAGTGCAGGGCCAATATCCCCCCGGCTCTACCTTCAAAATGGTAACGGCCTTGGCCGCCCTTGAGAACGGCCACGTTGTCCCCGAGGAAACTGTCTACTGTGGTGGGGCCACGAAAGTTGCTGGACGCCGGTTCCACTGCTGGAAGCGCGGCGGGCACGGCAAAATGAACCTGCGAAACTCGCTCAAGCAATCCTGCGATCTCTATTACTACGACATGGCGCAGCGGGTTGGTATCGACAAGATTAGCGAGATGGCCAACATCCTGGGACTTGGTGTGCGCGATGATTTACCAATGTCTGCCGTCGCGGAAGGATTAACCCCGACCAAGCAATGGAAGCGGGAAAACCGTGCCGCTGAATGGGTGGTGGGTGACAGCCTGAACGCCTCCATCGGGCAGGGGTTTGTTTTGGCAACCCCGTTGCAGCTTGCTGTGATGACGGCACGTATTGCGACCAACCGAAAGGTGATTCCGCGCCTAATCAGGTCTGTCGATGACCGCGATGAACCTGTTCATGAGCCTGAACCACTTGGCATTAGCACCAGCAGCATGCGAGCAATTCAGGACGCAATGTTCGCGGTTGGCAATGAACAACGCGGGACGGCCTATCGCAGCCGGATCGCAGATGAAACGATGCGCATGTCCGGAAAGACCGGCACGAGTCAGGTGCGAAACATCACCGCTGCCGAACGGGCACGCGGGGTCTTTCGCAATGAAGACTTGCCTTGGGAGCGGCGCGACCACGCCTTGTTTGTAGGTTTCGCCCCAGCAGACAAACCAAAATACGCAATCGCTGTCGTGGTGGAGCATGGCGGAGGTGGCTCAAAAGCAGCTGCCCCGATCGCGCGCGACATCATGCTGGCCGCCCAAACCGATGACCTGCCACCATTGTCGGCATATCCGGCGTCGCAGCGCGCACGTATTGAAAGCGCGTTCGAGGAATTGCAGCTGCGCGACTTTGAAACGGCCCCAAAGAAAGGGTCACAGGCGTGAGCTACCTGGAATACAACGTCAAAGCCGTTCCCAGCGGGTTCGCAAAATTCCTGCACCTGAACTGGCCTGTAATCTTGCTGCTTTCTGCAATTTCCAGCGTCGGCTTTCTGATGCTCTATTCCGTTGCAGGGGGATCCCTGAACCCTTGGGCAGAACCGCAGATGAAACGGTTCGCAATGGGCATGGTGCTGATGTTCATGGTGGCGATGGTGCCCACTTGGTTCTTGCGCAATGTGTCCGGGCTGGCTTACGGCTTGTCCGTTTTGCTGTTGATCATGGTGGAATTTTTCGGCTCGACCGGGATGGGCGCACAACGCTGGATCAATCTGGGGTTCATGCGCTTGCAACCGTCAGAACTGACAAAAATAACGCTGATCATGTTCCTTGCGGCCTACTACGACTGGCTAGACGTCAAAAAGGTATCGCGTCCGATCTGGGTCATTATCCCGGTTATTATTGTGCTCTTTCCGGTGTATCTGACCTTGCGCCAGCCGGATTTGGGAACCGCGCTTTTGCTTGTTTTTGGCGGCGGCGGGCTGATGTTTCTTGCAGGTGTTCACTGGGCCTATTTCGCAGCGGTCATCGGGGCAGGCGTGGGAATGGTATCGGCAGTATTCAAGTCCCGCGGCACGGATTGGCAATTGATCAAGGACTACCAGTTCCGACGAATAGACACCTTTCTTGACCCCTCTAGCGACCCACTAGGGGCGGGTTATCACATCACGCAATCAAAGATTGCGCTGGGCTCCGGAGGATGGACCGGGCGGGGGTATATGCAAGGCACGCAGTCGCGTTTGAATTTTCTACCCGAGAAACACACCGATTTCATATTCACCACACTCGCGGAAGAGTTCGGCTTTTTGGGCGGAATTTCCCTGCTCGCGCTGTATATTGGCGTGATCTTCTTCTGCGTGGTTTCGGCGATCAGTAACAAAGACCGCTTTGCCTCGCTTCTCACACTTGGCATTGCGTTGACCTTCTTTTTATTCTTTGCGGTAAACATGTCGATGGTTATGGGGCTGGCCCCTGTTGTCGGTGTGCCATTGCCGTTGGTCAGCTATGGCGGTTCCGCAATGCTGGTCCTGTTGCTTGCATTTGGGTTGGTCCAAAGCGCCCATGTTCACAGACCAAGGTAGATAAATGCTCAATATTCAGTTTTCGGCCCGCTACGAAAAATGGGACGACTATGCCGAACCTTTGCGCAAAGCGTTTCTGGAAAATGGCTTGAACGTGAAACTCGCCCAAGACCTGCCACCAGATGAGGTTGACTACATCATCTACGCGCCGAACGGTCCGGTCACGGATTTCACGCCTTACACTAAACTCAAGGCGGTGTTGAACCTTTGGGCAGGCGTTGAAGATGTGGTGGGCAATGAAACCCTGACTGTTCCGCTTTGCCGGATGGTTGATAACGGCCTTTCGGAAGGGATGACCGAGTGGGTGACGGGGCACGTCCTTCGCCATCATCTTGGGATGGATACTCATATTCACGGTCAAGACGGTGTGTGGCGCGCAGGCCGCGTCCCGCCACTGGCGCGTGATCGACCGATTGGCATTCTGGGATTGGGGGCACTGGGGCAGGCCTGTGGTAAGGCCCTTCGCATGTTGAATTTCCCCGTTTCAGGTTGGAGCCGTAGCGAAAAGAATATCCACGATATCACCTGCCATTTCGGCGACGATGGACTGCGGGCGGTTTTGGCAACGTCCCAAACGTTGGTTCTTTTGCTGCCGCTCACAGACGCGACAACCCATATTTTGAATGCAGAGACGATTTCACTGATGCCCCGCGGGGCCGTCATAATCAATCCGGGACGGGGTCCCTTGATAGATGATGACGCCTTGCTGAATGCTTTGGCCAGCGGGCAGATCTCACGCGCGACGTTGGATGTGTTCGCGACGGAACCGTTGCCGCCGGAACATCCCTACTGGGCCCATCCGAATGTCACTGTCACGCCGCACATCGCGTCCGAGACGCGGGTGGACACAGCGGCGCAGGTAATTGCGGATAATGTGAAGCGTGGTGAAAACGGCGAACCGTTTGCGCATGTCGTTGATCGAACGGCCGGGTACTAGCGCAGCTTTGGTGGTTTATCTGGGTCAGATCCAGGTGCAGGCCGGAGCATAGCATCATTGCTTTCCGGTTGCGGTAAATCAAACCGCAAACCCACGCGCGCCAACTTGCCAGCGCTGGGGTCAGAAGCGGAAAAGAAACAGACGTCAAGCTGCCCTGCTTCAACTCCGCTGAAAACCAATGCTTCGTTCACGGCTGCAGCCAGCGCAGGTTCGGCACCGGGCAACGGATCTATGAAAGCCAGCAGATGCCCCAAAGCACCGTTTTGGTAGGTGACGCCCGCCAGATAGGCGAATTTTGCAAGCCCAGCCGCACTGGCCAGTTTGCTATCAAGTGCGGTGAGCAAAGCCTCTGGCAGGCCTGATGGGGCGTTGAACTCCGAAGGGGTCGCTTCATCCTCGGATGGTTTTTGGCTGAGTGTGCCGTTCAGCCAGGAAATTGCATCAGGTGGGATCAATATCGAAGACGGTGCCACGTCAAGATTTAGACCCAGCCCGAGGTTTTCCGTAGCAAGCATATTTGCAAGGTTCCTGCCGGAAACCGCTACGAAAGGGACGGTCGCGCCTGCAAATTCAGCCAATCGATCTTCCAGATCAAAGGCGAGGACAAAATCCGTTCCCTCTACCGGAAATACCATCGGGGCTATCTGGCCTTCTGTCGCCTCTTTTTCGAGCAGGACAAACAGTTCGCATTCCGCCAGCCTTTCAAAGAACCGCAAGCGTAGGGTGTCGCTTTGCGGATCAGCTTCCATTGCGGAATGTGCAGCATCGATCGGGGTCATCTATGTCCTCTGGTCAAAAACTGAGCCTCGATATAGCGAGCGCCCAGCAGGGGCAAGCATTGGTCAATCGTGAAGGATTTCGCTGACCCTGGCCCGAAGGACCGGAATCACTTTAGCTTCGACATGTGGGTTCTTCGCCAGCCAGCGATTGTTTCGGGGGCTGGGATGCGGCAGCACAAGACGTTCTGGCCAAAGGCTCCTCCACTCAGCGACCACCCTTGTCAGTGATTTGCCCTTCATTTCGGGGATATGCCAATCGATCGCATAGCGCCCGATCACAATGGTGAGTTCCAGTTGGTCAAGATACTGCAACGTGGTTTTCCGCCAAGCGGGCGCGCATTCTTCCCGTGGAGGCAAATCGCCGCCTTTTCCCGTGCCGGGGTAGCAAAACCCCATCGGAAGTATGGCGATACGCGGATCGTTGTAAAATGTCTCTGAGGTGACACCAAGCCAGTCCCGAAGCCTGTCACCTGATACGTCATCGAATGTCCGCCCGCGCTCATGCGTAATTCGGCCGGGTGCTTGGCCGACGATTAAAACCCGTGCACTGGGATCAAGTTTGAACAAAGGACGCGGTCCAAGCGGAAGGCCGTCACATAAACTACAGGCCCGCATCCGGGTAACGTGGTTTTCAAATGCGGTGTAATTTTGAAGCTCGGACATAGGCTTTGCAATCTGACCCGGATCGCACATGGTCGCAATGGCTTTGAAGGTCTTCAGATATCACAAGCCCGAATGTTGATGCGCTTCATTTGCGTTTCTTTGGGTTGTGCTTCCAAGCCGCTTGAAACATAATTCGCCAGAGAATTGATAAGCCACGCACGCCGTCGAGTGCGCGAAAACCGGGGGGCATCTTGAGAACAATTGGCGCGGCAGCCGGGCTGGCAGTCCTATGGCTATTGATGTCGGGGGTCTACAAACCTCTGGTCATCGGCTTTGGTGCCGTCTCGGTTCTGATCGCGGTCTATGTCTCGCGCCGAATGGATGCTGTTGATGGCAACAGAATTCAGCTGGCCTTGAAGCCGTTTGTGTTTTTGGGATATTTCATCTGGCTATTGGGAGAGATCGCCAAAGCCAATTGGGCGGTCACGAAAATTGTCCTGTCTCCGACCATGACCCTTCGTCAGCACTTATTCTTGACCTCGTATTCGCAAAAAACAGACCTTGGCCAGGTAATCTTTGCGAACTCGATCACACTGACGCCGGGGACAATTTCAGTAGAAGTCGAGGAGGGGGAGTTTCTGGTTCACGCAGTGAATTTCTGCGATGAAGATCTGGACGCGCTCGCCGAAATGGACCGCCGCGTCAGCACCACAGAAGCGGTGCCGTCATGATGTTTGCGGTCGCTATCATCGCCTTATTCATTTCGATGGTCTTGGTTCTTGTCCGCTTGTTCGGCGGCCCGACGCTTTACGATCGCGTGCTGGCCGTTAACTCCTTCGGGACCTACACCGTACTCTTTATCGGGGTTTTGGGCTTTTTGAACGAGCGTCCGGATTTCCTTGATATCGCACTTCTCTATGCGCTGATCAATTTCGTAGGCACCATCGCGATCTTGAAATACTTCCGCTATCGCAAGATCGGGGACATGTCGCCGCTGGCCCGCAAAGAGGAAACAGGGCTATGAGCGCGGTTGTCGAAATCGCAAGCTGGGCCTTTATTCTGGCGGGCAGCTTCTTCTCGATCGTTGGGGCTGTTGGCATTGTTCGTTTTCCCGATTTCTGGTCACGCTTGCACGCGGCTTCAATTTCGGAATCTGCTGGGATGATTTTGTTGATTGTCGGGATGTGCCTGCAAGCGGGCTGGACGCTTGTTACTGTCAAGCTACTGATTATCGGCATTTTCCTGTTCATTACCGGGCCCACTGCAACACATGCTGTCGCCAACGCGGCCCTGACGACCGGCTTGCGCCCGAAAGAGGCTGAGGGCCTTGTCGGGGCAGAACCCCGGTCCGCGAAGAAATCATAGGTGCAAGATAGAAACCTTCATTAACATAGCGCTTTTTGCCATGCTTGTTGCTACAGCTTTGACCGTTGTGCGCACCTCAAGCCTGTTTTCGATTGTCATGCTATCTGGCGTATTCAGCCTGCTATCTGCGCTGTTGCTGGTGTCGATGGACGCGGTCGATGTGGCGTTTACAGAAGCCGCAGTCGGCGCGGGTATCTCGACAGTGCTGATGCTTGGGACATTGGCGTTGACCTCCCGGATGGAAAAGCCGTCCAGACGATCACCCGCGATCCCGCTTTTCGTTGTCACGGTGACCGGGGCGGTTTTGATCTACGGCACGCTTGATATGCCAAACTTTGGCGATCCGAATGCACCAGCGCAAACCCATGTTGCACCAGACTATCTTCAGCAAAGCGTTCATGACGTCGACGTCCCGAACGTGGTGACGGCAATCCTGGCAAGCTACCGCGGGTTTGATACCCTTGGGGAAACGGCCGTTGTTTTCACAGCGGGGATCGCGGTTCTTTTGCTGATTTCAGGCCTGCGCCGCCGTCGGGATGAAGACGATGAAGAAGAGCGGAAGGATACCTGATGCAGCATCACCTTATCCTTCGCGTTGTGACCAAACTGCTTTGCGGTGCGATCATCCTTTATGCGTTCTACGTGCAGTTCCACGGGGACTATTCCCCTGGTGGCGGCTTTCAGGCCGGTGTGATCATGGCTGTAGCGTTCATCGCCTATGGCGTTGTTTTCGGATTGGACGCTGTTCAAAAAGTTTTGCCCGCCTGGGTCGTTCACAAGCTGGCGGCGCTGGGTGTGCTGGTCTATTCAATGACGGGTGTCGTTAGCCTTTTTCTTGGGTATGCGTTTCTCGACTACGGAGCCTTTTCGCCCCACCACCCATCCCATGGCCAGCATTGGGGTATTCTCGCCGTTGAGCTTGGCGTGGGGATCACAGTGACCGGCGTGATGGTGACAATTTACTACGCGTTTGCCAGCCGCATCCCGCGCATCACGGATGAGGAATGGTAGCATGACGTTCGAATTTATCGTCGGGCATATCAACTATTGGCTGTTCATCGTTCTGATGATGACAGGCCTCTATATTGTTGTTTCCAAGGGCAATCTGGTCAAAAAGATCGTGGGTCTCAACATTTTCCAGACATCCGTCTTCATGTTCTACATTTCCGTTGGGAAGATCACGGGCGGGACAGCACCGATCTTCCCGTTGGACATGAATGTTGATCCCGATGTCGTCTATTCAAACCCACTGCCACATGTGTTGATCCTGACAGCGATTGTTGTGGGCGTTGCGACAACTGCGTTGGGCTTGGCCCTGATCGTGCGTATTCGCGAAGAATATGGAACGATTGAGGAGGACGATATCCTCGACATCGAGCGTAAAGTCGCATCCGACGAGAACCGTTTGCACGGTGAAGCCATGGGTGGGCGCGCATAGTGGCAACAGAAACCAGCCATCACGTCGCGATGACGTTGCACGATCACCTGCCAATGCTGCAGGTTTTGATCCCGTTCATCGCCTCACCGCTGATCGTTTTGATGGGCGCGCGTGGCGGCTTAAGCTGGTTGATTGCCTTCGTTGCAAGCCTTGCCTCGTTCATCGTCTCAATCGTCCTTCTCATGGAGGTCATTGACGGCGGCTTCATTTCTTACGCCATTGGCGGTTGGGCTCCACCGCTTGGGATCGAATACCGCGTAGATGCCGCGAACGCCTTTATGCTTTTCCTGATCTCAGGGATCAGCACAATTGTTCTTCCCTTCGCCTACGAAAGCGTTAAGGCCGAGATCTCCGCCAAGCATCACACACTGTTCTATTCCTGTTATCTGCTATGTTTTACAGGGCTTTTGGGCGTCGTGATCACAGGTGATGCGTTCAATGTATTCGTGTTCTTGGAAATCTCTTCACTGTCAACCTACGCGCTGATCGCAACAGGCGCAGAACGCGACAAACGCGCTTTGACGGCCGCTTATGACTATCTTGTCATGGGTACAATCGGGGCCACGTTCTTCGTGATCGGCATCGGGTTTTTGTATATGGCGACCGGAACGCTCAACATGGCGGATCTGGCGGAACGTATCGCCGATCAGGAAAACAACCGAACGATCAAAGCAGCCTTTGCCTTTATCCTCGTCGGTATGGGCTTGAAGGTGGCGATTTATCCGCTGCACCTTTGGTTGCCAAATTCCTACACCTATGCGCCTTCCGCGATAACCGCATTCCTGGCGGCGACAGCGACCAAGGCCGCGATCTATGTGATCCTGCGCTTCACCTTTTCAGTGTTCCAGCCGTCCTTCCAGTTTGAGGTTTATGCGCTGGAATTCATTATTCTGCCACTTGCTGTTCTGGCGATGTTTGCGGCCTCATTCATCGCTGTATTCCAATCGGATCTGAAACGCATGTTGGCCTATTCCAGTATCGCCCAAATCGGCTACATGCTTTTGGGGATTGCGCTTCTGAACTCAACCGGTCTGACAGGGTCGATTGTGCACCTGTTCAACCACGGCATCACCAAAGCAGTGTTGTTCATGGGTGTCGGAGCCTTAGTGCTGCGATCGGGAAGTTCGTTCTATTCGCGCATCCGTGGCATGGGGCGTGTCATGCCAATCACAGGGGCTGCGATGGTGGTAGGCGGGCTTAGCCTTATCGGCGTGCCCGGTACAGCAGGCTTCATCAGCAAATGGGAATTGGTCCAGGCCACTCTGGAACGGGGGTGGTGGCCGCTCGCGTTTCTGATTGCGGCCTCATCACTTTTGGCCGTGATCTATGTCTGGCGGTTTGTCGAAGTGCTTTATCTGCATGAACCGGCTTACGGGGCCGATCACCGCGAGGCACCGCTTACCATGCTGGTTCCGATTTGGATCATGGCGTTGGCCTGTATCTATTTCGGTTTTGCGACAGAAATCACGCTAGGCGCAGCGCGCACTGCAGCAGACGGATTACTTGCGGGCACCACTGGCATGCTGGAAAGCGTGACGAGCACAGAGGCGGGACATTAACGTGGATGTAAACACCGCAATCATCGTGTCCATGGTCATCCCGTCTATCGCGACGGTGACCAACCTTATTTTCAAGAACAACCCAAACTTGCGGGATATGCTGACGCTTTACGCAGCGGGGGCGACCTTCCTGACGGTGCTGACGATCCTTTGGGAAGTGGGCAATTCCACAACTGAGGTTTTCGCGCTTTTCGAAATCATCCCCGGCATTGATATCGCCTTCAATGTAGAGCCTTTGGGCCTGCTGTTTGCCATTGTTGCGTCAGGTCTTTGGATCGTGACGCATATCTACGGCATGGGGTACATGCGTGGAAATAACGAGAAGCACCACGCGCGCTTCTTCTCCAGTTTTTCGTTCGCGATTGCGTCAGTGATGGGCCTTGCTTTCTCGGCCAATATGTTCACTTTGTTCGGTTTTTATGAACTTCTGACCCTATCGACCTATCCGCTGGTCGCCCATAAAGGCACCAAAGAAGCAATTGCGGGCGCGCGCACTTATTTGGCGATCTTGCTTGGGACATCGATTGCGCTGCAGCTAGTCGCGGTGATCTGGACATTCACCATTGCGGGCACACTGAATTTCGAACTTGGTGGCATCCTCGAAGGTAAGATTGCCGGGCCTATGGTCGCCGTCTTGCTCGCGCTTTATGCGTTCGGGATCGGCAAAGCCGCGTTGATGCCGTTCCACCGTTGGCTGCCTGCAGCGATGGTCGCCCCAACGCCGGTTTCCGCGTTGCTGCATGCGGTCGCGGTTGTGAAAGCCGGTGTATTCACCATGCTGAAAGTCGGTATCTATATTTTTGGCATCGATTTTCTGGCTGAAACCGGCGCATCGGAATGGCTGATGTGGCTCGCTGCGTTCTCCATCATTTGTGCGTCGGTCATTGCGATGACGAAAGACAACCTAAAGGCCCGGCTTGCTTATTCGACGATATCACAACTGAGCTACATCACTCTTGGTATGGCTTTGGCCACATCCATGGGGGTCCTGGGGGGCGGTCTGCACATCGCAATGCACGCCCTGGGCAAGATCACGTTGTTCATGTGCGCGGGGTCGATCTACGTCGCGACACACAAAACCAATATCAGCCAGATGACGGGCCTTGGTCGCGTGATGCCGATCACCTTCGGTGCGTTTCTGATCGGCGCTCTATCGATCATTGGCTTACCACCTTTAGGCGGCTCATGGAGCAAGTGGCTGCTGATCATGGGATCGGCTGACACAGGCCAGTGGATCATGATCCTCGTGCTGATGGCCAGTTCGCTATTGAACGTGGCCTATCTGTTGCCCATCGTCGGCAAAGGCTTCTTTGTGAGCGATCCGGAGAACGTGGGTCCGGTCAAAGAAGCGCCTGCCTTATGCTGGGCCCCGCCTGCGCTGACCGCTTTGGGCTGCGTGATTATTTTCTTCTTTGCCGGCGATATCGTCGTCTTCCTCACACCTTTGGTGACCCCATGACAGACCGCCCGACCGAAGACCCTTCGACCTTCTCGCCGCTGGCGCGCCTATTTTTGTGGTGCGACGACCCGGCCAAGGTGAACCGGCTGGTCTACGGCCTCTACGCGGTCTGCGGGCTCTTGGCAATCGTCGACTTCCTCTACACCAAGAAAGTCTATCTCGCGATCGAGAAGGTGCCCGGCTTCTACCCGTTTTACGGCTTCTTCATGTGTGCTGCCCTGGTGATTTGCGCCAAAGGCATGCGCCTCTTTCTGATGCGCGACGAAGATTACTACGCCCCGCGCGACACCGACAGTGAAGCCATTCCCGAAGATCAACTGGACAGGACAGAGCACAATGGTTGATGTCCTGCCCACCGCGTTGATCTTCTTTGCTGCGGCCGCGCTGGTCCTGGTACTTCCGCGGTCCGTGCGGGCACCTGTGTTGCTCATCGCCCCGGTACTTGCTGCCTGGCAGGTTTGGACGATCCCTGAGGGTCAGCTTGTCATATGGAGCCTCATGGGCCTCGAACTGGAACTGATGCGGGTCGACAAGCTCAGCCGTATCTTTGCGCTGATCTTCTCGCTCGCGGCGTTCCTGGGCAACCTATACGCTTGGCATGTGCGCGACCCGGTGCAACAAGTCGCAGCGCTTCTCTATGCTGGCTCCGCCATAGGCGCGGTTTTTGCAGGCGATCTGATCTCGCTTTTCCTATACTGGGAAGGCACCGCGATTGCATCCGTCTTCCTGATCTGGGCCCGTCGCACCGAGGGTGCTTATCACACAGGGATGCGCTACCTCATCGTTCAGATTGCATCTGGTGTGATCTTGCTTGCCGGAGCGGCGCTTTACTGGCGTGAAACCGGCTCTCTGACTTTCGAGGCAATGACCCTGGGCAGCCCGGCGACCTGGTGCATTTTCATAGCCTTCGGGATCAAAGCCGCCTTCCCGCTTCTGCACAACTGGCTGCAAGATGCCTACCCGGCGGCCACCGTGACCGGCACCGTAATCCTGTCGGCCTTCACGACGAAATTGGCGATCTACGCCCTGGCCCGCGGCTTCGCAGGCACCGAGATCCTGATCTATATCGGCGCGATCATGACGCTGTTCCCGATCTTCTACGCAGTGATCGAGAACGACCTGCGTCGCGTGCTGGCCTATTCGCTCAACAACCAACTGGGCTTTATGGTGGTGGGCATCGGCATCGGCACCGAGCTGGCGCTGAACGGCACCGCTGCACATGCTTTCAGCCACATCCTTTACAAGGCACTCCTGTTCATGAGCGTGGGTGCTGTCCTCTTCCGTACTGGTACTGCAAAAGGATCAGAGCTTGGTGGGCTCTACAAAACCATGCCGCTGACGATGATCTTCTGCGTGGTCGGCGCGGCGTCGATCTCGGCATTTCCGCTCTTCTCTGGTTTCATCTCCAAATCCCTGATCCTCTCGGCCTCTGCCAAGGAACACTACGACTATATCTGGGCGATTTTGCTCTTTGCGTCGGCCGGTGTGTTCCACCATTCTGGCATCAAGATCCCCTATTTCGCCTTCTTCGCCCATGATAGCGGGTTGCGCCCCAAGGAAGCGCCGACACATATGCTGTTGGCGATGGGTTTGACTGCGTTTCTGTGCATCTTCATCGGGGCCTACCCCGCGCCGCTATATGCATTGTTGCCCTATGACGTGGTCTATGTGCCCTACACGACCACCCACGTGATTACCCAGCTTCAGCTGCTGTTGTTCTCGGCGCTGGCCTTCACAGTGCTGATGCGCACTCAGATATACCCACCCGAGCTGCGCTCGATCAATCTGGATACGGACGTCACTTACCGCAAGTTCATGCCTGGCGTGATCACTTTGGTGGCGCTTGGCCTCTCGCGGATCTGGCAACAGCAAACGAGTTTCTGGATGCGCAAACTGAACCTGATTGTGGGTGGTCTTTACCGCACACATGGCCCTGAGGGGCGGATGGCGCGGGTTTGGCCAACCGGGTCAATGGTTCTCTGGATCGCAATTCTTTTGGGAGTAACTTTGCTGGTCAATTTCTTCAGCTAGCCGGTTATTTCTTGCCACAGAGAGAGGATGTCTGGGCGAAAAATAGCGCAGGAAATTGTTGTTCATAGCATCTTTACCTGAATTCCGTTGTATAGAGGGGACGGTCTGGGACATAGTCCGGCCAACGCGGTATATTGAATATGCCCTGACCTGTGTAGAATACCGGGTATCCGAGGTGAGCACGCCAAATGATTGAGTTTCGGGAAGTCAGCAAGTCCTTCTGGACGGGCACTCAGCGCAAGGTCATCCTTGATCGAGCGTCCTTTCGCGTGGAACTCGGGACGTCTTTGGGAATTCTGGCACCGAACGGGACCGGCAAGACAACCTTGATCAGCATGATGGCGGGTCTGGAAAAACCCGATGAGGGGGAGATCGTCAGAACAAGCCGTATCTCTTTCCCGCTTGGGTTTATGGGCGGAGTTGTCTCCAAACATACGGCGACAGAAAATTGCCGCTACATCGCAAAACTCTACAGTCTTGACCCCGACTATGTTGAGGCATTCTGCAGATATCTTTGTGGGCTGGAGGAGTATTTCGACCAGCCGATTGGGGTCTATAGCTCTGGTATGCGGGCGCGATTTACATTCGCCCTTATGCTTGCGCTGGAATTTGATATTCTATTGATAGACGAAGGCATGCCGGCCAGTACGGATGTCGAGTTTAACCGTAAAGCAGGTTCGATGCTGCGGGAACGACTGAAGAAAGCAACAGTCGTTATCGTGTCGCACCAACCTGAAGTGCTCGAAAAGTTTTGTAAAACGGCGGCAGTGTTAAAGCACGGAAGACTTTACATGTTTGACACACTGGAAGAGGCGAAGGCGCTTTATGACTACCAAGATTAAAGCTCGGAAATATCGTGTACGTCGGAACAAGTCTGACGAAACCGAACTGGCAGATGCCACTACCTTGCCCAATGGGCCGGAAAACACGGATGACGGCCTTGGGGCATCAACGCAGCCCGAGCCGACCGAAGACGTGGCAGCGGCGATCGCGGCCAGCGAGGAAACGCCCGCCGGTGGTGGAACCACCATTGAAGAGATTAAGGCCGAAGGTCTGACCGGCCGACAATTGCGGATGGCGCGTCGTGTTGCCCAAAAGCAGGGCCTGAGCCCAACGTCTGATTATGACGCCGTGAAGATGCTGCGGGAACGCGGTGTCGACCCGTTCAAGCGCTCCAATATGCTGGAGCTGGTGATCTCGGACAAAGCCGACAAGACCGAAGCAAAGCAGATCCTGTCTGCGCTTCCCGCAAAACTTGGCGCTGATCCGAAAGTCCCGTCAACACAAACAGCGGACCCGACAGATCAAGCTGAGCAAGCCCAGCAGATCATGGCGATGCAACGCGACATCGTGCGCCGTCGCCGCCGTCGTGCGGCATTACTGACGCTGAGACTGCTTTTCTTCGTCGTCCTACCGTCGGCTGTTGCGGGTTACTATTATTACAATATCGCGACGCCGATGTATGCGACCCATTCGGAATTTGTGATCCAACAAGCTGAGGGTGGCGGAAGCAAGGCCGGCGGATTGCTGGCGGGAACGAGTCTTGCCAATTCGCAAGATTCGATCACCGTTCAAGGGTATCTCAATTCCCGTGATGCATTGTTGCGGCTTGATGCGGACACGGATTTCAAAGCTCATTTCAGTGACCCAAACATTGATGTCATCCAGCGACTGCCCGAAGGGGCGACCAATGAGGCGGCGTATAAACTATTCAAGAAAAACGTGAAAATCGGATTTGACCCAACCGAGGGTGTGATCAAGATGGACGTTATTGCGGCTGATCCACAGGTCAGTACGCTGTTTTCGGAAAAGCTCATCGAATACGCAGAGCAGCAAGTAGATCAACTGACCGCTCGATTGCGCGCAGATCAGATGGATGGGGCGGATCAAACCCGCAAAACTGCGGATGAAAAGATGATCGCAGCGCAGCAGCGCATCGTCGAAATCCAGGAAAAGCTTGGCGTTTTGAACCCGGAAAGTGAGATCGCCGGGATCATGGCCCAAATTGGCACGCTGGAAGGCGAGTTGCTGACCGAACGGCTTGCCCTGCGCACGACGCTCGACAATACACGGCCCAATCAGGCCAAAGTCACAGCGTCTGAAAATAAGATCGAAGAGATCGAAAAGCTGATTGCCGAAAAGCGTAGCGAGCTGACAAGCAGCGGGTCTGACACAGGATCACTTGCCCGGATAACCGGCGAATTGATGGTGGCGCAGGCCGATTTGGAAACCCGCCAGGAATTGCTGTTTCAAGCGGAAGCACAATTCGAAGTGGCCCGGATGGAAGCCAACAGGCAGGTGCGTTACCTGTCAATTGGGGTCAGTCCGGTCGCACCCGACGCGCCGTCCTATCCACGCGCGTTTGAGAATACGATCCTCGCCTTCTTGATCTTTTCGGGCATCTACCTGATGGTCTCTCTGACCGCGTCAATTCTGCGCGAACAGGTATAGGTCAGCGGATGAAAACTGTAGAGATTGGGCCGATCAAGGCGTCAAACGACTTGCCGCTAACGGTGATCGCTGGCCCATGCCAACTGGAAAACCTCGACCACGCTCTGATGATTGCCGAGCAGATGGCGCAAATTTGCGCGGAAGCTGGTGCGTCCTATGTTTTCAAAGGCTCGTTCGACAAAGCAAACAGAACCTCGCTGTCCGGAAAACGCGGTCTCGGCATGGCCGCCGGGCTAGAAGTTTTAGGGGCAGTTCGTGACCGTATCGGATGCCCGGTTTTAACGGACATTCACGGTCCCGAGCAGTGTGACGACGTCGCTGATGTTGTCGATATCATGCAAATCCCAGCCTTTCTGTGCAGACAGACCGACCTATTGCTGGCTGCCGGTGAAACAGGGGCTGTGATCAATATCAAGAAGGGCCAGTTTCTGGCACCTTGGGACATGCCCAATGTCGTTTCTAAAGTCGAAGCCACCGGGAATGAAAAGATCCTTCTGACAGAGCGGGGTGCGTCATTTGGCTACAATACACTTGTCGCTGATATGCGCAGCCTGCCGACAATGGCAAAGACTGGCTATCCGGTGATCATGGACGCAACTCATTCGGTGCAACAACCGGGCGGGCAGGGTGGCTCGACTGGGGGGCAGCGTGAATTTGCACCTGTGATGGCCCGTGCGGCGGTATCGCTTGGGATTGCAGGCGTGTTCATTGAAACTCATGAAGATCCTGACAATGCGCCATCTGATGGGCCAAACATGATCCCGCTTGACCAAATGGGTGTTCTGATCTCTGACCTGATGGCGTTTGACCGACTGGCGAAAGCCTCGCCTTTGCGGGTCTAGACAACCTGTCCTGCGGCCCAGCCTGATGACCAGGCCCATTGGAAGTTGTAGCCTCCAAGCCAGCCTGTAACGTCAACAACCTCGCCGATAAAGTAGAGCCCGGGAACCGCTTTTGCCTGCATTGTGCGACTGTCGAGCCCGTCTGTATCGACCCCGCCCAATGTGACTTCGGCGGTTCTGTAGCCTTCTGACCCGACCGGTTTTACCTGCCAGTTGTGAACGGCCTGCCCAAGCGCATCCAAAGCGTCGTTGCTTTGATCTGCGAGGTTTCCACTTAGACCGCTTCTCGCGATCACCTCTGCGGCCAGTTTTTCCGGGATATAACGCGCCAGGGCATTCTTGACCGAGATGCGTCCCTGCGATTGCCGGTCCCGCCGCAGAGCGGCGCTGACATCCTCCGTCGCATGGAGGTTTACCTCCAACCCCTGTCCCTCGCGCCAATAGGACGAGATTTGCAAGATCGACGGGCCAGAAAGACCCCGATGCGTAAACAACAGACCTTCCTCAAATTCCGTGTGCCCGCAAGCGACCTTCGCAGGCACCGAAATCCCCGCCAGGGGTTTAAGTGTTGCAAGCTCCTGTTCGGCAAATGTCAACGGAACCAAAGCAGCACGCGTTTCCGTCAGCGACAGCCCAAATTGCGCCGCCAGAGTGTAGCCAAATCCCGTCGCCCCCATCTTTGGGATGGACTTGCCCCCTGTCGCGACAACAACTGCCTTGCTTTGATAGGTGCCGGATGTCGTGGAAATCTCAAATCCGTCTGACGACCGCTTCACGTTGGTAATTTCCGTCTGCAACTGTAGTGCGCCCCCGGCACGGGCAAGATCATCAACAAGCAGATCCACAATCTGTCGCGAGGATCCGTCGCAAAACAGCTGGCCAAGCGTTTTTTCATGCCATGTGATCCCGGCAGCGTCGACGCGAGCAATGAAATCCCATTGGGTGAAGCGCTTGAGCGCAGAGATCGCAAAGCGCGGATTTTGCGACAGAAATTTCTCAGGTTGAATGTCGAGATTGGTGAAATTGCAGCGCCCACCCCCTGAAATACGTATCTTTTCACCAGCAGCTTTCGCATGATCAATCACAACGACCTTTCGCCCGCGTCGCGCCGCTTCGATCCCACAGAAAAGTCCTGCGGCTCCTGCTCCTAGTATGACAACATCAACGTTCATGGGTTTGGCTTAGCTTCGCACCTGTCTGACAACAAGCAGCGATTTTTGACTTGAAGTGCGCGCGATGGGGTATTAGATCAGGCATCGGTATTGGGATGTGGCCTAGCGGTAGGGCAACTGTTTTTGGTACAGTAGATCGTAGGTTCGAATCCTACCATCCCAGCCACCCTCCTCATAACTGCCGTCACAAGTTTCCGAAGCAACCTGTTCCTTTTTGGAGAAACAGCGCTATCAGTATTCTGTCCCGTCTAAATTGCGCTCCGGAAATATCTTCAACGGATGTTCGCGCGGATCGTTCGGTCTCGAGATTGTCCTTGGTAAGGTACATCTGGAGGTTTCGCTCGCTCAGAATGCTACTTGGTCTCCGCCTTTTAGGCTCAGGATTTCGCGCGCTTCATCTGGTGTCGCTACCTCAAGCCCCAAGCCTTCGAGAATAGTGCGGATTGTTCGCACCTGAACCGCGTTAGATGTAGCCAATTCGCCACGACCTGCCCAGAGGCTGTCTTCAAGTCCGACGCGGACATTGCCGCCAAGTGTTGCTGCTTGTGTTGCAATGCGGAACTGGTTTGCACCTGCACCCAGTACCGACCAGCAGAAATCGTCACCGAACAACCGGTCCGCTGTCCGTTTCATATGTAAGACGTCTTCGTGGTGCCCTCCGATACCTCCGAGCAATCCGAAAACCGATTGAACGAAGAACGGTGCCTTGACCAAGCCACGGCCTGCGAAATGCGCCAAGTTATAGAGGTGCGATGTGTCGTAACACTCGAACTCGAACCGCGTGCCGTTCCCGTAGCAGGTTTCCAGCACATACTCGATGTCCTTGAAGGAATTGCGAAAGACGAGGTCTTTTGAGCCTTCCAAATGCTCCCGCTCCCAATCGTGCTTGAACTCCTTGTACCGGTTCAGCATCGGATAGAGTCCGAAATTCATTGACCCCATGTTGAGCGATGCCAATTCCGGCTGGAAGGTCGCCGCGGGACCTGCGCGTTCTTCGACACTCATATACGGGCTGCCGCCTGTTGTTATGTTGATAACAGCATCTGTGCCTTGCTTAATCCTCGGCAGGAACGCCGCGAACCCTTCCGGGCTCTGATCAGGGCGTCCGTCGGGATGACGGGCGTGCAGATGCAGGATCGCAGCCCCAGCCTCGGCGGCAGCCAAAGAGTCGCTGATGATCTCTTCAGGGGTAACCGGAAGATGCGGTGACATTGATGGTGTGTGAATGGCTCCGGTAACGGCGCAACTGATGATGACTTTGCCTTCAGCTTTGTTTTTCATTTTTGGGTTTCCATTCGAATTCAAGGCGTCTCGATGTTGCTGTCGCCTGCGAGGGATAGACCTGACAGGCTGCCATCCGCATCTGAAGTTAGAAAGGCAACGGTCGTGCCGATTTCACGAGGGGTAACCATGCGGCGCATCAAAACGTTCTTCAAGTCGTTGTCGTTCATGGTCGCAAAGCGAGACAGCGCGCGTTTTCGGGGAACACCAGCCGCCCGCATCCACGTGACAAGATATCCTTTGACCTTCCTGTTGGTGGAACCTGTACGAAAAGCGTGAGATTCTAATGTGATCGAGGAATTGGTCGTCAATGCACAAGAAAATCGTTCTTGAATTGCTCATTTTCGGGTTGGGACAGCGACGTTTTCTTGGTGGCGGAGCGCTGCCGAAACCGGGATATTGGCTGGGTCTATGACGAGTAGTGATGCAATGACTAAGTCGTCCTTGCGATGAAGTTGCTTGGAGACATGTATAAGGCTTGCCACAAGGATTGCCGGGTTGAGAGATAGATAATCGCTATGCAAATAAATCGCCGAACTTTCTTGTTAGCTTCTGCCGCTTTGGTTGGACTTCCCAAAGCGTCGCTAGCTGCCCCATTTATCCTGCGTGCAGAGAAGATCACAGGACAGGTCCTGCCGGAAGGTGATGGGACCACGCAGCTACTGGGAATAAACGGCTCTTCCCCAGGGCCTGAATTGCGGTTCCGAATTGGTGATATGGCCGATTTGCGGTTCGAAAATGCCATTGGCGAAGGCTCCGCAATACATTGGCATGGCATTCGCATAGACAATTCGATGGACGGGGTTCCCGGTCTTACCCAACCTCTCGTCGAAGATGGCAAAAGCTTCGACTATCGATTCAAGCTGCCAGACGCCGGAACATATTGGTATCACTCGCACAATCGATCGTGGGAACAGGTCGCAAGAGGGCTCTACGGCCCACTGATTGTCGAAGAAGCTGATCCGCCAAAGGTCGCCCACGATATCACGGTTATGCTCGATGATTGGCGCATTGAGCGCACCGGCGAGATGATAGAAGACTTCGGAAACCGTCATGACTTTTCGCACGCAGGGCGGTTAGGAACTTTTGCAAAAATCATTCCTTCCGTTAACACTGTTCGTCGCGGTGATCGGGTGCGGCTACGGTTAATAAATGTCGCGACGGCTAGGATATTTCCGCTTGAAGTAACGGGTCTCGCAGGCAAGGTCGTGGCCCTTGACGGGATGCCACTTTCAACGCTTCAGGATATTGGGCCTCGAATGCTTGCTCCGGCACAACGAATGGATATCATCGCTGATGTCACTGAAACGGTAAAATTCATCTTCCCGACGCGGCAGGATCCATATGAACTTGGAGAAATCTCTGTCGAAGGTGACAACCCTAACCCGATCCAAACTGAAATAGGCATTCTGCCAAAGGCCAATGTACCGCAACCGTCCGGCTCAGCGGATCGCGTTCTCACATTGACACTGCAAGGTGGTGCTATGGGTGGCCAACATAGTGGCGACGACCTTTGGAGCTTGAACGGTGTTTCGGGTCTTCAAGACGCCCCTTGGCATATCATCTCACGTGGTGAGACTGTCCGGATCAAACTGCGCAACGAGACCGCATTTCCGCACGGCATTCATCTGCACGGCCATCACTTCTATGAGGTCAATGCTGACGAAACACTTGGACCGTTACGCGACACAACTTTGCTGCAACGACAGGAAAGCCGGGATATTCTGTGCGTATTCGACAACCCCGGCAAATGGTTACTGCATTGTCATATGCTTGGCCACCAAGCCAGCGGCATGAAAACATGGGTCGAGGTCACGTGAGGGCGTTCGCGTTTGGCTTATTGCTTATCGCAAATCCAGCCCTGGCAGATCATGAGCTTGATGGACGGAATATTTCAGCCGGCGCAAAGCTATACGCAGAGAACTGTGCGACCTGCCATGGCGCAAATTTAGAGGGCCAAGCCAATTGGCGTTCACCGAACGAAAACGGTGTATTTCCTGCGCCTCCCCATGACGAAACAGGTCACACATGGCACCACGATAACGCCCTTCTATTCAGCTACACCAAGCTTGGTGGAAAAGCAGCGCTCTCAGCGCAGGGTGTGACTGATTTCAGCAGTGGAATGCCTGCGTTCGACGGTGTGATTACAGATGAGGACATCTGGAATATCTTAGCATTTATCAAATCAGAATGGCCTGAGCGGCAACAGAACGTACAAGCCAGCCGCAATCCGCAACATTGAACCGCGCAGCTTTCACGCTAGGCTTTAGCTACCAAATTTGGGCAAATTTATTGTGATGCTCGAAAATTCTGCGCATCGTACAGAAGGATATACTTTGTCCGCCGCTAACCGAAGCCATTTCAGTGTGAAGGAACAATGATCATGAAACGAACCGGCCTCTCGCTGATATTCGCAGTATTTGCCACGAGTGCGGCGGCAGATTTCGTTGTCATCAACGACCGGTACATGGTCGCAAAACAAGACGTGCGCGGGTACTTTTACCGTGACCGCAACAAGCTGACGGTTTTTGATATTCGATGGAGCGACTGGTCCACGCAATATAGATGCCAAGATGAATATGATCGTGAGCGCGTGACCGCAGCGTCGCTAAATTTCGCGTTGAAATTGAAAGATACCCTGTCCCTCGACTTCGGCGAATTCCTGGACGAAGAGGGGTTCACAGATTGCAGAAAGTTCTGAAATCTAAGTGCTATAAAGAATTGCTGATCGGAACGGTACGTCCCAAATTCTGTGCTAGCTCTCAAGTTGAGCTAAGACTGTAGAAAGTCTCCGACGGCGAGCAAATGGTAATGCAAATGACAGTGCCTAAACTTCGGGTCGCACGGCCAACGGACGATCTTTCCGCATTGAAAGCCTTCTATGTCGATGGCTTGGGTTTAGAAGTCTTGTTTGAGTTCACTGACCATGATGGCTTTGACGGTCTGATGGTCGGCGACCCTCAATCGTTCTATCATTTTGAGTTTACGAAGAAATCAGGGCACGCTGCAGGTCGTGCACCGACAAAAGACAATCTGCTGGTTCTGTACTTGCCAGAAAAGCACGAATGGGAAGACGCAATTCAACGGATGCGAGACGCAGGCTACACACCTGTCGGGGCGTTCAATCCATATTGGGATCGGTTGGGATGTACTTTTGAAGATCCTGATGGGTACCGGGTCGTTCTGCAGAATGCCTCCTGGGACTAAGACTGCAATTTCCTACTGGCAGTTTTGGCTACGACAGTCGCCGCACTGCACCCTATACCAATCTTTTGGGGCCCACTTGGTGCCCAAATTGACGCCATGCGTCAGGGTGGTAGGGATACACGACGGAACCGACATAAGGGGCCAAGACTAATGGATCACGACGAAACCATTCAAACCATCACCAACGCAACGATAGATTCTCCGGGCATCCATGCTTTGTTTCTAAGCGGCAGTTACGGAAACGGTATGGCTGACGCATACAGTGACATAGATTTTGTCCTCGTTGCTGACGATGGTGCGACCGATGCGGTAGCGGAGATTTGGCGCAATGCAGTGAGCCAAACGGGAGAGATCGTGCTGTGGTGGGACCGGACAACAGTTCCAGTTCTCATAAATGCCATCACCGAGGATTGGACCCGCACCGATGTCGTAATCCTAAAGCCTGATCAGATGGGATCGCACACGCAAAACAGCCTGAAAACGCTTTTTGATCACGCTGGCATTTTTGACGGATTGCTCGAAAAGGCACCTGCTGGTGGGCCAAATCCTGAAAGATTTAGATATCAGATCGAAGAATTTTTCAGGATACTTGGCTTGATGTATCTTGCAGTTGGGCGCGAAGAATACATCAACGGCGTTTTAGGTACATTCCATCTCCGCAATCTACTTGTAGAGCTGCTGATTGAAGAAACCGATGCACCTAATCGGGGAGGGGTTTTGCACCTCAACCGCCTAATTACCGATGACCAGAAAGCGCTTCTGATCTCGCTTCCGCCCCCGATCCCCAATCGCGATGCAATGATCGCAACCCAACTCGCCTACGCAAAAGCCTATCTACCAAGAGCACGAAAAAGAG
This sequence comes from uncultured Litoreibacter sp., assembly GCA_947493265.1. Classification (GTDB taxonomy): domain Bacteria; phylum Pseudomonadota; class Alphaproteobacteria; order Rhodobacterales; family Rhodobacteraceae; genus Litoreibacter. Next base: position 616,007 of record CANLQL010000004.1, on the reverse strand, counting down.
CGCACGAGCTTGGTGTGGAATGGCCAGAACGCTTTGAGGCCGCGACCTGGGCCAAGCTTAAGGAAGCGCTTTCGATTGAGCGCCCATACGAAACGGATTGATCCGGTCGCACGAGCATCAGATGACACCTCGAGGTACTAGAACTCCATCCAATCCCAATCTTTTGAAAGCAGACTAACGCTCTGTCGCCAGCACAAGAACCCATCGGGCATTGCTGCCGGAACCGGATTTAGCCAAAGCAAAATCTTCGAAATTCGGATTTATGTTATTGGCATGATGACCAGGGGAATTCGTCCATCCTCGCAATGCATCACCCTGCGAAGACTGACCTCGTGCGATGTTCTCACCATATGTGCGCCATTGGTATCCGGCTGCCGTAATCCGGTCGCCTGGGGTGGATCCGTTTAGACCCGTGTGGCTGAAGTAGTTGTTCGCAAGCATATCATTTGCGTGGCGCTGGGCTGCGGCTGCGAGCCGAGAATCGAATGTAACCGGGGCAGCACTATTCGCCATTCGCACACCGTTTAGCTGAGTTGCAAAGGAAGCGTTATTCACTGCTGAAGATGGCGGGGCCGTCGGACTGCTTGGCGGCGTGCTGGATGGTGCTGTTGGTGTGGGACCGCTTACCGAAATCGGACCCGTTGGACCTGTTCCAGAGCCTCCGCAAGCTGCCAAAAAACTCACTAAAACTACTGAAAACGCATGTTTCATTGGGGTGTCCTCCAAGAAGTTTTTCAAGTTAATCGACTCCTAGTCGCAAGCCATCACCGCCGTAAACACTTGAAAATAATAGCCTATGTTGGCAGCGGTAAAATGCTCATCTATCGAAAGGTGTCGGCAAGTCACCGCACTTCGATGCTCCTTAGACTGTAAATTGAGCGGAGACCCGCGCTAACGATCCTAGATTACAGCGCGGCGCTTGCTCCACACGTGGTTGAGGCCGAATGTCTGCGAAATTTCATTGGAGAAGAGCTGACAAAAGATGATGCTTGGAAAAATCACGGGTTCAGAAATTCTACGAAATCCGAAGTCTCTGTTCCGGACGCTAACGATTATTGTGTGTCTTCTTGCAAGCACCTCGCCAAGTGTTTCGCAAACGGTAGAAACCCAGCGCGATGCGGCAAGCCAAGCCCTCATCGATGGCGACCCAGCCCTAACGACAAGATTGGCACAAGAAATTCTGTCCAAGACGCCGAATGACTTTCCAACGCTATTCATCCTGTCTCAAGCACAGACCGAGTTGGGGCAGGATAGCGCCGCTGCCGCCAGCGCAAAACGTGCGTATCGAGCGGCGCGGACAGATGAAGAAAAATTGCAAGCCTCCCGGCTTGCGGCTGCTGCCAAATTTAACCTAGGCCAATTCACAAGGGCAGAGTGGTGGTTGCGGCGGGGGGCCAATCACACAGATACGCCGGAAGAGGTTGCTGTCGTCGCGCGCGAATTCCAGGCAATTCGCCAGAAGAATCCGCTTTCGATAAAGCTTGGCTTTTCTATCGCGCCATCAAACAACATCAATGGTGGAACCGAAGACAGCACATTTTCACTTGGGGAATTCGATTTCATATTTGACCCAAGCAGCAGATCTTTGTCGGGTGTCGAATACGCTGGCGATGTTGATGTGTCATACCGCCTCTCGCAGGGACCTACCCATGCAACCTATGCCGGATTGTATCTGTTCGGTCGCACATACGCGCTGTCTTCCTCCTCAAGAGAAGCGGCTCCAGGTATTTCCGGGCGTGACTACGCGCTTGGTCTGGCAGAGGTCTCATTGTCCCATCAGCGCGCATTGTTTGAGGGGTTTGGCCCGTCTGGGATTTCGCTTCATGCCGGTCAAGTCTGGTATGGGGGCGACCCTTTGTGGCGCTATCAAAAGCTGGCGTTGTCGCAAGGTTTTCGTCTTGGGCAATCTGCATCAGCGTCCCTTCAGTTGTCCGCTGAAGATCAGGAAGGCTTGAGAGCTGACCAACCGGATACCAAAGTTATCGATCTACAAGCGAACTACGCCCGGCGCCTTGAAAATCAGAATGTCGTACGGCTGTCGCTAAATTCTAGGCAAAATAGGGCTGACACTGCTACGAACACGTTTACCGACCATCGCGCAACGCTTAGCTATGATCTGGCTCGAACGATCTTGGGGAATAAGGTTTCGGCTTCCCTTACTGCTGGCAAGAAAACTTACGATGAGTTCTCCCTTTCTCTGGACGGTCGCCGAGATCGGTATGTCAGTGTCGGTGTATCTGCGACACTTGAACAAGTTTCTTACTTCGGATTTTCGCCAAATTGGTCGGTTTCGGTTACGCGAACGAATTCAAATGTCACGCGATATTCCACCTTGGAAGTTACGGGGCGGCTAGGTGTGCAATCCAACTTTTGACGCGAACCCGCGAAGGATATCGCGCGGCCGTTTTTGATCAGTTGCCCGTTGGCTGAAACCCCAATATCAAGCTGAGACATCGCAACTGCTTCTTGAGGAAGTTCAAATGAAGTTTGTCCGCCCCCGAATTGGAAGCAATGCAGTAATCGCGATTGGCACGTTTTGCCTGATTGCAATCATGATCGGAGCAGTTTCCAATCAGCAGTTCAGCTGGTGGGTTTTCCCATTCCTCCTTCTATTCGGCACAATCTTTGCAGGTGTTTTGGGGCTTTGCTTTCTGACTTATCGAGAGGACCGCTTTCGCCGCGCATCTGTTGCAAAATATTCCGACCAGCCATGGATGTGGGATGCGCGGTGGCGATCCGACCACATGACATCACGAAGTAAATCGGAGTTCTGGGGAACCCTCGCATTTGCAATCGTTTTGGCCATGTTTGCTGTCTTCGGCGTGGCAACTCTGTTTGAGGGACTGCCAGAGGGCAACCTTTGGGTCCTGCTAAATATCATTCCAATCATCGCAGCGATTTACTTCGGGAAAAACACATACATCGCCTGGAGGACGTTGCGTTTAGAAAAGCATTTTTTGCTTACCAACGAAACACGTCCTGCTTGGATTGGTTCAAATTTTTCCGCGCTGATGGTAACCACGGCCGAGCTTGACCCAGAGCGCATCGATGTCCGATTGGAACATTTCAAAGTTATTCGCAGAGAAGAGAATGACGGGACCGCGTTTGAGAAGGTCGTTGACCTCAGGTTGCCAGGTCATGTTGAAGAAGTCCGTTCTGGCAGGACCAAGATTTTCGTGGAGATTCCGCAAACTAGCCCGCCGACGTCTTGGTCCGAAGACGAACAAAGCAGTTGGTGGGACTTGGTCATTTCAGCCAATGTTTCGGGCAAGGAAGTCTCGTTGAGATACGAGATACCCGTTGCTGACCCAAGCAAGCACAAAGCTCGGTCTGATTAAAAGGCCGAGGCTGAAACCTTCCTTTCCAAAACGCTTGAGTTGGACCTGCCGAGCTCGCCGACAGGTCCATATTTGTTCGGCAACGATTACTCTGCTGCGACCGCAGGATTGCCGTCGAGGTTGGACAGCTTTTCCCGTTTGGCAAAGAACATATACGCCAACGCCATCAGATAGATACCGATAACAATCGTACCGACCCACTGGATTTGCAGCCATTGGCTTTGAAACAGCAGTGTCAGAACAAAGAGACCGATCGCATTCGCCAGGACGTATGATGCGGTGCCAAAGCGTTCCGTGGTGAGGTTCAGGTTGTCAGTGTAGAGCCGGATAAGTGAATCAAACGAGTTGATCACAAACACGATCCCGACAATTGTCATGGCCCAATTTGGCAGTCCTGCCGTGCCGATCCCGTTGAGGTGGTAATAGTAGAGAACCGAAAACCACAGCGCCAATGGGATGGATGGGAACACCAGCAATGATGCAAGCAGCTGCCATGTTTTCAGCCCCCCAACAAAGCGACTGACGAATTGTCCGATCATGATCGACCATGCAAACCACCAGAAGAGATAGAATTCGTGGTAGTCAGTAAGCGGAATGATGAACTTGTGAATATTAGCGAAATAGCCACCAATGTTACTAGAAGTGGAGGCCAAGTCGCCCAAACTCATCCCTGCATTCAGGAACATGTAAGCGATCAACAAGAGGAACAGGACGGTGGAACTGACCGAAAGCAGCTTCACGAATTTCAAGTCCGTCGAGCTGAAAGCCGCAACCAAAATGACGAGAAAGCAGATCAGGTAGAACACCGGTAGAATGGTCTCACCATCGCCAACCTCTGCGATGTAGTACGGCATATAGATCAGGAACAAGGCCCCTGTGAAGGCACAGGTTGTAATGATCACGATGTTATTCAGAAGCTTAACAGCCGGGATTTTGAAGAAGCCCACGCGCGGTTCAATCGCGCAGAAATAGAACGTCGTCAGGAAATAGAAGGCCCAGATCAAAAAGCCCCAGAACCCGAATTCAAGGGCCAAGGGATTGGTGAAGGCGTAGGCTGGTTCTGCCGCGGTATCAGCGTAAAGAGGGTAGTCGAACGCAAGCGGGAACATGATCAGTCCAACGTCCAGACCCGATGTGAACAGGATCGCGATGAACGTGAACAGTGGCACAGGCGTGACGCCAGTCAGCGGAAGGTTCCACCACTTGACGACGCAAATGATCACCAGAGCAAATGCGAGAATGACCCCGAATGAGATGATTGAAGTTAACATTTTTCCCCCTTGGTTTTTCTAAGTTGTAAGGGCTGGTTCGATAATTCCCTAGAGTTATTCTGTGCGGGTATTTGGTCGGCTAATCCCGGAGGCTTATTTTCCAGGTCGTACTCGTCCAGATTGCTGAAGAACGGCGTCCACGGGGCCATTATCCTTCGCCGATAACTGGCAAGGATTTAGAAGCTGAGTTTGTTTTAGTTTGGACAGACCGGGCAGGTGCGATCTGTATCTTGGGATCACCCCTGTAAGCTCTGCGGTTCAGTATCCTGTATGACCAAATCGCTTTTGGGAAGCCGGAGCGAAAAGACGGAGCCCTTTCCAGGCCCTTCACTTTTTGCGGTAACTTCCCCGCCATGTGCACGTGCGATTTGGCGAACATTGCAAAGACCAAGCCCGGTTGAACTTTCGCCGCCAGTTGGTTTTGCCGACAAGACCTGAAATGCACCAAAAGCGCGTTTCAAATCGTCCTCTGTCATGCCCTGGCCCTGATCACGAACCGCAACCACAACAAATTCGCTGTCGCTTTCAATGTTTACTCTGATGTTCGCCCCGGAGAACGAGTATTTTAGCGCGTTGCTGATCAGATTATCTATCGCCTCAAGGCACAGGCTCTCGTCAAGAAACGCAGTGCAGTCGCTGGCTGATGTCAGCGCAATATCGATAACCTTTTGCCGCGCCCCTTCGGCGTTACTTTCAATTGCCTGGCGTACCAGTCGTTCCACATCAGTCTTGGTGCGACACAGTTGCAAACTGGCGCTGTCCGTGCGGCACCGAAGGAGCGTTGATGATATGATTTCTGAAAGCCGCTCTGCGTTATTGGTGATCTTTTCCAGATCAGTGTCAGCTTTTTTTGGATCAAGCGATTTGTTGTGTATTCGCGCCTGCAATAGTTCAGCTTTCGCGATTATCGCCGCAAGAGGGTTTCGTAAATCATGAGCAACCATCCCCAGAATACTTGTCTTGAATTGATTTGCGTCGTGCAACGCCTTGTTTCGGACCTCAATGGACTCATTGGCTGACTGCAAGTTCTCGATCAGGAAGTCTCGTTCTTCGATTAGCGTGCGATATTGCATTTCCGCCTCGATCCGGGCGCCGAAAATCTTGACGATCTGCGTGGCCAAATCAGGCTTGTTGATTGGGGCTTCTGAGAAAACGGCAAAATTTCCGACAACGATCTGATTGCGATCACGGATCGGCACGCCGATATACCCTTCCCACCCTTTTTCCCGTGGGAAACGTTTTGCCAAGGCACTTGGAACAGTGAAGGTTTCGCCACGATATACACATTCACATGGGGTGCCCGCTAAGCTGTATGCGACGTCGCTATCCGCAAGCCCGTTTCGAAGCGCATATGTCGCCTCGGCGCGGCTGGCAGGCAGCCCGTCGCCAACGGTTATCAGAACCAAATGCGCGTCCATCGCCTGGCGCAATGCATTGACAACGCGCTCAAGAAAAACTGTCCCAATCTCCCCGCCCACGCCATCTGCCAGTTCACCCAGAAGTGCGGTACTTGAGAGATTGGTTTCAGATTTTCGCATCCCGTGTCCCCTTAAAAGTATTCAGCGCAAACCTGAACCTGAAATTGGCAAAGAATTTCAATGTAAACTAAGTCACATGAGCGACCGGGCAAGTGGGGGTCTTTGCCGGTTCTATGAAATGCTCGCAAAATCCGGACTCACCTGCTGTCAGTTCAGCGAAAACACCGCCAACGTCTCGCTATGGGTTTTTTGTCGTGCTGGCGATGCGCGTTGCGGAGCCGGAGACTGAGGCGACGGGGGAAAATCCGCGCCGCTTTCGTTTTTCCCTAATGGCTTACCACGGCCGAACCCAAAGCGCGGGGGGAACCGGGACCCTATACCAGAGGTGTTTTCGTATGGTGGTTGACCTGGTTCTGGACCATTGGTGCGAAGTGCCAAAAGTCTGGGGTTTTCATGTCTGGACGCTTTCCCGCATCATCCAGATAGCGCACGCCGATGATCGCCTTGAGATTTGGGTTCTTCTCAAACTCCGCGACTTCGTCCGAGGTCATCGGGCCACCTTGCAAGTTAAGTGAGTGGATCGACGCTTCTGAAAGGCGTTGGAAGTATTCCGGTCGGGTCGCACAAAGATAACGCTTGGCCGCAACATGGTGACGGCAACAATCCGTGACGACGCTTGGAAAGAACCTTTCCAGCACCTCGGCACCGGCATCTTCGTGGTGGCGATCTTCCGTGTCATCCATGGAGAACGTTCCGAACTCGCTGGTGAAATGGCCGATGTCATGCAACAGCGCACCGACGATTATTTCCTCAGGTTGTCCGTTTTCCTCGGCGATGGTCGCTGCCTGAAGCATGTGCTCGCCCATTGTAACCGGCTCACCCAGATATTCTTCCCCGCCGCGTCGATCAAAGATTGACCCAATGAAATCCACGATCGTGTCCTTGCTCAAACTTTCGATATCAGGTTTCATTCCGCAGCCTCCAAAGAACGCGCTTGGGTCATCGCGTCATACGTAGACCGCAAGCCATCCATGTCAGCGTAGCAGCCTTGCAGCCATCTGTTCCCTTTACCGGAATAACCTTTCCGCGCGTGTAGAACCCGGGTGTTGTCGACGACGAAGGCATCGCCGGGTGCCAGTTTAAATGTCACCTCCATTGCGCTGTTATCGATGATCTCACCAAACCTGCGATACGCGGCGTAATAAGCCTCCATTTTCTCAAAAGGTACGTCCGTGACCGCTGCGCATGACCGGTTGTTAAATCGGATACCAATCAAAGCGCCATCAGGGGCCAATTCGATCATCGGTCGCCGGGAGGTCAAGCAAACCCCTGCTTCCCCCATGTATTCAAACCGTGCGCAGTGGTTCGCGAGCAGCTCGAAACCATCCGGGTTTTCTTCACGCAAACGCAACGCGGCGGCAAAACCATCGACAACCATGTTTTCCCCACCGGCGGCAGAGTTTTCAAGACAATGCAAAACTTGCACCGTCGGTACCGGGTCGCGGTACGGGTTGTCCGTGTGTGCTTGCAGGCCCAGCCCAGTGAAGGCGAGGTTTGTAGGATTCACTTCGGTACGGACTTCGAAGTGTCGACCGTAGTTCGTCTCCCGCACATAGCCAAACAAATCGACAATTTGAAACAGTGTTCCAGCTTCAGCGGGGGCGTTTTCAACCTTAGCAAAGCCATAACGCACGATTTGCTCCAGCCATTCTTGAAGCTCTGGTCCCCCGCGTTGAAGCGCAGCAAAATCGCTGCTCGGCAGGCCATTCATTAACCCAGAGTCCCAAGTTTCGATTTCGGGCGGCAACCAGCCTTTTTCTGCCGGAGCCATGTGATCGTAGGCATTCGCCTCAAGCCAATCAGGATCGAATGAGGTCTCCTTGCCGTCTGGTGCAAAGCGGATTTCGAGCCTTCCGCTTGCAGACATATTAGCGGTTTCGATCTTCGTGTCGGCCGGAATATCGCGAAGTGCGACCAATCGCTGTCCGTTTGATGCGGCACGGGTTTCTTCATCTTGCGCGTTGTCCCGCAGCCAGATGGCGTGGAACCGCAAGCTTCCGCTTGAGCGACCAAACGTCAGGAAAGTGCCAGAAGGATCGACTGTAACGGATGGCATCGCGACCTCTTTCGTTGAACTCCGTTTGCATGGAGTTTCCTGTAGGTTTGATATAATTTCAAATTAGGAATAATACTATTGAGGCTTTGAATGGCTTATGAATGAACCTCGTCTTCCGCCACTTGAATGGATACGCGCGTTTGAGGCGGCTGCCCGGTTGGGTAGCTTCACAGCTGCTTCTAAGGAAATTGGCCTAACGCAGGCCGCGGTCAGCCAGCGGATCGGCCAACTAGAAAAGCACCTGAATATCGTTCTGTTTGACCGCAAGGCCCGAACTATCGATTTGACCGTTGAGGGTGAGGCGTGGCTGCCACATGTCCGCCAAGCGCTAGATGGGTTGCGCGACAGTACGGAAGCGGTTTTTGGATCAGGCCACAAACGATTGACCATTTCTGCCAGCCAGTCAGTCATTGAACTTTGGTTGATGCCTCGGTTGGCCCACCTGCAGTCTCTCGCGAAGACCGAGCTTTCGGTCCGGACGCTTGTTTTGGGGGCGCATGACGCGCCGCAGGATGACGTGATCCGTATTCGCTACGGCACTGGGGATTGGCCACATCCGTATCGCGCGCGACTCTATCCGGAAAAATTGGCCCCCGTTGCTGCACCAAGCTTAACCCAAACTGCTGACACATGGACGGAATTGCCAAGGATTGCCTGCGCTGGTCCACGGCCAGGTTGGCCCGCCTGGGCATCAGCGTACGACATTCCAACGACACCAGTGCCCCGGCTGCGTTTTGATACCCAAATTTCGGCACTCAGCGCGGCAAAAGCAGGGCTGGGTGTCGCCCTCGCATCGCTGCCGCTCTGCGCCTCTGCCTTGGCAAGGGGTGAGTTGGTCCGCCTCGATCAGCGGTCGCTCTTGCACCACGAAAGCTATTGGCTACTTGCAGGTCCTAATGCGGTATCTCGGCAAGAATGGAGCGCTTTGACCGCCTTGATCGAAGAATAGCAACTTCCGCAGAAGTAACCTGTTCCATTGTTAATCTGCTTTATTCTGCCGCCAGCCGGACAACAAGCTCACCAGTATTTTCCGGTTTTTCCTGTTCCTTCGGGTCCGGCTTTTTGGCACGCGCATATGCCAGCATAAACGCAGCCGGTGTGAAGAAGAACGAGATAACTGAAGATAGCAACACGCCACCGGCGATGGCGACCGCGAAGGGGGGCCAGAAACCGCCACCAGCCAGGATAAGCGGTAAGAAGCCTCCAAAGGTGGTGATCGTCGTCGACACGATGTGGCGACTGGATCCGGTGACAACCTGCGCGATGGCGTCGGTGTCCCCCGCAACAGCCTTGGGATCGGATTTGAGCCCGGTCAGAATGATGATGGCGGCATTTATCGAAACACCGATTGATCCGATCACCCCGATAATTGCGTTGATACCAAACGGGTACTGCATCACTGCCAGTGACAACATCGATAGACCTGCAGACAAGACGCACACGACAAGCGCGATCACGGTCAACCGGAACGAATTGAACGTCAGCACAATCGCAGCGATTGTCAGGGTCACGATCAGGCCGACGGAGGCAAGCAGATTGCCCAATGTGTCAGACCGCGCATCGCTATCACCGCCCAATTCTATCCGGTATCCGAGCGGCACTTCGAAATTGGCAAGTTCCAAGGCCGCGAGGGTTTCTTGCAGGGCTTCTTCTGGCAAAACGCCTGGAACAATGAACGCCTGTATCGTGTTGATCCGCTCCCCGTTGCGGCGCGTAATTACGCTTTCAGCGGGTTCGAGAATTGGCGTCGCAAGCTCCGAGAAGGGCACGGTTGGAAGTGTTCCTGTAGCCGCAAGCGATCCGGCGTTCGGGACAAGAATGGGGAGATCTGCAATCTGTTCAACATCACCGCGCAAATCGTCGCCGAAGCGCACGCGCACCGGCAGCTGATCAGTCCCCTCAACAAGACTGCCACCGGTCACACCGACAAGCCCTGCCTCAAGCTGCGATGCGACATCCGTTAGGTTCATGCCCAGAAGTCGGACGGAAGGCTCATCAATCTCGTAGCGGATTTGCGGCGCGCCGCCAACGACACCCGCACGAACTTGGGTGATAAGCGGTAAGTCGGCCATAATCGCCCGCGCATCGTCTCCAAGATCGCGTAAGACCGCCAAGTCAGCTCCAACTAGACGAACCTCGATGGGGGCTGCCACAGGTGGGCCTTGAACCAGATCGCGCACGATGATGCGGGCTTGTGCAAACTCAGCATCAAGCGTGGCTTGAAGTTGCGGAACGATGCCGGCGGCATCTTCAGCAGTCTCTGTTTTGACCATTGCTTGCGCGTACGCGGGTTCGGCTGACCTGCCACCGGTGATATTGTAGTAGAAAGCGGGACCGGATTTGCCGATAGACCAATACACGCGGTCCACCCCGTCATACTCGGTCAGACGCATGTCGATTTGTTTTGAAACCGCGGCGGTTTCCGTGATTGATGTCCCGGGTGGCATGTCGACTTCGACATAGAACTGATCACGCTCAACCCCCGGAAAGAATTGTGCGGTGAGTGTCGGGAAAGCGGCAAAGCCCAGGATCGGCAGGATCAATGCCAACGCGATGGACCGGATCGGATTGCGCACAGAAAGCGCGATCAGCGAAGAAAAACCGCGACCAAGCGCAGGGAGGCGGATACCGGACGGTTTGCCGGCCTTGAGAAACCACCCCGCCAACGCGGGTGTCACTGTCAGTGCGACGAACAGCGACCAGACCAGCATCAAAACCACGGCAATCGCGATGGACCCAACGAAATCTCCCGCGGGCCCTGGCAAAAGGATCATCGGGGTGAACGACAATGCAGTCGTTACAGTCGACGCCAACAGCGGAGCCGCCAGTCGTTTGGTCGCATCGCCCACGGCATCGACGCGGTCCACGCCGCGGCTAAGGCGTTGACGCACTTCGTCCACCATCACGATGGCTGCATCGACGAGAAGCCCCAAAGCAACGATCAAACCTGTCACTGACATCTGGTGGATCGGCAAGCCGATGAAGTTCATACTTGCCAGCGTTGCAAGCGATACCACCGGCAAAACAACTGCAACGATCGCCGCTGCACGCAATCCAAGTGTGATGAACAGCACGGCGACCACCAATGAAACGCCGATCGCCATATTTGTCCCGACCTCTGACAAACGGTCAGCAGTGTACGTGCTTTGATCGAACATCAGTGTTTCAGAAAGACCGACGGGTATCTGGTTTTGCCCCTCTGCCAGTTCGTCGTTCACAAACGACATCCAGCGATCAATCTGAACGCCGTCTTGCGCCAGAACCCCGACAAGGACAGCGCGTTTGCCGTTGGCCATGGCCATTTCAGTAGCGGGCGTTCGCATTCCACGCGTGATGGTGGCGATGTCCGCCAGTGTTACGGTCGTGGCGTTTGTATTCTGCCGCACAACAATGTCACCGATACGGTCCAAGGCCTCGATTGCACCGGAGATGTTGATCGTCAGATCAACGCCGGTCGACTGTAGGCGTCCAGCTTGCACCTTTCCGTCTGCTGCCGTGATCAACGCTGAGATATCTTGTGTTGTCAAACCAAGGGCGGCCGCAGCTTGGGCATCGACAGAGACCAGAACTTCATCCTCGGGCTCCCCAAACAGGTCAACTGAACGGGTGGACGGGATCGAACGAAGCCGGTCTGCAAGGGCGTCAGCATGGGCTTGGACGATTGTATGCGGAACGCTGTCATGGTCGGCTGTAACTGCGATCACCGCAGAATATGCGGAAATACCTTCTGCGTTGAAATCAGGTGGCTGCACACCCGCGGGAAACGCGCGGCGGGCCGCTTCAACGGCGTCGCGCGCTTCAGACCAAATCTGTTCGATCGTGGCATCGTCTAACGTCTGCAAAAGTTCGATAGATACGACCGAAACACCTGAACGCGATACGGAGGTGATGATATCGACTTCAGGGATGGATTGAAGTTCTTCTTCGATTTCGGCTGTTACCAGCGTTTCAACCCGCGCTGGATCAGCGCCCGGGAACTGCGTTGTCACGGTCGCGAAAAGGTTCGTAATCGTGGGATCTTCCTGACGACCCAGCGACAAGAACGAGGACAATCCAGCCGAGATCAAAACCAACAAGATCAAGGCAACAAGGCGCGGCTGGCGGAAGGTAAGGGTATTCATGCGCCTATCCTTCCTCAGTCAAAATGCGCACTTGTTGACCAGGGACGACACGGTGCGCGCCCGATCGGATCATTTGTGCACCTTCGGTGAAACTGCCACGCACAAACGCGCGGTTGTCTTGCAGATACAAAACCTCGACAGCGGCTGTTCTGACGATTTCCCCGTCGAACACCAATACGGTCCAGATGCTGCCTGCCCCTTGTTGCAAAGCGTCCAAATCGATCCAAGCGCCTGCCGCAGTTACCGGGGTTTCGATCAAAACTGTCGCGGATTGCCCGAACGTAAATTCGGTTTCGTTTTCAAGGGTGAATAAGGCTGTGCGCGTCCTCGTTCTGGGATCAATATCGGGACGAAGTTGGTTAAGGACGGCGGGATATTCAACGCCGTTCACGGCGATGACGACCTGTGAAATGTCCTCCGCCGTCAAGTGCAGTGGCAGCCCCACTCGCACTCGCGGTGTCCCGGTTTCGATGAGGGTCAGAACGGATTGCCCAGCGGCCAGAGTTTCCATCTCCTCGACGTCCTGCGCGCCGACCCGGCCTGTAAATGGTGCGTGCAATACGGATTTCTCAATGTTGATCTGTAAAGACAGCAAGCGAGCGTCAATCTCGCGGATACGGCTGGCCAGTTCGTCAAATGTTGCTTGGGCTTGGTCCAAGGTCTCTTGGCTGGTGAATCCTTCGGTTTGCAAATCTTGTGCGCGCTTTAAACGCCGCTTGGCGAAGGTCAGTTGCGCGTGCAAAGCGTCCTTCGATGCGGTCAGGCGTTGTTGCTCAGCATCCAGCAACGACGTGTCTAGCTTGGCGACAACCTCACCCTTGGTGATGTTTTCACCTTCTCCGACGGCCAGCTCAGCGAGTTTTCCACCCAATTCAAACGACAAAGACGCCTCAGTTGCTGGTTCTATTTGGCCCAGGAAACGTCTTTGGGTCGTGTACCCGGTCTCAAAGACAATTTCCTCAACGGCCACGGGAACAACGTCTGCAGGATTAGGGGCAGGTGCGCTTGCAGCACGATTTGCCAATGCCTGAGATCCGAAGGTGATCGCCATACCAGCGCTTCCGATAACGACAATCGTTCCCATCAGAATTGCCAAGCGTTTTGTCACCTGTCGCAGTTTCGGCTTTTTCATGACGTGTCCTCTCGCAATGTTAGAGACTCTAACTTATATGTTAGAAGTTCTTACTTTGACAAGTGGTACGGGCCATGAAATGAATTGGATCATGAAAACTTCTCCTGAAAGCAAGAAACGCGAAACCTATCATCACGGCGATCTGCGGTCGCAATTGATAGAGGCGACCCGCCAATTGGTCGAAGAAAAAGGCCCGGACAATTTTTCGGTTTCCGAGGCATGTCGGCGGGCAGGGGTTTCAACCGCCGCGCCCTATAAGCATTTCAAAGATAAGACAGAAATGCTGCGTGAGGTCGCAGCTGCAGGAATGATTAGACAGTCCGAACAAATGATGGCGGAGTTGGGATCACTCCCAGATGGGAGCCGCGCGCGCATAGTCGCGCTCGGGCGTGTTTATATCCGCTTTGCTATTTCCGAGCCGGGTGTTTTCCGGCTCATGTTCACCTGGTCAGGTGAGACCAAAGAGGATGAAGCGCTCGAAGCGCTTGGGGATTCCAAGTTTGAGGTTGTGCAATTGGAAGTCGCCAAATGTCATGGCCGGAACGAAATCGAAGAGACGGATCGTCAGAAAGCATTCATGTTATGGAGCTTTGTGCATGGTTTGTCGTTTTTGACGATTGATGGGAAGTTGGCTGAGGACAAAATGCCAACTGACCTGGAAGCGCTACTGGACGAAATTGCATCACGGATTGTTCCTGAAGCAAGCTAAGTGCCTGCTCAGGACTGCTTGGCAAGTTGGACGATTGCGCAGATGTTTGAATTCACCATGCCGCGTGTTGATCAACGTGATGCGGGTGCCGGGTCCAATGCAATTTACGCATTTCAACAAATTAGTGCGGCGCTAGACATCGCGATCATAGAGATGACCGAACAGCCCGACGCTTTGCGGACGCCGCGGGGACGGCCACGCTCTATTCGATTGGAATTTTCAGTGCACTGACGGTTTTTGTGATCGGGTCCGCATTTAAGGAAGTTAAAACTTCGAAAGCGTAATGCAAAGCCGTCTTGCGGCATTTGTCGTCGTTTCGGATCGATCTCAAGTGAAAGGCCCGGGCGGTGCAGGCGAAGTATTCGACTTCTCTGCGACCGCCCGAAACTTCTCCGGGTTCGCTTGGGGCTTCCCGAAGTTTATTATTAGTTGCTTTCAATTCAATTGATGCGCAGGTCAGAAACCGGCTGCGGTTATTGCAATGGTTTGGTTTTCTGCGGCGACGCGCTGTTGAACCGCAGCACAGGCCTGCAGGTCTCCTGCGACACAGGCGGCGTCGAGTTGTTCGCGTGCTGAAATCTCAGCAGGCGATTCACATGCACTTAGGCCAAGGACAACTAGAAGTAGATATCTTTTCATTGAGGGTTCTTTCTCAGTATTTTCATTCGTATTGATATAGAAGGCCGAGCGCGCAGCCAGCGATAAGCCTTTTGCGCAGCTCGACAATTGCGTGTTGTCTGTTCGTTGAAACTGGGGGTGTGGGTCCCTTCTGATTTACATTGATAAAATCAGATGTCGCGCAATTCGCCGTTCAGGTCGTCCATCCCATCACGTTGAGACAGTGTTTTGCGAAAATTCGTCGGGGTCTGGCCGGTCACGCGTTTGAACGCATTGTAAAAAGATGATCGTGCGTTAAAGCCGACGTCATAGGTGATCGCCAAAACGGTGTCGTCCGTTTTAGACAAGCGCGCCTTGGCTTCGGCGATGCGGTAGCCGTTGACGAAGTCAAAGAAACTTTCGCCAATTGCTTCGTTCAATGTCTGGGAAATATAGTTTGGCGAGGCACCGATGTGTCGCGCCAAGACCCAAAGCGACAGGTTCGGGTCACGGTGCAGATGGTCTTGTTCCATTGCAGCGCGCAATTTTCGCGCGATCCGTGTTGATGCCTCAGTGCTCAACGCGGATTTTTCATATTTGTCGCCGGACTGGGCAGCAGGCTGATTGCCTGGGCCGTCAGACAATTCTGCATCTTCGGGGTCTGGCACCAATGGCGGGCGCTGCCGAAGCCCCCACAGGATCGTTGTGCCAACCAAAAACAGGGCAGCAAGCCCGGCAACCGCGAAAAATGCAGGCGGGATATCAGATTGCTCCGGGTCGAAGGCAAAATACAGAATGAGCGCTTGTGTCACCCAAAATAGGGCACCCAAACACCCAATCACGTAAATCCAACGCAATTCGTGCTCCTCAGTGCTGGCATAGACATCGCGCAGCATCAGGCGGTAGCGCATTAGCCGACGGATGATCAGGAACAGGTAGATGGCCATTTGCGGATAGACGGCGATCTGCAAGAACGCGACCACGATAACAAGCGCGGACCACCAGCCATACGCCGACAGAATGTCATCTGAAACTGAATCGGACCATAAGCTTTGCGGGGAAAGGGTCATCAGGATTCCGGTCAAAACTGCAAGCGCAGGTAGAACGAAGTGTCGGTTCAGGTTTGCCGGACCACGCTGCGTCGTGGACGTCAATGTGACCACGTAGATCCAGAACAACGGGGCGAGACACAAGGAACTCGACATCCACAAAATCAGGTCAGAGGGCTGTATGTAGATGCCGTCCAGTGGCGGAAAGAAGCGATTGAACGCATCGGGCAAATTGTTGACCGCGACCGCTGTCAGGAAGGCCGCAAAGCTGCGGCTCACGTTTGAATACTCTGTCTGCATGAGACAAAAGGCGATACCGAACAGCGCGAGAGCGATGGTGGCAGTACTGATCATTTCAGCGATAATTTGGTCCATGCCGCAAGCTGCCTCAATCCTTCAGAGTCGGCCAGTGGCGTAACGTGCCAATTGGCCCAAATTCTGTCCGCCCCTGACGAGAGGGACAAATTTTAGCGTATTTTCGATGAGATTTCGCCGTGTCGGGGTATTCCTCAGCGGTCGCGCTCTCATCAGTCTTCGTGACCATTTGACAAAACCTTTTGCTTTTCTTCCGAGACGGGTCAACTGGTGGGAAGAGAAAACCGCTTAAACGGCAACGAGGTGGTTATCCCATTTAATTGGGTAAGGATCACCGAAGCCATGTCCGTTTGACGGTCCGACATGGCCGTTTCCACTTGTGCAGATGAATCCTGATCGCAAGGGCGCGACACCACAGACATCCGCCAAATCCAACCGATCAATGAGGCGCAAGTCTTGAGCACTAAATTCCAGCAAAGCGCCACCACGCGGAGCTGTTATGGCAATTGTCCGGAGGTTCGCGGCGACACTTCCGACATATCCCTGCAAATTGTGAAAGGTGTCCGCATTTGCCAGTTTCGGCGGCCTATCGTCAGCAAGCCGATGGGTTCCCAGCAAGGGCACTTGGTCCGTTAAGTCACCCTGCCATTGCATCGCGAACGCGACTGTCGCTTCTTGCGATACAGCGAGGTGACGGATGGAATTTCTCTGATATTCATTGCTCAATTCCACCTGACCTAAGATGTGGCCATCCAAACTCAGGTAGCTGAGATTGGACTTCATTGTCGGAAGGTTGAGCTTTGTGCGACCGCTTTCCGGATGGGTTTCAATACCGCCATTCGCCACTACCAGTGTTTGACCATCCGGCAATAGCTTGATGTCATGCGGCCCAATTCCGCCAGATGAAAACTCTCCAATCCGCGCATAGTGATCGCGCGTGCTCCAAACCCCGATAACGCCTTTGCCCGCGTCAAAGTCGTTTTCTGTCGTAAACAAGAGCTCTCCGTCGGCGGAATACGCGCCATGGCCGTAAAAGTGCCGACCAGCAGGCGCGATGAGCCTCACGCTTTCTCTTCCTGATGCGCAGTCTAAGACGATGGCAAAGGTGCCGGGACGGCGCGCAAATGCGACAGCTTGCGCAAGTTTTGGGTGGACTGCAGCGGCGTGGCCGCGGGCAGGGAGTGGGAAGGTAAACGCGATTTGACTGCTCGCTGTCAGACCGCAGAGAACATAGGTGCCGTCATGCGTCAGCCCGGCAGAAAGAAATGCAGGACTGCCGACATCGGCCCAGGTTGCTTTAGGCAATAAGCCTGTTGCAAGCATTCCTACGATGAAAGCCCGCCGGTTCGCCATCAGTCGCCATCCAAGGAATTGAAACCTGCCGCGATACCTAGTGATGGGCCAACCTGCTCGGCAAGAATTCTGCGGATATTGTCGATATCCTGCTTGAGAACTTCGATCCGAAACCTTTCCTGCGGGCTGGCAACGCCGGCAAGAATAGGATCGTCAAGTTCGGTTGCGCGTTGGATCGCCGCGTTGAAAGCCTCCTCTACTTTGGGATCGTTCATCGACAGTTGTTCTGCAAGTTGCTTGGTCGCCGTGAGGGAGCCGATCACATTGCGAAGGGAGCGACCGGAACGCCGCGCCTCGGCTCGATTGGGACGTGGCCTGTCAAATGTTCCAAGCGGGCGACCAAGGCGGGTTTCGGCAGTAAATTCCAAACCGGTTGAAAGCGCAGTAAAGAATTGCTGCAAAGCCTCGTCTGGGGTTCGGTAGGTCGCGTTGCCTGGATTGGCCATCAGATTCCCATATTCCGTTTTCCAATCCAAAAGTATCTCGGACGCATTTTGCGCGATATCATTCGCGATGGCGCGAACCAGTTGGCAGATGTATTCCTGCGGCCCTGCCTCGGTGAGTTGCGAGTCGAACAAGAGTTGCTCCAAAGCATAAAACCCTCGGAGCGCAACGGATACAGTTGCAAACTCGTCCGGGTTCGCTGCAACCGTGTCCTGGTCTGCAATCAAGGCGGCAAGACCTTTCGGAGTGGCACTCCTTGGATCGGGCCAGAACGCAAGCGCAAAGGCGCGGTCGTTGCGTTCTGACGGGCCGAAGCGCAAATGACTGACCGCGATCCATGCGTCGAACGCGTCGTGATAGGCAGCAACTAAGTCGGGGCTTTCAACAGAGCAGTCAGTCGCCGCTGCCAACGATAGCTCCGCGGTCTGCGCGGCAAGGGTTTCGTATCCGGGCAGAACATGCGTGTCGACGGTTGTTCCCGGCAGAGGCGTATCGGCGAAACCCGCCGACGTAGACAAAAGGAAAACTGTCGACAGTAGTGCTTTCATCTAAAGGCTCTCCAAAAATCTGATCAATGCCGCGCGATCCGTTGCAGGCATTTCCACAGCAGCGTCGCGCTGCGACTGAGCTTCGCCGCC
This sequence comes from uncultured Litoreibacter sp., assembly GCA_947493265.1. Lineage (GTDB taxonomy): Bacteria > Pseudomonadota > Alphaproteobacteria > Rhodobacterales > Rhodobacteraceae > Litoreibacter. Next base: position 597,446 of record CANLQL010000004.1, on the reverse strand, counting down.
ATGCCACAAAACCGCCTCAAGCAAAGACCGCGCCCGTCCGTCATGCAGGAAATAGGTATGTCCGGAGACCTGTTGGGTCAGACCAATTCCCCAAAGCGGTGGCGTGCGCCACTCTGAACCATTGGCACGGGCTTCTGGACGATTGTCAGCAAGACCCGGTCCCATATCGTGAAGCAGCATGTCGGTATAGGGCCAAATCAATTGGAAGCTCTGTTCTGGCTGATCTTCAAGACGGTGGGTGACGAAAGAAGGCTGGTGGCAAGAGGTGCATCCGGTGGAATAGAACACGTCTTTGCCGCGCAGAACCTGCGGGTCGTCGACATTGCGCCGTGCGGGTACACCAAGATTGCGACTGTAGAATGTCACCAGATCAAGGCCTTCCGCGTCGATCTCAAAAATTCGATCATCACCATCTCCGTGGGCTGCGGATCTGCACGTTGATTGCGCCTCCGTACACTCGCCCCAAGGTGCCGGAAAAAGCGGATTGGAAATCCCGATATCCCCGGCAAAGGCGGCTGCGGACTGTTCCCGAACGGTGGGTGCCCCGGCTTTCAAACCGAACCGGCCCAGCATCGGTTGATCATATTCTGTTGACCGCACGATGTTTGGGCGACCCGAAATGCTGTCACCATCTTCGTCTTCAGAGTCAGCATGCGCCAAAATATCGGCTGCGGGGATCGCTTCCAGCAGGCCAAGTCCGATCATCTGCGGTGCGACACGCGGGCTTAGCATCGCATTTGAGTGAAGAGGGCCATAGCCAAGATCGGCGGCGGTGTAGCTGGGTTCGCGTAGGTAGGCGACTTCGCCACCAGATAGCGGCACTTCTATTTCAGTGTAGTCGATTTGAAGGCGATATTCGGCGACGTGCCCGGCCAGGCTGAAATCCTGCAGTTGTGATCCGTATGTCGGTTCAGGCAGTGTGGCCAGGTAGCCTTCAATTTGGGCGATGCTATCTGCAGGCTCGCCGGGAATGGAAACCCGAAAAAACATCGAAATGGATGTGTCATTAGGACCTTCCGGTGGATGACCACGACCATCTTTCAAATGGCACCGCTGGCAAGATCTTGCGTTGTAGAGCGGCCCCAACCCGTCAGATGCCAAAGTCGACGATGGTGAGGAGACCCAGAGCTTTCGAAACAAGCCGTTGCCGACTTTGAAATTCAACTCATCCTCGAATGTGATGTTGCCGGATGGGTGCGAAAAGGCGTTTGCGTCTGCGGTCGCCCGCACAGTCGCCGCACCAGCGGACTTTGCCTCGAAAGGTTGCGCCGCATCGAAATCGGTTGCCAAAGCGGTAACCGTCGCAATCCGCGCTGCTTCAGCTTCGGTCCGGGGAATGATTTTGAGATGCGGTTCTGCAAACGGGTCCGCTATTGCAGCAGACCCTATGCATATAACCAAAAGCCCGAGATTACTCGGCTTCATCCATCTTCGAGGCATTAAGCTGGGCATATTTTCTTCGCTGAGTTTGGCGATCAAAGAGTGTGAGGGTCCGCCGCGCGCATCCAGTCGATTGCAACATGGATATCGTGATCAGTAACGTGCTGGCAGTGACAGACAATCATCGCGGTGAACCCTCGACTATCATTGGAAGACGGCCTCGGGATCGTCGAGGCTATCAGATCCTTCTACGTTGATAGATGTGCCAAGTGCTGCGACGACCCGTTCAATACTGCGGGTCTGGTCGATCAATCCAGCTACACCGCCCATGATGAGCGCTTCACCAGCTGCATTGCCACGTTCCAGCATCATGTCGTAGCTGAACCCTGCCTCTGCCGCGGTTTTAATCTTGCCAAGTGCCAGAACAGCAGCCGCCAATTTGGATCGCATTTCTGCGTCAAGCCCAGCATCAGTCGCCGAAACCAGATCTGACACAGACGGTCCGTCGACAACGGTTCCATCGATCCGTGTGTAACTGCCCAGATAGACCGATTGGATGCCGACGCCGTTATAATAATGGTCGTTATGGGTGTTGTCGGCGAAACAGGAATGTTCTTCCTCAGGATCGTTCAACATGACGCCCAAACGCATCCGTTCACCTGCGGTTTCTCCATAGGATAGCGAACCCATTCCGGTCAGGATCGCGGCGATGCCTGCATCCTCGTCCGCCAAAACAGCGGCGCGGGCGTCACCGCCATCGGCCCATTGCCCAGTGATCCATTCCAGGTCCGAGATCAAAAGCTCAGTCGCGGCTTTCAGATATGCGCCACGGCGGTCGCAATTGCCGTTCGTACAGGCGTCGCCGATTGCATAGTCCGTCCACGGTCGATTCCCGACCCCGGCTTCATGGCCGTTCAGGTCCTGCCCCCAAAGCAGGAATTCGATCGCATGGTATCCGGTCGCAACATTTGCCTCGACACCGTCCGCTTCTTGCAACGTATCTTCCAGGAGCGCAGGCGTGATTTGGGACGCGTCAACAACTTCGCCGGACAGTGTGAAACTGGCATTCGCAATCACATTCAGGGCCGCTGCTTCGTTTTCATCCGTTGGTCCGCCATAGGATGTGTTCACATAGTCGATCAAACCTTCATCTAATGGCCAAGCGTTTACCTTGCCTTCCCAGTCATCAACGATCGCGTTTCCGAAACGGAAAACTTCCGTTTGTTGATATGGAACGCGGGCAGCGAGCCAAGCTGACTTCGCCGCTTCAAGAGCTTCAGCAGATGGGTTGGCAAGAAGCACGCCGATTGCAGTTTGCAGTTTTTGCGCGGAGATAAGGCTGTCGCCATAATTCGCTGCGGCTATATTGGCATAGGTCTCAAGCACAGAATCTTTGCTGGCATGTCCATCCGCCATTGCTGCGGTGCCGACACTTAGGGCAAGAACGCTTGTGGTTATTGAGAAGATCTTCATCGGATACTGTCCTTCAATTCGTGATTGGTCTTTGTTTTGCGGCGAAGGAATGCAGACACGAATTTCCGGGCAATAGCTTTACCGCCTTTGCGCTGGCAGCATCTTGAATCACATGTTGGTGCATTTTTTTGTCGCCAAGAATTGTCTGTCGCACCCTTTCCGGGTGACGGGTATCTGGCTTGCCGAAGACTCAGGCGGCTGGCTATTAAATTAAGTTGAGTGAAACTGTCGGGAAATGCAATAGATTAACTGACTAATTTAGTAAGTTAAGGAATTCTATTGCAAACATTCGCACTTTGTCGGCATGACCTTTGGGAAAATACACAAACTGAGCCAATACGACTTCGGCAGTGAATTTCTCCCCTCGACTCATAGCGGGGAGGTGCAATAGTTTTTTCCGATGGAGACCGTCAAAAAAGAACAGGTGCAGAACGACTTTGCGCAGCGGCGGCTCGAAGTTCCTCCATTTGTGAAAGTGCATGACGTAACCCCACCCGGTGCGGCTGAGCCCGAGTTCGTTTTGTCAAACGAAGCGACCGGGAAAATCTACAAGGCAAACAGACCAACGGTTCAATTTCTCGATGCGTTACGGCGCACCGGATCTGTTGGACAGGCTTTCCACGATGCGCAAATTCAGGACTCGTTCAAAAGCGGACTGATTGGGCCTTTGCTGCAAGCGGGATTTTTGATTGAGCCCGGGACGACAGCTAAAGCGCCTAAACCAAAAGCGCCCCTTGAAAGCAAGTTGGTCTCACTCAGGGCTGATCTGATCGATGCTGGGCCAGTTGCCGCAGCATTCAGTTGGCTTGGTCGTGCGTTGTTCTCGCCGGTCGGATATTTTTGTTGGGCGCTCGCCGCAGTTACAGCGATTTTCCAACTGCTGGCCAATGCTGAGAAAGTATCGCTTAGCCTGCGCAGCATCCCGGATATGGGGTGGAAAGGTTTTCTTGTTTTTGCTGGCCTCTATGTCGTCTTAAAGATGATCCACGAACTGGGTCATGCGTTGGCTTATCGAATTTTTTGCCTGCGCGCCGGGTTGGAGCCGGGGCCAATACGAATGGGGATCGCAGTTTTCGCGATGACCCCGTTCCCGTTTACCGATGTGACCGGTGCGTGGCGGCTCAGATCGAAATGGCAACGCGCAATGATCGGCGCAGGCGGGCTTTATTTTGAAACGTGGGCCATCGCAATTCTGACGATCTTCTGGTCACAAACGCAAACCGGACCCGTGCAGACGATTATTTTGCAAGTCGCTGTTGTCGCCGGACTTTTGACAATGCTGTTCAATTTAAACCCGGCGGTAAAGCTTGATGGCTACTACGTGCTCACCGATCTTATTCGTCGACCGAACCTTGCAACCCGGGCAAGTCAATCGGCGCGGAATCTGGTCGTGCGCTGGCTAGGCGCGGCAGGAACGGTTAACGGGTTTGACTTGGGATATTGGGTCATTTCCTACCTGTATCGTTGGACAATTTTTATTGGGATTTTCTGGCTGACCTATCAGCTCGACCCACGGTTGTCCCCGGTGGTTGCTGTGATCAGCCTGATGATGCTGGTCGTGCGTCCCGCATGGTCGACATTTCGGTTTGCACAGCAACGCAAGCTGTCGATCTGGCGCGCAGGCTTCGCGGTTATGTGTTTCGGCGCGCTTGCTTGGCTAGTTACAATGCCACTGCCGGACCGCCTGCTGATGCCGGGTAGATTTGAAACCTTCGAAACCCGGTTCATAGAGCCGACAGAAGCAAGCAGGCTTACAAAAGGACAGAACGGTCTGGTTTTCGAAAGCCCCGATCTGGAGCAACAGATTTTTGATACCAAAGCCCGGGCTGAAATCCTCACCAACACATCCAGAGCGATCTCGATCTCGGCGATTGAACTGGCGACATTGTCGCAGGATATCGACCGAATTTCAGACATCACAACCCAATTGCAAGCCCGGAAAAACAAGCTGAACATCGTGGTCGGAACGGGCTCAAAATGGACACCGATGGATGGCGAAAATTTTGTCGGATCCTGGGTTGCCAGTGGGACGGCACCTATCGGTGCGGTATCCTCCCCAATCGAACCATTGATCACCGTCTTTCTGGATCAAGCCCTTCTGGAGCAGCAAATCGACCTAGATACAGGGGCCACGCTTCAAGTTCGGTTGCGACATGATCCCGATTGCGAGTTTGCCGCTACTTTGCGCGATGTCCGGTCAGACATCACGGCTTTTCAGGGTCTTATCAAGCTCCGTGCTGATCCGATTGCCCTGCCGGATTGTGCCGCGGGGCTGCGGTCTGGTAGTGCTTTGGTTGCCCGACTTGCAACGCCGCCTAAATCAATCGTAACCCGGCTTCGTATCTCCGTTTCTCGTCTGTTGCAGGATCGGCTACCAATCAATCTAAGCTAAAACCAAGAAAGAGCAGAAATGGTCAAGAGACGCGCGATATCTAAAGAAGACAAGGCGATGGAGCCGCAGAATCTGCCGCTGCTCTACAAGACTTTGGTGCCGCTTCTGCCCGAACGCCATAGCGGCCTAAGCTTGGCGGCGCAGAAGTCATTCGATTTCGCCAGCACGGCTAACGCAATACCGTTAACGGTAGAAGAATTTCCCCTTGCATTGCGCCACTACCCGATCGTTTTGTCCGGCGGTCAAATGCCGACCCCGTTGGCATTGGTCGGGTTCCAGAAAGGGAAAAACGACTATGTGGATGCCGATGGTGCGTGGCGTGATGGCGCTTATGTACCAGCTTACCTGAGACGTTTTCCATTCGCCTTCGTTCGCGAAAGTGAAGAGGCGACACGAAACATTTTATGTGCCGATCTAAGCTCCACGATGTTTGAGACCAACGGCGATCCGGAGCGGGCACTGTTTACGAAAGACGGAACAGGCAAGGTCGTTACCGCCGCACTCGACTTTTGCAAGAGATATGAAACAGCCCAAGCCAGAACGCGCGCAGCGATGGAGGAATTTGCGTCCCATGAACTGATAGGACCGTCCACTGTCACGATCACACGTGGCGGAAAAACCCTGAAGGTCGATGGATTTCAGACGATCTCGGAAGAAAAGATGCGCGAGCTGCCCGATGACGTCCTGGCAAGTTTCATGCGACGGGGTCTTGGCAATATCCTGAGCGGCCATTTCACATCGCTTTCAAATTTCTCCACCATGGGAGACACTGTTTGAAAGTCGTTCTCATAAGCCTTCTGGTGGCCCTTCTTCCTTTCGTGTCATTGGCGCAAACTGTGTTCTCGGACAGTGTTACTGCGATCCTTGAGCCGGTTCAGAAGGTTGAAATCCGCACCGCTGTAAACGGCCGAATAGAAGCGCTTCCGGTGGTGGAAGGCGCAACCGTTTCGAAAGGCGATGTTCTGGTTGTCATGGATTCGAACGTCCAAAGAGCCCGCGTAGATTTCGCAAAAATCTCGGCGGAAAGCGATGGCGCAATTTTGCGGGCGCAGACCGTCCTGGCCCAAGCGGAAGCGCTACGTGACAGGGTGCAAACAGCCCGCAGCAAGGGTGCTGCCCAGGCCTGGGAGGTTACGCAAACGGAACAGGCCGTTGAGTTGGCGCAAGCCGATCTAATCTTGGCAAAAGAGGCGCGAGACCAGGCTGTGGCACAGCTGGACCTTGAACAAGCGACCTTGGATGAATTTTCGATCCGTGCACCTTTTTCAGCAACGGTATTGCAGAAAGCTGCGGAAACAGGTGAGACGATTGATACGCAAGCTGTGATCATGGAAATTGGCAACCTGGACAGGCTGAAAGCGACTGCTTTTGTACCTGTCGCATGGGTTAATGGATTTACCGTTGACCGAGCAGTATCCGCCTTGCTCGATGATGCAGGGGCTACGGAAGTTTCGTTGGAATTTATCCTGGCTGACAAAAGGATCGACCCAGCCAGCCGCACTGTGCGCGTGGTTTTTGAGTTGGATAATTCTGACAGATCAGTTCTGGCCGGCACCAGTGTCGTCATCTCCCGGCCATGAGCATTTCATGACGGACCTGTCCCCAGATAGCAAAGACCTCAAAGACAAATCCGCGTCAACGGATGGGCCAAGAAAGCCAACCTTGGCAGACGCCCTGGAGGACGTGTTTTCGACAGACCACCCGACGAGGTTTGCAGAGAAATTTGTTGGCTTCGCGCGGGCGCTCACGAACGCGCATTGGGTTAGTCTTAGCGTGCAAGACGACGAAAGCGAGACCCGTGTTATTGCGGGCAACCCACCGGAAAACCTGCCAGAAAATTTTACCGCTGCGATAACCGACGGCTTGAATGCTGGCGAGTTTGAGCAAGCCCAAGTGACGACCGTATCCTCGACGCTCTTGGTTCGGGTCGCGATGCCAACCGGCAGGCCAGCAATTTTGGCGTTGGGCGTATCCGCGTCAAATACTGTGCAAAGTGCTCTGGCGCATGAGCGGGCGACATTTCTTGGCGCACTATCATTTTCCCGCAACCTTCCTTCTGATCGGACTGAGCGTGACGGGTTGATCACCGACATCCAGGCGATTGCCAGAGGCGAGATCAGCGATGTCAGTCGCTTTGTTGATCTGCTGGCAAAGCACACGGGTGCAAGCTATGCGGCAGCTGCTTTCAGCCGGGATGGTAATATTGGTGGTTTGAAAATCTCTGGCCAGGACGGTGCCGCAAAGCGTGCAAGCCTTCCTGAAAAGATAAAGAAGGAGATGGCGACAACCGCGAGCCAACGATTGATCGGTCAGGATCGCAGCTATGCGGCCGCGCCGCATCAAAGCGAAGGGTTGGTTATCCATCTTGAGGGCCCCAGCCGCAACAGAACTGCGTTGCCGCTTCTTTCTGCTGTTTATTCGTTGAGCCAACGCAAGCGAAAGCGCCAATGGTTTACAACTGGGCGTCTGGTCCGGATCGGGTCTGCTGCCTTGGTTTTGGTTGGTCTTGCATTGATCCCATTACCAGACGGGGTGGAACTTCCCGCGATCGTGGAGGCCCAAGAAAGCCGCGTAATCACTGCTCCAACGACTGCGACGCTTTCCACAATCAACGTGCGCGACGGGGACCGCGTTGTCGCTGGAGAAACATCGCTTTTTGAGTTGGATAACAACGATATTGAAATCGAGCTGATCGGTATCCGTGCGGAGCGCGCCAAGGCAATGCTTGAACGCGAAGCGTCGCGCGCGTCCCGCAACGCGGCTGCACTCAGAAACGCTGAGCTTGAAGTTCAACGCCTTGATGCGCGGGTGGCGTTGTTGGATGCGCGGCTCGCCAGCACGGTTGTTGTCGCACCGATTTCAGGAACGGTTATCGCCCCCGATCTCGGACAAAGCGAAGGCACAACGGTGCGACAGGGGGAAGAGCTTCTGACGATTGCTGATCCCTCTGCGATGCGCTTGAAACTTTCCATACCAGAATCCCAAATCGGGAAGCTTGGGGATGGCTCAGAGGGCATTTTTCGACCAGATTTCGACCCGACGATCCGATTGGAAAGCAAGATCACCCTCGTCTCTCCGGCGGGGCTGGGTGAAGACACGCAGAAAATGTACCTGGGTCGGGCCGAGTTCTTGAACGAACCTGACGCAGTGCGTCCCGGATTGAATGGCGTTTTGTCAGTGCAGCGGGAAACAAGGCCGCTAGGGCAGATCGTCTACCGGGAGCTTCGCGACTATTTCCTGTTGAACTTCTGGTTCTAGCGCGCGCCGCCAGGCATCGCGGTCGCCTCAGACAAGAACTCGTAGTTGAAGCGGTTCAAACCCGCACCAAGCGGATCCGTTGACGCACCATAGAGACGCTCAACAGTCAATCCAGCAACGTTTTCAAAGACTTCATCTACTTTCAGCACAACGCCAGTTCCATATCCTTCGCCAACTGTCGCCGGATTGAAATAGGTCCGGGCATTATGTTGTCCCGATTCCTGTGGCAACGTTGATGGTCGATCTTGTTGCAAGGACAAGGAATACCCTTCGTCGTTCAGAATAGAGCCTGTTGTGACTGCGCGTTGGACAATCGGTGTTCCAAGTGTGTCTCGTTCAATATCGTCAATCGGGTCGTATGGCGCATCGAATAAGACGGACCGCGTGAAGAAGTCATTGGTTTCGTCTTGCACAGTCTCAAGCTGAACGCTTGGGAAAATCGCAATCCAATGCCCGCCAGTATCAGCAAGAATATTCCGCACATAACTCAGCGAGCCATCTTGGCGGTAAAGCGTCACAGTGACGTTTGAACCCGGCTCAGCAGTGCCGGAGAAGATCGGATCAATCAACAGCACCGGCAGGAATTGCGCGTCATCGATCCCGCCGCCCGGCAGGCGTTCTTCCCGGTCCGTGACAGGTTCGGGGGCAGGATCAATTTCGATCACCGCCGTGTCGTTGTCTGTAAATGGACGCCCGCCGCCATCTGGCAAATTGCTGTTTGGCGTCGTGCTGCCGGTTACAGTGGCGGTGTTCGTCACATCCATCAAAACCGGGCTCGCGTAGCCTACAAAGACGTCATAGGTCACGGTCAATGTCTCACCGGGCTGCAAAACCGGCACGGAAACCAGCAATGCGCGATCACCTGCGCCATTGCCGCTGGACCCAAGCAAAGGATCCGACAACACCGGTGCGCCTATCAATGACAGATCATCTGGCAACATGTCGGAGATTATTAGATTGAACGCCGGACCGGTTGCGGCGGCATCATTGGAGAGCACGACGGTGTAAGTGATCGTGTCGCCGACCATCGGCTCCGGATCGCTCACTGTTTTGTCGATATCAATCTGCGGTTCAACAACGTCAACGCTATCTTCGGCCTGTTGTTCAGCAAAGACAAAGCCATCTGAAAGGGTGACATTCAGTCTCGCATCGTTGGTCAGTGTCGCACCGTCTGTCGCTGCGGCGACATCTGCAACCCGCGCCACTACTTCAATCGTAATCTGATCTTCGCCGTTGATAACACCTTCATCTGCAGCACCGTCAGCAAACGCGTTGTTCAGAGTGCCAAAGTTGAAAGTCACGATCTGCGCTGCTGCGGTCGCAAGGCCCGTATCACCCAAAGTAACGCCGGTGATCTCCGCGCCGACGCCGGTGACCTCACTGCTAATGAACTCAAGACCTGGGGGCAGCGTGTCCACAAGCGTAACAGTCTGATCGTCGAATTCTGGCAGGGTCACAACCAATTCGTAGGTGATCAACTCACCCACGGTGACGTCTTCATTGCCAGGGACATGTTCACCCGACCCGGTTTGCGCAATGTCGGTCCCGGTAATTGTTTTGGTTAGCTGAGGGATCGTCGCGATGCGGTGGTCATCCGTGACCGGGGCGTAGGTTTCCTGCTCGGGGTTGGCACCCGGTGCGCTGTCATAGTTCACCGTCACCTCATTTGTGAAGCTTGCGGACGGTGTTGCAGTTGCGGAAAGGTCCGCAGTGTAGTTGATCGTCAAAACTTCATCAGCAAGCAACTCGCTGAAGGTGACATCGAAGCCGGTTGCCGTTGCGGTAACAGATGATGGTACCAAAGCCCCGCGTTGATCGCTTGTGTAGGTTAATGATCCGGTATTTAGCGAGAATTCCGGCGGCATTGGGTCTGAGATCACAACGTCATAGGCCGGACCTGTCGAGCCGCTTGGATGGACGTTTTCGATCACAATTTCAAAGGGAACAGTGTCGCCTAAGTTTGCCCCAAGAGGCCCAGATTTATCAACGTTGAGTTCCGGTTCTACCACGCCGACAGAGGCCGTCGCGGAGGACTGGTTCAGCGTCCCGCCACCCGCAGGCACAACCTGCAACACGGCTTCGTTGGTCAACGTATCGCCTGCAGCCGCATCGGAGGTAACAATCGCGTCGACAGTAATCGTCAGAATGTCATCGGTTCCGATTGTCGGAGGGGACGTATCTTCCGGGTTATCGACGTCTTCAAACAGCAATGTCAGATCGTTTCCGACCAGCGTAAGCGTCGGTGTCGGGAAAGCGCCACCGCCGATTGCCGTCATATCGCCATTGCTGACAACTGTGTGGCCGACATATTCCATACCGTCTGGCAGGTCGTCGAAGAAACTGATCTGCGAAAGCTCGATTTCGGGGAGATAAAGCTCATATGTGTAGGTGATCGTTTCCCCGATCGCCAATTCAAACGGCGCGTCTGATGTTTCGCCAAAATTGGTCGATGTTGGCGTCTTCACGATGAACGGCACGGTCGCGACGGAGAAATCATCAGTGGTGGAATAATCGCGATCAGCAATCGGGTTTCCGTCGCCGTCAACCGGATCGCCAGGAAGGCCGTCGTAATTCGCTGTTGCGGTGTTAACAAATGACTGCGCTTCGGGTGCGGCTGCATCCAACAATGCCTGATAGGTAACCGTCAGCGTTTCGCCCGGCAGGATCGGGATCGGCTCACCGGTGGTATTGTCGTCCAGTTCAAACGTGAACCCGGTTGCGGTTTCGGTAACATCAACGGATGCCGTGATATCGCCGCCCAGATTGATCATCACAGTGCCAGAGACAAGCGACAGGAACGCATTGCTCAGGGTATCTTCGACAATCACATCATACGCGGGCCCTGTGCCGTCATTCACAATCGTCAACGTGTAGTCGACAGGATCGCCCGGATTAGCGGCAACTGAGCCCGTTTTGGTCAAAGTCAGTTCTGGCTCAACGATCTCAACAACTGCGGTATCAACGACCGTTGTCAAAGGCGCTTCACCGTCAGGTGTGATCGTGAGACCCGCAGAGTTCGTCAATTGCAACGTGTCGACATTTGCAGCATCGGCGCGGACGCGAGCGACCACTTCCAATGTAACTTGGTTCAGGTCTGTTCCGCTTGTGTCATTGACCACATCGCTCAACTGGAACGTGGCACCGGTAGCGGCCTCAGTAATTACAGTTGTGCCGTTGATCGTGACGTCATCAGATGTAGACACCACACGGGCCGAGACGAAATCCAGCCCGGATGGCAAAGTGTCGACCAATTCGACAAGGTCCATCGAAATATCCGGCAAGGTTAGAACCAACTCGTAAGTGACTTCTTCGCCAATGGTCAGATCGAAGACTCCGGCCGCGTTTTGTGCGCTGCCGGTATCTGTGTTGTTGGACGAAATTGGTGTCTTGGTCAGCTCCGGCAATGTTGTGACGACGTGGTCATCGGATACGGGCGCGTAAGTTCGTTCCCCTGCGGGATTTGCAGGTGTTCCAGGAACGTTGTCATAGTTTGCCGTTGCGGTATTTGAAAACGTGTCCAGCGCGCTCGCACCAGCGTCCAGTGTGGCATTATATGTCACCTCGATCACAGCGTCCGGAACCAAAACAACGAAGCTGAGCGTAAATCCTCCGGGGCCGCTGGTCAGCGTATCCGGAGTGGACAATGCACCGTTCACGGTCACTGTCGGCGGTCCGTCGAGCGTTAGTTCAGGATCAAGTACGTCGGAAATAATCACGTCATAAGCAGGCCCGGTCGCACTTGGTGTAACCGCAGGGCCAGAGTTTTCGACCGTGATGGTATAAGTGCCGGATTGGCCAGGGCTCAGTGCAACAGGGCCGGTTTTGTCGATTTCGAGCTCAGGCTCGACAATCCGCACGTCGGCTTCAGCGGATTGCTGGTTAAAGGGTCCGGTTGGGCCTTCGGGGTCAACGTCCAATGTGGCTGTGTTAGTCCGTTCAGCTCCGGCGATGTTTGCTGGATCATCGGTGACCAAAGCTGTGACAAACAAAACAATCTCGTCGTTGGCATTGATGCCATCAATCGTGTTGTCGTTGTCTAGGGCCCCAAAATCAAACTCTACAACATTTGACGCGCCGGAATTATCTACGGTTGGGGTCAAAAGGTTTGCCCCCGAAATATTCCCGGTCGAGCCGACCGAGAAGCTCACATAGTCAAAACCAGTTGGCAGAGTATCGACGACAACCACGCTTTCCATCCCGATTTCCGGAAGGGTGATCACGTAGCGGTATGTGACCTCTTCCCCGACCGACAAATCGAACGGCATATCGGTTGGAGAATCTGAATTGGTATCAATGAAGTTTGAACTAAACGGCGTTTTGGTGATGCGCGGCACTGTCGCGATGGAATGATCGTCACTGTCGGTCCCGGTCCGCCCGGTCGGGCTTGCCGGATCACCGTCATCGACCGTGTCATAGTTGACCGTCGCGGTATTGGCGAAAGAGTTCGCATCAGGTGCGCCCGCATCGATGAGCACGGAGAAATCAACTGTAACCGTTTCGCCGGGCAACAATGTCAGGTTTTCGATAGTGAACCCATCACCAGCAAACGCATTTTCGGTAATATCTGCCGCAGGGACGATTGTTCCTGCGCTGTGCGTTACAGATATTGATCCACCAACAAGCGACAAGAATGCATCTGCGATCGGGTCGGAAATGACTGCATCATAGGCAGGCCCCGTTCCCGTATTGGTGATGGTGATCTGGTAAGGCACAGCTTCGTTCGGATCGCCGCCTGTTGGACCGGTCTTATCAATGACAAGCTCTGGCTCAACGATATCGACAACTTCCGTTGCAACCACATCGTCTTGCAGGGCAGGGCCGCCAGCTGGATTGTCGACCTCCAGCGTCGCCGTGTTTGTCAGGGACACGCCGTCAGCGACGTCGGGTGTTGTGTCGGTGACGCGCGCTGTGACGGAAACGGTGATCTCTGCATCTGTCGCCGCACTATCGGCGGTTCCGGGCAGTGAAACCGTTCCAAAGTCGAACGAAACAGAACCTGCGGCCAGTGTGATGTCGCTGTCGCTTTCGTCAGCGCCTGCAACCAATGTTGTGGAGCTTGCACCGTCCAGAGAAATGACGGAGGCCGACAACGCTTCCAAACCGGTTGGCAGAACATCTGTCAAAACCAGATCTGCCTGACCTTCCGGTATCGTTATCGTCATCAAATAGGTGACGGTCTCCCCGACAACCAAAGCGGCATTACCGGTGCCAGGCGCAGCGGTGTTGGTGTCGGAACTGCTGAGATATTCTTTCTCCAGCGTGACATCCGGTGTCGTAAAGGTTGCGGTGGCTTCAGGGACAACATAGCCGCCACCGAGGGCCGCATCATATACACGTTCTTCCTCATCCGGATCGGCAGGCGGGGTTGTCGCGTCGCCCTCTGGATTAGTGTCATAGCGGGTGATTTCTGCTGTATTGACATAGGCTGTGCTAAACAACGCGGCGTCTTGAACCACAGCATCATAAGTAATCTCAGCCCCGTATCCGGCAGGCAGGGACGGGATGATAACCTCAAGCTCCCCGGCACCGTTAAAGCTGAATGTCGGGGCTTCCGCAGGCGTATAAACTCCACCCAGATCGTCGCGCAATGTGACAACAACGGATAACTGGTCAGCTGCTGCCGCCGCGCCGACCACATCATCGGCAATGATCATGTCGTAGGCAGGACCGTCGCCGCTATTGGTTGCGGTCAGCGTATAGGACACTGTTTCACCCGCATCCGCAGTTGTTGGCGTGACGTCTTTTGTCAGCGCCATTGAGGGTTCAACGACTTCAATGTCAGCGGTGTCTGCAATACTTTGCGCCGCCCCTTGGCCGTCCTGATAGCTAAGGGCGCTTGAGTTCGTCAGCGTATCTGTGGTGTCGACGCCGGAATCGGCAGTCAGGCGCGCGGTGATCCGCACGACGATCTCGTCATCTGTGTCAACTGTGCCATCGAAAGCGTTGCTGAGATCGCCGAATGTAAACGTTGTGACCTGGCCTGAATTCGATCCCATATCGGAGGCTGACAAAAGTGATCCCGTAATTCGCCCATTGGAATCGCCCACGCGGACAACGGTTGATTCAACATATTCCAGACCCGCTGGAAGCGTGTCAGTCAGTACAACCATGTCGGTTTCCCCTTCGGGAATACCGACCGTAATCTCATAGGTGACCAACTCACCGATCCCCAGATCGGTCCCGGTCGTATCGGCATAACTGGTGGAGCTTGTGTCTACGACCTTGTCGATTGAGGGTGCACGCGCCAGCACCGTTTCTACGTCCGAGATTGTATATTCGCGGTCATCCCCATCAGCGCCGCTGTCATCCTCAGGCGTGCTGTCGAAGACAAGGTTCGCGGTATTGTCGATTTCGGTACCCGCAGCGATTGTCTGCAATACGGTCGCGTCATAGCGAAGTTCAGCAGTTTGGCCGGGATCGAGCCTGTCAATGAAGACTTCGAACGTGTTTCCTGTCACTGTCAGATCATAGTCTGTCCCATTGAAAGCGACCAATCCGCCATTGATGAACAATTGGACGCTGCCACCGACCAGACCCATTTCTGGCGTCGGCAACCCATCCGAGAGTGTCAGATCAAAGGCTGGCGCATCCCGGAAACCCGCAAGGTTTGCAATGTCGATAGTGTAGCTGACCGTACCGCCAGCATCGACAACATCGGTATTGGCTTCTTTGTCAATTGTCAGGTTCGGTTCTGTCAGGCGCAGGTTTTGTCCATCTTGCAACCGGTTCGTCGACCCGCCATCCGTTTCTGCATAAGAAAACGACGCGACATTTCGCATGAACCCGTTGGCCTCAAATCCGGCCAGATCATCGACGCGGCCTTGAACCGTTACCTCGATAAAATCATTCAACAGGTCATTGTCGGAAGGATTGATAAAGTTACCAAGATCGAAAACGATCTGACCGCCGACCAAGGACGCAGTTGCGCCAACTTGCGCGCCCACAGGCGATGAAGAAATAACTGCGCTTTCCAGAACCAATGCGCCCGCGGTCACCCGATCACGAATTTCGGCGTCAAAATATGACCCTTCGGGGATGTCGACACGGATCGTAAATTCAACCATCTCGCCGACCACAACTTCGTTACCAGTCCGTCCCGAGGGGATGGAGCCGTCGTCAGTAAACTGTCTTGAGGTCAGGGACTTGTCGATTTCGACGCCGTCCACCGTCGCACTTGCGCCATCGGTTAGGTCATCCATCGGAACACGGTCCACGCCGCCTTCCAAGGCTGCGTAGTTGGTAACACCCGCCGTGTTATTCAGTTGCTGGTCCGGAACGACGCTGTCGGCCAGTTCAACATCGTAGGTGACGATGACAATGTTGTCGCCCGCCGTTTGGTCAAACGACGCTATAGATCCTTGGAGCAAGCCCGCTGGGGTAGGGGGCGGATCCGTCAGTGTGATCCCGCCGGTAAAGAGGTCTCCGGTAAACGTAATCGGGTTGCCGTTGCCGTCCGTGACAAAGACATTGCCTGTTCCGCCTACTGGAACAAACTGCGTTGGAATTGTATCCTGAATGACCACGTCGAACGCCCCGTTGGGCGCGCGGCCTGTATTCTCAACAGCGATTGCGAATGTCAGGATGTCGCCTGCATCAACACCAGTGATATCAGCGTCTATTTCCAGGTTTGAAGAGTTGATCTGCCCAGTACTGAAATCGAAGCGGGCCCCTGCCGTGCCGGGTGCATTAAAGGTCACGGGCAGGGATGCACCGACCAAAGACACATCAGAGTTCGGTGAAGGCGCGAACGCCACAACACCTTTGGTGATCTCCAAGACCGGTTCCGCATAGGTAAATTGCGCAATTGCGGTTGTATCTGTGGGGGGACCTTGCGCGACGTTCGCTTCAAAGGCCGTTGATTGGTTGGTCAGTAGAAGGTCAGCCGAAAACAACGCATCTTCGACGGTAACAGTCAGCAGAATTTCGACGACAACAGCCTGGCGCGGCTCCACGTTCAAGTTCGACAGGTCAAAATCGATCTGGTTATTTGGTCCGTTCGTTGAAACCGTCGGCAAATCCGGAACACCCGTCATCGGGTTGTTTGGCAGTTCACTATAGAACGTATCGTTTGGTCCAAATGTCGCAAACCCCGGAGGCGGAATAGCAGGGCCATCACCTGGCGCGTAAAACTTTTCGGGATCCATCGCCGTCGGGTCTAACTCCAACGCTGTAAAGACGTTTTGCGGCAGGTTATCCACGATCGACAGGTCATCAAAAGACCCAAGAGGACTGTCATAAATGATCGAG
Organism: uncultured Litoreibacter sp.; assembly: GCA_947493265.1. GTDB lineage: Bacteria > Pseudomonadota > Alphaproteobacteria > Rhodobacterales > Rhodobacteraceae > Litoreibacter. Next base: position 580,696 of record CANLQL010000004.1, on the reverse strand, counting down.
AACGTCACCTCGTCACCCGCGGCAATAGGGACCGCTGGATCAAACGGCTGACCATTTACAGCCGTAACCGTTTTTTCCCGGATTTCACCGCGATCCAAGGTGAGCGACGCCTCAGACGTGTCGGTCAGCTGAGATCCGGTCGCAACGCCCGTCGTGTTGTCATAAACATTGCCCCGAATGTCGACCATATTGGTCAAAACATCCCCCTGGCCGACATTAAGCTGCCCAAGGCCACCCGCATCTGTCAAAGACTCGCGGATAATCGCGCGGTAAGTGATCTGAACAGTCGTTGGCGTTTCCGATATCGCGCCCGGACGCGCGGCATCCCCGGTCAAAAACGCGTCTTGGCCCGCAGAAACCATTGCATCAGACAGGTTGAAAGTCAGGCCGGTTGTTCCGCCAGTATTGAAGTCACTCAGGTCAACGACAAGATCAGATCCGAAATTCTGCGCCGTTGTGATTGCACCGACTTCTTCCACGGTGGTGAATTGAGCCGAGCCGGTGACAAATTCCCAGCCATTGCCCATCAGATCCTCAACGACGATATCACCAAGTGTGAAATAGTCCGAGACTTGAACATTCAGCGTGAACAAAAACTCATCGCCCGGCGCGGTGATACCAACCTGCGGGTTGTTGTCCGTAAACAGCGAGATGCCTTTTTGGATGTTGATCGCTGCGACTTCGTCGACATTCGTGGCGCTGTCCATGACAGATGTCGCTGCATCGCGGGGGTCCACAGGAACCCAATCGCCTTCCCCCTCGACAGTGTTGGAAACTGATCCCGCACCGCCTGTGCCGGGCGTGATAACTGGACTACTATCGTCGGAAAGCGTCTCGGCCACGTAGAAATCGAATGTGACAGTAACCGTGTCTGTGACTTCGGTGAAATCGATCTGCAAAATATCATTCGCACCGGTTATCGGCACGCCGGTTGCAGGTTGGCTGACGATTGTGGCCCCTGTACCGCCTGAAATTGTCAAACCGCCTTCGTAAACAATGTTATGCGGCAACGTATCCGTCAGCGAGAAATTTGTCAGAGTCTGTCCGTCAGCAACATTAACGCCAAAAGTATACGAATATGGGAAACTAGGCCCGTTGGCGGCTTCGTCTTCCGGGATCGTGCTGCTTTTAAAAACATCGAACAGGGTTTGACTTACCGTGTCCGTAAACGGTGTCGTTTGGCGGATAGGGGCATCGGTGCCGGGATTGTCGATCGGATCTTGCCCAAAGGCAAAACCGGACACAGCCGACAGTGTGAAGTCTTCATCCAGATCGGCAAGCGGTGAGAAATCCAAGACCACATCGATATCAACAGCCGGGTTGCCCGGAGAGAACGAGCCGTATGGCAATTCAAACACAACCAAAGTATCGCCAGCCTGCGCGCCGAAGTCTGCAGCAGAGATGATTAGCGGATCGCCCATTGTGTCGGTTGCAAGTGGATGGGTTGCCAAACCGCTTGCGTCAAACACGATCTCGGTGGTCTCAATTGCAGCACCCAGAAATGATGCGCTGTCGAATGTGACGCCATCATCCCCATCTTCACCCGTCGACGGGATCACAAAGTCGATGTAGGGAACATATCCGCTTTGATCGCCTGTGTTTGAGAAGGTCAGCGTGACCGACACGTCCTGTTCGCCAATTTCGACGGAATCCGGTGCGTTAATGGTGACGACAGGCTCCGCATCCAGAACGATCCGGTCTTCTAGTTGCTCAAACTTCGGGACTAAGGTCATCAGATGTTCCTTCCCCGAGGGCTAGCGGCTAACCAGTTTATAAGTTGGTTGGTCGCGAATATCCTTGCGAATATCGGTTTTCAAACCCCAACGATCCAGAAGAACCCCCCGGGCGCGGGCCAGGTTTGCTGCCGCGATTTCGCGAGTTGCACGGGCTGTGGCAACTGCCTGCTCGGTGGCTTGAACCTGCTGATAACTTGCAAGCAATGCCGACAACAAAGCGATCCCGTTTTCGCCACCGACACCGTCGTTCCAGCGATTGCGGACCGTACGCAAAGAAGACTGTGCAGCGGCCAGTGACTGGCGCTGGGCAATCAGATCATTGCAGGCGACGATGTATTCGTTCGCCGACACATCGACTTCCAGTAGGATCGTTGAAACGACGTTCAGTACTTGACGCTCTTGCTGGATGGTCTCCAGACGACGGCGCTTGTAGCGTGCGTCCCGTTCATCAAACCCCAGTGGAACGGAAAACTTGAGACCGATCAGGTTTCCTGACCCACCTCCGCGGTTCGACAATGCGTCTGAAAAACTGGACCCGTTCGCACCACCTTCTGACGTTGCTTCCAAAACCAGATCAAGCTCAGGCAGTGCCTGGTTCGCAGCGATGCCTTCGCGGATCAGGGATGCCTCATACTGCAAGATGGCTTGCTGCAATTCGGGTCGGTTTACGAAAATGTCTTCAATCGTATCGTTTGTTCGAAGACCTTTGAGGGCACCGTTCGGGGCAGAACTTGGGATCAGCTCAACGCCACTGGGACCCATACGCGGATCGTTTACCAAGGCCGCCAAACGGAACTCTGCATTGTCCATTGCGGCCTGCGCGCGAATGGTGTCGGCGGTCCATTGCTCCGCAAGTGAGCGTGCGCGCGTAACCAAAACTGGATCGGCATCTATATCGACCCGACCCGAAACTTGTCCTGCCAATCTGCGGCCATGTGCAGCCAGATGGGCTTTTTGGACATAGACCGCGCGAGCGACATAAAGGTTCCAATACGCCCGCTCTACCTCCATAAGATGTGCTTCTGACTGGCGGCGGAATTCCTCAGTCGCAATCCCAGTATCAAGATTGGCAATCCGGCGTGGGGCGTCGTTAACCCCAACACCTGATCCGCGCAAAAGCGGCTGGACAAGCGAAATGGTTGTCTGGGATCGCGATTGTTCGCCAGGGATATAGGATATCCGGTTGGTATTTGTCGTCGTGAACCTTTGCGAAACGGAGATTTCACCGCCCGTCAGAAGGCGCGACCGGACGCCAAACTCTACTTCATCCGTGCGATCAATCGCCCGCGCAGCCCCCGCAGCGATTGCAGGGCTGGTGGTTGTTTCGTTCTCTTTTTGGCGGCTGGCTTCCGCGTAGAATTCCGGCACGAAGCGCCCACGCGCTTCCTGTATGGCTGTGCCGCGAATGGCCGGCAGGTCACCGAAAGCGGCGATCTGGCTAGAATTTCTGACTGTGGATTTGATGGTTTCTGGCAAAGACACCCGACGACCGGCTTGGCCTGCTGCCAAGTCACCCTTGTGGACGTTTTGGGACCACCATTCGGCGGAGGTCGATGACGTTGTCCGCGCCGCAGCCGATCGTACTTTGCTGAGTTGCGTGCCCAACCCGCGCTGTCTGGCCTCGGCCAGTGCATAGCGTCCCAAGGCACGACGCAGGTAGATTGCCCGTTCCGTCGTGTTGTTAAACCGTTTGTAGGTAAGAGAGTCGATTGGCCAGGTTTCGTTCCGGTCGCGCGCAGTGACGTTGAATTCGTCATCAAGGCGGCGCGTCCGTTGACCATCATTCACGGTCATCTGATCAAGCCGGGCACGAGCTTGCTCTGTGGTTAGGATCTCACCATTTTCACCGCGGATTTGGTCTTCCTCCACGCTAGGGGAAAAACCGCGTGGCCTTGGTAGATCTCCGTCTCGTGGTTGGATTGCTGGTTCCGCGCATGCTGCCAATCCGAATGCGGCTAAGCTTAAAAGTATTCTTTTCATCCAGTCGCTCCCGATATCGGCCCCCCACAAAGCCTTGTTATTGTTTCTTCGAACAAAAACACTGGTAATCTAACCGCTGTATTCCCCGTCCCCGAACAATTAGAACGTGTTTAACTATTAACCAACTTTCATGGAAGGAATTTCAGTCTAGGAAAGTTTTTTTCTTCCTAGTCTGGGAAAATTTCTGTGGATCGGGTACGCAAATGCATCAAAAAGCATCAAATGATCCGATCCACGACGCGAGGGCAGAGTATGAAATCGAACTTGGTCGCAGCTATTCTGACTGCAATCGTAACTATCCAGCCTGTTCACGCTGCACCGGAGCCTCGTGTCTTCAATACGATTGTTGTCGATGGCAATGACCGGTTCCGGGATCAGGACATTTTAGCGACCTCAGGCTTGCAGACCGGGGATCTGCTGGGTGTAGAGGATTTACGCGCGGCGGCTGCGGCATTGGAATTTACCGGCGAATTTCGCGATGTCAGGATCACTTCCCAAGGGGACGTCCTGACCATAACCGTCCGCGAAGAGCCCGAGTACACGGGTGGCCTGACATTTGGTTTGGGCTATGACAGCGACAGCGGCATTCTTGGTGTCCTCGGATTTTTGCTTCTGGATGTGCACGGTGAAGGAACCGAATACCGCGGTACGGCTTCAGTTGCCCAAGAAGCCCAGACACTTGGTCTGTCCTATCGCTCTCCGCGTTTCTGGGGGGGGCGAACGCAGCGGTGGAATTCGGTTCAACTTCGAAAACTACGCCTATGACAATGACGCATTTGATTTCAAAACCGCGTCACTAAGCCCTTACTACAACTTCCGTTTGGGTGATCAGATCGGTGGCGAATTTCGCTACACGCTCAGCTGGGACGAGTTGGACAATGTCGATGCTTCGGCGTCGAATATCTTGCAATCAGAAGCCGGTAGCCGGGTGTCTTCCGGTGTCGGCATCAGCCTGATTACAGGGTCAGATCTCGCAGGTCGTCCGGGCCTAGGTGGGTCTAGCTGGTCCGTGCGTTTTGATCAGGATTTCACAGGGTTGGGTGGCGATACTGATTTGTCGACGAGCAAACTCAGTTTCTTTGGCAAACTGCCGATCGGTGGGTCAGGATTGGCTCTCAGAAGTCGTGTTGAACTTGGAACAGTGACGGGTTTATCGGGCGATAATCCAATTGCGACAGATCGGTTCTTTTTGGGAGGTGCTGCGCTGCGCGGATTTGAGCGCGGGTCCGTTAGCCCGCGAGACGTCTGTGTTGGCTGCGGGGCAGGGGGCGTCGACGAAGTGACAAACCTTGGCGGCAATCATTTTGCGGTCGCACGTACAGACTTACTATTGCCTATCTTCACGCGCATCCCGACCCTTGAGACGTTCATCTTTGGCGATGTCGGTGCAAGTTGGGGCGTGGACACAAACGCAGCGCCCACGGGTGTTTTAATAGATGACCGCGCGTTCCGGACGTCTGCGGGTATTGGCCTGTCTGTCGCAACACAGCTTGGGACGTTTGAAAGCTATTTGGCCCTGTCGTCCAGCGGAGAAACCTACGACCAAAAACAAGCTTTTGGTCTTACCTTCCGCAGCGAGTTTTAAGGCGATCCTCTTCAGATAGAACGCCTTAAGCCCTCGTTCATTGTCGCTAGTCGACAGCCACAATTCCGGCGACCAGTCGCAGATCGGCACGATGTAAAGGCCTGCTCAGGTTAGTTTCTGATCCGGCCAAACGTTGAAAGACGATTAATCTCATCCAGACGGTCTAGATTGACCACGGTTGACAACATCAGCCTGTCCTGGCTCCAGTCCCCTGGCCGTTGAATGGCGACCGAAGTGAAAACCACTGCTGCGATCAGCGGGATAGCTGTTGCCGCAAATACCAACCTTTGATGTTTTACGCGCCGACCGCTGAGCACCGAAAGTATCCTTTGCTCCAGCAGGCTCTTTCCTTCCCGCAGTGGCGTACGATCAGCTGTAACCAAAGTGACCTTTGGAACGGCGATCAGGAAGGCCCGGTCACGCCGCAAAGTTTGCTGACACACTGACAGAAGGGTTTCGCAATATTCGCGGACATCGATACGCCCGTTGGACATGATCTTGCTGTCGCAATTTAGCTCCCGCAGATGTTCCACCTGCCTTTTCCATGCGTGAAATGCCGGGTTGAGGAAGAACAGCGGTTTTAGCGCTTCCAAAAGAACTTCCCATTCAAGATCACCTTGGCGAATATGCTGAAATTCATGCGCGAGCGTGACCTTCAACTCATGATGTTGTCCAAGCATATGGGACGGAATGACAACGTAGTATTTCCGTAAACCCCGTGTTGAAAAGGGGACCAATGTTCTGTCTGAAACCCGGATACGGACCCGACCGATGCGCCGAAGATCGTAGCTGTCGTCGACGATGCTCCAAAGGCAATAGATTGAGTAGACAAGGCGGATTAGGCCCAATCCTGCACCCACAAGAAACGTGGCAATCACAGCGTTTGCGACAAAACCATCTGCGTTCATCACGTTCAGGATGAACGTATCCCGCATTAAGATAAGCCCTTCGAAATCGGAGGCTTTCATCTCTAGGCCGCCATTCAGGTAGTAGGAAACTACCATATCGGAAAGGTTAACGTTCACACCTTTCGCAACACCAGACCCTTGAAGCGCATTCACCCCGGCAACCAGGAAAGGCGCGCAGACAATGGCAATAAATACAGCATTCAATAGCCGCAACTGGGTCCCGTAGTCGTGTTTCAAACCTATCCGGCACATCGCACCGCGCACCAGGAACCACAATGCAAATGCCACACAAAACAGAATGTTGGCATTAATGAATGCATCGAGCAGAGCTTCACCCGCTATCATTTTTCAACCTCCGATCAACAATTGCCCGGATTTGCCCCAACGCTTCTTCTGTCAATTCGTCATCATTTACGAGACGGGCCACAAGCGATGCGGGCGTATCGTCAAACAATTTGACCGACAGGTTTTTCAGCGAGCGTGATTGATAAGCATCTTTTGCCAAAGTCGGTTTGTAGACATGGCTTTTGCCTGCCTTCCGACTGGTGACGAATGCTTTTTGTTCCAGAATGCGCAGGATCGTCGCGCCGGAGGTATAGGCGAGGTTGCGACTGTCTGGCAGTTCGTCCAGCACGTCACGTACAGTTCCCTCGCCCAAGGCCCAAAGTTCGTTCATAAACTCCAGTTCGACCTCGGTCAGCAATTCACTTTTTTTCTTTTTCATCGCCATTCCATCCTGGGCAACCGCTCACTTTTTACACCAAGTGAGTTAACCGCACCCGATTCGTAATCCAAAGCAAAATCTTAAACTTTCCTGAAACAAAAAATCGCCCAACCGGCGGAAATCGCAAGCGGCCACCAAAGCGGTTGCCCAACAAGTCCCAACCAAGCAAGGAAGATATAGGCCGTTCCAAGCAGCGAAATGAACAGCCGGTCACCCAGCGTGGTTGTCAGTCCAAGAACGCCTTTCCGCTCAAGCCCGTCGCGGTATTTGAAACCTTCCAAAACACCGATTATGGCTATGGCACCAAAGATTCCGCAGAACAGGAAGAACGTCGCCGGGGTCCAGGCCATCCAGAATGACGGCCAAAGCGGAGCGGTCCAGGAGAATCCTGTTTCTTCTTCCTTCTTGGCGACATTGCCCCAACCCTGCGCCTGGGCAGAGTTGGCTGCGAAGAATGCGAACACGGCAAACAACTTGCGCATCAGACCCTCCCCAGGGCGAAGCCCTTGGCGATGTAGTTACGGACAAAGTAAATCACGATGGCACCTGGAATAATTGTTAACGTCCCTGCCGCAGCCAGCAGTCCAAGTTCATAGCCGGCAGATGACGCCGTCTTCGTCATCGTTGCGGCGATCGGTTTGGCCGCAACCGCCGTCAGGGTCTTTGCCAGCAGTAGTTCGACCCAAGAGAACATGAAGCAGAAGAACGCGGCAACGCCGACCCCGGCTTTGATCGTTGGCAAAAAGATCGTGACGAAGAAGCGCGGGAAGGAATAGCCATCGACATAGGCCGTTTCATCCAACTCCTTCGGAACGCCGCCCATGAAGCCTTCCAAGATCCAGACGGCCAATGGAATGTTGAACAGGCAATGTGCGAGTGCAACGGCAAGATGGGTATCAAACAACCCGACTGACGAATATAGCTGAAAGAATGGCAGCGCAAAAACGGCAGCGGGTGCCATCCGGTTGGTCAGCAACCAGAAGAAAAGCTGCTTGTCACCCAGAAAGCGGTAGCGGGAGAAAGCATAAGCCGCCGGGAGCGCCACGCAGACCGAAATCACCGTGTTCAACGACACGTAAATGATCGAGTTGATATAGCCCCAGTACCAAGTCGGATCAGTGAAGATCACCCGGTAATTGTCCAATGTGAATGTTTGTGGAAACAGGCTGAACCCGCCCAGTATCTCTTGAGTTGTTTTGAAACTCATCGCCACCAGCCAGTAGATCGGCAGCATCAGAAAGGCGATATAGAGGATCGGAATGAGGGAACGTTTTTTCATTGTTCGTCATCCTTTGTCATAAGCGTGTAGAACAGCCAGCTGACCAGCAACGTGATTGCGAAGTAGATCAAGCTCATCGCTGCAGCAGGTCCCAGATCAAATTGGCCAAGGGCGATTTTTACCAGGTCGATTGACAACAAGGTGGTTGAATTTCCTGGCCCGCCGCCAGTCAGAACGAAGGGTTCTGTATAGATGTTGAAACTGTCCATAAATCGCAGCAGGATTGCGATCGTCAGCACGGTTTTCATCTTCGGCAATTGGATATAGCGAAACACTTTCCAAGGGCTGGCACCGTCGATTTTTGCTGCTTGGTAATACGCGTCCGGGATCGATACGAGGCCAGCGTAAGACAAAAGAACGACTAGCGACGTCCAGTGCCATACATCCATCGTGATGATCGTCACCCAAGCCGCAAAAGGATTTTGGGTCATGTCATAATTGATGCCCAAAGTATGGTTCATCAAATAGCCCAGCAGGCCGATATCAGGCAGTGTGAAGATATTCCACATGGCACCGACAACGTTCCACGGGATCAGCATTGGTAGCGCCATCGTCACCAGACAGATCGGGACCCAGAAGCCTTGTCGCGGCATCGAAAGGGCGATGATGATTCCCAAGGGGACCTCGATAATCAGGATCAGAAATGTGAACAGGAACTGCCGCCCAAGGGCTGCATGAAACCGGTCTGAGCGAAGAATTTGTTCGAACCAATCAAGGCCTTGCCAGAAGAAAACATTGTTCCCGAACGTTTCCTGAACGGAGTAGTTGACCACCGTCATGATCGGAACAAGCGCGTTGAACGCCACCAGCAACAGGACCGGCAGCACGAAGAACCAGGCTTTTGGGTTTTCCGTCTTCATGGGGACACCTCCGTTGCGATCCAGCCGTCGCGGTAAAGTCGGGTCTGTTCCTGGGCGAAGTTTAGAAAGACAGACGCACCCTGAACTGGGACAGCGCCTTCAACGACGGCTTTCACGGGTGTATCCCCAACCATCACCTCAACGACCGAATGACGTCCGACGTCTGAAACTTTCCGCACACGCGCCTCCAATCCGGCCTCCGCGATGGAAACGAATTCCGGTCTGATCCCCAATTCGGTTGCCCCACCTTGTCCGCTGACTTTGCCTTCAACTGCGACGACCTGACCTTCGAATGTCACGCGCCCATCAGTTTCAACAACAGGCAAGACGTTCATGCCGGGGGAGCCGATGAAGTGGCCGACAAAGGTGTGTTGTGGACGTTCAAACAGTTCCACAGGCGTGCCGATCTGAACAACCTCACCGTCTTGCATCACCACGACTTGATCCGCAAAGGTCAAAGCCTCGGTCTGGTCATGGGTGACGTAAATCATCGTTGCCCGAACACGTTGGTGCAGCTCTTTGAGCTTTGAACGCAGCTTCCATTTCAAATGCGGGTCGATCACCGTCAGAGGCTCATCAAACATAACAACATTCACATCATCGCGTACCAGCCCGCGCCCCATGGAGATCTTCTGTTTGTTGTCAGGGGACAAATGCGATGCGCGAACATCAAGCATGTCTTCAACTTCCAGCATCGCTGCAATTTCGGCGACGCGTTCCGCGATCCTAGCATCGGCGACGCCACGGTTTCGCAGCGGGAACGCAAGGTTGTCGCGCACCGTCATCGTGTCGTAGATGACCGGGAACTGAAATACCTGTGCAATGTTGCGCTGATCAGGCGGCAAGTCAGTCACGTCGCGATCATCAAACAAGATGCGACCCTCTGATGGCGTCAACAATCCGGATATGATGTTCAACAACGTGGATTTACCACAGCCAGATGGACCGAGAAGGGCATAAGCCCCGCCATCCTCCCAATCCAGATCAATTTCCTTGAGCGCGAAGTCCTCCGCGCTTTTCGGGTTGGGCAAATAGGAGTGGCGGAGGTTTGATAAGGTGATCTTTGCCATCAGGCTACGAGCCTCCCGTCAGGGGCAAAGTAGAACGCTTTGCTGGGATCCATGAAAAATCGATGATTTTCGCCGATCTCGTAGGGATGAACGCCATGCGCTAGAGAAACCCATCCGTCGCCCCCTAGCTGAAAATGTGCGCTGGATTCTGACCCCGAAAGTTCGGTCACAAGAACAGTTCCATCCATCGCGACATCGCTTGCAGAAACAGAGAATGGCGTCACGTGGTGCGGACGCACCGCGACAATATAGGGTCCATCAGGCAAGTTTGCCGCTGCCCCATCTAGGTCCCAACTCACACCGGTTTCCATCTTGGCGGTCTGACCTGACTTTACAATCTGGGCGGAATTGATGGGCGGGTCGGAAAATACGCGCGCCGCCGTCAGGTTTTCAGGCTTGCGGTAAATATCTGACGTTGTCCCGAATTGCGTGACAACACCATCATCCATCAACGCGGTTTTGCCACCCAGAAGCAGAGCTTCTTCCGGCTCCGAAGTTGCATAGACGACGACGGCCCCTCGGCCAGCGAAGAGTTCTGGCAATTGCTCCCGCAATTCTTCGCGCAGTTTGTAGTCTAGGTTTGCCAATGGTTCGTCCAAGAAGACGGCCCGGCTTTCTTTGGCAATTGCACGCGCAAGCGCACAGCGTTGTTGCTGCCCGCCGCTAAGTTCTTGTGGGCGACGCTTAAGCATCGGACCAAGCTGCAAGATGTCTGCCGCCTCCTGCACACGCGCCTCAAGTTCGGATTTGGCCATGCCTGCTACCCGCAAGGGGGAGGCGATGTTTTCAAAGACTGTCATATGTGGGTAGTTCACGAAGAACTGGTGGACCAAGCTGATATTGCGCTTCTGGGTCGACAGCGCTGATACGTCTTGACCATCAAGGAATATCTGACCCGATGCCAACGGGTCCAAACCTGCCATCAGCTTGATCAAGGACGTCTTGCCGGAACCAGTCTGCCCCAAAAGCACGTTGAAATGCCCTGGCTCCAGTTTCAAAGATGTCGGCTTGATATGGGTTATCCCACGGACCACCTTTGTGGCCTCTTTCAACTCTAAAACCATGTGTTTCCCGCCCCGAAAAAGGTTGGTCGAAGCTCAGGAAGTAACTTCGACCAATGAGCTGGCCCCCAAAAGCTAGGGGCCAACCTTATTTTACTGGTTCCACCGTGCGACCAGATCGTCGTAGTTGACGGTCTCGCCTTGCGGTTTTTCATTGTCCAGCTTCGCTTTGGCACCACCTTTGCCAAGCCATTCGGAGGCGTCTTTTTCCTCGTTCAGGCGTGGGCCACAGCCACCATAGACGCCAGCGCTCTCGTCAGCTGCTTGCATCCGTGCCATCGTGATGTCCATTTCCTCGGCCAGACGATCCATCGCCTGTTGAGGTGTGAACGCACCAGAGTTCACGTCACCGATTTGCTGCCACCAGATTTGGGCCAGCTTCGGATAATCCGGAACGTTGATGCCGGTTGGCGACCATGCCACCCGATCAGGGGAGCGATAGAACTCAACAAGACCGCCCAGTTTTGGCGCACGCTCTGTGAAGCTTTCGTGGTTCACTGTGCTGTCACGGGTGAAGGTCAGACCCACATGGGATTTCTTCACGTCAACCGTTTTGGATGTCACGAACTGTGCGTAAAGCCATGCAGCCTGGGCGCGATCAGAAGGTGTCGACTTCAGGAAGGTCCAGGATCCAACATCCTGATAACCCACTTTCTGACCTTCTTCCCAATACGGGCCGTGCGGGCTAGGGGCCATGCGCCACAGTGGGTTGCCATCGGCGTCCACTGTATTGTTGCCTTCAGCCTGCGGTTTCACCATGTCTGCAGTGAACGCTGTGTACCAGAAGATCTGCTGGGCCACGTTGCCTTGGGAAAGTGCAGGCAGTGACTGATAGAAGTCAAACGAAGCCGCACCGGGTGGGGCGTAGTTCCGCAGCCATTCATCCCATTTGCGGATCGCATAAACAGCCGCTGGGCCGTTTGCAGCACCACCACGTGAAACAGAGGCACCGGCTGGGTTACAAGACCCCGCTTCCATGCGAATACCCCATTCGTCGATCGGAACGCCGTTCGGTTCGCCTTTGGACCCAGTGCCTGCCATGGACAGCCAAGCATCTGTCATCCGCCAACCAAGGTCAGGTGCCCGCTTGCCGTAGTCCATGTGACCATAAATGCGCGTGCCGTCGACTTCTTTCACGTCATTGGAGAAGAAATCAGCGATATCTTCATAGGCCGACCAGTTGACCGGAACACCAAGCTCGTAGCCGTACTTTTCTTTGAATGCGGCCTTGTTGGCCTCGTCGTCAAACCAGTCTTTGCGGAACCAGTAAAGGTTCGCGAACTGCTGATCAGGCAATTGATACAAGTTGCCATCCGGCCCCGTTGTGAACTGGATGCCCATGAAGTCTTCCAGATCAAGTGTTGGCGACGTGGTTTCCGCCCAATCACCTGCCATTTGTTCTGTCAGATTGTAGGCCAGTTGCAGACGCGAGTGCGTCCCGATCAAGTCGGAATCGTTGACGTAGCCGTCGTAGAGGTTCCGCTGGGTTTGCATCTGTGTTTGTACAGCTTGGACGACTTCGCCTTCGCCTAGGATTTGGTGGTTCACTTTAATGCCAGTGATTTCCTCAAACGCCTTTGTCAGAACTTCTGACTCGTAGCCGTGTGTCGGAATGCCTTCCGACAAAACGTTCACTTCCATGCCAGCATATGGCTGAGCGGCGTTGATGAACCACTCCATTTCGGCCATTTGATCGGCTTTCGAAAGTGTCGACGGCTGGAATTCTTGATCAATCCATTTCTGAGCTGCCGCTGCATCAGCAAAAGCAGTTCCAGACCCCGCGATGACGGCAACAGCCGCGGTCGCGGAGAGCAGATACTTGCGCATCTTGTCTCCTCCCAAAGATTATGTGAGCTGGTCTGAGCCAGCATGTTAACGCTATCCAAAGCCGATAACAAAAGTCAAACTAATTCTTTAGTAGAAAACTGTTCCTAGGATTTTTGGTGCAGACGACCTCCTGTAGGCGGTAAATTTCTAAGCGTTGTGCAACACAATTTGTTGGAATGGGATCGACCAATCATTTTCCGTCGCGGTTTCCACGACGATGCGGGATAGCTCGCGTTCGATTTCTTCAAAACGATAGGCGGCCTTGCCAATCACATCGACTTCGACCTCGAAATCCAGAGATGACGCAGCTGCGCGGAGAAACTCAACCGACACAGCCCGGATCAGGTCGTCGCCAAGAAACGCCGACATCTTGGATCTGACGCTGGCTTCCAGAGTTTCTAGAATCGTCGATGTCGCTTCCGCCTGATGGCGATAGTCGATCCCAAATTCAACTTCGATACGGAACCCATGTGACAGGTTGGTGGGTGTTTGCGCTAGGTATTCACTTGTTTGATAGGTTGCCCGCGCGCCGCCCAATAGTTCAATCACCACCATTTCGGGGGTCTGCACGATGACTTGGCCCGCATTGCCGTCCATCAGTTTGACCCAGTCGCCACGCAACGATGGAAACCACGCCTCGTTTTCTGCTGCGGGGCGGGAATGCAGGCCGATCAATTCCCGGACGGGCAAGGTGAACTCCCCGCCATCCAACGCCGGGTTCTCTAGATCGGTGTAAAAACTCAACTTGCGAACCATGAAGGGGACACCGTTAAAGACGACCCTTTCGTCTTCCTGAACCGCGCCAAGGTTCAGCAATACGGTAACTTGTTCAAAAAGCCCGGGCATCATGCGGATGCCGATCCAGATCAGCGCAATCACCAAAACTGTTGCGAGGCCGAGAAGCAGCCAATCATTCCTGAGATTGAAAACGATAAGCATGGCCGCGAAGCTTGCGGCGACTGCGAATACTCCAAACAACAACCCGAAGAGGCGGGTGTAGAAGGTGCGTTCCTTCGCGCTTCTTGTCCAAGCGGTTGATGCAAGCCGGGACACGACCCGGCAGGTCATCATGACAGAGACAAATGCTAAGACACCGAATAGTAGGCTAAGACCACGTTCTCGGAAAAACCCCTGAAGAGCGGATTGGACCTGTCGGCCCGCAGACACCCGATTAGACAGCAGGTCTTCAAGCTGTTGTTCCAGGGCAGAGACTTGGCTTTCGTTGGTCTCAAAGCGCTCAGACCAGATTTTTTGACGTGTTTCCAATTCAAGTTTCACAGCGGGATCGGGATTTTTCCCCAAAGCCACATTTACGTTTTGCAATGCGATATCCGCATCGGCAAGATGCGTTTGCGCGGTCGACAAAGCGCGTCGCGTAGCCTCTATCCGTCGTGCTTCCTCAGTCGCTCCCAGCAGCAGCGACATGAACGGTTGGACGAGATTTTCAAGCTCGGTTTGGAGATTGAATTCTGTCCCTTCGATTTTCCGATAATCACGCTCCGAGATGCCAGTTGAAACAATCGAAATCTGATCTTCGATTGCCGCAAGCTCTTCGTTCAGTAATTTCAATTCATCGGCAAGCGGCGTTTTTTCCGCGTCTTCCGCTTCGCCGATCCTTTTGACCATCTCTTCGATTTGCTGCGCAATTGTCTCGCGTGAATTCAGGAGAGAGCCGAGCGTATTGATCGTCGCAAGGGCGCGTTCTTCGAGAAGTTCTTGCTGATCGGCCTGCAGTTGGGTTTGTCCAAAAACCCCGCCGATCCCAAGGAGCCACATGCCAACGACAAGGAAAAAGCTGCGCAAAAAGCCGCTACCTCGCCATTTGTTCATCTGTTGGCAGGTCACCAAAAGCTGGCACCTCAAAAATCATTCAGTTCCGAATGTTTGAGATATTATCTGCAACAAGTCGACCCAGATCTGACACTTTCGGCGATCGCTCGCTTCCGCCAACCTTCGGCAATAGTTCAACCAGCCGCAGCCCGATCAGTTGCTCAAGGATTTTGGACGACGCTATTTGATCCGACCTGCGCGCGTAAATTGATGTCAAAACGATCCTCTCCTCACGGGAAAGACGGTCTGCAATAATTTGTGCGATGCGTGACATCTCAATCCTCAAGCTGCCTAAGACCTTTACGATATGGCGGCGGGCCGGTGTGAATTTCACGGGGAAACTTTGGGTCACTTAAGCAAGCAGCGTAATGTTGCCAATCATCTGTGCAGTCGTCCCGCCCTAAGCGGAAAAACTGCGCCAGAAAGGGAAAGCGCTCCCGCTTTTCCCCGGGATTACGCTCTGATCCAATCGCTATCATGAATAACATATGTTATTTTTACTGCCGGAGGCGAATCGAATGAACGCAAAGCTCAAGGCGAACACGACGGACGCATTGAAGACTGGTATTACCAAGTTTTCGCCGCAGATGAGGATCGCCGGGAAATACGTGATTGATAACCAGTCAGCATTTGGCCTCGACTCTATTCGGGAAACGGCGCGCAAGGCACATGTCAGCACCTACACATTGGTTAAGATGGCCAAAACACTAGGGTTTCAGAGCTTTGAGAGCTTTCGCCAGCCGTTTCGGCAGGCCCTTGTATCAACGCAAACAACAAGTTCCGACACTGAATGGCTCAACCATATTCAAAGCCCGGAGGGTGATAGCGGCGTCTTTGTCGATGCTGCAAAGAACTCTCTTTCGGTCGTCGCCAAATCGCTTGAACGTCAGCGGCTGGAAGAACTTGAACTCGCTACGGAGCTGCTTTTTTCAGCAAAAACCGTTTACGTCACGGCTGTCAGGTCAAGCTATGCGATCGCGCATTCTCTGCATTTTGTCGGCAAGCTCGCCCTTCCTTCGCTTCAACTGATTCCGCATCAAGGCAACAGCGCAATTGATGATCTGAGAGATGCAAAAGAAGGCGACGTCCTTATCGCAATCACAGTGACGCCCTATTCCCTGGAGACGATAGAAGCCTGTAAATTTGCGGAACAGCGAGGACTGAAACTGCTGTTAATCACTGATTCAGAGGTTGTTTCGCCTGAGCTGTCACCCAACCACACACTGGTCGCATCGGTTGCAAGTACTTATAATTTCGGCTGTTTTTCAGGGATGATGGCATTGGTGGAACTTCTCTTGGCGCATTTGATGGACAAAGCTGGAGAGCCCGCGCAAGACCGGATCAATGCCTATGAAAACTTGCGGTTGGGAAACAGCGCGTACTGGCGCGCGCAAAAAAAACATTAGTTTTTCCGTGACATCCACCGGAACATTTACGACCCTTCGGGATCATGTGGCGTGTGCTAACGTCAAGAGATTTAGGGAGAACTTCATGAAACACATGAAAATGATTGGCGGCCTCGTAGCTGCAACAATGGCTTTTGCCGGATCCGCTTCTGCGCAGGACCAGCAGTTTATTTCCATCGGAACAGGGGGCGTTACTGGCGTTTATTACCCAACAGGTGGTGCGATTTGCCGGCTTGTGAACCGTGACCGCAAAGAGCATGGAATTCGCTGCGCTGTGGAATCCACCGGTGGCTCTGTCTACAACATCAACACAATCAAAGCAGGCGAGCTTGAGTTTGGCGTTGCACAGTCTGACTGGCAGTACCATGCCTTTAACGGCACGTCGAAGTTTGAAGACAACCCGTTCCCGGAAGTACGTGCGATGTTCTCGGTCCATCCGGAACCATTCACACTTCTCGTTCGTGGCGACAGTGGCATCACATCCTTTGAAGAGCTTGCAGGCAAGCGCGTCAACGTCGGCAACCCAGGGTCCGGTCAGCGCGCCACGATGGAAGTTGTGATGGACGCGTATGGCATGAGCATGGACAGCTTTGCGCTGGCGACTGAATACAAAGGCTCTGAAATGGCCAAGCAGATCTGCGACGACAATATCGACGCGATGATCTACACAATCGGTCACCCTGCTGCGGCGATCAAGGAAGCGACGACAACATGTGACGTGAAGTTGGTTTCCGTAACGGGTGATGCCATCGATAAGCTGGTCAATGACAACCCATATTACCGTGTCGCAACCATTCCGGGTGGCATGTATGCGGGTACAGATGGCGACACAACAACCTTCGGTGTTGGTGCGACATTTGTAACCTCGGCCTCTGTTCCAGATGATACGGCCTACGTCGTTGCAAAAGCTGTATTGTCAAACTTGGACGATTTCCGTGGTCTGCATCCCGCTTTCGCAAATCTTGATGCGGCACAGATGATCAAAGATGGCTTGTCCGCACCTCTGCACCCGGGTGCAGAGCGCGCTTACAAAGAGCTGGGTTTGATGGACTAATCGACATCACCTGATGTCTCAAGAAATCAGCGCCAGCGTATCCCAATGGGTGCGCTGGCGTTTTTGACTAAATGTAATTCCGACCGGGGGGCGAAGGAATGAGCGACACAACAGCCAAATCTGCTGAAGACATGGTGGCCGAAGCCGACACAGGCGCACGAAATGCCGGACCATTTGCAGCCAAATTAATCTTTGCATTGTGTATCGCCTGGTCGCTTTTTCAGCTTTATATCGCATCGAAAGTTCCCGGTGTTCTGGCGCAGATAACCGGTGTCAGCATCTTTGCAAACATCGTGGCGCAAGCCCGTTTCGTGCACCTTGCCTTTGCTATTGTCTTGGCGACGCTGGCCTTCCCGATGTTTGGACATCGAAACAAAATTCCCTGGTATGACTGGGCTTTCGTGATCCTCGGAACGGCGGCCTGTCTTTATCTGGTTGTGTTCCGGTTCGAGATCGCCGACCGCCCCGGCCTTTGGTCGACCTCTGACATTGTGATGTCTGCCATCGGTATGGTTGTCTTGATGGTTGCTGTGTTCCGGTCCTTGGGATTGCCCTTGGTTATCATCGCGTCAGGATTCCTCGCGCTTGCCTTTTTCGGCGGCTATTCGTCTTGGATCGGCAGTATCACCAACTACGGCGGTGCGTCCTTCAGCAAAGCGATGGGGCACTATTGGATGCAAACCGAAGGTGTTTTCGGGGTTGCGCTGGGCGTGTCGACCTCAATGATTTTCTTGTTTGTTCTGTTCGGTGCCTTGCTTGAAAAAGCGGGCGGTGGGAACTGGTTCATTAAAGTTGCGATTGCCCTTTTGGGCGCGTTACGCGGTGGACCCGCAAAAGCTGCGGTATTGTCTTCGATGATGACTGGGATGATTTCGGGGTCGTCGATTGCAAACACGGTGACCACCGGGACATTTACCATTCCGCTTATGAAACGCATCGGCTTCACACCGGAAAAGGCAGGCGCTGTTGAAGTTGCATCGTCAACCAACGGCCAACTAACGCCGCCGGTGATGGGGGCAGCCGCGTTCCTGATGGTCGAATATGTCAATATTCCCTATATCGAAGTGGTCAAGCATGCGTTCCTTCCGGCGGTAATTTCCTACATCGCGCTGCTCTATATCGTGCATCTGGAAAGCCTGAAGCTGGGCCTTCAAGGGCTGAAGAAACCGGGCCGCCATATTGGCGTCGTGATGATCCTGATCCTGTTTTTGACAGGCTTCTTCGTCATGGCAGCCCTGACAATGCTGGTGATCGGGTTCCGTGCAGTTCTTGAACCGATGATGCCGGGAACAACGATTTATCCGGCCTTGGTGCTTTTGGCAGTGGCCTATCTGGTGCTGCTTTTCGTGGCCTCAAGATATCCCGACGTCGTCCCAGATGACCCCAATTCGCAAGTGGTGGAGGCCCCACGCCTGACACCAACTTTTTGGGGAGGTGCATATTACGCACTGCCAATCTTCGTGTTGGTCTGGAACTTGATGGTTCGAACGGACACGCTGGATCGCTTGTCGCCAGCCTTGTCCGCATTCTGGGCCACGATTGTCATGATCATCGTGGCACTGACCCATAGGCCTTTGAAGCAAATGATGCGTGGCAATAGCCATGCTCATTTGGCGGCATCGGCCGATCAGAATGGCCTGCGCGTCGCATTCAAGGACTTCGTGGCCGGTCTGGAAAGTGGCGCACGAAATATGATCGGTATCGGGGTCGCGACAGGGGCCGCAGGTATCATTGTTGGGACGATTTCCCTGACGGGGGCGCATCAGATCATCGGTCAGGTGATCGAAACGATCGCTGGTGGAAACTTGATAATTCTGCTGATCCTAGTGGCGGTGTTGTCGCTGATCCTTGGTATGGGCCTGCCGACAACCGCAAACTACATCGTTGTGTCGTCACTCATGGCTCCGGTCATTGTCAGCGTCGGCGCGCAGTCTGGACTGATTGTTCCGCTGATTGCCGTCCACCTATTCGTGTTCTATTTCGGCATCCTTGCAGATGACACGCCACCAGTTGGGCTCGCGGCTTATGCGGCGGCAGCGATTTCGCGGGGTGATCCGATCAAGACCGGGATCGTCGGGTTCAGCTATGACATCAGGACGGCGCTATTGCCGTTCATGTTCATCTTCAACACCGATCTGCTGCTGATCGATGTCGGTCCGGGGAAGGCGGTGTTGGTTTTCTTCATCTCCTTGATCGCGATGTTGGTGTTTGCGGCTGTGACGCAAGGCTACTTCATTGCCAAGACCCGCAAATGGGAGGCGGTGGTGATGATGTTGATCGTCTTCATGCTGTTCCGGCCGGACTTCTTCCTGGATCAATGGCAGGACAAATATACCGAAACGACTGGCCCTGCCGCCCTGACAGCGTTGGAAGAACTGCCGGTTGGATCAACGGCAAGGCTGCGGATTTCAGCTCCGGATTTCGATACCGGGATTGTTGGAAACACCACCGTCACCTTCACACCTGAAGCGGACGGGACCGGGGCCGAGCGTTTGAATGCTGTAGGTCTGACGGTGTTTGAAGACGGAGATCTTCTGACCTTGGACGAGCCGTTCCCAGGAACACCGTATTTCGATCAACTCGCCAATGACTATGATTTCTACGGCGATGAACCGGCGCAGATCGAAGCGGTAGCGATAGAAAACGAACGCATGGCGAAGGAGATCTTCTTCTTACCAGCGCTCTTGTTGTTGCTGATGATCGTGGCCATTCAACGGCCTCGCGCAACGCAACCTGCCTTCTAGGTTGCGCAACCTGCCTATCCCTGACCGTGGAGCACGCCACGGTCATGGGCCGGGTCAGGTCGCGATTTGTTCGGCAATCAGCTGCTTGTAGAAGTCGCGAATTTTCTGTGTCACTTCACGGCTTCCAGTTCCAATGGGCTTGCCGTCAATTTCTGAGACAGGGGTTTGTGCGCCGAAGGTTCCGGTTAAGAATGCCTCTTCGGCACCATATGCTTCATAGAGAGAGAAGTTTTTCTCAAAGACCGGAATGTCGTTGGCCCGACACAGATCGATCACCTTTTGGCGGGTAACACCGTTCATGCAGTAATCACCGGTCGACGTCCAAACCTCGCCACGCCGAACGATGAAAAAGTTGCACGCATTTGTCGTGTTCACAAATCCATGCGGGTCCAGCATCAGCGCCTCATCTGCTCCGGCTTGCTCTGCTTGCAGGCATGCGATCACGCAATTCAGTTTCGAATGACTGTTGTACTTTGCATCCTGGCTCATCGGCAGCCCCCGCACTTGCGGCACCGTCGCCAGACGAATACCGCGCGATTGCAATTCTTGCGTGGGCTTGGAATGCTCCATGATTATGACCAACGTTGGCCCGGATCGACTAAGTGATGGATGCTGGAATGGTTTGACCTTTGTCCCGCGTGTCAGCATCAGCCGGACATGGACATCGGTGATCATGTCATTGGCTTTGGCGGTTTTACTCAAAGCGTCCAATATGCCTGCCCGATCCATCCCAACATCTAGCGATACGGCCTTACAGCTGTCGAAGAAGCGGTCCATATGTTCGTCAAAGAACGCCCATTTCCCATCATAGAGGCGCATCCCTTCCCACATGCCGTCACCCAGCATAAACCCACTGTCATAGACCGAGACTTTGGCGTCATCGCGGTGAACAAGATCACCATTCACATAGATCTTGATATCGCGATTGCGCGGGTCCTCGGCGGCGTCATGCGTGGTGATGTCGGTGTCTTGCAAATCACTATCCTGCTTTTTCAGTGCCCGATCATTTTAGGCAGTTAAAGCAATTGTGATTGGGCCACTGCCGGAGTTCAAGGCACATTGGACGTCAGACAGGTGCGCAAAATGACGTGCCATGCATGGAAAGGTTTGTCATGGGGTTTGTAACAGGTCGTTTGCTTCGCTCAGGTTTTGCGGCAGCAGTCATTTTATTTTTGTCATTTGCAGCGGGCATTGCGCAGGCTCAATCGGCGCAGTTGCCTGACTATGTCACTAAAGAATACGGCCAACCCCCCGCGGTTCCGCAAGGTGACCTATCCCCGGCTATGCAATTTGCAACCCGAGTGGCCTTCATTGACAGTGTGACCTTGTCGACTTGGGATGAAAATCAGGAACTTGCCCTGGCCGAGATCGCCAAATCAAAAGACCCGCGCTTTGTCTGGTTGATCAGTGATCTAATGCGGTTTGTGCCATCTGACCGCATACAGAAAAGCTTGTCTGAAGCGGCGTCAGAACTGCTCGGGAAAAGTTTTCGGTCGCGCCACAACTGGGGCGACGTAACCGACCATCTGATAGCATGGGACATCCCTGCGCCGCCGGACTACCTACGCGTGAAGCGGGCAATCTTTACGACAGTTCTTGAACAATGGGACCCCATATTTGTCGAAGGAGACATCGACTGGCGGCTTGTATCTTGGGGTGGGGTCTTGATCGATGATCGTCCTTACGACACCACGGATAACGGATGCAATTGCATCCCTGCCGCCGACAACCCAAAGGTGAGTAGCGCTGAAGACGCAACATGGCTCAAGGACGATGACATCGTTTTCGGGGTCGAGGTAAACGGCGAATACCGTGCCTACCCCCGACGCATCATGGAAGTCCGTGAAATGGTAAATGACACGCTTGGTGGGCGCGATCTGGGCATCCCGTATTGCACGCTGTGTGGTGCGGCGCAGGCCTATTTCACTGACGCTCTTCCGGCGGGGATCAAGCGGCCGATATTGCGCACGTCCGGGCTGTTGAGCCGGTCTAATAAAGTGATGTTCGACCTCAATACCTTTTCCGTCTTTGATACGTTCACCGGGCAGGCCGTTACCGGACCACTGGCGAAAAAAGGCTTGAAACTGAAACAGGCCACAGTGATCACCAGCGATTGGGGCTCATGGAAACGTGCTCATCCCGAAACAACGGTTCTTCTGGAACGCTACGCGCTGGGCCGGGACCCTGACTTCCGCAACGGCCGGGATGCAGATGGTCCAATTTTTCCTATCGGGGATGTCGATCCGCGTCTGCCTGTGCATGAAGATATCATTGGTGTCGTCACCGCATCTGGTACGCCCATTGCATTTCAACGAAGCACGGCTTTTGTAGCTCTCGCTCGTGGCGACAAGATCGCTGTTGAAAATGTTCGTCTCGCGCTGGATGCAGGAGGCATCAAAGCCGTGGATGCAGGTGGCAAAGACATAGGGAGTCATCAAGCCTTCTGGTTCGCGTGGTCGCAATTCCACCCCGATACGAAGCTTTGGACACAATAGCCTAATGCCAAATCGTTAGTGTTTCGCGCGATCTGCTGACACCGTTGGTTAGGGAATATCGAAGGAATACTGGGCCTCAACAGGGGTGCCGTTTGCAGCATAGGGGCGATGATCGTTGGTGTTCAGACCTATCCGCAATGTGTAGGCACCCGGCTTCAATGCCCCGATCGTGAAGGCCTCTTCATAGAGCCGACCAAGCTTCAATTCATTGAGGTAGATATGGGCATGGCCTTGATTTGGCACATGCGCGGCGTCATCAGCGGCGACAAGAAATTCAAAATTCTCAACAGATAGCTGCACCTCAAATCCGTCGGCGGAAATGGTGTTGGGCGCGATTATTTCGACGCTCGGCGGTGTTTCCACCTCAACCGCGTTCATTTGACCGTGCTGCATCCCGCCCATGCCCATCCGCATGACCCGTGTTGCAACTTCGCTGCCGTCATCAAAGGTCAGGGTTAGGGGTAAGAAAGCACCTTCCGCAAACTCTGCATTGGGAACCGACAGCATGATATGCGTCCCGTCCATTGCGAACTGCCCCTCTCCGTTGCCGGGAAGGATTGTCGGCAGGCCCGAATACTGCGGTTTCATAATCGACACTTTCGCATCGCTGGGGGAAGAAACGCCCGTCAGAGCAACCGGCGCGCCGTCATTCTTCATAGTCAGAGACACCATGAAAATATCGCTGATGGCACCCGTCGGAACCGCGCGGGCGTCTGTCACGGAAACTGAACTTTCGACGGGCGCGGTCAAGACATAGGCAAGGGCGGCAATTGCCGCCAGAACAGCAACGACGAAAATGCGTTTCATTGTGTGCCTTGCCTCCGCTTGATCTATCCTGTGTATGCTAGTGATATGAAGTGCAAACAAAAGCGGTTTTTGAGTTCTCTCGGTCTGTTCGTGGTGGTCGCAGGACCTGTTTACGGCCACGCAGCGGAACAAGGCTTCATCCTTTTGCTTCCGACAGATGTCTATGCGACCGCCGGAACGCTTGCGGTTGTCGCAACCATGCTTCTGACGGGGTTGCTGAAACCGGGGGCTGTCTCAAAACTATTCACACCACGGGACGTGGGCCCCTCGCTTCGGCACATTGGGCTCAATAAAATCTCTGAAGTCGTCGCAGCGCTAAGCTTCACGATGTTGATCTATATCGGAATCTTCGGCCCCACAGATCCACAGGCAAATCTTCTTCCTCTGGCTCTTTGGACGCTTTGGTGGATGCTGGCATTCGTCATTCAGGCGGCTGTCTTTGATATCTGGAAATGGATCAACCCCTTCGTCGCGCTTTCCAGGTTCCTTCAACCCGACGGGTCTGGAGTTATCCAATTTCCAAAGGCTCTTTCCATTTGGCCAGCGGTGATTGTGTTTGTCTGTTTCAACGGATTTGTTCTTGCCGATACTGCCCCGAACGACCCTGATCGATTGGCTGCTATCGCCCTTGGCTATTGGGTCTTCACGACAATTGGGATGACGTTGTTTGGGCGCGATCAATGGTTGCGCCAGGTAGAATGTTTCACTGTCCTGTTCGAAATTTTGGGCAAGATGCGCGCCATATCGTGGCGAGATCGAAAGAAACTTGGTTTGCCTGGATGGCAAACCTTTGACTGGCCTGAATTAGACCTCAGCCACGCGACCTTCATTTTGGTCATCCTCGCCTCTGGAAGTTTTGATGGCCTGTACGAGACGTTCTGGTGGCTGTCTCAAATGGGGGTCAACCCGCTGGAATATCCAGGTCGCACCGCCATGTTTTGGAAAACGGTGACCGGATACGGGGTGGCAATCGCCGCACTAACCACGTTATTCGCGATGTCACTTTGGATCGGAGCAATCGCAGTCGGTGCCGGAAAGCGAAAGCAACTGCCACCGTTCCAAAGCATATTCACACAGTTCTCAATCGCGCTTTTGCCCATCGCTATCGGTTACCACTTCGCCCACTACTTCGTGACGTTTTTGGTGCAGGTGCAATATGTCGTGGCAACGATTGCAGACCCGCTGGCGGCAGGTTGGAACCTGTTCGGCCTGGGATCAACTCGTGTCAAAGTGGGCTTTCTCGCCGTGCCGCAAACCGTTAAAATCATATGGATCACACAGGCCGGAATTGTCGTCCTATCGCACATCCTGGCCGTTCTCATCGGTCATAAAGTGGCCGAAATGCTTTTCTCGGATCGCCGCGAAATTGTGCGGATACAGCTAGGTTTGTCTTTATTAATGGTTGTTTACACGATTTTTGGTCTTTGGCTTTTGGCCAGTCCAAAGGTCGGGTGAGAAAAATATAGACATTTCGTTTGCATACACACAAACTGATTGTGTCATCCAAAGTTATGCGACGTAGCAAGGGAGTAAATCGCCGTGCCAAATGAGATCAAGAAAACATCGAAGATCAACCGCAGGAGCGCATTGCTCGGCTTGGGAACAAGCGCTGGTGTTCTGGCAACGGCGGGCATCTTGCCCGGATCGCTTGGATTTGCGCAGGCCCAAAGCTCGGCCCCGATCAAGATCGGATTTCAAAAACACGCAACCGGCATCGGTGCCGCATACGGCCGTTGGTACGGTGCGACCACAGACGCTGCGGTCAAGCGGATCAACGACAATGGCGGTATTAACGGACGCCCGGTTGAAGTCGTTGTCGAAGACGACGGAACAGACCCCGGTCGCGGGGCAGAAGTTCTTGAGAAATTCGCGAACCAGCACAATTGCGACGTCGCATTCGGGACGCTGTTCAGCCATGTGGTGATCGGCTCAGCCCCGCGCGCCGGCGAGTTGAAATTGCCGTATTTCGTGGTGTCCGAAGGGCATCACGTCGCAAGTGGTGGGTTGAATCGCTACACTTTGCAGCCCGGTATCACGGATGTGAAAAGCCAGGTAATTTCGATGGCACCGTTTGTCGCGGACAATCTGGGCAAGAAGGTCACGATGATCTTCCCGGATTTTGCGTTCGGTCACGATCACCGCGATTTCTTCTCAGCCGCGATTGAGGCGCAGGGGGGCGAGGTCGTCGCCAAGATTGCCATTCCTCCGACCGAAACAACTTTCACCCGTTATTTCCCAAGCATTCCGCGTGAAACCGAGGTGATCTACCATGTCATGGTTGGCCCAGCAGTTCTGACCTTCGTGAAGGAACTGGGGGAGTTCTTCGGCCCGAACCGTCCGGAGCTTTTTGGCTTTATCGACAGTCTTGAAGCGGTTGATATCCGCAGCAGTGGTCTGGAATTCCTTGAAGGGTCTTACTTCTGGGAAGGTATGCCGCGTCACGTGCAGGCCGATCAAGCAGACTATGAAAAGGCTTACCGTGCCGCAGTTGGCGTCAACGAGCGGGGCGCGTCAGTCGATGATGAGGCCGATGTGTCCACCTACGCGCATATGTTCGGTTGCTGGGAGACATTGAATATCATCAAGGCAGGTATGGAATCGGCTGACTATCAAGGCCCGCAGGATCGTACCAAGCTGATCGAAGCGGTGGAGGCGATGACCGATATGCCAGCCTCCGAAGATCACCCGCAAGGCGACAAGGTCTTCAATGGTAAAACTCACCAGACCTTCGGCAAGCAATATATTTCGAAAGTCACTGATGGGCGTCTTGTGGTCGAACACACGGCTTCCATTGAAGATGGCCGCTATGAGGATGAAGTTGACTATACGACCCAGTCTTTCTAGCAACTTCGACAAGAACTAGCATATCGAGACTGCGATGGATTTTGGGCCTCACTTGATGCTCGCCTCCTTAGAGGGGGCGGTCATCTCGGCAATTCTTGTATTGACCGCGATGGGTTTGAGCATCGTTTTCGGCGTCATGCGCGTGGTCAACGTCGCCCATGGTGAATTCTTCATGTTGGGCGCGGTCTTCGCATGGGTGGTCACAACGACGCTAGGTGGCCATCCTGCAATCGGTTTTCTTGCCGCGCTGATCACGGTTCCGATCCTTGTCGGATGTATCGCGGCTGGGGCGGACAGGTTGATCTTGAAACGGGTTAACTACGATCCAGACCGAACCATCGTCGCCACGATCGGGATCTTGTACATTATTCAGCAAACCACGTTGATGACATACGGCCCGGAAGCCCGACCTGTTGAGGCACCGTTCAACACGCGGTTGTCCCTGCCGTGGTTTGAGTTCGGGGAGAACGGGTTTGAAATTTTCTGGCCCTGGGGGCTGAGCATCACGAGCTACAAGCTTTTTGTGATCGTTGCGGCCATTGTCGTTCTAACGACCCTTTGGTTGGTTTTGACCCGCACAAAAATCGGCCTGATCATGCGTGCGACCCAACAAGACAGCGACACTGCGCAAGCCTTTGGTATTCCCGTTGGAAAAGTCTATTCGTGGGTTTTTGGCCTCGGGGCTGGGCTTGCTGCACTTGGGGCCGTTTTGGTCGTTCCGATCCAGCAAGCCCACTACCTGATGGGGGGCGACCCCTTGTTGTTGGCGTTCATCGTGGTGATTATCGGCGGGCTTGGCAGTCTTCCCGGAACAGTTATCGCGGCGCTTCTCATTGGTATGAGTGACGGGATCATCTCCGTCTTTTTCTCGCCAACTCTGGCAAAAATCATTGCGACATTCCTCGTGGCTATGGTGCTGGTATTCCGGCCGCAAGGTCTTCTAGGGAAGTCAGTAGCGTGAGTAAGGCAGCCAAATCAAACGCTTTGCACTTGGCGATCCTCGCGCTGCTTTTTGCGTTGTTTTTCGTCCTGCCCGCGTACCATGTCGGGGCATTCTCTCGGATCATGGTGCTGGCAATCTACGCGATGGGGTTTAACCTGCTGTTTGGCTATACCGGTCTGCTAAGCCTAGGCCATGCCATGTTTTTCGCCGCAGGTATGTATGGGTTCGGGTTAGGGATAAGTCAGGCTGGTTTCTCAGTCGCGCCTGCATTTCTAACTGGGATCATTGCCGCGAGCGTCCTTGCGCTCGTCGTAGGCTATCTTGCCCTGCGCACTGCAGGCGTTGCCTTTATGATCGTGACGTTGATGTTTGCACAAACCGTCTATTTGGTGATCCTGTATTTCGGAGAATACACCCGCGGCGACGAAGGGTTTGTTATTCAAAGCGCACAACGGGTGTTTTTTGGGATTGATCTGACCACGGAAACGGCACGGTATTTCACCGCATTTGTGCTATTTGCGATCTGCTTTCTATGGGCTGCAAAGCTGATTCAGATGCCTTTTGGGAAACGCCTAGTTGCGATCCGTGAAAATGAAGAACGCGCCCGGATGCTGGGGTACCATACCGACAGCTACAAACTTCGTGCGCTGGTTGTTTCGGGGGCGTTCTCCGGCATCGCGGGGGCCAGCTATGCGTTGTTGTTTGGATATGTCGGGGCCAGCTTCTCAACGGTTCAATACTCAATCTTTCCGCTCCTTTGGGTCCTGCTTGGCGGGGCAGGCACGACAATCGGGCCGTTGATCGGCGTGATTTTCATGTTCTATCTGATTGATATCTCCAGCAGCTACACGACCGCCTACATGCTGATCGCTGGGGTCGTTCTGGTCTTACTCACGTTGTTCGCTCCGCAAGGTTTAGCAGGCACGCTGCGCAAAAGGGTCTTCCCATGGCTGCCGTGAACGTTCTTGAGGCCAAGGGCCTAACCAAAATCTACGGTGGTCTTGAAGCCAATGTAGATATCGACTTCCAGCTCCCCGAGGGGGAGATTACAGCCCTGATTGGCCCAAACGGAGCTGGGAAATCCACCTTGGTGGGTATGGTCGTTGGTCGGATTTTGCCGACGCGTGGCAGTGTCAGTTTTGAAGGCGCAGATATCAGTCATCTGCCCGCCCATCAGCGGATGCAACTGGGAATGGCCTACACATTCCAGATCACATCGATTTTCCCGGGCCTGAGCGTTTATGACAATGTCGCCCTTGCAGCGGGCCAGAAGCTGGCTGGCGACAAAGGCGCACATGATCAAAAGACCCGACAAGTGCTGGACCGAATTGGTTTGGCCGATCGCCATGATCAGACCGCTGGTGATTTGAGTTATGGCCACCAGAGAGTTCTGGAAATCGCGATGGGTTTGGCACAAGACCCGAAGGTTTTCATTCTGGATGAGCCGACCCAAGGCCTGTCAGAAACAGAAGTAGACGCGTTTATCGCCCTTATCAAATCCCTTGCGGGCGAAACGACGATCCTTTTGATCGAGCACAACATGCGGGTTGTCACGGAAACCGCGGATCATATCACCGTCCTTGATCAGGGCAGGGTGCTGGCGTCCGGTACACCAGAAGAAATTCGCAGCAATGCTGCCGTGCAAGCCGCGTATCTTGGGACCACAACGGATGCTTGAGGTCAATGATATCCACGCTTCCTACGGGCAAGTGAAAGTATTGTTCGGCGCGTCGCTGTCAGTTCAAGCAGGCGAAATCTTGTGTCTGATGGGCCGCAATGGGGCGGGCAAATCCACGATCTTGAAATCAATCATGGGGCAACTGCCGGTGCAGCAAGGCAGCGTTACGCTTGATGGGGAAAATCTGAACACGATTGCCCCGCATCTCGTGCCGCGGAAAGGCGTCGGGTATATCCCGCAGGGCAGGCGACTTTTCAGCGAATTGACTGTCGCGCAAAATATCGAAGTCGGTTTGATGACCCGAAATGAGGGTGCCGAGACCCGCGCCTGGGTGCTGGATCTGTTTCCGCGCCTCCAGGAACGGCTAGATCAGGTTGCGGGCACGCTGTCTGGCGGGGAACAACAGATGTTGGCGACGGCCCGTGCGCTATGTTTGCGCCCGAAGGTGTTACTTTTGGATGAGCCGACGGAAGGATTGCAGCCGTCCATGATCGCACTGATCCGGGATGTTGTGGTGAAGATGAAATCTGAAGGCTACGCGATTGTTCTGGTCGAACAGCGCATTGATGCCGTCTTGTCCATCGCAGATCGCGTGACGTTTATCGAAAATGGCAAGGATCGTGAAACTGTCGCCGCGACCGAGCTTCAGAACGACACGGCAAAACTCAACAAATACTTAGGCGTTTAGATCGCAGTTCCTGCGATTGGACCAGCAGAAAAAAAGAGGCGCAGGAAACCCAGCGCCTCTTGATGAAATCTTTGGCTGACTTGGTTTTAGCCGCCACAGGCCTCCACGGCGCGTCTGGTCAGAACACCCACAAGATGTGCGCGATATGCGCCCGATCCGTGCAGATCTTCAATCATATCGCCAGAAGGGGCACCAAGCCCCGATACTGCTGCTGCTGAAAAGTCCCCGCCCAACGCGGCCTCAGCCTCTGACCAACGGAAGACGCCACCATTGGACGCGCCAGTTACGGCAACCCGAACACCGTCGGCGTATTTTGCGACGAACACACCAACCAACGCGAACCGCGATGCCGGTTGGTCGAACTTTTGGTAATTCGCAGCTTGGGGTACTGGGAACCGAACACTGGTGATGATCTCATCTTCGGCCAACGCTGTTTCAAACATCCCCGTGAAATAGTCATCTGCTGCAATTTCACGTGTATTGGTGATGATGCTTGCGCCCGATCCAAGTGCTGCTGCCGGGTAGCAGGCAGCCGGGTCGTTGTTGGCAAGCGACCCACCGATTGTCCCGCGATTGCGAACGGCAGGATCGCCGATATTGGCCGCAAGTGCTGCCAAAGCCGGGTAAGACTTGGCGGCTTGGTCCGCCACCTGTGCATGGCTGGTCGCCCCGCCAACAGACAGGTTGCCTGCGTCATCTTCACAGACGCCGACCATCTCTGCCACGCCACACAATGACACCAGGCTTTCTGGTGAGGCCAGCCGTTGTTTCATTGTCGGCAGCAGGGTTTGGCCCCCGCCAAGTGCTTGCGCACCGTCAGACTTCATCGCCTCAACGGCGTCTTGGATCGTCTCCGGTTTGCTGAATTCAAAGTTGTACATTTTCTTCTCCTAGGTCCGAGCGGGGCACCGCCACAGGGACGGGCCCGTCTTCTCAGATTAACGATTAATGGCTTCCCAAACGCGTGCCGGGGATACCGGCATATCGATATGCTCAACGTTGTGGCCACCCCGTTGAAGCGCATCCACAACCGCGTTGACCACCGTAGGTGGAGAGCCGATCGCCCCTGCTTCCCCGCAGCCCTTCACCCCGATAGGGTTATGGGTGCAGCGGGTCGCATGGCTGTGATCCACAACCACATTGGGCAGATCATCGGCGCGCGGCATTGCGTAATCCATCAGCGATCCGGACAGTAGCTGGCCGTTCTCGTCATAGATGCCATGTTCCAGAAGCGCTTGACCGATCCCTTGCGCCAACCCGCCTTGAACCTGGCCAGTCACGATCATCGGATTCACGACCGTACCGAAGTCATCCATGGCAACCATCGAACAGATGTCGACTTTTCCGGTTTCTGGATCGACCTCAACCTCGCAGGCATATGCGCCAGATGGGTAGGTGAAATTGGCGGGATCATAGAAGGCAGTTTCTTCCAGGCCCGGCTCAATCTCTTCGATGGGGAACTCATGCGGAATATAGGCCTTCAGCGCAACATCCCCGAAGCCAACTGTTTTGTTGGTTCCAGCGACAGAGAAAATCCCGTCCTCGAAATCAACCTTGTCGGGGGCTTCATCCATCATATGGGCTGCGATCAAAGTCGCTTTCGTGATGATTTTTTCGGTCGCGCGATATACCGCGGAGCCGCAAACAGCCAGGCTGCGTGATCCGTAGGTGCCCATGCCAAACGGGATCTTCGATGTGTCCCCGTGAACAATTTCAACCGACATCGGATCGACACCCAGCAGATCAGCAACCACCTGTGGAAACGCTGTTTCATGGCCTTGGCCGTGGCTATGCGCGCCCACCATCACTGAAATGCTGCCAGTCGCATTCACGCGGACCGTTGCGGCATCGTAAAGACCCACGCGACTGCCCAACACACCGACAAGGTTTGACGGGGCGATACCGCAAGCCTCAATATAGCTGTTGATGCCGAGACCGCGAAGCCTGCCCCGTGCTTCGCTTTCCTTGCGCCGCGCTTCAAATCCGGACAGATCTGCCACTTTTTCCAACCCGTCCATAAGGGCCGGGTAGTTGCCACTGTCATATTCAAGACCGGCTGCGGATGCGAAGGGGTATTGATCCGGTTGCACAAAGTTTTTGCGCCGTATCGCGACCGGATCCATGCCAAGTTCGCGCGCGCATTTGTCGATGACGCGCTCAAGGCTAAATGTGGCTTCAGGCCGACCCGCACCACGATAAGCGTCCACAGGCGCGGTATTGGTGAAGACCGCTTTCACATTCACGTAGACATTGGGAACAGTGTAGTTCCCGGCCATCAAAGTGCCGTGCAAGAACGTTGGTGTAGCGGTCGAAAAGTTCGACAGATAAGCGCCGACATTGGCCATCGTTTCGGTGCGGAACGCGATGAATGTCCCATCCTTTTCGCAGGCCAGTTCTATTTTGGTGACGTGGTCGCGACCATGTGCGTCGGTTAAAAACGCCTCTGTTCGGGTCGAGGTCCACTTGACTGGCCGCCCAAGCTTCTTCGCAGCCGCAAGAACCAGCGCTTCCTCACCGTAGTGATAGATTTTCGATCCGAACCCGCCACCGACATCGGGCGCATGCACGGTCAGCTTATTTTCTGGAATGCCCATCACAAACGCGCTGATCAGCAGGCGCGTCAGGTGCGGATTTTGCGACGTGGTCGTCAGTTTGTAGTCACCAGATCCCGGATTGTATTCCCCGATAGAGGCGCGTGGCTCCATTGCATTGGGAACAAGGCGGTTGTTGACCAATTCAAGCGTGGTCACATGCGGTGCGTTCTTAATCGCCTCATCTGTGGCCGCCCGATTGTCTTCGATCCAGCCCCAGTCGAAACACTGGTTCGTTCCAATCTCGTCATGCACAAGATTACTGGAATTTGCCAACGCGTCGGCCATATCGATGACCGCATCCAGTTCTTCGATATCGGCTTCAATCGCTTCGACAGCGTCGAGTGCCTGTTCCAAAGTCTCCGCGACCACGGCCGCGTATGCATCGCCCACATGGCGGACTTTGCCATGCGCTAGAACCGGTCGTTTCGGTTCTTTCATCGGCTCGCCGTCACGCGAATTGATCGCCCAACCTGCGGGGTTGCCACCCACTTCCGTGAAATCGTCACCGGTGAATACCGCAACGACGCCTGGCATCGCCTCGGCTGCCGAAGTGTCGATCCCATTGATCTTGCCATTCGCCACCAGAGAGCGCGCGAAAGCGCAGTAGGTGGTATGATTTGGTGTGTAGTCGTCAGTATATGACCCGTGACCGGTCAGAAACCGAACATCTTCGCGCCGCTTTGTTGGTGCGCCAATTCCTCCGTCTGCCATCTGCTATCCCTCCCTATTCTGCTGCGATTGCAACATCTTGACCGCTGGCGGCCAGAATTGCGTTGACGATGCCCTGATACCCGGTGCAACGGCAAATATTGCCCTCCAGGTAATCCCGAACTTCTTGTTCCGTTGGCTTTGGGTTTTCCTTCAAAAGCGCACTTGCCGACATGACCATGCCCGGCGTGCAGAAACCACATTGAAGACCATGGTGGTCTTGAAACGCTTGCTGGATGACATTCAACGACCCATCAGGGCTGGCTTGCCCTTCGATCGTGTCAACAGTTGCCCCATCGGCCTCGACCGCAAGCATGGAGCAGGATTTCACCGCGACGCCATCTACATGCACAACGCAGGCACCGCATTGCGATGTATCGCACCCGATATGCGTTCCGGTCAGTTTCAAGCCTTCGCGCAAAGCGGTCGACAGCAAGGTTCTGTTCTCAACCTCGGTCGACATTTCACGCCCATTTATGGTCATTGTCACGTTTGGCATCGTTTCCTCCCTAGAATGGCCAAAGTCCCAAGTGCCGTAAGGCGCTTGAGTATTTCGAAGGGTTTTGTTCACACCCCGTTCAGCGTTAGATCAGACCAATGAAAACGGCCTGTGAGAAGAACAGGTCAACGGGTTACACACTAAAGATGTCTCAGTTCTGCGACACCCTTTGGGGGAAATCGCAAATGACTGGCCTAGTCGGTCATGCCCAATCGTTTCATACGCCGATACAGCGTTGCTCGGGACACTCCCAAATCGCGCGCCGCTGTGGAGATATTCTGGTTCGCCCGAAGAAGTGCCCGAACCACCGCAGCGCGTTCCGCCTTTTCAAATCCGGTCGGCCCGCCATTGCGCCCGAAAAGATCCGCAGCAGGCATCCGTTTCAGCTTGCCTTCAAGGGCCAGCCCGAATGACTTTCTTGCACCGCGCGTCGCGCCGATAACGACATCATCCGTATCTACAGCAATCAGTGCAGCGTCATCTGTGGAACCATTGGAATCCACAATGCGCGCTTTTGAAAATGTATCCCGGAAGACATCCGCTTCGATCTTCCGGGCTGTTTCCAGAACAATCGCGGCGATCAAGCTGTTGATCGCCTCGGTCTGATCTGCCCGTGCAGATGTGACATCCAATGCGGCGATAATTTCACCTTCTGCCCCGTAAATTGGCGCGTCGATGCAGCTCATTGCGGTGTTGCTTTCAAGGAAATGCTCATCGCGATGAATGATGACATTGCGCTTTTCCACCAGGCAAGTTCCGATGCCGTTCGTGCCTTGTGCTGTTTCGCTCCAATTTGCACCGGGGGCTAGACCCCATCCAAAAAACGTATCCCTGTCGGCATCTGAAAAACGGTGATCAAGCACATAGCCATGCGTGTCCGTCAGCGCGATCCCACAGCCGGAGCTGCAAACAAGTTGGAACAATTGATCAAGTTTCGGTGCTGCAATCGCTGCAACATTGCCCATTTTTTCGCGCCGTTCGACAATCTCCTGTGCTGTCAGGTTTTCCACGGTCTGGGTTTGCGCGGGGTCGAGGCCGTGGCTGACCAACGACCGGCGCCACGAGGCCGCCAAACGCGAACGTGCGGCATCAACGCCGGAAAAGACCGCCGCCAGAACTGTGTCCGTATGCGCAGGTTGCTTCAAATTCTGGGACCTCCCAGGTCAATGCTGACCGTATCCTTCCAGCAGAATACATTTTTGATCCCGCACTGCAAATTTCATTGCTGTTCTGACCAAAGTTCGCGACCCTCTGGGGGGTGATGAAACCCTTCCACGCAAATGGAGCAACGAGCCGTAAGCGCCGAGAGGCAAAGCAAACCGCCATCACCGGGTTGGACCAAAGCTCACATTAGACTGAACAGTGCTTTTGCGATCTGGCCATTTGGCATGGCCCCGTTATACCTGCTTTGCATTTGACGTTGCTCGGCAAGACCGCCACAAAGTTGCAATGACCCAGCCTTCCCGACCACCGAAAGTGATGCCGATGCCATATGTGCCGTCCGAAAACCGCTATGAGAATATGGTCTATCGCAGATGCGGAAAATCCGGTCTCAGACTACCTGCGATTAGCCTTGGCCTGTGGCATAATTTTGGAGGCGACAGCGCGCATGAAAACAAACGCGCCATGTGCCAAACAGCGTTCGATCATGGCATCACGCATTTTGATCTGGCAAACAATTATGGCCCGCCTGCCGGCACGGCAGAAACCGCTTTTGGCCAGATCCTGAAGGAAGATTTTGCAGGTTATCGGGATGGGATGATCATTTCGTCCAAAGCCGGATATCTGATGTGGCCCGGACCATACGGAGAGTTTGGCAGCAGGAAATACATGATAGCGTCTTGCGACCAGTCGCTGAAGCGGTTGGGTGTTGAGTATGTGGATATATTCTATTCGCACCGCTTCGATCCTGAAACACCGCTTGAAGAAACCATGGGTGCGTTGGATCACATCGTCAGATCAGGGCGCGCGCTTTATGCAGGCATTTCGTCCTACAATTCTCAAAGGACCCGCGAAGCTGTTACGATCCTGAAAGATCTTGGAACGCCGTGCCTGATCCACCAGCCGTCTTACAACCTGCTCAATCGTTGGGTCGAACATGACGGGCTTCTGGATACGCTCGACGATCTTGGCGTTGGTTCGATTGCGTTTACGCCGCTGGCGCAGGGAATTTTGACGGACAAATACCTCAACGGTGTCCCAGAAGGCAGCCGCGCAACCCAGGGCAAGTCGCTTTTGGAGGGTATGATCAATGATCGGTCTCTTGCATCAGTTCGCGCACTGAACGAACTGGCGGAAAATCGCGGTCAAACACTGGCGCAGATGGCGCTGGCTTGGGTGCTTCGGGGTGGTCGCGTCACGACCGCATTGATCGGTGCATCGAAACCGTCGCAAATCATAGATTGCGCGCAAGCCGTTAAAAATCTCGACTTCACGCCAGAAGAATTGGCCGAGATTGACCGCATCAGCAGTGAAGAGGCGATAAACCTCTGGGCGAAATCATCTGAAACTGACAGCTAGCCTGCGGTTCAACTCACGGCTGTTCGGTCAGTTCCTGATCCACAACATCCGCTGGTCGGTTGGTCTCGAACAAGCGTTTGCGCGCAGGTGCGTCGAAATATTGCTTGGCGCGTGGTGTCCGCGTCTTCAGACGCTCGATCATATCTTCCGCGCTTGACGGCGTCATTTGAACAGCCCCTTCGACATCTTCTGCAGGCTCAAACATGTCGCCAAATTCTTCTGTGAATTCATCAAAAGGGATAAGATCAAGGAAGCGTTTTTGGCGACGAAGCACACCTGATTTTGGCGCAATATCCAAGTATCCTGCTAAAACGACATCAACCTTAGGCAGCAAAGCTGGGACGCCATCACCCCAGACAACAGCAGTTTTCATTTCTCCGTCATGGCAGACAAACTGAATAGGTGGGACAAAAATTTCTTCATCCAACGCAATCTGTAGATCGTCGCGCCAATAATTCCAGTCCCAAACCCGATCCAATGCAGCCCGGGTTGCCGTAGCAGGCCACGTGCCTTTTTTAAGGTTTGCGCGCAGGCTAACCGCAGCCTCGGCGGCTTGCTTGCGGTAGTCTTTGATAAACTGTTCGGAATCGAAAAGGTCATTCTGCATCCGGGATTCCTGAGGATCAAAGATGCGCAAATCAAACGTATCCATCATTGCTTCAACTTCTAGCGCGGCTTCCTGCGCAAAGAAGGTTGGAACAAGGTAATCCAGAAACAAGATGATCTGTGTTTCATGGACCGGCAAACCGTCTTCGGTCGGTTCAACAAGGTCACGTCCAAAATGGAACGTAAATTGGACGCCCGTTGTCAGGTTGTCATACACGGCGGTTTCATTCTTGACCGTATAGTTCCGGCGCATCGCGAAGAAGTCTTTGATCGCGGCCTCTTCAAGCGGTTGGTTTGATGGAATGAAGAAATATTCAAAGCTCATATTTAAGACCCAAATCCGAAAGTTTTGTTGCTGCAGGAAAGATAGACCCCTTTTTGACATCAGTTTTGTGGCAAGAACGTGGCTGATCTGGGTGGTTTACTTCCAGTTTTCGGCAAAACTGCAACGCTAGTCGGATTGCGTTTCTGGATCGTAGACAGCATCGGGCGCGAAATGTGTGATCCAAGCGGCGATATCGGTCGCGTCGGTCTCCGCAATAGTGCGCCGAAAGGTCGGTGTATAATTTCCGTGCCGTTTCGGTGGGCGCAGCGTCGGGCGTCCGCAAACAGTCATATCGGGAAGACCCGCACCAAAAAGCACCCCGGCAACCCGTTCCTTCCCGTTATAGTCGACAAGCAGTGGACTGCCGCTATCCCCAGTGACGATCCGGTCTCCGGAAGCGCGTTCCGGTGGCAGGGTGAACAGGGAACACGCATTGTCGTCCCAATAGTCAACTTTCCCGGTCTGCCGAAGCGGAAGTTCGCTTCGGTCCGCTCCTCCCAACCCCCATCCGGCATAACGCAAGGTGGAGGTCTGTAGAAACCGGTCAAGCGGAACGTCAGCGTCAGGCAGCTTTGTGAGCACTTTTAGCGGAACTGCAATGCCGGGAGGCACGTTTCGTGTCAGCCTGAGAAGGGCCATATCGGCACAACGTGGCAACGCATACCCATCCACCAAAGCGCGCATCTTCGGCTGTGATCGACTGCCGCCGATCTGGACCGATGCACGCTTGCGCAAGGGGACATCGTACCAGGAAAACGGGTCTTCCCACGGGTATCCCTGCAACTCATAGGCTTGTTGCATCAAAGCGCAGTGTTTTTTGTCGTCCGAACCTACAGGGCGGTCCTGCCGAACATTCGGTGCCACACAATGGGCCGCAGTCAGAACGATATTTTGAGAAATCAATGCGCCACTGCATCCGCCAAAACGCACAACGGCATTGGTTTCAGGAGAATCAATGTCGTCACGGGCATCGCCGTTTTGCGCCGAAACCGGGGTTCCGAATATAGGCATGACCGCCAGGAAACCGACCGCAAGAAAAGCCTGAATGCGCATGATCCAAACGATAGAAGGCAGGTTGGTCAGTGTCGAGATTGAATGCGCGCGACAAGTCCGCCATTTGACACCGCGCCCACAAAAGGGAATGAACGCAGAAAGTTAACGCGCGTGTGGTGCCAAGAATGAAGCCGATAGAACCTATCATGCCAAAGGCAGGCAGGGGGCAGACTGTTGGGTTGTTGGGGGGATCGTTTGATCCACCTCACGAGGGACATGTGCATATCACCCGCCAAGCGTTGAAACGGTTCGGCCTGGATCGGGTCTGGTGGCTGGTCTCCCCAGGCAATCCGTTAAAGAAGCACGGGCCTGCCCCGCTTGAGCAACGACTTTCTGCATGTCGCCGGATCATGCAGCATCCGCGAGTCACCATTACGGATATCGAACGCCATCTGGGTACGCGTTACACGGCGGAAACCATCGCAGCACTGCAGGAAAAATACCAACACGTACAATTTGTCTGGCTGATGGGCGCGGATAATCTGGCGAGTTTCCATCTTTGGCAGGACTGGCAAGAGATCATGCACCGCGTCCCCGTTGGTGTTCTGGCCCGGCCTGGCGATCGAATCTCCGCCCGCAGATCGGTAGCGGCACAACGGTTCGACCATGCGCGTTTGAAAGGCCCAGCAAGCCAACTTTTGGCAAGGTCGCAAGCGCCCCGATGGTGCTACATCAACGTTCCATTGAATGACACATCCTCCACAGCCTTACGCGCAAAAGGCACATGGGCGCGTTGAGCTCTTGCTCGTGCCAGGTCTGTTCAGCATACTCCGTGTATGAGCGGAACCGAAACGGAAGCAATGACATGAGCCTATCGCGCCGCAGGCTGTTGGCATTCTTGTTTTACGGAACGGCAAGTGCCGCTTTGGCAAAAGCGCCGGAAGTGTCTCAAAGGCCTTTGCTTAAACCAGAAGGTGGTGCGAAACGTCTTGCGAAACCCGCTGCCGATACGATTTCCAAAGCAGCGCTCGGGGGAACGGTCAGCTTCGCTGTTGCAGATGCGCGTACAGGCGAGATGTTGGAAACCTACCGCCCGCTTGTGTCCCACCCGCCTGCAAGCGTTGTAAAGTCGCTCACAACGCTCTTTGCGCTAGAAACTTTGGGCCCCGGCCACCGATTTCGGACATGTTTTCTCGGAACAACTCCGATTGTGAATGGGGTTCTGAACGGCGATCTGGTCCTTACGGGAACAGGCGATCCAACCCTCGATACCGATCACTTGTTTGAAATGATCAAAGCGCTCAAAGAGGTCGGCTTGCGGGAAGTTCGCGGCAGGTTTCAGTATTTCGACGCAGCCCTACCGCCAATCGACAGAATTGATGCCAGCCAACCGGACCACCTTGGCTACAATCCCGCATTGAGCGGCCTGAACCTGAACTTCAACCGTATCTATCTGGAGTGGGTCAGGCAGGGCGACAGCTATCAAATCGCGATGGAAGCACGCGCGCTTTCCGTGCGTCCCGGGGTCACTGTTGCATCAACCAGGGTTGCCGACCGAAAAAGCCCGATCTTCGACTATCGTCAGGAAAACGGCCGCGATCGATGGAGCGTTGCAAAATCCGCGCTTGGAAAGAAAGGCGGCCGCTGGCTGCCGAGCCGAAATCCGGGAGCCTACATCGCAGATGTGGCCCGGACATTGGCCCGATCCAATGGGTTGGTCCTTAAGGCACCAGAAGCCGTGTCGACGAAACCAAAGGGCGTTCTTTTGGCCGAACATCGATCCGACCCATTGGCCGAGATCAGTCGTGGCATGTTGAAATTCTCAACCAATTTAACAGCGGAAGTTCTGGGCGTGTCTGCGTCGATCAAACACGGAGATGCACCTGAGGACCTACCTGCATCCGGGGCGGCCATGTCAGACTGGCTGAAGGACCGATTTCGACTGAATAAAGTCGATTTGGTAGACCATTCTGGGTTGGGGGATGCCTCAAACCTGTCCGCTCAGGAAATGGTCAAATGTCTTGTCGGCGCGGGGCCAGAAGGCACATTGCGCAGCTTGTTGAAGCCATTTGCGCTGCCTGATGAAGATAACAAGGCCACGATCAACGGTCCTGTTCAAGTTGTCGCGAAAACAGGGACATTGAACTTCGTTTCGGGTTTGGCAGGGTATATTTCAACCCCGTCCGGGCGTGATCTGGCGTTTGCAATTTTTGCCTCTGATCTACCGCGCCGCGCGACGCTTACAATTGCGCAGCGTGAACGGCCGCGCGGTGGCCGCGCCTGGGCAGGCAGGTCCCGCACAATGCAACGCAGCCTCATTGAGCGCTGGGCGTTGCTTTATGACCAGACAGAGGAAAGCTGAAACGCGATTTGCCCCTAGCGTTGGGCGCAAAACTTGGTGTAGGCAAACCGCAGCGGTCCCTTAGCTCAACTGGATAGAGCAGCTGACTTCTAATCAGCAGGTTGAGGGTTCGAGTCCTTCAGGGATCGCCAACATTTCAACAGCATAGCTTTCGAATTTGCAGTCGTTTCAACCGGGCTTGTCTGCGACAAGACGAATGCTCAAATGCGGCGGGGTTGCATCTACAGAGCAGCCTTTACCTGCGAGGTCGCGAATGAGATACGCATGACAGCGACGTGTTCCCCTCCAGCAAAGAATGCGGCGCAGCGGTCATAATTAGATTGAATGACAGTTCCGTATTGGCATTCGATCGTTCATTCCCAGACGCTTCCTGCCAAATCCACGATGCCCTCGATCAAATGGACCGACGCCCAAGTGAGCTTTGAACCAGAAAAATCGGATCAGGCTATTTAGGAAGAATTGTGGTCGTCACTCAGAATTTCAGGTTAATCCGCGCTAAATATTCACCCATTCCTGCGGACACCTATGGTTGTCATTTGCCAGCTATTCCCGAACTATGACCTGCCAGAAAAGGCAATAACGAGGAACGGGAGAATTCGGGGATGAGCGAGAACCAATCTACAGCAGTGATCGGCCTTGGATCGATGGGCTATGGGATAGCGCAATCTATTCTCAGGGCTGGGCATGAAACTTATGGCTTTGATATTAGCGAAGAACAGCAAGCGAGGTTCCTCGCGGAAGGGGGCAGCACAGGCACTCTTACAGAGGTTGCCCCACAACTTGATGCGGTTGTCGTCGTTGTTCTGAACGCCGCTCAAACAGAGGCTGTCCTATTCGGAAACGATGGCGTTGTTCCGATGATGAAACCCGGTTCTGTGGTTCTTGCTTGTGCAACCGTCCCACCCGAATTTGCAAAAGACATGGAGGCGAGATGCGCCAAGCGTGGGGTCCATTACCTTGATGCACCGATCTCCGGTGGATCGGCCAAGGCCGCCCAAGGCAAGTTGTCGGTGATGGCCAGCGGCAAACCGGAGGCGTTTTCTGCAGCCAGACCTGTACTTGACGCGACATCTGAAACTGTTTTCGAGTTGGGGGACGGTGCGGGCGCAGGTTCGGCCATGAAAGCCGTGAACCAACTTCTGGCAGGTGTTCATATCGCTACTATGGCGGAAGCGTTAACCTTTGGTATGACCCAAGGTGTCAGCCCGGAGAAATTTGTCGAAGTCATCTCGAAATGTGCTGGCTCCAGTTGGATGCTGGAAAACCGAGCCCCCCATATCGTTTCCGGAGACTACACACCGCACAGCTCAGTAAATATCTGGCCGAAAGACTTGGGAATTGTGCTTGATATTGCGAAATCCAGCAGCTTTTCCGCACCAATTACGGCGGCTGCGCTACAGCAATTTGTTGCAGCTGCCGGAATGGGGTTAGGTGCGGAAGATGATGCTGCCGTTGCAAAGGTTTATGCCCGAAACGCGCAATTGAAATTACCGGGTGAGAATGACTAACGCCTTAGAACCACTGACCAGGTTCCATCAAACCTAGTTGCATCAATTGGCTAGAGTTCCATTCAAACGCGGTGGAATTTTTCCACCAGAAATGCGGGATCTCATACATAGATCCGGGATTGGTCATCAATGCCTTTGCGGTCCGGAACGAGCATACATTGGCTGTGATGTTATGGTGCCACGGACAGGAATACGTATTGTATTCGGCATCATTGAATGTGTGATCTTCCGCCAACCGCAAACCCTTGTAGGACTTAAATAGGCTCACCCGATCGATCCGGCGCTTGGTCCACGGGACATGTTCTTCGAACCGCCAACGCAATCCGCCGAAGAAATCCATTTGCCTGTCTTGTGGTGCACCACTGTCATCGGTTCTTGTCAGCGCATAATAGCCCGACTTGTCCAGATGGGCGGCCTCAAGTGACACAGCATCGGGGTGTGCGCCCAACTGGTTCGAATAAAGATCAACCACAAATGTCAGGATCGTATCGCGCCGCTCTTCGGTGTTGAACGTGACCAGTTCCTGTACTGTCCGTGTCTCGCAAAACGGGAAAAACAGGTATTCTGCGTTAAAGCAGTAATGCATCCAGATGCCTGGAAACGCGCGGATTGCCGCATTCACTGCCGCAGAAACCGCGTTGTGGCTGTGCATGTCATGCAAGATAGTGTGGGTATTTTCCGGCAGAGGAGCATCCGGCGTCGCAACCGGCAGAAGCTCTTTCGTGCCGAACAGAAAAATACTGCGGAAGCCGCGCGCCTGCATATGTGCGATGGTCGAGCCGACCTCTGCGGCATCTTCCAGCAATACAAGCGCAATCGGCCCCTTGCTGGGGGTCAATTGCCCGGCACTACCGGCAAAAGCGCTTAATGTTTTGAACTGCATCGGTTTGGCCCTGGGGGTCTGTTGGGTGTCAAAGAACCGCAAGCGGTGTCCAATTGCAAGACGTGGCAGGGTGGGGTATGCCCCGCCGGAACCTATTCGGATATACATGTCATGGCTGAGACCAAGAAACTCTTTATCAAGACATATGGCTGTCAGATGAACGTCTATGACAGCGAGCGGATGGCAGAAGCCCTGGGGGCAGACGGCTATACCGAGACCAAAGACATGTCGGATGCTGACATGATCTTGCTCAACACCTGCCATATCCGTGAAAAAGCAGCTGAAAAAGTCTATTCAGAGCTTGGCCGTTTGCGGCCACTCAAAGAGGTTAATCCAGATCTGAAAATCGGTGTTGCAGGCTGTGTTGCTCAGGCCGAGGGCGAAGAAATCATGCGCCGGCAGCCTTTGGTCGATCTGGTTGTTGGTCCACAAACCTATCATCGCCTGCCGGATTTGATGGCGAAAGTGAACGCAGGTCAGCCAGCTTTGGACACCGATTTTCCTGAAGAGGACAAGTTCGAACATTTGCCGAAGCGCGTTCTACCAAATCGTGGACCAACTGCGTTTTTGACGGTTCAGGAAGGTTGCGACAAATTTTGCGCGTTCTGTGTTGTGCCATATACGCGCGGGGCCGAAGTTTCGCGTCCGGCAGAACGGATCATGAAAGAGGCGAAAAACCTTGTCACGCGTGGCGTCCGTGAAATCACATTGCTGGGTCAGAACGTGAATGCGTACCATGGCCATGCGGGCGGTTTAGCCGGACTGATCGATGATCTGGCAGCCATCGACGGGTTGGAGCGGATCAGGTTCACGACATCGCATCCCAACGATATGGACGATGCTTTGATTGAAGCACATGGAACGCAACCAAAGTTGATGCCCTATTTGCATCTGCCAGTGCAGTCTGGTTCCGACCGGATCTTGAAGGCAATGAATCGTAAACATACTGCCGATAGATACATCAAACTGATCGCGCGCATCCGTGAAGCGCGGCCAGACCTTCTGTTGTCTGGCGATTTCATCGTCGGTTTCCCCGGCGAAACTGATCAGGATTTTGAAGATACCATGGCGCTCGTCCGCGACGTGCATTACGGGCAAGCCTATAGCTTCAAATATTCACCGCGCCCGGGCACACCTGCTGCTGAAAAAGAAAATGTGCCTGACGATGTTGCAACAGACCGGCTACATCGCCTGCAAGCACTTTTGACCCAACAGCAACGGGAAACCCAAGACAGCATGGTCGGGCGGATTGTGGATGTCCTATTTGAGAAAAAGGGACGCATCGACGGGCAGTTAATCGGCAAATCAGGTTACCTTCATGCGGTACACGCCGAAGCGCCCGACAGCGACATCGGCCAAATTCGGAAGGTGAAAATCACCAATGCGGTGACAAATTCATTGGCAGGCGAACTAGTCTAGGCACCTGAGAATTCAATTGTGTTTTGCGTCAGGTCATACCTGTCACCCAAGTCAAACACCGCGTATGCTGAGCAAATGACATCGCTACGACCTGACATATCTCTGGATGACCTGATTGTTTGCCCGACTTGTGACGCGGTCTATTCGCTGGACGTTCCAGAAGAAGGGGACCGCGCCGTCTGTGCGCGGTGCAACACGGTTTTGATCACCAACCGCAGAAATGCCGCGTTCCGGGTTATCGCGCTGTCCCTCACGGTCGTCATTCTGATCATTGCATCGGCGGTCTTTCCATTTCTGCGAATTGACGCGGTCGGGCTGAACAACTCGGTCTCCATCCTTGATGCGGCGTTTGCATTTTCGGAAGGCTTGTTAAGCCTTCTGGCCCTTGTCACGGCGGCCCTGATCTTTGCCATTCCGCTGTGCCGGGCGATGCTGACAATATACGTATTGGCCCCGATCGCCTTGCAATTGTCACCGCGAAAACATGCCAAACAGGCGTTCCGCTTGTCAGAAGCTCTGCGACCTTGGTCGATGGCAGAAATTTTCGCCATCGGGTGTGCGGTTGCTCTGATCAAAGTCGCAGACCTTGCAGAGGTCAGCTTTGGACCAGCTTTCT
This sequence comes from uncultured Litoreibacter sp., assembly GCA_947493265.1. Taxonomy (GTDB): domain Bacteria; phylum Pseudomonadota; class Alphaproteobacteria; order Rhodobacterales; family Rhodobacteraceae; genus Litoreibacter. Next base: position 536,144 of record CANLQL010000004.1, on the reverse strand, counting down.
GGATGTTTTCGGTGCTTGTGGTTCTGGTTGTTGCGACTGATAATTTCATGTGCCGATGGTCGATCTGGAAGGCGTTGGACACATCATGAGCCAACGAAGCGCGAAAGAAATGGGGCTTGTCGCGTGCCCCCGATGTACCAAAGTCTGGCCGATAGAAACGGATCGATGCGAGCGCTGCGGGAAAACCTTGCATTCGCGATCCCCCAAAAGTCTGCAGCGGGTCTGGGCGTGGTGGGTGATCGGGGTGATGTGCTACATTCCGGCAAACATACTGCCGATGTTGACGACAAGAACGCTGTTTCGATCCGAAGACAGCACAATTGTCGGTGGCGCAGTTGAGCTGATCCATCACGGCTCAGTCGGGATCGCGTTGATTATTTTGATCGCAAGTGTTGCCATCCCGGTGGGAAAGTTTTTCGCGATCGGGTTCCTGGCACTCAGCGTTCAGAGGCCTTCTGCCGCGTCGCAACACCAGCGCCAAATCCTCTACGAGGTCGTTGAATATATTGGCCGCTGGTCAATGATCGACGTTTTTGTCGTGGCGATCTTGTCCGCATTGGTGCAGCTGAAGGCGCTGGCCTCCATCAATCCTGGACCCGCCAGTTTGTTTTTCGCCTGCTCGGTGATTTTCACGATGTTGTCAGCGCAAAGCTTTGACAGCCGCCTGATTTGGGATAGGCACGATCAGATGAAGAAAAGTTCTGCCCATGTCTGACTCGCCGCCGCCAATTCCACATCAACCAAATCGCAAACCGATATGGTCGCAGGTTTCGCTGGTCTGGTTAATCCCAATCGCCGCATTGCTGATCGCATTGGCAGTGGCCTGGCAAAGCTACCAAAACCAAGGCCCCTTGATCACCATCGAGTTTGAAGAAGGCACCGGGATCGCCCCGCGCGAAACAGAACTTCGCTACCGCGATATCGCGGTTGGGTTGGTTGAGGACGTCCGGTTTTCCGAAGGCTTGGAAAAGGTCGTCGTCAGTATTCGCCTGGACAAGGAAGTGGCCCCCTATGTCGACAACGCGTCCAAGTTCTGGGTCGTTCGCCCTGAGCTTACCGCGCGTGGCGTGTCGGGGCTTGATACCGTTCTGAGTGGCGTTTTCATCGAAGGTACATGGGACAACACCCCCGGCGGTCTGGTGCGGGAGTTCGCCGGTTTACCTGATGAGCCACTTTTTCGGGAAAGAGAAAACGCGCTGGAAATCGCATTGCGCACAACGGCAAATGGAAAATTTACAGACAATTCCCCGATCCTGTTTCGCGGCATCGAAGTCGGACGAATTGGTAAGGCGCGCATATCGCCCGAGGGCAACTATGCCATCGCCGAAGCCGTGATCGAAGAACAATACGCCCATCTGATCACGGACACGACGCGGTTTTGGGACACATCGGGGTTCAACGTATCCCTTGGTCCAACGGGTGCGGAGATTGACTTTTCCTCACTCGCGTCACTTGTCAGCGGCGGCATCACGTTTTCGACCTTCGTCTCAGGGGGAGGGCCGACACAAAATGGCACGGTTTTTCAGGTATTCACCGATGAAACAGCCGCACGCGAAAGCCTGTTTAACGCCGCAGAAGTCGAAACCCTGGAACTTAGCGTGGTGTTTGATGACAATGTTTCAGGTCTCGCGGTTGGTGCACCGGTAGAACTCAGCGGGTTGAAAATCGGCGAAGTGCAGACTTTGAACGGGATCATTGATCAAAACCGGTTCGGCGATGCGCGGGTTCACTTGAATGCAGTTGTGTCAATCCAGCCAGCTCGTCTTGGTTTAGACGGGGAAGTGTCGCCGGAAACCGCGTTGACCTTCCTGACTGCCCGCGTGTCGCAAGGACTGCGGGCGCGCTTGGCCTCTGCCAGTTTGCTAACAGGTGGATTGAAGATTGAACTTGTCGATGTAGAAGACGCGCCCCCCGAGGCTATTGCGTTGGACAGCGACATTCCTTTGATGCCGACCACACGCAGTCAAATCTCAGACGCGTCCGCGACCGTTGAAGGGATGTTCACCCGCATCAACAACCTCCCTGTCGAAGAGCTTTTGACAAGCGCGATTGATTTCCTTGATTCCGCGTCCAGCTTTGTTGCGAGCGACGGTTTGCAAACAGTGCCTGCCGAAGTTCAGGCCTTGCTTGGGGATGTGCGCGGGCTGGTAAGCTCTCCGGAATTGCAAAATGTGCCGACGTTGCTGAACGCAACTTTGATGCGATTTGAAAACATTCTGAAAGAGATCGAAACACAGGAAACGGTTGCAAAGATGGTTGGTGCTGTTGAAGCCGCTGCCAATGCGGCTGCAGGTGTCGACACGGCGATTGCTGGTGTTCCGGCACTGATCACCCAGTTTGAGGCTGTGGCCGCCAAAGCAGCGGACTTGCCGGTTGACAGTTTGGTAACCGAATTGGCGGCACTCGCAGAAACCGCGAAAACTGTTATCGGAACAGACGATTTTGAAGCGCTGCCGGGCCAGCTTGGCGCAGCTTTGGCCGAGATTGATGCGACGCTGAAAACGCTGCGTGAAGGCGGTCTAGTTGAAAACGCAAATGCGACCCTCGCCTCCGCGAGAAATGCGGCTGATAGTGTCGCGACTTCCGTAGAAGACCTGCCTGAACTGATGGCGCAGATGACCGCGCTGTTGAACCAGGCCAGCCGGACAGTCAAAGGTTTTGACACAGGTCGCGAGCTGAGCCGTGACGCGCAAGACGCGATGCGCGATATCCGCGATGCGGCGGATGCTGTATCTTCACTGGCGCGCAAGCTTGAGCGTGACCCAAGCGCATTGATCAGAAGGCGATAGACAATGACTGTATCGACGAAATTACTGCCTTTGCTTTTGATCTGTGCCGCCTGTGGTGCGCCCTCAGATCGCTATCCTGTTGCACCGCCAGAGGTCACCGAAACGATCCGGATCGGGTTCCGCTCCGTCGAGGTGCGGGAGGTGTCATTGCCAACCTATGCGGCCTCTGACGAGATTGCGCAGCAAACCGCGGGTGGCATCGTAAAAAATGACAGCAACGCGCTATGGGCGGATGCGCCAGAACGCGCTGTGGCGCTGGAATTGACCCGCAATTTGGTAAAGCTGACCGGGGCAAAAGTCGCCTCCGACCCTTGGCCATTTGAAACCTATGCGGATGCACGTCTTGAAGTACGTTTCGAAAGTCTGATTGCCGAAGCCGATGGGGTTCTCAGATCAACGGGACAATACTTTGTGGCATCGGAAACAGGGCGCGAGCGTGCCAAACTTTTTGAATTGTCTGTGCCATACGCGTTGGATGGAGGCCCGTCGGCAATCGCACAAGCGCGCGGTCAAATCATCCTGGACTTATCCCGGCTGATTGCCCGAGAAGGTCTGCGCTAGACAACAATCCAAACGAAAAAGGGCGACCAAGTGGCCGCCCGATTTCTAGATATCTTTGCCAGTTAGTTCACGGTCACCCAACGCAGGATGAAGAAGTTATCCGTGCGTTGTGTCAGCGAGATATTGTCCTTGGTGGCCCAGATCAAAGGCTGAACATACATCGGCACATAGGCCACCTCGTCTTGCAAAATCTTATGAGCCTCATCGATCATCGCCTGGCGTTTATCAGGGTCGATCTCTGTCTGGATCATCGGCAAAAGCTCGTCCACGCGGGCGTTGGAATAGCCCGAGAAGTTCCAGGAGCCGAGCTTCTTTTCAGCGTTTGGCGTGGAGGCCAGGAACCGCAGCGGGTGCTCAGCGTCAAACGTGCCAGGTGACCAGCCCAGAAGATACATGTCGTAGTTATCTTCGCGCAGCTCAGGCCAGTAATTACGCACGGGCATGGCGGATAGTTTCGCGGTCACGCCAATTTTGGCCAGCATGGACGCGGTAGCCTGACAAAGCGCTTCGTCGTTGATGTAACGGTCATTGGGGCACATTAGGCCAAACGAAAAGCCATCAGGATAGCCCGCTTCTGCCAGCAAAGCTTTTGCGCCTTCGACATCAAACGGCAACCGCTCTGTCAGGCCAGTGGAAAAGCCTTTCATTTCCTTGGAAACGAGCTGCGCCACAGGCTCCGCAGTGCCGCGCATGATCCGGCTGGTTAATGCATCCACGTCAATCGCCTGATAAATAGCCTTGCGCACGCGCACGTCGTCAAACGGGTTCTTATCTGTGGTTTCATCGGAGTATTTCAAAGCATCGGAATCGTGGTTGAAGCCGAACATCAGAACCCGTGCTTCAACACCTTCATGCACCGTAAATCCGTCGGTTTGCTTCATCCGTGGGACGTCTTGCAGTGGAATAGGCGCGATAAAGTCGATCTCTCCGGACAACAGTGCCGCCATCCCTGTAGAGGCTTCACCAATCGGCGTGAATACTGCCTCAGTGATGTTGCTTTCCATTTCGCCCCACCAACCCTCAAACGGGGTCAAGGTTGTGCGAACGCCCGGATCGCGGGACGCCAACGTAAAGGCACCAGTGCCGTTTGCATTGCGGGTTGCGTAGTTTTCCGCGTCTTTCGCGGGCTGGGCTGCGTCATTAGATTCCGTCCAGCCTTTGTCCATGATCATGAAGTTGGCAATTGAGTCCGGAAATAGCGGGTTTGGCGCAGATGTCATGAAATCGATCGTGTAGTCGTCTTGGACGACAACATCGGAAATCGGTGCGAACCAGGACCGCACATCGGCTTCCTCAGAACTTGCCCGCTGATATGAAAACAACACATCTTCCGCGTTGAACTCAGACCCATCATGATAGGTCACACCTTTACGCAGATTGAAGCGCCAGCCATCTGTGCCTAAAGGCTCCCAGCTTTCGGCCAATGCTGCTTCGATCTTCATATCTTTGTTGCGCCGCACAAGGCCTTCATAAACATTGTTGAGAAAGCCCAGAACCGGGGCAGAGTTCACTGCATGTGGGTCCATTGTTTGGGGGTCGGTGGCTTCCGCCCAGCGGAAAGTCTCGGCAGAAGCAGCACTGAGGCTGGTTCCGAGCAGCGCCGCCGCAAGCACAGATTTCGCGACAAATTTCATAACGTTCTCCTGAGTTTAACTCTTTGGCGGGGCAGGAAGAAACGTCTTCAAGTAGCCCCGCAGCCCGATCAGCGTAGGGTCAGTCTTGCCAACTGTCTAACCCCGTGCGCAGTTTTCTTAAAAAAGTGATCGCATTCAGAAATCTGTTTGATCATTTGGGGTGTGCAGATTTGCAGCTGTCAGGTTAGGCTGGAAACAGAAAGGGCCGCGCGTTGATTGCATTTATTCTCAGACGATTGCTTCAGTCGATTTTTGTGATGCTCGCTGTCAGCTTGTTGGCTTTTTTGCTGTTTCGCTATGTGGGTGATCCGGTTGCCGTGATGGTCGGCCAGGAAACCTCCATCGAAGATCAGGAACGTCTCCGCGAACAACTTGGACTAAACGATCCCGTCTGGACACAATACACACGGTTTCTAGGGAATCTGGTAACGGGGGATTTCGGGTTTTCGTACCGAACCCGCCAACCAATCGGCGAAATGATCCTGAGCCGGATGCCCGCAACGCTTGAGCTTGGTTTCGTATCGCTGCTCATTTCGTTGATCGTCGGCATTCCTGCCGGGATATACACGGCCTTGAAAAATGACGGCGTGATCGCCAATGCGATCCTGATCACCACGCTGATCGGGGTATCGATCCCCACATTCGTGATCGGGATATTCCTGATATATCTGTTTGGGGTGCAACTTGGATGGCTCCCAACATTTGGGCGCGGCGATACGGTTGCAATCGGATGGTGGACAACAAACTTCCTGACCGTAGACGGCCTAAGGGCATTGATTCTGCCCGCGCTGACGCTTGGAATTTACCAGCTGACACTGACGATGCGACTTGTACGTTCTGAAATGCAGGACGTCATGAATACGGATTTCATCAAGTTTGCTGTGGCCCGCGGGATCGATTACCGCTCTGTCCATTACCGCCACGCTCTGCGTAATTCGATGGTTCCCGTTGTGACAATCATCGGGCTGCAATTTGGTGGCATCATCGCTTTTTCAATCGTCACCGAAAGCGTGTTTCAATGGCCCGGAATGGGGCTTCTGTTCCTTGATAGCATCAAGTTTGTCGATATCCCGGTGATGTCAGTTTATCTTGTGATCATTGCACTAATCTTCGTAGTGATTAATCTGATCGTGGACATCCTATACTTCGTGATCGATCCACGCGTGCGCCTATCGCCGGAGGCCGGCTGATGTTGGCATATTGGCGACGCGTCAAGATCGAGAACGAGCTGATCTATCTGTTCTTGCGCTCTCCGGTCACACAGGTTGCTGCGATTGTCGCGCTTGTATCCGTTTTGGGTGCGCTTCTGGCTCCTTTGATTGCCCCGACAAACCCGTATGATCTGGCGAGCTTTGATCTGCTGGACAGCTTTTACCCGCCATCTTGGACAGACCAAGGCGATCCACGTTTTCTAATCGGCACGGATGATCAGGGGCGCGATCTGTTGTCTGCGATCCTTTATGGGACGCGGCTATCGCTATTGGTTGGCGTGTCATCGGTCGCATTCGCAGCCGTCTTGGGCACGTCTTTGGGCATTGCGGCGGGATATTTTGGCGGGCGTTTTGATGCAGTTGTGATGCGGATTGCCGATGTTCAATTGAGCCTACCGGCCATTCTAACTGCCCTTCTGGTTGACGGGGTCACCCGGGGCATCATGCCAAGAGAACAACATGAAGATCTTCTGCTCGTTGTGCTAACTGTCGCGATTGGTTTGTCGCTTTGGGTGAATTTCGCCCGAACAGCGCGGGCCTCAACATTTGTGGAGCGCAACAAGGAATACGTCCAAGCGGCAGAGATTATGGGTCTGCATCCGATGCGCATCATGGCTGTGGCGATCCTGCCAAATATTCTTGGGCCATTGATGGTCATCGGGACGATTGATCTGGCCGTTGCGATTTTGTTGGAAGCAACGCTGAGTTTTCTGGGTGTCGGTGTTCCACCAAATACACCCTCGTTAGGAACACTGATCCGTGTCGGGACGGAATACATCTTTTCCGGTGAATGGTGGATCGTGATTTTCCCAGCAATGAGCCTGATTTTCCTGATCATTTCGGTCAATATCCTAGGTGATTTCTTCCGCACTGTTCTGAACCCGAGGTTGCGTTGATGGGAAGTTTGCTGAGCGTGACCGATCTGACTGTCGAATACCCGACGCGCTTTGGGGTGTTTACAGCGATTGAGAGGATAAACCTTTCTCTGGAGCCGGGGGAAATTCACGGGCTTGTCGGGGAATCCGGTGCGGGCAAATCTACAATCGGGGCTGCAATTATTGGCTTGATTGCTGCGCCGGGGTATATCGCGAATGGGGACGTGAAATTGCATGGCGAAAGTCTGCGCAGCCTATCGGCGGACGCATATCACAAGCTGCGCGGCGCAAAAATCTCCATGATCTTTCAGGACCCGCAAACGTCGCTGAACCCCCTTTTGACCATCGAAGACCAAATGGTTGAAACGATCCGTCAGCACTCTGACGTCAGCTATAGTGAGGCCCGTGCACAGGCTTTGGCGTTGCTGGAGGAAACCGGAATTCGTGACGCGCAAAGCCGAATGTCGGAATACCCGCACCAGTTTTCTGGCGGTATGCGCCAGCGGGTTGTGATCGCACTTGCGCTTTGTACCAATCCGGATCTGATCATCGCCGATGAGCCGACAACTGCGCTGGACGTTTCTATTCAGAAGCAAATTTTGGCCCTGATCCGAGAGCTGGCACAGACCCGCAAGGTCGGCTTCATCTTGATCACGCATGATATCGGCGTGATCGCTGAAATCACCGATTCCGTCACTGTTTTGCGCGGCGGAAAACTCATGGAAACTGGGAAGACAGCGCAGGTTCTGGGCACTCCCCAACATGAATACACCAAGGCTTTGATGGCCGCTGTTCCGCGGCTTGATAAACGGTTGGATCGGTTTTCAAACATCTTGCAAGATGAACCTGACCTGCCAACGCCAGAGTTGCTTTGGAAGGTCGAGGGGGCGTCCGACACGTTCGCCACGGATTGGCTTTTGCGGGGGGAGCGGCAGGCAGCCCATGACGGCCCCGTTCTGTCCGTGCGTGATCTGGAAGTGACCTTCAATGCGTCTGGTACGTTTTCCTGGCGCAAATCTGAAGGGTTCAAAGCCCTCAAGAATATCAATCTAGATGTGATGCCTGGGCAGGTGATGGGTGTGATTGGGGAAAGTGGTTCTGGGAAGTCGACATTGGCCAAAGCCATCGTCGGGCTTGTCCGACCATCTGCTGGGCAGATGCAGTTTAACGGCGCACCGCTTCCCTATGGTCGCGACCGGGGACGCAATCATGCGGCGCGTCGCAAAATCCAGATGGTCTTTCAGGACCCGTATTCGTCCCTTAATAATCGCCGCAAGATCGAAGATATCATTGGTGAACCGATCCGGTTTTTCGGCCTCGCCGATGACAGGGCGGAGCGGCGCAAGATCGTGGCATCCGTTCTGGACCTGGTGGAGATGCCGCAACGCGCAATGCTGAAATACCCGCATCAGTTCTCGGGCGGGCAAAGACAGCGCATCGCGGTCGCGCGTGCCCTTGTTGCGCGGCCTGAGTTTTTGATTTGTGATGAACCAACCTCGGCCTTGGATGTGTCTATTCAGGCGCAGATCTTGAACCTTCTAAAGGATCTTCAAGGCAAGTTCGGTCTGTCCATCCTGTTTATCAGCCACAACCTGGCTGTGGTCCGGCAGATGTCGGATCAGGTCGCGGTTCTGAAAAACGGGGAACTGGTTGAGACCGGTGCCGCAGACGCGTTTTTTGAAGCGCCCCAACACGCGTATAGCAAGCTTTTGTTGTCGGAGACGCCGTCGCTGGCCAGTATCGCAGCTTAGCTTTGGGCTTCCGTATTCGGTGCGGGTCCCAATAGGCGCGTGCCGATCTGGTAGGTAATCACCATTGCGATAAACCACCCGGAGACGACAGCGGTGCCGATGCCAAACCAGACACCCCAGATGTCAAATCCAAGAACGCCGATGAAAATCCAGATAAAGAACGCGACGCCGAAGCCTTGCCGGTAGATGCTGATCCACAGCGTCCAAACAGGTTTTTTCAACGCCTGCAGGAATGAATTTATGGCGAACAACATCATGTAGAACGGAAACAAGAAGCCATCGACCCGCAGGTAAGAAACACCGACACGGATCACGTCTGGATCATCTGTGAACAGCCGCATGGCGTAGACGCTACCAAACCAAAGGATCGGTGCTGCAAGCGCTGTCATCGCAAAGCCAAGTTTCCAGCAGAAGAACAACGCATCGCGGACACGGTCGTAATTCTCGGCTCCGAAATTCTGGGCGGCGATTGGCAAAAGCGCACCCGTCATCCCCAGCACAGGTAGCAACAAGATTTGTTCGATCCGCAATGCAACGCCATAAGCCGCCAAGGCATGTGCGCCAAAGCCTTTGAGCGCAAATTGCACGAAGAAGCCTGAGACGAACATCACCATGATCGCGGAACTGGTTGGCAGCATCTGCGCAAAGATTTCGCGGAAACTGGCAAGGTTCGGGATGAACTCCGAGGCAGAGATATCTTTCATGATCTCAGTTTGGAAAACCCGGCGCAGGACAAATATCATCACGCCGCTTTGGCTAACAATCGTGGCCAATGCGATCCCGTTAAACCCCATTCCGGGAATGACGCCGGGAAGACCGTATATGAACGTCGGGTTCAGGACGATATTTGCGAAAAATGCCACCATCAAGGCGCGTTGCAACGTGACGGTATCCCCATGGGCTTGCAGGATCCCATTGCCCCCATAGGCAAGCAGAAAGCCTGGCAGTGCGAGGATCAGCCAGTAGAAATAGTTGGTTGCTGCGTCGCGGTAATTGCCCGGCTCAGACACAAGTTCAATTAACAACGGACCACCCCAGATCGCGAGGATCATAAGGCAGATCGTCGCGATCACTCCAAAAGCCAGACCTTGTGCGGCGAGCCTGCGCGCCTCACCGTTGTTCTTTTTGCCTTTGGCGTTGCCGACAAGCGCACTCATCGCGGATCCAAGTCCGAAGCCGACCGCCATCATGATGAAGAAGGCTTGGAAGCCAACGGCCAGACCCGCTTGCGCATCGGTTGAAATCTGTCCGGCAAAATAGACGTCGACCACGTTATACAGCGTAGAGAACAGCATCCCCAAAGCGGCCGGAATGGCCAGTGTCCGGAAGTGGCTGGCAATTGATCCTTTGGTCAGATCATTGTCGATCATCTAACTCTCCGCGGCCTGCATGCGCCGTTCAAGCCAGCGAACCCCGGCAGATACGATCAAGATCAGCACCAGATATTCAAGGACAAGGATCGTATAGATTTCCAAGGGTCGGTATTCGGTCACAACCAATTCGTTGGCCCGGCGGGTCAGCTCCTGCATGCCGATCACCGACACAAGGGATGACATTTTCAACATGTAGACCAACTGGTTGCCCAAGGCTGGCAGGATACGCCGGATCGCCTGCGGCAGGATCACATAGCGCATCGTGTCGCGGTAGTTCAGCGAGATTGACTGTGCCGCTTCATATTGCCCACGGCTAATGGACTGAATCCCTGCACGGAAAATCTCGGCCTGAAACGCACTGTCAGACAGGGCTAAGGCCAAAACGCCCGCCCAGAAAACATTGAGCGTGATCCCCGTGAGGGTCGGCAAACCGTAATAGACCCACAAGATCAGAACAAGAATTGGAACGGCGCGTACGACCTCCACGTAGACACGGTTTATTGCTCGCACACCGGGTTTGGCGGACAGACCCGGCAGCGCAATAAGCAACCCCACAACCACAGAGATGATGATCGCCGTCAGGGACATCAGGATTGTGTAATAAGCGCCCGTGGCCATGAATTTGAGATTGGTCATACCGTTTGGCGTGGATGGGTCGACGACGTACCACCCCCAATTGCCTGCACAACCTGACAACAAAAGGAAACTGGATAGCGCGATGAATAGCTTTGTCATGACGGCCCCTTCAGTGGTTCAAGATCTTTTGCAGAAAATCGCGGCTGCGTTGACTGTCAGGGGTAGTGAAAAATTTCTCTGGCTTGGCGATTTCCACGATCTCACCTTGATCCATGAACACCATACGGTCCGCAACCTTTCGGGCAAACCCCATCTCGTGGGTCACGACAATCATGGTCATTCCAGATCCTGCGAGCTCCGTCATGACCTCAAGAACTTCGGTGATCATTTCCGGATCAAGCGCCGACGTCGGTTCGTCAAACAGCAGAATTCGCGGCTCCATACAAAGCGAGCGGGCAATCGCAACGCGCTGTTGCTGACCACCGGACAAATGTCGTGGAAACTTGTCAGCCTGATCAGGGATGCGCACCCTTTCCAGGTACTCCATTGCCCGCGCCTTGGCTTCTTTCTCTGACAAACCGTAGACCCGCTTCGGGCCAAGTGTCAGGTTGTCGATCACGCTGAGATGGGGAAACAGGTTGAATTGCTGAAAAACCATCCCGACATTGGCCCGTATTTTTTCAAGGCTCTCGCGCGCATCCGACAGAGTCACGCCATCGACGATGATTTCCCCCTGTTCGTGTTTCTCAAGACGATTGATGCACCGGATCAGGGTCGATTTGCCTGACCCTGACGGCCCGCACACCACAACCCGTTCACCGGAACCAACATCAAGTGACACAGATTTCAGCGCTTGAAATTCGCCGAAGAATTTCGAGACCTCAGAAATCTTGATGATTGGGCTGTCTGTGCCAAGTGACATATTGAACGCTCCGCCGGTATCGAGTGCAAAAGAACAGGCTCTGCGCAGATGTGCAATTGGTTATCGCCTTGCATTTTTGACCTGTTGCTGGAAACCTAGGCGGGACCGTTCAAAAACGAGGAAATACAATGAAATTCTTTAAGATAGCACTTGCCTCTGCATTTGTGATCGCGGGCACGATGACTGCGTCCGCGCAATCAGCGCTCAACGAAATTCTGAATGCTGGCGTCCTGAAGGTTGGAACCACTGGCGATTGGGACCCGATGACAGTGCGCGACCCTGCGACAAATTCCTACAAAGGCTACGACATTGACGTGATGACTGCCTTGGCAGGTGATCTTGGTGTGGAGGTCGAGTTTGTGGCGACAGATTGGAAAACACTGGTATCTGGTGTGACCTCTGGCCAGTACCACATCACAGGTTCCGCATCGGTGTCGCCATCACGTGCAAAGGCTGCTGGCTATTCCGAAAGCTACTTTGCTTTGGAAACTGTGCCTTTGACACTGAAGACAAATGCAGATCGGTTTTCCGACTGGGCTGACTTGGACAAGCCTGACGTAAAAGTTGCGGCGACCCTTGGGACCACGCAGGAAAAGCAGGTCAAAGCGTTTTTCCCAAATGCAGAACACCGGATTGTTGAAGCCCCTGCGCGGGACTTCCAAGAAGTGCTGGCAGGCCGTGCCGATGCCAATATCACATCTAACGTTGAAGCCAACAAACTGGTCGCGAAATACGACCAGATCATGATTGTTCCAGTAGAAGAAGGTCGCGCGCCAACACCGATTGCGATGCTGCTTCCACAGGCGGATCAAGTTTGGATCAACTACGTGAACACTTGGATCGAGCTGAAGGAAGAGCAGGGTTTCTTCGACGAGCTTGGTCTGAAATGGCAGCTTCTGGCTGAATAGGTTGCAATTCTACGCGTTTCAAAAGGGGGCTGCGGCCCCCTTTTTCATGAGGATACAAGATCATGTTGAAAGTCTATTGGGACCCGGTCAGCCTGTACTGCGCGAAACTTCGGATCACTTTGCGCCACAAGGATCTGACATGGGAAGAGGTTCCGCCTCCCGGTGGATACGGGTCTGCTGAATACAAGGCGTTGGTTCCAGCGGGCAATCTACCAGCCATGCTTAATGGCGATTTCCTACTGTCTGACAGCGAAGCGATTGCCGAGTATCTGAACGAGCGGTTCCCGGACCCGGCTATGTTGCCAGCCGATATCAAAACCCGTGCTCAAGCCCGGATGCGAGGGCGGTTTCATGACACAAGAGTTGAACCAACGGTGCGCGCAGTTTTCCCCTTTGTGGCCGCCAGTGCGCGCGATCCCGAGAAACTGAAAAGCTGCGGTGCCGCCTTGTCTGCCCAGCTGCACAATTTCGCGCAAGTTCTCGACGCCAATCCGCTGCCCAAGGATAGTTTGTGGCTTTGCGACACAGGCTTCGCGATCACATTTGAATGGATGAAGATGTTTGAAAAACACATTGGCCTGCCCATTGATTGGCCGGACACAGTCCTCCACTATCGCGACAGTTTGCCGTCCCATGCGGCAGTTGCAGCTGAACTAGAAGCTTACCGCCCGCATATGCAGGGCTATATCGACGCTAAGAACAAGTCCTAGAAAACCTCAAACTCCACGAGCCTGTCCCAATCAAACGTGACACCGGTTCCCGGGACATCAGGGGCGACGGCAAGGTGTTCTTCAACGACAAGTGGCCGCGTTGTGTAGTGGTCTATGGGGAAACTGTGTACTTCAAGCCAACCGGCGTGGGGTTGCGCGGAAACCAAGCTGACATGCAACTCCTGCATGCCGTGGCTGCAAATCGGGATGCCTGCAGATTTCGCCAATTTAGAAACCTGCAACCAGCCCGTGATACCACCACAATTTGACGCATCAGGCTGAATGAATCCAAGTTGGGAATGCTCGATTGCGAATTCAAACTCATGGATCGTATGTAGGTTTTCCCCCATCGCAACGGGCATCCCGGTGGCTTGGGTAATCTCGGCGTACCCCTTGTAGTTATCTGGGATAATCGGTTCCTCAAACCAGGTGATATTCTGGTCTTTGACCGCATGCGCCAAGGCAATCGCGGCGTCTACATCCAATGAATAGTTGGCGTCGATCATAAAGGTCACATCGGGCCCGATCAGGTCCCGTACCGCGCGGATACGTTCGATGTCGTCGGCCGGGTCTGGTTGACCGATCTTGATTTTCACCCCGTTATGTCCTGCATCCAGATAGGATTGAATGCTGTTCAGCAATTTAGGCAAAGGAAATGCCAGATCGATCCCGCCTGCGTAAGCCTTGCAGCGGTCTGACGCACCGCCCGCGACCTTCCAAAGCGGCTGTGCGAGACTTTGACAGCGAAGATCCCAAAGGGCGATATCGACGGCGGAAATCGCGAATGACAGAATGCCACCGCGACCGACGTAGTGCATGTGCCACTGCATCTCTTCGTAAAGGGTTTCGATGTTGGCTGGGTCTTGTCCCGTCAGAAACGGGGCCAGATCGTCATCAATCATTGTGCGGATCGCGCCACCACCGCGCCCGCCTGTATACGTATAGCCGGTTCCTATCCGGCCATCCGACAAGGTGACGGTTGCGGTGACCAGATGGAAATGGCTGTGATCCCCGTGTTTGGCGTCGACCAAAACTTCGTCCAGCGGGACGTTGAACAGACGTGCGTCAACCGAGGTGATCACAGCCATGGTCTACATCCCCGCGCACTCAGGCACTGGGCTAATCACGCTACCGCTTTCCAGATGTTGCAGCAGGTTGTCGACGGTCAAAGCGCCCATTGCTGCGCGTGTTTCCACGGTGCCGCTGCCGACATGGGGCAGCAATACGACGTTGTCGAGCTGGCGCAGCGCTTCGGGGATATGCGGCTCTTTCTCGAACACGTCTAAACCGGCTTTGCCAAGCCGTCCCTCTTGCAGAGCGGAAATCAATTCAGCTTCATCGACGACGGACCCACGGCTGACATTGATCAAGACGCCATCTGGTCCCAATGCGTTGAGAACCTCGCGGTTGACGATCTTGTTGGTCGAAGGTCCACCCGGGGTGATGCAGATCAAGACGTCCACATCGGACGCCATTTCGGTCAGATCATCGTAGTATTTCAATGCGACGTCCTTTTGTGTCCGGGAGTGGTAGACGACCGTTGCGTCAAACGCTGCAAGCTTGTCAGCAATCGCTTGTCCGATCCGCCCAAGCCCAAGAATGCCCACAGTTCGCCCGTCAGCAGAAAGAGACAACGGCGCATTGCCTTCTGTTTCCCATCGGCCAGACCGCGCATGTGCCTCGTCGGCCAGGAAATTCCGGTAGCACGCCAGCATTAGAAGCACTGCGGTGCTGGCAACTTCGGCGTTCAGAACATTAGGCGTGTGGGTCACCATGATACTGCGCTCTAGCGCGACACTTGTGTCGATCGCGTCGTAGCCGACACCGTAGCAGCTGATCATTTTCAGGTTGGGCAGCGCCGCCATATAGTCCGGCTTCACACCATCATGGCCGTTTGTCGCAACGTATTCGATTTTTGCCCCGTTTTCGGCCAGCCACGCGGATGGGTCCGTCTGATCGTTCAACTTATGGACGGTGAACTTTTCGGAAAGGCGTTCCAACATCGCATCGGTCGCGCCCCCGATGAGCAGCAGGTCAGTCATCTAAGCGTCCTCCGCCACGGGTTGCCGCTGATGGCCAAGCTTTTCAATTTTCAGCTCCATGACATCGCCTTTCTTCAGATACGTCGGTGGTTTCATCCCCATGCCCACGCCCGGAGGTGTCCCGGTCGAGATCACATCACCAGGATTCAAAGTCATCAGGTCAGACAGGTGCGATATGATCTGCGCGACGGAAAAGATCATCGTGTTGGTGTTGCCGGTCTGCATGCGCTTGCCGTTGACATCACAGGACATCGACAGGTTTTGCACGTCACCAACCTCGTCCTTGGTCACAAGCCATGGGCCGATTGGGCCGAACGTGTCGCAGGATTTTCCCTTGGTCCATTGTCCGGATAATTGCGTTTGAAAGTGCCGCTCCGAGACATCATTGATGATGCAGTATCCCGCGACATAGTTCAGTGCGTCGTCCTCCGAGACATATTTTGCCTGCGTTCCGATCACAACGCCAAGTTCAACTTCCCAATCTGTATGGGTGGAGCCACGTGGCATCGACACGGTGTCATAAGGCCCCACAATCGACGAATTGGCCTTGAAGAACAGGATGGGGTGGTCGGGAATTGCCATGCCGGATTCCTCCGCATGGTCGGAATAGTTCAAGCCGATGCAAAGAAACTTCCCGACATTGCCGACACAGGGACCGATACGCGGTGTGCCTTCAACGATTGGCAGGGTGCTCAGATCAAGCGCTTGCAGGCTTGCAAGGGACGTATCAGTCAGGACCGCTCCGTCAATGTCTGATACAACGCCGCTCAGGTCGCGGATGTTTCCGTCTGCATCCATCACACCGGGTTTTTCCTGACCAGTGTTTCCATATCTCAGTAGTTTCATCGACGAGCTCCCTTTCTCGAAAACGGTCCCATGGGGGTGTTGCGTTACCCGTCACGTTCATTCACCATATGCCGGCTAAGTGCAATTCCTGCCGACCGTATGTTGGGGAAATTGTTTTGGCCATAGGTTTTACAAGGCGTCACAAATCGAAGGAAGTTCAGTGTCCAACCCTCGCAAAATAGCTCTCATCGGAACTGGTTTAATGGGGGAGCCGATGGGGCTCAACCTGATCAAAGCGGGACATAGCTTAACCGTTTGGAACAGAAGCGCTGCAAAAACGGAAAAGCTGGTCGCAGCAGGGGCAACGCGGGCTGACACAATTGCTGACTGCGTCAAAGGTGCGGAATTTGTGCTGACGATGCTAAGCGATGGTGCCGCAACAGGTGGAATTATCGCGGACCCGGACGTGCAGGCGGCGCTGGGCAAAGGCTGCATCTGGTTGGACATGTCCAGCATCAAACCTGAAGAGGCGAAGGCCCAATCTGCACAATTGGCAGACATCGGAGTTGATCACCTGGATGCGCCGGTATCGGGTGGTACGAAAGGGGCGGAGGCGGCAAGCCTCGCCATTATGGTAGGCGGCCAAAGCGCGGTTTTTGATCAGGCCAAACCTGTTTTTGAGGCGATGGGGCGACCGGTGCATGTCGGCCCAAGTGGAACCGGACAACTGTCGAAACTTGCCAACCAAACCATCGTCGCTGTGACGATCGGAGCGGTCGCTGAAGCGATGCTGCTGGCAGAACAGGGCGGGGCTGATCCGGCCGCAGTGCGCGCCGCATTGAACGGAGGATTCGCCGATAGCGTCATCCTGCAACAGCACGGAACACGCATGTCGGAGGGCAATTTTGTCCCCGGCGGGTTATCAAAGTTTCAGTTGAAAGACCTGGACAATGTCTTGGGTGAGGCGGGCAATCTTGGCCTGACACTCCCTGTTACACAGCATATTCGCGACAGATTCGCGTATTTTTGTGCGGAAATGAACGGCGGGGATCTGGATCATTCCGGGCTGTTTCTTGAACTAAAAAACCAAAATAACTTGGCCGACTAAAAATTTAGTGGTTGTCTGGTGGCAAGCTGAAAGGCCCAGCGATGGGTTTGGGAAGCCAGATTTGACTCAGAAAACGCTTGCGGGTCGAGTTTCCCATGCTATCGTTAATGTATGCGTTATTTTCTGCACGCGTCTGCGCGGCGGGAATTAATGGCGCTAGAACAAAGAAAGTCTGGGAGGACAATCATGAATTTCGTTAAGTCGGCTGCGGCGTCTGTTGCAGCACTGGCAGTTTTGTCTGCTGGTGCATATGCGGATGGCCATGCCACATCAAAACTACGCATTCAAACGCACTACGCACCTGAAACGGTTTCAGGCAAATTGGCAGCGCAATATATCGAAGACATCCAAACAATGTCCGGCGGTGGTATCGAAGTTGAAATGTTCTATTCGTCTTCCGTTGTGAAGTCGGTGGAAACATTTGACGCGGCCGCAACGGGTATTCTTGATTGCGACATGACCGGTGGCGGCTACCAGACTGGTAAGAACTCCGCGTTCCAGTTTGTTGGCGACATCATGGGTGGCTACGAGACACCTTACCAGCAGCTGTCTTGGCTGTATTTCGGTGGCGGCCGCGAAGCGGCGGCACCTCTGTACAACAAATACGGCATGGAGCTGATTGGCTGGTGGGTTTATGGCCAGGAATCCTTTGCATCCTCCAAGCCAATCGAAAAAGTGGCTGACTTTAAAGACTGGAAATTCCGTTCGCCCCCCGGCATGGAAACGAAGATCTTTGAAAAGCTTGGCGCGTCTCCGATCGTGATGGATTTCACCGAGATCTTTACGGCTCTGGAAACCGGCATCATCGATGGTGCGGACGCATCTGGTCTCGCCAACAACGTTGGTCTGGGTCTCTATGATATCGTAAAATACGCCAACTTCCCTGGCTTCCATTCGATGCCATCTGACCACCTTGCGTGTAACAAGGCTGTTTTCGATGCGATGCCAGAAGCACACCAGCGCATCATGAAAGTTGCGATGGAAGCTTTGGCACTTCGCACAGCTTTGACATTTGAGAAGAAGAACGCTGAAGCTGCTGCGCAACTGCGCGAGCAAGGTGTGACACTGTCTCAGTGGGCTCCAGAAGAACTGCAGAAGTTCCGCGATGCGGCACAGGCCACATGGCCAGAATTTGCAGATACTCCTGAAGCCAAAGCTCTGGTCGATGCACATCTCAGCTACCTGACACAGCTGGGTCTCGTGTCTGAGTAAGATCTAAAAGGGAAGGGCGTTTTCCGCGCCCTTCCTCATTAGGTCTTACAGCGAAACACCACAACACGACCAAGACCGATACTGCGTAAGTAGCGCAGGCGTACGGGGGGACATATGGAGCAGAAATCAGGCTCATTGATTGAGTGGCTTGTGCCAATGGCATTCATCCTGTGTATGGGATGGCTGATCTGGCACATGCCGGCGTTTATCCTTGATTGGGGCGGGCATGGTGATCAGCTTGCCGCACTTTTTGGCCGGATCGATGTCACACCAAACATGCCCGTCGTGATGGGT
Source organism: uncultured Litoreibacter sp. (assembly GCA_947493265.1). GTDB lineage: Bacteria > Pseudomonadota > Alphaproteobacteria > Rhodobacterales > Rhodobacteraceae > Litoreibacter. The sequence goes on along the minus strand of CANLQL010000004.1, from coordinate 517,392 downwards.
GAGCATATCGATATCATTGACCTGACTGCGTTGATCCTTGTGCCCATTCTGTTCGTCATCGGAACCATGACGGTCCGCCGGGCACAGATGGAATTTGAAAGCTGGCGCCCCGCTGACCGCGCCGCTGTTTTCATCGGCCGCGTGACAATGATGCTGATCGTTTGCCTGACGTCGGTGATGATCTACGAGGTCGTGTTGCGTTATGTCTTTGAGGCCCCGACGCTCTGGGCCAACGAACTTTCGCTCTGGTTGGCTGGCTTCGTGTTTCTGTGTGCGGGGCTTTATGCGATGCAACAACGCAGCCACATCCGCATCTTCCTTCTGTACGATATGATGCCGCGCACCTTTCAGCGCATATGCGACGTAATCTCAACCACCCTGATCGTGGCGTTTGCCTTCTTCTTGATCTACGGCGGCTACGGCGAGGCGTTCCAGAAATTCGGCCGGTGGGAAACCTTCGGCACGGCGTTTGATCCGCCTATCCCTGCGACATTGAAGCCGATGGTTCTGTTCGTCGTGGCAATGGTCGCGATCCAGGCGGTGATCAACTTGATCTCGGACTGGAACGCAGAGCCGGTCATTCACAGCGCTGCGGATGACATTGATGAGGAAGAAATAGAGCGGCTGAAAAAAGCTGTAGGGGCGGACTAAATATGGATATCGGAACAATTTCACTGGTCCTTTTGATGGGCCTGATGATCCTGCTTGCCATTGGGATGCCGCTTGGTATGGCCTCTGCAATTCTGGCCGTTCTCGTGCTGGTCATGAAGTTCGAGCCTGCTTTGCTGACGGCACCTTGGACCTTCGGAGACGGAATATTAACGGGGAGGCCGGGGTCGGGACCCTTAAATATCTTAGCTCAGAAGATATACGGGCTCTTAACGGACTATGTCCTCATATCCATCCCGCTGTTTATTTTCATGGCGGCGCTTCTCGAACGCTCCGGGATCGCCAAAGATATGTATTCATCACTGAATATCTGGCTGAACCGTACCCGCGGGGGCATTGCGATTGTGACATCCATCATGGCTGTGATCATGGCGGCGATGTCCGGGATTATCGGCGGTGAAGTCGTGCTTCTTGGCTTGATCGCACTGCCACAAATGCTGCGGTTGGGATACTCGCAGAACCTTGCCATCGGGACGATTTGTGCGTCCGGGTCGCTCGGGACGATGATCCCGCCATCGATTGTTCTGATTATCTACGGATTGATCACGGAGACATCGATTAAAGCATTGTTCACGGCGTCCTTCCTGCCGGGCTTCATGTTGGCGTCCTTTATTATCATCTACATCATCATTCGTACGCAATTGCGCCCGCAAGATGCGCCATTGCCGGATCCTGTTGAGGGGGAGCCGCAGGGTGTTGAAAAGTTCAAACTGTTCCTCGCGTTTCTTTCTGTTCTTGTCGTGGGTTTTGGGACAGTTTTGTTCCTGCGCGTGTTGTTCTTTGAACTTGCGGGTCAGAACGCCTCCAATACGGGCGAGGCTATCGCCTTTGGGACCGCGGACTGGCTGGTGAAATTCGGTGTTGCGGTACTCCTCGCGCTGGTTTTGATTTTCTTTGTTCTCGGACGTGAACGGACGAAACTGGGTTGGTCGATGGGCAAAGGTCTGGTGCCGCCGATTGTCGTGATCGGCGTGGTTCTTGGTTCGATCTATGGTGGGATCACCGGGATCACGGAAGCGGCAGGCATGGGCGCTGTTGCGGTCCTTGTGATTGCGATTTTCCGTGGCGAGGCCAGTTTTGAGCTTGTCTGGGACAGCCTGATGCGGACGCTCAAATCCACCGGGACAATCATCTGGGTGACGATCGGGGCTGCGGCCTTGGCTGGGGCCTATACGATTGCTGGTGGTCCAGTATACGTCGCGGACTTCATCGTTGGCTCCGAATTGCCGACAATGGGCATTATCCTGATCATGATGTTGATCCTTCTTTTCATGGGAGCGTTTATGGATTGGGTCGGGATCGTACTTTTGATTATCCCGGTTTTCCTACCAATCGTGCAGCGTCTTCCCATCGAAGAGATTGGTCTACTGGGTGAGTTGAACCCGCGTCATGTCGCGATCTGGTTCGGGGTTGTGTTCTGTATGAACATGCAGGTCAGCTTCCTGTCACCGCCCTTTGGTCCGGCAGCGTTCTACCTGAAATCAGTTGCGCCACCGCATATCTCGCTGACCGATATCTTCAAAGGCTTCCTGCCATTCATTGGTATCCAGCTTTGTGCTTTGTCGATCCTGCTGATTTATCCGCCCATCGTCTCCATCTTGCTTCCGTAGCATTTAAGAGGTTCGAAATGCTGACAGCGGCGCAAGTCACAGAATTCCAAGAGACCGGATTTCTGGTCCTTGAGGACGTTGTGGGGCCGGGTATCCTCAATCGGATACGCGCAGAATACTCTGATCTTCTTGATCACCTATGTGCAGGCTGGGGTATTTCCGGCTTCGGCTTTGAAGATAAATTGATCAAAGCCTACACCGCCGGGTTTGATTGGTTCCAACCTATGGACATCTCGCTTCCGGGGGATGAGATCGCAGCGGATACGCCGATGCATTTCGGGCCTTCCGTTTTTGATATGATCACCTCGGACCGTCTTCTGGACGTCGTCGAAAGCCTGATCGGGCCGGAAATTACATCAAACCCGATACAACATATCCGGATCAAGCCACCGGCTCCTGATTTGAAAGACGACGAAATCCGCGCCCACATAACGGCGACCGATTGGCATCAGGACCGCGGTGTTGGATTGGAAGAGGCGGATCAGACGGACATGATCACGGTCTGGGTCGCCATAACCGATGCAACAGAAGAAAACGGCTGCCTACAAGTGGTTCCTGGTAAGCCTTCGGAGATATTGCCGCATTGTCCAATGAAGCAAACGGCAATTGCACCTGGCTTCTTGGACGTGGCGAAAGCCGTCCCCCTCCCAGTGAAGGCTGGTGGCGTCGTGATTTTTCATCCACTGACGCCTCACAGCTCGCTGGTAAACCGGTCCGCGGGGTGCAGGTGGTCGTTTGATTTGCGTTACAACGTGACGGGTCAGCCAACAGGCCGCGCACATTTTCCTGACTTCATCGCGCGCAGTCGATCACAGCCAGAAATGCAATTGCGGGACTGGCAGGTCTGGGCAAAACTATGGGAAGACGCGCGTGCGCGCCTGGCTCGCGCGCCGCATATCCCGATACATCGCTGGCAAAGCGACGCGCCCTATTGTGCCTGAGAAAGTCCAATTATGAACCACGTTCGTCTTGATGCATCTGACAATGTCGTCACCGCCATTCGGTCAATCGAAGCTGGTATTGCTGTGGAGGATGTCCAAACGCTTGGCCTGATACCTACCGGTCACAAAATCGCAACCAGTGATATCAAGAAAGGCATGCCGGTCCGAAAATACGCGCAAATCATTGGCTATGCCGCCGAAGACATCGCAGCCGGATCACATGTGCACACGCACAATCTGGAGTTCCGCAACACCGATACTGTCTACGAATATGGAACGGATCTGAGGCCGCTGGAAATGGTCCCTGAGGCCTCGCGCGACAGCTTTATGGGGTACAAGCGCGACAATGGCCGGGTTGGCACGCGAAACTACATTGCAATCGTCACCTCAGTGAACTGTTCTGCAACGGCGGCCCGGATGATTGCCGATGCGTTTACGCCAGACGTGCTGGAAAACTTTCCGAATGTCGACGGCGTCGCCGCCTTTGTCCATGGGACAGGGTGCGGCATGGCGGGCGACGGCGAAGGTTTCGAAGCACTTCAGCGTGTGATGTGGGGCTATGCCCGTCATCCCAATCACGCTGGCGTTCTGATGGTTGGTCTCGGGTGCGAGATGAACCAGATTGACTGGCTGTTGGAAGCCTACGGCCTGAAGCAAGGCCCGCTTTTTCAGACGATGAACATTCAAAATGTTGCGGGTCTGCGCCGCACCGTGGATTTGGGTATTGAGAAAGTCCGCGCAATGCTGCCTCTGGCAAATGAAGCGACGCGCGAACCTTGTCCGGTTTCGGAACTGACGGTTGCTTTGCAATGCGGTGGTTCAGATGCGTGGTCAGGGATCACTGCCAACCCCGCCTTGGGACACGCCTGTGACCTTCTTGCGGCCCAAGGTGGGACCGGTGTCTTAGCAGAAACCCCCGAGATTTATGGTGCAGAGCATCTGTTGACCAAACGCGCCAGCACGCCTGCTGTGGGTGAAAAGCTTGTCGGATTGGTCAAGTGGTGGGAGGCATATACCGCCCGCAACAATGGCTCCATGGACAACAATCCCAGCCCCGGCAACAAGAAGGGTGGTCTAACCACGATCCTAGAGAAATCCTTGGGCGCGTCAGCAAAAGGCGGCACATCGCCGCTGAATGGTGTCTTCAAATACGCCGAAGAAGTCACGGCGCGTGGGTTTACGTTCATGGATAGCCCAGGCTATGACCCGGCATCCGTTACCGGCCAGATCGCAGGCGGCTGCAACCTTGTGTGTTTCACGACGGGGCGCGGTTCAGCCTTTGGATCAAAACCCGCGCCCACGATCAAAGTGGCGACGAATACGGAAATGGCCACGCGCATGGCAGAAGACATGGATGTGAACGCAGGCGCAATTCTAACAGACGGTGTCAGCGTCGAAGATATGGGGCGCGAGATTTATCAGGCGTTTCTGCGTGTCGCATCAGGGGAACCTACGAAATCCGAAGCTCAGGGCCTCGGGGACTACGAATTTGTGCCCTGGCAAATCGGAGCAACGATGTGAACGTATTGCAGGCAGGTCTTGTCGGCGAACATATTTCGCGAACCCGGTTGCCTGCCGCGCTGCAAATAATGTGCGATCTGCATGGTTGGGAATTGGACTTTTCGTTGATCGACACAGCGGTCACGGATGAGTTTGATTTTGACGCGACGCTGGATGCGGCGCGCTTGGACGGGTGGACCGGAATGACGGTGACCCATCCCTGGAAAACCTATGCACGTGAATTCGTAGGCGACCAGATGAATCAAGAAGCGGCGCATCTCGGAGCGTGCAACACGGTCCGTTTTCCGGGCGGCATCAAAGGCTTCAATACAGATTATTCCGGCATCCTGTCTGTCTTTCATGCGCACGCAGAAACCCAAAAACCGGGTCGGGTCTTAATGATGGGCGCGGGTGGGGTTGCCGAAGCAATCGGACCGGCACTCCTCCAGCTTGGCCACAAGCTATCCGTCTACGATCTGGCCACAGACCGCGCGGAAGCGCTGGCCTTAAAACTTGGCGCAAATTGCAGTGTCATTGCGGAAAGTGACCTCGAAACCGCGACAAAATCCGCTAATGGGTTGGTTAACGCGACCGTATTGGGGATGGTCGAATACGCGGGCAGTGCGTTTCAGAAAGCATGGCTCGGGCCGCAGGACTGGGTATTCGATGCTGTTTATACACCGCCCGAAACCCAATTCTTGAAAGATGCAAAACCCCAGAACATCAAGTGTATATCCGGGTTTGAGCTTTTTTGTGCGATGGCGATACGGTCTTTTGAGGCCTATACTGGGCTTTCGACCAACCACGCCGAAATTCTTCCGCTTCTTGCCCCTTTAAGACCGGAGTAACCCATGTCTGAAGTTTTGACTGCCACGCAAAAGGACCGCTACGCCGAGACCGGATATCTTGTTCTGGAAAATCAGATACCTATGGAGTGGATTGAAAAAGTTCGTGCTGAAATTTCCAGGTTTGAACTGGAAGCGAAAGACATGACCGCCTCAAATGATCGGATCGATCTGGAGGACACGCACACGCAGGAAGACCCGCGCGTCCGCCGGATTAAATTGCCCCACACGACAAGCGATGTCATGCGGGAGTTGATGTATTCCGACCATGTTCTGGGACCAGCACGGGATCTTATCGGACCAGATCTAAGGCTCCATACAACCAAGTTGAACATGAAGTCAGCGGGCTACGGTGCGGCCGTCGAATGGCACCAGGACTATGCGTTCTACCCGCATACGAACGATGACATTCTGGCGATCGGAATTTGCATAGACGATATGGCCGAAGAAAACGGACCGCTAATGGTCTTTCCGGGCAGCCATAAAGGACCGGTCTATGATCATCACGTCGACGGTGTCTTCGCCGGGGCGATGTTGCCGCATGAAAACGGTCTGGATGTGAAAGACGCGGTGAAGTTGACGGGCCCAGCGGGCAGTATGTCGATCCACCACGGACGGATCATCCACGGCTCGGCGTTAAACGTCTCAGATAGCCCCCGCCGCATCCTGTTTTACGAGATGATGGCGGCAGACGCCTTTCCGATCATGGGGTCTATGACGCAATGGTCGGGCATCGAAGACTATAACAAAAGAATGCTATGTGGAGAGACGACGTTGAACCCGCGTCTGGAAGATATCCCCGTGCGCATTCCCCAACCTCAACCAAATGTCGCTATCTCAATCTACGAGATCCAGAAGGGTCTGAAGACGCGCGCATTTGATGTCGCCAAATCCTGAAAGGAAACAGAAATGAGCAAACCCGAAATCGGATTTATCGGACTTGGATTGATGGGGGCTGCGATGGTGGGTCGCCTGCAGGACCTTGGCTACCCGGTGACAATCACAGCAAACCGATCCCGGCCGCGGATTGATGCAGCGGTTGCAAGGGGTGCTGTCGAAGTGGCGACTGCGCGCGATGTTGCTGCAGCGTCCGATATCGTCATGCTGTGCATGGACACGTCCGCTTCTGTCGAAGGGCGGATGCAAGGGGATGATGGCGTGATCGCCGGTCTGCAACCCGAAGCAGTTGTAATTGATTTCGGAACGTCGCTGCCTGCCTCCACCCGTATGTTGGGGGAACAGACCAAGGCCGCTGGTGGGGACTATCTGGATGCCCCTCTGGGCCGCACCCCGGAACATGCCAAAGACGGTTTGCTCAACATCATGTGCGCGGGCGACAAGGCCGCGTTTGAGGTGGTGGAACCGGTTCTCAAAGACCTTGGCGAGAACGTTTTTCATCTCGGGGCGCTGGGCTCTGGCCACACCATCAAGTTGATCAATAATTTCTTTGGCATGACTGTCGCCAACGCGATGGCTGAAGCGTTCGGTATGGCGGATGTGGCCGGGATCGACAGGAAAGCGCTTTATGACGTGATGTCGGCAGGCCCGCTGCATTCCGGAATGATGGATTTCGTCAAGGGATACGGTGTAGACGGTGACCCGGCACAGCTGGCTTTTGCGATCAAGAACGCGGCGAAAGATGTCGGGTATTATGACCAGATGGCCTCAGACGCGAATGTTGACAGTATCATGGCTAAATCAGCGCTGACTGCCCTGAGAACCGCTGTCGAGGAGGGGCGCGGCGAAGATATGGTATCGCAAATGGTCGACTTTTTCGCCGAACGATACCGTAGCTAGGGATGGCCGTCGCCGCCCGCGCCCGCGAGGACAAGGCCAGCCTTGGTATTGTCATGATCCTGCTGGCGTGGTTCTTTTTCTCGCTGATCGATACCTCTGTCGCCTGGCTTCTGGTCGTCGGAATTCCATCGTTGCAGCTGGCATTCATGCGATATGTCGGACACATGGCAATCAGCACGGCTTTGATGTTTCGTGGCGGAATTAGCCGGGACATGTTTGCGACGAAACATGCGTTTCTGGTCATAATTCGTTCGGGGTTGTTGATCTCGTCGACGGCATTCAACTTCATTGCACTTCAGTACATATCGCTGACAGTCACCGCTTCGATCATGTTTTCTTCGCCTATTATCGTCTGCGCGCTTGCCGGACCACTTTTGGGCGAAAAGGTGGGCCCGTGGCGCTGGTTTGCCATCTTTCTAGGCTTTGCAGGTGTTCTGGTCGTCATCCGTCCCTTCGGAGAGACCTTTCATTGGGCCGCTCTCTTGTCGCTCTATAATGCCTTCTCACTGGCCTTTTATTCGATCCTGACGCGCAAATTGTCGGGTGTTGTCGCCGCTGAAACGATGCAATTCTACATGGGGTTTCTGGGCACAATTGTCTTGTTGCCGTTTGCAATCGTCACGTGGCGTTCGCCGGATACTCCCCTTGATTGGGCGCTTTTGTTCGGTGTGGGTTTCTTCGGCTGGGCCGGGCACGAGCTTCTGACACGCGCCCACGGTTATGCGACGTCCAACACCTTGATGCCCTACACTTATAGCTTCCTGATCTACCTGACGATCAGCAGCTACTTGGTCTTCGGTAAGGTACCTGATGTTTGGACGGTTGTAGGAGCGGTCGTGATTGTTCTATCAGGTCTCATCATTTGGAAGAGAACGAAGGAAACCGCATGAAAGTCGCATGTATCGGTGAGGCGATGATTGAACTTTCGATGGTCGGCGGGGAACATGACGCAGATGCGAAGGTGAACGTCGCGGGCGATACGCTTAACACGGCAGTCTACCTCAAGAGAGGGGCTCAGGAGATTTCGGTCGACTATGTCACGCGGCTTGGGAAAGATGCGTTTTCTCAGCGCATCCGGAATTTTATCGCGGGTCAGGATATTGGGATTGGCGCGATTGAGACCTCCGAAGACAAGTTTCCGGGCCTCTACGCAATATCGCTTGATGATGCCGGCGAACGGTCGTTCAGCTATTGGCGCAGCGCCGCAGCGGCACGCGATATGTTTTCCTATGGCACCGGGCCGAACTTCGACGTTCTGATGGACTATGACGTTCTATATTTCTCTGCAATTTCGCTGGCGATTTTACCGGTTACCATGCGGTTGGAATTCATTGAGTGGTTGCCCAAGTACAAGAAAAAGACGGGCGGGCGCATCGCGTTCGACAGCAATTACCGCCCGCGTCTTTGGACCAGCATCGCGGACGCGCAGCGTGATGTTGCGGCGGTGTGGAAGATCACAGATATCGGGCTGCCTTCCGTGGATGACGAGATGGACCTGTTCGGTGACCCAACTGAGCAGGCCGCCTTCGACCGCTTGAAATCTTATCGCCTAACAGAAGGGGCTTTGAAATGTGGAGCTGGGGGTCCAAAATCCCTGAGTGCTGACCCTTGTGTGCAAGACTATCCAGCCGCACCGAAAGTCGTGGACTCAACAGCCGCAGGTGACAGCTTCAACGGTGGTTATCTGTCAGCCTACTTGCGTGGTGCGTCGCAAGCAGATGCGTTGCTGGCAGGGCACAATTGCGCGCGCGAAGTCGTGCAGCACAAAGGGGCAATTATCCCGAAGGCCTAGGCTTCCGCGTCCAACAAATTGGGATCAAACCCAAGCAGCGATGAAATCTCAGCCAATGGATCAGCAGACCGACAGGCATTTGCAATCGCGTCTGCACGGGGATCGTTTAGAGCCCGTCCAGCCTGCGTTTCAGCCACGCAGAAATCGACCCAAGCATTGAAGGCTGCAGATAATCGCGGCGATTTCAAACCAGCATCTGCGCGCGCCGTTAGCGTATCAAGAACGCGATAGCGGATTTTTTCACTGCCATCATTCGCAATCTGGCGAAGGGAATGACGAAGCGCCGGGTTTTCAAACCGCTGGATCAGATCGCACGCATAAACCACCGCCTGTTTTTTTATGTCTGGACCAAGCGTCTCGGCGGCTTCAGCCATGAGACCCGTAGCGCCCTTGCGCAAGGTTGGGTCCATGACCGCCTCATGAACAAAGTCAAAGCCCGCAAGCGTTCCAGCATAAGCCAGATAAGAATGCGCACCATTGAGCATCCGCAATTTGCGGAGCTCATGGCCAGTGACATCATGGACCATTTGCACTCCATGCCTTGTCCAATCAGGCTTCCCCGCAGCGAAATTGTCTTCGATGACCCATTCGGAAAACGGCTCCGTCGGGACGGGGGATATGTCTTCGATACCTTGGTCCTGCAGCATTGAGATCAGATCAGGTGTCGTCGCTGGTGTTATCCGGTCAACCATCGCGTTTGGAAAGCGGGCGACATCTTGGGGGTCTTTCAAATGCGCACGTTCTGCAAATTCGACCACGGCTCTTCGAAGGGTTTCACCGTTTTCAGATCTGTTGTCACAGCTCAGGACGGTCACCGGATGTGTGCGGTCATCTAGGCCCCGCGCGAGATAACCGATCAGTGTTTTTGGCGACTCATTTTGCAAATCATGCGCAATATCAGGGTCATCGAAGTTCAAGCATCCGTCCGGAGTTAAGTGATAGCCCTTCTCGGTCACTGTGGCGGAAATAATCTCGACCCCTGGGTCTTTGATCTGATCCAAGACAGCAGCAGGGTTTTCTGGGGCCACCAGAATATCGCTCAGAACATCTATGCGTTCTACCCGATTTTCAGCGCGATCTTGTGTCACCAGATTGTAGGAAAAACCTTGTCCGGAAAGCTGATCACGCATCCGCGAAGATTGCAGGGAGACGCCTGTTACCGTCCACCCGCCAGCCTTCCAGATATACCAAGCCTGATGTGCGCGGAAGAAGTTGCCGACGCCAAAATGCAGAACGCGCCCCATCAGATTTCCAACCGATAGGCCTTGCGCGCAAGCTCTGTCGACAATTGCTTGGCCAGCATTTCGGCATCGTCCCGGTTGAAGTATCCTGCGGCGACCTGATTTGCCAAATGCAACCCAACGGACTTTCGCCACATATCGTGTCGGGCAGGAATGGAAAGGAACGCCCGCGTATCATCGTTGAACCCGGCAAGGTTTTGATAGCCCGCGGTTTCGACAACTTGATCAAAATAGCGCGCTATCCCGTTCGGACTGTCGTGAAACCACCACGGCGGACCGATCCGCAGGCATGGCCAATGCCCCGCCATCGGGGCGAGCTCCCGAGCGTAGGTTGTTTCATCAAGTGTGAACAGGATCAGGGTAAGATCGGGTGAGTTTCCGACCCGGTTCAACAAGGCGGCCAACCCTTCCACCCAGTTGGTTGCCAGTGGAATATCCGCGCCCTTGTCACGACCGAATTTCTCAAATACCGCGTCATTCGTGTTACGCTTGGAACCTACGTGCAACTGCATCACCAACCCGTCTTCCACAGACATCTGCGCCATTTCAATCAACATATGCCCGTGGAAACACGCGGCCTCAGCAGGTGTCAATTCCGCGCGAAGACTTGCACCGAACAAACGCTCCCGATCACCTACCGAAAGCCACTCCGTGTGCAGGTGATCAATTGCGTGATCGGTTGCGGTGGCCCCTTTGGATTTGAAATATGCGCGTCGCATGCGCAACGCGTCACGGTAGGTTCGGAAATCACCGATCTCTTCGCCTGCTACATCGGCAAGTTCAGCGATACTTGCGAGGTAGTAGCTATGGTGCGGGTCAAGCAACGCGTCTGGGCGGAACGTTGGAACCACTCTGCCAGCCCAACCGCTTTCCCTGATCGTGTCATGGTGCCCAAGATCATCCAACGCGCTGTCTGTTGTCGCCAAAACCTCGATCCCGAAACGGTCAAACAATTCGCGGGGAAGAAAGGCGCTGCTGGCCAGTTTTTCTTCGATATCGTCATAAATTTGATCTGCGGTTTCAGTGCTCAACGGGGTCGAAATTTCTAGCGTGTTCTGCAGAACGAATTCGATCCATAGACGGCTTGGGGTGCCCAGAAACAGCGGCCATGCCGTCGCGAATTTACGAAAGATTGCGCGAGGGTCTGCTTGGTTCGCTGGAACACCAATCCCCAGATCTTCCATCGATACACCCTGCGAGTAGAGCATCCGAAACACGTAGTGATCCGGCACGACCAGCAATTGTGCGGGGTCGGAAAAGCGCTGGTTTTCAGAAAACCAGGACGGATCGCAATGCCCGTGTGGGGACACAATCGGATCGGTGGCGATGCCTTCGTAAAGCTCTTGCGCCAGTCCGTTAAATTTGATGCTCATGCCAATGCCTCCCGCTATGATTATCTAGCGGAGAATACACCGTGACTTCCATCTTTTTCGCTTGGCCAAGCGGTGTTTCCCTGCGACGCTGATCAAAGCGAAGGAGGGGCCATGAAAGTCGTTTTGGTTGGTGCGGGTATGGTTGCGGACACGCATCTTGCGGCATTGGCAGACTTGCGTGAGAAGATCGACAGCTGTGCATTGGTCGGCCGATCAGTGGAGCGGACAAAGGCAGCCGCCGTTCGCGCTGAAACGAATTTTGGCCTTGCGCCGACGTTATATGACACACTGCAAGACTGCTTGGAAAAATCCTCACCAGATTTCGCAATTCTTGCGACACCTCCGAATGCGCGAAAAGACTACGTTGATATGCTGTGTGCCAAAGGCATACATATCCTGTCTGAAAAACCACTGGAACGGACTTGCAGCGCAGCCGAAGAGATCGTGCAAACCTGTGCGGCGGCTAAGGTGAAGTTGGGCGTGGTTTTGCAACACAGAATGCGGACCGACGTAGCGCTGCTAAGAGACCACATCGAAAAGGGTGCGTTGGGGCAGGTGACCCATCTTGATATTCGTGTTCCCTGGTGGCGAGACCAGTCCTACTACGACGTTCCGGGACGTGGCACATACGGGCGCGATGGCGGCGGGGTCTTGATCAGCCAGGCGATCCATACGCTTGACCTTGCGCTGTCTTTCGCGGGTCCGCTAAGGACCGTTCAGGCGATGACGACGACAACGCCAAGCCATAAGATGGAGGCGGAAGACTGGGCCAGCGCAAGCCTTCGTTTTCAAAGTGGTGCGGTTGCAAATTTCCTAGCAACCACAGCGGCGTTTCCAGGGGGTTCGGAAAGGGTATCCATCTATGGAACGGCGGGGGCCGCGCATCTGCGCCCCGGCCAGCTTGAACTTATTGATGCTGACGGAAACAGCGAAATGCACGGCGCAGCGTCTGGCTCGGGTGGGGGTGCGGACCCGATGGCGTTCACGCATGATTGGCATCGCGCAATTATCGAAGACTTCGTTGATGCGATTGCAACGGATCGTAACCCGGCGGTGACAGGAACCATGGCGCTGGATGGACATCGCGCCATCGATGCGATGGAACGGGCTTCGGCCACGGGTCAGCGCGTGGAGTTATAGAAGGACAGCTATGACAACAGATTTGAAGTTTGTAGCGATTGGCCTGGACCACCGGCATATCTTTGGACAAGTCCAAAACATGCTGGATGTCGGGGCAGAATGCCTTGGATATTGGACGGAGGGCACTCCTGAAACGCTTGACGGGTTCCAAAAGCGCTTCCCTGACCTGCCCCGATTTGAAACGCGTGAAGCGGCCTATGGTATGGGGGCGCAGCTTGCTGTGATCGCTGCAATCCCGGAAGATCGCTCGGCTTTGGCGATTGAAGCGATGAAACAGGGGTTGGACGTCATGACAGACAAGCCCGGCTGTACCACGTTGCAACAGCTGGACCAGATCAAGGCATGCGTCGCCAAAACCAACCGTATCTGGTCGATAGATTTTTCCGAACGCTTCGAAGTTCCCGCAGTCACTCGCGCAACTGAGCTTGTGCGGTCAGGTGCAATTGGCCGTGTGGTGCAAACCGTGGGGTTGGGACCGCACCGCTTGAACCGAACTACCCGTCCAGACTGGTTTTTCCAACGCTCTCGGTATGGTGGCATCCTGACGGATATTGCGTCACATCAGATCGATCAGTTTTTGCATTTCACCGGGTCTTTGGATGCTGAAATCACGCTGGCGCATGTGGCCAACTACGCAAACCCAGACGATCCGGGACTGCAAGATTTCGGTGAGATAGGTCTCAGCGCTGAAGGGTGCCGCGGCTACATTCGGGTCGACTGGTACACACCCGACGGCCTGCCAACCTGGGGCGACGGCCGTCTAACGATCCTTGGCACAGATGGTTATATAGAGTTGCGTAAATACGTTGACGTCGGCGGGTCCGAGGGGACGGATCATCTTGTAATGGCCAATGGATCACGATGTGAAAAGATTAGCTGTGCGGATGCCGGGATGCCGTATTTTAGCGCGTTGGCACATGACATCAGAGACAGGACCGAAACAGCGATGACACAGTCCCACGCGTTCAAGGTGATGGAACTGGCAATCAAGGCGCAAATGATCGCTGAAGGTCAGGAACTATGATCCGGGTCGCTATTCTGGGTGCTGGGATTGGTCGCGAACACCTTGCTGCATACCAGTTTTTCGACAACCACTTTCAGGTTACCCATGTTGTCGATCGCGATACCGCTCGGATAGAGGAAATAAGAGGGGCTGCCGCGTTTGTGGCCTGTTCTGATATAGACTCAGTTCTTGCCGATCCTGAGATTGATCTGATCGATGTTTGTCTGCCACCAAACCTCCACAAGGACATTTGCGTCGCGTCGCTTAAAGCAGGCAAGCATGTGATTTGTGAAAAGCCACTGGCGACATCACTGGCAGATGTGGACGAAATCATTGCAACCGCTGCGCAGGTAAATCGTCAGGTCTTTCCGGTTTTTCAATATCGCTACGGACCGTCGCTGACGCAGTTCCGGCAACTGCTCGACAGCGGCAAATGTGGCCGTCCGCTGGTTGCCAGCCTAGAAACTCATTGGAACCGCGGCGCAGACTATTACTCCGTCCCGTGGCGCGGTACGTGGCAGGGCGAACAGGGCGGGGCGGTTTTGTGCCATGCAATCCACAATCATGATTTGCTGACCCACTTCTTTGGTCCAGTGTCAAAGCTTTCGGCGTTCACGACAACCCGCGTGAACGACATCGAAACCGAAGACTGCGCCGCCATTTCGTTCCAGTTCGAAAGCGGCGCTGTGGCCACAAGTTCGATCACACTGGGGGCTGCGACAGACGAAAGTCGATTGCGGTTTGTGTTTGAAAACCTGACTGCGGAAAGTGGCCGAACACCCTACGCGCCGGGATCAGAGCCTTGGACATTTACAGCGCGGGGCGCTTTGCAGCGGCATGACGTCGACGCAATCTTGAATGACACATACAGGGTGTATGTTGGGTTTGTTGGATATTTGGAAGATATCGCTAAACACCTGAAGGGTCAGGACAATACCGCCGTTTCCCTGGCCGATGGTCGCCGCTCTATCGAGCTGGTTTCAGCCACGTATCAAGCCGCACGCACAGGTGAACAGGTTGCACTTCCCTTAAGCGAGACCTTCCCGCTTTATTCGTCCTGGCAACCGGGCGCTGCTTAGGGATCAGATGATATTGAATTTGGCCCGAATCTCGGCATCTTGCGCACGGGAAAGGTAAACTTCTGTCTCGCTATTCAGAATGCCTCTTGCTTTTTCATTGGCTCTGGCCCAAGCATCTTGTGCGCCGTTTTCTTCCCATGTGATCGGGGCATCCCGGTCGGCCAGATCAGGGTAGAAATAATCCCGTTCCATTGCATCCAGCGTATGGGTCCCACCAAGAAAATGCCCGTCCCCTAGGACAGCTTCACAGATTGCATCAAAGCCGAGTGTTTCGTCTGAAACCTCAACCCCACGTAGCGCACGGTAGATGGCGGAATGCATCTCATCATCCAAGATGAACGCCTCAAAACTTGCCCCCAGCAGCGACGCTGTCATGCCGGAGCTTTCATAGATCAAGTTGCCGCCCGCCAATCCCGCCGCGAGCGCCGTCAGCGCTTTTTCTGCGCCGTATTGCGCATCAATTGCCTTGGCGTCTGTCATCGAAGACGCGACACCGGATGGCAGGCCAAGCCAGTTTGAAATCTGTGCCGAGGCCGCGTTTAGAACGGCTGTTTCCCCACCGCCACCTGCAAACGCACCCGTGCGAAGATCAATCACAAGTGGCCAATTGGAAAAGATCATCGGAAAGCCCGGTTGGATCGCATGGACCATCACAAGACTTGCCAGAGTTTCCGCAAGAGATTGCGCAAGAAAACCCGCGAGGGTCGCAGGCGCTGTCGCCCCGGATTGCGCGGCAGTGATGCACGACATCGGGATGTTGTGCCGAATGCATTCAAAGACGACGTCCACCGCATCTTCACCGAACCGCATCGGCGAAATAACCGGGCTGATATGGGCCTTCACAAACGGCCGTTTCGAGAAACGTCCGGGTCCGCCTGCGGCGATATCGAACATCTCAACAATTGGGGCCACGTGGTCAGCGATTGTGAACGCCGTTGCAACCGGTTTGGTCGTGTTGCGCATCAATGCGTACGCTGTGTTCACATCAAGGTCTAAATTGTCTGGGACATCCGTGGCAATGCAACAGCGCGTGAACCAACTGACATTGGCAAGTTGATCTTGCAAGCGTGTGAAGTCGTGCAGGTCGCAAAGCGTTGACGGACGGTAGCTCTGAGTGGAAAGGTCGAGTGTTTGGACAGCCGCACCGCCCGTGCCGAAATAGACCTTATCCCCGCCAACCTCGATTGATCTATCGGGATCACGTCCGTGGAAAGTGAAGGTTTTCGCGGCACTTGCTATCGCGTCTTCGACCAAGGCTCGGGGCATCAGGCACCTTTGCCTGCCATCCATTTCTGCCCCCGCAGCACATAGGACGTCTGCCAATCGGGGAGGGACCTCTCCCATGCCTAGCTGCTCAAGTAGATCCAGTGCTGTGTCGTAGATCCGTTTGATTTCAGAGGCGCTGAGTGGCGCATAATATCCGCCGCGTTGACCAGGCGGGCAGGGGTTAAATACAGGTTTGGCGGCACGTAGTGCTAGCCGTTCCGCTCTCCCCCCGGGGCGCTTCTTCGTGGATCGTGCCATTTTTCGTAACCTCTGCGACGATGCGATACCTGAACAGGACACAACACAAGCGTCTCGTTTTTTCCGGCGCGCATCTTTCAGGGAAAACTAACAAAAATTTCGTGCGGAATGAAACTTCGGTTGAGTGGATTGACCCCGTCAGTTTTCGGGCATTGGATGACGGAAAATATCTGATCTGGAGGTCGTGATGAAGTCTCAAACCCGCGTGGTTGTCATTGGTGGAGGTATCGCAGGATGCTCCACGCTTTATCATCTGACCCAGGAAGGATGGAGCGACGTTGTTCTTGTCGAACGCGACGAGCTGACTTCGGGCACAACCTGGCATTCCGCAGCGCAAGTCACGAACTTCGGTATGAACCAGACCATGGTTGGGCTGAAGACGCACTCCATCAACCTTTATAAAGAGCTTTCCGAGGATCCAGACTACCCGATCAATTACCACCATGCGGATGGTGGGATCCGGTTGGCGAACACCGAAGCCCAGATGGACGGGTATCGTCACTTCGCATCCATGGCGCGGGGAATGGACGTGCATTTTGAAGTGCTGGGTGCAGAAGAATGCGCCCGCCGGCACCCGCTGATTTCCACGGAAAATATGTTGGGGGGTCTGTGGGACCCGCTGGATGGCGACATTGATCCTGCGCAGCTGTGCCAGGCGCTGGCTCGCAGAGCTCGTAAAGCAGGGGCCGAGGTCTACAGGCATACGCCGGTGATTGCCCTAACTCAGCACAAAGATGACAGCTGGACGGTTCACACAACGAAAGGGGATATCCGGGCAGAAATCGTCGTGAATGCCTGTGGGTACCGGGTCAATGAAGTTGGTGCGATGATGGGGGTTCATCACCCAGTCGCATCGATGGAGCATCAGTATTTTCTGACCGAAGAAATTCCAGAAATCGCTAATGCCAACCACCGGATGCCGCTCTTGCGGTGCCCGATCAGCGACTACTATTGCCGTCAGGAAAAGAACGGCCTGCTTTTGGGTTTTTACGAACAAGACTGCAAAACCTGGGGAATGGACGGTATCGATCCGGGCTTCACCAATGCGCTGTGTCCTGATGATCTGGACCGTGTGGTGGACGTGTTGGAAGGCGCATTTGCGCGGATGCCTGCACTGGAAACAGTGGGGGTGCATACGGTCGTCAATGGCCCGATCACCTACACGATTGATGGCGCGCCTTTGGTGGGCCAAATCCCCGGAAAGCGGAATGCGTTTTGTATCATTGGCCTGCGGGCCGGTCTTGGTGAAGGCGGCGGCCACGGATGGCTTCTGGCACAACAGATCGTGCATGGTGAAGCGTGCTACGACACGTGGCCCATCGACCCGCGCCGTTTCACTGGCCACGCCAATGTCGAATTGACGGCGTTGAAAGCGATAGAGGACTACCAAAACGAATTTCGGTTCCATTTCCCGCATGAACACCGCCCGACCGGCAGACCGATGAAGACCACGCCACTGACCCCAATTTTGGCTGCTGAAGGGGCAGAATTTGCGGTTGTTAATGGCTGGGAGCGGGTCGACTACTTCAAGCCGACGCCGGAGTTTTCAGAAACCCACAGCTTCCGGTTCAACGAGGTTTTCGACGTTGTTGCGGCTGAGGTATCTGCAGTTCAATCCTCGGTCGGTCTAACCGAAGTGAATGGCTTCAACCGGTTTGAGCTGACTGGCACAGACGTGCACGCCTTCCTTGATCGAATGATCTGTGGTCGGGTGACCCAGAAACCCGGTCGGGTTGGTTTGGGATATCTATTGAATGCGCAGGGGATGCTGAAAGCAGAAGCCACGATTGCAAATTTGCCTGACGGACGGGTCTGGTACGGGTCGGCCGCCGCTGCCGAATTTCATGACATGGACTGGCTTCAGTCGCATTTGGACCCGACCCAAGATGTGCAAATCCGATCGCTGACCAACGATCAGACAATCTTGCTTTTGGCCGGCCCGCGCGCCCGCGAAGTCTTGTCAGCCGCGTCCCGTGGCGATTGGTCTGCTGAAGCGTTCCCGTGGCTCAGCGTGCGGGAGGCGTTCATCGGCATCGCACCGGCAACTGTCATGTCAGTGAGCTTTTCTGGCGAACTGGCGTATGAAATTCACGTTCAAAACGCGCAACTCTATGCGGCCTATCTGGCCCTTAGAGAGGCCGGTAAAGCCCACCAATTGCAACTCTTTGGGGCGCGCGCGGTTGAATCGATGCGAATGGAAAAAGGATACCTTCACTGGAAATCTGACATTCTGACAGAGTTTTCGCCCTTGGAAACCGGACTGGACCGCTTTGTACATCTTGATAAAGGAGACTTTATCGGTCGCGATGCACTGGCACGGCACGAGCCAAGCAAAAAGTTGGTTAGCTTGGATATCGATAGCAAGGATGCGCCTGCGCATGGCGGGGCCTCTGTCATGCAAGGCGACATTGTTGTGGGGACAGTAACGTCTGGCGACTGGGGTCACCGCGTCGGCAAAAACCTTGCCTACGCATTTGTTGACTTGGCAACCGATGGCGCGCTGGAGGTCGATATTTTAGGGTACCGAATTCCCGCAAAAATCATCCCGTCGCAGGTCTACGATCCCGAGATGCGGCTGCCCCGAAGCTAGGTTTTTTCTCGCCACGCAACGCCTGCAGGCTCCAACGCAATGCCATCGTGCTCAACCGGGTCCACTCCATAGTTGAGGTAGATGTCATGGCTTCGCGTCCCGCGTCGTCTGAGCCCGTCAGGCAACTCGATCGGTGCCAGCCCGACTTCCAAACAGGCGTTTTTCAAAACCCTGTGCATCGCGTCCTCGTCGAGCCAACATCCCAGGTACTGAACCTTCGTATCACCGACCAAAACCGGCGCACCAGTTGCACTCCGTGCCAGCACTGGCGCGTTGCCTTCCAACTCTTCCATCCAGTGCTTGGCATGGCCGCAACCTTCCAAAGGGCGCGGTTGATCCGCCCGAAACGTCTCCACCCGGGCGACGGTCACATCTAATCCAGGGATGGCGGGTGGCAGCGGGTCCGTAATTGAAAGCTCAGTTGTTTTTGAGTTCGCCCTCGGGCCAAAAATCACGCGCCCTTCAAATGTCTTGATCGCGGACAACAGTGGATCGCTAAGGCTTAATATTCCAGGCGCAAGTACCAAGTTATAAGGCGACAAATCTTTCGTATCTGGGGGAAGAATATCAACGTCCAGCCCAAGTTTCCTTAGCGCGCGGTAGATCTCAAAAACCAATCGGAAATAGGAGAAATCCTTGCCTTGCGGTTGAACCTTCCAAGCCCATTCCGAGGCGTAGTCAAAAACAAGACCCACACGCGCCTGCGCCGTTTCAACATCAGGCATCTGCGACAGTTCAGCCGCGACTGCTTTGACTTCGTCTAGTCCAGGCGCAGCGACACTGTCGGGACGAAGCAAACCGGCATGCATCTGCTCTTGAGCAAACGGAGCCTGACGCCAGCGAAAGAAGCACACGGTTTCGGCACCATGGGCAAAAGCCTCCCAGGCCCAAAGCCTGCACATTCCAGGCAGTGGTGATGGATTGACCGGCGCCCAGTTTACCGGACCTGGCTGTTGTTCCATGATCCACCAGCGGCCTCGGCCCACCGCGCGATACAAATCATTGTGAAACGCCTGAAAATCAGGATCACCTTGCTGGGCGAAGGCCCGTTGATGCGCGGGCCCGTCACCCACCCGATCTTCCAAGAATCCAAGCGGGTAGCTGTCCCACGATGCGATGTCCAAATCCGTGCCCATTGCGAAATGGTCAAAATCGGTTTCGCGCCCCATGTAATTGTGGATCAGCGGCGCGTCAGAGTATTTTCGCAAAATGTCTGCTTGTTCGCGATTGAACGACACAACCTGATCTGAGGAAAACCGCCTGAACGCCAGCGCATGTGCAGGGTTGGGTTCTGTCACTGTTAGGTTCGGCAACTCAATCTCGTTGAATTCAGCGTAGTCCATCGACCAGAAGACATTCCCCCAAGCTTTATTGAGCGCCTGCGGGGATTGATATTTTTGCGAAAGCCAATTTTGAAACGCTGTCTTTGCGGCATCGGAATAGGACAAGACCGTATCATGGCAGCCATATTCATTATCCGTCTGCCACGCCGCGATGTGGGGATTTTGTCCATACCTTTTGGCAAGTATTTCTGTGATACGTCGGCTTTCGGTGCGGTAGCCTTCATGGCTAAAGCAATAATGCCGGCGCGATCCGAACCCGCGCACATTGCCTAGGGCGTCACGGGCATACATGTCGGGATACTTCGTCCCCACCCACCTTGGAGGTGTCGCAGTCGGGGTACCAAGGATGACTTTCAGTCCGGTATTGCCCAAAACATCTATTGCCCGGTCCAGCCAATCCAGCTGCAAGTCCCCTGGCTTGGGTTCCATGACTGACCACGCAAACTCGCCGATACGGACCCAAGACAAGCCTGCATCAACCATACGGGCCGCATCCTCTGGCCAAATCTCTTCCGGCCAGTGCTCAGGATAGTAACAAACGCCAAGACTGCGTTTCATAAGATCACCTGATGTTCTTTTTGGCCCTCTAGCCCCGTATTGATGACGAAGGTTTTCCCTGCATCCGACTGTGCCTCTTTCTGTTCGGCGTTGAGACCTTGTTTCGCAGAAGTCGCAAATAGCTGATTGCGCGCGGGACCACCAAAGGCAGGACATGTAATGTTATCTGTCAGCAGCTCGAAGCTTTGGGTCATGGACCCGTCGGCATCATAACACGCAACACGCGCACTGCCCCACTGGGCGTTAACAAACAACCCATCCGCAGTAACGACAGCGCCGTCTGGCTTCAGGTTTTCACCCCTGAAATCCAGAAAGACCTCCGGGTCGCCATCAGGCCAGCCGTCGCCGCTGCGCAAAGCAACCTTCATCACTTGCGACGTCGCTGTGTCCGCGAAATAGGCGTGGCTGCCATCAGGGGCAAAACAGATCGCATTGGAAATCGAAATGGGCGCATAGAGCGTGCGCAGCTCGCCCCGGTAATACCGGTAAATTGCGCCTTGCCCCGGGTCGGCATTCTTGCCCATCGTGCCAATCCAGAAACCGCCCCAAGGATCGGCACGGCCATCATTGGACCGTGTTCCGGTGTTCGCAGCATCCAGCGGGCAGATCGCGGTATGGGTTCCATTTGTTAGGTCAAACTGCAAAAGCGCGGTTTCGCTGGCGATGATCAATGCGTCATCATTCAACCACCCGGTTGCTGAAACATGTTCATCGAACTGCCATTCACGCCCATCGTCACAAAGAAGCTTTCGTGCCATTATATCGAACCAGAACAACTTGTTGAGCGATGGATGCCACAGCAGGCCTTCACCAAGCTGACACGCTCGCGCATCGTGAATTTGAAAACTCGTCATGTGAAAGCGGCGTCGTAGGCCTCAACCATAGCGCTGGCAATTGGACCTATTTCGGCGGCACTTCTCCCAGGCTTATAAAGCGCAGATCCAATCCCGAACCCGTTTGCGCCAGCGGTTTTCCAATCCGCAAACCCGTCTGGTCCCACACCACCGACCATATACATCTCAACCGTGGGCGGGATGACTGCGCGAACGGCTTTCAAACCTTCAATTCCCATTTGAAAAGCCGGGAAAACTTTCAATCCCGTGGCACCGGCCTTCAAGGCGGCAAAGCAATCGGTGGGTGTCAAAACACCCGGCCAGCTTTCCAGACCTGCAGCCACAGTTGCGCTGATCACCTCAGGGTCTGCATTGGGGGAGACGATTAATCTCCCACCCACAGATGCAACGGCACCAACATCAGCTGCCGACAATACGGTGCCAGCGCCGATCAAAGCCTGATTGCCGAAATTTTTGACCATCTGTTCGATACTGTCCAGTGGCTGGGGGGAGTTGAGCGGCACCTCAATCTTGGTGATGCCCGCAGCGATCAACGCTCCTGTCACCGGAACAGCTTCCGCAGGTGTGATCCCGCGCAAAATCGCAATCAGGTTTCGAGACATGCCATATGATCCTTATATGCAGCGGTTAGCCCGCCGAGTGTCATCACGTCACCATCAAACTGTTTGGAATCGACACTAAGTTCAGCAAGGGCTTTGCCATAGAGTTCTGCCAGTTTCGGATCCCCGATGATTGCCACGTTTTGGCCGAGCCAGTAGGGACGCGCCCCTGCCAGTTCCAAACCGATCAGATATCCAGATAAGCGCGCACGCGAAGCCGCTTTTGGCGTGTCATCCAGCAATTCTCCCGCGCGAAGTTGAAAGAGCTTTGCGGCAATCGCTTCGGGACGTGACAAGGCATCAGCAACAGCGGTGGTGAATGCATCCTCATCCCAATCGGATGTATCGACCGAATGGCGCAACACAGTATGTGCGGATAGCGCATGAAACAACTCGCCGGTCATGAAGGTTTGAAAACTCACGACCTCTTCGGCCGAAATATGGGCCCATTTCGAGTGTGATCCGGGCATGCAAACTACCCCGTCAAAACTCGGGTCTGACCGCAAAAGGCCTGCAATTTGGGTTTCCTCCCCGCGCATAACGTCGGCAGGGCTGGTTTGTTTGATCCCCGGCAAAATGGAGACATCCAAACGCTTGTCGAGGCAGGCAACTTTGGTCACGCTGCCTGTCGCTTTCGTCGGCACGCTTCTGTAGGACGCTTCCGCCCAACCTTGGCGGGAGCCAACCATCCCGCAGGCCAAAACCTCAGTCACACCAGCACCCAACCAAGGCGCAATCAACTCCAGCAACGCAGGTTCAAATTCAGTCTTGGACAAACCGCCCATCCCTTTGGAGGAGTTCGCCTTGGCTAGAACGGTACCGTCAGAGCTCATCGACCAGGCACGTAAATTGGTGGTTCCCCAATCAACTGCGATCCAATTAGCCGTGTTGCTGCGCTCTGCCATCAACCTGTGACCACCACGCCGCCGTCGATGACCAATGCTTGGCCGGTCATCATCTTGGACGCTGTCGAGGCAAGAAACAGGGCCCCATTGATCATGTCGTCAGGGTCCAGCGTATCCTTGAGGCATTGACGATCCAAATGCGCTTCAAGTCCTTCTGGTGTCACCCAGAGGTCCTTTTGCTTTTGCGTTAGAACCCACCCCGGAGCCAGCGCATTCACACGGATACGATCCGGTCCAAATTCGCGCGCAAGGCTACGGGTCATTCCGTTAATCCCGGAATTTGCGGTTGTGTACAAAGGGTAGCCCGCATTGCCCATCATATAGCTGATGGAGCTGAAGTTGATGATTGACCCGAAGCCCGCCTGCTTCATCATCGGCGCAACGGCCTGGCAGGCAAAGAAATACGCCTTGAGGTTAACCGCCATCATCCAATCCCAGAAGTCGCTGTCCACTTCTTCGACCGTGTGACGTTTGTCATTTGCAGCATTGTTGACCAATGCTGTGATCGGCCCGTGGGCGGCGGCGCTTTCTTTGATTGCCTGCGTCAATTCGGCGTTGTCTGTGATATCACCTTGGAAAAACAGCGGTTTACGCCCGTGCTTCTCGGCCATTTCGGAGACGAAGTCGCTTGCACCAGAACGCCCGATAAACGCGACATTGGCCCCTTGCGCCATAAATCCATCTGTCAGCGACGCACCGATGCCAGAACCGCCACCCGTGATGAAAACGGACGCGTCTCTGAGGTCGTGAAAGGTCGCGACAGGGCTGGTCATTGGAGCACTCCGGTTTTCTGGGTAGAACGATTTTTGCACAATGGCGCAACAGGATAAAGGCATAGCGCAGCGTCGCAACTCGGGCTTCTTGCATCGTATTCGCGAACAGTGATCAAAGGCGTCTTCCTTCCAATACCCACATCGATTCTGGGAAACTCCAAGGCAATGTAAGGCCCTGGTTCATCAAATAGGCCCCTGAGACTGTGATTGGTTGTTCTTTCAAAGCTGGCGTACCGCGAGACAGCGTTGAGGCCGAATTGCGATTGACCAACGTAATCTCGTATTTTGCGTCAGGCTGCAGACGCGTCAACCGGATCGGGCGTGGTGCGATTTGTGCGCTGGTGCCAGCGCGCCCGACGAAGGCGACGAACCTGCTGCCATCCTCTGCCATCTGTTGCTCGGCGATGATCGAAGGATCGGCTGCATCCAACCGCAAAATGTCTGCGCGCATCATCCAGTCGCGGTTAAATTTCCACCATTGCGTGACTTCCTGGAGAACCGTCTCTTCCTCGGGGGTCAGCTCGCGGGGGTCCATTTCGAACCCCAGGTGACGCTGGGCGGCGACCCAGGCCCGGAAGGACATATCCAATATGCGTCCCGAGGTATGGCATTTGCGCGGTCCAACATGGGACCCGGTTACAGCTGCAGGCAAAAACAGTGCCGCGTTGTGCTGCATTTTCAACCGCTCAAGTGCATCGTTGCTGTCAGACAGCCAAACCCGCTGCGTACGTGACAGAATGCCAAAATCGATCCGGCCCCCGCCCGATGCGCAGCTTTCGATCTCTACATGCGGGAAATCAGCGCGGAGCCGATCAATCAAAGCGTAGGAGCCACGGGTCTGGGCCGCATCCGGTGCAGGCAACACCCGGTTGTGGTCCCATTTGATGTAGTCAATTTCATGGGCGGACAGGATCGCACTCATCCGGTCGTAGATGAAGTCCCGCACCTCCGGCAGCGCCATATTCAGCGCTTTTTGCTGTCGCCCCAAAGTTTGATCTTCTGAACCAAGCGCCCAATCGGGATGGGCCCGGTGCAGGTCGGAATCCGGGTTAATCATTTCGGGCTCAAACCAGATCCCAAAGCTCATCCCCAGCCCGTGCACATGGCTAATCAAAGGGCCAAGCCCGTCAGGGTATTTGCGAGGATCAACTTCCCAATCAGACAAAGACGTTGTGTCATCGTCGCGTTGGCCAAACCATCCGTCATCCAAGACGAACCGTTCCGCCCCAAGGTTGGCAGCACGATCTGCGATGTCTTTGAGGATCGGAAGTTTGTGATCGAAATAGACCGCTTCCCAGCAATTGTAGTGAACGGGCCGGGGGCGATCAGGGTTAGGCATTTTGACGACCCGGTCGCGCAGATGCCGTTGGAACGCGACCGCGCAGCCGTTTGACCCATCGATGGAGAACGTCACATATAAGGGTGAAGTTTCAAACCGTGTCGCGGCTTTGGTTTCCATCCGGGCAGCATGGCCAAACTGTATTTGGCGGCGGCCATCGGGCAGCTCCTCAGCGATCATCTTGTGGCCGCCAGACCATCCGTAGTGGAATGCGTAGGCCTGCCCTTGGGTATTTGTTGCACCGCGACAAGGGACGATCAGACCTGGAAAATGCTCATGGCCGGTGCGCCCGGTCCTATTTTCGCGGTAGCGCATCCCGGCCGACCACGCAGTGCGGTTGAGCTGAAATTCACCGCACCACCGACCCGCGACATCAATCATTTCATCGCTAAGCTGGGGTGCGGGCAAAACTGGTGCGGCCAACCAATGCAAATGCACTGGACGGTCAGCCTCCAGAACCGCTCGGGTGGTGATCACACGGGTATGGGTGTCGGTTGAAAAATATGCCGAATAACGCAGATTGCTGGCGTCATCGGTATAGTGCAAAGCAAGGCTTGTATCGTCCCGCTCTTCACTTTCGAAACAGAACTTCGGCAAGAGCGGCGTGCCGTCATTGTCCCGCAGGATCAGTCCGGGTTGGCCGGGAAAGGTGCGCACAGCCTCGGGGCAAATCGACAGGTCTGGGTTTTCGTCCAGCATGCCACCGGTGACATCAATCAGTTGTGCCTCGGCCAACACCGTCAAATCATCGTCCATCGGAAGCGGGACGCCCCAATAGACAACTTCTGGCAATCTTGTGCGGCGGGCGGCAAGGACAAGTGTCTGCCGCCCGTCATCCAGACGCCAAGCCTGGAACGTTTCGTCAATCATATATTCAGGTCACTTAACTGCGCCAAGCGTAAGCCCGGCGATGAAATGTTTCTGCATCAGGAAGAACATGGCAACGGGTGGAAGGGCTGCCACGATCGATCCGGCGCTCATCAGATGATACGCTGCCCGGAACTGCGCGTTGAAGGACGTAATCCCAGCGGTCACTGGCTGGCTTTCGACACCTTGGGTTAACACAACGGCCCAGAAGTAGTCGTTCCAGATGAATGTGAAGATCAGCACTGCAAGTGCAGCCAATGCAGGCTTCATCAACGGCATGATCACATACCAGAAAATACGCACTTCCGAGATGCCTTCGACACGCGCGGCTTCAATCAGCTCAAACGGCAGGGCGCGAATGAAGTTCCGCATGAATAGCGTGCAGAACCCTGTCTGGAAGGCGATATGAAACAACACAAGCCCTGGAATCGTATTGTAAAGCCCAAGGTCCAGGGTCAGATCGCGAACCGGCACCATCAAAATTTGGAACGGCACAAAATTCCCCGCCACAAACATGAAGAAGACCCAGATATTCGCCTTGAATTTATAGACGCCAAGCGCAAACCCGGTCATCGACGACAAAATGATACAGCCGATCACAGTAGGCACTGTGATCAGCACGGAATTCAGCATGTAGCGCGGCATGTCCGAGCCAAATACCAGGCCGTAATTCGTTAGGCCTTCAAACGAAGACGGAAAGCCCCAGTAGTTGCCGCTCGTGAAATCTGAGTCCGGCTTGATCGAGAAGACTGCGACCGCGATCAATGGCAGAAGCCAAACGATCAACGAGGCTGGAAGCAGTATTTTGTAGCCAAGCTGTGCTGCGGGGGACGATTTTTCAATTGGGGTCGGAAACATCTCAGCGTCCCTTCTCTTCTTTGTACATCGAGCGCAGGAACGACGCGATGAAGACCAGCATGATCAGGAACAAGACAACGGCGATAGCCGCGCCATATCCCATTCGGAAGCCGTATTCGGACAAGGCGACCTCGAACATGTAGAAGCTCAAGACCCGGCTTTCGCCAAACGGCCCGCCATTGGTCATAATCGAGATCAAATCAAACGAGCGCAAAGCCCCGATAATCGTGACGACGAAGGCAATGAAGGTCGCTGGTTTTAATTGTGGGATGACGACATACCACAGCATCTTCAGGCGCTTGGCACCATCAAGACGCCCCGCCTCAATCTGCTCGGGGTCAACAGCGTTCAATCCAGTCAGATACAAGATCATGCAATAGGCCGTTTGCGGCCAAAGACCAGCGGCGATGATGCCGTAGGTCACGTAAGCTTCATCCCCTAGAACGTTGATCGGACCCAGCCCGACCCATCCCAGAATAATGTTCAGAAGTCCGAATGTCGGATCGTAGAACCACGTAAACACTAGCCCCACAACGACCTGAGAAATAACGAAGGGGAAGAAGAACAGAGACTTATACAGACGAATTCCGAAGACCTTCTGGTTCAGCAATAGCGCAATCGTCAAGCCACCAGGGATCGCCAGCAGGTACAAAAACAGCCAGATAAAGTTGTTTCGCAAGCTGACATAGAATGCGTCATCGTCCCAAAGTTCAGCATAGTTGGCCATACCCACATATTCGGCGGCACCGAGCCCGTCCCAATCCAGCGTGGAATAGTAGAACGATTGGAAAATCGGGATGATGACATAGACGGCAAAAAACAGAATGCCCGGCAGCAAGAACATCCAGGGCGTTATGATCAGCTTGTTTCGTTTCATCCAGCTTTGCTGATTCGCACTGGACGACGTAAAGGCTGTATCTGCCATCGTGAATATCTCCCGAATTCAGATGTTGATGCGATAAATCGCGCATTTGAAAACCCGGCCTTGGACTTGCAGATGAGCGCTTTTGAAAGGGATGCCGGGACGAGGCGCGCCCGCCCCGGCAAGAGATTTTATTTGTAGATACGCGAAGCTGCTTTGTCCAAGCGGGCCAGGATCTTGTCCAGGTTGTCCGGCTTGACCATGAACTCCTGCAAGCCTTCCATGCCAACTTTCGCCATTTCAGCCGGTGCGTCACGGTCGAAGAACTGTGCCACGCCGCCTGGGCTGTTGGAGGACAACATTTCAAAGCCTTCCTTCAGGAACTTGTCGTCATCCACGGAAGAGTTTGCGTTAACCGGAAGCTGACCCAACGCGTCGCCTGCGTTGATCATTGTCTGGTTCTCAGCAGAGACAACAAACTTCAAGAACGCTTTTGCGTTATCTTTATTCGCTGCCCCGGATGGGATGTGGAACGTATCTGTTGGCGCATCTTCTGCCAATTCGACGTCAGCGTTGATGGATGGGAACTGGTAGAAGTCCAGCTTGCTGTCGTCCAGACCGGCTTCACGAAGTGGTGGAACCGCAAAGTTACCTTTCAGGATCGCAGCTGCATCACCAGATACGATGAATGGCAGCGACTCTTGCCAGCTGTAAGATGTGTGGTTGTCAACAAACGCACCCATATCGAGCAGCTCACGCCAGTTCGCAAATGTTGCACGAACTTCGTCGCTGTCCCATTTGTGCTTGCCGGCCATCAGCTCCGAATGGAAATCATAACCATTTGTGCGCATGTTGAGGTAGTCAAACCAGCCACCTGCGGTCCAAAGGAACTTGGTGCCAATGGTGTAGCATTTACGACCAGAATCCAGAATGGCTTGGCAGTTGGACTTCATCTCGTCGAAGGTCGCAGGCTCATTCAGGCCCAGCTCTTCATAGATGTCTTTGCGGTAGTATACGCCCCATTGGTAGTATGTGTATGGAACGCCCCATTGCTTACCATCCAGGGTCATCGCGCCTTTTGTGGACGCAAGACCGGCAAGCTCTTCATCAGCCCAAACGTCTGAAATGTCTTCAAACAGGCCCGCGTCTACATAAGGACGCATGCGGTTGGCTGCGTACCAGTTCGCAACGTCCGGTGTGTTGGCCGTCAGGAAGTTACGGATTTGTGTCTTGTAGGCTTCACGATCAATGATCGTCAGCTCGATGTTCAGGTCAGGGTGCATTTCACCAAAACGCTCGACCATGCCTTCCATAACTGCGCGTGGCGCCGGGTTAGACATGTCAGAGAAAATGACCAGATCGCCAGACAACGCGTGTCCATCCGCAGACGCACCAGTTGTCATTGCAGCAACAAGGCCAAGCGCCGCAACGGACGCCTTGAAGTATGAACGCATGAGATCCTCCCAGAGTAATGCGTGGTTCCACTATGTGAAACTTAGTTTTACATATTGAAATACTAACCGCAAACGGGTTAGGCTTGTCAACAGGTTTCCCCGAAACGTGTCGGGGACCTCATGGGAGGTTACACGTAAATGAGCGCGACGCGAAACGGTGACGGAACCGTTGGCAAAGCATTGGACGTTCTGGATCAGGTGGCTGGGTTTGGCCGACCTGTTCGCTTTGGTGAACTGCTTGAGAAAAGCGACTACCCGAAGGCGACGCTTTATCGTTTGCTTCAAACTTTAGTGCATCAGGGAATGGTGTCATTCGACCCAGATTGGCAGACCTATTCTCTTGGTGTGCGCCTTGTAAGGCTGGCCCACCAAGCCTGGAGGCAGTCATCGCTTGCCCCAGTTGCGCGCCCTTATGTTGACGAGCTGTCCCGCCTTGCCGGTGAGACGATCCACCTTGCCCAGATCGACAATGCGCAGGTTCTATATGTCGACAAGCGCAACGCGGCTGTCCCTGTTGAGATGTATTCACAGGCAGGCAAAGTTGGTCCTGTTTATTGCACAGGTGTCGGTAAAGCGATGCTGGCATTTCTTCCCAAGGAAGAGCAGCAGCGAATCATCGAACAACAATCGTTCCACAAGTTTACCGAAAAGACTTTGACGTCCGCCGCTGCGTTGACAGCTGAGTTGGATGACATTCGCAACCGCGGTTTCGCCTTCGATGACGAAGAACACGAGCCCGGTATCATCTGTATCGCTGTACCGATCTTATCGCAGGCGGGTCGGGTGTTGGGCGGATTGTCCCTGACATCCACAACCGGAAGACAAAGCCTTTCGACCCTCGAGGGTTTGTTGCCGAACATCAAAACCGCGGTGAGCCGCATTTCGGAAGACGTCGAAACATGGCGCTTCCCAGACGAAATTACTGAAAACGCAGAAGCGACGGGGAGATAGACCATGTCAGGACTTACGATCAGAAAAGCGATCAAACGTTACGGAGATGTGCAGGTCATCCATGGGATCGACCTTGATATCGCAGACGGCGAATTCTGCGTCTTTGTTGGTCCGTCCGGATGTGGCAAGTCCACACTTCTGCGCATGGTCGCGGGGCTTGAAGAAACCACCGAAGGCGTCATGTATATCGGCGAACGAGACGTAACACATATGGATCCAGCCGAACGCGGGGTTGCGATGGTGTTCCAGACCTATGCGCTCTATCCGCATATGACTGTGAAGGAAAACATGGGTTTTGGCCTCAAGATGAATGGCCACCCGAAGAATGTCATCGATGAAAAGGTCGCTGAAGCCACCCGAATTCTGAAGCTTGAAGAATATTTGGCGCGCAAGCCTGCCGCTTTGTCAGGTGGACAACGTCAGAGGGTGTCGATTGGCCGTGCGATTGTTCGCGGCCCGGAAGTGTTCCTATTTGACGAACCCCTGTCGAACCTTGACGCAGAATTGCGTGTCGAAATGCGCGTGGAGATTGCCCGTCTCCACAAGGAAATCGGTGCGACGATGATCTACGTGACCCATGATCAGGTGGAGGCCATGACACTGGCGGACAAGATTGTCGTTCTGCGTGCAGGTCGGATCGAACAGGTCGGTGCGCCACTTGAGCTTTACCGCAATCCGGATAACAAATTCGTTGCGGGCTTTATCGGCTCCCCTGCGATGAATTTCCTTGATGCGGTCGCCGAAGGTGGCAAAGTCAATTGCCCCGCGCTGCAAAGCACATTGGACGTCCCGATGAACGTGCCCGCTGATGGAACCAAGGTAACTCTGGGTCTTCGTCCGGAGCATCTTTCGGTTGATCCCAACGGATCGACCCACACGGTGGATATCACCGAAGCCTTGGGCGGCGTGTCTTATGCATATCTTGTTTCTGACACGGGCGAGAGGATCGTGGTCGAGGAACGTGGCGATATCCGCTCGGGCGAGGGCGACCGCGTGGGCCTGAACTTCGACACCGCGACCTCTATGCTGTTTGACGGCGAAACGGAAATGCGCATCCGCTGAGTCGCGCTTAAGAAATTTGAAACGAAAGTTGCGGAAGTATTAAAGCTTTCGTTTCTTTCGTTTTAATGCTTTCCTAAACTCACTTAAAGAAGAGTTTATGATGGCCCTAAGTCTAAGACAGCAACACATTCTGACCTTGATCGAAGATCACCAGCGCGTGCGTGTGGATGATCTTGCTGAACAGTTCTCAACAACCCCGCAAACCATTCGCAAGGACTTGCAGCGGCTCGCAGAACTGCACCATATCGTCCGATTTCATGGGGGTGCGACAGTTGTTGGCGGAGTCGAATACACGACGCTTTCACAGCGTGAAACTGTTGCGTTTGACCAAAAGCAGGCTATCGGTGCCGCAGTCGCAGGTCGCGTCCCAATGAACTGCGCGATCTTTCTAAACGCAGGTTCAACCACGCAACACGTCGCAAAGATGTTGTCCGGCCATAAACAGCTTAAGGTGATTACCGACAATGTTGATTTAGCATCAGAAACAAGACCTTACCCAGGTGTTGAGGTTGTTGTTCCAAGCGGGGCCGTACGTCGGACTGATGGCGCAATCCTAGGTGCGGACGCTGTCGACTACATCCGTCAGTTCCGCGTGGATTTTGCCGTTATCGGTGCAGCGGCAGTTTCGGAAGACGGCGCAATGCTTGACTATGATCTGGCGGAAGTTCAGGTCTGCCGCGCAATGATGGCAGGCGCGCGCCATACGATCCTGGCGCTTGATTCAGGCAAGTTCACAAGGTCAGCGCCGGTTCTATTGGGCGACCTGCGCGATGTGAACACTGTTGTCACCGACAACGGGCTTCCGGATTGGGTCAAACCCCTCTGCGCTTCCATGGATGTCGACCTGATCGTCGCAAAAACAAGCTAAGCGTTTTCCGGACCAATCTCGGCTTGACTTGTTTTTTCGTTTGAAACCTAATCGAAAGTAACGCGCTGGAGGGCGCCTTGGGAGGTTCGCGAGGTCAAAGCCGCGAATTTGGGAAGCATATGACAGCATTACTTGGTCTGAGTAGGCTCCTGGCAACGGTGAATGCCTTTGTACTGGCGATCGGACGATATATTTCGGTCGGTTTGATGGTGCTGATGGTGCTGTTTATCCTGATCCAGGTTTTCTACCGCTATATCCTCAACAACGCACTTCCATGGCCAGACGAAGCTGCGCGCTTCATGATGCTTTGGCTCACAGGTCTGGTCGCGCCAACCGCTTATCGTCGTGGCGGGTTCGTCGCGATTGATATGCTTGTTCTGATGATGCCAAAACGCGTTGCCGCAGTCCTTTCGATGTTCCTGCTATTCCTTGCGATGATTGTTCTTGTCACGGCCGTTCAGATTGGCTGGAGCGAGGTCACAGGCTTCGGTGGCAAATTCAAAACCGCAGCGCTTTGGATCCCGACAGATATCGGTTTCACTGACTGGTTCCGCGTTCCGCGAAGCTGGATGATGGCCTCTTTGTTGGTTGGCGTCTTCCTGATGGCGGTCATCACGGTCGAGCTGATCTTGAGGCAGCTGATCACCATGTTGGGCGGTGGTGACGACTTGCCGATTATCCCAGATTCAGCCGCGGCGGGAGCAGAATAATGCTTGTATGGTTCCTTCCGCTTTTCCTAGTTTTCCTGATGGTCGGGTTGCCGGTATTTTTCGGCCTTTTGGCCGCACCGGGTATATTGCTTTGGCTAAACGGCCAAGAAAAAGACATCACGCTTTTGTACCGCAACGTCTACAACGGGATGGACAGCTTCCCGTTGATGGCAATCCCGTTTTTCATGTTAGCGGGGGAGGTTATGAACCGAGGCGGCATAACGATGCGCCTGGTTGAGTTTAGCCAAGCCCTGATGGGCCACCTACGGGGTGGTTTGGCGCAAGTGAATATCTTGTCCTCCATGTTGTTTGCTGGCCTTTCAGGGTCGGCTGTAGCTGATACCTCCGCGCTGGGGTCCATGCTGATCCCCGCGATGGAGAAGGAAGGCTACACACGGAAATTCGCCGCAGCGATTACTGCCGCAAGTTCGGTTATCGGTCCAATCATCCCGCCCTCCGGCATCATGATTATCTATGCCTATGTCATGGGCGAAAGCGTCGCAGCGCTGTTTCTGGCGGGCATCGTACCGGGCGTCTTGGTTGGTGTCGGTTTGATGGTCATGGTACGCGTCGTCGCTGACCGCTACGATTTGCCAAAAGCCAAGCGTGTCGTGCTGAAAGGTACAACACTGGGAGTGCTCGAATGGTGGGCATCCTTCCTGCTGGTCCGTTTGAATCTTGGGCTGCTGATCTGGACATTCATGCCGGTTGGGGAGGACGCAAGCGCGACAATGCCATGGCTAATGCTGGGCATTGCGCTGTTGATTGCACATGCGTTCTTCCTTGGTCTGCGCCGCATGGTGGGCCACGATTTCCGGATGGTTTGCAAGCGCGCCACTGTGCCTTTGCAAACTCCGGTCCTGATCCTCGGTGGTATCCTGGCAGGTATATTTACGCCGACTGAAGCTGCAGCTGTGGCTGTTGCATATGCGCTGCTGGCAGGGTTCTTCATCCTGAGAACGCTGAAACTGAAAGACCTGCCCGAAGTGCTGATCAATGCGGGCATCACCTCTGCCGTGGTTTTGCTTCTGGTCGGTGCAGCGATGGCCTTCAAGACGGTTGTCTCGCTTAGCCACGCGCCGGAAACTCTGGCGGCGTATATCCTCAGCCTCAGCGAAAACCCGTTGATCCTGCTGTTCCTGATCAACCTGCTCTTGTTCATCGTTGGCATGTTTTTGGACGCAGGCCCAGCGATCATCATCCTTGGGCCAATCTTGGCACCGATCTTTCTGGATCTGGGAATTCATCCGGTCCATTTCGCGATCATTATGAGCGTGAACCTGACTGTGGGACTTGCAACACCCCCGATGGGATTGGTGTTATTTGTCGCGTCCTCGGTGTCAGGCGAAAGGGTCGAGGCGATCGCGAAAGCAATCATGCCTTTCCTTGCGATCGAAATCGCGGTCATATTCCTTATTACTTACGTGCCGGCAATTTCATTGTTCGTGCCACGTTTCTTTGGCTTCATAAACTAACCAAGACGTTTCAAATGGGAGGAAACACTACATGAAACTCGGAACCATCCTGAAAAGTGCGGTTGTTGCGACAGCGCTGTCAGCTATTGGCTTTGCGTCCTACGCTGATGGTCACGCCATCAAAATCCGTGCGACTGCCAACTCAAATGAAAACGACGAAGACTATGATGGTCTGGTCGTCTTCAAAAACTATGTGGAGCAAGCCTCCAACGGTGCCATCGAAGTTGAGATGTTCATCGGCACCCAGCTTTGCGGCAACGGTGCGGAATGTCTGCAAGGCATCGGCGATGGGACGATTGACGTCTATATCTCCACGTCCGGTGGCGTATCGGGCATCTTCCCGTTCGTGCAAGTTCTCGACCTGCCATATCTGATGGCCGATGACCGGGTTGCAGAAGCTGTTCTCAAAAACGGTTCTGAATTCATGAAAACGATGCAGGGCATGGTGCGCGAGGTATCTGGCGACACAATGCGTCTGATGACGATCGGCAACACAGGTGGCTGGAGAAACTTTGCCAACACCAAGCGTCGCGTACAATCGCCTGAAGATATGGCTGGCTTGAAAATCCGGACCGTTGTTGCTGACCTTCCGCAGGAGCTTGTGAAAGCCCTTGGTGCGTCCCCGACACCGATCCCGTGGCCGGAGCTGTTCACATCGTTCCAGACGGGCGTTGTTGAAGGATCCAAAAACGGCATCACAGACATCATGGGCATGAAGTTCCCGGATGCTGGTCTGCAATACGTCACGCTGGATGGTCACGCCTACATGGGTGCGCTGTGGTTTATGAACAACGAAAAACTGATGAGCATGTCACCAGAGCTTCGCCAGGTTGTGTCCGATGGTTTCTACCAGCTGCAACAGGCGACATTTGCGTCACCTAAGCGGAAATCCATTCAAGCTTACCAAGACTTCCAAGCAGGTGGTGGCGATCTTTATGTTCCAACACCGGATGAAAAAGCGGCTTTCAAAGAAGCGGCAACACCGGTCTACGAGTGGTTCACAGCCAATGTTGATGGCGGTCAGGCGGCCTATGATGCGTTGAACGCATCTGTTGCGGCAGCTGAAGCCGAGATCGACGCCGCGCGTATGGCAGATACGCAGTAAATTAACGAAGAAGGCGTGGCTGTCATGGCCACGCCTTTACGTCTTTGCTCCGGAAAGGTTCAAGCGGTTTGACGCTTTCCAGAACAAAGACATCACCGAAACGGATACATCCAGACTTTGTAATCGGCGATCAGCTCATGCGCATGTTCAATCTGATCTTTGGTCATCTTCTTGACGACCTCTTCCTGGCTAATCGCGGCATCAGGGTCGCCGCCTATCGCGCTGAGCGCGTACCACATATACGCGCGGACCAGATCAATCTGCGTGCCGATCCCGACCTCGTAGTACCAGCCAATTCCCGACTGCGCGCCGGGGTGCCCCTTCATGGAGGCGCGAAGATACCATTCAAACGCGCGCACGGGGTCTTTTTCAACACCAAGCCCAAGGGCATACATGACGCCGATCAGTTCCTCGGCATCGGCGTTGCCGGATCTGGCCGCGGGCCAGAGCGCTTCACGAGCTTCGACAAATTTGTTGGTTTCCATCAAGTCACGAGCTTTTTCAATATCGGCAACGGCCGGGCTCGCAAGCAAAAGGGCGAAAATAAACGCACGCATCAGGGTCTCCTTCCGCTTGCAGTTTGCCTTGGTCTTGGCGGGCCTGCAATGGCTGACCCTGTGCCAATCACGCAAGATATGTTCCCTGAAATCAATGAAGCGCAAGCCGCTCTTGGACAGCTTTTGTTCTACGACCCGATCCTATCGGGGAACCGGAATATCAGCTGCGGAACATGTCATCACCACGACTTCTTTTCTGCTGATGGGTTGAGCCTTGGGATCGGCGAAGGTGGCATCGGGGTAGGTCCAAAACGGATCGCAGACACCGGTCCAAATCGGATCAAAAAACGTGTGCCCCGCCATGCTCCTGCACTGTGGAATATCGGTGCAATGGAATTTCAGGTGTTTTTCCATGACGGCAGGGTCAGCGCGTCAGAGGACTACGGAAACGGGGTGAATTCACCGGCTGAGGAATGGTTGCCAAAAGGGTTAGCATCTTTGTTGGCCGCACAAGCCATCTTTCCGCTGGTTGCCCAGTTTGAGATGGCAGGAAACCCAAAAGAAAACGAAATCGCGGGCGCTATCCATGACCGAATTGACGCAGCCTGGCCAATCTTGGCCAAGCGTGTACGGACGATACCTGCCTATGGCGATGCTTTTGTCGACGCATTTGATCTGGCCAAGCCGGAGGACGTCACAATCGCCCACATCGCCAATAGTCTGGCCGCTTTCATGGATAGCGAATGGCGCAGCGCCGACAGCCCGTTTGACCAATATCTTGAGGGCAAGGGTGGACTTTCCGAAAGTGAACTTCGCGGCCTTGATCTATTCTACGGCAAAGCAAATTGCAGCAGCTGCCATTCCGGCCCGTTCCAAACAGATCACGCGTTTCATTCAATTGGTCTGCCGCCATTCGGCCCTGGTCGTACGCGACGGTTTGATCCGATCCCACGCGACACCGGCCGCATGGCGGAAAGCAACGATTTGGCCGACGCATATCGCTTTCGAACACCGTCTTTGCGGAACGTCGCATTAACAGCACCCTACGGACATAACGGGGCCTACCCAACGCTGGAAGGGATCATCCGCCACCATCTCAATCCCCAAGATGCGTTGAAGAATTGGACGCCTGATCTTGCGGCTTTGCCGCCCGCACCATGGCTGGCAGCGATTGATTTTGTGATCCAGTCTGACAGCAGAGAAATGGAGCGCGTTTCCCAAGCGATTGATATAAAACCTGTAAATATATCTGATGAAGAAATTAATGACCTCGTTTCATTCTTGAAAACCCTGAATGGTGGGGACAGCCGATATGGACGCTTGGGTCGCCCGAAAGCGGTTCCCAGCGGATTGGACGTGGATTGATGGCGGAGGTTCTTGTCGTTGGCAGTGCGGTTCTGGACTTCGTCTATTCGGTCGATGAACTGCCAAAAACTGCGCAGAAATTTCAAGCTGGTGCGTTGAATGTCGTTGGGGGTGGATGTGCCGCAAACGCGAGTGTTGCGATTGCGCGGTTGGGTGGACGTGCGCAGCTTTTGGCCAGGTTTGGTCAGGATGAGGTCCGTGATCTGGTAACGAATGATCTGCGCGAGGAAGGCGTCGACCTTTCCCGCCTAATAGTCGCGCAAGCAGGCCGCTCCGCCGTTTCGTCAGTCTATGTAGATGCCAAAGGGGAACGCCAGATCATGGCGTTTCGAGGGGAAGGCTTGCCGGCCGCTCCGGGTGATATCACCGACCTTCGCTGCGCAGCAATTCTTGCCGATACAAGATGGCCAGAGGCGGCTCGCGCTGCCTTCGAAGCCGCGCCCCCTGGCTGCCACACAATCCTTGATGGGGAAGAACCTGTCCCGGAAACACTGGCAAGACTTGCCAGTCATGTCGTCTTTTCAGAACAAGGTCTGCACGCGTTCGCAGGATCGACGGACACGGAAGCAGCCCTGAGAAACGCAGCTAAATTACTGCCGGGATGGGTCGCAGTGACATGCGGCGCAGACGGTGTGAAGTGGGTCGAAGACAATGAAATCAAATCCCTAGGCGGTTTCAACGTTGAAGTTGTCGATACGCTTGGGGCCGGAGACGTTTGGCACGGCGCGTTCGCGTTGTGTCTTGCAGAGACGATGTCTGAAATGGAAGCGATGCGCTGCGCCAACGCTGCGGCCGCTTTGAAATGTACAGGACCTGGCGGGCGAAAAGCGACTCCGAACCGGGCCCAAGTAGAACTCTTTTTGAAGGAAAACACATGATCGAACTCACCGCAGGTAAGCTTTGGGGGATGCGTCGTATGGCCGATGCAAACGGTTTGTTCAAAATGACTGCCGTCGATCAGCGACCGCCGATTAAAGGGCCTATTGCTGCGCATTATGGAACAGATGAGGCACCTTACGAAGATGTTGCGCGGTTCAAGGCGATGCTTGTCGAAACTCTGCAAGAAGCGTCTTCGGCGATGCTGTTGGACCCACATTACGCAATCCCGCGCGGGCTCAAGTATCTATCCCCCACCAAAGGGCTGATTGTAACGCTAGAAGACTCCTTGTTTGAAGAAACCGGAATGGGCCGAAAATCGTCGCAGATCGACGATTGGAGCGTTGGCAAGATCAAGCGAATGGGAGGCGACGCTGTTAAGGTTTTGGCTTGGTATCGCCCTGATGCCTCTCCCGAAATTAACCAATATCAGCAGGATTGGACGAAGCGCATTGGTGAGGCCTGCGCAAAATACGACATTCCATTCCTGTTCGAATTGCTTGTCCATCCGATCGATACCGACGCAGAGCAGACACAAGATTATATCGAGATGAAAACCAAACGCTCAGACGATGTTTTGAAATCTGTTGAGGCTTTCTCGGGTGCAGATTTCGGTGTCGACGTCTTCAAATTGGAAAGCCCAGTAGCTGCAAAGGATGTCGCCGAAACAGATGGTGTTCAGGCCATGTTCGACGAACTTGGCAGGCTTGCAGGCAGGCCCTGGGTGATGTTGTCTGCAGGTGCTGGTAAGCCGGAATTCAAAACCATTCTTGAGCACGCCTACAAAGCAGGTGCGTCAGGCTATCTGGCGGGTCGCGCTATTTGGCTGGATGCGTTTCAAGCTTTCCCAGATTGGGAAAAAATTCACGCCGGTCTAGTTGGCGAAAGCGCGTCTTATATGAAAGAAATCAGTGCTTTAACGGATGAAAAGGCAACCCCTTGGGTGACGCATGAATGCTATGGCCAAGGTGGTGCGTCCTTCACGCCAAGCGATGCCAGTTTCCGACACGAATATTCCGAGATCTAGCAGATGAAAATTGGTATTCTGCCGCTTGCGCGGCCGACCTTCGACGTCCCTTATGCTGAAGAAATGTTGTCTGGCATGCTCAGCGTGCTTGATGCGTCAAGTCATGACGTCATTGGCCCCCGCAGTCTTTTAATGGAAGCAGACCTGGCGGCACTGGACGCGGTTCGTGGCGCTGATCTTGTTCTTGTATTGCAAGTGACATTTACGGACGCAAGTTTCGTCGTCGAAGCGTCAAAGCTTGGCCTTCCAATCGCGATCTGGGCTGTTCCGGAACCTCGGTTGGGTGGCCGGCTTAGGCTGAATGCGTTTTGTGGTTTGAACCTTGCCAACCATGCGTTGGGCCGAAACGAAATTAACCCTGGTTGGCTCTACGCTGACCCAAAGGACGCGACGACCCCTGACGGTCTAGCTGCGCTTCTAGCAGGGCAGCGTAATGTAAATCCTATTTCAGGGGACACTCCAACTACCCAGCCTCGTGAATTTCCCGTTCCCAACCTCAAGATAGCTCGTATCGGGATGCATCCTGACGGTTTTGATACATGTGCGTATGACAAGGGTGAATTGAAGGCGCTTACGGGGGCTGATGTCACCGAGATGAGCTTGGAGCCATTGTTTGAAATGGCCAGAGGGCTTGAAGATAAAAAGGTTGAACCTTACCGAAAGAAAGCCGCGCAACTCCCCAATTTGTCAGAGATGGATGCAGGCGAATTGGACCGCTCACTTAGGCTGGCCGGAGCACTGGAAATGCTGCGCAGCGAAAATAAGTTTGATGCGTTCGCCATTCGGTGCTGGCCAGAGACATTTACCGAATATGGCGGCGCCGTCTGCGGACCCGTTTCGATGATGGGGGAGGCGCGCGTTCCATGCGCTTGTGAGGCAGATGTCTACGGCGCAGTCACGCAAGCGATCTTGCAGAAAATCGCGGATGCTCCCGTTTTTCTTGCCGATTTGGTGGATATGGATGTTGGTGATGATACTGGTGTGGTTTGGCATTGTGGGCAAGCTCCGCTGTCTATGACCGACGATGAACCCCGTGCGACCGTTCACACAAACCGCAAGCAAGCGTTGCTCTATGAGTTCACGCTGAAGCCCGGAAGGGTCACTTTCTTCCGCCTGAGCCAAGCGTTTGGACAGCCAAAAATTGTCATTGGAACAGCAGAAATGCTGCGCAGCGAAATGGCCTTTACCGGGACCTCCGGTGTGGTCCGTTTTGACAATGGCGCAGAAGCAGTTTTGCGTGATGTTATGGATAGCGGGCTGGAACATCATATGGCGCTGGCCTATGGCGATCATGCAGAAATGCTGCGCAGCATTGCCGCAGGAATGAACATGAAAGTTGTGGAGTTGGGGGCTGCAAGATGATCCGCTACGGGTTGATCGGTGCTGGCATGATGGGCCAGGAACATATCCGGAATATCTCACTTTTGGATGGGGCCAGCGTAAGCGCGGTTGCGGATCCAGACACGCAAATGCGTGAG
This sequence comes from uncultured Litoreibacter sp., assembly GCA_947493265.1. Classification (GTDB taxonomy): domain Bacteria; phylum Pseudomonadota; class Alphaproteobacteria; order Rhodobacterales; family Rhodobacteraceae; genus Litoreibacter. Next base: position 476,462 of record CANLQL010000004.1, on the reverse strand, counting down.
GCTTCGGTCAGTGCATCTGGCGCACAGCATAGCTTCGCAGACACATCGGAACTTTTAGCCGCAGATGTCTGCGACGTTTATCTTATTGCTGCGCCAAATGATTTGCACGCAGGTATCGTCCAGCAGGTCTTGGCGACCGACAAACCAATCCTTGTTGAAAAGCCGCTGGCAACATCTTCGGCGGATTGTCGGGATTTGCTGAATATGGCGCAAGGCCGCACGGCTCCAATCTGGGTGGCGATGGAATACCGTTATATGCCCCCTCTGCAACGTTTGCTGCAGGCCGTGGAGCAAGGTGCAGCGGGTACACCAAGAATGATGTCGATCCGCGAACATCGGTTTCCGTTTCTGGAAAAAGTTGGGGACTGGAACAGGTTCAACGCCCGTACAGGAGGAACACTAACCGAGAAATGTTGCCATTTCTGGGACCTGATGCGTCTGGTTCTGAAAAGCGATCCGGTGCGGGTTTATGCCAGCGGCGGCGTTGATGTGAACCACCGGGACGAGAGGTATTATGGCAAAATGCCGGATATCCTCGACAATGCCTATGTTGTTGTGGACTTCGAAAACGGCGCGCGCGGGATGTTGGACCTTTGCATGTTTGCGGAAGGTTCCTATTGGCAAGAAACTGTCGCGGTGACCGGAGAAAAAGCCCGTCTTGAAGCCTTCGTCCCAGGACCTGCACGGTTTTCTCCGGATGGGCAGGAACGCAAATCAGAATTTGCGATGTCGATCCGTGCGTTGAAAGAGGAAATCCGTGAAGAAATCCATGTCGATGAAAAGATTCTGAACGCAGGCGACCACCATGGGTCCACTTTTTTCCAACATGAACGGTTTCTGGACCTTGTGCGAACGGGCAAGGGTGCGCCAGAAGTAAGTCTGTCGGATGGCTACTGGTCAGTCCTCGTTGGCGAAGCTGCTGAGGAAAGCGCAAGGTCCGGCCAAGCGATTGATCTAAGAGGAAAAGGTCCTTGAAATTTGGGCAAATGCCAGACGGGGAAGACGTGCTGCGACACCGGATTACGGGCGGTCGGCTAAGCGCTGATATCCTGAGTTATGGTGCCGTCCTGCAAGATTTGCGGCTTGCCGGTCATGAGCCGCCGCTGGTGTTGGGATTTGATGAGTTTGCCCCTTATCTGAGCGACTCTCCCTATTTCGGCGCGATAGCGGGTCGCTGCGCCAACCGCATCGGCGATGGCAGGTTTTCCATCGACGGGATCACTTATCAAGCGGATCAGAACTTTCTTGGCCAGCACCTGCTGCATGGCGGGTCAAAAGGGATTGGCAAACGCAATTGGCGGGTCGAAGATGTTAGTCCGACCTCGATGCGTTTGGGAATTTCCGTTGAAGACGGTGAAATGGGGTTTCCCGGAGCGATGGAAATTTCTGTTACCTACGCGCTTCAGGACGACGGTGTTTTTGATATTCTGATGACCGCGACGACAGACAAGCCAACACTGTGCAACTTGGCCCATCACAGTTATTGGAATCTGGACGGGGGGCCGACCACAGATGACCATATCTTACAGGTTGATGCGGACCGGTTTACCGCGATTGACGAGGCGTTCATCCCGACGGGACATACGCAAGATGTCACCGGCACCAGGTTCGATTTTCGTGAGCCGCGACCGATCGCCGATAGTGAAATCATTGACCATAATCTTTGCCTCTCAGATGCTCAGCGATCGTTACGCAATATTGGCAGCTTACAGTCGTCCAAATCTGGTATCACGATGCAAATGCGAACGACGGAGCCTGGCTTGCAAGTTTATGATGGCTTCAAGCTGGACGTATCGCCACCAGGTCTTGGTGGTCGCCGCTACGCAAAGAACGCAGGTGTCGCGCTAGAACCGCAAGCCTGGCCCGATGGAATTAATCACGACGGTTTCCCCAATATGGTCCTCAGACCGGGTGAGACCTACATACAGCATACGCAGTTCGCGTTCTCAAAAGGATAAAAGATGAGCTACTCCAAGTACTTGAAAGACACGAACCTTGTCGGTGGAAAATGGATTTCCGCTGATAGTGGCGAAACGATTGACGTAACAAACCCAGCCACTGGCGACGTTATTGGCACAATTCCAAACTGCGGCGGTGCGGAAACATCCCGTGCAATCGATGCCGCGGCAGCCGCGTTTCCTGGTCTTGCATCAATGGGATTGATGGACCGCCTTGATCTTCTCTGGAAGCTTCATGACGCGCTCTTGGACAACCGCGATACGCTGGCCGAGCTCTTGACTGTTGAGCAAGGCAAGCCGCTATTCGAAGCCAAAGGTGAGATTACAATTGGTGCCGCCTATGTCCGCTGGTTCGCAGAAGAAGCCCGTCGCGCGAAGGGGGAAATTGTACCTGCACCCGGTGGCGACCGCCGCATTCTTGTGACCAAACACCCGATTGGCGTAGTTGGAATGATCACTCCGTGGAACTTCCCGTCTTCCATGCTCGCCCGCAAGATCGCCCCAGCACTGGCTGTCGGCTGTACGGTCGTAGCAAAACCTGCAACAGCAACACCCTATTCCGGGCTTGCGTGGGGCGCGCTTTGCGAAGAAGTGGGTTTCCCGTCCGGGTCAGTGAACATCGTGACCGGGTCCGCCCGCAAGATTGGTGGCGCAATTATGGAAGACGCGCGCGTCCGCAAACTGACCTTCACAGGCTCCACTGAGGTTGGCAAAGAACTGATCCGGCAATCTGCGGATACGGTGAAAAAGGTCTCCATGGAGCTGGGTGGCAACGCACCGTTTATCGTCTTTGACGACGCCGATATCGACAAGGCAGTTCAGGGTGCAATCGTGTCGAAATTCCGCAACGCAGGACAGACCTGCGTTTGCGCCAACCGGATCTATGTTCAAGCAGGTGTCTATGACGAGTTTGTCGAAAAGCTGATCGTTGAAACCAAGAAGATGAAGGTTGGCAACGGTCTGGAAGACGGAGTCGAACAAGGCCCAATGATCGACATGGATGCGGTCGAGAAAGTGGAAGAATTCGTTGCTGATGCGACCTCCAAAGGCGGTGAAGTGGCTTTGGGCGGTGCGCGCCACGACAATGGGCAAAGCTTCTTTGAGCCAACAATCATCACACAGGCCACACAAGATATGATGTTCGCAAAGGAAGAGATTTTTGGACCAATCGCTCCCGTTTTCAAATTTGAAAAAGAAGAAGAGGCGATTGCGTGGGCGAATGACACCGAATTCGGGCTCGCTTCCTACGCTTACACGCGCGATATCGGCCGTATCTGGCGTCTCAATGACCAGCTGCAATACGGGATGATTGGCATTAACTCCGGCTTGATTACAACGGTTGAAGCGCCGTTCGGTGGGGTCAAAGACAGCGGGCTCGGCAAAGAGGGTGGCAGCCAAGGTTTGGAAGACTATCTGGAAGTAAAATACACAGCTGTGGATTTCTAGCCGGATAAATTCTTTCGGAAAAACAAAGTGTTTCAAAAAAGGGGTGGCTTTGGCTGCCCCTTTTTCTTGCCTTTGCAAAGAAATATGAAAGAGTCCGCGCATGTCGAAATTGCGACCAGTGCAAACAAAGAAAATCAGCTGTTCTTCCCCCGTGCGTCGCAGACGTTCCGGGCTTGTCCACGCCGCCAATTACTGGTGGCGCAGGGGATGAACATGCAAAACATTTCTCAGGCCCTGTTGCGAAGCCCCAAGGTAGTCATGAAGTTGTCGCGGATGGGATCAATGTTCCCAACGCGGCTCAGCTTTTTGCGAACCCTTCTAAGACGTTTGGGGCAAGATAACGCGCAGGTGACCCGCCCGGTGTGGGAAATGTCGGATGATGGCTACGGACACGCGGTTTATTCGGTTGAGCTGGGTGGAAATGTTTATTCTCTGGTCGCGTTTGCGAATGAATTGGACCCCGAAGACCGCACAGACCGTGTGATCGCAACCGCTTGGGACAGCGCCTATGTTTTATACGATGGTGTCCCTGACGCTGAAGAAATCTCCCGTCTGAAAGCCAACGCACCTTTACAAGAGGCTGGGCGTTTTACTGACCGGGATCTGGTTCTAAGCCGCGCAAACAAGTCGGTTCGATTGTTTGATCATGTGGTGACGCGCCTGCGCGCAGGCCAGCAGCCGGACCGGCAATTGGTGGCCAGAACAGGATATCTGATGCGCACCACTGCGGTATACGGCAACGGTAAGTTTGGTATCGCAGATCGAGATATTATTCAGGATCGCCCGGGCCTTGATGGTCCATTCATGGCGGAAATGTTGACCGTCTGGCTGATCCGCGGATTTACCCATGATCTGGTTGAACATATCGGTGGACACCCACTGGACCGGGATTTGAAACAGCATTTGGGGATCGGAAATTCTACAGGGCTAGGGATGGCACCGTTTTTAGTGTCGCATCCTGATCTGCTCAATAACTGGATGATCGTGCGCGAAACCGCCTTGGCACGTGTGCGCGAGCTTCCGCGTCTGGAAGAGGCGAAAGCCCGCCATATAGTTGAACTGGCTGACCGCGCCAAAGCACATCTGTCGCAATGGCAAGTCCCCGACGCTGAACATCAGCAGCGTATTGAAGCGTTGAAGGTGGAATGGTCACAAGTACTGGCCTCATTGGAAGGTCTGCTTGCGCAACGCATGCCGCTCGACCAGCTCATCAATTTTGCCTCCGATCTTGGGACAGACTGCCAAGAGCTGACTGTGGCGTTGATACTCGAACCCTTTGGCGATCTGGTCGATGAACTGACCGAGTGCATGGTCGGATCGCCGGTCCAGCCGCTGAATTCGGGGATGGATGCGCGAGATTTGCGGGACTTGATATCGCGCAATTTCGATTTTGCTTTGAGCTGTAATTTCAACGATAAAACAGAGACTTGGCAGTTTTGGTATGTCAGCGAAGAAAAGCAGGAGCCTAGATTGGGATTGCGGTTTGAAGAACCGGGGGCTGAGCTGGAGAGCCCCTTGGATATCGCTCGGCAAGTACAGGCACTCTACCGTGATTTGGAGGGCGCTCACGGTAGCCTCTCTGCGTTTTTGCGCAAACATCCCCAACACCGCGCTGCAGTCTACCGGGTCCAACTCAACGCGACGCATCCTTACTCCGAAATTCAGGACAATCTGATTTGTGAGGACTGCAAGCCGATTGATATGCTGCGGTGCAAGCTGTCGTTTTTTGGCGCCGCAAAGTTTGATCCGAAGTCCGACCGCTGGACCCGGATCACATTGGCGCAAGGTGCTCCACTTGCGGATGAATTACACAATGCCGATGACTGGTGGTTGCCGGTGTTTCCAGCATGACCGCAGGCGAAATCTGGGCAAAGAAACAACGCGAAATCGGAATGGGTCCTAAAGTTCGCGCGTCGCTGTCCGAGGTTTTTGCGCTTCTCCTGAAAGCGGGTATCGGAAGTGGGTTACCGCTTGGCCACACACAAGCGCTTGCCGCAGCTGCCGGTTGGTTCGCAAGCTCTCCGGACTTGATGATCAGTGTCGTCGGGGCCGTGATGTGCGAGCATACTCCGCTCGTTTCTCATGAAGAAGGTGACACGCTGGAAATAGAGGAATGCGGCGCTGCGATGGCAGCCCCAGCAGTTGTCGATGCGTTGATGGATAACACCAAGACGGTTCGCCTGGATCGGGTGGATTTTCCAGACGTTCTGAGGGCCTTGTTGGACAAAGCGCAGCGAGACTATGACGTCTATTTTGCCGTTGAAACGACGGCGTCAGGCGCGATGAACGTTTCCGTAGCAAAAACCGGTGAGCGGCGGGAAGCGGGCGAGCTTGAATTGGTCCCACAAGCTGCAATCGATGCTCTTTCGTCTTTGGCAGCCAAAACATTTGTCCCCGCAACGGCCGCGTCGCGGGAAAAAGGCGCGGGTGCCGGGCTGAATGATAATGACTAGACAGCAGGGTTAATTCGGTTTTTCCGAAAATAAAAGCTGAGTTGCGAATATAGATTGCGAAGACGCACGCGGAGGCCGCAAGTACTATCAACCCAATAGCTACCAAGGCGGTCGTCATGAAACATATCAAATCCCCTTCGCTGGACATGCAAACCGAAAACCGCAACACGCGTGACTTGGTTGAAGCAATGCTGATCGATATCCGCAAGGATGGTGAAGCAGCTGTCAAACGCTACGCCGAAAAGCTGGACGGCTGGACTGCCCCATTTGTTCTGAGTGACGAAAAGAAGGCCGAGCTGATCGCGCAAGTTCCCGCGCAGGCGAAAGCGGATATCGAATATGCCCATCGCCAGATCAAACGATTTGCCGAAGCACAACGCGCCAGCCTGACTGATTTCTCGCTTGATACAGAGCCGGGTGTCACCCTCGGGCAAAAATGCGTCCCCGTGGATTGTGCGGGCTGCTATGTGCCCGGCGGGCGTTACGCCCACGTCGCTTCCGCTTTGATGAGCGTTACGACAGCACGCGCCGCTGGTGTTCCTTTCGTCGTTGCGGCATCCCCCCCTCGGGGTGATGCGATCGATCCGGCGGTCGCCTACGCGATGGATCTTGCCGGTGCTGATGCCATTTTAGAAATGGGAGGCGTGCAAGCTGTTGCCTCCATGGCGTTTGGACTTTTCGGGACGCGGGCAGCGGACATCTTGGTTGGTCCTGGCAACGCATTCGTGGCAGAAGCAAAACTACAGCTGTTCGGCGGCGTGGGGATCGACCTTTTCGCAGGGCCGACGGAAAGCGCTGTGATTGCAGATGAAACGGCCGACCCGATGACGGTTGCCATTGATCTGCTCAGCCAGGCCGAGCACGGAACAAACTCGCCCGTATGGCTATTCACAAACTCCGCCGAGATGGCAGAAACAGTGTCGAAGATTATTCCGATGGTCGCCGCAGATTGGCCCACGGGAGAAGTCGCATTGCAGGCCTGGAACAATGTTGGCGAAGTGGTTTTGTGTGATACGCGCGAAGAAATCGCTGAGGTTTCGGACCGCTACGCCTGCGAGCATTTGCAGGTTCAGGCAGAAGATCTGGAATGGTGGAAAAACCGCCTGCGCAATTATGGATCGCTGTTTTTGGGAGAAGGCTCAACCGTTGCGCACGGGGACAAATGTTCAGGGACAAACCACATTCTTCCGACCCGTCAAGCCGCGCGATACACGGGTGGTTTGAACGTCATGAAGTTTCTGAAAATTCTGACTTGGCAAGAAATCAAGACAGATGCCGATACGGAAATGTCATCTGTCGCCTCCCGCCTAAGCCGTGTCGAAGGTATGGATGGTCATGCGCGCGCCTGTGATTGGCGTTTGCAGAAATTCGCCGGTGATCAAAGCTTTGATTTCGAAGTTGCAGAGCAAGAGCGTTACGCTTAACCGCAACCGACCGAATTGAATATTTGTCAATAGAAGCGGGCGCAAATCGCGCGCGCTTCTAGTCTTTACCGCTGACCGTAATAAAGCCCGACTGTGTGCTCGGCTTGTGCGAAAAACAGCCAACGGGTCGTCAAAGCCCCGAGGATGTGAAGCAGCGCCGCGGCAAGCGCAAGCATATGCCCAAATGGTAGGAACACCATCGCGAACCATGGCAGGAATGTCAGGCTAAGAAGACCGATAATGCGCAGTGTTGAAACATGTTTGCGCCCCACGATATGCACCATTTCCTTGGTCAAGTAATTGTCGCTGGAATGCGGGGCCTCGAACATGCGCACTTTACCGATGCGGCCTAGTCCTGTGGCTGTTTCAAGCGTATGCCCGGCGTTTGCAAAGCGACGATCCCCCAAGACCCAGGCAACAATTTGCACGACCGTAAGAAGCGGGAAGAGCCACGGCATTAACCACATTTGCGCTGTGAAAAATGCGCCCCCTGTCATGGCGTAAAGAAGAAACAGGACCGGCGTAGTCCATTGGTTCCAACGCGGCACAGTTTTTAGTTGGGCATAGATCATGGAGGTTGCAAAGACTGTCAGGATCGACAGGCTTGAGCCAAGCAGGCCAAGAATTGCGATGCGTGTGTCAAAGAAGACCACCCCGATTGCATAGAGCCCCATCGTCGCCAGTGCGGCGACCGCAAGGCAAGCTTCCCGCGAGAGCCAGCTTGAACGCCACTGTGTAAATGCTTTCAACGCGCGTTGTGGGTTACCCAAATGCAGGCTTGAGGCGGCAAGCCCACCCACTGCCATCGCAAATGCAATTGCGAAGAAAACAAACGCCGTAAATCCTGAGACGTCAGGTTTTCCGAGGCCCAGAAAGCTCAGCATACCGAAGCCTAGGCCACTGAAAACTGTGAAGAAAATGATGGAAGGAGCTGGATGCATCAGAGTTTCTCCAAAGTGCGGTCGAGCCAGCCCAAAAAGCCTTTCGGCTCTTCTGCGATGGGGGCGAGAAGGGGCGCGAGGATATCAATGGCCTCGTCCTTTGGGCGCGGCGGCAGGTATTTGTTGACGGGTTTGGTGCCTTGCTCGGCCATAAGATCAATGCCACCCCGTTCGGCGACTAGCTGACTGACATTGCTGTCCGGATCTGCGAAATCCCCGAAATGGCGCGCATTGGCAGGGCAGGTGCGCACGCAGGCGGGCTCCCGATCTTCTTCGGGCAGATTTTCGTTGTAAATCCGGTCAACGCAGAGCGTGCATTTCTTCATCACGCCCTCTGCTGCGTCCAACTCGCGCGCGCCGTAGGGACAGGCCCAAGCGCACAGGCCACAGCCGATGCAGTCTTTCTCGTTAACCAAGACAATACCGTCCTCGACGCGTTTGTAGCTGGCCCCAGTTGGGCACACGGTCACACAGGGCGCGTCCTCGCAATGCAGACAACTTTTCGGGAAGTGTACTGTTTGCGTGGCCCCGACATCGGGCGTCACTTCGTACGAATGCACCCGGTTCAGAAACGTGCCGACGGGGTCCTTGCCATAGGCGTTCTGATCGCTGAGCGGTGCACCGTAGTTTTCGGTGTTCCAGCCCTTGCAGGACACGACACAAGCATGGCAGCCCACGCAGGTATCAAGGTCGATGACAAGGCCAAGCTTGCGCTCAGTACTTTGCGGAAGGGTGGTCATTTGCCGGACTCCCATGTCAGGTTCTTGGGGCCTTTGCCCACCGGAGATTTGATCGGCTCAAAGCCTGGCGATGCCTCGGCCGGGGCAGGGACTTTGCGCAGTTTAACCCGCAGATCGAACCAAGCGGCCTGACCAGTGATCGGGTCGGAATTTGCCCATCGCAGCCCGTCGCCCTTGGGTGGCAAAAGCTCATGGATCAAGTGGTTCAGCAGGAAGCCTTTCGTGGCTTCTGGCGCGTCGTTTTCCAGCGCCCAAGCCCCTTTTCGTTTACCGATGGCGTTCCAGGTCCAGATTGTATTCTCGTTCAATGCGGCTTGGTGGGCGACAGGCACCGTGATTGTACCGTGGGCGGACGTTACTTCTGCCCAATCGCCGTCACTAAACCCGTTTTGCTCCCAAAGTTTTGTCGGCAAATACAATGGGTTGCGACCATGAATTTGGCGCAACCACGCGTTTTGCGAGCCCCAGGAGTGATACATCGCCATCGGGCGTTGTGTCAGGGCGTGGATAGGAAATTCCTCCGGATCGACATGGCCATCCTCGAAGGGTGCATACCAGATCGGCAGCGGGTCCATAGTGGCTTTGATCCGTTCCCGCAGGTGATCAGGCGGTTGACGTGTGCCGATACCTTCCGCAGCAAGCTGGAACTTACGCATCGGTTCCACATAGAGGTTGAAGATATAGGGCTGCGGTGCGTCATAGATGCCGGTTTCAACAGCCCAATCCTGATAGGCCTTGTTCCATGGCTTGTAGAACTGCGCTTCTTCCGGGATGTGGTGGACCCAGAAGCCGCCATTGTCGATATAGTCCTGAATCTGGTTCGGGTTTACATCGCCCCGACCGTTCTGATCTCCGTTCTCACCTCGGAACCCTGACAAAGGCCCGACGCCCGGACGGCGCTGGTGGTTCGTGATGTAGTCCGCGTAATCGGCATATTTCTGGCTGCCATCGTCATTTACGAAGCCTGGCAGACCAAGACGTCCACCGAGATCACACAGCGCAGATTGGAAGCCACGCACGTCGCGATCAGGCTCAATCACCGGCCAGCGGATTGCATCGGCTGCGGCCTCAGCCTCACAAATTGGGCGGTCCAGAAGCGAGATGCAGTCGTGGCGTTCCAGATACGTTGTGTCAGGCAGGATCAGGTCGGCATAAGCCACCATTTCCGACGAGTAAGCGTCCGAATAGATGATGTTCGGGATCACGTAATTCCCATCCTCATCCTGATCGGTCAACATGTCGATCACACCGCGTGTGTTCATCGACGAATTCCATGACATGTTCGCCATATACATAAACAGCGTGTCGATCTTGTAGGGCACACCGGCATGGGCGTTCGAGATCACCATATGCATCAGCCCATGGGCTGACATCGGGTTTTCCCATGTAAACGCCTTATCGATGCGGGCCGGGTTTCCATCCGCGTCCAGGCAAAGATCATCAGGACCATGCACAAAGCCCAGATGTGGGCCGTCCAGCGGCTGGCCGGGCGTTACACCGCAATGAGGTTTGGGGTGTGCTTCTGGTGGTTTGGGATAGGGTGGCTTGAAGCGGAAGCCACCGGGGACCTCAACGCTGCCCAAAATGATCTGCAAGATGTGCAGCGCTCGGCAGGTTTGGAAGCCGTTGGAATGCGCCGAGACGCCTCGCATGGAGTGGAAAGAGACTGGCCGCCCGACCATCTTGGCATGCTTCTCGCCGCGGAAATCTGTCCATTCCTGATCAATTTCAATTGCTTGATTGAACGCGACATCGGCCAGTTCGGCCGCGATACGCTTGATACGCTCAGCATTGATCCCGGTCCGCTCTGCCACAGCCTCTGGGGCATATTGCGGGTCGAGGTATTTTTCGATCACCAAATGAAAGACGGAACGGTGCGAATTGCCCTTTTCGCGCAATGACCCGCGTAGATCAGGACGTACGCCCTTTTTGTCATAGGCGGCAGGTTTACCGGTGACGCGGTCGATAACCAGATACTTGTTGTCTTTGTCGCGCATCAGAAGACCGTAATCTTCCGATTTCGGATCGCCGTTCACCAACACAGGCGCGTTGGTCAGGTTAGCAAGATAATCCAGATCGATCTTGCCCGCTTTCATCAACTCATGCACCAGCGCGAGGATGAACAGACCATCCGTGCCGGGTGTGATGCCGACCCATTCATCCGCAATCGCGTTATAGCCGGACCGGATCGGATTGACGCCGATAACCTTCGCGCCGCGCGCTTTCAGTTTGCCCAGACCCATCTTGATCGGGTTGCTGTCATGGTCTTCGGCGACACCAAACAGCATGAACATCTTGGTGCGGTCCCAGTCGGGTTGACCGAACTCCCAAAACGCGCCGCCCATCGTGTAGATGCCTGCAGCGGCCATATTGACCGAACAGAAGCCGCCATGGGCTGCGTAGTTCGGCGTCCCAAACGCCTGCGCGAAGAAGGACGTGAAGCTTTGCGATTGGTCGCGTCCTGTGAAAAACGCCAGCTTTTGTGGTGCTTCGGCGCGAATAGGTGCCAGCGTATCGGTTGCGATACTCAGGGCTTCTTCCCAGCTGATCTCTTCAAACTCGCCAGACCCACGCGGACCCACGCGTTTCAAAGGCGCGCGCAAGCGCGACGGCGCATTAACCTGCATGATGCCAGCGCTGCCCTTGGCGCAAAGCACGCCTTTATTGACGGGGTGATCCCGGTTGCCTTCGATATAGGCAACTTTGCCGTCTTTCATATGCACGTTAATCCCGCACCGGCAGGCGCACATGTAGCACGTTGTCTTGCGGATCTCGTCGCTGACTTTCGGCGACAGGTCGATAACGGGCTGGTTCATGATGTTCCTTTCGGGGCGGACGCGGTGGCGCTGACGATAGCGGCAAGCGCGATAGAGGCAAGACGGGCAGCGGGTGGATCTGCGCGAGACGTCAAAAGAATTGGAACTTTCGCCCCCATAACGATCCCACCGGCACACCCACCAGACAAATAGACAAGTGATTTGAAGATCGCATTGCCTGCAACAATGTCGGGAACGATCACAGCATCGGCCTGACCAGCCACGGGATCATCTGTCAGTCCCTTCGTGGCTACGGCGTCGGGTGACAGGATCAAATCCATCGCCAGCGGGCCGGAAAAATCTGCGTTTTCAATGTTTTCACGCGCCCAATCAGAAAGCTCTTTCGCCTCAACGGAAGACGGAACGGACGGGATGACGCTTTCGGTCGCGCTCAGGAAAGCAACTTTCGGGCGGGCATTTCCAAGCGCATGCAGCAGTTTCACAACCTCCCGCGTTGCGTCGTGGCGGGTTTCAACATTGGGTGTGACATTTACCGCCGCATCCGAAATCACAAACGGCTTTCCACCATCCGGATGCGAAATATGGAAGATGTGAACCAAACGATTGCCTGTGCGCAAACCCGCATCCCGGTTCAGTGCGGACTTCATGAAGACATCCGTATGCAACTGACCCTTCATCAAGACATCTGCCTTGCCTTCACCACAGGCAAAGGCGGCAGCTTGTCCGGCCGCCAGTTCGCCGTCAGCCTCAATGATCTCAAAGCCAGAGATATCCCAGTTCAGCGCGTCGGCCTCTGCTTCGATCAAGGCACGCTCCCCGGTAAAAACCGGGACCATGATCCCGGCTTCAACCGCGTCTTTTGCGGCCTCCATAGGCAAGGGGCTTCCCGCGCGCGCAATTGCGACGCGGGGTGTTTGCGCTTTGCGCGCGAGGTTCAGCAAATTTTCAGGACAAACCGCTTCGCGTGTAGACAGAAAGGGGGAGCGGTCAGACATAAAAACTCATCCTGAGTGTTAAAACGAGAAAAGCCCGCCCGGAAAATCCGGACGGGCAAAGTGTGAATTGTTGCTTACTCGGCCGCCATATCGGATGCAGAAACACCTGCAACAGCAACTGGCTTTTTCATCGCATCACGACGGAAAGGCTCACCCAGTTCTTTGTTCAACAGAACTTCGATGAAGGTGGTGACATTGTCTTCCATCTGGCCTTTCACCGCTGTCGCTAGCGCATCTGTCAGCTCGTCCATTGTGGACACCTGAACACCTGTCAGGCCACACGCATCAGCGATTTTTGCGTAGGAGACATTTGTGTCTAGCTCTGTACCAACGAAGTTGTCATCGAACCAAAGCGTGGTGTTCCGCTTTTCCGCACCCCACTGGTAGTTGCGGAAGATGATCATGGTCATGGCTGGCCAGTCACCGCGTCCAACAGACACCATTTCGTTCATCGAGATACCGAAAGCGCCGTCGCCAGCAAAACCAACAACCGGGACGTCTGGGCAGCCGATTTTCGCACCAGCGATCGCCGGGAAGCCATAACCGCACGGACCAAAGAGACCCGGTGCAAGATATTTGCGGCTTTCCTCGAAGGATGGATAGGCGTTGCCGATTGCGCAATTGTTACCAATGTCGGACGAAATGATCGCGTTCTTTGGCAGCGCAGACTGAATCGCGCGCCAAGCCATACGTGGTGACATTTTGTTTGGCTCTGCCGTGCGGGCACGCTCGTTCCAGGTTGTGCCTGGATCGTCTTCTTCATGATCCAGAGAGGTCAGCTCCTGCGCCCATGCAGATTTCGTCTGCGCGATCAGGTTCTTACGCTCTTCGCGACCTGCGTCACCTGCACCGGCACCAAGATTGGCCATGATGCCTTCTGCGACTTTCTTAGCGTCGCCAACGATGCCGACGGTTACTTTCTTGGTCAGCCCAATACGGTCAGGGTTGATATCAACCTGAATGACTTTGGCCTCTGTTGGCCAGTAATCAATGCCGTAGCCTGGCAACGTTGAGAACGGGTTCAGGCGTGTGCCCAATGCCAAGACAACGTCAGCTTTTGAGATCAACTCCATCCCCGCTTTTGAGCCGTTATAGCCCAAAGGACCGGCAAACAGCGGGTGGTTGCCCGGGAATGCGTCATTGTGCTGGTAGCCAACACAGACAGGCGCGTCGAGTGTTTCAGCAAGCTTCGCAGAAGCTTCGATACCACCGGCAAGAACAACACCAGCACCGTTCAGGATTACTGGGAACTTGGCAGTGGACAGCAAGTCAGCGGCCTTCTTAACAGCTTCTTCGCCGCCCGATGGACGCTCAAACTCGACTTTCACTGGCAGTTCGATGTCGATGACCTGTGTCCAGAAATCACGTGGGACGTTGATCTGTGCAGGGGCAGACGCGCGGTACGCTTGCATGATCACGCGGTTCAGCGTTTCGGCGATACGCGATGGGTCCCGCACTTCTTCTTGATATGCGACGCAGTCAGCGAACAGGTTCATCTGTTCCATTTCCTGGAAGCCGCCCTGGCCGATGGTTTTGTTGGCCGCCTGTGGCGTGACCAACAGAAGCGGTGTGTGGTTCCAGTAGGCTGTTTTTACGGATGTGACGAAGTTGGTGATGCCGGGACCGTTTTGCGCGATCATCATGGACATTTCGCCCGTGGCGCGTGTGTAGCCGTCGGCCATCATGCCTGCGGTCATCTCATGGGCGCAGTCCCAGAATTTGATACCGGAGGATGGGAAAAGGTCGGAAATTGGCATCATGGCAGAGCCGATGATTCCGAATGCGTGGCGGATGCCGTGCATTTGCAGTGTTTTTACGAAGGCTTCTTCGGTGGTCATTTTCATGAGAATGGCTCCCTGGACATGAATACGGGCAGCACGAGTCGGTGGCGCTGCGTCTCGGATACAGTTAGTGCGCGAGGTGCAAAAGTGTTATGTCCAGAAGGTGTCGTTGGTAAGGCCAGTTCAGCGCTGCAACTCAGCCATGGTTTCGGCAATCAATGAGACCCCCGGTGCGATCTGCGGTGTCGTGATCGACGAATAGGCGATCCGAAAGTGCCGATTCTGCCTGTCTTCACGCTCACAAAATGCGGGCCCCGGTTCAATCAGGACGGATTTCGTGCGTAGCGCTTCGGCCAAAATCTCTGTGTCGACCCCTTCTGCGGCCCGCATCCAATAGCTTGACCCGCCGAATGTCCCAGCACCTGCAACCTCTAGGCCGTGGGCCTCGAGGGCATTGTCCATAATGCGGCGGCGGTCATGAAATGCATTACGCAAACGTCGGACCAAAGCGTCGTAATGCCCAAGCGATAAGAAATACGCGGCGGTGCGCTGCATATGCCCAGGGGGGTGCCGAAACACTGCTGACCGCAACGCCCGCGCTTCACGAATGAACGGGGCCGGTCCGACCAGATACCCGAGCCGCAAACCCGGAAACAGGGACTTTGAGAAGCTGCCCACATAGATCACACGTCCATCTTCATCCAGCGATTTCAGCGCTGGGGACGGGGGTTTGAGAAATGACATTTCAAATTCGTAGTCGTCTTCGACGATCAAGAAATCATCGCGAGATGCGGCAGCCAATAAGGCTTTACGCCGCTCAAACGGCATCGTGGATGTGGTGGGGCATTGATGGCTGGGTGTAGTGAAAACAACATCTGTTTCAGCGGGGATCATATCGGGTTGCAGGCCCTCGTGATCAACGGGTAAAGCCACGCGATGACACCGTGATTGCTTCAAAATATGGCGCAGTCCCGGGTAGCACGGATCTTCATGCGTGGCTGTTCGGCGCTGTGTCAGCAAAACCTGGGCGGTCAGCCAAAGCGCGTTCTGCGCGCCCATTGTAATGAGGATCTCATCTGAATTTGCCAAAATTCCCCGCCGCGGCAACGTGTGGCGCGCGATAAATTCCAAAAGCTGTGCGTCGTCGCGATCTCCTTGGTCGGACGTCAGGCTATCATAGTCCCGTTGCCCCAATGCCCGGACCGCACAAAGTCGCCAGTTCTGTCGGTCAAACAAGTTCGGGTCAACTTGCCCATAAAGAAACGGGTATTTGTAACGCCGCCAATCCGTTGGTTTTTCAATAGACAGATTGCCGGAAAACTTGTTTCCAATCGCGCGGCTCCAATCAACCGTATCTTGGGACGAGCGCTGGGCAAGCTCGGGTGGTTCGGGCGCATTCTCAGAAACGAAATACCCTGACCGACCTGCCGATGACAGGTAGTCATCAGCCATTAATTCGTTGTAGGCCAGCGTAACCGTGATCCGGCTGACACCAAGATGTTGCGCCAGTTTTCGGGAGGACGGCAATTTCTCACCGGGACGGAACCGTCCGGAAAGAATACCGCCCGCAACCATCTGCTGGATCTGCTGTTGCAGGGTTCCGTCGAAGTTCGGGTCGAGGAAGAACGTCTCTACAGCGATGGGCATCGGGCTAACTCTGGATATAAATTGAAACTGGTCTGGATATACATGCCAGACCGATACAAGAAAGGGAAGCGACGTCACGTTTTTCGCAACAGTCCGTTTCTTTGACTCTGCGGCGGAAAACCGCCTACACTATGTATGTATCGTGTTTGTTAAATGGTGACGTCTTATGGAACTGCTTCCAGTTCAGAACAGTAATGCCCAAAAAATCAGTGATTTCGAGGCTTTAGATACGCGCGACGCGTTGATTGCCGCCGCCCGTGAGATCTTCGTGGCGAATGGATTCGCCCATGCCAGCACACCTGAAATCGTGCGCAGGGCAGGCCTCACCCGTGGCGCGCTCTATCACTATTTCGAAAACAAAACTGATTTGTTCCGCGCCGTTGTCACCCAAGAGGCCAAGATAGTCGCCCGTGATGTCAGTTTTGCGTCCCCCGCAAGTGACACGCCGCAGAAGGCGATGATGGAAGGGGCGAAAGCCTATTTCGAGGCGATGAAAGTCGCTGGCCGCAGCAAGCTTCTGCTGATCGAAGGGCCATCCGTTTTGGGCGCTGTTGAGATGTCACGCATTGATGCGGCGACCGGTGCGCCTGCGCTGCGCGAGGGTCTTGCAAATATCGCGCGTGCGGAGGGCATTAACCTGCCGCTTGATGCTTTATCAGAACTTCTGGCGGCGATGTTTGATCGTGCGGCCTTCGCGATTTCTAACGGCACCTTCGCCGCACCTTATGAGACGGCCGTGAAACTGGTTCTTCGCAGCATCGCAACGCGGTAAATCTCAGATATTTTAATGCAAAAGCCCGCACCAAATGGCGCGGGCTTTTTTTTGTGTTCTGTCTCAGGACTAGGCAAGGACGCGTGTCAAAGCCTCATCAACGCTGTTTGTGATTTCGTCGATATCGTCCGCCGTAGCAATCAAAGCAGGCGAAAAGCACAGCGTATTGTTGAAGCCTGGCAGCGACCGGTTCGTCGCCCCGATGATTGTGCCTTGCTTCATGCAATCTCCGACAATCGCCTGAACAAGTTTCTCAGCCAATGGTTCTTTGGTACCGCGATCCGCGACAAGTTCCGCGCCGCAGAACAGCCCTTTGCCGCGGACTTGGCCGATAACTTCGTGCTTTTCTGACAGAGCCTCAAGGTTGGCAACCATCCGATCACCCATCTTGATGGTGTTCTCCAACAGGTTCTCATCCTCGATGATACGCATGTTTTCCAACGCAGCTGCTGGGCCCGCTGTACATCCGCCAAAGGTGGAGATGTCGCGGAAATAGCTCATCGGATCGTCAGCGTTTTCCTTGAACATCTCAAAGACGCGCTCGGACGTTACACAGCACGAAATCGCGGCGTAGCCAGACGCAACGCCTTTCGCCATTGTCACGAAATCTGGCTTGATGCCGTAGTTCTGATAGCCAAACCATGTTCCAGTCCGGCCAACACCGCAGACAACTTCGTCGATATGCAGCAGGATGTCGTACTTGGTGCAAATTTCCTGAACACGCTCCCAATAGCCTTCCGGTGGCGTGATCACGCCGCCGCCCGCTGTCACTGGCTCAAGGCACAGGGCGCCGACAGTGTCCGGGCCCTCGCGCAGAATAACCTCTTCGATCGCGTCAGCGGCACGTTTGCCGTATTCCGCGCCGGTCAGGTCCCATTGCGCGCGATATTCAAGGCAGTGTGGGACTTCGATAAAGCCTGGTGTGAACGGTCCGTATTGCGCATTCCGCTCAGGCTGACCACCTGCGGACAATGTGGTGATTGTCGTGCCGTGGTAGTCACGTTCGCGATACAAAATCTTGTTTTTCTTGCCACCATATTTGTTGTGGCTGATCTGGCGAACCATCTTGAACGCCTTCTCATTCGCTTCCGAGCCGGAATTCGCGAAATAGACGCGGGTCAGGCCCGGCATTTTCGAGATCAGACGCTCAGAGAACATCGCGCCCGGGATCGATCCTGCGGAGCCTGCGAAATAGTTCATCTTGACCAACTGATCGCGCACTGCATTGGCAATGCTTTCGCGGCCGTAGCCCACGTTCACCGTCCAAACACCGCCCGACACCGCATCAAGGTGTTCCTTGCCGTTCTGGTCCCAGACACGCATGCCTTTGCCTTCGACAATGATCCGTGGATCGACAGTTTCAAAAGGTTTGTGTTGGATCAGGTGATGCCAGACATGAGCGCGGTCAGCTTCAACGATGCCGCTAATATCGTTTGGTTGCAGATTGCCGTCCATCGGAGCCTCCGGGGTTGAAAAGTAAACGAGAGTGAAGCGACTGATTCTGTCGCGAACCCTAATATTTTAGGTCTTTTTCCAAGCTGCATATAGGTTGAGCGGACAATAGGGCCAGAAATCCTATATGGATCAGTCCAGAAGGCGTTTGCGCGGCACCGTCCAATCAGACCCCAAAACGAAAAAATCAATAAAACGAGCCGATTACCGAACATTTTGTGATAGTTGTGGATGATCTTTCGGAAAACGCGAAAGCCAAATCTAACCATTGACTCACTGGCCTAATTTTCCTCCACTGCAATCTGCAAAGGCGGGGGGGACCATACTGATCCCTGTCAATTCTTGCAGAAAAAGGCGCGAAAAAACGCGCTAATCGTTATTACTGGGAGAAAATCTGAATGAAACTCACAACAAAATTGATGGGCGCAGTTGCGTCCGTGGCCATGCTGACTGGCGCGCAAACTGCGTTCGCGGACGGCCACCTCGAAGAAATCACAGTTGCTTACTTCCTGGAATGGCCAACGCCAAACCAGTACGCGCAGCAAAACAAACTGTATGAAGAAGCCATGGGCGTCAAAATCAACTGGGTCTCCTTTGACGCAGGTACAGCGATGTCCGCCGCAATGGCATCCGGCGATGTTCATATTTCCTACAGCCAAGGTGTGACACCGTTCTTGGTGGCAACAGCTGCTGGCCAAGACCTCAAAGCGGTCGACGTTGCGGTTTCTTACTCTGACAACGACAACTGTGTTGTCCGGTCTTCACTGGAAATCGACAAGTCAAACGCTGGTGCTGAACTTCCAGGCAAGCAGGTCGGTGTCCCGCTTGGCACTGCTGCACATTCTGGTTTCCTCGCGCAGATGAAGCATTTCGGCGTGGACGTGGATTCCATGAAAATCGTTGACATGGCACCAGTCGACTCCGCAGCTGCATTCGCCGCAGGCGAGCTGGACATGGCATGCGGTTGGTCTGGCCCACTGCAGCGCATGAAAGAGCACGGCAACGTGTTGCTTGAAGGTGCAGAAAAAGAAGCTGTTGTTGGCCGCGTCTTTGACGTTGTGTCCATCCCGGCAGCCTTCGGCGCAGAAAACCCAGAGCTGGTTGCAAAATTCCTGAAGGTCAACGCCGACATGGAAGCAAGATACGTGACAGACAGCGAAGCTATGTTCCCAGATATCGCGAAAGCGGCTGGTATGGATGTAGACGCAGTCCGCTCAACAGCTGCTGAGTTTGGCTACCCAACAATGGAAGAAAAGCTGTCTGACTACTGGATGGCTGGTGGTGTTCAGGACTACCTGACATCTTCCGCTGCGTCCCTGCAGGAAGCTGGTCAAATCACAGCGCTGGATGATTATGCGCCACTGGTTGACGGATCTTACCTGGAAGCTGCGTCCAAAATGTAAGCCGGTCTTGGCTTCTTAATACCGGGCGTGGCGTCAATACGGTGCCACGCCTTTTTATTTCAAATCGGGGACAGGAGTTGTCATGTCAGGGCTGACAATCAATGACGTCTCAATGACCTTTGATCTTCCAAATGGCGGATCGGTCGAGGCACTCAAAAACATTAATCTCAACATCAAAGGCGGAGAGCTTCTGTCAGTCCTAGGTCCGTCGGGCTGCGGGAAGACGACGCTGCTCAATATCCTTGCAGGCTTCTTGGCACCCACGGCAGGCGTGATTGACCTTAACGGGCACAATGTTGTCGGGCCACATCCGGAACGGGGAATGGTTTTCCAGCAAGGCGCATTGTTTGAATGGATGAATGTCTCTGAAAATATCGGGTTTGGTCCATCGATGAAGGGCACACCCAAAGGCGAAATCAATGACCGGGTTCAAGAATTGCTTGGCATCGTCGGTCTGCAGGATTTCGGCGAAAAGATGATTTATGAGCTGTCAGGCGGGATGCAACAGCGTGTCGCTTTGGCCCGCTGTCTGTGTAACGACCCTGACGTCATTTTGATGGACGAACCCTTGGGTGCGCTAGATGCGCTGACCCGGGAAAAGATGCAAAGCCTCGTGCTGGATATCTGGAAAAAGACCGGTAAGACGATCATCCTGATCACTCACTCTGTGGAAGAAGCGCTTCTGCTCGGGGAGCGGCTTTTGGTGATGGCTCCGCGGCCTGGTCGTGTTCACAAGGAATATCGCCTGCCATTTGCAGAAATGGGCGTCGGCGCTGATTTGCGCGAAGTGAAACGGCACAAAGATTTTGGGCCAACCCGTGACGAGATCCTGAACATGATCTGGGACATGGAAGAAGAAATTATGGGACGAACGGAGACAGCCTGATGGGACAAGAAATTGCAGAACTGGTCGGCTCATCCCTTTGGATGATTGTCGGCATCGCCGTTATCTTCGCCGTTTACGTTGGCGTTTCAGGCCTGTGTTATTTCCTATGGAATCTTTATAGTCAGGGCCGCGAAAAAGCGCGGGGGTACACGTCGCTGAAGACGGTTACGTTTGGGGATGAAAGTGCGGTTGTGGCCAACCGTGTCGCCTCTGTCGCCGCGGTCATTACGATCTTCCTGCTTTGGGCAATTGCCACAGGTTCCAGCCTGTTGCCGTTCAAAATCCTGCCTGGTCCACATGAAGGTGGCACGTCGTTCGAATACACCGCCGTGAATGCCGCTGGTGAAACCGGCAAGGGTCAAATTGATCTTCTGGTTCATCAATTTGGTGAAAAGCCGGATGCACCGGCCCCGGCTGCAGAGGATGGCGATTTTGCCCAGAACCAGTCCGTAACTGTTGCCCAGCGCCGCAAGGTGTTGATCAAAACGCAGGCGGATGAAGGCTTCCGGTTCACTGAAATTGACGGCCAACCGATCAATGTCGGGGATACTATTGGTTTTAAGGACGGATCGATCCTGGTAACCCAGCGGGGATCCCTATCGGTGGAGCCTGATGTCGGGATGACGATGGAGGCGCTGTATCTTCCACCGCCAGAAGCGGTTTGGAGCCGGTTTATCGACCTGAACAAAAACGGCTACCAAGGCGTCGGTTTATGGGAAAACGTGTTCTGGTCGCTTGTGCGTGTTGTCGTGGGCTTTGCGCTGGGCTGTCTTTTCGGCATCCCCTTGGGCTTTGCGATGGGTCTGAACGGATGGTTGCGCGGGTGGTTTGATCCAATCGTGGAATTCATGCGCCCGGTCCCGCCATTGGCCTTGATCCCGTTGATCATCATTTGGTTCGGGATTGGTGAGCAGGGCAAAATTTCGCTTCTGTTCCTCGCCGCGTTGTGGATAATGACGATTGCTGCCCGGGCGGGCGTTTCTGGTGTCAGCATTTCAAAAGTGCATGCCGCGTATTCGCTTGGTGCGACCAAGAAGCAGATCCTGTCCAAAGTGATCCTTCCAAACAGCTTGCCAGAGATTTTCACCGGCGCGCGGGTTGCGATGGGTGTTTGTTGGGGCACAGTTGTGGCCGCAGAACTTGTTGCCGCGGAAAAGGGTGCAGGCAAGATGATCATCGCCGCGTCGAAATTCCAGCTGACCGATATCGTGATCATCGGCATCATCATCATCGGCGTGATCGGCTACGGGATCGACATGTTGATGCGCGGTGCTGAGAACAGACTGGTTCCTTGGAAAGGTCGCGGCTAACACAGTAGCCGCTGCGCGACGCGATTTATTGCGAGGCCCTTCGGGGCCTCGCGGTGCCTCCGGCGGGAGGTATTTTTGGCAAGAAGAAGATCCTTGTCGTATCAGAGCTGTTCGATGTCTTTTCCAGCTTTGAGTTTGCGAAACTGGCGGCGTATAGAGCGGACATGTTTCTGAGCATTTTTGATATCTTCAAGATCGGCATTGGCCCGTCCTCATCTCACACGATGGGGCCGATGACGGCTGCTGGACGCTTTCTGGACGAATTGCGTGCAGGTCGAAATAAAGAGCCCGGTGCGGGCGAATTGGGTGGGCTAGGTGCGTCGCTGCATGGGTCTCTGGCATTTACTGGGAAAGGGCATGCAACGGATCGTGCGGTTATTCTGGGGCTGATGGGGTTCCTGCCGGAAACGCTGGACCCGGATCAGGTTGAAGATCTGGTCGCTCAGGTCAATTCTGCAAAGCGGGTTTCCCCAGAAGGTCTTGGAGAATTGCGTTTCGATCCTCAGACAGATCTGGTTTTTGACTACGATCAGGTTCTCAAAGGTCATCCGAATGGCATGGTCTTGCGCGCCTTCGATGTGGCGGGAAACTTGTATTTGCAGGAAACTTATTTCTCGATCGGGGGCGGGTTTGTCCTGACAGCGCGCGAACTGGAGGATATGTCGCGTGGGGATGCGGACGCGCTTCATGCGCAAAAAGAAGCGCAAGGCTTTCCCTATCCGTTCGGTTCCGCTGCCGAAATGCTGGCAATGGCGAAGGCTTCCGGCAAAACGATTTCGCAGATGAAAGAGGTCAATGAGCTTAGTCAGATGACCAAGGTCCAACTTGACCAGTCTTTGGCGCGCATCCGTGATGCCATGTTTGATTGCATTGACCGTGGTCTGCGGATGGACGGCATATTGCCGGGGGGGCTTTCGGTGCGCAGGCGGGCGAAGAACATCCACCAGCAATTGGTCGCGGAGCAGGGGCAAAACCTATCTCAACCGCATACGATCAATGACTGGATGAGCGTCTATGCGATGGCTGTGAATGAAGAAAACGCGGCGGGCGGGAAGGTTGTGACCTCCCCCACTAATGGAGCCGCGGGCGTGCTGCCTGCCGTGTTGCGCTACTACCGTGACCATTGTGTCGGTGCCAGCGAAGACGGCCAACGGACGTTTTTGTTAACGGCTGCAGCAATCGGTGGTTTGATCAAGCACAACGCGTCCATTTCAGGTGCTGAAGTTGGATGTCAGGGGGAAGTTGGATCCGCCTCATCAATGGCGGCAGCTGGGCTTTGTGCTGCGTTGGGGGGAACCCCGGAACAGGTTGAAAATGCTGCTGAGATCGCGCTGGAACATCACTTGGGTATGACATGCGATCCG
Source organism: uncultured Litoreibacter sp. (assembly GCA_947493265.1). GTDB lineage: Bacteria > Pseudomonadota > Alphaproteobacteria > Rhodobacterales > Rhodobacteraceae > Litoreibacter. The sequence continues at coordinate 453,113 of CANLQL010000004.1, read as the reverse complement.
GTCGCTGGACTGGTTCAGGTGCCTTGTATTGAGCGGAACGGGCTTGGTGCGATCAAGGCTGTTTCTGCTGCATCGCTCGCATTGCGCGGTGATGGGGCACATTTCATGCCGCTGGACAATTGCATAGAAGCGATGCGTCAGACTGGGTTGGATATGAGCGCGAAATACAAAGAAACCAGCCAAGGCGGACTGGCTGTAAATCTGCCGGAGTGCTGAGTTTAGACAATCGTAATCTGTGTTGAAAAATTGCCAAGAGGCGGCGTCATCGCTTGCGGCAGCGGTGCATCGGTAACCATCTGATCAACATCTTCCAAGGACGCAATTCGAACCGGCGCGGTACGCTCAAACTTTGCGGTATCTGCAGCCAGGATCACTTTGCGTGATTGCCGAATGATCATTTGGCTGACGCTGACTTCTTCCAGATCAAAGTCAAGAATATCGCCGTCTGTGTCTAATGCCGAACATCCGATCACAGCCAGATCAAATTTGAAATTCGCGATAACTTGCGTCGTCTGAGCGCCTGTAAGACCGCCATCGGCACGCCGCAGAAATCCGCCTGCAACCATGACGTCGCAACTCGGGTTTGCGGACAGGATATTCGCGATGTTGAGATTGTTTGTCACCACCATTAGATTGCGATGGCCAAGAAGTGCGCGGGCGACGGCCTCTGTGGTGGTGCCGATGTTTAGAAACACTGTTGCGTTCTCAGGGATGAGGGCGGCGCACGCCTTGCCGATGCGTGTTTTCGCGTCTGCATTCAAGGCGCGGCGTTCTTCGTAGCCAATATTTGTCAAGCGCGCTGGCAGCATTGCCCCGCCATGAACACGCTTCAACGCGCCCTGCAAAGACAGCTCCGCCAAGTCCTTGCGAATGGTCTGCACGGAGATGCCAAAGCGGCGGGCGAGGGTGTCCACCTCTACCCGGCCCTCGGAACGGGCGATCTCAAGAATTTCGGTCTGTCTGAAATTGTCGGCCATGGTTGCATCGCTGAAAGGAAACTGAAACGAAAGTAATGCTTGACGAAACGAAAGTAAACCTGTGGATATGACGAAAGCGAAAAGGCTGAGTCGGGAACTAAAATGTCTGAGATTGAAACGGTCGATCTGTTTGTCATTGGCGGGGGCATCAATGGGTGCGGGATCGCGCGCGACGCATCGGGCCGTGGGCTTTCGGTTGCCTTGGCTGAGATGAACGACCTGGCGTCCGCAACATCAAGCGCGTCGACGAAACTGTTTCACGGCGGTTTGCGCTATCTTGAATATTTTGAAGTGCGGTTGGTGCGCGAAAGCCTGATCGAACGGGAGCGTCTTCTGAAAGCCATGCCACATATCAGTTGGCCGATGCGGTTTGTGCTGCCCTACCACAAGGACATGCGGTTCGAAGGCACGACACCGACGTCGAAAATCCTGAACATCGTGATGCCTTGGATGAAGGGACGCAGGCCCGCGTGGTTGATCCGGCTTGGCTTGTTTCTTTACGACAACCTGGGCGGGCGGGACATCCTGCCTGGGACAAAGACTGTCGATCTGACGAATGATCCGGCCGGTTTGCCGCTGGAAGATCGTTTTGCCAAAGCATTTGAATATAGCGACTGCTGGATTGAGGACTCGCGTCTGGTGGTGCTGAACGCCCGGGACGCCGAAGCACGTGGTGCCAAGATCATGACGCAGACCAAAGTTGTCAGCGCAGAGCGGCAAGGCCCGCTTTGGCTGATCACGCTGGAAGATCGCGACAGTGGCGAAACATATCAAATGCACGCCAAGATGTTGGTGAATGCAGGCGGGCCATGGGTCGAAGACGTCATCAAGAATACAGCCCGGCTCAATGCATCCGAAGGCGTCAGGCTTGTGCGGGGTAGCCACATTGTGACCCGCAAGCTCTATGATCATGACAAATGCTATTTCTTCCAGGGTGAAGACGGGCGGATCATCTTCGCTATCCCTTATGAGACCGATTTCACTCTAATCGGGACAACGGATGCGGAACATCATGACCCAAGTGAAAAGCCTGTTTGTACACCGCAGGAACAGGATTACTTGCTGAAATTTGCGTCCAACTATTTCAAAAAGGCAGTGACCAGCGAAGATATCGTCTGGACCTATTCCGGTGTTCGTCCGCTTTATGATGATGGGGCATCTTCCGCGACCGCAGCCACGCGAGACTACGTTTTGAAAGTAAACTCAGAAGGTGGAGCACCGATGTTGAACGTCTTCGGCGGGAAAATCACCACCTATCGAAAATTGGCCGAACACGCATTGGAAAAAATTACACCGTTCTTCCCAAATGCGACCGGAGAATGGACAGCTGGCATCGCGATGCCCGGAGGTGATTTTGAGGTTCATCAAGTCGATGAGCTGATGGACGGATTGAAGAACGACTACCCGTTCTTGGACCACTTCTGGGCGCGCCGCTTGATCCGGGCCTATGGAACAGAAGCCCGCGACATCTTAGGGGACGCAAAAGCGGCTAAAGATTTGGGGCAAGGTTTTGGGGCGACCCTGACAGAAACCGAAATTCGCTGGTTGATGGACAAGGAATTCGCCCGCAAAGCCGAGGATGTCGTCTGGCGCCGCTCCAAACTGGGCTTGCGGATGAGTGCCGCTGAGATCACAGTGCTTGATCAGTGGATGCAAGACAACCGCGCCTAAAGGGGGAACAATATGACACATATTCTGGCCATTGATCAGGGGACGACCTCCAGCCGGGCAATCGTGTTTGACAAGGACATGAAGATTGTCGCGTCTGCACAAGAAGAGTTTCCCCAATATTTCCCGAAATCGGGTTGGGTAGAGCATGATCCGGCTGATATCTGGTCCACCACTGCGGGAACCTGCCGTGCGGCGATTGAACGGGCCAAATTGACCGCAGAACACATCACGGCGATTGGCATCACCAACCAGCGGGAAACGACCTTGGTTTGGGATAAATCCACCGGAGAGCCCGTCTATAATGCCATCGTTTGGCAAGATCGCAGAACTTTTGAGTTTTGCGACGAATTGCGCGCTGCAGGGCACGAAGCGACGGTTACGGCCAAAACGGGCTTGCTGCTTGATCCCTATTTCTCTGGAACGAAACTGCGTTGGATCCTGGAAAACGTCGACGGTGTTCGGGAGCGGGCAGAAGCGGGAGATCTCCTTTTTGGAACCGTCGATACATACCTGATCTGGAAGCTGACAGGCGGCGCACAACACGTCACCGATGCAACCAATGCGGCGCGGACGTTGATGTACGACATTCGCGAAGGCCGGTGGTCGTCCACGATGTGCGACATGCTGGGCATCCCGATGGGCATGCTGCCCGAGGTCAAGGATTGTGCGGCGGAATTTGGAATGTCCCGTGCAGATCTGTTTGGTCGCGAAATTCCAATTCTTGGCGTTGCAGGCGACCAGCAGGCCGCAACAGTAGGCCAAGCATGTTTCGAACCGGGAATGCTGAAATCGACCTATGGAACAGGGTGTTTTGCATTGCTGAACACAGGCGACACGCCTGTCACATCGGAAAACCGGTTGCTTACAACGATTGCATATCAGCTCGACGGCAAGCCCACTTATGCGCTCGAAGGCTCCATATTTATCGCTGGCGCTGTTGTGCAATGGCTGCGCGATGGTCTGAAGCTGATCCGCGAAGCCAAGGAAACACAACCGCTCGCGGAAGCTGCCGATGCGGAACAGAACGTCATTCTTGTACCCGCATTTACAGGGCTTGGCGCGCCTTATTGGAACGCAGAATGCCGTGGTGCGGTATTCGGTCTGACGCGCGGCTCTGGCCCCGAAGAAATGGCTCGTGCGGCGCTGGAAAGTGTTGGCTTTCAAACCCGTGATCTTTTGGAGGCGATGACCGCAGATTGGTCAGAAACCTCCAGCAGCGACGGTGAAAATGTCCTGCGGGTCGATGGTGGCATGACGGCATCTGACTGGACCATGCAGTTTCTGGCCGACATCATCGGCGCGCAAGTAGACCGACCTGAAGTTCTGGAAACCACGGCTTTGGGCGCTGCGTGGTTGGCTGGGATGAAAGCAGGGCTTTACCCGGATCAAGCCGGGTTTGCTGCGAATTGGGCGTTGGAGCGCCGGTTTGAGCCTGAGATGGGCGAAGAGCTTCGGGATCAAAAATACAGCGGATGGAAAAAGGCGGTCGCCGCGACCATGTCTGTGTGACACTCTGCGCTCATGTCTGAGCAAGCCAAGTTCTTAGAAGGCAATCTGTTTCGCCATATCTCGGTGATGTCGCTGACGGCATCGGTCGGATTGATGGCGATCTTCTTCGTCGATTTCGTCGATATGATTTTCATATCTATGTTGGGCAAAGCCGAACTTGCCGCGGCTGTTGGGTATGCGGGCGCGATCCTGTTCTTCACCAGCAGTTTTGGGATCGGCATGTCCATTGCCGGCGGTGCCCTGGTTGCCCGTGCTTTAGGCGAGGGTGATGAAGACAAGGCGCGTCGTTTGACAACAAATGCGTTGCTATACGGTGTCATCTTCGGGGGGATATTTGCCGCTGTTGTCTGGAATTTCCTCGAACCGCTTACCGCGCTGATCGGGGCAACCGGGGCCACGCAAGACCTGGCCGTGTTGTATCTGTCGATCATCATTCCTTCGCTGCCTTTGTTGATGATTGGGATGATGGGTGGCGCAATCCTCCGGGCTTACGGCGACGCAAGGCGCGCGATGATGGCCACGATTTGGGGTGGACTTGCGAATGCCGTCCTCGACCCGATCCTGATCTTCGGATTTGATCTAGAATTGACCGGCGCGGCGCTAGCCTCCGTTGCGGCGCGTGTCACGATTGCGGCGGTGGCCCTACTGCCAATCATCAAGCACCACGGCGGAATAGACCGACCGACGCCCGCGCATGCCATGAAAGATCTCATACCGGTTTTGGCAATTGCGGTCCCGGCAATCCTCACCCAACTGGCAACACCAATCGGGCAGGCCTATGTCACCCGCGCGATGGCAGAGTTTGGCGAGTTGGCCGTGGCGGGCATGGCCGTCGTGTCGCGCCTGACCCCATTGTCCTTTGCCGTGATCTTTGCCCTATCCGGCGCGCTGGGACCGATCATCGGTCAAAATTTCGGGGCGCGGCAGCATGGGCGGGTCAAGCAAGCGTTCAATGACGGCTTGCTGTTCATCGCGATCTACGTCGTGTTCGCCGCGACGGTTTTGTTCTTCTTGCGCGGACCGATCATCGCCTTGTTTCAAGCCGAGGGGATCGGTCTTGAGTTGATCTTGCTCTTCTGCGGCCCCCTCGCATTGGCGTTCTTTTTCAATGGGGTCATTTTTGTCGCGAACTCAGCTTTCAACAATTTGGGTCACCCGTTTTATTCAACCTGGATCAACTGGGGTCGGCACACTTTAGGCACCATTCCGTTTGTCATCGGCGGAGGGTACCTGTTCGGCGCGCCGGGAATACTGATCGGGCAAGCAGTGGGTGGCGTGGTGTTTGCAGCGATTGCCTGGGGCCTGGCCCGCAAAGTCATCGCGCGCGAGGCCGCGGTCGAAGATCTGCCCGCTGACGAGCACTTTAAACGGCAGTCCCGTTTGCTAAATCTGTTTAATTTCCGCCGATAGGTTTTCGAGATGCGTATCTACGAGCGCAAGCTCAGCGGTGTCCAACGTCTGGTGACGCGGATATTTCGGCGCATTGCGATCGTTTAGAATAGGCGCATCCCAGCCTTCGGTCGTTTCAAAAAACCGCGCGACACCAGCCTCGCCAAAGACGCGCAGGTAGCCTTGCACAACAACATCAAGATAGCTCAGCAATATCGGGTGCTTTACTGCATCCCGAAGATCATGCGTGACTTGATACATCTGGATGTCAATCGGTGCATCGTGATCATAGGCAATCTGCGCCCTGTCCAACGCCTGCCGCTCGTAGCCGTGTTCGCGAAGATCCAGCGCGCTCCAGTCATTGTCGGGGACATGGGCGATTAACCCTTCCAAAACTCGACCCTCCATCGGATGGACGGATAAAAATGCCTGAGCACGGTTGCTGGTATGCCGCCAGATGCGGGTCCAACCCTTCAACTGGGCTTTGTGGGTGCGGTCGTAGCCATGCGTTTTCTTGTTCACCAAGGAACCATAGCCAAAGAAAAATGGGTCTTTCATGCGCGCAAATAGGCCCGGCATTTTTCCCGGAAGCAAGCTAATTTTCGCCGGTTTCCGTAAGCGTCAATTTCGCGATGTCACCGCGGTGAGGTAGCATTCGACTTTAACCAAACTCAGGGAGGACGCCATGTCTGTCGCACGCGTAACGGAAATTATCTCTTCATCGAAAAAGAGTTTTGAGGATGCAATCGAAGCCGGGGTATCTCGCGCCTCAAAAACACTCAAAAACGTCGAAGGGGCGTGGGTCCAGGATATGAAATGCACGGTCAAGGACGGCAAGATCTCCGAGTACCGCGTTATCTTGAAAGTGACCTTCGTATTGGAAGACTAAAGAAATCTGGGCGGTCTTATAGGTAGGACTGCCCGCGCAAACCTAGGCTTGGTTGCGACGTTTGAGCCTGTGCTTAAAGATGCGCCAGGTCAGTTTTGGAAGCCGCGCCAGCAACTCAGCGCGTAGATCAAGATAGCTGGCCTCACCAGCAAGCAGGCGAAGGTATTTCATCTGCAGCGCATCTGCTTTTGCAAAAGCGCGTTGGAAATGGGGCTTAGATGCCTCGTGGAACATCGCCAAACGCCAAATCCGGGCGCGCCTGATCTCAGAATGCATTGGCTTTAAAAGCTTCTTGTAATGGCGAAGCGCGGTATGCGCAGCTTCTTGCGATATTGCTGTTTGTGCTGCCTGTGCGGCAAACGCCCCGCTTTCCATTGCCAGTGCGATCCCTTCACCAGTGATCGGATCGACCAGCCCAGCCGCGTCACCGGTCAACAGAACATTCCCGTATCCAGGGTTTTTCCGAAAATCGCCGAACGGCAGATACTGGCCTTTATACTTGATTTCCGTGCAAGCCTCCAGCTGCGTCACATAGCTGGTCATCCGGGCTTTCATATTGTCGTTGCGCGCATGAATGCCGCCCACACCTACCGTTGTCGTGGCATGTTTGGGAAAGGACCACCCATATCCCCATTCAGCAGCACTGAAATCGACAGTTACGGGCTTGTTGTTGTCTTGCTGTGGGGCCAGCGGTACTTCTACCTCCAGCCCAAACCCGATGGTATCTGGGTCAAACGCAGCACCAAATAAGGTGCGCGCTGTCAGGGAGTTTGCCCCGTCTGCACCGATCAGAACGCCATAGTTCAATGTTTCGCCGGATGACAACATGATCACGCTGGCTGGAAGGTCGATATCGGAAACGGATATCCCAAAATACGGTGCCGCCCCTGCATTGATTGCGTGTTCAACCAGCATTGCATCCAGGTCGCGGCGCATGGTCAGGTGAACAGGCGGGGCGTTTGGGATGTCGGCCAAGACAGTCTCACCTGATGTGAACCGCATGTGGTTTGTTGTCAGGAACAAGTCTGGCGTAACGGTGCATCCGAAAATGCGATCCAGGGCTTTCTCGCTACGGCCGGTGAACAATCCACCGCACAGCTTTTCCCTTGGAAATACTGATTTATCGAGGATTGCCACGCGCAAACCAAGATCACAGGCCACCTTTGCTGCGGCTGATCCGGCCGGTCCTGCACCAAGAATAACAACATCAAAAGTAGTTAATTCAGCCATCAGCGCGTTATGGGGGCAATTTTGAGCAAACTCAAACCAAAATTGGGCTGACGGAATGTCGCAGGACCTTTTCTTTCAGGGACTTAGCCCCATTTCTAGAGAGTGAACATAGGAGTGACGACGTGCCCAAAGACGAAAAGCCGATGGCGACGAAAACCAATAATGCGTTTGCCGAGAAGACCGAATGGGCACTTGCCTCTATCGCGGCGAAAGACCTGCAGGTCGAAGCGCAGGGCTATGCAATGATCGGCGGCGCGATGAACTATGGTGAAGCATCGCTGGGAACGGGCCTTTTTGGAAGAATCTCCACCGCGGCCAAATGGTTTTGTATCTGGTTTGGGATCGTGGTCCCGGTTATTCTGTTTATTCGCGTCGTCTAAAAGGTAGCAATTTTCTGACCTGCGATTTTGGTCTGGCGCGTGCTTGGGGCCGAAAATCGTCATTCGACGCCCGTCTTGTGTTCAAACCCCTGAAAATCTATCCTTTGTTTCCTTTTGTGAAATAAAATTACAAAAATAGAGGGTATGGAGAAACATACTTGCTGAGAATTCGAAAGGATATACTTTCGAGTGTAGAGAAGTTGAAAGTTCAGAGTGTCTCAGTTGCTTCATAAAAACAGAGGGGAAATACAATGAACGTATCAATGACACAAAAAGCACGTGAAGGCCGGATCAACGCATTGCAAAGCTTGAAAAGCCGCCACCCAGAGAGTGCACGCCTCGCGCCTCTTTTGCTGAAACCATCCGATATCCCACATGCTGACGCGATGGTTGCTGCACCATCTGCTGTCTTCAAATCCACACGGGTCGTGGAAACAGAGCAGGTTCTTATCGCTGCTTAGGTCAAAATTACCGCCAAGAAATGTGAAGCCGCCATTGATTGGCGGCTTTTCTTTTGCGGAGTGTAGAGTTTTTTGGGATCAGAAGTCTTCGGTGTCCGCCCGAAGGAGGATTTGCCGGATTGTAACCGCGAAGCAAGTCGACCCAATTGCGAAATAAATGCCGATTGCCATCCACCAGGTCAGGTCAAATGCAAACAAAGCTGCAATCGCTGCGAGGAACGCGAAGAAACCTGAACATATGATGCCAATAACTGCCATACCAAACCCTAACCACACACCAAGGCAAGAATACGGCACGAATGTGAACCGAAGGTTAAGTTTGCGGATTTTCAGTAAAGAAGGTTAATTTCAGGCTTGATCGAGCGTTGGATCGTAGGGGCTTGTCGCGATCAGAAACGCGCCGCCAAGCACTCCGCCTGTCAGATACAGCCAGAACGCCGTCGAGACGTCAAAATTCAATAAAAACAACGCAACCAAAGCTGATGCGACACTCATTAAGGAACTAAGGACAAGCGCAACAATCGCCATCTCATCACTCCCTATATCAGCGCAAGTCTCCCTCCTTGCCTGATCTGACAAAGGATATCGGTTAACAAAAAGAAAACCACCCCCCAAATCTGGGGATTGGCAGAGTTTCGCCGAGGTGAGTCAAAAATGCAAAACGGGCCCCCGAAGGAGCCCGCAGAAATATCGTGTTTTTCGTTTGAAACGAAAGGCTTACGCCAGTGCGAGGTTCGACGCGCTTTCGCGGCCGTCGCGGCCTGCTTCAATGTCGAAAGTAACCTTCTGGTTGTCTTCGAGCGAGCTCAGACCTGCGCGTTCAACCGCGGAGATGTGTACGAAGACGTCCTTGGAGCCGCCGTCTGGTGCGATAAAGCCGAAACCTTTAGTGGTGTTGAACCATTTGACTGTGCCTGTGGCCATGTCTCTGTTTTCCTTAAATAAATGCTGCCCGCGGTAGTGCGGCAACCCGGCGCGATTGGTCTGTGACGAAAGACTGGCGGCCGTATGAGGGAAGACAGTGGGTCGAAATAGGCAAACGTAGCAAGGATGCGTATGCGCGCTTTTTTGCGGGATGTAAAGGCGGTTCCGGGGGTGTCGGCGTCGCGTCGGCTTTGCGTCGGACTTCTGTCGGACCCCGGCGCGCGGTGTGTTTGCAAAACTTTTAGCAGCGCTTGTCACGATCTTCCGGCCCAATTCGGAGACCCGGCCCGTGAATGTCCCCCTCAAACGCATGACCAAGTCCCAACGCCTCGCCCGCGACAAGCTGAGCCATTACCTGTGGCTGGCCTCTCAGGAGGAGGAGATTTCCACGGCGATGCGCGCAGAGGTGCTGCTGGCCTGGTACCGGCTGGCCACGGACCTGGACGTTCTGGAGCCGAAGACGAAAGTCACCCTGCGCTTGGATGAAAGCGTAGCCAAGTTTTTCCGCGCTATGGGACCGGGCTATCAAGCCCGCATCAACCGCATCCTGGGCACCTGGGCGCAACTGAAGATTGGCGAGGCTTTGGAATGGGAACAGAAAATCAATGAAATCCAACAAGAGAACTTCAACGCGAAAGTGGCGGAAAGCGATATGAAACGGTGGGAGATTTGAGGGGATTGGTTTCTCATCGGAAATTCGAAAAAATGGAAATCGGATTTGCTTTAAGTGAAAGAGGAATTTCTCGACTTAGTGAATCGGCAAGCCTTATCTGGCTAACCATTCCCAATGTTGTCTCACTAAAGTAGTCTAGGAGAAACTGCTGTTGATCGGTCTTCAATTCCTGAATGTATGCGGGGGAAAAAAAGGTGTTCTCTGAATGCACAACTGCTAATTTTAGGAACAAGTTAGCTAGTTTTTTTGGTTCTTGTCCCTTTAGTGATTGAAGAAGCTGTATCAGTGCTTTTGGGTTTCGATCGTTAATGCCAGATATTCCAGCGTAAGTCCCACCGTCTTTTAATGGGATTATCCATATTTGCGCATAGTTAAATTTGCCGCCGACAGATCTGAAATCTTGTGCGCGTTCCCCATTGAAGTCGGTTTCGATACAGAATGAACCAGTGGATGCAAAAGGAAGCATTTTGTCAAACAACACCGAGAAAAAGTAAAATTTGCGCATTGAAGCTCTCTTCAGAACTTTCTCGAAAGTTTCTTTTAAGGCCCAGCAATAGCGAGCATAGTGAACCATGTTCGCAGTCTCTGGTTTTGTGAAATCAAGATTACACTGAAAGTCCAGAATTGCATCTTCTTCAAAGAACTTGCTTATTGCTGCAGCATTTGTATGCGACAATGTTTCATAGCAATGCGCTCGGTAGGCGGTTTTCCTAGCGGAATCGTAGTTGTTTTTCAGGCCTTGATTTTCGATACTACTAAATAGTTCGATATCATGCTCGCGACAAAAGCCCGAAAATGTTGATGCTGCTTTAATCCATACGGGCTTAAACTCGTCCTCTTTGTGCCCGACTAAACTCCCATGTGGCGAAGTTGGGAAAGCGTAGACCTTATGATCTTGTGCGATCGCTGCTAGTGTGCGGCCCCGTTGAATTGAATGTGACCGGATCGTCTTTTTGCCGCAAAAACCGGTTTTTCCAATTGCTAGACAGCTGCTGCCATTCGACTGGCTTTTTCCCAACTCAACGAAGAGCTGATTTTGGTTCGAATATCGTTTGTTGAAGTGGCACTCTCCGTATGCCTTTCCACTGCCGCAAAAGCAAAGACTTCCTAGTGGTAGAATAGGCATAGGACTCTCAAAAGATCTCTGGCTGTGGCTTCTATTTTGGGCATCTCGGCCCATTCGATCTCTAGAAGCTCTTCACCTACCGCGCCACATACTCCGACATGAACACCGCGCCTTTGGGGCTGGTGTAGGTTCCTTTGATCGTGTCGGGGCCGGTGCGTTTGAAGGCCCATTTCGCGCCGCCGCTGGCGAAGCCGAAATTGTCCAGATTCTTCTCGGTGAAATCGAAGCAGCCGCCTTGGTAGCAGTATTCGACCAGGGGGCCGCCGGGGAACGCGAGGGTGGTTTTGGCGGTGGAGCTGCCGGGGCCGCTCCATTCTCCGTGGTAGGTTCGGTCATCGGCGAAGGCGGGCGCGGCAAGGCACAGCGCTACCACCAGGGGTCCGGTCAATTTACACATCACTGTCTCCGTTTTCGGGCCATTTGGCCTCAGGATTAGCGCGTGAATTTTTTGTACTTCACCCGCGTAGGTTCGACCGCTTCCGGGCCAAGACGACGGATTTTGTCTTCTTCATATGCCTCGAAGTTGCCTTCGAACCATTCGACATGGGCGTCACCCTCAAACGCGAGGATATGCGTGCAAAGCCGATCAAGGAAGAAACGATCGTGTGATATGACCACAGCGCAGCCCGCGAAGTCTTCGATCGCATCTTCCAAAGCCCGCAGGGTTTCGACGTCCAGATCATTGGTCGGTTCATCCAACAGCAGGACATTGCCGCCGGATTTCAACAGCTTGGCCATGTGAACACGGTTGCGTTCCCCGCCAGACAGAAGCCCGACTTTCTTCTGCTGGTCGCCACCTTTGAAGTTGAAGGCAGAGCAATAGGCGCGGGAGTTCATCTGTGCGTCGCCCAGCTGGATGATCTCGCCGCCATCGGAAATCTCTTCCCAGACAGTGGCGTCGGGGGCCAGCGCATCGCGCGACTGGTCAACATAGCTGAGCTGAACAGTGTCGCCATAGCTGACGGCCCCGCCATCGGGCTGTTCCTGCCCGGTCAGCATCCGAAACAGCGTCGATTTACCCGCGCCGTTCGGGCCGATCACGCCGACAATGCCCCCCGGTGGCAGCGAAAAGCTGAGGTCTTCGATCAGAAGCTTGTCGCCATAGGCTTTGGAGATGCCCTCGACCTCAATCACTTTATTGCCGAGGCGTGGGCCATTGGGGATGATGATCTGGGCGCGGCCCAGCTTGTCGCGTTCCGACTGGCCGGCCATTTCATTATAGGCGTTGATCCGGGCCTTGGATTTGGCCTGGCGGGCCTTGGCTCCGGCGCGGATCCACTCAAGCTCTTTTTCCAGCGTTTTCTGGCGGGATTTGTCTTCCTTGGCCTCGCGTTCCAGGCGTTTGGCCTTCTGCTCCAGCCAGCTGGAGTAATTGCCCTCGTAAGGGATGCCGCGGCCCCGGTCGAGTTCCAGAATCCAGCCGGTGATATCGTCAAGGAAGTAGCGGTCGTGGGTCACGATCAGGCAGGTGCCCTTGTAGTCGATCAGGTGCTTTTGCAGCCAGGCGATGGTTTCGGCGTCGAGGTGGTTGGTCGGCTCATCAAGCAGAAGCATGTCAGGCTCTTCGAGAAGCAGTTTGCACAAGGCAACCCGGCGGCGTTCACCCCCCGACAGGCTTTCGACGGCCGCGTCATCAGGGGGGCAGCGCAGGGCTTCCATCGCGACGTCGATCTGCGCGTCCAGATCCCAGAGGTTCTGGCTGTCGATCTCGTCTTGCAGCTTCGCCATTTCGTCGGCGGTTTCATCAGAGTAGTTCATCGCCAGCTCATTGTAGCGGTCGAGAATGTCTTTCTTGGGCTTCACGCCCAGCATCACATTGCCGCGCACATCGAGGCTTTCATCCAAGGCAGGTTCCTGTGGCAAGTAGCCGACATGCGCGCCTTCGGCAGCCCAGGCTTCCCCGGTGAAATCCTTGTCTTGCCCCGCCATGATGCGCATCAGCGACGACTTACCGGAGCCGTTTACCCCCACGACGCCAATCTTCACACCGGGCAGGAAGTTCAGACGGATATTCTCAAAGACTTTCTTGCCACCGGGATAGGTTTTGGAGACGCCGTCCATAAAGTAGACGAATTGATTGGCTGCCATGGGAATGCTCCGACTAAAGGTTCGCGCCTATTTAGCCAGAGCGTCGCCGAAGCGCAATCTGCAAGCCACCTTTCTGGGGCGGCATTGCGCGCCGTTGCACAACGATAGCCGCGCTGTCGAAACAGCGGTGCGGCCAATACCGGGTTGGTATTGCGATTTAGTCCTGAAGCGCCTGTTCCGGCAGGGCCATCAATGTCGCAACTTCATGCGGCTTGAGCTGGGGGAACGCCAAGGTTTTCTGAACCAGAGAATTGTTCGGGAAGAGCTGCCGCAATTCTTCAAGTTGTTGCGCGCTGAGGGAATCTTCCAGCACATCCCCAAGATACAGGCTTTCCGTGGGGCACCCGTTCGCAAAGACCACCTCATGGTCTTCGAACATCAAGTGCCAGTAGTCGAGGCTTTCAAATTCCTCGCCACAGGGCCGAATTGTGGTGTTGTTGATCAGGCTTTTCGCGCTTGCCAGCATCACCGGTTCTGCAAACAGCAAATCAACGCCATACCCATCCAGCAAAATGCGGTGCTGCGGGGACACCTTGAGGTCGCGGTTTGGCACGCCCGGTTTGATCGCACCTGCGGCGATGGAAACAGGTTCCAACGCGCTGTTGCCCAGCCTGCGCGCCTTCGAGACATGGGTTTTGCCGACCCATCTGAGCGGCATCGGGCCATTGTCGCGGGTCAGCACCAGATCACCAACCGCCAATTCTTCGACACGGCGCGGGCCATCGGGTGTTTCAATTTCTGTGCCGCGGGTAAAGCAGACCTCGTTTCGGCCAAAGATTGTGATTGAAACCGTGAAGGTTTCACCAACAACCGTACCGCCTGCCAAGACATAGTCGCCTGCCACACCGGACCAGGACAAGTCGGTGACACGAATGGTGAATGTGACCACCATCGAATCCCCGTCATCAAGTGCATCAAGTGCTGGATCATCGGAATCAATGGAATAAACCCAGGTCACACTGCCTTCACCCGTCGCAGTGTCCTGGGTCGCTGTCAGTGTTCCGATCGAAGGGGGCGTCAAGATCGCATAGCCGCCATTGCCGGTGCCCAGCCAAGGGTAGGGGGCAGAAGCGGATTCCGTATTTACGATCACATCAGTTGCGGACACGGCACCTGCGCCGTTGATGCCTTCGTAGATGTTGACGCTGGATGTCCCTGACAATCCTACCATCTTGATCCTCGCTCATTCGTTTTATTGCACGCTCCCCACATGCCTGATTTGCGCAGAAATGTGCCTAAATCAAGAAAATTGAGCGATTTTTGCGGGGAAAATGTCGAAATTCGCATCTCAGGACTCAAGCCAATGGGTTTTGGTTTTCCATCGCGCGGTTTTGGATTTTCGGGTCCAATGGACGACAAACAGCTTGCCGTTGCGTTCACGCAGGGTTTTGAAATCGTTGGTTGGCAGATTGGCCAACAGATCGTTGATGATCATCTTGCCGTGGCCCCAAGGGGCCATCAGATCCATGATCCAGAACTGATCCCCGGACCGCCAATCCTCAAACTCATCCAGCCCTTTGCCGGACATGTGCTGGGCTTCTGCCTCAGGGCTCAGCTTCGCCCAGGTGACAAGGCCACGGGGAACCGTATGCGCCCGGTAGACGTGAAATTGTTTCAGGTAGATCGGCGGCTCGAAAACCTTCGCAATCGCGGTCATCGACCAGGACTGATACAGCGTGGAATGGAAGCACAGGAAGCACACTTCCCCGATGACCTTGAGCACGTCATCATTGGGGTAAAGCGGGGAGACAGTAACCATCCCGCCGGTATCTTCTTGCTCAGCTTTTGTCATTTGGTCGATCTCAAAATTTCTTGCCAAGGCTTAGATTAGCATGACAAGAGTTTGTACTCCATCAATCGGGCATGGTTAAGAACAAACAATGAGCAAGAAGACCACAGACGCCACGAATTTCGACGTGAAGAAGCCGAAACCGGTAGATAAAAGCGCGTTGCGGATCGGATTGAAGCCGTCACCGGGGTTCAAGGCCTGGCTTTCGGATATGCACGCGTCGCTGGCCTTCAACACCTATAACATCGGCAAATTGTTCATGCTGGGGGTCGACGAAATCGGCCAGCTTGCTTTCACCGATGCCAGTTTCCGGCGGTCTATGGGGATAAGCTACCACAACGGGACCCTTTGGATGGCGACCGAGACGCAGATCATCCGATTTGAAAATTTTCTGGATCAGGGTCAGACCTCGCATGGGCATGACGGGATTTTCGTCCCGGTCGGGGCCACCACGACCGGGATGGTGAACCTGCATGATGTCCGCGCGTCAGACAAAGGCGTCTATTTCGTCGCGACAAACTTCAACTGTATTGGCAAATTGCATCCCCGCTGGAGTTTTGAGCCCGTCTGGAAGCCAAAATTCATCTCAGAACTTGCCTATGGGGACCGTTGTCACCTCAACAGTATTGCGCTGGAACATGGCGTCCCGAAATACGCGACCTGCTTTTCGCCCACGGATGGCTTTCACGGTTGGCGCGAGCTGGCCCGCGATGAGCCTTCAGGCGTCGTTATTGACGTTCAAACCAATGAAGTGATCTGTGATGGCTTGCATATGCCGCACTCCCCCCAAATTTACCGCGATACGCTTTACGTCACCAATAGCGGCAAGGGTGAGTTCGGGAAAATCGACCTTGAAACAGGGGCTTATACCGCAATTTGCGAGGTGCCTGGCTTTACGCGCGGCATTACATTTATCAAGAATTACGCTGTTATCGGCAGCTCAAAACCTCGTCAGCAGGGTGTTTTTGAGGGCGATGATGCAACGCCGCTGAATATTCGTCTCAATGCGGAAAAAATCGATCCGCAATGCCAATTGTCTGTTGTGAGCCTTGCGACCGGAAAGCTTGAACATACGCTGACGATTGAGGGGCCGGCCTCGGAAATTTATGATGTCGCGGCAATTCCGGGAATTCAGCGCCCGCTTGTGATGGATTTTGAGAGCGAACAGATTTTGACGACGTTCCGTCCGACGCGATTGGTGCTTTAGAAGCGATCAGACAAGAAAAAGCCCGACCTCCGCTGCGTGCGACTGAGGCCGGGCGTTGATGTCGGTCCTGTCGGAGACATCTGCGAGCGTTGTGTCAGGACCTGAAGCGGCAGCTCTCAGGTCACGCTCGCGCTGGGGTAGCGAATTCTTGTGTCGGTTTTTTCGAGACGTTGCCCACGAACAATTTGAATTGCTTGGTGCTGAACGAGTTCTTCTGCGCCCGTGTCGTCCGGATCGCACGAATGCGACGAAGTCGGGATTTCTCTGTCAGGTTCATTTGCATGGGTCGGGTCCATCGTTTCGTTTGTTTGGTCCCCACCAGCTTGAGATAAATTTGCCCCGAGACAGCATTTCCAACAAGTAAGGGGCTCCTTACCTCAAATTTGACGAAACTTTGTCAAATCGCTCCGTATCGGCACCAATAGGGTGAAAATCAGGGGATTAGGACGATTTTACCGCGATGTACGCCTGTTTCCATCAGGTGATGAGCGGCAGAAGCGTCGGCCAGAGGAATCGTTTTGTCTGTCACAACCCGCAGAGTCTTTTGCGCGAACTGCGGCCAGACTGTCTGGCCTAAGGACGCCGCCACGGCCGATTTGAACGCGCTGGGACGAGACCGGAGGGTTGAGCCGGTGACGGTCAACCGTTTCAGCATGACAGGCATCAGATCCAGTTCCATCTTTGAGCCTTGGTTGAAGGCCAGTTGGATAATCCGGGCGTCCGGGCTGCTGGCTTTGATATTGCGGGCCACATAGTCCCCGCCAACGATATCAAGAATAATATCGGCACCACCGGCGTCGCGCACGATCGGAACGAAATCTTCGTCCGTGAAATTGATCGCCCGTTCCGCGCCAAGGTCTTCACAAAACGCGCAGGCTTCTGGTGTGCGCGCTGTGGCAAAAACCCGAAGCCCCATCGCCCGGCCCATCTGGATAGCGGTCGAGCCGATGCCGCCCGCACCACCATGGACCAGCAAAAGGCTGTCTTTCGCGACGTCATGGCCGTGGAAAACGTTGCTCCATACGGTGAAGTAAGTTTCGGGCAGCCCGGCGGCGTCGACCTCTGACACACCGTCCGGGATCGGCAGGCAATGGCTGCCATCCACGGCAACATATTCTGCATAGCCGCCGCCATTGGTCAGCGCACAAATCTTGTCACCGACCGTCCAGCTGGTGTTGCCGCCCGCGGCGACCACCTGGCCTGCGACTTCCAACCCCAACAAGGGGGAGGCCCCTTTGGGCGGAGGGTAATGTCCGCGGCGTTGCAACAAATCCGGCCCGTTCACCCCGGCACCTGCGACCTTGATCAGAACTTCATGGTCCTTGATCTCTGGAACTGCGATGCGCACGGGCTGCAGGACATCCGGGCCACCGGGTTCGCGAATATCAATCGCTGTCATTTCGCTTGGCAGTGTCATTTGTATCCCCCGGAAAATGCTGGTTTGGCACGATCTAAGCTGCCTGTCGGTTTGGTTGCAAGGCGAAGTCCGTCAAAGGGGTTTCCATCCGCCGAAATCCGGGCAAGATAGCGCCCTGAGACGATACAGGGTTGAACGCGTGATTGATCTTCGGGACATGCAACTGCTTCTGGCTTTGGCGCGGCATCACCATTTTGCCCGCGCAGCGGCGGAGTGCGGCATCTCGCAGCCCGCATTTTCAATGCGCATTCGCAAGCTGGAAACCGAGCTGGACGTGTCCATTGTCAAACGCGGCAACAGGTTTCAAGGCTTTACCGACGAAGGCGAGACGGTCCTGCGCTGGGGGCGCAAGATGCTGGATGAGGCGAAGACGCTTCAGCAGGAAGTGCAATCAGCCAAAGGCAATGTCGCTGGCGGTTTGAATATCGGCGTGGTGCCGACCGCACTGGTTTACGCAGGCCGCATCCCGGCATTGCTGGCCGAGGACTATCCGGGCATTGAAGTGTCGATCCGATCCGCGTCGTCCCTACAAATCCTGCAGGGTATTGAGGATGATACGCTGGATGCCGGGATTACCTATAGTGACAGTGTTTCCAACGATCTGATGGATGCGGAGCCTTTATATCAGGAGCGCTACGTGCTTGTGGCCCCCAAGGATATCGCGCCCCGCAAATCTGGCTCTGCCTCTTGGTCAGAGGCCGCTGCCTTGCCGCTGAGCCTTCTGGAGCCGGGGATGTTGAACCGCCGTATTCTGGACCGGATGTTTCAGGAACTTGGGGAGACCCCGAAAATCGTCTCGGAGACCAATGTCTTCACGGCCGCGCTGGTCCAAGTGCGAGAAGGCTTTGCCGCGACCATCATTCCAGAGGTCTTGGCAGAATTTACCGGGAACCTGAATGGGGCAGTGGTCTTGCCGCTTGAAGAGCCGGAATTGGCCAAGGAAATCGACCTGATATTTGCCCGCAGGCAGCCGCAGTTGCCGGTGGTCGAAGCGCTTAGAAAAACGCTTCTGAGCAATAAGTAAAACAAATCGCTTTATTGATAAATCCGATTTGATCATTCGCCTCGCAAATGGTCTTGTCCCGGAAATTAAGTCCGGGGAGGCACCGAAATGGCACCACTTGATACGCGCAATGCCGACGACCGCAAAGGCGTTTGGAAATCAGCTCCGGGGAAGGGGCGAAAGACACCGAAGGGCCGTCAGCCCTCTGATCGGGCGCTGGAAGAGGTGCAGGCCCTGTTGGGCGATAAGCCCCGCCGCAGTGACCTTTTGATCGAATTTCTGCATCTCATTCAGGACCGCTACAAACATCTGTCGGCAGATCATATCTGCGCCTTGGCCAGTGAAATGCGGATGTCGCAGGCGGAGGTCTACGAAGTCGCGTCCTTCTACGCGCATTTTGACGTGGTGAGAGAAGGCGAAGACACGCCACCGGATTTGACCATCCGCGTTTGCGACAGCCTGTCCTGCGAGCTTGCCGGCGCGCAGGAACTGATCGCGAAACTGACCGCGCAGTATAATGGTGGCCGTGAAGTGCGTGTGCTGCGCGCGCCTTGCATGGGGCGGTGCGATACTGCGCCGACGCTTGAACTTGGTCACAACCATATTGACTTCGCGACCCCGGAAAAAGTTGCTGAAGCGGTCGCGTCCAAAGACACGCATCACAAGATGCCGGACTATCAAACTTATGATAATTATGTGGAAAATGGTGGGTATGGCGCGCTGAAATCCTTGCGGGATGGCGCGAAAACGCCAGATCAGGTGCAAGATGAAATGCTGGCCTCAGGCCTGCGCGGCCTTGGCGGGGCAGGGTTCCCGTCTGGTCGCAAATGGTCCTTTGTGCGCGCCAATGAAGGAACGCGTTATCTGGCCGTGAACGGCGACGAGGGGGAGCCGGGCACTTTCAAAGATCGCTACTACCTGGAACGCGAGCCGCATGTTTTCCTTGAAGGCATGTTGATCGCCGCGTGGGCTGTCGAGGCGGAGACCTGCTTTATCTATATGCGCGACGAATACCCTGCCGTTTTGGAAATCCTTGCCACAGAAATCGCAGCACTTGAGGCTGCTGGCGTCGTTGCGCCCGGTTATATCGATCTGCGGCGTGGGGCAGGGGCTTATATTTGCGGCGAAGAAAGCGCGATGATCGAAAGCATCGAAGGCAAGCGAGGCCTGCCGCGGCACCGTCCGCCTTTCGTGGCGCAAGTGGGCATCTTCAACCGCCCGACCCTAGTCCACAATGTCGAAACGCTTTATTGGATCGCAAAGATCGCGCAGGACGGTCCAGAGATTCTGTCCAAGCACGAAAAGAACGGCCGCAAAGGGCTGCGTAGCTATTCGGTGTCGGGTCGGGTGAAAAATCCGGGCGTCTATCTGCTGGAAGCTGGCTCCACGGTGACCGATATCATCGCCGCTTGCGGCGGCATGATAGATGGCCACAGCTTCAAAGCCTATCAGCCGGGCGGGCCGTCTTCCGGTCTGTTGCCAGCGTCCATGGATGACATCCCGCTGGATTTCGACACGTTGCAGCCCCATGGCTCCTTCATTGGCTCAGCGGCTGTTGTGATCCTGTCGGACAAGGACAAGGTGCGGGACGCCGCGCTGAATATGTTGAAATTCTTTGAGGATGAAAGCTGCGGGCAATGCACGCCCTGCCGCACGGGTTGCGAAAAGGCGGTCAAGCTGATGCAGGCTGAAACCTGGGATCAGGAGCTGCTGGAAGACCTCTGCACCGTGATGGGCGACGCGTCGATCTGCGGTCTGGGCCAAGCCGCCCCGAACCCGATCCGCCTGACGATGAAGCACTTCCCGGAGGAGATCTGAGCCATGCTGGATTCCACAACAAAAACCGTTACGTTTTCACTGGATGGCAAGGACGTCACTGTGCCCGAGGGCACCACGATCTGGGAAGCGGCAAACGGGCAAGGCCTGAAGATCCCGCATCTGTGCCACAAGCCTGCGCCGGGCTACCGCCCTGATGGCAACTGCCGGGCCTGCATGGTCGAGGTTGAAGGCGAGCGGACGTTGATCGCTTCGTGCATTCGCGATGCAGCGGATGGCATGGTCGTCACAACCAACAGTGAGCGGGCCGAAAAATCGCGCAAACTGGTGATGGAACTGCTGGTGGCCGATCAGCCGGAAGAAGCCCATGACGCGTCCTCGCATTTCTGGGACATGGCGGCGGAAAACAATGTGTCTGAAAGCCGGTTCCCAAAGATGGAAGCGGCCCACGTGCCGCTGCTTGATGACAGCCATGTTGCGATGCGGGTGAACCTGGATGCTTGCATCCAATGTGGCCTGTGCGTGCGCGCGTGTCGCGAAGTTCAGGTCAATGACGTGATCGGAATGGCCGGTCGGGGACATCAGTCCTTCCCGGTGTTTGACACGTCTGACCCAATGGGCGCGTCTTCTTGTGTGGCGTGCGGCGAATGCGTGCAAGCCTGCCCCACGGGGGCACTGATGCCGGCCACCGCTGTTGACGAAAACCAGGTCGGCGACCTGAAGGATTACGACGAAGAAGTGAAGTCTGTCTGCCCATATTGCGGGGTTGGTTGCCAACTGTCGTTCAAGATTAAAGACAACAAAATCAAATATGTGGACGGGATCGAAGGTCCGTCGAACGAAAATCGACTTTGCGTGAAGGGTCGCTTCGGGTTCGACTATATCGACCACCCGCACCGTCTGACAAAACCGCTGATCCGGCGCGAAGATGCACCTGCGAAGGGCCTGAACGTCGATCCGTCCAATGTGATGACGCATTTCCGCGAAGCCACATGGGACGAGGCTTTGGATTTCGCGGCAAACGGCATGAAAGGCCGCGGTCGCGAGATCGCGGGCTTCGGCTCCGCCAAATGTTCGAACGAGGAAGCCTATCTGTTCCAAAAACTGATCCGTCAGGCGTTCAAGCACAACAATGTCGATCACTGCACACGGCTTTGCCATGCGTCCTCGGTCTCTGCGTTGCTGGAGAATGTGGGCTCGGGTGCGGTGACGGCGACCTTTAACGAGATCGAGAACGCGGATGTCGCGATTGTCATTGGTGCGAACCCGACGGAAAACCACCCGGTCGCGGCGACGTATTTCAAGCAATTCGCCAAGCGTGGCGGCAAGCTAATCGTGATGGATCCGCGCGGTCAGGGGCTCAAACGCCACGCGACCCATATGCTGCAATTCCGGCCCGGTGCGGATGTTTCCATGCTGAATGCGATCATGAATGTGATTGTCGAAGAAGAATTGTACGACCGTCAGTATATCGAGGGCTACACCGAAAACTGGGATGCGATGAAAGAGCATCTCAAGGCCTTCACGCCCGAAAAGATGTCGGCGATTTGCGGCATTGAGGCGGATCAATTGCGTGCTGTTGCGCGGGACTTTGCAAATGCAAAGGCCGGGATGATCTTCTGGGGCATGGGTGTCAGTCAGCACATTCACGGAACCGACAATTCGCGTTGCCTGATCAGTCTTGCGCTGATGTGTGGCCATGTCGGGCGTCCTGGTGCGGGTCTGCACCCGCTGCGGGGGCAAAACAACGTTCAAGGGGCGTCAGATGCGGGGCTTATCCCGATGTTTCTGCCGGACTACCAGAGCGTCACCGATGATGGTGTGCGGTCCGCATTTACGGATGTCTGGGGGTCGGAAGATTTCTCCAACGAGAAGGGGCTGACCGTGGTTGAGATCATGGATGCGATCCATGACGGCCACATCAAGGGCATGTATGTTCTGGGCGAAAACCCGGCCATGTCTGACCCGGATGTCGGTCATGCCCGTGATGCGCTGGCGATGCTTGATCATCTGGTTGTGCAGGATATTTTCCTCACGGAAACAGCGAACTACGCGGATGTGATCCTGCCAGCCTCTGCTTGGGCAGAAAAGAACGGCACGGTGACCAACACCAACCGTCAGGTTCAAATGGGCCGGGCGGCCGTGGCCCCTCCCGGGGATGCGCGCGAAGACTGGTGGATCGAAACGGAACTGGCAAAACGCCTTGATCTTGGCTGGACCTACACGCATCCGTCCGAAGTGTTTGCCGAGATGAAGCTGAATATGGGCTCGCTCGACAACATCACGTGGGACCGTTTGGAGAAAACCGCCGTGACCTACCCGTCACTGTCTGAGGATGATCCGGGCCAACCGATTGTGTTCGGGGATGGCTTCCCGCGCGCAGGCGGCCGGGCACGGTTTACACCAGCGAGCGTGATTGCACCGGATGAAAGCCCGGATGCAGAATACCCGTTCATTCTGATCACCGGCCGTCAACTGGAGCATTGGCACACAGGGTCGATGACCCGGCGGGCCAGTGTGCTGGATGGTCTTGAGCCAGAGGCCAATTGCTCCCTTCACCCGCGGACCTTGCGCAAAATGGGCGTGGAGCCGGGCGGCAAAGTGCGTCTGACCACCCGTCGCGGGTCGTTAGAAGTGATGGCGCGCGCCGACCGGGCTGTGTCGGAAGACAACGTCTTCTTGCCCTTTGCCTATGTTGAAGCGGCTGCAAATATTCTGACAAATTCGGCGCTGGATCCTTTTGGGAAAATTCCGGAATTCAAGTTTTCTGCGGTTCGTGTTGAACCGGCAAGCGCAAAAATTGCAGCAGAATAAGTCCTAAAAACAAGAGGTTCGGTCGATATGGCCGAACCTCAAAAACGTCTAAAATCCTTGGAACTGGCACAATGGCGTCCTGATTTCGCCTGATTGTCGCTGTTTGCTCTGCCGTATCAAATTTTGAGGTGAGCAATGATTTGGACAATTCTCAGAAGCATCCGCCTGTTTTGGGTCAGCTTCGTTTTTGCTGTCACATGCCTGATGTGGGCTGGGATCATGGCGGGCAGCTTTACCCGTACGGATATTCAGCTGTCGATCATGCAGCACACGTCGCAATACCTGGAAAACCACCCCGAGATCATGGCCTGGAGCCTTGAGCGGATGGGATATCAGACCGCGACACTGACACCGGAAGAAACTGCCGCCTTGCCGCAAAGCAGCCTCGACGCGCTGAAAGCCCGCCAACGCGTGCAGCAGTAATCAGACCTCGATCGCGACGCCTGGGAGGTTCAACGCCTTCAACAATTCGCGCACTTCATTGCGTGCGGCGATGTTGGAGATATTGAGGTTCTTGATCCCGATATCTGCCAAATCCAGCAATGTCAGTCCCCGTGGGAACAGTTCGCGGAAGATCACCCGCTCGGAAAAGCCGGGTGCCACGCGAAATCCGATGCGTTTGGCCAAAGCGTCGACAGCATCGGTGATCTTCTTTTTGTTGTGCATGCGCTGGGTGCCGACGCGGTTGCGCACAACGACCCAGTCAATTGGTTTCAAACCGGCTTGCGCGCGCAACTGACGGGCTTGCCAGACCATTTCAGCGTAAACAGAGGGGCCTTTGACCTCTTGGGTTTCGGGATCAATCCGGGCCAGCAGGTCGAAGTCGATAAAGCTGTCATTTAGCGGTGTCACAAGCGTGTCGGCCAGCGAATGCGCCACTTGGCTAAGCCGTGTGTGCGAACCGGGGCAATCGATCACGATGAAGTCGTATTGCCCGTCCATCATCGCGACGCCTTCGGTCAAACGACGATCATAGATATTTTCGCCAGGGGCCAGAATTGCCGGATCAATTTCGGGAAGCTCAACCACTTCGGGGCAGGCCAGACCTAGGTCGTTTTTGTCAGAATGACGGATCCGGTTTTCACAATAGCGCGAAAAGCTGCGCTGACGCAGATCAAGATCCAGTGCACCGACTTTGAACCCCATTCGCGCCAGAGCGGTTGAGACATGCATGCAATTGGTCGATTTGCCCGACCCGCCTTTTTCATTGCCGAAAACGATAATATGCGCTGCCATTCAGGGATCCTGTAATTCACTGCACCGGTAATTTTTCCGGCTCTTCGTTGCGCCGGACTATAGGCACACGGCCCGCTGATAAGAAGCGGATTTACGGAGGTTTCAGCGATTTTATCGCGTCATGTTGCATTGCGGATTCGCCTGGCCGAAACGGGATTGGAACAGAACCAGCCTCCCACATGCGCCTGCAAATTAATCATTGGGCGCGGAATTTTGAACCTCAGAAACTAAACTGAACGGTATGGTTCAAAAAACTGAGGCCGGGATGCAAGCAGCGGACCCGCAAAAGGTCCATATTTGCAGCATGTTACCACCTACCAAAGGAGATTTTTATGAAACGGTTTTTTATATTGCCCGCTCTTGCAGCTGTTTTGGCGACCCCGGTTATTGCCAGCCCGGCTGAGGATTTCGGTGAGAAAATGAAAACGGAATCCTCGAGCCCGGCATCCTTGAACAAGGCGGTCGACGTTTTGTCTGGTGACAGCGTCGGGGAGGTTATCACCCTCGGCCAGAACGAAGTCGTTACACGGTCGCGCGGCATGACCGCTGGTATCCAGCAACTTGCGCAAGCGATGAACGTGGACCCGAACGACTACACGA
Source organism: uncultured Litoreibacter sp. (assembly GCA_947493265.1). GTDB lineage: Bacteria > Pseudomonadota > Alphaproteobacteria > Rhodobacterales > Rhodobacteraceae > Litoreibacter. Next base: position 427,954 of record CANLQL010000004.1, on the reverse strand, counting down.
TGGCAGAACTGGCCAAGATGTATATCGGCGAATACGACTAACCACGTACGCAGCGAACTTGCGGCCATCCCCCCTGTGTTGGTCGCAAGTTTGCGCAGCTTCATCCCTAAGTCCTGGATCTGCGAAACTGCTTTGGCGACACACCGTGATGCGCTTTGAAGCTGCGCGAGAAATGCGCCTGATCCGAAAACCCGCATGCCATGGCAATTTCCGAAAAACCCATCACACCCCCAAGAACCTGCTTTGTCGCAGCTTCCAACCGGACCTCTTTGACAAAGCGCATGGGTGATTTTCCCACTTTCAGTTTGAATTTCCGCGAAAACACCGCCTCGCTCATCCCGACGAGTTTTGCCAGTTCGGATGGGGTGATTTTCGTATCCAGATGGGCTTCGATATAGTCGACGATCCGGGTATATTCGCCCACGCCAAATTCTGGCATCGACCGGCTGCGCAATTGGGTATTTCCCAGATGTCTGCGGGCAAATAGCACGAGGAACACGCGCGCCAAGGCATCGAATATGATGTCCGAGCCGATCCCGGCATTTTCCACCGCCTGGCGAATGCGTTCCGCCGCACCGCGCAGGTCAGGATCAGTGATAATGCGCTCTGCAATCTGGTCCCGGTCCGGCAGGAGCAGACGCAACTCAATCTCAAGGAAGGCATCAAATGCGTCGGGATCGATCCAGATCAGGATAACGCGCGCCGGATCAAGCCATGTCCAAGCGGCATCGGTCCCGGCCCATGCCAACGCGATGTCGTTTTGATGCAGGGTCAGCCGTCTGGCCTCCCCATTCTGGGTGGTGATGATGCGGATCGCCTCTGTTTGAACAGGGATGACCAGACAATGATACTGGTAAATCTCGGCGGGACGATGTCCGGGCCCCGAGTCGCGATATTCAAATGTCATAATCGAATTGCTGCGAGACAGCACAGGCGGGAACGGGCTTGTTGGAATATGTTTTCTGGAAAACACTCCCATTTTAATGACCTCTCTTTGTGTGACGGAAATTCAGCGCACTCGTAAGAAATTGGTCTTTGCCGCATGAAAATTCAGGTGCGGATACTGTCTATAACGCGCATGTGGCGTGTTTCCGTCGAACAGATATGGGGGCAGGGCACAAAAATTTGAACGGGGCGCGGGCGGATTTTTTCACCGCGGCCCAATCTCCTGACAAAGCTCCTGACAGAAAATGCGATCGGCCAACAAAAAACGCCACGCTGTTTCCAGCATGGCGTTTTGTTCTTGAAAAAGGTGGAAGGCTTTAGAAGCCCAGACCTTCGTATTTGTTTTTGAACTTGGAAACACGACCGCCTGTATCCATCAGGCGCTGGTTGCCGCCTGTCCATGCTGGGTGCACGGATGGGTCGATGTCCAATGCCAGCTGGTCGCCCTCGGCGCCCCAAGTGGATTTCATCTGAACGATGTCGCCATTTGTCATTTTGACATCGATGAGGTGGTATTCTGGATGCGTCTCTTTTTTCATGACTGATATCCTTACGCGTCTGCGCCCTTAGGCGCTTTGTAGTTTGTCACTTCTGCGATACGTGCGGATTTACCACGACGTGAGCGCAAGTAGTACAGTTTGGCGCGGCGAACACGGCCACGACGGACAACGGTGATGTTGTCGATATTGGTGGAGTGCAGTGGGAATACCCGCTCAACGCCTTCACCAAAAGAAATCTTGCGAACTGTGAAGGAGCCGGAAATGCCTTTGCCGTTCTTGCGTGCGATGCACACACCTTCATAGTTTTGCACACGAGAGCGCGTGCCTTCGGTCACTTTGTAACCGACGCGGATGGTGTCACCCGCTTTAAAATCGGGAATGTCATTTCCCAAAGCGGCGATTTGTTCCGCTTCAATCTGTGCAATCAGGTCCATCTGACACACTCCTTCATATGATCCCGGTTTACCCGGTGAATGTTTCGCGCGTCCCAAGAGCTCTCGGTCTTCTTCCGGGTCCGCTTTCTTCCCATTCGGGAGCGCCCGCCAGAGGTCAGGTCGTCATTGCTTTGAATGCCCCGTTTCGTTTTCACCGATTGCACCGAAGAAAGCGCTGCAAAAACCAATAAAACAAGGCTCTGGTCAGTCTTCTGATTCCAGATTGTCGGGGTATAGGAGGGATTAACGCGTGGATCAAGAGGGTTTCGCGGGTCGGCACGGCAAGCGACGCCAAGACGCGGGCAGCAACCATGTTCAGGTGGGCAGGGTGTCGCACTTGAACTCTGTTATCTTATAACATATCAATTACCCGACTCGAACAGGTGTGGGCACCATAAGGATTTGCAGAAAACTCGGTTCCCGGTACTCCACGGGCAGCAAATCGGAAAATCCCGCGCGTCCAATTGTCTTGAATGCGCCGTGGTTTGCGGCCAAAAATTGAAAGGATTGTTATGAAATACGCATTTCCTGCATTAATCGCGCTTCTGGCGTCACCAGTGTTTGCTGAAGGTACACGCGAACAGGGCGCCCATGAACACGGGCTAGGCGCTTTGAACATCGCAGTTGATGGCAGCACCATCGCGATGGAATTCCACGCGCCGGGGGCTGATATTGTAGGCTTTGAATATGAGGCCGAAACCGCGGAAGATCGCGCCGCAATCGATGCCGCCGTGGCCACATTGGCCAAGCCGCTGGATCTTTTTGTATTTCCGGCCACAGCAGAATGCAGCGTGACCAAAGCCAGCGCAGGTCTGGAGCTTGAAAGCGAAGACCACGCCGAACATGGCCACGACGATCATGATGAGCATGATGAACATGACGATCATGCCAAAGAAGACGCCCATGCCGATCACGACGATCACAGCGACCACGCAGACGCAGAGCAGGGGCACACTGAATTCCACGCCGAATATGTTTTGACCTGCGGTAACCCAGACGCAATCAACCAGATCGAGTTCGCCTACTTTGCAGCATTCGAGAACCCGCTGGAGCTGGACGTGCAAATCCTGAACAACTCAGGTGCCCAAGCCTTTGAAGTTCCGCGTGACGCACCCGTTCTAGACCTGCGCGGCATGTTCTAAGTGGCGGAAGGCGCAATCCTGGACTTGCAGGATGTCCGCTTCCGGTGGCCGGGGGCGGGCGCTTTCGCGCTTTCCATACCTCACCTGTCCGTGGCTGCAGGCCAGACAGTCTTGTTGTTGGGGGCAAGTGGATCGGGGAAATCTACGCTCCTGTCGTTGATCTGCGGTACGATCCTCGCAAATGCCGGTTCGGTGAGTGTTGCCGGAAATAGGATGTCGGATCTTTCCGGGGGTCGCCGGGATACCTTGCGGGCCGAACAGATCGGCATGATCTTCCAGCAGTTCAACTTGCTGCCATTCGGCTCCGTCTTAGACAACATCGTTCTGCCGCTGCGCTTCGCGCCGGAACGGCGGGGCCGTGTTGGTGACCCAAAGGTCGAGGCGCGCGCGCTTTGCGAGGCACTTGGAATTCCCGATGTGCTGGAAATGAAAGCCTCCGCGCTTTCGGTGGGGCAACAACAACGCGTCGCCGTTGCCCGTGCGATGATCGGACGTCCACCGATCATCATCGCGGATGAACCGACCTCGGCGCTGGATGAAACCAGCCAGGCTGCGTTTCTTGATCTGCTGTTTGACCAGGTCGGGCAGCACGGCACCGCCTTGGTGATGGTCAGTCACGATCCGCGTCTGAGTGACCGGTTCGACCGTGTTCTGCGGATGGAAGATATCGTTCAGCTGGAAAGACAAGACGCATGATCCTTCGACTTGCCCTAGGATCCCTGGCTGCGAGGGCACTGACGGTCAGCATGACGGTGCTGGCAATCGCGCTGTCCGTGGCGCTGTTTCTTGGCGTCGAAAAAGTACGCACCGGGGCGAAAGCCAGTTTCGCGGACACAATCTATGGCACTGACCTGATTGTTGGCGCGCGCACAGGGTCGGTCCAACTGCTGCTGTATTCGGTGTTTCGGATCGGCAATGCCACCAACAATGTATCCTGGGAGACCTATCAGGATATTGCGGAACGCCCCGAGGTTGCGTGGATCGTGCCGATCTCTCTGGGGGATAGCCACCGGCAATTCCGTGTCATGGGAACCACCCTTGAGTTTTTTGAGCACTATAAGTTCCGCCAAGGCCGTGGATTGGAGGTCGCGGATGGCGCGCTGATGGCCGATCTGTTCGACACGGTGATCGGCGCAGATGTGGCGCAAGCGCTGGGCTACACCGTTGGCGATCCGATTGTCGTCGCACATGGCATCGCTTCCTTTACGGAACACGAAGACCAGCCCTTCCGCGTCTCTGGCATATTGGAGAAAACCGGAACGCCGGTCGACAGAACCGTCATCGTCAGTATGGAAGCAATTGAGGCGATCCATGTCGATTGGCAAAACGGGGCGCAGGTGCCGGGACAATCAACGCCAGCAGACGTGCTCAGGCAGATGACTTTGACGCCCAAAGCGGTGACGGCAGCACTTGTTGGGGTGGAAAGCCGGTTGCAAACGTTCGGGCTTCAACGGGCAATCAACCAATACCCCGAAGAGCCGGTGATGGCTGTCCTACCGGGCGTTGCCCTGCAAGAGCTTTGGGCAATCGTCGGGGTTGCCGAAACGGCGTTGTTGGGCGTTTCGGCCATGGTGGTTGTCACCGCTTTGATCGGGATGATGGCAACGATTTTCTCCAGCCTGAACGAACGCCGCCGCGAGATGGCGATTTTCCGCGCGATGGGCGCGCGCCCCAGAACAGTGATGGGGCTGCTGGTCTTGGAAGCTGTCGTAACGGCGGCTGTCGGGGCCTTGATCGGTATCTTGCTTTTGTATCTCGGCCTGATCATTGCCCAGCCTGTGATCGACAGCGCATATGGACTTTGGTTGCCCATTGAAGCGCCAAGCCTTCGCGAGTTGTGGGTTCTGCTTGGCGTGATCGCAGCTAGCGCAATTGTGAGCATGGTTCCCGCGATCCGGGCCTACCGTTTGTCGCTGGCCGATGGTATGATGGTGCGGACATGACATTCACGCGACGACATATGATTATTGGCGGACTTGCGTCTGCGTCCCTTGCCCGGCCGGCACTTGCGACATCGGCCAAAGAGATCACGTGGGATGATCTGATCCCTCCCGGCGTGCCCTATTCGGAAATTATCGGCGAAGGCGAACTGGATGAGGTCAATGACCTGTGGAGCCCGATCTTTGACGAGAATGCCACAAAGCTGAACGACGCTTTGGACGGCGCGTATATCCGGATGCCGGGCTTTGTCATTCCACTTGAAATTGGCACCAAGGGCGTGTCCGAATTTATCCTCGTGCCTTATGTCGGCGCGTGTATTCACACGCCACCGCCGCCACCGAACCAACTGGTGTTTGTCACAGCAAAGACCCCTTGGCCGGATGATAAGCTTTGGGACCCGGTCTGGGTCGTTGGGACGATGCGCACGCGGCTTCAATCGACCGAAGTTGCCCAGACGGGATATGCTTTGTCGGCGGACACGATGGAGACTTATATATGGTAGCCTTGTCACGCAGGGACATGCTGCTGGCGCTGTCGGCTTTGCCATTCTTGCCCCAGGCCGCATTGGCAGAAGATTTTATCGATCTGGACTGGACCGATCTGCGCCCCGAGGGGGAGGTCGTCATTCCACGCGAACTCCAAGGTCTCGTAAGCCATGACGGCCCAGACCTGTCCAACCAACAACCTGTTTCAACCGGCGTTCGGTCGGACTGGAATGGCGCGATCGTGCGCCTTCCGGGCTTTATCGTGCCAATCGACTATGTCGGCACAGCGGTTAGCGCGTTCATCTTGGTGCCCTATGCGGGTGCCTGCATTCACGTGCCTCCGCCCCCCGCCAACCAGTTAGTGTTTGTCACCACTGAGATACCTTACGAAAGCAAGGGCCTTTACGAGCCTGTGAATGTCACAGGGATGTTTGGCGTCGCGGCAATGTCGACCCATCTTGCGCAGATCGGCTACGCCTTGTCGGCGGACAATATTGAGCCATACCGGAGCTAAACTGCGCTAGTCCTCTTGGGGCGGCTAATCGTAGATACAGCCATGGATCAGGTTTTCCCGCATCAAACGCTGCTCCAATGATCCACGCGCGACGGAAATCTGATCAAGATACGCAGCCTTGCTGGTTTGAAACGCCCTCGCGCGATCAACAGCGTGCTGATGGGATACCGCGTTGAACCGAAGCGTCTCGCCCGCCCGAAGCTGCGTCAGCCGGTCTGTATCACAAGAGATTACGGTGGCGATCTTGGGGTATCCTCCGGTGGTCTGGTGATCGGCCAGAAGCACAGTTGGTACCCCGTCACCTGAGACTTGGACTGCGCCGCGCAAGATAGGCTCAGACGGGATGGAAAGCGCGCCATCCAGATCCAGCACCGGCCCGGCAAGTCGCATACCCATTCGGTCGTAGGCATCGGTAACAGTGAAGGTCTCGGTCAAAAACTGATCAACCGCACCGTCCGCGAAATGCTGATCTTGCGGACCGAGAACCACGTCAAACGCCCCTGTCTTGGCAAAATCCGGTTTCGGGAACGATCCCAAGCGGTCGTCGCGAATTTTGGCGTCAGCAATTTTCAGCGACTGGCCTGTTTGCAACGCCCCGCCCCCGAAACCGGATGTGGAGTGTGTCGATTGGCTGCCCAGCCACATGTCGGACGTAACTTGCCCCGCAAAGGCCAGATAAGCCCAACTTCCGGAAGGACCGGCCCGGATTGTGAGACGCTCCCCCGTTTTGACGGTCAGGACAGCCCAGGACGTCAGCTTCTGGCCATTATGTTCGACCAGAAAGTCGCCGCCAGTGATCGCGACCGTGACTGCTCCGTCCTTGCAGAGCAAGCTCAAGCCGCCAAGAGACACCTCCAAGGCTGTTTGCCCGGGTTGATTGCCAAGTGCGGCATGCGCCGCATCGAAGGCCAAACGGTCCATTGGACCTGACGCCGAGACGCCGTAGCGCATATTGCCGGGGCGTCCGGCATCCTGCAACGTCACCAGCGGACCGGCAAAGGAAATGGTGAAGGTCGCGTCAGACATGCGCCATTCCCTTGCTGCGTTTTTCGTAAGTCGCGACGTCAATCCGTTCAAACGCCACGTGGTCCCCGACATCGAACAGGAATGGTTGGTCAGGATCACCGGTTAGAACCTGCGTTGGGGATCGCCCAATGATCGACCAGCCGGTTGGCATCAGCAACGTCGTGATCAGGCATTGCGGACCGGCTATGATGACGCTACCCGCAGGGACATCGCGAACAGGGGTTGCTTTGCGAGGGACTTGAATGCTGTCCGGAACGCCGGACAAATACGCGTAACCCGGGGCAAACCCATACATCAAAACATGAAAATCCCCGCTGACATGGGCGTTGATCACGGCCTCGGCAGATAGCCCAACAGATGTCGCCACAGCCTCAATATCAGGGCTGAAGGGGGCTTCATAGCACACCTCAACCCGCCGCTTAATGCCCGCACCGGATTGCACCTGCATCTTGCTGAGACAGTCGCGGATCGCGGTTTCAAGCGTGGCGTGATCTGTTTCGACAGGATCAAAGGTCACCATCAGGTTTACGAGCGCTGGAACCGTTTCGATGATCCCCGGTGGTGGAGTGGCCGCAATCGCTGCGTCTAAGGCAAGGACTTTTGCATGTGCTTCCGGGTCGATCTCGCTGGAGAAACTAACCAACAGGGCATGGTCTGCAATGAATTTGAACTGTGGAAACATCGGTCAGATCACTGTTGGAGAAATGGGGCGATTTGCACGCTATGAGCCGTCAGACTGTCCTGCATTTCACGCGCCATGGCAACGGCCTGAGGGCTGTCGCCATGCACACAGATTGAATGGGCGGAAAGCGGGATCGGATCCCCGTCTATGACAGGCATAAGCCCCGTGTCGAAGAAAGAGATCAGCCGCGCGGTGGCGCCTTTCGGGTCATCGATCATTGCGCCATCCCGTCCGCGCGGGACCAGATGGCCCGTTGACTGATACCCGCGGTCGACAAAAATCTCCGAAAAAACCTGCAAGCCGCCGGCGCGCGCAGCATGTTCGATCTGTGTGCCCGAAATGGCCAATATCGCCAGTTTGGGGTCAATATTCTGAACTGCCATGACGATTGCCTCGGCGACGTCCCGGTTTTGGGCTGCAAGATTTCCAAGCGCGCCATGCGGTTTGACATAGCGAACCGGAACGCCCGCTTGCGCTGCGACCGCGATCAGCGCCCCGATCTGTGCGGCACACATCCTGCCGACCTCTGGCGGGGACATCGGAATGACCCGCCTGCCGAAGCCTTCCCGGTCGTTAAATCCAGGATGCGCACCGACGGTGACACCGTTTTCGCGGGCAAGCATCAGGGTTTGAAACATGGTTTCCGGGTCGCTGGCATGTCCGCCACAGGCGATATTTGCTGACGTCACCAGCGACAGCATGGCCGCATCATCCCCCATTTTCCAAGGGCCGAAACCTTCCCCAAGGTCCGCGTTCAGATCAATCTTGGTCATGTCCGAAAGTCCTGTCTGAATGTCAGCGGCGAAACCGCTACTTCAAGGCGTTGGGTAAAAACAGAGCGATGCTCGGGAATGCGATCAACAGGAACGCCATTGCCAACATCGTCAGGCAATAGGGAAGTGCGCCCAGCATGACCTCATTCAAGCTCCCCGACTTTCGCGCGCCCTGAACCACATAGAGGTTGAGCCCGACCGGCGGAGTGATCAGGGCCATCTCGATCAGGACGATCATCAGAATGCCAAACCAGATCACATCATAGCCTTGCGCCACGACCAAAGGCACGATGATCGGGATCGTGACCACCATCAGCGACAGGGTTTCGATGAAAAACCCCAGAACAATGTAGAGAACGACGACCACCAGGATGGTTTTGAGCGGTGTGAGACCAAGCCCCGTCATGAAATCGGTCAGCGCGCGTCCCAATCCGGCGGAGGCCAAGGTGAAGTTCAGAAACGATGCGCCGATCACGATAAGCATGATCATTGAGGTGATTTTGACGGTCCCAGTCAGGCTTTGGGTCAGCATTGACCAGGATATGCCACCAAAGGCCAAAGCAATAAGCAAGGCCCCGGCCACGCCAACAGCCGCTGCTTCGGTGGGGGTTGCCCAGCCGCGATAGATGGAGCCCACGATCAGCCCGAAGAGGATCAGGATCGGGATCAGATCGACCAAAGCGCGCAGCATTTGGGGGAAAGGAAACGTGCGCCGCACCCCGCCGAGGTTCGGGCGGATCAAGCAGATGATTGCTGTGACGGCCATGAATGCGACCGCCAGGAAAATGCCCGGGACCAACCCTGCAAGAAAGAGTTGCGGGATAGAAGATTGCGTCAGGAAACCATAGACGATCAAGTTGATCGACGGTGGGATCATGATCCCCAACGTGCCGCCTGCCGCGATCGCGCCTGAAAACAACTTGGGATCATAGCCCAGTTTTTCGGCTTGCGGCATGGCAACAGTTGCGACGGTCGCGGCGGTCGCCACTGACGAACCGGAAGTTGCGGAAAACATCGTGGCAGTTGCGACATTGGCGTGAACCAAGCCACCGGGCAGCCAGGACACCCACCGATCCAGCGCGGCATAGGTGCGGGTTGCAACGCCGCTGCGCACCAGAATTTCACCAAGCAGAACGAAGAACGGGATCGCGATAAGCGTCGCCGAGTTTGACGATGACCAAACCATGTTTCCCAGACCACGGGTCAGCGGAAAGCTGGAAAAAAACGTATCGATGCCGAAGCCAAGAAGGAAAAGGACGATGCCAACAGGGATCGAAAGAGCGAGCAGCCCAAGAAGCCCGACAGAAACATAACCGATCATTTCAAAGTGTCCTGTTCTGCGAATGCGCCGACGAAGCTTTCCGTTTCTGCGTGACGGCGTTTCAGCAGCAAGCTCAACGCGGCGAGTGTCGTCAGTGTCGACATGCAGGCAAACCAGACCCATCCTGCAAACCAGGGCAGTTGCACCCAGATCAGCGGTGTTTCCAGCGGTGTGTTTGCGGTCGATCCATTGACCAGTGACCGGTTGACGACCGGCCATGCCTTGATCGCGATTGTGACCACAACGCCCGTCATCACGATCATTGAGAACACATCGAACATGGCCTTGCCAAAACTTCTGAACCGGGAACGGAGCAAGTCTATTCGAACATGTCCAAGCTCAACCAGCGTGTAGGACATCCCCCAAGAGGTTGCCAACGCCATCGCGTAGCCTGCGATTTCTTCAGTCCCGCCAAGCGATGTGCCGATCTGGCGCATAATAATATCTGTGAGCACAAAGGCAGCACACAGCAGCAAGCCAAAGCCAACAACAAGGGCAACGCCTTTGTTGATGGCGCGAAGGCTTTCTATCATTTTCAGTTCCATGATCGGCACGTCCTTGAGTTTGGCTTTAGTTGATTGTCACGCCAACAACTTGACCGACGCTTGCATTCCAACGCTCGGCCCAGTCGCCACCTGCGCGTTCCGCCCAATCAGGCAGAACTTCACCCGTCAGAATATCCCGCGCGCGATCGAAATCGGCCTCGCTGACATCAACCAAGGTCATGGAGCGTGCCTCGCCCGCCGGGCAATCGCCATTGCCAGTCAAGCAGGCAATGTCATTGACCAGTGCGTCTTGTGCACTGTCCCAAGCAGGGTCTTCAAAGCCGCTGGCCACTTGTTCTGTGATCAGGGCTTGTGTGTCTGCATCCAGACCCTTCCACTTGTCCATATTGATCGCGGTGACCACGGAATCCCATCCGCCAAGTGGGATCGGAAGAAGATGCGTGGACACTTCCCACCAACCCGCGCTGTAGCCTGATCCTGCACCTGTGACAGCACAATCAACGACGCCATTTTGCAATGCGCCCGGCACTTCCGAGAAGGACACGTTCACACCTTCGGCCCCCAAGGCCTCAAGCAGCTTGGCGGTCATCCGGCCTGACGCGCGGACTTTCAGACCTTCCAGATCGGACAGGTTCGCAATCTCGGCGTTGCAGAAAACCACCTGGGGTGGGTAGGGCGCAATCGCCAAAACATGGGAATTGAACCGGTCGCGGTAGATATCAGATACCATTGGGCGGGCCGCATCGACCATCGCGCGGGCCTCATCGGCTGTCAGCGCCAATAACGGCACATCAAGACCTTCCAGTTCCGGCGCATCGGCCACGGCATAATCTGCCACGGTCATCGCCACATCATATACGCCTTGTCCGAGGAGGGGATAGATATCGCCCAAACCAAGGCTCATCTGGTTATGGGTGGTCAGCTCAACATTAATCTTGCCGCCAGAGGCCTCAGGCAATGTCGTGCCCCAGAACGGTGCCTCATACTGCTTGTGAAGTGGCAGGCTGGACCAGCTGCCGACGACGGCCAGGTCTTCGGCGATCACCGGGGTCGCCAGGGCGGTTGTCGCGATCAGTAGTGAGAGTGCTTTTTTCATTGTTTGTCTCCTTGTTGGATTTCAATTGTCTGTTGGTAGGATTGTTGTTTCTGCGTCTTCCGCTACATCCGCGATCAGCATGTGGCCGGGCGAATGGGTGATGCAAATTGGCAGGCCAGCGGCCAGCAGGACATTCTGGGGCGTCACACCGCAGGCCCAGTAAACCGGCACTTCGCCGTCCTTGATTTCGACGCTGTCGCCCCAATCTGGCTGGCTGAGGTCCGAAATGCCGATCTGATCCGGATCACCGACCATAATCGGGGAGCCGTGCGCTTGCGGAAAGCGCGCACTGATGTCTCTGGCGCGATCAACTTGTGCGTGCGGGATCGGCCGCATCGTCACAACCATCTGTCCGCCAAATGGACCAACTGGCACCAAATCAATGTTTGAACGGTACATCGGTACGTTCTTGCCGGTCTCGATGTGGCGAACCGGAATGCCTTCCCGTTGCAACGCGTTTTCAAAGGTGAACGAGCATCCCAACGCAACCGTGACAAGATCGTCTGCCCAATGGGTCGAGATATCGGTAACCTCTTCAGAAAACGCGCCGTCGCGGAACACGCGGTATTTCGAAACATCCGTTCGGATATCGATGTCGCGGCCCAGCGTTGGCAGTTTCGCATTGCCGCTGTCGCTGACCCCAACGATCGGACAGGGCTTGGGGTTGCGCTGGCAAAATCGCAGGAAGTCCAAGGCAAATCGTTCCGGCAGAATGGCCAGGTTGCATTGAAGCTTCCCAGCCGCAAGCCCGGCTGTATGCCCGTCATATAGCCCCGCGCGGATCGCAGCGCGCACCTTTGTGGCGGGCGAACCGATCAGATCGGAATGCGAAACAGAATTTGGCATCGTGGAAGCAGCCCCCGCAGTGTTAACAAAACATCACACGGCCACATAGTTTCACGCAAATTATCATTTTAGATCATTAGTGATAGAAATACTTAATCACTTCGGATGGACTTGGTCCCACTTAATAGCGATCTCACGAGCAATTTCTGCACTGTTTTCAACAAGAAAGCTGCGTGGCTCGGACAGGTAGGATGCCGTAAAAGCGAGCGGTCGAAGATCAAGCCCTGGATCAAACTCCACAATCTGACCAGCTTCGAGAAAGTCGTCTGCCAGCGCGCGAGGATAAGGCCCGACAGCGATTCCAGCCGCGATCATCTTCAGGCTGGCCGAGAGCGACGCAGAGGAATAGACCCGCAGCTTCGGCCCAATTCGCCGGGATAACTCCGACATCAATTCCCGGTAGGGGCGGGTCTGGCTTGCGTATGAAATGACCGGTATCTCGCTGAGATCGGTCTGCGGGTTTTGGGCTGACCGGTACCAGTGCAGATCGAAGGGCGGCAAATCGACATTTTCCACGGTGAATTCGGACACAGGGCCCATCAGAAAAACAAGATCCAGGCGGCGGTCCAGAAGGGAACTTCGAAGATTCAAAGAAATATCGACGGTCAGGTCCAAGTTCACCCGCGGGTATTGTTCGCTGAACGCTTTGAGAAATTCCGGCAACCACGCTTGGGCAATCGTCTCAGAGGCCCCCACGCGAAAAAGACCCTCTGCTTCGGACGGGTTGGCAACCCGCTGCTTGATCTCTTCTTCGACGAACAACATCTGCTCTGCGTAGGACAAAAGCAACGTGCCGTGCTTGGTCAACACAAGCTCCCCCGGGCCGCGTTCAAATAGCGGGACGCGCAGCTCATCCTCCAGATTGGAGATGCGTGTGGACACGGCGGGCTGCGACAGGTGCAAACGCTCGGCCGCTTTGCGGAAACCACCCAAACGGGCAACCCAGAGAAATGTTCGGATTTGATCAAAGGTCACTACGATCCACCATTTCTATCGAAACTTCATTGTTTCAATAACAATACTGGATTGCTGCGTCGAGCAGTGCGTATGGATCAAGCCGCTTCGCGAATTTAGATTTCCCGTTCGTGGCAGCGCGATCACGCGGGGGGGTAGCGGCGCGCTATGCGTCGTCTGCGTCTTTTCCAGTTAAATCAGGCCGACGCTCTTTTGTTAGTTTTTCAGACTGTTCCTTGCGCCATTTTGCAATTTCCCCGTGATGGCCGGACATCAAAACATCGGGAATATTGCGCCCTTTCCAAGTGGCAGGGCGGGTATATTGCGGATGCTCCAACAGCCCATTTGAGAAGCTTTCCTCTTCGGTCGAGGCTGCATTGCCCAGCACATTTGGCAAGAGCCGAACGGTCGCGTCGATCATTGCTTGCGCTGCAATTTCCCCGCCGGTCAGAACGAAATCACCGAGCGAGACCTCTTCGACCTGGTATTCATCGAGAACTCTTTGATCGACCCCTTCGAAGCGTCCGCAGATCATGGTTAATCCTTCGGCTTGCGACCAGCTTTGCGCCATTGACTGTGTGAACGGCTTGCCACGTGGGGAAAGGTAGATGACGGGCCATTTCGTGCGATCTGGTGTGCCTTGCGCGGCCTTGTCCAAAGCCTTGCCAACGACGTCCGCGCGCAGCACCATGCCTGCACCGCCCCCGGCTGGTGTATCGTCAACATTGCGATGTTTGCCTTCGCCAAACGGGCGCAGGTCAATCGGCTCGAGTCGCCACAAACCGTCCTGCAACGCCTTGCCTGTTAATGAAGCCCCCAAAACACCCGGGAAGGCATCTGGAAACAAGGTAATCACTTTGGCGCACCACGCCCCTTTCAGGCGCGGCCTATCAACCATCAGATCGCGTGGTTGCAAGGAGGCGCTGATCGACAAGCGACCATGAGATTTGGTGGGCGGTGTTTTGGCCATGACGCGGCTTTTAGATCAGCAAATGCCCCGGCGAAACAGGTTTCTTTGTGAGCCATCATTGTGCAACGCCGCTGCGGATGGTTCATTCGCCCCATGACCGCCAAGACATCCTCGCACTGGCTTTCTGATCTGCCAAAGCGCCAACGCGCGATGACGGATTTGATCACGATCTTGCAAAACGATCCTGAAATTGCCGGGATCAAGGTCAAAGAAGTCTTGAAACTTGCGCCCGGACGTCAGGTTTTCCTGGTGCGATTTAACGGTGAGAAAGCCGTTTTGAAGCGGTTTCTTGGCCGGAAAGGCCCCGCGCCAGAGGCAATTGTCGAAAACCTGGAGCGCGAACTGGGCACGCTTGCGCCAACGATGTCTGAAGGGCCGTATCAGATCAACCGCTGTATTCAAGCACGTCCCGAACTTGGGTTTGCCGTGCTGAGTTTTGCGAAAGGCAAACGGATTACGGATGTGCTGAGCCTGTCAGGCCATCAAAAACGTGTGCGGTTGATGCGCGAAAGCGGCAATTGGCTGGCGACATATACAAATGGTCGACAGAAGCTGGGGCATTTCGGCCCGCAGCATTGGCTGCAGCGCCGCCTTTCCGCCGACACGGCCCGTATGTCTTCGGCGGATCAAACGCTCTTGGCAGCGTTGGGTATGGCTTTAGGTCGTTGGTCAGACAAGCTGAAAGGGTGCAGCGTAACCCAAGCTTCGATCCACGGAGATTTCTCTGGTCTGAACCTTCATATTCAAGGGGGAACACTGACCGGGATCGATGTGCAGGGCGAATGTCGGCAACCCATGGCGCGGGATGCCGCCCGGTTTTTGGTCTGGCAGCAAATCCATGATCAAGCGGCGCTGCCCGCGCAGAATTTCGGAGTGAACGCGGCGGATTGGCAAGCGTTCCTGTCGTCCGGGGTGCTTCCGAAAAACGAGTGGGACACGACATTGCCGTTTTTCGTTGGTGACAGGCTTTATGACTATCTGGTTCTGGATCACACCAATGATCAAGCCGCCAACAGGATACGCACTGCGATCAGGTGTTTTCTGTCTCAGAGCCCTTAGGCGCTTTGCCCGCATCCATCAGCCCGTCGGGCGGGTCTGCGATGATCCGGCCAGCGCTCAGATCAACGGTTGGTACGGCGTCCTTGGTAAACGGGAGCAGCAGGGAGCCTTTCAACGCCGCCCCCCGGATCTCCAGGATGTCACCTGCGCCGTGGTTTTGAACGGCCGCGACTTTCCCCAATAAGGTGCCGCCGGTATCCAGCACTTCCAGCCCCATAAGATCTGTGTGATAGAACTCGTCATCCGGCAGAACAGGCAGCAAGTCCCGATCAGCGAAAAGCTTTTCCCCCCGAAGCGCATCAGCTTCGTCTTTGAAGCGGATGCCAGACAGCCGCGCGGCAAAACCATTCTTGACGGATCGGGTGATTTTTACTGTGTATTCAGTGCCTTGCTCGGTGAAAAGCGGGCTGTAGGTCGCGATGTCTTCTGGTGTCGCACAGAAGGATTTCAGGCGGATTTCCCCTTTGACACCGAACGCGCCCGCGATCACGCCAACGACAATCCGATCTTCACGTCCACTCATTTCTCAAGCCCTACACAGATGTCGCGTGCATTGACCTCACCGCCCGCATTTGTGCAGCGCGCCGCAAGGATGCCGCGCTCCACTTTGATGCCGCCATAGAAGGCAAGCCCAAGCAAAACAAGGTTAATCGTACGCCGGATCATGTGACCAACTTTCGCGCGTCATCGAGAAGAACGAGCGCGCCGTGAGGCGCGCCCGTGATGGCCAATTACTCGGCTTTTTCTTCCGCAGCGGCCTCTTCGGACGGTGTGTCCTCAGCTGGTGCGTCTTCCGCGACGTCTTCTGCAGGTGCTTCTTCCGCTGGTGCCTCTTCTTCGGCAGGTGCGGCTGCAGCTTCGGCGGCTGCCGCTGCTTTTGCGGCTTTCTCTTCGGCGCGATCTTGCGCTTTCTGGCCTGGAACAGCTTTCTGCATGTTCGCACGTTCTTTCTTTTCAAGAACGCCAGCGGCTTCCAGCATACGCGAAATACGGTCAGTTGGCTGTGCGCCTTCACCCAACCAGTACTGAACGCGTTCCATGTTCATTTTCACACGGTCTTCGCTGTCTTTCGGCAGAAGAGGGTTATATGTGCCCAGTTTTTCAACATAGCGACCATCACGCGGCATGCGCGAGTCAGATGCGACGATGCGATAGAAAGGGCGTTTCTTGGACCCACCGCGGGCCAAACGAATTTTCATTGCCATTGTGTATTCTCCTAAGATGGCTGGACCGGGATACCCCGGAAATTATTGAAACGTTTTATGGTTCTGGATGACTTCCCGAATTATAAAATTCAGGAAGGATTTGGCGAATTCGGGGTCGAGATCGGCGCGCTTTGCCAGATCTTCAAGGCGTTCTATTTGGGACGCTTCGCGCGCAGGATCGCTTGGCGGCAGGTCGTGTTCAGCTTTCAACTTGCCCACGGCCTGCGTGTGTTTGAACCGCTCGCCCAATGTGTAGACAAGGATTGCATCCAACCGGTCGATGGAGGCGCGGTGCTCTTTCAGCACCTCAGCCGCGCGGGTCACAGCATCGCTCATGTTGCAATCCTCCCATATCCAAACATTCCTGTGGCCATTGCGGCAAAAAAGATGATCGCGCCTGTGCCGCCATACCCCAGCACGGCCATGGCGGGGCCAGGGCACAGGCCAACCAGCGCCCAGCCGAAGCCAAACAAGGCCGATCCTGCAAGCAGTTTGCGGTCAATCACAGGCTCAGAGCGGGCAGGAATAGGCGTTCCCAGAACCGCAGTTTCGCGGCGATCAGCGATCCGCCAGGCCAGCAGCATTGGAAGGATCGCGCCACCCAGAACAAAGGCCAGTGTCGGGTCCCAATTGCCAAACAGATCAAGCCAACCTTGAACTTTTGCCGTATCGGTCATGCCCGACACTGTCAGCCCAAGCCCAAAGAGCAGCCCGGCAGCCATGGAAATCACGAGGCGCATCAAACCACTCCCAACCACGGGCGCAGCACCGCCATCGTCGCAAAACCGGCAAATAGATAAGCAAACGTCGCGACGATCCCGCGAAGGGAAAAGCGCGATATCCCGCAGACACCGTGCCCAGATGTGCAGCCATTGGCCATACGGGTGCCGACGCCCACCACAAGACCGCCAATAACCAAAAGCGCCAGGTTTGTTGTCAGATTTGTTTCAGGGAAACCGAAGAGGGCACCATAAATCAGGGGGGCACCGATCACACCTGCGATGAACAGAGCACGTTCCGCGAGGTTGGCGCGTCCCGTGCCATCGATCAAACCGCCCAGAAGACCTGAAGCCCCCATGATCCGACCAGAGACCAGCAGATAAAGCGCCGCAGCACTGCCAATCATCAGACCGCCAATCAGGCCATATATCCAGTCGCTGGAGATCATTTTTTCTTCCCAAACCCGGACAAGCCAGGGGGCAGGCCCATGCCGCCACCTAGACCTGGCATACCGCCACCAGGCATTCCCATGCCCATTTTCTTGGCGGCTTCTTCCATGGCGGCGGGGTCATTCATATCGGGCATACCGCCTTTGCCGAACATGCCCTTCATGGCTTGTTTCAGCATGCCGCCTTTGCCCATTTTTCCCATCTTCTTCATCACATCACCCATCTGGCGCTGCATTTTCAGAAGTTTGTTCAGATCCGAGACCTCAAGCCCCGCACCTTTGGCGATCCGCTTCTTGCGCGATGCCTGCAGGATTTGCGGGTTCGCGCGTTCGCGTTTGGTCATTGATTGGATCAGCGCAATCTGCTGTTTGAGCATCTTGTCGTCGATCCCGGCATCCTTGGCTTGGCCCGCCATTTTCTTCATGCCCGGCATCATGCCCATGAGGCCTTCCATGCCGCCCATCTTCATCATTTGCTCAAGCTGCATCTTCAGGTCGTTCATATTGAACTGACCTTTGGTGAAGCGCTTCATCATCCGTTCGGCCTGCTCGGCCTCGATGGTTTCCTGCGCCTTTTCGACAAGCGAGACGATGTCGCCCATACCCAGGATGCGGCCTGCAATCCGGTCCGGCTCGAACGTTTCAAGCGCGTCCATCTTTTCGCCAAGACCCACGAACTTGATGGGTTTGCCGGTCACCGCGCGCATGGAAAGCGCCGCACCACCGCGCCCGTCGCCATCCATCCGGGTCAGGACAACGCCAGAGATGCCGATCTTGCCGTCGAATTCTTCAGCGACCTCAACGGCGACTTGGCCAGTCAGACCGTCGACAACAAGCAGTGTTTCGCGGGGTTTGACGATGTCGCGGACATCTTCAACCTCCTGCATCAAAACTTGGTCGATCTGTAGACGTCCAGCCGTATCCAGCATGAACACGTCATAGCCGCCCAATGTCGCTTGCTGCTTGGCGCGGCGCGCAATGTCTGTTGGCTTTTCGCCTTTGACGATCGGCAGCGTATCGACACCGATTTGTGCGCCCAGAATGGCCAGCTGTTCCATCGCAGCGGGACGGTTCACGTCCAAAGACGCCATCAGGACGCGTTTGTTGTTCTTCTCGGTCAGGCGTTTGGCCAGTTTCCCGGTCGTGGTCGTCTTACCGGACCCTTGCAAGCCAACCATCAGGATCGGCGCAGGGGGGCTGTCGATTTTCAACTCACCCGGTTCGTCGTCATCGCCTGCCAGCACATGTTGCAATTCGTCATGGACGATCTTGATAACTTGCTGGCCGGGTGTCACCGATTTGGTAACCGCAGCACCGGTGGCCTTTTCCTGAACCGCTTTGACGAAATCGCGAGCCACAGGCAGGGAAACATCGGCTTCAAGCAATGCAACACGAACTTCGCGCAGCGCTGTTTTGACGTCATCTTCCGACAACGCACCTTGCTTGGTCAACTTATCAAAGACGCCAGAGAGACGTTCGGACAGATTTTCAAACATGGCTCTCGGCCCTTTCTCAGTTTCACCAAAGTCTACATAAGTGCAGACCGCTCAAACGACAAACGCTCCTACGGGCGCAACGCGCTGGTAGGAGGCGATCCCCGGCCGCGCCGAGGACCGGAAGACCAATGCTTCCGGATGTTCGTGTGCGTTTAGGCGGAGGTGTAATCAGAGTCAAGCACAGCACGCAGTTGAACGTGTTTTTCAATGACTTTTCGTGCGGTTGTTTCATTGACAAGCGACGGGCCTTCTTCATATCATTTGTATGCAAACAAAACAGCGGGAGGTTGTCTTGTCATATCATCGTCCGACGGACTTGGCTCACGCGCTTGAAATCGCCTCCCAGCCGGCGCGGACGATCCTTGCTGGCGGCACCGACTATTTCCCGGCAAAGCGCCAAGGTCAGCAGGCCGAAACCGTACTGGATGTGACGGCAATCTCGGAGCTGAAAAGCCTGACCAAAGGCCCAGAGGCGATCCGGTTTGGTGCCGCACTTCGGTGGTCCGATATCATTCGTGCAGACCTTCCAGCGGCATTTGATACGCTCAAAAAAGCGGGTCGTCAGGTCGGCAGTGTGCAAATCCAGAACGCCGCGACAATGGCGGGCAATTTGTGCAATGCCTCACCGGCGGCAGATGGCGTGCCACCGCTTTTGGCTCTGGATGCGCAGGTTGAATTGGCAAGTGCGGCACGAGGTATACGCACCTTGCCATTGTCTGACTTTCTGAAAGGCGTGCGCCAAACTGCACTTGGACCTGATGAGCTGCTGACGGCAATCATCGTGCCAACGCCGCCAGCGGGTGCGGGATCATCCTTCGAAAAGCTTGGAAGTCGGGACTATCTGGTAATCTCCATCGCGATGGTCGCGGCAATTATCCGTCAGAACGCTGATGGTCGGATCGATGACGCACGGATCGCCGTCGGATCATGCTCGGCCGTTGCACAACGCCTTCGGGTGTTGGAGGCAGATTGCCTTGGCAAGCACCCCGACCAGGTTGCCGTCAAACCGGATCACCTTTCCGAACTGACACCAATTGATGACGTGCGGGGCAGTGCTGCTTACCGTCTTGACGCGGTCACGGAGCTTTGCGGGCGGGCGATCAGGAAGGCGTGTGGCGATGAATAAGCTCGACCTGAAATCTGGGACCCGTTTCAAGCTGAACGGCGCATCTGTCGATGTGTTCCCCGAGGTTGGGGAGCGCTTGTCGGAAACATTGCGCGAAAGACTGGACTGCAGAGATGTCAAAATCGGCTGTGACGCCGGTGATTGTGGGGCGTGCACCGTGTTGATGGACGGCGCGCCGGTTTGCGCCTGTTTGACCCCGACGCATCAAGCCGCAGACGCTCATGTTGAAACGCTTGCAGGACTGCATAAAAACGATCCGATGACAGCCCGGCTTGCGCAGCAGTTTGAGGATCATGGGGCCGCGCAATGCGGAATTTGCACGCCGGGCATGATGGTTTCGGCTACGGCGCTGCTGCGGGAAAAAACAACCCCCACCGAGGCCGAGGTGCAGGATGCGCTTGGGGGGGTCTTGTGCCGCTGCACAGGATACCGAAAGATCATCGACGCGGTTATGGCCCGTCCCGGCCTGACGGACGATCCAAAGGGGCAAGTTGGTAGTTTCATCCGGCGCTTGGACGGCGCACAGAAGACCAGCGGGCAGGAGCTGTTCAGCGACGATATTGCCCCGCCCGGCACGTTGGAAATCCTTGTGATCCGGTCGCCGTTCCCCCGCGCGGCGTTCGTATTCGGCGACATTGATACATTCATCAGCGATGCAGACGGGTTGGAGGCCAGCCTGACCGCCGCAGACATTCCGGGCCGCAACGCATTTGGCGTGATCCCGCAATTCGTCGATCAACCGGTTTTTGCCGAAGGCGAGACGCGGTTTCGGGGCGAAGCCGTGGCCGCAGTCATCGGCACACCAGAGGCAATCAAAGCGCTTGATCCCGCAGATATTCCGGTGACCTGGACCGAACTTCCGGCGGCAACAGATATCCACACTGCCCAATCAGACGAGGCTGCGATCCTTCATGAAGGTCGCGACCGCAACGTGATGTGCGGTGGTTTTGTGCAATGCGGTAATGCAGAAGATGCGTTGGACAAAGCTGCGGTCACTGTAGAGGGCCATTTCACCAGCGGTTTCGTGGAACACGCCTATATAGAGCCGGAAGCCGGTTTCGCACGCATGGTTGACGGCCGCGTAGAGGTCTATGCCGGCACGCAAGCCCCGGTGATGGACCTCGAAGCGTTGGAGATCATCCTGGGTTGCACGCGTGAGAAAATTCGCGTCGTTCCAACGGGTGTCGGTGGTGGTTTCGGCTCCAAGCTCGACATTTCATTGCAGCCGTTCTTGGCCCTGGCAGCGATGAAAACCGGCAAGCCCGTGCGTTTGACCTACACCCGCACGGAATCCATGCAAAGTACAACGAAGCGCCACCCATCAGATATACATTTGAAGATCGGCGCGGACGCGTCGGGCAAAATCTCCGGGTTTTCATTTTTTGGGGCGTTTGACACGGGCGCTTACGCCAGTTGGGGCCCAACAGTGGCCAACCGGGTGCCCGTACATGCGTCAGGCCCCTACCGTATCACAGACTATCTGGCCCGCTCTCAGGGCATTCATACGAACAATCCGCCAGCCGGGGCATTTCGCGGGTTCGGTGTGCCGCAATCGGCCATTGCACAAGAAAGCCTGTTCGACGCGTTGGCCGAAAAACTGGGTATGGACCCGTTGGCGTTCCGCATTGAAAACGCACTGCAAGACAATGTGCCGACCGTTTGCGGGCAGGTGTTTTCGCAAGGCGTCGGCATCCGCGAATGTTTGAAAAGCCTGCAACCGGCCTGGGCGGCGGAACGTAAAGCCGCGGAGGCATTCAATTCAAAGAATGACGTCCTCAAGCGCGGGGTCGGGATAGCGGCTGGCTGGTATGGGTGTGGCAACACGTCCCTTCCAAACCCATCAACGATCAAATCCGGCATTCGGCCCGATGGGCGCGTGGTCTTGCATCAGGGCGCGATGGACATTGGACAAGGGGCCAACACCGTTATTGCGCAGATATTTGCAACGGCCTTGGGTGTGGCCGCCCAATCTGTTTTGTTGGTTGGCGCGGATACTGATGTAACCCCTGACGCCGGAAAAACCTCCGCCTCCCGCCAAACCTATGTCTCCGGGGCTGCCGCCAAACTATCCGGGGCGGCACTGCGCGCGCGCATATTAGAGCGGATGAATATCGCAGATGATGCGGAGCTGCGCTTTGAGGATGGTGTTATCACGGCGTCAGATGCAGGAGGGACGCACCGGCTTGATCTAGCCGGTCTTGACCCTGATCAGGACGGCTTCGTGTTCCGGGCAGAGGAAACCTATGACCCGCCCACCAAACCGTTGGACGAAAACGGGCAGGGCAGCCCCTATGCGCAATTTGGATATGCGGCGCATCTGGCGGTGGTTGAGGTTGATACAAGGCTTGGCACCGTGAAAGCGCAGAAATTTGTGGCCGCGCATGATGTCGGAAAAGCAATCAATCCGATGCTGGTCGAAGGTCAGGTCCAAGGCGGTATCGCGCAAGGTCTCGGCATGGCTTTGATGGAGGAATACATCCCTGGACGAACAGAAAACCTGCATGATTACCTGATCCCGACAATCGGTGACATTCCCCCGATTGAAACGATTATCATTGAAGATCCGGACGAGCATGGACCGTACGGCGCCAAAGGATTGGGGGAGCATGTCTTGATCCCAACAGCGCCTGCGCTGCTCAACGCGATTTATGCAGCCACCGAGGCAAGGATAACCAGTGTTCCTGCAACACCAAGCCGTGTCAGAGCGGCCATCAAGGCGCTTGGCACATGACAAAACCTGAAAAGCCCGAAAAGATCCGCTGCGATGCCTGCCCGGTGATGTGCTATATCGCTGACGGAAAATCCGGGGCCTGTGATCGCTATGCCAATCACGGTGGGGATTTGATCCGGCTGGATGCGCTGACCATCCTCGAAAGTTCGGACCAGAAGCTGGTGCCGTTTCTGCAAACAGATCAGGACAATCTGGACGAACCGGCTTGGAACGGTGACATCGTCAAAGGCGACCGGCCGTTTGTAACGGCTGTGGGGGCGGGCACGACATATCCCGACTATAAACCCGCGCCATTTATCGTCAGTCAGGAGATTGAGGGCGTCGACATGGTGACGGTCGTCACCGAAGGGATCTTTTCCTATTGCGGTGTGAAGGTGAAAATCGACACGGACCGCCATATTGGCCACGAGCGTGATGTGGTCTGGGTCGAGGGGGAGCCTATCGGTCACGTCATGACGTCCGAATACGGCTCCAAGATGTTGTCTCTTGGCGGGGTGGAGCATCTGACAGGTGGGTCGAAGAAAGAAGGTCGCGTGACCTGCGATGCGCTATTGCGGCTGTGCAACAGAGAAGCTGTCGACCTGCAAATCGGTCCTGAAAATGATCTGATCAATGTCACCGTGCAAGCGGGCAAAGCGCCCGTGATCAACGGTGTGGAAGAGCGTTTGATGCGTGTCGGCTGCGGCTCTGCCACGATCGGAATGTTCGCAAAACAATGGCTTGGACATGCGGACGAAGTCGTGGTGGTCGATGATCATATCACCGGGGTTTTGTCGGAACACGAAGCTGGCAAACAATTGGATGTGCCCGCCACAGGGATCAAGATTATGGGGCGTCGATCTACCCCAGGTCGGTATTTTCAGGTCGCCGAGCCCGGAACCGGGTGGGGCGGGACAAATATCGACGATCCATTGCAAATTCTGGGGCCCTTCAACAGTAAAACCGCTTGGTCCGGGCAGCGATTGTTGATGGTGTCGACCACCGGCGAACAATTCGCCTATTTCGAACTTGATGACGCGCTTGAGCCGCAGCCTGCGAAAATGCCCGAGCCCCTGCAAAAGTCAGCAGAGCTGATTGCGGAAAACTGTGAGCCCTCCGTCTGTTCGGTTCTGTTTATGGGCGGGGCCGGTGGCAGTCTACGCGCTGGCGTGACTGAAAACCCGGTGCGTCTGACCCGGTCGGTCAAGGATGCGCTGACCCATGTGTCCTGCGGCGGTGCGCAAGCCTATGTCTGGCCCGGCGGCGGCATAACGGTGATGGTCGATGTTCTGGACATGCCCATTGGGTCGTTTGGCTACGTGCCAACCCCGGCGCTGGTCGCCCCCGTTGAATTTACATTGCGCCGCAGCGACTACGGCGCGCTGGGCGGGCATATGACGGAGATCCGGCGCGTCAGCGATATCGCGACGCCCGAAACCCGAAAGGTCGCCCGATCTGGCCGCGCGCATGACCCAATGTCTGCCGCAAACTATCGCTGGTCAAAAGGCGGAGAAACCTGATGGGACCAGTGGCCGCCATGCTATCAAACGGGGCAAGGTTGCATTTGCAGCATGGGCCTATCGATCTGATCATTGGCGCTGATGGGGATCGGGTAGATGCTTTTGCCGCAGCGAGCGAGCGGTTTGAAACGATCCTTGATGAACTGGTCACAGAGCTTGCGATATTGCGCGCGCCTCTGACAGCGGGCTCTGTTCCTCCAAAAGGAAAGATTGCAAAGCAAATGCATGACGCAGCAATCCCGTTCTTTCGTACTGGGTATTTAACAGCGATGGCCGCTGTTGCCGGGGCCGTGGCGCAAACGGTCCTTGCTGCAATGACGCAGAAGGCAGAGTTAAGCCGCGCCTATGTCAATAATGGTGGCGATATCGCACTGCATTTGTCGAAAGGGCAGCGGTTCAAAATGGCTGTGGCGCGCCATGATGGGTACAGGCTGGGCGACATTGATATCGGGTTTGACGATCCAGTTCGGGGGATCGCCACCAGTGGCCGCCATGGCCGCAGCCTAAGCCTCGGCATTGCCGATAGTGTAACTGTTCTGGCGCGAACCGCGGCGGTTGCCGATGTGTCGGCCACGCTAATTGCAAACGCTGTCGATTTGCCTGGCCATCCGGCGATCAAGCGCGAAGCCGCGCAGTTGCTTGATGAAAGCACCGACCTGTCATCGCAAAAAGTTGTCACAGGATGCGCAGCCCTGTCCCGCACAGATGCGCTGAGAGCCTTGAAAAACGGCGAA
This sequence comes from uncultured Litoreibacter sp., assembly GCA_947493265.1. Classification (GTDB taxonomy): domain Bacteria; phylum Pseudomonadota; class Alphaproteobacteria; order Rhodobacterales; family Rhodobacteraceae; genus Litoreibacter. Next base: position 402,801 of record CANLQL010000004.1, on the reverse strand, counting down.
GCCCGCGCACAACAGTTTATCCATGCCGGACAAGTTCATGCAGCGTTTCTCGCGCTTGGCACCCAGACCAGCATCGTCGGCGATAGCCGTTCAGCCCTTTCAAAAGGAAGTCTTCAAAATGCATAAAGTCATCTTGCGAAAAACCGTCATCTCTGTTGAAGAGGTTTTTCATGAAGGAGGGCCGGTTGCGGACAAACCACTGCTGCGCGGATCCGTCTTGGCGATCATCGAAAACCCGTTTTCAGGCAAATATGTCGAGGAAATTCAAAGCTTCATGGAAGTTTTGAAGCCTTTGGGTCTTGAGATGGCGACAAAACTTGCCGCAGCGCTTGGCGGCGCGGACAAGATCGAAGGTTACGGCAAAGGCGCAATCGTCGGAGCCGCCGGAGAGGTTGAACATGGCGCGCTGTGGCATGCGCCCGGTGGCTATGCGATGCGCGAATTGCTGGGCGACGCGAAAGCGATTGTGCCGTCCACAAAGAAGGTCGGCGGCGTTGGTGCGCGGCTGGACATTCCGATCACACATACCAACGCGTCCTATGTGCGCGGCCATTTTGATGCGATGGAAGTCGGCTGCAACGATGCGCCCAAAGCCGGTGAGATGGCTTTGGCCTTGGTGATGAGCACGGGCGCACGCATCCATAACCGCGCAGGCGGGTTGGACGCGGCAGATATCAAAGGCGAGGATGGACTGAGATGAGCGCGAAGATCAGAAAAATAGCGGTAAATGTCGAAGAAACTCATATTGAAATTGGGCGCGAAATCTCGCCCCCGACACGAAAAGCGGTGGCCGTCGCAGTGATCGAGAACCCGTTCGCAGGGGGTTATCAGGAAGACTTGTCCGCCCTGATGGATATTGGCGCAGAGCTCGGTACGTTGCTGGGTGACAAATGTGTCCAGGCTTTGGGGATCACACCTGCGCAGGCGGAAAGCTACGGCAAGTCCGCGATGGTCGGCGAAAATGGCGAATTGGAACATGCCGCAGCGATCTTGCACCCGAAACTGGGTGCGCCACTTCGCAAGGCCGTCGAGAAGGGCGCAGCCCTGGTGGCATCGTCAAAGAAGATGGGCAGCCCGGGCCAAGTTCTAGATGTCCCGCTTGGTCACAAGGACGCCGCCTACGTCCGAAGCCATTTTGACGGGATCGAAGTTTGTCTCAACGACGCGCCGAGAGCCAACGAGATCATGGTTGCTGTCGCGGTAACAGATAGTGGTCGCCCGCTGCCGCGCGTTGGTGGGCTGACCCATGAGGATGCAGAAGGCAAAGACGGACTACGCTAAGCTCCGCCTGACCCAATGAAGGAGACCGCCCATGGCTGAAACCGCAGAGCCTGTCACCGAGTATGTGCTTGATGATCAGGTTGGATATGTGTTGCGGCTGGCCAGCCAGCGCCATGCGATCCTGTTCCAGAAACACGTCATCGGAAACCTGACCCCAGCGCAGTTTTCAACCTTGCTGCGCATTTCCCAGCACGGGGCAGTGTCACAAAACCATCTTGGGCGTCTGGCGGCGACGGATGTTGCGACAATCAAAGGCGTCGTCGACCGTTTGAAAGCGAAAAAGCTGATTGAGACCAGCGCGGACAAAACCGACAAACGCCGGACACTGATCTCGCTAACTGCTCAGGGGCGAGAGCTGATCGAAAAGCTCAAAGAAAACGGTCGAGATATTACGGAGGCAACGCTTGCCCCCTTGTCGCCGGATGAGCGTTCGACCCTGCTGCGATTACTCAAGAAAATTTCCTGAGCCCATTACAGGATCGGTCAGACCACAACTTCGGGCAGTTTTTGCGCCGGTGGAGTGTTTCGGGACCGTTCCGTACGCACAACACCGTCAATGATCGTCATTCCGACACCTGGTAGATTGCCAAGCTGAACTGACTCCAACAGGTTTTTACCCGGCGCGTGTTGTGCCTGATCCATCAGAACGAAATCAGCACATTTTCCGACCTCAATCAGACCTGTGTCCAATTCACGTTGGCGCGCCGTGTTGCCATTTCCAAAACAGAATGCCTGCTCGGCTGGGACGTTGCCAAAGGACGACACCATCGCGATCATGCGCAGGATGCCCAAAGGCTGAACACCCGATCCTGCGGGGCCGTCCGTGCCCAGAATAACCTGATCAAGCTTGCCCAACTCGCGCGCAGTATTGACGGTCAGAACCGCCGCCCGCTCATTGCCATTGTGGACGATCTCGAACGCCGCGGTGCAGCTTTCGCAAAGACAAATGATCTGATCATCGGGCAGAGCCGAATGCCCGCCATTGATATGGCCAATTACGTCCGTTCCCGTTTCCATGACCATATCCGCATCAATAAGCCCGGAGCCAGGGATCGACGGCCCACCCGTGTGGATCGTGCTTTGGATGCCGTATTTTTGGGCCCAGCCGACCATTTGCTGCGCGGTCTTGCCGTCCTTGACCGTGCCTAGTCCGACCTCCCCCAGCAGCTTCACGCCCGCATCTGCGAGGTCTTTGAAGTCCTGTTCCACCATCCCATGCTCAATCACCGGCGCGCCTGCATGAACCTTGACGCCAGAGGGGCGGAAATTCTCGTACCAGCGCTGGGACGCAATCGCCATGGCCTTCAGACCAACTACGTCTTTGGGCCGCCCCGGCATGTGAACCTCACCGGCTGAAATCAACGTGGTGACACCACCATGCAAGGTACTGTCGATCCAGTGAAGTTGTTGCTGGCGTGGGGTGTAGTCGCCCACAACCGGGTGAATGTGACTGTCGATCAAGCCCGGTGCCAATGTCACACCATGCGCATCGACCACCGTGTCAGCCCCGTCGCAATCAAGGTCTTTTTCTGCACCCCATGCGGTGATCTTTCCATCGATACAGACCATGCAATCGCCATCAAATATCGGCTCCTCCAGCTTTCCGGACAGGATCATCCCGATATTTTTCACAACCAATTTCGTGCCCATGGCGCGGTCCCCCTTGTACGACCCTGACCTCCGGCACTTTGCCAAAACTGCCCTGAGTCTTTGATCGTTAGTATGCGTATGACTTGATGCAAATAAAACCCCCTTACGGTGGGAGTGCGGCCCCTTAAACCTGCGGGAATTTCCTTGCTTGCGTACGAGAGGGGGAATGATTTCTTGCAATCGCGGCCAATATGCGTTGAAACACGTAAGGAAAGCTTTTGCCATATCAATGTGAACAGGTGCACAGAAATGGATATTGATAACTGGGATGAATTTCGAACGGCTTACCAGGTCGCGCGGTTGCGCACCGTTTCTGGCGCTGCAGAAGCGCTCGGCGTTCACCACGCAACAGTTATTCGCCATATCGACTCGCTGGAAGGCAAGCTTGGGGCCAAGCTGTTCCAGCGCCATGCCCGCGGCTACACGCCTACTGAAGCTGGTGAAGACCTTCTCAAGGTTGCTAGCACGACAGAAGATCAACTGACCCAGCTGGCCGGTCGAATTCACGGACGCGGTGCGTCAGTTTCCGGCAACCTGATTGTCACTTGCTTGCCGCAGATGTCACCCTTGCTGGCCCGGACGCTCGCCAAATATCAGGCCGACAACCCCGAAGTCCGTGCAGAGCTGATCGTCGACACGCGCCCTCTGAAGCTGGAATATGGCGAGGCCCATGTCGCCCTGCGTGCGGGCGCTCCAGGGGACGAATTGGACAATATCGTTCAGGAACTGGGCCAGCTTCCTATGGGGCTATTTGCCCATAAGGACTACATTTTCCGCCATGGCCCGCTAAACGGCCTCGAAGACATTCCCAATCACCGTTTCTGCCGGGTTTCCAATCTGGACCCGCGTGCGCCGTTCATGAAATGGATCGGTGAAATGGTGCCCGAAGAAAACGTTGTCTATAAATGTTCCGATACCAATACGGTTCAGGACGCGGTTCTTGCCGGGGCCGGGATCGGGTTTTTGCCGGGCTATATGGGCCATGAGCGCGATTTCATGGTTGAGGTCATGCCGCCGGACCCGTCCTGGTTTTCAACATTCTGGTGCGTCACCCATGTTGATCTGCACCGCACTGCGAAAGTGCATTCCTTCGTGACCTTCCTTAAAGAAGAGGCCAAGAGCTGGCCCACACTCTGATGACCCAGCCAGCGTCGCAGGCGACCCGCGGGCATCTTGCGATGCTTTTGTTTTCGCTATTGGTCGCGGGGTCTTTCTCTCTGGGCTCGATCGTTGCCAATGACATCTCGCCGGCGGCGCTGAATGCTGTTCGCTTCTTCATCGCCATGTGCGTTATCGGTCTTGCCGCGCACCTGACGACAGGCATTCCGAAATCTGCGGCCCGCGCCCCATGGCGCTATCTGGTATTGGGCGGAATTTTTGCGGCCTATTTCGTCTTGATGTTCGAGGGGCTGAAAACCGCAAGCGCTGTTTCGACAAGCGCGATCTTCACGTTAACCCCGATCCTGTCCGGGATTGCCGGATATATCCTGCTCAGACAAGTGACGACACCTTGGATGGCGCTCGCCCTTGCGGTTGGCGCATGCAGTGCCGTTTGGGTGATCTTTCGCGGCAATATTGATGAAATGCTGGCGTTCAATCTGGGTCGAGGTGAGGTTGTCTATTTCTGGGGCTGCATCGCACATGCGGTCTACACGCCCTTGGTGCGAAAGCTGAACAGGGGCGAGTCGCCGATTGTCTTCACCTTCGGAATGCTTCTGGCGGGATTTTCGATCCTGATGGTTTGGGGTTGGTCAGACATACGAGCCACGCAATGGTCCTCTTTGGCCCCAATTGTTTGGATCACCTTGTTCTATGTCTCGATCTGCGCCTCCTCCATGACCTTCGTGCTGTTGCAATACGCAACCATGCGGCTGCCGTCCGCGAAAGTCATGGCCTACACGTATCTGACCCCAAGCTGGGTCATCCTCTGGGAGTTGGCTTTGGGAAAAGGCTTGCCACCCTTGGTGACACTGGGCGGCATTGCGTTGACATTTGTCGCACTTGCCATGCTCTTGAAATCAGAACCGGCCTAGCCCTGCAATTCCTGATCCAAAAACGCCTCAAACGCGTCGTAGTTGAGCGTTTCCAGCTGACCAAAGCTCTCGATCCAGACAATCGCGCCCCGCATCGCCTGAGGCTCCAGCTTGCACCATTTTACCCGTCCGCGCTTTTCTTGCGAAATCAATCCAGCCCGGGTCAATATTCCCAGATGCTTCGAAATTGCCGCCAGTGACATCTCAAACGGCTCGGCCACATCGGTCACGGCCATATCATCTTCTAACAACATCGTCAGAATCTGGCGACGAGTCGCATCGGCAAGGGCTGCAAAAGCAAGATCAAGCGCATCACTCATAGCGCTCTACTGGCAGCGACAATTTAATTCGTCAACCAAATGGTTGAATATCGTTTTTGCGCCCTGTGCGCATGCGACCAATGGCTCTCTACTTCTTCTTGCTAAAAATACTCAATAAAAACAGAACTTTAAAAGCGCAACATCCGCGAAGAAGTCCAATTGACTCACCCGGCCAGCTTTCCTATCACACAAGCATCATTCCACCGAGGATTTGGGGGTGTTTCTATGGTCAATGACGCGGATCGCAAACGGCTCAGCCAACTCGATGATCGCATCAAAGACCTCAAGGGCACTTTGGACCCGGAACCGCGGATGGATGAACACTACTCTCAGGCACATCTTGCCTGGCGAATGGTAATTGAATTGGTGGCTGGTCTTTTGATCGGCTTTTGCATCGGATACGGGCTTGATTGGCTCTTCGGCACACTGCCGATATTTCTGGTGATTTTTATAATGCTGGGCTTTGCCGGCGGCGTCAGATCGATGATGCGGACCGCCACGGAAGTTCAGCAAGATCAAGAGGCCCACGCCGCGCGGCACGGGTCACGAAGCGAGAAGGACGAGTAACGTGGCAGAAGAAGCTCATGGCGCTGAAGAAGGTGGCCTCGTTTTCCACCCAATGGATCAGTTCATCGTCAAGCCACTGTTTGGCGACGGTGCGGTTGGCATGTTCACGGTGACGAATGTAACACTGTGGATGGCAATCACGGTTCTTTGCATTGTTGCCCTTCTGGTTCTGGGTACTTCCCGGCGCGCCACGATCCCGTCACGAACACAATCGGTCGCCGAACTTGCCTATGGCTTCATTTACAAAATGGTTGAAGACGTCGCGGGCAAGGACGCAATTCCCTATTTCCCGGCGGTCATGACATTGTTCATGTTCATCGTCTTTTCAAACTTCCTCGGCCTGCTGCCGATGTCCTTCACAACAACCTCGCATATCGCCGTCACGGCGGTCCTCGCGATGGCGGTCTTCCTTTTCGTAACACTTCTGGGGTTCTGGAAGCACGGTCTGTCTTTCTTGGGCATCTTTTGGATCACTTCCGCGCCATTGGTGCTGCGGCCGATCTTGGCATTGATCGAGATTATCTCTTATTTCGTGCGTCCTCTCAGCCACTCCATTCGTTTGGCGGGCAACATGATGGCGGGCCACGCGGTGATTAAAGTATTCGCGGCCTTCGCTGCGGTGCTGGCGATTTCACCTTTCGCGATTGTGGCGATCACCGCCATCTACGCACTCGAAGTTCTCGTATCCTTCATTCAGGCATACGTGTTCGCAATTCTGACCTGCGTCTATCTGAAAGACGCGGTGAGCGATCCTCACCACTAGGGTTTGAAACTTAATCACTGAATTCCATCGTAAGGAGAAAACACCATGGAAGGCGATATCGTACAAATGGGCGCATATATCGGCGCAGGTCTGGCATGTACTGGCATGGGCGGCGCTGCTGTCGGTGTGGGTCACGTGGTAGGTAACTTCCTGTCCGGCGCTCTGCGCAACCCATCTGCTGCTGCAGGCCAAACTGCTACAATGTTCATCGGTATTGCGTTTGCCGAGGCTCTCGGGATCTTCTCGTTCCTCGTCGCACTGCTGCTGATGTTCGCTGTATAAGCCAAATTAGCCATCCTTACGCTTGGGCGGAGCCCCTGGGGTTCCGTCCAATGTAACTAGGTTATTTGGAGGCCACTATGGCAACAGAAACAACAACCGCAGAACTCGGTCACGGGTCTGGTCTGCCGGAAACGGCGGCTGAAGCACCCGGCATGCCGCAGCTCGACTTCTCGACCTTCTCCAACCAGATTTTCTGGCTGGTGATCACCATGATCGTGATCTACTTCGTTCTGTCGCGCATTGCGCTGCCACGGATTGGATCAGTTCTGGCAGACCGCCAGGGTGCGATCACCAATGACATCGCGGCTGCGGAAGATCTCAAGCAGAAGGCGGTCGAAGCGGAAGCGGCTTACAACCAAGCGCTGATCGACGCGCGTGCAGAAGCAAGCCGGATCGTCGAAGACGCCAAAGCCGGGATCAAAGCAGACCTGGACAAAGCCATTGCCGTGGCAGATGCCGAGATTGCAGCGAAATCCGCAGAGGCTGAAAAAGCCATCGGCGCAATCCGCGCAAGCGCATCCGAAAGCGCAGCAGAGGTCGCAAAGGATATCGCCAAAGATATCGTTGCCGCTGTCGCACCGGGCAAGATCGATGCAAAATCCATCACCGCGGCTGTAACCGCCAAGATCAAAGGGTAAGCAATATGAAAAAGCTGATTGCCCTTCTGGCACTGACACCGGTACCGGCCTTCGCGGCGGGTGACGTGTTCTTCTCACTTCGCAATACTGATTTCGTTGTTCTGATCGCGTTCCTGCTGTTCATCGGCGTGCTCTTGTACTTCAAAGTCCCTGGCTTGCTGATGGGGATGCTCGACAAGCGGGCAGAGACGATCAAAGCCGAACTGGACGAAGCCAAGGCGCTGCGTGAAGAAGCGCAAACCATTCTGGCCAGCTATGAGCGGAAGCAAAAAGAAGTCGCTGAGCAGGCTGAGCGGATCGTTGAAACGGCCAAGAAAGACGCTGAAGCTGCGGCTGCGCAAGCAAAGGAGGATCTGAAGACCTCTATCGCGCGTCGCCTCGCAGCAGCGGAAGACCAGATCGCATCTGCGGAAGCAGCGGCTGTCAAAAGCATCCGGGATCGTGCGATCTCTGTGGCGATTGCAGCGGCAGGCGATGTTGTGTCGGCCAAAACGACGGCGAAAGATCAAGGCAGCTTGATCGATGAGGCCATCGACCAGGTTGCAAGCAAACTGCACTGAAACGCAGCGTTCAAAAACTCTTCGAAAACCCGGCTTCGTGCCGGGTTTTTTTGTGCCAGTATGTGATGAACTTAACTTGGGGGGTAAGATGGATCAGGCTGCATTGGACCTGGCGTATGAAAACGGCGCGTTCATCCCGGATGGGGCCAGCTATGGCCCGCGTTGGGAGGCGGCTGCCGCTGCTTTTCGTGCAACTACCCCATGTGAATTGGACATCTCCTATGGGGCGCATCCCCGGGCGAGATCCGATTTGTTTTTCCCAAGGAACCCGCCCATAGGGTTGATGATCTTCGTGCATGGTGGCTATTGGCGCATGCGCTCAAAATCCGACTGGTCGCATTTCGCGCGTGGTGGGTTAGAACGCGGATACGCTGTGGCGCTGGTGGGGTATCCGTTGGCCCCGGAGGTGCGGATATCTGAGATCACCAGCCATGTCGCGCAGGCCTGCACTGACATTGCCAAACGAATAGATGGGCCGATCGTTCTGGCAGGCCATTCGGCCGGGGGGCATCTGGTGGCACGCATGGCAATGCCTAAGGTTCTGCCTGATGAGGTGGCGAAGCGCGTCACGCGTGTCCTGCCGATATCCTGCGTGTCAGATTTGCGGCCCTTGATTGGCTTGAGCATGAACGATGAGCTTCGGATTGATCCAGCTGAGGCCGCGATAGAAAGCCCGGTATCAGGACAAAAACACCCAGATATTGCTGTGACTGCCCTTGTCGGAGCGGAAGAGCGCCCGGTCTTTCTGGATCAGAACCGCTGGTTGGCGGAGGCTTGGAATTGTCCCGAGATCATCCTGCCTGGGAGGCACCATTTTGATGTGATCGACGGGCTGGAAGATCCGAACTCCACGCTGATGTCGGCCTTGTTTGGCAACTGACCGGTGCCTCCGGCGGAGGTATTTTTGGCAAAAGGAAGCCTGCTACGAAAAGCGTTGATGCCAGGTTGGGTGCGGGTCATCTGGGGCAGGGGTTGCGGCAAAGACCCCGCGGGCGATCGCACGGCTGAGGCATAGTGCGGCGGCATGGCCCAAAAGCAGCGGGTCTGCGTTTGGCTTTTGGTTCGTTGTGGCGGCGAAGATGAGATCGCCGTCCATCGGTGTGTGGCTGGGCCAGATCGCACGGGCGATCCCGTCTTGCGCAGCTGTTGCAAGCCGTGTGCAGCCTGCCTTGTCCAAAGCTGCATCCGTTGCGATAATCGCGATCGTGGTATTTTGCGGGCTGGCAAGTTTGGTTTCTGGAGGACGGGCAGGGTCAAATCCTGTTGCGGAACCCACGCCGCCAAACTCATTTTCGATCTCGAACGGGCTTGCGAAAAAATGTGGCCCGTTGCCACTCAGTACGGAGCCGAGGGGGTTCACAGCGACCAACGCGCCCACCATATGTCCCGAAGGCAATTCGAGCGAAGCCGAGCCAAGGCCGCCTTTCAGATTGGCTGTCGTCGCCCCTGTTCCTGCCCCTGCAGTTCCGAGATCAAACCCTTCCTGTGCGGCTTTCAGTGCAGCTTTTCCCAGTTTCGGGTAGGGGTTTTCTGCCCAGTCTTTCGCCCCACCATTCATCAGGTCAAAAAGGATCGCGGCGGGTACAATTGGAACCGTGTGCGGACCGACCGGAAACCCCCGACCTTGCGACGCCAATTGATCCGCGACACCGGTTGCCGCAGCCAGCCCGAAGGCTGAACCGCCGGACAGAACCAAGGCATCAACTTCTTGGACAGTTTTGTCCGGGGCCAGCAGGTCCGTTTCACGGGTCCCCGGTGCGCCGCCCATAACGCTGACGCCTGCCGTGAAGGATGTTTCAGCGCAAAACACTGTGACACCAGTTTTCACCGCCGCATCACTGGCATTCCCTACCAGAAAGCCCGGTACATCCGTGATGAGATTGCGGGGTCCAGGGTTCATGGGGGTATCTCCGTCATTTGTATGGGTCATCTTGTCAGATTGGTGCGCTTGAGCAAGGGCCTGCAACTTGCAGAAGCAACGGAAACCAGATGAAAGGCTGAAACTTTGTTGCAGAAATCAAAGTGCTGAGTGATATCGCCAGGGTTCAGTCTGCTGATCGCTTTTTCCTTTGGCCTTCCGTCAAATTGCGTGGCAAACTCTTTAAAAATGTCGCATCGATACTTATGTAAATACGCATAACATTAAAAACGAGGGAGATATTATGGCCGATTTTGACGCGCAGGTCCGGGAAAGCCAAAGCCAAGTGGCAGAGGCGCAATCAAAGATAGAAGAGTTGACCAGCCGTATTGAAACGGCGCGCGCAAAGATGAAGGCCGGTGATGATATCTCTATGGATATCGAGAATGCGACCTTGGAAGAGGTGCATGCGCATACCGAGTTAATGAACTCCAATATTGCCGAGCTGATCATGGGTCTGGATGATGTAACATCCGGATTTTCCGAAGATTTTTCTGCCATGCGCGACAAGACGGGCTGGGAAAGCTTTGTTGGAATTTTCTCCAAGGGGAAATCGGAATCGATGCGTCAGGAGCGGATGCGCACAGCCTCCATTGACGACAAACTGCAGGACTTGATCGGCAAATCCGATACGATTGTGGCGTTGCTTCAAGGCCAGTTGAACGTGTTGAACGAGCAAAAGACAAAGGTTGAAGGTAACCTGTCCGAAACTTTGGATGAGCGTGAGATGACCGTGACCGAACTGGAGGGGTTGCGCGCCGAGATTTTAGGGATGGATCCGAAGATCATCGAACTGGAAAACAAGATTTCCACAGAACAGGATGCAGCGGCTCGGACCAAGCTGGAAACTGAGCTTGCCGCGGTGAACACGCGCTATAACCAGATGGTGCAGGAAGAACAGGTCAAGATCGCGAAATCCCAGACCTTGGAACGCTACATCGAGAAGGGCAAGACCTGGATCGACTCCCTGCAAAACCAGGCCGCGACGCAGATGGTGCTAATCAATAAGCTTGAAACAGACACCAAGCAGAGGGTTGTGTTGTATGATGCGCTGACCAAGTCATTGAAAACCGCGCAACAGCAGGACGTGGCGCACCAGATCAACGAAATTGGCGTGAAAACTGATCAGGAAGCCCAGACGGCGATGGCGGGTATCGGGGTGGCCACGAATACGCGGATGGCTGAAATGATGGAAGCGCATGAGGATCAGATGGTCTTTGCCCGCAAAGTGCTGGAGCAGAAAGCCAAAGCCGATGAGCGTTTCGCCCGCCGGTTTGAGAAGATCGTCGAGAAGCATGACAAGAACCTGTATGGCGCTTGATCCAAGACAGCACGATAGGTTCAGGCAGCTCAGCCCACTCAAACGGTTTGACCGACGTTTCTACCTTTTCTTCGGGGGTTTGGGGCTGATTTTGGTGAGTGCTTTTTTTCTTACGAATTACGGTGACAGCGTCTCACCGTTGATCAATCAAGCGATGTGGTATGGGCTTTTTGCGGGTATCTGGTCGGCGATGTTTTTCCTGCTGACCTACATCTTGAGAAATAGCACGGATGCTGCGCCTCAAAAGCTTCGAAAGGTGCATGTGCGCATGGAAGCTTGGCTGTCCAAAGAAGTATAGATGAGTGAAGAAATAGACCTTACCCAAGACCATGCAGGCATCACTGATGACCTGGCAGCGCGCCGCTATTTTGCAAAGTTTGAGCGTATTACCGGGCATTTGGGCCGTGTGGCGGCTGAGATGGAGGCGGAGCGGGTTTTTTCTAAAACCGATGTGTCGATCATCTCGGACTATGTTGCACGGATCGCGCGGACATTTCGGGCGCTCAGCCACAAGTATTTGCTGACGGGGCGTGATACGGGGCAGTTTTTCGGCTCCCTTACAATTGACAAGATCGAAAGCGGGTTCCCGGTATTTGCCGAGGTCATCAAGATGGCCAATGACGCACAGCAGGCGGAACGCCACCTGAAGGGGATGCGCTCAGCCTCCGAGTTGAAAGACGAAATGATCCGCGAGATTGTTGGGCAGTTGCAGATCCCCACGAAATTGCAATTTGCGATGTCGCAGCGGCTATACTATGAGGCTTTGGCGCGCGGAAAGCTGTTTTGGCCAACCAATGATCCTGAGACACTTTGGACGGGAAACAAAGACGATCGCCGGACGTATCTGGTGCATTGGGCGGTCTATGACACACAGCAAAATGTGCCAACGCTTTACCTGATGGATTTGGAAGATACCGGCGAAACAGGTTTGCCGAAAGATGCGCGGCGCTGGCCTGCTGTACAGGCCCATCTGAGCGCGCAGGCAACGGGTGGATTGAAACTTCTGACCATTGCGCAAGGCTTTGATCGCGATTTTGATGACCTGCATCCCAAACGGTTGCGGCGCATCCATCTGGGTCCGATGTACAGCCACACATTCACGCGCCAATCCGGCCCGATCCGGGGTGTTTTGGAAGAAGCGCAAGGCGCGCCAGGGGAAGATTGGGCGTTGGCCTGGACAGTAGAGGACTTGCATTCCGAGCGGGTAGAGATGGAAAAAAAAGGCTGGTTCGGGCAGGTGGAGCGGGAGATATTCAAGCTTGATCCGTTTGCTGGACGCGGGGCCGAGACGGGGGCGACGTCGATCTCGCGCTCATTGATTTTGCCACAGAAACCCTTTCAAGTTCTGGAAGAAAAGCGCCCGGCAGGGTTTGAAACAGTGCGGAAATTTGTTGTCAGCCCGGCAGGCCGGGTCGTCAGCTATCGATGACAGGATTGATTTTGACGTAAGTGCGCCTCCGGCGGAGGTATTTTTTGCAAGAAGAAGGAGATTTGCGTGAGTGTATCCGCTGATCTGATGGAGTTGAAAGAAGATGAAATCCGCGCCCATTACGGTGCTGCGGTGGCGATGTTGGAAGGCGTGGACCATACGCCGCGCATTGCAAAGGCCAAGGACGCGCCATCGACGGAGGTGGCAGCTGCTGAGAGGTCTTCGGGCTTGGGCACCCGTCGGCGGTTCCGATCGACGACACCCGGTCTTGTAACACGGTCGACCGCACGGCCAGAAGGTGTGCGTTTGATCGAGCGGATCGAGGCTGTTGGCGAAGACGCATTGCCGTCAGCGGTGCAGGCGTCGGTTTTGCAGGGGCTGCGGCGCGCCTTGGCAATCGGGTTGGCGATCGGGGAGGCCTATTCGGAAGCCACGGGGCTGGCGGAGTTGAAACGCGAAAATCTTGCGGGCCGTCTGAGTGATGCAAAAAAGGCTGAGTTTGGCGAGCTGTTGGCGGCGGAAGCCTTGGCGAGCACTTATGCGTTTGGCAATGCGGTGGCCTTCTTGCTGGCGTCAAATGCGTCAGAAGTGACCGTGGAAATCGGCGCTGTCGAAGAGGTTTTGACGGACAATGCCTTGTTGGCGCTGCATGGAAGTTTGTGGGAGCTGGACCAGGACCTTGCGTTATTTGCCGGTGATGATGGTCAACTGGTGGCGACAGTTTTGGCCTATGCCGAGCAGTTGATGGAAAAGGTTGCATTGCGCGCACAAAACGCGCCTCGTCTGGAAGCGTTCCATTCGTCAGCGTACAGGATTGAGGCAGATGATCTGACAATCAGCGGCTTCACACCAGCGGCACGGGGCAAAGGATCGACCCTGACGATGACCTTCAAAAAGCCCAACGAGGTTGTGGGGAACCATATTGCCAAATATCAGGCGATGAAGCTGTCGAAGATGCTGATGGCCTATGATTTTGAGCGCAAACTGAACCCGTTTGCCGAACTCGGCGGCTTCATTTTCACCTTCATGGGCGATGGCAAGCCCGGGACCGGGAAAACCACGCTTATTCAGATGATGGCAGGGTTGATCCAAGGGTATTGCGAAACGGCTGGCTACGCGTTTCGGTACCAGAACCTCAGCACGGATAATATAGACAGTTATCAAGGGAAATCCGGTCAGAACGCCAAGGCCTTTATCAACAACATCATTGATCCCAATGTGATCGGTTTTGGAACCATCGACGATATCGATCAGTTGGCCGGCAAGCGGGGCGACCGTCAGTCCAGCGCGGGCCAGTTGGAGATCACGGCTGTGCTGATGGAGAGTTTCGCGGGAGCCAATACGGTGGTGCGTGGCAACTGCACGTTCGGGATGTTCTCAAACTATCCGGAGAATGTGGACGACGCGCTTCGCCAGCGCGCTGGTGCACGTTTCCTGGTCGATGGGCCAATTACGCGGGATGACTATATCGACATTCTCTATCTGTTGATGGGCAAGAACCACGACATCCCTGTGGGTGAGCACGAGGTCTTTGCCGCTCAGGAAATCAAGAAAGCTGTTGCGGCCAGTTTTGAAAGCCATGCACGTCCTCATGAAGCCGGGTTGGAGCGGGTGTTCGATCGTGTGTCCAAAGATATCGGCAAGCTGGATACGATTGCCAAGCTGGGAACGTATCTCAAGGGTATTCAGGAAGCCGATGAACGTTTCACAGGGCGGGCGATCAAGAACATCACAGATGCGGTTAAAGTCCGCGCGATGGATTTCGAATTGCCGGATGAGTGGATGGATGACCCGGATCTTTTCCTGTTCAAGAATTACGACGAAAAACGCGGTATGATCGAAGAGTTGCGCCAGCCAATCACGGTGGAAATGGTAATTCAGGAGATCAACCGCTACGCCGATAGCGAATTCCGCTATGCGGATAAATCTGACGAAGTGGCGATTGAGAACATGATCCGCGATTTTGGCCGGACCGAAGAAGCGAAGCGGCGCTATCTGGAGAGCAAATCGTGAGCAATCGGAGCCTGTCATGATTGTTGCCATTAGCCTTGCCTGGCTTGCGCCTATGTTGATCGGACTGGCGATGGGGCTGTGGTTTGCCAAACGCCCCGCGACGTCGCCCGCGGAGTTCGGCATGGCGATGGTCTATTGCATAATCTGGGCCGGTGCAGGCATATTTGCCGTTCACATGCTGTGGCTTGGTGCTGTGATGATGAATGATGGCGGTGTCGCTGCATTGGGAAGCTGGGCCTGGTATTGGACCTGGATCACGGCAATGGTTTGGGTGCCGATCATGGTGATTGCCTATATCGTGCGCGCAAAACGTGTGTTGAATTCATGACGAAGCTGCATGCCATAGCGGTTCTGGTGGTGCTGGCACCATTTGTGGTTGCCTGGCTTGTAGCGGGGTCTGTCTGCGGGTTCTGGACAGCACGCGATATCAATTGCTTCCATGCATCAGATGGTTACTGGGAGGTCTATTTCAGCTTCCTGATCATGTTCGCCATTGCCATCTGGATCGGCGGGGGCTTTATCGCCTTGACGTTGAAACTCGCGAAGGCCCGCCGCTCATGATGCGATTGATTCGAAAAGGCCTGATGTATGGCAACCTGTTTCATGTCAGCAGCCCCTCTTTGGTGGAACGCTATAATCGCGCGTTGAAACATCTGACGGGCAAAACCACCAACCTGACCGATTTTCACATCGATATCTCTGGGTTCGCACCGGAGGTCGGGGATGAGTTGGGCGATCCGCTCTATCTCAACCCAAATGGTTGCAATCGTCAGTTCATTCTTTTGTCGACGGAACAAAAAACTGCACCTCTGCTAGAGGCGAAGTTTTCCACGTCCCGCGGTATTCTGCGCCAGTTTATCGAAGACAATGAAAACCAGCTTTTTGCACTGACGGCGCGCGATGCGGTTGCGGGCGAGTTGTTAAACTCTGTCTACCGCGTAAGTGAGGCCGCTGATCTGTTCGACATTCGCAAGATCACGGTCGAAGCGGACACAACGGAGGCGCATGTCTCTCAGGCTGGGAAATTGGCCCGTATGATCGAGGATTTCAAAACCCGCGAGGACGCCTGGTGGGACGACGTGCTGATTGCGGAAATGATTGGTCTTGCCCGGAAAACCGGGGATGTCACACGCGCGCCGATTACACTGAAAGAGACCAGTTTTGAGCAGAAGAATTTCTGGACCGAACATTTCGGTGGTCTCTATGTTTTCCGTGAAGCCGAACATCCGGCCGCAATTTCTGTCGGTGGTAAGGACGCGCTTGGCAAATTGCCGATCCCGTTCATGATGGATTTGAATGATCGAAACCAGATTGCGGCGTTTCTGGAAATGAACGACCTGGCAGAGCCGATTATCGGTATCAAAGGTCTGGATGCGGCGGCGATCATCCGCCAGAAAATGGACTTCGTCACGGTTGATGTGGCGGCCTCTCTGGGGGCACCGTTGGAAGGTGCGAACAGACGGGATCTGCGCCAACTTGCGCGCCGCTATAGCAGCGAATTGCCGGAAGCCTTCCACGGCCTGAATAGGTTGTTGCGCTGGGCGGAAGGTGGCGGTTCCTTCCCGCGCATCACGTCAGAGCATCCGGCGTACTTCTACACGCTGCGTGCGAAGCCGCATGCTGACCGCGATCTGGTGAACCGTCTATTGGCAGAACTGACACCGTTGGATATCCGCCAATTGTTCATTTGCCATAAAGAGTTATTCTATGCGCTGTATCGTAGCTGGCCTGATCCAAAGAAGGCCTTCGTGGCAGATTTCCTTGAACGGGAATATCAGGTCGACAAGGCCGGAGCGCGCGAAGCCTTGTTCGGGCGGGAGGCCTCGATGACCGGACCGGACGAAGTTGATTTAGTTGACGTTGTGGGCCCTTGGGGCAGTATCAGGAGGGGCAAATGATCATCGGAATACTCAGGTTGGCCTTCTTTGCCTTCCTCGTCATGCTGGTCGTCTATTTTGTGCTATCGGCGTGGTCGCGCTCTGTCAGGCGGACCAAGCTTGGTGAAGAATGGGACGAAGAAGGTATGACGGGCGACCGCGACGCGTTCATCGAAACCGGACTTTCAAACTATGACGGCTCCCTCCGTCGGAAGCTGATTTTTGGCGTTTTCATAGTGCCTTACGCGGTTATCGCGGTCTTGGTCTATGTCATGAACTTTATGTAAGGAAGCTGCCATGCGTTATGTCAAATGGACCTTTTGGATTATCTTCTGGCTGCTGATCGCCAGCTTCTTTCACTACACGTTGCCGCAGCGCGATATCGCGCGAATTGTCGAAACAGAAGTGCGTCGTGTCGACTTCGGCGAGAATTCTATCTTCTGGGCGGGGGCGGACACGGGTCAGGAGGCAACAGGTGCAAATCGTGATGTGCGCTTCATCAATACTGTGCGCACGAATGGCCGTGTCATGGTTTACCGCAACGAAGATACTGGCTGGGGCTGGCCGCCTTATTTCAAGCTCGACTCGTCGAACCTGCAAACCGAGGCTGCTGATCTTGTCAGTCCGAAAGGGACGCCACAATGGGTTGTTGTCACGCATTACGGTTGGCGAAATGAATTCCTGTCGATTTTTCCAAACGCTGTCGGTGTGCGCCCGATCGATGACCCGGAACAACGCCTGATCCCGTGGTTCAACATCCTGATCCTGATCATTTTCGCAGGCCTCTGTCTTGGGTTCTATCGTTTGACGCAGTGGTTTCGCCGCTCGAAAATCGACCCGCTTTTAGAAGATGCCGGTGAGACCTGGGATGCCGTCGACGCGCGTGCCGATGCGGCCCGTGATCAAGCAACAGGTGTTTGGGGCCGCTTCAAAGCGTGGCTGGATACATGGAGGGGCAAACCCCGCGTTTAAGCAAGCGTCGGGGAAGATCGGCTCGATTCTCCCATAACTTTGCGCATTCCTGTGATCCATAGAGAAAGCGCAAAGGCCGAATTCAATCGGCAGAGAGGGAGAGAATTTATGAAAAAATATTTTGCTGAAATGATCGGCACCTTCACCTTGGTCTTTTTTGGTGTTGGGTCTGCGGTCTTGGCGGGTGGTGGCATTGGTGTCGCTGACGCGATCTCCATTACAGGGATCAGTTTCGCCTTTGGCATCGCTGTTGTGGCAATGGCCTACTCCATCGGTCAGGTATCCGGCGCGCATCTGAACCCGGCCGTTTCGATGGGTGCATTGGTTGCAGGGCGGATGTCGGGCGCTGATTTCATCGGTTACGCCATTTCCCAAACCATCGGGGCCATCATCGCCGCAGGTCTAATCCTGACAATGGCAAGCAATACTGTTGGGGGCTACGACATCGCGGCCAACGGTCTGGGTCAAAACGGTTGGGGCGAAGGCTATGGTGGGGAGTTCTTTATGATCTCTGCGTTTATCTTTGAGGTTGTTGCAACGGCGGTTTTCCTAGTGGTCATTCTGGGGGTAACGGAAGAAACCCCAGCGGCCCCTATCGTGGCTGGACTTGTGATCGGTTTGACGCTGGTAATGATCCATCTTGTCGGAATTACCGTCACCGGGACATCCGTGAACCCCGCGCGATCAATCGGTCCAGCCCTCTTTGTAGGGGGCACTGCGATAGGTCAATTGTGGCTCTTCATTGTTGCGCCGCTCCTTGGCGGAGCGATTGGCGGGATGCTTCACAAAGCACGCATCACAGCGCTGTAAGCCTATTCTTGAGCACTGTTAAAAGTTAGAAAACGCCCCGATATTTCGGGGCGTTTTTCGTCGCATAACTATTCGCCGTAGGGCACCCAGATGTTTTTGACCTCAGTGGCATGGCTGAGCATTTCCTTTGCGGTGCCCGGTCTGGGGGCCACAAAGGTCCGTTTGAGGTTGCCAGCGGAGGCCGCTTCGATCACTTGCGCAGGCGCGGTTTCAGAAAAGCTCCACATCGCGTCGATGTCGTTATGCGCAGCCAGATGTGATGCAATATCGGTATGCGGTCCGGTCAGGATGTTCACAACACCGCCCGGCACATCCGAGGTTTCGAGGATTTGGTAGAAATCTGTTGCTGACAGCGGAAACGGCTCTGACGCGGCCGCAATCACCCGGTTTCCCATGGCAATGGCCGGGGCGATGCACTCAACAAGCCCTGCCAGTGGCCGCACATCGCACAAGGCGGCGATCACGCCGACAGGCTCTTTCATCGCCAACGCAACGCCGCGAATTGGAACGTTATGAACCTGGCCGTCCAATTTGTCGGCCCATGCCGCATGCGTGAACAACGTTTCCAGTGTTGATTGCACCTCGGCCATCCCGGGTTTGCCGGTCATTTCCTTGATCCGCTTGGCAAACTCATCGGCCCGCGCCGACAGATTTTCAGCGATATAGTAAAGGATTTGCGCGCGCAGATGACCTGTTGTCTGTGACCAGGATTTTGCCGAACCTGCTGCTTCAACGGCATTTCGAACATCCTTGCGGTTGGCAAGGCTGATTTCCCCCAGCGCGTCCCCCTTCGGACCGTATATTAGGTGCGAGTATCCAGCATCTGGCCGGGCCTGTTTGCCGCCAATGTAGAGCTTCGCAGTCCGATCAATCGGATCACTGAGGGTGCCTTTGCCCGCGAAAGCCGCGATAGGTTTTGCGGCCTTTGGCGATGTCTTCGGCTTGGTGTATGCGCTCAGACCTTCCCAACCGCCTTCTCGGCCATAGCCACTTTCACGTACACCGCCGAACCCTGCGGCTGCGTCAAACATGTTGGTTCCATTCACCCAAACAATGCCCGCCACAAGCTTTGGGGCGATTTCTAGGGCAAGGTTGATGTTTTCGGTCCAGACCGTCGCCGCTAATCCGTAGCGGGTCTGGTTTGCGATCTCCAACGCCTCTTTCGGGGTGCGGAACGTGGTGGAGACCAGAACCGGGCCGAAGATTTCTTCCTGCATCAGAACAGCAGCAGGGCTGAGGCCCGTTATCAAGGTCGGGGGATAGAAGCATCCGTCGGGCAGGGGCGTTGCTGCGACATAGGTTTCGCCGTCTTGATTGGCGTCTACGAGGGATTGAATAGTATTTAGCTGCACTGGATCAACCACGGCTCCGACATCGATGCACTTGTCCAAAGGATCGCCGATGCGCAGCCCGTCCATCCGGCGCTTTAGCTTGCGGTAGAACACCTCAGCCACGCCTTCCTGGACCAACAGACGCGACCCGGCACAACAAACCTGGCCCTGATTGAACCAGATCGCATCGACCAGTCCTTCAACAGCACTGTCCAGATCAGCATCGTCAAAAACGATGTAAGGCGACTTGCCGCCAAGTTCCAAAGTCAAGGATTTCCCGGAGCCTGCCGTCGCTTCCCGAATGCGTTTGCCGACTGATGTGGAGCCAGTGAAAGCCACCTTATCAACCTGCGCGCCAACGATCATTTCGCCCACTGCTCCGTCGCCAGTAACTATATTCACAACCCCTTTGGGCAGACCGACCTGCGCACAAATCTCGGCAAAGAGCAGCGCAGTCAGGGACGTGTACTCAGCAGGTTTCAACACCACTGTATTGCCCATCGCCAATGCGGGCGCGATTTTCCAGCTGAGCATCAGCAAAGGGAAATTCCACGGAATGATTTGTCCGCAAACGCCAAGCGGCGCCCGGTCTGGCAGCTCGGACGCCATAAGCTGCGCCATGCCAGCGTGATAGTAGAAATGGCGCTGGGCCAGTGGGATGTCGATATCTCGGCTTTCGCGAATAGGTTTGCCATTATCAAGCGTCTCAAGAACCGCAAAAAGCCGGGAGTGCTTTTGAAGTGCGCGGGCCAGCGCATACAGGTATTTCGCGCGATCAAACCCGGACAGAGACGCCCATTTCGGCTGCGCTGCGCGTGCGGCTTTCACAGCGCTGTCGACGTCTTTCTGACTTGCCTGGCTGATCTTGGCCAAAACCTCACCTGTGGCCGGATTTTTGGTCGCAAAGGATTTGGCAGGCTTTGTGAAACTTCCGTTAATGAAGTGGCCAAATTTGGATTTATGTGTTGCCAGCCAACCCATCGCCTCCGTCTTGCTTTCCGGGGCGGGGCCGTAATCCATTGTGTCGAAATTTTCTTTGACGGTCATGTCTGTCCCCTTAAGCCAGCGGATGGCGATAGCCGGCGGAATACGCGCCTGTCACGTGATGTTCGAGCTGACGTTCAATGTCGTTGAGCAGTGATGAGGCCCCAAACCGGAACAGATCAGGCTGCAACCACCGGTCGCCCAATTCGTCCTTCATCAGCGCCAGATAAGTCACTGCGTCTTTCGCCTTTGAAATGCCACCTGCAGGTTTGTAGCCCACATGAACGCCCGTCGCGTCGTAGTAGTCACGGATCGCTCGGATCATCGCCAGACTGACGGGCAGGGTGGCATTGACGCTTTCTTTCCCGGTTGAGGTTTTGATGAAGTCGGCACCCGCCATCATGCAAATCAAGCTAGCCCGCGCAACATTTCTGAGCGACCCAAGCTCGCCCGTGGCCAAGATTGCTTTGACATGTGCATCCCCGCAGGCCTGACGAAACGCCCGCATTTCGTCATAGAGCGCGGTCCAATTCTGGGTCAGGACATGTCTGCGGGAAATAACGATGTCGATCTCACGCGCACCGGATTTGACGCTTTCCTCAATCTCGGCCACGCGCAGATGAAGCGGGCTTAACCCCGCCGGGAACCCGGTCGATACTGCGGCCACGGGAATATTGGTCCCTTCCAATGCGTCGACGGCGGTTTCAATCATGTCATGGTAGACGCAGACAGCGCCGGTCGTGATCGCTGGCATGCCTAATGCATCCATCAAATCTGCGCGCACGGGTTGACGCGCCTTGGCGCAGAGCCGTTTGACCCGGCCGACCGTGTCGTCGCCAGACAGTGTAGTCAAATCGATGCAGGTGATGGCCTTCAGAAGCCACGCCGCCTGGTGATCTTTCTTGACCGAACGTCTGCCCGGAAAGGTTTTGGCGCGCCGTTCAATCGCCGACGTGTTGGCTTGAACACGGGCAACCCAGTCCAAATCCAACGCCATTCCATCGTTGCGAGGCAGATGGACTTGCGGCAATTGCGCGGTTTCGATCATTTTGGCTGTCTGAGGCATCATGGAGGGCTTTCAATCACGACTACGCAAAACTCGCATGGTGGCTGCGCGCGTGCAAGCGGCAGGCCTCGTAAATCTAGTTTCCCTCGCGGAGCGGAGCCGTTAGGAACGGATCAAACCAAAGGGGTCTGCCATGACATTTGATCGTTCTGTAAAAATCGCACCGTCTATTCTGTCGGCAGATTTCGCAAATTTTGGTCTGGAATGCGAAGCGATTGAAGCGCAAGGCGCTGATTGGGTGCATGTCGATGTCATGGACGGCCATTTTGTGCCCAACATCACCTTTGGTCCCGCAACCTGCGCGGCGATACGGCCCCATATCAAGGGGGTGATGGATGTGCATCTGATGATCGCCCCCGTTGATCCATACATTGACGCGTTCGCACAAGCTGGTGCGGATTTCATCACAGCCCATGTTGAGGCGGGTCCACATATCCACCGCACACTTCAAGCCATCCGTGGTGCCGGCGCAAAGGCAGGGGTTGCGTTGAACCCAGGGACGCCAGCCTCGGCCATTGAGGATTTGATGGATGATATCGATTTGATCTGCGTGATGACCGTGAATCCCGGTTTCGGGGGGCAGAAGTTTATCCCGCTTGCCAACAAGATCGCAAAGCTTCGCGACATGGTCGGCGACCGGGAGGTTCATATCGAAATCGATGGTGGTGTGACGCCCGCGACGGCCCCTGGCTGTGTGGCTGCCGGTGCCGATGTGCTTGTCGCAGGATCAGCCGTTTTCAAAGGCGGTTCTGTGTCGAACCCAGACGTCTACGGGCAAAATATCCGCGCCATTCGCGACGCTATTTGACACAGGTTCATTCGGGCGCGCCTTTTCCTGAACGCGTTTTACATGTGCGTTGACGCACAAAACCCAACCTAGAAACCCCGCGCCCTTTCGCATAGCTGATAGGCAAGAGGAGATGTTCCATGCCTGCAATTGTCACGATACGGGACCTGTCGAAGGTCTATGATGGCGGCTTCGAAGCGCTCAAACACGTCAATCTTGAGATCGAGGCGGGGGAAATCCTCGCGCTGTTGGGGCCCAATGGTGCTGGGAAAACGACCCTGATTTCCATCATTTGCGGAATGGTGAACGCATCCAGTGGGGCGGTAAGTGTTGCGGGTCATGATATCGTTACAAGCTTTCGCGCGGCGCGCAGCCAGATCGGATTGGTCCCGCAGGAAATCACGCTGGAGCCGTTTGAGAAGGTCATCGACACTGTGAATTTTTCACGCGGGTTGTTTGGCAAACCCGCTGACGATGCACTTGTCGAAAAAATCTTGTGTCAGTTGTCTTTGTGGGAAAGGCGCGACGCCCGCGTAAACGAGCTGTCCGGTGGCATGAAACGCCGTGTCTTGATCGCCAAAGCGCTGAGCCATGAACCCCGGGTACTTTTTCTGGACGAACCGACCGCAGGTGTCGACGTAGAGCTTCGCAAAGACATGTGGGACGTTGTGCGCGAGCTTCAGGCTGATGGCGTGACGATAATTCTGACCACACACTACATCGAAGAAGCAGAAGCCATTGCGGACCGTGTGGGTGTGATCAATGCAGGCTCTATCCTTTTGGTGAAAGACAAGGCCGAGTTGATGACCCAGATGGGCCGAAAAGAGCTTCGGATCGAACTTCAGGTGCCACCAGAAGCCGTACCGGAAAGTTTGTCGTCTTATGACCTTCGGATCGAAGATGGCGCGTTGATCTATACCTATGACACCAACGCCGAACGTACCGGGATTACCAAGTTGCTGGCCGCGTTGTCTGACGCTGGGTTGGTCATGAAAGACGTATCGACGCGACAATCCTCTCTGGAAGAGATTTTCGTTACGTTGGTGGAGGATGCATCATGAATTTCTACGCGATCAAGGCAATTTACATCTCTGAAATGAAACGGTTTTTTCGAACAATCGCGCAAAGCTTCATTTCGCCAGTGCTGTCGACATCGCTTTATTTTGTCGTCTTCGGGACCGCGATCGGGAGTCGGATCAACGAGGTTGATGGCGTCAGCTACGGGGCGTTTATTGTTCCGGGACTGATCATGCTGACGGTCATGACACAAGCCACCTCAAACGCGGCTTTCGGGATTTATTTTCCAAAGTTTATCGGCACTATCTATGAAGTGCTTTCAGCGCCGATCAGCTTTCTTGAGATCATCATCGGATATGTCGGGGCTGCCGCCACAAAAGCTCTTTTCATCGGGCTGGTGATCCTAGGAACATCCTATTTCTTTGTCGATTTAACGATTCTGCACCCACTGACGATGATCGCATTCTTGCTGCTGACCTGTCTCAGCTTTAGTCTCTTGGGCTTCATTATCGGTATCTGGGCGGGCAATTTCGAACAATTGCAGCTGATCCCGTTATTGGTGATTACCCCGCTGGTGTTCTTGGGGGGTAGTTTCTACTCAATCTCGATGCTGCCGCCGATTTGGCAAACGATCACAATGTTCAATCCTGTCGTTTATCTAGTCTCTGGGTTTCGCTGGGCGTTTTTCGGGGTCTCTGACGTGCCGATCACGATCAGTCTTTTGGCGATTGCGGGGTTCACGCTCGCTTGTCTGGCGATTATCGGCTGGATTTTCAAAACCGGCTACAAGATCAAGAACTAGCGTCCGTCAACAATTCATCGATTTGCTGAGCAATCCAGCCTCTCGGGATAAAATGCCCGCGCGGATGCACGTCCAGTGTGACCTTACCGCCATCGCCACAAGACCATTCGGTCCGGCGAAACCGATCTTTCTGTGTCGTGTTGTAGAAGCCAAGCTCGGTTTTTTCGGCGCATCCTTTCAGATCGCGCCAAAGCTGGACAGGGTAGGTTTCATCCCCGCCTGGTCCAAAAGGAAAGCCCATGACCGTATCAGACGTGCCATGCACGTGGCGGATGTTTTCAGGCGCGGTTTCGCAAACCTCCGACTGGCGCAGAGTGCCCGAAACGGCAAGAAGTGCGTGAATACCTTGTCCGCGATCACACGCCATCCGCCAGGCCATCGCCGACCCGTAGGAATAGCCCGATACAAAAATCTTTGAGCGGTCTATCGGAAAGCGTTTGGCGGCATCTTCGATCACATCCCAAGCAAAGTCTGTGTCTGCGCTGTCGCTGTCCCAAAAGTCCCAGGTCTTGCCGCGACCGTTGGGCGCAAGCAACAAGACACCACGCTTGCGGGTCGCCCCGGAAATTCTGCCGTGCTTGACGATCAACGTGCCTTGCCGACCCCAGCCGTGAAAATGCAGCATCACGGGCAATGGGGTGACCCCGTCCCAATCATCGGGGGCTTTGATGTGGTAGGACCGTTCTCCCAGCTGACACGGGATCTGTTCCAGACATTCTGGGACGACCTCTGCTGTTTGGGAAAACGCTTGCGTCGCGCAAAAAAGCGCAAACGCCGCAAGAACAAGTTTTTGCATTATTGACCTATTCGACTGACTTGCGCGCAGCGTAGCCCCAATCCAAATCAACGCCTCATAAAATTTGCGTCAGCTTGGTTTGTTTTCGTCTTCATCCACCAATCGAAGATGCCCGAAATAGTCCGTGACGCGCCCGTTCTGGTCTTTCGTTGCCATGGTCTGGAACCGGATAAGTTGCTCTTCCCGGTCAGGGCATTTGATCCTGTATTCGTCCTTGAACGCCTTGCCGAATTTCATCAGGTCATTTCGCGCTTTTGTAAAACGACCGCGATCTTCGTGATGGATCAGCCGCAGGACGGTTTCAAAGCCACCCGTCGCGTTCTTGTCCAGGTTCAACATCGGCCAGATATTCGGGCTCCAATAGACGCGGTTGGTTCCGGTTTCGAAGCTAAAGAAGCCGGTTTGCTGTTCTTTGCGAAGGTTTTCGATCTGCGAAAAGCGTGTTTCGATGATCTTCTCATCGGTGATGTCACGGAACGATCCGACAATTGTAAGAACTTTGCCGCTATGATCTTTCGTTACGTCGGCCAAGGCTTCGACCCAGATGATGTCGCCCGTAGGTTGCACAAGCCGGGCTTTGAAAGACCAACCGTGACCAGCTGCGATACTTTCATTGACCGTTTTGGTGACCATCGGCCTGTCTTCAGGGTGGTACGCATCAATCGCGGTGCTGAGCTCTGGCTTATATTTTGAGCTGTCCAGACCATGAATGTCGTAAACCACATCGGACCAGAACAGTTCGCGCTCGTCCATATCAATCCGCCAATATCCGATCCGCGACATCGATTGGATCAGTTCGAGCGATTTGTTGGTCTGCTGCAAATCTCGCTCACTTTCTGTGAGTTGCGAGATATCAGACCCAACCAGCACGTTGAAAGATTGGTCCAGATGCATGTCGCGGAATTCAAACCGGTTGGTCGACACCCAAACAGGCGTCGCGCGGGTTGGGGCATAAAGTCCAACGATCCCAGAACGTTTGCGCTTTAGCAGTATGTTTTTCAGATCCCCGGAATCCCGGTCTTCGACGCTGATTTTCATAATCTCAGCGATGTTTTTTTCGATCGCCTCGTCTGGGGACAGGCCCACGGCATTTGCGGTCGCCGCGCTGATCCGATTGATGTTGCCTTCATCGTCATAGCGAATGAGGTGCAGCGGCGCGTGATCCAATACTTGGGTAAATTCGTTACTGATCGATTGCATCGCCGGATTGCGGAACAAGACAATTGTCGTCCCGATGAGCTGCCCGGAATTTCCTGTAAATGGCGCGCATTGCATCGTGTAAGTCACGCCGAGCGATGTGAAATCAGTGAGAACTGGTTCTCCCATCTGAAGCGCTTGCGAACAGATATCGACCAGCCGCGGGAACCCGTCAGGCAGATTGATCTGGCTGAGATGCGGATTGGTAAGCGGTTGCGAGATCGAAAACAGCTCCATCGCGGCGCGGCTCGCCCGAGAAATCTGGAGCGCGTTATCCAGCACCATCAGCGGGATCGGAACGTTGCCAAGGATTGATCCCAGCTCCGCATTCAACGCCGTCAATTCGGAGGAATTTACCTGCAGTTCTTCGTTGACCGTGATCAGTTCTTCGTTGGTCGATTGCAGTTCCTCATTTGAGGTTTCCAACTCTTCATTCGTTGCCTGCAGTTCTTCGTTTGTCGATTGAAGCTCTTCGTTCAGGGCTTGCAGCTCTTCGTTGGAGGTTTCCAATTCTTCGATTGTTTGCTGCAATGCCTCTCGCGTGGAGGCCAGTTCATTGTCCAACTCGCGCAGGTGATTGTCGGTGATCTGATCAACGCTTGAATCGGATTGTGACCCGAGGTTCAGCGCCTCATATTCCTCGGCCGTCCACCGATTGATGATCAGAAGCGCCAGTTTTTCTTCGATCTTCGGTGCCACGATTGGCATGGCTTCGAGGCGCACGACTTCTTTGGTCTCGGCATTGGTAATGTGCCTGATCCCCAAACGTCGCCGGTCGTGCTTCAACGCAAGTGTCACCAACGATCGCGCTTCTTCTTTGTAAGGCGATTTCAACAAGCTGAGTTGCAGGTTGAGAGACGATCCTTCGGAGAAATCTACAAATGGCGTGAGATCGCCGTAAACCCGCAAGAACGAATGATCAGATGACACCAGAACGGAATTGTCGCCTAAGGACCGGGCCAATGCGTCAAACAGCATCCGTTCCGTTGCATTTTCGGTCTCGACCGCTTTCGTCGTCGCGGGCAGTTGCAGGCGCGGCTTCGACCAAGCGCTGGTCAAAGAATTCGGCTCATACCGGTCCTTCTTCTGCAGAAGGCGACGTTTGAAAATATGCGACCGTTCGTTCAATGGGACGAACAGCTGATCAGACCCGGCCACACTTTCTGCAGTCCCCAAGAACAGATAGGCGTGGGATTTCATCGCGTAGTGCAGGCGGGACAGAACTCGCGATTGCAGCTTTGGGCCGAAGTAAATCAGCAGGTTCCGGCAGCAGATCAGATCCATGTTCAGGAACGGCGGATCCTGACAAAGGTTGTGATCGGAAAAAAGAATAACCGATCTGAGCGCTTCGATGACCGCGACACCATCGGATTTCTGGATGAAGTATTTTGAGACCAGTTCGGACGGCACGTCGAACAATGCACCTTGGGAATATTGCCCGCGTCGTGCGGATTCCAATGCAGCCCGGTCGATGTCTGTCGCAAAAATCTGAGTTTTTGACCGCAGCAATTCAGCCGGCCCGCCCATAGCTTCGGCAAGCATGATCGCAATCGAATAGACCTCCTCCCCCGTCGCGCATCCTGCCACCCAAATTCGCAAAGGTTGGTCTTTGCGTTCCTTGACCAAAGATTCGATTGGTTCGCGCAGTTGGTTGAATTCTTCCCGATCGCGGAAAAACCGTGTGACCGAAATCAGCAGATCTTTGAACAACGCATCAACCTCGGGTGGGTTGTTGCGACAGTGGGACATGTATTCTTCGATTGTCTGGATGCCCAACGCGGTCATGCGCCGTTCAATCCGTCGCTGAACCGTGGTCTGCTTATATTCCCTGAAATCCACCCGCGTTCGTGCCAACACGATCTGAAGAATGCCCGTAATCGGCGTGGTGATTTCACTGCTTTCCTTGAGCTTGTCGAGCGTACCGGGCGACGAAAGGATTTTCTTCAGATGCGTGCCAATTTGGCTAGGGCGAAGGACCAAATCAATACAACCGGTCTCAATCGCAGCATTCGACATCCCGTCATATTTCGCCGAAACGTCATCCTGTGCGATCGTGATGCCGCCCGCTTCGCGAATGGCCTGCACACCGTAGGCACCATCCGACCCGGTTCCCGACAGGATGATCGCCATTGATTTCTCACCCTGATCCTCGGCGAGACTTTTCAGAAAGCGATCAACGGAGGGTTTTGGCTTGCCGACATGCAGACTTGGTTCAACAAGGTGTAAAACCCCTTTCTTAATTATGACGTCCGCGCGCGGAGGGGTCACGTAAATCACATCAGGTTCGGGCACCATCCCATCTGCAATATCTTTGACATCAAGCTGGGTCTCGCTTGCGATCAGATTTGTCATAAGACTTTTGTGCTGAGGCGACATGTGTTGGACGATGATGTAGGCGCAGCCATTATCCGTCGGCAAGTTCGTGGCGAGCTCACGAATTGCTTCCAGTCCCCCGGCAGAGGAGCCAATACCAATGATGAAATTGCTGGACGCAGCAGACGATTCTTCGGTCACTAAAACAGCCTTAAAATACAATCACAGGTTGTATAAATCTAATTAACTAAATTGGAAGTATCTTTAATTTTTTCAGCAGCATTTTCCAGAAATTTTTTGATTTTTGGAAAAATTAAACGTTTTGTTAATACTCTCAGCGCTTAGTCTTTCGGAGCGGGATGGGTAAAAACTGGGGAGAGTTGGGGTCAGAATGTCCAGCAACGAACTTGCAAAAGAAAATGCAGACGGCGGTGACAAAGATACATTTGTCATTCACTTAATGCGTGGAACGACCGGCGCGGTAAAAGTCACCTCTGTGGAGCTAATTATGACTGATCTGCGCAACCGATATTCCTTCAAAGCCGGTCAGCTGGTGGAAGACGTTTTCTCTGTGGAGTTGGCGAGCAAGGTTCAGTCTGCACTGACAAGCGTTCGCAACACAGACCGCCTGATATCCATGCCGGATTTTGAAGTGTCAACAAACAGCGTGATCATTTCTGGTTTGCGCATTCTTGTGACCCGTCTCGAAGATGGGGCGGAAGCGATTATGATGCGGTTTCGGCACTATATCGGGGCGATCAAATCTGCCTTTAAATTTGATCCTGCGATGGCTGTCGAAAGCGCGTCCATGCGGGAAAAAATCGCGGTGGAAGTGTTGCGCGACATCGTCACGCCACTATTTGACGTCGTGGCTTTCAGCCAAGCGGCCCCATCGCAGGATATCGACCGCAACCACCGCGCCATCGAACAGCGCTTAGGAAGAATTTCATCCCGCCAGGACGAGATCAATTTCTACATTGGCTTACTGCAACGCTATGTTGCGGGCTGCCGAACTGACGCACTTGAACGCGACAAGGCGAAATCGCAAATCAACGGGTACGATCAGGAAAAACTGGCGAATTAAGCGCAGGTTCTGCGCGCGCTATCCTGTTTGAAGAAGTATCTGTTTCCAGATTGCGGTCTCGTCGATCAAGGTCCATTCCCGTCGGACCCCAAATGGACCGAACTCCGCATGGGTTATTCCCATGACATGAACCTGCGCGCCCGTGGGTGCCCCAAACAGGCCGTTGCCGGAATGCGTTCCGGTCAGTGACCAACGTAGTGCGGCGCGCGGTGGTAAACCGGTGGTTTGCTGACCCATCTTATGGTGGACCGCGAATTCCGCGGATGGGAATGAAGACCGAAGTCCAAGCCAAAAACGATCAGCGAACGCGTGGCCATGGCCTGATTGCGCGCCTGGGTAGTGTAGTTCTGCCGCGCGATCATATCGCTGAGCTATCGCAGAAAAATCCGCGGACATGAGCTGAGATATGGTGTCTTCCAGCTGATCACCCCATTCAGATGAATTGCCGTGCCCCTGATACGGCCCTGCAATATCCGTTGATGGATTGAACGGTTTAACACAAAGGTCTGGTCCCCCCTCGCGGGCGATCAAGTCCTGGGTCCACTGCCTTGGATCAAGCCCCATTTGACGGGCAATTGCGGACTGATCCCGCACCAACCATTCATCTTTCACGGCGTTTTCGGCGCAAAAACAATCCGCAATGATCCGGTAGTACAATTTCCGGCCTGTCGCGGGACCATACGCCCCGAAACCTGTATGTGTGGCTGTACAGATCAACCGATGTGAGGACAGGAAGCTGTATGTCTCGGCCCCTTCAACCTCGGACCAGATGACGTCTTCCCCGAAAAGCTGCCGGTCCGGGAATTCCGCCAGCGTGGCCATCGTCGCCGCAATAATTCCTTCGTTTCCCTGGACTATTGAGGCTGGAGAACGGACGACCAAATCCTCGCCATAGTATTTCAGCAAGGTGTCGATCCCGCGATCTTCCCAGATGTCCTTGGTGATCCCAAGTATGTATTCAGGCGGGTCTCGCCAACGCGGATCAAACCCGTCCATCACGCTGCCTCAAACGGATCTTGGGGATAATGAACACCTGCCAGATAAAGCCCGTCTGGCGGGCAGACCGGCCCGCATTTGGACCGATCTTTCGCGTCCAGAACGTCGCGCACCTTGTCAGGAGGCCAGGCACCGGCTCCGACACGCTCCAATGTGCCAACAAAGCTGCGCACTTGGTTGTGCAAGAAGGACCGTGCCCGCAAATGGAAGCGGTATTCGGTTTGATACCGGGACGGACGCGCTTCGATATCCAGTTGATCAAGGGTTTTTACGGGCGATTTGGCCTGACACATGGTTGAACGAAACGTGGTGAAATCATGCTGACCTAAAAGATGTGCAGCTCCAGCCTGCATCGCGGCGACATCAAGCGGATGCTTGATCTGCCAAACTAAACCGGCCTCATGGGTTACGGGTGCACGGCGCGCAACAAGGCGAAACAAGTATTGCCGCTCGGTGGCATCAAATCTTGCGTGCCAGTCTTCCGAAACTTCTGCCGCTTGCAAAACTGCAATCGGATGCGGCTTCAAATGGTAATTCAAGGCCTCGGACAGCCGAAACGGGTCCCAATCCTCGCGCAGATCGCAATGGGCAACTTGCCCGGTCGCGTGCACGCCCGCATCGGTTCGTCCGGCCGCCGCAATGCCCGGATGATCGGCCTGTAGCATTCGCAGTGCGTCCTCAACGCAGCCTTGGACGGATTTGGGGCCGTCCTGGCGCTGCCAGCCTACGAAGGGCTGACCGTTATATTCGATTTTGAGTGCATAGCGGGGCATTTTCCCCGCATATCCGTTGCGCGGCCCTATGCCAAGAGACTACCAATCGTGATCATGCGCTCTTATGTAAGTCAGGCAGAGCAGGGGACCGGTTTGATCTTATACGATATTTTTGACGGAATAGGCCGCACAATCGAAACCGCCGGGCAGTCCGTGTCCGGTGTTTTTGAACCTACTGTGCGTTTGGGCGTCACAGGTCTTAGCCGATCAGGCAAAACGGTTTTCATCACGTCGCTGATGGCAAACCTAATGAACCGGGAACGCATGGTGCAGCTGCAAGCTGCCAGTTCCGGCGGAATTCAGACGGCTTACCTGCAACCGCAGCCCGATGATACTGTGCCGCGTTTTGACTATGAAAACCATCTTGCGGCTTTGACAGGGACAGAACCGACCTGGCCAAGCTCTACCCGCTCAATCTCGGAATTGCGGTTGTCTTTGCGGGTTCAGCCGACAGGGCTATTGGGCAGCCTGTCAGGGCCAAGAACAGTTCATCTTGATATTGTCGACTACCCTGGCGAATGGCTTTTGGATGTAGGCTTGTTGGAGAAGTCCTTTGCAGAATGGTCTGCCGAAAGTCTGGGCCGTGCAGAGCAGCGTTCGGCTGCGAAAAGCTATCTGAAGCGCCTGGAGGCCACGGACCCGACCGCGAAATTATCCGAGCCCGATGCCCAGGACCTCGCTGGCGAATACACGCAATACTTAAAAGCCATCCGGGCGGAGGGGTTCAGCGATTGTACGCCGGGGCGTTTCTTGCTGCCCGGCGACCTTGAGGGGTCTCCGGTTCTGACATTCGCGCCGCTGTTGCATGACGGATCGGTTCCGCGTGGCAGCCTCAACCGGGAATTTGAGCGGCGCTACGAGGCTTATAAATCCAAGATTGTGAAGCCGTTCTTTCGCGACCACTTCGCTCGCATTGATCGCCAGATCGTTTTGGTGGACGCGCTTGGCGCAATCCACGCGGGCCCGCAAGCCGTCGAAGACCTTCGCGTGATTATGAAAGACATCCTCAGCGCGTTTCGTCCGGGCCAAAACAGCTGGCTCGCGTCTATTTTCCTGGGCCGCCGGGTCGAAAAAATTCTGTTCGCCGCAACCAAGGCCGACCATTTGCACCATACGCAACACCCGCAATTAACCGGTTTCATGGAAGCTCTTCTGCGCGATGCCAAAGATCGGGCAGAGTTTGCAGGTGCCACGACCATGGCCATGTCCTTAGCCGCGTTGCGCGCGACCGTTGAGCAAACTGTTGACCATGATGGCGAGACCTTGGACGTCGTGCGCGGGCGGTTGTTGGAAAGCGGCAAACAGGCCGCGCTTTATCCCGGTGATTTGCCAGATGATCCAATGGAGTTGCTGGCACCCGCACGGGAAGGCAAGCCTGAGTGGCTGGACCGCGATTATTCCATCATGAATTTCGCCCCCGCCCAACTTGCCGGATCAACGAAGGGCGGTTTGCCTCATATCCGGCTGGACCGGGCTGCTGAATTTCTGATCGGAGATCGTCTGAGATGAGCAAATCCCCAAAGAAACGCGCGGGACCAGTGTTGATTGATCTCGAACCAAAGACAGCAAAAGCAAAGCCGAAATCTGCGACGAAATCCGGTGTGAAAGATGTCCCGACCGCCGTAGAAGTCACGCCTGCAAACGCACCCCCTGTGCCGGATCTTGAATTTGAAAACGGTCCTGCTGAGGGGCGGGCGATGCGCTCCATTGCAGCGATTGCGGCGCGCAAGCCGTCTTGGTTGGTGCGGTTGTTTTGGTCTGCGCTTTTGGCATTGGTGGGCTTTGCAGCGTCTGTTGCAGCCTGGGATTTTGCCACCAATCTGATGGCGCGGAACCCGTTACTGGGCTGGACTGCGACCGGTTTGATCGGGTTGGTCCTCGCGTTTCTTCTACTGCTTGCCGGGCGCGAATTGATGGCTTTGGGGCGGCTCAAGCGAATGGACAAGATGCGCTATTCGGCGGACAAGGCCTTGGCTGACAAAGCGTTAGAGCCATCCAAACACGTCGCCGCAAAAGTTATGCAGCTTTACAGCAACCGGCCAGAGCTTGGCGCGGGGCGCGCTGATACGAAAAACCAACTGGCCGACCAGTTTGATGCGGAAGGCGTTTTGGCGCTGGTGGAACGCAAGATGGTCGCCCCGCTCGACAAAGCGGCAATTCTGGAGATTGAGGCCGCCTCGCGCCAAGTAGCAACAGTGACAACGGTCGTTCCGATTGCGCTGGCGGATTTGATCGCAGCACTGACCGCCAACCTGCGAATGATCCGCCGGATTGCGGAAATTTATGGTGGCCGCTCTGGCACGCTGGGCAGCTGGCGGCTGACGCGCGAAGTTCTGACCCATTTGGTCGCCACGGGGGCTGTCGCGGTTGGGGATGATCTGATCGGTTCTGTCGCCGGCGGCGGCATCATGTCGAAAATTTCGCGCCGCTTCGGTGAAGGTATCATCAATGGTGCATTAACAGCGCGTGTGGGCGTGGCTGCCATGGATGTCTGCAGGCCAGTGCCGTTTCTGGTCGAAAAGAAGCCATCGGTCACTGGTTTGGTGAAACGCGCGCTTGTTGGTTTGTTTCCAACCGGGACCTAACGACCGCAGGATCGGTGTTGTGGGTTTGCAGGCGGAACCCACTGGACGGGGCGCAAGGGGGCAGGTATAGCTCGCGCCATGGAACGATCCTTTGTCATATCCATTCGAATTATTTCCCCGGCGCTCTGATCCAATGAGACGCCGGGCCAAGGTGTTTGAGCCACTCGCACCGCCCCCTTCGCTATATCCAAAAGACGACAATAAGGACGCCTGACATGTGCGCCGAGACGACTGAAACGCCAAGCTACAAAGATACATTGAACCTGCCGCAAACCGATTTTCCGATGCGTGGTGGCTTGCCAAAACGCGAACCTGACTGGCTGGCCCGTTGGGAAAAGATCGGGGTCTATGACCGGTTGCGCGAGAAAGAAGGACGCACGCCGTTCACGCTGCATGACGGCCCGCCCTATGCGAACGGGCACCTGCATATCGGTCATGCGCTGAACAAGATCCTGAAAGACATGGTGGTGCGCAGCCAACAGATGATGGGCCGCGATGCGCGCTACATCCCGGGCTGGGATTGTCACGGTCTGCCGATCGAATGGAAGATCGAGGAAAAGTACCGCTCCAAAGGTCGCGATAAGGACGCTGTCGATGTGGTGGAATTCCGTCAGGAATGCCGCGAATTTGCCGATGGTTGGGTCGATATCCAGCGCGAAGAATTCAAACGTCTTGGCATCACTGGCAACTGGGAAAACCCGTATCTGACGATGGATTACCACTCCGAACGGGTGATCGCGGAGGAATTTCAGAAATTCCTGATGACCGGAACGCTGTACCAGGGCTCCAAACCGGTGATGTGGTCGCCGGTGGAACAAACTGCGTTGGCCGAGGCCGAAGTTGAGTATCACGACAAGGAAAGTTTCACCGTTTGGGTGAAGTTCAAGGTTGTGGGCACGGGCGATGCGACGCTAGACAGCGCGCAATTGGTGATCTGGACGACAACACCGTGGACGATGCCATCCAACAAGGCAGTGGTTTATGGCAAAGACATCTCCTATGGGCTCTACGAAATCACCGGCCGCCCCGAGGAATGCTGGGTCAGCATTGGCGACCGCTATATCCTGTCGGACAATTTGGCGGGAGACGTCTTGGCGCGCGCGCGCCTGGACGAGACGATGTATCGACGCCTCTGCGATGTAACGCAGGACGATTTGGCCAAAATCCAATTGATGCACCCTTTGGCAAGGGCTGAAGGTGCCGACGGCGAATGGGACGACATCCGCGATTTCCGCGCGGCTGATTTCGTCACAGATGAGGAAGGCACCGGGTTTGTCCACTGTGCGCCGTCCCACGGGATGGAAGAGTTTGAGCTTTATCGCGACCTCGGCATGCTGGAGCAGGTGATCACCTACAATGTCATGGAAGACGGGCGGTTCCGTGATGACCTGCCGTTCTTTGGCGGCAAGGCGATCCTCAAGCCCAATGGCAAAGAAGGCAATGCAAACGCCGCCGTGATCGACAAATTGGTCGAGGTTGGCGGGCTGTTGGCGCGTGGCAAGATCAAGCACAGCTACCCGCATTCCTGGCGCTCCAAGGCGCCGGTGATCTACCGCAATACGCCGCAATGGTTTGCGGCCATCGATAAGCCAGTGGGCGACGGTCAGGATCAACACGGCACAACCATCCGCGAACGCGCGTTGGCTGAGATCGATAACGTGACATGGACGCCCCAAACCGGCCGCAACCGCCTGCATTCGATGATCGAGGCGCGGCCTGACTGGGTTCTGTCCCGTCAACGTGCATGGGGTGTTCCGCTGACCTGCTTCACCAAGAAAGGTGCGCTGCCAACGGATGATGATTTCCTGCTGCGCAACGAAGACGTGAATGCGCGCGTTCTGGAGGCCTTTGAGGCTGAGGGTGCCGATGCTTGGTACAAGGATGGCGCAAAGGAACGGTTCCTTGGCAACAGCGTCGATCCTGATGACTATAATCAGGTGATGGATATCCTTGATGTCTGGTTTGATTCCGGCTCCACCCATGCGTTTACGCTGCGCGACCGGGAAGACGGCTCGGACGATGGGATGGCGGATCTTTATCTGGAAGGAACGGACCAACATCGTGGCTGGTTCCATTCATCGCTTTTGCAAAGCTGTGGCACCCAGGGACACGCGCCTTATCGGGGTGTTTTGACCCACGGGTTTACGCTGGATGAGAAGGGCATGAAAATGTCCAAATCCATCGGCAACACGGTCGCGCCCGAAAAAGTGATCCAGCAATACGGTGCAGACATCCTGCGCCTTTGGGTTGCGCAATCGGACTATACTGCTGATTTGCGGATCGGGCCGGAAATCCTGAAAGGCGTGGCTGACAGCTACCGTCGCCTGCGCAATACGATGCGGTTCATGCTGGGCTCGCTTCACGGGTTCTCCGAAGCCGACCGCGTGGACGCCGCAGAAATGCCAGAGCTTGAGCGCTGGGTTCTGCATCGTCTGGCAGAGCTGGATCAGACCGTGCGCGAAGGTTACGCAAAATACGATTTCCAAGGTGTCTTCCAAGCGATCTTCACTTTCGCAACCGTGGAGCTTTCAGCGTTCTACTTCGATATCCGCAAGGATGTTCTGTATTGCGATGGTGACACCGCGCGGCGCAAAGCGGCCCGGACAGTCCTTGATCTGTTGTATCATCGTTTAACTACGTGGCTGGCCCCGGTTCTTGTCTTCACAATGGAAGAGGTCTGGTTGGAACGGTTCCCGGAAGAGGGGTCTTCCGTCCACCTAACGGATATTCCCCAGACACCTGCCGATTGGCGGGATGACGCTTTGGCGGCAAAATGGGCGACCGTGCGCAAGGTGCGCCGCGTCGTTACGGGCGCTCTGGAGGTTGAACGGACGAACAAAGTTATCGGGTCTTCCTTGGAAGCCGCGCCGACGGTGTATGTGTTCACTGGGGAAGACGACATTCTGAACTCGGTCGACTTCGCGGATCTTTGCATCACAAGTGATATTACTGTCACAAGTGCACCTGAACCCGAGGGGGCGTTTAAGGATGAAGAGCATGGCATCGCCGTTGTCTTTAAAAAGGCCGAGGGCGACAAATGCCAACGTTGCTGGAAAATCTTGCCGGATGTCGGAACCCATAAGCACGAAGGTGTTTGTGCGCGCTGCGACAGTGCACTCAGCTAGGCGCTTGCAACATATCCCCACACCGCGCTAGCGTTGCGCAATTGTGGGGGTGTGTGATGCAAAGACGTTATTTTCTTGGCTTGGGATTAGGTGCTTTGGTGACAGGGTGCGGGGTTTCCGGACCTGTTGTGATGCCACCAGATACGACGCTTTATGTGGTGCGCCACGGGGACCGTCTGAAAGAAGATCTGAGCGAAGACGGTAAGCAACGCGCCCGCGATCTGGTTACAGCCCTTGAAGGGGAGCCACTGGATTTCATCTTCAGTCCAAGCATACAACGCAACCTTGATACCGCCGCACCGTTGTCGCAAGCGCGTGGTCTACCGATCTCGCGGCGTGCGCAAGAAAACCCAACAGCCCGGATTTTGCGAGACGCTCAGGGTCAGTCTGCAATCTGGGTTGGCAACAAGAACAACATTCGAAAAATCTGGGAAGACCTGTCGCTTCTGGAACCAGCACCGCTTGAATATGGGGATCTGCACGTCGTGCGCAGTGACGCATTCGGTGTTGTCACTGTCGAGCGTCGCAGGTTCGGTATGCCATGAGCCAATTGACCGTTCCGTCAGCGGTCGGAAAATTAACCATTGTCCAAACTGGGGAGGCGATAACCTCCCTTGATTGGGGCGGTCACAGCACTGACGAAACGCCACTGCTGCAAGAAGCGGCGCGCCAGCTAAGCGCTTATTTCGACGGTCGCCTGACCAAATTTGATTTGCCACTTGAGGTTGAAGGCTCCGATTTTCAGCGCGATATCTGCGACGCAATTTCCGCGATACCCTACGGTGAAACGCTGACATATGGCGATATTGCCGCGACCTTGAACGTCCCTGCACAGGCGGTCGGTCAAGGCTGCGGGGGCAATCCGATCCCCGTGTTGATCCCCTGTCACCGCGTCCTGGCTGCAAACGGATTGGGTGGGTTTTCTGGCCGAGGAGGCGTCGAAGCGAAAGTGGCTTTGTTGAAGCTCGAAGGGGCCGCGTCGCTGCTGATCTAAGTCGCGCGCGCGGGAATAAGCTGCTGCGCAATTCCTGCGAAAGTTAGGTAGATTGACGTGGTAACCAGCCCCCAATGCGCCCAACTTTGTGGGTGGAAATCGACCCAAGCTGCCCAGCCTGCGAAGAATGTCCAGGCAAGTGCCATAGGTAGCGTCAGGTTGCGCCAGCGTTCTGTCCGCACAGGGTGGACGAATTTCAGTGGCAAAAACATTGCAATTGCCAGCGCGGTGACCAACGCAAGAATGATCCAGAAATTTGGTTCCAAAGCGAAGACAACAATCGCAACCATATTCCAGCAACCTGGGAAGCCGGAAAAGGAATTATCTTTTGTTTTCATGCGCGTGTCGCAGAAATACATGGCCGATGCGAAGGTGATCACAATGATCACAAACCACCCGGTCCAACCTTCGAACAACCCGGATTTGAACAGGGCAAAGGCCGGAATGAAGACATAGGTCAGATAGTCGATGATCAGATCCAACAAGACGCCATCGAACGCCGGAGCGTTGGTTTTGACGTCATATTTGCGGGCCAGAGGGCCGTCGATACCGTCCACAAAGAACGCCACGACCAGCCACAAAAACATCAACTCCCATTTGCCATCTACTGCCGCCAGCATCGCCAACATTGCGAAGACAGCACCGGTTGCGGTGAACAAGTGAACAAAGAGGGCTTTCATGCGAAGTGTCATCGGCCTGTCATGAATGATGCGGGCCGGAAAGGCAAAGAAAAAGCCCGGGCAAATCGGCCCGGGCTCAAATTTTCTTCAATTGATCGGCTTAGTTGGACAGGCGGACCTCTTCCAATGGATAGGCCAACATATCCTGAGCTTCCCAACTGACATGGCAGTTGTGGCAGAAGCTTTGCTTGATCTTCATGGGTTTGCCGTTTGGTTGAACCGCGGAGTAAAGCCAATCAGCCGTTTCAGGCGCGCCGCCTGCATCCAGTTTGGTCATGATGAAAAGACCACCGAGTTTTCCGATGCCTTTTTTCTTGTTGATACCGAAGCTTTCCTTGGCAAGGACAGAGCCCGCCGGCATCACGACACTTTCTTCTTCAAACTTCAAATACTGCTCGGCGGCGATGTCGTTTGCGAAGGTCTGCAAGAAACGATTGGAATGTGCGCCAGCGACAGCAGGACGGGTCGATGTCACGGCCCAGTTGCGGTACTCTGCAGCAACTTCATTGTCGCCTTTTGTGTACCCCTCGACCATTTTGTCTTTCAAACAATCATAAAGTGCGACAACGCCTGCAGCTTCCAGATCAAAAGGGTCTTCGACGTCGACTTTGCAGTCAGCGGCAAAGACAGTGGTCGATGAGATCGCCCCGAAGATTAGCGTGGCGACAAAAGTGGTTTTAAGAGACATAGGATATTCCTGCAGTAAATTCGTTCCGCGGAAACGTTGCACAATATCAGGCACACAGGCGCCCAACAAATTCTCACAATCGCGTGAAATCAGCTTGCCTGTCCACGAGGATGCGCCCGGTCGTAAACTTCCATCAAACGCGCCGTATCAACGGCCGTGTAGGCTTGTGTGGTCGACAGCGACGCGTGGCCCAACAATTCTTGAATCGCTCGCAAATCGCCGCCAGCTTCTAACAGATGGGTCGCAAAGGAATGGCGCATCGCATGTGGTGTCGCGGTTGCAGGCAATCCAAGTTGTGCGCGGGCCCGTTCCATCACTTTCTGGATCATTCGTGCGTTCAGTGGACCGCCGCGCGCGCCGCGAAACAAGGTCTCATCGGGTTCAAGCTGAAACGGCATCACACGGACGTAGCCGTCGACAGCATCGCGAACTGCTGGCAGCACAGGAACAACCCGTTCTTTATCGCCTTTCCCGGTGATCCGCAGAACTTCAGGCAGCGGCGTGTCTTTGAATTTCAATCCAATAGCTTCCGAAATCCGCAAACCGCACCCGTAAAGCAGCGTCACAACGGCCACATCACGGGCCGCAATCCAAGGTTCTTGCGTTTGATCGGACACGCTTTCGATCATCGCGACGGCTGCATCTTTCGCCATAGGGCGTGGCAGTTTCTTTTGAAATTTCGGGGCACGGGTGGCCAGGATCGCGGTTGGTTCAAATCCGTCCCGTTCCGCAAACCATCGGTAGAAGCTTTTGACAGAAGACAACTGCCGGGCAAGCGACCGTGCGCTGACACCGCGCCGCCGCTCATGCGCCATCCAGGCTCGCATATCGGTGGATTTGACCCTCCGGAGCCCGCCCAGCCCCATCGTTTCCCCGTGGTGGCGCGTCAAGAATCCCAAAAAACCCAGTAGGTCGTTGCGATACGCCGTGATCGTATTTTCTGCCGCGTCATCAAGGGATTTCAAATGGGTGAGCCAGCTTTCCAGCTGATCGCGTTGCGCAGGTGCAAGCAGGCTCACGCCAGCCAGCGGCGCATTGCGCGCTCGAACGTGCCGCCGAAAAACGCAAGAAGGTCGGTGCCTTGATTTGGCTTGAACTGATGCGGATCCTCTGACCCCATCACCAACATTCCGGGCAGACGGCCTTCGCCGAGGTCAAGTTTCAGAAGCGCTTCGGACCGGATGTATTGCGTCGCGGGACCATAGACATCTTCCGACGCCGGGGCGACCTGACGCAATGTGACAGGCCGCACAGCGACATTGCGCCCAGCTGTGATGTAGTGATCAATCACGCCCGGCTCCACAATCCCAAGAGCGTTCTCGAACCCAACGGATTTATCGTCTTCGTTGCTTTCCAGAATAAGCCGCAGATAGGTGACCCGCAAAATCCCAGGCAAATCGGTGGCAATAAAATTCAGGAACGTTGCGAAATCTGTGGGTTCCAAAACCTTCAAAACAGCGTTGTGAATAAGGTTCGTACCGGCAAGATTTTCATAAGCAGCCGCGATCACGGATCTATGCGTGTCCTCCAGACGGTCCAGACGGCTTTCCAACCGTTCCATTGCGATACCGCGCAGATCCACGATATTGCCACCCTTCACGCGCTCATTAGCTTGAATGAGAGCTTTCATAAGATCTTGATCTTCCAGAACAACTTCTGGGTCAGACATTATCTTCTGGCGCATTGCACCCAGCATGTCAGCCTGCTCGCTCATGCCTGTCTCCTGCATTTTTGCAGACTATAGCGGATCAGATATCGAATTTCATCAGCGGAATGTGGTTTTTGGAAAGGTTTTTAGCTGCGCCGTGCTTCTTTCAAGAATGCCTCGAACGCGTCCTGCAAAACCGGAGCTTGCTGAACGCCGCGCAGGATCTGCTTTACCTGACCGGCACCATCTATCAGCAGCAAGGTCACATGGGGCACACCGTGGCGTCCCGCAAACGCATCCCCTTCGGGTGTGCGAATGTTCGCAACAACGTATTCTGGGGCTTTGTCGCCCATGTTTTTCAGTGCCTTGCGCGCCTGCTTCTGCAGCGCGGTACACATCGCACATTGCGGGTCATGGATTTGCACGACAGTTGGTTTGCCTTGGCCGATCCGGGTCAAATCCCCTTCGAAAAGCGTGGCCTGCACGGCCTGAACCGAGAAATAACCACCCACGCCCAACACCCCCGCCGCAATTGCACCGTTGCGCGCGAGTTTCATGAAATCGCGCCGACTTTTGGACGCTGGCTTTTGAGCACTCGCTTTCGATGTCTTGCGCTTCGCTGATTTGGCCAAAGAAAAATCCTCCCGAGATTGTCAGGAGGATTAAGGAATTTCGCTTCGGTATCACCTCACAACTCGGTGAGGTCGCGCCGATTTACAGGATTTTCTGACCTGTTTTGGCCCAATCCTTCATGAACGCGGCCAAGCCAGCGTCGGTCAAGGGATGGTCCGCCAGCTTTTTGATCACACCGGGTGGGGCCGTAATCACATCAGCGCCGATCTTGGCGGCATCGGAGATGTGGTTTACGGTCCGGATTGAGGCAGCTAGGATTTGCGTCTCGAACCCGTAATTGTCGTAAATGTCCCGGATATCCGCGATCAGCTCCATGCCATCGATATTAATGTCGTCCAAACGCCCGATAAATGGCGAGATGAAGGTCGCGCCAGATTTGGCCGCGAGCAACGCCTGGTTGGCGGAGAAACACAGCGTGACATTCACCATATGGCCCTCATCGGACAGGATTTTGCAGGTTTTCAAACCGGCCCAGGTCAGCGGAACTTTTACAGCGATATTGTCAGCAATCTTCGCCAGCTTGCGGCCTTCGGCAATCATATCGTCCGCTTCCAGCGAAACAACTTCGGCAGACACCGGGCCATCAACTAGATCGCAGATTTCCTTGGTAACTTCCAGAATATCGCGGCCGGATTTCATGATTAGCGATGGGTTGGTCGTTACACCGTCCACCATGCCAAGGTCATGCAGCTCTGCGATGGCGTCGATTTCTGCGGTGTCTACGAAAAATTTCATGTCGGTCCTCTCAGGGTGGGTTGCCGGGGTCGAGCGATGCTTTAGCGCAATCGCCCCGCAGTCGGAAGCCCCATGAGCGACAAAAGCTATTTTGAGCACGGCGAACTGGTCGGTGTTCTGACCACGCAACCGCTTGACCGGGTTCTGGACTACAAGGCACCGGAGGGCGGATGTCACCTCGGTGCATTTGTTGAGGTGCCGCTTGGCCCTCGCAAGGTGATCGGGGTTATCTGGGGGCCGGGCGCGGGTGGCTGGGACCCTGCAAAAACGCGATCAGTGTCGCGGGTTCTCGATGTTGCGCCCATGCGCGAAGAAATGCGGGCCTTTCTGACAAAGGCTGCTGCCTACACATTGACGCCGATGCCAGCAATGCTGCGACTTGCGACGCGGTCCCCAGGCTTGGGCGACCCGCCATCCATGCAGAAGGTTTACCGCCTTGGGGACGGAGCACCGGACCGCGTGACACCAGCACGCGAAAAGGTTCTGGCGGCGTTGGAAGATTTCGGCGGCTTGGCGTTCACCCTCAAAGAACTGGCGGAACAGGCAGGCGTCGGACCGTCCGTGGTTAAGGGGCTGGTCAAGCAAGGTGTGGTCTTTGAACAAGACACACCCCGCGATACGCCGTTCCCAAGGCTTGATCCCGATCTGCCCAGTAAGGAATTGACGCCAGACCAAGTTTCAGCTGTTGCAGCGCTCAGCGGCACCAACGGTTACGCGACGACGCTTTTGAAAGGTGTCACAGGCTCGGGAAAAACCGAAGTTTATTTGGAAGCTGTTGCGGCATGTCTGAAACGTGGTCAACAGGCGCTTGTGCTTTTGCCGGAAATCGCACTGACCGCAGAGTTTTTAACGCGCGTAGAGGCGAGGTTTGGTGCGCGCCCCGCCGAATGGCATTCCGGTGTGACGATGACAGAGCGTCGGCGGGTCTGGAAAATGATTGGCGAAGGTAATGCGCAATTGGTCGTTGGGGCACGATCAGCACTGTTTTTGCCATACCAAAACTTGGGATTGGTTGTCGTCGATGAGGAACATGACAGCTCCTACAAACAAGAGGATGGCGTGCTTTATAATGCCC
Organism: uncultured Litoreibacter sp.; assembly: GCA_947493265.1. GTDB lineage: Bacteria > Pseudomonadota > Alphaproteobacteria > Rhodobacterales > Rhodobacteraceae > Litoreibacter. Next base: position 359,058 of record CANLQL010000004.1, on the reverse strand, counting down.
GCGATATGGCCGTTTTGCGGGCCTCCCTGTGTGGGGCGAAAGTTGTCTTGGCATCGGCAACCCCATCTCTGGAAAGCTGGGCAAACGCGCAGGCTGGCAAGTATACCAAGGTCGAATTGACGTCCCGATTTGGGGAAGCTCAAATGCCGGTGATGCGCGCGATAGATATGCGCGCCGAAGATCTGCCATCCTCACGCTGGGTCTCTCCGACTTTGCAGCGCGAAATTCAAGCTCGCCTTGAAAAAGGCGAGCAGTCGTTGATCTTCCTGAACCGTCGCGGCTACGCGCCAGTGACCTTGTGCAGGGCCTGCGGGGCGCAAATCGGCTGCGATGATTGCGACGCGCGGATGGTGGAGCACCGGTTCCTCAAGCGCTTGATGTGCCACCAATGTGGGGAAACCAAGCCGATGCCGACAGTCTGCCCGTCCTGTGAGGTTGAAGGCAAACTTGCGCCGGTCGGGCCTGGGGTCGAACGCATGGCCGAAGAAGCCCGCGCACTTTTCCCGGATGCCCGGATCGAAGTCCTGTCCTCTGATCTTTATGGGTCCGCGCGCGCGCTCAAAGCGCATATAGAGGCGATTGCCGCCGGAGCCGCAGACATCATCATCGGAACGCAGCTGGTGGCAAAAGGGCATAATTTCCCGCTTCTGACCCTTGTTGGTGTGATCGATGCTGATTTGGGGCTGCAAGGGTCAGATTTGCGCGCCGCAGAACGAACTTTCCAACTGATGCGACAGGTTGCAGGTCGCGCTGGCCGTGCCGAAAAACCGGGAACTGCGCTTTTGCAAACATTCCAGCCAGAGCATCCTGTGATCCACGCCATTCTGTCCGGCGATGAAGACGGTTTTTGGAAAGCCGAAGCCGCGGAGCGGGAACATGCAGGCGTGCCGCCCTATGGACGCATGGCCGGTATCGTTCTGTCTGGTCCGGAAGTGGGTCCGGTTTTCGATCTTGGCAATCACCTTGCCCGTCATGATGCACCGCTGCGCGCCATTGGGGCACAGGTGTTTGGACCTGCACCTGCACCAATCGCGCGGGTCCGTGGTCGTCACCGGGTCAGACTGTTGGTGAAGGCCCCAAAAGGCGCTCCTTTGCAAGGCGCATTGGCCAAATGGGTCGCAGGTTTGAAAATCCCCAATGCGATCCGGCTCAGCATCGATATTGACCCGCAAAGCTTTTACTGAGGCTCTTGCCTTTTCATCACCGGGGCAGGGAGATATGAGTGGTCGAAACCGTCTTTAGGAACATTCACATGACGATCACGCCTCAGCCCGGCATCCTCGACATTGCCCTCTATCAAGGGGGTGCGGCGCATGTGAAGGGCGTGGCCGATGTGATTAAGTTGTCGTCAAACGAAAACCCGTTTGGTCCCAGCCCGCGCGCGTCCGATGCGTTTCGCCAAGCTGCGGGCAACTTGCATGTCTACCCATCCACCGATCACGCGGAGTTGCGCGGCGCGATAGGTGAGGTTCAGGATCTGGATCCCGACCGGATCATTTGTGGTGTCGGCTCGGACGAGATCATTTCATTCCTGTGCTACGCCTATGCAGGCCCCGGCGACGAAGTGCTGCAAACCGAACATGGGTTCGGCATGTATAAAATCTCGGCGTTGGCAGCTGGGGCGACACCTGTTGTGGCCCCGGAAAAAGACCGCCACACGGATGTCGACGCGCTGTTGGAGGCGTGCACGGACAAAACCAAATTGGTCTTCATTGCAAACCCAAATAATCCAACTGGAACAATGATTTCTGACACGGAAATCGCGCGATTGGCAGACGGTTTGCCGGAGGGTGCACTTCTGGTTCTTGACGGAGCCTACGCGGAATATGTGGACGGGTATGACGCGGGCGCGGCCCTTGTTGATAGCCGCGAAAACCTCTTTATGACCCGGACATTCTCCAAGATATACGGACTTGGTGGGTTGCGCATTGGGTGGGGCTACGGTCCACAAGACATCATCGACACGCTCAACCGTATTCGCGGGCCGTTTAACCTGTCTGCGCCCGCGCTATTGGCCGCGGAAGCGGCCATGCGCGATACTGGTTATGTTGCAAAATGCCGCCGCGAGAATGCGCGTATGCGAGACTGGCTGGCTACCGGGTTGGACAAAATCGGCGTACCATCAGACCCGTCATTTTGCAATTTCATCCTCGCGCATTTCAAAGACGCCGAAGAAGCGGAAGCCTGTGACGACCATTTGAAATCGAAAGGTCTGATCGTACGCCGGGTGGCAAGCTATGGCTTGCCGCAATGCTTGCGGATCACAATCGGGGATGAACCCGCTTGCAAACGGGTTTTGGCAGCCGTTTCAGAATTCAAGAGGACCCGCACATGAGTGTTATTTTTGAAAAAGTTGCGCTGATCGGCTTGGGCCTGATCGCGTCCTCCATGGCGCATGCAATGAAGCGGGGCGAGGTCGCCAAAGAAATCGCAGGCTACGCGCGGACACCCGAAACCCGTGCAACAGCGCGCAAAATAGGACTTTGCGACGTCTATGATACTGCCGGTGAGTGTGTGCAGGACGCTGATCTGGTCGTTCTTTGCGTGCCGATTGGTGCCATGGCGTCTGTCATGTCGGAAATCCGACCGCATTTGAAAACTGGTGCGGTCCTCAGCGATGTTGGCTCCACCAAACGGGCAGTTATCGACGCGATTGGCCCGCATGTTCCTGATGGCGTGCATTTTGTACCCGGTCACCCGATTGCAGGTACCGAGTATTCAGGGCCGGAATCGGGATTTGCGACCTTGTTTGACAACAAATGGTTTCTGTTAACTCCTGAACCTGGCACTGACCCGGCAGTGGTCCAAAAGCTTGCTGAGTTCTGGCAAGCGCTGGGCTCCAACGTCGAAGAGATGGAGCCTGATCATCATGATCTGGTGCTCGCGGTGACATCACATGCGCCGCACCTGATCGCCTACACGATGGTTGGGGTTGCCGATGATCTAAGCCGCGTGACTGACAGCGAAGTTGTGAAATATTCCGCAGCGGGTTTTCGGGATTTTACCCGGATTGCGGCATCCGATCCGACGATGTGGCGGGACGTGTTTTTGACCAACAAGGACGCCACGCTGGAAATTCTGGGGCGTTTTACGGAAGAGCTTTTTGCGCTTCAGCGTGCGATCCGAACGGGTGACGGCGACCACTTGCACGACTACTTCACCCGAACCCGTGCGATCCGCCGTGGGATCATCGAAGCGGGTCAGGATACGGCAGCGCCAGATTTCGGCCGTGGCGGGTCCGGCAGATGAGGGCACGTGCATCCACGGCAACGATCCTGGCGACGATCATGTTTTGGATCGTTGGTGGTGTCGTAGCGTTTGCGTCGGTTGATCAATCAACGCGGCCCGTGGAGCGAAACGCAACGACGGACCGCCCAGACCGCGCGACAATTGTAACGGCGTCGCAATCTGCATTTGCACCACGTCAGTCGCTCAGGCCCTTGGGAAGGTTGCAACCAACGCGACAAGTGGAAACTCAGGTTACCCAAAACAATACGATCACGTTTGAGCCTGTGCTGGAAACCATGGTGTCCCCGCGACCTCGCGCGCGGCCTTTCACCGTGCGGCGGCAAAGCACACAAGCGACCCAAACCACCCAAACGCAGGCCGAGGCAAAACCAAAACGTCGCGGGCTCGGCGCGTTATTTGGGGGCGGTCGCAAGAACCGGGTAGAGCAGGGGGCACAGGGCTCAGTTTGTCAGGACTCGTCGATCAAGGGGAAAACGATTGCGCCTATCGCGGGCAAACTGTCGGGATGCGGGTTGCAAAACGGTGTTCGGATCACGTCCGTGGACGGTGTATCGCTGACGCAGCCAGCGTCAATCGATTGTAACACTGCGCGCGCTTTGAAAACATGGGTGCGCGATGGGGTAAAACCCGCGATTGGCAGGCAGGGCGGCGGTGTCAAATCGTTGCGCGTCGTGGCGCACTATTCTTGCCGGACACGCAACAACCGAAAAGGTGCAAAGATTTCTGAGCACGGCAAAGGTCGCGCGATCGATATCGCCGCGATCAATTTGAACGATGGCAGTTCAATTACCGTTCTCGAAGGGTGGAAAAACCGCCGCGACCGCAAGACCTTGAAGAAGATGCACAAGGCCGCCTGCGGACCGTTTGGAACCGTTTTGGGACCGGAGGCTGATCGATACCATCAGGACCATTTCCACTTCGACACAGCCCGCCACCGGTCCGGTTCTTACTGCCGGTAACTAACGCAGCGACAGGTTCGGTGCCGCGCCAATTGGGATCGGACCAAGAAAGCTGCGTCCACCCCGAAAGCTGAGCGGCGCATCCAAACTGTCAGAATTGCCAGAAATATTTGCGAGCAACCCAAGCCCAAATTCAGCACCTTTCGCGGCATCGGCGCTTATCGCATCCGCTTCAACTGCAAGGGCCAACATGTCTCGCCAGTTGCGTGCATTCACATCCAGTTTTCCGTCGGGCACGCCTTCCGGATTCACGGTGACGGACCCGGCGGCCCGGATCGCAAGTTTGCCCCAGCCAGCGCGCGCCTCTTTGATCGTGAGCTCTGTGATGTCGGGGCGGGCATCTTCGAGTGTGCGGATGTCAATCGGAAGGGTCAACGCAATTTCACTGTCGAGGCGCACAGCATCCAGAACGTCTGGCAGTGTTCCTGCGCGATCAACGATTTTCTGCCACCGTTCCCCCGGTTGCAAATCGTCGGCGCTGATTGCCAGATCATATGTGTTGGTCTTGTTTTCCGTTCCCCGGATCGCGGCATTCAACGTGGTAAATGCAGTCGTCCAGCCTTGCGAAGACGCAAAGCTGGCCCCCTCGATAACCAGATTGAAACGATCAAGTTCCAGTGTTTGTGTGGGCTTGAGAACCAGGCTCGCGGTCATTTTCTCGGACGTTATGTCCAGTTTCTGTTCTGGCGTGGAAAACCGCTGCGTATTTGGCCAAATTGCAATCAGATGATTGGGTTTGTAACTCAAAGCAAACAGCTGAAAAAACGGCGCTTCCCAAGACAGACCCGTGTCTGGATCGGTCAGCAAGAGATCAGAAATCGTCAGATCAAACCTGTTTGGGAAACCGCGCACAGCGAGATCAGAATATTCCACCTGCCAGCCTTCCGCGCGGCGTTCTTCAAGCCAGGTTTCGACGGCACTGTCTTGCGCGCGCGCGCCGATGACCCAATACCCGCTCCACGCGAGCGCTCCGACAATAACCAAAGCCAGTAGACTGCGCATAATTTCCCTTTCACCCAGATGCTTTGTCCTGTTTACAGGGGCAAATTTGGAAGGACCAGAGATATGGCAGACGATCTGTCTGAAGATATGCGCCGGGACGGGTTTTGGGTGTTTGGCTATGGTTCGCTGATGTGGGAGCCTGGGTTTGAGGTCGACGCGCACGTCATTGGTCGCCTTGAGGGGTACAAACGTTCCTTTTGCATGTGGTCGATCCATCACAGGGGAACACCGGAAAATCCCGGACTGGTCTTGGCGCTCGACAAGGTCGATGGGGCCTATTGTGAAGGCGTTGCGTTGCATGTTCGCGGTGACATTGCCGCTGATACGTTGGCCTATCTCAGAGAGCGGGAATTGATATCTTCTGCCTATCTGGAAGTTGTCTGCCCCGTGCAGCTGACCGACGGTCGCGAGGTGCAGGCCGTCACCTATATCGTCGACACAGATCATGTTCAGTATTGCCGGGATCTTGCGCTGGACAAACAGGCGGAGGTTATCGCTCAGGCTGTCGGCGGTCGTGGTCCGAATACGGAGTATTTGTACAATACGACCTCACAGCTGGAAAAGATGGGCCTGAATGATCCCGAACTCAACACTTTGGTCGGCAAAGTGCGTCAATTGACGACCACCACATAAACCTTGGAATGGTGCGCCGGTAAGCCTATGATCGCCGCAAAATAAGAGCGGTTAACAAGGTAATTTTCATGGATCTGTCCGAGCGGACCAGCGCGTCGCAGTTTTCGCAACCTGTGCGGCAGGTGTTTTTGATGCTGATTGTGCTGGGGCTTGTGAGCTTCGGCGGATACCTTGCCTACCCCAGTGTCGCACCAGTCTTTTTGGCAAACCCTTACTTGAATGGTGTGATTTTCGCGGTTTTCGTCTTGGGTGTCGTTGCTTGCTTCTGGCAGGTGATGCAACTGACCTCGTCCGTGTCGTGGATCGGGTCCTTCGTACAGGAAAGCCCCGGACATGATGCGTTGCGCGCGCCTAGGCTGATGGCCTCGCTCGCACCGCTTCTGCGCGGTGGTGGTGCCCGGATGCAGATCAGCACATCGTCGTCCCGCACGATCCTGGACTCAGTTGCCACCCGCATGGATGAGGCCCGCGATATCACACGATATATCGTCAACCTTCTGATTTTCCTTGGACTTTTGGGGACATTCTACGGGTTGGCAACGACTATTCCTGGCGTTGTTGACACAATCAGATCGCTGAATCTTGGCGCAGACGAAAGCAGTGCAGAGGTTTTCTCCCGCCTGATGGGCGGTCTCGAAGGCCAGCTTGCTGGCATGGGCACCGCGTTTGCTTCGTCTCTTTTGGGACTGGCGGGCTCTCTTGTTGTGGGCCTGTTGGAGCTGTTCGCAGGCCACGGCCAGAACCGGTTCTACCGCGAAATGGAAGAATGGCTGAGCTCGATCACACGGGTTGGATTTTCATCCGGTGACAGTGAAGGCGGGACGTTCGATCAGGGCGTAGTTGCCACGGTGCTGGACCATATGGTCGAACAGATCGACAGCCTGCAAGGGCTGTTCATGCAAGCCGAAGCGGGTCGGGTTGCGACAGAAGAAAAGATCGAAACGCTGACCAGTTCGATGATGCAGCTGACCGAAAGGCTGGACACATCAATAGACCCGACAGATGCGTTGAACCGTGTGGCGCAGGGTCAAGAACGGCTGATAACCGAGCTTGTGAAGATGAAAGAAGACGACGGAGTTGATCCTGAAAGTCGGATGCGGTTGCGCAGTATCGACGTGCAGCTTTTGAAGATTTTCGAAGAAATGGCGCAAGGGCGGCAGGAAAGCCTCTCGCAAATTCACGGCGACCTCGCGCAATTGGCGCAAAGTATCAAGCTGATGCAACCCGCCGCGGTCCGTACACCGGGACTTCGCGCGCCCAGAAAGCCGGAATAACCGATGGCTCTGTCTCGGCGCAACGGGCAAAGGTTTGAGGCCAATATCTGGCCGGGATTTGTAGATGCGATGACCGCGCTTCTGCTGGTTCTGGTGTTCGTTTTGTCGATCTTCATGATCGTGCAATTCATGTTGCGCGAAACGATCACGTCGCAAGACAGCGAACTTGACCAGCTTTCCAGCCAAGTCCTCAACCTTGCTGAGGCATTGGGACTGGAACAGCAACGCGGTTTTACGCTGGAAGAACAGGTCAGCCGTCTTGATGGTGCCTTGCAGGAACAACTGACCCAGGCGGAACAGCAAGCGACGTTGATCGCATCCTTGACCGCCCAAAGCGATGCACAGGCAGGGCGGATCGCAAGTTTTGAAGAACAGGTTGCCGGGCTATTGAGGCAACGCGATGGGCTGCAAAGCCAGGTCGCAACGCTAAATACTGAACGCGAAGTACAGGACGCAGAACGCGCGCGGATCGAAGGCGAAAATGCCGGACTTGTCGCAAGGATCGCCGATATTGAGGCCGGGTTGGCCAGAGAAATTTCAGAAAAGGAAGCGGCGCAACTTGCTTTGGCGCAAGCGCGTACAGAAATCGATCAATCTGCAGAAGCGGCCCGCCTTGCGGCCGCGCGGCGCGAAGCGCTTGAGGCGCTTGTCGCTGACCTGGAAGCCCAAAAGTCAGATGCTGAGGCCGCCCTGTCAGAAGCGGAAATCGCCCGTGTGGCGGATGCAGCCGCCGCAGAAGCATTGCGCGAAAGATTGCAAAACGCAGACGCGGAACTGACGGCGATGACCTTGTCGCTGGAAGCGCAACGCAAAGAGGCGGAGGATACACTGACGCTATTGGCGGCTGCGAATGCAGCTAAAGAAGACCTCGATACACAGCTTTTGACTGTTCTGAACGCCGCGCAATCTGCCCAAACCGATGCCTCGCAAAGGGCCGCAGAACTACAAGCCGAACTCGATGCTGCGCGTGCGGAAGGTCAGGCTGGTCAGGCTGTAATCGATCAATTGACAAAAGACAGAGACGCCGCCGTTCAAGATCTGCGCAACCAGATCGCCGCTGCTTTGGCCGCACAGAAAGCATCTGAAGCCGCACAGTCTGATGCCCTGACAGAGGCGGAGCAACGCGCCATCCTGCTTGCCACTGCGCGGGATGCTTTGGCAGAAGAAAAGCAGCTTAATCTACAAAGCCAAAGGCAAGTTGAAGCCTTGAACCAGCAAGTCGCCGCGTTGCGTACCCAGTTGGGATCGCTTCAGTCCCTACTGGACGAATCTGGCGCACGCGATGAAGCATCAAACGTGCAGATTCAGGCGCTTGGGTCGCAATTGAACGCCGCCCTCGCGCAAGTCGCGTCCGAGCAAAAGCGTACTGTCGCCGAACAGGAGCGCCGATTGGCCTTGGAAGAAGCGGAGCGTAAGCGCCTAGAAGAAGAAGCCAACGAATTGAAAAACTATCGGTCTGAGTTTTTTGGACAATTGCGGGCGCTTCTGGGCAATCAGGACGGCGTACGCATTCAGGGTGACCGCTTCGTGTTCTCCTCTGAGGTCTTGTTCCAACCTGCGCGCGCGGATTTGTCCGCCGCAGGGCGTGAAGAGATCGCAAAAGTCGCCCGTATCCTCAGCGAGGTGTCCAGCGACATACCGGACACTTTGGATTGGGTGATCCGCGTTGACGGCCACACGGACAATACCCCGCTGTCAGGCTTTGGCCAGTTCGCCGATAATTGGGAGTTGAGCCAGGCCCGCGCGCTGTCTGTGGTGCGTTACATGAGCCAGGATCTTGGCATCCCGCCCGAGCGTCTTGCGGCAAATGGATTTGGGGAGTTTCAGCCCGTGGCAGAAGGCGACAGTCCCGAAGCCTTGGCAGCCAACCGCCGGATTGAACTGAAACTGACCGAAAAATAACGTTTGGGAAAAGAAAAAGCCCGCGAGGTTAAGCGCGGGCTTTTCAGTTTTATTTCTTCGAGGGTTAGTCCGCAGTCAGAAGGGGTGGCTTCTTCTTGGACGCGATTTGTGCGTTTTCCGGTTCCAGAATGACCAAGTCAATCTTGCCTTTCTTCACACCAACCTTGACGACACCGCCTTTTGCCAATTTGCCAAACAGCAACTCCTCAGCCAGAGGCTTCTTGATTTCTTCCTGGATCACACGCGCCAAAGGCCGCGCACCCATTTTGTCATCATAGCCTTTGTCACCCAGCCATTCGGCTGCTGCTTTGCTAAGCTCGATCGTGACATTGCGGTCCATCAGTTGTGCTTCAAGTTGAAGAACAAACTTTTCGACCACGCGGGAGATGATCTCTTTGCCAAGCGGGGCAAAACTGATCACAGCGTCCAGACGGTTGCGGAATTCTGGCGAGAACGTCCGCTCAATCGCGGCTGTATCTTCACCCTCACGCCGATCACGTCCAAAGCCTATCGCAGATTTGGCTTGTTCAGCGGCACCTGCGTTCGACGTCATGATCAAGATCACGTTGCGGAAATCCGTGGTCCGGCCATTGTGGTCGGTCAGCTTACCGTGATCCATCACCTGCAACAGGATGTTGTAGACGTCTGGGTGCGCTTTCTCAATTTCGTCCAGAAGCAGAACACAATGTGGGTTCTGGTCGATCCCGTCGGTCAGCATACCGCCTTGGTCAAAGCCGACATATCCGGGAGGGGCCCCGATCAGCCGGGAAACCGCGTGTTTCTCCATGTACTCAGACATGTCGAACCGGATCAGCTCCACACCCAGCGTATCTGCCAGTTGTTTTGCGGCTTCGGTTTTACCCACACCGGTAGGACCGGCAAACAAGTAGTTGCCAATGGGTTTTTCCGGCTCACGCAGGCCAGCCCGCGCCAACTTGATCGCAGAGGCCAACGCTTCCAGCGCCTTGTCCTGACCGAAGACCACGCGTTTGAGCGATTTCTCCAGATCTTTCAGCAACACGGCATCATCTTTGGAGACGTTTTTCGGCGGGATACGCGCAATTTTTGCGACGACCGCTTCAATCTCTTTGATGCCGATGGTCTTGCGACGTTTGGAATCTGCCAGCAAGTGCTGGGCTGCCCCGGCTTCATCGATCACATCAATCGCCTTGTCAGGCAATTTTCGGTCATTGATATAGCGCGCGGAAAGTTCCACCGCAGATTTGATCGCGTCAGATGTGTATTTGATATCGTGATGATCCTCAAAATACGGCTTGATGCCTTTGAGGATCTTCACGGCATCTTCCACCGTTGGCTCAACCACATCGATCTTCTGGAAGCGACGGCTTAACGCACGGTCCTTTTCGAAATGCTGGCGGAACTCCTTGTAAGTCGTGGAGCCCATGCAACGCAGTTTGCCGCCCTGCAAAGCAGGTTTCAGCAGGTTGGACGCATCCATTGCGCCACCAGACGTCGCACCTGCACCGATAACGGTGTGAATTTCGTCGATGAACAAGACGGCGTCGTCATGTTCTTCCATTTCCGTCATCACGGCTTTCAAACGCTCTTCAAAATCGCCGCGATAACGCGTGCCTGCCAGAAGCGCACCCATATCAAGCGAATAGATCGTGGCACTTGCCAAAATCTCAGGCGTTTCACCTTGAACGATCTTGTGCGCGAGGCCTTCAGCGATGGCAGTTTTGCCAACGCCAGGATCGCCCACCAACAGCGGGTTGTTCTTGCGGCGGCGGCACAGGACCTGGATGCAACGCTCAACTTCATGTTGGCGTCCGATAAGAGGGTCGACATCCCCTTTGCGGGATTTTTCGTTCAGATCGACACAATACTTGGCCAGCGCCGATTCTTTCGCATCGCCACCTTCGATTGCTTCGCCTGTGTCTTCGCTCATCTCCGGGGAACCGGTGATGGGACGGGCTTCGCCGAAACTTGGATCCTTTGCGACACCATGGGCGATGAAGTTCACCGCATCATAGCGCGTCATATCCTGTTCTTGCAGGAAGAACGCAGCATTGCTTTCGCGTTCGGCAAAAATAGCGACCAGAACGTTTGCGCCGGTCACTTCTGTCCGGCCCGACGATTGCACATGAATAGCGGCACGTTGGATAACGCGCTGAAAAGCCGCTGTCGGCACAGCTTCTGAGCCTTCAACATCTGTTACCAGTGTCGAAAGCTCGTCTTCGATAAATTCAGTCAGCGTCTTGCGCAGCAAATCCAGATCGACGCCGCAAGCTTGCATGACTTTCGCCGCATCAGGTTCATCCGTCAGCGAAAAGAGTAAGTGTTCCAGTGTTGCCAGTTCGTGGCGATGCACATTCGCTTGTGCGAGCGCCGCATGGATGGCTTTTTCCAGAGTGTCCGAAAATGATGGCACCCAAGTGCTCCTTTTATTGAGGGCATCTGCCGGGCCGAGGACCCGGTAGTGACCATTGCCTCTTACTCATTACAGTTCGGTTTAAATTCCGAACCTTCAAGTCTTTTTTAGTCACTTTACGCGTGATCAGCCTAATTCGTGCTGATTTGAAGGGCTTTTTGCCTTCAAAAAAATCAAACCGGTTACGAAATATTAATCCCAATATTCCGGTTTATCTGGCGAAAATTTGGCATGTGCGCGGTTTTAGGGTCAGGATGTTGTTGGATTGCAGCGCTTTTCATGGGACATCTGTAAGCTGTCGAAGCAACGGTAAGTGCGATGCATCTGGATGTTCAGGACCTGAAGCGATTCTATTACCGGACCAGTCTTGGTCGGGTGGCGCAGCGCGCGATCAGGGATCAGGTTGCCTCTTTTTGGGACAATCCCAAGGGCCAGACGATCGTGGGCTTCGGGTTTGCTGTGCCGCTTCTCAGACCATTTTTGGCAGATGCGCGGCGGGTGATTGGACTGATGCCCGGACCGCAAGGCGTCATGCATTGGCCATCCGGACAGGACAACCACTCCGTTTTGTGTGAGGAAACTCAATGGCCGCTGCGATCAGGCCAGGCGGACCGTCTGGTCGTGATGCATGGGCTTGAAACAAGCGAAAACCCGTCTGATCTTCTTGATGAATGTTGGCGTGTGCTTGGTCCGGGAGGGCGGGCATTGTTTATTGTACCGAACAGGGCAGGGCTGTGGTCACGCCGGGACGCGACCCCATTTGGATACGGCCGACCCTATTCGCTGGGTCAGCTGGAAGCGCAGCTCAAGCGGCACTCATTTGTTCCTGAACGCCATCGGGCGGCGTTGTTCGCGCCGCCCAGTGAAAAGCGATTCTGGCTAAAATCTGCAAACGCGATGGAGCAGGTCGGGCGCAAAGTGTCCTCTCATTTTGCCGGAGGCGTATTGATGGTCGAGGTGTCAAAGCAAGTTTATGCACCAACCCGCAAAGGATTGGGTATCGATGTTCGCGCACCACTGCGTGCGTTGGAAGGGAAACCAGTTCCAACCGCAGGGCGCGTATTTTCAGAAGATTCCCGCTAGTTTCCGGGTGTTGCGCAGAACCTTTGCAGCTTCAAACCGTCGCAGGGTCAACGGATTCTCTGAAAAGCCCGGAATTTCGGCGATATCAAATTCAAAAAACGCGCCATTGATGGTTGCGGCATCAGTATTGCTTTGCTAGATGGACGCTGATTTGAACGAGCGCCGCTGCGGCGCTCTCTGCATATGGATTGCTGAGATCGGCTTCGCGCCAAGATCAGCACCGTCAAAATCGAAGGGGTGCACGTGTCCGAACCAATCTCGATCTCTACTGGCATTGCCGCGCGTTACGCGACTGCCGTTTTTGAATTGGCCAAGGAAGGCAAAGCTCTCAAAGCGCTGGAAAAAGATATCACTGCTTTGGAAGACGCATATGGCAGCAGCGCGGATTTCCGCGATCTTGTCTCCTCCCCGCTTTATAGCCGTGTGCAGCAAGGCGACGCGATTGCCGCGATCTCCAAGAAGATGAAACTGTCGGACATTGTTGCCAACACGCTGAACCTGATGGCTTCCAAGCGCCGCTTGTTCGTGTTGCCGCAACTGACCACCGCGCTCCGCGGCCTGATCGCTGATGAAAACGGCGAAGTAATGGCCGACGTGATTGCCGCGAAAGCGCTGACCAAGGCGCAACAAGACAAACTTGCCAAAACGTTGAAAGCGTCCGTTGGCAAAGATGTGAAAATTAATACGTCCGTCGATGAAAGCCTCATCGGCGGTCTTATTGTAAAAGTGGGTTCGAAAATGATCGACACGTCGATCCGCTCGAAACTCGCATCCCTCCAGAATTCCATGAAAGAGGTCGGATAAATGGCGATCCAAGCAGCAGAAATTTCTGCGATCCTGAAAGACCAGATCAAAAACTTTGGTCAAGAAGCTGAAGTGGCCGAAGTTGGCCGCGTTTTGTCCGTCGGTGACGGTATTGCGCGGGTTTACGGCCTGGACAACGTACAAGCCGGTGAGATGGTTGAATTCCCAGGTGGAATTCAGGGCATGGCGCTGAACTTGGAATCAGACAATGTCGGTATTGTTATCTTCGGCACTGACCGTGACATCAAAGAAGGTGACACTGTTAAGCGGACGAACTCCATCGTGGACGTTCCAGCCGGTGACGCGCTTCTTGGTCGCGTTGTTGACGGTCTGGGCAACCCGCTGGATGGCAAAGGCCCGATCAAAACCAAAACACGCCGTGTTGCAGACAGCAAAGCGCCAGGCATCATCCCGCGTAAATCTGTGCATGAGCCGATGGCGACAGGCTTGAAATCAGTCGACTCCATGATCCCGGTTGGTCGTGGCCAGCGCGAGCTGATCATTGGTGACCGCCAAACCGGTAAAACAGCCATCGCGTTGGACGCGATGCTGAACCAGAAATCCTATAACGACGCCGCAGGCGACGATGAGAACAAGAAACTGTACTGCGTCTACGTGGCGATCGGTCAGAAGCGTTCCACTGTTGCGCAGTTGGTGAAGAAACTCGAAGAAACCGGCGCGATCGAATATTCCATCGTTGTGGCCGCGACAGCGTCCGAGCCTGCGCCGATGCAGTTCCTCGCACCATACGCCGCGACCGCCATGGCCGAGCATTTCCGCGACAATGGCCGCCACGCGCTGATCATCTATGATGATTTGTCCAAACAGGCCGTGTCATATCGTCAGATGTCCCTGCTTCTGCGTCGCCCACCGGGCCGTGAAGCCTATCCAGGTGACGTTTTCTATCTGCACTCCCGCCTGCTTGAGCGGTCTTGTAAGTTGAACGAAGACAACGGCTCCGGGTCCTTGACAGCTTTGCCTGTCATTGAAACCCAAGGTGGTGACGTGTCCGCGTTTATTCCGACAAACGTGATCTCAATCACAGATGGTCAGATCTTCTTGGAAACAGAATTGTTCTACCAAGGCATCCGTCCTGCGGTAAACACAGGTCTGTCCGTGTCTCGGGTTGGTTCGTCCGCCCAGACAAACTCCATGAAATCTGTCGCTGGTCCGGTGAAGCTGGAATTGGCGCAGTATCGTGAGATGGCCGCCTTCGCGCAGTTCGGTTCCGACCTTGATGCCGCGACACAGCAGCTGCTGAACCGTGGTGCGCGTCTGACCGAACTGATGAAGCAACCTCAGTATTCGCCTTTGACCAACGCTGAGATCGTTTGCGTAATCTACGCGGGGACGAATGGCTACCTCGACAAACTGCCCGTCTCTGATGTGGGCCGGTTTGAGAAAGGCCTGTTGGCGCATATGCGTGCGAATGCATCCGACGTCTTGGACATGATCACAAAAGAAGATCCCAAGATAAAAGGTGAAGCGGAAGACAAGATCAAAGCCGCTTTGGACGCATTCGCTGCAGATTTCGCTTAAGGGGGTCGGCACATGCCAAACCTCAAGGACCTAAAAAATCGGATCGCGTCGGTCAAATCGACCCGCAAGATCACCAAGGCGATGCAAATGGTCGCTGCTGCAAAACTGCGCCGTGCGCAGGAAGCAGCAGAGGCTGGCCGCCCCTATGCAGAGCGTTTCAATGCTGTCATGGGCGGGCTTGCTGCGTCTGTTGGCAATTCTGAAGGCGCGCCAAAGCTGTTGTCAGGCACCGGTTCAGACCAAACGCAATTGCTGGTCGTCATGACCGCTGAGCGTGGTTTGTGTGGTGGCTTTAACGGCAACATCGCAAAGCTTGCGCGGTCTGCTGCGCAAAAGCTGATCGCTGAAGGCAAAACAGTGAAAATTCTGACTGTTGGCAAGAAGGGGCGTGAAGTTTTGCGCCGCGAACTTGGCGATCATCTGATCGGCCATGTCGACTTGTCCGAAGTTAAACGCCTCGGCTACGCCAACGCTGCTGACATTGCGCAGGATATCCTGGCGCGCTTTGACGCTGGCGAATTCGACGTCGCGAAAATCTACTTTTCGCGGTTTGAAAACGTGATCAGTCAGATCCCGACAGAAACGCAGATCATTCCTGCTGCTTTTGAGGCGACTGGCGAAGAAGGCACTGTCTACGACTACGAGCCGAGCGAAGAAGAAATTCTGGCTGACTTGTTGCCACGTGGTGTTGCAACGCAGATTTTCAGCGCTTTGCTGGAAAATGGCGCATCAGAGCAAGGCGCGCGGATGTCTGCGATGGACAACGCGACACGGAACGCGGGCGAGATGATCGACAAACTGACGATCCAGTACAACCGCTCACGTCAAGCCGTGATCACGAACGAGCTTATTGAAATTATTTCGGGCGCGGAAGCGCTCTAGACCCCGGAGAGACCAACATGGCCAATGCAAAAGGCAAGATCACACAGGTCATCGGCGCGGTTGTCGACGTTCAGTTCGACGACCATCTGCCGGAGATCCTGAACGCGCTGGAAACCGACAATAACGGCAGCCGGCTTATCCTCGAAGTTGCGCAGCACTTGGGCGAAAACACAGTGCGGACCATCGCGATGGACAGCTCTGAAGGTTTGGTTCGCGGCGCTGTTGTGACCGATCTGGGCGAACCAATCTCGGTTCCAATCGGCAACGGCACATTGGGTCGTATCCTGAACGTGACAGGGGATCCTGTGGACGAAGGTGGTCCGGTGAAGTCTTCTGGCCGTCGCCCGATCCACGGCGATGCCCCTGCATTTGCTGACCAGTCCACAGAATCCGAAATCCTGACAACCGGGATCAAGGTTATCGACTTGCTGGCCCCTTACACGAAGGGTGGTAAAATCGGCCTCTTCGGTGGTGCGGGTGTTGGCAAAACCGTTTTGATCATGGAATTGATCAACAACATCGCGAAAGTGCACTCTGGTGTGTCTGTGTTCGCGGGTGTTGGTGAGCGGACCCGTGAAGGGAACGACCTTTACCACGAGATGATCGAATCCGGCGTTATCGTCCCTGACAATCTGGAAGAATCCAAAATTGCGCTGGTTTATGGCCAGATGAACGAGCCTCCCGGTGCGCGTATGCGTGTTGCTTTGACAGGTCTGACCCTGGCCGAGCAGTTCCGCGATGACACAGGCGCGGACGTGTTGTTCTTCGTGGACAACATCTTCCGCTTTACACAAGCTGGTTCCGAGGTGTCCGCGCTTCTGGGCCGTATTCCTTCCGCGGTGGGCTATCAGCCGACACTGGCAACCGACATGGGTGCCATGCAGGAACGGATTACATCCACGAAATCGGGCTCAATTACGTCTGTGCAAGCCGTATACGTGCCCGCGGATGACCTTACTGACCCGGCACCAGCGACATCGTTTGCGCACTTGGACGCGACAACCGTTCTGGATCGTGCGATCTCGGAAAAAGGTATCTACCCGGCTGTGGACCCACTGGGCTCCACATCGCGTCTGCTGGATCCGCTGATCATCGGTGAAGAGCACTACAAAGTTGCAACGGACGTTCAGCAAGTGCTTCAGCGCTACAAATCGCTGCAGGACATCATCGCCATCCTCGGCATGGACGAATTGTCCGAAGAAGACAAACTGGCCGTGGCCCGTGCGCGTAAGATTGAGCGTTTCTTGTCCCAGCCGTTTGACGTGGCGAAAGTCTTCACCGGCTCTGACGGTAAGCAGGTGCCATTGGAAGACACAATCGCGTCCTTCAAAGCAGTTGTTGCTGGCGAGTATGACCACCTCCCAGAAGGTGCGTTCTACATGGTTGGCGGCATCGACGAAGTGATTGCGAAAGCCGAAAAAATGGCAGCCGACGCTGCTTAACTGACACGCGTGAAGGAGGCCTGTTATGGCTGACATGATGCAATTTGATCTCGTATCCCCTGAGCGGAGCGTTGCTTCGCTTCAGGCCAGCGAGGTGCAAATTCCGGGCGCTGAGGGTGATTTCACCGCAATGCCCGACCACGCACCGGTGATCACGACATTGCGTCCGGGCGTTTTGACGGTAACAACTGCCAGCGGTTCGGAAAGCTATTTCGTCACGGGCGGCTTCGCAGAAGTGTCTGCTGAAGGCACGTCTGTTCTGGCCGAACAGGCCTATCCGAAGGCGGATATGACTCGTGAAATCCTCGACCAGATGATCGCAGATGCCAACACTGCGCGTGACAGCGCGGCTGAAGGTGCTGTTGATGCAGCGGCTAAATTTGCAGCAGATCTGGTTGCAGCAGGTGACGAAATATCGCTATAAATCGCCGATTTTGGCGCAAAAAAGCAACAAAAGCTCCGAAATTCGGGGCTTTTGTCATTTTTGGAACGCATTCTTCAGGTTTGACTCGGTATCGGGTGAAAACCGTTTTTGAAGGTTCATGAGTAGTGCGTCGCTTTAAATCACATTCGATCGGGGTTGATCAGGGAAGCCGGGTTCTGTTCTCGGACTACATTGATGGTGGCCCGATGTGGACTGGTGATGGCCCGCGGGAATTTCGGTTCGAAGAGAAATTCAGCGAACCGTATGTCAGTGCGCCCATCATCCACATTTCCATGTCGATGTGGGACAGCGATCACAAGACCAACCAACGGGTCGACATCTCGGCTGATGAGATCACCGAGACCGGATTTACCATCGTATTCAAAACCTGGGGCGACAGTCGCGTCGCGCGGGTACGCGCCAGTTGGACAGCAACCGGCGAGCTTCCCCATGAAGATGATTGGCAGCTGTACTAGACGCCCGGATACAGACCTTCGTAGATCGGTGACAACGTGTCGTTGTCAAAAAGCGAAGATACAGAAGTCCCACCCCAGATGTTCAAGATCGCCTGACCAAACATTGGCGCTGTCGGAACAATCCGGATGTTCTTGCAGGAACTGACAGCCTCTGTCGGTTCAATCGTATCCGTGATCACCAGGCTCTTCATGACGGATTTGGACACACGCTCCACAGCAGGGCCGCTTAGAACGCCATGTGTGATGTAGGAGTGTACCTCGGTGGCACCTGCATCAATCAGAACTTCTGCGGCCTTGCAGAGCGTTCCAGCGGTATCGCAGATATCGTCAACGATGATACATTTCTTGCCTTTCACGTCGCCAATCACGGTCATTTCGGCAACTTCACCAGCCTTTTCGCGGCGCTTGTCCACAATAGAAAGCGGGGCTTTGATCCGCTGCGCCAATTCGCGGGCACGTGCCACGCCACCAACGTCTGGGGACACGATCATGACGTCGTCCATCTGACCCTTGAAATGATGCAGGATATCCAAGGCAAAAATCGGTGAAGCATAGAGGTTGTCGACCGGCAGATCGAAGAAACCCTGAATCTGGGCTGCGTGCAGGTCCATCGTCAAAACCCGCTCCACACCAGCTTCTGCGATCAGATTGGCCACAAGCTTGGCAGAGATCGGCGTGCGCGCCTTGGTCCGGCGATCCTGGCGGGCATATCCAAAATAAGGAATGACGGCGGTAATCCGAGCGGCTGAGGATCGACGCAGCGCATCTGTCATGATCAGCAGTTCCATCAGGTTGTCATTGGCTGGGTTGGACGTGCTTTGGATAATAAACATATCCTCACCGCGAACATTTTCGAAAACTTCGACGAAAATCTCGCCATCGTTGAACCGTTCCACACGGGCATCGACCGGTGCGACGGCAAGTCCACGATGCATGGAGATGCGTTTGGCGATGGATGAAGCGAGAGGTTTGTTGGCGTTTCCGGCGATAAGTTTCGGCTCGGTATTGGTCGGCATGGAATGTCCCCAAAGGTTGGCAGCAATTGAAACGCCAAAGCCCCCGCGCTGACGTTGAACATCGCTTACCACCCCGATAGGGTCCTGCAAACCTCTTATCTAAGGACAATTGCAAATGGCTCAGATCGACTACTTTTTCGCCACGATTTCCCCTTTTACCTACCTTTGTGGCACACGCCTGGAAGAGGTCGCGGCAAAGCATGGTGCCAATGTGGTCTATAAGCCGATGGATATTATGAGTGTGTTCAGCCGCACCGGGGGAACGCCGCCAAAAGATCGCCACCCTGCACGTCAGGCTTACCGCCTGGACGAGATGCGTCGGGCAGGGATCAAAAACGAGATGGCGCTGAATTTGAAGCCTGCGCATTGGCCGACCAACCCGGCACCAAGCTCCTACGCGATCATCGCAGCACAAAAGGCAGGTGGCGGGGATCTCGGCGCGTTGGTGCATTCAATCACACGTGCCTGCTGGGCCGAAGAAAAGGACATCGCAGAAGATGAGGTTGTCCGCGCGGCCCTAAGCGGCGCTGGTTTCGATCCGGCGCTTGTCGATAGCGGAATGCTGGCAGGTGCAGAAGAATACGCCGCCAATACGGAAGAAGCGGTCAACCGAAACGTATTCGGAGCACCCACATTCATAACAGATGGACAGAATTTCTGGGGACAGGATCGGATCAACGATTTGGATCTATTCCTGAGCGGTAAGTTGTAACTTAACGCAGCAACGCAAGGAACGCGTCTACATCTGCTTCGGTCTTGTGCCAATCGCATACAAACCGACCACAAACTAGTTCATCAGCCAAGCCGTCCTCGGACGACCCTTCAAGGTGATACAGCGCCCCATTTGCCCGGGCGCGTTGATGGACCGAACGCGGCATCTCGACAAAAAACATGTTGACCTGAGGCTCGTACAAAAACTGGATGTGGGGAATTTGCTTCAAGCCGCGCTCCAGTAAGCTACTGGTTTCATTTGCTGATTTGGCGGTCGTTAACCAAAGCTCGTCACTTAGATAGGCGCGCATTTGTGCGGATAGAAACCTGTGTTTTGAAAACAAATGCCCACCACGTTTGCGCCGCAACTCAAACTCCCAAGCTTTTGCAGGATCGAAGAACACGACCGCCTCAACACCAAGGCAGCCGTTCTTTGTGCCCCCGAATGTCACCACATCGATGCCCGCCTTCCAGGTCATCTGCGCAGCTGTGCAGTCAAGCGCAGCGCAAGCATTAGCAAATCTTGCACCATCCAGATGGCTGGCAATCCCAGCCTCTTTTGCGACCTCGGTCAGCGCGGCAATTTCCGCCAGACTGTAAAGCGTCCCGAGTTCGGTTGCCTGTGTCAGGCTAATCGGGCCACGCTGCGCCTGATGCACTGACCCACCGGGCAACGCCATTGCGCGTCGCAGAGCGTCAGCCGTCATCTTCCCGTTTTGGCCGTCCACCAACGCGAGTTTTGCACCACTGCTGAAAAACTCAGGTGCGCCGCATTCATCAACTTCTATGTGGGCAGTCTGATGACAGAAAATCGCGTCATAGGGCCGGGTATAGCACGACAGGGCAAGCGCGTTTGCCGCGGTTCCTGTTGCGACCAAGAAAACCTCTGCCTCGGGATGTTCAAAGGTCTCCCGGATCTGCGTGCGCACATCTGCCATCAAGGCATCTTCACCGTAAGATGGATGATCCCCTGTGTTGGCTTTGAGAACGGCATCCATCACCAAAGGATGCGCAGGCCCGATATTGTCGGAGGCGAAATTCAAAGAAACGGTCATGCACCGGGCTCCTCAATGATGTGATCTTCCCATTCTTCTTCTGGAATTTCGAATTCCGGGACGGTCCATCCCCGCACAGAAATTCCAGCTGTATGGACCGTCTCAGACGTGCCGGAAATCAACGGGTGCCAGTCATAAAGCGGCTTTCCTTCGGCCAGCAATCGGTAGGCGCAGGTCGTAGGCATCCAATACCCGATCTCATCGATATTGTTTGGCGTGAGCACGACACAATCTGGGACAAATTGCTTGCGGATATCGTATTGCGCGCAACGGCACGTATCCCCATCCAGCAAACGGCAAGCGACACGCGTAAACGCGATCTCCTGAGTGTCTTCATCCTCAAGCTTGTTCAGGCAGCATTTGCCACACCCATCGCAAAGCGCTTCCCATTCCTTGGGGACCAGGTTTTTCAGTGGAACGCGTTCCCAGAACCGGTCACGCAAGCCGTCGCGGTCAATCGGATCCTTCATGGCTGCGACAGGATTCTGCGCGCTGTCGCGCAATCCGCATCCATCTGCGCGATCAAGGCTTCAAGGCTGTCGAACTTTTCTTCGCCCCGTAGATATTCCACCAGCGCGACTGAGATATGTTCGCCATACAGATCGCCTTGAAAATCGAACAGGAACGTTTCGCAATTCGGATGGTTTTCCCCGAACATTGGCCGCACGCCAATGGAGCTTGCCCCTTGATACGTCCCGGTATGCGGTCCGCTGAGTACGTCGACATGGACCGCGTAGACCCCAAATTTCGGCGGATGCAGCCCGTCGATAGACATGTTGGCTGTGGGATAGCCAAGATCACGTCCGCGTTGATCCCCACGGATAATTTCGCCCTCCAGACGGTGCAAGTGACCCAGCATCTTGGCCGCTTCCGCCGGAGCGCCCTCACTCAGCGCGTTGCGAATATTCGTCGATGAAATCAATCCGGCGTCAGCGGTAATCAATTCGGCAATTGTCACGCCGAACCCATGTTTTACACCAAGCGACTGCATAGTTTCTGCATTCCCTGCGCGGCCTTTTCCAAAGCAGAAATCGGCCCCGATCACGACATGGGCCAACCCGAGCCCGTCAACGATGACCCGTTCGACGAATTGCTCAGCGGTCAGCGTGGAAAGCACTGTGTTAAAGTTCAGCTCATAAAGCTTCTCAACACCAATCTTTTCCAACCGGTTTGCCTTTGCTTCGGCGTTCATCAGCCGAAAGGGGGCGGCATCGGGCGCGAAAAACTCACGCGGATGCGGCTCAAACGTAAGAATACCTAGTGGGGCGTCTGGCGCGGCGCTTCGCGCAATCTCAATTACGGCTTGATGCCCGATATGAACGCCATCGAAATTGCCGATGGCCGCTGAAGCGCCACGATCTTCGGGTCGAACATATTGATAGTCGCGGATGACCTGCATGGCGATTGGGTAACCGCGCATTAAGACCGGTGCAAGACCTGCGGTGAAAGCTTTGCTTGGATCAGTCGAATTTGCGGCTTGGGGCCAACACGACTGCTTCGCCTTTCAGGACGTTCTTTCCGTCCACTTCGCAGCGTGTGTGCATGGTGACGCGGCGCTTTGCGTGGTCAATTTCGGTCACCTCAACCTCTGCCATCACCATGTCGCCTGGACGAACGGGGGCAAGAAACTTCAGGCTTTGACCCAAATAGACAGTTCCATGACCGGGCAGCTGTTCGCCAATCACCGCCGAAATCAGTCCCGCCGTCAGCATCCCGTGGGCAATCCGCCCCTGGAAAATCGTCTCATTGGCGTAGTCTTCGTCAAGATGGACGGGGTTATGGTCGGTTGAAACTTCCGCGAACATTTCGATGTCACGGTCCGTGACTTGCTTGCGCAAGTGGCGTTTCATGCCGATCTCGATATCCTCGATGCAGATTGTGCCTCGGGGCAGATTGTCGCCGCGTACCATATCCAACATTTTTGACCCTTAAAGTAACTTTCAGCGCAATTTGCGGTGAATTTTGAAACTTAATTACTTTGCGGATGCAGAAAAATCAAGTGAAATGCGGGTCAGCGCAACTTACCTATCGTGTAGGTTGGCGTGACCATTTCCTTTTGAAGATAAGCGGTTAGCAGATCGGGGTCCGGCGAATGTGCAGTTTTTGTCTCTTCGGCGGCAAGACCACCGGAGATAAACAGAGAATCAAGGTCTTCCCCGAGTGCGCCACGAATATCGGTTAGCACACCGTCGCCGATACACAGAACCCGACTGTCTGGAACAGTCTTGCCCAACGCCGAAAGCCGCCGGCGCGCCAAGTCATAAATAGGGGGGTGCGGCTTGCCGAAATAAAGGCTTTCGCCACCCATCTCGGTATATAACTGGGCCAGCGCACCCGCGCACCATTCGCGGCTATCCCCGCGATCAACAACGATATCGGGGTTGGCGCAGAGCAGTTTCAAACCCTTTTGCTTCGCATAAAGAAATTCTGGCCTGTTTACGTCCGGATCTGCGAGCGGATCGCGTGGACCGCAGCATACAATGCCTTCCGCTTCTTCGAGTGGTACCTGCTTGATCGGGACAGGGTTTTCAATGATCTTAAGCGGATCAAAGAAGGTCAGATCGTGCGGTTGCCCGATGAAATAGACCTTCTCACCCACAGCGCCACGAAACATTGCTGCCCGTGCGCTGTCGCCAGAGGTTGCGATGTCATCGTAGCTGTCTTCCGCGACACCGATCTTCACTAGTTGCGCGGCGACACTGGACCGATGCCTTGGTGCGTTGGTGACGAAAATCACCGTCCCACCCTTGGCCCGATATTCCTGCATCGCGGCGACGGCTGTCTCGAACGGACGTAGCCCGTCGTGAATGCACCCCCAGAGGTCCACAAAAAGCGCGTCATATCGATCCGAAACCTCAGAGAGTTTTTCGATGATCTGGTTCATATTGAAGCCTTTCGATTGAACGGTGCGCCGTTTGGCGTTGAGGGGTCCGCCATCGGCGGGGAGTTTCAGGCAGGAAGAATTTCGAACGCGGTCCTCAAAGCTTGAGGTTCGGAATGATCTGTTTCTTGCGGCTCATAATGCCTGGCAAAATCACCGTATCAGCGTCGCCTGTCGCCGCATTGAAGGACTTTTCCGCCAGAGTTTTTGTCAGACTGTTGGGCAGCAACATCGTTGCTTCTTCGTTCAGGATATCGACAACAAAAAGCAAAACCTGATCAACACCGTCCTCAGCAGCGACGGTTTTCATGGTTTCCATCAGGCTGTCTTTACGGCTCAGGACCGTGTCAGGCGACGTCGTTTCCAAGACAGAGACGCGGAATTTCGTCCCATCAACGGCGTATTCTTTGCTGTCCATGCGCAAAAGCTCGGCGTCAGAGAACGCAGAAACATCGGATTTCGCCGCGAACATTTCATCAGCGTATTCTGGGATGGAAATGGCCAGATCACCTGCAAGCTTTTCAGCAAGCGCCTTGTCAGCGTCTGTCGTTGTCGGGGACCGGAAAGCAAGCGTATCTGACAAGATGCAAGACAGCATCGCGCCCTTGATCGCATCCGGCATATGCCCTGAATGATCCCCCATCAGATCGTGCATGATCGTGGCCGTACAGGCCAGCGGACGAATGGTGATGTCGATCGGGCCTGCCGTTTCCAGCCCACCTACAAGCTTGTGGTGATCGATGATCGCCCGCACATCTGCAGAATTGATGTTTTCTGGAAGCTCCGCTGGGTTGTTCGTGTCGACGACAACGCAGCTTTGTCCATCATCTAGGCTTTTGATGATTTCAGGTTTTCCAAGCGACCAACGCTCGAGAACGAAATTGGCTTCGGTGTTTGGCTCCCCCAGCAGAACGGCCTTTGCATCACCACCCTGATGATTGAGAAACCATTCCCAGATGATTGGTGATCCTGTGGAATCTGTATCGGGTGATTTGTGGCCAAAAATAAGCGTCGTCATATTGCAATTCCTAGAAGGCTGAACTTGTTGCGGGCCTTATAGGGGTAGCGGTTTGGGTTGTCACGGGCGCGTTCAAAGGTAGGATGCGGGAAATGGCAAAATCGGACCCACCCCTTCGTGAAACCGCATTGTATCCTGGCGTGAAAGCGTTTCTGGAAGGGCAGGGATATGACGTGAAGGCGGAGGTCGGGGCCTGTGATGTTGTGGGTATCCGTGACCCGGACGACCCGGTCATTGTGGAGTTGAAAACTGGCTTCTCCCTAAGCTTGTTTCATCAAGCAACGGCCCGCCAGACCATCAGCGATGATGTGTATATTGCGGTGCCGAGAACGTCCGGCAAACGTGGGTTGAAGTCCTTGAGCGACAACAAAGCGCTATGCAGACGTCTGGGCCTTGGGCTGATTACGGTGCGCCTGCGCGATGATCTGGTTGAGGTACATCTTGATCCGGCCCCGTACCGACCGCGGAAATCCAAACTTCGTAAAGGGCGTCTATTGCGGGAATTTGCCCGACGTGTCGGCGATCCAAACCAAGGCGGCCAAACGCGGGTAGGGTTGGTGACAGCCTACCGACAAGACGCGGTTCGCTGTGCTTGCTACCTTCGGGAAAACGGCCCCTCCAAGGGCGCACAAGTGGCGAAAGCCGTGAACGTCCCCAACGCCACGCGCCTGATGGCTGACGATCACTACGGATGGTTTGAGCGGGTAGAAAAAGGCATTTACACCCTAACGCCAAAGGGTTTGGAAGGCCACGCGCAATACGTCTGAGGATTTCGACAGATTCTTGCAAAAAAGCCGGTATGATCGGTTGACAGCGGTTGCTGCCCTCCTTAGCTACAGCGCGTTAGCACTCGACTATGGTGAGTGCTAATAAGGGCAAGAGCCCTTGGGAGAAACACGGAGCTAAGGAGCACCACGAGATGGCATTGAAACCACTCCACGACCGCGTGTTGGTTCGCCGCACAGAAGGCGACGAGAAAACAGCTGGTGGATTGATCATCCCCGACAGCGCAAAAGAAAAACCGGCAGAAGGCGAAATCGTCGCAGCTGGTGAAGGCGCACGTAAAGACAGCGGCGAGCTGATCGCGATGGCTGTGAAAACAGGCGACCGCGTTCTGTTCGGCAAATGGTCCGGCACAGAAGTGACCGTTGACGGCGAAGAGCTGTTGATCATGAAAGAAAGCGACATTCTGGGCATCCTGTCCTAATTCGCCTTTCCAATATCCACGAAATTCAAGGAGCACATGAAAATGGCTGCTAAAGACGTCAAATTTGATACCGACGCCCGGAACAAGATGCTGAACGGCGTCAACATTCTGGCAAACGCGGTAAAAGTAACTTTGGGCCCGAAAGGCCGGAACGTTGTTCTGGACAAATCCTTCGGCGCGCCACGCATCACCAAAGACGGTGTATCTGTCGCCAAAGAGATCGAGCTGGAAGACAAGTTCGAAAACATGGGCGCACAGATGGTCAAAGAAGTGGCCTCTCGCACCAATGACGAAGCTGGTGACGGCACAACAACTGCAACTGTTCTGGCCCAGGCGATCGTTCGCGAAGGCATGAAATCTGTTGCAGCTGGCATGAACCCAATGGATCTGAAGCGCGGCATCGACATGGCGACAACATCTGTTGTTGAAGCCATCAAGAAAGCAGCGCGTCCAGTTTCCGACAGCGACGAAGTTGCACAAGTCGGCACGATCTCTGCCAATGGCGAAGCCGAAATCGGCAGCCAAATCGCAGATGCGATGCAAAAAGTTGGCAACGAAGGCGTTATCACGGTTGAAGAAAACAAAGGTCTGGAAACAGAAACAGACGTTGTTGAAGGCATGCAGTTCGACCGCGGCTACCTGTCCCCTTACTTCGTGACAAACCCAGACAAGATGACAACAGAGCTCGAAGATGCGCTGATCCTGTTGCACGAGAAGAAGCTTTCTTCCCTGCAGCCAATGGTTCCGCTTCTCGAAGCTGTTATCCAGTCCGGCAAACCTCTTCTGATCATTGCAGAAGATGTTGAAGGCGAAGCGCTGGCGACTTTGGTTGTCAACAAACTGCGCGGCGGCCTGAAAATCGCAGCCGTCAAAGCACCTGGTTTCGGCGATCGCCGTAAAGCCATGTTGCAAGACATTGCGATCCTGACCGGCGGCCAAGTGATCTCCGAAGATCTGGGCATGAAGCTTGAGTCCGTCACAATGGACATGCTGGGCACAGCCAAGCGGGTTGCAATCACCAAAGATGAAACAACCATCATCGATGGCGCAGGCGCAAAAGCGGAAATCGAAGCACGCGTTTCGCAAATCCGTCAGCAGATCGAAGAAACGACGTCCGACTATGACCGTGAAAAACTGCAAGAGCGCGTTGCGAAACTCGCTGGTGGTGTCGCGGTAATCCGCGTGGGCGGCATGACCGAAGTTGAAGTCAAAGAGCGTAAAGATCGCGTTGACGATGCCCTGAACGCGACCCGTGCGGCCGTTCAGGAAGGTATCGTTGTGGGCGGCGGTGTTGCCCTGGTTCAAGGCGCGAATTCGCTTGATAAACTGAAGGGTGCAAACTCTGATCAGGACATCGGTATTTCCATCGTGCGTAAAGCACTGGAAGCACCTCTGCGCCAGATCGCTGAGAACTCCGGCGTTGACGGCTCTGTTGTTGCGGGCAAAATCCGCGAAAGCAAAGACGCAACATTCGGCTTCAACGCGCAGACAGAAGAATATGGCGACATGTTCAAGTTCGGCGTCATTGACCCTGCCAAAGTTGTTCGCACAGCGTTGCAAGACGCAGCTTCCATCGCTGGTCTGTTGATCACAACAGAAGCAATGGTTGCCGACAAGCCAGCCAAAGAAGGCGCAGCCGGTGGCGGCATGCCTGACATGGGCGGTATGGGCGGCATGGGCGGCATGATGTAAATCAGCGCCAAGCTGTACTAAGATCGGAGGGCTCGCAGCGATGCGGGCCCTTTTTTTGCGCATGTCCGCTTAGAGCCCAAAGTGACGGATGCTGCGTCCTGTACCGATGTTCGCAAAGCGCTGGAAAGCGGACATTGGTGTGTCGTAGTTTGGCTGTCTCGAGGGAGGGGAGGCCTACTTTGGCTGAAACGTTTGGCTGGATGTTCGCCGCAAACATTTTTGCTTCAGTAACAGCGGCTGATGCGATCGAATAATCTGCGCAGGTCAAAAGTTTAAGTACGCTTCCATCAAAAAACGCGGCGATCTAAGAATGCTATCTGCCCGAAATTATTGTGCGACGGCGCGAGTTCCAGTACCAGAGACGATACCCCTCAAGTAGTCCAAGCGGGCCGAAATGAACAAGGGCGGGGCCTATGCCGTCCCACTCATGGAGTGCGGCCCAATGCAGCAGGGTCAGGACAGCTGCGGCGTAGGTCCAACGTTGCAGCTTTTTCCAGCTTGGTCCCAGGATGCGCACGAAGACGTCCATGGACGTCAATGCCAATGGAATGAAAATCAGGAAGGCCAGCCAGCCGGTCCAGATGTAGAGGCGCGGCAACTCGCCAAGCACACGGTCCAGCGTTTGGCTGTCCACCAGATAGAACGCGGTGTGCAAGGCTGCATATCCAAAAGCGGCAACACCGAAATAACGACGGTTCTTCTTGAGCCAAAGTGGCCCTCGCCAGCCTTTGAAGATCAGCATGAGCGGCGAGGCCAGCATTGCCAGGATCATGAAGCGTGCCGAGAACTCACCCGTCGGGTGAAGCAGTTGTTCGTAGACTTCCGGATTACTTGAGCCACTCGCGGCAGCAAGAAAACCGGCTGCGGGCAGAGAGAGAACTGCCCAGAGCCAATAGGCTGAAAGGGACCGAAGAATGGATGTCATGCTGCGGGTTGCTGACGCCAGACGAGGAAGATCGACAAAGCACCCAGTGCCGCGAACACAAGGCCGGCGATGGCTGCGACGGCAAAGTCTGACCCGCCCATCAGGCCCATGAAGATGGCGTCGTGGCCGTTCATGAACATCATGCCAAACCCGCCGATCATCACGAGGTGGCGCAGGCCGGTGACGGCACCGATCAGGGCGATCAGAATGACAGTCATTTGCCGCCCGAGGAACGCGCCTGCAGTTTCGCCAAGAGAAAGCGCAGGCTCGACCAGGTTGATCATGCCCGGGTTGGACGTCGGGTTGCCATATGCCGGAATGGTTGCAGCGGCCATGACGAGGGCCATCAACCCGATGAGGATGCGGGGGACGAGGTATTGTTTGTTCATTATCTTGATCCTTTTGAACAGCGTCAGAATTTGCCGGAGTTGCCCCAGCTTTCGCGGGGCGCAATTGGTTCTTCGTTCATCCAGTGTTCGGCAATCTTGCCGCCTGCGATGCGATAGAGGTCGAAGACGGCGATGTCGGCACCCTTGGCTTGGCGCTTGCCGTAAGTGACCACGAAGTCGCCTTGTCCGATCAGTTTGAACAGCATCTCGTAGTCGCCGTGGTCGGCTGACCCCAACCAATCCGACAGACCTTGCCGGCCAGCGTCGATGCCAGCGGCGTGCTGGATCAGATCGTCGGAGACGAACTGGTCAAGGCTGGTCAGCTTTTTCTCCTGCCGGACCTGTTTCGTGTATTCGAAAACCAACGACTTGTTGGCAGCGGTGTTAGCTGACGTGTCGACCTCTTGCGCCCCGCCGACCATGTCTTGGCCCGACGCTGTATCTGCCACATAGGGCGCGATAGTGTCCCAATGCTCAAGGATCAATCCGTTGGCATCGGTGTGGAACATGTCCATTGTCACCCATTCCGCTGCGCCATCGTTCAGTGATTGATAGGCGCTGCAAAAGACCCAAGGCCCGTCTTCGAAGATGCGTTTGATTTCGATGTCGCGCTTTGGATTGCTCGCGACGAACGGCTCAAAAAACGCGAGGAACCCCTCAGCCCCGTCAGCGACACCCGTTGAGTGCTGCGTGTAGCGGTGCCCGGTGTAGGCGTGCACGGCCTCGCGGGCGTTTCCGCCAGCAATGCCTTCCAGATAAATCCGGCGCACGTTCTCCAGTCCTTGTCCCATGTTGGTCCCTCGCGTTTCGAAGTTTGGTGTTAACGGCCGTGATAGGCTTGGCTGACGGCGAAGCTGTCTTCGAACCAGTGCCAAAGCACGACTTGGCCGTCGCGCACCTTGGCGCGGAGTGCGAAGGTGAACTCACCGATCTCTTGTCCCGAGGCCGTCGTCACACCGTTCATGATTCCGAACACGGCGACTGTGTCGCCCGAGGCAAAGGCGTCGGTGTTTTCCCACTTCGTGGTTTGTAGATTTGAACCGAAAACGCCGAGGAATTCGAAGATTGCTTCCTTGCCCTTGGTTTCGCCTATCCAAGTCAGCGTGCTGTCGCCCTCGTTGTGCCAAACCATGTCATCGGCCATCAGGGATGACATTTTCTCCGTATCGCCGCCGCCGATTGCGCCCATGAAGGCCATGACGGTGTCAAAGCTGGCTTGTGATGTTTCGTCCATTGTTTGTGCTCCTGCGTGTGTTCCAATGATGATCGCCAGCGCGGTGCCGAGCGTTGTTTTGAGAAGTGTTCTGCGTTGCATGAGATGCTCCTTCCGTGCGCCCCGGTGGCCGGGGCGCAGGTGTCGTTCAGAATTTGCCGGCTTCATTGTGCTTGGCATCAGGGCCGGGCATCGGCACGATGATGTCCCAATGCTCGACGATCAGATCGTCATCGAGCCGGAACAGGTCGTAGAAGGCCTGTGGTTCACCGCCAAATGTGCCTTCGGACATGCTGAGGACAAAATTGCCCTCGCCGATCACTTGGTGAACTTTCGAGTACTCCATGGTGATGCCCTGTTTGGCCATCTCGCCCATGAATGCGCCGAAGCCTTCCAAGCCGTCCGCCACCATCGGGTTGTGCTGAATATAGGTGACCGGGCTGATGTAGCTGGTGATGTCGACCTCTTCGTGGTTGATCATCGAGCGGGTCAGAAACTCTTCGACCTTCGCCTTGTTGGCCTCGGTCTTGTCGAGATCGGTGATCTCGGTCGCGCCGTCGATTTGGCTGCGCCCTGACGGGTTCAGGGGTTGCTCTTGGATCAGGTTGTCCCAGTGTTCAACGATCTTGCCGTCTTCAAGGCGGAACACGTCGAATGCGATCATGGGCTTGGGGCCGAACCCGGTGTAGCGCGCGTGGACGGCGACCATGTCATCGTCGGCAATGACGCGCACGAACTCGGCCTCGATCCCGTCGCCTTGGTTCAGCATCCCGACGAGGCCTTTGAATGCTTCAGTGCCGCTTGCAACATCGGGGTTATGCTGAATGTACGTCGGTGCGAAATAGGTGTCGACAGCGTCGACATTGCCGTTGAGGAGCGTCTCTGTCATCGCCTCGATCACGAACGCTTTGTTGGCGGCTGTATCGGCCAGGGCGGCAATCGGCATCAGCGCCGCTACAGCCGCAGAGAGCAAAGTTGTTTTGAAGGTCATAGCAATGTTCCTTGTTGATTGTTTCAGTGTTCGCTGGGTGTCGGCGCGACGGCGTCCCACTCCAGCTTCGGGTCTTCGCGGAAAGCGAACCGTTCGAGGTGACTGGTGACGATCTTCACAACTTGCGACAGCTGACGCTCATCGTCGGCGGTGGCGGTAAGTTCCAGCCTTTGGTCTCCGGCGCTCATCTCGCAGCGGCCAAACGGGAACTGAACCCAACCGGCCGTGTCGTCACATTTCGCGTCAACCTTGCGGCCAAAGTGATGGCAAAGCGCCTTGAGGTATCGGCTGGCACGGTCGGTTTCGAAGGAAGAAGTCGTGTTCATAGTTTTGGTCCCTAGCAATGAGGACCAGAGCTAAAGCCGATCCATTCGTTTTGGTATTTGCTCATTTCGGAAGTCATTGTTCGGCTGATCGGAACAGTTAGCGGGTCAGCTCCACGCGACGCATTGCCATGTTTCCGGGCGTCGCTTCTGTGCCAAGCGCGTGATCCAGCAGGTCCCGGAAATTGTTGCCTGCCACGTCTTCAAGCTGAGCATCGACTACGACTTCGATATGGCCGCCAGTCCAGGGATTGCGCGGCTCGAACCGCCATTGCGTCTGGTTCCGTTCGATCTGGACTTGTCCGTCAATAATCCGCCCGTCGGAGTCCAGCAGCGTGATGGCAGTTGCCAATCCGAGTTGATCGAACGGTCGGTCAAAAGTGATGACCAAAGGCTCTCGCGTTATCATTCCGGGTGAAGAGACGTCCCACTGTTCTGGATTGGGAAGCGTGCGAAGCGGCGCGGACACCTGGAACGCCTTTTCGAAGCGCATAGTTTTCTCGACACCCGTGACCGAAGGCCATCCGCTATCAACAACCAAGGAGTAGGAACGCCCTTCTTCCAGCGCCGGTCCAAGCTCCCGGTTTTGTGCCACGCCCCGTTTGATCCGGCCCGGGTCCATGAGAAGTGTCAGTCGCGTGCGATCTGCGTTCCAAAGTTCCTGCTTGAACGTCATGAAGGCCGCAGTGTCCTCCACTCCGTTGGCGTTGATCAGTTTGATCTTGTCCGCCGCAAGGTGGGGCTGCATCGGCGCGGAGAAGTGGATGTAGAACCGCAGGGTGTTTTCTGGAATTGCGTCGCCGCTGGGATAGATTGCGACCACTTCCGGTGCGGTTAGATCAGCCTTGCCAAGTGTGAAGGCGGTCAAAACGCCATCGGACAGAACGGTGTAGGTTTGGCCTTCGACGAAGTCGAACGCCGGCGTGAACCTAACCCCTTGCCCTTGATGCTCATAACGTCCGGCAAGCGGCGATCTTCCCGCGCAGCATTCATCGGGCGTACCGACATAGACACGGAACTCATCCGTTGATGCGGAAATGAGGATGACCGGGTCCGCCGGTTGTTCGGGGAGGATCACGCTGCCCTCATTGGCGAGGGCAGCCGACCCTGAGATGCTTGCGGCGCACAATGCCGATATCATCAGACGATGTGCGCCACGCATCTTACTTATCTTCCCAGTATTGCGGGAAATCGAACTCGGCCACGAGGTTGTGCAAACGGTTCGGGAACCCGTTGAAGTTCGAGTCCATGTTTAGGCTGCCGGTGTACATGTCACGCGTAAGCGAAACAAAGAGATTGTCGCCCAGATTATCGATATGCAGCGACATGCCATCGAACATCACAGCCTTGCCGGTGTCGCCCACAGGCATGATCGGCATCATGTCGGACTTGCCGCCTTCGGGCAGATCGCCCTTAGTGTAGGATTGCGCGCCGTTCAGGCTGGATACGGGGATGACATGCGGCGACCGGCTGTTGCTTGTCAGGAACAGCATCTCCTGGCCCTGCATCGAATAGGACACCATATCCAGCGGTTGCCCGTTGCCATAGTCCATCAACGTTCGCGCCGATATCTTTGCTCCGTCCTGAATTTCGTCCAACTCGATCAGAACAATCGGGCTGCAGGTATAGGCGGCAACCAGTTGCGTCTTGCCGTCGATTTCCTGGATCGACATGGCGCGGATCGGCGCACGGGTCTCAAACTGGTCATGCGAGATATGGTACATCTCGACATTCGCCGCCGACTGCTCATCGGTGAAGGGGAACGGCATGCGACGCAGGGTCGACTGGAAGTTGTCGAACGCGACGCCCGAGACGAACAACTCGCCGTCGTGAAATTCCATATCCATGATCGCCAGCGAACTGAGCTTGACCTCGCCCTTTGCAATGTCACGCACAAGAGGCGGGTTCTGGCCAAGTCCACGGGGGCGGAACGTGGTGTCTTGATCCGGGTAATTGGTCAGCTCTTGCTTTTGAAACGACGCAGCGCCCAGATCGACCAGAGCGATGTCGCCGTCTTGCGTCACTTTCACAATAGCCGGTGCGGATTCGAAGTTGCCGATCCGGCTGACGGAAATGAAGACTTCTGCGCTGATCGGATGCACAGCCATATCGTTGATCGCCAGCGCGCTTTTGGGCACGCCCAACACATCGGCAATCTTGACATCGACATCGCCGACATTGACCGGGGCCACCTGTGCCGGTGCCTGGATGCCCGTAATGTCAAAGGCATAAATCGCACCATTGTAATTGTCGCCGACGAACAGCGTGCCATCATCCGAAAATTCGAGCGCACCAGCAAACTTCATGTCGAGCGCCGCATCCTGCGCCAGTGCTGAGCTGGCCATCGCGGTCGCAAAGGCGAGCGACGCAAACGTTGTCTTGTCTATCGTTTTCATTGGGGTCCTCCGGTGTGTGCATGAAAAGCGCGCGGCTCCATCACTTAACCCTAGGCAACGGGCGACTATTCGACTATTCGATGATTTCCGAATTGATTGGTCCGCAGGACAGAACAGTGATTGACCACCTTAAACAAATGGCCATCTTCGCACGTGTGGTGGACGAAGGCTCGTTCCGCGCAGCGGCCAAAGCGCTGGGGCTGGCGCCATCCCGGATCAGCGAAACCGTGTCCGAGTTGGAAGACTATCTGGGCGTCACGCTTCTGTATCGCACGACGCGGAAAATTGCGCTGACCAATGAGGGAAAGATGTTTCACGCCCGGGTGGTGGAAATGCTGCGCAGCGCCGAAGCGGGTTTGAATGAATTGAATGCCCTGACGTTGGAGCCGGTCGGGGCTTTGCGGATTTCGCTGCCAGCGTTTCTTGCAGGCGGCCCGCTAACGTCCGCCGTTGCGAATTTCGCCAAGTCACATCCCAACGTCGCGTTCTCGGTCATTTACACCGATCACCGCATGCAGTTGATCGAAGACGGGCTGGACATGAGCATTCGTGTGGGGTGGCTAGACGACAGTTCGATGATGTCGCGGAAACTCGCGACTGGGCAGCGCCATCTCGTGGCTGGCACTGAATACGCGCGCCAGAGGAAGACCCCGAAACGTCCTTCGGACATGGAGGACTGGGACTGGATCCGATTCCGACATCGATCTGACACGACCGAGTTCACCTCACCATCCGGCAAGACCGAACAGGTGACGGGCAATGCGCAGATTGAGGTCGATAGCATCGAAGCGGTGTACCACATGTGCACCGAGAACATTGGGGCTGCGGTACTTCCATCCTTTCTTGCTGACCGCGGCGTCGCCGAAGGGAAGTTTGTCAGGTTGCTCTCCGATTGGTCGCTGGAGCCCTTGGGGATCTACGCGGTCTGGCCGGACAAGTCCCGCCGCGAAAGCCTGACACTTTTGTACGTGCGTTATCTTGCCGAGCAGGGCTTGTGCTGAAGCATCGCTTGCGGCGACGGTCGCAAACCACTCGAAGCAGACATTGGCGTGAAAGAGTCAAAAGGCAACTTTGTCCGCAGAGCCGCTTCTTGCCAGCCTCGAGGAATTCCTTGGACAAGTTGTAGTACAGGCTCTGGGCTATACCCTCTGGATGACACAGCTTTGTAATGCTGTCCTCGCTCTTCAGGTCGTCCTGCATGATCCTGATCTTCTCTTCGGCTGAACACTGTTTACGTGTTGCACGGCGGATGTCTTAAATCCTTCTCGCCATGGCCTTCGCGTGTTCCAGGTTTCTGTCTCATCTCCGCGCCTTGGTGGTCACGATGCGCCAGAAAACCACCCTTATCAAATCGAACTAATCTATCCCAATGGTGCTGACGTCAGACAACGTGCATAGTTGGCGTATTGCGACATCACGAAAGGGGTCCCTCATGAACACAGCTAAGCCGAACGTCGGAGAACCAATTGAACAGATGAGCTTTCCTTGCTTGGGGTCTACGAATGAAGTGACTGTTGGCCAACCTAAAGATCGCTGGACCATGATGTTCGTGTATCGCGGCAAACATTGTCCGCGCTGTAAACGCTTCTTGGGCAAGCTGAATGCGATGCTGGCAGCTTGGACAGATGTCATGGACGTCGTTGTCGTCTCGTCAGATACCGAAGAGAAAGCAGCATCGGACCTTGAAGAATTCGGCTGGGATTTTGACCTTTGTTACGGGATGACTGAGGCGCAGATGCGATCGCTTGGGCTGTATGTATCTGAGCCTCTGTCCGAGGCTGAAACAACTGGTCTGTTTGCCGAACCCGGTGCCTTTGGCATTCGCCCTAACGGAACACTGATGTTGGTTGATATTTCGAACGGCCCGGCGGCGCGACCTGATTTGGAAGAATTGTTGGATGGGATGAAGTTCAATATCGAGAACAATCGTCCAGAGCGTGGCACTGCCTAACTACATCGGTGGCCTCACGACACCTATTCAAAATATTCCGGATGGGTTTTGTGGATGTAGTCGACGGTTTGATCAAGCCGGGACAAGTGTTTTCGGACTGACTGCTGCGCCCGCTCGACATCGCCTGACTTCAGCCCTGCTGCTATTTCGCGATGATCGTCCAAAACCGATTTTGCTTCGCTGTCGTTTTCTAGACTGAGAATGCACAAACGGTCGACCTTCTTCTTGCATTCAAGCATCACTTCAAAGGCCAACGGGTTGCCGCCTAGAACGTATATCAGTTTGTGAAAGTCATAGTCCAAAGCGTGAAACGCGGGCAGATCACCGTCACTGATTGCTTGTTGTTGGCTGATCAGGTTTTCAGCTAATTTTTCTTGGCATGTTTCATCCCAGATCGGGACAGCACTATGTACGATCTCCAACTCAACTGCCAAACGCACGAGACGTGCAAGTTCAATCCGATCCCTCGAAAATCTGCGAACCTCAGTGGCCTTTTGAGGTCGAATAACCAAAAGCTCTTCATTTCCAAGCTTGGTAAACGCATTACGGACAGGTTGGCGAGAGACGCCAAAACGGCGCGCAACTTCCGTTTCGGACAGCTTCGTGCCAGGGAGAATCTCCAGCGAAGCAATCTCATCATGCAATGTTTCGTAAACTGCATCGGTCGTTGTTCGTCTTACAAAATCTTTCACGATGTGTCTCTTTAGCTCATTTCTTGGTTAAGCAGAAAACTGCCTCCAAGTTATTAAAATGTTGAAAACACGATGTTTTACCATCCTGATCTAGCAGCCATGTTGGCTTGCTCGCTGCTTTCACAAAAGGCCCTGTGACCGCACATGTCAAGTCAGACAGGCGCGCAATGAACCGCTGTTGACAAACTGGGATACTAGTGGCCTTATCCTTGCAGCAGTGATTCCGGCTTGGGGAAGACAGGGGCCAAAACAGGCTCGCACCTTCCGTTCGTTGTCGTAGGCCAGAGACTGCCCGAAAAACACAAGGGAGGAGACCCTATGACTTTTGCTAAAGCGCTTTTCGCGGCTACGACCGCATTAACACTCGTCGCAAGTGCAGCGTCCGCTGAAAACTGGCGCGCTTGGAATATTCACAATGACGGCCACCCAAACACAGCTGCGATGGACAAATTCGCCGAGCTGATTGACACAGCCACCGGCGGCGAAGTTACACTCGACGTGTTCCACGGAGGTGTTCTTGGATCGCAGCCTGATGCTCTAGAACAAGTTCGCATCGGTGCGATCGAAATTGGAAACTTCAACCTTGGCCCGATCGGTCCAATGGTCAAAGAAGCCAACCTCGTATCGCTACCGTTTATCTTCAAAAGCGTGCCACATATGTTCAGAGTTCTTGAAGGCGAAGCGGGCCAAACTGTTGCAGCTGCGATGGGCGAAGCTGGCATTCTGCCGCTCGCATGGTTTGATGCTGGAGCACGGTCTTTTTATAGCCAAAAGCCGATCAACACTCCTGATGACGTTGCAGGTTTGAAAATCCGGGTCATGAACAATGATCTCTATACTTCGATGATTTCCGCAATGGGTGGCAACCCGTCGCCAATGGCATTCTCCGAAGTGCAGCAAGCGTTGAAGACCGGCGTTGTTGATGGTGCAGAAAACAACTTCCCATCGTTCAAGAACGTTGGTCACTATGAGGTGACAACGCACTACTCCTTGTCCGAGCACCTGATCATTCCAGAGTGCATTTGCGTGAACACGGAGAAGTTCAACGCGCTGTCTGCAGAAATGCAAGAAGCAGTGCGTGGTGCAGCGCAAGAAGCAGCCCTGTTCCAGCGTGAGCAATGGGCGATTGGGTCCGAGCAAGCACGTAAGGACGTTGAAGCTGCGGGTATCGCAGTCAATGAAATTGCTGACAAAGGTCCATTCCAAGCAGCAATGGATTCTGTCTATGCAGACTACCTTGCAGCAAATCCTGACATGAAAGCGCTGGTTGAGATGGCGCAGGCGACTGAATAAGCGGCCTTAATCTTATCAACCAAGAGCGCCCGGCTCCCCCGTTGGATGCCGGGCGTTTTGTCTCGAAGGAAACACCATGCAAGAGCCTGACACGCCACCTGTATTTCTGCAGAAGATGGATGCAGTACTTGGTCTGCTAGCGCGCGCTTGTGTCTTTGTGGCAGGCATCGCCATTGTCATTATGACTGGCATCTTTGCGTGGCTGGTGTTTGGCCGATACGTCTTGAACGACACCCCCACATGGGTCGAACAGGTTTCGCTGCTGCTGGTCATGGTCATCGCATTCCTTGGGGCCGCTGCGGGCGTGCACAATCACACGCATCTGTCTGTGGTCGTCTTCCGAAACATTGTTCCCAATTGGGTGCGCACAATTTTCGTGATCGTGTCGGACATCCTGATGGCAGGGTTTGGCGGTATGATGTTCTGGTATGGGATTGAGCTGACGAAGTTCAAATGGAACACGCTGATCCCTCTGATCCAATGGTCCGAGGGTCTGCGATCATTGCCGCTTACCATCAGCGGTGCGCTGTTATTTCTTTTTTCGATTGGTCATCTGATCCGCCTGTCTATGGGCCGGGACGAACGCCAAGATAATATAGATCAGGGTTAATCATGGGGCTTATGGTTCTTCTCGGGGTTTTTGCCCTTTGCGTTTTCATCGGTACACCGGTTGCCTATGCGCTTGGCATTGCGGCCCTTTCAGCCTTCTGGTTTGAAGGTCTGCCCTTATTTGTGGGCTTTCAGCGGATCGTATCGGGTATCAACGTTTTCTCCTTGATGGCGATCCCGTTCTTCATTTTCGCCGGCGAGTTGATGTTCCACGGGGGCATTGCAATCCGGCTGGTCCGCTTTGCACAAGCCGCAGTCGGCGCCGTGCGCGGTGGGCTTGGCATCGTTAACGTGTTGTCGTCGATGCTGTTCGGCGGCATTTCCGGCTCGGCAATTGCGGATATCTCGGCGCTTGGCTCGATCTTGATCCCAGTGATGAAAGACAAAGGCTATGATGCGGACTACGCAGTCAATGTCACAGTGACCTCATCAATTGCAGGGATCATTATCCCACCCAGCCATAATATGATCATCTTTGCTCTGGCCACGGGCGGTGCTGTCTCGATCTCGAAACTGTTTCTTGCAGGCGTTGTTCCAGGGGTCTTGATGTGCTGTTGCCTCGCGATTGCAGCTTATATCGTTGCCGTAAAACGCGGTTATCAGGCCGAGCAGTTCCCTGGTTGGACCGCCCTGGCCATCGCCTTTGTTGGATCCATCCCGGGTCTCTTGACCGCGGTGATCATCGTTGGCGGTGTTTTGTCGGGCGTTTTTACAGTCACAGAGTCTGGCGCGTTCGGCGCGATGTATGCCTTCGTTGTCACGCTGATCGTCTACCGCAGCTTATCTTGGGAGGGGTTCAAAACAGCGGTGATTTCCTCCGTGCGCACAACCTCGATGGTGATGATACTGATCGCTTGTGCGGGCGCGTTCGCCTACATGCTTACATTCAACCGCGTGCCCACTAAGACAGTCGAATTCTTGCTGGGCATCACCGAGAACCCGATTTTGATTTTGCTGATGATCAATGCCGTGCTGTTGCTCTTGGGTATGATCATGGACATGGCAGCTCTGATCTTGATCTGCACACCGATTTTTATGCCAGTCATGAACATGCTGGGCATCGATCCTCTGCAGTTTGGCATGATCCTTCTTGTGAACCTCGGCCTTGGTCTGTGCACGCCCCCTGTCGGAACTTGCCTTTTTGTCGGGTGTGCGGTCGGGAAACTACCGATGGAGAAAGCGGTCAAAACCATCTGGCCGTTCTACCTCGCGATTTTCTCGGCGCTCATGTTAATCACGTTTGTTCCAGCTATTTCACTGACGCTGCCGAACCTGATCATTGGTCCGTAGCGTGCAAAGGATGACATGATGCTGACGATAAAGCGGCTGGAAATCGAAGAGGCACATATGCTGATTGCAGCTGCGCGCACGAAAGCTCGCGAAATCGGAATACCTATGTGCATCGCCGTCACCGATGAGAGCGGCAACCTGATCGCTTTTGAGCGTATGGACGGGGCCAAGATCACCAGCATCAATCTCGCTATCGACAAAAGCTTTACCGCGACCGGCATCCAGAAGGGAACGAATGCACTAGGTGCAGCAAACCAACCGGGTATGCCAGCGCACGGGATTTCATCGACCCTAGGGGGCCGGATGGTCACCGTCGCTGGTGGTCTGCCGGTGTTTTCAGACGGACAAGTTGTCGGAGGCGTCGGCGTAAGCTCGGGCTCGCCGGCACAAGATCACGAAGTTGCAGAAGCCGGGGTCGCCGCGTTTTGTTGAAACAGATTTAGAAAAGCATTTGGAGTTTGACATGACCAAACCAACGATCGGTTTCATCGGACTGGGTCTTATGGGCGGCAACATGGCCGAATGCCTTCAGAATAACGGCTATGATTTGGTTGTCATCGGGCGCAACAAAGAAGCTGTTGCGGCGACCACCGCGCGCGGTGCCGTCGAAGTCGACACGCCCAAAGCCCTCGCCGAAGCAAGCGATATCATCATGCTCTGCGTGACCACTTCCGACGTGGTCGAAAGCCTGATCTATGGCGACGACGGGATCTTAGCGGGCATCAAAAGCGGTACGGATGTCATCGACTTTGGCACGTCGATCCCAGCTTCAACCCGCAAGATCGGAGCGGATCTTGCAGCAAGGGGCGCTGGCATGATTGACGCACCTCTCGGACGCACGCCAGCGCATGCCAAAGACGGTCTCCTGAATATCATGGCGGCCGGAGACATGGACACCTACAATCGGGTGAAACCTGTTTTGGACCTGCTAGGCGAAAATGTCTTTCACCTCGGCGCGCTTGGCGCAGGTCATGTCACCAAGCTGATTAACAACTTCATGGGCATGACAACAGTTTGCACTATGAGCCAAGCTTTTGCGGTCGCAGACCGTGCGGGCGTTGATCGCCAGCAGCTGTTCGACATCATGTCCGCAGGTCCGTCCAATTCCCCGTTCATGCAGTTTTGCAAAAACTACGCTGTCGACGGGGTCAGCGATTTGGGCTTTTCGATCGCGAATGCCAGCAAAGACATTGGGTATTTCTTGAAAATGGTTGAGGACATGGGGATCCGAGCGCAAATCGCTGAGGGTACAAATGCAAACCTGCAAGCAGCGTTGGACGCAGAGATGGCCGAGGGAAACGTGCCGGAAATTTTTGATCTTTTCTTGGAGCAATCGCGTTAGCTGCCAATCCGTCACACTGTGATGCGAAACAGATTCTAGACCGTCACCACATCGCAGATTACTCCGCAGGCGATTGATTGGTTAACGGCTCTAATAGCCGTTCAATTTTGGCCTCTGCGGGTTTTTTCGACTGACGCAACGCATTCGAGACCGCCCCTTGGCATACTCAGACCTAAGGACAGCTTTGGTGTTCTCTGAGCTGCATTGCGGCTTGGTCTGAACTGTTGAATGTTCGCCATGGACCGTTGCCACATCGACTTAGGCTGCCGCGTTCCTCTTCCTCGAGTAAATCAAGAGAACTAAGGCGATACTTGCGGGTATGAATTGTGGAAGGCCAGATTTTAGCGCGACGGTCATTGCGGCGACGACGCCTGCGACTGCAACGAACACCAGAAAACAAACCGCTATGTTGAATTGCCACTTTTCCTCTTTGATAAAGAGAGACCAAACCAATCCTACAGCTAGAAAAGCGTTGTAGATGCCTTGGTTGGCGGCCAATTGGATGGTTTGCTCAAAGAGCTCTGGCGGGAAAGTGTCAAATATTTTGGGACCCCGCGACGTCCACGCGAACATTTCAAACCAAGCGATATAGAATTGGAGCACCGCAATGAGCGCTACAAGAACCAAGCCAACTGTCTTCATGTCTTTCTCCGAATTGCGGCAATCCTTAGAGTAGTGATTATTGCACTGTCTCGCCTCTTTGACACGGCCCCCATCTATTGAGCAGCGGACTGCCGCTTTATTCCGGATCTGTAAGTCTACTTAACCTGCATTACGTGTTTGCAGCGAATGACCGCAATGCGAGCTGCAGATGCAGCATGATGGGCGATTTCCAGTTTGCGGCGTTGGGCACCGCACTTTTAGCGGTCTTTTGCTGGCGTGCTACATATCTGAGAACGACTAGGATGACCCCAAATT
Organism: uncultured Litoreibacter sp.; assembly: GCA_947493265.1. Classification (GTDB taxonomy): domain Bacteria; phylum Pseudomonadota; class Alphaproteobacteria; order Rhodobacterales; family Rhodobacteraceae; genus Litoreibacter. The sequence continues at coordinate 317,085 of CANLQL010000004.1, read as the reverse complement.
ACGGGATGTTGCAACAAGAGGCGACTGGCAGGAAACTGAGTGCAGTTCGCCAACTTGGGGTTGGCAAGTTCTATTTCCTATTGCATCGTTGCTTGTGCAACGGCGGTCTTTGGATGCTCTGTGCTGCGATGTATAGAGTTGGGCGGGGTATCCCCGTCTGCGAACGCTACCTAAGCAAACATGGCGCTACCGCCGCTGGGCTTCACCCAGATCAGGTAGCGCGAAGCCGAGAAAAGCGGAGATCGTTCGTTGCAACAGATTTTCTAAAATGAATAAGCTGGAATTTTCGCGCAATATAGCTGACAGCCTTACACTTGGATCGTGGACACAGGAATTCATAACGTTCAATTTATTGCGAAGGTTTCCATTTGCACTTCACAGGCTTGTGCCAGAAATAGTTGCTGAGCTGTTTCTCGTACTACCATCTCAATATGCCCCATCTACCAATTCTGTGGCTTGCTCGTTATTACGCATTCACAATTTCGAGCGAGCTTATCGGTATTGTCAGAAGCGCGATATTTGGCCCGCTCGCGACTTAACATCACCAACCATGTCTCCTATTGCAGCGTTTGTTGATGTGGATGTGCCTCAACTTCCAACAGTGGGAAGTCTCGCTGATTGGCTCGTGTTACCAACAGCCCGCCTGGAGTATCTCGCAGATCGGCATCGTCGATTTGAGAGACACGGTGAGACTGCAATCAATCACTATCACTATGTTTTTAGGAAAAAGAAGACCAAGGGCATTAGAGTGATTGAAGCGCCCAAGCAGAGTTTGAAATCAGTCCAACGTCAGATTCTTCGAGGCATCCTTGACAAATTACCAAGCCACGCTGACGCGTTTGGTTTTGTGAAAGGTCGGAATTGCCTGCAAGCGGCCAGCAGACATGTAGGCGAAGATGTCGTGGTTTGCTTTGATCTGAGAGATTTCTTTCCCACTATCGGGTCGGGGCGAATATTTGGACTTTTTAGGTGCCTTGGTTATCCACATGAAGTCGCGCAATATTTGACAGCACTATGCACGACATCGACGCCGCCGCGCATATTGGAACGCCTCAATTTTGATGATAGGTCATTGTACCGCAAACCGCATTTGCCTCAGGGGTCGCCAGTTTCACCAGCCTTGGCAAATCACGTCTCTTTTACGCTTGATCGTAGATTATCGGCGCTCGCGAATAGTCTAGGCGCTCATTTTAGTCGATACGCAGACGACCTAAGTTTCTCTGGAGACAACCATGTTGTTGGTTCGCTCTTGAGGGTTGTTCCACAAATTGTTCGTGATGAGGGCTTTGCAGTCAATCGAGCGAAAACCCGTTTGATGTCGAATACATCACGGCAGAAGGTAACGGGCGTTGTTGTGAACGAGCGCCTCAACATTGATCGCAAACTGTTCGACCACTTAAAGGCAGTTATTCATGCCTGCGAGAAACCCGATGATACCCGTCTCTTGGATCCTGATTTTAGAGCAGCATTATTGGGCAAGATTGATTGGTTTGAGACTGTCAATCCAAGCCGCGGTTTGAAGCTACGGCGCCTTCTAAAGAAAACGGCCTTAAAGAGCTCGAACTAAACTACTGATTTAACCACGAACCGGTCATTTTGAGAAAGCGGTACATTCTGACTGGACCCATACTCATCTAACCTCACCCCGTCTCGCACTCGTGACTGGCGGCTCTGGGTGAAGATGTGCCAGAAGAAAGCCTGAATTATTCTAAGGCCTTCGACACGCTCTCATGAAGCTCTTCCTTCTTTGCCTTTTGACCATGGTCGCGTTTGCGGCCAATTCGGTGCTGAACAAGTTTGGCGTCAGCGCTGGGGGCATGGACCCTAGCCTTTTTGCTTTGGTCCGCATCCTGGCCGGGGCCGTGGTCCTAACCGGACTTCTTGTCCTGCGCGACGGAGGTCTGAATTGGGTCGCCTCGGGTCGTTGGGCTGCGGTGGTGTCGCTGTCGGCCTATATGTGCGGCTTCTCTCTGGCTTATTTGACACTGGACGCAGGAGCGGGCGCGTTAATCTTGTTTGGAATGGTGCAGGTCACGATGTTTCTGGCGGCAATCTTGCGCGGCGATCTAATCCCGGCCTTGCGCTGGGCGGGAATGGCTGTGGCCTTCGGCGGCTTATGCGTCTTGCTTTGGCCAGATGGGGCTGGTGGTCTGAACCTGATTGGGTCGACCTTCATGATTGTGGCAGGCGTCGGCTGGGGGATATATTCCTTGATCGGGGCAAAATCCAGCGACGCCCTTGCAGCAACCGGGGCGAACTTTGTGATTGCGACGCCGCTGATGGCGCTGGTTTTGCTGCCGATAACGACGTTGGAGTTCTCCACGCCGGGGTTGCTATCGGCGATTGCCAGCGGTGCGATCACCTCTGCGCTGGGCTATGCACTGTGGTATCAGGTTCTTCCACGCCTTCAGACTAGCATCGCCGCAACCGCGCAACTCAGCGTGCCTGTCATCGCACTTGCAGGTGGGATGCTATTTCTGGGGGAGGAGGTCAGCATTCGGTTTGCCCTCGCTGCCCTTCTTGTGCTTGGCGGGATCGCGTTGTCGTTGCGTCGCTAGGGCACTTTGCACAGCAATCCGCCGGGCTGGCGCGAGATTTTCCCGCGCATTTCTAGGTTTAGAAGTGTTGGCGCAACCAGATGCGCAGGTTTCGCCAAATCGCGGATCAACTGATCCTCAGCAATCGGCGTTGGACCCAGCAAGTTCAGGATTTCAGCATGCGCAGGACCGTGTTCGTGAACTGGCGTATCCGCGGTTTGTGATTTCGACATGGGATTTTCAGCTGGTGCGATCGGCGTCAGGCTTTCCATGACATCGCGCGCATTTCGAACCAAAATAGCCCCGTCACGGATCAAGAGATTATTACCCGCAGAGCGTGCATCCAAGGGATGTCCCGGGACAGCCATCACATCGCGGCCTTGATCCAAAGCGTCGCGCGCGGTGATCAGGCTTCCCGATTTTGCAGCGGCCTCCACCACGATCACCGCCTGACCAAGGCCAGAAATGATCCTGTTGCGCCTCGGAAAATGACGCGCCTGCGGCTGAAGTCCAATAGGCTGTTCGCTGATACGCAGTCCAATTTGTCCGATCTGGTCTTGTAGCGCCTTGTTTTCATTTGGATACACGACATCGACACCCCCGGCTTGCACCGCAATCGTTCCGGTTGGCAGGCTTGCGTTGTGCACTGCTGCGTCAATTCCACGGGCAAGGCCGGAAACAGTGGCAAAGCCAAGTTCCCCCAGGTCCTTCGCCAGGAACCGCGCCATCCGGGTTCCAAGGCTGGATGCGTTGCGCGCACCCACAATGGCGATCGATCGCGTGTTCAGAAGATCAACTCTGCCCAGCGCCCACAACAAGGGAGGTGGGTCCGCAATCATCGACAATTGGACAGGGAACTCTGCGCTTCCAAAGCAGATTAAGCGCGCTCCTAGGCGCTGGCCTGCTTGCAGTTCACGTTCCGCGTCTTGAACAGAACAGGGGGAATATTTCTGAACCCCCGCTGCTGTCGCGATGTCCGGCAAAACATCCAGCGCGGCATCGGCAGAGCCATGTTCCGACAGCAATCTAAAAAAAGTGGAGACACCCACACGGTGGGATCTGATTAGACGGAGCCACGATACCATTGCGCCCTGAGTCAGTGGGGGTGCGAGGGGGGGTGGGGTAGACAGCAAGTCGCTGGCCATCATGTCTCCGTCCAATCATTACACTATGTTTGGCACCGAAGTGGTTAAGAGAGAATGAAGACAAAATCCGAATTCTGGATTTCTGCGAAAAAACGCATAAGTATCTAATTTATATACATAAAAAATATGAAAATTCGCCCGAAGACAGCAGCAAATCCCGGACCGATTTTCGGCATATGCTTTGCCCTCGCCATTTATGGGGAGGTAAATTAACCGTTTTTGGGCGTCGCAGGAAAAACCGTCGCCCGGTCTAGCGAGTCGCAGACCCCCCAATGGTCAATCCACCGATCATCAGGCTTGGCTGACCAACGCCGACAGGCACCCACTGACCGGCCTTCCCGCAATTGCCAATCCCGGGATCAAGAGCCATGTCATTTCCGATGGCGCGGATCTGTTTCAAGGCTGTGGCCCCGTCACCGATCAATGTGGCCCCTTTCACTGGGGCACCAACGACGCCATTTCGAACGCGGTAGGCCTCGGTGCAGCTGAAGACAAACTTGCCGTTGGTGATATCGACCTGACCGCCGCCAAAGCCCACGGCATAGATGCCATCTTTCAAATCAGCGACCATATCACCGGGGTTCGCTTCGCCATTCAGCATGTAAGTGTTCGTCATGCGCGGCATCGGCGCATGCGCATAGCTTTCGCGTCGCCCATTGCCCGTGGGTTTGACGCCCATCAACCGGGCATTTTGGCGGTCCTGCATATATCCAACAAGGACCCCATCATCGATCAGAACATTCTTGCCGCTGGGTGTGCCTTCATCATCGACCGAGATCGACCCGCGTCGGTCCGGGATCGTGCCATCATCCAGTACTGTGACCCCCTTGGCTGCAATCTGCTGGCCCATGAGACCGGCAAAGGCGGAGGTTTCTTTGCGGTTGAAATCGCCCTCTAGACCATGGCCTATTGCTTCGTGCAGCAAGATACCGGGCCAACCGGGTCCAAGGACAACGTCCATGATGCCTGCGGGTGCCGGTTCCGCATCCAGATTGACCAGCGCGATACGCAATGCTTCGCGGGTCAAATCCTGCCAATGGGACGGCGCGAGTAATCCGTCCAGCATTGTGCGCCCACCGCCACCCATCCCACCGCTTTCGCGCCGTCCATCCTTTTCGACAATGACACTGATGTTCAACCGCGCCATCGGGCGATCGTCACTGACGAGCGTGCCGTCAGGGCGCAGGATCGAAACCTCCTGATGAGATGCGGCTAGGGTCGCTGATACCTGAACAACCCGTGGGTCGAGCGCGCGCGCGAAGGCATCAATTTCTCGAAGGACATCGACTTTAACCGAAAACGCGAACCCATCCATTGGGTTCATATCGGAATAGAGCTTCACATTCGTGGCTTGCGGGCTTGCGGCCATCGTCCCGCCGCCATCGCCGACCGCAAGTTTTGCTGTTCCGCCCGCCCGGATTAGGGCGTTTTCAGAAATCTCGGTCGCATGAGCATAGCCAGCTGTTTCCCCTTTGACGGCACGAAGCCCGAAGCCTTCGGAGGCATCATAGCTGGCCGTTTTCAGGCGTCCGTCATCAAACGAAAACACTTCACCGCGGCGGCGCTCCAAGAACAACTCCCCGTCATCTGCACCGTTCGTTGCGTCCTGCAAAATGCTCAAGGCTCGGTCCTGATCGAGATGTGTTTGAAACGGGCGGAAAGCTGTGGATGACGTATTGCTCAATTGGTATTCCTTATGCGGCTTGGCATGGGGCCGGTTTGACCGAGATTTAACCTGCGGCATGGTAGCGCGAGAACGCGTCTCAGGCTTGCCCCATCTCAGGTAATATGGTTTGTGCAGCGAAAGACGCAACGGGTGATTGTGATTTTGCAACCGCCCTGAAGAAAAACACGGGAAGAGACGCATGCGATTTACGACAGCTTTTGCGGGTTTTGGTGCAGCACTGGCGGCCCCGGCCGCGTTTGCACAAACTGCTATTGAAGATCTTGAGATCATCGGGAAACCAGTTCCCGACGGGATTAACTTTCAACCAGCCGTGACAGAATTGATGCGTGAGATCAAATGGTTGGACGATTTTCTGCTGATCATCATCACGGTCATCACGCTGTTTGTTACGGCGCTTTTGGCCTGGTGCGTGATCCGGTATAATTCCAAGCGCAACCCGGAGCCTGCGAAATTTACACACAACTCCCCACTAGAAGTTGCGTGGACGTTGATCCCGGTTCTGATTCTTATTTTTATCGGCGCGTTTTCGGTTCCTGTCCTGTTCAAGCAGCAGCGCATTCCCGAAGGTGACATTGTCATCAAGGTCACAGGCTACCAGTGGTACTGGGGCTATGAGTATGTTGATCACGATTTTGCCTTTGACAGCTTCATGATCGGTGCCGGCGACAACAAGCTAACTGCAGACGTTGAGGCTGAGCTGATCGAAGCGGGCTACACACGCGATGAGTTTCTGTTGGCAACTGACACAGCTGTGGTCGTTCCGGTTGGCAAAACAATCGTTATGCAGGTGACTGGCGCGGACGTGATCCATTCTTGGACGATCCCGGCCTTTGGTGTGAAGCAAGACGCGGTTCCCGGTCGTCTGGCGCAGCTTTGGTTCACCGCCGAGCAAGAGGGCGTCTATTTCGGCCAATGTTCAGAGCTTTGCGGACAAGCCCATGCTTACATGCCAATCACTGTGAAAGTGGTCAGCCAGGAAGTTTACGACGAATGGCTTGATGGCGCGATTGAGGAATATGCGGGCACACCTCGCAGCCTCACGGTCGCAGCAGCTGAGTAAAGGGTAGGGCGGGTCATTCCCGCCCGACGCAATCTGATGTCAGACGCCACACAACAAATTGGAACGACAGAGCCCAACGAGGCGCAGTTCGGTGACTATGTCGCGCTGCTGAAGCCGCGCGTGATGTCTCTTGTTGTGTTCACGGCGGCTGTTGGCGTATTTGTCGCCCCGGTCGCGGTGCACCCGTTCATCGCGTTGGTTGCGATCCTGTTTATCGCGTTGGGCGGCGGGGCTTCTGGCGCGCTGAACATGTGGTATGACCACGACATCGATCTGATCATGAAGCGCACGGCCAAACGTCCGGTTCCGGCAGGCCGCGTGCAACCCGGTGAAGCGCTCAGCTTTGGTTTGTGGCTGTCGTTTATTTCCGTGGTGATGCTGGGCCTTGTTGCCAATTGGATGGCCGCGGCCATACTGGCGTTTACGATCTTCTTCTACGTTGTGATCTACACGATCTGGCTAAAACGCTGGACCCCGCAAAACATTGTTATCGGTGGGGCTGCGGGCGCGTTTCCTCCGATGATTGGTTGGGCAGTCGCCACAGGCAGTGTGTCGGTGGAAAGCGTGTTGATGTTCTGCTTGATCTTCATGTGGACACCGCCGCATTTCTGGGCGCTGGCGCTGTTCATGAATGAGGATTATTCTAAAGCGGGTGTTCCGATGCTGACCGTGACCCATGGTCGCCGCGAAACGCGCAAGCAAATCCTGATCTACACGGTCTTGCTGGCCCCGCTGGCCGTTGGCACGGCCTTCACATCAATCGGCGGCTGGATTTATCTGGCGGCTGCGTTGGTCTTGAACGCACGTTTCCTTCTGGGCGCTTGGCGGTTGTGGCAGCGCGATGAAGTGCAAGCGGAAGCGGACAAGTACGCTGCGGAGAAGAAATTCTTCCGCCTGTCGCTGAGCTATCTGTTCCTGCATTTTGGCGCTCTGTTGCTGCAAGCGATCTGGGTCAAACTTGGCATGGGAGCTTGGTGATGGCATTCCGCGAAGAACACGAAATCCACAAACGCCGCTTTGGTCGCAATGTCGGCCTAGGACTGGTCCTTCTGACCTTTGTTGCGATCATTTTCGGCGTGACAATCGTCAAGGTTTCAAATGGTGGCATGGTCGAAGCCTTCGATCACACTGTCAGACCCTCAATCACGATCCCGGAGAGCAACTGATGTTTTCCCGAATGGAGCCAAAGCACCGCACCCTGGCCTATCTGGTGGCAATCGTCGGCACGATGGTCTCCTTGGCGTTTGCGTCCGTGCCGCTTTATGACTGGTTCTGCCGTGTCACGGGGTATGGCGGTACGACATTGGAAGCCGATGCGGGCTCCGACATCACCCTTGATAAGACCATCAACATCCGCTTCGACGGCTCGCTAAGCTCGGAAATGGCATGGCAGTTCAAACCTGTTGAACGGGAAATGGACATCAATATCGGCGAGACCGGGATTGCTTTCTACGAGGCCTACAACCCGACCGACCGGCCAATCGCGGGGTCTGCCAGTTACAACGTATTTCCGTTCACCGTGGGCGGGTTCTTTACCAAGATCGACTGTTTTTGTTTCACCGAACAGGTGCTGCAACCCGGTGAACGGGTCATGATGCCGGTGACATTCTATGTCGATCCCGAGATCGTTGACGATCCGGATGGAAAACATGTCGAGAGCATCACGCTCAGCTACACTTTTTACGAAATAGACCTGCCGGAAGCGCAGGCTGCGCTGGACACTGAGACCAGCACTGATATCAACTAAAAGAAAGCCCATACGAGGGATACCAAATGGCACACGCAAAGAACCACGATTACCACATCCTCCCACCGTCCCTGAATCCGTTCATCGGTGCGGTCGGTGCCTTCGTCATGCTGTCTGGCGCGGTTATGTGGATGCACGAAAACGGTCCGTGGATGTTCCTCATCGGTCTGGCCGCCGTACTTTACACTATGTTCAGCTGGTGGTCCGACGTGGTTGAAGAAAGCCAAGTTGGCGATCACACACCGGTTGTGCGGATTGGCCTGCGCTACGGCTTCATTTTCTTCATCATGTCCGAAGTCATGTTCTTCGTGGCCTGGTTCTGGTCCTTCTTCAAACATGCGATGTACCCGATGGGTCCCGAAAGCCCTATGGTCGACGCCGTTTGGCCCCCCGCTGGTATCGAGACCTTCGATCCATGGCACTTGCCATTGATCAACACGCTGATTTTGCTGTGTTCCGGGGCTGCGGCCACTTGGGCGCACCACGCGCTGGCGCACGAAAACAACCGCAAAGACCTGAAAAACGGTCTGATCCTGGCAATCGCTTTGGGCGTCTTGTTTACGATCTTCCAGGTCTACGAATATAGCCACGCGGCATTCGGGTTCTCTGGCAATATTTACGGCGCAAACTTCTTCATGGCGACAGGGTTCCACGGTTTTCACGTGGTGATCGGAACGATCTTCCTGGCCGTCTGTCTGATGCGTGCATATGCCGGGCATTTCACCCCGGAAAAGCATGTCGGCTTTGAGGCTGCAGCCTGGTATTGGCACTTCGTTGATGTGGTTTGGCTGTTCCTTTTTGCAGCTGTCTACGTCTGGGGCGGCTGACGCGCAATTTGAAGTGTCGGAGCCTCCGGCGGAGGTTTCTGGTCCAAAAAGAAGCACATGCGCGAGGGTTGCCGCCCTCGCGCATTTTTCAATCGGAGGCGCGCGATGAAGCGCATGATCGTTCCAGCACTTTTCGGGGTCGTCGGATGTGCGATCCTCATTTCGCTTGGTGTTTGGCAAGTGCAGCGGCTTGCTTGGAAGCAAGCGGTTCTGTCTGAAATCGACGCGCAGATCGGGGCCGAACCGGTCGCGGTTCCACAGAACCCTGATCCTGCTACGGACACCTATCTTTCGGTGGTGGCAGAGGGACAGATTCTGCCGCGTGAGCTGCATATCCTGGTATCAATTAAACGGGTCGGTGCGGGTTACCGCGTGATCTCTGTCTTTGAGACGGAAGGACGGCGGCTCTTGCTTGATCGCGGTTTTGTTCCTTTAGAGGACAAAGACACAACCCGCGGCGCTGTGCAGGCGCGTGTGGTGGGCAATCTTCATTGGCCGAGCGAGGTTGATGGCTTCACGCCTGAACCAGACCTAGATCGCGATATTTGGTTTGCGCGTGATGTGCCGCGCCTGGCCAAAGAGTTGGAGACAGAGCCAGTGATGATCGTTTTGCGCAGCTCTGATGAGGCGCAGCCGTCGGTCATGCCAGTGCCTGTAAACAGTGCCGGTATTCCAAACGACCATTTGCAATATGCGATCACATGGTTTTCCTTGGCGATATTGTGGTTTGGGATGACACTCTACCTGCTTTGGCGTATCAGGCAGCGGACCGTCTGAGGAAAAGAACGATGCAGTATATTTCGACCCGTGGGACCGCCCCTGTTTTGAGCTTCGAAGAGGCGATGTTGACGGGGCTGGCGCGTGATGGCGGGCTCTATGTGCCTGAGACGATCCCGGCCTTAAGCGCAGACGACATTCGCAGCTTTCGGGGCCAATCCTACGAGGACGTCGCGTTCCGGGTAATGAAGCCGTTTATAGGTGATACGTTCACGGATACGGAGTTTCAGGAAATCATCGCCAAAGCGTATGCCGGTTTTGGTCACGACGCGCGCGCACCGCTGGTCCAAGTTGGGACGAACCACTATCTGCTTGAGTTATTTCACGGGCCGACGCTGGCGTTCAAAGATTTTGCGATGCAGCTGATCGGACAAATGTTTCAAAAAGCGCTGGGACGTTCGGGCAACCGGGTTACCATCGTCGGCGCAACTTCGGGAGACACAGGATCAGCAGCCATTGAAGCGTTCAAAGGTTTGGATGCTGTGGACGTGTTTATCCTCTATCCCAATGGGCGGGTGTCAGAGGTGCAACGTCGCCAGATGACCACGCCAACGGACGCCAACGTCCATGCTTTGGCGGTCGAGGGGGATTTCGACACCTGTCAGGGTGCATTGAAAGACATGTTCAATGATTTTGAGTTTCGCGATGGCGTGCGGCTTGCCGGCGTGAACTCCATCAACTGGGCGCGGGTTTTGGCGCAAGTGGTGTATTATTTCACCTCCGCTGTGTCGCTGGGCGCGCCTGATCGCAAAGTGAGCTTCACGGTTCCGACCGGAAATTTTGGCGATATTTTCGCGGGCTATATTGCACAGCAGATGGGATTGCCGATTGAGAAATTGGTGATCGCAACGAACCAAAACGATATCTTGCACCGGGCGCTGAGCACTGGGGCCTACACGACCGAAGGCGTGATCCCATCGATCAGCCCGTCGATGGATATTCAAGTTAGTTCCAACTTTGAGCGCGCGTTGTTCTTTGCGTACGAAAAGGATGGGGCCGCGGTCGCGCAACAAATGGAGGCGCTGAAATCCAATGGGGCGTTCACGATCTCGCAAGGGGCGATTGAAGCGCTGCGCGAGACATTCGTTTCGGGCCGTGCCAGCGAAGAAGAAACATCTGCAATGATCAAAACTGCCCATGAAACTATGGGGGAGTTGCTATGCCCACATTCCGCTGTGGGCGTCAAAGTGGCATTGGACCATCAAGGATCAATCCCGATGATCACTTTGGGCACGGCGCATCCCGCAAAATTCCCAGCTGCCGTCGAGGCCGCATCGGGTCTGCACCCGCCCTTGCCTGACAGGATGGCGGATCTTTATGATCGGCCGGAACGCATTACAGAATTGCCCGGTGACGTGTCTGCCATTCAGGCCGTCATTCGTGAAAGGATCCGCACGTGAGCCAACAGCTTCATACGCTGCCCAACGGGTTTCGCATCGTCACTGAAAACATGCCAAGTTTGGAAAGCGCCTCTATCGGGGTTTGGGTGAATGCCGGTGGTCGCCACGAACGTGTGGAACAAAACGGTATTGCGCATTTTCTGGAGCATATGGCGTTTAAAGGCACAAAGCGCCGGTCTGCACTGCAAATCGCCGAAGAAATTGAAGATGTGGGCGGATATATCAACGCCTATACCTCCCGGGAGGTGACGGCCTATTATGCGCGCGTCCTTAAGGCGGATGTGTCTTTGGCGCTGGATATTATTGCCGACATCCTGCGCAACCCAGTGTTCGACCCGCGCGAGATCGAGGTCGAGCGTGGCGTGATCCTGCAAGAAATCGGACAATCGCTCGATACGCCTGATGATGTTGTTTTTGACTGGCTTCAGGAAGCGGCCTATCCCGGCCAACCTATCGGTCGGACAATTCTTGGCCCGGTTGAGCGTGTTTCCAGCTTCAATCGCAATGATCTGTCCGGGTTTGTCGAAGAACATTATGGGCCGGAACAGCTGGTTCTGTCAGCAGCAGGTGCGGTTGATCACGATCAGATCGTGCGTATGGCCGAGGATCTGTTTGGCGACATGAAACCGCGCAAGGGGCGGGTTGCCCATTCTGCAAAGTTCACATCGGGTGAACGGCGCGAGATCAAGGAGCTTGAACAAGCGCATTTCACGCTCGCCTTTGAAGCTCCTGGCTACCGGGAAGACGATTTTTATGCGGCTCAGGTTTTTGCCACCACATTTGGCGGTGGAATGTCGTCGCGCTTGTTCCAGGAAGCGCGGGAGAAACGTGGCCTTTGCTATTCTATCTTTGCCCAAATCGGCAGCTATTCTGACACCGGTATGATGACTGTTTATTCCGGAACGTCAGCTGGGGATATTGGCGGTTTGGCGGATTTAACGATTGATGAGCTGAAACGCAGTGCCGAAGATATGTCGGAAGCTGAAGTTGCCCGCGCGCGCGCGCAGATGAAGGCAGGGTTGCTGATGGGACTTGAAAGCCCATCAAGCCGGGCAGAACGTCTTGCAAGGCTGATCGGTATTTGGGGACGGGTTCCGCCGCTCAGTGAGACTGTTGCCAAGATCGATGCTGTTGATGTGGCGCAGGTCAGAGCTTTCGCAGCCGCGACGCTGGGACGCGGGCAAGCTGCAATGGCGCTATATGGACCCGTGCAAGATGCGCGTGATCTTAGCGATGTCGAAAAACGCATGGCTGCGTGATGCTGGGTCGCAAGCGCAAAGTCCGAATTGAAACGGAGCGGATGACGCTGCGACTGCCTCAGCATTCCGATTTTCTGAAATGGGCTGCCCTGCGGTCGTCGAGTATCGAGTTTCTGGCCCCTTGGGAGCCAAGCTGGGCGTCCGACCATCTGTCCCGCAAAAGCTTCACAAATCGCGTCTACTGGGCGCAGCGATCTTTGAATGCGGGCAACGCAATGCCGGTCTTTCTCGAACGCCGTGAAGACCGGGCTTTGCTGGGCGCGATCACGCTCGACAATATCCGCCGCGGCCCGTCTCAGGCAGGCACTTTGGGCTATTGGATCGGGGAAACTCACGCCCGCAAAGGGTTTATGCGCGAAGCGATTACGGCAGTGGTGCATCACGCGTTCACCGCCCTTGACCTCAGCCGGGTGGAGGCTGCTTGTCTGCCAGAAAACGAGGCCTCCCGCGGGGTTTTGGAAAAATCTGGCTTCAAATACGAGGGCGTCGCCCAAAGCTATCTGCAAATCAACGGGCGGTGGCGAAACCATGTGCTTTACGCCAATTTGCGCAGCGATCGTCGCGGGAAGACCGATATCGGCTGAGCCGCATCGGCATTTGTGATTTGCCAGAATCGACAACCCCTCTAGTTTGTTAGTCAGGAGGGTTGGTGATGCGATTTCCATTCGTGCTGTTTCTACTTTTACCGGGACTAGTGATGGCGCAGGATCGACGCCCCAGCCATTGCATTGCGCTTGCGGATGCATCGCCGTCGATGCACTACGTTCATAAGGCAAGCTGGCAAGAACCGCTGGACGACTACACAGTTCGGATCAGCTATATTGATCACGCGATGTTCCTTCTGCAGACCCAAGGCGGTCTTAGCGCTGTGACAGACTACACTGGCTTTATTGGCACGCAGGAATTTGTCCCGGATGTCGCCACGATGAACCATGCCCATGACAGCCATTGGACATCTGTGCCCGATCCCCGCATCCCGCATGTGTTGAAAGGATGGGGTTCGGTCGGGGCACCCGCCGATCACCACCTTGATCTGGACGAAATGCTGGTGCGCAACGTGACCACTGATATTAGGTCGCGATGGGATGACGGCATCGAAAAAGACGGCAACTCCATTTTTGTTTTCGAAGTTGCGGGGCTTTGCATCGGCCATCTGGGGCATCTGCACCACGAACCGGATGCCGCACAATATGCCGCTTTGGGCAGGCTGGACGTGGTTATGGCCGCGGTTGACGGCGGCATGACGGTCGATCTTGCAACGATGACACGCATTCTCAAGCGGTTGCGGTCTTCCATTGTGATCCCGATGCATTGGTGGGGCACCGGGACATTGCAGCGCTTTGTCTCCGGCATGTCGGACACGTTCTATGCGGAATACCTTGAGGAGTCGTCACTTGAAGTTTCGCTACGCGACCTGCCGTCCCGACCAACCATCAAGGTTTTGCAGCCTGCTTACTTGCGCCACAGCGAGAATTAGGCATTTTCCTTGGCCGCAGGAATGGCGATAAGGCCTGCATGTTGAACCCTGTCACAGATAAATTTCAGGCGGCACTTCTGGCGCAATTGCCAGATGGCACCGAAAAACCTCTAACCCCCGCCTATCTGGAAGAACCGCGCGGGCGGTATGCAGGGGCCGAAGGACTTCTGCTGGCCCCTGGATCAACCGCAGAAGTTGCAACGATCCTGTCGGCCTGCAACGCGGCGAAAGTCGGTGTCATTCCTTATGGCGGTGGTACCGGATTGGTCGGCGGGCAAGTGGCCCCGGAAGGTCCGAAGCCTGTGATTTTATCACTGGAACGCATGACTACGATCCGGGACGTCAACGCGACCGAAAACGTTCTGATCGCGGACGCAGGTGCGATCCTGCAATCGGTTCAAGACGCAGCTGAAGCAGTGGATCGCCTGTTCCCGCTGTCGCTGGCCTCCGAAGGCTCGGCGCGGATTGGCGGCAACCTTGCAACCAATGCAGGCGGCGTAAACGTCTTGCGGTATGGCAATGCCCGCGATCTGTGTTTGGGGCTGGAAGCGGTTTTACCGAACGGGTCGATTTTGAATGGTCTGTCTCGATTGCGCAAAAACAACACTGGCTACGATTTGCGCCATCTTCTGATCGGGGCAGAAGGGACGCTTGGTATAATTACGGCAGCCAGCCTGCGCCTTTTTCCAAAACCGGTTTCCGAAGGGGCCGCGATGCTTGCGGTGCGGGACCCACAAGCGGCCCTTGATCTTTTGTCGCTGGCGCAAGCGCAGCTTGGTGCGCAGATTTCAGCGTTTGAGCTGATGCATCGGATGGGCTTTGATTTCCTGGACGAAGTCGGCCCAGACGTCGCCAGACCGCTAAGCGAAACGCCTGAATGGACCGTTCTTATTGATCTGGGCTGTGTCGCTGGAATTGACCCCAGCCGCGCCCTCGAAACCTTGTTCGAAACAGCGCTTGAGCGCGGATTGGTCAGCGACGGCGTCATCGCGCAGTCTTTGGCACAACGTGAAGCGTTCTGGGCAATTCGCGAAAACATTCCAGAAGCGAACCGGCGCATCGGGTCAGTATCTTCGCATGATATTTCCGTCCCAGTGGCGCGCATCCCAGAATTCATAAACCGGGCCGGACAGTCTTTGGCGGAATTAGCGGCGTTTCGGATCAACTGCTTTGGTCATGTGGGGGACGGCAACCTGCACTACAACGTCTTTCCAGCGGCTGGAAAGTCCCGCAGTGACTACGAAGGGCAGCGCCCGCAGGTAAAACGCATCGTGCATGACCTGGTTGATCAATTGGATGGCTCCATCTCGGCGGAGCATGGGATCGGGCGATTGAAAGTCGATGATCTGACCCGCTACGGAGACCCCGCAAAACTGGCTGCAATGCAGGCGATCAAGTCAGCGCTGGACCCCAACGGAATTATGAACCCCGGAGCGGTTGTACCTACTTAGGACAATGATTTCCGGACGTTTGCGGCGGTCAGAGAAGATACGCGCACATTTGATTCCGTCGTCACCCCACCGATATGCGGTGTCAGGATCAAGTTTGGCACGCCTTGAAACTTTGCCCCGGCTTCAGCTGTCAGAGGCTCGGTTTCGAACACATCAAGCGCGGCACCTGCAATTTGACCGCGGCTCAATGCTGTTGCCAATGCGGCCTCGTCAACAACACCGCCACGTGCGGCGTTGACCAAAACAGCGGATTTGCGCATCGCGACCAGCGTGGTTGCGTTGATCAGATGTTTGGTGCCGTCAGTCAATGGAACGTGCAGGCTGACCACGTCTGTGCTGACCAGCAGACCTTCCAGATCGTCATGACGGGTCATGGTTTGCCACAATGGGTCATCAGCAGGAACGAAGGGATCGAAGCCTGCGACCGCCATGCCCATGCCACGAGCCAACCGAGCGGTTTCGCGCGCGATGGAGCCGCAGCCCACAAGCCCAAGGGTCTTCCTTGCAAGCTCACCACCGGACATTTCCTGACGTGGCCATTCACCGGCGATCATGCGGGCTTGGCCAAAATAAGCCCCGCGCAGCAAAGCCATTGCCGACGTAATCACATATTCCGCGACAGAAAGATCGTTGGCCCCGGAAGCCGGGTGAACTGAAATACCGGCAGCTTTGCAAGCCTCAAGATCAATATTGTCCAGTCCGACGCCCAAGCGTCCGACGGTTTTCAAGTTTGGCGCGGCCTCCAGAAGAGGTCCCCGTACCTGCGTGCGGTTGCGCACGATGATGCCCTCCGCCTCAGCCAGTGAGGCGAAGAGCTTGTCTTCATGATCGACCAACTCCGGGTCATAGAGCACGTTGAAATCGGCCCGAAGGTCCTCGACAGCGGCTTCATCCATAAATTCGGAGATGACGATCTTTTTCATATCAGGCGTTCCGCTCAGCGACTGTGTTCATGAAGCGATCACGGATCACGACAGGGTCCATCGTAATCACTGGCACCTTGATGTTGCCGCTTTCACATTTGGCCACGATGATCGTCATCTTGTCGCCCGCCAGTGCATCCTTGACGGTTTGCACTGTGTCCTCTGCTTTGCACACAACCACGTTTTCGCAGCCACAGGCTTCGGCCACCTTTTCCAGCTTGGTGAGTTTACCTGCATATGTCGGCTGGTCCCCGGTCGAGCCATAGGAGCCATTGTCGATAATCAGCAAAACGTAGTTATCCGATACGTTATTGGCGATGGTCGGCAGCGTGCCCATGTTGGTCAGCACGGAGCCATCACCGTCGACAACCAAGACCTTTTCCTTTTGCGCAAGCGCAAGGCCCAAGCCAATAGAGGATGCCAGACCCATTGTGCCCAGCATGTAGAAGTTGGATGGCTGGTCGTCGATCAGGTGCATTTCCTGGCTTGGAAGGCCGATATTCATAACGGTCAGCGTGTCTTTGATCGTTGGCGCGAGCTCGCGCAGGATGTCAGAACGGATCATATCAGTAGCCTCCCCAGAAAGTTGCATCGGTCAGGATGGCGACCGGCTTGTTGCACATGAATGTGTATTTCAGGATCGCATCCAGCTCGGTCTCGTCGCCTTGCTTGTGGAAATGATAGGTCGGGATGTTCAACTGCGCCAGAAGCGCTTTCGTGTGGACGGCCATTTCCGCCTGACAGGCCACGGGCTCTTTCAACTCACCGCGGTAGGAGATCAGCATCGGCAGCGGCATCCGGTAGAATTGTGTCAATGTTACCAATGTGTTGATGGTCACACCAATCGCCGTGTTTTGCATGATGATCGCGGAGCGTTTGCCGCCCATGAACGCGCCTGCGCACAGGCCCATGCCTTCGTCTTCTTTGTTGGATGGAATGTGGTAGATGCTTTCCTCGGCTTCCACCGCATCAATAACACCACCCAGCTGTTTGCACGGCACCGTGGTTACGAATTCGATTTTGTTCTTCACAAAATCTTCGACAATTCTGTCGCTCACCGACATGGTGTAGCTCCCCTGTTTGCTAAATCTGCGCTTTCATGGGGTAAAATTTAGCTTTTTGCAAATCATCATGTCTTTATATTTGATAAAGTAAAATTTTATAAAACCCGTGTCGGATTTGCGTCGGACTTCTGTCGGACTTCCGTCGGGCAAATTGTCAGACTGACTGCAGACCTACCTTGTTGGGATGACGCGGCGCATTTCCTCGATCAGGCGCGCAACCAGTGGGGCCTTTGTGCTGTCGCTTCGGGTCAAGATGCCCAAAGGCCGAACCATCGGATGGGTTGTCAGGGGCAGTCGTCTCAGGCTGGCGAATGTGCTATCCGGCACGCAGATATCCGGCACAACGGAAATCCCCAACCCATGCGCCACCATAGAAGCGACGGTTTCAATGGATTCCAGCTCCATCGCTGTGTCCGGCGTGATCCGGTTTTTCTTTAGCCACGCCCCGGCCAGCACACCCGCCGCAGCGCGCCGCGTGTGGCGAATGTAGGGATGGGTCTTGAGTAATTGCACCGGATCATCGCCCTGAAGATCGGGCGCGGTGATCAAGACCAATGGCTCTCGCGCGATTTCCTGCCAATGCAGCGCGTCATGCCCTGGACCAGCCTCGGATGTGATGGCCGCATCCAACGCACCGCGTTCGACCTGTTCCAAAAGATCATCAGACAGGCCGGGCACCACGCGAATGCCTAAATCAGGTGTGCTGTCCAACAACCGCTTGACGGTTTGTGGCACCAGTCCGCGCAAAGTGGAGGGGACAGCGCCCAAAACAAGCTCCCCCGATAGTTGCGCGGGCTGGCTTTGCATGAAGCTGTCATAAGCCGCGACCACCTCCCGCGCGTTTGGGATCAGCGCATTTCCATGAGCGTTCAGGCGCGGGGTGCGGTCGCTGCGATCAAAAAGCGAGGTTCCCATCGTTTCTTCAAGGCGGCGCATTTGCTGGCCGACGGCTGCTTGCGTGACGTGAACCCGCTGGGCGGCCCCCGCGAGGCTGCCACTTTCATAAACGGCGATCAGGGTGCGCAGCAGCGTGATCGACATTGTTAAAGCTTGGTCACTGTGATGCCCTCGGCTTCCAGGCCAGCGCGGACTCGTTTGGCGATATCGACCGCTTCGGGCGTGTCGCCATGACAGCAAATCGTATCGATCCGCGTCTCGATCTGCTTTCCGCTTTCCGCGACAATCGCGCCGGATTTAACCATGTTTACGATCCGCTCCGCCGCGAAGTCTGCATCATGGATGACCGCACCAGGCAGGCTTCGATCGACCAGTGTCGCGTCGTCATTATAAGCCCGGTCAGCGAAAATTTCCCCGGCCCAGTTGCATCCCAGATCGCGAACGACCTTTTCCATCACCGTGCCGGACAGCACCATGATGACAATCTCCGGGGCGATCTCAAGCGCGGCTTCGTAGCAAGCGCGCGCCATCGCCTCATCTGCCATGGCCATGTTTGACCACGCCCCGTGGATTTTCAGGTGTCGGACCGTGCCCCCTGCGGCCTTGGCCATCGAAAGCGATGCGCCCAACTGGTATCTGATCCAGTTTTGCAGTGTTGGCAGGGGGACATGCATCTTGCGCCGTCCGAAACCTTGCAGGTCTTGAAAGCCGGGATGGCAACCGATGCCCACGCCTTTTTCAATGGCCATTGCCATGGTTTCTGCCATCACGTCCGGGTCACCCGCATGAAAGCCGCAAGCGATGTTTGCAGAGGTAACGACATCCAGAAGGGCCGCGTCCTGGCCCATGACCCATGGCCCGAAGCTTTCGCCCATATCGGCGTTGAGGTCCACTTTGGTCATGTCAGTCCTCCCCGGCGGGTGCGCCGCTGATCAGATGTTTTGCGACAGCATGAGGGGTGCCGGGCACGGGGGCAAGATGTGCGTTTCGGTTTCTTGTTATTCCGCCGCGACGTCTTTCGGATCGACCAGTTCGATCAGATCTTCCATGATCCGGTTCAATTCGAAATCCTTAGGGGTGTAGATTTTCGCTACGCCCATTGCGCGCAGTCTGGCCGCATCGTCTTCGGGAATAATGCCGCCAGCGACGACCGGGATATGGCCCAGCCCGGCTTTTTGCATCTTCTCCATCAGATCGCCCATCAATTCGATATGGCTTCCGGACAGGATCGACAGGCCCACGACATGGGCTTCGTCCTCTTGCGCGGCGGCGACGATTTCATCCGGGGTCAGCCGGATCCCTTCATAGGCGATATCCATACCGCAATCGCGGGCGCGCGCTGCGATTTGCTCGGCCCCGTTGGAGTGCCCGTCAAGCCCCGGTTTGCCCACAAGAAACTTCAAGCGGCGGCCCAGCTTGTCCGAAACCGCGTCAACGCGGGCGCGAATGTCATCCAACCCTTCGGTGCGGTTAGACGGGTTGCGCGACACACCTGTCGGCCCGCGATACTGCCCGAAGGCCGCCCGGACCATGTCGCCCCATTCCCCGGTTGTGACACCGGCTTTTGCAGCTTCGATGGAGGCGGGCATGATGTTTTCCCCGGATTGCGCGGCTTGGCGCAGTGCTTCTTTTGCCTTGGCAACACGGGCATCGTCACGCTCGGTTTTCCATTGTGCCAGGCGGGCCAGCTGATCGGCCTCGGCATCTTTGTCCGACACCATGATCGCATCATCGCCTGCTGTCAGCGGGCTGGCCTCCGCGTTGGTGTACTTGTTGACGCCGACCACGGTTGTTTCACCGGATTCGATGGTGTTGATCCGGGCGGCATTGGCTTCCACCAGACGCGACTTCATATACTCGATCGCCTCATTTGCGCCGCCCATCCCGTCGATGGTCGCCAGTTCCGCGCGTGCGCCGTCTTTTAGGGCCTCGACCTTACGCTCCACCGCCGGATTGCCGTCAAACAGGTCGTCATATTCCAACAGGTCCGTCTCAAACGCCATGATCTGTTGCATCCGCAAAGACCATTGCTGGTCCCACGGACGTGGCAGACCAAGCGCTTCATTCCATGCGGGCAGCTGAACGGCGCGCGCGCGGGCGTTTTTCGACAGGGTCACCGCCAGCATTTCGATCAGGATGCGGTAGACGTTGTTTTCGGGTTGCTGTTCGGTCAGTCCGAGCGAGTTCACCTGAACCCCGTAGCGGAACCGCCGGAATTTCGGGTCCTCGACGCCGTAACGGTCGCGGCAGATCTCGTCCCAGAGATCGACGAACGCCCGCATTTTGCACATTTCAGTGACGAAGCGGATACCGGCATTCACAAAGAAGCTGATCCGGCCAACCATTTGCGGGAAGTGTTCCGGGGCAACCTTACCTTTCAAATCGTCCAGCACGGCAGTGGCGGTCGCCAGCGCGAACGCCAATTCCTGTTCCGGCGTCGCCCCGGCCTCTTGCAAATGGTAGGAACACACATTCATCGGGTTCCATTTTGGCAAATGCGCCCGCGTGTAGGCCGCGACATCCGTGATCATCCGCAAGCTGGGTTTGGGGGGACATATATATGTGCCGCGCGACAGATATTCCTTGATGATGTCGTTCTGGACTGTGCCTTGCAGCGCGCTGATATCCGCGCCTTGTTCTTCAGCGACGGCAATATAAAGCGACAAGAGCCAGGGGGCGGTCGCGTTGATCGTCATCGACGTGTTCATCTGATCCAGCGGGATGTCATCAAACAGCATCCGCATATCGCCCAGATGGCTGACCGGGACGCCCACTTTGCCAACCTCGCCGCGCGCCAATTCGTGGTCACTGTCATAGCCGGTTTGTGTTGGCAGATCGAAAGCCACAGAGAGGCCAGTTTGCCCCTTCGCCAGATTGCCCCGATAAAGCGCGTTCGACGCCTTTGCCGTTGAGTGACCGGCATAGGTCCTGAACAGCCACGGACGATCTTTGGTTTTGGCGTTTTCGGTCTCGGTCATCGCGGTCTCTCGTGAATCACTTCGGTAATTTAATTTCGTCAGAGCGTTCATACTTGGAATTTTATACCCATGTCAATTCGCTGCGTTGCGGCATGACGGGATTTACCCCGCGTTGAAAGCCTGACAGTGTCGCGCAATGTTTACGACGGTCGAGTTACCTGTTTGGGCGTTGGTCCTGATCTGCCTATTGGCGGCGGTCACCGCGGCGTCTCGGTTCCTTTTCCCGTCTGTGCGCTGGTTTTTCCGCAAACGTGCGGAACGCGTTGTGGCCCGTCTGAACAAGCGCCTGACCCGGCCGATCCAGCCGTTCAAATTGGCCCGCCGTCACGACATGATCCAAAACATCCTTTATGATCCAGACGTGATCCGTGCGGTGAATGCGTTTGCAGATGATGAGGGGGTGCCTGACAACGTGGCGTTTGAGACTGCGCAACGTTACGCCCGTGAAATCGTGCCGTCCTTTTCTGCGACCTTGTATTTTGCGTTCGGGATCAGGATCGCGCGCTGGATGGCGACGTCACTTTACCGGGTGCGCGTGTTCAATCGCGATGACGAGGCTTTGGGCAAGATCGACCCAGACGCCACCGTGATTTTCATCATGAACCACCGCTCAAACATGGATTATGTGTTGGTGACGTATCTGGTCGCCCCAGATACGCCGCTGTCCTACGCAGTTGGCGAATGGGCGCGGGTCTGGCCGCTTCGCCCGATCATCAAGATGATGGGCGGGTACTTCATTCGCAGACATGCCCGCAATGCGCTTTATCGTAAGATCCTTGCCAGATACGTGCAATTGTCCACCAAGGAAGGTGTGACGCAGGCGGTATTCCCGGAAGGTGGTCTGTCGCGAACCGGGGCGATTGGCGATCCCAAGCTTGGTCTGATCAGCTATATTCTGGACGGATTTGACCCGCGTAAATCCAATGACGTGGTCTTTGTCCCGGTTGGTCTGAATTATGACCGCGTGCTGGAAGACCGTGCGCTTGTCGCGTCAACCACCAAGGTTGGGGCCAGGTTCAAGTTCCGGATGTCGGTGGTGTTCCGGTATATCGGTCGCCACATCTGGCAACGGATGACGGGACGGTTTCACCGATTGGGTTTTGCGGCTGTTTCCTTTGGGGACCCGGTTTCGCTGAAAGCATTCTATGATGGCGACGAGATGAAGCTGGCTGAACGTCTGGGGAAACGCCTGATGGAAGATGTCGCCGAAACCGTGCCATTGATGCCCGTCCCACTAGTCTGCCAGGTTTTGGAAGTCACCGACGGCACAATCACGCGGGAAGCTTTGCAAAACGGCTTTGACGCTTTGGTGGAGATGCTCTCACCGCAAGCGGACATCTGCATGCCGAGGGCCGGACCGGAAAAGGCCGTTACGGAAGCCTTGCGGATGCTGGAAGCGCGGGGTCTTTTGAACATCGAGGGGGATGTCATCTCGGTGACAGATCGAAACCCCGACGTGCTGACCTATT
This sequence comes from uncultured Litoreibacter sp., assembly GCA_947493265.1. Taxonomy (GTDB): domain Bacteria; phylum Pseudomonadota; class Alphaproteobacteria; order Rhodobacterales; family Rhodobacteraceae; genus Litoreibacter. The sequence continues at coordinate 294,387 of CANLQL010000004.1, read as the reverse complement.
ACGCGTCATCTATTCGACACTTCCTTTCCTAGCTAAAAATCCGCCGCGACATAAAATTACAAAATACTATAAAATTGGGTTGTAATCTTTCGTCTCGGATTTTATGGAAGATGTGTGCGGTGCAGAAATTGATTCTGCGTCGCGGCATAATTAGGATAGGATGGAGCACGGCCAATGGCGCTCGATACGCAGGACAGTATGATGGATTACAACGCCCCCGAGAAAGACCTCTATGAGGTCGGTGAAATTCCTCCCTTGGGCTATGTGCCCAAGCAAATGTACGCCTGGGCGATCCGTCGCGAGCGTCATGGAGAGCCCGAGCAAGCCTTCATGTCAGAGGTCGTCGACGTCAAACAACCTGACAGCCACGAGGTCGTCGTTTTGGTCATGGCCGCTGGCGTTAACTATAATGGTGTCTGGGCGGGTCTTGGCGTCCCGTTAAGCCCGTTTGACGTCCACAAGGCTGACTATCACATTGCGGGTTCCGACGCATCTGGGATCGTTTGGGCGGTTGGTGACAAGGTCACACGCTGGAAGGTTGGCGATGAAGTGGTGATCCACTGCAACCAGGATGATGGCGATGACGAACACTGCAACGGTGGTGATCCGATGTTCTCCAACAGCCAGCGGATCTGGGGTTACGAGACACCAGATGGGTCCTTTGCGCAGTTCACAACGGTTCAGTCGCAGCAATTGATGCCGCGTCCAAAACACCTGAGCTGGGAAGAAAGCGCCTGCTACACGCTGACGCTGGCCACAGCGTATCGCATGTTGTTCGGCCATCACCCGCATGAATTGAAGCCCGGCCAGAACGTCCTGGTCTGGGGTGCGTCCGGCGGATTGGGGTCGTATGCAATCCAATTGGCCAACACGGCCGGTGCGAATGCGATCGGTGTGATTTCCGACGAAAGCAAACGCGATTTCGTGATGGGGCTGGGCGCAAAGGGCGTTTTGAACCGCAAGGATTTCAATTGCTGGGGCCAGATGCCCACCGTGAATTCGGACGAATATAAGGAATGGTTCGGCGAAGTTCGCAAATTTGGCAAAGCAATCTGGGACATCACCGGCAAAGGCAACAATGTCGACATGGTGTTTGAACACCCCGGCGAAAGCACGATGCCTGTTTCGGTGTTTGTCTGCAAAAAGGGCGGCATGGTCGTGATCTGTGCGGGCACCACGGGCTATAACCTGACGATGGATGCCCGGTATCTCTGGATGCACCAAAAGCGCGTGCAAGGCTCCCACTTCGCCCATCTCAAGCAAGCATCTGCCGCAAACCAATTGATGGTGGAGCGTCGTCTTGATCCGTGCATGTCTGAGGTCTTCCCATGGGCGGAAATTCCGCAGGCCCACACGAAGATGCTGCGCAACGAACATAAGCCCGGTAACATGGCAGTTCTGGTCACAGCGCCGCATACCGGCCTGACAACCTTCGAAGATACGTTGGAAGCCAGCCACAAGGTATGAATATCATTACTTGACGAAGACGTGAATTTTGAGCCCGGAATCAGCGCCGATTCCGGGATTTTTTCGGTTTAAATTCAGATATTTACACGTCTTGCGAGCAAAAACAGCCGCTTACCGAAATCCGGCCTCGCTATTTCTGGGGAGTAGAAAATCGCGAATATTTTTCAAGCATTTCAAATGTTACGCTTCTTCTTAACGAATGATTAACTGTTTTTAGAGGAAGCTGTTTATGACGAATGATTGGATTATTGACGTACTAACCGACCTCAAAAAGTTTTCTGCTTCAAATTCGATGGAACATTTGGCAGAGCAGCTTGACGACACGATTATCGTAGCAACATCTGCGTTAAGGTCTTCGGGGCGGTCACTATGTCAAGTGGTAGGTGACAGTGAGCAAACTCGAGGATATGCAGAATCTTCTGAACCGGGCAACCGCGCTTGAAGAATTACAACGAGTCACTGAACATCTCAGGGAACATTACCAGGTAAATCACGTCGTCTATCATTGGGTGAACTCGGTCGGCGAAAGATTTGGATGCGGGACATACACGACCGATTGGATCGACCGCTACCTGGAGAAAGATTATCTACATATCGACCCGGTCATACATGGCTGTTTTCAAAGGTTTAATCCGGTCGATTGGAAGTCACTAGACTGGTCAAGCAAGCCCGCACGGGCGTTTATGAAAGAAGCAATTGAATTTGGGGTAGGTACGCAAGGCTATACGATCCCGATGAGAGGACCGAACGGCCAATTTGCGCTCTTTACGATGAACCACACCTGTTCTGATGAGGACTGGGCGGCGTTTATCGACAAGCAACAACGCGACTTGATCCTGGTCGCACACGGGTTTAACCAACGGGCCTTGGCGATGGAAGAAGGGGTCTTCCCCCTTGCCACACCATCCCTGTCCCCCCGTGAACTCAGCGCGATGACACTTCTGGCGAAGGGCAAATCGCGCGCACAAGCCGCCGACGAGATGTCAATTTCGGAGCATACTCTGCGGGTTTATATCGAGTCGGCCCGACATAAGCTGGGGGCAATGAACACCACTCACGCTGTGGCGCGTTCGCTAGCGATCGGCATAATCGTTGTCTGACGCGCCATTAAGGCTTTGAAACCCCACCGTTTCTTAGAACCTGTTAATTTTGCCCTAAGATGCGGGGCGACCACGTAAGCGCTCAAAAACATATGGCTCCTAGCTTCAATCCATCGAAGCCAGGAGGAACAGCCCATGTTGCGTTACGTTTATGCCGCCGATCTCGCCCAATTCCCGAAACTGCAGGACACGATGTTCCGCGACCGCGCGGATCAGTTCAAAAACCGTCTGGATTGGGACGTTTCGGTCGATGAAAACGGGTGGGAACGTGATGAATACGACGCGCTGAACCCGCTTTATGTGATCTGGGAAAACGCCGATGGCAGCCATGGGGGCTCCATGCGGTTTTTGCCGACAACGGGTCAGACGATGATCAACGATCATTTCGTGCATTTGACCGATGGCGTCCGCATTGAAAGCCCGCTGATCTGGGAATGCACGCGGTTCTGCCTTGCGCCAAACGCCGACCGCCGGGTGACCGCAGGTCTGGTGCTGGGGGCAGGCGAAGTGATGCAAAACTTCTCCCTCGAGCATTTTGTTGGCGTTTTCGATCCCCGGATGGAGCGGATTTACCGCATTCTGGGCGTTAATCCTGAAGTGATTGGCCGCAAAGGCGAAGGCAGCCAGGAGATCGGCGTGGGTCTTTGGGAGTTTCAGGAAGATGCCCGACCACGCGTGCAAGCCCGCGCAAAAGTCACGCAGGAACAGTCGCGCAGCTGGTTCAATCGCGCCTTCAACATTCCAACCCAAAGCCATGCTTTGGATGATCGGTTTGGTACTTTCGCGCTGGCCTGAGTTTTTCAAACCGATTAGGGTTTGCCCATGTCCGCGCAGGCCCTACAACTTTCTGAAGATCAGGCCGAGGCCTATGACGCGCTGGCAGATATGCTGGCGCGTTCCGGCATTGATTTGATGAGTTCCGCGCTAACGCCATTGAAAGAAGATCGCAGTCAGGTGATGGCGATTGTTGGCAAAGCAGGCTCTGGCAAAACCTTGCTTTTGGCCGAGATGGTGCAGGCCGTTCAGGCCGCTGGCGTTGATCTGATTTCGGGCGATTATGAGGGGCGGCGACGCAAGGACCGGCGTACATTGGCCGTGCTTGCCCCGACCAACAAGGCGGCGTCGGTGCTGCGAAACCGCGGCGTACCGGCGACGACAATCCACCGAATTCTGTACACGCCGGTCTATGATCCCGAGTATGAACAAATTGCCGAATGGTTGGCCGGGCAAGGCACGAAACCTGATATCGAAGGCATGTCAGAAGCGGCCTTGCAGCGGGCAAAAGACTTCTACGATGCCCATAAATCAATCCCCGGTGCCCTCGCTGCTGCCGGATTGAAAGGATCGGATTTCATTTCAGGCTGGAAGCGTCGTGAAGAACCTTTAGACGTTGGTTTCATTGATGAATCTTCGATGCTTGATGAAAAACAATACGAAGACCTGCGCGAAATTTTCCCCACCTTGGTGATGTTCGGTGACCCGGCGCAGCTGGCCCCGGTTGGCCAATCCGGTGAGATGGTTTTTGACAAGCTGACCGACGGGCGCAAGCTTGAGCTGAGCCGCGTCCATAGACAATCCAAAGACAACCCGATCCTTGATCTGGCACATGCATTGGCGGACCCAAGCATTGGGTTTGAGGCGTTTGAGCGTTTGGTGGAAGAGGCCGGCAGCAAGGATGAACGGGTCGTCTATGCGGGCAGAGTGGAAGCGGATCTGATGTCACGTTCCCCTGTTCTGGTCTGGCGCAACGCGACGCGGATCAGATTGATCCAGGCGTGGCGGGCGGCACATGGGGCGACCGTGGATGATCTTCTGGAAGGGGAGCCGTTGATTTGTGACGGGATTGAACTTCCCCTGAAGCATCGCAAGAAACGGATCGATCTGGAAGCGCGCGGCCTGATCAAAGGGGCGCAGGTTGTCTATCTGGGGCCGGGCAAAAAGCCGGGATTTTCGCGACTGCATGTGATGGGGGCAGAGGACCCGCAGGTTTCGGCCGCGTCCATCATCAAGATCGAAGCCCCGGATGAAGAAGAGCCGTTTATCCCGTTTGCCGCCCGCATGGGGGCGTCGTTTTTGCATGGGGCCGCAGTGACGATCCATAAGGCGCAAGGCTCTCAATGGGATACGGTTCAGGTCTTTGCACCTGATCTTTATGCCGCCGCAAGGTCTGGCCGGGACGAGGCGGGGCAACCGCTTTGGAAACGTCTGGCCTATGTAGCGATAACGCGGGCGGAGAACCGATTGCTTTGGATCACACGCAACCGTCTTGCCCGTCCGACAGGCCCTCTGACAACGGAAGACCTGCGGGCAAAACCAGTGCCGCTGGCCTTAGAGGCCGAAGATCAGAACCTGATATAGCGGAAGACGGCAGAGGCCAGCCATCCCGCAGTGATCGCAATGAACAGCGACAACAAGCCGTAGATCAGTGGCTGTTCATGGGCCAGGTCGTATATCCAGCGCTCAAGCCCCACCTTGTTGACGTCTATCGCAGTCGCGTAATTGTCGATCACAACCCCATCGCGAACCAGAAAAATTTGCGTCAGATAGGGGCCTTCAACGAGGTTTGCTGGCAGATCAATCGTTGTGGAAAACAACGTGTCGTCAAACAAGAAAACCGTATTGTCATATTGCTTATAAAGCCCGTTATCTTCCCTGATCCGGATCACGGCATCGGTAAAGCGCGCGGCATTTTCAACCGAGGATGGAGCGCCAACAGACCGGATCGCCCGCTCAATCGAGATCTTGTGGCGCAGGTCTGAGGTGCGGGACAAGACCGTCTCCAGATTGCCGGTCGATGCGATGGCGTAGAAGCTGGGCGCGCGGTCGATCTCTATCGACTCGGTGTTGACCCAAATGCCGTAACGCTTGTCTTTCTTGCGAACCGTGACTTCCTGGCTTGGCCCCGCGACTGTGATGATCACGTCAAGGCGACCCTCTGGCTGCGTCTCTTCCCGCTTAACGGCACCGTAGATCAGAATATCAGATCCATCGAAATTCGCGGTGATCGCGACCTCACGCCGGGACAGGTCAGCGACGACTTCTTCCGCGGCCAGCGGGGCCGTGAGCGCAAGGATCACAAAGGCTACCAGAGCACGGATCAATGGGAACCTCCGGTGCCGATGGAATACAGCTCGGAGGGTTGCAACAGCAGGTCCAGTGCCAGTTTTCCGCACACGGCCAACACCATCAGGGACAGCAATATCCGCAGCTGTTCTGCTTTCAGTTTCACACCGATGCGCGTGCCGATTTGCGCGCCGACAACGCCGCCGATGAGAAGCAGAACTGCCAGCGCCATATCAACTGTGTAGTTGGTTGTGGCGTGAAGAAGCGTGGTAAATGCGGTGACAAAAATGATCTGAAACAACGATGTGCCGACGACGACTTTCGTCGGCATCCCCAACAAGTAGATCATCGCAGGGACCATGATGAAGCCGCCACCGACCCCCATGATTGCAGCGAGAATACCCACGACCAACCCCACCAGAATGGGCGGAATAACCGATATATAAAGCCCGGACGTGCGGAATTTCATCTTGAAGGGAAGGGCGTGAACCAGCCCGTGTTTCTTGCGCGGCGGCAGTTTTCCAGGCGATTTGGACCGCCGGATTGCGCGCAGGCTTTCGAAGAACATCAGCCCGCCGATAATGCCCAGGAATAGCACGTAGCAAAGCTTAACAAGCAGATCGACCTGCCCCATAGCGCGCAGTGCGGCAAAAACTTGAACGCCGATGGCGGCCCCGATCAGGCCACCGATCAGCAGGACGACCCCCATTCGGAGGTCCACCGTCTTTCTCTTGAAATGTGCCAAAACGCCTGAAAACGAGGAGGCCACGATCTGGTTGGCTTCTGTCGCAACAGCCACGGCTGGCGGAATACCTATGAAAAACAACAGCGGCGTCATCAAGAAGCCGCCGCCGACACCAAACATCCCCGACAAAATGCCGACGATGCCCCCAAGACCAAGCAGCAAGAAGGCATTCACTGAAACTTCAGCTATGGGCAGGTAGATTTGCATGGCACTCTTTAGACCCGTTGAACTGGACTGAGCAATTCAATTTTATAGGTCCAGTTGAGAATTATCTTTCTTTTACGTAAGGCTGTCCGCCCGCGCGTGGAGGAATCGCTTTTCCGACGAAGCCTGCAAGGATCACGACCGTCAAAATATAGGGCAGTGCTTGCATGAATTGGCTGGGCAAAGTCACAAAACCAAGATCGACACTTGGGTACCTGTTGGAGACCGCTTCAAGCAACCCGAACAAGAATGTTGCATAAAGCGCGTACCACGGACGCCATTTTGCAAAGATCAACGCCGCAAGAGCGATAAACCCACGCCCGGCTGTCATCTCTCGGACGAAGCTGGCACCAAGGCCAGTTGCCAGATAGGCACCCGCAAGCCCACACAGAACACCGGCAATCAGGATGGCTGAATAGCGCAGACCGATGACAGATATACCTGCAGTGTCGACAGCGGCTGGATTTTCACCGACGGCCCGCAGGCGCAAACCAAACCGGGTCCGGTAAAGGACGTACCAGCTTAACGGCACGCACAGCAGCGCGACGTATACCAGAATCGTATGTCCAGATAGGACCTCTGAATAGATCGGTCCTATTAACGGGACGCCCGACAGCGCCTCAGCGAAGGGCAGATCGACCCCGCTAAATCTGGCAGCGCCGGACAGGGCGGGGGTTTGACCGCCCAGCTTAAACCAGCTGAGACCGATCAGCACGGTCAGGCCGGAGGCCAGAAAGTTGATCGCAACGCCAGAGATCAGCTGGTTCCCTCTGAAAGTGATGGAGGCCAGCCCGTGGATGGCAGACAGGGCCAGTGATGCGCCGATGCCAGCCAGAAGACCAAGCCAGACCGATCCAGTGGCAAATGCGGTCGCGGCAGAAAAGAACGCAGCACCCAGCATTTTGCCCTCAAGGCCGATATCAAAAATCCCTGCGCGTTCCGAAAACAACCCGGCAAGGCAGGCGAAAAGAAGCGGAGTTGCAAGGCGCAGTGCGGAGTCGACAATTTGCAGGATCGTGAAATAGTCCATTTGCTATGCCTCCCGCCGCAGGGCCAGGAATACCCGTTCCACAGGTGCGCGCACCATGCCGTCCAAAGCACCGGTAAACAAAATGACCAATGCCTGGATCACCGTCACCAGCTCGCGCGGCACAGAGGTCCATAACGAAAGCTCGGCCCCGCCTTGTGCGAGGAAGCCAAACAGAAGCGCGGCCAGAACAATCCCGATCGGGTGGGAGCGACCCATGAGCGCCACGGCGATCCCGATGAAGCCCGCGCCTTCAACGGACCCAAGGATCAGCCGTTCCGCTTCGCCCATTACGTTGTTGATGGCCATCATGCCAGCCAAACCACCTGAGATCATCATGCAGATGATGGTGATCTTCACAGGATTGATCCCGGCGTAAACCGCCGCAGGCTGCGACTTACCGAAGGCACGGATCTGGAAGCCCAACTTGGTGCGCCAAATCAGGAAATAGACAAAGACACAGGCCGCCAGCGCTACCAGCAAGGTGACATTGGCGGGCGTTCCTTTTGAGAACGGGATGCCGAACGTCCCCAGCATATCGCCCAGTGAGGGCAGATGCGTGGGTTCTGGAAACTTGGCTGTCGCCGGGTCCATCGCGCCTTTCGGACGCAGATTGTTGACAATCACATAGTTCAACAAGGCCGCTGCGATGAAGTTGAACATAATCGTGGTGATCACGATGTGGCTGCCACGTTTCGCCTGCAAATACGCCGGGATTGACGCCCAGAACGCCCCAAACGCCGCCGCCGCCAATGTCGCGGCGACAAGCGCAATCGTCCAATGTGGCCACGGAATGAACAGGCAGATCAGCGCCACGCCCAGCCCACCCATCGCAGCCTGACCTTCACCCCCGATGTTAAACAGCGAGGCATGGAACGCCACGGCGACGGCCAGCCCGGTGAAGATGAAGTTGGTGGTGTAGTACAGCGTGTAGCCCCAGCCGTAGCTTGACCCAAGCGCGCCATCGATCATCACTTTCAACGCAGCAATCGGATCTTCGCCAATTGCCAGAATGACAAGGCCAGAGATCAGAAAGGCGAGAAACAGATTTATCAGTGGAATCAGGACGATATCAGCCCATCTTGGGATTGCACTCATAACGCGACCTCTTCGGAGTTTGCACCGCTCATCCCGGCCATCATCAGCCCAAGCTCTTTCTCATCGGTCGCGTTAGGCATCCGTTCGCCCATCAATTTGCCGTCAAAGATCACCGCGATACGATCAGACAGGGACAGGATTTCCTCCAGCTCCACGGAGACCAGCAGGATCGCTTTGCCTTGATCACGCAGCTCCACGATGCGTTGGTGGATGAATTCAATCGCGCCGATATCGACCCCGCGGGTGGGTTGCCCGACAAGCAGAAGGTCCGGGTTGCGCTCGATCTCGCGGGCGAGAACGATTTTCTGCTGGTTACCGCCCGAGAAGCTTTTTGCCGCAAGGTGACAATCGGCCGGGCGAACGTCGAACCGTTCGATCTTGCCTTCGGTGTCTTCGCGAATGGCGTGGTTATTCATCAGAATGCCAGACTGGTAGGCGGGATCGTCATGATAGCCGAAGGCGGTGTTTTCCCACGCTTTGAAATCCATAATCAGACCCTCGCGCTGACGGTCTTCCGGCACATGCGCGATGCCGCGCGCGCGTCGGGATTTTGCGTCTGACAGCTTGCCGGTCAAATCAAGCGGTTGGCCATTCACCGTGACGGATCCCGTCGCCGTTTGAATACCCCCGAGCACTTCCAATAGTTCCGACTGACCATTGCCTGCAACGCCCGCGATGCCTAGGATTTCGCCCGCACGGACATTCAGGGAAACACCTTTCAGACGCTCCACACCCTTGTCGTCAGTAACGGATAGGTTTTGAACATCAAGCACGGTTTCACCGGGTTTGGCAGGCTTTTTATCAACCCGTAGCAAGACCTTACGCCCAACCATCAGTTCGGCCAATTCCGTGGGGGAGGTGTCTTTAGTTTTGACCGTCGCAGTCATTTCACCACGACGCATCACCGAAACCGTGTCGGTCACCTCCATGATTTCGCGCAGCTTGTGCGTGATCAGGATGATGGTTTTTCCCTGCGCCTTCAGCCCGTCTAGGATGCGAAACAGGTGGTCGGCTTCCGCAGGTGTCAGAACGCCGGTGGGCTCATCAAGGATCAGAATATCAGCTTGACGGTAAAGCGCTTTCAGTATTTCGACCCGCTGCTGCATGCCAACGCCGATCTCTTCGATCAGAGCGTCCGGGTCGACGTTCAATTCGTATTCGCGGGCAAGTTCCGTCAGTTCCGACCGCGCTTTCGCAAGGGATGGTCCCAGAAACGCCCCGTCTTCCGCGCCGAGAACCACGTTCTCAAGCACGGTAAAATTCTCAACCAGTTTGAAGTGCTGGAACACCATGCCAATACCTGCGGCAATTGCGGCTTGGCTGTCCGGGATCGTTGTCTTCTGGCCGGAGATGAAGATCTCACCCTTATCAGCCTTGTAGAAGCCATAGAGGATCGACATGAGCGTGGACTTTCCCGCGCCATTTTCCCCAATGATCCCGTGGATCGTTCCGGGCATCACCCGGATTGAAATGTCTTTGTTTGCCTGAACAGGACCGAAGGACTTTGAAATACCCTTCAGTTCGATGGCGGGAGCAGCCGTTGAAGGCTGCCCCCCTGTTTCCATCGTCATATTAGAAAGTCAGCGCTGGGCAGCTTTCGTCAGACGTGTAATCGTGCACGGAAATCTCACCGTTTACGATTTTGCCTTTGATGGCTTCAACGGTCGCCTGCATTTTGTCAGAGACCAGATCAGCGTTGTTTTCGTCCATTGCGTAGCCGACACCGTCATTGGCCAGACCCATGACGGAGAAGCCAGTTTCAAGGCCAGGACCATCGATCATGGCCTGGTAGACGGCATTGTCCACGCGCTTGAGCATGGATGTCAGAACCTTACCCGGATGCAGGTAGTTTTGGTTGCTGTCGACGCCGACAGACAAAATGCCTTCATCGGCTGCAGTTTGCAGCACGCCAAGACCTGTCCCACCAGCTGCCGCGTAAACAACATCGGCACCTTGGCTGATCTGCGCGCGTGTCAGCTCGCCGCCTTTCACCGGGTCATTCCAAGCAGCACCGGTTGTGCCGGTCATATTGGCGATAACTTTAGTGTCAGGATTGGCCGCTTTCGCACCTTGTGCATACCCACAGGCAAACTTGCGGATCAGCGGGATATCCATGCCGCCAATGAAGCCAACTGTGTTGTTCTTGGAGGCCTGCGCCGCCATGTAACCCACAAGGTAGGAGCCTTCATGCTCGTTGAACACAACGGAGCGAACATTTGGCTTATCAACGACCATGTCGATGATTACGAAGCTTGTGTCGGGATAGTCGCCCGCAACTTCATCCAGCGCGGAACCGAATGCAAAGCCCGCCATAACGATCGGGTTGGAGCCGGATTCTGCAAAACGGCGCAAAGCTTGCTCACGCTGCGCGTCAGACTGAAGTTCGATTTCGCGGAACGTACCGCCAGTTTCCTCGGCCCAACGTGTCGCGCCATTGAAGGCAGATTCGTTGAAGGATTTGTCGAACTTGCCGCCAAGATCGAAGATGATCGCAGGATCAGCGAGCGCCGTGCCTGCACTCAGTGCGACGACAGCGGATGCGCTAAGAAATTTCTGCAATAGGGTCATAGGTGTCTCCCAGATGTTTTTTGTTTTGACCGAATTTGGTCTGGCCGGGGACCGTCCCCCCGGTTCGGTATTGAAAGAGTTTCCTCTCAAGTCATTGGACAATAAGTCCCTAGTGACACGGAAGGGTCAACCGATTCGGCAGCAATATTGATGGATTTGGCCTGAGTTCCCGCGACGGAATTGCGCGAATGCCTGCTGTATCGTCAGATTTGCGAAAGGACGCGTCGAAATATGAAAGCGTCGGTGAAATTTCCTTCGCGATCCCGAAAATAACGCGGACGATTGCCAGTTTTTTGGTATCCGCACGCGGTATAGAGCTGCACGGCCGCTAAGTTATCCGCGGCAACCTCCAGAAAAACCGCGCGTGCGTTCAAGCTTGCAGCTTTTTCGTGAAACTTGTGCAGCAGGGTTCGGGCAATGCCCTGTCTGCGCCGGTCTGGATCGACTGCAAGGGTTAGAATTTCCGCCTCATCTGCGATCACCCGGCCTGCCAGAAATCCGTCAGGTTGCAAGATCAGGTGGGTTGTCGGGTCCTCGTTCAGATCTGCAAATTCCGCTGCCGACCAAGGCCTTGGCGTAGAGAAGCAACGTTTGTGCAGGGCGGCCAACGCTTCTGCGTCAATCGCGGCACTCATACTGGATCTGGCAGGATCACAGGGGCCGGGTCGCGCGGCGGCGCGGCATCTGGCGCGCGAACGTATAGTGGCGCAGGGGCAGCGTCGGTAAAATCTGGATCGGCCAATTTATCCGCAGCAATCCGGGCGATCGTTTGCGGGATATCGCGCAATTCCGCATTCGTGCCTCGCACGCCTTCAGCGACGAAGCCTGCGATTTCCCGGGCGCTATGCCCTAGCAGATCGTTGCCAAAACCGGCCTTCACCGACGAAAGCGTATCGTCGATGCTGCGCACCATGGGCGTGCCGGTTTCGGCGCCATTCTCAAAGATCTGAAGGTAGACCTGATCTCGCGGGGCCGGCACGCTGACCAATTGCTTTGCGCTGTCTTTGAGGCTCGCGGCTCCGCGCATGACCTCAAATGTAGACACACCAATTGCGGGGATCCCCAGCGACAAGGCAAGCCCACGGGCGGCTGAGACGGAAATACGAATGCCCGTGAAGTTTCCGGGACCCACACCCACACCAATTGCGGACAGATCGGACCAGGAATATCCTTGCGTCGCGAGCATCTCGTCAAGCATTGGCATCAGATGTTCAGCCTGCCCGCGCGACATGGCATCAGTCTGCGCGGCAAGTATCCTGTCATTGAACAGCAAAGCGGCCGCACAATGTGCGGCCGATGTATCAAACGCCAAAATCAGGGTGTCAGGCCGCAACCGGGCGAACCTCCAGCACTTCTGGGATGTAATGGCGCAGCAAATTCTCGATGCCCATTTTCAGCGTCAGGGTGGATGACGGACAGCCCGCGCAAGCCCCTTGCATGTGCAGGTAGACAACGCCGCGGTCAAATCCATGGAACGTAATGTCGCCACCATCCTGGGCCACGGCAGGACGTACACGCGTGTCCAGCAATTCTTTGATCTGGCCCACGACTTCCGCATCTTCGCCGCTATGTTCCGCATGTCCACCGGTTTCAGCTTCGCCTGTGATTGCAGGCTGGCCCGACTGGTAATGCTCCATTACCGCGCCAAGAACAGCCGGTTTGATGTGATCCCACTCGACGGCATCGTCTTTGGTTACCGTGACGAAATCATTGCCAAGAAAAACGCCAGCAACGCCGGAAACCGCAAAAATGCGCTGCGCCAGCGGAGATTTTTCCGCCGTATCCGCCGTCGGAAAATCCGCAGTTCCTGTTTCCAGAACTGTCTGCCCGGGCAGAAACTTCAATGTTGCAGGGTTGGGTGTCGACTCAGTTTGAATAAACATGATTATTTCCCTCAAGCTTTCCCAAGATATGCGCAGTCCGCTGACCAAAGTCAATAGTTTGGAATGATTCTAAAACAGCCCTGACCGTCTTTTTAGCCCAATTACCTCCGCCGGAGGCGGCTTTCTCAGGACACGGCTTCAAGCTGTTCTTTGGTCATTTCACCGGGCACGATTGTCACGGGCATGGGCAAGTTTCCTGAATTGCGCGACAATTCTGTCACCAAAGGCCCTGGTCCGGATTTATCCGTGCCGGCCCCCAAAACCAAAACACCCACTTCGGGATCTTCGCGCACTTGCGCCAGAATTTCCGGGACAGGCTCCCCCTCGCGAATGATCAATTCGGGATCAATGCCCTGCTTGTCGCGCATCCATTTTGCGAAGACTTCAAAATGCGCCTCGATCCGTTCGCGCGCTTCCTGGCGCATAATGTCACCGACACCGATCCAGTGATTGAATTCCTCCGGCGGGATAACCGCCAGAACCTCAACACCACCCCCTGTGCGCGCCGCCCGCATTGCAGCAAACCGCATCGCATTGAGACATTCACGGCTGTCATCAAGCACGACCAAAAACTTACGCATGAATGGCACCTCCCAGGCCGGGATCATGGCCAAGCGAAGTTCGCGGCGCAAGGAAGATCGTCATCTATGCGCGCTTTTTCACGTCCCCTGCGCGGCGCGATCTGCTTCTTCTTTCGCCAATGCGCCGGGGGTTTCGCGAATAGGCAAATGGATCAATGTCGCCAACAGGCCCAAGGCGATCGCGGCCCACCACATCGGCATGTAATCCTGGTACGCATCAAAAATCCGCCCGCCCAACCAAGCGCCGATGAAGGCCCCGGTCTGGTGGCTGAAAAACACCAGCCCTGCCAAGGTCGACAGATAGGTCAGCCCTTGCGTTTGCGCGACAAGCCCGGTGGTCAGTGGCACTGTCGACAACCACAAGATCCCCATCAAGGCAGAGAACACGTAGACCGACATCGGACTGAGCGGTGTGAAAATGAACGCGGCGATCACCACGACACGGGCGAAATAGATGCTGGAAAGCACGCGTTTTTTTGACATCACCTGCCCGGACCATCCCGACAAAAAAGACCCTACGATGTTAAAAAGCCCGATCAAGGCAAGCGACCACGCTCCGATGCTGGGGGCCAGGCCGCGATCCGCGATATAGGCTGGCAGATGAGTCTGGATGAAGGCCACATGGAAGCCGCAAACAAAGAACCCGAAGAACAACAGAACGAAAGCCCGGTCCGCCATCGCCGCCTTGACCGCGTAGGAAAATCCTCTGCTTGCTGTGGCTGTCGCAGTCGGTTTTGAAACCCGCGCAATGAAATAGAGCGGCGGCAGGATCAACAGGAAGCTGGCCGCGATGACGAGGACAGAGGATTGCCAGCCAATCGCACTCATCAAAGCGAGCGAGGCCGGGGCGGCCACAAACATCCCGGCGGATGCCGCGGCCGTGCCCAAGCCAAGAATGAAGCTGCGTTGCTTCTGATCAACGATCTTGCCCAAGGCGATGATCACGATGGGAAAAGAACACGCCCCGGTGCCAATGCCCACGATCACGCCGGAGGCGATGAAGACCCCAGGATCAATCACCGCACCGCGCAAGTAGAACCCAAGCGCTGCGACCACTGCGCCGAATGCCAGAACCCTGGCTGAGCCGTATTTATCCGCAACCATACCGGCAATCGGTTGCGCAAGGCCCCAGCAGAGCGCTTGAATCGCCATTGAAAGCGAAAACACTTCGCGCCCCCACCCAAGCTCTTGCGACATCGGGCGCATGAACACACCGAAAGTCGCAGCAAAGCCGAACGTGATGAAAGCCACCAGGCACCCGGCAACAATTGCCGCGGTTACGCCAGCGGGGGAGGTCGAGGGGGTGGATTGTGTCATGGAAGGCTCCGGTTTTGCGCCAGACTAGGGCGCTAATCGCCGGAGGTTAAATCATTTCTTGTGACCACAAACCGGTCAGAGCGTGAATGGTGTTCAGTCGCTCAACGGCTCAACGCCCAATCCCAGTACATCTCTCGGATGCGGGTGGTCAGCGTTCCGGGTTGGTAATGCGTGCCGTCAAATTCAGTGACCGGCGTAACCTTCATCATGTTGCCAGACAAGAAAACCTCGTCCGCGTCATGGAAATCCTGAAAACTCAGCACGGTTTCGTGGACCTTAACACCATCATCACGCAGGTTTTTCATATGCCGCGCGCGGGTGATACCCGCCAAGAATGTCCCATTGGCCACAGGCGTGAAGACCTCGCCATCGCGCACCATGAAGACATTTGCAGTAGCAGTCTCAGCAACATTTCCCGCCACATCTGCAACAAGCGCGTTGCCATAGCCTTTGGCGCGCGCCTCGGCCAGCATCCGGGCGTTGTTGGGATAAAGGCAGCCAGCTTTGGCGTTGACCACATTGTCTTCCAGCACCGGGCGGCGGAATTGCGTACGGGTTAGGGTTGTCCCGGTTTGCGGTGGGCTCATCGGGATTTCTTCCAGACAGATCGCAAACCCGCTTGAGTTCTCAAGCGGCACGATTCCCAAATGCCCGCCATCCACGGCCCAATACATCGGGCGAATATAGACCGGCTGATCTTTGGAAAACGCGCTCAGGCCCTCCCAGACCAATGCGACCATATCTTCGGTTGAAACCGTTGGTGTGATCATCAGTGCAGCCGCTGACGCGTTCACCCGGGCGCAATGGGCCTCCAGATCCGGGGCGACACCTTCAAAGTATCGTGCGCCATCAAAAACGGTTGTTCCAAGCCAAGACCCGTGATCGGCAGCCCGCATGATCATCAGATCGCTGTCATGCCATTGACCTTCAAAATAGGTCCTGATGTTCTTTCCGACTGCCATGAAACCCTCCCGATTTTCGGGCAGAGTAGGGACAAGTAGGTCAGTCGTCCAGACCTTTTTCCAAGGCTGTCGCTTTCGTCGGCGTAAAAAAATGCGCTCTCGGTGGGAGCCGAGAGCGCGGCAACTGAATTCAAAAGTCTGGGGGACGACCAGACCTCGGGATGCCACAAGGCGCAGAGCGCCTTTGGGTCCTGGTACGTGTGAAGGCGATTCACGGGAAGCGACCCAGCACGTCTCAGCAGCTGGGACCCGTCTATCAGGGAAGTGATTCAGCTATGTGACAGCGTCGCGTTGGCCTTAGCGCTAGCTGACCATCCCGACGATATCATAGGTCTGTTTCAAGATCGGTGCGGCAACAGCGCGCGCGCGTTCCGCGCCACGGTGCAAAATGCGGTCAATTTCCGAAGTGTCTTCCATCAAGCGCGCCATCTCGATCGAGATTGGGGCCAATTTCGCAACCGCCTGATCAGCCAGCATCGGCTTGAATTCGGAAAACTGCTTTCCGCCAACCTCTGCAAGAACCTGCTCTGGGCTTAGATCCGCAAACCCGGCATAGATATTGACCAGATTGCGCGCTTCTGGACGGTCGTCCAGGCCCTTGATCTCGGAGGGCAGGGCATCTGGGTCAGTGCGGGCTTTGCGGATTTTCTGCGCAATCATGTCGGCGTCATCGGTCATGTTGATCCGCGACATATCGGACGGGTCCGATTTCGACATCTTCTTTGATCCATCACGCAGCGACATTACCCGTGTCGCGGCACCTTCGATGACAGGTTCCGTGATCGGGAAGAAATCGACGCCATAGTCATGATTAAACTTCGCAGCGATATCGCGGGTCAGCTCAAGATGCTGTTTCTGGTCCTCGCCCACCGGCACATGGGTCGCATGATAAATCAGGATGTCCGCCGCCATCAGCGCAGGATAGGCAAACAGCCCGACACTGGCGTTTTCGCGGTTCTTGCCCGCCTTGTCCTTGAACTGGGTCATCCGGTTCAACCAACCCATCCGGGCCACCGTGTTGAAAATCCAGCCAAGCTGCGCATGTTCGGGCACCTGGCTTTGGTTGAACAGAATTGATTTCTCTGGATCGATGCCAGACGCGATGAAGCCCGCGCAAAGTTCGCGGGTATTGCGGCGCAAGACCTCTGGATCCTGCCAGACGGTGATCGCGTGCAGATCGACCATGCAATAGATGGTTTCAAAGTCGTCGGCCTGCATATCGACAAAGCGTTTGATTGCGCCAAGGTAATTTCCCAGCGTTAACCCGCCCGAAGGCTGGATGCCGGAAAACACGCGAGGTGTGAAGGCGCTGGACATGGGACGAACTCCATCTGGATTAATGTGTTTCAGTCGCTTACCCATGGGCCAACACAAGGTCAACCGGAGCCACGCAATGTATAACGAAAATGCGGACGCCTCTCCGTTCAATTCGCTGCCGCCGGTGGTGATCGCAATCGCGGCTGTCATCGCAGCGATTGAGTTGATTTTTCAAGCCGGGGAAGCCGGACTGATCGGTGGACATACCGCGGTCGGATGGCGCTTGGCCGCGATTGAGGATTTCGGATTTCTTGATCCGGTTTGGGATTGGATGCGCAGCAATGGGCAATATCCACCGGGCTATCTGGCGCGGTTCCTAAGCTACCCGCTGGTACATGGATCGTTCATCCACGCCACATTTGCGGTTGTAATTATCCTGGCCATCGGCAAGGCCGTGGGGGAGGTGTTCAGTTCCCTGGCGTTTCTGGCGGTCTTCATCGGGGCCTCAGTGATGGGCGCGTTGGCCTATGGCACATTGATCGACACGCGCATTCCGTTGATTGGCGGCTATCCCGGAGCCTACGGGTTGATCGGGGCATTCACATTCCTTTTGTGGGTAAACCTTGCGGCGGTCGGGGCAAATTCGGCCCGCGCTTTCACGCTGATCGGTGTGCTGATGGGTATCCAACTTTTATTCGGATTGCTCTTCGGTGGCGGCTATGACTGGATTGCGGATCTGACGGGGTTTGTAACGGGCTTCTTTCTGTCCTTCGCGGTCAGCCCGGGCGGATGGGCGCGCTTGCGCGAAAAAATGCGTCGCGACTAAGCGAGGGTCAGCGTCGCATCGCAGCTTTGAAATCGCGGATATTGAAGGCCCCCAAAAGTTGCCCGCTGCCCAGATAGGAGGCAGCGCCTGCACCCAACAAGACAGTCAGCGCCAGATATCGCCAGCCCGGTGTGCCTAGGGCAGGGATCAAAAGCAAAAAGACCCCGTACAGAACCAATCCCATCAAGATCGACGCCATGATGATCCGTGGGACGCGCCGTTTGAACCGGTCATCAAACGCGGCGGCGTCGCCGTATCCGCGCGCATAGCGCCACAACAGCCACGCCATGGCCCAACCGGCGATTGTGGTCCCGATCGCGGCGGCCAGATAGCCGATCACTTGTGCCAGACCGATCGCGAGGACCGCATTCACGACCATTGCAACAACGGCGAAGTAGAACGGCCGCTTGGTGTCCTCGCGGGCGAAATAGAGGGGCTGGAACACTTTCTGTAGCACAAATGCTGGCAGACCCGCGCCATAGATTGCAACGGCCACAGCTGTGGCGGCGCTGTCATCAGGGCCAAACTGACCCCGCTCAAACAGGGTGGAGACGATTGGCAGAGGAATGACCATCAACGCAACGGCGCAAGGGATCGTCAGCCCCAAAGCAAGTTCGGCGGCGCGGTTGAACGCGTCTTGCCCGCCTGCGGCATCACTGGCTTGAAGCTTGCGCGACAGATCCGGCAGAAGGACAACACCAATGGCAATCGCCACGACGCCCAATGGCAATTGGTATAGCCTGTCAGCATAGTTGAGCCAGGCAACCGCCCCCTCAAAATAGCTTGCCACCTGGCGTCCAACCAGCAAGTTAATTTGGACAACGCCCCCCGCCAGTGCGGCAGGGGCTGCGATGATCGCAAGCTTTTTCAAATCAGGCGTCATGCGCGGCAATCTGGGCACAAGCCGGTAGCCAGCGCGTGCTGCGGCCAGCCAGACAAGCGCCAATTGCGCGACGCCTGCGATGGGAACGGCGATGGCCAAACTCAGCCCGAAATCTGCGCCCAAGGTCCATGCAATGAACAAGGCAGCGATGAAAATCACGTTGAGCAGAACCGGCGCTGCGGCCGCGGCAATGAACCGGCCTGTGGCGTT
Organism: uncultured Litoreibacter sp.; assembly: GCA_947493265.1. Classification (GTDB taxonomy): domain Bacteria; phylum Pseudomonadota; class Alphaproteobacteria; order Rhodobacterales; family Rhodobacteraceae; genus Litoreibacter. The sequence continues at coordinate 275,196 of CANLQL010000004.1, read as the reverse complement.
CAGGACACCTGATAACAGCGCGGCCAGCGAGATGAAAAGAATGTAGGGAAACGCGATCCGACCAAACAGAACGGCCATATCGAACCGGTCGTCGACAGCGAAGCCACTGGCCATGGCCAAAACCAGATAGGGCATGAAAATCATGGCGACGCAGGTGAACACGATCAGCAAAGTTGCAAGGCCCGTGAACGCGTCTTGTGCAAATTCCTTTGCACCATCACGGGCTTCCACCTTCTTCGAAAACATCGGCACAAAGGCCATGTTGAACGCGCCTTCGGCAAAGAAGCGGCGGAACATATTGGGCAGGGAAAAGGCGATTAAAAATGCCTCGGCCACAGGGCCTGCGCCCAGGAAAGCAGCAATTGCGACGTCCCGAACAAACCCAAGAATACGGCTGAGCATCGTCCAGCTGCCAACGGTCGCAAAACCGCGCATCAGCCGGATCGGCTGGCTCATTCCTTAGCCCTCTGGACGCCTTGCTCAATGGCGTCGCGCAATTTGCGCTCCAGATTGGCAAGTTTGGATTTGGAATGGAATTTCAGTCCAAACATATCCTTGACGTAGAACGTATCGACCACCTGCGCGCCGTAGGTCGCGATCACGGCAGAGGCGACGTAGATATTGGCGTTGGCCAATGTGCGCGTCAGATCGTGCAGCAAGCCGGGGCGGTCGCGGGTATCGACCTCGATGATTGTGTAGATCTCGGACCCGTCATTGTCGAAGGTGATCGAGGTCGGCACGATGAACTTGCTTTCGCGTTTCTTGACCTTGTCGCGGGTTTTCAACGCATCACGTGGCAGGACTTCGCCTTTCAGGGTCTTTTCGATCATCGATTTCAACCGTGGCAGGCGGGAGGCCTCATAGGGCGCGCCTTCGATGTCCTGTATCCAGAACGCTGCCGTTACGAAACCGTCTTTTGTCGTATAGGTCCGTGCGTCGACGACGTTTGCGCCAACCAATGCGAGCGCCCCGGCCATACGGCTGAAGATACCGGGATGATCTGCCATGGCAAAGCAAGCGCGGGTGGCGTCTCGGTCGACATCCGGTGTCAGATCAATGCGGATTTCATCATTTGGCAGGTCTCGCAGCATGTTTGCGAAATCAACATGGGCTGTGACGTGCAGGCCCTGCCAATAAGGATCATAGTGGCGCGCCGTTTCACGCTTGAGTTCCTTGGCAGTCCAATCGGGCAGGGCTGCGCGCAAGTTGCGCTTGGCCTCGGCCCCCCGTTCCTCGCGGTTCAACGCTTCCATGCCATCTTCCAGCGCTCGTTTCGTTTGCCGGTAAAGCGCCCGGATCAGAGCAGCTTTCCAGTTATTCCACACATTCGGTCCGACCCCGCGAATGTCACAGACGGTCAACACGGTCAGCAGGTCGAGCCTTTTGACAGTTTTGACAGCTTTCGCGAAATCACGCACCGTTCGCGGGTCTGCAATATCGCGTTTCTGTGCCATGTCAGACATCAGCAAGTGATAGCGCACCAGCCATTCGACGGTCTCGGCCTCGTCTGCAGTCAAACCCAGCCTTGGCGCGATCTTGCGGGACAGTTTTGCACCGAGAACAGCGTGATCTTCATCCCGACCCTTGCCGATATCGTGGATCAGAAGCGCTGTATAAAGCACCTTCCTGTTGACCCCGCCCTGAAGGATGCCGGAGGCGACGGGAAGCTCTTCGACCAGTTCTTCCCGCTCGATCTGAGCCAGGACAGAAACGCATTGGATCAGATGTTCATCGACCGTGTATGCGTGATACATATTGAACTGCATCATCGCGATAATCGTTTGAAAATCGGGAATAAACGCGCCCAGAACGCCCAATTCGTTCATGCGCCGCAAGGCGCGTTCAGGGTTGCCATGCTTCAGTAGCGTTCCCATGAAAATCTTTGCGGCTTCCTTATTGTCGCGCACGGAATCGTCGATCAGATCGAGATTTCCCGCGATAAGGCGCATTGCATCTGGATGGATCAGATAGCCGGTCCGCAACGCTTCCTCAAACACCCGCAGGATGTTCACCGGGTCTTTCAAAAACGCCTTCGGTTTTTCGATGTCGATGCGGTTTTTGCGCAGCACGTAGCCGGGTTTCATCTTCTTGCGCCGGGCATTGCGCAGGAAGCCCAGAATTGCGGGCTCCGATTTGACATGCTGTGCTTCAAGATCAGTCAGAAGAATGCGGGTCAACTCCCCCACGCGGGTGGCGTGGCGGAAGTAGTCTTGCATGAAATGTTCAACCGCGCGGCGCCCGCCGCCATCCGCGTATCCCATACGGGCTGCGACTTCGACCTGCAGATCAAAGGTCAGTTGTTCCATCGCGCGGCCCGCCAGCAGGTGCAAATGACACCGGACAGCCCAGACAAAATCGGCAGCCGCGTTAAAGTCGTTCAATTCGTCCTGGGTAAAGACCTTCAGTTTAACAAGCGCCTGTACCGTTCGTACTTTGCGAGCATATTTTGCAATCCAGAACAGCGATTGCAGATCGCGCAATCCGCCTTTGCCCTCTTTGACATTGGGCTCCACCACGTAGCGTTGGTTGCCGTGCTTTTTCAGACGGGTGGCGCGTTCTTCCAGTTTCGCTTCGACATATTCCGCCGCCGTATGGTCGAACAATTCCGTCCACAATCTGTCGTTCAGTTCCCTGGCAAGATCTGCGTTTCCGTCGATCAAACGGTTTTCTAGCAGCGCCGTGCGGATAGTGAAGTCTTCCTTGCCCAGCTTCAGGCATTCCTTGATCGACCGGCTGGCGTGCCCAACCTTCAGCTTCAGATCCCAAAGGATGTAAAGCATGCTTTCGATCAGGCTTTCTGCCCAAGGGGTCACTTTATAGGGCATCAAAAACAGCAGATCGACATCGGAGTGTGGGGCCATTTCCCCGCGTCCGTAACCGCCCACGGCCAGTAGGGCCAAACGCTCCCCCTCTGTGGGGTTCGGGGCTTTGTGCAAATGGGTCCAAGCGACATGCAAAACCGCCCGAATGATCCCGTCTGTCAGGTAGGAGTAGGAGCGCCTCAACGCCTCCGAGGCCAAGGGGTTCGTGGCGAAGGTTTCTGCCAGATGATCCATCGCCGTACTGCGCGCTGCACTGAGCACAGCAACAGTTTCGGCGCGCATGGACTTGGCGTCCTCAGCGGATGCTGCAGCTTTATCAAGAGCTTCAAAAACCCGATGATAGTCGAAAATTTCTGTGCCCGGGCAAAGCAAGTCGCCCGGGTCCGTCCATTTCAGATCGTCAGCTGTTGGTTCAAGAACCGCCAGAGCCGAAGGATTTTGGGGCTGGATCAACGATTTGGACCTGACCGTTATTGATTTCTGCGATTGCCAGGGCACGTTCGATCGTGCCGTCGGATTTGAACCGGAATACCCCGTTCACGCCCGCAAAACCAGAGTTTTGCTTGAGGTTGCCACCCGACATTGTCAAATCATTCGACGCCAAAGCCCCGATTGCAGCCATGCCGTCATAGGCAAGACTGGCAAGAGCGACAGCGCCTTCACCATAAGCACTTCGGTAACGGTTGTTAAACTGGGCCGTCAAAGACGGGTCCGGGATCGCGAACCACCCACCCTGCAGGCCTGGGTAGGTCAGTGTTTGGGGTGGAACGTCCCAGCGCGCCAAGCCAAGATACTTGATCGTCCCAGGTTTCACGCCATTCTCAGGCAACAACTGCGCAAGGATCGGCAACGCGCCTGTGCTGTTGGACGTAATCATGATCGCATTTGCCCCGGTGGAGCTGACGGTCGATGAGATGCCAGGCACCGCAGAAACGATCCCTTGCTGGGAAAATTCAAAACTTGCCTCGCCGGTGATTGTTGCCCCGGTCCGTGCGGCCGCTTGTGCGATGGAGGCTTTTGCAATCTCGCCAACAGGGGTTTGCGGATGGATGATGACGATCCGTGACCGGCCCTGACGCGCCGCATAGGAAACGACGCGATTTGCCGTATTGTCGAAAGTGTTGCCAAGCACGAACAGGTTGCTGCCCGCAATGTCGGCGTTGTTCGAGAAGGACAGGACGTTGATGCCGGAAGACCGTGTTGCGACCGCAACCGCAGCAGACGCATCAGACCGAAGTGGGCCGAGGATAATATCGGCACCTTCCGCGACAGCTTGGTTGGCAACCTGTGCGGCGACGGAGGCCTGTCCGGCTGTTGAGTAGACTGTGATCTCGACATTGTCGCCCAAATCCGCAGCGGCAAGACGCGCGGATTTCTCCAGGCTGGCTGCAAGCCCGGCATCGCCCGGCGTTGGGGAGCCATAGGGCACGAGAAGTGCGACCTGAACAGTGCCACCGTCGCTTCTTTGAACGCCACCCCCCGCAGGCACATCACACGCGCTTAGGACAGCGGCGCAAGCCAGCCCAACCGCAAGTTTCAGACTGACGCGGGCACGCCTGCTGGCTTTGACAAATATGTCTTTCATCTGGAATTCTCCTTGCATCCACCTGTCCCCACGGTCATCGACGGGGAAGATAGAGGCAACCGCTCCGCAAGTAAACGAGCGAACGAAGGATAAAAAATTGACGGCTGCAAAGCGCGCACCCCTTGCCCCGGGTCTGTATTTTTTGGCGACACCGATCGGGACAGCGCGCGATATCACCTTGCGCGCGTTGGATATTCTGGCGTCAGCCGATGTTTTGGCAGCAGAAGATACCCGCAGCCTACGCAAACTGATGGACATTCACGGTATCGCTTTGGAAGGTCGCCAGATCCTTGCCTATCACGACCACAACGGGGCCTCCCAACGCCCGAAATTGCTGACAGCCTTGGAGGCCGGAAAAAGCATTGCCTATGCGTCGGAAGCTGGCACACCCCTGATCGCTGACCCCGGATACCAGCTTGGACGGGCCGTGTCTGAGGCCGGATTTCTGGTCACTGCAGCCCCCGGTCCATCAGCGGTTCTGGCGGCTTTGGCGGTGTCTGGCCTTGCGACGGACAGCTTCTTTTTCGCGGGCTTTGCCCCGAACGCCCAAGGGGCGCGGCGGGCCTATCTGAAAACCCTTAAAGATGTGCCGGGAACGCTTGTTTTCTACGAATCGCCGAAGCGGGTTCATAAGCTGATCGATGACATGATCGAGGTTTACGGACCGGATCGGGACGGCGTCGTGGCGCGGGAACTCACCAAGAAATTCGAAGAAGTTTTGCGGGGCAAACTGACTGAGCTGCAATCGGAAATCTCTGGTCGTAATTTGAAAGGCGAGGTCGTCGTGTTGGTCGCGCGGGGCGAATTGATCGAATTTGATGAAAATTCGACACGTCAAATGCTGGAAACAGCGTTGCAGGACGATAGCCTGAAAGGCGCGGTTGCCAGCGTTGTGGAAGCCACTGGTCTGCCGCGGCGCACCGTCTATCAAATGGCCCTGAGCATCGGGAAATCGCGTGAAACCTGAAACAAGATACCAGTCTGGTTTGTCGGCAGAACAGGCTGTCGCGCGGCACTATGCCGATGCGGGCTTTGAAATCTGCGCGGAACGCTACCGCACTCCAAGAGGGGAGATCGATTTGATCGCCCATCGTGGCGACGAGGTCATCTTTGTCGAGGTCAAGAAAAGCAGCACCCACGATCAAGCCGCACAACGGCTTTCAGAAACCCAGATGGCCCGTATTTTCGGAGCGGCAGAGATTTACCTGGGCACGCAACCATTGGGGTTAGAAACACCGTCGCGGTTCGACGTCGCGCTTGTTGATGCGCAAGGTATGATCCACATTCTTGAAAACGCCTTTGGCGCGTAGCTGCACAGAGACCCTCATCAGAATTGCAATTGAATGCCGCCGCGCATCGGTCCATGAAGGTTCAAATCCAGTCTAGAGGTGAGCAATGGGCCTGAAAATCGCATTCCAAATGGATCCAATCGGCGCGATTGATATCAATGCAGACAGCAGCTTTCGCATCGCTGAAGAGGCGCAGGACCGCGGGCACGAGCTGTTTTTCTACACGCCCGATCGGTTGATCTATCGGGAAGGAAAGGTCTTGGCCCAAGGGTGGCCGCTGACTGTGCGGCGCGAGATTGGGAATCATTACGACCTCGGTCCGGAAACCGAAATTGACCTTGCTGAATGGGATGTTGTCTGGCTGCGCCAAGACCCGCCGTTTGACATGGGCTATATCACGACCACCCATTTGTTGGACCGCATCCACCCGGACACTTTGGTGGTAAATGACCCGACATGGGTTCGGAACTGGCCTGAAAAACTGAAGGTGCTGGATTATCCTGACCTGACGCCGCCCACGGCGATTGCGCGCAATATCGAAACGCTCAAAGCGTTCAAGGATGCCCATGGCGACGTGATCTTGAAACCCCTCTATGGCAATGGTGGGGCGGGGGTCTTTCGCCTGACCCCGGAAGATCGCAACCTGAATTCACTTCATGAGCTGTTCACCGGCATCAACCGGGAGCCGCTGATCATGCAGAAATTCCTGCCAGATGTGTCCAAAGGCGACAAGCGCGTGATCCTGATCGACGGGGAGCCTGTTGGTGCCATCAACCGGGTGCCAGCCAAAGGCGAAACCCGGTCGAATATGCATGTGGGTGGTCGGCCAGAAAAAGTTGGCTTGACCGACCGCGATCTGGAGATTTGCGCCCGCATCGGCAAAGACTTGAAAGATCACGGGCAGGTTTTTGTGGGGATCGACGTGATCGGCGGATGGTTGACCGAAATTAATGTAACGTCCCCCACAGGCATCCAGGAATTGGAACGCTTTGACGGAATCAACGTGGCGGAAAAAATCTGGCAGGTGATCGAAGCCAAACGCGGATAAACGTCAGGCTTGTACCCGGTAGCTGATCGCCTCCGCGATGTGGTCGGCCAGAACGTCCTTGCTGGCTGCCAAATCCGCAATGGTGCGAGCCACCCGCAAAATGCGATGGTAGCTGCGGGCAGACAGCCGGAAATGCTCAGCCGCTTTGTTCAGCAAGGCCCGGCCATCCGCATCGGGGGCTGCAAATTCTTGCAAGATCTCTCCTTCGATATCCGCGTTGACCCGTAAATCTGGATAGCTGGCCAGCCTTTTCGATTGCACGGATCTGGCGGCAGCGACGCGCTGGGCGACTGCCGCTGATGGTTCGCTTTCTCCTGGCAATTCTAGATCTGCAAAACTGACTGGTGGTACCTCGATCCGTAAATCAAACCTATCCAGAAGCGGGCCTGAGATGCGGCCCAGATAGTCTTCCCCGCATTGCGGCACCCGTGCGCACGCCTGCGCTGGATCACTGAGGTATCCGCATTTGCAGGGGTTGGCGGCGGCCACCAACATGAATTTGCAAGGATAGGTCACATGCGCATTGGCGCGTGCCACAACAATATCGCCGGTTTCGATGGGTTGGCGAAGGGTTTCCAGAACCGTGCGTTGATATTCAGGGAATTCATCCATGAACAGCACGCCGTTATGGGCGAGCGAAATCTCCCCCGGTTTTGCGCCTCGCCCACCGCCAACAATTGCGGCCATAGATGCTGTGTGATGCGGGGCACGAAATGGACGTTGCCGTGAGATCCCGCCCTCACTCAGCAGTCCTTTGAGCGAGTGGATCATGGAGGTTTCCAACGCCTCCTCCGGGCTGAGGTCCGGCAAGATGCTTGGTAGGCGCGCGGCCAGCATAGATTTCCCTGACCCGGGCGTGCCAACCATCAACAGATGGTGGCGTCCGGCTGCAGCAATCTCCAAGGCGCGCTTGGCCTTTTCCTGACCTTTGACGTCGCGCAAATCCTTGGTTGCCGGAATGGCATCCACCAGACCGGGCTGGGCGACAGAAAGCGCGGCTTGCCCGGTGCAATGCTGAACGACATCCAGTAGCGTTCGTGCGCCCAATACTTTTGTGGCCTCAACCCATGCAGCTTCTGGACCGCATTGGGCGGGGCATAGCAGTGTACAGTCTTCTTGTGCCGCTGTGATCGCGGCGGGCAGGGCCCCCGTGACAGGAACGAGCGATCCGTCGAGCGACAATTCCCCAAGTGACACAATGCCTTGAACGTCATCTTGGGGTAAAATTTCCAATGCGGCCAGCAAGGACAGCGCAATCGGGAGATCAAAATGTGATCCCTCTTTCGGCAAATCCGCAGGCGATAGATTGATCGTGATCCGCTTGGATGGCAGCGCAATTGACATGGAGGTCAGTGCCGCGCGGACCCTGTCTTTTGCTTCGCTGACAGCCTTATCCGCGAGACCAACAACCGAAAAAGAAGGCAGACCGGCTGTTACCGCGCATTGCACTTCGACAAGGCGGGCCTCAATCCCTTCAAAGGCGACGGTATAGGTGCGTGCAACCAGTTTAGGTCCCTCCGAACAGATCGAAGGTCAGTGTTGCGCAATCTTGGTTGCCAAGTGGTTAATTAGGTTACATCTGGCCAAGGGATTTGCGCCCACGGCATGTCATATTCCGACTGCGGTGCGTCCTTCAGCCCGCGATCGCGCCAATCGTTGAACAGCGGGTCAGAAATTGTCGCTTGCAGGTAGGCCTCAGCCTCCGGGCTTGCGGGCAACCCATAAGTGATCATCCGCGTGGCAACGGGGGCAAAAAACGCATCCGCGACGCTGTAACGGCCAAAGAGCCAGGGTCCGCTTCCATCGCTGAGTTTTCTCGCCTCAGACCAGATCAACTCAATCCGGGTCAAATCCTTCGAAACATCTTCAGGGACCGGGACATCGACGAAGCGGTGGCGCAGGTTCATCGGAAACGTTCCGCGCAAAGCCATAAAACCTGAATGCATTTCTGCCGTGATTGACCGGGCGAATGCCCTTGCGTTGCCATCTTCGGGCCAAAAGCCTGCATCCGGATGCCGTTCCGCCAAAGTTTCGGCAATGGCGGCTGTATCCATGACAATCTGGCCACCGGGCAGGCGCATAACGGGTACGGAGCGGGCAGGCGAAAAGCGTTTCAGGTCTTCCAGAAACTGCGGCTCATAAAGCCGCGTGTCCTGAATATTGACCGGGATGCCAAATTTGGAAAACAGAAGCCAGCCGCGCAAAGACCAACTGGAATAGGAACGGTCGCCGATAAGAAGATCATAAGTCATGGCCGCCACCTAAGCAGATCATCTGCGGTAAGAAAAATGACAAAAATTTGCGGTGGGGATCAAGGAATGTGATTGATTGGTCCAAGCGACCAATTGGACCCATCAAAACTGGTTTGGGTCACTGAAAGGTTGTCGATTGAAAAGCTCAGCGCTTTGTACGGGTCCATTTTTCCGGCGGCTTGAACCTGGGTCAGGATCACGCCGATATGGGCCACGGCGATGATATCGCGCCCCGCGTAGCGCGATGTCAAATCGTCAACCTGCCGTTGAACCCGGGCTGCAACATCGTTCCAGCTTTCCCCATCAGGCGCAGCCAGATCACCGGGTTTTTCCCAGAATGCGCGGCTGAGCTCCGGATCGCGGGCGGCAACCTCGTCAAATTTCAGACCATCCCAGACGCCGAAATTAAATTCCCGCAGATCGGCGCTGTGGGGCAACCGTTCGCGCGGTCCTTGAATGGCAGAGGCTGTCTCAACCGCCCGTATCAAATCGGAAGAGATCAAGACGGCGTCCCGCGGCAAATGCGCCTCAAGACGAGCAATCTGATCGGTATCGGACAAATCCGCGGGCACGTCACGCCAGCCCGTAAAGGCTTTTTGATGCGTCGGCCCATGACGAACCCACCGCCAGCGTGTCATTCCGTACCCTTGGGCAATTGGCCTTTCAAGACTTGCGGCAAACCGGCGATGACCTGCACGACAAGATCGGCATCTTGCGCAAGCTCGGCATTCAGCCGCCCCTGCAGTTGGCGAAATCGCCGGGCCAGCGCGTTTTCAGGGACGATCCCCATCCCGACCTCGTTACTGACAACAACGACGGGACAAGGGGCATTCCGAAGTCCTGCCGAAAGACGCGCGAAATTGTCGTCGATATCCTTTTCCGCCATGATCAGGTTGTTCAGCCACATGGTCGCGCAATCCAGCAATACAATGTCCTGTGGCCCGCGCGTTTCGATCGCTTTCCAAGGTGTCAGATGATCTTCCACCGTGGTCCAGCCAGCCTCAGACCGATCGGATTGGTGATCCGAAATTTTCTTCCGCATTTCAGCATCAAATGCTTGCGCGGTTGCAACATAAGTTCGGGGGCGGTTTGTCGCCAGAACCAACGCCTCTGAAAAGCGCGATTTCCCGGATGAGGCCCCTCCGATGACCAGGCTCAAGGCTGGCAAATCGCGCATTTTAAAACTTCCTTTGATCCAAACTCGAAAACGGACCGTATCACTCACAAAAACCAAGACAAGCTTTGTGACCGAAAGATATGGGGGTAACCAATGGCACTTGATGCTCGATCCGATTTTTCCTTGTCCCGCACGGCAATGCGCGCGGAACTTCTGGACGCAGAGACAGAGTTGAAACTTGCCTACGCCTGGCGTGATGAGCGGGACGAACAAGCCCTGCACAGACTGATCACAGCCTATATGCGTCTGGCGATCTCCATGGCTTCGAAATTCAAACGCTACGGCGCGCCGATGAACGACCTGATCCAGGAAGCGGGTTTGGGGTTAATGAAAGCGGCTGACAAGTTTGATCCAGATCGCGGTGTGCGGTTTTCGACCTATGCGGTCTGGTGGATCAAAGCCTCAATCCAGGACTATGTCATGCGGAACTGGTCGATGGTGCGCACAGGGTCCACATCTTCGCAGAAATCCCTGTTTTTCAATATGCGCCGCGTCCAGGCCCGGTTGGAGCGGGAAGCGATGGGCCGTGGGGAGCAGTTGGATAAGCATCAGCTGCACCAGATGATTTCGACAGAGGTCGGCGTGCCGCTTCATGATGTGGAAATGATGGAAGGTCGGCTGTCCGGATCGGACTATTCCCTGAACGCGACCCAATCGACCGAGGATGAAGGTCGTGAATGGATCGACGCATTGGAAGACGATGGCCCGCAAGCCGCAGATCATGTGGAGCATCAGCATGACACGGATACATTGCGCGACTGGCTTGTCACAGCGATGTCGTCGCTGAACGAGCGGGAACAGTTTATCGTCCGCGAACGAAAACTTCTCGATAAGCCTCGCACGTTGGAAAGCCTCGGCAATGAGTTGGGTCTGTCGAAAGAGCGTGTGCGCCAATTGGAAGCCGCTGCTTTCGTCAAAATGCGTAAAAACCTTGAAGCGCAATCCCGCGAGGTGCATGAATTCCTCCTATGAGGATTTTGCCTGCATTCCCAAACCTGACCAGCATGATAGGCGCGGCACTTGTCGCGCCTTTGTGCTTTTCGGCTGCTGCAGCAGAATTGACCGTCGAGACGCTGGATCAGATACCCCGCGCTGACATCATTCTGCTGGGGGAGTTGCACGGAACGCCGGCCCATCACGCCAATCAGGCCAAGATCGTTGAACGCATCGCCCCGAAAGCTTTGGTTTTTGAAATGTTGAGCCCTGCACAGGCCGCTGCGGGCCAGTCTGTCAGTCGGGCGGATCAAAAAGCATTGGATGCAGCGCTGGGTTGGTCAGACAGCGCATGGCCGGATTTCGAGCTATACGCCCCGATATTTGCAGCCGCACCTGAAGCTGCGCTTTTCGGTGCCGCCTTGCCACGCGACAAGGTGGTTGCAGCTATCGAAACAGGGGCCGCAGCGCAATTTGAGGATGCCGCGAAATTCGGATTGGATCAGCCCTTGCCTGCCGCGCAGCAAGCCCAACGGGAAAAAGACCAAGGGACGGCGCATTGTGACGCCCTGCCAGAAGCGATGTTGCCCGGAATGGTCGAAGCGCAGCGTCTACGGGACGCGGCCTTTGCAAAAACAGCGCTGGACGCGTTGGATCAAACTGGCGGACCAGTCGTGGTGATCACCGGGAATGGCCATGCACGTCTGGATTGGGGGATGCCGGTCTATCTACGGAATGCCGCCCCGGACGTGTCGGTTACGGCTTTCGGGCAGTTGGTTGGTGCGGCCGATAGCCCCCCGTTTGACGCTTGGATCGTCACAAAGCCTGCTGCCGATGCGGGCGATCCCTGCGATGCGTTCAAAAGCAACTGATTGCTGCAACGCCGCTTTATGCCTAAATGTAGAGCAACTGAATGAAATGAGGCCCTTATGCTGGCTGGAAAACGTATACTTTTGATCATTGGCGGCGGCATCGCAGCGTTCAAATCGCTTGATCTGATCCGTCGGTTGCGCGAACACGGGGCAACCGTCACGCCAGTATTAACCAAATCCGCCGAAGAATTCGTGACACCCTTGTCCGCATCTGCTTTGGCAGCGCAAAAAGTGTATCGCGACCTGTTTGATCTGACCGATGAGGCCGAAATGGGCCATATCGAATTGAGCCGCGCTGCCGATCTGGTCGTCGTGGCCCCGGCAACCGCTGATCTCATGGCGAAAATGGCCGGTGGGCTGGCCAATGATCTTGCCTCGACGCTTCTTCTGGCAACCGACAAACGTGTGCTTATTGCGCCGGCAATGAATGTCCGGATGTGGGAACATCCCGCCACACAACGAAATCTTGGCGTTTTGAAAGAAGACGGGGTTCTGGTTGTGGGCCCGGATGAGGGCGATATGGCCTGTGGTGAATATGGACCCGGTCGTATGTCTGAGCCTTTGGCCATTGTTGCGGCCGTCGAAGATGCGTTGGTGAATGGTCCGTTGAAAGGTCACCATATCGTGGTCACCTCTGGACCGACCCATGAACCCATTGATCCGGTCCGCTATATCGCGAACCGGTCGTCTGGCGCGCAAGGCACAGCGATCGCGCGCGCATTGTCGGCGCTGGGCGCGAAAGTTAGCTTTATCACCGGGCCAGCGGATGTCGCGCCGCCGGATGGTGTCGGCGTCATCAAGGTCCAAACAGCGGCGCAGATGGCGGATGCGGTCGAGGCTGCGTTGCCCGCAGATGCGGCAGTGTTTGCCGCCGCCGTTGCCGATTGGCGGGTCAAAACCGCGTCGGACAAGAAGATGAAGAAGGACGGGAAGTCCCTTCCGAAACTCGATTTCGCAGAGAATCCTGACATTTTGGCAGGCGTTGCACAGCGGAAGAAAAACCGCCCGCAGCTTGTGGTGGGTTTTGCCGCCGAAACCGACGATGTCGAAGCCAATGCAACCGCCAAACGCAAACGCAAAGGATGCGATTGGATCGTGGCCAATGACGTCCGCCCGGAAACTGGAATTATGGGTGGCACGGAGAACGCTGTGACCCTGATCACGAAGGACGGGGCCGACGCTTGGCCGCGGCTCAGCAAAGATCAGGTGGCCGCGAAACTGGCTGCGAAAATCGCAGAGGCGCTATCGTAAGTGTCTGAGGTTTCCGTGAAAATACTGTGGGGTGACGGGGCTGACCAAAGCCTTGGGCTGCCGCGATATGAAACCAAAGGGGCCGCTGGGGCTGACCTGCGGGCGAACCTTGCCTTCGAGGATCGGAAAGCTGGTATAACTCTGGACCCTGGCGGGCGTGCGTTGATCCCGACGGGGATGCATCTGGAAATACCGCTTGGATTTGAGGTTCAGATCCGACCCCGGTCCGGACTGGCATTGAAACACGGGATCACGCTGCCAAATGCACCGGGGACCATCGACAGCGACTATCGCGGCCCTTTGGGTGTTATTCTACAGAATACCGGAGCTGAGGCGTTTCATATCGCCCATGGTGATCGCATCGCGCAGATGGTTGTGGCCCCGGTCGTGCAGGCTGAATTTGTGGATGCCGCGGCGCTGTCGGAAACGGATCGCGGGGCAGGGGGCTTCGGCTCCACCGGGCGTGACTGATGGCGCTTATCCTGCTCATCGCTGGGGTCATTTGGTTTGCCGGGCCGAAGTTTGGCATCTCAAAGCGACTGGTCACCGCGCTTTTGATCGTTCTTTTCGTTGCGGTTCTGTTTTTTCAGGCGACGCTTCCCGTGGGCAATCCACTGAAAGATGCCACCGGCGGGTCCTTGCAAAACTGGCTGGTTCTGGCAGGCGTCGCGGCCTTGGTTTGGGCTTACCGATTTGGACTAGGGAAGCTGCGGGAAAAATCCGAGCCGATCAAGAACACCCCCAAAACAGGCACTTTCAGCCCGGCAGAACTTGATCGCTATGCCCGGCACATCGTTTTGCGTGAAGTTGGTGGACCGGGCCAAAAGAAGCTGAAATCTGCCAAAGTTTTGGTGATCGGGGCTGGTGGGCTCGGCGCGCCTGCGTTGCAATATCTTGCCGCAGCGGGCGTTGGTACAATTGGCGTGATTGATGACGATGTCGTCGAAAACTCCAACTTGCAACGGCAGGTGATCCATACAGATGCGCGGATCGGTATGCCCAAGGCGTTTTCGGCGGAAATAGCGATCAAGGCACAGAACCCCTTCGTCGAGGTGAAGCCCTACAACCGACGCCTGACATCTGACATCGCGCGAGACCTGTTTGCGGAGTATGACCTGATCCTTGATGGCACTGACAATTTCGAGACCCGGCATTTGGTGAACGCCACATGTGTAGCGCTGGGCCTGCCGCTGATCTCTGCGGCGATCACCCAGTGGGAAGGCCAGATCAGCTTGTATCACCCCGCGGGCGGTGCGCCCTGCTATGCCTGCGTCTTTCCCGAAATTCCCGCCGGTGATTTGGCCCCGTCCTGTGCGGAAGCAGGCGTGGTTGGGGCTTTGCCGGGCGTGGTCGGTGCCATGATGGCCGGAGAGGCGATCAAGTGGATCACGGGGGCCGGGGCGCCCCTTGCCGGGCGTCTGGTTCTTTATGATGCGCTGTACGGCGAAAACCGCGAAATCAAGGTCACCCGTCGTGCGGATTGTGCTGCTTGCGGCTCTGCACATAAATAGTGCGGTAACGTTTCGTTAACACAAAACCTTGTGGATAGTCGCAATTAGGGGGTTTACAGGGCCGCCCCAAACGCACACCATATCTGGTAAGGATCACTGCTAATAAGACGATCCTTTGCGTTGGGCCCTTACAGATGGTGGAACAGGCACCACCTCTGATCACAACAGGGCTTGCCATCAGGATAAGGGGCTGAGCATGGCTAACCTGGAACATTATCTCGAAACTGAGGATCTGCACCCAATCGATCTGGTCGAAACACTGGCTGAACACCATGATTGGGACTTCGACCGAATTGCAGAAGACCAAATCGCAATGGCAATCGAGGGGCAGTGGCGCACCTATTCGATCACGCTGGCCTGGTCCGGCTATGACGAAACACTGCGCATGGTTTCAACTTTTGAGATGGACCCACCGGCAGATAAATTACCCGCGCTTTACGACGTGCTGAATCGGGCCAATGACACGTGCTGGACGGGGGCTTTCAGTTTCTGGGAAGCACAAAAGCTGATGGTCTACCGGTACGGTTTGATCTTGTCAGGCGGCGCTGGTGCCGGTGCAGAACAGGTCGACCGCATGCTGAGCGCGGCCGTCGGCGCATCAGAGCGGTTCTACCCCGCCTTTCAACTGGCTTGCTGGGGCGACCGTAGCCCCAAAGACGCGATGCAAGTTGCCATTGCGGAAGCCTACGGGCGCGCCTAATCTTTCCCCGCAATTGGCGGGGACATGATGGATATTTCTGACGTTAACACGCGCGGTCTGGTGTTGCTGGGCTGCGGAAAGATGGGCTCGGCGCTGCTTGAGGGCTGGCTTGCACGGGGGATCGCCGCATCTTCTGTCACGGTCTTGGACCCAAAGCCGTCTGACTGGGTCAAATCGCAAGGTGTTCACGTAAACACCGACCTCCCTGACAATCCCGCCATAGTTTTGATTGCTGTTAAACCGCAGATGATGGGCGATGCGCTGCCACGGCTCTTGCCGCTTGGACAAGGTGACACGGTTTTTCTGTCGATTGCTGCTGGTACACCGATCCGACATTTCGAAGAGGTTTTCGGCGCGACCACGCCTGTGATCCGGTCGATGCCGAACACGCCAGCAGCCGTTGGGAAGGGCATCACCGCCATCGTTGGAAACGCCAACGCGACACCGCAGAACCTTGCCCTGGCAGAGGCGCTTTTGTCGGCGGTGGGTCAAACCGTGATGTTGGAGAACGAAGACCAGATTGACGCCGTGACGGGCGTCTCGGGCTCTGGGCCCGCTTATGTATTTCACCTGATCGAAACCCTCGCTGCTGCCGGCCAAGCGCAAGGACTGCCTGCAGAAATGGCACTGCAGCTGGCCAAGGCCACGGTTGCCGGGGCGGGCGCATTGGCCGAAAGCTCAGACGAAAGCCCGAGCCAATTGCGGGTCAACGTCACAAGCCCTGCGGGAACCACTGCGGCGGCCCTGGAAGTTTTGATGGACCCGGACACCGGCTTTCCACCATTGCTTGAGCGGGCCGTGAAAGCGGCAGCGGACCGGGGACGGGAGCTTGCGAAATGAGTGACATCAGCTTTGACGACTTCCTGAAGGTCGATATCCGCGTTGGCGTGATTACGCGGGCAGAACCCTATCCGGAGGCCCGCAAACCCGCGATCAAGCTCTGGGTCGATTTCGGTGGTGATCTTGGCGAAAAGAAAAGTTCGGCCCAGATCACCCGTCACTACAGCCCAGAAGAACTGCCCGGCAAGAAAGTCATGGCGGTCGTTAATTTTCCGCCCAGACAGATCGGAAAATTTATGTCTGAAGTTCTGGTCCTCGGGGTTCCGGACGACGATAACGAGGTGGTCTTACTAACCCCCGACAAAGATGTACCGATTGGCGGAAGGCTTTACTGATGAAAACACTCCTGATCTCGAAGGCCATGCCAGATCGCGTATTGGCGAAGGCGCAAAGCCTGTTTGATGTCACCTTGCGCGAGACCGAAGACTCCATGTCAGAGGCAGAGGTCACTGACGCGCTGAACATCTATGATGCGGTTCTGCCCACTTTGGGGGACGCCTTCACCGGGGCTGCAATCAACGCATCAAATCCGAAATGCCAATTGATCGCCAATTTTGGTGTCGGATTTAACCATATCGACGCGTCTGCGGCGCGGGCCAAGGATATCGAAGTTACCAACACGCCGGGGGCCGTCACCGACGCCACTGCGGATATCGCGCTGACATTGATGCTGATGACCGCCCGTCGCGCGGGTGAAGGGGAACGTCTGGTGCGCGCTGGCAAATGGACCGGATGGCAGCCCACACAAATGCTTGGTCTGCACCTGTCAGGCAAAACCGTTGGCATTGTCGGTATGGGACGGATCGGTCAGGCGATCGCGGCGCGGTGTCACCATGGGTTTGGCTGCAAGATTGTCTTCGCAAACCGATCAATCAAGGAGGTTGCGGGTGCCGAACAGCTTGCGTCGGTCGAAGACGTTGGAAAAGTTTCCGACATCGTCGTGATCGCCACGCCCGGAGGGGCCGAGACCCGGCATTTGATCGGAAAAGACCTGTTCGATGCGATGCAGAAACATGCGGTCTTGGTCAATATTTCCCGCGGAGACGTCATCGACGAAGCTGCGCTGGTCACGGCACTAGAGACTGGCAGCATTGGAGGTGCTGGGTTGGACGTCTATGAACACGAACCGACTGTGCCCGCCGCACTGATTGCCATGGAAAATGTTACGCTATTGCCGCATCTGGGAACCGCTGCGCTAGAGGTGCGGGAAGATATGGGCATGATGGCGCTGGACAATGTCATCGCTTTCTTTGACGGCAAACCTGTGCCCAACCCCGTCTAGGCTTGGACCTCGTCTACCCGGCGTCCCCGACAGCTTCACGCCAGTGTTTGCGGCAAAGCGACATGTAGGTTTCGTTCCCGCCAACGACCACCTGGTCGCCGTCCATCTGCGCTTTTCCGTCCGCACCTTTGCGGATCACCATCGTGGCTTTGCGACCGCAATGGCAGATCGTGCGCACTTCCCTCATTTCATCAGACAGCGCTAGCAATGTGGCTGACCCGGGGAACAGTTCTCCGCGAAAATCAACGCGCAGGCCATAGCACATGACAGGCACGCCCAGATCATCGACCGCACGGGCCAATTGCCAAACCTGTTCGCGTGACAGCCACTGGGCTTCATCAACCATCACGCAAGCAATGTCACCGGCCTGCATGCGGGTTTCGATCATCGCAAACAGATCATCCCCCTTTGAATAAACATCGGCAGGTCTTCCAATGCCAATACGTGACCCGATCTTGCCTTCGCCCGCGCGGGTGTCGAAATCCGCGGTCAGCAGATACGTATCCATACCCATTTCGGCATAGTTATGTGCGGCCTGCAAAAGCAAAGTCGACTTGCCGGCATTCATCGTGGAGTAGTGAAAATAGAGCTTGGCCATGGCTTTAGCTACCGTGCAAAATTGATCGCGACAAGCCTTGGGGCGGGAAGGAAGTTGGACGAGAGCACCCGTGAGTGGGTCTGGATCCGTTACCCTAAGATTCTACCACTTATGGACCTCGACCGTGCTCCCGCCCACACGACCGCGCAGCACGAGCGGCCGAGTTCTGTTGCACCTGATAGGGTGGTTATGTTTTATGATAGAAGGATTCGAGGCTCATGGGGAAAAGGGGCCGAAAATTCCCTATTGAGATGGACAAACTTGGATCGGCGAACCGAATGCCTGGGACACATAAGTATCTGAAAAAACACACGGAAGCGCTTGTAAAAGACGTTGGTGTGGAAACGGCCTGTACCCTGACGGGCCGTTCGAAAGCAACATTGGGTCGCTATTACTCCGATGCCACGGAACATGCGGATCGGTTTATGCCGATTGATGCAGTCGTGTCATTGGAACGCGAAGCAAGTTATCCCCACGTCACCTCCGCTTTGGCCGAGCTGACCGGAAACACCATTTCAATAGGTGATGATGCGGGGCGGAACTCCAATTCCGTCAATTCTGACGTCGTGATGTTGGCGCAGCGTTTTGCAATGCTGATGAGCGAGTATAACCAATCGATCGCAGATGGTGTGATTACCGCAAATGAAGCAAAGCGGATGCTGCAAGAAACGCTGGCGCTGCAAAAAGTGTTGGTGGAGATGAAATTGCATCTTGAGGAAGAAACCCTCTGAACATCGACGCATTGACTGCCATCTGGTATGAAAGGGGCGTTTTTTGACGCCCTTTTTTATATCTGATTGGAAATTTGATGCCGCAATTCAGCAATTATATTGTCACCAACCATCAAGTCCTTTGGGACGGAACTTTCACCCTGCGCGCCGGGCAATCCAAAACCATGCGCATCGACAATGACAACATCGTCACCGGAAGTACTGGCAAGCACCGTTCTGCGCTGACTTTCAATGTTCACCCGCGCGATACCGGTCGCTTTCAGGTTTTCATCGGCGGGCCCACCCATAAGATCCTCGACAAAGGGTTTCACGAAGGGCAGATCCGCGGTCATACGGAGACCTTCAATCTGGGCGGGATCATTTCCGATAATCCGGCGGGGGGATCAGTTGATTTTGTGGACTGCGAGTTCAAGGTGCTGGACGGGGAGTATATATTCTCCGACCTGATCGTCTGGTACAAATCCGCAATCGCCGTGCCGAACCTCTAGCCGTTCGGGACGGAATAGATCACATAGCCGTCTTTTCGTGCCACTTCGATGGCCCCGGTGTCAGCGACGAAAACGCCCAAATTTTCCATGTCTTCCGGACAGCCGACAAGATCAGCTGTATGGTCGAGATACTCAATCGTGTCCGCGGACTCGCCCAAGTTGCGACATTGATCCCCCTCTGCCCGGTAGCCATCGCCGAAAAACGGCAGGTCAGTCTCAGGAAGCTCCGGAGCGGGCATCTCACAAGCGGCAAGCGCGAATACAGGAAGAAGGAAAAGTGGGCGCATTGGAAACTCCATTTTTTGAATACTTACCGTAAGGTTAACATAGCTTTCCGAGTTTTGCAGAAATGGTGGGGCAGGAGGGTTTAAATTTCAACGAAATAGACATATGTGAATTTATGTGCTATTTAATTCACGTGTGAAGCAGGAGATTCCAGATGTCTACCGCCGTTTTGACAGATAGCAGTCACTCGCGTGACCTCGAAATATTGACCAAGGCGACCCTTCGTGCGGCTGGTTTTCTGGGACTGCGCAACAGCGAACTTGCGTCAATTATTGGTGTATCGCCCCCGATGATCACGAAGCTCAAACGTGGCGGGTCGGTGCTGCCAAGCAATGCGAAAACCATAGAAATCTCAAAGATTTTCCTGCGGCTTTACCGGTCGCTTGATGCGATTGTTGGCGGCAATGATGTGGCTGCGGCTGAATGGATCAGGAACGAAAACACCGCCCTTGGTGGCGTTCCGATTGCCCAAATTTCCACAATCAGAGGTCTGGTCGACGTCACAGCATATTTGGATCAAAGGCGTGCCATCCTTTGACCTGACCGAATATGCGGGCACGTGTTGGCGATTTGTGGAGGTGCAGCACAAAAGCTCCACCATGAAACTGGTCGACGATGTGCAAGCGCAGGAAACACTTGAACGTCTTCTTGATGAAACGAAGCCGCCTGTCCCGCAAGACTGCCAACATCTTCATTGGTTGCTGTTCACGCCGTTTCGCTATGCGGCGCGCCATTCGACCCGGTTTCGCCTGGCAGGATCGCGAGACGGGGTATTTTACTGCGCGGAAGAGTTGCAGACAGCCGCCGCAGAACTTGCTTTCTACCGGCTCCTGTTTTTCCTCGAAAGCCCGGACACGGCCATTCCAATAGAACCCTTTGAGATGACAGCGTTTTCCTGCGCGCTGAAAACTGACCGGGCTTGGGATGTCACAACGGATACCGATCCCGCATTGCGTGATTTGGTGGACTATTCCGCGTGTCACAAGATCGCAGAAGCCGCGCGCAAGCAAAGCGTTGAGGTTATTCGCTATAGCTCCGTCAGAACGGAGAAGGGGTGCAATGTTGCGGTCCTGGATTGCGCAGCATTTGCCGAATCCACCCCCCTGAGCCAAGAAACCTGGAAATTCAGGCTAACCGCGGACCGGGTCATCGTTCTGGAAGCAATCGGCGCATCCAGTTTCGAGTTCCTGTATCAAGATTACGCAGATGACCCGCGCGTAGCTGACATGGGGCCAAAAAAGCTGGCCGGAAACGTCCGCCCGCTTCGCCGCAACTAACCCTGCAGCGCCATCACCCCGACATCCCCTTCGACCCGTGCTTTCATTGCAAGTGCTGCGGCATGTGAGCCTGCGGCCGTCGTGTAGTACGGGATCTTGTCATACAGCGCGATGGAGCGGATTGATTTGCTGTCTTCAACTGCCTGCGCGCCTTCGGTGGTATTGAACACCAGGCTGATCAGACCGTCCTTCATCTGGTCGGTCACGTCAGGGCGGCCTTCATAGACCTTGTTGACAATTTCAACTTCAAGCCCTTGTTCTTTCAGCCATTTTGCGGTGCCACGGGTGGCGATCAGCTTGTGACCCAGAGCCACCACGGTTTGCGCGGCCTCCAACATAGCCGGTGTCTTGTCGTCATCGCGGATCGACATGAATACCTTGCCGGTGCCGTCTTTCGGCAGCTCCGTCCCGGCACCCATCTGCGCCTTTAGGAAGGCACGGTGGAAGTTCTTGTCTGATCCCATAACCTCGCCGGTGGAGCGCATTTCCGGCCCCAGAATCGTATCGACGCCAGGGAACCGCGCGAAGGGCAGAACAGCCTCTTTCACGGCGAACGTATTGATCAGCGGGTCAACCAGGTCGAACTCCGCCAATTTTGCACCGGCCATGACTTGCGCGGCAATCGCCGCAATCGGAGAGCCCACGGCCTTGGCCACAAACGGCACTGTCCGTGAGGCGCGCGGGTTCACTTCGATCAGGAAAATCTCATCGCCTTTGACGGCAAACTGCACATTCATCAGGCCCACGACGTTCAAAGCAAGCGCCAGCGCTTCGGTCTGCGCTTTCAGTTGGTCGATGATGTCAGAGGACAAGGAATAAGGTGGAAGCGAACAAGCACTGTCGCCGGAATGGACGCCAGCTTCCTCAATATGTTGCATAATGCCCGCGACATGGACCGATGTGCCATCACATAGCGCGTCCACATCAATTTCGGTCGCTCCGGCAAGGTAGCTGTCCAACAAAACAGGGCTGTCACCGGACACGACAACCGCTTCCGAGATATAGCGTTCCAACTGGGCCTGATCGCGCACGATCTCCATCGCGCGTCCACCAAGCACATAAGAGGGGCGGATCACCAGCGGGAAGCCAATTTCTATCGCTTTCTCAAAAGCTTCGGCGTCCGTATGCGCGAGCGCATTGTGAGGCTGTTTCAGGCCAAGGTTTTGTACCAGTTGCTGGAACCGTTCCCGATCTTCGGCCAGATCAATCGCGTCCGGCGTTGTGCCCAGGATCGGGATACCCTCGTCATTCAGCGCTTGTGCGATTTTCAGCGGGGTTTGGCCGCCAAATTGCACGATCACCCCGTGAAGGCTGCCATTCTCTTGCTCAACGCGCAGGATTTCCATGACATGTTCAAAGGTCAAAGGCTCAAAATAGAGCCGATCAGACGTGTCGTAATCCGTCGATACAGTCTCGGGGTTACAATTGATCATGATCGTCTCGTAGCCCGCTTTGGTCAGCGCATAGCAGGCGTGGACACAGCAGTAGTCAAATTCGATCCCTTGGCCGATCCGGTTTGGGCCGCCACCCAGAATAACGACTTTCTTTTTGTCAGACGGCCGGGCTTCGCATTCGACCTCGCCCATCATCGGGTGCTCGTAGGTTGAATACATGTAAGGTGTTTGCGCCTCAAATTCCGCACCACAGGTGTCGATCCGTTTGAAGCAGGCCGTGACACCAAGGTTCAGGCGGGAATTCCGCACAGTGATTTCGTCCCGGCCGGTCAATTTTGCCAACCGCGCATCGGTAAAGCCAAGCATTTTCAGCGCACGCATGTCATCTTCACGCATCGGCAGACCGTCTTTGCGGATTTGCGCTTCTGTTTCGATGATTTCGCGAATGCGGGCCAAAAACCACGGATCAAAGCTGGTAATGTCGTTGATCTCGGCATCATCAAACCCATAGCGCATCGCTTCGGCAATGACGCGCAAGCGGTCCGGTGTCTGCTGGCTGAGGGCACGGGTCATCGCTTTGTCGATGGCGGTTTGCGCGTCCGCAGTTTTACCCACCAAAATACGCGATCCGTCTTTGTCTTGATAGCTCAGCGCATCCGCGTTTGGCATCCCGTCGATCTGAACTTCGTCAAATCCCGTCAGCCCTGTTTCCATAGACGCCAAGGCTTTTTGCAGGCTTTCATGGATGGTCCGGCCCACAGACATTGCCTCGCCCACGGATTTCATCGCAGTGGTCAGAAACGGCTCCGAGCCTGCGAATTTTTCAAACGCGAAGCGTGGGATCTTGGTAACGACGTAGTCAATCGTGGGCTCAAAGGACGCTGGCGTGACCTTGGTGATGTCATTGTCCAGCTCGTCCAGCGTATAGCCCACAGCCAGTTTCGCGGCGATCTTGGCAATCGGGAAACCGGTGGCTTTTGACGCCAGCGCGGAAGACCGCGACACACGCGGGTTCATTTCGATCACGACCATGCGCCCATCGGCCGGGTTCACGGCCCACTGAACGTTTGACCCACCGGTTTCAACGCCGATCTCGCGCAGAACCGCGATGGAGTGGTTGCGCATCACTTGGTATTCTTTGTCTGTCAGCGTCAGGGCCGGGGCGACTGTTATGCTGTCGCCTGTATGCACGCCCATCGGATCAACGTTTTCGATCGAGCAGACGATGATGGCATTGTCGGCTGTGTCGCGCACAACCTCCATCTCGTATTCTTTCCAACCAAGGAGGCTTTCATCGATGAGGATCTGGTTGACCGGGGAGGCATCAAGCCCGGATTTGCAGTAAAATTCGTAGTCGTCACGGTTGTAGGCCACGCCGCCGCCGGTGCCGCCCAAAGTGAAGGCGGGCCGGATGATTGCTGGCAGACCGACATATTCAATCGCCGCCATGCATTCGTCCATATTGGTGGCAATCGTAGCTTTTGGGTTCTCAATCCCCAGACGGTCCATCGCTTCGCGGAACAGTTTGCGGTCTTCGGCCATTTCGATGGCGTCGCGCTTGGCACCGATCATCTCGACACCGAATTTCTCAAGCACGCCCATTTCTTCCAATGCCAGCGACGTATTAAGCCCGGTTTGCCCGCCCATGGTCGGCAACAATGCGTCGGGGCGTTCTTTTTCGATAATTTTGGCCACAATCTCGGGGGTGATCGGCTCGATATAGGTAGCGTCGGCCATGTCGGGATCAGTCATGATCGTGGCCGGGTTCGAGTTCACGAGAATAACCCGATACCCTTCTTCGCGCAGCGCCTTGCAGGCCTGTGCGCCGGAATAGTCAAATTCGCAGGCTTGGCCAATAATAATGGGACCCGCGCCTATGATCATGATCGACTGGATGTCGGTTCTTTTTGGCATGCGCACGCCCCCAATATTGTTCGTAACTCAGGCTGTGACAGCAGCCAAATTAGACGCGGTTTAAGGGGCTGCGCGCCTTGGTGCAAGGGGGTCGCTGGAGTTGTTTGCGATCTTTCGCAATTCCGGGAGAATTTACCGGTTTTCGTCACATTGTTGCCCAATGCCTGACCAAAAAACCGGGCAGTCTAGCGCATCATCGCCGTGGGAGCGTATCAGATGGACCTGATCGAGAGCTATTTTTCCGGATTTGTCAGCCTGTTTTTCAGCCTGAACTTTCGCGTTTCAATCTACTATTTGTGCGCGTCCGTAGTAATTGCGTTCCTGGTTTGGCTTTACCAGGGCCGACCCGCGACCTTTCTGTCTTGGTTGTTGCCACGGAAAATCTACACCCACAGGTCGAACCTGACCGACATCAAGTTGTTTCTGGCCAACAGGGTCCTTGCGGTTCTGGGCCTGTTCAGCATCTTTATTTTTACACCAACAATTGCGTTTTACACTTTGGCAATCCTGACGGGTGTGTTTCGCGAAGACTTCGTCATGCAACCAATCGACGGGACGCGTATGGTAATTGCCACGATAATTATCGTGATGGTCAGTGATTTTTGCAAATATTGGTCCCACCGCTGGCAACATACGTTCAAAAGCCTGTGGCCCTTTCATGCCGTCCACCATTCGGCAGATGTCCTGACCCCAGTCACAGTTTTGCGGGTCCATCCCGTGGAGAATTTCATCCGGGATGTGATAGTCAGTCTTGTCGTCGGCGTGGCGCAAGGCGTGGTTCTATTCGCGCTCATCGGGAAACTGAGCCTGCTGACGATTGGCGGCGCGAATGCGATCTATTTCGTCTTTCATGCGGCAGGATCAAACCTGCGCCACAGCCACATCTGGCTGAGCTATGGCCGAGTTCTGGAACATATCTTCATCTCTCCGGCGCAGCATCAGGTGCACCATTCTGTTGCGATCAAACACCATGACAAGAATTTTGGGTCGATCTTTGCCCTATGGGATTGGATGTTCGGCACGCTGTATATCCCGCCCCACAAAGAAGATCTTGTCTTTGGCGTATCGGATGCCAATGGCCAGCCGATCGAACAGCCACACCCGACCCTGCGGGCAGCCATGTTCAAGCCATTTGCAGACAGCTGGGCTGTTCTGCGGCCGTCGCGCCTCAAAGCGGATCCGCAAAACACACCGGTGCGCGATCCATGACGCGCGGGTTCTCATTGTGGCTGGATGTTCTGCGCAGCCTGGCGGCCCTGGCCGTTTTGTTTGGCCATATGGCGCATATCCGGTTCACCCGCGGCGACTACTACGTCCTGCGCGAAATCAACATCGCCAGTGACGCGGTTGCCGTATTTTTCGTTCTGTCTGGGGTTGTGATTGCTTATGCCGCGGGGCGGGATGGTTCCTTGGGCAAATTTGCCTTCAATCGCGCCACGCGTTTGCTGACTGTCATTGTCCCCGCGCTTTTCTTAACGCTTCTGTTTGACGGGATCGGAACGCGGATCAACATGTCTGCTTACCCCTGGCCCTATTACGTAGATCTTCCATTGGGGGAGTTTCTTTTCAGGGGGCTGACACTTTCGCCCGAATGGAATGGATTGATGGACCGGGTCCGGCTTGGCACCAACGGGCCAATTTGGTCGCTGAGCTACGAGATTGTCTATTACGCCATGTTCGCCGTCTTGATCTTCATCAAGGGCGCGTTGCGTTGGGTTCTGCTGGCGCTTTTTGCAATCATCGCGGGGCTACCGATCTTGCTGTTGCTGCCTGCGTGGGCCTTGGGTGCCATGCTGTGGGGCCATATCCAGAAGGCGCGAAGCCCGGTAATGTCCATCCCGGCAGCCACTGCGTTGGCTGTTCTTCCTGTCGCTAGTCTGATCTTGTTCCGGATAGCCGGATTGCCTGACATGCTGTTGCAGCAGACAGGGCAGGTGATCGGTGTGGCAGACGTTAAATCGGTCCTCTTTTTCTCCGATGAAGTGCTTTGGAATTCGGTTACTGCGGCCTGCGTGGCGGCCCACCTTCTTGGTGTCTTCCATCTATCATCGCGCCTGACTTTGAGCGAAACCGCACCGATCGCGCGGTTTGTGCGTTGGTTCGCAGGGGCAAGCTTTTCCATTTATGTGATGCACTACCCGACGCTGCACCTACTTGATGCAACTCTGCCGGAAACGCTCCCCGGCTATGATGTCGTGCTGCTTGGGATGACGCTAACGATCTGTTTTGCTTTCGCAGCGCTGTTTGAACGCCCGCTTGCGAGCTATCGCAATTCACTGCGGCACGTTGCGGTAAGGTTGAAACTGTCAGAGGCCTAGGCGCTCAGGACTATTCCGCGGCGCGAAGGTCCACGACTTTTTCCTGTGTCTCTGTGTACAGATAGTCCCGGGTGACGGGGACGGTGTCTTGGTGCTTTGCCAATTGCAGGTGAAACAGCACATGCGGCATGTCAGACATCGAAAGCTCGGACGCGATCAAGTAGTAGCGCCACATCCGGATAAACCGCTCGTCATAGCCCATAGCGCGAACTTCGGGCAGGCGGGCTTCAAACCTTTGCAACCACGCGTTGAGCGTCCGGTCATAATGCGTGCGCCAAACCTCGACATCGGCTTGTTGCAGTTTGGTTTTTTCGACCCGCTGCAAAACTTCGGAAAGGGCAGGGGTATACCCGCCTGGGAAAATGTACTTCTGGAACCACGGGCTTAGATTGCCTGGAGGTGACGTGCGTCCGATGAAGTGGATTAATGCAACCCCATCATCCGCAAGGTTCTGGTCGATCTTTTCGAAATACGTGGCGTATTGCGGCTGGCCCACATGTTCCAGCATACCGACAGAAACGATCCGGTCGAAGGTTTCATCGACATTGCGGTAATCCGTTAGGCGGAACTCTACCTTATCGGCGACCCCGGCTTCTTCGGCCCGGATGCGCGCAGCTTTCAATTGTTCCTCGGACAAGGTGACGCCGACAACATTCGCGCCGTATTCCTTTGCCAATGTAATCGCCAAACCACCCCAGCCAGAGCCGATATCGAGCACTTTCATACCGGGTTCGATCAGAAGCTTCTCACCGATATGACGTTTCTTGTTGATTTGCGCCTGCTCTAATGTGTCGTCTGGGTCTTTGAAATACGCGCAGGTGTACTGACGGTCTTCGTCGAGAAACAGGTAGTAAAACTCTGTCGAGATATCGTAGTGGTGCTCGGCGTTTGATTTTGCCTGCTTTTGCGGGATCCACTGATCCCACACCCGCTTTGCGATCCGAAACGACTTCATCAGCTTCTGCCAGCCGGGCAGGTTGCCGTCTTCATGATTGGAAATGACCAGCTTCAGGAAACCCCGAACGTCATCCCCTTCAATCAGGAGCGTGCCGTCCATATACGCTTCGCCCATCGCCAGTTCAGGGTTCTTGAGAAGCTTCAGAGGCAGGTTAACATCTGTAATCCGCACACCGACTTTCGGAGACGTCCCGTCCCCAAATCGAAAATCCTCGCCGTTTGGCATCGTCAGTGTCAGCGCACCGCGTTTTACCAATCGGTCGAGCATCTTTATTAGCAGATTGCCCCACATTTCCGTTTGCCCCTCAAATATCTGGCTTATTTGCCACCGCTTGTTCCCTTTTTCCACACTAGAGTGGTCGGCGCTAAGAGCAAGGGCACAAAAACCTTACCTTTGCAGATTTTTTCTAAACAATGGGCAGGGTTACGGGAGCGTCAACTTGGTGAAAATGAGCAAATTCCTGCCATTTGAGCGTCTGGATTGGCCCTTTTGCTTGGCTGTCGTTGCGTAATCTTGACGGCGAAATCTGAAACTTGGAGCCGGGCGCGCACAGATTGGTCGGCTCCGCTCCCTTGACTTCCGCGCTGTGCGCATGTGTATCGGGCCGAAACACATATTGTCTAAGGGCGAAACCGATGCACGCATACCGCAGCCATACCTGTTCTGAATTGAACGCCTCCCATGTCGGAAACACAGTCCGCTTGTCCGGATGGGTCCACCGGGTGCGCGATCACGGTGGGGTTCTCTTCATCGATCTGCGTGACCATTACGGGATGACCCAAGTTCTGGCCGATCCGGACAGCCCGGTTTTTGCCGAGGTTGAGAAAGTGCGCTCCGAATGGTGCATCCGGATTGATGGCGAGGTGAAAGCCCGTGACGCAAGCCTTGTGAACGACAAGATCCCAACCGGGGAAGTGGAAGTTTTCATCCGCGATATTGAAGTTTTGGGGGCAGCAGATGAGCTTCCATTGATGGTGTTCGGCGATCAGGAATATCCAGAAGAAACCCGTCTGAAATATCGCTTCCTCGATCTGCGCCGCGAAAAACTGCAGCGCAACATGACCTTGCGTTCGGACGTGGTGTCGTCGATGCGCCGCCGGATGTGGGATCTGGATTTCAAGGAATTCCAAACACCGATTATCACGGCATCCAGCCCCGAAGGCGCGCGCGACTTTTTGGTGCCGTCCAGGCTGCATCCCGGCAAGTTCTACGCGCTGCCGCAAGCCCCGCAGCAATTCAAACAGCTGTTGATGGTGTCTGGTTTTGACAAATACTTCCAGATTGCGCCTTGCTTCCGCGACGAAGACCCGCGTGCCGACCGCTCCCCCACGGATTTCTACCAGCTCGATCTGGAAATGAGTTTTGTGGAGCAGCAGGACGTATTCGACACGATCCAACCGGTCATCCAAGGCGTGTTTGAAGAATTTGGCGGCGGTCGAACAGTGGACACAAACTGGGAGCAAATCTCCTACAAGGACAGCGCCAAATGGTACGGCACCGATAAGCCCGACCTGCGTAACCCGATCAAGATGCAAGTGGTCTCTGATCACTTCCGCGATTCTGGCTTTGCGATTTTCGCAAAGATTTTGGAGCAGGAAGGGACAGAAATTCGTGCCATCCCTGCGCCCGCTGGCGGGTCACGGAAATTCTGCGACCGGATGAACGCCTTCGCCCAAAAAGAAGGTTTGCCCGGGATGGGGTACATCTTCTGGCGCGATCAGGGCGAGGGTATGGAAGCGGCAGGACCCCTGGCCAAAAACATTGGCCCAGAGCGCACAGAGGCTATCCGCCAGCAACTTGGGCTAGAGGTCGGCGATGCGGCGTTTTTCCTTGGTGGGAAGCCATCCGCATTTGAAGGTGTCGCAGGCCGCGCACGTGTCGAGATCGGCAACGAACTTGGCTTGACCGATTTGAACCGGTTCGCGTTTGCTTGGATCGTCGATTTCCCGATGTATGAAGCAGACGAGGAAACCGGCAAGATCGATTTCTCGCACAACCCGTTCTCCATGCCGCAAGGCGGAATGGAGGCGCTGTCTGGCGATCCGCTGGATGTCTTGGGCTACCAATATGACCTTGCCTGCAACGGCTACGAGCTAATCTCGGGTGCGATCCGGAACCATAAGCCAGAGATCATGTTCAAAGCGTTTGAACTGGCAGGTTACGGCGAAGACGAAGTGCGCAAACGCTTCGGCGGTATGGTCAACGCGTTCAAATATGGTGCGCCGCCCCACGGGGGATCCGCGGCTGGGATCGACCGGATCGTGATGCTGCTGGCCGACGAGGCAAATATCCGCGAAGTCATTCTGTTCCCGATGAACCAGCGCGCCGAAGATCTGATGATGGCCGCCCCAAGTGAGCCGAGGAGCGATCAATTGATGGAGCTTGGGCTGCGCGTTATCCCGCAAGATACCTAGCGCAGACTGACAAAGGGGCCCGGTGATGACCAACAAGACATTCGGCGCATCTGTTGGCGATTGGACCCCGCCACCAGCCCCGCAGATTTCAGCGCTTGATGGTCATTGGGTCAGGCTGGAAAAGCTGTCCGCAGACCAGCATGCAGAAGCGCTGTTTCATGCAAACTCTGCCGATGATCAGATTTGGGACTATCTGCCCTACGGACCGTTTGACAACGTTCCGTCCTATGCCTCGTGGGTCACAAGCGTAGAAAACGCGCCCGATCCGTACTTCTTTGCCGTGCTGCCCCGAAAAACAGGCCGTGCAGAAGGCGTGATGAGCTTTCTGCGGGTCAAACCGGAAAGTGGATCAATCGAGGTCGGACATATCAATCTCAGCCCGGCCTTGCAGCGCACGCCTGCGGCAACTGAAGCTATTTATCTATTGATGAATTGGGGTTTTGATGCGGGCTACCGGCGTTTCGAATGGAAATGTGATGCGTTAAACATAGCATCGCGACGCGCGGCCCAACGGTTTGGGTTGAGCTTTGAAGGCGTGTTTCGGAACGCAACTGTCTATAAGGGTCGCAACCGCGATACCGCTTGGTTCGCAGCGATCGACACAGATTGGCCCGCGCTCAAAAGCGCCTTTGAAACCTGGCTGGCACCTTCGAATTTCTCGCCCGACGGATCGCAAAAGTCGGCGCTTTCAGATGGCACAAACACTGCACTTGTCGCGACGGACCCTGCGCTTCGCTAGACCAGTTCTGACGTACTCAGCCTTGTTGTGATAACTTCCCGGACATGAGCGATTGCTGAGCTGCGCTCTTTTCCCGCGACCATCGCTTTGGTCAGCCCATCCGAGGCCTTTTTCAGCGTCTCATCGCCAGATAGGCGGGCCAGTCCCTGCAGAAATGGGGCGACGTAAGGCAGCGTGTCATTACCCGATTGTAGCAACGTATCAAGATGCGACAAATCTTCGTTCAGCGCCAATTCGTCAGGTTCAATCGGCTCGTTGCTTAGCAAGCGAGGACCGTTGGGTCGCATATCTTCCGGTAGATGCTTCAAGATCACTTGCTGGAACGATGCCACGGAGTCGATTGGCTTGACCAAGAACTCGTCAGCGCCGGCAGCGAATGCTTGCTCCACCAAGGTTTCATCGTCTGCGCCACTGCAGGCCAGAATAACCGGGCGTGCTGTCGCATCTTCGGTGGAAAACTTGGTGATTAGTTCCAGGCCAGACCCGTCAGGCAGGCCCATATCGACGATGACAACGGCTGGCCTGTACACTTTTAAGTGCCTATGCGCCGCGCTTAGGCTGTCTGCGCGTCTGATCCGGGCACCTGACCGGATGCACAGGAGCCTCACGGCTTCTGAGGCGAAACGGCTGTCTTCCACAACCAATACAGTTAAGCCAAGCAAAGGGCGCATGGCAGTTGCGCGCATATTCAAGGCCAGTAATCCCAGGTCGTCAGGCATATCAGGTGCTCCACATCTTGCGAAAGTGAGTCGGTCTGTTCCTGACAGTGGCTTTAACTTGCCTAACAGTTCGTGAATCATGCGTCGTTATTTTCAAACTCTTAGGACCTGCGGCACCGGGTCGCTTGCGAGCCCGCCCGCACACGCGCATAACAGCGCCAAGAATTTACCAATCCAAGAGGGATCCTTGCGATGATCGGAAGACTGAACCACGTGGCCATAGCCGTGCCGGATCTGGACGCTGCAAGCGCGCAATACCGCGACACTTTGGGCGCGATTGTGGGCCCAGCGACGCCAGAGCCTGACCATGGTGTGACGGTAGTGTTCATCGAACTGACGAATACCAAGATCGAGCTTTTGCACCCGCTGGGTGACGACAGCCCGATCAATGGATTTTTGGAAAAGAACCCGTCCGGCGGCATTCATCACATTTGCTATGAAGTTGATGACATTCTGGCCGCGCGCGATAAATTGCAGGCGTCAGGCGCGCGGGTCTTGGGGTCGGGTGAGCCGAAAATCGGGGCGCATGGGAAGCCAGTTTTGTTCCTGCACCCAAAGGATTTCACAGGCACCCTGGTCGAGTTGGAGCAAGCCTGATGGCAATTACCTCTGCCCTTGTGGTCTATGCCGTCCTTTGGTTTCTGACGTTGTTTTGCATCCTGCCATTGCGGATGAAAAGCCAAGGCGACGCAGGTGATATTGTGCCGGGCACCCCGGCCTCGGCACCGTCAAACCCGCAAATGCGCCGCAAATTTAAAATTACGTCGGCGATTGCATTCGTGATTTGGGTGCCGCTGTGCCTTGCGATCATCTATGGCTACCTGACCACAGACACGATCAACCTTTATGATCGTATTGGGCCGGGCAGTTCGTGACGTTCAGCGCTTAGGTGCGGTTCAGGCGATGAAACAGATGCGTGAAGGTCGCGACACCTAGAATTGGGATCAGCAAGTTCACGACGGGCACTGTCAAAGGAACCGCCATCAGGGTGCCTGTGGCCCAAATCTGCGCCCAGTGTTTGCTGCGAAACGCCCGTGCACCTGCGGCACCAAGGCGGCGCTTGGCGACAAGCTGGATGTATTCCCGCCCCAGAAGCAACCCGTTGACGCCCCAGAAAATCAGTGGCGCGAAGGGGGCAAACAGCAAGTACAAGATCAGCGCGACAAGGTTTACACCCAGCAAAAGGCCAAGGAAGCGAATGGAGTCCACCAGCCCGTCGCTGATACTGAGCCGCGGGGCTAAGGGCAGGGCCGGGTAGTGCTGTGCTTCAACCGCGTCCATGACGTCATCTAGAAAAAACCCGGTAAAGGCAGAGGCCACCGGAACCATCAGGAAGATCGATGCAAACATCATCACCGGAATGATCGCCAGGCTGGCGATATTGTCGACCCAGGTGATCTCTCCGATCCAGGGGAGGGTAAACGTGTCGGGCACAACGAGGCCAATGGTCCAATAAAACGCCACAGTAAATGCAAAGAGAAGCGCGATGGTCAGCCCGACACCCATGATCAGAACACGGGTGAATTTCGGATCTCCGATTTGTCCGACCGCTTTCAGGGCATCTGAGACGATCATGACATCATCCGCGTGGTAATTGCTGCCAGATCAGGGCGCGGCCTGTCTGGGGGTGTTGAGGTTTCTGACCCCAGATGGATGAAACCTGCAACGATTTCTTTTGGCGCAAGGTTGAGGCCCTCACTCAGGAAAACCGGATCATGTGCGGTCCAGGCTGACAACCAGTTCGCACCCCATCCCATAGCCAAAGCGGCGTTCAAAAGCCCCAGGCAGGCGGCACCAGCGCTCAGCACTTGCTCTATCTCCGGGATTTTCGGGGATGGTTTTGGGGAAGCGATGACCGCCACAGACAGGTGCGCGTTTTCAAACATGAACCCGATTTTTTCGATATCTTCTGGGGGTTTGCCGAGTTCGGCCCCACGACTTCTGGCCAAAGCACCCAGACGCAGAAGCGCCGCGCGCTCCAGGATTATAAAGCGCCATGGTTCCAGTTTGCCATGATCTGGTGTTCGGGCCGCCGCGGTCAGGATTTGGGTCAGCGCTGCATCATCGGGCACAGGCGTTGTCAGCGTTTTATGCGGGCGCGAGCGTCGCGACAGCAGAAATTCCAGTGCATGTGAATTTGGTGCAGGCATAAATGACCCCCGTTGCTTGATCCCTATTTGGCTTTTGCGGTGGTCAGGTTCAAGCACCTGTTTCAGATGCGTGTGCTTTCGGCAAAGATTTCAATGCCTCCGACGGAGGTATTTGGTCCGAAAAGATACCCCGCGTGGCCTGGGGCAGGCTGCGATTTTGCCCAGACCAGAAGGCCCATCAGCAGCGCCAAGACGCAAAGGATCAAGGCCAAACCTTTGATCACTTCTTCGCTGTCGCCTTCTTCTTGGCCGCAGGTTTCTTTTTCGCAGGCGCTTTGCGTTTCTTACCGGATTTGGCTGCTTTTTCGTCCAGAAGCTGCACGGCTTGATCGACAGTCAGATCCGCGACTTCCGTGTCTTTTGGCAATGTGGCGTTGATCTTGCCCCATTTGACATATGCGCCGTATTTTCCATCCATGATTGCGATCGGGCCGCCTTCATCGGGATGTTCACCAAGTTCGCGAATGGGTTTGGCCGCCGCGCCACGGCCCCCGCGCGAGGCGACTTTTTGCGCCAAAAGTTCCACTGCGCGGTTCATGCCGACAGTGAAGACTTCGTCCAGGCTTTCGAGATTGGCATTTGTGCCGCCCCGATCAGACGTGCTTGGCGCATGTTTGATGTAGGGACCGTAGCGCCCGATATTTGACCACACCATGATGCCATCTTCGGGATGCGGACCAATTTCACGCGGCAGCGATAGAAGCTTCAGGGCTGTTTCCAGCTCCAGCTCTTCGGGGCGCCATTCTTTCGGGATCGATTGGCGCGGTGGTTTCTTGTTGTCGTCGGTGACCTCGCCGCGCTGGACATAGGGTCCGAAGCGCCCCTTGTGGATCCAGATCTTATCACCTGCATCTTCGCCCAGCAGTTTGCCTTCTGGTGGGATCGCGCCGTCTTCTTCAGCGCCGGGGGGGCCAAAGGCACGCGTATAGCGGCATTCGGGGTAGTTTGAGCAACCAATAAAGGCCCCGCCCGAGCGCGCGGTGCGCATGGACAAGCGCCCGGTGCCGCAATTGGGGCAAAGGCGAGGGTCTGATCCATCTTCCATTGGCGGGAAGATATGGGGGGCCAGAACCTCGTTGATTTTTTCGAGAACTTCGGTGATCGACAGGTCCATCGCTTCGGAAATTGCCACGGCAAAGTCGCGCCAAAACCGTTCGAGCACGTTTTTGTAGTTCCGCTCGCCTGCGGAGACGTCATCAAGTTCCTCCTCGAGATTGGCGGTGAATTCGTAGCCAACGTACTTGCGGAAGAAGTTTGACAGGAAGGCTGTGACAAGCCGCCCTTTGTCCTCCGGGATCAGGCGGTTTTTGTCTTTGCGCACATAATCGCGGTCCTGGATGGTGGTCACGATGGAGGCGTAGGTGGAAGGCCTGCCGATGCCCAGCTCTTCCATACGTTTGACCAGCGTGGCTTCCGTGAAGCGGGGCGGCGGTTGGGTGAAATGCTGCTCCGGTGTGACGGAGCGCTTGTCTGCGCTTTCACCTTCGGCGATTTGTGGCAGGCGCTTGTCGTCATCATCAACAACCGCGTCATCCTTGCCTTCTTCATAGATCTTCAGGAAGCCGTCGAAGAGGACAACCTGACCAGACGCGCGCAGCTCAACTTGATCGTCGCCAGAGCCGATGATCACAGTTGTCCGTTCAAAACGCGCCGCCTCCATCTGGCTGGAGACCGTGCGCTTGTAGATCAAGTCATAAAGCTTGCGCTGGTCCGGATCAGCGATCTTTAGGCTTTCCGCGTCCATCATCATATCCGTAGGCCGGATACATTCATGGGCTTCCTGCGCGTTTTTCGCCTTGTTTTTGTACATACGGGGCGACGATGGGACATACTCGTCCCCATATTTGGCTTTGATCGCATCACGCGCCGCGTGAACGGCCTCGGGGGCCATATCGATACCGTCGGTCCGCATATAAGTGATATGACCCGCCTCGTAGAGGCGCTGCGCATTGGACATGGTTTGACGCGCGCCCATACCGAATTTGCGGCTGGCTTCTTGTTGCAAGGTCGAGGTCATGAACGGCGCGGATGGGTTGCGGGTGCCGGGTTTGGCTTCAACTGATTTGATGGACAAATCGCGCGAATTGATCGCTTGAACTGCCAGTTCCGCCGCAGTTTCATTTTCAATATCGAACTTATCGAGCTTTTTGCCGCCCAGCACTGTCAGGCGGGCTTCATAGTCCTGGCCACGTGGCGTGGCGAGCATGGCTTTGACCGACCAGTACTCGCGGGCGATGAATTTCTCGATCTCCATCTCGCGCTCGACGATCAGGCGCAGACAAACCGATTGCACGCGGCCGGCAGACTTTGCGCCGGGCAGGCGGCGCCATAAAACGGGGCTGAGTTTGAAGCCCACCAGATAATCCAGCGCGCGGCGGGCGAGATAGGCGTGAACCAGCGGTTCATCGACCTGACGCGGGTTTTGCATCGCTTCGGTCACTGCGGATTTGGTGATCGCGTTGAACACAACCCGGCTGACGGGTGTGTCTTTCTTGATTGCCTTGCGGTTGCGCAGGGCTTCTTCCAAATGCCACGAGATCGCTTCGCCTTCGCGGTCGGGGTCGGTTGCGAGGATCAGGTTGTTGTCGTCTTTCAGCGCGTCGGCGATGGCTTTGACATGCTTTTTGCTGTCAGACGCAACTTCCCATTTCATGTCGAAATCGGCGTCTGGATCGACCGAGCCATCTTTGGGCGGCAGGTCGCGCACATGTCCGTAGCTTGCTAAAACTGTGTAGTCAGAGCCGAGGTATTTGTTGATTGTCTTGGCCTTGGCAGGCGACTCGACGACGACAACTGGCATGAAATTTCTTCCTCAAACAGGGTGGCTCTGGCGGCGATACATGTGGCGGGTCTAGCGGGGATGTCAACAGGTGTTGGTCAGATTCACCGGATCAAAGGCTCCAAAGCATCATATGAAATCGCAGTCTCGGGAGAGAATGCGACATCACTAAGGCTGTCCGGTTTGAATCTGATCACGGCCATTTCGGTGCGGCTGAAAAACTGCCGTTTGGTGACGATCCCTTCTGGGTCCCGCCAGTTCTTGTCGATATTACCATCGGTAATCTGGCATCGGAAATAGACGTCGATCTGATGAAAGTCTTTCTCAGGCGCGTGAAATTCGTTGACCAGACAAATTTCCCCGACGGATACAGTTAGACCGGTTTCTTCATAAACCTCGCGTTTCAGGTTTTCAGGCAGCGCGCTGTGCGGCTCCACCCCACCGCCCGGTGCGCACCATAGATCAGAGACCCCGCCGCCCCAGGCATTGACCAGCAACAGTCGGTATTCATGCAATATAATGGCGCGGGTGGCGATGCGAACAGGCTTTGACATGCACCTTCGCTACGCGATGACGTGAGGTTGATGCAAGCATGGGATGAAATGCGCGCACAAGTGTTCTACATATTAGACATGCGCGCTTTGCTGATCATATTCCTTTTGTTGCCCACAACGGCCATGGCCGATTGTGTCGTGCTGTTGCATGGGCTTGCGCGCAGTTCGTTCTCGCTGAGCGTTATGGAAGAAAGCCTGAAACTTGCGGGCTACAGAACGGTCAATCCGAGCTACGCCTCGACAACAGATACGATCCGGGATTTGGCGCAAGCCGCAATCCCACCTGCGGTTGAAAAATGCGAAGGCAGCACGCCTGTTCACTTTGTGACCCACTCAATGGGGGGGATCATGGTGCGCGCTTTTGTTGCAGACAATGAGATCGAAAATCTGGGCCGCGTGGTGATGTTGTCGCCGCCCAACAAAGGGTCTGTCCTTGTTGATAAGTTTCGGGGGTGGGACGTGTTTGGCTGGGTGAATGGACCGGCAGGCGATCAATTGCATTCCGGGCCAGATTCGGTTCCCAACCAGTTGGGCCCTGTGACTTTTGAGTTGGGCGTGATTGCCGGCACGCAAAGCCTGAACCCGTTCTATTCCTCGATCATTCCGGGGCTGGATGATGGGAAGGTTTCTGTCGAGAGTGCCAAGATCGAAGGCATGGCGGACTTTTTGGAACTGCCAGTGACCCATACATTCATGATGAATGCACCACTTGTGGTCGCTCAAACCATTGAATTTTTGGAGACGGGCGCGTTTGATCCGGACCTGACGATTGTCGATGTGGTCGAGGATGTCGTCGAAGAAGTGTCCGGCGGCAACTAAAGACATTTCTGGCTTTGCCAAAAGAAAGACTGGGCTGGCTTCAGGCTATTTCGGTGTTATCACGTTGAAATGGCCCATTTTTCGGCCGGATTTGACCTCTGCCTTGCCATAGAGATGCAGCGCGATATTTGGGTCGCCGGCAAGCTTTGGCACCCGGTCCATATCTGCACCGATAAGGTTTTCCATCACGACATTGGCGTGCCGTGCGCCATCGCCCAAAGGCCAGCCGGCGACAGCGCGGATATGTTGTTCAAACTGATCAATCACGCATCCATTTTGCGTCCAGTGGCCGGAATTGTGAACGCGCGGCGCGATCTCATTGACGATGAGGCCTTCAGGGGTCACGAAAAGCTCCACGCCCAAGACGCCAATGTAATCAAGCGCGTTGAGGATTTTCCCCGTAAGAAGAACCGCGTCGGTGCGTTGTGCGGCAGTCAGATTGGCAGGCACTGTCGTGGTGTGCAGTATGCCCGCGCGATGCACGTTTTCGCCGGGATCGAAACAGGCAACCTGGCCGTCTGCACTGCGCGCGCCGATGACCGACACCTCGTGGCTGAAATCTACGAACCCTTCCAGCACACATGGTGTTTCATTCATCTGAGGCCAGATGTTTTTGGCGGTGTCACCCTCCTTGATCCTGACCTGACCTTTGCCGTCATAGCCCATGCGCCGTGTCTTCAGGATCGATGGCGCGCCAATGGCTGTCAGGGCCGCGTCAAGTTCTTGTTCTGATGTCACATTTGCAAATGGCGCGACGCGAAGTCCAAGTGTCTCAAGATACTCTTTCTCGTCCAGCCGGTCCTGCGAAGTCTTCAGGGCCCGCCGATTGGGGCGGACCTCACATCCGGCTTCAAGCAGATCGAGGGCGGCAGATGGAACATTTTCAAATTCGTATGTGATGACATCGACAGACCGCGAAAACGCCTGAAGCGCGTCACGGTCGTCGTAGGATGCGGTCGTAACTTTGTCAGCGACTTGGCCCGCAGGAGGGGCCGCGCCGGGTTCATAGATATGGGTTTTGAACCCGAGCCGTGAAGCCGCAACGCTGAGCATTCTGCCCAATTGACCACCGCCGAGGATGCCAATGGTCGCACCGGTTGGGAGAGGATCACTCATCTTCTGGGGCATCCGGGATGGAGGCTGATAAATCATCCCGCCATTTATCTAGTTTCGCAGCAAGATCAGTATCTTGCAGGGCGAGGATGCCCGCTGCCAAA
Organism: uncultured Litoreibacter sp.; assembly: GCA_947493265.1. Taxonomy (GTDB): domain Bacteria; phylum Pseudomonadota; class Alphaproteobacteria; order Rhodobacterales; family Rhodobacteraceae; genus Litoreibacter. The sequence goes on along the minus strand of CANLQL010000004.1, from coordinate 236,280 downwards.
AGGCCCGCATTGGCTGCACCCGCTGCCCCGATTGCCATTGTTGCTACGGGGAATCCCTTTGGCATCTGAACGATCGAATAAAGACTGTCGACACCTGACAGTGCTTTGGTTTGCACGGGCACACCGATCACCGGGACGCGTGTTTTCGACGCCATCATGCCGGGCAAATGTGCGGCTCCGCCAGCTCCTGCGATAATCACCTGCAAACCGCGGGAAACGGCAGTTTTTCCGTAGTCCCACAACCTGTCTGGCGTGCGATGGGCCGACACGATGCGGCTTTCATAATCGATCCCCAATTCGTCAAGAATTTCGGCGGCTTGTTGCATCGTTGGCCAGTCTGATTGACTGCCCATGATGATGCCAACCTTGATCGGTGCGCTGGTCTGAGCCATGTGCGGGATCCCCTATCGCTGCCGCTGCGGAAGCGCTGTTATAGCGAGGTGCCGCGTTTGTGCAAGAATTTGTACGAATTGCCGGATCAAGCAATGATATCCGGCGTCAATTGGTCTTCGATAACCGCGATCTGATCTTTGAGTTTCAACTTCTGCTTCTTGAGCCGTCGCAGGGTCAGCTGATCGACAGAGGGCGCTGTCTGCAAAGCGGCAATCGCTTCGTCAAGGTCGCGATGCTCCTGACGCAAGACCTCCAGTCGCACGCGTAAAACGTCGTTGTGATCCATGTTTTTCGCGGAGTTCATTGCGGACCGCTGCCTTTGTAGCCAAGCGAAAGGAAGGACCTCTCTGATACGCGATTTTGCTGCCTGAACAAAGGAAATTGCGGCGTTCAGGGTTGCACAATCACTTGGAAATACCCAATTCTTAAGCACGGTCGCCTTAACGGGGCCGAAAATTGCAAAGTCGCTGAGCTTAAAGGACTATGCCGATGACAAAACTTGCTTTCGGGGCGCACCCGTTTCTGCTGGGGTTTGACCAGCTGGAACGCCTTGTTGAACGGACGGCCAAGTCCGGAAACGACAGCTACCCGCCATTCAATATCGAACAATCTTCAGAACATGCGTTCCGCATCAGCCTTGCCGTTGCAGGGTTTTCGGAAGACGACCTGTCGATCACGCTGGAAGACCGCCAGTTGGTGATCCGGGGCCGGCAGCCGGAAGAAGACAGCGGACGTATTTTCCTGCATCGCGGTATTGCCGGACGGCAGTTCCAAAAGGCGTTTGTGTTGGCCGAGGGCGTTGATGTCGCCGGGGCAACGACTGAGAACGGTTTGCTTCATATCGACCTGAAACGCTCGGTGCCAGAGGCCGTTATCCAAACAATCAACATCAGCTCAAGCAAGTGAGAGGCAGACCTTATGAAACCTAAAGTTGATTTCGACATTAATTCTGGAATTGCCGACCGGATCGTTTATGTGCGTCCCGTGGACGTGTCTGAGCTTCCCGATGATGTGCAACAAGAAACTCCCAATGTAGATCAGATCTTTGCAGTGCACGCGCCAGATGGTGAACGTCTTGCGCTTGTGAAAGATCGGCAACTGGCATTCACGTTGGCCCGTCAGAACGATTTTTCTCCGGTGACGGTTCACTAAGTTTCGGGACGTCCGGCGTTTGCTCGGGCGTCTCTCCGGTTATGGCTTTCTCCAAAATTCCCAACAGCGTGTCTGTTGAGGTGGGCTTTTCGCAAATCTGACTGGCCTGATAGCGGCCTTTCAGATCTGTGGTCTGTGCGCGTCCTGTATGAAACACAATCGGAACCCCTTTTGCCTCCAGCAGGTCTGCAACGGGGAAAACCGGAACGCCCCGGATATCGACATCCAATATCGCGCCTTCAACCTGACTTGCGGAGGCCAAGATATACGCATCCTCGACGGTGTGGCAGGGGCCCTGAACGGTTGCACCCGCCCGTTGCACAGATTGTGACAAATCCAGCGCCAAGAGCGCTTCGTCCTCGACGATCAGAATGTACTTGCCAGCGATGCTGCGTGGTTCCTGGGTCATCCGACTTGCCCTTCAAATGAAATACGCACCTGCAATCCGTCATCGTGCCAAACCCGTTCCAGGGTGCCACCGATCTGGCGAACGGAAAGGTCGATCATCGTTGTTCCAAAGCCAGAATTTTCATGCCCTGCGCTTATAGAAGGGCCACCTGATTCAGCCCAAAGCACTGAAATCATTTGCGATTGAGGGATGCAATTAATGTCAATTGTGACAGTGCCTGACGTGGTTGACCACGCACCGTATTTCAACGCATTTGTCGCCAATTCGTTTGCGATCAAACCAAGCGGTGTGACCATCGCAGGCTTCAAGACAACGTTGCTGCCTTTGATAATCAGCGTGCCATCGTTGGAGCAGAACGGCTCCACCACACGGTTTACAAGGTCAGAGACGGTGTACGTCTTGCTGCTTTCCTTGATGTCATTCTGGGTCGCAAGGTTATGCGCAATGGCCAGTGCATTGATCCGGGCACAGGCTTTCTGTGCGGCAAGTTGTGCGTCTGTCTCGCCCCGTGCGGTCATCGAAACGATAGACGATATCACGGAAAATAGGTTTTTGACCCGGTGGCTGAGTTCCCTGGCCAAAATATCCGCGCGGTCGCGTTCTTCCGCAAGCTTTTCGAGGTATTTTTCCTGCACGGCAGCGGTCCTTTCATGGCGCAGCCGCTGGGTTACTTGCGCTGCCTGGGCGATAATCAACGTTCCCAGAACGATAGAAACTTGAAGGATCACAGATTGATTGCGTTTTTCCAGGTCTCGTCGGCGTGCGATCTGGCCGGATAGACGGATCTGTTCTTTTGCCAGAACGTGAAAAATAGCGTCACTCAACCGTCTCAATTCTCCATTCAGAAATGAGCGTCGCAATTCGTCGTCAGACATTTGCGGGGTGATTGCAGTGATTTGACGGACAAGCTGCAGGACCTTGGTTAGGTTTTCTGAAGGTGCATCACCAGACACCCCGCGATCTTGGGCCATCAACAACGCGATGAAGGCAGATCGTTTCTTCTTGAACTGTTTCGCACGGCTTGGTGTGGGGGCCAGCAACCATTCCAAACGGGCTAATTTTACGGACTTTGCGGCCGTTGTAAGTTCATGTGCCGCTGCAAGCTTCTTTTCTGCAAGAATACGGTCTGCAGAAATATTGGCCGTTTCGCGAAAAAGGATCGCCATCGCAATCATCAGCAAAATGATGGAGATCACACAGACCACCGCAATGGAAGTCCGTGACGGCAGGAGCCGCACAAATTGGGCGACCAGGGAATACCGAACTTTTGTCATGCCGAGAGAGATACCTCCCGGCTGTTAATCTTAATTAAAACCTCCGCGCGCCAGCCTTACCCAGACCCTAACCTCGCGCGGTAAAAAAGCGGGGTGTCTAGCCTTTGACGAGCCCCATTTGCTCCAGCTTCAGCAATACTTGATGCGCGCAGTGATCAACCTCAACGTTTTCGGTTTCAAGGCGCAGTTCGGGGTTTTCTGGAACATCATAAGGGTCTGAAATTCCGGTAAATTCCTTAATTTTCCCCTCCCGCGCAAGCTTGTACAATCCTTTGCGGTCGCGACGCTCACATTCCTCGATGGATGTCGCAACATGCACTTCGATGAAGGCCCCGAACGACTCGATCTCTTCGCGGACGGCACGGCGGGTCGTGGCATAAGGTGCGATCGGCGCACAGATGGCGATACCGCCGTTCTTGGTGATCTCGGACGCGACATAACCGATGCGGCGAATGTTCAGATCGCGGTGTTCTTTTGAGAACCCGAGCTCGGAGGACAGGTTTTTCCGCACGACGTCGCCGTCCAGAAGCGTGACCGGCCGCCCGCCCATTTCCATTAGTTTCACCATCAACGCGTTGGCGACGGTAGATTTACCGGACCCGGAAAAGCCGGTGAAAAAGACCGTGAAGCCCTGATTGGCACGTGGTGGGCGGGACTTCCGCAGTTCTTCGACCACCTGAGGGAAGGAAAACCATTCCGGAATTTCCAAACCTTCAGACAAACGACGACGCAATTCCGTGCCCGAGATATTCAGGATCGTGACACTGTCTTTATCTTTGATCTCATCGGCAGGCTCGTATTGCGCGCGGTCCTGCACATAGACCATGTGCCGGAAATCGACCATTTCGATGCCCATTTCGTCCTGATGTTCGCGGAACAGATCCTGCGCATCATAGGGCCCGTAAAAATCCTCTCCGGCAGAGTTCTTACCGGGGCCTGCATGGTCCCGACCCACGATGAAATGCGTGCATCCGTGGTTTTTGCGGATCAATCCGTGCCAGACGGCCTCCCGCGGACCTGCCATGCGCATGGCAAGGTTCAGAAGGCTCATTGATGTGGTGGAGCTTGGGTATTGGTCCAGCACAGCCTCGTAGCAGCGGACCCGCGTGAAATGATCAATGTCACCGGGCTTGGTCAGTCCAACCACCGGATGGATCAACAGGTTTGCCTGTTGTTCTTTGGCGGCCCGGAAGGTCAGTTCCTGATGCGCACGGTGCAGCGGGTTGCGGGTCTGGAACGCGACGACACGACGCCAGCCCAGCTTTCGGAAATAGGCACGCAGCTCGTTTGGGGTATCGCGACGGCTTTTGAAATCATAGTGAACGGGTTGTTGTATCCCAGTGACCGGGCCGCCCAGATAGACGCTACCTGCCTGATTGTGCAGGTAATTTACTGCTGGATGCGCGCTGTCATCGGCACCGAACACCTTTTCGGCTTCGTGAGATTTGTTTGGTGTCCATTTGTCTGTCACAGACATGATGGCAAGGATCACACCTTCCTGATCCCGCAAAGCGACGTCTTGCCCAGGCTCGATATCTGCGGCGAATTTGTCATCTATATCCAGCGTGATTGGCATGGGCCACAGCGTGCCGTCTTCCAGCCGCATCGTTTCTACAACAGAGGTGTAGTCCGCCTCGGACAGGAACCCTTTGAGCGGGTTGAAGCCCCCATTCATCAGCAATTCGAGGTCACAAATCTGACGGGGTGTCAGATCCCAGGAGGGCAGTTCCGCCGCTTCAAGTTTCAGCTTCTGAGCGGATTCATATGAGACGTAAAGCTCCGGGATCGGAGTAAGATTTGGCGGGTTCATCAAGACTTCTTTCAATTCTGAGAACGATCGCACACGTTGCTCGCGCGCCTTTTAAGGGCGTCTAACGCGCCAAATAAGGGGAGATCAAGCCAAGACTGCGGTTATTTTAGGCGTCAACGGCGGCTTTTGGCGTATCTGATGCCGCTGCGTCATCTGATGGTCCGTGTTCTGCCAGAAAGCGTTCAGCCTCCAAGGCTGCCATGCATCCCATCCCGGCACTTGTCACCGCTTGGCGGTACTTGTGGTCGGTCAGATCACCAGCAGCAAAAACGCCCGGGATCGACGTCTCGGTTGAATCGGGTTTTGTAACGACATAGCCGCCCATATGGGTTTCCAGCACATCCTTGACCAATTCATTGGCTGGGGCATGGCCGATAGCCACGAAAACGCCCTTACATGGCACCTCAGAAATTTCACCGGTTTTGACGTTCTTGACACGGACACCCGTGACGCCTGTCGGATTGTCTTCGCCCAAAACCTCTTCCAGCTGATGAAACCACAGTGGTTCAATTTTCGGGTTCTTTTTCAAACGGTCTTGCAGGATCATTTCAGCCCGCAATTCGTCGCGGCGATGGATCAATGTCACTTTCGACGCGAAATTCGTCAAAAACAGCGCCTCTTCCACAGCCGTATTGCCGCCGCCAATCACGACGATTTCCTGACCGCGGTAGAAAAACCCGTCGCAGGTTGCACAAGCGGACACGCCAAAGCCCTTGTATTTTTCCTCAGACGGTAGGCCCAACCATTTGGCCCGCGCACCCGTTGCCAGAATGACCGCATCGCATGTGTAAAGCGTGCCGCTGTCGCCTTTGGCTTTGAAGGGGCGTTCCGACATATCCAGATCACTGATGATGTCGCCGATAATCTCTGTACCCATCGCCTTGGCGTGGGCTTCCATACGCACCATCAGATCCGGGCCTTGAACTTCAGTATCACCGGGCCAGTTTTCAACCTCCGTGGTTGTTGTCAGCTGCCCGCCAGGCTCAATCCCCTGAACAAGGATCGGGTTCAGCATCGCGCGGGACGCGTAGACGCCTGCGGTATATCCCGCCGGGCCAGAGCCGATGATGAGTACTTTCGTGTGACGCGTCTCAGACATTTTGGCCCCCTCAGATAGCCCGTTTGGCAGTGCAGTTTTCATCATATAAAGCCAGCGGCACTGGGCTGAAAGGGGCTGGAGGGTGGTTTTTCCAATACGCCTCAAAAATTGATCAGCGCGATTAATTGTTGCGCATTTGTGAAATATTATTGCGCAGATAAGTGTCGCTTGGTAAGTTATCGCCAAGGGGGAAACATGATGGCGATTTCCAAACTCGACGAGATTGACCGAAAAATCCTGGCAGAGCTGCAAGCCGATGGTCGAATGACCAATGTGGAGCTTGCCAAGCGCGTGGGGATTTCCGCCCCGCCGTGTTTGCGGCGTGTCAGAACGCTGGAGGAAAGCGGCTTTATTCAAGGCTATCACGCGGATGTCGCGGCGCGTTCGCTTGGGTTTGAAGTTCAGGTCTTTGCGATGGTTGGTCTGCAAAGCCAGGCGGAGGCCGATCTGGCGGCGTTTGAACAGCGGTGCCGTGATCTGCCGATGGTGCGGGAATGTCATATGCTCAACGGTGAGGTCGATTTTATCCTCAAATGCGTGGCACCTGATCTCAGCACCTTTCAGACCTTCCTGACAGAGGAACTGACATCGGCAGAAAACGTGGCCAGTGTGAAAACGTCATTGGTTATTCGGTGCGCAAAGGATGAACCTGGTGTCCCGTTCGAAATCGTTGAGGCGCGACTGGCTGAAACTGCGTGAACCGCGTCTGATCCGAAATGGCAAAACTCAGCAATGATCAGGTTAAAGCGCTGTTTCAATCCGCGCGAACCGCACGAATGCAGGGCCAATTGGTCGAGGCAGAGCGGAGATTTTTGAAACTACAAGTTGCGCGGCCTGATTTGGCAGAAATTCACTTCAATCTGGGGGAGGTATACGCACTCACCGGAAAAAAAGCGCAATCAGCACAAGCTTTTGAAAAAGCGTTGAAAATACGTCCTGCAGAACCTGCGATTTGGCAAAGCTACATGGAATTGGTGCTGGAACACCCGGATCTTGACGGCGTTGAGAAAATGGTTGCCCGTGCAACGGCTTCCTTGAAAAAACACCCGCTGATCGACTACTTCGCGGGCCGCCTGAAGAAGCGTCAGGGCCACCCATCCGCCGAGCTTTTGAGCAAGGCCAAGGCATCTGGTGTCCGGGTGGAGCGGCTCTTTTCAGAACTGGCTGATGCGCTGGCTTCAGAGGGTGACATAGACGCGGCGTTGGCCTGTTTTGACGATGGGCTTGAAGCATTTCCGAAGTCCGCATTGCTGCTTAGCCAGAAGGCAGATTTGCTGCGCGATACAGGGCAATTCGACCTTGCGCTTGATGCAGCTAGACAGGCGATTGCGGCATCGCCCGAAAACCGGCAGCTTTATCATTCCTATGCCAGCATCGCGAAAATGACACCTGATGATCCCCTGATCGCCAAGATGGAAAAGTTGTTTGAGCGTAAGTCAGCAAAACATCCAGACCGCCGTTATCTGGCGTTTGCCCTTTCCAAAGCGATGGAAGACACGAAGCAAACCAGTCGGGTTTTCAAATACTTGTCCGTGGGAAATCGCGATTTCGACAAGGATTTTGGATATGGTTACGACGCGGACCAAACCGATATGGCCGAAATCCGAACCTTGGCCGCGCGATTGGAGGAGAAGTTTCCAAAGGCGACCGGGCAAGCGGGTACAAAACCGATCTTCGTTACCGGAATGCCGCGTTCTGGCACGACTTTGGTGGAACAGATCATTGCCGCCCATTCCTCAGTGACCGCCGGTGGGGAGTTGGGGGAGCTGGGCCCAGAAATCAAGCAATTTCGCAAACATGCAGGCGCTATTGGAAGTGACGCGGCGATGTCGAACGTCCTGCAGGGACATGGCAAAGCCTACCTAAAAGCGCTGGATCGTGTCGCGGACACGGCCCATGTGACTGACAAATCAATTTCAACCTTCGCCAATATCGGGCTTGTGCGACGCATGTTGCCCGAGGCGAAAATTATCGTGGTTTTGCGGGACCCGCGCGACAACGCTTTGTCGATCTATAAGAACCTGTTCCGACCGGGACTGCATCGCTACTCAACCAATTTGAAGAACATCGCGCGCTTTACGCGGTTGTTCGAAGCGCAAATGGCCTATTGGAGCGAAACCTGCCCGGACGCGTTTACGACGATTTCATATGAGGACCTGATCGCTGATCCAGAAACTCATTCGCGGGCTTTGATCGACGCAGCAGGTTTGGAATGGGAAGATCAGTGTTTGTCCTTCCATCAAAATCGTGCGCGGGTAAAAACCCTGTCATCCGTTCAAATCCGGCAGCCAATTTATGCTTCTTCCACAAAGGCTTGGGAGAAATATGAAAAGGAGTTGCAACCCTTCATTGAGGAATATGAAAGGCTTGGTGCCTAGGCCCGGATGACCGAGATGAGCCGTCCGTAATCGGCCTCTTTCTTGTGGACGGATCGGCGGTAAGAATAGAACCGTTCGGGTTCACGGTAGGTGCAATGCCGGGTCCATTCCGCCGAAACACCAGCTGCCCGCAATTTGGCCAACCCGTAGGCAGGCAAGTCAAATTGCAACTTGTCGCCTGATCCGTTTGCGAAGAACCGCGCGTTTTCCGGGTCTTCATCCAAGAACCGTTCGAAATATTCCTGGCCGACTTCATATGAGGGCTGGCTGATCGACGGGCCGATAACGGCTTTGATCGTGTCGCGTTTAGCGCCAAGGGCGATCATTGCGTCGATCGTATTTTCCAGCACCCCTGACATCGCGCCGCTCCACCCGGCATGAGCCGCTCCGACAACATGCGCGTCCGCGTCGGCAAACAGCACTGGCTGACAATCGGCGGTCAGGATGCCCAGTGCCAGTCCTGGGGTTGCAGTAACCATTGCGTCTGCTTTTGGGGCCGTCTCAAAGGGCGCTTCGACGGTGACGACATCTGCGGAATGATGTTGGTGAACCGAGACGAGGTTGCCAGTTTCGACCTCAATCGCGCGGGCGACCCGGGCGCGGTTGGTTGCAACGACCTCCCGCTGATCAGTGGAGCCGAAACCGCAGTTTAATCCAGCGTAGACCCCGGATGACGCCCCGCCACGACGCGTAAAAAACCCGTGATGAAACGGGGCCAGACTGTCTGAGGTGATTATCTCAAGCGTCAATAGACAAATCCCGGCATTTCAGGCGCAGATCTTGGGGTCAACGCAATAGCTTTGAATAAGTTTCCCATTTTCGAAGGATGCGTCAAGCGCTCGAACGCGGCGATATGGTTTTCCAACGCGTCACCTTCAAGGGATCGGGCCAGAATTTGGGCACGCTGAACAATGCCGAGGCGTTCCAGCAAGACGCCTTGCGGTGTCATCTGGCTGACAGCGCAATTTGCAGCGCGGCTCAGCGCTTCAAAATCGACATGAGCGGTCAAATCAGCCGTCCCTGGCACATCGAAGGGGGAAACAGACGTGTGATCTTTGACGGCCTGAAATGTGTCGCCCAAAGATCGCCAATCACCGTAATCGATCAGGATCGCCCCGCCGCCATGAGTGTCGATCCGATTTGAAATCGCCTGAACAATCGGTGCGGCCTCTGGGCAAATTTCAACGACATCACCTGTTTTGGTATCTGCGAGCCGACCTGCCAAAGCTTCAACCTGACGTGGTTCCGTCAAACCAAGTTGAAGCCCGTCACCGACCGAGACTCGGCGTTCTGACCAGCCTTTCGCTGCACGTTCATATTGTCGAATGGGAAGTGCGTCGAAAAACTCGTTTGCAATCAATAGAAGCGGTGCATTTGGCAAGGCATCCGCGTTCTCAACCCAGGTTACGTCGTGATTTTTGAGCGTTTCAGCTTGTATTTCTTTCAGAGTATCGCTGGCTTCCACCAAGAATATTTTCGGCTCAAGCCCGTCTATTTGGGACATTGCGCGGCACATATCGCGCATCAATGTCCCGCGCCCGGGGCCAAGTTCGGCCAGAACAACGTCTGATGGCCGCCCCTGATCAATCCAGGACTGCCCCAACGCCAGGCCCATCAATTCACCAAACATTTGACTGATCTCTGGCGCGGTTACGAAATCCCCGCTGGTCCCAAACGGATCACGGGTGGCGTAGTAGCCATGTTCAGGATGCAGCAAGCAAAGCTGCATGTATTCCGCAAGGCTCATCGGCCCGGTTTCAAGAATTTGCCGCGTTATCAGGCGGGCCAGGTCGGTCATGTTTTCTTGCGTGATAGCAGTATGATTGCGAGCCCCAGCAACAACATTGGCAAACTGAGGAGTTGCCCCATCGACAGACCCACAGGACCAAGCGACACCACATATCCAAGCGGGTTCGTGTCGGTGATAAACTGCGCGTCGGCCTGCCGGAAGAATTCGACGAAGAAACGCGCCGCGCCGTAGCCTGCCAGAAATACACCGATCAGGCGTCCGGGTTGCTTCAGCGCTCCTTTTCGGTAAGCCATCCACAACAAAACGACCCCAAGTAGGAGCCCTTCCAAAAGCGCTTCATAAAGCTGAGATGGGTGGCGGGCGCATATCCCTTCGACACCCGGGCAAAACTGTGCGGCTTGGCCGGGAAATTGTACCGCCCATGGAAGATCACTGGGCCGGCCCCAAAGCTCCGCGTTTGTGAAATTTGCAATCCGCCCGAGAAACAAACCTGTAGGCGCTGAAACCGCAATCGCATCGCCGACACTGACAAGCGGCAACTGGTGCTTTCGACAATAAAGAACGACTGCCGCAACGACGCCCAGGAACCCGCCATGAAACGCCATGCCGCCTTCCCAGACCTTCAGGATATCGGCTGGATTGCTCAGGTAGTATCCAGGTTGATAGAAAAGCACGAACCCAAGGCGTCCACCCAAAATAACGCCCAAAATGACCCAGGTTAAAAGGTCTTCTGGCTGGTTTGGTTCCATCGGAGCTTTGTTTGATGGCCAAAGGGCAGGGCGTTTGATCAGTCCGACGACGATGCGCCAGGCGATGATCAACCCAACGATATAAGCCAGAGCATACCATCTGAGGGCGAAGCTGAACCCGCCAATATCAATCGCAAAGATTTCGGGCGAAATATCGGGGAAGGGCAGGGTCGCAATCAACATGTTCCTTGAGTGCGACGGTGCCGCGGCGAAGTCAACGCAGAAACCTGTCCGTTACGCCCTGCGGCATTCACGGCCTTGAGATCAGGCAGGGTTATGCCCATATAGAGGCCAGCAAAGCGAGGTATTCCGATGCAAACACGCAATAAGTTCTTTGACGACATGTCGCAATTGATGACCAACGCGATGGGCGTGGCTCAGGGCGCGAAATCAGAGGCCGAAGGTGCTATGAAGAACATGATGGACCGCTGGCTGGCGGATCGTGATTTTGTCACCCGCGATGAATTTGAAGCGGTTCGCGCAATGGCGCAAAAAGCCCGCGAAGAAAATGAAGCGCTGAAAGCGCGGATTGAAGCGCTGGAGCCGAAGTCGAAAAAGAAATAATCTCACAGACGACGTGGGAAACGTTTCTGACGCCGAGTTGACTGGACGCACAACGCGGCCGCAGCACAGTGTTTGTATCTGACCATTGGAAGGCTGATCTTTGATGACCAACCCGCTCTTGACCGCTTGGAATACTCCGTTTGAACTGCCGCCTTTCGCCGACATCAAGGATGCCCACTTTGCGGCCGGTTTCGAAAAGGCGCTGGCAACGGCGCGCGCAGAACTGACTGCGATCACCGAAAACCCGGATGCGCCAACCTTTTCCAACACCATCGAAGCACTCGAGCTGATGGGCGAAGATATGCACAAGGTGCTTAGCCCGTTTTACACGCTGGCAGGCGTGGACAGCACGCCCGCGCGGGAAGAACTGCAACGGGAATTTTCGCCGAAACTGGCAGCCTGGGGCTCCGAAGTGATGATGAACCGGGCGCTTTTCGCCCGCGTGGAGGCGCTTTGGAAAGACCGCGAAACACTGGGTCTAAATCCAGAGCAGCTTCGCGTTTTGGAACTGCACCGCCGTGGATTTGTCCGCGCTGGCGCACAGCTTGAAGGGGCTGATTACGAACGTTTGAAAGAGGTCAAGGAACGCCTGGCCGTCTTGGGGACGCAATTTACTCAAAACCTACTGGCCGATGAGCGGGGCTGGTTCATGGAGCTGGCCGAGGATGATCTGGAAGGACTTCCGGACTTCGTGATTGCGACGGCCAAATCTGCCGCCGAAGAAAAGGATATTGACGGTCACGTCGTGACATTGTCGCGGTCATTGATTGTTCCGTTCCTGCAGTTCTCACCGCGCCGCGATTTGCGCGAAAAGGCTTACTTGGCCTGGACAGCCCGTGGTGCGAATGGTGGGGAAACAGACAACCGCGATATCGCAACCGAAACATTGGCCCTGCGGGAAGAACGAGCGCATCTTCTAGGTTACCCGGATTTTGCGGCATACAAGCTGGAAACAGAAATGGCTAAAACCCCGCAAGCCGTCCGGGAGTTGTTGTTGCAAGTTTGGGAGCCCGCGAAAGCGCAAGCTGACCTAGACGCCGAAAAGCTGACGAAGATGATGCACGCGGACGGTGTCAACGGCGACCTGGAAGCGTGGGACTGGCGGTATTATTCTGAGAAGCGGCGGGCTGCTGAACATGATCTCGAAGAAACGGCGCTCAAACCGTATCTGCAGCTCGATAACATGATCGACGCCGCATTTGATTGCGCGCATCGTCTGTTTGGCCTGCAAGCAAAACCGTTGGATGTTGATCTTCACCACCCGGATGCGCGGGCTTGGGAAATCACCCGAAACGGGAAACATATCGCTGTTTTCATTGGGGATTACTTTGCCCGGGGTGGCAAACGTTCAGGCGCTTGGTGTTCCGCATTGCGCGCGCAACAAAAGCTGGGCGGTGACATTCGTCCGCATGTGATCAACGTGTGTAACTTTGCCAAACCCGCAGCGGGCCAACCGGCGCTGTTGTCCTATGATGATGCTCGCACACTGTTTCATGAGTTCGGACACGCCCTGCACCAGATGCTCAGCGACGTCACCTATGAGACGATTTCCGGCACCTCGGTTGCCCGCGATTTCGTTGAGTTGCCAAGCCAGCTTTTCGAACACTGGTTGGAAGTTCCGGAAGTCTTGCAAAAACACGCTTTGCATGCCGAAACGGGTGAAGCCATGCCGCAGGACCTGCTGGACAAAATGTTGGCGGCCGCCACCTATGACCAAGGATTTGCGACCGTTGAATACGTGGCCTCTGCCTTGGTTGACTTGGAATTCCACAATGGACCGGCACCGGCTGACCCTATGGCGAAGCAAGCGAAAGTGCTTGCGGATCTGGGGATGCCCCACGCGATCCGGATGCGCCACGCGACCCCTCACTTTGCGCATGTGTTTGCCGGTGATGGCTATTCGAGCGCGTATTACAGCTACATGTGGTCCGAGGTGATGGATGCCGACGCGTTCGCAGCTTTTGAGGAAGCCGGCGGCGCGTTTGATCCAGACACTGCGCAGCGGCTAGAGGACCATATTCTGTCGACTGGCGGGTCCCGCGAAGCAGATGTGCTTTACACCGAATTTCGCGGCAGATTGCCGGGTGTTGAAGCGCTTCTGAAAGGGCGCGGGCTGGACAAGGTCGCCTAAGACTATTCGCGAACTTCGCCGGGCATCAGACCCCAAAGGTCATCCCGGCGCGCCCATCCCTTTGAGCCGTTGGCGGTAATCTGGCACCAGGTTGTGTCGCAGCGGCCCAGCCGTGCGATCACACCGCGTTCGGTCTTGGCCGAGATTGGCGACGTCACATCGGGCAGTTTATGCAATTCGACCATATCCGTATCGACCCGAACTGTGCGCACACCTGACAAGAGTGTGTAGTGCATCCAGCCACCAGCCCCTTCGCGGTCAATCACGCGCCGCCAGTTCCCATATTCTGCAACGATTTGCAGCGGCATATAGCGATGCTTGAAAACCCAATCAATTCTGTGGCTTAGGCTAGGTCCACGGCGCACGTTCCCTTCAGCGGCTTTCATCGACACGAAGCGCGGAATTGGTAAATTCGTCTCGGGACCGCGCTCGGATGCGGCGACCGAAACAACTTGGGAAACCACCAAGGCGGCGGCGACAATCAATGCGCGGAACATAGGCGACCTGTATTTACTGCGTTTGCTCTTAATTTAGGGCTTTTGTGACTTGCCCCTTTGGTCGGGATGTTGCCACTATGGAAGCGGAAATTCCAGTGCTTTGGGAGATGTGGATGCCGTATCGCAAGCTAAGTGTTGTTGTCACGCGACGCCTGCCCGAAGCCGTCGAGACGCGAATGTCCGAGCTTTTCGACGTTTCGTTGCGCGAAGATGACACGCCGATGACCAAATCGGAACTGATCGAAGCTGCCAAAACCGCAGACGTCTTGGTGCCAACGATCGGCGATCAAATCGACGCCGGACTTTTGGGTCAGGCAGGTGAAAAGCTGAAACTGATCGCGAATTACGGGGCGGGCGTCGATCATATCGATGTCCAAACGGCCCGCCAGCGGGGCATTCTGGTGTCCAACACATCCGATGTTCTGACCGACGATACGGCCGATATGACGCTGGCGCTGATTCTGGCCGTGACCCGGCGCATCCCGGAAGGGTTGGCCAAGATGCAGTCAGGGGATTGGGAAGGATGGTCCCCAACCGCGTTGATGGGGGGTCGCATTTCTGGCCGCCGTCTTGGCATTTTGGGCATGGGTCGCATCGGCCAGGCCGTTGCACGGCGCGCGAAAGTTTTTGGGATGCAGGTGCATTACCACAACCGTACCCCGGTCCATAAAGGCATCGAAGAAGATCTTGAGGCAACCTATTGGGAAAGCTTGGATCAGATGGTGGCTCGAATGGATGTGGTGTCGGTCAACTGCCCGCATACACCTTCGACCTATCACCTGATGAACGCGCGGCGGTTGAAGCTGATGAAGCCATCTGCGGTGATCGTGAACACCTCCCGTGGAGAGGTCATCGACGAAAATGCCCTGACCCGGATGCTGCGCGCCGGAGAGCTGTCGGGCGCAGGTCTGGACGTCTTCGAGCATGGCACAGAGGTGAACCCCAGATTGCGTGCGCTTTCCAATGTTGTGCTGCTGCCCCATATGGGGTCGGCGACGTTGGAGGGAAGGATCGAAATGGGGGAGAAGGTCCTTCTGAACATCAAAACCTTCGCAGATGGCCACAGGCCACCCGATCAGGTTGTCCCCGGAATGCTTTAGTCGCCAAATTGGCAACAGTGTGTGAACTGGAATTTTTGCGCGAATTATGAGACCTTCCAGCGATGAAATGGTCTTTGAGTATGATTTTCGGCAGCACGCTGCTGGCATTTAGCTTTGCGTCCCCAGGATTTACCGGGATGGCGGACAAGCAACTTGTTGAAGTAGAAGCCCGTCCCGACGCGCCTTATCGCCTTGAACTGCAATTGGAAGGGGCGCCGCAATCCAAGCCCAAAAGGTTTCTAGATATCCTTGAAGGCACTTTGGAAGAAATCGCCGGACCGCAATCGTGGTCTTCGCCTTTGCCAAAAGCAACTTCCAAGCATCGCATGGCACAATTGCTGGACCATCCAGAACCTGAATTGCTGAGTCGCGTGGAAATGGACCGGGCACTACCTGGGTCCGCGCAGTCCTACGTCTCCAACTATATCTTTGCGTTGGATGTGCTTGTCGGTCAGCTTCACAGGGTTCAGGAAAATGCACAAGCCGTTGAAAGTGCAAGACGTTTTGCGCTGACGGAACAGGACACTCTTCTGCGCTTTACCGAATTTACGGATCGCGACCTGGCGGAACTGCACAACTTGTTTGATTTGCCGCAATTCACCATCGCGCTTGAGTTGCCCGAAGTTCGTCCAGACAGTGACCCAATCGAGGGCTGACCAAGCCTTCAGTCGCGCTTTTCGCGTCGTTTATTCCCGCCAATTTCGACACTCGCGCCGCTTGGTTGTCGGAAACGGTTCTATTTGCGTCGAATGATGTGAACTTTCTTCCAACTGGTTTGCTAGAAAAGGCCAGCACGAGAGAGGGAATGCTCATGAAAACGCACGTAAAAGCACTTGTTGTTGGCGGTGGCGCTGTCGGCACGTCGATTGCCTACCATTTGGGTAAGGCGGGATGGGATACGATGCTTTTGGAGCGGGATGAGTTGACCTCGGGCTCGACCTGGCATGCTGCTGGGCTCTTGCCGTATTTCAACATGAGCTATGCCACGACGCATATTCATGACTATTCGATCCGGTTTTACAAAACGCTTGAGGACGAAACTGGCCTGAACGCGGGTTTCTCGGTTTGTGGCAACCTGCGGATGGCCCAGACGAAAGCGCGTATGGATGAATACATGCTATACGCGACGACGGCAGAAACTGTGGGCGTACCATTTGACTGGATGACCCCTGACCAGATCAAAGAACGCTGGCCACTGATCCGCACAGACGATCTTGAAGGCGCGATTTATCATCCAACAGATGGTTATATTAACCCCGCAGATGTCACCATGGCGATGGCCAAAGGTGCCCGTCAACGCAGTGTTTCGATTGAGCGTAAATGGCAGGTTGATGGCTATGAATGGACCGGCTCAGAATGGCGTGTGACCTGCACCAAGATGGTGGAAAAAGGTGGCAATCTTGTTGCTTCCGACGAACAGACAGTGATAACGGCAGAACATGTCGTCACAGCCACCGGCAACCACGCGCAGCGCACAGCAGAGCTTCTGAAGATCAAGATCCCAGCGATCCCGGTCGAGCATCAGTTCATCGTCATGGATCAGGACCCGGCGTTGGTCGAGTTTCGGAAAACCAACCCCGAACACCCCGTCATCCGCGACGCAGACGCGCAATCCTATGTGCGCGAAGAACGCGGCGGCTGGATTTTGGGGGTCTACGAGAAGAATGCGCCCGCGCGGTTTGAATATGGTGTGCCAGACAGTTTCCGCGCCGATCTGTTCCAGTTGGATCTGGAACGGATCGAGGAACAATATCTCGCGATGATCCACCGCGTCCCATCCTGCGAGGAAAGCGGTCTGAAAGACGATTTCAATGGTCCTATTTGCTATACGCCAGACGGCAATCCGCTGGTCGGTCCTGCACCGGGACTGCGCAATATGTGGCTGGCGGAAGGGTTCTCCTTCGGGATCACTGCTGCCGGTGGCACCGGGCACTATCTGGCGCAGATGATGGTCGAGGGCGAGGCCGAGATCGACATGGCCTCCCTTGATCCGAAACGCTACGGCAGCTGGATGACGACGGAATACGCCGCGCGCAAGAACGAGGAATGCTACGACCACGTCTATATCCTGCACCACCCTGATGAAGAGCGTCCTGCTTGTCGTCCTCTGAAAACCGCACCCAGCTATGATCGGATGAAAGCCCGTGGCGCGCAGTTTGGCTGCGTGAATGGGTGGGAACGCCCCAATTATTTCGGCCCGCTTGATGCGCCAGAGAACTTTGATCACGACGGACGCAGCTTCCGGCGCGGTGCGTGGTGGCAATATGCCCATGATGAGGCCAAGGCGATCCGCGAAGGCGTCGGCCTGATCGACGCGACAGCATTTACCAAGCACAAATTGCGCGGCCCGGGCGCCGAAGCGTTTTTGAACTGGTTCACCACTAACAAACTGCCAAAAGTGGGTCGGATCAACCTGACCTATGCGTTGACAGAAGCGGGCACGACACGGACAGAATACACAATCGTGCGCCTGTCCGAAGATACATTCTATCTTGTCAGCGCCGGGGCCTGGCAGGCCTATGACAGCGACTTCCTTGCGAAATCAATCAACGACATGGTCCCAGAGTTTGGCCCGATGTGGCTGGATGATTGCACATCGCAACACGGGGTCTTCGCGATTGCCGGTCCCAAGTCGCGCGATCTGTTGAAGGCTGTGATCAAAGACGCCGATCCCGAAACCGCTTTGTCAAACAAGCGCTTCCCGTGGCTATCCGCCAAGCGGATCGAGTTGGGCATGTGCCCGGTCAATGCAATCCGGGTTGCTTATACCGGAGAGCTGGGTTGGGAACTTCACCATCCGATGGAGATGCAAAACTACCTGTTTGACCTGCTTGAAAAAGCTGGGGAACCGCTTGGGCTCAAACTGGTTGGCGCGCGCGCGCAAAACTGGCTGCGTCAGGAAAAGTCCTATCGTGCCTTCGGGACAGAGTTGGGACGTGACGCAACACCTTTGGAAGCGGATCTGCCGCGCTTTGTGGACTTGTCGAAAGACTTCCGCGGGAAAGCTGCAATGGAAGCGCTGGGCATTCGGTCCAAATGCGTGACCCTGTTGATCGACGGGCCGGACGACGCGGACCCTTGGGGCAGGGAAGCCTTGTATGATGGCGATACCAAGGTCGGGCGTTTGACATCAGGCGGATATTCCGTGGCTTTCGGCAAAAGCATCGGGATGGGATATGTCACACCTGAATTGGCAACGCCCGGAACAAAGCTGAAAGTGCGGATGCAGCGCAAGCTTTGGGATGCGGTCGTGACGGAAGACAGCCCCTATGATCCAACAAACGCTGTGATCCGCATCGACGGGTAAGCACCCATAAAATTTGCTTAAAACTTTAGGAGTTGCGCGGTCAAATGGCCCCGCAACCCTAAACGCAGGCTTAACTATGTCTGCCTTATTGTTTCCCAAATCGGCACGATCTTTCCCAACTTGTGCCAGACTCTGGTGGTTTCTTAACCTCAGCGAAGTCGAGGGGACTGAGATATGAGCTACATTAAAAAGATTGAAAAACCGGCGGTTGCACCGTTAACGGGGATCAGCGGAAATGCTTTGTTGCGCACACCATGTGGGCCGCGTCGGGCCGATTCCATCCGTCCGGGTGATTTGATCGTAACGCGCGACAATGGGCTGCGCCCTGTGCAAGTCATCTGGCGTCGCAAGATCGATCTTTGTGAAATTGTCGCCAAAGCATCCAACGCACCGGTGACATTGAACGCACGTGCCGTTGGTCCAATGATGCCGCAGCGCCCCCTGACACTTGCGCCCGGACATCACGTTCTGGTGCCGGGCTATCAGCTGGTTGGCGACTTTGAAGGCCCGGGTGGCTTGGTTGAAGCACGTGCGCTTGCAGGCACCAATGATGCAAGTTTTTACAACCGCGATACCGACCATGAGACGTTTTATAACTTCGTCTTCGACCAGCATGAAATCATCGTGGCCAGTGGTCTTCCCGTCGCATCCTTTTTGCCAAGCGGATCAGCGGTTGCGCGGGTTGATGAAGATGCGCGCACCGAAATGGTGCGCCGCTTTCCGGAGCTTCGCAAGAAATCTGCAAAAGCTTTCCCGGCTGTCCGCTATCCAATGGTTCAACAGCGCGACTATTTGCCAAGCTTGGCCTAGCCTGCGGGTTTCGTCAGGCTTCCTCCAAACGATCCGTCGCAGGGGCAGGAGTCGGTGTCAGCGCCGCCATCTGCGCATAAAGCGCGTCTGACATCCGGTAGCGCATCGCGGCCAAAGATGGGGCCAGTTGCGCGGATGATTTTGCCGAAATTATCGGGGCCGCAACCGCTGGGTTCTTCGCAACCCAAGCCACCGCCAATGTCGCCGGATGGGTGTCATGTGCTTCCGCGATTTCCGGCAAAGCCGCCCCGGCTGCGTGCATCCAATCCAGTCCATAACGCGCATTGTAACGGCTATCTTCGTTCAAGCGCCCTGTTTCCCCGGCGGCATATTTGCCCGTCAGAAGCCCTCCGCCAAGCGGTGAATAGGGCACGACAGCAACGCCTTCAGACAGACAAGCGGGCAAAATCTCAACCTCGGCTTGTCGTTTCACAAGGTTGTACATTGGTTGCAACACGTCGATCCGCGTTCCAAATTTTGCGGCCACGCCGAGGGCTTTGACCACTTGCCAGGCTGCATAGTTCGAAACGCCGACATAGCGAATTTTGCCGTCAGATTGCAGCCCTGCCAAGGTCTCAAAAGTTTCCTCCAACGGCGTTTCGTCGTCGAAGCGGTGCATATAGAACAAGTCAATCTCGTCCATTCCGAGGCGCGAGCGACTTTCGTCAAATGTCCTTAAGATGTTCTGTCGCGCAGCTCCACCGACATACCCTGCCTTGGTGGCTATGATCAGGTCGTCACGCTCGGACGCTGCGAATTCCCCCAGCAGAGTTTCTGACATTCCGTCCGTGTACGCGTGCGCGGTATCGAAGAAGTTCACTCCAGCCTTGCGGCAATCTTCATACATCGACCGGGACGCAGCCCCATCTGCGCGTTCCCCAAATTGCATTGCGCCGAAACATAGCAGCGAGGCGGGCGCGCCAGAGCGCGTTTTGAGTTCAGTAATCATAGCGCAATAGGTGCCATGAGATCGCGGTTCGGAAAAGAAAAATCGCGTGAATAGCGCGTGCGGCGACTAGCTTGCGGCAAGACTGCGCAAGCTGCCGCGCTTACCGTTGCGCTTCCACTCAAACACTTTGGCGCGGGGATACCAGGTGTACCGCTTATCCTCGGTCGTTTTTCCCCAATAAAGTTTGCCACCATAGCGCCAGGGATCAACGATCATGCCATTCGCCATGGTTGAACCTTTTGGGCTTAGAATAGCGGTCGAATGCTCGATGAAAAGCGGCCTGTCCGCATTGGCGATGGCCCGATGCAAATCCAACGTTTGGAAGTTTTCCTGTGCCAGACGCGCCTCCAGATCATCTGCCCAATGCCAGCATAACCCACGCGGTTTTGTCCCGGAATTCACCTTCATATTGTGGATCAGGGGCGGGTCAGTGATCTGATATTCCACCGCCAATTGCTTGGAATAGCTGAACGCAATTCGGGCGGCGCGTGCTGCTTCTGCAGGATCGACATTTGGACCAAGGGCCAGGATACCTGTGCTCAGTTGGTCAATTTCATTCTGCGTTGCCGGTGCCGAGGTGTCTTGCGGGACACCACATGCAGCCAGGATTGTCAGCGCGAATACCGCACAAAACCGCCTGATAAACTTCAGATCTACCATTCCGAACCCCCGTTTGGACCGTTGGAATAAAGTCCTAATTGCTTGTCGCGGTACTGTCGAGAAACGCTCCCGTGAGTTGGCAAGAAAAAGCCCGCACGGATCGGTGCGGGCTTTCAAAGCTCAAGCTGATCGCCGATTAGTTCGGAATATCGCCTGTCAGTCCTTCGACGAAAAAGCTCATGCCGGCCAAAGTGCCGTCATCCGCTGTTTCGCCTTCTGCCAACCAAACGGAGCCGTCCTGCTTGTTCAGCGGACCGGTGAACGGGTTATATTCGCCCGCAGCCATCGCCGCCTCCATTGCAAGAGCTTCCGCTTTGATATCTGCCGGAACAGCGTCAGTGATTTCACCGATTTCGACCATGCCGGGTGCGATCCCGTCCCATGTGTCAACGCTTTCCCAAGTACCGTCCATCACAGCCTTAACGCGTGCGATGTAGTAAGGGGCCCAATTGTCGATGATCGAAGAGACGCGCGGCGATGGCTTGTATTCCGCCATGTCGGATGCCTGACCGAACCCGATCACGTTCCCAGCTTTTTCGGCGGCCGCCAAAGGCGCTGTGGAATCAGTGTGCTGCAAGATCACGTCTGCGCCTTGTTCAATCAACGCCGTTGCCGCATCGGCTTCTTTCGCCGGGTCAAACCATGTGTAAGCCCACACGATGTTAAACTCGACATCCGGGTTTACGCGTTTCGCGTGAATATAGGCAGAGTTGATGCCACGGATAACTTCCGGGATCGGGAAAGACGCGATGTAGCCAATTTTGTTGGTCTTGGTCATCTTGCCTGCGATATGGCCTTGAACAGCGCGGCCCTCATAGAAACGTGCCGAGTATGTGGACACATTCGGTGTCTCGCGCTTGTAGCCTGTTGCGTGCTCAAACTTCACATCCGGGAATTTGGCGGCAACCGCGTTTGTAGGGTCCATATAGCCAAAGGAGGTTGTGAAGATAATATCAGCACCTTGCAGCGCCATCTGGGTGATCACGCGCTCGGCGTCTGCCCCTTCAGGGACATTTTCTTGGTAAACGGTCTCGACCTTGTCGCCGAACTCAGCTTCCACAGCAAGTCGACCTTGGTCATGCTCATAGGTCCAACCGCCGTCACCAACAGGGCCGACATAGACGAAGCCGACTTTGGTTTTCGCGTGGCCATCTGCAAAAGCAGTGCCCGTAAGGGCCAATGCCGCGACGGCTCCGGCCAGGATTGTTCTTCTTTTCATTTGGTATCTCCCCAAGTTTATTATTAGCAGCAATGCCTCATTGCGAGGCGTGGAAAATGCGTCCCAGACTGGCGGGCGCCGCGAGTGACGTACGCCCCCGTTTGGCAGACATGACAACCAGCACAGCGATGGTTATCAGATATGGCGACATGGACAAGTACTCCACCGGAATTGCGAGGCCAGCCGCTTGCAGGTTTAGCTGCAAAACGGTGACACCGCCAAATAAATAGGCGCCAAGCAAAACCCGGAAAGGTCGCCAAGCCCCGAATACAACGATTGCCAATGCAATCCAGCCCGCACCGGCGGTCATGCCTTCTGTCCATTGCGGCACCCGGATCAGCGACAGATACGCCCCGCCAAGCCCCGCGCAAGCCCCCCCAAACATAATCGCAAGCAGGCGAACACGGATAACTTTATAGCCCAAAGCGTGGGCCGCGTCGTGATTTTCGCCAACTGCCCGCAAGACCAGACCGGCGCGCGTTCGGTTCAACCCCAGCCAGACAAGCACAACAAGTGCGAGGGCGAAGTAAACCATGATGTCGTGGTTAAACAGGATCGGTCCCAGAACCGGAATGTCTGATAGGACCGGGATGTCTAGTTTATTGGTTTGCGGAGGTTTGATGCCCACATAACTCTGTCCCATCAATGAGGACAGACCAAGCCCGAACAGGGTCAGGGCAAGACCTGTGGCCACTTGATTGGACAGCAAATACTGGGTCAAAACGCCAAAAATCAGCGATAGCAACGCGCCCCCTGCGGCGGCCGCAATAAACCCGATCACCGGAGAGCCGGTTTCAACCGCGATGGCAAACCCACAGATCGCGCCAGTGATCATCATCCCTTCGACACCAAGGTTAAGAACGCCTGCTTTTTCCACGATTAATTCGCCGATCGCGGCTAGCAATATCGGTGTGGCCGCGACCATTAAGGACGCAATCAGAAGTGTCGGGCTGATTGAAGATAAATCCATTACGCGACCTCCCGGTTGCCAAATCGCAGGCGGTAGTTGGTCAGGACATCCACGGCAAGAAGGAAGAACAGCAACATCCCCTGGAACGCTTGGATGGCGGCGGCGGGCAAGCCAAGATTGGATTGCGCAAGTTCCCCGCCAATATAAGTGAGGGCCATCAACAGCCCCGCCAAAAGTATGCCAATCGGATGCAACCGACCCAAAAACGCAACGATAATTGCCGTGAATCCATAGCCCACATTGAAATCGATGCTGACCTGACCCGCGGGGCCAGAAACCTCAAACAGCCCGGCTAACCCGGCCAACATGCCAGAGACGCCAAGGCAAAATAGGATCAATCTGTCCGGATTCACTCCACCAAACCGGGCCGCACGGGGCGCTTGCCCCGCCAATTTAATCTGGAAACCCAACATATGGCGGGACAGCAGGATATAGGCGAATATCACAGCGATGAAGGCGAATACGACGCCCCAGTGCATGCCTGTATTGGCAATCAGGTCCTCATTATAGGCTGATGGGTATGACCGGAAATTGCGGCTTCCCGGAAAGCCTGCCCCGTCGGGGTTTTTCAATGCGCCAAGGGCCATTGAGGCCAAGATCGCTTCCGCGACATAGACCAGCAGCAGGGACACCAGGATTTCGTTGGTTTGAAATTTCACCTTCAGAATTCCGGGGATCATCGCCCAGAGGAACCCACCCAAGCCGCCAGCGATCACCATCGCCGGGAAAATCAGAAAGCTTTCGGTGGGGTAAAATGCAAGACCTACCGCTGCGCCGCAAATTGCGCCGATGATATATTGGCCCTCTGCGCCGATATTCCACACGCCTGCGCGAAACCCGAGTGACAAACCGATTGCAATCAAGATCAACGGTCCCGCTTTGACCAGCAATTGGCTGCGGTAGTAGAAGGCAAACTCCCCGAAAACAGGGTCCCAGAAAATTGTGCGGATGGCCGCGAAAGGGTCTTTGCCCAGAATCGCGAACATGATGCCGCCTGCGATCATTGTGGCGAGAACCGCCAGAAACGGAGTGATCCCGGTCCAGAACCGCGACGGTGTTGGACGTTTTTCCAAGGCAATCATTGCACCGCCTCCAAATCATGTGCGCCGCCCATCATCAGGCCAATCTGTTCCACACTCAGGCCAAACGCAGGCACCGGTTCCGTCAAACGACCTTCGTTCAACGCCGCAAAGCGGTCTGAAATTTCCATAAGCTCGTCGAGGTCTTGGGAAATCACAACCAGCGCTGCCCCATTGGCGGCCAAATCCAGCAGGGCTTGCCGGATATCTGCGGCTGCTGCCGCATCAACACCCCAGGTTGGCTGATTGATCACAAGCACTTCCGGGGCTTGCAATATCTCCCGCCCGATAACGAACTTCTGTAAGTTTCCCCCCGAAAGGGCGCGCGCCGCATTGCCAGGTCCGGGTGTGCGCACGTCAAATTCCGCAATCACGTTTTCTGCAAATGCCTTCGCTTTGGGCCAGTTGAGAAACCCTCTGCGGCTAAGTCCCTTGCGAATGTCACCTGTCAGAAGCGCATTTTCGATCAAGCTCATATCGGGGGCCGCCGCGTGCCCCAGACGTTCTTCCGGCGCGGCCAGAAGCCCGATTTCACGCCTTGCATTCGGGCCCATCTGGCCGATCGGCTTGCCATGCATTTCAATCGCGCCTGCATCAGACAATGCCTCACCGGAAAGGGCGGCTGTCAGCTCATCTTGGCCGTTTCCTGCGACGCCACCAATACCAAGAATCTCACCCTTCTGGACGGAAAAACTTATGTTTTTCAATGTGGTGCCAAAGGCGCTTTGTGCCGGCAGTGTCAGGTCATGCAGTTGCAAAGCAACTTCTTGGGTCTTGTGCGGTTTCCGTTCAGGTTGGTGCAGGGTACTCCCAACCATCATCTCCGCCATTGCCTTCGCAGTTTCTTCGCGTGGGTTGCAGGTGGCCACTTTCTTACCCAGCCGCAAGATCGTCGCGCTGTCACAAAGCCTGCGAATTTCTTCCAGCTTGTGGCTGATATACAGGATCGATGTGCCCTCTGATTTCAATGTCTCGAGCGTTTTGAACAAGATTTCGACCTCCTGAGGGGTCAGTACGCTGGTCGGCTCGTCCATGATCAAAAGTTTGGGGTTCTGCAGAAGACAGCGAATAATCTCCACCCGTTGGCGCTCACCTGCTGATAACTCGCCAACAAGTCGTGACGGGTCCAATGGCAGGCCGTAATTCTGCGAAACTTCGGTGATCCGGGCCGCAAGTTCTCGCATCGCAGGTGGGTTTTCCATGCCAAGCGCGATGTTTTCCGCGACATCCAGCGCCTCAAACAGGGAAAAGTGCTGGAAAACCATCGCAACTCCCGAGGCCCGTGCCGCACGAGGTTCAGGCGGCGCGAAAGACGAGCCGCGCAGCTGCATTGTCCCGCTGTCGGGCTTCACAAGCCCATAGATCATCTTGACCAAGGTCGATTTACCGGCACCGTTTTCACCAAGCAGCGCGTGGACTTCGCCCTCCTGAATGGAAAAACTGACATCGTCATTGGCAACGACACCGGGGTAGGCTTTCGTTAGACCGTCAAGGTCCAGCAATGCGTTCATGTCATGACCTCTGCGGTGAAGGACTGGAGAATACCGGTGGCAATTTGATCAGGCGATTTGCCCAAGCTTTTGTCGCCAATGGGGCAAATGATCTGGTCTGGTTGCAAGCCCAAAGCTTTTAGCCGCCGGAAAAACCGGGCCCGCTTTGTGTCTGAGCCGATCAACCCGATCGAGGCCGCTCCGCGTTGCAAGAGGGCGGCGGAAAGACCGAAATCAATCTCGTGCGAATAGGTGAATATCAAGTGATGTGCCTCGCGCGGGGCGCGGGCAGCAAGTAACGGCATATCGGCTGCGGAAACAGGTTTAACATGGGGAGGGATTTGCGCAGGAAACCTGTCAGCGGCGCTATCAACCCATGTAATTTCATAGACTTGCGGGTGTGAGGCGCGCACCACTGCCCGCCCGACATGTCCGGCACCCCACAGCCAAAGCTGCCTTGGTGGGGGATGGTCACAGTGACGTTCTTGTGGGGCTGGCGCTGGCTTATCGACGAACTTGTCCATGTTATCACGCGTAAATCGAAGCGTGACTGCCCCGCCGCAGCATTGGCCCAAGTCCGGGCCAAGCGGGATGGTACGCACGAGATCGCCTTGCAAATCCCCAAGCACTTCACGTGCCATCGCGATCGCTTGAAGTTCCAACGCTCCACCACCGATCGTCCCGATCGTTTGGGTTGGCGTGACTTTCATCGCGGTTCCCGCATCGCGCGGGCAAGAACCGCGTGTCCCTGTTATCTCCACCCAAATCGCGCTCATGCTTTGGCCCGGTGAACGGCGGCCAGCACTGCTTCGGCGGTGGCCGGGGTCTGCAGGTCCGCATAGTTTGGCCCCGTCGCTGATACCGCATCACAAAGCGCTGACCATGCAGAAATGCCCAACATCAAAGGCGGCTCCCCCACGGCCTTCGATTTATGGATCGTGTTCTCAGCGTTTTCAGCGTCCCAGAGCGCTACGTTGAACACATCCGGGCGGTCAGACGCTGCCGGAATTTTATAGGTCGAGGGTGCATGCGTCTTCAGTTCGCCTTTTGTGTCCCAAACAAGTTCTTCCGTGGTCAGCCAACCTGCACCCTGCACATAGCCGCCTTCGACCTGGCCGATATCGAGGGCCGGGTTCAGCGATGCGCCGGCATCGTGAAGAATGTCGGTACGAAGTATCCTGTTCTCACCGGTTAAACTGTCGATAACAACTTCCGTCACCGCCGCCCCATAGGCGAAGTAAAGAAACGGCCGTCCGTGCCCTTTAATCCGGTCCCAAGCAACCTTTGGCGTGGCATAGAACCCGGTCGCAGACAGCGATATCCTGTGGGTATAGGCAAGCGAGACCGCTTCCGCGAAGGACAGGGTTTTATCACCAACCGTTACAGATCCGTTTGAAAAGGTTATGTTTTTCTCCGGCGCATCGAAATAGGTGCTCAGAAATACGGTGATCCGGGCTTTCAGTGTGTCGCAAGCTGCCAGAACCGCCATACCGTTCAGATCTGTGCCAGACGATGCGGCCGTGGCGGAGGTATTTGGCACCTTGCCTGTATCCGTAGCGGTAATCTTGACCGCCTCCAGCGGTTGTCCGAAAGCGGAGGCCGCTACCTGCGCCACTTTGGTAAACAACCCTTGGCCCATTTCCGTGCCGCCATGGTTCAGCTGGATTGAGCCGTCTTGGTAAAGATGCACCAAGGCACCGGCCTGATTAAGATGTGTCAGCGTGAAGGAAATACCAAACTTTACCGGAGTGATCGAAATTCCCCGCTTGAGAATAGGGTTTTCCGCATTCCATTTCGCGATCTTTTTGCGCCGCGCGACATAGTCCGATGTGGCAAGCAAATGGTCGGTCATTTCGTGCAGAATGAAGTCCTCGACCTGCATTCCATACGGTGTGGTCTGCCCCGCATTGCCCGGCGCATAGTAGTTCGCCCGTCGCACCGCCAATGGGTCGATCCCCAGCTCATGCGCGACGTGATCCATCACCCGCTCGATGCCGATCATCCCCTGTGGCCCGCCGAACCCGCGAAAGGCTGTGGCGCTCTGGGTGTTTGTTTTCAGACGGTGCGACGTGATTTTTACGTGCTCCAGATGATAGGCATTATCGGCGTGCAGCATCGCCCGATCAGCGACAGGCAGGCTGAGATCTTGCGCCCATCCACAGCGTGCGTATTGCGTGAATTCCAATGCTGAAATCTTTCCGGTCGTGTCAAAGCCGACCGAATAGGCAATGCGGAAATCATGCCGCTTTCCGGTGATCACGAAATCATCATCGCGGTCGTACCGCATCTTGCAGGGTTGCCCGGTCAGTCTGGCCGCGACCGCGCAGATCACGCATAGTGCATTGCCCTGACTTTCCTTGCCGCCAAACCCCCCGCCCATTCGGCGCACTTCGACCCGCACACCATGCATTGGGATGCCAAGCGCTTCTGCGACCTTGTGCTGAATCTCTGTTGGGTGTTGGGAGGACGCGTGGACCACCATGTCACCGCCTTCTTGCGGCAAGGCGAGGGCCGCATGGCCTTCCAAATAGAAATGCTCTTGCCCGCCGATCTCCAGACTTCCTGTCAGGTGATTGGCACTGGACTGCATCGCGGCTTCGGCATTGCCTTTTTCGTAAATCCTAGGCCCGTCCTCGAAACGGGACCCAGCGTCTATTGCCGCGTCAATTGTTAAGATTGCGGGCTTTTCCGCATAGTCAATCTTGCCCAACCTCGCCGCTTTGCGCGCGGCCAGATGGGATCGCGCGACAACCGCAAAAACGGGCTGTCCAATATAGTGCACGCTTCCTGTTGCCAAGCAGGGTTCGTCATGGGCCGACGGGGAGACGTCGTTGGCAAAAGGCATGTCTTCTGCGGTGAGGACGGCGACGACATCCGGTGCCGCGCGCACATCAGACAAATCCATCGCTGTGATGTCGCCATGGGCGATCTCGGACAGGCCGAATGCCAGATGAAGCGTGCCGGGCGGGGTCGCAATGTCGTCCACATAGCGGGCGAGGCCGCTGACATGCAGGGTTCCCGCGTCATGGGGGGCAGGGCTATGAACGCTCATGACCGGACCTCCAGGACATCTGCGGCAATGCCTTGGCTTGCCTGATAAACTCGTTCCAACAACCCCTTGGCTGTTTGCATCCGATATTCAGCAGAGGCCCGCATATCGCTTAACGGCGTAAAATCCTGTTCGAATCCGGCTTTCGCGGCTTGAATGGTACCCAAGTCCCAAGGCTGTCCGATCAACGCGGCCTCCACCGCGTCGGCCCGCTTGGGAATGCCCGCCATGCCACCAAACGCAATGCGCGCGGAAGTGACGACGCCTTCGTTGATCGCAATATTGAAACACCCGCATAGTGCGGAAATATCCTGATCGAACCGTTTGGAGATCTTGTAGCACCGCAGATTGTCCGGCTGCCTTGGGATGCTGACGGCCTCCACGAATTCGCCTGGCGCGCGGTCTTGCTTGCCATATTCAAGGAAGAACTCCTCAAGCGGCAGATCCCGTCGCGTTTTGCCGTTGCGCAAGTGCAAAATAGCCCCCAACGCGATCAAGGCAGGCGGGGCATCCCCGATAGGTGATCCATTGGCAATATTTCCCCCCAGTGTCGCTGCGTTGCGCACTTGGGTAGACCCGTAGCGCCGGATCAATTCCGCAAAACTAGGGTGGTAGGGCGCAATCGCCTCGCGCACAGTATTCAGTGTTACGGCGGCCCCGATGCGGATCGTATTCTCCGACACATCAATTGTCTGCAAATCTGAACAGCGTCCAAGAAAGGCCACATCGCCCAGATCACGCAGCTGTTTTGTGACCCACAAACCAACATCTGTCGCTCCGGCAATCAATGTGCCATCCGGATGATCTTTGTACCACGCGGCCAACTCATCGCTGGTTGCCGGCATTGCGACCGGGGCAGGTTGATCGGGCAGACTGCTCAAATCCTCGTGCATCCAATCGGGCACATGCGCTGACTGGGCAGCTTCTGCCGCCCGAATGATCGGGGCGTAGCCAGTGCAGCGGCATAGATTTCCTGCCAATTGGTCGTCATGATCCTGCGCGCCGTTTTTGTGCGCTGCTGCCATCGTGGCAATAAATCCAGGCGTGCAAAAACCACATTGCGAGCCATGATGGGTGACCATCTCGCGTTGAACCGGGTGCAAGCTGCCATCTGGTCCTGAAACCCCTTCGACAGTGCGCACTGCGCGGCCGTGAATTTGCGGAAGAAACAGGATGCAGGCGTTCATCGCCCGCGCCGCGCCGTCTTCACCCGTCACGATAACCGAACACGCGCCGCAATCGCCTTCGTTACAGCCTTCTTTTGTTCCCGTGAGGTGCTTGGTTTCGCGCAACCAATCCAACAGCGTCTCGGTCGGACTGGTGCATTCAGCCTCGACACACGTTCCATTGAGAAGAAACGTCACAATCATAAGTATGTGACCCGCCGCGTTACCAAATAGTGTTCCTGCAAACCTTCGATGCGGCGTAGAAGAAATGCAGTCCTTAGCAAAACCGCATAAAAATCGTTTGGCAAGTCTTTTGTGTGGGTTTTCCTTCCGGGGCGCGCCCACTACGCTGCCAAAATGAGCAGTGATCCCCGATTCATCCACCTTCGTGTGCATTCCGAATATTCGCTTCTGGAAGGCGCGATCCGTCTGAAGAAATTGCCAGGTCTTTGTACTGACCTGAATATGCCTGCCGTCGCAGTTACAGACACCAATAACATGTTCGCAGCATTGGAGTTTTCGGAATATGCCAGTGCGGCAGGCGTCCAGCCTATCATCGGATGTCAGCTTGATTTGGCCTATATGCAGGCTGCCCCAGGCGAACGGCCGCGCGACCCGGCTCCGATCGTTTTGCTGGCCCAGAATGAACGTGGTTATGAGCATCTGATGAAGCTCAATTCTTGCGCTTATTTGGACAAGGCAGGGGCGCTGCCACAGGTCTCAATGGCTGAGTTGGCCCAGAATGCCGACGGGTTAATCTGTCTCACAGGGGGGCCAGATGGCCCCGTTGGACGGCTGCTGCGGGCAGGCCAGCATCCGAAAGCTGAAGCCTTGATGCGGCAGTTGGCGGAGATTTATTCAGATAGGCTTTATGTCGAATTGCAGCGCCACCCCGGTGAAGACGGCCTTCCAGAATCCGAAACCCTGACGGAGCGCGGCCATGTTGAAATGGCCTATTCGATGGGACTGCCGTTGGTGGCGACGAATGATGTCTATTTCCCGAAATCAGACATGTACGAGGCCCATGACGCGCTGATTTGTATCGCCCAAGGGGCCTATGTCGATCAGCAGGAAAATCGTCGGAAGTTGACCCCCCAGCACTATTTCAAAACACCGCAGGAAATGGCGGCATTGTTTGCAGATCTGCCGGAAGCACTTGAAAATACCGTAGAGGTCGCACGCCGCTGTGCCTTCAAAGCCTACAAGCGCGATCCAATTTTGCCGAAGTTCGCTGATGATGAGGTCGAAGAACTGCGCCGTCAGGCCAATGAGGGGTTGCAGAAACGACTTGCCGTTATCCCGCATGCTGCTGAGGTCGAAGAGTATCAAAAGCGGCTCGATTTTGAGTTGGGGATTATCGAAGGCATGGGGTTTCCCGGCTACTTCCTAATCGTTGCCGACTTCATCAAATACGCCAAAGACAACAATATTCCCGTAGGCCCAGGGCGGGGGTCCGGTGCGGGGTCCCTTGTGGCCTATGCGTTGATGATCACCGACCTTGACCCGCTACGCTATTCGCTGCTGTTTGAACGGTTCCTGAACCCCGAACGGGTTTCCATGCCCGATTTCGACATCGATTTTTGTATGGACCGGCGGGAAGAGGTTATCCGGTATGTGCAGGAAAAATACGGTCGCGACAAAGTGGGCCAAATCATCACTTTCGGCGCGCTTTTGTCGAAAGCTGCCGTGCGCGATGTCGGTCGTGTTCTGCAGATGCCGTATGGGCAGGTCGATCGACTGTCAAAGCTGATCCCGGTGGAAGGCGTGAAACCGGTTTCTATTGAAAAGGCGTTGGCCGAAGAACCCAAACTGCGTGAAGAGGCCAAAAACGAAGAGGTCGTGGCAAGGCTTCTGGAATACGGCCAACAGGTCGAAGGTCTGTTGCGAAATGCCTCGACCCACGCGGCAGGTGTTGTGATCGGGGATCGTCCTTTGGACGCGCTGGTGCCACTCTACCAGGACCCGCGCTCTGATATGCCAGCAACGCAATTTAATATGAAATGGGTGGAACAAGCCGGGCTCGTGAAGTTCGACTTTCTCGGATTGAAGACTTTAACCGTGATCCAGAACGCGTTGGATTTGTTGAAGCTTCGCGGTGTCGATATCGATATTGGTGCAATCCCGCTGGATGACAAGAAATCCTACGACCTCTACGCGTCGGCCAAAACGGTTGCTGTGTTTCAGGTGGAAAGTTCGGGTATGATGGACGCGCTGCGGCGCATGAAACCGACCTGCATCGAAGATATCGTGGCATTGGTGGCGCTGTACCGGCCCGGTCCAATGGAGAATATCCCGACCTATTGCGAGGTGAAGAACGGCCTGAAAGAGCTTGAATCGATTCATCCTTTGATCGATCACATTCTCGCCGAAACCCAAGGCATCATCGTTTACCAAGAACAGGTGATGGAGATCGCGCAGGTTATGGCGGGCTACTCGCTGGGCGGGGCGGATCTTTTGCGTCGGGCGATGGGTAAGAAGATCAAGGAAGCGATGGATGCCGAACGTCCCAAATTCGAAGAGGGCGCGAAGAAAAATGGCGTCGACGCAAAGAAAGCCCGCGAAGTCTTTGACCTGCTTGAGAAATTCGCGAACTACGGATTCAACAAATCTCATGCGGCGGCGTATGCGGTGGTCAGCTATCAAACTGCTTGGCTGAAGGCGAACCACCCGGTGGAGTTCATGGCAGGCGTCATGAACTGCGATTTGCACCTGACCGACAAGCTGGGCGTCTACAAGGAAGAGATCGTCAAAACGCTGGATATTACCATCGTACCGCCTTGCGTTAACCGTTCGGAGGCGACGTTCAGTGTTCATGACGGGCAGGTTGTTTACGCGCTCGGCGGACTTAAGAACGTGGGCGTTGAAGCGATGAAACTGATCACGGACGCGCGGGACGGCAAACCGTTTGCGACGCTTTTTGATCTGGCCCGTCGGGTGGATCTGAAACGCGTCGGCAAACGTCCGCTGGAAATGCTTGCCCGGTCCGGGGCGTTTGACCAGCTTGATCCCAACCGCAGACGTGTTTTCGACAGCCTCGATGCGCTTGTCGGCTATTCTGCGGCTATTCACGAACAGCGAAGCTCTGATCAGGTTTCGCTATTCGGGGAAGCAGGCGATGACCTACCCGAACCACGTCTTTCCCCGGTTGAGGATTGGCTGCCCAGTGAAAAACTGGCCGAAGAACACAAAGCGGTTGGTTTCTATCTGTCAGGCCACCCACTGGATGACTACATGCTGTCACTGAAACGCAAAAAGGTGGCGACACTGGCCGAAATTGAACAACGGGTTCAAAACGGGGCGATGGCGGTGAAGATCGCCGGAACCATTGCAGGTCGCCAAGATCGAAAGTCAGCTCGTGGCAATCGATTTGCCTTTGTTCAGGCATCCGACCCGACAGGCCTTTATGAAGTCACGGTGTTCTCCGACACGTTGGAGAAATCTGGCGATCATCTGGTTGCCGGTGCAAATGTTGTGATGACTGTTGAAGCCACCTACGAAGCCGAACAACTGAAACTTCTGTGCCGGTCCGCGCAACCGATCGACGGGGCAGTTGAAGCGGGATCGATGGGGCTGAAAATCTTCGTCGAAGATGACAGCGCAATCGCGTCGATCGCATCGGTCCTGGAACGCTCTGCCGCCGACAAATCGATACGTGCTCGCGGTCCCGTTTCACTGTGTTTGATGAACCCCGAACTCCCTGGAGAGGTCGAAATGGACCTCGGCGACATGTTCGCAATCAATCCAAAGGTCAAAGGCGCGATCAAGTCACTTGGCGGCGTCGTGATGGTCGAGGAGATTTAGGATAACGAGCGATGTCGCGCACGTCGATCGGACAAAACTTGTAAACCTTGGCTGTTACTCTAAGCTCGAATAATGCGCCTAGGATGCGATCATTCAATGCAAGCGAAATGTCTAAGGGCAATGCTAAGCTTGCTGGCGAAGCGGGCAAGACGACCCGGGCGCATACCGTTCGCAAGAATGCGTGCGGGACCCGTGACTACCTTCCTCTGAACAAACAAGTTTTTTATCTTATCGGAAGGAACAATCATGTCTTCACATGATCGGGCAAGCTACATCGCCTACACAGAAGAACAACGCCATCCGGGCGACTTTTCAAAAGCAACATCTACCTTTTTCCACCCGCAATGCGTCATCAACGTCGTACATCCGTTCAATGCCATTGATGGCGCTGACGCTTTTCAGCGAGATTTTTTCGAGCCATTGCAAAACAGTTTTGAAGGGCTTTATCGGCGCGATGACATCGTAATGGCGGGGGACTTTGACGGGCAATCATGGGTCAGCGCGACAGGCTATTATTCGGGGCACTTTTGCCGCGACTGGATTGGTATTCGCGCCAGCAACGAGCTTTGTTTTCTTCGCTATGGCGAATTTCATCGGATGGAAGACGGGCAAGCCCGCGAGACCTACATTTTCCTTGATATACCGGAGTTGATGGTTGCCTGCGGGCAATGGCCAATCGATATCGGCCCAGCACTTTCGCGCGGATACACCGGCATGATCCCCGGACCTGCAACCAAAGACGGCATCATCAAAGACGCTCCTGACCCGGATGAAAGTACGCTTAGCTACCGGATCGTCACAGATATGCTGTCCAAGCTTGCAACCAAGGATGAGGCATGGCGGCCGTACTGGCATGAAAACATGATGTGGTACGGGCCAGGCGCATTCGGATCTTTCATCGGAATCGAGCAATTCGCCTCTTTTCAGGTCCCTTTTGAATCGCAATTTGAAGGCTGGTCCGGTGGGACTGCCAATAATGGCATGACCAAACATTTCACCCGCTACGGCGAGGGCAATTACACATGCTCTGGTGGTTGGCCGTCACTTACTGGTGTCAACGTTAAGCCGTTTCTGGGGCAGGGGCCGGCCAATGAAAGGGTCTACATGCGTGTCTCTGACTGGTGGCGAAGGGAAGGTGATCTGTTGGTCGAAAACTGGGTTTTCGTCGATGTCCCCCATGTCCTTTTGCAAATGGGTTACGACGTATTTTCCATGATCAAGCGCTAGGTCTCAGGTGCACTCCAGACCCTGATTGCGAACAATTTCGCGGGTTGGGTCTGGCTCCGTATTCATGCCAATGTTGGCGCATCGCTTTCTGTCACGACTTCAACCGTCCCCAAAGATCGTATTCCCCGGCCTCATCAACCTCCACCGTGACGATGTCACCGGGGCTAAGCGTTTCGAACCCTTCATCGATAAACAGGTTGCCATCGATCTCAGGGGCGTCGGCTTTGGTGCGGCAGGTGGCGGCGTCTTCGTCGACCTCGTCCACGATCACATCGATCACTTTTCCAACTTTTGCCGCCAGCTTCGCCTCTGAAATTTCCTGCGCTTTCGCCATGAAGCGATCCCAGCGATCTTGCTTGATCTCCGCGGGGACGTGGTCTGGCAGGGCGTTCGACCGTGCGCCATCCACGTTTTCGTATTGAAAGCAGCCGACGCGATCCAACTGGGCTTCATCCATCCAATCCAGAAGTGTCTGAAATTCCGCCTCGGTCTCCCCGGGATAGCCAACGATGAACGTGGAGCGCAGGGTAATATCAGGGCAAATCGCCCGCCAAGCCGCGATTTCGTCGAGTGTTTTGGACCCGGCAGCCGGGCGGGCCATACGCTTCAAAACATCCGGATGAGCATGCTGAAACGGAATGTCGAGATAGGGCAGCACACCGCCTTCGTTCATCAACGGGATCAATTCGCGCACATGTGGGTAGGGGTAGACGTAGTGCATCCGCACCCACGCACCCAGCTGGCCCAATTCGCGCGCAAGATCGGTGACATGGCTGCGGACCTCGCGGTCTTTCCAAGCGTGCAGGTCGTATTTGCGGTCCAGCCCGTAGGCGGAGGTGTCTTGCGAAATCACAAGCAACTCTCGTACACCTGCCTCAACCAGCCTCTCCGCTTCTCGCAATACGGCGTTGACGGGCCGGGAGACCAGACGCCCGCGCATATCGGGGATGATGCAGAACTTGCACTTGTGGTTGCAGCCTTCTGAGATTTTCAAATAGCTGTAATGGCGCGGGGTCAGTGACACGCCGGTTGCTGGCAGCAAATCGACAAACGGGTCCGGGCTTGGCGGGACCGCTTTATGCACTGCATCCAGCACCTGTTCATATTGATGGGGTCCAGTGACGGCCAAAACCGACGGATGTGTGCCGCGGATATAATCTTCTTCCGCGCCCAAACATCCAGTTACGATCACACGACCATTTTCGTTCAAAGCTTCACCGATCGCCTCCAGGCTTTCGGCTTTGGCTGAATCGAGAAAACCGCACGTGTTCACAATCACCGCTTCGGCCCCGGAATAGTCCGGGCTTATCGCGTAGCCCTCCGCACGAAGGCGCGTCAAAATCCGTTCGCTGTCCACCAGGGCTTTGGGACATCCCAGAGAGACCATTCCGATTTTTGGCTGGCCGTCGCGAACAGGCTCGCTGACCCGCGGTTTCGGGGCCAGATCGGGGCGCAGATTGGGTGGGTTTGTACTCATGTGCGGCTCTTAGTTTAATTTCGGATGGAACAAAAGGTCCGGTTGAGCCATCGCCCCGCAGCGACTAGGCTAAAGAAAAAAGGCGGAGGTTTCGAGATGCGCTGGATTGCCCGAATATTAGTAACGCTTGTTATCCTCGCGGTTGTTGTGGTGGCGGGCCTGTTCCTGATCCCATCAGACCGGATCGCCCGATTTGCGGAAACCCAGTTTGAAAACAACACAGGACGTGCGTTGGTTATCACCGGTGGCGTGCAGCCGACGATCTACCCAAGGTTGGGCGTTAGCCTTGAAGGCGTTCAGATCGCCAATGCCAGTTGGTCGGATCAGGGACCGATGTTGGTCGCTGACGCAATCGATATGGGGGTCGGGCTGTCAGGGTTGATTGGCGGTGACATTGTCGTTGAGGCGTTCACCATCGAAAACCCGGTCATACGTTTGGAAAAATCTGCCGATGGCAGCGAAAACTGGAAATTTCTGACGGAGTTCGGATCGGATGAGCCGGGTGGCGACACAGACCTAAGTGCCGTGTCCTTGCCTAGTGCCACAATCACGGGCGGCACATTGTCCTATGTCGACCGGCAGGCGGGTGTGACCCATGTGCTGGATGATGTCGCGGTTGATTTATCTGCTGCTGACCTGCGTGGACTTGTTGAATTTTCGTTTGCTGCCATCAAGGAAGGCCAGCCATTCTCCGTCAACGGTTCGCTTGATGGGGTTGAACAACTGCTCAATGGCGGGCTGCAACCGGCAGAACTTGTGTTTGCGACAGGCGGTAGCCTTGCAAGTTTCAAAGGCAAAGCGGCGATGGACCCGGTACAGGGGGCAGGGCAGCTGAGCCTAGATATTGCAGATCAGAAGGCCTTGTTTGGCTTGCTGGGACAAACACCGCCACGCATTCCACAAGGGATGGGACAACACCCGAAACTGACCGGGCAAATCACGCTGACCCCTGAGAACAAGATTTTCCTACGTGATGCTGTAATCGACCTCGATCAAAATCGTTTCCAAGGAGATTTCGACGTAGAACTGGCGGACAAGCCGATTGTGACAGCGCGCGTTTCCGGCGATCAGATTGATTTTTCCGCGATGAGTACGGACACAACCGAAGGCGATGGCGCTGCCAATGCGGGTGCCGGCGGCTGGTCAGAGGCGTTTTTGGATGTCAGCGGCATCGGGGCTGTGGATGGATCGTTTGCTATGGATGTCAACGGGTTGGACCTTGGATCGGTGCAGCTTGGCAAGACCAAGATCAGCGGCACGATCGACAATTCCAGAATGGTTCTGAACCTCGGTGAAGTTTCTGTGTTTGACGGAAATGTTGCCGGGCAGTTTGTGGTAAACAACCGCTCTGGCCTTTCAGTGGGTGGGGATATGTCTGCGTCCAACGTGGCGATGCAAAGCCTTCTGCGGGACTTTATGGGTTATGATCGCCTCCTCGGCGATGCGCAGATGCGGCTGAAATTTCTGGCGTCTGGGTCGAATATGAACGCGCTTATGAATTCGCTGTCTGGGTCGGGATCGCTCGCGGTTGGAACCGGCGAGATTCAGGGCCTCGATATTGCGGGCATGATCAAAAACCTCGACAGCAGCTATCAGGGTGAGGGGGCAAAAACGGTGTTCAATTCGATCACCGCCAGCTTCGACATTGCAAATGGCGTATTGCGAAATGATGACCTTAACTTTCAGGCCGATTTGCTGACAGCAACCGGTGCCGGTGAATTGGGGATCGGTGCGCAGACGGTCAATTACCGCGTGGATCCGGTGGCACTTGCAGCGCAATTGTCGAAAGGCATCCGTGTGCCCGTGATTATCGAAGGACCTTGGAGCAACGTTCGCTTCCGGCCTGACCTCAAATCACTTGTCGACACGGAACTGGAAGACAAGAAGGAAGCGTTGAAGGCACAAGCCAAGGCCAAAGAGGAAGAGTTGAAAGCCGCCGCACGCGCGAAAGCTGCAGAAAAACTGGGCGTTCCTAGTGATCCGGAACAAAGCCTTGAGGATCAGCTGAAAGAAAAAGCCAAGTCGAAACTGCTGGATTTGCTGGGCGGTAACTAACCTTTAGCGACGACGGTCCCGACGCGAAGACATTGGCTGGAATGCAACGCCAACATGCGCCTCGCAATAAGGCTTGCCAGCTTGCGCAGGCAGTCCGCAAAACCAGAAGTCCTCGGTTGCTGGGTCGCCGACGGGCCATTTGCAGGTGCGTTCCGTCAACTCCATCACGCTGAGCTTCTTCGCCTTCTTCTCAACTTCGCGCACA
This sequence comes from uncultured Litoreibacter sp., assembly GCA_947493265.1. Lineage (GTDB taxonomy): Bacteria > Pseudomonadota > Alphaproteobacteria > Rhodobacterales > Rhodobacteraceae > Litoreibacter. The sequence goes on along the minus strand of CANLQL010000004.1, from coordinate 197,510 downwards.
GAGGCCAAAGCTTCCGGGCTGATCTCATTGGCAGACGGTTGTGGCGGCAAAGGTTGACCAGCGGTCACGATCAGTTTTGGCCGGATAACCGGCTTTGAAACCGTGTTTTCCTGCTTCGGCTCTGCTGCCGGTGCGGCCTTTGGCTTATCCGGCGCCTTTGCCTTCGCGGCTGGCTTTTCCTTGGCTGCCGCTTTCGCCGGGCTCGCCCCGCCAGAACGGTTGGACAGGCCCAAACGATGGACTTTGCCGATCACGGCATTGCGGGTAACGCCGCCAAGTTCTTTGGCGATCTGGGAAGCGGATTTGCCTTCCCCCCACATTTTTTTCAGAACTTCGACGCGCTCATCGGTCCAGGACATCGCATAACCTTTTTGAATGAATAAACCGCCCGGCGGGCGGCTGAATTTTGTTGTCTTCAGTTTAAGCGTTCGCGGCAGGGGATACAAGTATCGCGCAAAATTCGCTTTACAGTGTGACCGCGGTCGGTCTAAGCGGTTTTCATGATCACGAAGTCACATATGCCTTCCCTGCGACGCCGACGTCTTTCGTTCGCCGTCTGATCACCTGCGCGTTCAGCGCACCCTTCCAATTGACTTGCCAGAAATGATCCTGAATATCAGGACTTCCGCCATCCAAAGGACGATGCACATGATACCTGCCGTTTTGCCGACCTATTCCCGCGCGAAAATGACTTTTGAAAAAGGGGAAGGCAGCTGGCTGATCGACCGAGACGGAACACGCTACCTTGATCTGGGGGCCGGTATCGCTGTGGCATCACTGGGTCATGCGCATCCTGAATTGGCAAAGGTCTTGTCTGAACAGGCGACCCAACTTTGGCATACCTCCAACCTGTATCACATTCCAAAACAGGAAGAATTGGCCGAAAAACTGCGCGAGGCTACCTTTGCGGACACCATGTTCTTCACCAATTCCGGGGTGGAGGCGATGGAGTGCGCGCTGAAAATGGCCCGCAAATACTGGTATGAAAAAGGTCAGCCAGAGCGGACAAATATTATCACCTTCAAAGGCTCTTTCCATGGGCGGTCCTTAGGGACAATTTCGGCGGCGGCGTCTGAAAAGCTGACCAAAGGGTTTGGCCCACTATTGCCGGGCTTCATATCACTTGAATTTGGGGACCACGACGCTCTGCGGGCCGCGATGGACGACACTGTCGCTGCCGTTGTGATTGAGCCGGTTCAAGGTGAGGGAGGCATTTTGCCCTTGCCCGATTCTTGCCTCAAAGGATTGCGCGATCTTTGCGATGAAACCGGCGTGCTGATGATTTGCGACGAAATTCAATGTGGTGTTGGTCGGACAGGCAAGTTCTTTGCCCATGAATGGGCCGGTATCGCACCTGATATCATGGCCATCGCTAAAGGTATCGGGAACGGCTTCCCCTTGGGGGCGTGCCTTGCAACAGAAGACGCGGCCTCTGGTATGACAGCTGGCACACACGGGTCCACATATGGTGGGAACCCGTTGGCCTGTGCCGTCGGATCAGCCGTGGTTGATCTGATCAATACGCCGGAATTTCTAGGGGACGTAAACCGCAAAGCCGGTTTCTTGCGGCAAAAACTGGAAGGCTTGGTTGCCGCGCATCCCGACGTGTTTGAGACGGTCCGGGGCACAGGTTTGATGATCGGTTTAAAGTGTAAAATGGCAAATAGTGACGTCATAAATGCGTGCTATGACGAACATCTTCTGACCATTCCGGGCGGCGATAACGTTATCCGGATTTTGCCTGCACTCACCATTTCAGAGGCCGAGCTTGGTGATGCCGTCACGCGCCTGGAAACAGCTGCCAAGAAATTGGAGGCCGGCGGGTGAAACACTTCTTAGACATCCACAAGACGGACAAAAAAGACCTCAGGTCGATCATCGATCAGGCCCGCGTCGCAAAAGATGCTCGGAACGGTAAACCGAAGGGTGCGCTTGACGAAGACCCACCACTTGCCGGGCACATGGTCGCGCTGATTTTCGAAAAACCGTCAACGCGGACCCGCGTTTCGTTCGATGTCGGTGTGCGTCAGATGGGGGGGCAGACAATGGTTCTGTCCGGCTCTGACATGCAGCTTGGTCATGGCGAAACGATTGCCGACACGGCGCGGGTTCTGTCCCGTTATGTTGATCTGATCATGATGCGGACCTTTGAGGAAGACACTCTGCTGGAGATGGCGCAATACGCCACGGTGCCGGTGATCAATGGTCTGACAGACCGCACACACCCTTGCCAGATCATGGCCGATATCATGACCTTTGAGGAACATCGCGGTCCGATCAAAGGCAAGAAAGTCGTCTGGAGCGGCGATGGCAACAACGTCTGCGCATCTTTCATCCACGCAGCTGGACAATTTGGGTTCGACTTGACGTTCACGGGGCCAGAAACACTGGACCCCGAGGCCGGATTTGTGGCCGAAGCCCGCGCCAAAGGATCAGATATTCAGATTGAGCGGGATGCAACCAAGGCTGTTGAGGGGGCTGATCTGGTTGTGACAGATACTTGGGTGTCGATGCATGATCCGCAATCGGCACGCGAACGCCGCCACAACCAACTACGTGGCTACCAAGTGAATGAACAGTTGATGAGCCATGCCAAACCAGACGCATTGTTCATGCATTGCCTTCCCGCCCACCGGGATGATGAGGCGACCAGCGCTGTGATGGATGGCGAAAACTCTGTCATCTTTGATGAGGCGGAAAACCGTCTGCACGCTCAGAAAGCCATCATGCGGTGGTGCCTCGGGAAATAGTGCCAGACTTACGGACCGGGTTTTCAGAAATTGGGAGGTTTCGATGATCGAAGAGCCAAAACTACTGACCATTAACAAATCCATGCGACGCCCGACGAAAGCGCAGATCGATGCGTTTCAGGGGATCCCGACAGGATTTGTCGTTGACGCGTTGATGGGGGGTGGCGCGCTCGCGGCCAATATCAAACCTGTGGGCGAAGGACGCGACATTCCGTGTGTTGCCGCCGGTCCGGCGCTAACCGCTGGTAACAGCGCGGGCGATATTCTTGGTACGTTGGCAGCGCTGAAATACATCCAGCCAGGTGATATCGTGATTGCGTCTTTTGCCGGTTTCCAAGGATGTGCAGCCGCAGGTGACCGCGTCACAGGCATGACGAAAAACCAAGGCGCATCAGGGTTCGTGACCGATGGTCCCGTGCGCGACTACGCCGGTATCGTCGATGTTGGACTTCCGGTCTGGTGCACGGGTCTGACCCCCGCCTCGCCATTTTCGAACGGTCCTGGCAGCGTCGGCTTGCGCGTGCAGATCGGCGGTCAAACAGTCGCGACAGGTGACATGATTGTGGCAGATACAGACGGTGTGGTCGTCGTTCCATTTGAAAAAATCGACCACGTCATTGAAAAGCTGGACGCCGTTAAAAAACTCGAAGGCGATCTGGATGCGGAGGTCGCAAACGGTCTGGGTCTTCCAGACAGCATCGCGGAGCTTCTGGACAGCGATCAGGTGGATTTCATTGAGGAGTAGTTTGTAGCGGGCATTTCAAAAATGAAACGCCCGCCAGACAAAACAGGGCCGCTAAGGGTGGACCCGTAACGGCCCTGCATGCCTCCCTGCCGTGCAGTGGAGTACATGACCTATATAGACAATCCGGCCGGAAATGTCAGGGGGAATAAGGTGCGCAGATGCGCAGGCGTTGTTGGGAACCTGTCACGCGCTTTTGATGCCTCCGTGATCTAGGCAAGCTTCATGATCAAGCAAGTTGTTGATCCTGTTGCATAAAGTTTACCATCCTCGACCCCGTGAATCCATCCGCTTGCAACACCGGTTGACCTTCCGGCATGATCGACCTCGCCTGTTACGCGGACCTCCATCCCTTCCGGGATCGGTCTGGTAATGTTCACTTTGTACTCAAGCGTCGTGTAAGCGGACCCTTTTGGCACCGTCGTCATGACTGCGCAGGCCATCGCGCTATCTAGGATCGTGCCGTACCATCCACCATGCGCCGTCCCGATCGGATTGAAGGCTTCAAATCGCGGTGAGCCTTGAAAGACCGTACGACCTTCAGCGACTTCGACCAGCCTAAAGTTTAGCGTCCTTGATATTGGTGGAGCCGGGATCTCCCCTTCCAGAATCTTCTGCATAAATTCCAGCCCTGACATCTCCAGAATTTCGGGCAGCGTCAGAATATCATCAGCGGTTTTGGCAAAAAAAGGCTCGGCCATCGGTCACTCCTGGTTTGGGGCAAGAGTTACGAGGCCGAGCAGGGGAGATCAAGTCAGGCGACTTGCGCAAGCTCCATTTTTGGCGTGATCCCGAGGGCTGCGCAGATGTCGCGGGTCATGTCAGGTTTGTTAAGCGTGTAGAAATGCAAGTCCTCCACGCCACCTTGGATCAACGTGTCACACAATTCAGTCGCCAATGCTGTCGCCAACAGGTCATGACGGTCATCGCGGATCGCCGTTGCGAACGTATCATCAAGCCACGCGGGTACGTTTGCGCCGCACCGGGCGGCAAAATTTCGGGCCTTGGTCCAGTTTTCGATTGGGAAAACACCCGGTATAATTTGGTTTTCGATCCCCGCTGCCGCACAGGCGTCCCGGAACCTGAAAAACGTATCAGCTTCAAAGAAAAACTGCGTAATCGCCGCGTCAGCGCCAGCGTCAAACTTGCGCTTGAGAAATTCGATATCCGCTTTCTGATCTCGCGCTTCGGGATGTGTGTCAGGATAGGCCCCGACGCGGATTGTGAAATCGTGGCGATCTTTCAACGCAGTGATCAGGTCCACGGAGGACGCAAAGCCATCCGGATGAACTTCGAACCTGTCAGCGCCTTTGGGGGCATCCCCGCGCAACGCGACGATATCTTTCACACCAGAATTTGCGTATGTGTCGGCAATCGCGAGGGTTTCTTCGCGGGTCGCGTCCACACAGGTTAGATGCGCCGCGACCTTCAAGCCCATATTGGCCTGCAATGCTGTCACCGCCTCATGGGTCAATTTGCGGGTGGTGCCACCTGCGCCATAAGTGACGGACACGAAATTCGGGTCCAACGGGGCCAAAGTTTGCGCGGTTTCCCACAGCTTGAAACTGGCCTGCAAGGATTGCGGTGGGAAGAATTCAAATGAGACGTTTGGGGCGGACATCACGGGGCTCCGATAAGATTTGATCCCTTGTCTCATAGGCGTGGTTGTGAAACAAATTCATAACATTCAAGATTATTATGAGCGCGCTATGCATTTAGAGTTTCGCCACCTTCGGACGGTCAAGGCAATCCATGAAGCGGGTGGCCTTGCGAAAGCGGCCGATCAATTGAACATCACGCAGTCTGCGCTGAGCCATCAGATCAAAGGTCTTGAGGATCAGGCAGGCGTGGAATTGTTCATTCGCCGCTCCAAACCGATGAAGCTGTCGCCTGCTGGCATGAAGCTGTTGAAACTGGCCGAGAAGGTTTTGCCAGAGGTTGAGGCGCTGCAGGAAGATTTTCTGTCGCTGAAGTCCGGCAAAACCGGACGTTTGCACATCGCGATTGAATGCCACGCCTGTTTTGAGTGGCTGTTTCCTGTCTTGGAAGGATTTCGCAAGGCTTGGCCTGATATCGACGTTGATATCCGCCCAGGCCTGAGCTTCGATGGGTTGCCAGCCTTGTTGCGGGAAGAGGTCGATTTGGTGGTCTCCTCTGATCCCGAAGATCTGCCCGGTGTCGATTTCACCCCGCTTTTTGACTATGAGCCTGTTTTTGTTGCATCTTCTCAGAACCCTCTGGCAAAAAAAGACTATATCGACGCGGAAGATCTTCGCGACCAATTGCTGATCACCTATCCCGTTGACCGAACCCGTTTGGATGTGTTCACCGAGCTTTTGATCCCAGCCGGGGTTGAGCCACGCGCAATGCGGCAGGTGGAATTGACGGCGGTGATACTTCTGCTTGTGGCCTCCAACCGTGGTGTCGCTGTTTTGCCGGATTGGGTTGTGCGCGAGGTGCGGTATAATTCGGACTATGTCACTCGACCATTGACGAAAGACGGCCGCACCAAGCGGCTGTTTGCGGCGACACGGGTGGAAGATACATCCAAACCGTTCATGTCCAATGTCATTCGCTTGGCGCGATCAGAACCGGTCAAGCTGCAGCGGGGCTGACTTTTGCCAATTGCCGTTCGCGGTTCAGGATGTAAAGCCCTGCCGCCATCGTGATGGCGATACCAACCATCGCGAGCCCGTTCGGCCAGTCCCGAAAGATCAAGTATCCCATGATCGTGGCGAACGGAATCTCGAGGTATTGCACGGGTGCGACGGTCGCTGATGGTGCATAGCGCAAAGACCAGGTCATCAGCAGATGCGCGATGGTGCCCACGACGCCGATTGTCAGCAAAAGCAGTGCTTCGGTCGTATCAGGTATGACAAATCGCAAGATGTCGGACTGGGCTTGCACCGGGATCAGGTAGACCAACGCCAATAGCGGGGTTGCCATCAAGCCTGATACGGCCTGCAGCGCGATCGGGTCAGCTTCCTTGGCGATCTGGCGCGTGACCAGCATGAAAAGTGCAAAGACCACAGCCACAACAAGCGGTAGTAACGCGGGTGCTCCTACGGCGGCAAAACTTGGCTGGATGACAAAAAGCGTTCCGATGAAGCCCACACAGCAGGCCCCCAGGCGACGGCCTCCAACTTCTTCCCCCAGCACGAACTTGCCAAGCAGCAGCATGATGAACGGCATTACGAAGGCGATGGCAATTGCATCGGCCAGCGGCAGGAATTTCAGTGAGGTGAACATCGCGCCAATGCCGATAATATGCAAAACCGTGCGCACGAATGTCAGTCGCAGAACCCGGGGGCTTAGCTGAATGCTGCGGCCAAGATACCAGACCAGCGGAAGCAGGATCACCGTCTGTACGGCAAAACGTACGAAAACCAGCTGCAGGACAGGAATTGTCTGGCCCAGCAATTTCGCCAGCGAATCGCCCAGAGGGGCCAAGGCGCAAAAGCCGATCATCAAAAGGATGCCGATTATGGGTCTGTCTGCTTGCATTTCTGCACGCTAGAGGGGGTGCCCAGCGGGCGCAATGCGTCTTCGCCCTTTCCCTTGGAGCGCAGCCTCGCTATACGCGCGACCGGACCCCTCAAATCGGAGCGACCTGTTATGCAAGGCAGTGCCAATCTTAACCTTATGATGAAAGCCGCCCGTCTGGCTGGCCGCAGCCTTGCGAAGGACTTCCGGGAAGTTGAGAACCTTCAGGTGTCGATGAAGGGTGCAGGCGATTTTGTCTCCAAGGCCGATATCGCCGCCGAAGAAATTCTTAAGGAAGAGTTGATGGGCGCGCGCAAGACCTACGGTTGGCTGGCCGAGGAAAGCGACGCCATCGAAGGCGAAGACCCGACCCGCCGGTGGATCGTGGACCCGCTGGATGGCACGACAAACTTTCTACACGGCATGCCCCATTGGGCCGTATCCATCGCGCTGGAACATAAGGGAGAGATCGTTTCCGCCGTGGTTTATGATCCGTCCAAGGACGAAATGTTCTTTGCCGAAAAAGGGCAGGGCGCTTGGATGAATGATGCGCGCTTGCGGGTGTCAGGACGTCACAAGATGATAGAGACCGTCTATGCAACCGGCGTGCCCTTTGGTGGCAACAAATACCTCCCTGCTGTCCTGAAAGATTTTGCGGCGCTGCTTCCGCAATGTGCGGGTGTTCGGCGTTGGGGGGCTGCGGCCCTTGATTTGGCCTATGTCGCTGCTGGGCGCTACGATGGGTATTGGGAACGCGGTGTGCAGGCGTGGGACATCGCAGCTGGTATCTTGTTGGTCAAAGAGGCGGGCGGTTTCGTCGAACCGCTGCGCGAAGGCCAGGATATCCTGGAGACAGGACATCTGATCGCTGCCAATCCTGAGATTTTTGAGGCGTTTTCCAAAACGATCCGCGCGCGGGACTAAGCTGGCCTACGCGCTGAGCGTGGCAGTTCCGGCAGTCATGCCCGGTGCGATGCGATCAAAGCGCAGATAGGCAATCGCTTTACCGTTTGCCTGCGTGTAGACGCTGCCAATCGTTTTTCCATTGGCGGCAATCTCTGTTCCAACCGGGACTTCCCCGTCGATATGGACGGTTCTAAAGCCTTTGCGCAGCTCTGTTTTGTGCTTCATCCGGGCGGTTACTTCCTGACCGACATAGCACCCTTTCTTGAAATCAACGCCGTTCAGCGCCTCGAACCCAGCTTCCAGAATGTAAGTATCATCCGGGATCAGCTCGACCAGACTTTCCGGGATGCAGTGCTCTACCCGAATAGCGTCCCAATTCGTTTTACCTTCGGTCGCCTCCAGACCATAGGCGCGCCATCCCAGCGCTGGGTGACGTGGATCGGCGAATGCCCCGTCCGGCACGTCACCAAGCCCGCGGCTGACCGGCAAATCGAGCAGCGAAATCGCCACGTCAGCCCTTAATTTATACATATTCAGACGTTTCAGCAGCCCGTCACTAAGGCCCTGTGCAACATCCAGCAGGATCGCGTCGCCCTGACGCAACAAAAAGAAGTCCGCCAGGTACTTACCCTGTGGCGACAGCATCGCCGCATAGACAAGACCGTTGTCCAGTTTCGAAATGTCGTTGCTGACCAAGCCTTGCAGGAAGCTGTCTGCATCGGGCCGGGTGATCGACAAGACTGTCCGAAGGGGGATCGTTTCTGCTGGCATTTTGCGTCTGTGTCCTAAGTCCAGTACAACGGCGCTGAAAAACCGTCTTCTTCAAATCATATAGGCACTCTGCGTGTGCTGAACAGACCCCATGCCATGGCCAGCCAAATTTCAATCATTATTCCAACCCTGAATGCCGCGGGCTCTTTGCCGGGGTGCTTGGACAGTCTTTTGCCGGGGCTATCTGCGGGAGTGATCCGCGATTTGGTGATCTCGGACGGGGGCAGTACGGATGGCACACCTGCCTTGGCCGACGATGTCGGCGCACAGCTTGTCACTGGCGCGAAAGGAAGAGGCGGTCAGCTGCAACGCGGGGCAGAAGTTGCGAAAGCCGATTGGTTGCTCTTTTTACATGCAGATACACAGCTGCCGGACGATTGGGTCGGTGCAGTATCGGTTCACATCGCGAAACAGCCCCACAAGGCGGCGGTGTTTCGGCTTAGATTTCAAGCTGATGGGCTATTGCCCCGTTTGGTTGGGTCCTGGGCAAATTTTCGCAGCCGCGTGTTTGACCTACCCTACGGCGATCAAGGATTGCTGATTTCCAGAACGCTCTATGATCAAATCAACGGTTATCCCGATCTTCCCCTGATGGAGGATGTTGCGATCGCGCGTGCGCTGAAGGGCAGGGTTCTACTGCTCCCGACTTATGTCACGACCGGGGCGCAAAGGTATATCGAAAGCGGCTGGATAAACCGCGGCGCGCGAAATTTATGGACGCTTGTCCGGTACCTGTTGGGCGCAGACCCACAAAAACTTGCCCGTGCGTATCACAAACGCTGATAGATGCGCCGATTGACCTCTGGTCGCGTGCGATCTAGCTCTGACAGAACAGCAATTCCTGAGGTTCCCATGTCGCTTTCCAACGGTCGCCATACGCTTGCAATTCCTGGCCCGTCCATCATGCCGGATCGCGTGCTTCAAGCGATGCATCGTGCTGCCCCGAACATCTACACCGGGGAGCTGATCGACATTACAGCCTCGCTCGTTCCTGATCTGAAGGCGGTTGCGCAAACCAGCGGCAATGTTGCGATGTATGTCGGAAACGGGCACGCGGCCTGGGAAGCGGCTTTGGCTAACACCTTGAACCGTGGCGACAAGGTTTTGGTTCCGGCGACGGGCAGATTTGCCCATGGTTGGGCAGAGATGGCACAGCAAATGGGCATTGAGGTCGAAATCCTCGAATTCGGGATGCGTGCATCGGTAGACCCGGCCCAGCTTGAGGAGGCTTTAAAGGCCGACAAAGATCACAAGATCAAAGCGGTGCTGAGCGTTTTCGTCGACACCTCGACAAGTGCAAAAAGCGATACGGCTGCGATCCGTGCGGCAATGGATGCCGCGCTTCACCCCGCTTTGTTGATGAGCGATTGCATCGCTTGCCTTGCTTGTGACGCGTTCGAGATGGACGCCTGGGGCGTCGATGTGATGGTCACAGGCAGCCAGAAAGGGCTGATGACGCCGCCTGGCATGTGCTTTGTCTTCTTCAACGAAAAGGCCGAGGCCGCGAAATCACAGGTCGACTATGTCTCCGGGTATTGGAATTGGAGCCCACGTGCCAATCCGCAAGGCTATTACCAATACTGGTGCGGAACCGCGCCGACGCATCATGTCTACGGACTACGTGAAGCACTCAATATGATCGTCCATGAAGAAGGGCTTCCTGCCGTTTTCAACCGCCACGCGGTTTTGGCGCGGGCGGTTTGGGCGGCCGCTGATGCCTGGGCCACGGAGGGCCCATTTGAGTTGAATATCACGGATCCAGCAGCGCGCAGTCATGCGGTAACCTCTGTTCGGATCGGTGCACCTGCGGGCACTCAGTTACGCAATTGGCTGACAGAAAACGCAGGGGTAACGTTAGGCATTGGCCTTGGCATGGAAGATGAAACCGACCCCAATGCGGACGGGTATTTCCGGATCGGCCATATGGGTCACCTAAACTCGCATATGTTGCTGGGCACACTTGGTAGCATCGATGCTGGCATGAAGGCATTGGGGATACCGCATGGGTCCGGTGCCTTGGAAGCTGCATCCCGGGTTTGTGCGGTTCGCGGCTAGTCGCGCTTCGGAAGCCGGTCGATCAGCAGATGCACCACCAGCCCTGATAACAGCGATGCGACATAGCCAAACATGGCCCAAAGCGTAAATAACGCGGTGAAAAAGATGACAAACATCATCGCCAGAAATGGCGTTGTATAGTTTTCAACCTCTCGCATATGCGGGTCTGGCATCGGTCGTCCAATAGTTGCTTATCGCAGCCTAGCGCTAAATTCCTGAAGGAAAAGTCAAAAACTGGTTAGCTTGCCGCTGCTTTGAGGGCCATTGGAAGTTTCTCTGCAACCAGGTCCATCTGCGCGTCTGTGCCACAACTGATCCGAACGGCGCGATCCTGAGGGGCCACAAACGGCATCCGGACGAACAGACCTTCCGAGATGAGATGCGCTAAAACCCGCCGGGCAAAATCGCCGTCCCGGCCGCAATCCAGCGTGACGAAATTCGTGGCCGATGGCAGGGCCACAAGACCGTTCTGCTGTGCGATCTGTGCAATTCGGTCGCGAGAATTCGTGAATTTTGACTTGATATCAGTAAGGTAGGCCTGATCCGCAAGGGCTGCCAATGCGCCCGCTTGCGCGATGCGAGATACCCCGAAGTGGTTTCGGATCTTGTTGAATGCTGTGATCAATTCGGCCGTTCCGATTGCATACCCGACACGCGCGCCTGCCATTCCGTACCCCTTTGAAAACGTCCGCATTCGGATGACGTTTGGACTAATCTTTGAAACGGTTGGGGCGGCGTCTTCGGGCGCTAAATCGATATAGGCCTCGTCTAACACAAGCACGCAGCCTTGCGGCAAATTCGCAATCATCTCTTCGATGACAGCAGCGCTGTGCCAGGTGCCCATCGGGTTATCGGGATTGGACAGATAGATCAGTTTGGCCTGCGTTTTCCGGGCAAGATCCAGAAGTGCATCGGGGTCTTCGTGATCGTTTTTATAGGCAGCCTTGTGCAGAACCCCGCCAAATCCGGCGACATGGTAATTGAACGTAGGATATGCGCCATCTGACGTTACAACTGCATCTCCCGGGGCCACGAACAGCCGCGCCAGATAACCCAGAAGCCCGTCAACACCTTCGCCCACGACGATATTTTCCATTTTGATATCATGGTGTTCCGCAAGCGCGTGGCGCAGATCGTGGTTCTCCGGATCGCCATACATCCAGCAAGTTGCTGCCGCCTCCCGCATTGCCGTGACAGCTTTCGGGGAGGGACCAAAGACGCTTTCATTTGCCCCAAGCCGGGCCAGGAATGGCGCGCCGCGTTGGCGTTCCTGCGTTTCCGGTCCCACGAAAGGGACACTGGCGGGCAATAACTGGGCGAGATCGGTAAAACGGTAGTATGACATGGACGACACTCAAACGGTTTTGGCCCTGCTGAGCAAGGCTTGAAAAGGCGTTCGACACGCATTACCTGAGAATCATTCGCAAAAACGGAGGCATCTTATGCCCAACCTCACACGTCGCGGGTTTATTGCCGCTGCAGCCGCTGCAGGCACAATCCGTGCCTTGCCACAGATCGCCGCCAAAACCGGGGGTCGCCGGGTTCTGACGCTGGTTTATGACAAGTCGCTGGGCGCAATGCGCGCGATTGACAAGCTGGTGCCTTAGGCGATCTCGGCCAGACGGGCGAGGGCGGCGATCAACTTCGCCTCATCATCTTCGCGGGCAGCAAGGTTGGTGCGGGCCTCTTCCACGACCTCCGCAGGGGCGCTTTCCGCGAATTTCGGATTATTCACGCGACCACGTAACCCTCCGATTTCCTTGGCTAATTTTCCAAGTGTTTTCTCAAGCCGGACCTTTTCTTCGGCCACGTCAATGATCCCTTCCAAAGGCATGGCGAAAGTGCCACCTGCGACCGTGATCGTCACGGCCCCTTTCGGCATTTCATCAGCCACACTCACGCTATCCACGCGGCCCAGCTTCTTGATCATCGCCTCATTATTGGCCCAGGCCGTTTGCCCGGCCTCGTCCAAGCCAACTTGAACCAACGGGATTTTCAGGCCCGCAGGCACGTGCATTTCACCGCGGGCCGACCGAATTGCGTCGATCAGGTCAATCACCCAGTTCATTTCCCGATCCGCGTTTTCATCAACAAGATCAGCGCCATAGGTGGGCCAATCCGCATGGACCAGCATCTTTTCGCGACTGCCTGTGGCGGCCCAAAGCTCTTCTGTAATGAACGGCATGATCGGGTGCAGCAGGATCATACATTGATCCAGAACCCAGCCCATCGTTTCGCGCGTTTCGGCCTTTTCGGTCTCTGATCCGTCCAGCAACAGGGGCTTGGACAGCTCCACATACCAGTCGCAGACCTTGCCCCAGACAAACCCGTAAAGCGCCAAAGCGGCGTCGTTGAACCGGTATTGCTCCAGCGCGTTGTCGACCACCTCACGGACCCGTCCGGTTTCCCCGATGATCCACTTATTCACCGTAAATTGCGCGTCGGAACCCTGTCGGATTTGCGTCGGACTTTTGTCGGACCCCTCAGCGCGGGCCGTATAGACCTCGTTCATCTCTGCAAAGCGCACGGCATTCCACAGCTTCGTGCCGAAATTCCGGTAGCCCGCGATGCGTTGCGTGTCGAGCTTCAGCGCCCCGCCGAGGCTCGCCATCGCCGCATTGGTAAAGCGCAGCGCGTCGGCCCCGAACTCGTCAATAATGTCGAGCGGGTCGATCACGTTGCCTGTGGATTTCGACATCTTCTTGCCTTTGGCGTCGCGCACGAGGCCGTGCAGGTAAACCGTGTCGAACGGGATCTTATCCACAACCGCCAATTGCATCATGATCATCCGCGCGACCCAGAAGAACAGAATGTCCTGGCCCGTGATCAGCGTCGAGGTCGGGAAGTATTTCTCAAGCGCGTCCGTGTCGTCCGGCCACCCCAGAGTGCCAATGGGCCAAAGGCCTGACGAGAACCACGTGTCGAGGACGTCGGGGTCGCGGTAAACTGCTTCTGACCGGCCGGAACTATGGAGTGCTTCTTCAGGTCCAGAGCATTCATGAATTGTCTCAGGTTGTGGTACGCCTCTTTCATCATAGATAGAGCGAAACTTCTTCTCAGCGTCGCTGAAAGACGCCGCACAAACTATAATAGGTTCATCAAAGTCATGGCGTAGTTCAGTGCCATTCTCTGCTTCTACAAAACGTCTGTTGCTTCCATACCAAACAGGGATCTGATGCCCCCACCACAGCTGGCGCGAGATACACCACGGCTCGATATTTTCCAGCCAGTGGTAATAGGTCTTCTCGCCCGACTCCGGCATAATCTTTACGTCGCCATTCTTCACCGCATCCAGCGCGGGGCCGACGATCTTGGACGTCTCCACGAACCACTGATCGGTCAGCATTGGCTCGATCACCACTTTGGAGCGGTCGCCAAACGGCTGCATCACCGGCTTGTTCTCAACGTAAGGAACAGTTTCAACCGTTTCATGCCCATCGGCATCCGTGACCGGAACCAAGTGAGTCACCGCCAACCCCTCAGCCGTGATATCGGCCACGACCTTCTCGCGCGCCTTGAACCGGTCGAGGCCACGGTATTCGTCCGGCACAAGGTTCATCGCCGCGATCATCGCCTCGTCAAATTCCTGTTCGCCATTGGCAATGGCTTGGGCCACGGCAGCTTCTTCGGCATAAGGTTTGCCGTCGGCGCGCATCGCGCCCTTGGTGTCCATCAGCGCATACATCGGGATCCCGCCGCGCTTGGCCACTTGATAGTCGTTGAAATCATGCGCGCCGGTAATCTTCACAGCACCCGAGCCGAAATTTTTGTCCGGATACTCATCGGTGATGATCGGGATCAGGCGGCGATGCTCTTTCGGACCCACCGGGATCTCGCAGAGCTTGCCGACAATCGGCGCGTAACGTTCGTCGGACGGATGGACAGCCACCGCGCCATCGCCCAGCATCGTTTCAGGCCGCGTTGTCGCAATGGAGATATAGTCCCGCGTCTCGCGCAGCGTCTCCACGCCGTCGTCATCGGTCTCGATATATTCATAGGTTTCCCCACCGGCCAGCGGGTATTTGAAGTGCCACATATGGCCCGCAACTTCGATATTCTCGACCTCCAGATCGGAGATCGCGGTTTCGAAATGCGGGTCCCAATTCACGAGCCGCTTGCCGCGATAGATCAACCCTTTGTTGTACATTTCCACGAAGACCTTGATGACAGCATCATGGAAATTGCCGTCTTCACCTGCAGGACCGCTTGGAGCCCCCGACATGGTGAACGCTTCGCGTGACCAGTCACAGGACGCGCCAAGCCGTTTCAGCTGATTGACAATCGTGCCGCCAGACTCAGTCTTCCACTCCCAGACCTTTTCAAGGAATTTCTCACGGCCCATGTCAGTACGTTTGGGCTCGCCCAATTCGGCCAAGCGCCGTTCCACAACCATTTGCGTGGCAATGCCCGCGTGATCCGTGCCGGCCTGCCACAGCGTGTCAAAACCTTGCATCCGCTTCCAACGGATCAGGATGTCTTGCAGCGTGTTGTTGAATGCGTGCCCGATATGCAAAACGCCCGTGACATTGGGCGGCGGGATCATGATGCAGTAGGGTGATGCGTCCGGTTTGGCATTTGCACCGGCCACAAAGCATCCGGCCTTTTCCCAGGCAGCATATAGGCGCGGTTCCGCCTCAGCGGCATCAAATGTCTTTTCCATCGGCATGGCGTCACTCCTCAACTTGAGGGTGATCTATCGCCTCACGCCGCAAAGGAAAAGAGTGTGGCTTCTCTTTGCTGAAAATACTCAATCATGACGGCGCAAACAGCGGCTCGCGCGCCCCCGGACGCATTACATCCGGATCATAAGGCGCGCGGGCGAAAACCTCCTGCACCCGCGCTTCGAAATGCGACAGCGGCAATGTGTCATAATCCGGATCAAAGCTTGCCTGATCCCACCGCGCGCAAAACTCGGCGCAATCGTCAAAATAGGGATGGCCCGCATAGGCATCGCGCTTGTGCTGGTCACCGCCCACGTGATGACCATAGTAAAGCATCTGGAAATCTCCGTGCTTTTCGACGACCCAGGTGCATTGCTCGCGCACAAATGGCTTCAGGATCGTCGCGGCATATTCGTCGTGATTATACGGCGCAAAGATATCGCCAATGTCATGCAAAAGCGCGCTGACCACCCAGTCGATATCCGCGCCGTCACGCTCGGCGCGGGTCGCGGATTGCAAGGAATGTTCAAGCCGGGTCACTTTGTAGCCTGACAGGCTTTCATCCAGCGACACCAAGGCGCTGAGCAACCTGTCAGCGGTGCCTTTGGTATATTCGACCTCATGCTCGGTCAGGAAGTCGTAGTCTTCCTTGTCGCCGTCCTGCATTGCCGTAAATTTTACATGATCCATGGCGCATCCCTTTTCGCAATCGGACCTAGTGTGCCGCGTGTCCCTCGTTCAGACCAGCAGTTTTTCAAAGAACGTGCACGGTGCCGAACGCTGTACATGGCTGGGCGATGCAGCTAGCGTTTCGATGGTCTGGCGGAAGGGATGCAAAACACGATGACACAGAAAATAGCAGTGGTCACAGGCGCGGGCGGGGGCATGGGCAGAGCCATTGCGGCCAAGCTGGTGCAAGACGGCCTGACGGTCATTGGGCTGGATATCGCAGACGATACGCTGGCCGAAACCGCCGCGCTGATTGGCGAAGGCTTCGAGCAGGTGACTGTAGATTTGACCGATGACAGCGCGGTGCAGGGCGCATTTGCAAAGATCGCAGAAACGCATGGCGGCCTCGACGCATTGGTCAACAATGCCGGGACTTGCCTGATGTCCGATTTCCCCGACATCCCCGCTGATGAGCTGAGCCGCCAGATGGCGATCAACTTCAATTCTATGTTTTTCTGCTGCCAACGTGCGATCCCGTTGATGTCCGGACGGTCCGGAGTGCGCAAGATCGTCAATATCTCGTCAAACGGGGCCTATAACTTCGATGTGTTCGACCCGCCGCATTACAGGGCAAGCAAGGCAGCGATGGACACGCTGACGAAAGATCTGGCCCGCCGATACGCCGAGGAAAAAATCGCGGTGAATTCGATCGCGCCTGCGATGACCACCACGCCTCTATTTGGCGTTCTGACGGAAGATGTTTTGCAAAAAGCAATCTCGGCCATGCCGCATGGCCACGCGATGGAGCCGTCGCAGATCGCAAGCTGGGTCTCGTTCTTGATCTCTGAGGCCGGGGACATCTCCAGCGGCAATGTCATTGTGCTCAATCAAGGGCGCGATGTGCATTAGCGGCGGGTCTCAGGTATAGGCTTCAGGCGCTTTCTTGAGCTCTGGCCATTGATCGGGTGCATGACCGTAAATCACGAACGCATCCGTTTCTTGCGCCAGTGACATCAGGCGGTCCGCGCTGCGGATGGCCTGTGCCTCATCCCACGAGCCCACGAATTTCTCGGTGATCTCTGCCGGGCGCGAAATTGCGTCGCTGGTCAGCAAAACCGCCCCAGTGTCCGGCAAGTCCACATGCATCGCCAGTTGCCCAGGCGCATGTCCTGGCACGCACAAGACCGTAAATCCCGGTCCGATCTGGGTGTCGCCCTCAATCTCCAGATAGGTCTGGTCAGGCCATTCTATCGGTTGAATGCCACCCCAATAGAGCGGTCTCTCCAAGCGCCGCTCGGTCGCTGAGATCAACATCGGGGTGTGCGGGAATTCCGCGATCCCACCAACATGGTCGATATGGGTATGGGTTTGAATATGCAGGCTAATCTGATCTGGTTGCACACCGGCCAATTCAAGCTGTGCGGCAGGCATATTCGCGTCTTCACAAATCAAGACCTCGCCAAATTCAAAAAGCCTGTCTTCTTGTGTCGCGGCGTCCTTGTTCACGGCGTATTTCTGTGGAAACCCGGTGTCGACGAGAACAGCCTCATCCGCGTCTGTCTGGATCAGGTAGCCGCAAATCCCGATCACCCGCCCGTTGGCGTGCACTTTGAACAGACCGTAGTCAAGCACATGCAAGGATACGGGCCGTCCTTTCAAAAAACCTTCTGCTTGCATAGACTTCCCCCTCACGCCACTGCAGCAAATCCGGGTCTGAAATGAAAGTCGAAATTCACACGCTCTTCCAATACCTGCTTGATACCACGCAAGCCGAGCCAGAGGCCTTTGTCGGATTTTCTCTGGCGGAGTCCCCGGTGTTGGGCGATTTTCTGGAAGATCTGGACCCAACTATGTCTTTGGATTGGAACCAGAAATCCTTCCGGGGCCTGCCGGATTTGCGCCAAAGGGTGATTGATCAGGCAGGACTTGGCGGATCCTGCAGCGCAGACGACGTGTTGATCACTGCGGGTGCCGCAGAAGCGAATTACTTGGCCTTCATGCAACTGGTGGAACCGGGCGATGAAATTGTCACGGAACTGCCGGGCTGGCCGCAAACCGAAGTTTTGGCCAAGGCCAGAGGGGCCAATGTCAAGCTGGTGACCCGCAATGAAGATGATGGCTGGGCATTGCCGATGGACCAGCTGGCAGGTCTGGTCACTGACAAGACGCGCCTCATTTTTCTGACCAACCCGAACAACCCGACGGGAAAGCTGCTCACGCCGGACGAGTTGCATGAAATCGCACAGATCGCAGACAAGGTCGGCGCTTGGCTGATCATTGATGAGGTCTATGCCGGGTTGGAATGGCGTGCAACGCGGGCCCCGTCAATTGCCGGGATCTACGAGCGTGGGATCACCACTGGCAGCGTCTCCAAGGCGCTGGGGCTGCAAGGGTTGCGAACAGGGTGGCTAATCTGCCGCGACGAAACGCTCGTGATGGACGCGGTCATTCTGCGCGAAAACAGCAGTGAGATAATGAACGTGATGGGGGAGGCCATCGCAGAGATCGCCTTGCGCCCGGATCGCCTAGACCGTGCGCTTGCCAAGGCACGGGGCGACGGGCTTGCGACGTTGAAACATCTCGACAGCTACATCGCGTCCGAACCGAAACTGTCCTGGCATCCGCCTGAAGCTGGGTTGATCGGACTGGCAAAGCTGGCTGGTGGCATCGATGGAGAGGATTTTGCAAAACGCCTGCTCGCCCCGCCCTATAAAACCTTCCTTCTGCCCGGAAGTGCTTACGGGATGCCAGATCACATCCGGGTCGGTGTCGGCGGAGGGCAGGCAGCCAATCTGAACCTTGGATTGGCGCGGATGACGGACCTTTTGGCCAATTGGACCTGACCGAATAGCGCGCGGCCTGTGGAATTTCGCTATCGCGGACTTGTTGGTTGGAAGTGGTGGGCGACCCTGGAATCGAACCAGGCGTGCGTCTCCGCGAGGGAGTTACAGTCCCCTGCCACACCTTGCGGCCTGTCGCCCACTGAGGCGGTGGGATATAAGCAGGGCTGGACCCCGTCAACCTCAAAATGTCGCAACTTGAATGCGCTGGGCACTTGTCGGGCTGCCTGAAAAGGGACTAGGTGGAAGCCACAGCGGCGCAGAGGGTCAAATGGTTCAGAAAAAACCGAAATGGGTGGTCGAAAAAGAGCGCAACAGGCGCGCAGCCGCCGCCGAGACGGTCTGGCTTTTTGGCATCCATGCTGTGCGCGATGCGCTGCAAAACCCGATGCGTGAGCGGTTAAGGTTGGTGGTTACGAAAAATGCAGCAGACCGCCTGGCTGCCGAGATCACAGCAAGCGGTCTGGAGCCGGAGATTTCTGACCCAAGGCGGTTTTCGGCCCCGATTGACCCGCAATCCGTGCACCAAGGTGCTGCGCTGGAGGTGAAACCGCTGGATTGGGGCAGCCTGTCCGATATTTGTGCCCCGCGCGGCACTGATGCGCGGGTTATTTTGCTGGACCGGGTGACCGATCCGCACAATGTCGGCGCGATTCTCAGATCGGCTGAAGTATTCGGCGCAAGGGCTGTCATCGGCCCGCTGCGCCATTCCGCGCCTGAAACAGGTGCGCTGGCAAAAACCGCCTCGGGCGCATTGGAGCGGCAACCTTACCTTCGGGTGCGCAATCTTGCGACAACGATGCAAGCGCTTCAGGAGATGGGATATACGCTGCTGGGCCTGGATGGCACGGCAGACATCTCCCTTGATGCCGCTATTGCCGGTCAATCCGGACCTTTGGGGCTGGTTTTGGGCGCAGAAGGGCCCGGATTGCGGGAAAAAACCAAGGAAACCTGTGACCAGCTGGTGCGGATCGACTTTGCTGGGGAATTCGGGTCGTTAAACGTGTCAAACGCCGCTGCGGTGGGTCTTTATGCAGCGAGAGCGTCAAAATAACCTGTTCACGTCTTTGTAACCAGCACTGGTAGACGCGAAAATGACCCCTATCTCAATAACACGGGAACAGCTCCGGAACTGTTGTTCTCGCATTCACTGTCCCTCGTTCCGTGACTGACGCCCGTAACTTCTGTTGCGGGCGTCTTTTTGTCTTAACTAGCTGAAAAATAAGACACTTCCGCTGTCACAAACGAAAAACGGCCCCTTCTTTCGAAGTGGCCGCGTTCCAATCGTCTCAAGCGGAAAGATCAGGCCGAAGCTTGGGCTTTCACGATGTCTTTTTTGACCTTCAGCGCTTTGCTGGACAGTTCGGCATCCTTGGCTTTCGCCATGAAGCCGTCCAGACCACCACGGTGGTCCACTGTGCGCAGAGCCGCCGCAGAAATGCGGAACTTGAAGGATTGACCCAACGTATCGGATGTCAAAGTGACGTCGTTCAGGTTCGGCAAAAAGCGACGCTTGGTCTTGTTGTTGGCGTGGCTGACATTGTTACCTGTCATTGGGCCCTTGCCAGTAAGTTCACAGACGCGCGACATGGCGTTTCCTTCCGGGTATCAAACGGGTGAAGACACCGCCCCAGCGATGCCTGAATTCTGAAGGCCTGCTCTAATGGGAGATTCTCAAGCCGTCAACCCGAGAGTGGCCAGAGATCGTCCATTTCCTTCCAGCCAAATCCACTGCGCCGCAAGGCGAGGGTCGTTGCAACCTGTTCACGCGTTAGCGCAGTAATTTTGACAGCAACGCTTGCGCTGCCGCGTCAGGCGACCGCTTGCCTTTCGCAACGTCGCGCGCGGCTTTGGCATATGTGTCTTGTGTTTCCGGGTTCTCGGTAAGTTGCGCAAGCAATCCTGCTTCCACCGCGTGGGCGAACCAGTGAACGGCCTGATCCGCGCGACGCTTGCCCCAGTGACCTTCTGCCTTGCGCCAGTCCGCCAGCTGCTGCATTTCAGCCCAGGCAATGTCGAGCCCTTCATCTTCCAGAGCGGAAACCTTGAGAGCTTTCGGAAACCCTTCCGGGTCTTGCGCGCGTTTGCGCAGCAGGCGCAACGCTCCGGTATAGTCAGCTTGTGTGCGGGTCGCGGCAGATTTCAGATCACCATCGGCTTTGTTGACCAAGATCAGATCGGCGATTTCCATGATCCCACGTTTGACGCCCTGAAGCTCGTCCCCGCCTGCGGGGGCCAAAAGCAGGACAAATAGATCGGACATCTCCGCCACCATGGTCTCGGATTGGCCGACACCGACAGTTTCGATCAAGATCACGTCGAAACCTGCGGCTTCGCAAAGCGCCACGGCTTCGCGGGTCCGGCGCGCAACGCCACCAAGCTGGCTTTGGGACGGCGAGGGCCGAATAAAGGCGTTTGGATCGCGCGACAAAAGCTCCATCCGGGTCTTGTCGCCTAGAATGGACCCGCCCGAGCGGGTCGAGCTTGGATCAACCGCCAGAACAGCAACCCGAAGCCCCTGTTTGGTCAGCATCAGGCCAAAGCTTTCGATGAAGGTTGATTTGCCGACGCCGGGTGTTCCCGACAGCCCGATGCGCAACGCTTGTCTGCCTGCGGGCTTCAGCGCCTCGATCAGCTTGAGCGCATCAGCGCGATGATCGTCGCGACCGCTTTCAACAAGGGTAATTGCGCGGGCCAACGCCCGTCTGTCGCTTTGCAAAATGGACTGCGCCAAGGCTTTGATATCGGTCACGCTGTCAGGTTCCTTCTGTGCAAGCACGTTATGGCGCAGCGCATAAGGGTTTTGCAATCGTGCAGATTTCGCACTCCAAAGGCGTGACCTGCCTGCAAGAGCGCGCTAAGCCTGCCGGGATGGTAAACCCGAACGCGACATCCCTGCCAATCGACGATGTGCTGGCTGACATTGCGCAAGCACTGTCGGATCGGGGCGTCTGCGTTCTGCAAGCCCCGCCCGGTGCAGGCAAGACAACCCGTGTCCCGCTGGCCCTTCTGGAAGCGGGCATCACTGGCAAGATCATCATGTTGGAGCCACGCAGACTGGCCGCTCGCGCGGCCGCCGAACGGATGGCGGAGACTTTGGGGGAAAAAGCCGGGCAGACCGTCGGATACCGTATGCGCGGGTCGCGCGAAGTGTCCCCGCAAACCCGTATCGAAGTGGTGACCGAGGGTATCCTGACCCGCATGTTGCAAAGGGATCCGGACCTGCCTGGGGTTGGGCTGGTGATTTTTGACGAATTCCACGAACGGTCGCTCAACGGTGATCTGGGTTTGGCTCTGACTTGGGAAAGCCGCCAGACCTTGCGACCGGATCTGAAAATTCTGGTGATGTCGGCGACATTGGATGCAGCGCCGGTCGCGGCACTGTTGGAGGGCGCACCTGTCGTCACATCGCAAGGCCGCAGTTTCCCGGTGGAGACCCGGTGGTTGGAGCGTCCCCGCAAACCTGACGCAAATTTCGTACGCGACCTGGCGGATTTGGTCACGCAAGCTGCCAAGGACGAACCCGGCGGGATATTGGTTTTTCTGCCAGGCGCGCGAGATATCCAAAGGGTTGCGCAGGTATTGAAGGATCGGTCGATCCCGAACACCGTGATTTGCCCGCTTTACGGGGCGCTGTCGTTTGCGGATCAGCGCAAGGCCATTCGCCCCAATCCTGATGCGCGCAAGATCGTGCTGGCGACGTCCATCGCGGAAACGTCTTTGACAATTGAAGATGTTCGCATCGTTGTGGATGGGGGTCTGACGCGCCGGTCGCGCTTTGATCCAAACTCCGGCATGAGCAGGCTGATCACAGAACCCGTCAGTCGCGCCGAGGCTGTGCAACGGCAAGGCCGCGCGGGACGGGTCGCGCCGGGCATCTGCTACCGGTTCTGGACGCGCGCGGCAGAAGGGGCATTACCGGAATTTCCCCCTGCCGAGATTGAAGCCACCGATTTGGCGGGTCTGGCGCTGAATGTCGCAGCCTGGGGCACGGATATCGACGACCTGGCCTTGCTGACACCGCCCCCGGAAGGCGCATTTGCCAAGGCACAGGATTTGCTGCGGATGCTTGATGCGATGGACGATGACGGGCGTTTGACACCCCACGGGCAGCAGATGGCCGCGATCCCGGTGCATCCGCGCCTCGCCCATATGATCCTGTCCTGCGATGATCGCGCTGCGACGAT
This sequence comes from uncultured Litoreibacter sp., assembly GCA_947493265.1. Classification (GTDB taxonomy): domain Bacteria; phylum Pseudomonadota; class Alphaproteobacteria; order Rhodobacterales; family Rhodobacteraceae; genus Litoreibacter. The sequence continues at coordinate 174,446 of CANLQL010000004.1, read as the reverse complement.
CGCGGCGCTGTTGAGTGAGCGGGACGTGCTGGGGCACCGGGCGGGCAGTGACCTGGAACTCAGGCTTCGTGCAGTAAAGCGTGGGGAGGGGCCCAAACCGCTTCTTGCGGCAATCAATGCCGAAACCAAACGGCTGGCGCGGTTTTGCAAAGGACCCCGTCGGGAATTGGGGGAAATGGCGGCACTTGCCTATCCTGATCGGGTCGGGTTGCGCAGGCCGGGGCAGGCGGCGCGATATCTGTTGTCCGGTGGCAAAGGCGCAAAGCTGGAGGATGCAGACGCGTTGGCTGGAAAGTCGGTTCTGGTCGCCTTGGATCTGGACGGTGACGCACGCGAGGCCCGGATTCGCCTTGCGGCACCCTTAAGCGAGGCCGGATTGCGGGAAGTCTTCGCGGGTCAAATCACGCACCAAGAAAGCTGTTTCTGGTCAAAACAGGCGCGCTGCGTGAAAGCCGTCCGTCGCGAACGGTTCGGAGCGTTGATCTTGAGCGAACAGAAATGGAAGCAGGCCCCCTCAGATCAGGTCATTGCTGCGTTTCTTGAGGGAGTGCGCGACATTGGCCTAGACGGGCTTGGTTGGACCAAATCTGCCCGTGCATTCCGGGCGCGGGTACAGTTTTTATCCCGCCAAGACCCGACATTTCCCGACTGGTCTGATGCAGCCTTGTTGGACACGATCCAAAACTGGCTCGCCCCGTTTGTCGCTGGATTGACAACGGCCGATGATATTGCCCGGTTTGATCCTGAGCCTGCGTTGCGTGCAGCGTTGGGTTGGCAAAACACGCAAGCTTTGGACGTGGCAGCCCCGGCCTTTTTCGAAACGCCCTTGGGGCGCAAGCTTGCCTTGGACTATGGCGGGGAGGGTCCTGAGATTTCCGTGCGTTTGCAGGAAATGTTCGGGGTGACGCGCCATCCTGTGATTGGACCGGATCGGGTGCCGCTGAAAGTCACGCTATTGTCGCCGGCACAGCGTCCGGTTCAGGTGACAACAGATTTGCCGGGGTTTTGGCAGTCGAGCTATGCGGATGTCCGCAAAGACATGCGCGGCAGGTACCCGCGTCATCATTGGCCCGAAGATCCCACCGAGGCGGCCCCGACATTGCGCGCCAAGCCGCGCGGCAGCTGACGTTCTACATCAGGTATTTTTCCAAGAAGACGTCTGAAACGACACTGGACAGCAACCCAAGTCCCGCTAGTGTCCTCGGTAGGATTTGTTAAGGAGGCACCGATGGCGCAGGCAGGATCAAAATTTGGCACCAGCCAACCGGTTCGCAGGTTCGAAGACGGGCGGTTTTTGACAGGCGACGGAGGTTACCTTGACGACGTCGCTCCGGCGGATGCGGCGTATTGTTATGTCTTCCGGTCCTCTGTTGCCCATGCAGAAATCACCGAGCTTGATGTCAGTGATGCGCGCGCCGCGGATGGTGTCCACTTGGTTCTGACAGCGGATGATCTGAACGCTGCAGGCGTGGCCAACAGAATGGATGCCTCAATCATTGAAAACCGCGATGGCACCTTGGGGGCAGCACCCGAGCGGCCGATCCTCGCGACCGGGCGGGTTCGGTTTGTCGGAGAGCCGTTGGCCTTTGTGGTGGCCGAGACCTTGGCGCAAGCCAAGGATGCAGCGGAACTGATCTTGTTCGACTATGATGACCTGGACGTGCATGTGATGCCTGTTTTGGGCGGGCCGCAGATCCACCCAGAAGCCCCCGACAATATCGCCTATGACTGGGGCATCGGCGATGAAGCGGCAACAGAGGCCGTTTTTGCGACTGCGGCGCATACCACCAAACTGGAAATTGCGGACAATCGGATCATCGCCAATTCAATGGAACCGCGCGGCTGTTTCGCCGAACCGGAAGCGGACCGCTTGCATGTGAGCTTTTCAGGCCAAGGTGTCTGGGGGTTCAAGGCCTCTTGCGCGGAAACACTGGGCATAGATCCCGAAACCATCCGGGTGACACACCCTGATGTGGGTGGTGGCTTTGGCATGAAAGCGTTTGATTATCCGGAATATTTTCTTGCAGCCCATGCGGCGCGCACACTGAAAAGGGCTGTGCGTTGGCAGGCGGAGCGTACAGAAAGCATGCTGAGCGACAATTCCGGGCGGGACCTGGTATCCACGGCCGAGCTTGCATTTGACGAAAACCACAAGATCATTGGTTATCGTGTGTATGCCCAATCGAATATGGGGGCCTATAATTCGGGCTTCGCGCAATACATCCAATCGGATCTGGCCGCGAAGGTTTTGATGGGCACATATGATGTGCAGACGGCGTATTTCCGCAATGTCGGTGTCTATACCAATACGACCCAGATCGACGCGTATCGCGGGGCAGGGCGGCCGGAAGCGATCTATGTTTTGGAGCGCGCGATCGATCATGCAGCGCGTGAACTTGGCGTCGACCAGTTGGAACTGCGGCGCAAGAATTTCATCGCAGCGGACAAATTTCCCTACACCACCGTGACCGGGGAATTATATGATGTCGGTGATTTTCACAAAGTACTGAGCCGGGCCGAGAAAGAGGCCGATCTGGCAGGTTTCGCTGCCAGAAAAGTGGCGTCGAAGGCAGAAGGAAAACTGCGTGGGCTCGGCGTGTGCTATTATATCGAAAGTATCCTCGGGGATCCGGATGAAACAGCGCGGATAGAGTTCACACAAGACGGGCGCGTGAACCTTTATGTCGGCACCCAGTCCAACGGGCAGGGGCATGAGACCGTCTACCGCCAATTGCTGCATGAATTTACCGCGATCCCGGTCGATTTGATCGACATTGTCCAAGGCGACAGCGACCGGATTGCCAAGGGTGGCGGCACGGGCGGGTCACGCTCGGTCACGACACAAGGCACGGCCACCAAAGCGACCGCAGCGACGGTGATTGAGAAATTCCGCCCCTTTGTCGCGGATCATCTGGGGGTCGATGAGGTCGCCTTCGAGGACGGCAATTTCCGCGCAGACGGGTCCAATACCGTGATGACGTTGATCGAGGCTGCTGATGTTGCCAGACAAGCGGGCCAAAGTGATCTGCTGGACACATCCGAGACCACGGTCTTGGAGGGCAGGTCCTATCCAAATGGCTGTCACATTGCCGAGATGGAAGTTGATCCCGAAACCGGCGTGACAGAATGCGTCAAATACACGGTCGTCGATGATTTTGGCGTCTTGATGAACCCGATGCTGGCGGAAGGTCAGGTGCATGGGGGCGTGGTCCAAGGGATCGGGCAAGCGATCACGGAACATGTGGTCTATGACGAGGACGGCCAGCTTTTGACCGCAACCTTCATGGATTACGGCATGCCGCGGGCTGACACGATGCCGACGATTGCGTTTTATTCCGAGCCTGTTCCCTCCACGGCGAACCCGCTTGGCATGAAGGGATGTGGCGAGGCCGGGACGGTCGGCGCGTTGGCCGCTGTAGCCAATGGCGTGCTTGATGCAACCTGGGAGGTGGGATTACGACATGTTGATATGCCGTTTACTCCGCATCGTGTATGGTCTTGGTTGAACAGCGAAAAAATCGCTGCAGAATAGGATCGCAAATCTGTCAAACTTGCTCCTTATTTTGCGGTGATAGTCGCGAAAAGGGTAATTGAGTTTGTAAGATGACAAGACGGTGCAAGATCGGAGGCCTGCGTGCGGTGGCCTAAGTTTCTGGAAAGGCTCGGGGCGTACTCAGTCCCTATGTCCGATCGCCTCAAACGCCTTACAGGCTTCGGCCCAGCCCCCCGCAATTTGCATCCTGCTGGCACGCGTGGCCCGGTTACGCATGTGATTATTCTTGATGGGACGATGTCGTCGCTTGAAGAGGGCCATGAGACAAATGCCGGGATCACGTTCAACCTTTTGCGTGAAATGGCCCCGTCGGCCTCGGTGTCACTGAAATATGAGGCGGGCATCCAGTGGCAGGGCTACAGGCGGGCCATTGATGTGATGGCGGGTGTCGGCATCAACCGCCAAATTCGTGAAGCCTATGGCTATATCGCATCGCGTTACCGTCCCGGTGACAAGATTTTCCTGTTTGGCTATTCGCGTGGGGCGTATGCCGTGCGGTCGCTTGCTGGTGTGATCGACCGGATCGGATTGCTGAAATCTGACTGCGCCACAGAACGCAATGTCCGACAGGCCTATCGCCACTACCGCCGCGATCCCAATTCCATAAGTGCGCGCGCCTTTAGTGAAGCGCATTGTTATGAGGATGCTGGCGTTGAAATGATTGGCGTCTGGGACACAGTGCGGGCCCTTGGGTTCCGCGCGCCGCTGCTCTGGCGGTTTTCACCCGTGGAGCATGAGTTTCATGACCACTCGCTGGGAAATACCATTCGCAACGGGTTTCACGCACTGGCCATGCACGAGACGCGCCGCATTTTTGAGCCAGTTTTGTGGCAATGCCATTCCGGATTTACCGGCAATATTGAACAGGTTTGGTTCCGCGGCACCCACGGCGATGTCGGCGGGCATCTCAACGGGTTTGAGGCGGCGCGACCATTGGCCAATATTCCGCTGGTCTGGATGCTGGAGAACGCCCAATCCTTAGGTCTTCCGCTGCCAGATCAATGGCAGGACCGGTTTCATTGCGATGTGACTGCCCCATCCGTCAGCACGTGGCAGGGTTTTGGGAAGCTGTTTATTCAACGACGCAAACGCAAGATCGGGCTGGACCCGTCAGAACGTATCCATCCATCCGCGATTGGGCATACGCAGCCTGCGAGATTTCAAAAACGCCTGCCGTTTATGTCGCGAACATAGCGTTTCAGCGGCCTTGAAGGCTCAGTTTCCGTCATTGCGGAAAAACGGCACCATGAAGACAAGGCAGGCCACGAGGAAAAACAGACTTCCAGTCATCGCCCAAAAACTTCCAACGCTGGCAATGACAAATGAAACGGCCGAAAGCGTAAACAAGATCCATCCCAAAAAATCGATCTGCCGGTTGCTCAGTTTGCGGCGACCATCGCTGTGTTTGTGAAATCCCAGACTCATTTATCGCCCTCCCAGCAGTCATTTGCGCAAGGTTTGCATTCCCGTTCCGGAACGGCAACCCGTGCGGGCAGGGACGTTCCATCGTTCGATCCGCTGACCCGATCGGATTTTGATTGACCGACTCAATTTCTCGTTTGTATACAAAATGTATAGGAGAAATATTTTGGCCAAACAGAAGAAAGCCCATTGCGAAGCAGACTTGCGCGCGCGGATCCTGACACAGGATATTCCGCCCGGATCTGATCTGGATGAGGCGTCTTTGGCGGAGGATTACGGCATCTCGCGCACACCGCTGCGCGAGGTTCTGCACCGCTTGGCGGGGGGCGGATATGTGCGCCTTGAAGAAAATCGCGGCGCAAAGGTCGAGTCGATGGATTTCGCGACTTTGCGCGTGTTCTTTCAGACGGCACCGTTGATCTACTGTTCCATCGCGCGGCAGGCCGCTGAAAACCGCAGCAGTCGTGAGATTGCCGCATTGAAGGAAACTCAAGTCCAGTTGAGCCGTGTCGCCCGCGCAGGCGATGCCCGCCAATCTGGGCTGCTAAACCATAAGTTTCACGAACAAATCGGTGAGATGGCGCGAAACCCCTATTTGTTTGCAGGCCTCAAGCGGATGCTGGTGGATCATACACGGCTGAGCCAGACGTTTTTCGATCCAAAAACCAACGCGGACGAAACCCGGATCAAGAAAGCGATTGAGCAGCATGATGCGATGATCTCAGCAATCGAAGCGCAGGAGGCCGCGCTTGCGACCGACCTGACGCTGCAACATTGGGATCTTTCCCGCGATCAGCTTGAAAAATACGTCCGCCCAGATCCGATCCCGTTGGACGTGATTTCCATGAAAGACCATCGCAATGCAATTTGAAGGTATCTACACCCCGATCGTGACGCCGTTTCATGATGATTTCACCTGCAACAAGGAGGCGCTGGCCCAAACTGTCGAGCTTCTTGTAAGTGCCGGTGTTCATGGGATTATTGTCGCGGGCTCAACAGGTGAATACTACGCCCAGACCGAAAAAGAACGTATCTGGATGATGGGCCACTGCGCGGAGCTGATCAATGGCCGCGTCCCGATGATCGTGGGCACTGGCGCGATCCGCACAGAAGACAGCATTCGCTTCGCGGAAGCCGCAAAATCCCAAGGGGCCGATGCGCTATTGGTCGCGACCCCGCCTTATGCCTACCCCACGGGACGCGAAATTGCGCTTCATGCTTTGGCCATCGACCGGGCCGCGAATTTGCCGGTGATGCTCTATAACTACCCCGGCCGCATGTCGGTGAATATGGACGAGGAAACGCTTGATCGTCTGGGCCGGTCGCCAAATTTCTGCGCGATCAAGGAAAGCTCTGGCGATATCAACCGGTTGCATATGCTGGCGCGGGATTACCCGCATATCGCGCTGTCTTGCGGCATGGATGATCAGGCGCTGGAATTCTTTGCCTGGGGTGCGCGCAGCTGGGTTTGCGCCGGGTCAAACTTTGCTCCCGAAGCTCATTTGGCACTGTATCAGGCCTGCGCTGTTGAAGGGGATTTCACGAAAGGCCGCGCGATCATGTCGGCGATGCTGCCCTTGATGAGTGTGCTGGAGCAGGGCGGTAAATTCGTTCAATGCATCAAATACGGGCTGACCTTACGCGGCATTGATGCAGGACCCCCGCGCAAACCGCTGCAACCTTTGAACAAGGATGACAAGCGGCAACTGGCCGAGGTTATTCGCACCATGAACACCACCATCTCAAACATCACCGGAGAGGCGATATGAGCGATCTTTTGACCCATGCCGAATATCAGGCGCTTGCCCAAAACCTCGACATGCCGCGCACAGCTTTCATCGACGGCAAGTACCGCAAAGGCAGCGGGCCGGTTTTCACCACGTCGAACCCGGCAACGGGAGAGGTGTTGGTGGAAATTTCTGGGTGCGGGGCGGTAGATGTTGATTTTGCAGTGAAAAAAGCCCGTGAGGCGTTTGATCAGGGCCACTGGTCGAAGCTGCACCCATCCGCGCGCAAGGACGTCCTGATCCGGTTATGCAAGCTGATCACTCGCAACCGGCGCGAGCTTGCGGTGATGGAAAGTCTGGAATCCGGAAAACCGATCTCAGATTGCGAAACCATCGATGTTCCAGAGACAATCCAGTGCATCAAATGGCACGCCGAAGCCATCGACAAGATTTATGACCAAGTCGGGCCCAATGGTGATGATGCGATCTCCATGATCGTGCGAGAACCCATTGGCGTTGTTGCGGCCGTGCTTCCATGGAACTTCCCACTGATGATGCTGGCCTGGAAGATCGGACCGGCCTTGGCGGCAGGCTGTTCGGTGATCGTGAAGCCGGCTGAACAGACGTCGCTGACAGCTTTGCGGGTGGCAGAACTGGCCCATGAAGCGGGTGTACCGCGCGGCGTTTTGCAGGTTCTGCCCGGTGACGGCCCATCCGTGGGGGAGCCTTTGGGCCGCCACATGGATATCGACATGGTCAGTTTCACCGGCTCCACTGAAACGGGACGGCGGTTCTTGCGTTATGCGGCAGACAGCAACTTGAAGAAAGTCGTGCTGGAATGCGGCGGCAAGAACCCTGCTGTGGTGTTTGATGACGCGGAAAACCTTGATCACGTGGCCGAACACGTGGTCAACGCGGCGTTCTGGAACGCGGGGCAAAACTGCTCTGCCACATCGCGTCTGATTGTCCACAAAGCCGTGAAAGCCCCGTTGATGGACCGGATCCATGCGCGTTTGCGGGATTGGAAAACCGGTGATCCGCTGGACCCTGCCACCCATATTGGTGCGCTGATCGATGCCGATCACTGCGCAAAAGTTCGCAGTTTCCTGGAGAAGAATGACAGCGGCGAAGGTCCGTTTGTTCCCCCGGTGATTTACGAGGTCAGCAAATCTGATCCCAAGGCGCGGGACGAAATTTTTGGACCCGTTTTGTGCGTGATCGAAACCTCCAGCAACGCGGAGGCTGTGGAAGTCGCCAACCAGACAGATTACGGCCTCGCCGCGAGTGTGTTTACAGCCAACACCCGGCAAGCAATCCGGGCTGCGCGTGACATCAAGGCGGGCACCGTCACCGTGAATTGCTACGGGGAGGGCGATATTTCCACCCCGTTTGGCGGCTACAAACAATCGGGCTTCGGAGGGCGTGACAATGGCCTGCATGCGCATGACCAGTTTACAGAACTCAAGACGATCTGGATTGATCTGACCGACCCGGCAGAAGGGGACAATGTCGGATGAGTGTCGAGGCCGTCGGAAAGGTTCGGCGCGGTCGCGTGGCGCGCAAGGCCATTCGTCAGACCCGCGACATTACAATGCTGCCCGCTTTGAAGCGTGGCATCCCGTTGATGGAACCGATGACCCAGGAGCAGATCGAGAAGATCGATGATGCCTCCATGGCTATTCTGGAAGACGTTGGCGTTGTGTTTCGTGACCCGATTGCGTTGCAGGACTGGAAGCGGGCGGGCGCTGATGTGCGTGGCGAAACAGTTCATCTTGACCGCAACCTTGTTCGGGAATTGATCCAGTCGATCCCATCCAGCTTCACCTATCACGCCCGAAACCCGGCCAATAACCTGCCATTTGGCAAAGATCATGCGATTTTCGTCCCGATGACCGGGGCCCCGTATTTGCGCGATCTGGAGGATAAACGCCGCAACCCGACGCTCGAGGATCTGGCGAATTTCCACAAGCTCAGCCACATGCTGCCTGCCATCCATTCCTCGGCGCATCATATCGTGGAGCCGTATGACCATCCGATCAGTCAGCGCCATCTACGGATCACCTATTCGTCGATGAAACACTCCGACAAGACGTTTATGGGCATGACCACCAGCCCTAAAAACGCCGAAGACGTGATGGAGATGTGCGCGATCTTGTTTGGGCGTGATTTCATGATGAAAAACGCCGTTGTCACCGGCAATTGCAATGGGAATTCCCCGTTGGTTTGGGATGAAACCATGCTGGGCGCGTTGCGAGCGTTTGCGAACTACAACCAGCCGATCCTGTGTTCGCCCTTTGTGTTGGGCGGGGCAAATACGCCTGCCAGCGTTGCGCCGACAGTGGCGCAAGTGAATGCCGAAGCGCTGAGCTGTCTGGCCTATACGCAGGTCGTGCGCAAAGGCACGCCGGCGATCTACGGGCATTATCTGGCAACCGTCTCGATGAAATCGGGCGCACCCATGGCGGGCACCCCTGAGATCAGCTTGATGAACATGATGATCGGTCAGATGGCGCGGTTTTATGATGTGCCATGGCGAACATCGAACACGTTGGGCGGGTCCAAGACATTTGATGCGCAAGCAGGCTATGAAAGCGCCAGCACGATGATGGCCGTGTTGATGTCCGGGGCAAACTACATCTGGCATTCCGCCGGATGGAACGAGGCGGGGATGCATTGTTCCATGGCGAAATTCGTCGTCGACGCCGAGCAATGCGCGATGGGATATCGCATGGCCTCCGGCATCAATTGGAACGATTTTGATCAGGCTTTGCAGGCGGTGCGAGATGTAGGGCCGGGGGGGCATTATCTTGGTCACCCGCATACGTTGGAGAACTTCCAACAGGCCTTTTTCATGCCAGAGCTGTTTGACAACAACTCCATCGAGCAATGGCAGGCTGATGGCGGGATGGAAATCAACGAACGCGCATTGCAGCGGGTCCGTGATCTTTTGAACGAATACGAAGAACCAAAGTTGGACCCCGGTGTGGATGAGGCATTGCTGGACTATATTGCTCGGCGGGAACGCGAAATCCCAGCCGCAGATGCGCTAAACCAGGACCTTTGACGTGCAACGGATCGGCGTCAGAAAACTCCCCATTGATCCAGGCCCAGCGGCTTGGAACTGTGTGCTGCCTGAACCTGAGCCTGTTCAGGTATTGAACGACGATATCGGCGCAGATTGGCTGGTTATCGGGGCTGGGTTTGCGGGTCTCGCCGCCGCCCGCAGGCTGTCGCAGCTTTGCCCGACCGACAAGATTGTCGTGTTGGACGCCTGCCGTGTGGCAGAAGGCCCGGCAGGTCGAAACTCGGGCTTCATGATTGATCTGCCGCATGATCTGGCCTCTTCCGATTACGGTGGATCGCTGGATCATGACGTCACGCTGACCAAGGACAATCGCCACGCGATCAACTTTGCAGCCGAGATGGCGGCAGAGTTTGAAATGGGCCGCGAGGTCTATAATCCCTGTGGCAAGGTCAACGGCGCTGCGACGCTGAAAGGGGATCGGCACAATCAGGAATATGCCGCTCATCTGAGCGCGATGGGCGAGCCGTTTGAGATGCTGGATGCCCGCACGATGCGGGCGATGACCGGGACGTCATATTACCGAAGCGGTCTATTTACGGCGGGAACATCGGTGATACAGCCTGCCGCATTTGTGCGCGCTGTGGCCAAAGGGATCGCGTCAAACCGCGTTCAGATTTTCGAACAAAGCCCCGTTCTTAGTCTTGAGCGTCAGGGGGATTGGGTGGCGAAAACACCAGGCGGGTCTGTCAAAGCAGGCAGGGTTATTCTTGCGGTGAATGGGCACCTCAACAGCTTCGGGTTTTTGAAAAACCAACTGATGCATGTCTTTACCTATGCCTCGATGACGCGTCCTTTGCGCGCGGAAGAAGCGGCCGCATTGGGTGGGCATCCGGTCTGGGGGATCACGCCTGCGGACCCGATGGGGACAACCGTTCGCAAGATCGAAACTTCGCAAGGCGCGCGCATCGTCGTGCGCAACCGGTTCACCTTCGATCCCAGCATGGAAGTTGATGAAAAGCGAATTCGCGCGGTTTCAAAAGACCATGACCGTGCGTTTGCAGCGCGGTTCCCGATGCTGGCTGGGGTTGAGATGGCATATCGTTGGGGCGGCAGGCTGTGCCTGAGCCGCAATAACGTTAGCGTCGTCGCCGAGCTGGACCAAGGGTTATACGCCGCCTGTTGCCAAAACGGGCTGGGAACGACACGCGGAACGTTGTCCGGCCTGCTGGCCGCGGAGCTGGCCACAGGCACAAAATCCGCACGTCTGGACCGCGCTTTAGCAGCGCCCGCGCCGACTGTTCTTCCACCACCTATCCTGTCAAAACCGGGCGCAAACGCCTATCTGAGATGGCAGGAATTCAAAGCAGGGGCGGAACGTTAGCAAAATCTTTCGCGCGCCTGTTCCTTCACCTTCATCGGTTCAAATTGCGCCTGAGCGATCACCTTGCTGCGGCGTCAGACACCCGCACGGTTGAGCGAAATGACATAGACGCTTGTCGTGGCGGTGATGAACAGCTGATGCTTGCCACGGCCACCGAAACACACGTTCGACACCAACTCGGGCACCAGAATTTTTCCCAGCAATTTGCCTGACGGATCGATGCAATGCACGCCATCGCCAGCCGAAGACCAGATATTCCCGTGGGTATCCAGTCGAAATCCGTCTGATGCGCCAGTGTCGATGGTGTGAAAATGCGCGCCTTTTGAAACTGTGTCGCCATGCACCTCGTAGCGGCGGATGTGCTGCTCGGCGTTTTCGTCGAACATTTTGCCCGTATCGGCGACATAGAGAATGCTTTCGTCGGGCGAAAAGGCGAGCCCATTGGGACAAGCCATGTCGGTGACCACGGCTGAGATCTCGCCCGTTTCAGGGTCGATCCGGTACACGTTGCACGGCAATTCCTGCTTTGCCTTGAAGCCTTCGTAATTTGTCATGATGCCGTAATGCGGGTCTGAGAACCAAATTGATCCATCAGATTTGACCACAACATCATTGGGGGAATTCAACGGCTTACCGTCAAAGCTATCAGCAAGGACGGTGATTTGGCCGTCATATTCGGTGCGGGTGACGCGGCGCGTTCCATGCTCGCAACTGATCAAACGGCCTTGCAAATCGCGGGTGTTTCCATTGGCAAAATTCGAAGGTGCCCGATAGGTTGAAAGCGCGCCAGATTGCGTCACACGCATGATCCGATTGTTTGGGATGTCGGAAAAATACAGGCACTCTGCATCCCCGAACCACACGGGCCCTTCAACCCAATCAAACCCTGTTGCCAGCTGTTTGACCGGTGCATTTCCCAAAACAAAGGTTGAAAAAACCGGGTCATGTGCTTCGAAAAATGACATGTGAATTACCTTTTTCTGCTGGCAAACCCCGAAAATACAAGCGGTCAGGATCACCATATTCCTACGCGATATCGCCTTGTCTAAGGAACACAATCGCACCGCGCAAGCCGCCCGTTCTTGGACCTTACCTTTCCGACGCGTGCAAAATTGTCCTCCGGCAACGGGGTTGCAAATCGTTCGGAATGTGGGGCAATGATTGCGCTAACGGCACCGGGCAGACCCGGTGGGAGACGCAATTCAATCCAAAACGGAGCCTTCATGACCAAGCCTCACCTTCTGACTTTTGAGACCTATGACGACTGGGACATGACCCCGATGGCGGCGGAATACACGCTCTATAATTTGCCGCATGGTGCGTCGCTGGACACGCTTCCGGCAGAGGCTTTTGAGCAGGTTGAAGCGTTTGCCTTCAAAGGGCATGAGGCGCTGGGTCCGGAGACGATGGACGCGTTTCCAAAGCTGGGAATGATCGCGAATTACGGCGTTGGTTTTGACACGATCGATGTCGAATATGCGACGTCCAAAGGGATCAAAGTCACAAACACGCCCGATGTTTTGACAGACGATGTGGCAGACCTTGCGCTTGGAATGATCATCGCCGCGTCCCGAGGGATTGTCGGTGCATCCGAATGGATCAGATCGGGAAACTGGGCAAATACCGGGGCCTATAGCGTGCAACGAAAGGTCACCAGCAAACGTTTCGGGATCGTCGGATTGGGGCGGATCGGTCAGGCCCTGGCGCACCGTTTGGAACCACTTGCAGGAGAGATCCATTACTATTCCCGTACGGAAAAGGACGCCCCGAACTACGTCTATCACGATGATATCGTGGCACTGGCAAGGGCGGTTGATATCCTCGTGCTGACCTTGTCGGGCGGTCCGGCGACCTATGGCATGATCGGTGCAGAGGCGCTGAATGCGCTGGGTTCAGACGGGTTGTTGGTTAACGTATCGCGCGGCACGACCGTAGATGAGGCAGCGTTGCTGGACGCGTTGGAGCAAAAGACGATCCATAGCGCCGCCTTGGATGTTTATCTAAACGAGCCCAATATCGATCCGCGGTTTTTGGCTTTGGACAACGTCTTGCTACAACCGCACCAATCCTCTGGGACGATCGAAACCCGCAAGATCATGGGGCAGCTGCAGCGTGACAATCTGGCTGCGTATTTTGCGGGCAAGCCGCTTTTGACCCCTGTAAATTAGACAGTTTCACCGGGGGGAGGTTGTTTCCCCCGGGATGAATTCCATCGGCAAGGCGGCCGGCGGATCAACTTTCACGCCATTGATCCGGGCCAGCAGATTGCGCGCGCCTGTGACGCCCATCAAACGTCGTGGCGTGCGGATCGTCGTCAGTTTTTTCGGCAGAACCGAGGCCAAGTCTAGCGCGTTGAACCCGATCACACCAAGATCATCAGGGATCGAAACGCCCCGCCGTTCACACGCCATCAGCCCGCCAAATGCCATGTGATCATTTAGAAAACAGATCAGGTCAGGTTGCGCGGTATCGATCAGTTCCAACGCGCCATGATACCCGGTGGTAAAAGCGCTTTGTAGCGGTGGCCGCGCCACCGGGATCGGCCCCCCGCCAAGGTTTTGGTAGACCGCGCGAATTCCTTCCAGACGCGCATCAGCCCGAATATCGTGCCCCTTTGGTGTGCTGACAAAGGCAGGGGATTTGTACCCGCATTCAAGCGCATGTTGTCCGATGGTTTTGCCGGCTTCGAAGTGATCGATGCCGACGCATAGGTCGATCGGATCATTGGTATGATCCCAGATTTCAAGAACTGGGATTGGGCTGGCTTTCAGCAAAGCAATCGTTTCGGGATGGTGGTCCACACCGGTCAGAATAATTGCGGCGGGTTGCCAGGACAAAAGCCTGCGCACCCAGTTCAATTCAGCGTCGCGGGAATATTCGGTCGTGTCGATCACGCTGGAATAGCCCGCTTTTTCAAATGTCTGCCGCATGCCATTCAGGATCTCTGCAAAGACTTCTCCCGCGAAGGTGGGCAAGGAAATTCCAACGAGGTTGGAGTTGGCAACAGCCAGCGACCGGGCATTGCTGTTGGGCACGTATTTCAACGTGCGCGCGATCTTCAGAATCTCTGCGCGTTTTTTCTCGGAAACCCCGTCTACGCCGCGCAATGCACGCGAAACTGTCATGATCGAGACATTAGCCTTGGCGGCTACGTCCTCAATTCTAGCATTTTTTGATCTGGCGCGCATGATGTGCTCGGCGGTCATTTTCGTTTGTTGTCAATGTGTAACCTAGGTTTAACGTTAACGCTAACGTTCATTTCCCCTTTCATGGCTTCTCCGCTTGGCGCGACTGCGCGATGATCAAGAGAGATGTGGCCGGGGTGAAAACCCCTGTCTGGGGCAAAGTTCGGGAGGGCGAAGTGCCGAGAATAATCTTCGATCAAGTTGCGAAGAGCTACGGTGCCGTGGAGGTTTTGCCTCCGTTTGATCTGGCCTTGGATGACAATGAATTCACCGTGCTTGTAGGCCCGTCTGGCTGCGGGAAATCGACGACGCTGCGCATGTTGGCGGGACTTGAGACGCTATCTGGCGGTGAGATTTACTTCGACGACAAGCCTGTATCCAAGCTGGAACCAAAAGACCGCGACCTTGCAATGGTTTTCCAGGATTACGCGCTTTACCCGCATATGACGATTGCCAAAAACATGTCATTTGCGCTGCGGTTGGCCCGTGCGTCGAAGTCTGAAATCGAAGAAAAAGTGAAGCGTGTGGCGGAAACGCTGAACATCTCGCAATTGTTGGACCGTAAACCTGCTGAATTGTCCGGTGGGCAACGTCAACGTGTTGCGATGGGCCGCGCCCTTGTCCGCGATGCGAGCACCTTTTTGTTTGATGAACCGTTGTCCAACCTTGACGCCAAACTGCGCGGCAAGATGCGGGCAGAACTGGCTGAAATGCGCGACACAATCGACAAAAACATGGTCTACGTGACCCATGACCAGGTCGAGGCGATGACGCTGGGTGACCGGATCGTTGTCATGAGTGACGGGTTGATCCAGCAACAAGGCACCCCCGAAGAGCTGTTTAACGCCCCAGTGAACAAATTCGTTGCGGGCTTTATCGGGTCGCCCAGCATGAACTTCATTGAGGGGGAGCTGATTGTCGAAGGCGATGTTACCTCCGTTCAAGGTGCGGGCTTCAAACTGCCGCTTGATGCAGAAACGTCTGCCCGGATGAAGACCGTTCAGACGCGCAACGTCGAGATCGGTCTGAGACCGTCTAGCTTCACGACGGATCTGACAAGCGCGGCACCGATAGAGCTGAAAGTCGTCGTGTCCGAATATCTGGGCGCGCAATCCGTATTGGTGACCCGGTGCGGTGGCGCGGATGTTTTGGTCGAAACCCAAAGTGCGGCCCCTATCAAAGCAGGTACCGTTCAGACTTTCGGCGTGCTGACCGACGAGATCAGAATTTTCGACAAAGCCTCAGGCTTGAGACTTTGAACACTAGAGGAATCAGGGAGGATTCAAGAATGCTATCACTCAGAACACTACTGACCGGAACTGCGGTCACGTTGTCGCTGGCAGGTGTTGCCAGTGCTGACGGCCACGGCGGGCCATATGCGCCCTACGCTGGCACAACGCTTGTGATCAACGTACCAGCGCACCCACATTACAACGCGATGATGAAAGTGCTTCCGCAGTTTACGGAAGAAACCGGCATCGAGGTTGAGGTGGATCAGCTGCAATACCTCAAAATGCGTGAGCGCCAGACACTGGAGCTGACAAAGGACGTGGGCGACTATGACCTGATTTCCTACGTTGTGTTCTCCAAGGCGGACTATGTTTTCGCCGACCAGTTGGAAAACCTCGCGAAGTATTTCATGAACCCGAAATTGTCAGACCCAAGCTATGACGCTGAGGATCTTATCGACGGTTATGTTGCCAATATTGGCATCGCGGGCGGCAAGAAAGGCTACCTGCCAGGGCCGACCGGATCGCTTTACGGCATCCCATACGGATCCGAGACATCTGTTCTGGCATACCGCAAGGACATCTTTGAAAAGCACGGCATCGCGACGCCGGAAACATACGACCAATTGCTGGACGCTGCTTGCAAAATTCCAGAAGTCGAAGAAGGCATGGGCGGCATGGCATCGCGCGCGGCGTCTGGCCACCAAGCGTCCCACGCGTTCTTGTTGCACCTTGCCCCATTGGGCGGTCGCGTCTTTGACGACAACTGGAACCCGATCATCAACAACGAAGCCGGTGTTGCAGCAGCAAATGCCCTGAAAACTATCGTTGATTGTGGTCCAGAAGGGTCGCAGACATTCGGCCCTGCCGAAGCAGCTGCATCCTTCAGCCAAGGTAATGCGGCGATGTTCATGGACTCCATCGCATTTGCGGCGGGCTTTGAAGATCCAAGCAAGTCCAAAGTTGCCGGTAAAGTTGGCTATGCGTTGCACCCAGAAGGTGTGCGCCGTGGTTCCCAAACCGGTGGGTTCGGGATCGCGATCCCAAAGAACGCGCAAAACAAAGAAGCTGCGTTCTTGCTGATGCAATGGCTGACCTCCAAGAAGGGCGATCTGGCGACAGCAATGGCTGGCGGTAACCCATCCCGCTTCTCGACATATCAGGACGCTGGCCTGAACGAGAAGTATCCATACTCCGCAACCTTTGGTGAAGCGCTCAAATATGCCGATCCTGACTGGCGTCCGATCATCCCAACCTGGGGTAAGATCAATGCCGATATCGGAACAACCATGAGCCAAGTTCTGACCGAAGGTCTGGACCCACAGGAAGCGCTGGACGGTGTTGCCGCGCGGGCCAAGGACATCATGGCGGAAGCTGGCTACTACACGTGGCAGTAAGCGTGGCGCGGCTGAGCTTGCTTTAGCCGCTACCTCGCATTCCTGAAAAATAGGGGGCCGACCTGATGTTGGCCGGCCCCCAAACCCCTCCAATCGGAACCGCAAGATGCAAACCGCGAATGTAAATCGGCTGACACCGTACCTGTTCCTCGCCCCTGCGGCGCTGATCATGGCCATCGCGCTGCTTTATCCGATTGGCTACATGATTTACGCGAGTTTTCTGGACTGGAACCCCAGCCAGCGCATCGGAGAGGCGGAATTTGTAGGTCTCCGCAATTACATCAATTTGCTGAGCGATGCGGCCTTCCTTGAGAGTTTCCGGGTCACGATTTCTTTCGCTGCCATCGTCGTCTCCATCGAGATGTTTGTGGGCGTGGGTCTTGCCCTGCTTTTGGACCGAAATATTCGTGGCATGAGCTTGCTGCGGACCCTGTTCATCCTGCCGATGATGATCGCGCCCATCGTTGTGGGCCTGATGTGGCGATATATGTACCACCCCACCGTCGGCATTTTTAACCGCACACTGAAATCGCTAGGGCTGGAGCCTGTGCCGTGGCTGTCGGATGGATCGTGGGCGTTTGCGTCCGTGGTGATCGCAGATGTCTGGCAATGGACGCCCTTTATTTTCATCCTGTCGCTGGCCGCGCTGCAATCGCTGCCGCAATCGGCAATGGAAGCGTCCCGGATCGATGGGGCAACGGGCTGGCAGCAGATCATTTATATCAAGCTGCCTTTGATGATGCCGGTGCTGATTGTCACACTGCTTTTGCGCCTGATCGATGCGTTCAAGGTTCTGGAAGTGATCCTGGTTCTGACCAATGGCGGGCCGGGGCTATCGACCGAAATCCTTTCGCTTCGAATTTCGCGCACAGCCTCCGAATTCCGCGAATTGGGCGAAGCGGCGGCAATGTCGAACTTCCTGTTGATCCTGCTGATGGTGCTGACCTTCGGGATGTTCTTCTACAACAAAGCGGTTGAGATGCGCGCCGCCCGACTACGCGCCGCGGCGGAGGAAGACTGATGTCAGAAAAAGTCTACGACAAACAAAACCCTGCTTTTTACGCGCTTCTCGTCGCCTTGGTTGTGATGGCCGTGGGCCCGATCGTGATGATGCTGATGACGTCGTTCAAACTGAACGTCGATATCATGTCCGATACCTCGTCGCTGATCTTCATGCCGACACTTCGCAATTACGAAACAGCGCTTTGTGATTTCCTTTGGTATGAGGCGGCTCATATCGACTATTGCGACAAGACCTTCGGACGGGCGCTGGTCAATTCGCTTATCATCTCTTTGATTTCCACGGTTTTGACGCTGGTCATCGGTTGTATGGCCGCCTATGCGCTGGTGCGCTTCCGCTTCATGGGGCGCGACACGGTATCGCTATCGACACTTGCGATGCGGATGGTGCCACCTGCCGTCCTTTTGGTGCCAGTGTTCGGTATCTGGACCTTCCAGTTCCAGATCGATGGCACACGAGCCGGGATCATCCTTGTCTATGTCGCGATGAACCTGCCTTTCGTGATCTGGATTTTGCAAAGCTTCATCGTGCAAGTGCCGATCCAATTGGAAGAGGCGGCGCGCATGGACGGGGCAGGGCCGTTTCAGGTCTTCTTCCTAGTGGTTCTGCCGCTGATCAAACCGGGACTCGCAGCCGCTGCGATCTTTACCTTCCGTGTCGCCTGGAACGAGTTTCTTTTGGCCAACGCGCTGGCGGACCGAAATTCCAGAACCGTGCCGGTGACGATTGTGAACTCGATGACCGAATTCGATATCGACTGGGGCGTGATCATGGCAACCGGTATGCTGTTGGCAATCCCGCCGATCATCTTCACCTTTGTTGCGTCCCGCCAGATTATCACAGGAATGACTGCAGGCGCGGTTAAGGGCTGATGATGGAATGGCTCTTGGCTCCGATGGATGCAAGCCGCGCACATGAGATCGGGTGGCACCTAAGTTGGCACGCGCGCATCATGGTTTTGGCTTGGGGCGTATTGGTGCCGCTTGGCGTGATCATCGCGCGCTACTTCAAGATATTTCCCAACCAGGACTGGCCTCGCAAACTGGACCACAGGCTGTGGTGGAACACCCATCGTATTTGCCAATATGCGGCCTGCGTTCTGATGGTCGTTGGTCTTTGGATGATCCTAAACGCGCCGCCATCTGGCACAATTAACGGGCCGCATTGGTTCTTGGGATGGGCGTCGCTTGCATTGGCGTTTGTGCAGATGACCGGTGGATTGCTGCGGGGCACCAAAGGTGGTCCGACCGATCCGGCAAAAGATGGATCCCCACGGGGTGACCACTTTGATATGACCCCGCGCCGACTGGTGTTCGAGGTCATCCACAAAGGCGCGGGATACGTTGCGCTGATCATGTCAGCCTTGGCAATTCTTTCCGGCCTGTGGCAGGCGAATGCGCCCAATTGGATGATGGTGTCCATTCTTCTCTGGTGGGCCTGTCTTGTGCTTGGGTGTATTATTTTTCAACGGCGCGAAATGGCCGTTGATACCTACCAGGCGATCTGGGGTCCTGATCCAAGCCTGCCGGGCAACCAACGCAAGCCGATTGGCTTAGGCATCACCCGCAGAAAATAGCGCCGCCAAGAACGCCTAATTCTCTGACCGACAGATGCCCCTGAATATATTTCCCTATGCCGGTTTTCACGGCCAAAAGGCTGAGTAGGTGGACCTCAGAGACACGTTTGATAAACACAGCGCCAAATGACGCAGTTACAAAGGAATCGAAGCGCGATGGAAAACCCCGATATCGTTTACACGAAAGTTGATGAGGCCCCAGAGCTGGCGTCGACGTCTCTTTTGCCGATCATTCAAACATTCACCGCCGCAGCTGGCGTTTCGGTTGGCACGCGCGACATATCTTTGGCGGGTCGGATCATCGCTGCGTTTCCTGAAAACCTGACCGAGGAACAGCGTCAATCCGATGACCTCGCCATACTCGGGCAATTGGTCAAGACACCCGATGCCAATGTGATCAAGCTTCCAAATATCTCTGCGTCGGTTCCACAACTTGTGGACGCTGTCGAAGAGCTTCAATCCAAAGGCTACGATATCCCGAACTATCCTGAAGCACCTGAAACAGAAGCTGAAAAAGCAATCCGTGCGCGGTTTGATGCAATCAAAGGCTCTGCTGTGAACCCGGTCTTGCGGGAAGGCAATTCCGACCGCCGTGCGGCAGTCGCCGTGAAGAATTTTGCCCAAGCCAACCCGCATTCGATGGGGGCCTGGTCCAGCGATAGCCTGACCCATGTCTCGACAATGTCGGGCGGTGACTTCCGGTCCAACGAAACATCTGTAACGCTCAGCGCAGCGCAGGCGGGTCCGGCGAAAATCGTCCTGACTGGCAATGATGGCAGCAAGACGGTTCTCAAGGACGGGGTCGATTTCCCGGCAGGCACGATTGTGGATGCGACATTTATGTCTGCGAAAGCGCTGAGCACGTTTTTATCTGCCCAGCTCAACGCAACAAAAGACATGGGCATCCTGTTCTCGCTGCACATGAAAGCCACGATGATGAAGGTCTCTGACCCGATCATTTTCGGCCACGCGGTGAAGGCCTATTTGAAACCTGTGTTCGACACATATGGCGCAGAACTTGAGGCGGCAGGCGTGAATGCAAATTCCGGGCTGCAGGCCGTTCTAGAAGCCGTGGCGGAAGCGCCAAAAGCGACCGAGATCATGGCCGCTATTCACAAGGCAATGGATGCCAACCCGCCGCTTTACATGGTGAATTCCGACAAAGGCATCAGCAATCTGCATGTCCCGTCAGACGTGATCATCGACGCCTCGATGCCGGCGCTGATCCGGGCAGGTGGCAAAGGTTGGGGGCCAGATGGTGCGGAAGCTGACGCCAATTGTGTGATCCCCGACAGCTCTTACGCAGCGGTTTATGACGAAGCGATCAAGAACTGCAAAGCGCAAGGCGCGCTGGATCCGTCAACTGCCGGGACAGTCCAGAATATTGGTCTGATGGCACAGAAAGCTGAGGAATACGGCTCCCACCCGACAACGTTTGAAATTCCCCGTGACGGCACTGTTCAAATGATCGCCGCCAACGGTGATGTTCTTCATGAGCATACCGTGGAGAAGGGGGATATCTGGCGATCAGCCTCGACCCGTCAGGCCCCGATTGAAGATTGGGTGCAACTGGCCATTGACCGTCAGGCGTTGGAAGGGTTCCAGGCGATTTTCTGGCTGGATGAAACCCGCGCCCATGACGCACAATTGTTGAACTATGTGCGGCCGTTGCTGGACAAGGCCGGTGTCGCGGACAAGTTCCAAATCCTTGCCCCACGCGAGGCGACAGCCGTGAGTTTTGAGACGATCCGCAAAGGTGAAAACTCCATTGCAATCACTGGCAACGTTCTGCGGGACTACCTGACAGACCTGTTCCCGATCCTTGAGTTGGGCACATCAGCCAAAATGTTGTCGATCGTCAAATTGATGAAGGGCGGCGGCTTGTTTGAAACTGGGGCAGGCGGGTCTGCACCCAAGCATGTTCAGCAGTTGATGGAAGAAAACCACTTGCGCTGGGACTCGCTTGGCGAATTCTGTGCGTTGGGTGAAAGCCTAAAATTCTTGGCGCAGGTCAAGGGCAATGCCAAGGCCAAGGTTTTGGGGGAAGCTGTGGACGCAGCGACCCAAGGCATTTTGGACCACAACAAATCCCCGGGTCGCAAGGTTGGTCAGCCGGACAACCGCGACAGCCATTTCTACTTTGCACTATACTGGGCGAAGGCGCTGGCGACGCAAACAGATGACGCCGAATTGGCCGCGCAGTTTGGTCCAATCGCCGACGCACTGGCCAGCAATGAACAGAAGATCGTGGCTGAGATTGCGGCCGATAAAGGCACGCCTGCGGATACGGGCGGCTACTACCGGACCGACGCAGCCAAGACGGCTGCGATCATGCGACCATCCGCAACGCTGAACCAGATCTTGGCCTAAGAAGATAAAGCGCGCATCTGCGGGGCGTCCCGTGGATGTGCGTTTTTTGCCTAGACTGTTTCGACGGTCATCTGCCCCAACCCGTCGATGGCCACGTCCATCACATCGCCGCGGGCAATCGGGCCAACCCCTGCAGGCGTTCCGGATAGAATGACGTCACCTGCGGCCAATTCGAAATATTCCGACAGGTAAGCGATCATTTCAGGCACTTTCCAGATCATCTGGTTCAGGTCACCCTGCTGTTTCAGTTCGCCGTTCACTTTCAAAGCAATCGCGCCCGCGTCGAGATGACCTATGTTGCTGACCTGATGAACGGGACCGACAGGGGCAGAACGCTCAAAGGCTTTACCGATCTCCCATGGACGGCCTGCTTTCTTTTGCAGCGCCTGCAAGTCGCGCCGGGTCATATCCAGCGCAAGCGCATAGCCGAACACATGGCCCAGCGCGCCATCCAAAGCGATATTTGTGCCGCCTGATTTCAACATCACTGCCATTTCGACTTCGTAATGCACATCGTCAGAGTTTGGCGGATACGGAAACCTCCCCGAAGGGTCGAGGTTGTTTGGGTTCTTCTGGAAGAAAAACGGGGCTTCACGATCTGGATCATGTCCCATCTCGATGGCATGGGCGGCATAGTTCCTGCCGATGCAATAGACCCGCCGGACCGGGTACAGCGCGTCGCTTCCCGCGATTGGCAGGGCAACAACTGGTGGCGTTTCAATTGCAAATTTGGGCATTTCGACCTCCGGGATAGACGCAGACAGGCCTACCCCGAGACCTTGAAAAGGAAAAGGGCGCATCTTTTGAAACGCCCCTTCCTAATTGAGTGCTACACCGTTTTAAGCGAGAACCGCACCATCATCGCGCGTGATCGCGATCACGCTGGATCGGGGCTTGCCGGTGCCATCCGGGAACGATCCGCCGGGATGCTGGATGCCTGCGAAAATCGTGCGGCGATCGGACGAAAACGCAATCCCGGTCACCTCAGACCCGTTTGGTCCGGTCATGAACCGCTGAATTTCCCCGGTTACTGGATCACCGACCAACATCTGATTATTGCCCATACCGGCGAAATCGCCTTCGTTGTCATCGTCACCATCCGTTTGGATCCAAAGAAGGCCTTTACTGTCAAACATCATCCCATCGGGTGAATTGAACAAGTTGCCCGCGTTGATATTGGCGGAGCCAGCATTGGCGTCACTATGCACCGTTGGATTTCCTGCCATCACGTACAAGTCCCAAGTAAAGGTTGCAGATGCGTGATCATCGGCATCCGGACGCCAGCGCACGATCTGCCCGTAACGGTTTTCGTTGCGAGGGTTAGGAGAGCCCGCGATTGCGGTCATCGGATCACCGCCCTTGTTGGTGGCATCAAGCGCCCTGCGGGAATTGTTGGTCAATGCGCAATACGCCTCGACCGCGATGGGGTTTACGGCCACCCACTCGGGCCGGTCCATCGTTGTTGCACCGACAGAGGAAGCCGCAACGCGCGTATGGATCGCGATCATCGCGGCGTCCATTTCGGTCGTTTCAGGTGTCAGTGCCAACCATTCACCCCGGCCATTTTCGCCAAACTTGGCGACATACAGCGTGCCGTCGTCAAGCAAAGCAGACGCGTCGCCCCCTTGCTGATAGGTGTTGGAGCCCACAAATTTATAGAGGAATTCGCCCCGCTCATCATCGCCAAGATAAACAACTGGACGTCCGTCCGCAGCCAGAACTACGGCCGCATTTTCATGTTTGAAGCGACCCAATGCGGTGCGCTTTTTCGGTGTGCTGGTTGGGTCCGACGGGTCGATTTCGACGATATAGCCGAACCGGTGCGGCTCGTTCGGTGTTTTGGAAATGTCAAAACGAGGATCAAACCGTTCGTAGCCATAGCGACTTTCGACACCGATCCCGTAGCGTTCGAAGCCATCGGGCAGGGCCATTTCCGCATCTGATGCGCCGAAATAGCCGTTGAAATTTTCTTCGCAGGTTAGGTACGTACCCCAAGGTGTCCGTCCCGCGCCGCAATTGTTCAAAGTCCCCAAAACGGTTGTCCCGGTCGGGTCAGCCTCTGTTTTCAGCAGATCGTGACCTGCGGCAGGGCCGGTCAATGTCATTTCGGTATTGTGCGTGATCCGACGGTTCAAAGGGCTGTCCTTGACGATCTTCCAATCGCCATTGTCCAGGCGAACTTCCATCACCGACACACCTTGCAGATTTTGCAGCAGGTCTACTTCGTCCTGAGATTGGGCTTTCCAGTCAATGTCATCGGATTTCTCGCGGGTCAGATTAATCTTGGTGTTGGCGTATTCGTGGTTGATCGCCATGACCTCCCGACCGCCGATGTTAAACAGCTCCATACCGTCGGTGTTTTCTCCAAACGCCAGCGCCTGCGCGTCGGACTCGATGCCGGCCTCCGGGTTATAAGCGCCGTCCGCGCCTGCGAAAAGCGCATCGCCCCAGCGCGCGACGACCTGCCAATTATAGCCCTCAGGAACATGAACGGTGAAATCAGTTTGTGCAGCGATTGGCGTGAAGCCAAAACGCGACGCAGTTTTTGCTTGAGCCGTGCTTCCCATCAATCCCATGGCGGCAGCACCTGACCCGACCGCGATCAGGCCGCTTAGAAATCCACGGCGGCTCAGCGCGCTTTCAACTACGCGATCAAAATCTGTCGTTTTATCAGTTGGACGGCGCAGTTCGTCCCAGTCATCCCAACTCAGGTCGGTTGTGTCGATATCTTTCATCTGGCTTGTGCTCCTGCTGGATTGATACGCGAAGGGACCCCACGCCCCTTCGACAGGCCGGGCGTAAGGGGCACAGGCGACAAATGCGTAAAAAGCTTATGAAAGAATTATGACGGCTGTGAAAAGTGGCCTGGATCAGGAGACCCAGTACAGTTCCCTTGCGTAACAGCGCGGGGGAGGGCGTGCTTTGGTCTTGGACTGGCAGGCGTGATCATCCAAGCTAAGTAGAGGATGGACAGCATTCTTTTGGGAGGGATCTCGTGAAACTCACCGTCAATGGCGAAGAATACGACGTCGATGTCACACCGGACATGCCGCTTCTTTGGGTTCTTCGGGACGAGTTGGGCATCACTGGCCCTAAATATGGCTGTGGCATTGCGCAATGCGGATCATGCACGGTCCATGTCGACGGATCCGCTGTCCGGTCTTGTCAATTGGCTGTTGGCGATCTTGCCGGTGGTGCGGTCACCACGATCGAAGGTCTCAGCGCGCCAGATGCGCTACACGAAGTTCAGCAAGCATGGATCGATCATCAGGTCGCCCAATGCGGCTATTGCCAGTCCGGGCAAATCATGCAGGCCGCAGCGCTTCTTGATCTGAACCCGTCCCCCACCGACAACGATATTGATGCCGCGATGTCTGGAAACCTGTGTCGCTGCGGGACGTATCCGCGCATCCGTGCGGCGGTGAAAGCCGCGGCTGTGAAATTGCAGGAGGTTTAGATCATGAGCCGTATCGGAACCATTGCACGACGCACATTCCTTATAGGCTCGGTCGCCGTCGCAGGTGGGGTCGCTTTCGGGACTTATCTTGCAAAGAAGCCGATCCCAAACCCGCTTCTTGATGATCTGAGCGACGGCGAAGCTGCGATAAATCCCTTTGTGAAGATTACGGCCGAAGGGGTGGAGTTGATCACCCCACGCGCAGACAAAGGGCAGGGGTCCTATTCCACGCAAGCCGACTTGATCGCAGAAGAGCTTGATATTGATCCGGCAAGTGCCCTGATCAGTCCGGGCCTTCCGCATCAGGCTTATTTCAACGGGGTTGTTTTGGAAGAAGGTGTGCCGTTCCCGGGCTATGATGACAGCTGGATGGCGGAAACGGCGCGATCCTTCATGAGCGTGCCTGCCAAGATATTCGAAATGCAGCTGACCGGTGGTTCTTCCACAGTGCCTGACATGTTCGACAAGCTCAGAACCGCAGGCGCGGTTGCGCGCGAAACGCTCAAACAGGCGGCCGCGCAACGCAGCGGGCATTCCCGCGCGGATCTCACGACCGAGGACGGCCATGTAATCCTGCCCGATGGCACCAAGATCGCGTATGCCGACCTGGCAGCAGAGGCTGCGCAGATTGATCCGGTGACAGATGTGACGCTGCGCCCCCCGGAAGACTGGAAAATCCTTGGAACGCCCCGCATTCGCCGCGATATCCCTGCCAAATCCACTGGCGCTGAGAAATATGGCATCGATTTTGCGCTCGACGGGATGCTGTTTGCCACGGTCCGTGCCAATCCCGGGATCGGGGGCGTTTTGGAAAGCTACGATGCATCCGACGCAGAAACCATGCCGGGCGTGGAGAAGATCGTTCCGATAAGCCATGGCATCGCCGTGGTTGCCACCAACACCTGGTACGCGTTTCAGGCCGCCAACGCGGTGAATTGCGTTTGGGGGCCGGGGCCATATCCCGAAAGTTCTGCCCAGATATGGGATGAACTTGATGCAGCGCTTGAAAATCCCGACCGTCTGGATCACCGCAACCGCGATGACGGGGATGTTGAGGCGGCTTTGAACGGCGCGAGCCCGGTGGAAGCCGCGTATCGCATCCCTTTTCTTGCCCATGCCCCGCTGGAGCCGATGAACGCAACAGTTCTCGTGACCGATGAGCTTTGCGAGATTTGGACCGGCACGCAGATACCCACTTTCGTTCGCGATCACGCGATGAAAATTCTTGGGTTTGAGCGGGACCAAGTGAAGGTTTACGGCCAGCCTATCGGGGGCAGCTTCGGACACAGGCTGGAAGGCACGCATGTCAATCAGGCGGTCGAGATCGCGCAAGCCGTGAAGGGCACGCCGATCAAGATGACCTGGTCGCGCGAAGAAGACATGACCCATGACTATCCTCGCCCAGCCGCCGTTGCGCGCGGGCGTGGAGTCGTGTCGGAGGGCCAGGTTGAAACCTATGACCTGTCGGTTGCGCAATCTGGATTAACAGGGTCATGGATGGGCCGGCTGACCGGCATGTCGATCCCGGGTCCAGATGCGACCATCACCACCGGATCGTGGGATCAGCCGTTTGCGATCCCAAATTATCGGGTCAGCGGGTACCGCGCCCCCGAAATGGTGCCGATATCGTCCTGGCGTTCGGTCGGGGCCTCAGGTAACGGATTCTTGCATGACACGTTTCTGGACGAGTTGATCGCTGCCGCCGGAGCTGATCCGCTGGAAGAACGATTGCGCCTGTGCCACCACGATCCGTCGCGCAAAGTGTTGGAAGCGGTCGGCGCACTTTCTGGCTGGGATGGACCGTCGCTGGGTGAAAATCGGGGACGCGGCGTGGCATTTGTCATGTCCTTCGGCGTCCCGGTCGCACAGGTGATCGAGGTGACGAATACGCCTGCGGGGGTGCGCCTCGACAAAGCGTTTATCGTCGCGGATATCGGTCCCCATACGCTTGATCTGGCCAATGTCGAAAGCCAGCTTTTTGGCGGAATGATCTTTGGGCTTGCGCATGCGATCAATTCTGAACTGGTCTATGAAAACCATGCCCCGCAACAGGATAATTATCACGCCTATGAGGGACTGAGGCTCTATCAGACGCCTGAATTCGAGGTGCAAGTTCTCAACAATGGCACCCGTATCCGCGGGATCGGAGAGCCGGGATTACCCCCTGCCGCACCAGCTTTGGGCAACGCCATTTTTGCGGCCACCGGGCAACGCTTACGTGAAATGCCATTTAACAAAAACATCGATTTTGTCTGAGGGGCCGGGAAAATGAGATTTGGGATTTTTCTTCTGGCTGGCCTGATTGCAGCTGATGACGCCTCTGCCGCCGGTGAGACGATTGTCATCGATCCACCGGCCGAGGGCAGCGTGTCCGTCGCACAAGGATTGGAAGCCTGGGGGCGCATTTTCGAAGTGACAAGTCACCCGCGCTGTTCCAACTGCCACACCGGCCCGTCGGATAGGCCGATGTGGTCTGGACCGTCTTATGGGCGCACAAGAGTGCACGGGATGAATATTCAGGCGGGTGAAAGTCGGATGGGAATTGAACATTTGCAATGTTCGACCTGCCACACGACGAAAGACACTGATTGGGACAATGCCAATGCCAAACCCCATTCTGCGCCCCGCGTCGCGATGGATTGGGCGCTTGCCCCGCCCGAAGCGCACTGGTTTGGCCAATCAAGTGAACAGATTTGCGCCCAACTGCGTGATCCCAGCCTGAACGGTGACCGCGATATGCTGGAGCTTGCAGAGCATTTGGACCATGACCTGATCCTCCATTGGGCTTGGACCCCCGGCGGCGGACGCGAACCCGCCCCCTATGATCTGCAGTCGCATGTGAATGACCTTCTGGAATGGGGCACAGCTGGGATGCCGTGCCCGCAAGACTAGGTGCTGTCTTTGTCTAATCTGACGACTGCCGGATCACGACGGCGTCCGACGGTCTGATTTGACATCAAAGAAAATTCGGACATTCGCGAAGAAAGTTTGTTTTCGGCTTTGACCTGCCGGACTGCGCGGGGCAGAACCGCAGAAACGCTTACCCGCCAGTTTGAGGGACCATGACCGACTTTTCAAAGACCAAAGCGATGTTCGATATCCCCGACGGGATGATTTACTTGAACGGCAACTCCCTCGGGCCGATGCCAAAAACCGCGCCAGATGCAATGAACCGCTTCTTGATGGAGGAGTGGCGCACGGAGCTGGTCAAAGGGTGGAACACCAAAAACTGGTTCATGCAAACCAATTCACTGGGCGATCGGGTTGGCAAGCTGATCGGGGCTGCGCCGGGCTCCACGGTGGTGGGGGACACGCTGTCGATCAAGGTGTTTCAGGCGGTTTCGTCTGCGATGGCAATGGTGCCAGATCGCAAGGTTATTTTGTCCGACAACGGAAACTTCCCCACCGATCTTTATATGGTCGAAGGGCTGATCGATCTCAAAGACGCAGGCTATGAGCTGCGCACACCGAACCCGGAAAATGTTCTGGATAATATCTCCGACGAGGTTGCGGTGGTGATGATCACCGAAGTTGACTACCGCACTGGCCGCAAGCACGACATGAAGAAAATCATTGAAAAAGCTCATGCGCATGGGGCGATGGTGGTTTGGGATCTGGCGCATTCTGCAGGGGCGATCCCGGTCGATGTCGCGGACTTTGATACGGATTTCGCGATCGGATGCACATATAAATACCTGAATGCCGGCCCCGGTGGTCCAGCGTTCCTCTATGTGGCCCCACGTCTGATCGACACGGTGGTGCCAACCCTGACCGGGTGGTTCGGGCATGAAGCGCCGTTTGCCTTCGATCTGAACTACAAGCCAATTGCCGGAAAGATTGACAGAATGCGCGTGGGGACGCCGTCGATTGCATCCTTCGCGTTACTAGATGCGGCGTTGGATGTTTGGGATCACGTCGACATCCACGATGTTCGGGCAAGATCAATCGAATTGTCAGAACTGCTCATTCGGGAGGTCGAGGCGCGTTGTCCCGGCGTTAAGTTTGCAGGCATGCGTGACCCGCAGGAGCGGGGCAGCCAAGTGTCGTTTAGGTTTGAACACGGCTATGCGCTGATGCAGGCGCTGATCGCGCGGAACGTTGTCGGGGACTTCCGAATGCCGGATGTCATTCGGTTCGGCGTGACGCCGCTCTTCATCGGCGAAGAAGAGATTTTGAATGCGGTCGAAATCATGGAAGACATTTTGCGCAATGAGATCTGGAAAGAAGATCGGTTCCAGGTGCGTTCTGCCGTGACCTGACGTTTAACCGCGCGCAGGAGGTTCTAAACCTAGGTGAGGTCCAGAATAATACTTGTTTCTCAATTTGGTTCTAAAGCGTAGCATTTGCTGGCAAGCCTTGATTGGTGGCTGCCCCGCCCAAACCCACGTCTAAGGATCACACAATGACCCATGTGTTTCCGCGCCACACGAAAAGCCATCTTCCCATCGCTGCAGGCGGGGATGGCTGTTATCTGATAGACAGTGACGGCAAGCGCTACCTTGATTGCGGCGATGCGGCCGTGTCTTGCTTGGGTCATTCAAACCCGCGCGTTGTCGCAGCCATCAAAGATCAACTCGACAAAATCGCCTTTGCACATACCGGTTTTATGACTTCGGAACCTGCGGAGGCATTGGCCGATTTGCTGATAGCGCATGCGCCGGGTGATCTAGACCGGGTCTACTTCGTCTCAGGCGGGTCCGAGGCCGCGGAAAGCGCGATCAAACTGGCCCGGCAGTATTTCCTTGAGATTGGCCAGCCAAACCGCCGCCATGTCATTGCGCGCAAGCAAAGTTATCATGGCAACACGCTTGGTGCCCTGTCGGCAGGTGGCAATGAATGGCGGCGCGCGCAATTCGCCCCGCTTCTGGTCGAGATGAGCCATATTTCGGCGTGCTATGAATATGTCGGACGCGGCGAGGATGAATCCAGCTTTGACTATGGCCAACGTGTCGCCAACGAGCTTGAGACAGAGATTTTGCGCGTTGGTCCTGATGCGGTGATGGCGTTTATGGCCGAACCAGTCGTCGGGGCCACATTGGGCGCCGTTCCAGCGGTTGACGGCTATTTCAAACGTATCCGGGAGATTTGCGATCAATACGGTGTGTTGCTTATCCTTGACGAAGTGATGTGCGGCATGGGCCGGACTGGCCATCTGTATGCATGCAATCATGATGGGATTTCGCCGGATATTCTGTGTATCGCCAAGGGGTTAGGTGCTGGCTACCAACCGATCGGAGCGATGCTGTGCACGGCGAAGATTTACGAGGCCATTGAAACGGGGTCCGGGTTTTTCCAACACGGACATACCTATCTGGGCCATCCTGTCGCGACAGCTGCCGCGCTTGTCGTCGTACAGGAATTGGTCGAACGGGACTTGCCGGCCCGTGCCACACAGATGGGCAGCCACGTCATGTCCGCAATGCAAGCCGCATTTGGTCAGCATCCGCATATCGGCGATATTCGCGGTCGCGGTTTGTTTTGTGGGGTCGAAATTGTCGAAGATCGGGAGACCAAGAGCCCCTTCGACCCAGCCTTGGGCCTTGCCGCCAAAATCAAGAAAGCCGCCTTCGCGGAAGGTTTGATCTGCTATCCTATGTCCGGCACCCGCGACGGCAAGTATGGTGACCATATCCTGCTGGCACCGCCTTTCATCATCGAAGCCCCTCAGATCGACGAGCTCATAGCGAAACTTGGCCGCGCAATGGAAAAGGTTCTTCCATAACCTACAGCGCCGCAAGCGCCCTTCGTCGCACAGAAAATGCGCCACGATAGAAATTCTTGGAGACCCATTGGAGCGGGCGATGAGATTCGAACTCACGACCCTAACCTTGGCAAGCCCACTTTTGTGATGCGAAAACAGTAATTTACGTCAAATTTTTGATGTAAAGGGGTAGCAACACATGGCCAGTATTCGAAAACTTCCGTCTGGAAAATGGAACGTGCAGGTTCGAGGGAACGGAAAGCTCTATGCTTCGGGGACATTCGCAACGAGGAAAAGAGCCGAAACGTTCGCCGACGCAAAGGAAAAAGCTCAGGGGCAAGATCACCCTCTATTTCTAGATGCCGGACATAACTATTGTCATACAGTACTTGCCAACAAACCATCTCAATACCTAGCGGGAAACCGCATTGATCGAATTTGTCGGTTTGACCGGCTCGCGAAACCTATCGATGAAATCACCCTTCAAGATGTTCACGCTTACAAACAGCACAGATTAATTGACGCAAGCCCAACGACATGTCGAGACGAACTCATGATGATCAGGCGAGTGTTCCGCTGGTACATACGTGAGCTCATGGCATCAACCGGTGTAACCATGGCAAACCCCTGTGACCTCCTGACAATACCCAGAGCGAACAAGCCAAGAGATCGCGTGGTTACTGCGGAAGAATTAGCGTTGTTAATGGATGCCATGTCTCCGATTATGGCGACGATTGTAGAACTAGCGTTCGAAACAGCAATGAGGCGGTCAGAGATCCTAAAATTGACACCGTACGATCTACATTTAGACGACCGATACCTTTGCGTCGTGGAGGGCAAAGAGGGATCTAGGGACGTACCACTCACAAGTAGGGCCGTAGAGCTTCTGAGAGGCGCCCTGGAGGGCGTTGACGACCCTGATGCAAGGTTGTTCCCCGTTGCCGGGTACAGCGTCACACAGGCCGTAAGGCGGGCTAGAGAGGCATTGGGTTTTTCGAGCGAAATTAGGTTCCATCAATTACGCCATACGCGAATTACCGAAGTTGCGCGGATGGGGTTAAATCAAGCGCAGATTATGATTGTAAGCGGGCATCGCGATATTCGGAGTGTTCAGAGATATACGCATCTAAATGTTAGGGATGTAATTGATTTATTAGACTAACCGTAATGTCGATAACTGGTTCGGCCCATACCTGCCGTTCACTCGACTCAATCGCCGCTGCAGTGCGGCCCGTCAGACCGGACTTTCGCTGCAGGTGCAAATCTTCGATGCCTTAGAAGTCAACAAGGCGGGGCGAAGCTGAGCTTTTCGCTACGACCGGTGTGAGAGAACCACTCAGGCACTTTGTAACGCTCTAGGGCAGCCCGCCTTTTTGCGATAAGAAAACTCAGCCTTAACCCATGAACTTCTTGCGTTGCGAGTTCCTATGGATTCTAATGGTAGCGAGCAGTTCAGACTGGCGCAGCGAATTTTCAACTAAGATTTTTTGGGGGCATCATGGCGGAGGACTTCGTCCCGTTAACGATTCAACAATATTCGAAGGATGCACTGGCGACGGACCGGCGCAAAGATATCACCTCACTCAATTTTCCGCTGCTTGGCCTGTTCGGCGAAATCGGCACCTTGCTCAGCGCGGTCAAGAAAAAGCAACGAGACAGCATCGCTTTCAAAGCGTATGCCGAGGCTGTCAACGAAGAGCTGGGGGATACTCTCTGGTATCTCAATCTGGTTGCCTGCAAGGGCGGCCTCACGCTGGCTGACATCGTCACCAATCTGGGCCATGACGGGGACGATTGGGTCCAGGCCACGGACGCCGCGCTGACTTTCGAAGCGCTGCAGCCTCCCGTCATCGATTTCAAAACAACACCCACAGCTGAATTCGAACGTACGCTGACCCGGTTGGCAGCGACCGTTGGCAAACTGATGCATGAGCAGGAGGATAAGGAACTCATCAAGGACAAGCGACGCCTTGGCCCTTGTCTGGTCAGCGTCCTCGACGCATTGGTCCATGCCGCCACTGAAGCCGGTGTGACCCTCGAAGCCGCGGCCATCAAGAATCTGAGAAAGACCAACGACCGCTGGCCCGTGCACCGGCAATATCCCCCCTTTTTCGACGTTGAGGCCCCAAAGGAAGAGCAATTGCCGCGCGGGCTCGAGATCGAGATTTTTGAGCGTGAGGTCGGCGGCAAGCTCTACGTCTTTCAACGCTGCAACGGCCTCAATATCGGTGATCGTCTGACCGACAATGCCATGGCCCCGGATGATTACCGCTTCCATGACGTGTTTCACTACGCTTATGTTGCCATCTTGGGCTGGTCTCCCGTCACGCGCTCGCTGTTCAAACTAAAGCGCAAAAGTATGCCTAAGATCGATGAAGCACAGGACGGAGCACGCGCAACCTTGATCGAAGAAGGAGTTGCCACCTACATCTTCGGTCAGGCCATCGATCTCAACTTCTTCGCCGATCACAAGGCCGGTGACCTGCCGTTCGATCTTCTGAAACAGGTCCGGCAATTCGTGGCCGGATATGAGGCCGAGGACTGCCCGCCCTGGCTCTGGGAAGAAGCTATTCTTCAGGGTTACGCGGTGTTCCGCTATCTAAAGGAGCACCGACGCGGCAAAGTCATCATCGATGCAGAAAACAGAGAAATTTCCGTGGAGGCACTACCATGAAGACACCCCGTAGCTTTGTTGCGGCATTGAGCGACGTCATCTTGCCCGATGTCTTCAATCCTTATCGTGATCATTGTCCACTACATGACCACCCTGACGCCCCTGGTCGTCGGCGCCGGAATCTGGAAACTTGTCTAAGCAGCGCGGTCAGCCTAGGTGCCGATACCATCTGGATCGCTCGCGATCTCGGCTATCGTGGGGGACGCCGGACCGGTCTGCCACTGACTGACGAGGCGCATCTATCCAATGCGGCAGACCTCTTCGGCGGTGTGTCTTTGCAACAGGCCACTAAGGGAGCAGCCCTTGCCGAGCGGACCGCGACTGTTACCTGGGACTTGCTGGATCAGATCGGTCGACCGGTCATGCTCTGGAACGTGTTTCCATTCCACCCGCATGATGCCGACAATCCTATGTCTAATCGCTGCCATAGGAAGTCCGAGCGAGACGCCACATGGTCCTTTCTAACGGCCCTAATCACTATGCTCCAGCCACGGACCCTAGTGGCAATCGGTCGTGATGCCGGCAATGCGTTGTCCGATCTGGATTGCCAGGTCGAAACCGTGCGGCACCCTAGCTATGGCGGACAGGCAGAGTTCATCAACGGCATTCGCAAAATTTACGATCTGCCAGGTTCGCGCCGGTTGGAAACCACTGCCTCCCTGCCTTTCGTAGAGTTCGCTTAAGCCGGGACCGCCAATTCCGCGTCAATCTGACCGAGCAAGCTCGTGATATCGCCGCGGCGTGTAGTGCCTCCCGCGCAGGTTCGCATCTGATCTATCTGCGCGTGGGACGACAAGACTGTCAGCGATCCGACCTCAAGCCCCGTCTCCGCTGCCACAAATGATAAGAGGCGACCAAGGCCGATCAGGTTGCCGAGAAGCTTTTCGATATAGTAGTGGTTGCGATACATCGCCGTCAGGTTCACGATGTCCGGGTCGCTAGGTAAGGTTTTGAAGCTCAGATAGCTTAGACATTGTCCGCCATAGGGCGACCGATTCAGGTCCCGAGCAGGGTCGAACAAAGCCAGTTCAAACTTGTTCCGCGATGTGACCGCCGGATCGGCCATACGCTGCACCAAGTCCCATAGCGGGTTGTCATTAGGTGCCCCATCCCAGTTCGTCATGCGCTCAAAATAGTAACCCGACCACTTCTCCTTGTCGCGAACCTTGGGCAGGATATTGTCATGGAATTCGGTAAAGAATTGCGGCGCACCATACCGGCGATACAGTGCCGCGGGGAAGATTGTGTTGGCAATGGTCTGCAAGGACTTATCATGATGACGCAGGAAATCATCCACCGCCTTGATCCCTGGATCGGCCATACTAGTCCCGCTGACCGGGTCCGCCACCGACATGATTACGTTATGAGCCTCATGACCGGGTTCAGCGTCGACGACACGGACGGCCTCGCGCCAAGTAGTCAGACAGGTGGAGTCAGGCCGCAGCGGCACTGTGTGGTACATCGGTCTCTTCCTTCAAAATCGCCATATCAAACAAGTTCTTTTCAACAAAGGCCCTGGTAACCCAGGCATAGCCGTCCTGTCCCCAGCTAGGTCCCCAGCTG
Organism: uncultured Litoreibacter sp.; assembly: GCA_947493265.1. Classification (GTDB taxonomy): domain Bacteria; phylum Pseudomonadota; class Alphaproteobacteria; order Rhodobacterales; family Rhodobacteraceae; genus Litoreibacter. The sequence continues at coordinate 139,165 of CANLQL010000004.1, read as the reverse complement.
TTGCGAACCAAAACGACATCCGTTGACCCCCTCGAACCATGTCCCACTGCAACCATCGCGTGTCGGGGCACCGGGAACACATCATCACCGTCAACATAGTCGATGACCCCCTCATCCGGCGGTTGGAAGAATGTCATCGTGAGTTTCATCAGGGCGATAACTGGTTGGCCGGTGTCCAGCGCGCCGATAATCCTGTCGAAGCCGATGTTCTGGCGTCCGCCGTCACGCCCATACACCTTGCCCACCTTCGCCGGTGGAGAGTAGCTCGTCAGATCAGCAGGTAGAGATGCCAAATATGGCCAGGATTGTTCAAGGGGTTGTCCATCCAGCCGAAGCGCGTCGAGCATCGGTTCAAGATAGGCTCCCCGATCCGGCGGTTGCCCGGCCCGCCTCTGGGCGTAGAAGAAAGCATATTCACTTGAGAGCGGCTCCCAGTGCGGTCGACACGCGGCATGTGCATCACTGGCTGCAAAAGCGAGACACGTCGGACGATCACCTTGATCTCGCACCGCTCCGAAATAATTCCGCAGGTCTACCACTGCCGTGACCGTCATCAGGCGGCCTCCAAACGCTGCCGACGTTCCGCACGCGACAGACCGGCTTGCTCCGGCCCCGTAAAGTCGAGATCGATTTCAAGCCTACTACGACGCTGTTCGAGGTCCCAGAGACGTACTTCATCGATGATCATACGTCCCCGGAACTCGTCGGGTGGCTGTGCTGTGATGCGGCGTATGCCAGGTTCTCCAACCCGGTTTTCAGGCTGATCTTCCACAGAGTTTCCAACGACCGCAAATCCGCTGTTGCGCAGCTGGTCGAGGTTCCACAGATAGCCGCCATTACTGTGTTCTGACAGTTTGAGCACGAAGAGATCGTTCGCACTGCCATCGATGTACGCACCAGCATCGCGTTCCGTAAGCAACCAAACATCACCGCGGTAGTTCTGTGGCTTGAACTCTTCGAGCAAGGCCTCCTTCATCACCCGTGGCCGAGTCTGCATAAGATCTCGCGCTTGCTTCTGCGTCATCATTTTGTAACGGACGAAGGTCCAGCACAGCGCTTCGTAGCTGGCCCCAAGACGAAGGCTCAGCTGATAGGCCGTACTTGGTCGATGGAGATCAGCGACAACCCAGCCCTGTCGGCGCATGTGTAGTGCCAGGAGCCATTTCGGCATCATGAAACCTACGGCAAACGCATCGGCTTCGACTTCCTGAAACGCATGACCCGGCTCGAGATTGACTGGCATCCGTCGCAGTATGCTGTCTTCGTCATCAAGGCTTGGCTCGTGATCCAGCACGCAATGCCCAAGCTCATGGGCGGCAGTGAACCTCTGAATGGAAAGTGGCCGCTCAGTCGTCACCAGAATGCCACGCGTCGGGATGCTGAGATATGCCCCTAGGAGGCCCTCCAGCGGGCGCAGCATCAAGGGAACATCCATCTGACTAATTAGGCCGAAAACGTTGATCGGACCGCCTTCGACTTCAAGCTTCGCTCGAAGGTCAAGCTGCTGATGCAGACGAGAGGCCGCCGCCGTTCCTTTTCTGACTGCCTGTGCATAGGGCGAAACCATAGATCACTCCGATCCCATTTCGGCACGGGTTCTGAGATATTCGGCAAAACGCCCGAGTTCGTCGCGATCCTTCCGGGACAGATCAGCGGCCTGTCGAGCCAGATGCGCGACATCAACCGGATATGAAGACGCCATTTCATCCTCACCAGTGAAATAAGCTGCTGGTTGGCGGTACAGTTTAGCCAAGCGGTTGAGTTCCAGGACTTCAACACGCCGCGTGCCACCTTCGATTTCAGACAGAGCTGTGCGTGGTATTTTCAGGTATTGCGCCACTTCATCCTGTTTCAGGCCAAGATATTTTCTAGCCTCCCGCAGACGTTCCCCCATCTTTCTCCGAGCTTGACGATCCTCGTCATCGTCCTTTTTGCCGCTCATCACTTGGTGCCTCGCTGGTTTTTCTGCCATTGACGTTCTAGACGTGGCAGCAGGTGATCGAGAGCGTCCTGAACGCTATCATAGCCACCGGCCCGCACAGTGGCATCTGGCGCTGGAAAGCCCAGGACCGGCTCGACGGAACAAAGGATCCCGACAGCAACCAACGAGTCGATCGGTACCGGCGTCTTCACGGCCTGTGTCTGTTGCGTCGGCAACGTGATACCGAGCATACCGGCCTCCGTGTCGGCTGCCAGCAACAGTTCATCGGTCAGTAGCAGTTCGAGCTCGTGACGCGGAAAGACCTTCTGTTTTGTGGTTGGTGCTGATGTGTTGTTCATGTCGATACGTCTGAAGTTCCGAAGACAATGACCTTTAACGTCGGATTTTCCAACATGCAAGTCTTTTTTTTGTTCCGTATAATCGATGTCGCGGACACATCTCTCACGAGCGACCTTCTCTACTTGGCTAAGAGCATCAGAAACCGCCACCGGACAACGTGCATGGAGTCATAGTTTTGTGGCGCTGATCGCTACATTTGGTTGAAGCGAGTCATCCCGGTGATTCAAAGGCTGCTTTGTTGCTGAACTGAGTTGTGATGGGATGCGCAGCGAAGGATCGCTTTCCGCCCAAGATTGACGATTAGCTAGTTTAAATGTCTGCAGTTTTTGATGGCTCGAATTGTCACGATTAATTCGTTTATCAGGTTCTCTATTAAAATGTATGAGTAATGGAAGTTACCAAATATATGAGCTTTCTCTTCTTTCTTAAGTTTCTTTAGTAGGTTCTATTAGCGTATTTCTAACCCTTAGTTTGATTTAACCATTCCTTAAATTGAGCTAAGTTGGTTTTATACCAAACCGATCTTTCGGGTGAAATCTCTCGGTAGAGTTTTAGGTCTTGTTCTTCTTCTACCTCGTTACCTCGTCCACGTCTAAACGCGTAGTTTGCATTGAGTTCTGCCATTACATCTTCGTAGGTTCTGCCCGCGTATTTCCGACGTGACGAAAAACCAGAATTCGTAACGTACTTGAATGCGGCATCCATCACTAGCTCCAACTCGTCTTCCCATCCTTGACGGACAATGAAGCTGTCATGAACGGACAGAATTGGCTCATTTTTTGCAGTGAAGTGATTTATCGCGATGGAAGCTATCTTTGAGTCTTTGTTTTGCAGCTTCAGCCCAATACCGGATGAAAAATATGCTGCGATTGGGTGAAAACGTTGTTCTATTACGGAAACGGCTTCGAAAACCTGTTCGTTGACTAGCTTTTTTAAGGGGTCGCCAGTTTTTCTTCCTGAACGAAACGCGGCAGGGATAGTATCTCGACCATCTACGTTTAACATTATCAACAATAGAGACTTTGCAATCTTCCTAAGCTTTTCTGGTTCCTGTTCAAAGCTAATCGGTCCGATCCGATATGGATCGTCACCCAACTCCTGCCAAATGTCCAACCCCTCACTCGCATACAGTAGGTTTGGATGAAGACTGCCGTAATCTATTTCTACTGTAATATCGTCGTTAATTAAAATCTGATCCCTGTATGCACGTGGACAATTTTGCCAAAAGCCCCAGGTAAACCTTCCACCCATTTCAAATGAACTGTTGTTGAAAATTCGTCTAGTAAACTTGCCGCTTTGCGTCGCGAAGCTAAGACTATCTCCTCCCGGGTCGATATACGTGCCCTTTTCTAAGGAGGGTATAGAGACGAAAGTTCTTTGCAGTAACAAGTTGTAACTATTGAGTTCTTCCTGCATCGATCTAGTTTCGTCGGTCTGAGCATATTCGACATTATTCTTGTCTTGGTCGCGCAGAATGACAGCTAGCCGATCGAGGGAATATCCAATGTCAAATGTCGAAAAAAGAGTTTCAGAAAAATACTTGGTGAGTTTTGGCGTAGGCCAAATTCTGCTTTGAAATCCCTTTCCAGTTTCTTTGTAGTAAACACCGTTTGCTTGCTCAAGAAATCCTTGTTCCAATAGTAGATCAACGATCAGTATCGTTGTCTTTGAAATATTCAATTCATTATAAATCGATCCAGGTTCATATTTATTGGAGTCACGTGAGACACTTGTTTTTAGCTGAGGGTCTTCGCACCAATTGACATAGAGGTCTAGTAGAAGGACCTTCAAGTGGCGTTTCCTAATTGAAGCATTGCCGGACGAGACTAACAAATCGTAGATTTTATCTACAAATGGATTAACTTCAGGATGGTCTGACCATCTATGAACGTCCAGTCTGCGAGAGTGTAGCAGTCCCTCTCGATATGCTACATCTCGATCAAAATCCCAGTCGATTTCTTCATCGTCAGGTACAGCTGTTATTGTGCTGTGATCGAAAAAATCTACCTCGGTCAAACAGGCTTCCTTTGCTATTTAGCATTGAAGTTGGATACGATCACTTCAGGTATCGTTAGAAATAAGGGACTAAATTCAATATGTTAAAATGTAACCAATTCACGATCAGGTAGTCAAATGGGTTTGTTTTACTTGGTTTTTGTTACAGGTGTGAATAAGTGTTCCTTTGGACCCGGTTTTGTTACTCAGATTGTCAGATTTATTGTGGAATATTGAGAAGCTTAAATGGGTATTCCAAGCATACCCTGTACCCCCAGGGGCGGGGTGGTTTTTTGTTTTACTGCACATGGCAAATTACATTGCGGATCGAGGGTCCCTGTCAGTTGGACTAGTTATAAAACAACCTCGACAAGGTTAAGGTCAAAGCGTTTAGTGATATGATTTACTTGAGTTTTTCGGAAAGTATACGCGCACGTTTCACAGCGTTGGATGTGAACGATACTCAGAATGATGTGCTACAGTTCAATTTTGGTACATTCTTGGAACAGTCACCGAGTTTGAACTAACGAATATCCAAATCTAAAATGCACCGAGCTTTGAAGTGATTGGTCTTTTGCAGAGTTCTTTGCTGGCCTCACAAAATTAAGCTAACATTGCGTGAGAATGGCAATGGTTATGGAGTAAAAAGTGGTTGGAATTTCAGACGCCATTTCAGTTTTAGTGCATACTTGTGCCACGGCTGCATTGGCTTCTACTATTGCCTACCACCCTGAAATTGCAAGGAAACGAAACTCGCTTTCCGATATGGAACTGCCTAAGACAGTAGTTATTTACGCTATCATTGGAATGATGGTTGGGTTTCTAATTGGTATGCGAGAAGACCTCGCTCAAGTCATCGGATTTACAATATTTGGTCTCGGCGGACTTATGAGGTTTAGGACTGATGTTGGTTCGGCCAAAGAAACTGGCAGGCTAATATTCGTTACCCTAGGTGGGCTTTGTGTCGGCCTAGGGCTTTACTCTGTAGCAGTTTCAGCTTTCGCTGTTATTTGGTTGATGGTTCTAGTCACCGAGAGAAGGAATGTGTTTGAACTTTTTGCACGCTTTGAAGAGATGGAAGCTGCATCAGCAGCGGCAAAGACTTACAGAAACTTCCTAAAGTCTAGTGGATGGAACATTGTTCATGAAAGCAGAGGGTCACTGAAACCTGAGGTCAAATTTGTATTCAGTGCTCAAAGACATGTCGGAAGAGAGGAAGTTATTCAATATATCAGTAACAAGATACCATTGGCGGAAAGGGGAGTAATCGAAATTCGGCTTCAGTAAAACCGATTGAACGACCAAATCGCCGAGCAAACGATAAGATTATTTTAGAAACAAATTTGGATTTTTTACTATGTCAAAGTCTACTTCTATCGCAGCGACGGTGTTGGGTTCTGCCGTAATTTCAGCGGTTATCTCGATTTCTTATAATCATGTATTTGTCTCTAAGAAGGACCTTCTGGAAAGAGAGTTGAATTTTGTCTCCACACTTAACTCAGTGCTTAGTGACCAAAGTGAACGCGATGAACTGGGGCGGCTTACGTTCGTAACGAATGTTCTTCATCCGTTGTATTCAGATGATCCTGATTTTGCAGTCGTCATTGAATATTTCATGAGTGCTAAATCTGAGAACGTAGAAGAGGCGTCTGGTCAAAAAGGTAATACCTTGGATGAGGTGCTAACTCGTGGAATAGAGCCCATTGCCACACCATCAGTGTTAACAACTCTGACTGAGAACGATCGAATACCGAGCAACTATACGGTTCCAAATATTAGGGACAGTTTTTTCGGCGGCTACCGACGTCAATTTAGCGACAAGTTGGTTGCAGAAATCGAAGACGGAAGCGGCGGTATTCCAGCTCTATTAATCAATGCCATAATCGATGATGATCCGAAGCGAGAATACAGGGTCAATCTGTATGTCGCATATACGCTGGCGCGAACGAGTTCTTGGACGGCGTCAAATGACGACTTTCTGAAGTTCGATGGGTTGAGGGCTACGACAAATTATCAAGATCCAACATTCAAAGATCACGTTGATAGTGCCCTTGCACGTTATTCAGAATAATAGTTCTCCCCGAGAAAAGATCGACTCCAAGGACTTCTTGCCTGTATAGCGAGTGGGAAAACTGTTCCTATTCTTGAAGATATACAGTGATTAATTCCCAGTTCACATCTTTCGAACTTTTCTTCCTGCAACGATCGAAATTGCAGCCGAGGATTGCTTTCTTGGGAGTGCTAATCTGACAGCGCGTTGCGATTCCTAGGGAGTCCGCAAGGTTCGGATCAGGACGAATTTTGCTGCTGTGTTTTGGCTTCATTTTTGTTAACCTCGAGTGAAACAAAAAACGAGAAGCCAATAGTTTTGAGCATAAGTAAACAAATCAGCCTCTTGCCAATTCCGCAAAACCAGAAATCAATCATTGATGCCGTAGCGGCTTTGGCTGAAGCAGCTGACAAAGTCTCTTCAAAATTAGCCTCTGAAGAGCCTTGGGAATTTCGGGAGAGTGAGGCCCATAACACCTCTGGAGACGTGCAGACTGAACAGGATGAGGTTTCACATGCGGTATTTGAAGCCGCACTGAAAAGCTGTTCTTCCGTTGGCAATCTGGTTTCGGAGGAAGCCGATGGAATTGTTCCGTTGGGCTCAGGGAAACTAAGTGTTTCGCTTGATCCATTTGATGGCTCCAAAGCTTATGAGTTTGGAATTCCCCCAGGAACAATCTTCGGAATCTTTGATACTGGAGATAAGCCAGATCAGTTTTCGGGTGACCGAGTGCTGGCGGCTGGTGTCTTTATCTACCGCCATAGCTTGGAGCTTGTTCTTGCGATTGGTGACAACGTATATCGGATATCGGCTAGTTCTTCGCAAAAGCTAGAAGGTCTTACGTCGCGCCGAGTTTTAATTTGTGCGAATTTATCAAACATGTCGAATTGGTCTAAGGGTTGGTGTGACTATATTGCTGACCGGCTTCTTCTTCAAACCGATCAGGGCAAACACAACATGCGGTGGTACGGTTCGTTGGCTGCTCATTTTGGTGCAGTCATTCGGACAGGAGGCCTATTTGCATATCCTCCTGATTCCCGGCCTGGGTATGGCAAAGGCCATTTACGCTTAGTTTATGAAGCAATTCCAATAAGCTATATAATAGTCGCGTTGGGTGGCAGGGCAATTGATGGGACGAAAGATATTCTTTCTCTTGTTCCGTCGGACTTTCATCAGAAAACCCCATTTGCCTTTGGCGAAGCTCTTATGATTTCGGAACTGGAAGCGAGTATCCAAAAAGGTCAGCAATAAGTAATATCGTTAGTGAAAGACCTAAGAAAGCTACAAAAAGATGAAAGCGGAACCAAATCTTATTGAGACTGATTGATGACAGCGTCGGATACTTGATTGCTTGTTCTGCTTTGACCTTCGCTTTTACTTCTGTGACGTCCAGCTCTGGAAAACAATCGTTCACGAAATTCAGGTATTCGTAACTCCGCGCAGCATGAAGCTGGATCAGTCCGTATAGTTTACCGCTGAAGATCGCTCCGTAAACACCGGTAAGTGTCAAAACAATTGCAACAACGACCTGGAGCCACTCCGTTGCGACCTCCGTTCCAATCGCCACTACTAATGCCGCATAAACAGCCGCTAGGATGCTTGATGCGTTTGTTCGCTGGTTTTCATGGTGCTTGATGAAATCTCGTTCGCTTTGGTAAAGGCCCCAAGCAAAGTCAACTTTATCCATTGGCTCTCCAATCTTCAACACTGCCAATAGAGAAGCATGGAGTGTTGCCTTCATAAATCAATGTTCACAAATGGTCGTTTCTAACTACGTGAAACGAATTGTACCGCGCTATTAAAATAATTCAATGGATACGGGCGTAGCTCAGAGGTAGAGCATACATGCCAAAGCTCTGCTTTGAGCACCTTGCCACGATTCCATTCACAATTTTCGTGTGAACGAGATGTGAACGGCGTTGAAATTTTGGGAAATTTATTTTATCAACAACCCGTAGGTTACTGTTTTTACTGACCAAACTGGAGCGGGCGATGAGATTCGAACTCACGACCCTAACCTTGGCAAGGTTATGCTCTACCCCTGAGCTACGCCCGCATCCGTTGGTATCGCCGGATTTAGCGAGCCTGCCGTAAGCCTGCAAGGGGGAAAACGCGGAATGGCATCATTTTTTGTGAAAATTGCAGGGAACTGAGGCGTTAAAGGTCGACCGTGCCTTCTTGATCCTCTGGTTTTTCGCGCGGCGCGTCTGGTTTGCGACGAATGATGATATCACCATTTGGCAGCACTTCTGGCGCTTCATAGAGACCCAAGCCTTTGATCTGGTTGCCGAAGTTTTCAAACATCGGGGCCATATCCTGTGCGAAATCACCGAAAAGATCGCGCAAGGTTTCGGTAAATTCCGTGAAACTGTCCGGCTCTGGCACAGGTTTCGCCTCTTCGGCGAAAACAGGCGAAGAGGAAAAGACCACGAGAGTGACGGCGAGGAGTTTCATGGCCCCAATATGGGAACAGGCGAAGGATTTGCCAAGTCTAGAGGTCAATATCCAACGTGACCGGAAAATGATCTGATGCGTCCAGCAGGGCCTTGCAAAGTGGCTTGTCCGTAAAGCAGGCAGGATCATCAAACGGGTGCCAAACATGCCAATCGGGGCCGCGCGTCATGAGATCAGGCGACACCATGATGTAGTCCAACAGCGCATTCAGGTAGCGTTTTTCATTGCGCAGAAAGAACCGGGAGGTGGTGACACGCGCGCCAAGTTTTTGACCCAAAGCGCCGACTGCATGGGGGTCGTGAAGTTGTTTTTCCAACGGTTGGTCGGTTCCCAGGACAATCTCCACCGAAGATCGACCAAAGAGCTTTTCGTACTCATCCAGGCCGGGACCGTCATTGAAGTCCCCCAGCACGATCAGCGGGTCCTGTGCCTCCAGATGATGCTCCACCCGGCGACGCAACCAGACGCATTGGGCCAGTTGCTTGCGCCGGTTTGCAATCGAATAGCGCATCGCTTGGCTGTTTGACTTGGCCCCGTGGGGTGCTTTTGATTTGGCATGAACACCGATCAGGCGCAGGTGTGTGCCGCCCGGCGTTTCCAGAAGAACTTCCAGCGGGGGCTTTGAAAACACCACCTCATCTTCGCGGGCATCAATGTCCAGATCGATCTTGAACACCCCGTCGAACCGCGGGGCAGGCGCGCCGGTCAATTGCGACACGGGCGCATGAGATGCGGTCAGCTTGTCAGGGTCATAAAGCAGCGCAATCTCTTGCTGAGTGTCATTGGTAAAGCCCATCAGCGCTTTCCGGGCGCGCAGGCCGAATTGAGCGGCAAAGGTTTCCAACGCTTGCGTGCCGTCGCGGTTGCGGCTGCTGTCGGGGGCTTCAATGATCATCACCGCATCCGCATCAATTTTGGAGAAAACCTGCGCAATTGCGTCGGTCTGCATTCGCTTCGTGATGTTGTAGCGCGACGACCAGCTGTCATCATTGATCAGTGTGCCGTCATCGGCAAAAAGCGTGTTGAACCACTCCACATTATAAGTTGCCAGACGGATCACGCCGCGGTCCGCTCTTTGCGAATTTCTTCCCAGGCGTCGTTGATGATGATCAAGCGCCGTTCGGCAAGGCGGATGGCCTCTTTCGGGACACCGCGCGACATCATCTGATCTGGATGCATACGGCGCACCAGATCGCGCCAATTCGCCTTGATCTCATCCAGCGACATCGCCGGGTCAGCTTCTAGAACCGCATAAGGGTCGGGTTTGGCGTCGGGCACGAAACAGGCGCGCACGGCGCGAAACTCCCGATCCGTCAGTTCGAAGATACCCGCAACCTGTTCCAGAAAATCGTCTTCAGACGGATGATAATGGCCATCCGCCACGGCGATGTAAAACAGACCCTCCATAAGGTCGGCCAGAACATCATGCCGGCCGGAAAACATTTTGCGGATACGGGTGGCGTATTCTGTAAACCCGGCAACATCCTGACGGGCGAGGTTGAAGACCCGTGCGGCACTGGCTTCTTCTTCTTCCGGGATGAAGAAAACCTCGCGGAAGGCTTTAACCTCGTCCCGGGTCACCATGCCGTCGGCTTTGGCCATCTTGGCCCCCAGTGCAATGACGGCGATGGTAAATCCAACGGTCTTTTCCGGCGGCGTGCGCAGCTTGTCGAAAACAGCCGTCAGACCCTCACCATTGGCAAGGGCAGAAAGCGCGTCAGAGATACGGGACCAAAGTGACATATTGCTTATCTATCGCAACCGGACAGGCGTGTCAGAGGAATTTCTGCATCAGCACAAGATCAATGAACCGGTCGAATTTCCGACCTGCTTTCGGCACTGTTCCACACGGTTCAAATCCCTGCCTGCGATGAAAGGCGAGTGCGGTGTCATTCTCGGCGCTGATTGCAGCAATCAAGCTGACGATAGCGCTTCTGCGCGCATTGTCTTCAAGTTCCGCCAGTAAGGCGCGCCCAAGCCCATTGCCCCGCGCAGACGGGGAGAGATGGATCGTCAGTTCTTGGGTATGCGCATAACCGGGACCGCCCCGAAACGGTTGCAATCGGGCGAACCCAGCGACCTGTCCGTTGATCTCGGCGACGAGGTAAGCCTCGCCCAAGGATTGCGCGGCATCAATTGCATTTGAAATGCTGGAAACTGTCGCAGGGATCGACGTGAATGTGATCGTCGTGTCGCGAATAATCGGGTTCCAAATGGCAGCGATTGCCTCCGCATCTGCTGGTTTGGCCGGGCGGATAGCGGTCACGTCAACACGACCTCGCCTGTTGGAGTTGCAAACCGCGCCCGCAGTTGAGGCGTTTCAGTAGGTTCAAAAAGCGCCGTGTCGCGGGGCATCAGGGGGGCCAGAAGTGTTGCGATTTCTTCCGCATCCGGGTGACAAAGCCGCAGAGCGGTCAACCTGATACCGCGATCTGGCAGTCGCGGCGCAGGATGGAGGTCATTTTGCCATTCGATCAATGCAGGGGCCCAGCCACCAAAGGGCAGAACTCCGCTATCAGGGACAGCCATGCGCCACCGAAGGTCCCCACGTTCAAGTGACATCGGGGTTCCGAACCCATCGGGCAATTGCGCAAGCGCGGCATCCAGATCAGGCGTTTGCACGATCCAGTTGGTCAGGCGCGGCGCACCGGAGAAATTGTCGATATTGAACCAACGGGGGCGATCAGGCTCCTTAGCGTCCGGGTTAATTGAGATGACCTCAAAATATTCCGACGGACCCAGTGATAGCAAACTGTTATGGGTCCCCATTGCGGCGTGTTCGCCGCCCGGCGAAAGCGCAACGCCCAACATGTCTGCAACATGTTCAGTGCCCTCAGCTAGCGTTTCGCACGACAGAGCAAGGTGATCGAGTGTCAACAAATTCATGCGCCAAGTCTACGGCAGAGCAACGTGTGCGCAAGTCCTCTTGCATGGGTGCCAATTGCGCGCCAAAACGGGGCCATGACTGATCTTACCCAGCAAAAAACCGACGCGCGCAAAGCCGCGTTTGCCCGCCGCAAGGCCGCTCGAACAGAAGAGACAACGGCGAAAGCCGTCGCAAATCTGCTGGCCTATATGCTGCCAAACAAAGGCAAACCGCTTGCAGGCTACATGCCGATCCGAACGGAGGTTGATCCGATACCGGTCATGGCTGCGATGGCCGCATTCGGACCGGTCTGCGTTCCAGTGATCCAAGGTGAAGGCCAGCCATTGAAGTTTCGCCAGTGGATGCCGGGATGCACAATGGAAGACGGACCTTTCGGGGCGCAGGTGCCCGCAAAAGGCGACTGGATCACGCCGGAGCTGTTGATCGTCCCGCTGGTGGCGTTTGATGCCAACGCGATGCGCTTGGGCTATGGGGGCGGCTTCTATGACCGAACCTTGGAAGGCTTGCGTGCGCGCGGTCCTGTGCACGCGGTGGGCTTTGCATATGAGGCGCAATTGGCCGAAAACCTGCCGCTTGAACCCACAGATCAACCCTTGGATGGGGTGGTTACAGAGGCTGGCCTGACGCAAGGCTGAACAATTTGCGCAATGGACAATGGCGGCGTTCCGGCCTAGGTCCGAAGAATGAGAATTCTATTCCTTGGTGATGTCATGGGCCGCGCAGGACGCGCGGCGATTTCCTCCCGGCTGAAAGAGCTGCGGGAAAGCTGGAAACTGGATTTCGTCGTGGTGAATGGCGAAAACGCAACCAGCGGCGTCGGCCTGTCGGGCGCTCATGCCAAAGACTTATTGGACGCTGGCGCGGATTGCATCACGCTTGGCGACCATGCGTTTGACCAAAAAGACATGCTGAGCTTCATCGAACAGGAGCCACGCGTCATCCGTCCGATCAATTTTGCCAAAGGGGCCCCTGGCAAAGGGTTTCGCGTTTTTGACGCCCCTGGCGGGCGCAAGATCCTGGTAACCCAGGTTTTGGGGCAGGTCTTCATGAAGCGACCCTACGACGATCCGTTTGGACTGCTTGAGCAGGTGCTCAAGACCCACACATTGGGCGGATTGGTGAATGCAAGCCTCGTCGATATTCATTGCGAAGCCACGTCCGAGAAGATGGCGATGGGCCATTGGGGCGACGGTCGCGCCAGTATCGTGGTCGGCACGCATACCCATGTGCCTACAGCCGATGCGCAGATTTTGCCGGGTGGCACCGCCTATCTCAGCGATGCTGGCATGTGCGGGGATTACTATTCTGTGATTGGCATGGAGAAAGCGGAGCCGATGCGCCGCTTTGTCACCGGCATGGTCAAAGGACGGTTCACACCTGCCACCGAAGACGCAACACTTTCAGGTCTTTACGTCGAAACCGATGACAGAACCGGCAAAGCCACGCGCGTTGAAATGGTTCGCCAAGGCGGGCGGCTCACGCAAACCGGCCCCTAGGCGCATCGCTCTTGCGCTGGGCGCGTTGCAAGGCGACACTCCCCCGATAACCGTTCAAAACCCCGGAGTTTGCGTGAATGTCGGAACTTCTTTCCCTCAGCCAGAACACTCAAGCGATCTTGGCGCTTTGCGTTGTGGCGGGAATGTTCGTGCTGTTCGTGCGCGAGGTCTATCCCACGGAAGTGGTCGCCATCGGTGGCGCGGCGGTTCTTCTGGCCAGCGGGGTTTTGCCATACGAAGGCGCGCTGACCGCGCTCGGCAATCCAGCCCCTTGGACCATTGCCGCGATGTTCATCATCATGGGGGCTTTGGTGCGCACTGGGGCATTGGACTGGTTCACCACGATCGCTGACAAGAATGCGGCCACCCGGCCGGCTTTGGCCTTGGGCGCGATGATCCTTTTCGTCGTGCTTTCATCGGCGATTGTATCCAACACGCCAGTTGTCGTCGTGATGATCCCGGTGTTCGTGCAACTCAGCCGTACATTGGGCGTTTCGGCCTCCAAGCTGTTGATCCCGCTAAGTTATGCGGCGATCCTCGGGGGGACGCTGACCCTTATCGGAACGTCAACCAACCTGCTGGTTGACGGGGTCGCACGTGCGAACGGCATGGCAGCCTTCACGATTTTTGAGGTCACACCACTGGGCATCGTGCTGGTGGCCTGGGGGATGATCTATCTTAGATTTGTTGCCCCAAAGCTTCTGAAAGATCGCGATAGCATGGCGCAGCTTTTGTCGGATCGGTCCAAGAAGAAGTTCTTCTCCGAGGCCGCAATTCCCCCGGAAAGTGATCTGATCGGGCGCGATGTGACGGAAGTACAGCTGTTCAAAAGGGACGGCGTGCGCTTGATCGATGTTGTGCGTGGCGACGTGTCGCTTCGGCGCAATATGAAGGGCGTGACCCTGCAAGTCGGTGATCGAGTGATCTTGCGCACTGAAATGACTGAGCTGTTGTCGCTGCAAAACAACAAAAGCCTCAAACGGGTGGATCAGCTTTCTGCCGTCGAAACCTCTACTGTTGAAGTTCTGATCACGCCGGGTGCCAAGATGATTGGCCGCTCGCTTGGCTCTCTGCGGTTGCGGCGGCGCTATGGTGTGTACCCGCTGGCGGTTCACCGGCGAAATCAGAATATCGGCCAGCAACTTGATGAATTGATCGTGCGCGTTGGCGATACGCTGCTTTTGGAAGGCTCGCCGGAAGATATCGCGCGGCTTGCAACGGATATGGGGCTCGTCGATGTGTCCAAACCGTCCGCACGGGCTTTTCGCAGGTCTCATGCTCCTATTGCGATTGGGGCTTTGGCAGGCTTAGTGGCCTTGGCGGGGTTCGGTGTGGCCCCGATCTTTTTCCTGTCGATTCTGGCGGTCGCGATCGTTTTGCTGACCCGCTGCATCGATGCAGATGAAGCTTTTGCCTTCATCGATGGCCGATTGCTGGCGCTGATCTTTTCAATGCTGGCCATCGGCGCAGCGCTGGAGGCCTCTGGCGCTGTATCTCTGATCGTGGAGGCGATTTCCCCTTACATGCTGGGACTGCCGCCATTCTTTGTGGTCTGGGGAATATATCTTCTGACATCGATCCTGACGGAGCTGGTGTCTAACAACGCGGTCGCGGTCGTGGTCACACCGATTGCAATTGGTCTGGCGGATGCGATGGGCATTGATGCCCGGCCCCTTGTGGTCGCGGTTATGGTGGCAGCGTCTGCCAGTTTTGCGACGCCGATCGGTTATCAAACCAATATGTTGGTTTACGGCCCCGGAGGCTACAGGTTTACCGATTTCATGCGCGTTGGCATTCCCTTGAACCTAAGTGTTGGGTTGCTGGCTTCTTTCATGATTCCAATGATTTGGCCGCTATAGCGCGTCTGGTTTCCGCTATGCAGAAAACGCAAGGCGGCTTTTCGTTCTTGGCCGTTGTTCCTTGCAGGAAGCATCCTCATGTTAGCGGTAACAAAGCAATGGTGCTTTGCCGAAAGGATGACCAAATGAACGCATTTCTAGAAACTCTGAAATCGGCAGCTGCAAAACGGTCTGCCTATATCGCGACATATAAAGAACTGGCGCGGATGCCCCGCGAAACCGCAATCGATCTTGGGCTGTTCGTCGAAGATGCCCGCATCAACGCGCATCGGGCCGTATACGGTTCCTAAAGCGGCCAGAAGACCAATATTGCAGGGATGGAGACCGCCACGACAAGGATTTCCAGTGGCAGTCCCATCCTCCAATAGTCGCCAAATCCATAGCCACCAGGACCAAGGATCAGCGTGTTGTTCTTGTGCCCAATGGGCGTCAGAAACGCGCAAGAGGCGGCAACGGCGACAGCCATCAAAAACGGATCGGGGTTAACCCCAAGCGATTGGGCCATCTGAATGCCAACAGGTGCGGCCACAATCGTCGTGGCAGTGTTGTTGAGGACATCAGACAGGGTCATTGTCACCACCATCAGGACCGTCAAGACCATCCAGCTTGGCAGGCCGTCGGTGAGGCTCACCAACGAGCCTGCGATCAATTCTGTCCCGCCAGAAGTTTCAAGCGCGGCCCCAAGTGGGATCATTGAGCCCAACAGCACCACAACAGGCCATTCGATATGGGTGTAGACCTCGGATAACGGGATGATTTTGGTCAGCACAAAGGCGATGACGACGATCCCCAAAGCAATCGGCAAATAAATCAGTCCAAGCGATGCCGCCGCAACAGCGGCTGCAAAAAAGCCGATCGCCATCCAGACTTTCTCGTCAGCGGTGACCGACAATCCGCGGTCGGCCAAAGGAAGACAACCAAGCCATTCCGTGACATCTGCGGCACTATCCTGGGGTACCAGCAGCAACAAGATATCACCGGTTTGGACGGGGGTTTTGCGAACTTGCTGTTTGACCCGGCGGCCTTGCCGCGAAATACCCATCAACACCGTACGCTGACGCCATGAAAGCCCGACAGATTGTGCGGTTTTCCCGTTGATGCGGGACTGGTCCGTGACAACGACCTCGACCACGGTCAAACCTTCGCCCTCAGCGCGCAACCGCGCCTCACGGCTTTCATCGGCGAAATTTAGGTTCAAGGCCGCGCGAAATTCGTCCAACGCATCCGGTGTTGCTTCCAAAACAAGCGCGTCGTCCGCCGCCAGAACTGAGTTTTGGCCGGTGCCGTATCGCCGCTTGCCGTCACGAACGAGGCCCAGGATCGCGACGTCGTTTTTATCGGCGTCCTCATACAGCTCTCGCAGGCGTTTGCCGATCAGTTTGGACCCTTCCGGGACAGTCAACTCTGCGATGTATTCCGCGTAGTCTTCCATCGGATCGCCGGATTGGTGCACACCGGTTTTTTGCGGGATAAGCCGCCAACCGATTAGTGCAACAAAGATCAGACCTGCAATCGCTGTCACACCGCCCACCGGGGCAAAATCGAACATTTGAAACGGCTCACCCAGGGAATCTTCGCGAATTGTTGCGATAATGATGTTTGGTGGCGTGCCGATCAGGGTGACCATTCCGCCCAAAATCGTCGCGAAACTTAGCGGCATCAGCGACAGACCAGGCGCGCGTCCGGCTTTGCGTGCAGTCTGTATGTCAACCGGCATCAGCAGGGCGAGGGCGGCCACGTTGTTCATGAACGCCGACAGAACGCCGCCAATCGCCCCCATCAAAGTGATATGCGCCCCAAGACTGCGGGTGGCATCGATCATTGTCCGTGTGATCAGGAAAACCGCCCCGGATCTGACCAATCCTGCCGAGACGATTAAGACAAGGGCCACAACCAACGTCGCAGGGTGGCCAAAGCCCGAAAATGCGTCCTTTGTTGGCACGACGCCAAGAACAACACCTGCCATCAATGCGGCGAAGGCCACCATGTCATAGCGGTACTTTCCCCAAAGCAGCATGGCAAACACCAGCGCGAACAAGGAAAACAGGATAATCTGGTCAGTTGTCATCGGATATTTGCCTATGTGGGACTGCTTTTCGGGTATCTGACCCGGAACAGGAGTGATTTGCAACGCGCAGCCGTCTTGGCCTTGCGCGAACCGTCGCGTATAGGGAACAGATCAGAATTCTTACAAGGCGGAGAGACCCATGGCTGGCCACTCAAAATGGGCAAATATTCAACATCGCAAAGGGCGTCAGGACAAGCTGCGCTCCAAGCTGTTTTCGAAACTTTCGAAAGAGATCACGGTCGCAGCTAAAATGGGTGACCCCGATCCTGATAAGAACCCGCGATTGCGTTTGGCAGTCAAAGAGGCCAAGTCAAATTCTGTCCCGAAGGATGTGATTGACCGCGCGATCAAGAAATCCCAGGCCAGTGACGCGGAAAACTATGATGAAATCCGCTACGAAGGCTATGGGCCCGGCGGGGTTGCTGTGATCGTCGAGGCGATGACCGACAACCGCAACCGAACTGCATCGACCGTTCGGTCGACCTTCACGAAATGCGGCGGAAACCTTGGGGAGACGGGGTCCGTGGGCTTCATGTTCGACCGCAAAGGGCAGGTTGTCTACACGGTCGAGGCCGGTGATCCCGACACTGTAATGATGGCCGCGATCGAAGCGGGTGCAGAGGATTGCGAAAGCTCCGACGAGGGGCACGTGATTACTTGCGCCGATACCGACCTCAACGACGTTTCCAATGCGCTGGAAGCGCAGCTCGGTGAAAGTGAAAGTGCAAAATTGGTCTGGGTTCCAACGACAACGACGGAGATGGACCTTGATGGCATGACCAAGCTGATGAAGTTGATCGATGCGCTGGAAGATGATGATGACATCCAGAACGTGACCGCGAATTTCGAAGCCTCGGACGAGGTTATGGAACAGCTCGGGTGATCCAGCAAAATTACCTTTGGCGCAATGCCGCCAAACTGCTTTAGCGCCGGGGTCGTTTAATGTCCGCCGCAATAGCCGGGTTTTCCCTTGGGTTTTCGCTGATCCTCGCAATTGGCGCGCAAAACGCCTTTGTTCTACGCCAGGGTATTCTGCGGGCACATGTGTTTTGGGTGTGTCTGACCTGCGCACTTTCTGATGCAATCCTGATCGTTCTTGGTGTCGGTGGGTTTGGCCTGCTAAGCGACATGGCCCCCTGGCTTGCGTCCGCAATGCTCTGGGGTGGGGTGCTTTTCCTGTTTGTTTACGGGGCGATGGCCTTCTGGCGGGCCTATTCTCAATCGGAGGCACTGGAAGCCCCCGACAAGGCTGCAGGCAGTTTGAAGGCCGCGCTGTTGACCTGCCTCGCGCTGACCTGGCTCAACCCGCATGTCTATCTGGATACTGTGGTTTTGTTGGGGTCAGTCGCAGCGCAATACGATGGGCAGCGGATCGCATTCGGGGCAGGCGCGGTTCTGTCGTCCTTTACGTTCTTCTTCTCGCTGGGGTACGGGGCCAGGCTGCTTGCGCCGATATTTGCAAATCCGCGGGCCTGGAGGGTTCTTGACGTGCTTGTCGGGATCATCATGTGGAGCATCGCGTTGGGCCTTGCCCTGCACTGACGTCTTCGCTGACATGTAATGAGCGCTTGTGGCGGCCCCGTGAGAAGTGTCAGATCACACCATGAGCAAAACCGATACCCGCCCGGTCGCCGGGATCCTCTGGATGATATTTACCGGCCTCAATTTCGTGGCGGTGACAGCGATCGTGAAATATATCGGTCAAGACCTGCCAGCGGCTCAGGCGGCCTTCATGCGCTATGTTCTGGGCCTCGTTTTCCTACTGCCGTTTCTGGGTGAGATTCGCCGATCCCGCTTAAGCCATCGCGCCTTGGGGCTATTTGCGATGCGCGGCGTATTTCACACGGGTGCCGTCATTTTGTGGTTTTTCGCGATGGCCCGCATTTCCATCGCCGAAGTCACGGCGATGAACTATCTCGCGCCGATTTATGTGTCGATTTTGGCTGCGATTTTGTTGGGCGAAAAACTTGCCGCGCGCAGGATCACAGCCATTGTCGTGGCACTGCTTGGGGCTCTGGTCATCCTGCGCCCCGGGTTTCGGGAGCTTTCTCCGGGCCATATCGCGATGCTGTTTACGGCGGTCGGGTTTGCAGGGTCCTACCTTATTGCAAAGATCATGGCCGATGAGGTCAGCCCGACAATCGTTGTTGCATGGCTGTCAATCATGGTGACGATCGGTCTGGCCCCCTTTGCAGCAATGGTCTGGGTAACCCCAACCTTGGCCCAGGTTGGTTGGACCTTTCTGATCGCCTGCTTTGCCACGGCGGGTCACTATTCAATGACCTTTGCCTTCCGCGCCGCACCGGTCACGGTGACCCAACCCGTGACGTTTTTGCAATTGGTTTGGGCCGTTTTGCTGGGCGTGCTGGTCTTTGATGAAGGGCTGGATGCGTGGGTAATCCTTGGCGGCTGCCTCATCGTCAGCGCGGTGGTGTTTATCACCTGGCGCGAAGCCCTTCTCAAGCGTCAAAGCTGACTCAATTTAGGGATGCTTCGGCAACAAGATTTTTCTTGACTGACCAGTCAATTAAAATAAACCTCGCTTTCGAAAGTGAGGGGGTATGCCCAAAGTTGGAATGGAGCCTATTCGTCGCGCGGCCCTGGTCGAAGCGACCATTGCAGAGATCGGCCAGTCAGGATCGCTGGACGTAACTGTTGGTGCAATCTCCAAACGGGCTGGCATGTCCAGCGGTTTGGCGCATCACTATTTCGGCGGAAAAGATCAGATATTTCAAGCCGCTATGCGCCATATCCTGCAAGTGTTCGGACGCGAAGTGCGCACCCAACTGGCCGGTGCCAATACCACCCGTGAACGCCTGGAAGCCATCGTCTCGGCCAGCTTTGCCGCACAGAACTTTCAGCCGGATGTCATCAACGCATGGTTGAATTTCTACGTCCAAGCCCAGACAAATGCCGATGTTTTGCGCTTGTTGAAGGTTTACCACAGGCGTTTGCGCAGCAATCTCTTGCACGAATTGCGCAAGATCAGCGGCCCCAAAGCCCCTGAAATATCTGACACGGTCGCAGCGCTTATCGACGGGCTTTATATCCGGGCGTCCTTTGGCGATGTGCCGGATCCTGCGCGGGCGGCACAAACCGTTTTGGATGTCATCGATCTAAAGGTGCAATGAAATGACCAAGCCAAACATTCTGATCTTCATGGTCGACCAGCTTAATGGCACGTTCTTTCCCGACGGCCCTGCCGATTGGTTGCACGCCCCCAACCTGAAAAAACTGGCCAAGCGGTCAACGCGGTTCAAAAACAGCTATACCGCATCGCCGCTTTGCGCGCCGGGTCGGGCAAGTTTCATGTCGGGGCAATTGCCCTCGCGCACCGGGGTCTATGACAACGCGGCTGAGTTTAGCTCGGCCATTCCAACCTATGCCCACCACCTGCGCCGCGCGGGCTATCAAACCTGCTTGGCCGGCAAGATGCACTTTGTGGGACCTGACCAGCTGCATGGGTTTGAAGAACGCCTGACCACGGATATCTACCCCGCTGATTTCGGGTGGACACCAGACTACCGCAAGCCCGGTGAACGGATCGAATGGTGGTATCACAACATGGGCTCAGTGACCGGGGCAGGGGTCGCTGAAATCTCCAACCAGATGGAATATGATGACGAGGTTGCGTATCACGCCACCCGCAAAATTTATGATCTGGCCCGGGGTCATGATGATCGCCCTTGGTGCTTGACCGTCAGCTTCACGCATCCGCACGACCCTTACGTCGCGCGCAAGAAATATTGGGACCTCTATGAAGATTGCGAACATCTACTGCCAGAGGTTGGCGCGATTCCCTATGCCGAACAAGACGCTCATTCCAAGCGTATTCTGGACGCAAATGATCGCGACAATTTCGACATAACGGATGATCAGGTCCGCCGCGCGAGACGCGCCTATTTTGCAAATATCTCCTATCTTGACGACAAGATCGGCGAAGTCATGGACGTCTTGGAGGCAACCCGTCAGGACGCCACGATCCTGTTCGTCTCGGATCACGGCGATATGCTGGGTGACAAGGGCCTTTGGTTCAAGATGAGCTTTTATGAAGGGTCCGCGCGTGTGCCGCTGATGATCAGCGCGCCACAAATGCAGCCCGGACGGATCGACGAACCGGTTTCCAACATTGATATCTGTCCGACGCTCTGTGATTTGGCCGGCATCGACATGTCAGAAGTCATGCCTTGGACCGATGGCGAAAGCCTGGTTCCGGCAGGGCAGGGCAAACAGCGCGACACACCGGTCGCGATGGAATACGCCGCCGAAGCCTCCTACGCGCCGCTGGTTTCGCTGCGCTACGGAAAGTGGAAGTACAACCGGTGCGCCCTTGACCCTGATCAGCTGTTCGACCTCGAAGCTGACCCCCATGAGCTAGCAAATCTGGCCGATGATCCCGCCCATCAGGGAACCCTCGCCTCCCTGAAAGCGAAATCAGAAGCCCGCTGGGATCTGGAGCGGTTTGACGCCGATATCCGCCACAGTCAGGCAGGCCGGTGGGTCGTCTATGAAGCACTGCGCAAAGGCGGCTACTACCCGTGGGACTACCAACCGCTCCAAAAAGCATCCGAGCGCTATATGCGCAACCATATGAATCTCGATAATCTTGAGGAAAACCAACGCTTTCCCCGCGGGGAATAGCGCTTCTTCTTGCCTGAAATACTCCCGCCGGAGGCGAAAAACATGACCAACGCACAACCCAAAGCCAGCCATTTCATCAATGGCGAATATGTCGAAGATACAAACGGACAACAGATCAATTGCATCTTCCCGGCAACTGGCGAAACGATCGCGACGCTGCATTCTGCGACGCCTGAACTGATCGACAGGGCACTCGACGCGGCCAAGGCCGGTCAGAAAACCTGGGCAGCGATGTCCGGCACGGAACGCGGTCGCGTGTTGCGCCGCGCCGCCGATATCATGCGCGAGCGAAATCATGAATTGTCCCAGTTGGAGACACTGGATACCGGCAAACCGCTGCAAGAAACACTTGTCGCGGACGCGACCTCTGCCGCGGATGCGTTGGAGTATTTCGGGGGCTTGGCCGGCAGCCTGACCGGGGAACATATCCAACTGGGCGACGACTGGGTTTACACCAAACGCGAACCGCTTGGGGTCTGTGTAGGTATCGGGGCATGGAATTATCCGACCCAAATCGCGGCCTGGAAAGGCGCACCTGCTTTGGCCTGCGGCAACGCGATGGTTTTCAAACCCTCCGAAACGACGCCGCTTTGCGCATTGAAAGTTGCTGAAATTCTGCACGAAGCAGGGCTTCCCGCCGGGGTCTACAATGTTGTGCAAGGCTACGGCGATGTTGGCGCGGCCCTGGTCAGCGATCCACGGGTCGACAAAGTGTCGCTCACCGGGTCTGTGCCGACTGGCCGAAAAGTATATGCGGCAGCAGCAGATGGCATGAAGCATGTCACGATGGAGCTTGGAGGCAAATCACCCATTCTGATCTTCGACGACGCAGATATCGAAGACGCGGTCGGAGGCGCGATCCTTGGAAATTTCTATTCCTCCGGGCAGGTCTGTTCGAACGGCACACGGGTTTTTGTGCAAAAAGGCATCAAGGATGCGTTCCTTGCGCGTCTGAAAGAACGGCTTGAGACGGTCGTCATGGGCGATCCGCGGGACGAGGCCACGAATTTTGGCCCCATGGTCACCGCAAATCAGATGAACATCGTTCTCGGGTATCTTGAAAAAGGTGTCGCAGAAGGGGCGCGGCTCATTTCGGGTGGAAAACGCGCGAGCCGCGACGGCTTTTTTATCGAACCCACCGTTTTCGCTGATGTCACAGACACGATGACCATAGCACAGGAAGAAATTTTTGGCCCCGTTCTGTCCGTTCTGGATTTTGAAACCGAAGAAGATGCCATCGCGCGTGCAAACGCGACGGAATTTGGCCTGTCCGCGGGTGTTTTCACCAAGGATCTTACCCGCGCGCACCGCGTCATTGGCCAGCTTGAAGCCGGATCATGTTGGATCAACACTTATAACCTTGCACCGGTCGAAGCTCCGTTTGGCGGCTCAAAAATGTCGGGCGTCGGTCGGGAAAACTCGAAAGAAGCGATAAATTACTACAGCCAGATGAAGTCTGTCTATGTTGGGATGGGCCCGGTTGATGCGCCGTTCTGAACAGGTTGCAGGGCGCAAAAATGACCGCTGACTACGTTATTATCGGTGCCGGATCTGCTGGCTGCGCGATGGCCTACCGCTTGGCAGAAGCGGGCAAATCCGTGGTGGTGATTGAACATGGCGGAAGCGATGCAGGGCCCCTGATCCAGATGCCCGGCGCGTTGAGCTACCCGATGAACATGAGCCTTTATGATTGGGGCTATATGTCAGAGCCTGAGCCTCATCTTGGCGGTCGCAGATTGGCGTGTCCCAGAGGCAAGGTCCTGGGCGGGTCCTCGTCGATCAACGGGATGATCTATGTCCGCGGGCACGCGCAGGACTACGACCACTGGGCTGAACAGGGTGCAGATGGCTGGGGCTACGCGGATGTGTTGCCGTATTTCAAACGGATGGAAAGCTGGGCCGATGGCGGGCGCGGCGGCGATCCGTCCTGGCGTGGGCGCTCAGGCCCGTTGCACGTCTCACGCGGGCCGGGTGACAACCCTTTGACCCAGGCCTTTATCACCGCGGGGGCACAAGCGGGCTATCAGGTCACCGACGACTATAACGGGCATCAGCAAGAAGGCTTCGGCCCGTTCGATGCAACAATCCACGAGGGGCGGCGCTGGTCTGCGGCCAACGCCTATTTGCGCCCGGCGCAAGCGACCGGAAATTGCACGATCATCCGCGCTTTGGCGCGGCGCATCGTCTTGGAAAACGGACGGGCAACCGGCGTTGAAGTGTCAAAAAATGGCCAGATCGAGGTTATTCCCGCAGGCAAAGAGGTGATAATTGCAGCCTCGTCGCTGAACTCACCAAAACTGCTGATGTTGTCCGGAATTGGTCCTGCTAAGCATTTGGCAGACCATGGTATTCCCCTGGTTTCGGACCGCGCTGGTGTGGGTCAAAACCTGCAAGATCACCTGGAGCTTTACATCCAGATGGCGGCCAGCCAACCGGTAAGCCTGTTCAAATACTGGAACCTCGTCTCCAAGGCGCGTATCGGGGCCCAATGGTTGTTTACAAAATCCGGAATAGGCGCGTCCAACCAGTTTGAAGCGGCGGCTTTTGTACGCTCAAAGCCGGGGGTTTCCTATCCGGATATTCAGTATCATTTCCTGCCAATCGCTGTGCGTTATGACGGGAAAGTTGCCGCTGAAGGGCATGGATTTCAGGCGCATGTCGGACCGATGCGGTCTGTGTCGCGCGGGCAGGTCACGTTGCGCTCTGCTGATCCGGAAGACGCACCCAAGATCGAGTTCAACTACATGTCCGACCCCTCTGATTGGGAGGATTTTCGCACCTGTATCCGCCTTACCCGGGAGATTTTTTCCCAAGAGGCTTTCGCACCATTTGTTCGCCATGAAATTCAGCCAGGTGCTGAGGCGCAAAGCGATGCCGCACTGGATGATTTCATTCGAGAGCATGTTGAAAGCGCGTATCATCCCTGTGGCACGGCCCGTATTGGCCGCGCAGATGATCCCATGGCGGTGGTTGATCCCGAATTGCGTGTCATCGGGGTCGATGGGTTGCGCCTGGCGGACAGTTCCGTCTTTCCGCGCATTACAAATGGCAACCTAAACGCACCTTCGATCATGGTTGGGGAAAAGGCTGCAGATCACATTTTGGGACGCCCTGTTTTACCGCGCGACAACGCAGTTCCTTGGGAGCATCCAAGCTGGCAGACCGATCAACGCTAAATTTATCTTCGTTAAGCATGTCTTAAAGCGTCCCTTGACGAGATTGACCGGGGCACGCATCTAAACGGGGATGTTAAGGCTTTTTTCATGTCTGTTACTTTTGTGTGCATGCACCGAAACCGCTGAGCTTGGCGGCGCTGTCAGAGTCGTGGATGGCGATACGCTGGATATTGGAGGGTCTCGAAATGTGCGGCTTCACGGTATCGATGCGCCTGAGCTAGGCCAATCCTGCAACCATCCAGAATTTGGCAGGACCGGGTGCGGACGACAGGCCCGTGCGCACCTGCTGGCTTTGATTGGGCCGATGCCGGTGCGGTGCGAGCAGACTGACTTCGACCGCAAATATCAACGCGTTGTGGCCAAGTGCTTTGCCGGAGATTTGGATCTGTCCGAAGCGATGGTCGCCAACGGATATGCGCGCGCCTATCGCGCCTTTAG
Source organism: uncultured Litoreibacter sp. (assembly GCA_947493265.1). Classification (GTDB taxonomy): domain Bacteria; phylum Pseudomonadota; class Alphaproteobacteria; order Rhodobacterales; family Rhodobacteraceae; genus Litoreibacter. The sequence goes on along the minus strand of CANLQL010000004.1, from coordinate 113,820 downwards.
CCGGGATTATGTCGCGCAGGAGACGCAGGCAAAGGCAGGCAAAATTGGCCTCTGGTCAACTGACTTTCCAGATCCCGCACAGTTCCGTCGCGCGGCCCGATCCGCCCCACCGGAGGACTGTGTGATCAAGGGCAACATCTCTGCCAGCGGTGTGCGAATTTACCATGTGCCAGGCAACAAACATTACGCAAAAACAAGGATTTCGCCTGCGCAGGGAGAGCGTATTTTTTGTACGCGCGCCGAAGCTGAAGCGTATGGCTGGCGGGCGGCAAGAAGTTAGTCGAAGCGGTTTAGAAACTGATAAAGCTTCCGCTGGGCAGAGGCTTTCCAAACATCGATATGACCGGCGTCTGGCACTTCGAAGAAGGTTTTGTCGCTTGCCGGAATTGCCTCAAATATAGCGCGCCCTTGCGCAATCGGCACCAAGGGATCATCGCGTCCATGAAGGATCAGAGTCGGCGTTTGAATTTCCGCCGCATAGGTGAGGCTGTTCCATCTGCTTTGCATGAGACCAGTTGCAAGAACCAAGGCGGGATGCATCGCCTCCCCAACGTCACGCAGGGAGGTGAATGGTGCTTCCAAGATCAATGCTTGCGGGGCAAGTTCTGGTGCCATTTCGACGCTCAACCTGAGCGCGACAGCAGCCCCGATGCTTTCGCCGTAGATGACAGGGCGAATGCTGCGATCCAACAGGCTTCCGTTTACCAGTTCTTCGTAGAAATGAAGAATGTCTTTGGCGATGGCAGCCTCCCGGGGCCAACCTTTGCTTCCGGAACTGCCGCGATACGCAGGCGCGACAACGCCGTAGCCCCGCTTGACCAAACGCTCAAACCGTAGCTTGCGGTTTCTGAGATTGCCTGCGTTTCCATGAAGATACAAAATCGTCGGCCGACCGGGTTGCGCAGGATGGTGCCAATAGACCAATCGTTTGCCATCGGGTGTTTCCAACGAGCTCGCTTTGAATCCTTGCAACCCGATGGATGACGGTGAGGCTTCGCGCGGATCAAGCGGATAGACGACCAACCTTTCCACCCCGAAATAGACGGCGAAAAACAGGACAAACAGAAATGCGGCGCGCAGGATCAGGCGCATCAGTCGACCGCGTAAGGCAGCGTTCCGCGCTGATTATGATCGACGCTAAGATGGCTTTCCAGCGGTGGCACGGAGCGTTGATGGCAATCACGTCGAGGACAAATTCTGCAAGAAATACCAATCGGTTCAAAGGCTTGTGCGGGTGCGGGCATCAGGTCGTCGGCATAGACCAAGGCATCCGCGTGGCTTACCTCACATCCTAGGCCAATTGCGTAGCGGCGCGTCGGTGCCGTGAAGCTGCCACCCGGTTTTGAGACGTCGCGGGCCAGCGAGATGTAGCGCACCCCGTCAGGTGTTTCCGCCAATTGACGCAGGAAATGACCGGGTGTTTCAAAGGCGCGGTGAACGTTCCACAGGGGGCATGCCCCACCAAAACGCGCAAATTGCAACCGCGTGGCGGAGTGGCGCTTTGTGATCGTTCCGGCCTGATCCACACGCACGAAAAAGAACGGCACACCCTTCGCGCCGGGGCGTTGAAGCGTCGACAACCGGTGCGCCACCTGTTCGATTGACGCCCCGAACCGGTCAGCCAGTTGCTCCAGATCGTGCCGAGTTTCCTGCGCGGCTTGCAGAAATTGCACGTAAGGCATTTGCGCGGCTCCGGCGAAGTAGTTTGCCAGCCCGATTTTTGCGATGTCGCGGGCGGCATCCGACCGGAACCGGCCCAGATCCAATGTTGCCTCCAACAATTGATCGTGTTGCAGCAGGGCTATTTGGTGCAGCAGTTGAAACCGTTGGGTGGCGGGGTTGGCACGACGAGACAACACCAATACGCTTTTGCTGGGGTCATAGCTGCGTAACGCGCTGTCATCTGCCAGCTCCAGCGTTAAACCCTTTGGCGGACTGCGCAAAATATCGTCCCGCAGAGAACCCGCGAAATGTTCGGCCGCGCGGTCAACCGCATCAATGTAGTTGTCGCAATAGTGGAAAAAGTCTCGCACTTCTTCCCAAGGGCTGGGTTGAACGCGCGCGTCCTCGCGCCCCAACGCTTCGTCAAGCGATGCAAGCCGTTCATGGGTTTGCTTGTATGCGCGGTGCAGTTCCAAAAATGCACGGGCAAAGTTCGGCGCATTGGAGGCTGTCAGATGCAGATCGGCTTGTGGCGTGTCGGTATCCGCAAAAACGGGATCTGCCAGAGCTTCGCGCATATCTGACACCATCCGACCCGCATCGCCCAAAGATAATTCGGTCACATCGAACCCAAACTCCTGCGCAAGGGCCAATACAACACCGGTTGAAACCGGACGGTTGTTGTTTTCCATCTGGTTGAGATAGGGCAGGGACACGCCAAGCTTTGCCGCAAATTCACGTTGTTTGAGGCCGATGCGTGTGCGCACTTCCCGCAGTTTTGCCCCGGCATAGAGTTTTTGCGTTGCCATCCCGCGTCCTTTGCAGATTTGCTAACGTCTTTCTAAACTTTGCAAACTGTCCGCGTCCAGCAGGATTACGGGGCCGCAATCTGGCGCGCGCGGATAAGGACGTAGAATATCGACGCCATACTGAACAGAGATGTGATCAGCATGATCCATTGCAGGGGCAGACTGCCTGATGTGTCCGTCAGCAAAGCCCCGGAGGATGCAGACAATGCCGCGCCGCCGCCGATCATGATCGCGCTTCCGATGCCGCTGGCCGTGCCTGCCAGATGTGGGCGCACCGACAACATGCCTGCGGTGGCGTTGGGCAGCACCAGCCCGTTGCCGAGCCCGACAAAGATACAGAAGCCAAAGAACTGATATAGGCTGCCGAGGCCCGCGTAGCTGGTGATCACTGACAGCGCCATGCCGAAACTCAGTAAAATCGTTCCGGCAACAATCATCCGATCGATGCCGATCCTGACTGAAAAACGTCCTGATATGAAATTGCCGGTCGCATAGCCCAAAGCCGGGATACCAAAGAAAATACCGGCGGAGGCTGGCGAGGCGCCGTAGACTTCGGTCGCAACGAACGGGGCACCGCCAAGGAAGGCAAAGAATGCCCCGGATGCAAACGCAGCTGCAAAGACATAACCCCAGAACCGCCGGGAGGTGAACAGCTCAGGATATTGCCGAAACTGGTCGCGGAAACTAAGGCCTGCGGACTGGATCGTCTCCCCCTGGTCTTTGTAGCAAAGCCACCCAAGCAGTGCGCCAAACGCGATCATAAACAGAAAAACCGCCCGCCATCCGAAAAACTGATCAAGTACGCCACCGATCATCGGGGCGAACATCGGCACCAGTGCCATGCCCATCGTGACGTAGCCAATCATTGATGCGGCCTCGTCCTGGGGAACCATATCGCGCACGATGGCCCGGCTTGTGACCATGCCAACCGCGACCGCAGCTTGCAGCATCCGAAAGGTCAGAAAAACTTCAATCGTTGTGGAAAAATAGCATCCGACCGAGGCAAGAACGAAGATGGCCAAAGACCCTAGGACGACCGGCCGTCTGCCAAATTTGTCTGATAGTGGTCCGACAAAGACCTGGATGACGGCGGTACAGGCCAAATAAAGCGATACCGCCAATTGCATGACGCCATATTCCGTCGCGAATTCTTCCGTCATCCGTGGAAGGGACGGCAAGAATACAGACATGCTCATGGCGCTGACCCCGGCAAGCAGGATCAAGGTCAGGATATGTGGCGGGGTTGAACGGTCGAGAAAACGGACCGTTGGCATTGAACTCATATCAGACGAATACTGCTTTCAACGGCGGAGGTCTAATCCCCATTTCACACAGTCACTGTGCGTGAGAAAATATTCAGATTTGCAGTATTCTAAAAAGAGTATTTACAAAATTTGCAAATTTGCATGACAGCGCTTTGATCGACCCTAAAAACCGTTTAGTCTACGCGGAAATTTCAAAGGGGCATTCGCATGAAAGACATCCTAGCGGAACTGGAAGCACGACGCGATGTTGCGCGTCAGGGTGGGGGCGCACGCAGGATCGCAGCGCAGCACAGCAAAGGCAAACTGACCGCCCGCGAGCGTATCCAGCTTTTGCTTGATGAGGACAGCTTTGAAGAGTTTGACATGTTCGTCGCGCATCGCTGCACCGAGTTTAACATGCAAGATGACCGCCCCCCTGGTGATGGCGTAGTTACCGGCTGGGGCACGATCAATGGCCGAATGGTCTATGTCTTTAGTCAGGACTTCACCGTTTTCGGCGGCTCCCTGTCCGAAACCCATGCGCAGAAGATCTGCAAAATTCAGGATATGGCGGTACAAAACGGCGCGCCAATCATTGGGATCAACGATTCCGGAGGTGCGCGTATTCAAGAAGGTGTCGCGTCGCTTGCCGGTTATGCCGAAGTCTTTCAGCGCAATATCATGGCCTCCGGTGTCGTGCCGCAAATCAGCGTAATCATGGGGCCCTGTGCCGGAGGCGCTGTCTATTCGCCCGCGATGACGGACTTCATTTTTATGGTCAAAGACAGCTCTTACATGTTCGTGACGGGGCCGGATGTCGTGAAAACCGTCACCAACGAAGTCGTCACAGCCGAAGAGCTTGGTGGCGCATCAACACACACCAAGAAATCTTCCGTCGCAGATGGGGCATTTGAAAACGATGTGGAAGCATTGGCGGAAGTGCGCAGGCTGGTGGACTTTTTGCCGCTCAACAATCGCGAAAAGCCGCCCGTTCGTCCGTTTTTCGATGATCCGGGCCGGTTGGAAGACAGTTTGGATACATTGATCCCGTCCAACCCCAACACGCCCTATGATATGAAAGAGCTGATCACCAAGCTCGCGGACGAGGGCGATTTCTTCGAGATCCAGGAAGAGTTTGCCAAAAATATCCTAACCGGCTTTGTGCGGCTGGAAGGTCGGACTGTTGGGGTTGTGGCCAACCAACCGATGGTGCTTGCGGGATGTCTCGATATTGACAGCTCCCGCAAGGCGGCACGTTTCGTGCGGTTCTGCGATGCCTTTGAAATTCCGATCCTGACTTTGGTCGATGTGCCGGGCTTTCTGCCGGGAACCAGCCAGGAATATGGCGGCGTGATCAAACATGGGGCGAAACTTCTCTTCGCGTACGGGGAGGCGACGGTGCCAAAAGTCACCGTGATCACCCGCAAGGCTTATGGCGGTGCGTACGACGTTATGGCGTCTAAGCACCTGCGCGGGGATTTCAACTACGCCTGGCCAACCGCTGAGATTGCGGTGATGGGCGCGAAAGGCGCGGTAGAAATTCTGTACCGGGCTGATCTGGCCGACAAAGCCAAGATCGAAGCGCACACGGCCGAATATGAGGATCGGTTCGCCAATCCGTTCGTCGCTGCCGAAAAAGGCTTCATCGACGAGGTGATCATGCCGCATTCCACCCGCAAGCGCGTGGCACGGGCGTTTGCGTCGTTGCGCGGGAAGCAGCTGCAGAACCCTTGGAAAAAGCACGACAATATTCCGCTTTGAGAGGGGCCAATGCCGCAATTTCACAACATCGACGATGCGCCGACCCATGTGGCCCCGTTTTCTCACGCGGTCGAATCTGATGGCTGGGTGATCCTGACGGGGCAAATGCCGACCGTGCCGGGTGCGCCTGATGCACCGCTTGCCGTAGGGGTGGAGGCGCAAACGCGACAAGTCATGCGAAATCTGGAAACTGTTCTGAAAGGTGTCGGATTAGATCTGTCACATGTTGTGCAATGCCGATGTTTTCTGACGGAGTTCGAGCGTGACTACGCGGCGTTCAACACGACCTACAAAAGCTTCTTTCCTGCAGACCGTCTTCCTGCACGCACGACAGTTGGGGTGACGGCGCTTGCCGTTGGCGCATTGGTCGAGATCGATTGCATTGCACGGCGGTCGCAAGACTGATGCGCAAGGGTTTGATCATAGGTGCGAATCTCTTGCTGACGCCCAGCGGTTTATTCGCCGATGATCACCAGTTCAATGCGCCGTCTGGACTGGTATTTGACCCACCAGAAGTGATTTTCGAACCCGTTGGCGTTCTTGCCACACAGGCCAAACGTTTGCGCCTTAGGTTCGTGGCGCCTCAGATTTCAGATACCGAAAAGTTCGGATTCGAAAAGCTTGAGGCCGATTTTGAGTACCTTTGCACCGTTTCTGGACTGAAAATCGCAAAAAGGTCGGCCCCGAAGCTTGAGCAAATAATCGTCTCAATTTCGTCTGATCCGATCGCTCTCGGCGAAACTGTGCCGAGTGTTGCACAGTATTTCGATGCGTTTTCGGTCGTGGACGGCACCTGCATTTGGGATGGAATATGATGAAAACACAATATGTTGATCGCCGTTCTTCATTTTCTTTGGTTCTTTGCGCAGGTGCAACAGGACAAGAATTTGCGTGCTTTGGGCGGTATGAATCGCCGTTGGCATCAGATAGGTTGTTTGAAGGGCGCGTGAGTGCGGCCAAATTTAAGGACAGTGATGGGGGTGGAAGTTTTCTGCAATCGTCGCAACCAAAACTATACAGGAGACAGAAATGTCGAAGAGTCTTAAAGCAATCATCGCATTGGGTTTTGTGGCAATCGTTGCAGCCTGCGGTGGCCAGCAAGAAGAAGAAGTTGTTATCGTGGATCCAGTGGTCGAAGAGCCCACTTACTCCAAGTACTAAGCTTTTTTCAGAGCGGGCAATTTTGTCCGCTCTGAACACCGCCTGCCTTGATCTGAACTCAAGGGGGCAGCGATGCTGAAACACAGAGGTTTCCCATCGCGACTTCCGGGAACGGATTTTCAATTCACAATTCGTCGCGAAAACAAAAAAGGTGTCACCGCCTTGCTTGCGCGCGAACGCTATGCAGACCGCAAACCAGCCGATAGACGCGCAGATGAGGGATTTCTCTGGGCGCTTTACGATTATTTCGGCACGGAAGTTTTTGAGCGGGGAAACCTCGATGCAGGCCGGTTGTCTTGGGTCTTGGGGCGTGAAGTTGTGCCGGCAGAAGACCCATTTGACCCAGAGAGTTACGAGGCGCTCTTACAGCTTGATCTGACCCAGATTCAGGCGAATTTTCCGGCCGTATTCGACCCGAATTACACAGTTGATCCGAACGGGTGAGTGGCGTGAATCAGCTTATAAATAAAGCCAATCGGCGGGTTTCAGCCCATAATTCTCAGTCAGGGTTTCCTTACTTTCGAGAATCCTTCCCCTACGGCATGTTTGTCTTGTTAGGACGCCCCTGCAGCACAGAATTGCGTCCTTACAACACAAACCGTTACCCTTCCCCTCTGGAGAGGTCCGCTCATGTGAGTGGACCTCTTCCGTTCTTACGGTTTCTGCCAAATCAGCAGGAAATCGCGCGCTCTGCACCTCTGAGTTGTGCGAAAGCTTGCCGTTTCCGCTCTTCACACCGATTTGTAAAGCGTGGCCACTTTGATATGTGGTCTAGAACGAGCAGGAAAACAGGAGAAAACCTATGCGTAAGACCATTTTCACGATTGCACTTCTCACAAGTGTTGGAATCCTCAGCGCCTGCGACAGCGACGCTGAGCGCGGCCTTGTGGGCGCAGCAGGCGGTGCAGCCATCTCAAAAGCCACAGGTGGCGATGCTGGCACTGGCGCTATCCTTGGGGGCCTCGCAGGGGTCTTCTGCGACGACGCGGGCGTCTGCCAGTAGTCAACAAACGATCCGGTCTTCGGGTCTAAAAATACTTTCTAACGGTCGTTTCGCCACCCGGCGGAGCGGCCGTTTTTCGTCTTTACCTCAGTCAATATACGATCGTGGCCGCCCGTTGCCGCGCCTGAAAGGAAGTCCCTGATGTTCAAGAAAATTCTGATTGCCAACCGGGGTGAGATCGCGTGCCGGGTTATCAAAACCGCGCGCAAGATGGGCATCAAGACCGTTGCGATTTATTCAGACGCCGACGCGCAGGCGTTGCATGTCCGAATGGCAGATGAAGCGGTGCATATCGGACCAGCGCCCGCAAATCAGTCCTATATCGTGATCGAAAAGGTGATGGCCGCAATCAAGGAAACTGGCGCTGAGGCCGTGCATCCGGGCTATGGCTTCCTTTCGGAAAACGCCAAGTTTGCCGAAGCGCTGGAAGCCGCTGGCGTTGCCTTCATCGGCCCGCCAAAAGGCGCGATTGAGAAGATGGGGGATAAGATCACCTCCAAGAAGATCGCGCAGGATGCAGGCGTTTCAACGGTGCCGGGTTATATGGGTCTGATCGCGGATGCGGATGAAGCAGTGAAGATCTCGGGCGAGATCGGCTACCCCGTGATGATCAAGGCGTCCGCGGGCGGTGGCGGCAAAGGCATGCGCATCGCTTGGAAAGAAGACGAGGTCCGTGAAGGCTTCCAATCCTCCAAGAACGAGGCTGCGAATTCGTTTGGCGATGACCGTATTTTCATCGAAAAATTCGTCACCCAGCCACGGCACATCGAAATTCAGGTTCTTGCCGATGGCCATGGGAACACGATTTATCTGGGGGAACGGGAATGTTCGATCCAGCGTCGTAACCAGAAGGTTATCGAAGAAGCGCCATCGCCTTTCCTGGATGAAGCGACACGCAAAGCCATGGGGGAGCAGTCTTGCGCCCTTGCTGCCGCGGTTAGCTACACCTCTGCGGGGACTGTTGAGTTCATCGTCGATGGGGACCGTAACTTTTACTTCCTGGAAATGAACACGCGTTTGCAGGTGGAACACCCGGTGACCGAGCTGATCACCGGCGTCGATCTGGTCGAACAAATGATCCGCGTCGCATATGGCGAGAAGCTGAAGCTCAAGCAAAAGGATGTCAAACTGACGGGCTGGGCAATCGAAAGCCGTCTTTACGCAGAAGACCCCTATCGCGGTTTCCTGCCGTCGATTGGGCGGCTGACCAAATACCGCCCACCAGAAGAGGTCGCCAAGAAGTCTCATGTCGTGCGCAATGACACCGGCGTATATGAGGGCGGTGAAATCTCCATGTATTACGATCCGATGATCGCCAAACTGTGTACGTGGGGCCCGGATCGTGCCGCTGCCATCGAAGGGATGCGGGTTGCGCTGGACAGTTTCGAAGTCGAAGGCATTGGCCACAACTTGCCGTTCTGCTCGGCCGTGATGGATCACAAGAAATTCACCTCAGGGAACATGACGACCGCTTTCATCGAGGAAGAGTTTCCCGATGGTTTTCAAGGCGTTACTCTGTCCAAGGCGGCGCAAAAGCGTGTGGCCTCAGCCGTGGCGGCAATGCATCGCGTGGCAGAGATCAGGCGTGCCAGAATATCAGGAACGATGGACAATCATCGCCGGAAAGTCGGCAAAGATTGGGTCGTGACAATGGACGGCGCGCGTTTTGATTTAAAGGTAAAAGCTGACAAGGAAGGTGCCACCGTCAAGCATAGCGATGGGGCGAAACATCGGGTGAGTTCTGACTGGGTGCCCGGCAAAAGCCTCGCGGTGCTTGATGTCGATGGCAAACCTTTGGTGTTGAAGATTGACAAGATCACCAGTGGGTTCCGTGTCCGCACCCGTGGCGCTGACATGCGAGTACACATCCGCACGCCCGCACAGGCCGAACTGGCCGCATTGATGATCGAAAAAGTAGCACCCGACACATCGAAATTGCTGCTTTGCCCGATGCCGGGTCTGATTGTGAAAGTGGATGTCGCCGCAGGGGACGAAGTTCAGGAAGGTCAGGCGCTTTGCACGGTTGAGGCCATGAAAATGGAGAACATCCTGCGCGCTGAACGCAAAGGTGTGGTCAGCAAGATCAATGCGGCGGCGGGGGACAATCTGGCAGTTGATGACGTCATCATGGAATTTGAGTGATCAAGCAACCGAACATAAATGCCAATCAGGTGCTAAGCCGGAGGGATCAGTCGTCTGACAGGCGGCGGTCGCGCAGTTCTTGCTGGCGCATCGGCATCTTGTCGATGACCCGGCTGACCTCCCGCACGTCCCACGGCGCAGGCTTGCGCAGTTTCACGCCGCCATCTTTCCCGATCAAAACCATCATGAACCCGCGTGGGCGCAATTTTTGCCGAATGTCTGATTTCGCTGTTGGATCTGTGTCTGTCAGAACAACCACATCGCGATCTTCAAGCGCATCAAGACGCGCTGTTAGCAACTCCATCTGCAGGATGTATCGCGGATCGGCTTTCGTATCAGCGAATACGACAATCGGGCGCTTTAGCCACAAAAAGTCGTTCAAATCCAATTCAATTGCCTCATATGGACCTGGTCCATCCAAGGGTGCAGGTGCCTCGGAAGTCAGATCGGCTGCCCATGCTGCGGCAGCAAAAAATGAAGCAAAAACAGTATATATAGCGGTTTTCATTCAAACTCCTTACTTACCAGATATAGGGCGCTTTAAACCAATTGCTAAGGGGCAATTTGCACAAAACGCAGCACAGGTGCCCGTTAAGAGGTTTGTCAGCCTTCTTCTCCATAGTTTTTCTTTGATCCGGGTGTGCGACCCGACAACAGGAGCTAGGGGTGATATGGAAATCTGCCTGCATATTGGTGCGCATCGCACCGGAACGACGACGTTTCAGCAGTTTATGTATAACAATGACCGGGTTTTGCGCGATCATGGCGTCCGGTTTTGGGGACCAAAGCAGACACGGGTCGGTTTATTTGCGGGTTTGATCAGAGACCCGGTGTTCTTGTCAGATGCGGATGAAAAGCTGGGCAACCGATCAATCGGCCGGATCAAGATCGAGGCGAGCCGCGCGCGCGCAGATCGTGTCAACCATCTGGTGATCAGCGAAGAAAACATGATCGGCACGATGGCTGAGAATTTTCGCAGCAGCATGCTTTACGGTCAGGCTGGTGAACGGATGGCCCGGTTTGCCCCCGCTTTTGCCGACAGCCCGCTGCGTATCGGAATCGCGATCCGGTCGTATGAACGGCACTGGGCCTCGGCACTGTCGTTTCGAATTCGCACAGGGATGGCAGTGCCCGATCAGGAAAGCCTTGATATGATGGTGACCCAGCCGCGCCGCTGGCAGCACCTGATCATCGACGTTGCACAAGCCCTTCCGCAGGCGCAGATCATGGTTTGGCCCTTTGAAGCCTGGGGCAGTCAGCCTGAAAGCCAGCTTGCAGCGATCACGGCGCGCCCGGTTCCAATGGGTGTCAGGGCAATTCATCCGTGGTGCAATGCGTCTCGTGGGCCGCAAGAGCTGGCACAATGCCTGGCAGATCGCGGCGACCACACGGGTGCGGACAACATGCGCAAACATGGCGAGCGCTATATGCCGTTCGACACCGACCACATTTCGAAACTGAAACAAGACTATAGCGCAGACATCGCCTGGCTTTCGTCCGGGGCAGATGGACTGGCAACATATTTGGGCCCGACCGGGGAAACATTCGGCGGCCAGACAGACATGAGAGGACATCGCGATGAGCGAGGCGAAGAAAGACTGGTCGGATCGGGCTGAAAAAGAACTCAGGGGGCGACCGCTGGAAGACCTGACCTGGCACAGCCCGGAGGGCATCCCCGTTCAGCCCGTCTACACCGAAGCCGATGCTGACGGCTTGGCGCATATGGGATCCATGCCCGGCGAAGCGCCCTTTACCCGTGGGCCCCGGTCCACGATGTATACAGGCAGACCTTGGACCATTCGCCAATATGCCGGGTTTTCCACCGCAGAAGAAAGCAACGCGTTTTATCGCAAAGGACTTGCCGCCGGTCAGCAGGGCGTATCGGTTGCGTTCGATCTGGCAACACACCGCGGATATGACAGTGACCACGAACGGGTCGTGGGCGATGTGGGCAAAGCGGGTGTGGCCATCGATTCCGTTGAGGATATGAAAATCCTGTTTGACGGTATCCCGCTGGACAAGATTTCGGTGTCGATGACGATGAACGGTGCCGTGATCCCGGTTCTGGCCAGCTTCATTGTTGCGGGCGAAGAACAAGGCGTGGATCGCGCGGCGCTGTCCGGCACAATTCAGAACGATATTCTGAAAGAGTTTATGGTGCGTAACACCTACATCTTCCCACCAGAGCCTTCGATGCGGATCGTGGCAGATATCATTGAATATACGTCGCAAGAGATGCCGAAATTCAACTCTATTTCGATCTCCGGCTACCACATGCAGGAAGCCGGTGCGAACCTTGTTCAGGAATTGGCCTTTACACTTGCAGATGGGCGCGAATATGTCCGCGTCGCAATCGCGCGCGGCATGGATGTGGACGCGTTTGCCGGACGTCTCAGCTTCTTTTTCGCCATCGGTATGAACTTCTTCATGGAGGCGGCCAAGCTTCGCGCCGCGCGTTTCCTGTGGCACCGCATCATGAGTGAATTCAACCCGAAGAAGGAAAGCTCCACGATGCTGCGCACCCATTGCCAAACATCGGGTGTCAGCCTTCAGGAACAGGACCCTTATAACAACATCGTGCGAACAGCTTATGAGGCGATGAGCGCGGTGTTGGGCGGCACACAAAGCCTGCATACCAATTCCTTCGATGAAGCAATTGCGTTGCCAACTGCGTTTTCCAGCCGGATCGCCCGCAATACGCAGCTGATTTTGCAGAATGAGACCAAGGTGACAAAGGTCGTCGATCCGTTGGCTGGGTCATATTACGTCGAAAAGCTGACCTCCGATCTTGCTGAAGAAGCTTGGAAATTGATCGAGGAAATCGATGGGATGGGGGGCATGACCAAGGCGGTGGCGTCCGGAATGCCGAAACTTCGGATCGAAGAAGCCGCTGCACGTCGCCAGGCCGATGTTGACCGCGGTGACGAGGTCATCGTGGGTGTGAACAAATTCCGTTTGGATCAGGAAGAAGATATCGACATCCGGGATGTCGACAACATGGCTGTCCGAGATGCGCAGATCAAACGATTGGACAGCATCCGGCGACGCCGCGATGCCGCTGCTGTCGACGGCGCGCTTGCCGCGCTTGAGGCAGCCGCGCGGTCCGGCAAAGGCAATCTGCTTGCGCTGGCGGTTGATGCCGCCCGCGCACGTGCAACAGTTGGGGAGATCAGCATGGCGATGGAAAAAGCATTCGGGCGGCACCGGGCCGAGGTCAAAACGCTCGCCGGTGTCTATGGCGCAGCCTATGAAGGCGATGCAGGATTCGCGCAGATCCAAGCAGATGTCGAAGCCTTCGCAGAGGAAGAGGGGCGCAGACCCCGAATGTTGGTGGTCAAGATGGGCCAGGACGGACATGATCGCGGTGCAAAAGTGATTGCCACTGCGTTCGCGGATATCGGCTTTGACGTCGATGTGGGCCCGCTATTCCAAACCCCCGAGGAAGCTGCACAAGACGCGCTGGACAATGACGTGCATGTCATCGGGATCAGCAGTCAGGCTGCAGGGCACAAAACACTAGCTCCCAAACTTGTGGAGGCTTTGGAAGCCGCCGGCGCGGGCGAAATCCTTGTGATCTGCGGCGGGGTGATCCCGCAGCAGGACTACGATTTCCTCTATAACGCGGGGGTTAAGGCCATTTTTGGTCCGGGTACAAATATCCCGGAGGCGGCGAAAGACATCCTCAAACTTATTCGGGAAACGCGAAGCTAAGCCCAAAAAAGTAAAGCCCCGCGAATGTCGCGGGGCTTTGTGTTGGGGGAGGTGTGAGGGAGAGACCGCCCCTATTTCGCTGGAAGTTCGGCTTCCAGCGTTGTTCCTTTTGAACTTGCCCAGACCAGCAACGTGTAGCCTGCAATTGCCGAGATGACTGACCCTGTCAGAACACCGAGGCGTACCTGGTTCATCAAAGCGGCATTGTCGAAGCTCAACGCACCAATGAAGAGCGACATCGTAAAGCCGATCCCGGCCAAACAAGCGACACCGTAGATGTGCATCCAGTTGACGCCCTGTGGCAATTTCGCGAGACCCATTTTGACGCAGACATAGACGAACCCGAAGACGCCAATCTGTTTACCCAAGATCAGACCCAAGGCGATGCCCATAGACAACGGTGACAAGAAGTCTTCCATAGACAGCCCGGTCAGCACGACGCCCGCATTCGCAAAAGCAAAAATCGGCACGATCAAGTAAAGCACATAGGGCGCAAGCCCATGTTCAATCGTGTGCAGGGGTGATCCGCCGCGACGATCTTTCAGCGGGATACAGAAAGCTGTGACAACACCGGCCAGCGTCGCGTGAACACCAGATTCCAGAACGAAAAACCACATCACACCACCAGCAAGGATGGCCGGGGCAATCCGGTGCATACCCTTCAAATTCATCACGATAAGAACGGCCAGAGGGATCAGCGCCAGAAGAAGGAAGTAGGCTTTCAACTCTGCCGTGTAGAAAAGTGCGATGATGATAATCGCACCAAGGTCATCAAGAATAGCCAAGGTCAACAAGAAGACCTTCAAAGCAACCGGCGCGCGCGTGCCAACAAGGGCAAGGATGCCCAACGCAAACGCAATGTCTGTCGCAGCTGGAATCGCCCAGCCAGAAATCGTTTCCGGGCTTGACCAGTTAAACGCGACAAAGACCAAAGCCGGGATCGCCATGCCGCCGATCGCGGCAACACCTGGCAGTACCACGTCGCGCGGGTTTTTCAATTTCCCCTCAAGAATTTCGCGTTTTAGTTCTAAGCCGATCAGAAAGAAGAAGATCGCCATCAACCCGTCATTGATCCACAGAATCAACGGCTTGGACAGACCTTCGCCCCCAAGTGTCACAGCGAAATAAGTGCTCAGAAATCCATCATAAAAGACGTTCAGAGGAGAGTTGGCAACCAGCAGAGCGGCCAAAGCTGACAGCATCAGAAGAATACCACCCGCGGCATCGCTTTTGAAGAAATTGTCGAACGCACGCGCGAGATACATAGTTTTCTGACCCTTTTAGTTATGTTTACAGTCCAGTTGGTCTGAAACGCTCAAAATTCAAGTATGGCCTGAATTATTTTACAATTCTGTTACAAGGTGCTTATTGAAACCAATCATCGCTATAGGCAGATAGCGGGTCAGAGCAGAAGGAACCCACATGGCATTGCCGGTTCAAGATCAATTAAAGTACTGGGGCGTTGCCGCTGTCGTCTTTTTGGCCGCCCTTTGGTTCCTGGGCGACGTCCTTTTGCCATTTATCGTAGGAGGAGCCATCGCCTACATGATGGACCCGCTTGCGGACCGGCTTGAAAAGCTTGGGGCGTCACGCATTGTCGCGACCTGCATTATCAGCTTCGTCGCCCTTTTGGTTTTCATCCTGATGGCCGTTCTCATCATTCCGATGGTGGTGGAACAGGCGATCCAGCTTTTTGAAACCGCGCCAGACTTGTTCAAGCGCTTGCAGGTCTTCTTGTCGGAACGGTTCCCAACGCTCGGCGATGAAAGTTCGACCCTGCGCAAATCGCTAAGCTCAATCGGGGAAACCATCCAAAGTCGCGGGGCAGAGCTTGCAAATCGCGTGTTCACCTCCGCGCTGGGGGTCATTTCGGCGATTGTGTTTATCGTTGTTGTCCCGGTGGTTGCGTTCTACCTGCTGCTGGACTGGGACAATCTGGTAGCAAAGATCGACTCGCTCTTGCCCCGTGACCATGCCCCGGTAATCCGCAAAATCGCGGCAGAGATTGATCAGACCCTAGCAAACTTCGTTCGTGGCCAATTCACGGTGTGCGCAATCCTAGGCGTGTTTTATGGCACAGCCCTGATGTTGGTTGGGCTTCAGTTTGGCCTTGTTGTCGGCTTCATCGCCGGGCTGATTTCATTCATTCCTTATGTTGGTGCGCTGGTTGGCGGCGGCTTGGCCTTGGGGCTTGCGTTGTTCCAGTTCTGGGACACGCCTGCGATGATTGCCGCGGTTGCCGTCGTATTCGGCGCTGGGCAGTTTCTTGAAGGCAATATTCTGACACCTAAACTGGTGGGCGGCAGCGTCGGGCTTCACCCGGTCTGGCTTTTGCTGGCCTTGTCGGTCTTTGGAACGCTCTTTGGATTTGTCGGCATGCTTGTTGCGGTTCCCGTTGCGGCTGTCTTCGGCGTTGTCGCGCGATTTGGCACTGATCAGTATCGCCAAAGCCGCCTTTATCGTGGCCTAGAAGAAAACGACGAATAACCACCATGGCCGAGCAACTTTCCTTCCCCATCGCTGTGAAACCAGCCTTGGGCCGCGACGACTTTTTCGTCTCGGAAGCCAACCAAATGGCTGTGGCACTGCTGGAGGATCACACAACGTGGCCGCAAGGCAAAATGGTGCTTGTCGGGCCGGAAGGTGCCGGCAAAACCCACCTGTCCCATGTCTGGGCCGGGGAGGTCAGTGCAACGATTTTTTTGGCCAACGCGCTACCAACCTCTGATATTGATGCCTTGGCCCAAGGGCCGGTCGTGGTCGAAGACATTGATCTAATTGCCGGTGACATGCCTGCCGAAACTGCTCTGTTTCATCTCCACAATCTTGCGGCTGCAAATGCGCAGCCCTTGCTGATGACAACAAAATCTGCCCCCAGCCGGACAGAGTTTCATCTGAAAGACCTTCAAAGCCGGATGTCCGCGGCCAGCATTGCACGGATAGAGCCAATGGATGATGCGTTGCTTACAGCAATGCTGATGAAGCTTTTCGCTGACCGTCAGATCAATATCCCATCCAATTTGTTGAGCTATATCCTGCCCCGGCTTCCACGAAATTATGCCAGCGCTCAGAGCTTCGTTTCGCAATTGGATGAGACAGCCTTGCGCGAAAAAAGGCCTATCGGGATCGCACTTGCGCGTGAGATCATTGCCCGTGATCTGGACATTCCCCCTGAAAACACTGCATAATTCATTGTGACGTTACATTCAGACATTAGCAGCGAGGCGATGAGCCTGACCGATTTCCTTGTTTCGGATTTCCCCGAAGCCATTGCGTTGGACGATCTGGATCTGAACGGTCCGGACCGGTTCTTCAATCGTGAGCTAAGCTGGCTGGCCTTCAACACCCGCGTGCTGGAAGAAGCTTTGAACCCGCGTGTTCCACTGATGGAACGGGTCCGGTTCCTGTCCATATCAGCCACTAATCTCGACGAATTCTATACTGTACGTGTCGCGGGTCTGCGGGAATTGGCAAACGCCGGAAACACGACGCCTGCCTCTGACGGTCGCACCCCGGCAGAACAGCTTGTTCTGATCGATGCCGCCGCGCGGGAATTGATCGGCCAGCAAGACACAACATGGGAATTGCTCAAGGACGCGATGGAAGAAAAGGGCGTGGTGCTTGCAGAAGTCGACGACCTTTCGAAAACAGACCGCACCCATCTGGACAAATATTTCATGTCCAACGTGTTCCCGGTCCTGTCCCCGCTGGCAATTGATCCGGCCCATCCGTTTCCGTTTATTCCGAACGCAGGCTTCTCACTTGCATTGCAATTGTCGCGCAAAAAAGACGGCCGCAGCTTGCAAACGCTTTTGCCGATCCCGGCGCAGATTGACCGATTTGTTCCGCTGCCGTGTGATCAGTGTGTCCAGCGATACCTGCCGCTTGAAGAGCTTCTTCTGCTGAAAATCAGCGATCTGTTTCCCGGCTATTCAATCGACGGGAAAGTCGCGTTCCGCGTGCTGCGCGACAGTGATCTGGAAGTTGAAGACGAGGCCGAAGACCTGGTTCGCGAATTTGAGGTAGCCTTGAAACGCCGCCGCCGTGGTGAAGTTGTTCGCTTGAAAATGTCCTCTGATGCGCCAGGAAAGCTGCGCAAATTGATCATGAAGTCCCTGGAGGTCAAAGATCAGGACGTGGTTGAGATCAACGGCATGATCGGTTTGGCGGATTTGAAAGAGCTGGTGGATGCCGCACCGCACACACTGCTTTGGCCAACCTTCACCCCGCGGGTCCCCGAACGCGTGCAAGACAATGACGGCGACATGTTTGCCGCGATCCGTCAGAAAGACATGCTTCTGCACCACCCCTATGAAAGCTTTGACATGGTCATTCGCTTTCTGGCGCAGGCGGCCCGCGATCCGGATGTGGTGGCGATCAAGCAAACGCTCTATCGGACGTCCAATGAAAGCCCGATTGTGGATGCGCTTTGCGAGGCCGCAGAGAACGGCAAATCCGTGACCGCGCTGGTGGAGCTGAAGGCCCGGTTCGACGAAGCTGCAAATATCCGGCAGTCGCGCAAGCTTGAACGATCCGGTGCGCATGTTGTCTACGGATTTATCAACTACAAGACCCACGCAAAGATCAGCACCGTTGTACGCCGCGAAGGCAATTCGCTGGTGACTTATACGCATTATGGCACCGGCAATTACCACCCGATCACGGCCCGCATCTATACCGACCTAAGCCTGTTTACCTGTGACGCAGCACTTGGGCGCGATGCCACGAAAGTGTTCAACTACATTGGCGGCTACGCCCAGCCGGAGGCGTTAGACAATCTGCACATTTCGCCCAACGGGCTGAAAGAGCATTTGATCGAGAGCATTGAGCGTGAGGCAGAGTTCGCCCGCAAAGGCAAACCGGCAGAGATCTGGGCAAAGATGAACTCCGTGGTTGAGCCCGATGTCATCGACGCGCT
The DNA here is from genome assembly GCA_947493265.1 of uncultured Litoreibacter sp. Classification (GTDB taxonomy): domain Bacteria; phylum Pseudomonadota; class Alphaproteobacteria; order Rhodobacterales; family Rhodobacteraceae; genus Litoreibacter. The sequence continues at coordinate 95,409 of CANLQL010000004.1, read as the reverse complement.
TTATGCAGCGTCGCAAGACGGCGTCAAAATCAGCCTCGTTATTCGTGGCATTTGTGGGCTTCGTCCCGGCGTCAAAGGCTTGTCAGAAAATATCCGCGTCAAATCCATCGTCGGGCGTTTTCTGGAACATTCGCGGATTGTCTGCTTCGGCAATGGTCATGGCCTGCCGTCCAACAAGGCGCGGGTCTATATGTCCTCGGCCGATTGGATGGGGCGAAACCTCAACCGTCGGGTCGAAACTTTGGTAGAGATCACCAATAAGACCGTGCAAGCTCAGGTGATGAGCCAGATCATGGCGGCGAACATGGCCGACACGGCGCAAAGCTGGATGTTGGACGGGCAGGGGCAGTTTGTCCGGATCCCACAAGGTGACGATGAGCAACGGTTCAGTTGCCACCGCTTTTTCATGGAAAACCCGTCCTTGTCCGGGCGCGGGTCAGCTGGTGCCGGCGACGTGCCCGAGCTTGCCCACACCAAGGATTAATTGACGCTCTGCACAGCGGCGTTAAAGTGACACCCAGCACGGCTGACGGGGATGTTTTACGTGGCAATGGATGGGGGGGCGGACGCCTCCGGGACAGATCACGGGCCATTTGGCCGCCCACTATTTGACGACCCAAAGGTCAAAGCGCTCAAACGGGTGGGTGCGATTGACGTGGGGTCGAATTCCGTGCGCTTTGTGGTTTTTGATGGGGCCGCACGCTCGCCCGCGTATTTCTACAATGAAAAGATCATGTGCGGCTTGGGCTCAGGTGTTTCTGAGACCGGATTTTTGAACCCTGAAGGCCGCGTACGTGCATTGTCAGCCCTCAAACGGTTTGCGCTTTTGGCCAAAGGTATGGGCGTCGCGCCGATGTCAGGGGTTGCGACCGCCGCTGTGCGTGACGCAGAAGATGGACCGGAATTCTGCCGTGAGGTTGCGGAAGCAACCGGCATCAACCTTTGGGTTGCATCAGGTACAGAAGAAGCGCGCCTATCTGCACAGGGCGTGTTCCTGGGCTGGCCCGGTGCCAAAGGTCTTATGTGCGATATCGGCGGGTCGTCGATGGAACTGGCGGAACTTGGCGACGGCGTGGTCGGGCGTCGGGTTACATCCCAGCTTGGGCCCTTAAAACTGATGGACGCCAAAGGCGGGCGACAAGGGCGAAAGGCGATTATCGACAGCTCTATCGATGATCTGCGCGCGCAAATCGACGGGAACTACAAAACCCTTTTCCTTGTCGGCGGCTCGTGGCGGGCGATTGCGCGCTTGGATATGGAACGACGCGGCTATCCTTTGAAAGTTCTGCACGAATACCGGATGACACCGCAATCGATCCTGCAAACTGTCAAATGGATTTCCGGTAAAGACGTCGAAGAATTGCGCGCGATCACGGGCAATTCTGAAGCGCGAATGCGACTGGTGCCGATCGCCGCACAAGTGCTGAAATCTCTGGTCCAGCGGTTCAAGCCGAAATATATCGCCACATCCAGCTACGGGATCCGCGAAGGTCTGCTCTATGAACAGATGCCGTTTGAGCTAAAGCGCCGGGATCCGCTGATTGAGGCCTGCCGGTTTGACGAAAAGAGCTATGCGCGCATTCCCGGTTTTGGGCGTACTCTGTTTGAGTTCATCCAGCCGATTTTTCGCAATGCCAGCCCAGAGCGGCGTCGCTTGATCAAGGCCGCCTGCCTTTTGCACGATGTCAGCTGGCGCGCCCACCCCGACTACCGCGCGGAGGTTTGTTTCGACAACGCGACCCGCGCCAATCTGGGTGGCTTGGATCATCAGGGGCGCATTTTCCTCGGGGTTGCCTTGCTGCACCGATACAAAAACAGCCGTGAAGGCACCCGGTTCGAAGCGCTCTACGACATGTTAAGCGAAAAGGACCTGCGTATCGCAGAAGCGTTGGGCAAGGCGATGCGGTTTGGCGCGATGTTTTCGGTGCAAAACCAGGACCACATGGGGAAGCTGGCCTGGCATCCCAAAAAGCGGTTGCTTAAGTTCAAGATGCATCCAGAAACACGCGACCTGTTCGGCGAGGTGGCCCAGGCAAGATTTGCGGCCTTGGCAACTGCACTAGAGGCAGAAACACACGTCAGCTGAGTGGAAGATGTGTTGGGAACTTGCTCCTGCGGATGCCATGGCGTAACCCTGCTGCCAAACCATTTACAGAAAGCCTGAACCATGCGTCTGACCCGCTATTTCCTCCCGGTTTTGAAAGAAACCCCAGCTGACGCGCAGATCGTCAGCCACCGCTATATGCTGCGGGCAGGCATGATCAAACAGGCCAGCGCCGGTATCTATTCTTGGTTGCCGATGGGCTTCAAGGTGCTGCGCAAGATCGAAAATATCGTGCATGAGGAACAAGCACGCGCAGGTCATATGGCGATGCTAATGCCAACCATCCAATCGGCCGATCTTTGGCGTGAAAGTGGCCGCTACGATGCCTACGGCGACGAAATGCTTCGCATCAAGGATCGCCACGGTCGCGACATGCTGTTCACCCCAACGGCCGAGGAGCTGATAACCGATATTTTCCGCAGCCATGTCAGCAGCTACAAAGACCTGCCGCTGACGATGTACCAAATTCAGTGGAAATTCCGCGACGAACGCAGGCCCCGGTTCGGCGTCATGCGCGGTCGCGAGTTTCTGATGAAAGACGGCTACAATTTTGATCTGACAAAAGAAGATGCGTTGCATGCCTATAATCGCCATCTGGTCAGCTATTTGCGGACCTACGAACGGATGGGTCTACAGGCTATTCCGATGCGCGCCGATTCAGGCCCGATTGGCGGCGATGATACGCATGAATTTCTGGTTCTCGCAGAAACCGGGGAAAGCGAAGTCTTCTACGACAGCGCGGTCACTGATCTAAAATTCGGGGATCGGGAAATCGACTTTGATGACGTGGTACAATGCGCAGGCATCATGGAAGAATTCACAACGAAATACGCACGTACCGACGAAACCCATGACGAAGCGTTGTTTAACAAAGTACCTGAAGAACGTCGCAAGACCGCGCGCGGTATCGAAGTTGGTCAGATTTTCTACTTTGGTACAAAATACTCCGAAGCTTTGGGAGCGACCGTGCAAGGTCCAGATGGCAAACCGACAGCGGTCCACATGGGCAGCCACGGCATCGGCGTGTCCCGTCTTTTGGGCGCGATCATCGAAGCCAGTCATGACGAGAAGGGTATTATTTGGCCCGAAGGCGTGACGCCGTTCCACTGCGGGATCGTGAACCTGAAACAGGGCGACGAGGATGCAGACGCGGCGTGTGAGGCGCTTTACGCAAGTCTGACCGCTTTGGGTCTTGAGCCACTTTATGATGACCGCAACGAACGCGCTGGCGGTAAATTCGCCACGATGGATTTGATCGGTTTGCCGTGGCGCATCACCGTTGGTCCGCGCGGTTTGAAAAACGGCGTGGTGGAACTGACCTCGCGCCGGACCGGCGAAAGCGAAGAAATGCCCCCGGAGCAAGCCGTGGCGCGCATTGCTGATATTTACGCGGCCCATTAGTCAGCCGGTTTTTCAGATCGAGTGTGGTTTTTAGCCACGCGCCTCGTTCTAAGCATGCCCCTTACGGGATGCGCGTTTCCGCTGATGGGCAAGGCGTGCTCCCTTGACCCGAGTGGCGCAAAAGCGCAAACCTGACCGCAAAGGCAGAGCAGCTTGATCAGGAGGGCCCAACGTGGCCAAAACGACCTCTCCGTTTTCTGGATTCGAATGGATGATCGCGTGGCGCTATTTGCGTGCCAAGCGCGCGGAAGGCGGCGTGTCCGTGATGACTTGGATCAGTTTGATCGGCATCACGCTGGCAGTTGCTGCATTGATCATCACTCTGGCCGTAAGGTCTGGATTTCGCTACGAATTTGTCGACACGATCCTGGGCGCAAACGGTCACGTTTCGGTCTATCAGTCGGGCCAGGTGACAGCTTCGGGGACGTTTGCACAAGTCATCAGCGAGTATGATGATCTGGCAGGCAGATTGGCAGAGGTCGAGGGCGTCACCAGCGCGTCCCCATTGGTCAAAGGCCAGGTGATGGTGTCTGGCCGGTCCCGCAACGCAGGCGCGGAGGTTTTCGGCATCAGGCCCGAAGATCTTCAAAACGTCACCCGCGTTGTGAACCCACAAACATTCTCCGGTAGCCTAGACCGGTTTTCCGAAGGGATCGCTATAGGCAATGGGGTGGCCCGCGAAATTGGCGTCGGGGTTGGTGACAAGGTCAAATTGATCTCCCCCAATGGGGTAAAAACAGCGTTTGGGACCAGTCCGCGCGTGGTCGCCTACGAGGTGGTCTACGTCTTTCAGGTTGGCCGTTACGATATCGACCGGACGCGGGTCTACATGCCCTTTGAAAAAGCGCAGGAGTATTTCAATCGCGAGGGCCTCGCAGACGAGATCGAGGTCACGGTCGAAAACCCAGAACAAATCCGCGACTACGAGCCGTCCTTGATCGTTGCAGCAGGTGAAAACACCCTTCTTTGGACGTGGCGAGACAGCTCTTCCGCTTTCTTGCAAGCGCTTGAAATGGAAGACAACGTGATGTTCTTGATCCTGTCGATACTGGTGCTGATCGCCTCGATGAACATCGTCTCCGGACTGATCATGTTGGTGAAAAACAAAGGCCGTGACATCGGGATATTACGAACGATGGGGCTTTCGGAAGGCTCCGTTTTGCGGGTATTTTTCATCTGCGGGGCCTCAGTCGGCGTGATAGGCACCATCGCAGGAGTCATCTTGGGATGCCTGTTTGCGTACTATATCGATCCGATTTTCGAGGTTGTGAACACGATTGCGGGTGGCGGCGTTTGGGACCCGTCTGTGCGGTTTATATCCAAACTGCCTGCGCGTCTTGAACTGATGGATGTTTTGTCAGCGGTTAGCCTGTCTTTGATCCTCAGCTTCGTCGTGACGCTTTTTCCGGCACGCCGTGCCGCACGCATGAACCCCGTTGAGGCGCTTCGCTATGAGTAGCCCTGCCTTAGTCCTAGATGCGGTTGAAAAGACCTACAACACAGGCTTGCCGAACGAGGTCAAAGTTCTGCGTGGTGCCAGCCTACAGGTTGCCCCGGGCGAGGTTGTCGCCATGATCGCCCCCTCAGGGGCAGGCAAATCAACATTGCTGCACATTGCCGGATTGTTAGACACATGTGATGCGGGCCGGGTTGAGATTGCGGGACAGGATATGTCTGCGCGAACTGACAAGACCAGAACCTTGGCGCGTCGCGACGAGATTGGGTTCGTCTACCAATTTCACCACCTGTTGCCGGAATTCACCGCGCTGGAAAACATTGTCTTGCCACAGCTTGCCGCCGGTGTTCCGCAGAAAGAAGCAAAAGACCGCGCGATGGATTTGTTGGGCAAAGTCGGTGTGCAGGCACGCGCCGATCATCGCCCCGGTGCCCTGTCTGGTGGTGAGCAGCAGCGCGTTGCTTTTTGTCGGGCCTTGGCCAATGGACCCAGTTTGCTTTTGGCGGATGAACCGACGGGCAATCTTGATCCCGGAACCTCAGATCAGGTGTTTGAAGCGTTGATGCTATTGGCGAAGGACACTGGGCTGGCGGCGCTTATTGCGACCCACAACTATGATTTGGCGGCCCGAATGGACCGGACGATCAAGTTGGAAGACGGCGTTCTGGTCTAGATCGCAGGCCCGCCGCTAAAGGTATTTGTCGAAAAGTGCTGCGGTTTTGTCAAAAACCATTGCTTGTGTTTCCAAGCCTTCCATCGCGATCTCGTGCTCTCCGCCGTCGACCATTTCCAATGTGCCGTTGGGCCAACGGGCCATGCGATCATGGATGACGTCAACGTCCACAATGCGCTCGTTCGTGCCAAGGAAGGTCAGCACTTCGATATTCGGTGTCGGGCGCAGTTTTAAATCGCGGCATTCCGTCAGCGCTTCGCGAACCCACATGTTTGATGGGCCACCAAGACCAAGGTCAGGATATTTCGCCAATTGTTCCCGCAACAGCGCGTACATATCCGGATCGGATGTCAGCATATTGTTTGGGAACGGATTGGCCTCAACGTAGGACGTGCGTAGCGATCCCGGTGCCAGGTTTTTATCCAAGCCCACATGCGGTGTCATCGCGGTGATAACCCAACCAGCGGTGCGCCGCCACTTAGGCAACGCAATGTCCCACATTGGCCCGGTAAACATCGCCGCTTCAACGGGTAGATTTTCCATCAAAGCCCGGATACCGATACAGCCGCCCATGGAATGAGCAAATAGAAACAATGGCTTGGGAAGATCGAGCGCCTCAACAGCGGCCAAGACTGCACGAACATCTTTCTGATAGTCCGTAAATTTCTCGACATGTCCGATTAACCGGTCGCTGAGCATCCGCTGGCCCAGGCCTTGCCCGCGCCAATCAATCGCAATGGAGCTATAACCCCGTTCCGCCAATCGCTGCGCGGACATCCCGTATTTTTCGATATATTCGGTGCGCCCAGGGAAGATCAGAACCGTCCCTTTGTTGGCACCAGTCTCACGGCCATCCCAAACGCCCATGCGAATTTGCAGACCGTCCTCAGCGGTTAGCCAATAGGCTTTTCCGCCTTCGGGGCCGTATGCGACATCGCTATAGAACGGTGCGTCGAGCAATACAGGCTCGGATTGCACAGAGGGAGAGACCGCAGAATTCACGACAACGCGGAACCAAGCTTCATAGCAGTTCCCATGTCGCCATCGACAGTCAATTTGCCTGTCATGAACGCCGTTGTTGGGTTCAGATCGCCCGCAAGAATTGCCTGAAATGTTTCTGCATCTGCAGACATCGTGCATTCAGCTTCTTCATCGCCAGCCCGGACGCCGTCGCCATCAATCATGATCTGGCCTTCGCCGGAGATGTCGAACTTAACTTTGCCGTCAAAATCACCATCGATTTTCGCGGAAAGTGCTTCGACTGCTTTGTTAATTACATCGCTCATTTAAGTGCCTCCAAAAAATGTTACCGGCGGGCACTCGATTTTTCGCGCGGTCCCGCTAAACTCCTACTCGTTATGGTTGTAAAGCGACATATCCTCAATAGTATCGTTACGGCATTTTTTCTGGTGTTGCCTGCAAATGCGGGTGAGGCAGAGCTGAATGCGCTGTTTGAACGGCTGGCTCAGCCTGACCTTGAAAACTGGCAGGTCGTTGAGAAAGCGATTTGGCGCGAATGGTCCGAATCCGGTTCCCCGTCCATGGACCTGCTTTTGCAGCGTGGCCGCAGGGCGATGAGCGAAGGTGACCACGAAAAGGCGATCGACCATTTGACGGCACTTACCGATCATGCACCGGATTTTGCAGAGGGCTGGAATGCACGGGCAACCGCTTATTTTGCAGCTGATCTGTATTCGCTTTCAATTGCCGATATTCAACGCACGTTGGCTTTAAACCCGCGGCATTTCGGGGCAATGCAGGGTCTTGGACGTATTCTGGAGGAGCTGAACGAGCCGGAGAATGCTCTGAAAGCCTACAAATCTGCAATTGCTATACATCCCCACCGAGACGGCCTAAAAGAGGCTATCGAGCGGCTGGAAACCATGACTTCCGGTCAAGATCTCTAAAAATTAGGCGACTAGTATGCGCGAAGCAGCGCGGGTGACGGCGGTTCTCGGCCCGACCAATACCGGCAAAACCCACTACGCTATCGAGCGGATGCTTGCCCACAGAACGGGCGTGATTGGCTTGCCGCTCAGGCTTTTGGCGCGCGAGGTCTATGATCGCATCGTTGCCGCGCGTGGCCCGTCGGTCGTGGCTCTGGTGACCGGCGAAGAACGCATTGTCCCGCCGCGAACGCAATATTGGGTCTGCACCGTTGAAGCGATGCCCGACGGAATGGGCGCTGATTTCGTTGCTGTCGATGAAATCCAGCTCTGTGCCGATCCAGAACGCGGCCATGTCTTCACCGACCGGCTTTTGCGGTCTCGCGGACTGCATGAAACGCTGTTCATGGGCTCAGATACGATGAAATCCGCGATTGCCGCCCTAGAACCGAGCGCGCAATTCATCCGCCGTGACCGGTTTTCCGAGCTTAGTTATACGGGTTCGAAAAAGATAAGCAGATTGCGCCCCCGCAGTGCGATCGTTGGGTTTTCTGTTGAAAATGTCTATGCCATCGCCGAGCTGATCCGCCGTCAGAAGGGCGGATGCGCCGTTGTAATGGGCGCGCTCAGCCCACGGACGCGCAATGCGCAGGTGGAAATGTACCAAAATGGCGATGTGGACTACCTTGTGGCGACAGACGCCATCGGGATGGGGTTGAACCTTGATGTAAACCACGTGGCATTTTCTGCGTTGTCGAAGTTTGACGGCCGCAGGATGCGCCCCTTGATGCCGAATGAGCTTGCCCAGATTGCAGGCCGGGCCGGACGGTACATGCAGCCCGGAAGCTTTGGCGTGACCGGAGAAGCTGACCCGCTGGATGACCGCGTCGTGGAAGCTATTCTCAGTGCGAAATTCACGCCGATCAAAAAGCTGTTGTGGCGCAATGATCGGCTAGAATTCGGCTCTGTAGATCGCCTGATCCAGTCGCTTGAAATGCCTGCGCAGGACGAATGGTTGGGGCGTGGTCGGCAGGCTGATGATCTGGCCGCCTTGAAAACGCTGGGTCAGGCAAGCGATGTCGCCGCGCGGATATCGCGACCGGCGGACGTGCAATTGCTCTGGGATGTTTGCCGAATACCCGATTTTCGGGGGATTTCCGCCAGTGAACATGCGGCGATGCTGCAAGAGATTTTTGCCTATCTTCATGATGATGGTCGGGTGCCATTTGCCTATATGGCGCGCCAGATATCTCGGATTGATCGGTCCGATGGTGACATTGACACATTGTCGAAAAGATTGGCCTATATTCGAACGTGGACATATGTCGCGCAGCGGAAAGGTTGGGTCGAAGACGAAAACCATTGGCGCGAGGCGTCTCGCGCTGTAGAAGACCGCCTGTCGGACGCGCTGCATGGCGCACTGACCCAAAGATTTGTCGATCGGCGCACATCAGTTTTGCTGCGCCGGTTGAAGCAGAAGGAGAGCCTTGTGGCTGACGTGAATGACAACGGTGAAGTGACGGTTGAGGGCGAAATGATCGGCCGTCTGGACGGATTTCGGTTCCGTCAGGATCAGACCGCAAGCCCTGAAGAGGCCAAAACTGTGCGTCAAGCAGCGCTGCAAGCGCTCGCGCCGCATTTCAATCTGCGTGCAGATAGATTCTACAATGCGCCTGACACCGAAATGGACTTCACCGAACAAGGCGGTCTGATGTGGGGTGAGATGGCCGTCGGCAAGCTGGTCAAGGGACCGGAGCCATTGAAGCCATCCGTTGAGCCTTTTGTCGACGAAGAAGCCGGGGCTGACGTCATTGAAAAAGTGAAGCGCCGGTTGCAGCACTTCATCGACCGCAAAATTGCGGCCGGGTTCGAGCCGATGATGGCGCTGAGTGCTGATGCGGAATTGAACGGGCTGGCAAAGGGATTTGCGTTCCAGCTTGTCGAAGCGTTGGGCGTGATCCCGCGCGAAGCGGTTGCCAACGAAGTCAAAGCGCTTGATCAGGATGCACGCGGGCAATTGCGCAAACATGGTGTGCGGTTTGGTCAGTTCACGATTTTCATGCCGCTCTTGCTGAAACCCGCGCCGACGCGCCTACGGTTGCTGCTAACATCCACTTTCTCGGGTCTTTCGGAATTCCCGGAAGCACCGCCACCTGGTCTTGTGACCGTACCAGCGATCAAGGATGCGCCAGATGGCTACTATGCCAATGCCGGTTACCGCTTGGCAGGGGACCGGGCCATCCGGATTGATATGCTGGAGCGTTTGGCAGACCAGTTGCGCAGTGAAGACAGCCGTGGCGGGTTTGAACCAAAACCAGACATGCTTTCGATCACCGGCACCACGTTGGAGCAATTCGCGGATCTCATGCAAGGTCTTGGCTATAAAGCCGAAAAAGGCGAGCGTGAAAAAGTAAAAGCTGTTCAAGACAAGGCTGCCGAAGAAAAGCCAGCTGTGACAGAGACCGCCGAAGCCGCGCCTGAGACCTCAAACGAAGATGGTGCCGAACCAACTGAAGCGGTGAAAGATGAAGGTCCAGAGATGGAGGTTTTCTACACCTTCACTTGGGGTGGCAATCGTCAGGCACGTCAGGGCGATGGCAAGCCGCGCAACAAACCGCAGGGCAAGCCGGGTGGGAAGCCGCGCGGCAAACCGGGCCAAAAAGGCCGTGGCGACAAGGCACAAAAATTCCAGGCGCGTCCACCGCGTAAGGAAAAAGCGATTGATCCAGACAATCCATTTGCTGCGGCGCTGATGGGTCTCAAGACGAAAGAGTGAACAGCCCGCGCCCGACAATCCGCTTGGACAAATGGCTGTGGCATGCGCGGTTGTTCAAAACCCGCACGCTGGCAGCCAAACAGGTCACAGCAGGTTCTGTCCGGGTGAATGGCAACAAGGTTGCAAAAGCGGCAGTGACGGTCGGGCCTGGGGACACCCTGACTTTTGCCCAAGGCCGCGACATCCGCGTCATCGAAATCGCAGAAATTGGCGCGCGGCGGGGGCCTGCGCCGGAAGCGCAGCTTCTGTATATCGACCGGTCTCCACCGCCAGAACCGAAGCCGGACTATGTTCCACCCGCACCGGGATTTGAGGGAAAAGGTCGCCCAACCAAGAAAACTCGCCGAAGTTTAGACCTTTCGCGCCGCTCTCATCTTGAATGATCTTGGCGCAGCGATTAGGACTTTGCGGAACACAGATTTTGGACAAGACCCATGACCTATATCGTCAACGATGCCTGCATTTCCTGCAAATACACAGATTGTGTGGAAGTTTGCCCCGTAGACTGCTTCTACGAAGGCGAAAATATGTTGGTGATCCACCCCGATGAATGCATCGATTGTGGGGTCTGTGAGCCCGAATGTCCCGCGGATGCGATCCGCCCGGACACAGAGCCTGACGCGGAAAAATGGGTCGAATTTAACCGCAAATACTCCGAACTTTGGCCCGTGATCATCACCAAGAAAGACCCGCTCCCAACCGCAGATGAGCGGGACGGTGAGGAAGGGAAATTGGAGAAATACTTCTCTGAAAACCCAGGGGAAGGCGGCTGATCGCCGATTCGTCAAAAAATTGAAATCGGTTGCATGGTTTTTCGACCATGCAATATTTGTACACAAGTTCAGCGGTTTAAGCCCTGTTCTTGAGACTTGGCCCTGCTATAGGATCAATGTCTTTTTTGTGTTACAATGGTCTCGGAAAAGCCGACACGGATTGCGTGAGAATGAACCCCAAACTGCCCGTGTTAAACTGAAAGACAGCATCATGTGAAACGTGCCCGGCGGGTCAGCCACCGGACAGTTTCTTTCGCTGTGTGATGAAAGGCGTCTCTGATTTCAGGGGCGAGTGTATATGAGCAAGAAAAAACAAGATTTCAGCCCGAACGAGTTTGTAGTGTATCCGGCCCACGGTGTTGGCAAAATCGTCTCCATCGAAGAGCAGGAAGTGGCAGGAATCGAACTGGAACTTTTCGTCATTGCCTTTGAGAAGGACAAAATGACGTTGCGCGTTCCGACCCACAAGGCCACCGAAGTAGGCATGCGCGCGCTCAGCTCCCCCGATGTGGTCAGCCAGGCGTTTCGGACGCTGAAAGGCAAGGCCCGTGTGAAACGTGCGATGTGGTCCCGTCGGGCGCAGGAATACGAGCAGAAGATCAATTCTGGTGATTTGATCGCGATTGCGGAAGTTGTCCGCGATCTGCACCGTCACGGTGACCAGCGTGAACAAAGCTATTCCGAGCGTCAGCTTTATGAGGCCGCGCTTGAGCGTTTGACCCGCGAGATCGCGGTTGTGCAAGGTGCCGATGAGCCTTCTGCACAAAAAGAAATTGACGACGTTTTGATCAGCCGCGCAGCTTGATCATCCGATAGTTTTTTCGAAAGCCGCCTCCTACCGGGGGCGGTTTTTTCTTTCCTAGATTAGCAGTGTAAGCACGCAAAGGACCAAAACGTCCGTGACCTGCTGCGTTGCCCCCAGAACATCTCCGGTTTGTCCTTCAATCTTGCGCCGGGCGGTTCCTGCGACCAAACCCGCCGCGAGAATGGCAACCAATGCGACACTGAAAGTTCCCAAGCCTATCAGTGCGAAACAGACCACGACAGAAAGGCCGGTCGCGGCCAATGCGACCTTTTGATTGGGCCTACCTGTTTGAACTGCCAAGCCGTCATCGCGGGCATGGGGCAATAAGTGCATCACCCATGTCATCGCACTGCGGGAAGTCATAGCGGCGGCGATCAACGGGCCAAACACCCAGCCAGCGCCAAAAAGATAGGCAAGCGCCATCCATCGCAGCCCAACAACCAGACCCAGCGCCATCACGCCGTAAGTGCCAATACTGCTGTCTTTCATGATCCGCAGGCGGCGGTCTTTGTCCCATCCACCCCAGACCCCATCTGCGCAATCTGCCAAGCCGTCTTCGTGCATCGCACCGGTGATCATGACCATCATGGCAAGCGCCAAGCCTGCAACAATTCCGGCGCTTAGCCCTGCCCAAAGCAGCAGATGCGAAACGCATCCTGCAATGATCGCCACCACCAACCCCGCCAAGGGATAAGCCCAGGCTGAACGCGCAGCGGGGGCGTCATTTTGCCAGTCAGGCTCTGGTGCGGGCAGGCGGGTCAGCAGGCTGACAGCAACCCAAACGTCATTGATGCGAAACATGTCGGAATTGATCATGGCAGTGACGTTGCCTGCTCTTGCGTCGCGCGTCCAGAGCGGTAATGAACAAGAGGTAATTCCGCCGTCGACAACAGGACAATCATGCCACAGACATTCGCCACCCTTTCCGAATTCCGCGCGCTTCTAGAGGCGGCTCCAAACCAAGATGCAGCAGCAGTTTCTGGTGCTCAGGAGCGCAACGGTATGTTGACCAAACCTCCGGGTGCTTTGGGGCGTTTGGAGGATCTGGCAATCTGGTACGCAGGGTGGCGCGGCGACGCGAAACCCACGATGGAAGCGCCACAAGTCATTGTATTTGCTGGAAATCACGGGGTCACGGCGCAAGGTGTTTCGGCATTTCCTGCAGAAGTTACTGAACAGATGGTGCTGAATTTCCAACATGGCGGAGCGGCGATCAATCAGCTTTCAAAAGCGTTTGGCGCAAAGATGGATGTTCACGCGCTTCGCCTTGAGACGCCCACGCAAGATTTCACCCAGTCAGAAGCCATGAGTGAGGCGGAATGTGTTGCCGCTTTGAAAGCAGGCTGGGACGCTGTCGATGAGACCGCAGATGTGGTTGTCACTGGCGAAATGGGCATCGGCAACACAACTTCCGCCGCAGCAATTGGGGCCGCGCTTTTTGGCGGCGACGCCGGGGACTGGGTTGGTCGCGGAACGGGTGTGGACGGCGCTGGGCTTGCCAACAAAACCCGTGTGGTTGCAGAAGGTCTGGCACGTCATACGCCATGCGATCCGCTGGAAGCACTTCAACGGCTGGGCGGGCGCGAACTGGCCGCTATGGCCGGGGCGATTGCGTCCGCACGGGCGAAACGCATCCCGGTTATCCTGGACGGGTTTATCTGCACAGCAGCCGCAGCCGTCTTGGAAAAAACTGTTCCGGGATCGTTGGACCACACCGTTGCCGGACATCTGTCAGCGGAAGGCGCACATGCAAATATGTTGGACGCGCTTGGCAAAGAGCCGCTGTTGTCGCTTGGCTTGCGTCTAGGCGAGGGGTCCGGTGCTGCACTTGCGCTGGGCGTCTTGAAGGGGGCGATCGCCTGCCATTCAGGCATGGCGACATTCGCGGAAGCAGGCGTTTCCGACAGCTGAGCCTATTCAGGCACTTTATCTTTTTGTGGGCGTTTTTCTGAGAGCGCAGAAACCAGTGCGGTTTCAAGATCTGCGTTCAGCTCTTTCGCGCGCTCAATATAGGCTTGGTTTTCCAGAACTGGCACATCGGGGTCCCAAAGCCGCGCCAGATCAGCCATCGCAGCACGATCCATCTTGAAGAATGTCACCTCCTGCTCATGGGCTTCAAACTCGGTCAGGCCCAATTCTTCCAGAACGTAACGACCCGCCCGCAACGAGGAATCGAAGAGCTCCCGCACAATGTGGTCCGCGCCTGCCTGATAAAGCCGAAACACTTGAACGCGGTCAGTTGCCCGCGCGACAACCTTTATGTCGGGCCGTTCTTTTTTGGCGTATTTCACCAAGGACAGCGCCGTCTTTGGATGATCCAGCGCAACGACAAGGATTTTTGCCGTTTCCAACCCGGCGGCATGAAGCAAATCCGGCCGTGACGGATCGCCAAAGAAGCCTTTGAAGCCAAAGCGGCGCATCAATTGGATCGTTTCGAGATTGTGGTCGAGAACCGTGGTTTGGTATCCGGAATTCTGAACCAAACGATTGACGACCTGACCAAACCGGCCAATGCCCGCGATAATAACCGGGTTCTGCTCGTCAATATCGTCATGGGGATGTAGTGGATCGGGGTCTCCCATCCGCTTGGACATCGCTTCGTACAGGATGAACAGCAAGGGTGTGAACAGCATCGACAGGGCCACGACAAGCAATAGCGTCTCCCCAAGCGCCGTTGGCAGGACATGTTGCTGTGTCGTGAAGCTGATCAGAACGAAGCCAAATTCACCGGCCTGCGCAAGGCCAAGAGTGAACAGGACTTTATCCCGTGTGCGCAATTTGAAAATCAGCGCCAAGGCATAGAGAACACATGCTTTGATTGCCATCATACCGATGGTCAATGCGATGATCCGAAGCGGGTCGCCGAACAGCGTTCCGAAATCAATGCCTGCACCAACCGTAATGAAAAACAGGCCCAACAGCAGGCCCTTGAAGGGTTCGATATCGGCTTCAAGTTCGTGACGGAACTCACTATTTGCCAGGACCACACCGGCCAAAAAGGCCCCCAGGGCAGGTGACAGACCAACCAGCAACATCAGTACTGCGACACCGACGATGAACAGGAGGGAAACCGCCGTATACATCTCGCGTAGGCGGGCCATATGGATATAGCGAAAGATTGGTCGGGTCAGAAAATGCCCACCCAGAACGATCACAACGATGGAGGCAAGCGTGACAAGCGTAACCCCCCAACCCGGAATGCCGTCCAAAAGCGTGGAGACAAGTTCAGCCCCGTGCCCGCCACCGCCATGGCCGTCTTCATGGGCTGGCGCGTCATCCAACCCGCCATTTCGATTGTTCAACCCGGGCGTTTTCAGCAGCGGAATAAGCGCCAACATCGGGATGACGGCGATATCTTGGGTAAGCAGAACCGAGAAAGCGGACTTACCCCCCGAAGTTTGCATCAGGTTCTTTTCATTGAGTGTTTGCAGCACGATCGCAGTTGATGACAGTGCGAAGATCAACCCGATTGCCAAGGAAATGGACCAGGAATATCCCAAAGCTGAAGCTGCCATGAAGACCAAACCGGTCGTGACGGTAACCTGAAGTCCGCCCAAACCCAGTAATCGGTGGCGCATCTCCCAAAGGGCGCGGGGTTCCAGCTCCAGCCCGATCAGGAACAGCATGAGGACGACACCGAATTCTGCGAAATGCTGGATGTCGATGGTTTCTGAACCGACCAGCCCGCCTACAGGTCCGATGATGATCCCAGCCATCAAATATCCCAGCACAGAGCCGAGGCCCAACCGCACTGCGATCGGGACAGCGACACAGGCTGCAAGCAGATAAATTGTCGATTGAAAGAGGAAGGCTTCCATAATTTGGGCGCTCCTTAACGGGATTGCGACCAGCTTAACGGGCAGGGATCAGAAGCGAAACGTGAAAAATACAAACAGGCGGGATCGGGCAGGGTGCGCGTTTCAACTTCCTAGCTCAGACGTTTTTCCATCTGGAAGTTTTTGATTTCGCGGCCGTTGCATAGCACTGTCTGTGGCGACAAGACCCGCCATCCTTGCTTTGTGAAAAACGATTTCGCCAGATAGCTGGCATCGGTTGTCAATTTCGTCAGCCCGGCCGAGTAGGCGGCATCTTCAAGCGCTTTATATAGCCGCGCCGCGACGCCGGTGCCCATCTGGTCCGGCAGCACGAATGCCATATCCAGATGGCCGGTTGGCATCAGGCTCATGAAGCCTACGACCCGCCCCTCCATCTCGGCCACGCGCGTGTCTTGATCAGATAGTCGCTGAACCCAGTTTTCCGGCGGATTGGGCGAGCCTGCCCAGGCCTCCCGATCGTGCAGAGAGTAAAATTCTGCGGCACCTTGCCGAACTGATGTGAAGAACACGGCGTAAGTGGCTGCCAAATCGGCAAGTTTGAATTGCCGTATCCTAAGGTGGCGGGGGCTTACATTTGAAGCGCGTCGCGGTCCCAAGGAAATTCTCCATCATCGTTTACGCAATGCCAGCGAAACAAGGCTAACCACATCAGCATAAAGGGGCGGGTTTCGAAAGTGCAAGCTGATCAACACGCAAATCCTTGTGATCCATAAGCTTTGGATGCGCTTAGAACTCGCCGCCGGCAATTTGAATTGCTTGTCCGTTCACGCTGGCGGAGGCGTCCTGACAGAGCCATACAGCGCTTGCCGCAACCTCTTCTGGCGTGATCAGCCGCCCATGAGGATTTGCCTCGAGGATCAGCTTTTGTGCGTCTTCCTCACTCATGCCTGTCCGCTTCATGATCCGTTCAAGGTTCTGCGGGACGATGTCAGTGTCGACATAGGCTGGACAGATCGCATTGCTGGTGATGTCCTTGCCAAGCATGTCAGCGGCCAAGCCTTTGATCAGGCCGATCATCCCATGCTTAGACGCAGAATAAGCTGGCGCGCCTTTCAAACCGCGCACGCCCGCGATGGACGAGATCGCAATAACCCGGCCCCAACCTGTGTCCAACATACCGGGAAGACACGCCTGAATCGTCAGAAAAGCGCCATCAAGATTGATCGCCACCATCTCGCGCCAGAACGCTATATCGGTCTTCAAGACAGACCGGCCTTCAGCGATGCCCGCATTGGCCACACAAATCTGGATCGGACCCCGTGCGGCGATTGCAGCTTGTACACCATCGTGCACGGAATCGGGGTCGGCAACATCCATCGCGACAGGGTGCAGTCCTGATGTCTCAGACGCTACGCTCTGCAGCACATCCAGCCTGCGACCAGATATCGTAACCTCTGCGCCTTCTGCTGCGAGTGCGCGCGCAATTGCAAGCCCGATCCCAGTGCCGCCACCGGTTACAAGTGCATGTTTTCCTTGTAAATTCATCGTATAGCTCCCTGATCCTAATAATCATTCATAAGCGTCTGCAGCGTGGGCGTCCAGCGCAGGGCTTGCGCCCGGTTGGCGCAATCGACTTCTCTCGGCGTGGCAATATTAGCTGTGCTGCTTGAGCTTGGCCTACCCCCGGTGATAAGAGCCGTTATCCGCGTCGGGAAGACGCCATAACCGAAAGAGGGACCCATATATGAAGATCGGGGCACCGAAGGAAACGTTTCCGAATGAGAACCGTGTCGCCATGACACCGGACTCTGCCATTCAGCTACAAAAACTTGGACATGAATGCGTTGTCGAAACCGGGGCGGGTGCTGCCGCCGGGTTTAGCGACGCCGCTTACAAAGAGGCTGGTGTCTCGGTTGTGAAAACCGCTGCCGCCCTTTGGAAAGCCGCGGATGTGGTCGTCAAAGTCCGTCAGCCAGACGCGACCGAGGCCAAACGGCTTCGCGACGGGCAAACACTGATCTCGTTCTTCAATCCAGCAGCGAATGAAAAGCTGATGGCGCAGGCCGCAAAAGCCGGTGCCAATGTCATCGCGATGGAAATGGTGCCACGTATTTCGCGCGCCCAGAAAATGGATGCACTGTCTTCCATGGCAAATATCGCGGGTTACCGCGCGGTCATCGAGGCGGGTAACAACTTCGGCCGCTTCTTTACCGGTCAGGTAACGGCCGCGGGTAAAGTGCCCCCTGCGAAGGTTCTGGTCATCGGAGCCGGTGTTGCAGGTCTTGCAGCTATCGGGACCTCAACCTCCCTTGGCGCAATCACCTATGCGTTCGATGTGCGCCCAGAAGTGGCCGAGCAAGTTGAAAGCATGGGGGCAGAGTTCGTGTTCCTGGATTTCGAGGAAGAACAGCAGGACGGCTCCGCCTCTGGTGGATACGCGTCTGTATCTTCTCCTGAATTCGCGGCAGCCCAACTTGCGAAATTCCGCGAGCTTGCGCCTGACATGGACATCGTCATCTGTACCGCGCTTATTCCGAACCGCGAAGCGCCGGAACTTTGGACAAAGGATATGGTCGAAAGCATGAAGCCGGGTTCGGTCATTGTGGATCTTGCTGCTGAAAAAGGCGGCAATTGCAAACTAACCGTGATGGACGAAAAGATCGTCACAGATAATGGCGTGACGATTATCGGCTACACTGATTTCCCAAGCCGGATGGCCACACAGGCTTCTACGCTTTATGGCAACAACATCCGCCATATGCTGAGCGATCTGACACCGGAAAAAGATGGTGTGATCAATCACGACATGGAAGATGACGTGATCCGCGGCGCAACGGTGACCTTTGGCAAAGAAGTCACGTTCCCGCCGCCGCCACCGAAAGTCGCCGCGATCGCAGCCCAGCCACCCAAGGAAAAGCCCAAAGAGCTGACTGCAGAAGAAAAACGCGCCGTAGAAGTGGCTGAGTTCAAGAAACAAACCAAAACCCAAGTGACCATGCTGGCCGTCGGAGCTGCGTTGATCCTGGGGGTCGGCCTTGTCGCTCCAGCCAGCTTCATGCAGCACTTTATTGTGTTTGTGCTTTCCGTGTTTGTAGGATTCCAGGTGATTTGGGGCGTGGCGCATTCGCTGCATACCCCATTGATGGCGGTCACAAATGCGATCTCGTCGATCATCATTCTGGGTGCGTTGATGCAGATCGGATCAAGTTCATACCTGGTCATTTTGCTCGCCGCGCTATCGGTCTTCATGGCCGGGATAAACATCTTCGGGGGTTTCCTCGTGACACGGCGCATGCTCGCCATGTTCCAGAAGTCATAAGGGGTAGGGATTATGGAATTTGGTTTTACAACAGCGGCGTATGTCGTCGCAGCCGTCCTGTTCATCCTCAGCCTTGGGGGTCTTTCGGGACAAGAAAGTGCAAAGCGCGCCGTATGGTACGGCATTGCAGGTATGGCCTTGGCCGTGGTTGCAACCCTCATCGGACCGGGCTCTGGCTACTGGCTATTGTCGCTGATCTTGATCGCTGGCGGCGGGATCATTGGCTACCAACTGGCCACGCGCGTGCAAATGACGCAAATGCCCGAGCTTGTCGCGGCCATGCACTCCTTGGTGGGTCTGGCAGCGGTCTTTGTCGGTTATATTGCGCATTTTGAAATCGGGAATGTTGCCACGGGCGATCCCGCCCTCTTCGGCACATTCGCGGAACTCATCGCCAAGAAAACAATCGTCGAGATCAACATCCTGCGGGTTGAACTGGTCTTGGGCATCTTCATCGGTGCGGTGACCTTCACCGGGTCCGTTATTGCTTACGGTAAACTGGCAGGGAAAGTAGACTCGGCCGCGACAAAACTGCCCGGCGGGCACTTGCTGAACGCAGGGGCGGGCGTGCTGTCACTGATCTGTTTGGTTTGGTATTTCAACACGGGCGGCTTTGTCCCGCTCTTTGTTCTGACGTTGGCTGCCTTGTTCATCGGCTACCATTTGATCATGGGCATCGGCGGCGCGGATATGCCGGTCGTCGTCTCCATGCTCAACAGCTACTCTGGCTGGGCCGCTGCTGCGATTGGCTTCTCCCTTGGCAATGATCTGTTGATCGTTGTGGGCGCGCTGGTCGGCTCTTCCGGTGCGATCCTGTCCTACATCATGTGTAAGGCAATGAACCGGTCGTTTATCTCCGTCATTCTGGGCGGCTTTGGCGGCCCAGCAGGCGAGCAGATGGCCGTCGAAGGGGAACAAGTCGCGATTGACGCAGACGGTGTTGCAACTGCTTTGAACGAAGCTGACAGCGTCATCATCATCCCGGGCTATGGGATGGCTGTGGCGCAGGCACAAACAGCCGTTGCTGAGCTTGTGCGCAAGCTGCGCGACAAAGGCAAAGACGTGCGTTTTGCGATCCACCCGGTCGCAGGTCGTCTTCCTGGCCACATGAACGTGCTGCTTGCGGAGGCTAAGGTACCTTACGACATCGTAATGGAAATGGACGAGATCAACGACGACTTCCCGGATACGGATGTGGCCATTGTGATCGGATCCAATGACATTGTGAACCCAGCCGCTCAGGATGACCCTAACAGCCCGATTGCCGGTATGCCGGTTCTGGAATGCTGGAAGGCCAAGCAGGTCTTCGTGTCTAAGCGCGGGCAAGGTACTGGGTATTCCGGCATCGAGAACCCGTTGTTCTTCAAAGACAACACGCGGATGTTTTACGGCGATGCGAAGGCGTCCTTGGACAGCCTTTTGCCTAAGATCGACTAACGCGTGAAACAAAAGTCTTAGACCAGAAAAAGGGCGGCCCCCGATACCGGGGACCGCCCTTATCTTTTCAGAAACGCCTAACGATTAATTAGAAGCGGCAGCTTCTGCAGGGCTATTCTTCGGTGCAGTTTTGCGGAATGCAATCATTTCTGCCATGCGAGACTCGTCGTCCATCTCGAAGAATACTTTGCGCTCAGCGGCGCTCATTTCGCCCAAGGCAAATTTTACTTCAGCGGACGTTACGTCGCCCATGGATGTCTCGTTGACGATCCGCTCAGCGGCAGAGCTGTTGCTCAATGCCAGGAACTGCTCCACGTCGATGTCAGCAAATGCTGGCGCTGTGAATGTCAGGGCGATTGCGGTTGTTGCGATAAGATTTTTCATGTTGTGGTTCTCCACTTTATTTCGTTTTCGACACTGACCGATTGTCTTCGTGCCTTCCGATGACCCAACCAACCGAGAACGAAATTAGTTCCGCGTCTTTGCCCTTTTTTTTGTTGGAGGTCGTTCGGAAGTAGATGTAAATTATTGAAAGTGAACGACAAAAAATTGCGAAAATAGTTTAAAACTTTGAGATAGCCGTTCAGCATTCCTTGTCTCATAACCTGTCAAACGGGCTTTCTTCGTAGACAACAGCGTATCAGACGAGCGAAAATCGGTCGCTGATGCTTACGCACCTGTTTTCCGATTGCACCCCAAACGAGGACGGGGTTTGCTAACCCAAAGAGGAGATCCCAGATGCAAGATGAGTATACCCTCCCGAAGGTTTGGACATGGGACGCTGAAAACGGCGGTGAGTTCGCATCGATCAATCGTCCGATCTCCGGCGCGACCCATGAAAAGGAACTGCCTGTTGGCAAGCATCCTCTGCAATTGCATTCTCTGGCGACACCGAATGGGGTGAAAGTCACGATCATGCTGGAAGAACTTTTGGCAGCAGGTCACACAGGCGCGGAATATGACGCCTGGCTTATCCGCATCAATGAAGGGGATCAATTTGGCTCCGGCTTCGTAGGGATAAACCCGAACTCCAAAATTCCGGCGCTTCTGGATACGAAAACTGGTACACGTGTTTTTGAGAGCGGGGCAATTCTGCTTTATCTGGCCGAAAAATTCGAAGCGTTCTTGCCAGAAGATCTGGCCGGACGAACGGAAACGCTGAATTGGCTTTTTTGGCTACAAGGGTCAGCGCCTTATCTTGGTGGCGGTTTTGGGCACTTCTATAAGTACGCCCCGTTTAAGATGGAATATCCGATCAATCGCTTCACGATGGAGACGAAGCGCCAGTTGGACGTGCTGGACAAGCAATTGGCGGACAACGCCTTTGTTTCGGGGGACACCTATACGATCGCGGATATGGCGATCTTCCCTTGGTATGGCGCACTTGTACTCGACATCGTCTATGGCGCGGCGGAGTATCTGGATGCAGGCAGCTACACCCATGTAAACCGCTGGGCCAACGAGATCGCAAACCGGCCAGCGGTTCTTCGGGGCAGAATGGTTAACCGGGTCATGGGGGAGCCGGAAACCCAACTGCATGAGCGACACGACGCCTCGGACTTTGAGACGCAAACACAGGATAAAATTGCACCGAAAGACGTATGACCGGGAGTCTATGACCAATTGGAACGCCCATTCGGTATACACTGGTGCACGGCTAAGCATCAGAAATTAAATAATTAATTATTTCCATTCGGATATTTCTGCCCTATGTAAAAGTCACCGGAGACTTACGAGGATCGGCATGAAAGATCATTCGCTCAGATATCAGCTTGCAAATGAGCTTCACGCGCGGCCCTTCCCGATGCTCGACGTCCCTTGTGAGGCGATCTTCCTTGCCATTAAGCGCTCAGAAAATGCGGCGGGTCGGGATCGGTCCGAAGACCTGAACCACCTCAAGACGCTATTGGACCGATTTGGCGCAAGTCATCCGAAAGAGGGGGCCACCCATTGGTCGGGCGCGCTTGGCAAGCACCAAATGAAATGGGAACAGCACACCGAGTTTGTGACCTACACGATCTTTGTGGAAGGCCATTCGGACAAAGCTTTTGACCCGGCGCTGTTTGACCTGTTCCCAAAGGACTGGTTGGATCAGGCCCCCGGTGTGCGGATGACATCAGCGCTGGTTCGGGTTGAACGTGGGCTGGACGCTAAGAAAGTGAAACCTTTACTTGCGGACTGGTTTGTTCCTGAAAGTCTTGCGGTCAGCCAAGTGCTGTCTGGTGATGCGATTATCGCAAGTGACTTTCGCATAGACATGGCAGGTCACATGCGTTTGGCAGTGTTTGCCGGCGATACTGCTGGACAGCGCAGGATCGGCAGGATCGTCCAAAGGCTTTGCGAGATCGAAACCTACAAATCGATGTCGATGCTTGGGTTTGCACGCGCCCGCGCGCTGGGCACACGTCTGTCCAGCCTGGACAAAACGCTCAGCCGGTTAATGGCGGATATGACCGACACAACGACTCGGGCGACGACGCCTGACCAGACGCTAAGCGGGCTTCTTGAAACCTCGGCAGAGTTGGAAAACCTTGCCGCACAATCTTCCTTCCGGTTCGCGGCGACCAATGCGTATGAAGCAATCGTCAACCAGCGGATCGAAGTCCTGCGCGAAGAACGCTTTGAAGGTGGACAGACTTTTGCCGAATTCATGATGCGCAGATTTGATCCTGCTATGCGGACTGTGAAGTCGTCTGAGCGGCAGTTGGAAACGATGGCCCAACGTGCGATGCGGGCGGGTGACTTGTTGCGAACGCAGGTAGACGTAGAACGATCTGCGCAAAATCAGGAACTTTTGGCCAGCATGGACCGCCGTGCCGATCTGCAGTTGCGTTTGCAGAAAACGGTTGAGGGCCTGTCCGTTGTGGCGATCAGCTACTATGCCGTTAATCTGGTCATCAACATGATTGGACCCCTCGGTGTTTTTGCAGATGTCTCCAAAGTGACGCTGACTGCGATTGCGACACCGGTGGTCATTCTGGCGGTTTGGTGGATGGTCCGTCGTATCCGCAAAGCGATGGACTAGCAGACTGCCGCTTTTTTTTGCAGAATTTTCCCCGCTGATTATTTTGACAGCAGGTTGGTTTGCATGGTCTTTTCCGGCCATCGAAATCAAAAAACGTGGGGGAGACCTATGGAACTAATTTTATCTCAACTTATCGGCGGCGCATTGGGCGGGGCAGGCGGCGGCAAAGCCGTGTCCGGGTCCAATATGGGCGCGCTTGGCAATATTTTGGCTGGTGCTGCAGGCGGCGTTGGCGGTGGTCAGCTTCTTGGTGGCTTGCTTGGCGCTGCCAGCGGTGACGCAGCAGGCGGCATGGATCTGGGCGCAATGGCCGGCAATCTTGTAGGCGGTGGTGTTGCAGGCATGATCGTTCAGGTCGTCGTCGGCATGGTCGTCAAGAAAATGCGCGGCTAGCGCAATTTTTCAAAACAAAAGAACAGGCCTGCCGATCCGGTGGGCCTATTCTTGCCGATTGGCCTGCGACGTTGAATAAACACACGGCCGGGTTGTTTCGAGCAACTCAGAATCGTGTTAACCTTTCGTCCATTGTTTAATGATTTCTTCGGATCAGGCGCTGTTTTCGCCAGGGTTTTCTCGCAGGAGCCTAATGGGCAGTTTTATTCTGATCTCCGCACTTGGTACGTTTATCGGGCTTGCTGCAGGAGAAAAAAATAACTTCACGGATGTTGGTCGGATCAACAACGCATGGGCCGGTTTTTTGGGCGCAACCGCCGGGATGGAAGGGATTTCTGCACATTTGGCAGGCTTCGGCTATGACCCGCAACTTCTTACGACACAAGCGGCGTCAGCGGCCATAGGGGCGTTTATCTTGCACAGCTCACTTGGTCTTTTTGCAAATTTCGGCCGCGTGTAGCTTCGAAAACCGAACCAGCAGAAACAGTTCTTTTCCTCTGCCAATGCCATTCTTTCTTTGATAAACTCCCGCAGGTAGACTACGTCATGGGGTGTAGTTGTATTGAGTAAATGGAGTAAAAGGCATGTTTGCCTTGTTTTTGCATGCGGTAGCAGGCGGGTTAGCTGGTGTCCTGAGCGGCAGCTATTTTTCTGAAACAGATCTGGAATTGCGAAACAATATCGTCGCGGGATGCGTCGGTGGTTTGTGCATTGGCCAATACGTCATCGCGCTGATGACACAGATTGGCGTCACCAGTGAAGGTTTCATGATACAGTTGATTGCGGGCCTTATCGGCGGCGCTGTCCTGCAAATGCTGTTTGGGTTCTTCGCGAACGCAAACTTTGATGATTTGGACGGCAGTTCCTAGCGACCCCGGATCCGTGGATCCAGCGCATCGCGCAGCCCATCACCCATATAGTTCACACTCAGAACTGTCAGCGAAATCGCCAAGCCTGGCCAAATGACCCGCTCCGGATATTGCTGAAGGTAATCGACGCTATCAAACAGCAAGCGGCCCCATGTCGGGAAATCCGGTGGGAAGCCAAGACCCAAAAAGCTAAGTGCAGATTCAGTGATGATTGCATTCGCGATTCCCAATGTGGCTGAGACCAGGATCGGGGACAGCACATTTGGCAGAACGTGGCGCGTGATCATGCGCCGATTTGGGGTCCCGATTGAGCGCGCGGCCAGAACAAACTCACGCTCTTTGAGTGCCAGAACATCACCACGCACGATCCGCGCAGTTTGCATCCAGGATGTGATCCCGATTGCGGATACCATCAAAATGAAGATGCCGCCTTCAGGTCCGAAGGTCGCGCTGAGCTTGTCGCGGAACAGCATGATGATCACCAGCAACAGCGGCAGCAAAGGCAAGGCCAGAAACAGATCGGTCGTCCGCATCAAAAGCCCATCAAGGCGTTTGAAATACCCCGCCAGCACGCCCACAAAAGTACCCACGACCAACGACAGGGCCATCGCCGTCATCCCAACAGCAAGCGATACCCGCCCACCAGACAGCATGCGCGCGAAGGTATCGCGGCCAAGTTGGTCTGTTCCCATTGGATGGGCCCAACTGGGTCCCTGATTACGCGCGCGAATGTCGATGAATGTCGGATCAAAGTGCCAAAGCATTGGCCCAAACAACACACCCAGAACGATGGTCATAAAGACAACGAAACCAAGCATCGCCCCTTTGTGGGATTTGAATTGGTCCCAAACATCCCACCATTGATTGCGTGGGGCTTTTTTCGGGGCGTCTGCGGATGTGGCGGTGACCTCAGTCATAGCGGATCCTCGGGTCTAGCAGGCCATAAAGAATGTCTGCGATCAGGTTAAACAGCACGATCAGGATGGCGAAAATAAAGGTCAGGGTTTGTACGGTTGGAACGTCGCCACCTTGGATTGCAATGATCAGCAACTGCCCCAACCCGTTCACCTTGAACACTTGTTCAGTGATGATCGCCCCGCCGAAGATCGACGGGATACCCAGCGCGATGACCGTAACCACCGGGATCATGGAGTTGCGCAACACGTGCTTCATAACAGTCACGCTTTCGCTCATGCCCTTGGCGCGGGCTGTGCGAACGTAGTCTTGGTTGAGATTGTCGAGCATGGAGGCCCGCGTAAACCGCGAGATTTGCGCTGTGATTTGCAGGGCCAGCACCATCACCGGCATGATCATCTGTCGGAACTGATACTTGAAACTTTCCCAATCGACGACCTCATGCGTCGTGTCATAGATCGAGGGGAGCCAGAAGAAGCTATCTGACGGAATAATCACCGAAAACAGCACGATCACCAGAACGCCGGAAAAGAATGGCGGCACGGAGAACCCGATCATGGAGATAAATGTCCCGGCCTGATCAAAGACCGAATATTGCTTGTAGGCCGAGATGATCCCAATCGGCAGCGCGATCAGAATGCCAACCAGATAGGCCGTCCCGACAACTGTCAGGGTCTGCGGCATCCGCTGCATGATCAGATCCATTACCGGCGAGCGTGTTTGGTAGGAGATCAGGCGAACCTTGCCTTCTGTGCCAAGGTCCCAGCCGGTTAGGTTTTCCAGGTAGATCAGCGGCTCCAGCCAGAAAAACTGTTTCAACCACAGTAGGTACTGCACCAGTAGCGGCTTATTTACTCCCAACGCTTCGCGGATCTGCTCACGCACTTCAGAGGGGATTGTCAGGGGCAGGTTGCCCGTCGGATCGGACGGGCTGAGTTTGACGATCAGAAAGATCACCAAAGAAATGAACAAAAGCGTCGGAACCGTCAGGATCAGTCGTCGGATCGTGAAAGTAAACATGCTCTAGCGCCTCAGTTCAGGTCTCTGGAAGAAAAAAACTGGGCCCCGACAAGAATGCCGGAGCCCAGATAAAACGTCTTAGTTTCCGGTGCGATACCAGTCAGCTACGTTCCACAATTCGCTGTCCCAAACGTTCAGCACAACGCCGCCAAGGCTGTTGGCATGTGCGGACAAACGGCCACGGTGTACCAGCGGGATCATACCGCCTTTTGAAACCATGATGTCGTTCAGCTCACGGGCGATACGTGCACGCTCGTCTGCATTGGCTGTGTTTGTCAGCTCTTTGTGAAGCGCATCATATGCCTCGTCACAGAAGCGCGAGATATTCTCGCCCTGCCACTGTGTGGATGGCATTGGTGCGTTTTTGCAAAGACCGTTGGCCAGATAGGATTGTGGGTCCGTGCCGTTGAACGTGTTGGCGTACATTTCAACATCTGCATAGAACTTCTGGAAGGTGTCAGGCGATGCTGCGTCCCCACCGAAGAATACGGATGCGTCGATGTTGCGAAGCTCTACGCCCACACCAATCTCAGACCACCACTGTTTGATCAGAGCTTGGAAGTCCTGACGCACAGCGTTTGTCGAAGTTTGGTAAAGCATGTTCAGCTCAACACCGTCTTTGTCACGTGTGCCATTGCCGTTGCTGTCAACCCAACCAGCGGCTTCCAGCATGGCGTTTGCACCCGCGATATCCTGCGTGGAGCAGTCAAACGTGTCGGAGTTCACAGCAGCTGGTGCCGGGATCCAGTTACAGGTGACTTTACCTGCCTGGCCGTAACCAATTTCCACCAGCAATGGGCGGTCGATGGCCATGGACAGTGCTTTGTAAACGGCCTCATCACCCAGGAATGGGTGTGGTCTAATAACAGACCGCTCCTCAGGACCAAGATCAGGTGATGGGTTTGTCTGGTTCAGCATGATGCGCTCAACCAGCGGGCCGAAGCCAGCAACTGGTGTGCCTTTGCCGCCAGCTTCCATGTTCGCAATCACGTCAGGTGCCAGCTGCAAGTTCCAGGCGTAGTCAAACTCGCCAGTTTCCATAACTGCACGGCCAGCTGCTGTCGCGTCTCCGCCACCTTTGAATGTCACGCTTGCGAAGGCTGGTTTGCCTTCCTGGCGGTACAATTCGTTGGCTTCCATCGTGATCACGTCATTGGGCTTGAACTCAACCACTTTGAACGGGCCGGTGCCCACTGGGTTGAAGTTTTCCGTCGAACAGGAAGATGCTGCAGCACCCATGCAATTCGCAAATTGCGCGGCCTGAATGATCGGGCTTTCGCCGCCAACGAACGGTCCATACGGGAAGGGTGTCGGACCGCCAAAGGTAACTTTGACCGTCAGATCATCAACCGCTTCAACATTGGTGACGTTTTCAAACTTGGTCACCTGCGCACAACCACCATCTGGGTTCATGCAATAGTCAGCCGTGAACTTCACATCGGCAGACGTAAAAGGCGTACCATCAGCCCAAACGATGCCAGGTGTGATTTTCCATGTGATTGAGGTCAGATCCTCGGACACGCCGCCGTTTTCAACGGTTGGTACTTCGTCAACCAGCCATGGCACCAATGCACCGTCTTGGTTGTAGCGCGCCAGAGGTTCGATGATCATCGACGCCGCTTCAATGTCCTTTGTGCCGCCCGACAGGAACGGGTTCAGGATCGAGGGCGCTTGCCAATAGATGATGGACACGTTGCCATCCCGGCCGCGTTCCCCTTCATGGGCGTCAGCAAATGCCATTGGGGCGATTGCAGAAGCTGCAACTGCGCCCATCAGGGCTATCTTGAGTTTCATATTTTCTCTCCTTTTTGGATGCTCTTAGACCTCGGACGCTGCGTTTGCCGCAGTCGCTTCGTTGTTCTCAAACAGATGGCAGGCGACAAAGCGTCCCTGCTCAACCTCTTGAAAAATCGGTTTTTTCACTTTGCAGATGTCCATAACTTGCGGACAGCGCGTGCAGAAATTACAGCCTTTGGGCGGGTTGGACGGGGAGGGCACGTCGCCCGTCAAAATGATCCTGTCAGTTGCCTCGGCAATGCTGGGGTCAGGTTCCGGCACGGCGGACAAAAGCGCCTGCGTGTATGGGTGCAGCGGTTTGGAATAGATGTCATCGCGCGGTGCAAGCTCAGCCACTTGGCCCAGATACATGACCGCAACCCGGTCAGCGATATGGCGCACCATCGACAGATCGTGGCTGATAAAAAGATATGTCAGCCCAAGGCGATCCTGCAGTTCTTCAAGCAAATTAACGACTTGCGCCTGGATGGAGACATCAAGCGCGGCAATCGGTTCATCACAGACGATGAATTTGGGATTCAGCGCCAGCGCGCGGGCGATGCCGATCCGTTGGCGTTGACCGCCGGAAAATTCATGCGGGTACCGTTTCGCAAAGTCACGATTCAACCCAACCTGGTCCATCAATTCCAGAACACGATCTTCACGATCCGCAGCGCTGCCCTTCTGGTGTTCGCGCAGAGGCTCTCCGATAATGTCGGACACAGTCATCCGCGGGTTCAGCGATGCTTGGGGATCTTGGAAAATCATCTGCATCGTCGGGCGCATCATGCGCAGCTCTTCCGGGGACGCATGCGCGATATCGGCACCGTCGATAATGACCTCACCGGCCGTTGCCTCGTAAAGGCGCAGCAGGGCACGACCAACCGTGGACTTGCCACAACCGGATTCGCCCACCAGCCCCAGCGTCTCCCCTTCCATAATGTCGAAAGAAATTCCGTCGACCGCTTTCACCTCACCAATGCGCCGATGCAACAACCCGCCAAAGATCGGAAAATGCATTTTCAGGTTCTGAACCCTCACCAGCGGTTGTTTGGCGTCATCAAGCACGCAGCGGTCCTCCGGTCGCGAAATCATAGAAGCAGGCGGCGTCGTGGTCTTTGCCGACAATTCGGCGGCTTGGATTTTCCTGTTCGCAGCGATCAAATCTGAAGGCGCAGCGGTCGCGGAAGGGGCAGGCCGTAGGTTCCGCCCCCAAAATCGGCGGCTGCCCCTCAATCACATTCAACTTTTCAGCACGCGCCCCATGTACCTTCGGAATCGTTTCAAGAAGCGCACGGGTGTAGGGGTGTTGGGGATTGGAAAACAGCTCTTTCACGGGGGCCTGTTCGACGACCTGACCGCCATACATGACCATTACCCGATCAGCGATCCCGGCGATCACACCAAGATCGTGGGTGATCCAGACAATCGCCATGCCCAGTTTCTGACGCAGGTCTTTTACCAGTTCCAGAATTTGCGCTTGGATGGTCACATCCAGGGCTGTCGTCGGCTCATCTGCGATCAATACTTTGGGGTCGCAAGCCAGGGCAATCGCGATCATGACGCGCTGACGCATCCCGCCGGAAAACTGGTGCGGGTAGTCTTTTAGGCGTCGCGAGGCATCGGGTATACCAACAAGCTCAAGCAATTCTACCGCGCGCTTGCGGGCCGCGGGCTTGGATAGGTTCATATGTTTGCGAAGCGGCTCCATGATCTGGAAGCCGACCGAGAAAACCGGGTTCAAAGAGGTCATCGGATCTTGAAAAACAAATCCGATTTTACCCCCGCGAATGTCGCGCAATGTATTGATGTCTGTTTTCAGAAGATCGAGGCCATCTAGCAAAACCTCGCCTTCTTTTACGTCTGCCGGCGGTGAGGGCAGCAAGCCAATCAAGGACATCATCGTCACGGATTTACCGGAGCCACTTTCGCCCACAACACCCAGCAATTCCCCCGGTTTGACCTCAAAGCTCACGGAATTTACGGCGTGCACCTCACCCGAGCGGGTCTGGAACACGGTTTTCAAATCACGAACTTCAAGGACCGGCAACGTCCCGTCAGGCATGTATCCCCCTGATTTCCCTGTTGTTTGTCGGATATTTTTATCTTCCGGTCAAACACTCACGCCCGACGTTAACATGAAATTTCAGACTGGCAACGGCAAAGCTGGGTGCCGTCGCGCAACGAATGGGATTTTGCGTAGTTTTTGAGCGATCCGTGAACGTGGTGGGCTTGACCTTTTTGCTGTCCGGTTTCACGTTTGCACAAAGCGATCCGTTTTTTCCTTCAATGAAAGACCTGTGGATGCCCAACCCTGCAAACGCCCGTGACGTGCTAGACAAGCTGGTTTCGTTTCGGACCGTCAGCTCTGAAAGCAATCTGGAGCTGATTTCCTGGGTAGAGTCCTACCTTGAAAGTTACGGCGTTTCCTCGACCCGCGTTTACAATGACGATCGCAGCAAAGCGAATCTCTATGCCAATGTCGGACCGGACGTTTCGGGTGGTGTGGTCTTATCCGGACACACAGACGTTGTCCCCGTTGAGGGACAGGCTTGGGATACCGACCCGTTTGTTGTGACCGAAAAGGACGGCAAACTCTTTGGGCGTGGCACATGTGACATGAAAGGGTTTGACGCCCTTGCCTTGGCAGCGGTCCCGAAAGCGCTTGAGCGCGGTGTTAACCGGCCGCTGCAAATCGCGCTCAGCTATGACGAAGAGGTCGGGTGTATCGGTGCACCCTTCATGATCTCCGAAATGCGCGACCATCTGCCGCCTGCCTCCGCGGTCATTGTCGGCGAACCGTCGATGATGCAGGCGGTGACCGGTCATAAGGGTGGGTATGGCTGGTGGATTCATGTCAAAGGGTTCGAGGTTCACAGCTCACTGATGCATACAGGCGTCAATGCGATCATGTACGGGGCCAAGCTTATTGAATGGGCCAATCAGCAAAATGATGCGATCCGGGCGAAACAGCCCACAGAATTGGCTGCACAATTCGACCCGCCTTTCACGACGCTGCATACAGGACGTATCTGGGGTGGGACCGCGCATAACATCACCGCCAAAGACTGCGAGTTTGGAATCGATTTCCGGTTGGTCCCCGGCGAAGAGATCGGCGTCTACAAAGACGCGCTTTTTGCAGAGGTGGCGCGTGTGGAAGCAATGATGCAGGCGGTCGTGCCAGAGACGTCTATCGAAATTACCCAGCGCTTTCACGTCCCGCCACTTCAACCTGAAAATGAAGGTGCGGCAGAACAACTTGTGCGACAGATCACGGGCGACAATGGCCAACATGTTGTCAGCTACGGCACCGAGGCCGGCCAGTTTCAGGAAAAAGACTATTCTGCTGTGATCTGTGGCCCGGGCGATATTGCACAGGCCCATCAACCAAACGAGTTTATTTCAATCGACCAATTCGAAAAAGGCGAGGCGTTTTTGGATCGTCTTGTCGACCATCTCGCGTCATGATCAAAAACTATTGAGTTGCCTTGCCCCGGCAAAGCGCCATTTCTTCAATAACACTATAAGTACAGAACCAAGGATCCCCTGAATGCCGATCAAGAACCGATTTGCTGAACTGCTGCCCGAAATCACCGCGTGGCGACGTGACCTTCATGAAAACCCTGAAATTTTATTCGAAACGCACCGCACCAGCGCGACCGTTGCCGAGAAGCTTCGGGAATTTGGTTGCGATGAAGTCGTCGAAGGCATTGGGCGGACCGGCGTTGTCGGCGTAATCAAAGGCAAGGCGAATACGACCGGCAAAACCATTGGCTTGCGGGCGGACATGGATGCTTTGCCGATCTTGGAAGCGACCGGGTTGGACTATGCGTCCAAAACGCCTGGCGCGATGCATGCGTGCGGCCATGATGGTCACACCGCAATGCTTCTGGGGGCCTCAAAATACCTGGCCGAAACACGGAATTTCGACGGCACGCTGGTGGTGATCTTTCAGCCCGCTGAAGAAGGTGGCGGCGGCGGTCGCGAAATGTGCGAAGACGGCATGATGGACCGTTGGAACATTGATGAGGTCTACGGCATGCACAATTGGCCGGGCATGCCGGTGGGGTCTTTCCATATTCGCCCCGGTGCGTTTTTTGCCGCAACAGATCAGTTTGATATCTACGTTGAAGGCAAGGGCGGCCACGCAGCCAAACCGCAAGAGACAATCGATACGACCGTTGTGGCGTCGCATATCGTTCTTGCGCTGCAAAGTATCGTGTCGCGCAATGCCGACCCGGTGCAACAGATGGTAGTCTCGGTGACCTCGTTTGAGACCGAAAGTAACGCCTACAACGTGATTCCACAGCATGTGCATCTGAAAGGCACGATCCGTACACTCAGCAAAGAAATGCGCGCGCTTGGGGAAGAACGGTTGCCGCTTATTGCGCAGACAACGGCGCAGGCATACGGGGCCACAGCCAAGGTCGACTACCACAGCGGCTATCCGGTTATGGTTAATTCTGAAGCACAGACAGAGTTTGCCGCTGAGGTGGCCAAATCCGTCTCAGGTGATTGTCAGGAAGCTCCGTTGGTCATGGGCGGCGAGGACTTTGCCTATATGCTTGAAGAACGTCCGGGTGCTTATATTCTTGTTGGCAACGGCGATACGGCCGCGGTCCATCACCCGGAATATAATTTCACGGACGAAGCCATTCCTGCTGGTTGTAGCTGGTGGGCTGAGATTGCTGAACAACGCTTGAAAGCTTAATCGCCGCGCCAAAGTTGTTCATAAACGGCCTCGATCCCCGCAACTTCGTTTGCGATGGCATGGTGAGTCTGAACAAACTTCCGGGCGTGCATAGACAGATCGTTTGCAGTGCTTTCATCGTCGAGTAGCCGGTTTAGGTGCTGGCAGACAGACGCAGGGCTGCCGTCAACGATGTAGCCTGCACGCCCGCCATCGGAAAAAGCTTCGTAGTGACCTGCATTTGTCGCGATGAACGGAACACCTGAGGCCATCGCTTCCAACGGGACCATCCCGTAGCCCTCATAACGCGGCAGCTGGACGACAAAGGAGAGGCTGCGCATCAGTGCGGGCATCTGTGCGGCAGGGACTTCACCGGGAAACAAGATGTTCTTGGCCAGTCCCGCCTTGTTAACAGTTTCTTTAAGCGTGTTGAGAAACCCTTGATGCTCTGATGTGGCCTTTCCGATCACCAAAGCGCGGCCATCGCTATTTGGGCCTTGCATCAACTCTATCATTGCTGCGACGAAACGGTCTGTCCCTTTTTCAGGGCGTATTCGCCCAATAGATGCGATACCAAATCTGCCACCATATCCTTGAGCGTCCCAATCCTTCGCGCGGTTTGCCGCGGGAACATAGAGCTCCGTATCAACTCCGTGGGGTACGACACCGGCGAGGTTTGGGACAAATTCCGCAGCCTCAGGGGTCGTTGCAATGACCCGATTCATTTTGGAAATCAGCCATCTCGGGTAGGCGGAGTGCCAACGCTGCGCGGCAGATGTAAAAACGGTTTTTATCGGCAGCCGCAAAACATCGCGTGCCCAAATCGCTGCGCGCATTTCTGGATTGCGCCGCACATGCCAGATCGCAAACGGCTTGTCTCCCGTATCGCGCGACAATCGTCGCGCTTCAGCAACAGAAATAGGTGCAGGACAATCAGGAAGCGCTTGCCCCACAAGTCGCATATCATGGTTTTTCGTTTGCTGGCGGACCACATTGGCCGCCGTTGCTGATACGCCGGTGAAATTGCGGTTGAAATTTGTGACAAAAAGCTGCGGCATGCCGCCCGCTTACCCGCCGGTGTGAGACATGTGGCGGGTCATCTGACCGCCAAGTTCCTGCCGGGAATAGTCAAAATCATGGCCTTTCGGCTTAAGGGAAATGGCGGCGCGGATGGCATCTTCCAACGGCCCATCCGCCTCTGACGCCCGCAAAGGCGCGCGCAGATCAGACTTACCTTCCTGTCCAAGGCAGGTGTAGATTTCCCCGGTGCAGGTAATTCGAACCCTGTTGCAGCTTTCGCAGAAATTATGGCTTAACGGCGTAATTAGTCCAATCCGCTGTCCCGTTTCTTCAATCCGCATGTAGCGTGCGGGTCCGCCAGTTCGGTCGCTTAGGTCTGTCAGCGTAAACTCTGTTGCCAAAGTCGCGCGCAAATCATCAAGTGACCAATACTGGTCCAGACGGTTTTCGTTGCCGATATCGCCCATCGGCATCACCTCAATGAAGGTCAAATCCAGGCCCAGATCCGCGCACCACGAGGCGATAGGGAAAAGTTCATCTTCATTGAAATTCTTTAAAGCAACAGCATTGATCTTTACTTTCAGCCCAGCTTTCAAGGCCGCTTCAACGCCGCGCAGAACTTGCGGCAAGCGCCCCCAGCGCGTGATATCTGCGAATTTCTTTTCGTCCAGCGTATCAAGGGAAATATTGACCCGCCGCACGCCCGCGCTGAACAGATCACTGGCATATTTCTCCAGCTGAGATCCGTTTGTCGTCAGCGTCAATTCCTTCAGAGCGCCGCTATCAAGATGCCGCGACATGCCATCGAAAAACGTCATGATGCCCCGGCGTACGAGTGGCTCACCGCCGGTAATCCGTAGCTTTTCAACACCAAGGCGAATGAAGGTCGAACACAGCCGATCGAGTTCTTCGAGGCTCAGCAGCTCTTTTTTCGGAAGGAATTGCATGTTTTCGGACATGCAGTAGACACAACGAAAATCACAGCGGTCTGTCACAGACAGGCGCAAATAGGTGATCGCACGTGCGAACGGATCAATCAGGGGTGCACTCATGTTCAGAACGCTAATCTGCCTGACGGGTGGCTACAAGGGTTAAGGCAATAGCCTGCTGGCATCTTTGTAGGCAAAACGTTTCATTTTTTCGCCATGAACCGCCAGAAAAGCGCGCACGCGGTCAGGGTCATGGCGCGACAAGTCCCGCAGCCACCAGGACACAGATTTCTGAATGAACCATCTTGGATCCTCGACATAGCGCGCGGCCCACCCCAGAACGCGGTCACGGGTTTCCAATTCTGCGGGTTTCGGATTGTTTTGCTTGGTCCAAGGCAAAGTGATCACCATAGCGGCACGCTTGGTCCATAGATGATCGGAATGGGTCCATGCCTCCACCTCATCGACACGCGAGGGGTCCCAAACCAGCCGTTTTGACCCGGCCCCGCAAGCGTGATCTGCAATTGCCCAAGCATCAAATTCGGGCACCCAAGAGGCGATCAGCTGCCAAGCGGCAGTGTCGTCAGGGCGCAAACGCGCCTGCGCCAGTAGTTTTGCGGCCACAACCCGGGCCTCATGGATATTTGTCCGCCAGAGGTCGTTTGCCAAGGAAAGGCGTTCATCCAAGGTCAGTTCAGCACGCCACTTTTTTGCGAAGCTTTCCAGAACAGGGTTCGCAACGCCAAGATATTCCCGCTCCGCCTTGTGATATCGGGCCATGTCTTGCGCCTTCTGCGCTTCCCCACAGGCGCGCAATTCGGCAAGCGCATCGATCATTCGACAGTCACGGATTTCGCCAGGTTTCGGGGTTGATCCACATCGGTCCCCTTCGCATCAGCGGCGTGATAGGCCAGCAATTGTGCGGGGATCGCATAGAGAAGCGGGGCAAAAACCGGCGCAACTTTTGGCATGATCAAAGTCTTCCAAACCCCGTCAGAGGCCAGTTTCGCGCCGTCTTTGTCTGTGATCAGAACCACCTTGCCACCGCGCGCCATGACCTCTTGCATGTTCGACACTGTTTTATCAAACAGCTCGTCCTTTGGTGCGATCACGATCACGGGAACCTTGTTGTCAATCAGCGCGATTGGCCCATGCTTGAGCTCCCCTGACGCGTATCCTTCAGCATGTATATAGCTGATTTCTTTCAGTTTTAACGCGCCTTCCATTGCCAGCGGGTACATCGGACCACGCCCCAGGAACAACACATCGCGTGCCGCAGAGATACTGCGGGCGACCTTTGAGATGGACTTTTCAGCAGCCAAGGCCTGATTGATCAGCGCAGGCATCGCCCGCAATTGGTCAAGATGTTCGGCAAGCGCCGCGTCATCCAATCGACCGCGTTGATGGCCTGCTTGCAGAGCAAGAATAGCCAACACCATCAATTGGCACGTGAATGCTTTGGTCGATGCAACACCGACTTCGACACCGGCATGAATTGGCAAGGCCAAGTCGCTTTCGCGCGCGATGGAGCTTTCGGCGACATTGACCACGGACAGAATGCGCGCGGCCTGACCATCGGCGTGGCGTAAGGCCGCCAAGGTGTCGGCAGTTTCTCCGGACTGGCTGACAAAAAGTGCAAACGAGTCCGGTGATATTGGTGGCTGACGATAGCGATATTCGGATGCGATATCGGTTTCCACCGGTAGTTCCGCGATTTGTTCGAACCAGTATTTTGCAACTTGGCAGGCGATAAATGCGGTCCCGCAGGCCACCATGGTGATCCGGTCACAAGCGGAAAAATCGATTGAGCCACCCGGCAGCTGAATTTTCGTCCCTTCGGGCGACAGATATGCCGCCAATGTATCCGCAAGAACTGCCGGCTGTTCGGCAATTTCTTTGGCCATGAAGTGTTTGTGGCCACCTTTTTCAATCCGCGTCGTGTCGGACGAGATCAAACGCATTTCACGGTTGCTGATCTGTCCGTCCGCATTGCGAATTTCCAAAGAATTGCGGGTGATGACGGCGAAATCCCCTTCCTCAAGGTATGTCACCCGGTTTGTCATCGGCGCCAACGCAATCGCGTCCGACCCGACATACATCTCCCCCTCGCCATGGCCGATGGCCAGTGGTGATCCTTTCCGGGCGGCAATCATTAAATCTGGGTCATCTTCAAACAGGAAGCACAAGGCGAAGGCACCTTCCAGCAGAGCGACTGTCTTCTCAGTCGCCTCAATCGGTGCGTCCCCTTGCGACATAAACCGCGCAGCCAACAGCGCGATGGTTTCTGTGTCCGTATCGGTCGTAAAATTGATCCCGTCGCGGGCCAGATCTTCACGCAATTCACGGAAATTCTCGATGATCCCGTTATGTACGACAGCAACCGGGCCAACTTGATGAGGGTGTGCATTGCCGACAGAGGGCACGCCGTGGGTTGCCCATCTGGTATGGCCGATCCCGGATTTGCCCGCCAGTGGTTCATGAACCAGCACATCGGACAGATTGATCAGTTTTCCGACTGCGCGACGACGATCAAGCTTTCCGTCATTCACCGTGGCGATACCGGCGGAATCGTATCCGCGATACTCAAGCCGTTTGAGCGCCTCAACCAACAAAGGGGCCACTTCATGGGTCCCCAAAACTCCTACGATACCGCACATCGTCAGGCCTCTTTCTTTGATTTTTTGCGCCGCAGCATTTCCATCAATTTGACTGCCAGTCCGGGCTTATTCACTTGTCTTGCGCGGGCGATTGCCAGCGCGCCAGGCTCCACGTCCTGCGTGACAACCGTGCCCGAGCCGGTCATCGCCTCGTCCCCGACAGAAACTGGGGCGACTAACAGAGTGTTTGATCCAATGAACGCACGCGCACCGATTGTCGTGCGATGCTTCATCACTCCGTCATAGTTGCAAGTAATTGTTCCTGCACCGATATTTGTCGCTTCGCCGATATCGGCGTCACCCACATAAGACAGGTGATTGACCTTCGCGCCTTCCGCAAGAACCGCGTTTTTGATTTCGACGAAGTTGCCGACATGGGTGTTTTCCTGCAATTCGGCACCGGGGCGCAACCGCGCGAACGGGCCGACAATTGCACCTTGGCTGACATGGCAACCTTCAAGATGGCAAAACGGGCGAATTTGTGCGCCGCTCTCGATGGTCACACCCGGACCCATAACAGTGTTGGCCCCAATGACTGTGTCGCGCCCAATAACTGTATCAAATGAAAAATAGGTTGTTGCCGGATCTTGCAGACTGACCCCGTTTTCCAACGCCATTGCGCGGGCCCGGTTCTGAAATGCGACTTCTGCTTGCGCCAATTCCGCACGGGTGTTGATGCCCAGCGTTTCCGCCTCGTCACACATGACAACAGAGGCGGATTTCCCGGCATCTCGCGCGAGGCCAACGATATCGGTGAGGTAGTATTCCTGCGCCGCATTGTCATTCCCGACATCAGATATCAGCGAAAACAATGTGTCCCGATTGGCCATGACGACCCCAGAATTGCAAAGCGTGACGGCCAGTTCTTCCGCGGTCGCATCTTTCGCCTCAACAATTTTCTGAAGCTCGGTACCAGTGGTGATCAAGCGGCCGTATCGCCCGGGATCCGCAGCTTCAAACCCCAAAACAACAAGGTCAGAAGTTTCGCGTGACGTACACATTGCCCCCAATGTATCAGCGCTGACGAATGGCGTGTCGCCATAAAGAACGACGACATCGCCTGAAAATCCCGACAGCGCATCCTCGGCTTGCGCCACGGCATGGGCCGTTCCGCTTTGTGTTTCTTGACGGACGCAAACGATCTCTGCATCAAAAGCGGCAACAGATTTTTCGACGGCTTCAGCCCCGTGACCTGTTACGACCACAACGCGCGCTGGGTCGAGCGATTGCACAGCATTCAGCGCATGCCAAACCAGCGGCACACCACCTAAATGATGCAGCACTTTCGGAAGCTCCGAATTCATCCGGCTGCCTTGCCCGGCCGCCAGCAGCACCACCGCAATGTCGTGCATGTCTTTCGTCATATAAACCACTCGTTTCTTTACCTTTTGAGCATGGTTCTACTCTTTGCGTGCAGTTGCGCAAGGGCAGGGCCTGTCAAAAGACATTTCGCTGCGTTACAGACCTTTGTGAGGCAGTAATGAGCAAAAAAGGTGATCTATGCGCTGTGTAATCTTCGACCTTGATGGAACACTGGCCGATACCAGCGGCGATTTGATCGCAGCGGCAAATGCATGTTTTCGCGCGCTTGGTCACGGCGATATGCTTGATCACGCGAAGGATGCGGGCACGGCTTTGCGGGGCGGGCGGGCGATGCTGACCCTCGGATTTGAACGTTTGGGCGGCGTGGACGACGCATTAATCGACGCGCAATACCCGGTTCTGCTGGACGCATATGACAAGGCAATTGATCATCACACGGTCCTCTATCCTGGTGCACGTGAAGCGGTCGACCGCCTCAAGGCAGCGGACTACAAGGTTGGCATTTGCACCAACAAGCCTATCCATCTGGCAGAAAAGCTGTTGAAAAACATCGAATTTTTCGACGTGTTCGACGCAGTTGTCGGTGCGGGCAGCTTACCCGTGCGCAAACCTGATCCGGCACCCTATATCGCAGCGGTGCGGGAAAGTGGTGGTTCATTGGACCGCTCGCTTCTGGTTGGGGATACATTGACTGATCGCGCGACATCGCAGGCCGCAGGTGTGCCGTCGCTACTGGTGACGTTCAGCCCAGAAGGGCAGGCGGTCTCGCGCTGGAGCCCCGAAGCGCTTCTGCATCATTTTGATGATATCGACGAAATCGTCGCCGATCTGATCGGCTAGAAGCCGACAATTTCGCCATCCGCGAATATTGCGTTCGCCAAACCTGCGGGTTTCCGGATTGCCGTGCGCATGGCGTTGACCTTTGTAAATGCTGCGCTCAGACTCGTGTAAAGCCACAGAGAGGTTTCGATGGAAGACGGTTCTAACCCCACCCCGCAGGATGTATTTTCCGGCAGCTTTACGCAGCAAGAACCGATCCCCGAGGAAGGGATCGCGGCTGCGATTGATGTAATGCGTCATGGCAGATTGCACCGCTACAACGTGGCGGATGGCGAAACCGCAGAAGTTGCGCTTCTGGAAGAAGAGTTCGCGGAATTTGTCGGTGCGAAATACGCGCTTGGCGTTGCATCAGGCGGCTATGCGATGGGATGCGCTTTGCGCGCGCTTGAGGTCAAGGCCGGTGACAAAGTGCTGTCCAACGGCTTCACACTGGCCCCTGTTCCTGGCGCAATTGCCAGTGTCGGTGCGGAGCCTGTCTTCGTCGAAGTATCTGACAATCTGACCATCGATCTGGAAGATCTTGCGGTGAAAATTGCCTCCAGCGGATCGAAAGTGCTGCTTCTTAGCCACATGCGCGGGCATTTATGTGACATGGACCGGTTGATGGAAATTTGCGATGCCGCCGATGTCCAGGTGATCGAAGATTGCGCCCATACGATGGGGGCCACTTGGGGCGATACGCCATCTGGGCAACACGGCGTTTTTGGCTGCTATTCCTGCCAGACTTACAAACACCTCAACGCGGGCGAGGGCGGATTTTTAACGTCAAACGACGCGCGTGCCATGGCCCGAGCAATCGTTTTGTCCGGGTCATATATGCTGTATGCGCGCCACAAAGCCGCACCGCCCGAATCTGAATTCGAACAGATAAAATGGTCCACCCCGAACGTTTCGGGGCGGATGGACAACCTACGCGCAGCGATTCTGCGTCCGCAACTCAGGAAGTTGCCAGACCAGATTCGCGCCTGGAACGACCGCTACAAGGCGGTCGAGGAAGGCTTGCGCAACACCCCTGGGCTGACCGTGATCAACCGGGACGAGAGGGGTGTCTATGTGGGGTCTTCAATCCAGTTTTTGCTGCCGGGTAAATCTGGAGTTGAAGTCGACAACTTCACCGCTCGCTGTGCGCGCCGAGGTGTTGAGTTGAAGTGGTTCGGTGCTGCCGAGCCGCGCGCTTTCACGTCGCGTTATGACAGCTGGCGTTACGTTGGGGCGCAACGCCTTCCTGCCACGGACCGGTTGCTTGGCGGCCTGATTGATATGCGGCTGCCACTGACCTTCTCCGTTGAGGATTGCCGCCTTATCGCGCGCATAATCCGCGAGGAGGCCCGCACCAGTTTTGAGACCACCATCGAGCGCAGTCCGACCGCCGGGTAGAGGGGCCCGTCTGTCGCCTGCAACTCTGTAACCTTCTGTTACCCCACCATTAATTTGGGCAAGCTTGAAGATCCGGTTGTGTTCTGTGACAACACGTTTCAGATCTCCCGGGGCATATGTGTGCGCCTCGCTGAGCCCCAGTGCAAACGCACAGAGCTTTGAGCAGAACCATTTATCGGCAGCGTGTCGGCGCAGGTTTAGGAACTGCGTCATGAGCAATCCCCAGAAATCATATCCTGACCCGAGATTATTTTTCGCACGCGCGATTGTATCGGAAGGGGCCCAAGGCACCTCCACGAATTCCCAACGCGACGGCTGAAAAGTTATATCTTTAACGCGAACACCACCGTCTTTGCCGACGGCAGTAATGCATTGATGAGTTTCACCGGGAAGAGGTGGTTCATCACTGGTAAACATCTCGCAGTGCGAGAACTCTGAGCGCGTTATATATTGCACTACAGTATCGCTAAAAAACCGGCCCTCTCCCCTATAGAAGGCTAGATAGATCATTTGGCAGCACACAGTCCCAAATATTAAAAGTACTAATAAATTCTTACTTTCCGGGGTCTAAAGCAAGAAAAACCGGGGCTGACCTAACGATAACATTTTTATTGAACAGTTGTTCAGTTAATGCGAAGCTGCTGAAAAAGGGGAGAACTCATGTTTACAGACTCGATGGTATTTGACCTCGGTGAAGATGTGAATGCGCTGCGCGATATGGTGCATCGTTGGGCGCAAGATCGCGTGGCTCCCCTTGCGGCTGAAATTGATCAGACAAACGAATTTCCGCCTGAGCTTTGGCGCGAAATGGGTGAGCTTGGACTGCTTGGGATCACCGTCGATGAAGAATTTGGTGGCGCAGGTATGTCATATTTGGCACACACGATCGCGGTTGAAGAGATCGCGCGCGCCTCTGCCTCTGTGTCGCTGTCGTACGGCGCGCATTCCAACCTTTGTGTCAATCAGATCAAATTGAATGGCACGCCGGAGCAGAAAGCAAAATATCTTCCCAAGCTGATCACCGGTGAACATGTCGGAGCGCTGGCGATGTCGGAGTCAGGGGCAGGCTCGGACGTTGTGTCGATGAAACTGCGGGCTGAAAAGCGCAATGACCATTTTCGTCTGTCCGGCACGAAGTACTGGATTACAAATGGCCCTGATGCGTCCACTTTAGTGGTCTACGCGAAAACCGACCCGGACGCAGGATCGAAAGGGATCACGGCATTTCTGATCGAAAAGGAAATGGCCGGTTTCACGACGTCCAAACATTTTGACAAATTGGGAATGCGCGGCTCCAACACGGCTGAGTTGATTTTTGACGAGGTCGAGGTGCCGTTCGAAAACATCCTCGGTGAAGAGGGTAAAGGTGCACGCGTCCTGATGTCCGGCCTCGATTACGAGCGGGTCGTTTTGGCGGGGATCGGCACCGGGATTATGGCGGCGTGTATGGACGTGGTCATGCCCTATATTTCTGAGCGGAAGCAGTTCGGCACACCGATCGGAGATTTCCAGCTTATGCAGGGGAAAGTCGCTGACATGTACACGGCGATGAATTCCGCCCGTGCCTATGTCTACGAGGTTGCCCGGTCATGTGATCGTGGCACGGTCACACGTCAGGATGCGGCTGCTTGCGTCCTTTATTCGTCCGAGCAAGCGATGGTGCAAGCGCACCAAGCGGTACAGGCGATGGGCGGTGCAGGCTTCTTGGCAGACAGCCCCACCGCCCGGCTTTTCCGGGACGCAAAGCTGATGGAAATCGGGGCGGGGACCTCCGAAATCCGCCGGATGCTTATTGGCCGCGAATTGATGGCCGCTATGAAATGAACCCACGCCTGATCCTCATCATTCCCTTGCTGATCATCGGCGGTCTATTGGCGGTCATTGGGCTTCGATTGGGGTTGATGGTCGCGACGACCTCCGAAACGGATGTGATCACGCACTATGCTTCCAAATATGTGGAGGCTTTTCCGGAAACTGGCCAAGCGGAGGACTGCTATGCGGTTCCGGGCGAAGCATCGGGGGTTTGGATTGTCGTCGTGTGCAGTTCAGACAACCTAGATCAGCGTCGGGAATATCACGTCAATCGGCTTGGCGGTCTTGAGCGGCAGGTTGATGGGACTGCGACATTGCAGGAGGATGACGCATGAAAGCGGTCCTTATTGCCCTCATCCTTCTGCCAACGGCCGGATTTGCTGACGAACAGGTTTTCGAGATCACCGAGGTTACTGACTGCCTGGACGCCAGTGCTGAAAACCCTCGCAGCTGTATCGGCAAAGCGTCGAGTTATTGTTCCGAGAACTCCATTGGTGGCGAAACGACAGTCGGCATGGTCGGTTGCTTGGATAAGGAGTTGGCCTTCTGGGATGATCTTTTGAACGTCACCTACAAGTCTTTGATCGACAAGTCGCTGGTCATTGACCGCGAAGCCAAAGAATATGGGTGGACTGCGAAGCCGCAGGTGCCGGCGCTCAGAAAAGCGCAACGCGCATGGATTGCTTTTCGCGATGCCAGCTGTGAATACGAATATGCGACCTGGGGCGGGGGAACTGGCGGAAACCCCGCCTAT
Source organism: uncultured Litoreibacter sp. (assembly GCA_947493265.1). Taxonomy (GTDB): domain Bacteria; phylum Pseudomonadota; class Alphaproteobacteria; order Rhodobacterales; family Rhodobacteraceae; genus Litoreibacter. Next base: position 51,603 of record CANLQL010000004.1, on the reverse strand, counting down.
CTTTCCTGCATGATGACATTGACCGCGGAACAAGCGCTGCAGCTGAAAACGCGTTTAGAAGAAAGATAAGACAACATGATCTCAAGAACATTGGCCATATTGGCTCTGCTGACGGGTCCGGCTTTGGCGGAAAGTCAGGAAAGCGTGTTGACGCAAGAGCAAACCGTAGTACTAGCCTGTGTTGAACGGCTTGATGCGGCAGAACAGGCAACCCAGTGGCCCCAATGCGTGAACCTGATCTTTGCGCCTTGTGCGCAGGAAACAGTCGGATCGGCACCGCACCTGACGTGTTTGACCGAAGAACGCGTCAGCTGGAACTCTGCGGTCGAAGGCTTGCAAACGCAGGTCATGGAAGCGGTCACACCTGAGGGTGCCAGCACATTGACAAACTTGCTTGACCAGTGGACCGATTATGTTGCGCTGAAATGCAATGCGGTTGCGCGGGAAAAAGCCGGGATCAGTGCGGACGCAGCCCAGATTGGGTGTGAAGTCGCTGAAATGGTTGGGCTTTCTGGCGAATATGCAGCCTGCCTCGAAGGTCGCTCCACAGCGCCGTTCTGTGTGTATCCGAAATAGGTGTAGGAAAAGCTGGTGAAACTAACCTCGCGCATAGCCCCGTCCTCTGAGACCTTTCTCGCCAATCAAGCGGCCAATTTGGCAGCACTTGAGGTTTGTTCGGATGCGGCGGCTTTGGCATCTCTGGGTGGTGGGGAGAAATCCCGCACACGGCATCTGTCGCGTGGCAAAATGTTGCCGCGTGATCGGGTCGCAAACCTGCTTGATCCGGCAAGCCCGTTTTTGGAAATCGGTGCGACGGCGGCGCATGGGCTTTATGAGGGTGCTGCACCCTGTGCCGGTGTGATCGCGGGGGTTGGTAAGGTACAAGGTCAAGACGTCATGGTGGTGTGCAACGACGCCACGGTAAAAGGCGGAACTTACTACCCGATGACCGTCAAAAAGCACCTCCGCGCGCAAGAAATCGCAGCGGAATGCAACCTGCCATGCATCTATCTTGTCGACAGTGGTGGGGCAAACCTGCCCAATCAGGACGAGGTTTTCCCAGATCGCGATCACTTTGGTCGGATTTTCTACAATCAGGCCCGGATGAGTGCCGCAGGCATTCCGCAAATTGCTGTTGTCATGGGCTCGTGTACTGCAGGCGGGGCCTATGTGCCCGCAATGTCAGACGTGACGATTATCGTAAAAGAACAAGGCACGATCTTTCTGGCAGGTCCGCCTCTGGTCAAAGCTGCGACAGGCGAAGTGGTCAGTGCAGAAGATCTTGGCGGCGGGGAAGTGCACACGCGCTTGTCTGGCGTGGCGGACTATCTGGCAGAAGATGACGCCCATGCGCTTTCGCTCGCCCGACGTGCCGTGGGCTCCCTCAACCGCGCACGGCCTGCGTCCGTGCAGTGGCAAAGTTCAGAAGACCCGCTTTATGACCCGGCTGAACTGTTGGGCGTTGTCCCCGGTGATCTGAAAACCCCCTATGACATCCGGGAGGTGATCGCCCGCCTTGTCGACGGCTCCCGCCTGGATGAATTCAAGCCGCGCTTTGGCGAAACACTTGTCACAGGCTTTGCCCATATCAGGGGTTGCCCTGTTGGGATCATCGCAAATAACGGCGTCTTGTTTTCCGAAGCCGCACAAAAAGGTGCGCATTTCGTCGAGCTCTGCTCCCAGCGTCATATCCCGTTGGTTTTCCTGCAAAATATCACTGGCTTTATGGTCGGTCGCAAATATGAAAACGAAGGGATCGCGCGGCATGGTGCAAAAATGGTGACCGCTGTGGCGTCGACCAATGTGCCAAAGATCACCATGTTGGTTGGTGGGTCATTTGGCGCGGGCAATTACGGTATGGCAGGACGGGCCTACCAACCCAGGTTCCTATGGAGCTGGCCCAATTCGCGCATCTCCGTCATGGGGGGCGCGCAGGCCGCAGGCGTTTTGGCGACTGTAAAGCGTGATGCCATCGAACGCGCGGGCGAAAGCTGGAGCGACGAAGAAGAAGCTGCGTTTAAAGCACCGACCATCGCGATGTTTGAAGAACAATCCCATCCGCTTTATGCCTCCGCCAGGCTTTGGGATGACGGCATTGTTGATCCGCGCAAGTCACGTGATGTCTTGGCGCTTTCCCTCAATGCAGCCCTGAACGCACCGATAGAGGACACGCGTTTTGGCGTGTTCCGGATGTAGCGCGATGTTTGACAAGATCCTCATCGCCAATCGGGGCGAGATTGCCTGTCGCGTGATCGACACCTGCCAAAAACTGGGTGTCGCCACTGTCGCCGTGCATTCCGATATTGATGCCAACGCCCGACATGTCGATCTGGCGGACGAGGCAGTGAGCCTTGGAGGCGCAACACCTGCGGAAAGCTATTTGCGGGCGGACGCAGTGATAAACGCAGCCCTTGCGACAGGCGCGCAGGCGATCCATCCCGGCTACGGTTTCTTGTCTGAAAATCCAGACTTCGTCGAAGCGGTGGAAGCTGCAGGGCTGGTCTTCATCGGACCCTCTGCAGAAGCCATTCGGGCAATGGGTCTGAAAGATGCAGCCAAAGCGCTTATGGAAAAGGCGGGTGTCCCGGTCGTTCCCGGCTATCACGGCGCTGATCATGATCCTGAGTTCTTGAAATCGGAGGCCGCACGTATCGGCTATCCCGTTCTGATCAAGGCCGTCGCAGGTGGAGGCGGCAAAGGCATGCGACAGGTCAACGCCGAGGCGGAGTTTTCAGACGCTCTGAGCGCTGCGAAATCTGAAGCCAAAAACGCGTTTGGAAATGAAGACGTTCTGATCGAAAAATTCGTCAGCACACCGCGACATATCGAAGTTCAGGTCTTTGGAGACGGACAAAAAGCGGTTCATCTTTTCGAACGGGACTGCTCCCTCCAGCGCCGCCATCAAAAGGTGATCGAAGAGGCCCCAGCCCCCGGGATGACGCCTGAGATGCGCGATGCAATGGGCCAGGCTGCTGTTCGTGCCGCCGAAGCAGTGGGATACGCAGGCGCGGGTACGGTAGAGTTTATTGTCGACGCCTCCGATGGTCTGCGCGAAGATCGGTTTTACTTCATGGAAATGAACACGCGCCTGCAGGTTGAACACCCTGTAACCGAAGAAATCACCGGCGTTGATCTGGTTGAATGGCAATTGCGGGTTTCCGCAGGCCATCCTTTGCCGATGGCCCAAGACGCTCTGTCGGTCCAAGGTCATTCCTTTGAAGCGCGTATCTATGCGGAAGACGCTGCTGCAGGATTTCTGCCCGCCACCGGGACGTTGGAACATCTGAAATTTGCGCAAGGCGCGCGCATAGATACTGGCGTTCGGCAAGGCGACGAGATCAGCCCATATTACGACCCGATGATCGCCAAACTGACAGTGCACGGCGCAACGCGGGAAGAGGCATTGAGTGCTCTCGCAAAGGCGTTGGCCAAGACAGAAATTGCAGGCTGCACGACCAATATCGCCTTCCTAAAAGCACTGGCGTCCCATAAGGGATTTGCGGAAGGAAACGTGGATACCGGTCTGATCGCCCGTGACCTTGTTCACTTGCTGCAAGCTCCAACCCCATGTTCGCGGACATGCTCTTTGGCGGCAATTACAGCAATGGATATCCAGCCGCATCCATTGCAAGGTTTTGCACTTTGGCAACCGCTGCGTCAGCAAATCAATCTTATGCTTGGCGACGTGTCGCAAACCGCACTGATAGAACCCCTTGGCGCAGGCAGGTTTCGGGTTTGTCCCAATGCTGAGCACCCAGAAACGACCCATCTGATTGAAACTGGCACAGCAGCAAAAATTGACGGCAACAAAGTATCTGCAAACGCTGTTCGGGGGCACGACAGCGTCACGGTTTTTCGGGGAAATACCTATGAGTTCGGGTTAAGCGATCCCTTGGAACGCGCCAATGACGAAGCAGGCGGAAACGAAACCCGCGCCCCGATGCCAGGCCTGGTTAAGGCGGTGTTTGTGAAAGCTGGTGACGCGGTCCGCGAAGGCGACCAGTTGGCGATCTTGGAAGCGATGAAAATGGAACATACCCTTTGTGCAGCCCGTGATGGTGTGATTGAGGCGGTCAGCGCGACTGAGAATACCCAAGTTTCAGCAGGCGACATTCTGATTGTATTGGCATCTGAGGACGCGCCATGATCCGGCTGCATCACGCGCATCAAACCCGGTCTATGCGCTCTTTGTGGTTGCTTTACGAACTGGATATTCCGTTTGAAATAGCAATCCAGCCTTTCGACAAGTCACTGAGACGTCCGGAATACCTCGCGATTAACCCTGCTGGACGGGTGCCGGCCTTGGAAATTGATGGCACCACGATGTTCGAAACCGGGGCAATCACCGAGTACTTGTGTGAGCAATATCCGGACAAAGGGTTGGGTCGCCTGCCCGGTGATCCTGAGCGCCGGGAGTGGCTGGTCTGGGTGCATTTTTCGGAAACAATCAGCCAACACACAGCGACGCTGACCCAGCAGCATGTGATGCTCTATGAAGACCATATGAGGTCCCCGATTGTCACCAAACTGGAAGCAAAACGGCTCGAAAAATGCTACGCCGCGTTGGAGGCTCATTTATCCACGCCAGGACATACGTATCTCTTGAAATCACGGTTCTCGGCTGCTGATATTTCCGTTGGTCAGGCCATTTACATGTCTCGGCACTTCGCCCTGACCGACGCATTTCCAGTGCTCACCGCTTGGTACGACACTCTAACCGAACGCCCTGCCTTCAAAGCGGCCTTGCCGGGGCCTCAAGACACCGGTCTTTACGATCGAGATTTCTACCCTGTGCTGGCATGAGTGCGTTTGTCGAAATTTTCGAGGTTGGCCCGCGCGACGGCTTGCAGAACGAGCCTGCGATGATCGCGACAGAAGACAAAATCGCTTTGGTCGACCTATTGTCCGATGCCGGGTTTAAACGCATCGAAGTCGCCAGCTTTGTCAGTCCGAAATGGGTACCACAGATGGCGGACAGCGCCGCCGTGATGGCGGGCATCGCCCGTAATGAGGCGACGTCCTACGCGGCCCTGACGCCCAACATGAAAGGGTTTGAGGCGGCGCGCGCAGCCCGGGCGGATGAAATTGCGGTTTTCGCCAGTGCATCCGAGGGGTTCTCAAAAGCCAACCTAAACGCGACCCGCGAAGAAGCTCTTGAGCAGTTCCGTCCGGTTCTTGCCGCAGCGAAGGCTGACGGTTTACCGGTCCGGGGATATGTGTCCTGTGTCACGGATTGTCCGTTTGACGGAGCAACCGATCCATCCGACGTCGCGCAAGCTGCGGCAGATTTGCTTGGCATGGGGTGTTCCGAAATTTCACTGGGCGACACGATCGGACGCGGAACCCCCGATAAGGTCGCCGCCATGCTACGGGCGGTTTTGGATGTGGCGACAGCTGATCAGATTGCCGGACATTTTCACGACACCGGAGGCCATGCCCTTGAGAACATCAAAGTCTCGCTGGACCACGGTGTGCGGATATTCGATGCGTCTGTCGGCGGGCTAGGTGGATGCCCCTATGCACCGGGGGCTGCTGGAAATGTCGCCACCGAAGACGTTTTCGCGATGTTAAAGTCTTTGGGCTACGACACAGGCTTGTCACTGGAACAAGTCACAAAGGCGGCAGTATTTGCACGCGGATTGAGGGGCGCAAATGTACGACACAATTGAGATTTCCCAAGACGCGCGCGGGGTCGCAACACTAACCCTTGACCGGCCTGAAAAACGAAACGCGATGTCCGAACAGATGATTGCTGAACTGGCTGAGGCCACGAAACGGCTTGGGACGGACGCAAGTATCCGCGTGGTGGTTCTTGCCGCTGCAGGCGATATTTTCTGCGCAGGTGGTGATTTGGGCTGGATGCAAACGCAATTTGACGCAGGAACTGTGGAACGGCGGGTCCAAGCCCAAAAACTGGCGGCAATGCTGAACGGGTTGAATTCTCTTACCAAACCGCTGTTGGGGCGGGTTCAGGGAAATGCGTTCGGCGGTGGCATAGGCCTGATGTCTGTTTGCGATATGGTCGTTTCAGTCCCTGCCGCAAAGTTTGGGCTAACCGAAACCCGGTTGGGCCTGATCCCGGCCACAATCGGCCCCTATGTTTTGGCCCGCATGGGGGAGGCAAATGCCCGCAGGGTTTTCATGTCATCGCGCGTGTTTGACGCGCAAGAAGCCCAAAAGCTTGGGCTGGTTAGTGATATCGCGGAAGATGGTGATCTGGACAGTGTTCTGGAGCGGGAAATAGGCTGCTACCTAAGCTGTGCACCGGGCGCTGTTGCCGAGGCGAAAGCGCTGGCCCGGTCGTTTGGCCCGGCGATTGACGCAAACGCAATTGATCGGAGCATCGAAGCGCTTTTGACACGTTGGGCAAGTGAGGAAAGCAGCGAGGGTATCGCTGCGTTCTTTGAAAAACGCAAACCTAACTGGTCGAAATAGCGACCAATTTAGAAATGTGCGTTCATCAGCGTAAGCGCGCTTTCATGCGTGCCGGACGGTTTGCCCGGCGCGGATTTTGAAAGCTTCCGGCCCGAAAAGGCCTTTTCCGCGACGTTTTTCACCTCTTTGGAGGTTTTGATCGTCACATTGGCAGCACGTTTTAACTTCGAAAATCTTTCCAACATTTGTAGTTCCGTCCACGCAAATAGTTACATACTCATGTTATCCAAATGCCTTCCCCAGCACGGATTAACGTCTTATTAACCAATTTTGGTAAAGAGAGATTCTGTTTTAAATAGGGCAGGTTAGGGGCGGAGGTTTGGCATCTGGGTGACGTTGGGGTAAACAGTCCAACGACAACTCAGAGCGAAATTCTGACCATAGAATGAACGCTCGTGATAGAATATTTCTGCCGAAATAATTACCCGTACCGTTGTATCGCACAGGTTCCATCGGTCTAAATTTTGTCGTACCTGCCTGCGTCGCATCATCCCCATTGACCACCTGCCCAAACCGCATCATATCCAAACCATGACTGACCTGAGCAAAATTCGTAATTTCTCCATCGTGGCGCATATCGACCACGGCAAGTCCACATTGGCTGATCGGCTCATCCAAGAGACCGAAACCGTGGCTGCGCGGGATATGAAAGACCAGATGCTCGACAGTATGGATATTGAGCGGGAACGCGGAATTACCATCAAGGCCCAAACCGTCCGGATCGACTACAAGGCGGATGATGGGGAAGACTATGTCCTGAACCTCATCGACACACCCGGCCATGTCGATTTCGCCTATGAAGTCTCGCGGTCGATGCGGGCGGTCGAAGGCTCGCTTCTGGTGGTCGACAGTTCTCAAGGGGTTGAAGCGCAGACCCTTGCAAATGTCTATCACGCGATTGACGCCGATCACGAGATCGTACCCGTTCTGAACAAGATTGATCTGCCGGCCTCTGATTGTGACCGCGTGGCTGAACAGATCGAAGACGTCATTGGCATCGATGCAACCGACGCGATCCAAGTGTCTGCCAAGACGGGTGTTGGCATTCGCGAAACTCTGGAAGCGATTGTCACCCGCCTTCCTGCCCCACAGGGCGAGCGTGATGCGCCTTTGAAGGCGATGCTGGTCGACAGTTGGTATGACGCCTATCTTGGCGTGATCGTTCTTGTGCGGATCATTGATGGCGTCCTGAAGAAGGGCGAGAAGATCAAGATGCTGTCGAACGGCTCTGTGCATCACGTGGACCGTATCGGCGTATTCAAACCCGCTATGGCCGAAATACCGGAGCTGGGCCCGGGAGAGCTCGGGTTTCTGACAGCGTCCATCAAGCAAGTGCGCGACACCCGCGTTGGTGACACGATCACCCATGATAAAAAGGACGTGGAACCGCTGCCGGGTTTCAAGCCATCACAACCAGTGGTGTTTTGTGGCCTGTTCCCGGTGGATAGCGCCCAGTTCGAAGACTTGCGCGATGCGATTGAGAAATTGTCCCTCAACGATGCGAGCTTCAGCAGCGAAATGGAAACTTCTGCCGCTTTGGGCTTTGGGTTCCGCTGCGGTTTCCTTGGCCTTTTGCATCTTGAAGTGATCCGCGACCGGCTGGAGCGGGAATATGACATCGATCTGATCACCACCGCACCGTCGGTGATCTACCATGTCTATATGCGCGACGGGGAAATGGTGGAGCTGCACAATCCAGCGGATATGCCCGATCTGACCCATGTCGATCATTTGGAAGAACCGCGGATCAAAGCGACGATCCTTGTCCCAGACGACTATCTGGGCGATGTTTTGAAATTGTGCCAAGACCGCCGTGGCATTCAGGAAGACCTGACATATGCGGGCAGCCGCGCAATGGTGGTCTATGATTTGCCGCTCAACGAAGTGGTGTTTGATTTCTACGACCGTTTGAAATCTGTCACAAAGGGCTATGCGTCTTTCGACTACCAGATGACCGGATACCGGGAAGACTATCTGGTGAAAATGCAAATCTTGGTAAATGACGAGCCGGTCGACGCGCTATCCACTATGGTTCATCGTGATCGCGCCGAGGCCCGTGGTCGGGCAATGGTTGAGAAACTCAAAGACCTGATCCCGCGCCATATGTTCAAGATCCCGATCCAAGCGGCGATCGGCGGCCGAATTATTGCACGTGAAACGCTGGCTGCGATGCGCAAGGACGTTACAGCCAAGTGCTACGGCGGCGATGCCTCGCGCAAAAAGAAGCTGCTCGAAAAGCAAAAAGCCGGGAAAAAGCGTATGCGCCAATTCGGCAAGGTCGATATCCCGCAAGAGGCGTTTATCTCTGCGCTGAAGATGGACGGCTGAGACGAACCGAAACTTTTTGGACTGCGGCGGACCCTTCCGTCAAAGAAGGGGCCTTTTGCATTCATGGCCCGTTAAGATCGCGGCACTTTTGGGTCCTTAGAAAAGACCGTCACCGCCTTTTTCGCGCTCGATCACCTCGTCGGCCACAACCGCCGCACCAGCGCCAACCACCAATGGTGAACAGGCGGAAAGTGCTGCCGTCGCCACAAGTAAGAAAATCATCCCAAGTTTTTGCATGAATAGTCCTCCTGATGCGACCCTATCAGGCGCGATGTGAAGTACCAGTGTTCTGAAGCTTTTTTTGTCCAGTTGCTGAAATTTCCAGCGCTTAGGCTTCGAGGTCAAAGACCACCAATCCGTTAATCGCCCCATCCAGCATCTTGAGCAGTCGAACCATCAGCTTCTTGTGTTCGGGGTTCTCCAGATATGCGTCCCGTGCGGCGGCGTTATAGAATTCCATCACAAATGCATGGGTGAAGCCTTTGTCCAAGCCTTCACGGCTCGTGTTGGGGCCAAATTTAACGGTTTCAAACCCGTCAATACGGGCGCGTAGGGCCGCATATTCAAACCAGATTGCTTGGCGTTCGGTATCCGAAACGGAGTCCCGAAATTTCATCAATAAGATATGCTTCAAACTCATCAAATCACCCCACTGGTTAACAACTGCAAATCGTCACGCATCCAAAGAAAATCCGGGCGGACGGTCGGATCAGACCCTCACAGTCATCTCCATCGGCATAGAACCCTTAATACTGCCAAGCGCGATTGGCCAGACAGATTGCTTCGTCTCGCGCTAAAATTTCGGTCACAATTTGGGGACCGGTACAAACGGGACCATGTATCGAATTGCGATCTCACGCAGCGCTATGTTGATCCAGAAAAACGCGCACAGCTTGCTCAAACTCCCGTGGTTTTTCTGCGTGAAGCCAATGGCCTGCCTCAGGAATTTTCGCAAATTTAGAATTTGGAAACAGCGGTTTAATGACGTCTCTATGGTCACGTGTCACGTAGTCAGATGCTCCACCGGATAGAAACAAAGTAGGGCCGGAATATTGTCCGCGCACCTCTGGAAATCCGATGATCTTGTCCATTTCCGCGGCCAGCACATCAAGGTTCAATTTCCAGCGTTTCGCTTTCACATCCAACGATTGGAGCAGAAAATCTCTGACGCCGGGATCAAGCTGTGCAAGCTGCGCCGCCGCGTCCGAACGGTTGGTGATCTGGCTCAGGTCTACGTTTCGCATCGCGTCGATCGGGCCCATCTGCGTGTGGGAATACGCGACAGGTGCGATATCGGCCACAATCAGCTGGTGAACCAATTCCGGGCGCTGCAAAGCCAGAACCATCGCGGCTTTTCCGCCCATCGAATGACCAAGGATGCAGGTCGGTTCGTTGATCAGCTCGGCCAGATCGTCGGCCATTTCCGGATAGCTTTGTGTTGGCTGCCAATCACTCGTGCCGTGGTTGCGCATATCGACTGCAATGACCTCGCGTGCGTCCGAAAGTCGCTTGGCGATGACCCCCCAATTTCGGGCAGAACCAAACAATCCATGCACGATCATTAAGACAGGGCGTGACGAAGGCGTACCAAATCGCGTAAAGTTAATCATGTGACGGGACGTAGCACTTGTTTAGGTATTTTTATAGTGAGAGCAGGCCGTATTCTGTTCGGAAAGACATTTAGAGATGGATCACGTTACGGTCTCGCAATTGTGCAACGAGATTAGCTCTCTTTTGGAAGAAAAGCTGGGGGCCAAAGGCGCGTCTCTGGCAAAACGTGCGCGTAAGGTCCGGCGAGCGCTGCCACGTGAAATACGGGCCTATATCGAGGTGTTGATCGAAGCTGACGCGAAAAGCGAAGACCCGCGGATTGCGATGCAGGTTGATCCTGCAACAGTGACCAATGCGTTTGCAAAAACGCGCGAATACCTGATCAAGATTGATCCCAAAGAAGAACGCATCACCCGGCAGTACAAATTCGCGGCTTTGGTCATGTCACAGGTGATTATTGTGTTCGTGGTCTTTCTCATCGTGATGCAGCAGACTGGCTACCTGTAGCGACGCTGGAACGTCCCTAAATCAGTCGCTTTTAGACCAGTATTGTCAAAGAAATCCACGATCATATCCCGAACAATATCAGGGAGAATGTGATGCGGGTTGGCTTTATCGGGCTTGGAAATGTGGGTGGAAAACTGGCGGGCAGTCTGCTGCGCAACGGGATGGATGTTACGGTTCGCGATCTCGATGAAACGTTGGTTGCAGAATTTGCAGCGCGAGGCGCGAAATCAGCCGATAGCCCAAAAACGATGGTAAAAACCTGCGATGTGATCATCACCTGCCTTCCGCACCCGACAATCTCGGCAGCTGTTGTCGAAGGGGAAGACGGTCTTCTGGAAGCCTTGGGCCCGGGCAAGATTTGGCTGGAAATGTCCACAACTGATGAGGCCGAGGTCAAACGCCTTGGGCAGAAGGTTTTGGCCACAGGGGCTGCCGCAGTCGATTGTCCGGTTTCTGGCGGCTGCCACCGCGCCGCGACAGGCAATATCGCAATTTTTGCAGGATGTGATCGCGATACGTTTGAAGCGATCCTTCCGCTGCTCACGACGATGGGACGGCGGGTGTTGCATACCGGTCCGTTGGGGTCTGCCAGTATTCTGAAGGTTCTGACGAATTATCTGGCAACCGCCAACCTGATTTCCTGCGCCGAAGCGTTGACAGTGGCCAAAGGTGCCGGGATGGATCTGAACACGGCGTTCGAGGCGATCAAAATTTCGTCCGGAAATTCCTTTGTCCACGAAACAGAAAGCCAAGTTATTTTGAACGGCAGCCGCGATATTTCCTTTACGATGGATCTGGTCTTGAAAGACATTGGGCTTTTCCAAGATGTTGCTGACAGGGCTGGCGTGCCCTTGGAAATGAACCCTTTGATGATCGAGATTTTCAAAGACGGCATCGCACGATTTGGAGAGCGGGAGCTGTCGCCAAACATCATCAAGCGGCTGGAAGAGGCAACTGGCTTAGACGTCACAGCCAGTGGGTTCCCGGCGGAAATGGTCGACGATGAACCGGAGGAGCCGGGCTATGAGGTCGTGCCGGCCAGGGGCTAGGTCTTAGCGGCTCTGGTAGCTGCGCGCAGAACCGGGTAAGCGGGGGCGCAGAGACCTAATTGCGAGAAGCTACAGCCGATGTCAGATGAAATAATCACGCAGATGTTGCCCTCCGCGCCGCGCCGTGCGTTCGGGGCGGGCGTTTTGATCGCTTTAGGGCTCCTGCTTCTTTATATCTCTGCCGCCACCCCACCGGCCGAGCTTGCCTACACGTTTCTATTGGTGATCTGCGGCGGCTTCGCGGTCTATCTGGGTGTTAAGCTCTGGCAGGTCACAGGCCAAATCATCGAACTGACCGAGACAGAGCTTCGGATGGCTGATGGAACACTTTTGTGCCGTGTCGAAGACATTGCAAAAGTAGATCGGTCGTTCTTTGCCTTCAAACCTTCAAACGGTTTTCTGGTGATCACGAAGGTCAGTCAGCCGCGCAAATGGGTGCCGGGACTTTGGTGGCGCATGGGCAAGCGAATTGGGGTCGGAGGTGTCACCCCCGCCGCACAGGGCAAGTTTGTTGCTGACACGCTGACCGGTATGATCGCCGAGCGGGACGGGTTGTTGGGTTAAAGCCCTTTCGCGCGGTAGCTTGAGGCAACCCTGTCAATTGCAACCAGATACGCCGCCATCCGCAAGTCAGGAACATCATCCCGCGAATTCCAAACCGCGCGCATGGCCTGGTACGCTGTACGCATTGTGTCATCGAGGCCTGAGCGGACCAATTCAAGCTCGCCCGCACCTTTCATGAACTTGTCTTTGAAGTCTTTTGACAGTTCCCACCCAAGGCCCTTATCCGCGGATAGGCGCTCCAACTCGTCAATCAGCAAGCGGTGTTGGGCCTCTTCCTGACGCTTCTCCATCCTGCCAAAGCGGATGTGGCTGAGGTTCTTGACCCATTCAAAGTAGCTGACGGTCACACCGCCTGCATTGGCGTAGAGATCGGGGATGATCACGACACCTTTCTTGCGCAAGATCTCATCCGCGCCGGCTGTGATCGGGCCGTTCGCTGCTTCGATGATCAGCGGCGCTTTTACATTCTTTGCATTCTCAAGGTTAATAACGCCTTCAAGCGCTGCGGGGATCAGAATGTCGCATTCATATTCCAACACCGCCGAGCCGTTTTCAATATACGTCCCTTTGGGATAGGCCGCGACGCCACCGTGATCCGCAATCCACTTGTACAGATCTTCGATATCGATGCCATCCTCGTCATGGATCGCACCGTCCCGTTCAATCACCGCAGTGATCAGGCTGCCGTCTTCTTCAGACAGAAACTTAGCGGCGTGATACCCTACATTGCCGAGACCTTGAACGATAACGCGTTTGCCTTTCAGGGTGCCATCAAGACCAGTACGCGCGACGTCTTCCGGATACCGGAAAAATTCTTGAAGCGCATATTCGACACCACGCCCGGTGGCTTCTGTGCGGCCTTGGATGCCACCTGCATTAATCGGCTTACCTGTCACACAAGCGCGCGAGTTGATGTCGGTCGTATTCATCCGTGCGTATTGGTCAGCAATCCAAGCCATCTCCCGCTCGCCGGTGCCCATATCGGGTGCAGGCACGTTTTGGGACGGGTGGATCAGGTCACGTTTGGCTAATTCATACGCAAAACGGCGGGTGATCTGTTCCAGCTCATGTTCGTTCCATTCGCGCGGATCGATGCACAACCCACCTTTGGAGCCCCCGAACGGGGTTTCGACCAAGGCGCATTTGAAAGTCATCAAAGCCGCAAGCGCTTCAACTTCATCCTGATGCACGTTTGAGGCAAATCGAATGCCGCCCTTCACAGGTTCCATATGTTCGGAATGGACAGCGCGATATCCGGTAAATGTGTGCAGCTCCCCACGTAATCTGACCCCGAAACGCACCGTATAAATCGCGTTACAAACGCGGATTTTCTCTTCCAAGCCGGGGGGTAAATCCATCAGCGCCACGGCGCGGCTATACATCAGCTCTACGGATTCACGGAATGTCGGCTCAGTTGTGGTGCTCATGCGGTAGCGCTCCTGCTGATAATAAGGATGGGTGTTTAAAATGAATTCCTTAATTTTTGAGCCTAGTCGCGAGAATTTTGAATTGCACCCAAAAACGCCAAAAAAATGGGCATTTTGTCAACGCTAACCATTTTCTTAGGAAAATTTCGATTGAATGCGGGTTGGAAACAAACACGTGGTCAGGCTGCAATTGGATGCAAGATCGCTGGATTTGGTCTTAGAATCCGGCCCTTTTCGCCCAATTTTCGCCATAGAAAACGAAGATAAATAGTCCGTTAAAGACCGCATGGCGCGGAGTGCTGCGCTCAAGCCTGGCTGTAAAACGTAGGAAATCGATATGATCGAGAATGTAAGAAATTTGATCCGCCGAAAGGCACTGGAATTCGCTTGTCGGGAAGACGGCGCATTGCTTGCTTTCGGGCTTTTCCTACTCATTTGCATGCTTATCGGCGGCGGTATGGCTGTGGACTTTATGCGCTACGAGCGTGAACGCGCCCGCCTGCAATATGCACTTGATCGCTCGATCCTCGCCGCGGCAGCGCTTAGCCAGCCGCTGGAGCCAAAAGTTGTTGTGGCCGACTACCTGCAAAAATCAGGCGTTGATTACTATGACCTACAGTCTGATCCGCAATCTGGCATCAACTTCAAGACCGTCGACGCGAGCGCGAAGGTAAAAACGAATTCCTTCTTCATTAAGATGGCCGGCGTCGAGTCTATGGAAGCGATCTCCGGTTCCGAAGCGGAAGAGCGTGTTCGCAAAGTTGAGATCAGCCTTGTGCTGGACGTATCCGGCTCCATGGGCTGGGAAAGCGACACACCAGGCAAAACAAAACTGCAAGCACTTCAGAAAGCCGCGATCGATTTCTCCCGCTCGGTCTTGTCGACTGACAACGAGAATCTCGTGTCTATGAACATCATTCCTTACAACATGCAGGTGAATGTTGGTGAAGATGTGATCGATGAGCTGGCGATTGGCCGTTACGGCTACACAAATTGCATCGATTTCACGACATCTCAGTTTGAAAACATGTCGATGGATACGAACAAGAACAATACGACATACCAAGGTACAGGTCGTTTCGATCCATTCTACACAACAATCGAAAGCCCAAACACGCATCTTGATGATGGCTCCACACGTTTGTGGATGTGCCCGGAGACCTCTTGGTCCGAGCCGCTCTTGTTGACGCAAGATTTTGGTGAGATCGAAACCTATATCAACAACCTGCAAGCAGGCGGGAACACGTCGATCGATATCGGTGTGAAGTGGGGGAACTTCTTCCTGGATTCATCTTCTTCTGCGCTCGTTGCCGGATTGCCAGCAAGCTACAAAGCCGATCCGATCTTCTCTGACCGGCCAGCACTGCATTCTGATGATGAAACACTGAAAATCCTGATCGTTATGACCGATGGGGAAAACACAACGCAGTATGAGTTGGACGAGGACTACTACGAAGGTCCGTCCGATATCTGGTATGACCCAGACTCTTCAATTCTGACGATCTTTGATGATCGCCGGTACTACCAAGGCTACAGCAACTACTACCGCCAGGTGGAAGTTTATGACGAACAGTGGCAGGACTGGGAAGACGATGATGATGATTGGATCAACGACCGTTGGAGAAGCGAAGTCTATGACGCGCCAACAACTGATCCGACAGCTTCCACAGCTGACATCGAAGACAGTAAATCCAACGCCGTTCGCATGGACTGGTCCACAGTCTGGGGATGGATGGGCATCAAATACCACGCCTACTATCACCACTACCGGATGCGCGGTTGGGCCAGCGAATACTATGACTGGCGCGGCAAAACCCGCAAAACGGTAGGTGCGTCGACCAAGAATTCGCGTCTGAAGAAAGCATGTACGGCTGCCAAAGACGAAGATGTTGTGGTGTTCACAATTGGCTTCGAAGTCAATGACGACAGTGCTGCCGTCATGCTGGATTGCGCAACTTCTGAAAGCACCTTCTACCGTGTGGCTGGTAAGAAAATTGAAACAGCTTTCGACGAGATTGTGTTCTCGATCCAGAACCTGAAGCTAACCAAGTAAATCGTAACGGAAGTATTTGATATGTTTGCGAAATACAAAAAGCTGAGAGAATTCTCCCTACGCGAAGCTGGGAACGCGTCGGTTGAATTTGTCTTCATGCTACCGCTCTTTGTGATCGTTTTCGTGTCCACATTCGAAGTCGGGATGGCGATGACACGGCTGACCATGCTGGAGCACGGGTTGGATTCAACCATGCGCGTCATGCGGCTGAGCACAGGTCAGGACTATGACCACAATGACGTGCGCAACATGGTCTGTGACAACGCGGGCATCCTGAAAGACTGCACAAAGCATCTTCAGGTTGAACTGGTTCGTATCGACCCTGACGACTGGGTTTTGCCGGCCGATTTCGCAACTTGTGTCGACCGCGCCAGCAATGCGGAACCTGTTGTCACGTTCCGCCAAGGGTCCGAAGCGAAAGCAAACGACATCATGCATGTCCGGGTTTGCTATGCTGTTGATCCATTCTATCCAACCATCGGTCTTGGATCCCTTCTGGAGACAGATGACACAGGCGCCATGCATCTTGTAGCGTCCTCGGCCTTTGCACAGGAGCCAGAATGATATGAAGCTTAATTTCTTGAAGAAAATGCGCGGGGCGTCAGGCTGGGTTCGCGATGAACGCGGATCAGGCGCTGTTGAAACTGTCCTGATCATGCCTGTTCTGATCTTTGTCTACGGCGCTTGTTTCGTCTGGTTCGACGCGTATCGCGCAAACACATTGGCGATGAAATCCACCTACACAGTCAGTGATATTCTGTCGCGACTTCAAGAAGTTGACGAGCCTTACATAGATGGTCTCGGAAATCTTTTGGATTACCTCAATCGTGGGGATGATGTGCCGACACTTCGCGTCAGCTCAATCTCTTTTGATGACGACGTTGATGAGGGTGAGAACGAATATCGTCTGAACTGGTCCTATGCGACAAATAATGTGGTCGATCTGAAACAACTTGATCTTGATACCGACATCAGCTGGATCCCGGTGATGGGTGACGGGGAAACCGTGATCGTCACGGAAACCTCGGTGCCATATCAAACGCTCTTTACCGGTGCGCTTGGCATGGACGAATGGACCAACGTTATGGTTACGCGTCCACGTTTCTACGGCAAACTGGAAAAGACGGATGAGCCGAACAACGATCCGGATTTGCAGATCACCGATGATGATGGTGACAACCCTGTAATCGTCGACAACAGCTGATCCCAATCAAATCTTGCTAACCTGCATGCGCGGCTTGTGAAAACTTGTCGCGCAAATGCGTTGCGATGTCGTCAGACCTCATTGAATTGCCCTGGCAATACTGGTTACGATTGCCCTGTTACCGTCGGGGGAAATTACTATGGGCTACAACGCGTTCCGCGTCCTGAAGGAGGGATTGACGGGAAATAAGGGATGGCGCCCGGCTTGGCGGGACCCCGAACCAAAAGCCGAATATGATATTATTATTATCGGCGGCGGCGGTCATGGCCTTTCGACAGCCTACTATCTTGCAAAAAACCACGGCCTTAAAAACATCGCGGTGCTTGAGCGTGGCTATCTCGGATCTGGCAATATCGGGCGCAATACGACGATTGTGCGTGCGAACTATTTTATTCCAGGAAATTCAGAGTTTTACAGCCATTCATTAAAGCTATGGGAAGGGCTGGAGCAGGAGCTTAACTACAACGTTATGCATTCCCAGCGTGGCGTGATCATGCTGTGCCATTCAGATGGTCAGCGCGATGCGTTCGCCCGGCGTGGCAACATGATGCGCAACCAAGGCGATGACGCAGAGCTTTGGTCGCCGGACCAAGTGCGCGCCGAAATCCCCTATCTCGATTTCGACAACACAAGGTTCCCGATTTACGGTGGTTTGATGCATGGGCGCGGCGGATCGGCCCGCCACGACGCGGTCGCATGGGGGTACGCGCGTGGGGCCGACCGTTTGGGCGTCGACTTGATCCAGCAATGCGAGGTCACTGGCATCGATGTGAAGGGTGGCAAAGTGACAGGTGTGCAGACCTCCAAGGGTCCAATCCGGGCAAAAAAGGTTGGTATTGTGACAGCTGGACGCTCTTCCCAAGTGGCGGCTATGGCCGGGTTGGAAGTTCCAATCGAAAGCCACGTTCTGCAAGCCTTTGTCAGTGAAGGGCTGAAGCCCGCCATCGACCACGTGATCAGCTACGGTATGGGACATTTTTATATTTCCCAATCAGACAAGGGCGGTTTGGTCTTTGGCGGCGATCTGGATTTCTATGCCTCCTACGCGTCCCGTGGCAATCTGCCGATGATGGAACATGTGATGGAAGCGGGCATGACGTTGATGCCAGCAATCGGCAAAGCGAAAGTGCTGCGAAGCTGGGGCGGGATCATGGATATGACGCCGGATGGGTCATTCATCATCGATCGCACAGAGATCGACGGCCTCTATATGGATTGCGGTTGGTGCTATGGCGGTTTCAAAGCCGTACCGGCGTCGGGCTGGTGCATGGCTCATTTGATGGCCGAAGATCAGCCCCATGAAGTTGCTAAAAAACACACCTTCTCCCGGTTTTTGACGGGCGAGGGTTTGATGGATGAAGAGGGCACGGGCTCTCAACACAACTTGCATTAGGGGGACGCGATGAGAATTGAGTGCCCGATATGTGGCAGCCGGGACCGGCGAGAATTTTACTACCTTGGTGCAGAAGATTATCTGGACCGGCCGTCCCCAACAGGAGATGCGGACAAAGATGCAGAGGCGATGCATCGCTATCTGCATCTGCGCGAAAACCCCTGCGGTCCAACCAAGGATCTTTGGCACCATGAGGCGGGCTGTTCAGCTTGGCTATTGGTCACCCGCGACACCGCAAGTCATGAAATCATCGCGGTGGAACTTGCCAGCACAAGAAAAACGGCAGGGGCCAAATCATGAGACTGCTCAGCAGGGGCCAAATCGACCGATCAAAACCCGTCAAGTTCCGCTTCAACAACCAGGGCTTCGAAGGTTTTAAAGGCGATACGCTTGCCTCCGCGCTATTGGCAAATGATGTGAAACTGGTTGGTCGATCGTTCAAATACCACCGACCACGTGGGGTCATGACCGATGGATCACACGAGCCCAACGCATTGGTGGAGCTGAACGACAGCGGGCAAATCACCCCCAATGTGCGCGCGACACAACAAGAACTCCATGACCAGATCGACGCCCGATCTCAAAACCACTGGGGCAGTCTGAATTGGGATATTCTGGAGCTGAATGATCTTTTGTCTCCAGTTCTAAGCGCAGGATTTTACTACAAAACCTTCATGTGGCCGCGCAGTTTTTGGGAAAAGGTCTATGAGCCTTTCATCCGGCGCGCCGCAGGTCTTGGACGCTTGTCGATGACAGCAAATGAGGACCGGTACGATAAGGCTTTCGCGTTTTGCGATGTGCTTGTCATCGGCGCTGGTCCGGCTGGGCTCATGGCGGCTTTGGTTGCAGGTCGGGCAGGGGCGAAGGTTATTCTTTGCGACGAAGATTTCCGGATGGGCGGCCGACTGAATGCGGAAACTTACGAGATCGCCGGGCAGCCTGGTGCCGCATGGGCAAGAGATCAAGTAGAGACCTTGCGCGCGATGCCAAATGTCCGCCTGATGCCGCGCACAACGGTGACCGGGGCGTATGATGGGGGCACCTATGGTGCGGTCGAACGCGTCTCGCACCATCTGGGCGACGCGCCGGAAGGTGCGCCGATGGAGACGTTCTGGCGCATCGTCGCGCGGGGCGCGGTCTATGCTGCAGGCGCGATGGAACGTCCAATTGCCTTCAAGAATAATGATCGCCCCGGTGTTATGACCGCGTCCGCAGTGCGCGGTTATGTCAACCGGTTTGGCGTTTCCCCCGGGGATCGGGTCGCAATTTTTGGCAACAATGACAGCAGTTTCCGGACCGCACAGGACCTTGCAGAAGCAGGCGTGGAGATTGCGGCCTATATCGACAGTCGCGACGAGGTCGCCCTGGAAGGTGATTTCAAAATTTATACCGGTGCGGTTGTCAGCAATGTCAAAGGTCGGATGGGGGTTAAGTCCGTTGAAGTGACCCGCGGCAGCAGTTCATTCGCTGTAGAGGCAGATTGCCTTGCGGTGTCCGGTGGTTGGAACCCGACCGTACATCTAACCTGTCATATGAATGGCAGACCGCAATGGAACGAAGCGATCGCAGGCTTTATCCCGGTGCCCGGTATGATCCCCGGTCTGCAAGTGGCCGGATCAGCCGGAGGGACGTTCTCGACCAAGGGATGCTTGAAATCCGGAGCCTTCCGCGCGAAGGAAGTCCTGCAAGAAATTGGGATTAAAGCGAAATCTCTGAAAGTACCTGAAGCCGAAGACAGCAGCTACGCGATCTCACCGCTTTGGACGGTGCCTGGAAAAGGACGCGCCTGGCTGGATTTCCAAAATGATGTGACCGTCAAAGATATCGAGCTTGCCGCGCGCGAAAACTATCGCTCCGTCGAACATATGAAGCGCTATACGACCCAAGGTATGGCCCCGGATCAGGGAAAAAACTCAAACGTCAACGCGCTCGCAGTTTTGGCCGACGCAACAGGGCGCAGCATTCCTGAGACGGGTACAACGACCTTTCGCCCCCCATTTATGCCTGTTTCAATTGCTGCGATGGGTGCGTATGCACAAGGTGACGGTTTTGCGCCGCAGCGCTTGATGACCTCACACGATGCGACGGTGGCACTTGGGGCCCCGATGGTTGAAGCAGGATTGTGGTACCGACCGAGCTACTTCCCACAAAAAACAGAGACCCACTGGCGGCAGAGTTGCGATCGGGAGGTCCACATGGTGCGCAACACCGTCGGCGTTTGTGATGTCTCAACGCTCGGCAAGATCGATCTGCAAGGTCCTGATGCAGCTGCGTTTCTAGATTTCGTCTACACCAATACGTTTTCAACGCTGAAACCCGGCAAGGTCCGCTACGGATTGATGTTGCGTGAAGATGGCCATGTCATGGATGACGGAACCACCGCGTGCTTGGCCAAGAACCACTACTTGATGACGACAACGACCGCGGCCGCAGGCAACGTGATGCGGCACTTGGAATTTGTCCATCAATGTCTGTGCCCACAGATGGATGTCCGGTTCATCTCGGTGACAGAGCAATGGGCGCAGTTTGCGATCGCTGGGCCGAAAGCACGTGATTTGCTAAATGCGCTTCTGGACAAACCCGCAGATGATGAAACCTTTCCGTTTATGGCCTGTGGCGATGTGTCGATTGGTGGGATCAAAGGTCGATTGTTCCGGATTTCCTTTTCCGGGGAGCACGCCTACGAACTTGCCGTGCCATCCCGCTACGGCGCGAGCTTGTTTGACGAATTGCTCAAGCTTGCCGACGCGCTTGAGGGCGGACCTTACGGACTTGAAGCGCTTAATGTTTTGCGGATCGAAAAAGGGTTCATTACCCATGCCGAAATTCACGGGCGGGTCACTGCGTTTGACATCGGAATGGAAAAGATGATTTCGCCCAAGAAAGACTGCATTGGGAAAACCGCTTCAAACCGCCTTGGCTTGATCGGACCTGAGCGGGAACAGCTGGTTGGATTGCGCCCAATCGGGGCTGTGAAGGAAATGAATGCGGGTGCGTTTCTGTTCGCGCAAGACGCCGATCCGACACGCGAAATGCAACAGGGCTACACGACGTCGATGTGCTACTCGCCAACGCTGGAAACCGTTCTGGCCCAAGCATTTCTGAAAAACGGACGCGCACGCCACGGGGAAGTTCTGAAACTTGTCGATCATATCCGGCAGGTCGAAACTCAGGTCGAGGTTTGCGACCCAGTGTTCTTCGATCCATCAGGGGGGAACGCACGTGGTTAAACTTCATGCCGAAACCCCTTGGTCCGATGACCTACCGATCCGCGAAGGTAAATGCCAACTTGATGCAGTAGACCTTGGGCCCATCTGGTCTATTGCCCCCTATCGTAAGGCCGAAAAAGGCGTATCGGCCGCACTGAGCAAGGCGTTGAAACTAGCGCTACCTGCACCCGGAAAATCAATATCTACGGGCGAGGCAACACTTTTGTGGTCGGGGCGGGAACAATATTTTCTAATCGGGGCCCACCCACCAAAACTGAAGGCTGCGGTAACAGATCAATCGGATGCATGGTGCAGCGTGCGATTGTCAGGTGCTGCGGCAATCGATGTGCTTGCGCGATTGTGCCCGCTGGATGCGGACGTACTTGCAGAAGGTGACGTGGCCAGATCCTTGATTGGTCATATGCAAGCGGTGATCTGGCGGGACGGAGACGCGTTTAACCTGATGGTGTTTCGGGGGTTTGCGCGAACGCTTATCCACGAAATGCACGGGGTGATGATTTCGCTCGCTGCGCAAGATGAAATTCCGCAATAACGACGCTGCCCCATAGACTTTAGGTCAGTGCGCACCGATATTGCTGTCTATGAGTCTGCCACCCGGTTTCCTTGACGAACTCCGTTCGAGATCCTCCATCGCGCAAGTTGTGGGGCGGAAGGTGATTTGGGATCCGCGCAAGTCGAACCAAGGCAAAGGGGACATGTGGGCACCGTGCCCCTTTCATCAGGAAAAAACCGCTTCTTTTCATGTGGATGATCGCAAGGGATATTATTATTGCTTCGGTTGTCACGCCAAAGGCGACGCGATTGGCTTCATCAAAGATACCGAGAATGTCAGCTTCATGGAGGCCGTTGAGATTCTGGCACGAGAGGCCGGAATGCAGATGCCCGCGCGTGACCCTCAGGCGCAGAAAAAGGCGGACCGGCGGACGGTTTTGGCCGACATAATGGAGCAAGCCACGCAATTCTACCGGCTGCAGCTGAAAACAGCAGTAGCCGGAACTGCGCGCGACTACCTGAGTGGGCGCGGACTGGGCGAGGCCGGGCAGGACCGGTTTGAGATCGGCTTTGCGCCGCCGGGTTGGCAGAACCTTTGGGATCATTTGACGTCAAAGGGTGTCGAGGAAGACCTGATTTTCGCAGCTGGCCTCTGCAAACCCTCAACAAAGGGGGGCAAGCCATATGACACGTTTCGCGACCGGATCATGTTTCCAATCCGCGATCCGCGTGGGCGCTGCATTGCCTTCGGTGGCCGGGCAATGGATCCGAGCGACAACGCCAAATACCTGAATTCTCCTGAGACGGAATTGTTTGACAAAGGCCGAAGTCTTTACAACCACGGCCCCGCACGGGAAGCGTCAGGTAAGGGCCAGCCGTTGGTTGTGGCAGAAGGCTATATGGACGTCATCGCGATGACGCTGGCTGGCTTCAACGCAACGGTCGCCCCACTTGGAACCGCCGTCACGGAAAACCAACTTCAATTGCTTTGGCGTATTTCTCCGGAGCCAATCATTGCACTTGATGGGGACAAAGCAGGGCTTCGCGCCGCATTAAGGTTAATTGATCTGGCTTTGCCGCTGTTAAACGCCGGCCAATCGTTGCGTTTTTGCATCCTTCCAGAAGGCCAGGATCCAGACGATTTGATCCGCACGCAAGGCGCGGGTGCGATGAGGTCATTGATCGAAAACTCCAAGCCCCTCGTTCACTTGCTGTGGCAACGGGAAACGGAAGGCGGCAATTTCGACAGCCCGGAGCGCAAGGCCGCCTTGGACAAAGCGCTGCGCGAAGCGCTGAACAAGATTTCAGATCCGTCCCTGCGAAACCATTACACCGCTGAGATCAAACGCCTGCGGACGGAACTGTTTCAGGCAGGACGTCCGTCAAGCGGGCGCAAATCTGGCGGCTGGTCAAAAAACTTTCCAGAAAAAGGCGTGCCGAAACCGTCGACGAAGAATTCCCTTTTGGCTCAATCCACGGATGTGGAGGTGCGCGTGCGCGAGGCCGTGATTCTGGCAATTCTCGTGGCGCATCCAGGTTTAGTATCTGAATTCATTGGAGATTTGGAAACGCTTGATCTTCATGGCAACGATCACCGCATGTTGCTTTCCGCGCTTTTGCGCCATAGCAACGAAGCCGAACCGGACCGGTTGCGCAATATTCTTGATGCCGAGGTAGGGTCCGATGCCCTTGAAAAGCTCTACTCGCTGAGCCATGTGCAAATTGCACCCGCTGTTCGGGCGGGCGCAGAACTTACCCTGACACGAATGACCTTAGCGGAAGAACTTGCGAAGCTGGAAGCACGCCGCGGTATTCAACGCGAAGTGGCGGATGCCGTCGAAGATTTGCAAGGTGTTGCTGACGAAGGACTGACCTGGCGTGTCGGCCAAGCTGCCGAGGCGAGAAACGCCGCCAACAGAAGCGAGATGGATGACAAGAGCGACGGATCAGAAGATCGCGGTGCGATGTCAGAATATCTGCAATCTCTGATCGATGGTGAGGTTTGGGTAAAGAAAAGAAGGTAAACAAGGGTGCGAATCGCTGTGATTCGCGCTAATGATTCGGTCAAACTCGACGACTGATTCGCTTTCAAGGAGCATCCCATGGCCCCCAAAGATACGGACGACCAGAAACAGGAACGCGAAGACGCCGCCGATGGCCTTGATATGAGCCAGGCAGCGGTCAAGAAAATGATCGCGGAAGCGCGGGTCCGTGGCTACATCACCTATGATCAGCTGAACCAGGTTCTGCCGCCTGAGCAGGTTGCCTCAGAACAAATCGAAGACGTGATGTCGATGTTGTCCGAAATGGGGATCAACATCATCGAAGAAGAGGACGCTGAAGAAGACGACGGCACCTCCAAGGATTTGGTCGAAGCCAATCAAGCCAAAGACGTTGTTCTGGCCAGCTCAACCACGGAAGTTCTGGACCGCACGGACGATCCTGTTCGGATGTACCTGCGCGAAATGGGGTCTGTTGAACTGCTCAGCCGTGAGGGTGAGATTGCGATTGCCAAACGCATTGAGGCTGGGCGTAACACGATGATTGCCGGGCTTTGCGAAAGCCCACTGACATTCCAAGCGATTACGATTTGGCGCGACGAGCTTCTTAGCGAAGACATCCTGCTGCGCGACGTGATCGACCTTGAAACCACCTTCGGCAACTCACTTGATGAAGACGGTGAGGAAGAAGAACAGGTTGTTGCGACCCCGGCAGGGGAAGCGACTGAGGAAAAAGAAGAAAAGCAGGAACTAGACGCCGACGGCAACCCGATCGCCAATGATGATGATGACGACGAGGATGAGCAGGCGAATATGTCGCTTGCCGCGATGGAAGCTGCGCTGAAACCACGCGTTCTTGAGACGCTGGACCTGATCGCCGCTGACTACATGAAGCTGGCGGAAATGCAGGATTTGCGGATTTCAGCTGCTATTAACCATGACGAGAGCTTCTCCAAAACCGAGGAGAAAGCCTACCAGAAGCTGCGGCTTGAGATGGTCGAATTGGTTAACTCGCTCCATTTCCATAACAACCGGATCGAAGCACTGATTGACCAGCTATACGGCATTAACCGCCGGATCATGTCGATTGACAGCTCTATGGTGAAGCTGGCCGACCAAGCCCGGATTAACCGCCGCGAATTTATCGACGAATACCGTGGCTATGAGCTTGACCCCGGCTGGGTTGACCGCATTGCAGAAAAAACAGGCCGAGGCTGGACCGCGTTGATCGAAAAATCCCGCGACAAGGTTGAAGATTTGCGGGCCGAAATGGCGCAGGTCGGTCAATATGTCGGCGTTGATATCACCGAATACCGCCGCATCGTTCAGCAAGTTCAGAAGGGTGAAAAAGAAGCCCGCCAGGCCAAGAAAGAAATGGTCGAGGCAAACCTACGCTTGGTCATTTCGATTGCGAAGAAATACACGAACCGTGGCCTGCAATTCCTTGATTTGATTCAGGAAGGGAATATCGGCCTCATGAAAGCGGTCGATAAGTTCGAATACCGCCGTGGCTACAAATTCTCTACCTATGCGACATGGTGGATCCGTCAGGCAATCACGCGGTCTATTGCGGATCAGGCCCGGACAATTCGTATTCCGGTACACATGATCGAAACGATCAACAAACTGGTGCGGACCGGTCGTCAAATGCTGCACGAAATTGGCCGTGAACCGACGCCGGAAGAATTGGCTGAAAAGCTGCAGATGCCGCTGGAAAAAGTGCGCAAGGTGATGAAAATCGCCAAAGAACCGATTTCACTGGAAACGCCGATTGGCGATGAGGAAGACAGCCAACTTGGTGATTTCATTGAGGATAAGAACGCTGTTCTACCGCTCGACAGTGCAATTCAGGAAAACCTGAAAGAAACCACAACCCGCGTTCTGTCGTCACTTACCCCACGGGAAGAGCGTGTTCTGCGGATGCGGTTCGGGATCGGCATGAATACCGATCATACGCTTGAAGAAGTGGGCCAGCAGTTCAGCGTTACGCGGGAACGGATCCGGCAAATCGAAGCAAAAGCGCTTCGCAAGCTGAAACATCCGAGCCGGTCGCGCAAATTGCGCTCGTTCCTCGATCAGTGAACCAAGAGCCACTTTCCAAAAAGGCGTTCATTCAGAACGCCTTTTTTTACGCCAAGTCTTGCGGTAGTTTTGCGCGCATCGCAGCCCCGTAAGCTGCCAGTTTAAACAAGGACACTTGTATTGGTCGATGCACCTGGGAAAATCACGCTTTGGCAGATGGAAATTTTCGCGATCGCTGCAGAAGAGGCGTCGATCACAGCGACCGCCCGGCGTTTGGGGGCCAGCGCATCAACTGTAAGCCAGCAGCTGTCGAACCTGGAAGCTGCGCTAGGTGCAAAGCTGCTTGAACGGGCAGAGCGCCCGATGCCTTTGACAGACGCAGGTGCGATCTTTCTGCGCCGTGCACAAACCATCTTGAACGAAGCGGCGCAGGCAACCTCTGATTTGGCGGTGCAAGACATGGCGTCGCGGGTCCGCTTACGCCTTGGAATGATTGAAGATTTCGATGCTGATGTGACGCCCGCACTTTTGACGCGTCTTGCTGAAGACATGCCCAATGCCCAGTTCACTTTAGAAACCGGTCCAAGCCACAAGCTGTTTGATATGTTGGAATCCCGCGCGATTGATATCGCAGTTGCCGCGGATCCTGGCGCATTGCATCCGTCTTTCGAAGTCTTCTCGTTACTTGAAGATCCGTTCGTGGTTGTGACCCCGCGCCGGATGGTTCGAGAGGGCAAGTCCGTTGCCAATCAACTGCGGGCAGCGCCGCTGATCCAATACACACCGCGCCACTATATGGGGCGGTTGATTGCTTCGCATCTGGCGCGCCAGAATATGACCGTGTCCACGCGGTTCGAGTTGGACAGCTATCACGCGATCATGGCGATGGTGGCCCGCGGCGAGGGCTGGACCATCCTGACCCCATTGGGCGTATTGCGGGCAAAGCGGTTTATTGATCGGGTCGATCTGCTGGAGCTTCCGTTTGAACCGCTGACCCGGCAAATCTCCCTTGTTGCGCGAAAAGGTGCGTTGCAAAACATCCCGGAGCGTCTGGCCGAGACTCTAAGACCGCTTCTTCAAAGCGAAATCGCAGAGCTGTCTTATGCGCGGATGCCGTGGCTGAAGGGCCAGATGAAAGTTACCGACCACTAGGCTTTTGCAGCAGATGCCGCCGCAATCAAAGCTGTTGCGACAAACTCTAGATCACTGATTTGCAGTCGTGCCGGGAGACGCACGTCACAAGCCCGCATTAACATTGCGCGGGTCAAGGGCAGCTCAGGTGTTTCCTCCAAGAACTGCCAATTCCAAAATGCCCGCGCATTATCCTTGCTCAGACCAAAGACCGAGGCCGGAACCCCATTGGCGGTCGCAGCTTCGAGAAAGCGATGCGTTTGAGCGTCTGTGAAATCAAGCAACGTGAATTGGATAGAGTCGGGCGCTCTCAACTCGCCATCTAGCGGGGCAGGCACGTGAAAATGTCCGCTGGCGGTAAGGTTCTTGGCAACAAAGTCGTGGTTTCGTCGCCCGTCGCGAACCCGGCGTGCCAATTCCGGCAATTGGGGACGGATCACCGTCGCGGACAGGTTTTGCATTCGCATGTTGTATAACGGCAATTTATTCTGCCATTTCGCACCGATCTCCCCGATTTTCGCATGTTTTTTCCAAGTGTGTTCATAGGCGCCCGACATGATAACGGCCCGCGCGAACAGGTCTGGATCGTCGGTTATCATGATCCCACCTTCGCCCGCGTTGATCATTTTGTAGCTTTGAAACGAAAAGCATCCAATCCGGCCCAAAGTGCCGATGTTTTGACCGTTCCAGGTGGTTCCAAGGGAATGCGCCGCGTCTTCAACGACGGGAAGCCCATGTTCCTCGGCCAAGTTCAGGATAGCATCCATATCAGATGTGTGACCGCGCATATGGCTAATCAGGATCGCATCGACACTACTGATTTTCGCTTTAAAATCAGTAAGATTGATCCGGTAGCTGTTATCCACTTCGACCAGAACAGGAACGCAGTCGGCATGAACTACCGCCGACGGAACAGCGGCAAAGGTGAATGCGGGGATAAGAACGCGCGCATTTTTTGGCAGATCAAGTGCTTTCAGCGACAAGAACAAGGCTGCCGAACAAGACGAAACGGCAAGCGCGTAGCGCGCGCCGATCAAATCCGCAAAGTCTTCTTCCAGCAACGACACCGGGGCATCTTTTGGGGCTGAATAGCGAAACAGATCACCACTGCTTAGCAACGCGTCGATAGCGGCCCGCGCGGCGTCTGGGATCGGTTCTGCAGCGTAAAGATTGGGGATTTCGTACGTTAGATCACGCATGAGATTTCTCTTTATCCGAAATTAACTTTCAGAAAAGCTGTATCATGCGGACTGCATGTTGAATAGCACCCAACCCGCAAATTCTTTGCAGCAAAGACCCTGGAGGTGCGCTATGCGCTTTTGTCGCCGTGCGCCTGTAAGAAGAACTTGGCGATTTGACGGCCCATCACGTGGTTGCTGTCAGGCTGCTTGTGGCGGGCAAAAGCTTCGTCCAATCCAGCGTCAGGATAGTCTTGCGTGCCGCGTTTCGCCTTCGTATAGGCCGCAACAATCGCCCCGTTGAATTCGGGATGCGGCTGAAGCGTGAAAGCCTTCTTTCCATAAAGCAGCGCGGCGTTTTCGCAGAACTCATTCTTTGCGATCTGCTTGGCATCCGCGGGCTTTTCGACGACCTGATCTTGGTGCCAGGCATTCAGTTGAACTTCACCAACACTTTCAAAATCATAGCTGTTCAGCCCGAGCCCCCAACCGCCGGCGAACTTCTCCACCTTCCCGCCAAGCGCTTGCGCAATAATCTGGTGCCCGAAACAAATACCAACCATCGGGACGCTATCTGCGTAGGAATCCCGAATGAAATTTTCGAGATGTGGAATGAACGGTTCGCGGTCATATGCGCCATGTTTCGAACCGGTTAATAGCCATCCGTCGCACGCATGCACGCTTTTGGGAAACTCCATATGTTCAACATCATAGTTGGCATAGGTGAAGTCGTATCCATCAAGAAGTCGCGAAAACATGTCTGGGAAATGCCCGTGCTCTGCAGCAACCTCGTCGCTGGTATGCCCGCATTCCAAAATACCAATTTTCATCGCGCTTTCCCGCATTTCGTATCAAACAGTGTCAAAATACAGATCCACCTGTTCCGAGCTTTCCAAGTCCTCGAAATAGGACAATTCCTGGGTCTTCGTCATTACAAAATTTTCGATAAGGGTTTTGTTGAATATTCGGGGCAGAAGCGGATCATTTTGAAAGGCTGTCAGAGCGTCAGACCAAGTTTCGGGCAGGCGCGTCAGGTCGGCGGAATACGCATTTCCCGCGATAGGGTCCGGGGCTTGCATGTCATCTTCGATCCCTAGCATGGCGGCCCCCAAAATTGCCGACAGGATCAGATAGGGGTTCACATCACCTCCCGCGACCCTGTGTTCGATCCGGCGTGCTGCAGGATCACCAGCAGGGATACGGATCGCGGTCGTTCGGTTCTCATACCCCCAAGCCAGCCCGTTCGGTGCATGCGAGCCCGCAGTAAACCGCGCGTAGCTGTTGGCATGCGGGGCAAAGATCAGTGTTGAGCCTGACATAGCCGAAAGACATCCAGCAACTGCGTTACACAACAAATCCGTTCCCTTTGTCCCACCATCATTGAAAACGTTGTTGCCCTTGGCGTCGATGACCGAGAAATGAACATGCATACCGGTGCCGGCACCGTCGTCATAAGGCTTGGCCATAAAGCTTGCTGCGAACCCATGTTTCTTGGCCAACCCTTTGACGAGTAACTTAAAAAGCCAGGCGTCATCGGCGGCTTTTAAGGCATCGTCCGTGTGCATCAGGTTGATCTCAAACTGACCTTTTCCACCTTCGGAACTGGCACTGTCTGCGGGAATGTCCATCGCGTCGCAGGCCGCATAAAGCTCAGAAAAGAAATCATCAAACGCATCAAGCGCTGACAAGGACAAGATGTCAGTTGCGTCACGCCGCTTTCCAGAACGCGGTGAAACCGGGGCTTGCAACCTGGGTCCCGAACTCTCTGTCAGGTAGAACTCCAATTCTGTGGCCACCACAACACGCCACCCTTTTTTGGCATACCGGGCCACGATATCGCTGAGGGCGTGCCGTGGATCGCCACGGAAAGGATCACCATTTTCAAGATACATCGACATGGGCAGCAACGCCGCCGGGGTTTTGAGCCATGGGATCGGAAGATATCCACGCTCCGTCGGGTTCAAAACGCCGTCGGCATCGCCAGATGCAAAGACCAGCGGGCTGTCCACGATATCTTCACCACGAATATCGACATTCAACACGGAAAGCGGCATACGCGCGCCGCCTTGATCCAATTTCTGGGCGAATTTGATCGGTTGCCTTTTGCCGCGCGCTTGACCGTTCAGGTCGCAAATCGCCGTCCGAACCGAGGTGATTTCGGGATGATTGGCTAGCCACTCGCTCATAACTAATTCTGATCTCTTCGGTCCGCGACGTTTCAGTGCATACTTGGCTGTAAAAACCGCCTTGATGCAATGGGTTGTGGTTAGGTTTCTTTCGGACAGTCTGGCGTGGGGACTGCCAAGTAAGCTGAGCTTGGGATCTGAACGATCCCCGTCAACCGCAAGATAGCGCGGTCTTTGACGGATATTTGGGAAACGGCAGCCTCAAGTGCTGCGCGCAAGACCTCTGCGTCCTGTGTCAGGCTGGTGATGAAAGGTAATGTCGGGGTTTCTGCTGTTTTTGCCAGAACCCGAAGATTGGCCGCAAAGCCATCCCATTCGCGCATCATATCCCAGCTAAGCGCATCCAGCGCCGCAATATCAACCGTGCCGTCCGCGACTGCTTTGGCAGACCCAATGTGGCTGCCAGTTTCCGATACGCGTTTGAATTGAAACCCATGAGATTTTGCCGTTGTTTGCGGGGCCGCCCAGCCGCTTTGCGACATTGCATCGTTGTACCCAAACACAGCATCTTCGAAGTCGACCAGGTCGGATCGGGGATCATCTTTCCTGACCACAAAGACACTGAAATAGTGCCCCGGTGCACAGCCTAGATCATAGTCCGGCGTGGCGATCAGTTGTACTTTGTCATGAAGTTTGGCGCGGTAGGGAAATCCGCAGGTTTGAGAAAAAACCAAGCTGTCTGAGG
Organism: uncultured Litoreibacter sp.; assembly: GCA_947493265.1. GTDB lineage: Bacteria > Pseudomonadota > Alphaproteobacteria > Rhodobacterales > Rhodobacteraceae > Litoreibacter. The sequence goes on along the minus strand of CANLQL010000004.1, from coordinate 20,168 downwards.
TCCAATGCGCCCAGGGGTCTTCGTCTCGGAGAAGCGCGCTGGTTTTCGTAAGTCTCAATGCCGCTTGCAGAGCCTCCCAAAGCCGATCATTCGCCGCCCTCGTCTCGGCACGATCATACATCGGTAAGGACGCGATCACGACTTAGCTTTCGCGGTCGAGGACCCGTTGTCGGGCAAGTGCAGAATCGCGATCATTGATCCCAAGAAGCGGTGCCACAAGTCGGAGCATTCCATCTTCCTCGTCATTCCGATCACCGTCGACGAGCGCAAGTTCCCAAAGGACTTCAATGACTTGCGTGCGGTCTTCCAAGGCCACGGCATCCTTGATCGCGCGTGTGAACCGAACGGTATCAGGGGCCTCACTTTCCAGTTGTTCCGCGCTTTCGCGTAACTCCAGCGCGGCCGATGTGCTGAGGTTGAACCGACGCTGCAAAATCGCGCCTATTCGAGCAGCTTCGACATCTGCGTAATGGCCATCAGATTTTGCCAATCGAACCAGCAAAGCGGTCAGCGCAAGACGGGCATCAGGATCGGGCAACTGCTCCGGGTTGTCGGCTGTCAGCCGTTTTAGAAATTCACCAAACATGCGCTAAAGATATGCCCCAAATCCAAGATTACTATGGTTGCTCGCCGGAATAGCCTTCGACGATCACCAAATCGCTATGCGCCGCATTCGCGCGAAGGGCTTTTGCCGCCTGATATTCCGGACTGGCATAGCAAGCCTTCGCAGCTTCGTAGTCGGGAAACTCAATCACAACGGTGCGCGGCCTTTGTTGGCCTTCATGAATTTCCTGCGTGCCCCCGCGCACCAGAAACGTCCCCCCGAATTTTGCCAATGGGGCACCGTTGGCTTTTCGGTAGGTCTCGTAGTCCTCCGGGTTGGTGACATCGATGTGCACGATCCAATATCCTTTGGCCATAACGCCCCCTTAAACCAGTCTTGAGATTTCTTTTGCAGCGCGTACGAAATCAGCAAAAAGTGGATGCGGTTCGAATGGTTTTGACTTCAGTTCCGGGTGAAATTGGACGCCGATAAACCAAGGATGATCTTTGACTTCGACAATTTCCGGCAACCGCCCGTCAGGTGACATTCCAGAGAAAATCAGCCCCTGTTCCTCCAGCTTCTTGCGGTACTTGATGTCGACCTCGTAGCGGTGGCGGTGGCGTTCCTCAATCGCTGTGGAGCCATAGACTTCCGCCACTTTTGACCCTTCGGTCAATGTCGCGTCATAGGCTCCAAGACGCATGGTTCCACCCTTGTCGTCGCTTTCCTTGCGCTTGACCTTGTGGTTGCCCTGAACCCATTCCTTCAGATGATAAACGACGGGTGTAAAACGTTTTTTCCCGGCTTCATGGTCAAATTCTTCTGAGCCCGCATCCCCAAGACCGGCAAGATTTCGGGCGGCTTCAATAACCGCCATTTGCATGCCCAAACAGATACCTAGGTAAGGGATTTTCCTTTCGCGGGCGAATTGTGCGGCCTTGATCTTGCCTTCGGTGCCGCGCTCGCCAAAACCGCCGGGCACGAGGATCGCATGAAAGCCTTCCAGATGAGGGGCGGCATCTTCGCGGTCGAAAATTTCGGCATCGACCCACTCAACCTTGACCTTAACGCGGTTCGCCATGCCGCCATGAGTGAGCGCTTCGGCAATGGATTTATAGGCGTCTTCAAGCTGGGTGTATTTGCCGACAATGGCGACCTTCACTTCGCCTTCGGGATTGAACACACGGTCCGCCACGTCTTCCCAAACCGACAGGTCCGGTTTCGGCGCGGGCGAGATCGAAAACGCATCCAATACAGCCTGATCCAAACCTTGCGCATGGTAGGCGAGAGGGGCCTCATAGATGGATTTCAAATCATAGGCGGCTATCACGGCGTCTTTGCGCACGTTACAAAACAGCCCGATCTTCTCCCGCTCGCGCTCGGGGATTGGATGTTCTGAACGGCACACGAGAATATCTGGTGCTATCCCGATGGAACGAAGTTCTTTGACCGAATGCTGCGTGGGTTTGGTTTTCAATTCGCCGCTGGCCGCGAGGTAGGGCAGCAACGTCAAATGCATGAAAATGCACTGTCCGCGCTTCTTATCCTGGCTGAACTGGCGGATGGCTTCGAAAAACGGCAGGCCTTCAATGTCGCCGACGGTGCCACCGATCTCGCAAAGCATGAAATCAACTTCATCCTCACCGATGGAAATGAAGTCTTTGATCTCATTTGTCACATGCGGGATCACCTGGATGGTCTTGCCAAGGTAGTCTCCGCGACGTTCTTTTTCCAATACAGTGGAATAGACCCGTCCGGATGAAACCGAATCTGTGTTTCGGGCTGCGACACCTGTGAAACGTTCATAGTGACCCAGATCCAGGTCCGTTTCCGCGCCATCATCGGTGACAAACACCTCGCCATGCTCAAACGGGCTCATCGTTCCGGGATCAACATTGAGATAGGGGTCAAGTTTGCGCAACCGCACGGAGTAACCACGCGCCTGCAACAAGGAGCCCAAAGCCGCCGAGGCAAGACCCTTGCCCAAAGACGACACAACGCCGCCCGTAATAAAGATAAATCGCGCCATATTCCTGAGAATGCCCCGTGTTTTCTACCGTTTCTTGGTGGCGAAACAGGGCAGCAGATGCCCATGTCCACGGGATTTAAGTCATAAAAGATTCGCGCGGTTTCTGCAACTCCCAACGCAAGATAATGTGTTGGTTTTACGAGTTAAGCCCAGAAGTTGTAGTGAAAACGCCTAGTTATCGACGCGTGGCGGGGCCAAAGGCGCGTCTGTCGTTGCTGGTGGAAGCAAACCGCTATCGGCGGGCGCATCCGCTGCAGGTGGCAACAGCGCAGATCCATCCAGAACGGAGCCACCGGTTGCGTTTTGCGCAGCGATCACAGTCAAGGTGATCGACGTGATCACGAAGCCAATACCAAAGAGCCACGTCAATTTCCCAAGCGCTGAAATGCCTGGACGGCCAGTTGTTGCACCGCCACCGCCGCCAATTCCAAGACCGCCACCTTCTGAGCGTTGGATCAGAACGATCCCGATCAGGCATAGTGCAATGATCAAATGGATGGTCAGAACGATGTTTTCCATGGAGCCGTCGGCCTCTTTTGAACTGTAGACCGCTATCTAGCTATGCACCCGCCGTCTTGCAAGCCGGGATTTCCGCTTTCCCCGCGCCAAGTGGGTGGTTATACGGGCGCTGGTTTTCAGACACGGGGAAGGATCTGCACCATGGCGAATGTTGTCGTTGTCGGCGCTCAGTGGGGCGACGAGGGGAAAGGCAAGATTGTCGATTGGCTTTCAGAGCGGGCCGATGTGATCGTCCGGTTCCAAGGCGGCCATAATGCAGGCCACACATTGGTCATCGATGGTGAGGTTTACAAACTGTCCCTTCTGCCTTCCGGGATCGTGCGCGGCGGCAAGCTGAGTGTGATTGGCAACGGCGTGGTTCTGGACCCGTGGCACCTGCGCGAAGAAATCGCCAAGCTTCAGGCTCAAAATGTGGAAATCACGCAAGATAGCCTGATGATCGCAGAAAACACCCCGCTGATCCTGCCGATCCACGGTGAATTGGACCGGGCGCGCGAAGGTCAGAACACTGTCGCAAAAATTGGGACGACGGGCCGGGGCATCGGCCCAGCTTACGAAGACAAAGTAGGTCGCCGCGCCATTCGTGTCGCTGATCTCGCTGATCCAGAAACGCTGGAAAAGCGCGTTGACCGCCTTCTTCAGCACCATGACGCACTGCGCCGTGGTATGGGATTGGAAGAGGTGGACCGGGCTGCACTTCTAGCCGCCTTGGCAGAGATTGCGCCAAGCGTGTTGAAATTTGCGGCCCCAGTTTGGAAAGTTCTCGCCGAAAAGCGCAAAACCGGAAAACGCATCCTCTTTGAGGGTGCCCAAGGTGCGCTGTTGGATATCGACTTTGGCACATACCCCTTCGTTACATCGTCGAATGTGATCGCAGGTCAGGCAGCCACCGGGTCAGGCATGGGGCCGGGGGCGATCGATTTTGTTTTGGGCATCGTGAAAGCCTATACGACCCGCGTTGGCGAAGGTCCGTTCCCGGCAGAACTTGACGACGCAGACGGCCAGCGCCTTGGCGAACGGGGCCATGAATTCGGCACGGTTACGGGCCGCAAACGCCGTTGCGGTTGGTTTGACGCGGTTCTTGTGCGCCAAACTTGTGCGACATCGGGCGTTTCCGGTATCGCGTTTACGAAGCTGGACGTGCTTGACGGGTTTGAAGAACTCAAGATTTGCGTTGCTTACGAACTGGACGGCGAGCGGATCGACTATCTTCCGACCGCTGCCGATCACCAAGCCCGTTGCAAGCCGATCTATGAAACGATGAAAGGCTGGTCTGAAAGCACGGAAAGTGCGCGCAGCTGGGCTGACTTGCCCGCCGAGGCGATCAAATACGTGCGCCGGGTCGAGGAATTGATCGATTGCCCAGTCGCCCTACTTTCTACCTCACCAGAGCGCGAAGACACGATTCTGGTCACGGATCCGTTTCAGGACTGAGCGAAAAAGAGGCACGTTATGGCATTGAGCTACAAGGCAAGACGACGTTGGTCGCTGTTTATCCTGGTGATTGGCCTTCCGGTCTACATCGTGGTCTGTGTTTCGCTGGTTAATCTGATGGAGCGGCCGAATATTCTTGTCGAGCTGCTGATCTATGTCGGCCTCGGTGTGCTTTGGGTCTTTCCACTGAAATTCGTGTTCAAAGGCATCGGGCAGGCCGACCCGGACGCCCCCGAAAAATCGGATAAGTAGCTAGTTTATAAATGAAAACGGGGCGAGCCGTAGCTCACCCCGTTCCCATGGTTGGCATGCCCGTCCGGATTACTCTCCAGCGTAGCGGGCCTCTGGAGTGAAACGCGATGTTTTCGCGATCACAAAGTTGCCGTCCTTATTCTTGATGATCTTGCCTTGACGCAGAAGCGTCCCGAAAGACCGCAGGATGGTTTCGCGCGTGTGCTCACCATTCTGGTTTACCGTATCCATTTTGCGCATCAGCATTGGACGGGTGAAGCTGCTCATCCCTTCGATATAGATCGTGTGGGCGGCGGCTGCTTCCAAAAGGTCAGGCAATTCACTTGCTTCCATTGTGTCAGCATAATCTGCAAAGCTCAGACCGTTTTCAGATGAAGAAGGTTCTGGCATGGAAAGGTTTTCTTCTTCCTGCATCGCCAGTTCGCTTGCGCTGATACGACGTGGCTGAACCGACGCGGCGTCTGCGGGTGCAGTGGCATCCGTATCTTCAATGCGTTGCTCGCCAACAAGGACAAGGGGTTGCGCACCTTCGGCAAAAGCCTCCGGACGGTTTGTTTTTTCGCCATCTTCGCGCTTCCGCGCACGACCAGGACGAACAACACGGGCAAGATCTTCGCGGTATTGATCCAGTTCCCGCTCGTCTTCCGCAGCAGCGGCTTCTGCGATGGATGCGTCCGCCTTGTTTGCCGCAACCGCGGCTTTGAGATGCGCGATAGAGGCACGGCGGATTGAACCTTCGTCATCTTCCTCGATCTTACTGGTTTCATCCATCAATCGCGCCAGTGCAGCCTCACCATCTTCAAACGGCTGTTCTGTACGGCGTTGAATGCGGGCTTGGCGCGCATCTTCGGCTTCGGCTTGTGCGGATTCTGCCAACATAGACTGAAGCGCAGCCATATCTTCTTCGGCAAGATCCTCTTCTTCGGCTTCTTCCTCAAACTCGTCCATAGCGTTCAATTCGCGGGCAAGCTCAGCTTCGATATCGACGACACCATCAGTGTCTTCAGACGCCTCGTCCGCTGTTTCGGACGCAACTTCGTCGGACAGATTGGCAAGCAGATCGGCGCGGGAGATATGCTGAACAACCACGCGTGGTTTCGGCTGCTCTTCTTCCGCGTCGCCCAGTTCGGCCTCAAGTGCGTTTTGCAGGTCGTCATCATCTTCGTCAGATGTATTGATCGGGTTGACCAGTGTCAGAACATCAAGACGGGGTTTTTGCTCTGGCTCAACGTCTTCATCAGTGACCTCGTCGACGTCATCAAACGCTTCTTCGCTGACGTCGTCAGAATTCTCTGCGACATCTTCCATCTCGGGTTCATCATCCGCGAATTCATCGTCCGCGAGCTCGTCAGACATGCCTTCAACGGGAAGGTCTTCTTCCAATTCCGCAATTTCATCAGATGTTTCTTCAACTTCTTCAGAAATCTCAGGTTGGTCGATCTCGTCGGTTACATCTTCTTCAGGGAGGTCCTCGGCAAATGCTGCAAGTGTTTCAGAAGACATCTCTTCGTCTTCATATTCCTCTAATGTCGGAGTTTCTTCCTGAACAGTCTCAACGGTTTCATCGAGGGCCGCTGGTGCCTCAGCTTCAGCGGATTCTTCAGAAACCCCTTCGTCTTCGGCTTCAAGCGTAGGCTCTTCTGACAGTTCTTCAGCAAAAGCGTTGGATGTTTCGTCTTCGAATTCATCCTCGAACGCGGCTTCCTCAACAGAAGCGTCATCTTCCAGCACGTTTTCGTAGTCAGCGGGTGTTGCATCCGTGGCAATATCGACTTCCGGAGCGGCAGGCGCTGTGTCTTCCAATGACGCATCGTCCGCAATAAACGATGCTACATCAAAATTTTCTTCGGAATCCTCTTCAACAGATGCTTCGTCTGCAGGTTGATCCGCTTCAGGTGCAACGAATTCGTCTGTGACCGTGTCAGTTTCGGCAAGCTCAGCGTCTACGGGAGCGCCTTCAACAGGGGATGCATCGAAAGTGTCTGCGTGCTGGTCTTCGTCAAACGCCAGATTGCGGGCCGCTTCATTGGCGACAACTGCGCGGATGCGCTTCAATTTTTCAGCAACGGAGCTTAGCGGCGCGTCTTCGCCAGTTTCAACAGGCTGCGCAACCGCAGCTGCGGCAACGGGCGCTACAACCGGGGCAGGGGTCTGCGGGGCGCTGTCGGCCTGACGCAGGATCAGGCTGTCGCCTGAAACTTCTGCGTTCACCTGACGCTGAATTGTTTCTTCGGCAATCTTGTGCAGCAGGTCTGTATCCGGCTGCGGAGGTTCGGCACCGAAAAACCGGTCGCCGGCGGCGAGATCGCGGAAATACTCCGCAATGGCTTTCATCGTCGAAAACGGATCATCGAACCCTTCAAGAGTACATGAAAATGTCCCATAAGAGACTGTTAGAATTTTGCTATCACCAACCACGGTAAGCTCTCTTTCTCCCCGACGCACATGGGGAAACTATCATTGCGTTTTGACACTACCTTAACGAAAACTGTCTGCTCCAGCGGATTAATCAGGAGGAAACATAAGGATTATGTCCGAAAATGGTATTAATCAGCGAATGTGGCACCGTGTTGGCCGCTCTGGCAAAGTTTTGACATTATTGGGCGGCGGTTTTGTTGATTTAAATGTTTTAAAACAGTGTCTTGAGGTTTTTCCTGATCTAATTGCGGCGGATGGCGGGGCCAATATTGCGCAAAAAGCCAATGTGATTCCCACGCAGGTCATCGGCGATTTAGACTCACTGGATGCGCAAGTGCGTGCTGCTATAGCCCCGGAAAACCTGAAATTTGTGGACGATCAGGACAGTACGGATTTTGAAAAATGCCTGCAAATAGTGAAAGCGGACACCATTCTTGCTTTTGGGTTTTTGGGCGGGCGTCTGGATCATGAACTCGCTGCGTTGAATGCGTTGGTTTTATATCCAGAACAGCGCTGCATTCTGATTGGTGCCGAAGATATCTGCTTTCTTGCGCCGCTGGATTTTCAAATCACATTGCCTGATCACACGCGATTTTCCCTCTTTCCAATGGGGGAGGCGGAAGGCCGAAGTACCGGGTTGGCCTATCCGATAGACGGTCTGAAAATGTCACCCGCGACGCGCATCGGCACGTCAAACGAGGTCACTGGGCCCGTTCAACTGACATTTGCCCAACGCAACATGCTGGTGATCTTACCACTTGGATGCCTGGAGCAAACGGTTAACGCCCTAACCGGCTCTTAACCGATTCACCAATAATTGAGGTCAATTGCCTCTCGCACCGCTCCGACATTCCAACTATAGACAAAGCAGATCAAAGGAGAGTTTGCCCCATGTCCGATCTTTCACCAACCGATGCCGCCAAACATGCAGCTGCCCGCAAAGCGGTAAGTTATATCGAAGACGGAATGAAGGTTGGTTTGGGTACCGGGTCAACAGCCGCATTCATGGTGAAATGCCTGGGCGAGCGGGTGCGAAACGAAGGCCTGAAAATTACGGGCGTCGCGACATCCACGCGGACCGCTGACTTGGCCGCGTCGGAAGGGATCAATGTCGTCACACTTGATGACGCGAAATGGTTGAACCTGACGATTGACGGGGCCGACGAATATGATGGCAACCTGAACCTGATCAAAGGCGGCGGCGGGGCGCTGCTGATGGAAAAAATCGTGGCGACGGCGTCTGATCGTATGATCGTGATTGCGGATCTCTCGAAGCAAGTGGAGACGTTAGGCGCATTTCCATTGCCCGTTGAAGTGATCCCATTTGGTTGGCAGACGACCAAGGCGTTGATTGAAGAAACACTGATCAATCTGGACGTCATGGGGCGCGAAACCTCCCGCAGAATGAACAATGACGAGCCGTTTTTAACCGATCAGGGGAACTACATTCTTGATCTCAACCTCAAACGCATCGGAAATGCGCGGCGTCTTAGCCTCGTTTTGAACCAGGTGCCGGGGGTCGTTGAAAATGGCTTGTTTATCGACATTGCTGATGTGGTGATCATCGGAATGGGGGATGGATCCGTTGAGACGCGCGACATCACGGATGGCTCGGTCACCCATGATGACGCACCAGAGCCGGGTGATGACAACGTTTTCGCGGGTATCGCTGACAGCTGAGCCAATCCAAGACTGGGGAAATTCGATGGCATTTGACTATGATCTCTTTGTAATCGGCGGTGGCTCCGGCGGTGTCCGTGCAGCCCGCGTCGCGGCCGCTGGTGGTGCAACCGTGGGTCTTGCCGAAGAAAGCCGTATGGGTGGCACATGCGTGATCCGTGGATGCGTGCCAAAGAAACTGATGGTTTTTGCGTCAAGCTACCGCGCGTCTGTGGGAGAGGCCGTTGACTATGGCTGGTCCGCGGATTTGGGTGATTTTGAATGGTCAAAATTCCAAACCCGCCTGCATGGTGAGCTTGATCGACTGGAGAACGTCTATCAAAACCTGCTCAAAAATTCTGGCGTGGACTACTTCCTGGAGCGCGCAACAATTGCTGATCCGCATACGATCGCATTGGCCAGCGGTAAGAAGATCTCTGCCAAGCATATTCTGATTGCAACAGGTGGCCGGCCGGTTCGGCCAGAAGAAAACTTCGATGCCTCGCTCGGTATCGTCTCGGACGACATCTTCAATTTGGAAACTTTGCCCAAATCCATGCTGATTGTAGGCGGTGGCTATATCGCGTGTGAGTTTGCCTGCATCATGAACGGCCTTGGCGTTGAAACAACGCTTTACTATCGCGGCGCACAAATCCTGCGGGGGTTTGACGACGAGGCCCGTGGCCTGGTTGCTGATCAGATGAAATCAAACGGTGTTGATATACACACAGGCGCGAATGTGCTCGACATGAAAGAGCAGGATGGCGGCTATTGGGTAAAAGGCTCCCATGGTCCGGAAGCTGTGTTCGACAAAGTGCTGTTCGCGACCGGACGGACGCCAAACTCCGACAATCTTGGCCTTGAGAATACCTCGGTAGAAGTGGGACGGCGCGGTGAGATCGTCGTCGATGAGTATTCTCAGACAGCGCAGCCTTCGATCTACGCCATCGGCGACGTTACCAACCGCGTAAATCTGACACCCGTAGCCATTCGCGAAGGAATGGCCTTCGTGGAAACCGTCTTTAACGGCAACCCAACCCCGGTTGATCACGACCTGATCCCGTCAGCAATTTTCACCCAGCCAGAAATGGGAACTGTCGGTCTGTCCGAAGAAGATGCCCGCGAACAGGAACCCATTGATGTCTACTGCACGTCCTTCAAGCCGATGCAGCAGTCTTTCATTGGCCGAGACGACCGTGTGATGATGAAATTGGTCGTTAGTCAGAAAACCGACGTGGTCTTGGGGTGTCACATTGTAGCACCCGCAGCAGGCGAAATGATCCAGCTTGCAGGCATCGCCGTGAAGATGGGCGCAACAAAAGCGCAGTTTGATCAAGTTTGCGCAGTTCATCCGACTATGTCAGAAGAGCTGGTGACAATGAAAACACCAATGAGAAGCGCTTGAAAAATCGCGCAATGCACCCAATTAGCAATGCAACCGACAGATATTGAGATTAACCAAAAAGGGATGAACCTGAATGGCCGGTAATAATGGCGGACCTTGGGGCGGCGGCGGTGGAAACCGTGGCGGCGATGACGACCGAGGCAGCAACAATAATGGCGGAGGCGGCGGTGGCCGCGGACCGGGCGGTGAGGGGCCTCAGATCCCTGAAATCGATGAATTGATGAAAAAAGGCCAGGAACATCTGCGCGTCCTCATGGGCGGTCGCGGCGGTCGTGGCGGCGGTGCAAATAACGGCGGTGGCGGCGGAGGGTTCTCCAAAGGCTCGCTCGGTCTTGCTGCGCTGGGCGCGGTGGCCCTCTGGGTCTTTGCATCATTCTACACTGTCAAACCGGAAGAACAGTCGGTGGAACTGTTCCTCGGAGAATACTCGTCTACCGGCAATCCCGGACTGAACTTTGCGCCGTGGCCTGTGGTCACTGCCGAAGTTGTTCCTGTGACCCGAGAGCAAACAGAAGATATCGGCGTTGGCCGTGGTTCTGGCCGTGGTGATCAAGGTCTGATGCTGACGACAGACGAAAACATCGTGGACATCGACTTCCAGGTTGTTTGGAACATCAACGATCCAGCAAAATTCCTGTTCAACCTGGCAGATCCACAAGAAACCATTCGTTCCGTGAGTGAATCGGCCATGCGCGAAGTTATTGCACGGTCTGAGCTTGCGCCGATCCTTAACCGGGATCGTCAGGCGATTGCAGACAATGTGCGCGACCTGATCCAGACGACGCTCAATCAATACCAGTCAGGCGTGAACATCGTGCGTCTCAACCTTGACCGGGCTGATCCGCCACGGGAAGTTATCGACAGCTTCCGGGAAGTTCAGGCCGCCGAGCAAGAACGCGACCGTCTGCAACGCACCGCTGATGCCTATGCCAACCGCGTTTTGGCCGGTGCCCGTGGTGAAGCCGCGCAGCAACTGGAGCAAGCCGAAGGGTACCGCGCACAAGTTGTGAACGAGGCCCAAGGTGAAGCCAGCCGTTTTTCGGCCGTTTTGGCCGAATACGCGAAAGCCCCGGAAGTGACGCGCAAGCGTCTGTATCTTGAGACGATGGAAAAGGTATTCGGATCCGTCGACAAGGTGATCCTGGATGACGCTGGCGAAAATGGAACAGGCTCTGGTGTGGTTCCTTACCTGCCCCTGAACGAGTTGCGTAAAGGAGGGTCGAACTGATGACCAAAGGTATTGGCGCACTGATCGCACTTGCCGCGATCGTCTTCGTTGTTCTGTCCTCGGTCTTTATCGTGGACGAGCGTGAAAAAGCTCTGGTTCTCCAATTTGGTCAGATCCGCGACGTGAAGGAAGAGCCGGGCTTGGCGTTTAAGATCCCGTTCATCCAGGAAGTCGTGCGTTACGACGACCGGATCTTGGCGCTGGACACGGATGTGACCGAGGTTACCCCTTCTGATGACCGTCGTTTGGTTGTGGACGCGTTCGCGCGTTACCGGATTTCGGACGTCGTCCAGTTCCGCCAAGCGGTTGGTGTCGGTGGCCTGCGCGCTGCTGAAGATCGTCTGGAAGGCATCTTGAACCCGACGATCCGGGCTGTGCTTGGTTCTGACGGTGTGACCTCAAACACCATTCTGTCTGCAGATCGTGGCGCGCTGATGGCGCGGATCACACAACAGGCCCGCCAGCGTGCATTGCCGCTGGGTCTTGAAGTGATCGACGTGCGTTTGAAGCAAACCAACCTGCCTGAACAGAACCTTGATGCGACCTTTGCGCGGATGCGTGCGGAACGGGAACGTGAAGCCGCCGACGAGATCGCGCGTGGTGAAGAAGCCGCCCAACGGGTTCGCGCGCAAGCCGATCGGACTGTGGTTGAGCTGGTCTCAGACGCGACCAAAAACGCGGATATCGTCCGTGGTGAAGCAGATGCGCTTCGCAACAACATCTTCGCGGAAGCCTTTGGTGCGGACCCTGAATTCTTTGAGTTCTACAGGTCTTTGACAGCGTATGAGCGGTCGCTTCAGGGCAGCAACTCAACCATGGTCATTCGGCCAGACAGTGAGTTCTTCGACTATCTGAAATCGGATACTGGTCGATGATCACAGCACTTCTACTGGGCATAGGTCTGGTATTGGTTTTCGAGGGGCTGGTGCTTGCACTGGCCCCTTCGCGTATAGAGGATATGTTGAAGGTGATATTGGACATCCCGCCTGAAACCCGGCGCATGATCGGACTGGGGGCATTGGCCATTGGAACGGTCTTGGTGTGGATCGCAAAGTCCGTTGCGAATTTCTAGACCCTGCGCACGCTGCTATCACAGGTTCTACACACTTAATTGAAACGCTGAAACGCAAGAAACCTTGAACCTGTTGCCAAAAGGCCCAATTCTATCTCTATCAAAGCCCCGCCGAGCATGGGGTGTAGTCAATAAGATCAAGTCGAAAAGATCGTACTATTTTTGGAGGAGCCTCAAGTGAACGCTCACGTAAGAACTCAGACACTCTCAAGACCGAATACGGGTCGCGGATTTGCAGTGTTGGCCTTGGGCCTCGTGCTGGCCCTTGCCCAAACCCTTGCCGCAAATGCCAAACTCCCGGAAAGTTTCGCAGATTTGGCTGAACAGGTCAGCCCTGCGGTTGTTAATATCACCACATCAACCACTGTTGCTGGTGTCGAACAGGGTCCCCGCCCGGTAGTGCCGGAAGGCTCCCCGCTGGAAGATTTCTTCAGGGATTTCATGGACCGCCAACAACAGGGCCAACGCCCGCGCAGATCATCCGCGTTGGGATCCGGCTTTGTAATCTCTGAAGACGGTTTCATCGTCACCAACAACCACGTGATCGACAAAGCAGATGAAATCGAGATCGAATTTTTTTCTGGCGAGCGTCTCGACGCGACAGTGATCGGCACAGATCCGAAAACAGATATCGCGCTTTTGAAAGTCGAAAGCGACGAGCCGCTTCCGTTCGTCCCATTTGGTGACAGTGACGTGGCCCGTGTTGGCGACTGGGTTGTGGCCGTTGGGAACCCGTTGGGGCAGGGGTTCTCTGTTTCTGCTGGGATCATTTCCGCCCGCGAACGCGCCTTGTCAGGTACCTATGATGACTTCATCCAAACCGATGCCGCGATCAACCGAGGGAACTCTGGTGGACCGCTGTTTAACATCGAAGGCGAAGTGATCGGCGTGAACACCGCGATCCTGTCCCCCTCCGGTGGGTCTATCGGGATCGGGTTCTCAATGTCTTCCAAGGTTGTGACACGTGTCGTTGATCAGCTGAAAGAGTTCGGTGAAACACGCCGTGGTTGGTTGGGTGTCCGCATCCAGGACGTCACGGAAGATGTTGCCGAAGCCCTTGGTCTTGAAAAAGTCGCTGGTGCCTTGGTTACTGACGTGCCGGAAGGTCCTTCTAAAGAAGCAGGGATCGAAGCGGGTGACGTGATCATGTCCTTTGACGGCAAAGAAGTCGCCGATACACGGGAACTTGTTCGCATCGTCGGCAACACGACTGTCGGCAAAGCGGTGCGCGTCATCGTTGTTCGGGACGGATCTAGCGAAACCCTAAAGGTCACTCTGGGCCGTCGCGAGGATGCTGAATCCACAGCTGTTCCCGCCGCCGTGCAGAAAAGCGATCCTGAGGAAGCTGAAATTCTTGGCATGTCCCTCGCTGTCCTGAACGAGGAATTGCGCGCCCAGCTTGGGTTGGATGCAGACGCAACCGGTTTGGTCGTCTCTGACGTGGCCGAGGACAGCGACGCCTTTGAAAAAGGTCTGCGCGCTGGCGATCTGATCGTCGAAGCAGGTCAAAAGAAGGTTGAGAGCCTGGCTGATTTTGAAAGCCGGTTGGAAGAAGCCAAGGAAGCAGGACGCAAGTCCTTCCTGATGCTGGTCCGCCGGCAAGGCGATCCACGTTTTGTGGCGCTTAACCTCAAAGGGTAATTGCCCAAAAAACAACGTTTCAAGAGGCACCTTCGGGTGCCTCTTTTTTGCAGGAACCAAGCTTTCCGCACCATAAGACTGCATGCCGTCAAGAAACGGGACTGGCAAAATGCCGGAAGACAGATTATCTCGGTTTGAACGAGTGAATGACAGGAAGACACATGGCTAAGATCACCTATATCGAACATGGCGGAACCGAGCACGTTGTTGATGTTGCAAACGGTCTGACCGTCATGGAAGGCGCGCGCGACAACAACATTCCCGGCATCGAGGCCGATTGCGGCGGGGCCTGTGCATGCTCGACCTGCCACGTCTATATCGCTGAAGATTGGGTCGCAAAATTGCCCGCCAAGGAAGCGATGGAAGAAGACATGTTGGATTTCGCCTACGAGCCGGATCCATCTCGCTCTCGCCTGACCTGCCAGTTGAAAGTCACAGACGCCTTGGACGGTTTGGTCGTTCAAATGCCTGAAAAGCAGATTTGAAGCGTGTTCTAGCTTTTTCGGCCTGCCTCGCAGGTCTTTGGGTGGGGGTCGGTTTTGCCGATACCGTAAAATCGGCGCGCTACACTGATCCGACAACCCGCTATGCCCATGGTGTTCTGGGCGACGCGGTGGAGTGGGGCACGCTTGAGATGACCCTGCAATCTGGTGCCCGTGCCATCGTGAAACTCCCCGAAAGCCGGGTTTTTGAAGATCTGGCCCCCCGTGTGCAGGATCTCGACGGGGACGGCGCACTTGAGGTTATCGTCGTCGAGACTGAGGCCCGCACGGGTGCGCAACTCGCGATTTATAACGAAACCGGTAAGGTCACCGCGACACCTCATATCGGGCGCTCGAACCGTTGGCTGGCACCTGTGGGTGCCGCGGATATAGATGGCGATGGCGTAACAGAAGTGATCTTTGTCGACCGCCCGCATCTGAAGAAATCGTTGGAAGTTTACAAATACCAAGATCGCAAACTGATCCCGTGGATCAATTTTTCAGCCGTGACAAATCATCGGATTGGAGAGGATTTCATTTCGGGCGGCATCAAGGACTGCGACGGTAAAACCCCGAAAATTGTCGTAGCCAGCGCCAATTGGGCGGAAGTGCTGACGCTGCGGTGGATCGGCGGTCACCTGAGCCCGCTGAAAGCTATACCGTTCACTGGCCCCGAAAGCTTCCTAAGCGCGCTTGCCTGCTAGGCAAGCAGGTCAGTCCAGCGCTCGCCAGCCAATGTCTTTGCGGAAAAACCCTTCCGGCCAATCGATACTATTTACGGCAAGATATGCTCTGTCCCGCGCCTCGCGCAGCGTGTCGCCACGGGCTGTGACGTTAAGAACCCTGCCACCCGTTGCCAGCACCTTGCCATCTGAAGACGCCGTACCTGCGTGAAACACCATGTTCTTGCTGTCTTCTGCGCGGGTATCCAATCCGGCAATCACGCTGCCTTTTTCGTAGGCCCCGGGATATCCGTTTGCCGCCATCACGATGGTGATCGCATGATCGTTGCCCCAATTGACCTGCATCTCACCCAACCGTTCCTCTGCCGCCGCCTGAATTAAATCCAAGGCCTGCGCACCAAGGCGCATCATCAAAACCTGACACTCTGGATCACCAAACCGCACGTTATATTCCACTAATCGCGGCTGGCCATCTTTGATCATAAGACCTGCGTATAGGACGCCGTGATAGGGCGTGCCGCGTTGTGCCATTTCAGCAATTGTCGGACGGATGATTTTTGCCATCGCCTTTTCTGCGATCGCATCGGTCAGGACCGGCGCGGGGGAATAGGCCCCCATCCCACCGGTATTCGGCCCGGTGTCGCCGTCATAGGCGCGCTTGTGATCCTGCGCGGTCCCAACGGCCAAGACGTCCTTGCCGTCGCAAAGCACGAAGAAGGAGGCTTCTTCGCCCTCCATAAACTCTTCGATTACCACTTCCGCGCCAGCCTCGCCAAATGCGCCGCCCAGCATGTCGTCCACCGCGTCCAATGCCTCTTGCAACTCCATCGCGACGACGACGCCTTTGCCTGCTGCCAAACCGTCCGCCTTGATCACAATCGGCACACCAGTTTCGCGCACATAGGCCTTTGCGGCCGCTGCATCGGTAAACCGCGCATAGCCGGCTGTCGGCGCATTTGCAGCGTCGCAAATTTCCTTGGTGAACGCCTTGGAGGCCTCCAACTTCGCAGCTTCGGCAGACGGTCCAAATGTCGAAATACCTGCGGCCCGCAGATCGTCAGCAACGCCGACGGCCAAAGGCGCTTCCGGTCCGACAATCACCAGATCAACGGATTGCGCGGCGGCAAATTCTACGACCGCTTCGCCGTCTTCGATATTCAGCGCCGCACATTCGGCTATCGCATCGATCCCGGCATTGCCCGGGGCCACGATCAGGCGGTCGCATTTTGGGTTTTGGTGCACCGCCCAGGCCAATGCATGTTCGCGACCACCGCCACCCAAGATCAAAATGTTCATACCCGCCCCCAAGTTTCGCCAATCGCGGGCTTTCGCCTGCTGTCGGGGCGTTTTATGCTGGCAAGCAAATCATAACAAGCGGGCATTCCACATGGATCTTCTGGAAGACGACACGCCGGGTCGAAACGAGCCGGAATTCAGCGTCTCCGAGATATCCGGCGCGGTCAAACGCATGATCGAAGGAGAATTCGGTCGGGTCCGCGTCAAGGGTGAATTGGGACGGGTGATGATTGCCCGGTCCGGCCATGTCTACCTTGATCTGAAGGACGACCGCGCGGTGTTGTCTTCGGTGATCTGGAAAGGCCAAGCCGCGCGCCTGACGGTCAAACCCGAAGAGGGGATGGAGGTAGTAGCCATCGGGAAACTGACCACGTTCCCAGGCCAGTCACGCTACCAGATGGTCATCGAAGATATCCGGCCCGCAGGCGTTGGCGCTTTGATGGCGATGCTGGAAAAGCGCAAAAAAGTGCTTGAAGCCGAAGGTCTTTTCGCGGCCGAGCGCAAGAAACCAATCCCTTATTTGCCTGAGGTCATCGGTGTCGTCACATCCCCGCAAGGGGCCGTGATCCGAGATATCTTGCACCGTTTGCGTGACCGATTTCCGCGCAAAGTTCTGATCTGGCCGGTTGCCGTTCAAGGCGAGGGCTGCGCGCCGCAAGTCAGCGCCGCCATTGAAGGGTTCAACGCGATGACACCGGGCGGGGCCTTGCCCAGACCCGATTTGCTGATCGTGGCGCGGGGCGGTGGATCTTTGGAAGATCTTTGGGGTTTCAACGAAGAAATCGTTGCCCGTGCTGCGGCGGCGTCCGATATTCCGCTGATTTCTGCCGTTGGTCATGAGACAGACACGACGCTGATCGACTATGTGTCTGACCTGCGCGCGCCGACACCAACCGCGGCAGCTGAACAGGCGGTTCCTGTGCGCCTCGATCTTCTGGCCACGCTCGACAGTTTTGAAAGCCGTCTTTCGCGCGCGATGGCCAGCCAGATTGAGGTCCGTCAACAACGCCTGCGCGACCTGTCGCGCGCTATGCCACGCGCTGACGAGTTGACGGCCCCGGCGACCCAACGCCTTGATGCCGCAAGTGCGCGCCTGCCTGCCGCCTTACGTGCTGCCACGCAAGCGAAAACCGTTGGATTTGAACGAGTTGCCGCACGTCTGAGCAAATCACTTTTGACCCAGCGAACTCAGCAGCTTGCGGCGCGTCTGGACAATGCAAAAGATGCAATTGGGCGGGCGCTGAAGTCGCGCGTGGAACGAAAGTCAGGTGACCTGAGCCGGGTGTCTGCCCGTCTCAACCTGTCGCACATTCAACGTGATCTGCGCGTAAAATCAGATGCAACAGGTCGCGCAGTGCAAGCGCTGTCCGATGCAGCGCGCAGACAGCAAAAGACATGGGAAGACCGCTTGGAAAGCCTAGACCGCTTGCGCCAGACATTGGGCTATGAAGCCACGTTGGACCGTGGCTACGCTGTCGTCTGGGCCGGAGAAAGCGTTGTGACGACAAAGGCAGAGGCGTCCAAAAATGCTGCGCTTGAGGTCCAGTTCCGCGACGGTCGCTACAAATTGGTGGGCCAGCCTGCGCGCACGAAATCGACCAAACCGGCCAAGGATCAAGGATCGCTTTTTGACGGCGAGGAGTAGCTGACCCCAACCGCAGGTCCGGGGCATTTCAGCGGTGCTTGATCCTGTCCCGAAACGACCAGATCATTGGCAGGATCGTCGCCAATGACACGGGCCGATTTGCCAGCATCCGTTTCCAGAAAGTGCCAGCATTGCGCGGATGTTTGACCATCATAAAGAAAGCAGATCCCGTCCCCTTCTGAAAACCAAACCCCGGTTTGGCATTGCCCGTCCAGAAAGGTCCAAATCACGCGCTTTCGCGGCAAATACTGCTCTGCGCCATAAGGCTTTCCCTGACGGTCAAAATAGACGGTGGAGTTTTCGCTGAAGGCCTGAAACTGGTCAGAGGTCAGCAATGTTTCCGCCTGCACAGGCATTGCAAGCGCGAAACTCAACAGTAGTGCTTTCGTAATGAAAAACCTCATGGTGCATCTTGTGCCAAAGCAGCAACCCTTGGGTTCATCAACCGCTTCCATCGGCGCGGAAACAGCGCAATCCCGGCCATAATCGGAAGTGGATAGGGCAACTGCGCGGACTGTGCCGCTGAAACAAGCTCGGAATAAGGCTTGCTTGGATGAAGATGATGGTCGGAATGGCGTGGCGCATTTAGCATCCAGTGGCGTGAAATCAGATGCGGCGCATCCCAGGAATGCTGCGGACCAACAGGCGCATAGCCATTTGGCGTGCGCACCCGCTGCAATCCGTAGTGCTGGACATAGTCGCTCATCAATAGCTGCATCTGCGCAAAGCTGGCCAAGGCCAGATGGATAGCGACGCCTTTCCAACCCACCAACCAAAGCGAAACCAAAAGTGTGGCAATCCCACCCAACACATAAACCAGATAGGGGTTTGACCACAGATCATGCCGCGTCCGTTCTACCCGCAAGCCAGCTTTGAACGACCCGATCCAGGCGCGTTTGAAGTAGCGAAAGAATGGCTCGTTCAGCCGCGCAGTATTCGGATCAAGTGGCGTCGCGACATGCGTATGATGAACCGCCGGATGCGCCGAGGCGTGGTGGCCAAACAGGATTGACGTGAACACCCATTTTCCAAGAGACCGTTCAAATCGTCCAGAACGATGGATCAATTCATGCGCGTTCGAATTGCTCAACTGTCCCAGAAAAATACCAACCGCGAAGTACAGCGCAAAGCCTGTGATCGACAATAGGCCGACACCTGAACCAGAAAGCGACCAAACAGCAAGATACAGCACGGGAAAATGCAAAAGGCCCAGAGCGATATTCAGAAACGGTTGCGAAGTATCTTCTGAACCCTCCGCGTCATCAGAATGCGGCAGGACCAAATCCAGATAGGCGGTTATCACGCAGATATAAGCGATTGCGATCCACGCAAGCGGACCTGCCCAAAGAAGCCCTGCGATAAGGAAAGGCACGGGCAGCAAGGTTGCAAACGCAAATCTGGCAATTGGCAAAGACATTCAGAGGCGGGCCATTTTCAGTCGGTTTCTGACTTCAATTCCTATCAGGGCGCAAACTATTTGTGTATTCCCCTGATGGTCGCACGCATTTGCAGCAAGGCGCGAATTCAACGCAAACTCTTCCATCCCCGCATCAAGCGTATTAGGTGAAGGGAAGGCCAAGGCGTGGGATCAAATGTCATTCTTTAAAAAGCTCAAGAATAAGCTGTTTAAGTCTTCTTCAAAACTCGAGGAAGGCTTGGATGCCATCGTGGAAGATGGCGGCGAGGCCGAAGAAATAATCGTAGAAGATGTGCCGCCCGCGACTGAGGAAGCCGTTCCTGAAACGATGCTTGTTGACACTGAAACCGAAAAAGCGACCGCTCCTCCAGAGCCAGAGCCAGAGCCAGAGCCAGAGCCAGAGCCAGAGCCAGAGCCAGAGCCAGAGCCAGAGCCAGAGCCAGA
>CANLQL010000003.1 GCA_947493265.1 uncultured Litoreibacter sp. | reverse complement strand
GAGCCAGAGCCAGAGCCAGAGCCAGAGCCAGAGCCAGAGCCAGAGCCAGAGCCAGAGCCAGAGCCAGAGCCAGAGCCAGAGCCGTTTGATGTCGAAGCGACTTTGGCGCATGTCAAAACGCTCGGGCAGGCTGAGGCCGACGCCTATGTCGATGCTTTGGCACCGGAAGAACAAGAGCAATACCTGGAGGCATGGCAAAAGGCGTCCGATGCTGAGTTTGAAGCGCTGATGTCTGATATGTCAGACGTCACGCCGGAGGATGCAGCGGCTGCAGAAGCACAAGAACCCTGGGTTGAGCCAGAGGACAGTATCGCTGCGTCCTTGGACGACGCCTTGGACAATTTCGAAGCGGGTTTGAAGGACCTGGATGCAGAGATTGACGATGTGCCTGAAGAGGTAGCTCCTTCACCAGAACCAGAACCAGAACCAGAACCAGAACCAGAACCAGAACCAGAACCAGAACCAGAACCAGAACCAGTTGTTCAGGTTGCCGACGCAGAAGAACCAGCGAAAAAGCCCGGATTTTTTGGACGTTTGTTGGGCCGCGGGGAAAAGAAAACAGTTATCCGGCGCGAGTTGGACGACGATATGCTGGAGCAACTGGAAGAGCTGTTGATCGCCTCTGACATGGGGGTTGATACGGCCTTGCGGGTCACGGCGAATATGGCGGAAGGGCGGTTCGGCTCAAAACTGTCGGTCCAGGAAATCAAAGAGCTCTTGGCCGCAGAAATCACAGCCATCATGGAACCTGTGGCTAAGCCGATGCCAATCTATCCCAAGCGGCCGCAAGTTGTGCTTGTCGTTGGGGTAAATGGTTCGGGCAAGACGACAACGATCGGCAAATTGGCCAGCCAATTCAAGGCCGCGGGCAAATCTGTTGTGATCGCGGCGGGCGACACATTCCGGGCCGCCGCCGTTGAACAATTGCAGGTCTGGGGCGACCGCGCAGGCGTGCCAGTTTTGACAGCACCGGAGGGGTCCGACCCGGCAAGTCTGGCCTTTGAGGCGATGGAAAAAGCCCATCAAGACGGCGCTGATCTGTTGATGATTGATACAGCGGGACGTCTGCAAAACCGCGCCGATCTGATGGAAGAGCTGGCAAAGATTGTCCGGGTGATCCGCAAGAAGGACGACACGGCCCCGCACAACACCTTGCTGGTGCTAGATGCAACCACCGGGCAAAACGCGCTCAATCAGGTGGATGTGTTTCGCCAGATCTCTGACGTATCGGGGCTCGTGATGACGAAGCTTGATGGCACCGCGAAGGGCGGTGTGCTGGTGGCGCTTGCCGACAAGTTTGGGCTGCCAATTCATGCGATCGGCGTGGGGGAACAGATTGATGATCTTGACGCGTTCGACCCGCAAGAATTTGCAAAAGCGCTAACCGGTCTGGAGCTTGATTGATCGCATATGGCCGATTGGCTGATCTCTCTTGAAGGCACCGAAGAGGGGCGAAATGTTGCGCTGATGCTTGCTGTGATGGCGGCGTTTTTGCACGCGGTCTTTGGCGCATTGCAAAAAGGGCGTCACGATCCCTGGTTGTCACGCGGGGCAATTGATCTCAACTACGGCTTGATGGCTGCGCCATTTGCTTTGTTTGTCGTGCCTTGGCCGGAACCACATATGTGGCCGATTTTCGCGACCGCGTTCGTGATCCATGTGGGCTACAAGGTGCTGCAGGCCTGGACCTACTCCAAAGGGGCCTACACGGTGGTCTATCCGGTCGTGCGCGGCACAGGGCCGCTTTTTACAGTGATCGGGGCCTACATCTTCTTCGCTGAGGTCTTCACAATCACGCAGATACTTGGCGTTGCGGTTCTGCTATCTGGTATCTTCGGTCTGGCGATTTACAACCTACGGACCATCACAGTTGATCGGGACACGCTTGTCCCTGCACTGTGGCTGGCCGTCGCCACGGGCCTTTTTGCGGCGATTTACACGACCTATGACGCTTACGGTATTCGCGCCACGGCAAACCCGTTCACCTTTTTGGCGTGGTTTTTCATGATCGATGGTTTGGTCATGCCATTTGTAGCCGCTTATCGCTGGACCCATATGGCGGATCGTCCCGCCTTGGGGCCGCTCGCTGCGCGTGGATTTCTTGGTGCAATCATCGCGTTTCTTTCGTTTGGATCGATCATGGTCGCAACCCGGTTGGACAAAGTGGGGGAGGCGGCTGTACTGCGGGAAACCTCTACAGTGTTCGCGGCCCTGATTGGCTGGGTGATCTTGAAGGAAAAAGTCGGGCCCAGACGCTTGACCTTGATGGCATTGATTGCTTTGGGTGCAGTCATCGTGGAATTCGGAGGTTAGAGCGCCAACATGGCAGAACGAAAGATCTCGCAAGGGTTGAAATCAGCGCTGGAACTGGGCCCCGTCCTGATTTTCTTCATCGCCTATATGCGTATGAAGGACGAGGTCTACACGATCGCCGGCACAGACTATTCGGGCTTCATCGTGGTGACGGCCCTGTTTGTGCCATTGCTTCTGGCGTCGACCGCCGTGCTTTGGAAACTCACTGGAAAAATCAGCCGCATGCAGGTGATGACGGCAATTCTGGTGATCTTCTTTGGCGGCTTGACGGTCTATTTCAACGACGAGAAATTCTTCAAAATCAAGACCACCATCGTTTACAGCTTCTTTGCAGGCATCCTGGGCCTTGGTTTGCTGATGGGCAAAAGCTGGCTGGCATATGTGATGGATGAGCTGATGCCGCTGGAACCCGAGGGATGGATGATCCTGACCAAGCGTCTTGTGGCGATGTTTGCCGCTTTGGCCATCGCCAACGAAGTCGTTTGGCGCACCATGTCAACGGATGCCTGGGTGAAGATTGAAACTTTCGGCTTCCCGGTGGCCTTGTTTGCCTTTTTCATGCTTCAAGCCGGACTTTTGCAAAAATACGGCATTGAGCCTGAGGATGACACACAAGCCTAACTTGCAGGTCCGTTTCAGCCGTATTGCGCGGCAAAGTAGTCGCCGGGCGTCAGCCTACGTGGAACAATGTGTTGAAAAGCTTGGGGTCGAGGCTTTCAGACTCAAACGTTTCGCCCTCGGTCAGCACGGAGACCGCGTCATGCGAATGTAGACTTTCCTGATGGCTGGCGATGATGCGGAAATCCTTCACACGCGGGTCTTTTTGTAGCTGTGCACAGAAAAGCCGCGCCGCATCTTCGACAAAAATCGGGTTGGCGGCGTTAAGCTCTGCAAATGCCTGCTCATCCTCGCGCTTCACCATCACCTGCGTTTCCGTCGGGACCGCATCGCGGCACATGTCGATCAGGTCCTCAAACCAGAGGCAATGCTGGTCGCAGTCAATCTCTGCCGAAATACGCGCAACAGAGCGTTGCGAATGCGGCGTCGCCAATTGGCCGCGGAATTGCCGGGCATGTTCACTGAGCTCCAGGGAACAGGGGCAGGTGGATGAATAGACGTAGTCTAGGTGAATGATCTTTTTACGCACCCCCGCCTGATCAATCATTTCCAACGTGATGTCGTAATATTGATACCCCATCAGCCCTGACCGCAGGCTTTCAACTTTCATCGGGAAGGAAAACCGCATCTGGATACGTGCATCAAAGCTTTCCAGATCTTCTTTGTAGGCATCGATGGTCTTCTCAATGACCTCAAAACTGAACGTGTCTCCGGCGCGCTTGTAAAAACTGCGCATGATCCGGGACATGTTGATGCCCTTCTTTTCAGCCTCCAGACTGACGGACCCCGTGACGGAGGTTTCCAGCGTCAAATCGCCATTTTCGCGGGTATGAAACTTGATCGGCAGCCGGAAGTTCGAAATCCCCACGTGCTGGATCAACTGCTTGGCACCGCGGATCAGCGAAGACGGGCCGTTCTGCAGATCAGGCATCGACGCTTTATAGGCGTCATCAACCTCAAAATCTTCAGGATAGGCACGCGCAAGCGCAGGGTAATTGCCAACCGCCTGATCAGGCAAAAGCCGCGCGACGACCGGGTCAAGATCAGCTATTTCCACGTCACTTACAGATGCAGCCCAACTGCGCAGCAGCTCAAGCGCTGCTTTTGCGTCAGCTTTGTCGGGATCACTCCCGGGCTTTGGTGTGTGGACATTCATGATCGTCCCTCCTCGCGCCTACGAAGGCTATATATGGGGCGATTGTGTCATTTTGCGAACGTTTTATCCACGCTTCCACAAAGCCGGTCGAGAAAACGTTATCAAATGGCATCCAACGCGTGATGCAAATCCGCAAGCAAATCATCGCCATCTTCTAACCCAATGCTCAGCCGGACCAGTCCATTCGTAATACCAAGTGCGGCGCGTTGTTCATCCGTCAGGCGCTGGTGCGTGGTCGTTGTCGGATGGGTCACAAGGCTTTTGCTGTCGCCAAGATTGTTGGAAATAGAGATAATATTCAATGCGTTAAGAAGTCTGAACGCCTCGTCTTTGCCACCTTTGATATCCAGGGAAACGACGGTGCCGCCAGCATCCATCTGCCGTTTTGCAACATCACATTGCGGGTGAGAGGCAAGATACGGATAGAGGACCCGCGCCAGTTTCGGGTGACCCTCCAATGCCTGCGCGACCTTCAGAGCTGTTGCAGCTTGCGCCTCGCACCGCAGCTGCATTGTTTCAAGACCTTTGAGCATGACCCACGCGTTGAACGGCGAAAGGGAGCCTCCGGTGTGCTTAAGATAGGGTTCAATCGTCTTGCGGATCATCTGCGTTGTGCCGCAGATCACCCCACCCAGACACCGTCCCTGACCGTCGATATGTTTCGTTGCGGAATACACAACGATGTCTGCCCCTTGTGCCACAGCATGCGAAAACACAGGGGTCGCAAACACATTGTCGACGACGACAACTGCGGATTTGGCGTGCGCCAGCTTTGCGACAGCTTCCAGATCAATCACTTCCAAGGTCGGGTTGGCCACGGTTTCAAGAAACACCATCTTCGTGTCATCGCGAATGGCGTTTTCCCAGGCCGCAAGATCAGTGCCGTCAACAAAAGTAACCTCGACGCCGAAGCGCGGCAGGATATCTTCAAGAATATAGAGGCAGGAACCGAACAATGCCCGGCTCGACACCACATGATCCCCGGCTTTCACATTGGCAAAGACCGCGCCGTTCACCGCCGCCATCCCGGATGCCGTCGCGAACGCATCTTCCGTGCCTTCAAGCGCCGCGATGCGGTCCTCGAACATCTTAACGGTCGGATTTCCGTAGCGCGCATAGATGAATTCATCGGGGTCAGATTCGATGAACCGCGCCTCCGCCTGTTCTGGCGTGTCGTAAAGAAAGCCCTGCGTCATGAAAATTGCTTCCGACATTTCGCCATATTGCGAACGACGGGTGCCAGCGTGAACTGCTTTTGTGCGTGGGGACCACTTTTCCATGTCAAATCCTCATTGGGGTTTGCGTTCCCCAAAAAATAAAGCCTCCACCGGAAAAAGGGGGAGGCTATACCATCCGACCTCTTTAGCGGCATATTTAACGTGGCCCGCAATCCGGTAACAAATCGCCACAAATTCGGAATAACCCCGTCGGCCAATCACGTCAAGGGACCCTCAGACCGCTTTGTTCACCTTGTCTTGAGGGGCGCAATGCGATTGCGACACCTATCTTCCGCGTTGACACCGGAGGTCTGTCGCGCCAACGCTTGGCGCATGTTTGATCTGCGCCCGGTGGGCTATGTTTCCGGTCTCTTGGTCGCCTTTCTGGGCGTTTCGATGTTGGTGCCAATGTCGGTCGATCTTTTCGACGGCAATGGGCATTGGCAGGTATTTGCAGAATCGTCGATCCTGACAACTCTGACCGGTCTACTGATCGCGATGGCTTGCGCAAATGGGATCGGCAGCCACCTAAGCATTCAGCAAACTTTTCTTTTAACAACAGGGGTTTGGCTGGCACTGCCGCTATTTGGCGCACTGCCATTCTACCTTGGTCCGCTTGAGGCCCGCTATGTCGACGCGTTCTTTGAGGCGATGTCCGGCCTGACGACAACCGGTGCCACGGTGTTTACTGGGTTGGATGACATGCCGATGGGCTTGCAGCTGTGGCGCTCGCTACTGCAATGGTTCGGCGGGATCGGTATCATTGTTGTCGCCATGGTGTTTCTGCCGGAATTGCGGGTGGGCGGGATGCAGATCTTTCGGTCTGAGGCCTTTGACACGATGGGCAAAGTTCTGCCCCGTGCGGTCGAAATCGCCAAGCAAATTTCCTTTATTTACATCGCGATAACAATGCTTTGCGCGCTGGTCTATGTTCTTGTCGGCATGTCGATCTTTGATGCGATCAATCATGCATTTACGACCGTCAGCACTGGTGGATTTTCGACGACAGACGCCTCATTCGGGGCATTCCAAGGCGCACCTGAATATGCAGCGTCCCTCTTCATGATCCTCGCGTCATTGCCATTCGTGCGCTACGTCCAACTTGTGGCGGGCACTGCAAAACCAATGATGCAAGACAGCCAGATCCGCCTTTATTTGTTGCTCATCATAGGTCTGTCAGTCTTCTTTGCCGTCTACCGCATGGCGTTGTCGGACAATGATCTTGCGTCTGGTTTTCGCGAAGCGTTATTCAACGTCACGTCGATTATTTCCGGCACCGGATATTCCAGCACAAATTATCAGCTTTGGGGGCCACTGCCGGTGGTTTTGTTCTTCTTTATCGGATTGATCGGGGGATGCGCGGGCTCAACATCCTGTTCGATCAAGGTATTTCGGTATCAGCTGCTTTTTGCATCGATAAAGTCGCAAATCCGCAAAATCCACTCCCCCCATGGGCTTTTCGCCCCACGTTATGAAGGGCGTTCGGTCGCCGACGACGTGATCAACTCTGTGATTTCGTTCTTTGTCTTGTTTGTCGTGTCCTTGGGTATCTTGGCCATTTTGTTGGGCCTGACCGGGCTGGACTTCATAACCTCATTGTCAGGGGCCGCATCTGCGCTGGCAAATATTGGCCCCGGTCTTGGAGACCAGATCGGACCCACCGGAAATTTTGCCGGCCTGAATGACACTGCAAAGTGGTTCTTGTCCGCTGGTATGCTGATCGGCAGGCTAGAGCTTGTCGCCGTCTACGTAATCCTAACCGTCAATTTCTGGAGGGTATGATGCCAACCTCTTCCCAAGCGCGCCCTCTGGGCGTTCAAATTTCTCACATGTTGAAAGACCGTGGAACGGATGTGGTTTTCGGCATTCCTGGCGTCCATAATCAAGAACTCTATCGCGGGATCGAAGAGGCCGGGATCACCCATATTCTTGCCCGCAACGAACAGGGTGCCGGCTTTATGGCCGACGGATATGCCCGCGCCAGTGGGTTTCCGGGCGTGTGCTACGTGATCACTGGCCCGGGCCTGTGCAACATCATGAACCCTATTGGGCAAGCCTATAGCGACAGCATCCCGATGCTGGTGATTTCAAGTTGCTTGAACCGCGCGGATCTTGGCATGGGGCGGGGCCGCCTTCATGAAATGAAGGATCAGGAGATTGCCGCCGGGACCGTGGCGGATTGGTCTCTGACCGCGATGGATGGGGAAAGCGCGTATCAGCTGATTGATCGCGCGTTGTTTGAATTCACCAGCGCACGTCCCCGGCCGAAACATATCCAAGTACCGATCGAGGTATTGGAAGGCAACGCTTTGCCGCCCACAGGGGACATTTTGCATGCGCCAGGACTGCAGCCTGACAGTGATCAGGTGAAAGACATCGCGCAGCGTTTGATGGCATCGAAGAAACCGCTTTTTGTTCTCGGCGGCGGGGCGACACATGCGATTGAGTTGCCGCTTGTCGTGCAGAAGTCAAAAGCGCTGGTCTTTGAAACCTATGCCGGACGGGGGATCATCCCACCGCAATACCCGCTCAATTATCTGGCAACGCTTCCGCGTCCAGAAAGTGCTGACATTTGCGCAGAAGCAGATCTGGTGATCGTGATTGGCAGCCAGCTGTCAGAAGTGGATCTTTGGCGCGAAGATTTAGGGGCAAGTGTGCCGATTATTCGGGTCGATATCGACCCGGTAGAATTGACCCGCGTGCCAGAAACAGAAATTGCGATCTTGTGTGACGCAGACGCATTTGCGTCGGCCCTCTCGGCAACGCTGGGCACGATGCCTGATCGGGCCGACACGGATTGGTCCGCGGACACTGTGCGCACCACACTTGCCGCCTGGCGCGCGCAAGCCGATGCAGAACGCCCGAACATCGTGCCGCTATGCGACGCACTGCACGAGGTTGTCCCGGAAGACACGATGTTTTTCTCAGACATGACTCAGTTCGCCTACGTCGCCAAAGAGGTCTATCCGATGGAACTGCCAGGCCATTGGCACCATCCATCAGGGTTTGGAACGCTTGGCTATGCGCTTCCCGCGGCAATCGGCGGCAAGATCGGCGCGCCGGAAAAACCAGTTATTTCGATCAACGGCGACAGCGGTGTGCAATACAATATTCAGGAGTTGGCAACCGCGGTTGAGCTTGGTCTGACCTTGCCGATCATTGTTTGGGACAATGGCAAACTGAAAGAGATCGAAGACAGCATGGTTGGCGCCCAAATCGCACCCAATTCGGTCGTCGCCCGCAATCCTGATTTCTGCAAATTGGCAGAGGCCTATGGGGCCAAATCAGCAGCGCCCCGCACGATAGCGGATTTCAAAGCAGCGGCGCTTTCAGCGCTTAAGGCCGATGGCCCAACGCTAATTCACATCACGCCGGAAACGTCGAAAAACTAGACTACCAGCAGTTGACCAAGACGGTGACGTCGCTTGCCCGGCTGGCCAAGTCCTCTGGCGCGATCCGATCCGTTGCTGTCGCTGATTTCGGGCTCAGACCTGCATCGCTGAGGAACCCCAATATCTGGGCGGATTTCACTGAAAGCACGACGCCTGCTGGCAACTGACGCGACTGGCTGGTGGCTGGCATCACCACGCCGGACACCAAGCCTGCCATATCAAAGACAGGCCCGCCGATGTCGCCATCCAGCGTGTCAACAGATAGCCGTTGCACCGTGTCTTCGCCCTGAAGCCCACGGATGTCTTCCAATGTCCCGAATGTCACGGTCGGCGCACCCAATGCACCTGCGTAAGAGAAGCCAGAAACCGCAATCTCAGAGCGCAGGCGCGGAAGCGCTTCGCTGAACTGTGCGACACCCAATGGCGCAATCGCTGAGCTTGGTTTCAACAAGGTCAAGCCATTCTCGGTTGCAGCAATCTGCGCATCGGTATCTTCGCCAAGAGTGATCCGCTCGCACTGACCCAGCGCGGCTTTGGTGGTCAATACGTCCCCTGACGAGCTTACAAAAAACCCACTCGCAGAGGATTTTGGCTGCCGGACCGAAAGCCCGGCCAGCAGGTCCAGAGATTGCGCTGCAACGTCGGTCTGCTCTGGGCTGAGTGCGCCATCAAGCGGTGTCAGCGTGTCGCGCATAAATCCAATTGCGCGTTGCATTTCCGCGGATTTTTCCGGTGGATATGCGATTGTGAACCCTTTGATGAAGCCTGCTTGTGCGCGTGCATATGTGTAGGAATGCAAGTCGCTGCTTTGCCCTGTCAGGGTGAATTCCGCATCGCTAAGGCTGCGTTCACCATTGCGGGGCACGATCTCAAGCGTTTGCATGATATTAAACAATCCCGCCAAACGGTCAGATCCGCCGGGTTGGCTGATCAACAGGATCCGAATGCCGCTGCCATCCTTTGGGGTGTAGTGAACGAACGGATAGTCATACTTCTCGAATTCCACCAGTTTTGCGGGCATCGTCAGCTCTATGCCAGCCTTGGTTTCGCGGACTGTGTCCAGTCCCAATGCCGAAAGAGCATCGCTATAGGATTGGTTCAGCACTGCGCGTTGGCTGGTCGTCAGAATGCCGGTCGGCTCGAAGTTATTGGCCTGCTGCCACGCGGCCATCGACCTCCGTGTTCCACGTCCGAAAGAGCCGTCGATCCGTGCAGTGTAGAACCCAAACCACTGCAGCGAAACCTGCAGCGCCTTGCGCTCTTCGCCTGTCAAAAGCCGTTCACTTGCTCGGGCCTGAGATGGGGTTTCATCGGGAAGCTCTGTTGGGGTTTGCACTGCGGGCGTTGTCGGTTGCGGGGCAGGGGCAAGGGCGGCGGCACCGCCAACAGGCCAAAACGCCTGTCCGTAGATACCTGCATCCGTAAGATATGCATCTGATGGAATGATCCGGGCACGTTTCAATTCCGCCAATTGGCGTCGTGCGTCATTTGCTTCAAACGGCCCAAGCGCGATTGCGTACCAGCCAGAGCCCAGGCGAAAGCCCGCAACATTGTCAAACGCCGAGGAATAATCCCGCGCGCGGCTTTCGGCTTCGCGAAGTGTCGAAAGCGCTTCAACCTGTATCCAAGTGGATTGCTGAGCAAAACTTACCTGTGCCTGAAGAGCAAAAAGCCCAACTAACAAAATCTTCATCAGTCTTAACAAAACCGAAATCCCCCTCAGGCTTTCTTGCGGTCGTACGAATCTGAGGGGAAACCTAGCAGACCCGGGGCGAGGTGCACGTCAAAACCCGCGATCTGCCGATTGACCCTGTTCCCCCTGTTGCCTATGGAGAACGCAATCAAGCAAAGGCAAGTGAAATGGCTGAAAAAACGGCGTCCGCACCGGAAAAACCGCGCTCGTTCCAGGAAATTATTCTGCGCTTGCAGGCGTATTGGGCCGAAAACGGCTGTGCTGTCTTGCAACCATACGACATGGAAGTGGGCGCGGGTACGTTTCACCCGGCAACGACTTTGCGGTCTTTGGGGTCAACGCCTTGGGCTGCGGCCTATGTTCAGCCGTCCCGTCGTCCGACCGATGGCCGCTACGGGGACAGCCCGAACCGTTGGCAGCACTACTACCAGTTTCAAGTGATCATCAAGCCCTCCCCACCCAATCTGCAAGAGCTCTACCTGGGGTCTCTGAAGGCGATTGGTATCGACATGGACATGCACGATATCCGCTTTGTCGAAGACGATTGGGAAAGCCCGACACTGGGCGCATGGGGTCTTGGTTGGGAAGTTTGGTGCGATGGCATGGAAGTCTCGCAATTCACGTATTTTCAACAGGTTGGCGGCCATGACTGCAAACCCGTTTCGGGCGAATTGACCTACGGCTTGGAACGACTTGCGATGTATATTCTGGGATTTGATGACGGCAATGAAATGCCTTTCAATGATCCAGACACGGCGATCCCGCTGACCTACGGTGACATTTTCCGTGAGGCAGAGGCGCAATATGCCCGCTGGAATTTCGACGTGGCCGACACGGATATTCTGCTGAAACATTTCGAAGATGCGGAAGCCGAATGCGCGCGCATTTTGGAACAACCCGCGGACGATCCAAAAAACGGTCGCCGCATTGTTATGGCGCAACCGGCCTATGACCAGTGCATCAAGGCCTCTCACGTGTTCAACCTGCTGGATGCGCGTGGTGTGATTTCGGTCACCGAACGTCAGGCCTATATCGGGCGGGTTCGGAATTTGGCCAAAGCTTGCGCGGACGCGTTTGTTCAAACTGAGGCTGGTGGCTGGGCCGCATGACCGGAAAGATAGTAATCGTGATGCTGCTGCTAAGCTCAGTATTGGCCGGTGCCGGCCTCTATTACCTGCAAGTTTACCATTACTACGAAGAGGTGAACGTGACCGCGGCAGAGATAGAGCTGACCTCCGTCTCTACCGGGACACCCGAAGCTATTCTTGCCGAGAACATCGAAGCGATTGACGCTGATAGCTCTCCCATCCGGTTTCGTGCCTGCTTCACAACTCCGATGAGCCAGGCGCTTCTGACAGAAACCTACGTGCTGCGCGACGACGCCGTTCCGCTGACAGCCCCCGATTGGTTTGGCTGCTTTGATGCACAGGCCATTGGTGATGCGCTGGCAGACGGAACCGCACTGGCCTTCACCGGGCAAGAAAACATCGCATATGGCGTCGACCGCATCGTTGCAATTTTTGACGACGGGCGTGGCTATGTCTGGCACCAAATTAACAATTGCGGGCAAAAGGCCTATGACGGCACCGCGTCCGGCCCCGAATGCCCGTCCCGAGAAAGCTTTGAAAGCAACTGATATGGCTGACCTTCTGATCGAACTCTTTTCCGAGGAAATCCCGGCCCGGATGCAATCCAAAGCATCGCAGGACCTGAAAAAGCTGGTCACCGACGGGCTGGTCGAGGCCGGGCTGACCTATGAAGGGGCGGCGGCCTATTCCACGCCGCGTCGCCTGACATTGGCCGTGCACGGTTTGCTGGCTGCGTCAAAACCTGTGCGCGAAGAACGCAAAGGTCCAAGAACCGACGCGCCTGAAAAAGCGCTGGAAGGATTTTTGCGGTCCACTGGCCTGACGAAAGATCAGCTGGAAGCCCGCGATGACAAGAAGGGTCAGGTCTGGTTCGCCGTGATCGAAAAACCCGGCCGGGACGCGTCAGACATTGTTGCCGAAGTGCTGGAGCAAACGATCCGCACCTTTCCTTGGCCCAAATCCATGCGCTGGGGCGCGGGCAGTCTGCGTTGGGTACGACCGCTGCACCGCATTCTTTGCGTGATCAGCGATGAGGCCGGGTCAGAAGTTGTGCCGCTGGATATTGATGGTATCACGGCTGGCAATCAGACCGAAGGCCACCGCTTCATGTCCCCGGGGGCGTTTGCTGTCACGAATTTCGATGATTACGCGGCGAAGCTGAAACGTGCCAACGTGGTGATCGACCCGACCGACCGAGCGGAACACATCTGGGCCGATGCCACCAACCTCGCCTTCGCCAAAGGACTAGAGGTGGTCGAAGACAAAGGTCTTCTGGCCGAGGTTGCGGGCCTTGTCGAATGGCCCGTCGTGCTGATGGGCGCGATTGACGCTGCCTATCTGGACCTGCCTGCCGAGGTCTTGCAAACCTCTATGCGGGAGCATCAGAAATTCTTCTCCGTCCGGAACCCAAAGACCGGCCGGATCGAGCATTTCATCACCGTCGCCAATGTGGAGACGTCGGACAATGGTGCGACGATCCTTGAGGGCAACTCCCGCGTGTTGTCAGCGCGGCTGGCAGACGGGAAATTCTTCTGGGAAAATGACCTGCGCGTCGCCAAAGCGGACACGCAACCGCCGATGAAAGACTGGCTGGATGCGCTGGCCAATGTGACCTTCCACAACAAGCTGGGCTCCCAAGCTGAACGGATCGAGCGGATCGCCGCATTGACCCGCGAAATCGCGCCTTCAGTAGATGCGGACCCTGATCTGGCCGAGCAAGCGGCACGGCTCGCCAAGGCCGATCTATCGTCCGAGATGGTCTATGAATTCCCGGAATTACAGGGCGTTATGGGGCGGTATTACATCGAAGCGGCGGGCCTGCCATCCGAGGTTGCATTGGCCGCCTCTGAGCATTACTCCCCCTTGGGTCCGTCCGACGATGTCCCCACTGCGCCGGTCTCCGTCGCTGTGGCATTGGCCGACAAGATCGACACGCTGACAGGGTTCTGGGCGATTGACGAGAAGCCGACGGGGTCGAAAGACCCGTTTGCGCTGAGACGTGCGGCGCTTGGGGTTATTCAGTTGGTTTTGGAGAATGGGTATTCGCTAAAACTAGATGAATTGCTTGCAAAAGCATCTGAGATCGTTGGCCTAAGATCCCGCGTCGAAGATGAAGGTTTCGCCGATAGCAATGACATTAGACGTTTTCTCCACGACCGCCTGAAGGTCTTTCTCCGCGACAAGGGCATTCGCCATGACGTCATCGACGCCTGCATCGCGATGGACGGCAATGACGATCTGACGCTTTTGGTGAAGCGGGCGGAGGCGCTGGCAGACGTGCTCAAGACCGATGACGGGGAGAACCTGATCCAGGGCTTCAAACGCGCCAATAACATTCTGAGCAAAGAGGAAGAAAAGGACGGGGTCAGCTATGAATTGGACCCTGATCCGAAATTCGCCGAAAGCGACGAAGAAAAAGCACTATTCGCAGCGCTTGATCAGGCGGGGGCGGCGATCTCTCCGGCCATTGAGGCCGAAGACTTCGCGGCGGCCATGGCCGCCATGGCGGTCCTGCGCGGACCGATCGACGCCTTTTTCGAGGCCGTTCAGGTCAACGCAGACAGCCAGATCGTACGGCGAAACCGGCTGTGTCTTCTGAACAAAATCCGCGTGACCTGCGGGGGCGTGGCGGATTTGACCAAGATCGAGGGTTAAGCCTTCGTTGTTACAATCTTGTTACCAATCTCTGTGCTGCCGTGGCGTATGGGTTGATTGACACCTGAACCTGTCTATGCTGCACCGCAGTATGAAGGCAGATCCGATGTTGGACCAACTCACCTGTGAAGTGATCACACCTACAGCTGCGATCCAGCGCAGCATGCACGGCAACCGCGCCAAATGCTTGCAGCGATTGGTTCGCCTCGGCATGCCTGTCCCCCAAACCGTGGCACTTTCAACCCCAATGGTGCGCGCGCTGTCCGCCGGGCAACGTGTTGATCTTGCAGAGATTATTGAACCATTCGGCAGTTGGCCGATCCTGTCGGTCAGGTCGTCTCCAGTGGAACCGGATTGGGGCGGACCTGGCACGATCCTGAATATCGGAATGAACCGCGCGACGGAGGCTTATCTGGCCTCTGAAATTGGTGCGGACGCAGCGAAAGAGCTGCATTTGAAGTTCATCAAATCCTATGCGGTCGACGTCACCAAACTGGACGAAGAAGCCTTTGATGGCGCGGATATGAGCGTCGAGAGCGCGCTTCGCGCCTATGAAGATGAGATGGAAGAGGAATTTCCAAGCTCCATCGAAACGCAGCTATTTGGTGTTCTGAAGTCGATGGCGCGGGCCTGGGATGGCACAACCGCGCGCCTTTTGCGGATGTCGAAAGGCGCCCCGGAAGATGCAGGCCTCGGCCTCGTCGTGCAGCGCATGGCCTTTGGTCTGGGCAAGGGCGAAAGTGGCGCTGGCGTCATTCAATTCGTGCATCCCGATGACGGGCGGGCATTTACAGTCGGGCGTTACCTGATGCAGTCGCAAGGGCGCGACGCGCTCAGCGGCGAAGGGGAGGCGATGTATCTGACCAAGGATGCGCGCGGCCCATCCTTGCAGGAAACTCAGCCGGACGTTTTTGACGAATTGATCCGTTGCGGCGACGTGTGCCGGACGGGGTTGCGTCAGGAGATGCAGATCGAATTTACCCTGCAGGGTGGCAAGTTGAACATTTTGGATGCCGTTTCTGCGCCAAGAAGCTCGCGTGCGGATGTGGCCGTGGCCGTTAAGCTTGCCGAAGATGAGATCATTCCCAAAAGCGAAGCGGTTCTGCGGATCCCCGCGAAAGCGGTTAGCGACCTGCTGCACCGCCAAGTTGCGTCTGACGTGAGGCGCGACGTGATTTCTGCAGGTATTGCCGCCAGCCCCGGTGCGGCGGTTGGCAAACTGGTCTTTGATACGCATACGGCGCAAGCGACCCATGCTCAGGGCGAAAGCTGTATCCTTGTCAGACGCGAAACCAGCCCGGAAGATGTCCGCGGTATGCACGCGGCCAATGGCATCTTGACGGAGCGCGGCGGCACCACCAGCCATGCAGCTGTGATCGCGCGTGGCTTAGGTCTTCCTTGCGTTGCCGGTGCAACGGATCTTGAGATTGACCCGAAAGACCGCACGATAACGGCCCGTGATGGCCGAATTTTTCAGGAATTTGATGTGGTTACCTTGGATGGTACCCAAGGTCAGGTGCTCGCTGGTGGCGTTGACCTGGTTGAAGCGGGCATTGGCGGCCCGTTTGAAACTCTGATGGCTTGGGCCGATGAGTTCCGTGATATCGGCATTCACGTGAACGCGGACACGGCGGAAGAGGCGAAGGTTGCATTAGCGTTTAAAGCCGACGGCATCGGGCTTTGCCGCACCGAGCATATGTTTTTTGCCGAAGATCGCCTGACGGTTTTGCGCGAGGCGATCTTTGCCGAAGACCGCGATGAACGCCAGGCAGCGCTTGACCGGTTGCTGCCGATGCAGCGCGATGACTTTACCGAGATGTTTTCCATCATGGCTGGTAAACCTGTGTGTTTGCGCTTGTTTGATCCGCCTTTGCACGAATTTTTGCCCTCCAGCCGCTCAGGCATCCGCGAAATGGCGGAAGCCATGGATTTGCCGGCCAAAACGGTCCAGACCCGGATCGACAGCCTGAAGGAATTCAACCCGATGCTTGGTATGCGTGGCGTGCGTTTGGGCATCACAATGCCCGAGATTTACGACATGCAAGCGCGCGCGATCTTTGAGGCCGCAATCGAGGCGCAAACCGAGCAGGGCGTCGCGGTCATCCCGGAGATCATGATCCCTCTGGTTTCAGCCAAGCGGGAAGTTGAGATTGTGAAATCCGGCATCGATGCTGTTGCGGCGGATGTCGCGGCAGAGACCGGCAAGGAGTTTGATTTCAAGCTGGGCGTCATGGTCGAAACACCACGCGCAGCCCTGCGTGCAGGGGATTTGGCGATGCACGCCAGCTTCCTGAGTTTTGGCACAAACGACCTGACCCAGATGACCTATGGGCTGTCGCGGGACGATGCGGGCCGGTTCATGTCCGACTACGTGTCCAAGGGTGTTTTCGAAGAAGATCCCTTCCTTGAACTTGATCAAGGTGGTGTCGGCGAATTGCTTGAACTGGCGTGCAAACGCGGTCGTCAATCACGCGAAAAACTGACCCTTGCGGTCTGCGGTGAGCATGGCGGAGACCCCGATAGCATCGCATTTTGTCGCGAACAAAACATGGATTATGTGTCCTGTTCGCCTTACCGCGTCCCAGTTGCCAGAATCGCTGCAGCACAGCTGGCGATTCGCGCGCCTGTGGATAACGAAGACAAGTTTGAGTTCCCGGAAGATTAAATCGGTCTAAACGGTCCCCAAAGCCAGAGATTCCAGCAATTTTCCGCTGATTGTGGTCATTGCATGGCACCTGCTGGACGTTTTTATGGCACGACACTATATGCTCTGTTGAATTAAATTGCTGCAGAACTTGTGTGTCGGAAGGCCTAGGGGATGAATTTTAAAAAGTGTGCGCTGGTTGCAGCGTGGTTAGTGTTGCCGGCCCTTGCCGTGCAAGCAGATAGTGTCGCATCAACGTCAAACGATCCGACAGCTGGGTATTCAGCTGCTGTGCTTCAGTTGGCATCGACAGAGCGGACAGCGCTCCAGGCGGCTCAACCTAAACGTTTGGCCAATCTGGCCCGGACCGTGACGAAGAAGCCGCGTCAGCGTGATCCTCTGAATATCTCGAAATCTTCGCTCGCTGCGATGCCTGTGGCCGATGGCGGCCCGGATTGGCATTGTTTGACAGAAGCATTGTATTTCGAAGCACGTGGTGAATCTGTCAAAGGTCAGATCGCGGTTGCGGAGGTTATTCTGAACCGTGTCGCATCGCCGAAATTTCCGGACTCTGTCTGCGCTGTGGTCAATCAGGGCACAGGTCGGAAATACGCCTGCCAGTTCACCTACACCTGTGATGGCCACCCGGAAATCGTGCGCGAATTGAAAGCGCATCAGCGGGTCGGCAAGATCGCCCGGCTTATGCTGGACGGCGCGCCGCGCGTGTTGTCTGGGGGCGCAACCTACTATCACACCACGGCCGTGAACCCACGTTGGGCCAAGTCGTTCCGCCGCACTGCAAAGCACGGCGTGCACTTGTTTTACAGCGCGTCCTAGCCAGATCACCGCCCTGATCCCAATGGTAATGTCTTAATTGAGCGCCTGCGGGACGGTTTTCACCGTCCAGCACCACCTTGGCATGCTAGGACATGGGCATATGACAAGAAACCGGGCGGTGCGCGCGTGACCTCAGACATCAGATTGGCCTTTTCTCATCCCTCGGACCGTTCGGAGGCAACCTCAGGTCCGAACCTTCTCGACCGTATCTCGCTGCGCGATCATATCCGGGAAGTAGAGATTGGGGCGTTTCAGGCCGAACGCGGCACGACCCAACGGATTTGCTTCAATGTCGTTGTTGAAGTGCGGATCCCTGACGGGCTCGACGATGATGTCGACAAAATCCTGTCCTATGACGTGATCACGGACGCTATCGACCGGGAACTCAATTCGGAGCGTCTCAACCTGCTGGAAACTCTGGCAGAGCGTGTGGCCGAGAGCGTTTTGCTGGACCCGCGCGCGTCCCGCGTTTTCGTACGGATCGAGAAGCTGGACCGGGGTCCGGGTGCTTTGGGCGTGGAAATCGTGCGCGAACGTCAGGCGGTTAGCGCCGTCTCGGAAGAAGATTTGGCCGTACGCCCCTTGGTGGCGTATCTGGGCAACGACATTCTTCAGGACCAAGATCTTTCAAAATACCTTGATATATTGGCCGCGACAGGCGTTCCGCTTGTCCTTTGTGTGTCTGAGGGCGAAGCGACGCTGCCATCCGCGGACCATCCGGCGGCGCAACGGCGCATCGACCTGCTAGGCATCGAACAGAACGCTTGGGTCTTGGCTGCACTGGACAAACGGTGCGTTGTCGTGAGCACGCGAACAGAACTGGATTGGGCCATGAAGCATGACCAAATCAGTGTTTGGGCCCCTTCGAAGATCGTTCTGGACGCGACCGATGGCCCTGATCTGAGCCAGATGAAGGCCAGCGCCTTGGCGGATTGGTTTGCAGATGAGTTTAACGCGGCGGGGCGGTTTACGCTCAGCAATGCTGTTTCTGGACCTGGTCAGCAGATCAGCGGTGCCGATTTGTTGTCCGGTAAAGCTGCAGTCTTGGAAACCATTTCAGACTGATCAACGGGGTCGAAATGCGCGTCTATTACAGACCTATCGTTCAATCTGATCTCTCCCGTACGTCCGAGGCCGTTTCGCTTGCCGGAACTGCGTTGTGGTTCGACCGGGTGGAGACAATTGAAAGGTCTGGAAAACGCAGGTTGATTGCAGCTAGCGACGTGCCCTCCGACATCTTGGGAAGGCTCACCTCAAGCCGCGCCGATTTTGCTGGCCTGTCGATGGCACAGCCCAAATTGATGGGCATCCTGAATGCCACGCCCGACAGCTTTTCTGACGGCGGCAAATTTTTTGATCCTGACCATGCAGCGGTGCATATCACGGCGATGGCCAGGGCAGGGGCCGAGATCATTGATATTGGCGGCGAAAGCACCCGGCCGGGCGCACAGACCGTCGCGATTCCCGATGAAATTGCGCGAATTGCGCCCGTGATCATTGCTTCCCGTAGCGCTGGGCTTAAAGCACCGATCTCTGTTGATACGCGCAAATCGGACGTGGCGCGGGCTGCGTTGGATGTGGGGGCGACAATCATTAACGATGTGTCCGCTTTCACGTTTGATCCGAATATGGCGGGCCTTGCCGCCGAACGTAACGTGCCCATAGTTCTGATGCACGCCCAAGGTGATCCGCAAACCATGCAAAACGCCCCGCAATACGAAGATGTTCTGCTGGATGTCTACGACGAACTGGAGGCACGGGTGGATCATGCGGTCGCTGCAGGGGTCAAACGAGAAAACATTGCGATTGATCCCGGCATCGGGTTCGGAAAAACACAATCCCACAATCTGCAACTGATCCGTGGTCTCAGTCTGTTTCACAGTTTAGGCTGCCCGATATTGCTGGGTGTATCGCGCAAGAAGTTCATCGGGTCGATCTCGGACCAACCTGATGCCAGCCTCCGCGGTCCGGGCTCTGTAGCGGTTGGTCTGGAGGGGCTTAGACAGGGTGTTCAGATGCTTCGCATCCATGATATAGAGATGCATCATCAGGCCGTTGCGCTCTGGAAAGCGACACTCGGGCTGGACGCGAAATAAGAGATAAAGCACCGCGGAATAAACGCGCGGGCAGGCAAGAGGGCCGCTGAGATGAGCAGAAAGATGTTTGGAACCGACGGCGTACGCGGTCAGGCCAATACCTATCCGATGACCGCTGAAATGGCCTTGCGTTTGGGGGCTGCAGCGGGTCGATATTTCCGGCGGGATGGATCCAACGTGCACCGCGTGGTGATTGGCAAAGACACGCGGTTGTCGGGCTATATGTTTGAGAATGCGTTGACGGCTGGATTTACCTCCACCGGGATGAATGTCCTTCTTTTGGGCCCGGTTCCGACACCTGCGGTGGGGCTACTTACAACGTCGATGCGTGCGGATGTGGGAGTGATGATTTCAGCCTCTCACAACCCGCATTACGACAATGGCATCAAGTTCTTTGGCCCCGACGGGTTCAAGCTTTCCGATCAGGCCGAATCCGATATCGAAGCGCTTCTCGAAACCGAGATCGCGCCGTCACAAGCGCAGAATATCGGACGTGCAAAGCATATTTACGATGGCAGATTTCGCTACAACGAACGGGTAAAATCAACTTTCCCGCATGGCATGCGTTTGGACGGTTTGAAGGTCGTCATCGACTGCGCCAACGGCGCCGCCTACAAAACCGCGCCAGAAGTACTGTGGGAACTTGGTGCCGAAGTGATCGAGGTGGGCGTTTCGCCCAACGGCTTCAACATCAACGAAGGCTGCGGGTCGACAAACGTGAAGGCCGCCGCGGAAACGATTATTGCGCATGGGGCAGATGTGGGCATTTGCCTCGATGGCGATGCTGACCGGGTGATGATCCTGGATGAAACCGGGACAGTTGCCGATGGCGATCAGCTTATGGCATTGCTTGCAGGGCTTTGGGCCGACGCAGGTAAGCTGCACGGCGGGGCATTGGTGGCGACTGTTATGTCCAATCTTGGTTTGGAAAAACATCTTGAAGCCAAAGGCTTGCGTCTGGAACGCACGCTTGTCGGTGACCGCTACGTGGTCGAGGCAATGCGCAAAGGCGGCTATAACCTCGGCGGGGAGCAATCGGGCCATATCGTGATGACAGACTACGCCACGACCGGCGATGGGCTGATGGCAGGCCTGCAATACCTGGCAGCGATGGTGCAAACCGGCAAACCGGCCAGCGCCTTGGCCCGGCAGTTCACACCGGTTCCGCAAATGCTGAAAAACGTTCGCTATGAACTCGGTTTGACGCCCCTTGAAACACCCGAAGTCAAAGCCGCGATTGCGGATGGCGAACTCCGTTTAAAAGGCAATGGGCGGCTATTGATCCGCAAATCCGGTACTGAGCAGCTCATCCGCGTCATGGCGGAAAGCGACGATGAGAAATTGCTGAGTGAAGTTGTGGACAACATCGTCTCGGTGGTGGAAAGCGTCGTTTAGCGTTTGCGCAGAAGGCCCGCTAAAGCTCTGCTTTGGCTCAGACAAATCCCGGCCAGAATAATCGCAAGTGCCACGAACAATGCGGGCCTGAGTGTTTCGCCCAACAGTGTCGCCCCCAAGATCACCGACCAAATTGGCACCATGTAGCTGGTCAGGCTCATGAACAGCGACCCCGCGGTGGTGATCACATGCACACGAATGACTGCGGCCAGCGCGGTTGGCCCCAACGCTGCGTAAAGAAGTGCTGCGGTCGGTACGGTCGGAAATTCCCTTGGCACACCTTCCAACCAAAGGGCCAAAGGTACCGTAATCAGCGCCGCCACCAGCAATGACGCGGTCGCAAAAGCGATCGGGGGCATCGCAGGTGCGCGGCGTGTTACCACCGACCCACAGGCATAGCATGCCGCGGCCAACAGGCAGGCAATCCGGCCGAAGCCTTCATAGGGTGATCCGCTGCTTTCAATTGCACCGGGCCCAATCAGAACTGCGATGCCGACGAACCCCAAAAGCATCCCTGCGATACGTCGCGGGCCAATCCCTTCCTCGGGCGAGAAGATGGCCACAACCGGAAGAACCAGCAATGGAACGGCCCCCATGGCAACGCCCGCAAAGGCGGAGGGTACAAATTGCTGCCCAAGGCTAAGCAGGATAAATGGCAGCGCAATCGCGCCCGCACCAACGATTGCTGAAAACACCCATTGCCGCAGGGTCGTAACCTTGTTCAGGCCTTGCCCAAGCGCGGCCCCGATCACCGCCAATGCAAGCGTTGCGATGGCGACACGTAACGCGGCGACCGTCCAGGGTCCAAACCCGTCCAGCGACAAACGTACGCTCATGAAGGCACCGCCCCAGATCACACCAAGGCAAATGATCAAAAACCAGTTCAGCGCACCGGGATTGCTAGGGGAAGCTGTTGTCATGCCCAAGGCCTACATCAAACTGTTTCCCTCAGCGATGGGGAATTTGCCTGCTTAGGTGATTTCCAACCAAACTGTCCCGCCATTTCCCGCACCGCCCAAAAAAAGCTGCGGGCAACAATTCCTGACCGCATCTGAGTGGTCGCGCCACATGTAATAACTGGCAAAGAGCGGCCGTAGTTTCCCGGTAATCAACCAGCTGACAAGCGCGGTCTGTTCGTTGAAGCGGTGGCTTTGCCACGGTGTCTGATAGCCATAGGGCAGGAAAATATCGTGGAAATGCACGATCACACCGGGTCTGAGCACCGGGAGAATACGGTTGAGGATTATGTCGACATCGAACCCCTGTTGCAGGATATGGCTGCTGTCGACAAATAAGACGTCACCCGCGCCAAGTCGCTCAAAATTGCCCACGTCATCAGGACTTAGAACCCGGCGGTGGAACACCACGTCCAATGCGGTAATATCTGCACGCGGCGCGGGGTCTATGCAGGTCACCTCTGTTGTCAGAGCATGGTCCTCAATGGCCCGCATCATGAAATGGGTGGACGTGCCGGACCCGATCTCGACAATCTTGGACGGCCTGAATTTCGCGATACCTGAATAAATCGCCGCCCCATCAAGGGCCGAAATGAAGCGGGTGTTCCAGGCAGGCTGCCCCGGCGTAGAGGCGGTTTTTGTGAGGGCGGCCTCGTTAGAACTAATTGTGTCCAGGAAGTCGTAGAACGCGGCCAGATTTTCCTCGAACACCCGCGTGATCGCAGGGTAGGGCTGCTGGGCCCAATCCACCGTATCAAGGTAGTTGTAGGGCGTATAAAAACCCTTCTCCCGCAGGCCCAGACTGGTCAGGATAAAATTTCCCCGACGGCGTAACGTCTCATTCAACAAGCGGGCGTGGCGCATGCTTTCTCCGAGTTCAGCGCGATTTGGCTCAAACTCGCTATTTCTGGTTAAGAAAAACTAAAACTGGGCAAAAAACCTGATCGCGCACGAAAAAGGGCCCGCCT
Organism: uncultured Litoreibacter sp.; assembly: GCA_947493265.1. GTDB lineage: Bacteria > Pseudomonadota > Alphaproteobacteria > Rhodobacterales > Rhodobacteraceae > Litoreibacter. The sequence goes on along the minus strand of CANLQL010000003.1, from coordinate 800,928 downwards.
GCGCGGACCCTTTCAATAGGACAAAGCCTAAGTCGTTGGGCGAAACTAGTTTTTCGCCTTATCGACCATTTTGCCTGCGGAAATCCACGGCATCATGCCGCGCAGTGTCTCGCCAGTGGCTTCGATTTGGTGCTCGTCATTGCGACGACGCGTGCCTTTGAAGAATGGCTGACCAACCGCATTTTCTTGCATGAAGTCCCGCACGAACGCACCGGTTTGGATGTCGTTCAGGATCGCTTTCATACGGGCTTTTGTCTCGTCATAGGGCAGCACGCGCGGACCGGAAACGTATTCGCCATACTCAGCCGTGTTGGAGATGGAGTAGTTCATGTTGGCGATGCCGCCTTCATAGATCAGATCGACGATCAGCTTCACTTCGTGCAGGCATTCGAAATAGGCCATCTCGGGCGCGTAGCCGGCCTCGACCAAAGTTTCAAAGCCCATCCGGATCAGCTCAACCAAGCCGCCACACAGAACGGCTTGTTCCCCAAACAGGTCGGTTTCGCATTCTTCGCGGAAGTTCGTTTCGATGATGCCGGACCGGCCGCCACCGATGGAGGAACAGTAAGACAGACCGATTTCCAGCGCTTTGCCGGACGCGTCTTTGTCCACGGCAACAAGGCATGGTACGCCGCCGCCTTTGGTAAATTCGCCGCGCACTGTGTGGCCCGGACCTTTCGGGGCCATCATGATCACGTCGATGCCGTCTTTCGGCTCAATCAGGCCGAAATGAACGTTCAAACCGTGCGCAAATGCAATCGCTGCGCCTTCACGAATGTTGTCATGGACGTATTTCTTGTATGTCTCCGCCTGAAGTTCGTCGGGCATGGTAAACATGATCAGATCGGCCCATGCAGCAGCTTCTGCAATGCCCATAACCTTCAACCCTTCGCCCTCGGCTTTCGCCGCAGAAGGGGAGCCTTCGCGCAACGCCACGACAAGGTTCTTCGCGCCGGAATCGCGCAGGTTCAACGCATGGGCGTGACCTTGGGAGCCATAGCCAAGGATGGCAACTTTTTTGTCTTTGATCAGGTTCACATCGCAATCGCGATCATAGTAAACGCGCATGTCGGGCGTCCTCTTGCTGGTTTCAATTGATCGGCACTTTAGCGGGTTCACGCAAGCTTGAGTGTGTTGCAAGAGCAGTTATTCGGTGTTAATTCGAAGTTTCAATTCGTTAAAAATTGAAAGATCACTATTTTTATGCTTGATGACGTTGATCGCCGTATTCTGCGCCTAATGCAGTCGGACCCCAGTGCCCCGATTTCAGAATTGGCGGAACGGTGCAATATTCAGGCGGCAACGGTTGCACGCCGCATCGAACGCCTGAAACGTGCAGGTGTCGTGCGGGGCCAGTATATGGGGATCGATTGGGGTAAACTAGGCTACGCGGTTGAAGTGTCGCTGCGTTTCACCCTCGACAAAACGCAACCGCGTGCCTTTGACGAATTTATCGCAGCCGCCCGAAAAATTCCCGAAGTATTGGCAATCCAAACCTTTCTGGGCCGGGTCGATGTCAGGCTTTCGGTCGTCGCCCGTGATATGGCGGATTACCAGCGGCTCTACCGGGATCAAATCCTGACCTTGCCCCATATTGCGGAGCTCGAAGCACTGATGCACGTCGCAACGATCAAAACCGCGGAGACTTTGCCGCTGTGAATTTTGATGCAACGGATCTGGAAATTTTGCGCGCCCTCAGCGTGGATGCGACCCAAAGCGCCGGTGCCATTGGTGACGCGCTGGGACTGTCGCAACCTGCAACATGGCGGCGGATCAAGAAGTTGCAGGATGCAGGGGTTTTGACGGGCCGCAAACTTGATCTTGATGCAGAAGCCCTGGGGTTCGAAGTTACGGTGTTTCTGGGGGTGAAACTGGCCACGAAAGGGCGGGTCAGCCTTGAAGACTTTGAACGTGCCGTCACCGCTATCCCGGAAGTGCAGACAGTGCAGCATGTTCTAGGGCTATATGATTACCGGCTTCGTGTGGTTGCGCGGAACTTGTCGGATTTTGAACGCGTATTGCGGCGCAGGATCATGACCTTGCCCGGTGTGGGCGATGTGGAAGCTAATGTGTTGCTTAGCGAAGAGCGTTTGTTGGGCCCCATCGCGTCTTAATCTCAAAAAATCCGCCCTCCAGAGAATTTATTTCCGAACGGAAACGCCCTGTGGAAAATCCGGGCAAAACCCCATTCGGTATACCCAGATAGACCGTGCAAATGAGGGGGTGATTGGGTACGCAAAAGGCATTCAGAAATCGGAGATACCCCATGTCAGCCTTGCTCAAAACAGTCGACCCGGATGGTTTGCGGGAATTTTCGGTTGTGTTTACCGACCGCTCTTTGAACCACATGTCAAAGGTGTTTCAGAAGGTGATGACCGATATCTCTGGCATGCTGAAAGAGGTTTACAACGCCGACAGCGTCGCAGTTATCCCAGGCGGCGGGACATTTGGGATGGAAGCGGTCGCACGCCAATTTGCGTCTGGCCGTAAGGCACTTGTCGTGCGCAACGGCTGGTTTTCCTACCGCTGGAGCCAGATTTTCGAAGCGGGTGGTGTCACATCAGAAGCTGTCGTGATGAAAGCGCGCCAGTCTGGCAACGACACGCGCGCGCCGTTCGCCCCGTGCCCGATTGAAGACGTGACCGCCCGAATACTTTCAGAAAAACCTGACGTGGTCTTCGCCCCGCATGTGGAAACGTCTGCAGGCGTCATTTTGCCAAACGACTACATCAAAGCCATGGCAGACGCGGCCCATGAGGTCGGCGCGCTGATGGTTCTGGATTGCATCGCGTCGGGTTGTGCCTGGGTCGATATGAAGGCGACAGGCGTTGATGTCCTGATCTCTGCCCCGCAGAAAGGTTGGTCGGCGCAGCCTTGCGCGGGCCTGGTCATGATGTCTGCTCGTGCGCGTACAAAGATTGACGATACGACCTCTGACAGTTTCGCAATCGATTTGAAAAAGTGGCTGTCGATCATGGAAACCTATGAGGGTGGTGGCCACGCCTACCACGCGACGATGCCCACCGATGCGTTGCGCGCGTTCCGCGACACGATGCAAGAAACCCGCGAATATGGCTTCGAAAAACTGGCCGATGCCCAATGGAAACTTGGCGATGATGTGCGTGCCTATCTGCGTTCAATCCGGATCAAATCTGTTGCCGCTGACGGGTTTGGTGCCCCTGGAGTCGTGGTCAGCTATACCGATGACCCAGCGATCCAGAATGGATCAAAATTCAGCGCCAAAGGCATGCAAATTGCGGCAGGTGTTCCGCTGGAATGCGACGAGCCGGAGGATTTCCGGACATTCCGCTTGGGTCTTTTCGGTCTCGACAAGCTTTATGATACCGACGCGACATTGGCATCGCTCAAATCGGTATTGGACGACGTCCTTTAGGTTCTTGTTCCCATGCCCAGCGCCATCAGCGTTTTGCGGATTGGAACGGTGTCATGCAGCAATCCGATCCCAAGGCTGCGCAGGTATTTGACAGCTTCAAGATCCGACATGGACGTGCGGTTCAGCAAATCGATCCCTGTGACACGCAATCGGGCTTCGCGCCGACGCGCGGTGTTATAGGCGTCCAAGCCGGGCGCTTCCCCTAGACCATGGGTTGAGGACAGCTCCTGCAACAAACCAAGATCAGCAAGGCTCATGTTCAAACCTTGCGCACCAATAGGTGGAACAACATGCGCGGCCTCAGCCACTAGAGCGAGGCGTTGCGCCGAAAATTGTGAGGCGATCTGCGAAATTATTGGCCAGATACTGCGCTTGGTTGCCAAGCGCATCGGCCCGAGGATTCCGCAGGATCGATCCAGCATTTCCGCCTCAAACCGGCCCGTTTCCATCGCAAATAGCGATTGGGCTTTCGGCCCGGTTTCCATCCAAACAATGGCAGAGCTGGGCTTGCCTTCGAAATCGGGCAGGGGAACAGTTGTAAACGGCCCGCCTGTGCGATGAATTTCGGTAGAGATGTTTTCATGCGGGATGTCATGCGTCACCGCAAAGGCCAGTGCCTTTTGACCATAGCGTTTGGTTGTCACGTCGATCCCCGCCGCCTCGCGCAGGACTGAATGACGGCCATCGGCTGCGATCACAAGTTGGGCCTCAACCTTGGTGCCATCACTCAGCCAGACCTTGGCATTCCGAATGCGGCTGAAAAACCGCGTAGTAGAGACACCGGTGCGGAACGACACATTGGGCAACGTGTCGATGCGCGCCAGCATTTCCCGGCGCAGCAGCCAATTGGGAAGGTTCCAACCAAAAGGCAGGTCGGACACGTCGGCGGCATCAAATTCGCGCATGCTGCGCAGGTCAGGTCCGTCCCCGCCCGCATCAATGATCCGCATCGTTTGCAGCGGTGTCGCATGGTCGGCGAGCGCATGCCAAAGCCCTGCACGTTCCAGAACCGGGATCGAAGGTTGCAGCAAAGCCGTGCTGCGCAAATCCGCACCTTCAGAAGTTGCATTCGTGGCGGGGGTTTCAGGATCGACGCACAGCACCCGTTTGCCCTCTGTGCCAAAAAGGCACGCAGCAACCAGCCCGGCGATCCCACCACCCGAGACAACAATATCGAACTTTTCAATCATGCCCTAAACCTAGCCCAACTCGGCGGCACAGCCATCCTCAACCGACAATCTGCTTCAGAAAGTCGCTGATATCTGCCGTATGGTGGTGAATATGCGTTGCGGGCTCAGGCTTGGGCGCGACATGCACCGTCTTCATGCCCAGATCATGCGGCACAGCCAGATTTCTCGCATCATCCTCGAACATTGCGCCACGTTCGGGCTCTGCACCATCCAACGCGAAAATGGCGTCAAAGGCGGCCCGCTCGGGTTTGGGGCGGAGATTTGCATGTTCTACGCCGTAGATTGCATCAAAGATGTCCGACAGACCCCGCGCACTCAGAACGTTTTCGGCATAAGGTCGACTGCCATTGGTATAAACGATCTTGCGGCCGGGCAGCGCAGATATCTGTGCGCGCAGAACCGGATCAGGCTGTAGGTCCGCGAACGATATGTCATGCACCTCTTCCAGATAGGCATGGGCGTCAATGTCGTGATGCGCCATAAGGCCGGCCAGCGTTGTCCCATAATCCTGCCAATAGGATTTCCGCAGCGCATTGGCTTGTTGGGCATCGACGCCAGCCGTTTGCATCACCCAACGTGTCATATGCACCTCGATTTGATCGAATAGGCGCACTTCGGGCGCATAAAGCGTGTGGTCAAGATCGAACACCCAATACCTGACATGGGAAAACTGGTTTTTTATCATTCGTTTAGCGTATGATTTTCGAAGGGCGGCATAAAGCCGGAAACACGTTTCTTGCACCCAATTCACCGAAATCCTTGTTTGATGCGGCAACCTTTGAGTAATGTGCTGAAATTGAGAAGGAAAACGCGAAATGTCATTGGCAAAATCAGCTCCGCAAGACGCCTATGGTCTGATCCTGAATGCGATCGATGTCGGGACCTATAAACCCGGTGACAGGCTTGTGGAAAGTGAGCTGGCCGACCGCTTTGGTGTGTCGCGCACCCCAATCCGTGAGGCGTTGCAGCGTCTTGAGACGCAATCCATGTTGAAGCGCGACGGGCGCAGTTTGATCGTCGCTGCGCTCAATTACACGGAAATGGCAGAACTTTATGTTGTCCGCGCGTCTCTGGAAGGGCTGGCGGCGGAGCTTGCGGCACGCCACGCAGCCCCAGAAGAGGTCAAAGTGCTCTATGATATGGTCGAAGAAGACCGCGCATTTGTAGATCAACCAACGCAGCTGGCGCAGGCCAATCGCCGGTTTCACCGGCAAATTCATCTGGCCTCCCACAACCGCTTTCTGGTGCAGCAACTGGATCTGGTCTATCGCTCGATGGCCTTGCTGGCGACGACGTCATTGGCCGCCGAAGGGCGCGGTGTCGTAGCTTTGGAAGAGCATCTCAACATTGTGCGCGCAATCGAAGCTGGTGATGGGGCGCTGGCCGCCCAAGCGCTTCGCGATCACCTTTCTGTCGCGTTCAAGACGCGGATCAAAATTGACGCCGGGAAAATATCTTCCGATTGACGGGTTCTACAGGCGTGGGTTTGGTCTGATCGATCTGGGCCCCGCCGAACATGCCATGGGCAGTTTTGTCCCAAAAGAATGGCCGGAACAGCAACTCGATCCCGCCACGATAAGCCGCCAGCGTTCCAAAGATGAAATATGTTGGTAGTGTCAGAAGCCACGCCAGGTTCGGGCGTTTTTCCAACTTGAGGGCGGCAGTTAGGAAAACCGAAAGCGTGACCACTTCTGATGCGATGAAGCTTGCGGTGACAAATGCCAAAGTGGTGCCATCGATCTGTTGAAGAACCGGATTCGGCAGACCAAAAACAAACGCCGCAACATTCCACCAGAAAAGTGGGGCAAGAAGAAACGCAGCCAGCGTTCCCAAGAACAGAACCTGAAACCCAGTAAACTTCCAAACCCCAAGCTCACGTAGCAATTTCAAAGGGTTGCGCATGTGAACAGCCCACGTGATCGCGTAGCCCTTTAACCAGCGCGATCGTTGCCGGATCCATGGCCAAACACGGCTGTTGGCTTCTTCCTCAGTGATCGTTTCGATCATCTCACTGCGGTATCCGTGCCGGGCAAGCCGCATCCCAAGATCAGCGTCCTCGGTGACATTGTGCGAATCCCAAGCGCCCAGCTTGATCAGAACGTCTCGGCGAAAAAACAGGGTTGTGCCCCCCAACGGGATCGCAAAACCGATCTTTTGGAGACCGGGCAGCATGACCCGGAACCACCCGGCATATTCAAAGGAAAAGCAGCGCGATAACCAGTTGGTATGGCCGTTGTAAAATGACAAGATCCCCTGCAGGCAGGCGACTTTCGGATCGACCTCGGCAAAGCGCTGCGCCACCACATGCAGCTGATCAGGTGCGGGCGCATCTTCGGCGTCATAAACGCCAATCAAACTGCCAGTGGTGAAATTCAACGCATAATTCATCGCGCGCGGTTTTGTTTTCAGCGTCCCTTGCGGCACCCGAATTACCCGCATCCAACCGGGAAGCCGATCTTTGTGAAGCGCGCGACGCGTGACGGGATCATCTGCTTCCACGATCAAGCAAACCTCAAGCAGCGCACGCGGATAATCTATTTTTTCCAGGCGCTTAACAAGCGCAGTTGCAATGTCTTGCTCTTTGAACAAGGGAACAAGAATGGAGAACTTCGGCAACACTTCCGCGCCATCTGCCTGAAGATGCTTCAACGGCCGCGCCTGAGCGCGCTTGAACGGGAGCGCAGCCAGACAGGCTGCCTTCAAAACTGAGTTGATCAGCAACACCCCAATTGCAATGTAAAACAGGACGGCAACGGCCTGTGCGCCTGTCAGCATTACGGCCAGCACAAACGCGCCCGCCATTGCACCGGTGACAAGACAGGCCCGTTTGGTGGACCAGTCCCGGCAACTATACCGGGCAGGGGTTTGCATCTCTGCGGCTTTGCTAAGTTCTGGCGCGCAACTTTTCTGCAAGGCCAAATGTAATTGACGTTCCAAAACGACAACAAAGCGAAGATTGCCGTAGCCGGGTGGCAGGCGGCGAGAAACTTCCGCAATATCAGCTTGCAGCGTCAGTGCGATCACAAAGGCACCGCCTTGCAGTCGGTAGGGCAGAAAGCCCAACTTCAAGCATTCTACCGCCGTAAATTTCTCCATCAATCTTGGGTCAGGGGGCGATTTATCAAGATCAACAAACACTTTGCCAGCTTGCTGCGACAGCGCGCGCGCCACGGAAATATCGGAGACACAGTCTTCACTGATCAGGATCTGGCCAAGCGGGGCCGACCAGCGCTTTTGCAGCGCCAACGCACGGTTCAGGTCTGCCTTGGTGATCAGCCCCTGATCCAGAAGGATTTGACCTAACGGGGCCGATGCCGGGGCCCGCAATGACGATGCGCGCGGTGGCGCGACCGACATGTTCAGATCGCGCGTCCTGTCAGGACGAAATTTGATCGGCGATAGCGGTGCGTTCATGAACCCGGGTCTCAAACAAAAATGCGACCCGATTGGTTTTGAAGAAAATTGTTTAAATCGTCCTTAACAGGACCGGGGCACTAGGCGCGCGCGGCCATCTCTGCCGCGAAACGCTCGAACAGGTAGTAACTGTCTTGCGGGCCGGGGCTGGCTTCGGGGTGATATTGTACCGAAAAGACCGGCTTGTCCTTGACCCGAATGCCGCAGTTGGAGCCATCAAACAGTGATACATGCGTCTCCATTACATGCGCTGGCAGGGTTTGGCTGTCGACCGTAAACCCATGGTTCATTGAGGTTATTTCGACCTTCCCGGTCTCCATATCCTTGACGGGGTGGTTGGCCCCGTGATGGCCGTGGTTCATCTTGATCGTGTTTGCGCCCAAAGCCAGCGCCAACATCTGATGGCCAAGGCAAATCCCGAAAACAGGTAATTCCTTGGTTAGAATTTCCTGGATCATCGGCACGGCATATTCCCCTGTCGCAGCGGGATCGCCGGGGCCGTTGGATAGGAAAACGCCGTCAGGGTTAAGCGCCAACACGTCTTCAGCCGTTGCTGTCGCCGGCAATACAGTGACGTCGCATCCAGCAGAGGCCAGGCAACGCAGGATGTTGCGTTTGGCGCCATAGTCAATTGCAACGACCTTGTGGCCGGGCGTGGTGCGCTTCGGGAAGCCGTCCGGCCAAGCCCACCGCATCTCATCCCATGTGTAGGATTGCGCGCAGGTGACTTCCTTGGCCAGATCAAGACCTTCCAGACCCGCGAAATCGCGCGCCTTGGCAATCAGGCCCTCAAGGTCGAACTTGCCGTCAGGCGCATGCTGCATTGCCACGTGCGGGGCCCCTTGGGCGCGAATTGCCCGTGTCAGCCGCCGCGTATCAACACCACCCATGCCGATGCGACCCCGGCTTTCCATCCAAGCGGACAGATCTTGCTGGGACCGCCAGTTGGACGGTGCGGTCGGGTCCCATTTGACGACGATACCAGCCGCCACAGGGTCGGCAGTTTCGTCATCTTCCTGTGTCACGCCGGTATTGCCGATATGAGGAAACGTGAAGGTCACGACCTGGCCTGCATAGGACGGGTCGGTCATGATCTCCTGATAGCCAGTCATCGCGGTGTTGAAGCACAGCTCGGCCACGGTGGTGCCGGTTGCGCCAAACCCTTGTCCATAAAATACGGTACCATCGGCCAGAACAAGGCAGGCTGTCGGGGTGGAGGACATGGGTGTTTCTCCCTCACATGGAATGGCGCAAAATTTGGCCATGTCTAAGGCCGCACCGATGGAGCGTCAACCGGATTAGCGGCTGTTTGGCCCCTAAATCATGGGTGTTGTCGCCCGCATTGCTTTTCGATAGAACCAGATACTTGAACTGACCCCGGAGGGCCTGATGTCCAAAGACCTGCGCACCCAGATCACGGAAGATCTGAAAGAAGCGATGAAGGCCAAAAACGCGACAAAACTTGGAACGTTGCGGCTGATCAACGCTGCGATCAAGGATCAGGATATCGCGTTGCGGGTCGACGGAAAATCCGTTGGCGACCCGGAAATCCTCGCGATCCTAGGCAAGATGGTCAAACAACGCCAGGAGAGCGCGCGCGCGTATGACGAAGGCGGCCGTGTCGAGTTGGCGGAAAAAGAGCGTGAAGAGATCAAGGAAATCGAAGTTTTCCTGCCTGCACAGCTTAACGAGGAAGAAACCGCCAATGCGGTGGAAGAGGCGATCAAGATCGTCGGGGCCGAGTCTATTCGCGATATGGGCAAGGTTATGGGCGCGTTGAAGGCGAAATATACCGGGCAGATGGATTTTGGATCCGTTGGTCCAATCGTCAAAGAACGTCTCAGCCAGTAGACTTGGTATTCGCCCAACAAGGCTCCGCGGTATTGCCGTAGCTAATCCTGCAACCGGGTCAGAGCAGCGAATTTAGTGCGTCTCGGTTGCCAGAAAACGCAGCTTCATTTCCAGCTCTTCTTTCAGTTCCAACCGCTCGTCCGCGCTGAGAAAGGCCCCCAGCTCGACCTCTCGTGGACCGCCGCGCAGGGTCAGGTAATTCTCAACTGGTTTGTCATGGGTAGCTATCTCCACCCAATAGGGGTTCGCCCCCCATTCCTTGCGCCCATCTTTGGGGGACGTCCGGATAAGTTCCAGATGGTCTGGCCACAGGCTAAGCTCTTCGACCAGATATCCATCGCGGTAGCTTCGCATCAGGAAGAACCACATCGCCCAAATGGTCAGCACCAGAAACGGCAGCAACCCCCAGAGGGCTGCCGTGCCGACAAGCGCCAGAACGGGGAGGGCCAGGAAACCGCATGTAACTGCGATGAACCAGACAAACCCCTGCCGCGATAAGGACCGGTGCGGCCACAGAACCACCCGGTAGAGCGGCGGCTCATCGCTGTAATGCGAAAGGGCCTCGGGATAATCCGAGGCCCTTCCAGCAAGATCAATATGTTTGATCGGCATGTCTAACCCTTAAGTCAGTGTTTTGCCTTATCCCACTCAGACTGCTTTGGCAGGATCTCAAATGTGTGCTCCGGAGGAGGGGACGGCAACGTCCATTCCAGCGTGTCTGCATACTCGTTCCAAGGGTTCGCGTCGGTACATTTGCGACCGTAGAACAGCGAGTAGAAGATCACGACAATGAAGAACAGGAAGGAGGCAAAGCTCAGGAACGCACCCCAGGAGGAGATGTAGTTCCAGTAAGCAAAGGCTTCCGGATAGTCGATGTAGCGACGTGGCATACCTTGGCGACCCAGGAAGTGCTGTGGGAAGAAGGTGATGTTTGCGCCGATGAACATTGTCCAGAAGTGCAGTTTACCCGCCCATTCAGGATACATCCGACCCGTCATTTTCGGGAAGTAGAAGTAGATCCCCGCAAAGATGGAGAAGACGGCCCCGAGGCTCATCACATAGTGGAAGTGCGCAACCACATAGTAGGTGTCGTGGTACGCGCGGTCGATACCAGCTTGCGACAGAACGATGCCTGTAACCCCGCCCAAAGTGAACAGGAACAGGAAGCCAAAGGCCCACAACATCGGCGTCTTGAACTCAATGGAGCCGCCCCACATGGTGGCAATCCAAGAGAAGATTTTGATGCCTGTCGGCACCGCGATCACCATTGTGGCCATCATAAAGTAGGACTGCTGTGTCAGCGACATACCCACTGTGTACATGTGGTGTGCCCAGACAACGAAGCCCAGCGCGCCAATGCCAACCATCGCGTAAACCATCGGCAGATAGCCAAAGATGGGCTTGCGCGAGAAGGTTGCGATAACGTGGCTGATGATGCCGAAACCAGGCACAACGATGATGTAAACTTCGGGGTGACCGAAGAACCACAACAAGTGCTGATAGAGGATCGGATCGCCGCCACCGGCAGCATCAAAGAAGGTTGTCCCGAAGTTCCGGTCTGTCAGAAGCATTGTGATCGCGCCCGCCAGAACTGGCAAAGCCAACAGGATCAACCAGGCTGTGACGAAGATCGACCAGGAAAACAACGGCACTTTGTGCATTGTCATGCCCGGTGTCCGCATGTTCAGGAAGGTCGTGATCATGTTGATCGCGCCAAGGATCGAAGAGGCCCCCGACATGTGGACTGCGAAGATCGCGAAGTCAGTAGACATGCCCGCCTCGGTTGTCGACAGCGGCGCGTAAAGCACCCAGCCAACACCAGAGCCTAGCTGGTCATTGCCGCCAGGGGTCAGAAGCGATGCAACGGCCAGCGAACAGCCTGCGACATACATCCAGTAAGACAGGTTGTTCATCCGTGGGAACGCCATATCCGGCGCACCGATTTGCAACGGCATGAAGTAGTTCCCGAAACCGCCGAAAAGCGCGGGAATAACCACAAAGAACATCATCAAGATGCCGTGGCCCGTGATTAAGACGTTCCAGAGATGGCCGTTTGGCGTACAATCTGCCAGGGCCGCGGCCGTAAAGCGCGCGCCTTCCAGACACATGTACTGAACACCGGGTTCCATCAGCTCGAGGCGCATGTAAACGGTGAATGCGACCGAGACAAAACCCATCAGGCCTGCGGTGAAGAGATACAAGATCCCGATATCTTTGTGGTTCGTGGACATAAACCAACGGGTAAAGAACCCGCGTTCGTCGTGGTCGTGTCCCTGAATGGCGGCGTCGGCCATGGATTTCTCCCGATTCTTGCGTCGTTTAGGTCTGTCAGGCGTGCCGAAGACGGACTCACCCCTGACGATTATTCACGGTTTAGTGTGGATGGCCGCGTGGGGCAATGCCGCAACCTGCCGCAGAGGTGGAAAAATTGTCGCGCCGGTTGCACAGCAGCCGCGAGGTCATATAGGAGCGGCCCTATGAGCAAGCTGTTTTCCTACGATATTTCCGCCCGCGACGGCAAAGCACGCCGCGGTGTGATCTCTACGCCGAAAGGCCAGATCCAGACACCGGCCTTCATGCCCGTGGGCACAGCCGCCACCGTGAAGGCAATGATGCCAGAAAACGTGCGCGCGACGGGCGCAGATATTTTGCTGGGCAACACCTACCACTTGATGCTCCGCCCGACGGCTGAACGCATTGATCAATTGGGCGGCTTGCACAAATTCATGAACTGGGATCGCCCGATCCTGACCGACTCCGGCGGCTTTCAGGTGATGAGCTTGAATGCCTTGCGCAAAATGTCCGAGGACGGCGTCACCTTCAAATCGCACATCGACGGGTCAAAACATATGTTGACCCCGGAACGGTCAATGGAAATCCAGAAGCTTCTGGGCTCAGACATCGTCATGTGCTTTGACGAATGCACACCATTCCCGGCGACCGAGGAAGAAAGCCTGCGCTCCATGCAAATGTCGATGCGTTGGGCCGCGCGGTCACGTGACGCTTTTGGGGATCGCCCGGGCTATGCGCTGTTCGGTATTCAGCAAGGCTCCGTCTTCAAGGACCAACGCGAAGAAAGCGCTGACAAGCTGCGTGCGGTCGGATTTGAAGGCTACGCAGTCGGCGGCCTTGCCGTGGGCGAGGGGCAAGGCCTGATGTTTGACGTGCTGGACTATGCGCCGGGCATGCTGCCCGAGGATAAGCCGCGCTATCTGATGGGCGTCGGAAAGCCAGATGACATCGTCGGTGCCGTGCAAAGGGGCATCGATATGTTCGACTGTGTACTCCCGTCGCGATCTGGCCGCACCGGGCAGGTCTTCACCCGGCTTGGGGTCCTCAACATCAAGAACGCCCGTCACGCGGATGACCCGCGACCGCTGGACGAGAATTGCAGCTGTCCTGCCTGCAGCAATTATTCCCGGGCGTATCTGCACCACGTCTTCCGCGCCCAGGAGATCATCAGCTCCATGCTGCTGACCTGGCACAACCTGCAATATTATCAGGATCTGATGTCCGGTCTCAGAGGGGCGATCGAACAAAACGCGCTGGATGCATTCGCGGCAGAATTCCACGCAACCCGCGCGCAGGGCGATATTGAACCGCTGTAAAGCCTAGGCCGCCCAGCCGTTCGTGTCGGAATGTTCTGGGATATTGGGGAAGGTGTGTTGCGACAAGCGTTGATGCAACCGCGTTTGCGCTGCCCGTAGCGGGTTATCAAACCAACGTTCGATCACGCGGCCCAAAGGTTGGCCGGTCCGCTCTTCCAGTGTTGAAACATGGCACAGGCCCGGCTCCACCATCGTCACGGAGATTTCGACAACACCGTCCAGGATCGTGCCATCTGGTTCTGAGCCGACATAGTAGAACCGGCAGAACTCCGGCTCCTTTCGGTCCAGAAAGACAAAATCATATTGCGCGCGCCCACCCGCGTAAGACACACGCAACGTGTCCGGGTCCTCAGGATCAGGTGTGTATTTGGCGGCAAATCCCATCACATGGTCGACCGGTCCCGACATGCCGGGGATCGCAAAATGCCAGATATCATCCGCGTCATAAGGCAAATCCACCGAATTGCGGATCGTAAAGGTCCGTTTTTTCCCGGCATTTCGCGCAAAATCGCTGCCAAGATACAGTTTCATCAGCATGATGATCAGCACGAAACATGCCAGGGACGCCAAGATGATTCTCGCCTCGGTTCCGGGAAACAGGCCGTAAAACACCGTTGTCAGCAGTCCAGAAGCGCCCGCAAGTTCCAGATATCCACGATATTTCGGACGGAGCGCCACAAGCATCATCGCCACAAAGGTTGCACTGAAAGCCAATAAAATAAGGAATACACCGCGCAGCCAGAAGGCTTCACCCCCGGCAAGATCGGACAGCAAAACGCTTCCAAAGACCGACATTCCTAGCGCAAACAACACTATCCGTCGGAGATTCCGATTTAGAAAAAGAATCACAATTTACTCATGCAGCACACACTTATTACGAAACTACTCTATCAGCCGGGGCGAAAATAGGCAGCACTTCCGCGCGCCGAAATATATATTTTCCGAAACGGCGACAGTACGTCTTGTGGATGCCTTTTTCCTTGGGCAGGATTAAACCAACACGTTGCGGTTGAAAAAGCTGCCCACCAGGCCCAAATCGTACAAATGACCGGAGAGCGCCTTGGTTGCCAAACTGGGACCTCATGCGCTCTTGCCAAAAAGGATAAAAAATGACCGAGCAATTGAACGCTTCTTATCCCGTCCTGCCGCTGCGCGACATCGTTGTGTTCCCACATATGATCGTGCCGCTATTTGTGGGCCGGGAAAAATCTGTCCGCGCCTTGGAAGAGGTGATGAAGGACGACAAGCAAATACTGCTTTCCTCGCAAATTGACCCATCCGTGGATGATCCATCTTCGGAAGGCATCTTCAAAATCGGTGTGCTGGCCAATGTGCTGCAACTTCTCAAGCTGCCCGATGGCACTGTAAAGGTGCTTGTCGAAGGCCAAAGCCGTGTCGAAATTGTCGAATATGTCGAAAACCCAGATTTCTTCGAAGCTCGTGCCGAACCTTTGTTCGAAGTTGATGGCGACCCTGATGTGATTGAGGCTTTGGTCCGGTCCGTCGGCGACGAATTTGAGCGCTATTCCAAAGTGAAGAAAAATATCCCCGACGAGGCTTTGTCCTCGGTTGCCGAAGCGCAGCAAGCCAACAAGCTCGCTGATCTAGTGGGTGGCCACTTGGGTGTTGAGGTTGACCAGAAGCAAGACCTTCTGGAAACCCTGTCCATCGCGGAACGTCTGGAGAAGGTCTACGGCCTGATGCAGGGCGAGATGAGCGTGCTGCAGGTTGAGAAAAAGATCAAAACCCGCGTTAAAACGCAGATGGAACGCACCCAGCGTGAGTACTACCTGAACGAACAGATGAAAGCGATCCAGAAAGAACTTGGGGACGGCGAAGAAGGCCAGAACGAAGTGGCGGAACTGGAAGCGAAGGTTGAAGAAACCAAGCTGTCCAAAGAAGCCCGCGAAAAGGTCGACGCTGAGATCAAGAAGCTGAAAAACATGTCGCCGATGAGCGCGGAAGCAACCGTCGTGCGCAATTATCTGGACTGGATCCTTGGCATCCCGTGGGGTGTGAAGTCACGCGTGAAGAAAGACCTGAACGCGGCGCAAAAGGTTTTGGACAACGACCATTACGGTCTGGAAAAAGTGAAAGAACGTATCGTCGAATATCTGGCGGTGCAGCAGCGCTCCAAGAAGCTGAAGGGTCCGATCATGTGCCTTGTCGGCCCTCCCGGTGTGGGTAAAACCTCCCTCGGGAAGTCCGTTGCGAAGGCCACAGGGCGCGAATTCATCCGCATCTCACTGGGTGGGGTCCGGGACGAATCTGAAATCCGCGGCCACCGTCGGACATATATCGGCTCCATGCCCGGTAAGATCATTCAGGCGTTGAAAAAGGCCAAGACAACCAACCCGCTGATCCTTCTCGATGAGATCGACAAGATGGGGCAGGATTTCCGCGGCGATCCGGCATCTGCGATGCTGGAAGTGCTTGATCCTGAACAGAACTCCACTTTCTCGGACCACTACCTGGAGGTCGAATATGATCTATCCAACGTGATGTTCCTGACAACGGCGAACTCCTACAACATGCCGGGCCCGCTTTTGGACCGGATGGAGATCATTCCGTTGGCAGGCTACACCGAGGATGAAAAATCCGAGATTGCCAAGCAGCATCTGATCGACAAGCAGATCAAGAACCACGGCCTGAAAAAGGGTGAGTTTGAACTGACGGACGAAGCCTTGCGCGAAATGATCCGGACCTACACGCGCGAAGCGGGTGTGCGGAACCTTGAGCGTGAGATCGCGAAGCTGGCCCGTAAAGCCGTGACCAAGATCGTGCGGAAGGCCGAAGAAACCGTGGTGATCACGCCAGAAAATCTGGATGACTATCTTGGCGTGAAGAAATTCCGCTACGGTCTGGCCGAGGCTGAGGATCAGGTAGGTGTTGTCACCGGGCTTGCCTACACGTCCGTGGGCGGGGAACTTCTGTCGATCGAAGCGCTGCGTTTGCCGGGCAAAGGTCGCATGAAGACCACCGGGAAACTGGGTGACGTGATGAAGGAAAGCATTGATGCGGCGTCCAGCTATGTACGCTCCATCTCGCCAAAAATCGGGGTGAAGCCGCCGACCTTTGACAAGATCGACATCCACGTTCACGTCCCTGAGGGCGCGACACCAAAAGATGGACCGTCGGCTGGTCTTGCGATGGTAACCTCTATCGTGTCGGTGCTTACGCAAATCCCTGTGCGCAAGGATATCGCCATGACGGGTGAGGTCACATTGCGCGGCAACGCGTTGGCGATCGGTGGCTTGAAAGAGAAACTTCTGGCCGCTTTGCGGGGCGGGATCAAAACTGTGCTGATCCCGGCTGAGAATGAAAAGGATCTGCCGGAAATTCCAGACAACGTCAAAGAAGGTCTGACAATCATCCCGGTAAGCCACGTCACCGATGTGCTCAAACACGCGTTGGTGTCTGAACCTGAGGCGATCGAATGGGATCAGGATGCAGAAGAAGCAGCGCAAGCCGCTTTGAAATCAGGGTCTGAAACGACGTCAGGCGCTGTCGCGCATTAACGAACGCGATATTGAAATGAACGAAGGGTGGCGCAGCAATGGGCCACCCTTTTTCGTTGGAGACTAGTCCTCCGCCTGGTCGTCGGACTTGATGTAGTCGATCTCTCCCTGATCTTTCAGAACGCCGATGGCTTTGGTCAATTGCATCATTGCGTCCTCGCCGTCGGCCAATTCGACCTCTCCTCGTTCAGAGATTTCTTCGCGAAGCTGGTCGGCCATGCGGCTGGACATCGATCCAAGGATAAATTCGACAACCTCCCCCATTTCGGCCTGTGCGGCAGCGAGTGCGGTGATCAGAATGTCGTTTGGAACGGCGCGCGTGAAAATAGGGACGGCAGCGGCGTCCAGTCGCGTGCCAATATCGCCGAAGGTAAAGATAGCCTCCCGGACGATTTTAGCGAAATCGGCATCTACGGCACCAAGGCTTTCAAGAATACCGTCGCGTTGCGACGCGGTAGAGGCATTGAGAATGCCCGCAATGATATCCACGGGTTGCCCGTCAAAGGCGGATGTTTTCGGTTTGCCGCCACCTGCAAGGATCGCGGAGCCGATTTGATCAATGATGTCGCCCGGCGCGTTTTCCACCTCTGAAATAGCGTAGGTGGCCGCTGACGAAATTTCTTCCGGGAATACGGAGATCAAGCCGGACGCCTTTTCGGGAGACAGCTTTGAAAGAACCGAAGAAATGATCTTAGGGTGCTCATTTTGCAGGATTTTTGCCAGTTCAGCATTTGGCTTTTCTGCAATTTCTTCCCACGGATTTTTCGATGCGCGCACGCCGTGTTGGTCGCGCATACGTTGCACAAGACCCTGTTCGATTTGATCCTCAAGATCGTTGAGCGCAGCCCCCACCTGACTAGGGGATGCCGCACCACCTTTGGCGATCTGGACCTCAAGCTCATTGGTCACCGCATCCAGAATGCCGTCATCGATCATCCCAAGGGAGATATATTCCTTGGCAAGGCGGGTCTGGGCTGTCGGGCTGAAGCCACTCAGGTTCAGCCGTGCGCCTGCAGATTTGACCAAGCGCAAAATGATCGCGGCCTTTTGCGAAGGGCTGTACCCCTCCGTCGATGCCAGTTCTCTGTCAAAATCCACCGCAGCCACATCTAAGCTGGATGGAACAGGCGTAAAAGCCAAGTCCATGTACCCATTCCCGTAAATTCTCGCCCGTCACAAATGACAGGGCAGGTCTTAACGGCCCGTTACATCGTCAGGTGAGTTCTTTCGACGGTTTGCTTAAATTTTTCGAAAATCGGCTTAGTAGGAAAAGGTTTTCCCGGAACTTAGCGCAAGGTTGAGCGCATGTTCCGCCCAAGTCCCGCGTCCACCACGGGCGCGGATTTCCGACAATTGGACCGCAGCGGCGTCGAACTGACCATCCTTGACCAACCCCTGACCCATATAGGACCGCGCCAGATGGTTGTTGGGGTCGGTTTGCAGGGCAGCAGCGTAAAATGTCATCGCTCCGTCAAAATCACCGCTTTTGCGGGCGATGAAGCCCCGATATGTCTGAACCCGGCTGCTATTTTGGGCATCCATGCTGTCTAGAATGGCATCTGCGCGATCAAGCGCCCCGGCATAGGCCAGTTCCCGCACCGCCAGATAGCGCTGGTCATCACTGAGCGAACTTTCCTGCGCATCAACGCAGGCCTTCGTTTTTTCATCCCAGATCTTCGGCGCTTTGCACTCGGTCGTGGTGGCGGTAGTTTTTGGCGGCGTATTGTCATCAGATCCGGCGGCCCAAACAAATGCGGGTGTACAGATCAGCAAAGCGGTCAGGGCGTGCTTCATGGAGCCTCCACGGCAATAAAAAATTCGAAAAAAGGTCTTTGGCCTTAAGCCGTTGAGTCAGGTACGCAAGCTTGCAGCGTAGTGTCCCAAGTCGTGCCGGCCTTGCAGCTGGCGGACTGGCGGTGGCCATCGGGTGGGCAGAATGCGGATGCCACCGATGGGGCCATTGCAGCCATCACAGCCAATGCGAGGGTCAGTGTCTTGATCTTCATCGTTCTACTCTCCCGAGAAATTCTAAGAGAAAGATAGCACAGACCGCCCATCTGGCAAATCACGCTTTCTTCAGGTCTCGCCGAAGACGCGTTTGAAGATCGTGTCGACATGCTTTGTGTGATAGCCCATATCGAATTTTTCGTTGATCTCTTCGACGGACAAGGCGGCACACACTTCCTTGTCGGCCAGCAATTCTTCACGAAAATCGGTACGATGCTCCCAGACTTTCAAGGCATTGCGCTGAACCATGGAATAGGCGTCCTCCCGGCTGACACCAGCTTGCGTCAAGGCAAGCAATACCCGCTGGCTCATCACCAGGCCGGGGAATTTGTTCATGTTGTCCAGCATGTTATCCGGGAAGATCAGCATCTTGTCGATTACGCTGGTCAGGCGCGCCAGGGCAAAATCCAAGGTGATCGTTGTGTCAGGGCCAATGTTGCGTTCCACAGAAGAGTGGGAGATATCGCGTTCGTGCCACAACGCCACGTTCTCCATTGCGGGTATGACGGCCATGCGCACAAGCCGCGCCAAACCCGTCAGGTTTTCGGTCAAAACCGGGTTTTTCTTATGCGGCATCGCGGAAGACCCTTTTTGGCCCATCGAAAAGAATTCTGCGCCTTCCAGAACTTCCGTACGCTGCATATGGCGAATTTCGGTAGCGATATTCTCGATGGAGCTTCCCACCACGCCAAGGGCCGCAAAGAATGCAGCATGACGGTCGCGCGGGATCACTTGTGTGGAAATCGGCTCCGGGGACAGGCCAAGTTTGGCGCAGACATGCTCTTCCACGGCCGGATCGATATTTGCAAATGTACCTACGGCACCTGAAATCGCGCCAGTTGCAATTTCCTCGCGCGCTGTGCGCAGACGGGTCAGGTTGCGGTCCATTTCGGCGTAGAAACGCGCGAATGTCAGGCCCATTGTCGTGGGTTCTGCGTGGATGCCGTGGGACCGTCCCACACGCAGCGTATCTTTATGTTCCATCGCGCGGCGCTTCAACGCGGCCAGCAAGCCTTCAACATCAGTAATCAGAATGTCTGCAGCGCGCACCAGCTGAACATTGAAACAGGTATCAAGCACATCGGAAGAGGTCATACCCTGATGGACAAACCGCGCCTCGTCACTGCCGACATGCTCGGCCAGATGGGTTAAAAACGCGATCACGTCATGCTTGGTCACGGCCTCGATTTCGTCGATCCGGGCGACGTCAAACTCAACATCCTTGGCTTTCCACACCGCATCCGCATTTTCCCGCGGGATCACACCCAGGTCGGCCATCGCATCACATGCATGGGCTTCAATCTCGTACCAGATGCGAAACTTCGTTTCTGGAGACCAGATGGCAACCATGTCGGGGCGGGAATAACGTGGGATCATGAGACAGCTTTCGGGGTTTGTGTGACGCGTGGGGGCGTCATAGAATAGCGCATGGATGGGAACAAGACGCGAAGCGGGACGAGATGAGGCAAATTGGTCTTTTGACGGCAATTGTTGTATGCTGCGGCACAGGTCTTTTGGCGCAATCGCAGGACTGGCAATCCTTGACCGGGGCCGAAATTGAAGCGGCCCTGAATGACAAGACACTGATCTATGAAGCCTCCAAGCAGGTGTTTTATACCTCAGGACGGACGCTTTATGACAATGGCAGACCAAGTTGGGGCTATTGGGCCGTGCGCGGGGATCAGTATTGCAGTCAGTGGCCGCCTGCGGATGGCTGGGCCTGTTATGACATGGAACGACATGCCGATGGCAGTCAGCTGAAATTTGTCTCAGAGACCGGATATGGAACGATCGGTCGCTATGACGATTGACTGGACAAGACCCGATTTTCGGGTGGACGGCTTTGTAGAAGAAGGACCCAGTATGAAGGCCCTGAAACTCACCGATTTTGAAGGCGAGTGGCATTTGGAACGCCGCATCGAAGACAGCCGGGTCGGGCAGTCGGGTCAATTGATCGGATTGGCAACCTTCGCGCCGGTCAATGATGAACCAGGCCTGCTAAAATATTCAGAGAAAGGCACGCTGCGGATGCAGGATCAGCCCCCGTTGGATGCGACCCGCAGCTATTTCTGGCAGCAAACAGAGGCGGGCATCGACGTGATGTTCGAAGACAGACGCCCGTTCCACCAGATCGCCGCAGACAGATCGATGCCTGACGACACACACCATTGTGCACCCGATCTGTACCATGTCAGCTATAGCTTCGTGAAATGGCCCGATTGGCAGGCGATGTGGCGGGTTGTCGGGCCTAAGAAAGACTACCGCATGCTGTCGCGATATCGGCGAGCGTGATGCCTAGGTATAGTTAGGCTGACAGCTCAGACGGCGCGCACCGCTGACGTTCCCGTTCCAAATAGTCGGACAAGGATTTTCCCTGTTCCTCAACGAACAGCTCCGCCAACATCTTCAAGGACCGAATGCGGTCAATCCGGAAAACCCGGAAATCGGCCCGTTCTTCGCACCAGCATGTCGTTGTCCAAACCCGGCCCCAATATTCCATCTGCAGCGGGCGAATGATCCTGTCGGTAATCGGTTGGTCCGGGGCAGCATACGAAATCTGCAATTTCTGGCGTGACCGGATTGCCTTGCGGATAGCAGGCATATGCCGGAACCCGGCGGCGGCATCCTTGAACGGATAGACCGCAAAACCCCAACCGGACGGCGGCTGACTGCGATCTTCCGGCAAAACCGCGTCGATTTTGGCTGACAGGCTTTTGGCGGCGGATTGCAATTCCTCATCCGCCGCTTCGCCGACAACAGCCATGCCCAGATGCAACGCTTCCAACTCTGTCAGCGTCAGATTCAACGGTGGCAAGGTAATTGGCGAGGTCATCATATAACCCAAGCCGCGCTCCCCGGCGACGGGCACACCGGATAGCGCAAGCGTGTCCATGTCGCGGTAAATCGTCCGGACCGAAACGCCCAAACGCTCGGCCAGATCTTCGGCGCGGTGCAAACGCCCGTCCCGGAGAACCAGAACCAAATCAAAGAGACGATCTGTACGACGCATAAGCTGGTTTCCTTCCATAGGCGGGCGATCCGTCAGGCAACTGACCTGGACCCCAAGCGATTCTGTTTTCAAACCCCTTGTATCAGTCCACAACTGACATAAACCTGTCAGGTGTCTTTGTCACCGCTGGTGATTGGCAGAAATTTCGCCTCAAAACGCTGCGATTATCAATTTGATGCTTTTCCCTCGGCCATTCAGCGCCTACATAAACCGTCAGATACATTTTGGCGCATGCGCCCTATGGGAGACTTCTAATGCTTAACAATATCGGCCTGCCAGGCTTGCTTTTGATTGCTGTTGTCGTGCTTGTCCTGTTTGGGCGGGGCAAAATCTCGTCCTTGATGGGCGAAGTCGGCAAAGGCATCACCGCATTCAAGAAAGGTGTCGATGACGGCACCAAGGAAATCGACGAAGCCAGCGCGATGGAAGAAGCCAAAGACGTGACACCTGAGGCAGACAAAGACAAAGTCTGAACCACTTAGGGGGCCGCGCGTATGTTTGACATCGGCATGACCGAACTGCTTTTGATCGGGTTTGTTGCCCTGATCGTGGTAGGGCCCAAGGACCTGCCAGGCATGTTCCGCACGCTTGGTCAATTTACCGCCAAAGCGCGCAGGATGGCGCGGGAATTTTCCTCTGCCATGGAAGCCGCCGCCGACGAGGCTGGCGTGAAGGACGTGTCCAACACAATTAAAGCGGCGACCAACCCAAAGAAAATGGGGCTTGATGCGGTCAAGAAAGCGACCAGCTTCGACAAGCTGGATCAGAATTCCGAGACAGCGAAACTTGCCAAGGAACGCGCAGAAGCCTCCGCCAAGATAAAAACAGCGGCAGCAGAAGCCCGCGAAGCGAAAGCCGCCGCAGCTGAACCCGTGAAGACGGCAACGCCAAAACCTGCAACAGCTAAGAAACCGGCGGCTAAGACGGCGGCCAAGGCACCGGCTGCGAAAAAAGCCCCGGCAAAAAAGACGGCAGCAAAGAAAGCGCCCGCGAAATCCACTGCAAAAGCACCTGCGAAGAAAGCTCCGGCAAAAGCAGCGGCCAAGCCTAAGAAGGCCACGGGATGAGCGATCAGACAGACGACGCAATGGAGGCAAGTGCCGCCCCCCTGATCGAACATCTGGCCGAGCTGCGCACGCGTCTGATCCGGTCCGCATTGGCGTTTTTGGTGGGCATGATCATCTGCTTCACATTTGGCAGTGCGATCCTCGATTTTCTGTTGGTGCCGATTGAAAACACGATGCGTGATCTGGGGAACCCGAACCCCGTCATGCAATATACCGCACCGCAGGAATACTTCTTTACCCTGATCCGTATCTCTATGGTTGGCGGACTTTGCCTCGCTTTCCCGGTGATTGCTTATCAGATGTGGCGCTTTGTGGCACCTGGGCTCTACAAACAGGAAAAAAACGCGTTTCTGCCGTTTCTGATCTCCTCTCCTTTAATGTTTCTCGCGGGCGCTGCCTTCGCGCATTACATCGTTGTGCCCCTGGCAATGCGCTTCTTTCTGGGCTTTGCGGACCTTCCGTCGTTCCTTGCTGCGATGGTCGCCACGGGCGATATCGCGGTCGCAACCGAAGACACTGGCATCGACATTGTCTTCAACGGCAAGGTCAACGAAAGCCTTGATATCACGCTGAAAATGATCGTGGCCTTTGGCCTATGTTTCCAGCTTCCGGTGCTTTTAACGCTGATGGGTAAGGCTGGGCTGGTATCCTCCGAAGGGCTCAAAACGATGCGCAAATACGCGGTTGTTGGCATCCTGACTGTGGCCGCCCTTGTGACGCCACCAGATGTCACAACGCAGCTGATCCTATTTGTCGTGGTCTACGGCCTTTACGAAGTGTCGATCTTCCTTGTGCGCCGGGTGGAAACCCAGCGCGAGATCAAGCTGCGCGAAGAAGGTCTGTGGGACGAGGATGAAGACGACGACGGCGACCTTGCCGACGAGGCTGAGGAACCGCGCCCGTGAGCACCGACCCGATGGAGCGGATCGCGCGCGCGCTGGAACGCATTTCGCCGCCCGATGCAGATGCGCCTGATTTTTCGCAAGCAGATGCGTTCTTGTGGCATGTCAGCCCGGACCGCCTGCAACCCGTCCCAAATGTAAATCGCGTCGATGTAGATCTGCTGATCGGTATCGATCGCGCCCGAGACACGCTGCACGCCAACACCAAGCAATTCGCGCAAGGCAATGCGGCGAACAACGCTTTGCTCTGGGGGTCGCGCGGGATGGGGAAATCCTCACTCGTGAAAGCGATCCACGCCGCGACCCTTGCTGAAAAGCTGCCGTTGAAACTTGTGGAGGTGCAACGCGAAGACTTGCCCTCCATCGGACGTCTGCTGACGCATTTGCGTGCAAGCACCGAACGTTTTGTGCTGTTTTGCGATGACCTGAGCTTTAGCCATGATGATCAGCACTACAAATCGCTGAAAGCGGTGCTGGATGGCGGAATAGAGGGTCGACCAGACA
Organism: uncultured Litoreibacter sp.; assembly: GCA_947493265.1. Classification (GTDB taxonomy): domain Bacteria; phylum Pseudomonadota; class Alphaproteobacteria; order Rhodobacterales; family Rhodobacteraceae; genus Litoreibacter. The sequence goes on along the minus strand of CANLQL010000003.1, from coordinate 776,463 downwards.
ATGTGATCTTCTATGCGACGTCGAACCGGCGTCATCTGATGCCACGCGATATGATTGAGAATGAACGCTCGACCTCGATCAACCCGTCGGAGGCAGTGGAAGAAAAGGTCTCTCTGTCGGATCGGTTCGGTCTGTGGCTCGGTTTCCACCCCTGCACGCAGGACGAATACCTCGACATGATCCGCGGCTATTGCAAAGCATACGGCGTGAAGACGGATGACGCGGAGATGGTCGCTGAGGCGATTGAGTGGCAGCAAACCCGCGGTTCGCGGTCCGGCAGGGTGGCATGGCAGTATTTCACCGACCTAGCCGGGCGCAAAGGCGTCACGCTTTAATCTAAACGCAGTCCCGAGATCGTCGCGCTGATCTTGGTGTCCGTATCGTCGCTATCGGCTGAAACGGCGACGCCGATCAGGGCAGGGGGCCGCGCACCAAATGCCCGCCTCAGATCCCGATCCAGATCCACTTGTTCAGAAAATGCACCTAGTCCAGCCCCCCGGCGGATCACCGTAACCCCGCGCGTGTCCAGATAGGGGCTTGGCAGAATGTCCCCGCGGGCCGCATGCCCACCCCAGACATAGGCAAGCACCCGAATGTTTTTGTTTCGCAGAAGCCGCCGCAGCGACCGCTTGCTTAGGTTCTCTGCCGTTTCCTGATCTGCAAACACAAAATACATCGCCAGATTGCGATCATCGCCGCCCCGTTGGGTCAGGTCGGTTGCGGGCACGCCTTCGGCCACTTGCCACGCCCAGTTTGCCTTGGACGCCGACCAGCTGCCTTGTGGCACAGGGCGATACAGCACTGACACCGTCCCGTCTGACCGGACGCCAAGCGCATCACCGCTTTGGATATAGTCATTGGAAAAGAAGTTGAAAAAGCCCTGTTCCTTCCAGCTTCCGTCAAAGGTAATCGCCTGCGCATGGGCGACCCCGGAGAAACTGACACAGGCAAGGGCAAGAAAGAGGCTGCGAAACATGAGCTGGCTCCTGACAATTGTCAGCTACCAAATAGCTCTTGCGGGGCCGCTTCAAGCCGGCCCCGCATCACCTTGTAGTGATCGCGTTACTTCAGGTATTTGTCCGGGTTCACACTTTCAAACCCTTCGCGCACCTCGAAATGCAGGAAGGACGGGTTGCCCTTCGCCACAGTCGCGATGGTCTGACCGCGGCTGACACGGTCGCCTTTCTTCACTTTGATATCGGCAATATTGGCGTAGACGGTCAACAGATTGCCGCTGTGGCGCAGCACCAGAATTGGCACCTGATCCGTGTCACGGGTGATGGCCGCAACTTCACCGTCACCGGCTGCTTTGACAGCTGTTCCAGCAGGTGATGCAATATCGACGCCCTCATTAGTGCGCTTCTTATAGGGCCGCAGGGTCTTCCCGCTAACCGGCGTTAACAACGCAGCGCTGCTGGCCGACGCCGTGGCCCCTGGCAGTTCTTCCTTCACCACAGGTTCTGGCAGTGGTTTTGACGCGCTGGGCGGCTCTGGTGTTTTGCTGCCTGCGCCGGGTGTGGTTACAGCCGCCGCTTCCGAGGCAAGCTCAGCCGTTTTTGTGACCGGGATCAGCAGATATTGACCTTGGCGAACCTCCAGATCGGGACCAAGTCCGTTCCAGTCCGCCAGCGAGCGGACAGAAACGTTGTAAAGCCGTGCGATTGTGTAAGCCGTTTCCCCGCGTGCAACCTGATGGCGGATCGGTTCCGGTCCATCGATGGGGGTTGAGGGCTGGGCCCGTTTGATCCCGCCAGAAGACGGCGCATTATCCAGCGCGGTGGTCGCAATGCCTGTGACATCCAAAGGTGCGGTCGTACCAGACGCAACGGCTGTTCCGGGTGGGATCGCGACGACTTCATCGCGGCCGAGCTTGTCGTCCACGCGCAGGCCGTTGTAGGTGGCCAGAACAATCGGATCGACACCCACACGTCCGGCAATCTCACCGACAGTTTCGCCGCGTTTGGCCAAAGCGACCTGATAATTCGGATAGGTGATCAGCCCATTGGCATCTGGTTCCGGCCGCTCAATCGTGGCAGACCGCGCCGCCTGAGACGTATCCAACCCACCAACATTATTTCGCAAATCAAGATCAAGATTGCCCAGCCCGTCACAGGCGCTGAGCCCTGCAATCACAACTGTAAAAGGCAAAATTCTGCTAAAACGTGACCTGTGCCCGCTCTTTTCCATCGCTCATTCCTCAATACCGCGACCCTTTTGCGGGCCTTTTTGGTTTTTAGTCTTGTGCCACGCCCTCTAGCAGAGGAACGAAGCGCACTGGTAATAATTCTTCGTATTCAAAGCCTTCTTCGCCGCGCGTTACCTTGATCAGGCTTTGCACAGCGTCAGATTGGCCAACCGGTACCACCATGATACCCCCCATCCGCAATTGCGCCAAGAGGGGACCGGGAGGATCTTCGGCCGCCGCGGTCACGATGATACGGTCAAACGGTGCCTGTTCAGGCAATCCGCGACTGCCATCCCCGGTCATGATTGTGACATTCGTGATGTCGAGTTTTTCAAACAACGCCCGCACGGGACGGGTCAGACGGGCATGGCGGTCGATCGAATAAACCCGCCGCGCCAGATGGCTGAGGATCGCGGCCTGATAGCCAGATCCGGTGCCCACTTCCAGAACCTTGTCGCGCGGTTGCACATCCAGGGCTTGCGTCATCAGCGCCACGACAGACGGTTGGCTGATGGTCTGCCCGCAGGCAATTGGCAACGGCATGTCTTCATAAGCCCGGTCCGCAAAGGTGCCGGTGATGAAAGCCCCGCGGTCGACTTTCTCCATCGCGGTCAGCACATTCGTGTCGCGCACCCCTTTGGAGCGCAGCGCATAGAGAAACTGCATCTTGCGTTCCGCGTCGGTGATCTCTTCATCGCTCACGCCAGACGCGCCTCCAGATCGGCAAGCTGGTCATGGGCGGTCAAATCACACCGCATCGGTGTGACCGAAATATAGCCCTCCAGATTGGCATGAGCGTCGGTTCCGGGCGCGGAGGGGATATTTTGCGGATTTCCCTTAATCCACAGATACTTACGGCCATTAGGTGGCATATGTGACTGAATGCCCATACCGCCTGCAGGACGCAGGCCTTGTGCTACGACACGCGTGCCTTTGACATCTGCACCCGCAACAGGTGGAAAGTTGATATTGTAGAAGGTCTGGTAGCTTTCGCCGCCCCAAAGCCCGTTCGAATGCAGGTTTTTGACAAGCGCCGCACCGTGTTGCGCCGCGGCTTCGAACTGATTTTCAAGCCCGATATTGCCCGGTCCGTAATATTGCGACAGTGCGATGGATTTGATGCCTTGAAGCGCCCCTTCCATAGCCGCCCCAATCGTGCCGGAATACACCGTGTTCTCGGCCGAGTTATTGCCCTTGTTCACGCCGGACAGGATCAAATCAGGGGCGTCTCCCATGATGTCATGCACGCCCGCAAGCACGCAATCGGCAGGTGCACCTTCGGCTGCGAAACGGCGCGGACCCATCTCGGCGATCATGGTGGGGTGGGCATAGTTGATGCAATGTGCAACGCCGGATTTCTCAAAGGCCGGGGCCACGACCCAGACCTCGCCTTTGGGGCCGGCAACCTCCTGCGCTATTGCTTCCATGACCTTGAGGCCCGGTGCGTTGATACCGTCGTCATTCGTGATCAGGATGCGCATGATTTGCCCCTTTATGCGTGCTCTTTCTGCTTAGATCACAGGGGGCAGGGCGTAAAGGCGCTTAACTGCGCGTACTCGCGTGAAGCAGGCTGAGTGCTGCAAAGACCACGGCAACCCCGCCTGCAAGCCAAACGACGGTCGTCTCCCCGTTTAGATTGGCCACGACAATCCCGGTTGCAGCCCAACAAAGCGCCGCCGGATAGGTCCAAACCTGATGGGCCGCCCGTGACAGGCTGCTGCCGAGGGCAAAAGCCACGACCAGCATGGCTCCCGCCCACTGCACTTGGCTGAGCCAAAGACCATAACCCGCACCGACCAATCCGATAGAAACCAGCGAGGCTGCCGTCAGCCAACCCGCATAAAGCCCGATGGGCAACGCGGCGGACCATTTTGGGGCAATGTCTCGCGCGGCAAACATCGCCCAAAGCGCCGTTAGCAGCATCGCCCAGATCAAGACAGTGGCCCAGACGACAGACAAGGTAGCGACTTTGATCCATGCTGCGCCCATGCCCATCGACAAGGTCATCGGCATCCAGACCGGTTCCCAATCCAGATCATCGCGGTGGCGCAACACGCCATTGACGGCAAATAGCAGCAACCAAAGATAGATCACCGACCAGATCGAAAACGCAAAGCCTGCAGGTTGAATAGGGGCATCGTCCTGCGGGATCGGAAATTGCTCAGGCCGAAAGCCCGCAAAACCATCTGTCACAAACGGGGCAAGCCCGAAAGCAAGCGCCGCAATCAGGGTCAGCCAGGCATTCACGACAGCGTGCCGTCCGCCTGCAAGGTCAGCTTGCCACCTAGATAAGGGCTCAGGGCTTCGGGCAATTGAACCGACCCGTCTTCTTGCTGGCCGTTTTCCAGTACAGCAATCAAACAGCGCCCAACGGCCAGGCCAGACCCGTTCAGCGTATGAACAAACTCTGGCTTGCCGCCATCAGCAGGCTTAAACCGCGCATTCATCCGGCGCGCTTGAAAATCACCCGTGGTCGAGACCGAGCTTATCTCCCGGTAGGCGTTCTGCCCCGGAAGCCAGGCTTCAATGTCAAAGGTTCGCTTGGCTCCGAAGCCCATGTCGCCGGTGCACAAAATTACCGTGCGATAGGGAATTCCCAGCCGCTCAAGCAGGTCTTCGGCGCAGCGCAACATGCGCTTTTGTTCGTCGTCAGACGTGTCGGGATGGGTCACCGACACCATCTCCACCTTTTCAAACTGGTGTTGGCGCAACATGCCGGACGTATCGCGCCCCGCAGACCCCGCTTCCGAGCGGAAGCACAACGTGTGGGCGGTCATGCGGATCGGCAGCGCGCTCTCTTCAAGCACGTCGCCCGCCACCGTGTAGGTCAGTGGCACCTCGGAGGTCGGCACCAGCCACCAACCATTTGTCGTCTGATAGCTGTCTTCACCAAATTTCGGCAGCTTGTCCGTGCCATACATCGCCTCATCGCGAACCAGCACGGGGGTCTGAACTTCGCTCAGCCCGTTTTCGTCCACATGTGTGTCGATCATGAATTGCGCCAAGGCCCTGTGAATGCGCGCCACAGCCCCTTTCAGAAGCACAAAACGGCTGCCGGAGATTTTCGCGGCTGTCTCAAAATCCATTGATGCAGCAACGCCGCCGATCTCAAAATGCTCCTTCGGGTCAAAGCTGAAGGTTGGCAAATCACCCCATTTGTTGACCTCGACATTGTCGTCCTCATCGGTGCCGTCCGGCACGTCATCGGCGGGCAGGTTGTCGATGCGCGCGAGCATGTCTGTCAGCTTGGCGTCCTCAAGCTTGGCCTCTTCGTTCAAACGCGCAACTTCGTCTTTCTTCTCGGCAACCAAGGCGCGCAGACGCTCAAACTCAGCCTCATCCCCGCGCCCTTTGGCGGCACCCACCTCTTTGGAGGCCTTGTTCTGTTCCGCTTTCGCATCCTCAGCAGCCTGAATTTTCGCGCGACGCGCGGTGTCGATCGCCAGAATGTCGGACGACATAGCGGACCCACCACGGCGCTTCAAAGCGGCGTCAAAAGCGTCGGGCGCTTCACGGATCATACGTATGTCATGCATTAGAGTCGTCCTTATCAAAGTTGATGTAGTGCATATGCCCCAAGCAGACACAGTTTTGAAGCCCGCATAAATAGATGCAGCCCAAAGCAGTGAATTTTATGAAGACAGGGGGATATGGTGGACCCTAGCGGGATCGAACCGCTGACCTCCTGCATGCCATGCAGGCGCTCTCCCAGCTGAGCTAAGGGCCCTAAGGCAGCAAATCACTGCGAAGGCGTATCTAGGGGGCTGCGCGGTTCAATTCAAGCGAAAAAACCGCGCATGCCTTCAAGTCTTAACTGTCGTCGTCGTCATCGGCGGCGACATCTGCCAGCTCATCAAGGCTTACAGTGTCATCATCGTCGTCATCATCAAGAACGTCGTCGCCCAGATCCGCGTCAGCATCATCTGCATCATCGTCATCAAGCACCACTTCATCCTCGTCAGACTCAACGGCGTTGTCTTTGTTCTGCGCATCAGGCTTGTCGGCCTGCATGGTGCGGGACTTGTTGCCGGTCAGGCTTTCAAGCGTAAATTCGTGCTCGCAAGACGGGCAGGTCATCGGGTCGTTTTTCAGGTCGTAAAAACGGGTCGAGCAGCTTGGGCAAGCGCGTTTTACGCCCCATTCTTCTTTGGGCATGATCGTCCTCTTATCTTTCGTCTGATCGCGGTTTGTGCCAGTTGCCACAGGCGCGCGCGGCTGTCAAAGCCTTTCCCGGCAAGGTGCCAGGCTTTCAAGGTTTAAAACGGGCAGATAGGGCGTTAGCGTAGCAAGTGCAATGGGTGAGATGCGCTAAAACGAAGGTGCGGGCGGAAATGACGGAAATCCTTGAGCTGGGGGAGCCCGCGATTGCGGTGACGTTGAAGCGGGGGGCAAATCTGCGTCGCCTGTCCTTGCGTATTTCCGGCATCGATGGACGGGTTACACTGAGCCTGCCAAATCGCGTTAGCCTTCGGGAGGCCGAAAGCTTTCTGCGCGACAAGGAACCGTGGCTGCGCAAACACCTTGCCGCCCAGCCTGACCTGATCAACGTCGCTGTCGGGACACAAATCCCCGTAGAAGGCCATTTGCGCGAAGTGGTTGAGGCGCGTCGCCGCTCTGTCGGGCTGTTTCCCGACCATATCGCGGTGCCCTATGGAGCTGACAAAGCCGCGATCCGAGTGCGCAGTTTTCTGAAAACTCTGGCCCGTGACCGTCTGGCGGAGGCGTCGGAGCGATATGCTACCGCGCTGGGCAAGCCTTTTGGCCGGATCACGCTGCGTGACACCCGGTCCAGATGGGGGTCGTGCACCTCGGAAGGCAACCTGATGTATTCTTGGCGGTTGATCCTGGCCCCGGAAGATGTCCTGGATTACGTCGCGGCCCATGAGGTCGCGCATTTGGCGGAAATGAATCATTCGGCGAAATACTGGGCGGGTCTGGCGCGACTGAAGCCGGGTTACGAGGCCCCACGAAAGTGGCTGCGCAAAAATGGGGCCGCTTTGCACAAATATCAGTTCTAACGACTGTTGACCCACTCGCTGATTGTGATCACATTGACCGCATGTTGATCCAACCAAAAACCGGCGGCTCGGAAGGGCAGGCGCCGACAGGGGCCGCCAATGATCTGATCTACAGATCGCTGCGCAGCCAAATCATGTACGGACAAGTGGCCCCCAAAACGGCGATGACGCTGCGCGGGATCGCGGCGGAGTTCAAAGTTTCGATGACCCCGGCGCGTGAAGCCGTGCGCAGGTTGGTTGCGGAAGGCGCGTTGTCGCTGTCATCATCCGGGCGGATTTCAACGCCAGAGCTGTCCTATGACCGGATCGAAGAACTTGCCGCCCTGCGTGGCCTGCTGGAGCCAGAGCTTGCAGCGCGTGCGCTGCCGCGCGCCCACAACGCGTTGCTTGACCGACTGGCGGGGCTGAACGGCACAATCTCGGAGTGTATCAAGGCGCAGGATGCCGTGGGCTACATCCGGTCCAACCTCGAATTTCACCGCACGCTCTATCTGCGTGCGCAAGCGCCTGCGATGCTGGCCTTGGCGGAAACCGTCTGGTTGCAAATGGGGCCGACAATGCGCAGCTTGTATGGCCGCCTGAACCGGACGGAGGCCCCCAGCCACCACAAGTTGATCGTGGCCGCGCTGAAAGCGGGCGATGAGCCGGGGCTGCGCATCGCGGTGCGCGCCGATGTCACCCAAGGCCTAAGGCTGCTGGCCCAGTGACCCCGCCTGACGGTGCCCCGGACGCGGATCCGGTTATCTCATTCGCGGAGGGTCCTGCCGATATCGCTGCCGCCCATGATCTGTTTCTGGAATATGCAAATTGGCTGGCCGCAGACCATGGAATTAGTCTTGAGTTTCAGGGCATTGACGAAGAATTGGCCACCTTGCCCGGTAAATATGCACCACCGCGGGGTGCGCTTCTCTTGGCGCGGATCAACGGAAACCCCGTTGGCAGCATCGCCATCCGTCCGTTTGATGACGCAACCTGCGAAATCAAGCGTCTCTATGTGCGCCCGTCCGGACGGGGTCACAAGCTTGGCGAAAAGCTAACGGCGAGAATTTTGGACGAGGCGCGCAGGATCGGCTACACCCGCGCGATCCTGGACACGGGTGGGTTCATGGCCCCCGCGCAGAAAGTGTACGAGGATGCGGGCTTTACCGACATCCCCGCCTATTACCACAACCCGGTTGAAAGCGTGCGCTACATGGGGCGTGATCTTTAGCTACGAATGGATCGGCCCGTCACCACAAGCTAAAGCTGCTTCGCGCACCGCCTCTGAATAGGTCGGGTGGGCATGGCAGGTACGGGCCAAGTCTTCGGCCGCCGCTCCAAATTCCATAGCCACACAAACCTCGTGGATCAAATCACCGGCCATCGGGCCAATGATATGTGCGCCCAGAATGCGGTCCGTGTCTTTGTCCGCCAGGATTTTCACAAAACCATCGGCGGCGAAATTGGCCTTCGCGCGTCCATTGCCCATGAAGGAAAACTTGCCGACCTTGTAATTGCGCCCGGCCTCTTTCAGCTCCTCCTCCGTAGCACCGACATTGGCAACCTCGGGATGCGTGTAGATGACACCGGGGATAACCCCATAATTTACATGACCTTTTTGGCCTGCAATAGTTTCAGCTACAGCCATGCCTTCGTCTTCGGCCTTATGGGCCAGCATCGGTCCGGTGATCGCATCGCCAATCGCGTAGATGCCTTTGACGGAGGTTGCCCAATGGCCATCGGTCTTGATCTGTCCACGGTCTTCCATCGCGACGCCAAGGGCATCTAGCCCCAATCCGTCGGTGAAAGGTTTGCGCCCTGTCGCGACCAAAACGATATCGGCGTCTTCGACATGTTCGCTGTCATCTTTGCGCAGTTTATAAGTGACCTTGGCCTTGCTGCCCTTGGTTTCAACGCCTTGCACGGCAGCGCCTAGCTGGAACTCAAGCCCTTGTTTTGTCAGGAGCTTTTGGAAGTTCCGTTGCACTTCCTTATCCATGCCCGGCGTGATCGCGTCCAAAAACTCGATCACTTTCACCTCTGCGCCCAGGCGTTTGTAGACAGACCCCAGCTCAAGCCCGATCACACCTGCGCCGATCACCACCATCTTGTTGGGGATCTTGCCCAATTCCAGCGCCCCGGTGGAGCTGACAACGACCTTTTCGTCGATTTCCACGCCGGGCAGGGTCGCCACTTCGGAACCGGAGGCGATGACGATATTCTTGGCCTCGTGCACCTCGTCACCCACTTTGACTTTGCCCGCTTCTGGGATGCTTGCCCAGCCTTTGATCCAGTCTACCTTGTTCTTTTTGAACAGAAATTCGATGCCGGAGGTGTTCGCGCCGATGGTTTCTTCCTTGTAGGACAGCATCTGTTTCCAATCGACCGACGGGCTTTTGCCCTTCAGGCCCATCTTCGCGAAATTATGCTCTGCCTCGTGCAATTGGTGACTGGCATGCAGGAGCGCCTTGGAGGGGATGCAGCCCACATTCAGGCAAGTGCCGCCCAGCGTTTCGCGCCCCTCAACGCAGGCAGTTTTCAGCCCCAGTTGCGCACATCTGATGGCGCAGACATAGCCCCCCGGACCGGAGCCGATTACGATGACGTCATAGCTGGACATTGGGGGGTCTCCTTACCATTTTTGGCGGGTTTTGAGTGTCGGATAGGTGTCGGATTTGCGTCGGACTTCTGTCGGGCAAACTGTATGGCAGCGGGCCGGGCAGGTCATATCAGCGCCGCGATCAGCATCAGGGCGGTTGCACTGAACCCAGCCACCCAAATCAGCGAGCGCCACGGGGCCAGACCTTGCAAATAAGCAGGCAGGTAAAGCAGCCGGGCGACCAGATAGACATGCGCGCAAATCCGCGTCGTTTCGCTGGATTGATCCGTCAGCGTCACAACGATCACCGCGATGGCAAACATCACCAGACCTTCGGTATGGTTCTTGATGATCCGATCCAACCGCCCCGTAGCGATCGGCAGCTTGCCAATATTGTCACGCGGCCCGAACACGGTCTTGCTGTCGATCTGCATGTTGCCCACGACGGTATAGAGCAAAATTTGTGCGACTTGCAGCAGACCCGCGAGGGCGAGAATATGGAGTTCGGTGGTCATGAGATTTTCAGTCCGCCAATGAAGCTTAGCAAAGCCGTAGCAAAAAGGAGCAACGGTATGGCAGCGAACAGATAGTAAACAAAAATCGTCCAATTATCTTGAGAGTTTTCTGTGTTACCCCTCATGAGTGATTTCTTACTGTTGTAATAGGTGAGAGCAGCGAGCAAATACCCTGCCGCAATCCCTGCCAGCAGTTGCTTCGCAGCGAGTTTAATTGCGGCGACATCAACATTGAAGTAGCTATCGTTTCCGAGCGTTCCAAGAAATGCTAACAAAGCAACCATGGCCCCTGAGTTAAGTGCGATCAAAGATTTGACGACATACAGGCCAATTGACTTCGATGAATTCAAAACAGCGACATATTCTTCGTTGTTTCTTTTATCTACGACGGACATTTCGAGCTTATTCCCCTACAAATCCATCAACAACCGCCGTGGATCCTCCAGCGCTTCTTTCACCCGCACAAGGAAGGTCACGGCACCTTTGCCGTCGACGATACGGTGATCGTAACTTAGAGCCAGATACATCATCGGGCGGATCACAACCTCTCCGTTGATCGCCATTGGGCGGTCCTGGATTTTATGCATGCCCAGAATACCCGATTGCGGTGGGTTCAGGATCGGCGAGGACATCAGCGAGCCGTAGACCCCCCCATTTGAGATCGTGAAGGAGCCGCCCTGCATCTCCGCCATGCTCAACTTGCCGTCGCGTGCGCGGGCTCCTTTTTCGGCGATGGCTTTTTCGATGGCGGCAAAGCTCATCGCGTCGGCGTCGCGGATGACTGGAACAACAAGGCCGGTCGGTGTGCCTGCCGCGATGCCCATATGAACGTAGTTTTTGTAAACCACATCGGTGCCGTCGATCTCCGCGTTCACCTCCGGCACTTCTTTCAAAGCGTGACAGCACGCCTTGGTGAAGAAGGACATGAAGCCCAGTTTCACACCGTGCTTTTTCAGGAATAAGTCTTTGTATTCATTTCGCAAATCCATTACGGCACCCATGTCGACCTCGTTATAGGTGGTCAGCATGGCGGCAGTGTTCTGGCTTTCTTTCAGACGACGCGCGATGGTCTGGCGCAGGCGTGTCATCTTCACGCGTTCCTCCCGGGCCGCGTCATCGGCGGCCACGGGCGCACGCGGGGCTTGTGCTGCGGGGGCGGGGGCTGCCGGAGCAGATGCGGCCGGAGCCGCCTCCGCGTTTGCAACATCTTCCTTCATGATCCGACCGTCGCGGCCAGAGCCTTGAACGGTGGCGGGATCAATCCCTTTCTCCGCCATGATCTTGTTGGCCGAGGGTGCATTTTCCACGTCAGGTTTCGTGTCGCCTTGCGCCTCGGGGGAGGTCGTCGTCTCAGGCGTGCCATCGGCCACGGAATGTGGGCGACCTTCGCCGCCGGACGTCATCTTGGCCAGAACGCCGCCTGCTGCAACTGTGTCGCCCTCACTTGCGAGGATTTCCTGCAAGACACCGGATGCAGGCGCGGGCACTTCGACAGACACTTTGTCGGTTTCCAATTCGCACAGCATCTCGTCAGCATTGATCGTGTCGCCCGGCTTCTTGAACCATGTCGATACGGTCGCCTCGGTGACGCTTTCGCCCAAGGTGGGGACCATGATGTTGACCGCAGGCCCCGGCGCATCGGCCATCGGACCATTGTGGGTCGGATCGTTGGAGGAGGTGTCCTCAGCGGCGGCTTTCGGGGCCTCGGGCGCGGCGTCTTTGCTCGGGGCGTCTGCCTTTGGTGCGGGGGCGTCGCCGGCCTCGCCGATCTGGGCCAGAAGCGCGTCGACACCGACAGTTTCGCCTTCGGCAGCCACAATATCTGACAGGGTGCCGGCCACGGGCGAGGGCACCTCGACGGTGACCTTGTCCGTCTCCAACTCGCACAACATCTCATCTACCGCGACACTGTCGCCGGGCTTTTTGAACCAGGTGGCCACGGTGGCCTCAGTGACACTTTCGCCCAAGGTGGGGACACGTACTTCAGTCATGGGCTTATTTCCCTTTCAGTGAGAGCGCATCATCCACGAGCGCTTCTTGTTGTGCTTTGTGTTGGCTGGCCAGACCCGTCGCCGGAGAGGCTGCCGCCGCGCGTCCGGCATAGACCGGCCGTGTGTGCTTCGCTTTGATCCGGGTAAGAACCCATTCGATGTTGGGCTCGATGAAGCTCCATGCGCCTTGGTTCTTGGGCTCTTCCTGACACCAGACCATTTCGGCGTTCTTGAACCGCTCCAGCTCTTTGACCGCGGATTGCGCGGGGAAGGGGTAGAACTGCTCAAACCGCAGCAGATATACATCGTCAATGCCGCGCGCGTCGCGTTCTTCCAGCAGATCGTAATAGACCTTGCCCGAACACATCACGACCCGTTTGATCTTGTCGTCGGCCACAAGTTTGGTGTCGGAATTGCCTTGTTGCGCGTCATCCCACAAAACCCGGTGGAAGCTGGACCCGATTTGGAATTCCTCCGCCTTGGACACGGCCAGCTTGTGACGCAGCAAGGATTTTGGCGTCATCATGATCAGCGGTTTGCGGAAGGACCGGTGGATCTGCCGACGCAGGATGTGGAAATAGTTCGCAGGCGTCGTGCAATTTGCCACGATCCAATTGTCCCCGCCACACATCGTCAGGAAGCGTTCCAGACGGGCGCTTGAGTGTTCCGGTCCTTGGCCCTCATAGCCATGCGGCAACAGACAGACGAGACCCGACATCCGCAGCCATTTGCTTTCGCCCGAGCTGATGAACTGGTCAAACATGATCTGCGCGCCATTTGCGAAATCGCCGAACTGCGCTTCCCAAAGCGTCAGCGCGTTGGGTTCGGCAAGGCTGTAGCCATATTCAAACCCCAGCACCGCATATTCCGACAGCATCGAGTCGATGACTTCATATTGCGACTGCCCCGCCTTGATATGGTTGAGGGGGTAATACCGCTCTTCGGTTTCCTGATTGATCAGACCGGAATGGCGGTGGCTAAACGTGCCGCGGGTACAATCCTGCCCGGACAACCGAACCGGATAGCCTTCCGTCAACAGCGAGCCGAAGGCCAAAGCCTCACCGGTCGCCCAATCAAACCCTTCACCGCTGTCAAACATCTTGGCTTTGGTTTCCAGAAGGCGTCCCACGGTTTTGTGCAGCGGGAAATCCTTCGGCGCAGTGCTGAGCGCTTTGCCAACCGCATCAAAGGTTTCTTTCGGGATCGCGGTCTGGCCGCGCTGATAGTCTTCCTCGTCTTTTCGGTCGAGATGGGACCATTTCCCGTCCAGCCAATCAGCCTTGTTGGGTTTGTAGTCTTTCCCTGCCTCAAACTCTTCGTTCAGGTAGGCCTGAAACGCGGCTTTCATGTCTTCGATCTCACCTTCCGGGATCAGACCGTCTTTGACCAGACGTTCGGTATATAAGGTCAAGGTCGTCTTGTGACCTTTGATCTTCTTGTACATCACCGGGTTGGTGAACATCGGCTCATCACCTTCGTTATGGCCAAAGCGGCGATAACAGATCATGTCGATCACGACGTCCTTGCGGAACTTTTGGCGGAACTCGGTCGCGACTTTCGCCGCATGCACCACCGCTTCCGGATCATCCCCGTTCACGTGGAAAATCGGCGCTTCCACCATCAACGCAATGTCAGTCGGATAGGGGCTGGAGCGTGAGAAATGCGGCGCGGTCGTAAACCCGATCTGGTTGTTGACCACAATATGCATCGTGCCGCCGGTCTTATGGCCTTTCAGCCCAGACAGGCCAAACCCTTCCGCCACAACGCCTTGGCCTGCAAAGGCCGCATCGCCGTGCAGCAGGATCGGCATGACGGTTGTGCGCTCGTCGTCATTGTTCTGGTCTTGCTTGGCGCGGGCCTTGCCCAGAACAACCGGGTTCACGGCCTCCAAATGCGACGGGTTTGCGGTCAGCGACAAATGCACGGAATTGCCGTCAAATTCGCGGTCAGATGAGGCACCCAAATGGTATTTCACATCGCCCGAGCCATCGACATCTTCCGGCTTGAAGCTGCCGCCTTGGAATTCGTTGAAAATCGCCTTGTAAGGCTTCTGCATCACATTGGCCAAAACGCTCAGGCGGCCCCGGTGGGGCATGCCTATGATGATGTCTTTGACGCCCAACGTGCCACCACGCTTGATGATCTGTTCCATCGCCGGAACAAGGCTTTCGCCGCCATCAAGCCCGAACCGTTTGGTGCCCATATATTTGACATGCAGGAACTTCTCGAAGCCCTCGGCCTCAACCAGCTTTGACAGGATCGCTTTCCGCCCCTCGCGGGTGAAGGCGATCTCTTTGCCGAAACCTTCGATGCGTTCTTTCAGCCAACCCGCTTCTTCAGGGTTTGAGATATGCATGTATTGCAGCGCGAAGGTGCCACAATAGGTCCGCTTCACGATCGCGATGATCTCCCGCATCGAAGCCGTCTCCAGCCCCAGCACGTTGTCGATAAAGATCGGGCGGTCCATATCGGCTTCGGAGAAGCCATAAGACCTTGGGTCAAGTTCCGGATGCGGTGTCTGATCACGCATGCCAAGCGGGTCCAGATCGGCGACCAAGTGGCCCCGGATCCGGTAGGCCCGGATGATCATGATCGCACGGATACTGTCCAGCACCGCCGCGCGCACCTGTTCGTCGGAGACCTTGACGCCCAGATCTTCCGCCTTGGCCGCAATTTTGGCGGCAGCTTTCGGAGCTTCATCGGCGGACCATTGTCCATCAAGCGCCTGTGTCAGGTCATCATTGGGCTGCGGCGGCCAGTCTTCACGTGCCCAGCTTGGTCCTGATGCCTCCCGTTTGACGTCCACTTCCGTGTCACCAAGATTTGCAAAAAACGCGCGCCAGCCTTCATCTACCGCATTGGGATCATTGGCATATCGCGCATATAGCTGTTCCAGATACTCCGCGTTGTGCCCTTGCATGAAGGAAGACGCATGGAATTGATCGTTCGGGGATTGCTCGGTCATTGGGGGACCTCATGAGGGTTGGGACCGTATTGATTGGGGCCGGGGTCGGAGTGGCGGCTCAGGTAAATCACGCAGATGATCGCAAGGATCAAAACGCAGGCTGCCACAACTAGGAAATTGAAATCGGCGACATTGTTGTCTTCAAGCACCACGGCGGTGACCAGAATTGCAACAAAAGCCACGACCGGAATTAACATCTGCCAACCCGGTCTTCCGATATCGTGCAGGCGGCGGGTCACGACAGCCAGAAGCGGTAAGATCGTGAAGACGGAGAACACATTGCGTGCGAAACTGACTTGCGGTCCAATTTCGTACTTCAATCCGAAATTGAGTGAAAAACGGCCATCGCTGCTACTCTCAATGGTTTGCAGTGCAGAGGACAGAATAGTGAGCGCAAGGACGAACCACCAGAACTCTGACCGAGACGCCCGACCTTTGAAGACGCCGTATTTCCGAAAGCAGGTTTTGACCGCGTTAGCAAACGTCATCTAACCCGCCCGTCTCGTGGTGATCTGCATGGCGCCGCTGGCGGTGAACTTGCCGCCGACCGCATTGCCAAGGGCGCTTGGATCAAGGCGGGAGACAAGAATGCGCGACCGGGTCTTGGCGTTGGATTTGGGCTTTTTTGGAAACTCGGTGCGGAACACGCCTTTGCCGGGGAAGTAATTCGGCACGGGTGTGAAAAACCGACCCAAAAACGCATCCGCGGTTTCCGAACTGGTTGCCGCGGCGGAGCAATAGATCGTCCCGTCGCGCGCCCCTTGCAGAAGATGCGCAAAGACGGCACCTGCCGGATCGGGATAGACCATCACGACGGAGGCGAAATCCCCGCCGCTGGCTTTCTTCATATTGGCCGCCACATTGGCCCGTGTGCTTTTGTGAAAAGCGCGGGATGTCGCGGCCCCGTTTGCGGTAAGCACCGGCAAGATGGACAACGCATCGGCCACCGCATCGATGGCCTGATCCATCTGGCCGCCAACGGGTCGCCACCCTGCATTTTGAAGCGATTTCAGACGGTTCGCCACCGATAGATCATCCGGCGCGCACGCCTTCAATAGGCTATCAAAAGCCCCGCCATCGCTTTGCGCGCGGGCAGGCATGCCCACCGCACTTGCCGCTGCCATCATCGATATGAAGGTCCGGCGATCCATCTGTTAGCCAATCGCCTCCAGAACCGCTTCGCCCAGACCTGCCGGGCTTTCGGACACAACGATGCCTGCGGATTTCATCGCTTCGATCTTGTCTTCCGCGCCGCCCTTGCCGCCGGCGACAATCGCACCGGCATGGCCCATGCGCCGACCCGGAGGGGCCGTGCGACCGGCGATAAAGCCTGCGGTCGGTTTCCAGCGACCCTTCTTGCGCTCATCAGCCAGAAATTGTGCGGCGTCTTCTTCCGCCGATCCGCCGATCTCCCCGATCATGATGATGCTTTGCGTCTCATCATCGGCCAAAAACATCTCCAGAATGTCGATATGTTCGGTGCCCTTGATCGGGTCACCACCGATACCAACGGCGGTGGACTGGCCCAGACCGGAATCGGTTGTCTGCTTGACAGCTTCATAGGTTAGCGTGCCGGAGCGCGAGACCACACCGACGCTGCCGCGCTTGTGGATATGGCCGGGCATAATGCCCATTTTGCACGCATCCGGTGTGATGATGCCGGGGCAATTCGGTCCAACCAGCCGGGATTTTGATCCTTCCAGCGCGCGCTTCACACTCATCATGTCCAGCACCGGAATGCCTTCGGTGATGCAGCAGATCAGTGGGATCTCCGCATCAATCGCCTCAAGAATGGAGTCCGCAGCGAAGGGCGGCGGCACGTAGATCACTGTGGCATCCGCGCCCGTCACCTCAACCGCCTCATGGCAGGAGTTGAACACCGGCAAATCAAGATGGCTTTGCCCGCCTTTGCCCGGCGTCACGCCGCCAACCATTTTGGTGCCATACGCAATCGCTTGCTCGGAATGGAACGTGCCTTGGCTGCCAGTGAAACCCTGACAGATTACTTTCGTGTTTTCGTCGATGAGAATGGCCATGTGTGTTCCTTAGACTCCAGAGATCATTTGAATGACGTAGTAAGACTTGCCGCTTTTCTTCAGCGCCGGGTTTGTCGAAACCAGGTTTCCAGAAGGGTGTAGCAATATGTTTTTGCCGTTGATTTTTTTCGGGTTTAGTTCGGCAATCGTCTTGTTGTACTTCGAGAGGCTGTCTGCGTTCGCAAATGCCATACTACAAGCTTTCGCACCATTTGGACCGTCCTCGAGCTTAAAGGATGCGTCGAAGGTATTGCTGAACGTGATCTTGGGACCCGAAGGTGGTTTAACAACCGTCTCAAACCCGTTCGCTTTCATGCGTTGGGTTGCTGATGCAAAGCTTGGCGCAGACGCGCCGCAGACGGTTTCAAAAAGTACAAAGGCCTGCCGCGTGGAGATCTCCAACGGTTCCTTTGCGACACCTTCGGTTGGGCTGGTGGTGGTTGTCTGGCAGCCCGCCAATCCGGCCGCCGTACAAACAACCAATGCCAATTTCACAATGAGACGATGCTTATTGACCAGCGCGTTATGACGCGGTGGGCAGGGGCGATATGTGAACGTGTCTTGCATGACCAACTGAGCAAACCGGGCGATGCCGGTCTACCCTTTCACGGCCTTGACGATTTTTTCGGCACCGTCTTTCAGGTCGTCGGCGGCGATCACGTCAACATCACTTTCATTGATGATCTTCTTGCCTTCTTCGACCATCGTGCCTTCAAGACGCACGACCAGCGGGACCTTCAGACCCACTTCTTTCACCGCAGCGACGACGCCTTCCGCGATCACGTCGCAGCGCATGATACCGCCGAAGATGTTCACCAGAATGCCTTTGACCTTCGGGTCCGAGGTGATGATCTTGAACGCCTCGGTCACCTTTTCCTTGGTGGCCCCGCCGCCCACATCCAGGAAGTTGGCAGGCTCGGCCCCATACAGCTTGATGATGTCCATCGTGGCCATCGCAAGACCCGCACCGTTGACCATGCAGCCAATCTCGCCGTCCAGCGCGATATAGTTGAGGTCAAACTTGGAGGCGGCAAGCTCCTTCGGGTCCTCTTCCGTTTCGTCGCGCAAGGCGGCAATATCGGCGTGCCGGTATGTGGCATTGCTGTCAAAACCCATCTTCGCATCAAGACATTTCAGATCGCCATCTTCCGTTGTAATCAGTGGGTTAATCTCCAGCATCTCGGCGTCTTTTTCTTTGAACAGCTTGTAAAGCGTGCCCATCAACTGAACGCATTGCTTGATCTGTTTGCCTTCAAGGCCAAGCGCGAATGCGATGCGGCGGCCATGGAACGGCTGATAGCCCGTGGCCGGATCAACAGAAAAGCTGAGGATTTTTTCTGGCGTTTCTGCGGCGACTTCTTCAATATCCATCCCGCCTTCGGTCGAACACACGAAAGAGATTTGGCTAGACGCGCGATCAACCAGCAGGGCCAAATAAAGTTCACGTGCGATGGCGGCACCATCTTCGATATAGATGCGACCAACCTGCTTGCCGACCGGGCCGGTCTGATGTGTGACCAAGGTCCGGCCCAGCATTCGTTTGGCTTCTTCTGCAGCTTCTTCGACAGATTTCGTGATCCGAACACCGCCTTTTTCGCCAGCATCGGCTTCCTTGAACGTCCCCTTGCCGCGGCCCCCCGCATGAATTTGCGCTTTTACGACCCATACAGGGCCGTCAAGCTCCCCGGCGGCGGTTTTGGCGTCCTCGGCTTTCAGAACGGCGCGGCCATCAGAAACAGGGGCACCATAGCTGCGAAGCAATGCCTTCGCCTGATATTCATGGATATTCACGGGGGGTCATCTCCTTTGAAATCTATCGCCAAATTCTGACACTGATTTCGACCGTTATAAAAGAGGATTCTTCCGGTTTTCCGAAAAACCCGACATTTGTGATCACGGTAAAAAATTGTGTGATCACAAATTTAAAAGACTTCGCGTTTTTCGGAGCTTTCGCTATGAAAGACTAAGAAAACCATAACGGGTAAGACTCACGAACAATGGGGCAGGGCAGACAAACATGGGGCGTGGTGGCCACCGCGAATGAGCCGAGCGCCTTGATCGCCGCCTTTGTTGCGCATTTCAAATGCCTCGGCGCGAAAGAGGTCCATATCTACCTCGATCGCGGCACCCCGGATTTTGAACTGGGACCGCTTCTGAAAAACACCAAGGGCTGTAAGTTCACGCGCGCCACTTGGGCAAATTGGAAAAACGTTCACGGACGGCTGCGACCCGTGCAGCATGTGAAACGGCAATTGATCAACGCAGCACATGCCTATCAGCGCTGCAATGTCGATTGGCTCTTGCATTGTGACGTCGACGAATTCCTGATGTTTGATGAAGACCTCAGCGATGTGCTGACGCTTCTTCCCGCAAAGGCGGAAGCGGCGCATATCAAGAACCTGGAACGTGCCTGGCTGGCTGACGACCCGCGTGAGACGATCTTTTCCGGTGTATTTCGCGTCGACAAGAAAGCCGCCGTCAAAGAAGATTTGGCACCGGAGGGTCTTCTGGCCGACGCCACCAGTCACCGGTTTTCCGGGCACCGCGCGGGCAAAAGCCTGCTGCGAACGGGACTAAGCCATCTGCCGGGTATTCATGTGCCCAACATGCGTGTCAGCGATGACGTCCTCGACCGCGGGGCAAAGGTGAAAATGGCCAAGCTTCCAACCGCACGGCTTTTGCATTTTGATGGGCTGACACCGCTGCACTGGCAGGCCAAACTGGCCAAGCGGGTTCTGAGAATTCGTACGCGTTTACATGGCAACCACAACCACGCTCGGAAGACGCAGTTCGAGCAAGTCAGAACGCATCTGGGGGACACGGATTATTTGGATCAGTTCAACACACTATTGCAAGTCGTGGACCCGGTACTTGAGGCGAAATTGCGGTCCGTCAAAGCAATGCGGAACGAACCTTTCGATCCCGCAGCATCCTTGCGGGAGGTGTTCCCGGAGACGGAGTTTGACTTGTCGCCCGCCGCCTTTGACCGCGTCCTCGCTCTGAAAGAGCCAGAGGTTATCACCGCCGTGAAAGAGGGTCCGGAAGCTTTGGTGGCAAAATAAAAGGCGCGCAGAGCTGGCCTGCGCACCTTGATAATTGTCTTTTATGACAGCGGCTTACGCCAGAGAGCTATCAATCTCTTTGCACGCCGACACAAGACCTTTGACCGCTTTAACGGAATTGTCGAACTCTGATTGCTCAGACTTGGACAGCTTGATGTTGACCACGCGCTCAATGCCGCCGGCACCGATCACTGTCGGGACGCCCACATAAAAGCCGTTCAACCCGTAAGAGCCATCCACATAGGCCGCACACGGCAGCACGCGCTTTTGGTCTTTCAGATAACTTTCCGCCATTTGAATTGCAGAGGTCGCAGGCGCATAAAACGCAGAACCATTGCCCAGAAGGCCAACAATCTCGGCACCGCCATCACGGGTGCGTTGCACGATGGCGTCCAGTTTTTCCTGTGTCGTCCAACCCATATCCACCAGATCCGGCAAAGGAATGCCGGCAACGGTGGAATAGCGTGTCAGCGGCACCATCGTGTCGCCGTGGCCGCCCAGAACGAAGGCTGTGACATCTTTCATCGACACGTCAAATTCTTCTGCCAGGAAGTGACGGAAGCGCGCAGAATCCAGAACACCCGCCATTCCGCAGACTTTGTGATGCGGCAGGCCGGAAAATTCGCGCAACGCCCAAACCATCGCATCCAGCGGGTTGGTGATGCAGATGACAAACGCATCAGGTGCATTGTCGCGGATACCTTCGCCAACGGCTTTCATAACCTTGAGGTTGATGCCCAGCAGATCGTCGCGGCTCATGCCGGGTTTGCGTGGCACACCAGCGGTGACAATGCACACATCTGCGCCCGCGATATCAGCGTAGTCTGTGGTTCCCTTCAGACTTGCATCAAATGGGCCAGCTGGCCCGGCTTCCGCGATATCAAGCGATTTGCCCTGAGGCGTGCCATCCGCGATGTCGAAAAGCACAACATCACCGAGTTCCTTGAGGGCCGCGAGATGCGCAAGCGTACCACCGATTTGTCCCGCCCCGATAAGGGCAATCTTAGGTCTGGCCATTTTGACATGGTCTCCAGTCAGTTAACATTGGCGGGAGGGGTAGACCTTTGGGGGGCGTGGCGCAAGAGTGCTGCAACGCAGAAAGCAGATCATTTCCCAGACAACCTTCGCAAGTCAGGCGCTTTACGCGTTGATTAGGTTTGGTTTTCTCCGCAAACTCACCTTGATGGAGATGGATGTTTGGTTTTTTGCCCTTGCAGTGCCAGCGGTTCTTATTGCGGGAATTTCAAAGGGTGGCTTTGGCAGCGGGGCGGCGTTTGTCGCAACGCCGATTCTCGCATTGCGGCTGGAGCCTGCGCAAGCCATCGGGTTGATGTTGCCGCTTTTGATGCTGGTGGATTGCTGGACGCTGAAACCCTATTGGCGCAAATGGGACACCCCCAATGTAAAGGTGCTGACAATCGGCGGCGCAATTGGCGTGGCAGTTGCCGTGGCATTCTACCGCGTCGCCAATGCCGATATCCTGCGGCTTCTCATCGGGCTGATCTCGGTCGGGTTTGTGATGTTTCAAATGGCAAAAGCGCGCGGCCTGTTTGTTGACAAGCCACGCGCGTTTGATGCTTCAACCGGTATTTTTGCAGGTGTTGTCGCTGGGTTTACCAGTTTCATTTCCCATGCGGGCGGTCCGCCGGTTGCGATATTTCTGCTGTCTCAGAAGATCACGAAGACGACTTATCAGGCGACAACCGTGCTTACCTTTTGGGTCATCAACATTTTCAAGGCTGTGCCCTATGCGTTTCTGGGCATTTTCACGGCCGAAACGCTCTGGGCGAACCTTGTGCTGGCCCCGGTTGCCATTCTCGGGGCGGCGATTGGTGTTTTTGCCCATACACGCGTGCCCGAAAAGCTGTTTTTCGCGATCACCTATTCGCTTCTCGTCATTGCTGGCGTGAAGCTGGTTTTTGATGGGGTTACCTAGGGCTGGTTTTAGGCCGGGGCACCAAGAACTGCTGGAAGTTCTTCCTGGACCTGTTCAAACGACGTGCCCGCCGCCAGAAGACAGGTCAAACCGTTGGGATGGGTCACGGTGATCGTCCAGCTTCCGGTTTCCTCGGACGCATACATTTCAATGATCCCGTTATTCGCAGTCAAACCCATCGTTTTGCGGCTTTCACCATAATCGCTGTTCAATTTGCCAACGACGATTTCCCGTTGCGCGCAGCGATTGTTGTTTTGGGCGCTGGCCATATCCGTGGCCATCAGGAGCGCGGCAAATCCAAGCGACAGACCAAAAAGTTTCTCTTTCATGTCATAGTCCTTTCTTTGCACAGGTGGGCTGCCTGATGGGCCATCGGCCTGTTCCATTCTGGAAACGCAGGCGGTCCAACTGGACCGTGTTGATGTCTCAGTGCCGGATCAAACGCTGAGGCATTTTGCCTCTATGTCAGGAATTCACAGTCGAGATTGATCTGACGCGACGGGGTAAATTTGGCGCTCAGTCTGCGAAAATTTGGTTAATGGCCCGTGCGCATCGCCGCGGAAGTGATTCAAATTTGCACCATTAAGAGTGTCGCAAGACGCTGTTAATCTACGGTTGCGGGCGGGCGAACTCTGTGGTCGAAGACGGGCGAATACGAGAATTCAGGATGAAAGATGATGCTAAACCGCCCATTCCGATCTGTTTTATACCTGCCGGGCTCAAACGCGCGGGCCTTGGAAAAAGCCCAAAGCTTGCCTGTGGATGCGATCATTTTTGACTTGGAAGATGCGGTTTCTCCGGACCAGAAAGTTAACGCTCGCTTGGCCTTGGCTGAAAAATTAACGCAGGGCGATTTCGGTCAACGCTACCGAATTGTGCGCATCAACGGCTTGGAGACGGAATGGGGGGACGACGATCTGGCCCAATTCGCCGCCGTTGGACCCGATGCGATCTTGATCCCGAAAGTTGAAAGCCGCGACGCGCTGAACGATATCGCGGCCCTGCTGGATCAGGTACCCGCGGCGAAGAATACAAAGCTTTGGGCGATGATGGAGACGCCGAAAGGCATTCTGAATGCCGCCGAGATTGCCAAATCCGACCGTCTGGAAGGGTTTGTGATGGGCACAAATGATCTGGCCAAGGATCTTGGAAGCCGATCCCGCGAAGCGATGATCACCAGCTTGCAGCATTGCCTGCTGGCAGCCCGCGCCGAGGGTCTAATCTGCATTGATGGCGTGTTCAACGCGTTCAAGGACGAAGACGGGCTGCGCGCCGAGGCTGAACAAGGCCGCGATTTCGGCTTTGACGGAAAGTCGCTGATCCATCCCGCACAATTGGCGATTTCGAACGCCGTGTTTGGCCCCTCGGAAGATGAGGTCGACACGGCAAGACGCCAGATTGAGGCCTTCCAAACTGCGCAAGAAGACGGCAAGGGCGTTGCAGTCGTTGACGGAAAGATCGTAGAAAACCTGCATGTGGAAACCGCGCGATCCTTGCTGGCGAAAGCCAGCGCAATCGCGGAAATGGAAGGCTGAGGCATGACACTTCTGATCATCGGACTGGCCCTATGGTGGGCGGCGCATCTGCTGAAACGTCTGGCCCCGGATTTGCGTGCGAACATGACCGCCAAAATGGGAGAGGCGTCAAAAGGTGCCTTCGCATTGGCGATTGTTGCATCTGTTGTCTTGATGACGATCGGTTACAGGGCCGCGGATTTTACTGTTATCTGGCAACCTCCGGGCTTTCTGACACATATCAATAACCTGTTGATGGTACTCAGCATTTACGTCTTCGGCGCAAGCGGTGCGAAAGATGCAAAAGTCTGGATTGGCACGAAAATCCGCCATCCACAGCTGACGGCTGTTAAAATCTGGGCCTTCGCGCACCTGCTGGTAAACGGCGATCTGGCCTCAATCATTCTATTCGGTGGCATTCTGGCTTGGGCGGTTGTCTCTGTAATTGTGATCAACAAGGCGGACGGCCCTTGGACCCCACCTCCACAAGCCCCGGCAAAGAAAGAAGTCACCTTGATCATCGTGACCTTGGTGCTGACCGCGATCATCGCTTATGTGCATATCTGGCTTGGCGTAAGACCGTTTGGGGGATGACATGAAGCTCTACCGCTTTCTCAGTGCAGACGACAATTCAACATTCTGCCACAAGGTTACAAAGGCGTTGAACGATGGCTGGTCGCTGCACGGCGATCCGACCTACGCGTTTGATCATGCAAATGGCGTGATGCGCTGCGGCCAGGCGTTGATCAAAGAGGCCCCCGGCACCTACAACCCCGACGTGAAACTGGGAGAGCACTAATGCTGAAAACGAAACCCGGTAAAACCAACAGCGGGTGGTTTTTCGAAGATTATTTCGTAGGCCAGGTGATCGAACACGCCGTGCCGCGCACGATCTCCGGCGGGGAGCGGGCCATCTACCATGCGCTTTATCCGGCGCGCGGGGCACTCTATTCATCGGATGATTTTGCGCGGGATTGCGGGCTGCACGAATCCCCGATGGACGACCTGATCGGGTTCCACACGATCTTTGGGAAAACTGTGCCCGATATCTCCCTGAATGCGGTGGCCAATCTGGGCTATGCGGAAGGCAGATTTCACCGGCCGGTCTATCCTGGTGACACGCTTAGTTCCCGGTCCGAAGTGATCGGGTTGAAGCAGAACTCAAACGGGAAATCCGGTGTCGTCTGGGTGCGTACAACCGGCGTGAACCAAATCGGAGAGGTGGTTTTGGACTACGTGCGCTGGGTCATGGTGCGCAAAAACAATCTGGACGCCGCCGCACCCGAAACCGTGATCCCCGAACTTGCAAAAGCGGTCGCACCTGATGATCTGATCGTGCCTGAAGGCCTTGATTTCACGAACTATAGCTTCACCGAAGCCGGCGAGCCGCACCGCCTTGGCGACTATGAGGTCGGCGAGAAGATCGACCATGTTGACGGCGTCACCATCGAAGAGGCCGAACATATGCTGGCCACCAGGCTTTGGCAAAACACCGCAAAAGTGCATTTCGATACAACCGCGCGCGAGGGTGGCCAAAGATTGATTTACGGTGGGCACGTGATCTCGCTGGCGCGCGCGCTCAGCTTCAACGGGTTGGCCAATGCGCAGATGATCGTCGGCCTGAATGCAGGCGCGCACGCCGCCCCATGTTTCGCAGGTGACACGATCAATGCTTGGTCCGAGGTTCTTGAAACCGCCGAAACTGACGCCGACGGCGTTGGTGCGATCCGTCTTAGGCTTGTGGCGCAAAAAGCAGGGGCAGCCCCGTTTTCGCTGAAAGGCGAGGACGGGAAATATCTGCCTGACGTGCTGTTGGATTTGGATTACTGGGCTTTGATGCCAACATGAAACGGCTGGCTGTCATCCTGTCGCTTCTGGCCGGGCAGGCCACGGCACAAGAGGCGCATGAAGACTTCGTCGCAAACAACTTGCTGGCGATTTTCTACCACGAATTTGCCCACGCTCTGGTCGACGTTTTGCAGGTGCCGATCTTTGGTCAGGAAGAAGACGCCGCGGATGTGCTGAGCATTTTGCTGATCGATGCATTCTACGAAGAAGACGTGGCCACGGCGGTTGCCTATGACACGGCGCTGCTGTTCTGGAGTGATGCGGAACAAACCGACAAAATCGCCTTCTGGGACACGCATGGGCCTGATTTGCAAAGGTTTTATACAACCGTCTGCCTGTTTTACGGCGCAAACCCGGATGTGCGCGAAGATGTGGCTCTTGAACTGGGCCTTCCCGAAGAACGCATCGAAACCTGTGAGGATGAATTTATGTTGGCCAGCGACAGCTGGAACGCCGTCCTGGACGAAATCGCCGATGATCAGGGTGGCGACAGCCTTCAGATGGCCGACTTCAAGTCGGATGGCGCTTGGGACCAACTGACCTATGATGTCGTGTCCGAAGAAGTGGCCGCCCTGAACAAGGAATTTGTGCTGCCCATCCCCGTCACGATCCGGGTTGAGCCGTGTGACGAGGTGAATGCCTTTTATGACCCGTCCGAGCGGGCGATTATCATGTGCACCGAATACGCCCCCAGCCTCGCTGAGACCGCTGAACAATTGTGATTTTGTGTTTTGCCCGGTTCAGCCTAAGCTTGCCGGAATGCGAACAAGCCTCCGAAATATATGTGCGGCCTTTGCGATAGGCACGACAATTGCGCCAGCGGCTGCCTGTGATGTGGCGTTGGTTCTTGCGGTCGACGTCTCCGGGTCGGTCAACCCGGCGGAGTACACCACCCAGATGCGCGGCCTTGCCGAAGCGCTGGTTGACCCGGCGGTTGAAGAAGCGTTGGTGCGCGGGCAGGCGGCGGTCACGGTGATGCAATGGACCGGGTCCAACCGGCAGGATATCTCCATCCCCTGGACCCGCATGAAAACCTATGAAGACACGCAAGCCATGGCGCGCGCAGTCGCGGATATCCCGCGCGAATGGCGCAACTTTTCCACCGCGATCGGGGAGGCCTTGCTGGTGTCGCTGGAGATGTTCGATGACGTCACCGATTGCGAACGGCGCGTGATCGACGTGTCGGGCGACGGCTATTCCAACGAAGGCATCCCACCCGAAGAGCTGCACCAGATTCTGCGCGATGCCGCTGTGACGGTAAACGGGCTGGCGATTGAGACGGACCAGACGCTGCTGATGGAGTATTTTGAGAAATACCTGATCACTGGCCCCGGCGCTTTTGCCGTGCGCGCAGAATCCTACGAGGTCTATCCCCGCAGAATCCGCCAGAAACTGCTGCGAGAATTGACAAAACAGGTCGCGTCGCTGTCTCCGCAGGACTAGATCGTTAATATGTGATCACGCAATTTCGCACCGTGATCACAATTCTGGGAATTTTCACCAATTGCGCCAAAACACCGCGCATTTTCCCACTGACAAAGCGTGACACCGGTGTGAAATAAGATAATTATACGCGCAAACTGTAGCCAAACAGAAGGAAGCCACCATGGCTGACGTCAATCGCGGGAACAGGCCGTTGTCTCCGCATCTTACGATCTATCGTCCTCAATACACCTCCGTGACCTCGATCCTGACCCGGATCACCGGTATCGCGCTGATTTTGGCGTCTATTCTGATCGTGTGGTGGTTTCTCGCAGCGTCCTACGGCCCAGAGTATTTCGCCGTTGCCAATGGCGTGATCACAAGCTGGTTTGGCGATCTTGTCATGTTCGGCTCGCTTTGGGCGATCTGGTATCATTTCCTGGCCGGGCTGCGGCACCTTTACTGGGACAGCGGGCGCGGGTTCGAATTGGATGAGGCCAAGAAACTGGCCTACGGCGTTGTCATCGGCTCTGTAATTTTGACGGTTCTGACCGTCCTTGTGATTTGAGGGGGCGCAGATGGCATTTCTGACAGATAGAAAACGCGCGGTCGGCATGGGGTCCTCCAAGACCGGAACCGAACATCATTGGCAGATGATGGTCAGCTCCGTCGGGTTGGCGATCCTGATCCCGCTGTTTATCTTCAACTTCGGCTCGATCCTGGGCGCCCCTTATGAAGAGGTCATCGCCCATTACCGCAAGCCTTACCCGGCGATTTTGGCCGCGCTGACCGTGGCCGCCGGGTTCATGCATTTCAAAAACGGCGTGCAGGCCACGATCGAGGACTACACTCACGGAACAACGCGCAAGGCTCTGATCATTGCCGTTATTTGTCTTTCTTATGCTGCGGCGGGCACGGGGCTTTTTGCCATCGCTCGTATCGCGCTTTAACTGCTGAGGCTTTCGCACATGGCTGCTGCTTACGAATATGAAACCCACGAATATGATGTGGTTGTTGTTGGTGCCGGTGGCGCGGGCCTTCGCGCCACGCTGGGGATGGCAGAACAAGGGTTGCGCACCGCCTGCGTGACCAAGGTGTTCCCGACACGCTCCCACACGGTGGCGGCCCAGGGGGGTATCGCGGCGTCCTTGTCGAACATGGGACCCGACAACTGGCAGTGGCACATGTATGACACCGTCAAAGGCTCCGACTGGTTGGGCGATAGCGACGCGATGGAATATCTGGCCCGAGAAGCGCCAAAGGCGGTTTATGAGCTGGAACATTACGGCGTGCCGTTCTCGCGCACCGAAGAGGGCAAGATCTATCAACGTCCCTTCGGCGGCCACACAACCGAATTTGGGGAAGGCCCGCCCGTACAGCGCACCTGTGCGGCTGCGGACCGGACCGGCCACGCGATCCTGCACACGCTTTACGGCCAAAGCCTGAAGAACAACGCAGAATTCTACATCGAATACTTCGCCATCGACCTGATCATGTCCGATGACGGCCAATGCCAGGGCGTCTTGTGCTGGAAGCTGGATGACGGCACGTTGCACCTGTTCAATGCCAAGATGACGGTTCTGGCCACGGGCGGCTATGGCCGGGCCTATTTCAGCGCAACATCCGCGCATACTTGTACTGGCGACGGCGGCGGCATGGTCGCGCGCGCGGGTCTGCCTTTGCAGGATATGGAGTTCGTTCAGTTCCACCCGACCGGTATCTACGGCGCAGGCTGCCTGATCACCGAAGGCGCACGCGGGGAGGGGGGCTATCTGACCAACTCCGACGGCGAACGCTTCATGGAACGCTACGCGCCCACTTATAAAGACCTCGCGTCCCGCGACGTGGTCTCACGCTGCATGACGATGGAAATTCGCGAAGGCCGCGGCGTTGGCGACGACGCAGACCATATCCACCTGCACCTCGATCACTTGCCGCCAGAAACGCTGGCGCTGCGCTTGCCAGGCATCTCTGAAAGCGCACGCATCTTTGCAGGCGTCGATCTGACGAAAGAACCGATCCCGGTCCTGCCAACTGTGCATTACAACATGGGCGGCATTCCAACGAATTACTGGGGCGAAGTGCTCAGCCCGACGAAGTCTGATCCCGACCGCGTGTCCCCCGGTCTGATGGCCGTGGGCGAGGCCGGATGCGCGTCCGTCCACGGGGCGAACCGTCTGGGATCAAACTCCCTCATTGATCTGGTCGTTTTCGGCCGCGCGGCCGCGATCAAAGCCGGTAAGGTTGTCGACCCGGCTGCGCCCAATCCCGAAATCAACCAAATCTCTGTCCAGCGTGCCTTGGACCGTTTTGATGGTATGCGCTACGCCAAAGGCGCGATGCCAACGGCCGAGCTGCGCCTGGAGATGCAACGCACCATGCAAGCCGACGCCGCTGTTTTCCGCACCGACAAGACGCTGGCCGAAGGCGTCAAGAAAATGGAAGGCGTCGCGGGCAAGCTTGACGATGTGGAAGTCACTGACCGCAGCCTCGTGTGGAACTCCGACCTGATGGAAACGCTGGAATTGGCAAATCTTATGCCAAACGCCGTGGCCACGATTGTCGCCGCAGAAGCGCGCAAGGAAAGCCGTGGTGCCCATGCCCATGAGGATTATCCCGACCGCGACGACAAGAACTGGCGCAAGCATTCCCTGACATGGTTCAAAGGGTTGAAGCCATCGCTTGATTATCGCGGCGTGCATCTGGACCCGCTGACGTCCCACAATGAAGGCGGCATAGATCTCAAGAAGATCGCCCCGAAAGCGCGGGTCTATTGATCCGGTTTCTCGCCCTCCTGCCGCTTCTGCTGGCCTGCGCGCCCGTGCCAATGTCGCCGGAACGGGCCGAACAGCTTTGCCGCCAGGACTTGGCCCAAGCCGATGGCGTCTCAGGCCGGGTCGGTGTTGGCATCGGCACAGGCGGTGCGAAAGCGCGCGGCGGGATCACGGTCACAAATCAGGTGTTCAATCCGCAATCGGAAGAGGCGTTTTTGAAAGACTGCATCGCCCGGAAGGTCGCGGGCGAGCCTGAGCCGACACGCTTTGGCATCAGTGTAGGAGCCAAGACATGAATAACCCCATGAAATGGATCGCTTTTGCTGGCATTATGTCACTTGCCGCTTGCGCCGATGGTGGGCTTGCAGATCAGATCGCCCGCGAACAGGCCAAAGACGCCGTGAACCCGGTTCTGGCCGAACGCTTCCCCGGTGTGCCGCTGGAGCCCGCTTCTGATTGCGTGATCGACAACGCCTCATCTGGCGAAATTCTCAAGCTGGCGCGCGCCTCTGTCACCGGGGTTGGCCCCGAAGAAACGGCCCTGATCATCGAGATCGCCACCCGGCCCGATACCATTAAATGTTTGCTCGAAGACGGTCTTGCACCGTTTCTGCTTTAGGAGGCCGCGATGGTCGAACTCACCCTGCCGAAGAACTCCAAAATCATGACGGGCAAAACCTGGCCCAAGCCTGAAGGCGCGACCAATATCCGGAAGTTCAGCATCTATCGCTGGAACCCTGATGACGGCAAAAACCCACAGGTCGATCATTACTTTATCGACCTCGATAAATGTGGGCCGATGGTTCTGGACGGGCTGATCAAGATCAAGAACGAGATTGACCCGACCTTGACCTTCCGCCGCTCGTGCCGCGAAGGGATTTGCGGGTCGTGTGCGATGAATATCGACGGGATCAACACGTTGGCCTGCATTTACGGCATGGACGAAATCAAAGGCGACGTGAAGATTTACCCGCTGCCCCATATGCCGGTGATCAAGGACCTGATCCCCGATCTGACGCATTTCTATGCCCAACACGCTTCGATCATGCCGTGGCTGGAGACTAAGACAAACCGGCCGCGCAAAGAATGGCGCCAATCCATCGAAGACCGCAAAAAGCTGGATGGTCTGTATGAATGCGTGATGTGCGCGTCCTGCTCCACGTCTTGCCCAAGCTACTGGTGGAATGGTGATCGCTACCTCGGACCGGCCGCGCTTCTGCATGCCTATCGCTGGATCATTGACAGCCGGGACGAGGCCACAGGCGAGCGTCTGGACGAGCTGGAAGATCCCTTCAAGCTTTACCGCTGCCACACGATCATGAATTGCGCCAAGACTTGCCCCAAAGGCCTGAACCCGGCCAAGGCAATCTCCGAAATCAAGAAAATGATGGTCGAACGGACGGTCTGATCAGTCCTGTTGCGACCCGTCCTCAAGCGGGGCCGTCGCAACAATCGTCCACCAATACAGGTAGTAAAACGCAATCGGGATGGTTGCGTAACCAATGATCCATTCCAGCCCGACTGTGTGCCGCGCCAAGGCCAGCAAGGCAACCGCGCACCAAATGTAGCGCCAGAAAAGCCAGATTATGGTGTTCCCGACGACTTTTGGGCGCTCCAGGGTCAACCCGTTGACCCGGGCAAAAAACTGCGGGTCGCCCTTGCCCAAAGATAAGACAAGACCCCCAAAGCCCGCGTAACCAGCCGCAACAAGATATCCCAGCCACAAATCGGACGGGGCCAGCAGACATGCAACGATCAGAACGCCCGCCACCAGATGGATGGCGCGCGGATTTTTCCCGTCACTGTGGTTTTCCAGATTCCTGAAAGCGGCTGCCGCATTCCAAAGAATACCAGCCAATAGTCCAATAACCACGGAGAGTTTGACGGGGCTTAGGTAGAAGTCCGCTAACAGATCACCATAAGGTGCAAACGCGCCATAGGCAGACAGGATCGCAACCGCGCGTACGAACAAAGCCCGCGGCAGCGGCACCGGGGTCGTCAGCAGGACATAAAGCGATATCAGTGGCCGCATCCTGCAAAACTGCCGCTGGAACTTGGCATCTGCTTGACTGCAAGCAGGTCATTTTGTGTCAATCCGCGCGCAAGGTGGATTGAACTCATGGATCAAATTGAGTTTGTTGATCCAACAAGGAGACGACCATGACGCCAGAAGACGCCGCACGCGCAAAAGCCATCGAACCGGTCATTTGCTATCCCACCGACACGCTGCCCGCGCCGCAAATGGATATCTATCTGCAAGCCCGTGAAACCTTGACGAAAGTGGCAGATTACACCGCCCGTCCCCGCGAAGCCGCCGCATTTCACGTCCCTGCCGGGCATTTTTTCCGCATTATCTCGGTCGAAGGTCCGCAAGTGGGCGATCTGAACCTCTGGAACGCCAACAACCACGCCGAAAAATTCTATTCCGGCAAAACCCGAGCGTTGCACGGCACCCATGTCACCACCGGCGAACAGATGTGGTCCTCAATTCCCTATCTGCGTCCGATGGTGACAATCACCCATGACACGCTCAACTGGTACGGCATCGACGAATTTGGCGGCTCGGTCCACGACGTGATCGGCACAAGATGCGATCCCTACACCCACAACCTGCTGGCAGGCGGGCAGTATCACCATTGCTGCCACTCAAACCTGACCCGCGCCTTTGCCGCCGAAACAGGCCTTGATGCGAAACAGGCCGAATTGCAGGTCCATGACGTCATGAACGTTTTCATGTGCACTGGTTTCACCCGCGACACCGGGCAGTATTTCATGAAAGCCAGCCCTGTCCGCCCCGGCGATTACATCGAGTTTTTCGCCGAAATCGACCTTCTGGGCGCGCTCAGCGCCTGTCCGGGCGGGGACTGCTCGACCACCCATTCCAGCGATGTGGCCAAATGCTACCCGCTCCGGATCGAGGTCTTCAAACCGGACCCAGCCACCTTGAAAAACTGGCAAGCCCCAAAATCAAACGGGTATGATCGCAGCCACGGACTGTAATCCTCTTCTTGCCAGAAATACTCCCGCCGGAGGCGTAAATCTAGCTGCCAAAGGCAGCTTCCAAGGCGATCTCGATCATATCGCCGAAGCTTTTTTCGCGATCAGCAGATGGCAGCGCTTCGCCTGTCTGCAAATGATCCGACACCGTCAGAACGGCCAAAGCGCGCCGGCCATAGCGATGCGCCAGATTGTAAAGTTCCGCCGCTTCCATCTCTACCGCCAGAATGCCATGACGCGTCATTTGTTCATTTAAATCAGGACGTTCGTCATAGAAAACATCCGCCGAATAGATCCCGCCCACATGGGTTTTGACCCCTTTGGCCTCGGCCGCATGATAGGCTTTGTGCAACAGATCAAAATCTGCACAAGGCGCAAAGTTCAGCTCCTTGAAAATCCCGCGCGACGGGGTTGAGATATTTGACGCCGTTTGCGCCAGGATCACATCGCGCAGTCCCACATGCGGCTGCATCCCCCCGGTGGAGCCGACCCGGATCAAGGTCTGCACATCGTAATTGCTGATCAGCTCATTGGCATAGATCGACAAGGACGGCATCCCCATGCCGGAGCCGTGGATCGTCACCCGGTTGCCGCGCCATTCGCCGGTGAACCCCAGCATACCGCGCACCTCATTGACCAGTTCCGCACCCGTCAAAAACGTCTCGGCCGCCCATTTCGCGCGATACGGATCGCCCGGCAGCAAAACAGTTTCTGCAATTTCGCCCTTTTCGGCTCCGATATGGATGGTCATCTGGCGTGCTCCTTTTTATCGATCTTTCGAACCTTATAGCAGCCCCTCACGGTGATAAAATGCCCGATCCGGGACGGCGGCTCTTTTCTCCGCTGCGCGGAACCCCTATCTGTCATCAAATGCACGTCAAAACCTGCCGAAATGTCGTTGCGCCCTGACAGGCACGCGGCTAGGGTGCGGCGCAACTCGGGGACGGAGCAGACGGGGGTCCCGCTGCTCCCTTATTTCAAAAGGAACGCAGATGTTTGTGACACCTGCCTACGCACAGGCCGCCGGCGCACAAGGCGCTTTCACCTCTTTCATTCCACTGATCCTGATCTTCGCGATCATGTATTTCCTGCTGATCCGTCCGCAGCAAAAGAAGGTCAAGGAACATGCCGCAATGGTCGACGCTGTGCGCCGTGGCGACCAGATCATCACCCAAGGTGGGGTCATCGGAAAAGTCGTCAAAGTCAAAGATGACGGCGAGGTCGAGGTTGAAATCGCAGACGGTGTGAAAGTGCGGGTTATCAAAGCCACGATTGCTCAGGTTTTGTCCAAGACCGAACCGGCCAAGTAATCCATGCTTCAAATTTCCCTCTTTAAGCGGGTCATGATCTTCCTGACGGTTGCCGTCGGATTGATCCTTGCCGCGCCAAACGCGTTCTACACCAAGGTGGAGCGGCACAATGATGCGGTCGCGCTGCTGGAGGGGGGAACATCTCAAACGGCTGAGCTGGCGGCGGATGTCGCGGGTTGGCCAGATTTTCTGCCATCTTCCCTGGTCAATCTGGGCCTTGATCTGCGTGGTGGTGCGCATTTGCTGGCCGAAGTACAGGTGGAAGATGTCTACACCGACCGGATGGATGCCTATTGGGTCGAAATTCGCGACGCGTTGCGCACGGAGCGTGCCACCATTGGCACCATCCGCCGTCAAAACGCACCAGATGGTGAACTTCGCATCAAACTGTCCAGCCCTGACGGGTTGACCCAAGCGATGCAGATTGTGCGCAATCTGGCCACGCCGGTTGTCAGCCTGTCGGGCGCTGGCAGCACCGATATCGAGGTTTCGGGCTCAGGCGACACCATGACGATCCGCCTGTCCGCCGCGGAACGTCTGGCCACGGATGACCGCACGATGCAGCAATCGCTGGAGATCATCCGCCGCCGGATTGACGAGGTCGGCACACGCGAACCCACGATCCAGCGCCAAGGTGAACGCCGTATTCTGATCCAAGTGCCAGGCGTTGGCTCTGCCGAAGACGTCAAAACCCTGATCGGCACCACCGCGCGTCTGACCTTCCACCCTGTGGTCGGCAGCACGGGCAATGAAAATGAACTACCGGGTCCGCGCAACATTCTGTTGCCCGCTTTGGACCAGGCCGGTGTTTACTACATCCTTGAACAAACGCCGGTCGTGACAGGTGATGACCTTGTCGACGCGCAACCTGCCTTTGACCAAAACGGCTTTCCATCTGTCAATTTCCGCTTCAACCCGTCTGGCGCACGCAAATTTGGCGTCTATTCCGGGGAAAATGTCGGCTCCCCCTTTGCGATTGTACTCGACGATGAAGTGATCTCGGCCCCGACGATCCGCGAAGCGATCACCGGTGGTTCAGGCCAAATCTCGGGCCAGTTCACGGTTGAGGAATCAACAAGTCTTGCCGTGCTTCTCAGGGCAGGGGCCTTGCCCGCCGAAATGACTTTTCTGGAAGAACGCACCATCGGGCCAGAGCTTGGTCAGGACAGCATCGACGCCGGCAAGATCGCCTGTATCGTCGCCTTTATAGCGGTTCTTGCGTTCATGATCCTCAGCTACGGTCTGTTCGGCTTCTTTGCCAATATCGCTTTGATCATCAATGTCGGCCTGATCTTCGGGCTTCTCAGCCTGATCGGTGCGACCCTGACCCTGCCGGGTATCGCGGGCATCGTTCTGACCATCGGGATGGCGGTGGATGCCAACGTGCTGATCTTCGAGCGGATCAAGGAAGAGTTGAAAACCGCCAAGGGCCCGGCCCGCGCGATCGAACTGGGCTATGAAAAAGCGCTGTCAGCCATTCTCGACGCCAACATCACGACCTTCATCACGGCGGTCATCCTGTTTGCAATGGGCTCCGGGCCGGTGCGGGGCTTTGCGATTACGCTGGGCCTTGGCATCCTGACCTCCGTGTTCACGGCGATTTTCGTGACCCGCGTGATTATCGTCATGTGGTTCGAACGCAAACGCCCCAAGCAGATCGAGGTCTGAGATGCGCCTACGCCTAGTCCCCGCCCAGACCAATTGGGATTTCTTCAGCCGCTCGAAATATACGCTGGGTTTGTCCGCTTTTCTTGTGGTCCTCGCGTTCGTGTCCTTCATCTTGCAGGGTCTGAACTACGGCATCGATTTTCGGGGCGGCACCACGATCCGGACCGAAAGCGCGCAGGCGGTAGACCCTGCTGTCTACCGTGATGCTCTGACGCCCCTGAACCTTGGCGACATCTCGATCACCGAAGTTTTTGATCCGACTTTCGGGCCAGACCAGAACGTCGCGATGATCCGCATCGAAGCGCAGGAAGGCGACGAAAGTGTCGCTGTTGAGACCGTCAAATCCGTGCAAGCCGCGTTGCAAACGGTTGATCCCGAAATGAAATTCCCCTCGGTGGAAAGTGTCGGCCCAAAAGTATCCGGCGAGCTGATCCAAACCGCGGCAATAGCCGTGATCCTCGCGATTGCCGCTGTGCTGGTCTATATTTGGCTGCGCTTTGAATGGCAGTTCGCCGTCGGGGCCGTCGCTGCCCTTGTGCATGACGTCATCCTGACCCTTGGGGTGTTTTCCGAAATCCAGATCAAGTTTGATCTGGCCATCATTGCGGCCCTTCTGA
Source organism: uncultured Litoreibacter sp. (assembly GCA_947493265.1). Lineage (GTDB taxonomy): Bacteria > Pseudomonadota > Alphaproteobacteria > Rhodobacterales > Rhodobacteraceae > Litoreibacter. The sequence continues at coordinate 740,027 of CANLQL010000003.1, read as the reverse complement.
CCATTGTCGGCTATTCGTTGAATGACACTGTGGTTGTGTTCGACCGGGTTCGGGAGAACCTTCGCAAGTACAAGAAGAAAGACCTGTCCGAGGTTCTCAACATCTCCATCAACGAGACGTTGTCGCGGACCGTGATGACCTCGGTGACGACGCTCTTGGCGTTGATCTCGCTCTATGTATTGGGTGGGGATGTGATCCGCGGGTTTGTTTTCGCGATGATCTGGGGTGTGATTGTCGGGACCTATTCCTCCGTCTTCGTGGCCTCCGCGATCCTGCTTTATCTGGGCGTCAAACGCGACTGGTCCAAGCCGGATGCAAATGCCGGAAACCAATACGCCAATATCGATCCGTGACCGCATTCTTGGACCCTTTCAGCACGGCCCTCGCCGTGCCGGGGGTTCAATGGGTGTTCCTGATCACGTTTCTTGCAGGTCTTGTCTACGGCTTCGCCGGGTTTGGGGCCGGACTGGTTTTCATGCCGGTCGCCGTCGCCTTCGTGTCTGTTGAAGTTGCCGTCGCCGCTTTCGCCGTCTCTGCAATTTCTTCGGCAATAACTCTGGTGCCCCGCGCCTGGGGGCAGTGCAACAAACGCACCAGTCTTGTGATGATTTCAACCGCCTTGATCGCCGTCCCGTTGGGGCTATGGACCTTGCGCAGCAATGATCTGACAACAATGCGGTGGGCTGTTCTTGCGGTGACGGCGATCACTCTGGTCGCTCTGGTCACCGGCTGGCGCTACAAGACCGAACCCAAGCCAGCCGTCCGTGTCGGGGTCGGGCTGGCCACCGGCTATGTCGGTGGCGCAACGGGGCTTCTGGGGCCAATCATGATCCTGTTTCAGCTTGGCAGTCAGGACAGTGTCCAGCGAAGCCGCGCCAACACGCTGGTGTTTCTGTCAGTCACCTCGACGCTAATGCTGCCAGTGATGTATCTGATGGGGATGCTGGGATCCCACGCGCTGGCCTTGGGTCTGCTTCTGACCGTGCCATACGGGCTCGGCGGGTTGATTGGACAGCAGATGTTTGACCCAACGCGCGAGGCGCTTTATCGAAACGTGGCCTATGGCATTATTGCGGCCGCGATCATCATGGGGTTGCCGATCTATGACTGATCCACGCGCCCCGCACATGCAACAAGACGGAGCGTTCAGATGCGCCTGACAGAAGTGACCTTCGACAATGCCGTGCCAGTGGATGGCTACGGGCCAGGTTTTTTCCGCATTGGCGGGGCGGTGCGCGAAGGCGCGGTGCTGCTATTGCCGAACTCCGTCTCCCTATGGGGCGGTTTTGACGACGCGGCCCCGCTTGTCGCGGCAGCCGACGCGATTGACGTTCTGTTCATCGGCACCGGGCCGGAGATCGCTCATATCCCTGACGCACTGCGCAGCGCTTTGGACAGTGCCGGGATCGGGGTTGAATTGATGGCCACACCGACCGCCTGCCGGACCTATAATGTCCTTTTGGGCGAAGGGCGCCGCGTTGGGGCGGCGCTCCTGCCGGTTTAGCGGTCAGTCTGCAAGGTCAAGCGCACCCACAACAAAACCCTGCAATTCCCGAAGCAACTTGCGTTCCATCGCGTCTTCATAGGTTGAGAAATCGATCGCAACCTCGATGAACGCACTTGGCCCGAAAATCACCCGCCGTCTGAAATAGGCAGACAGTTCCATAATTTCCATCTGCCGGGCATCATCCCCCGTCTGACTGTCAGAGCCGATGATCAACCCGTTGACGACCACATCTGCGCGGGCCGCGCGGGGATGCAAACGCACAGGCTCCGGTCCGTCATTATTGGTCCCGTCGCCGGATATATCGAGGGTTCGACGCCAGCAGACAGGCCCCGTTTCCAGCATCTCGACGCCATGTAAAAGCGCGGCCCCGATGGCGGTGGAGCTTGGTGCGCGCACCCGCTGATGACGGCGCAGCCTGTCGGTGAATGCGTCAAGGTCCTGCGCGGTTTCGATCAACACCCAGCCAGATATCGCGCGTTGATGGCTGATCCCGGACCACTCATACGCGGCCAGCGCGACCGGGGCTTGCGGCATCTCGAAGATACGCTGCACGACCGGCTCGGATTGCAGCGCATTGGCCAGCCCATCCAGTTGCAACCGGTATTCGGCCGCATCAACAGAGGCCGAGACATCCAAGCCAAAGGCCAAGGCCTGCCGGCAAGCAGTTTGGGCGGGCAGGGCGGTCAGGGCCAGACACAACACACCGACGATCCAAGCGCCCAAACCCCTCACGGGTTTTTGGGGTTTACCAATGGCCTGTGTTTTCCATGCTGGCCCAAGGCTCCATCGGCCCCAGGTTCCGCCCGCGCTGCAGGATCTCAATGGAGATATTGTCGGGGGATCGAACAAACGCCATATGGCCATCGCGCGGTGGACGGTTGATCACAACGCCATTGTCCATCAAGTGCTGGCAGGTCTCGTAGATGTTGTCGACGCGGTAGGCGAGATGACCGAAATGGCGGCTGTCGGACGGCAACCCGTCATCACCATCCCAATTGTACGTCAGCTCCACATGGGCGTTTTCCTGCCCGGGAGGGGACATGAAAACCAGCGTAAAACGCCCGCCTTCGCTGTCCATGCGGCGGGTTTCTTCCAGCCCGAGAAGTTTGAAAAAAGCGATGGTGGTATCGAGGTCCTTCACCCGAACCATCGTATGGAGATATTCAATTGTCATTGAGTGTTCCGTTACTGGAGTTCCAACTGATAGAAATCTAGCAGCTTTCCCAGCGGTTTCGAGAGGACAAAGGCAAAAAGTGATTGGGGCTTTCGGGTGCGCGGCTCTGGTGTTCAAAGATCGGGCTAGAAGACCGACCGCAACCCCAATCGGATGCCGAAATCCTGTGTATCATATAGGCTCTGGTTGGAGTGGTTGTTTTCAAAACTGATCTCGGCTGTTGGCGCGAAGCCGTAATAGTCGAGATCGTTGAACGAAAACATTGCGGAGACGCTGGTTTTCAAGTCATCGCGCAGCCCGAAAAGCGGCTCCGGCCGGTCGAAATCCTGCCGCTCCAGACCAAGCGATAGTTGCAGCGTCGTTTGCCCGAAGATCGGTTCGGCGAACCCGTAGCTCACCCGCCCGCCATAGCTGAGCTTCGCGATACTGGGCGAGTCAGATACCGTGTCCCGCACAAATGCTTGCACGCTGATCCCGGCCCCTGATTGCAAACGGTGTGACCAGATGCCCGTTCCCGTCACAATCGTGGCGCTGCGATCCGCGTCGTCCTGACGGTTTTGCCGCTCCATGCTCAGAATCGCGCGTCCTGTCGATTTGGGGGTGATCTGAAAGCCGCGATCCAGGCTTATACTGGCGATACGCGTCAACACATCACCCGCATACCAGTTCTGCGCCAACCCGGCCTCGATCTTGGTCACGGCGGTGCTGTCTTTGTCGCGGGTCAGGCTGGCTGCCGTCAAACGCAGCTCCTGAAACGCATAGTCCGATCCCGTCCGGTTCGGGGCCAGCGCCTTGGCAGAGGATGACAAGCTGTAGGATCGCGTATCAAGTGCAGCCCCGAAGCTGAGCGTTTGTCGGTCTGACAACCCGAACCGGTACCCAATCGCGCCACCCAACCGGTATTCGATCCCCGACAGGGCCTGCGCATCGCCCGACAATTGAAACGACAAGCCACCGATATCCGTGGTTTCGGATTTGGATCCGTTGTTGATGTTTGTCGACGGCGCGACAGAAAAACTCAACGCGGCGGTCACCGGACTGCTGGCACGCACATTGCGCAAGTCCCGCGTCGCATTGGCTCGCGTGCTGGCATCTGGCGCGGTCTCAATCGCCCGCCGCAGCCAAAACTGCGCCCGCAACCCGTTGCCATTCAAAACCAACGCCTGCGCGGTCGCCACCGCAGATGCGTGACGCTCGGACCCCGTTTCGGATGCACCCCATGCCTTGCGACCTGCCGCAATCGCCGCAGACCTGTTCCCCAAAGCCTGTTCTGCCTGCGCCAAAGCGACCAGCGCCACGACATCCCCGGGATCACGCATCAGCAATTCCTGCGCCACCTCGCGCGCCGCCACCGGATTGCCCTGCTGAACCAATTGAAACGCCAGAGTGCGCGCATCCTCGACCCGCAGCACCGTCTGGCCTTGCGCAGCACTCGCAGCCAACGTCCCCGCCAAGACCGCCGCAAGCAGCCCCCGGGTCCAGTGTCTCGGCACGTTTTGCATCGTGAAAATGGCGTCCTGTCTCTGCCCTGCGCTGACCCCGTCAAACACTGCCCAAAGGGCAAAAGTCAACGGGATAGGGCGCGTCCCAAGGCCAAGTGTTGCCGCAAGGCTGGCCTGCAGGTGATCTCTTTTGTGGATAAACGGTAACATCATCTTGATATGCGCCCCGCTTTGCCATCAATATGTAGCCTCACGCGACTCGAAAGGCCCCAGCAGAAGGACCCCTCAACATGCCCGTTTCCGCCGACCAACAAGCCGAGATTGACGCCCAACGCGCCGAGAGCCACCAAACCCTGCGCGCCACCGTGCCCGGCATGGAGAGCCATCTTTACAAAGCCCATGACGTGCTCGACCACGGCTTCATCCGGGTCATCGACTATATGGGCGATGATAGCGCGATCTGTCAGGCGGCCCGTGTAAGCTACGGAAAAGGCACGAAATCTGTCCAGAATGACGAGGGCTTGATCCGCTATCTGATGCGCCACTGGCACTCCACCCCGTTCGAGATGTGCGAGATCAAGCTGCACGTCAAACTGCCCGTTTTCGTCGCCCGCCAGTGGATCCGCCACCGCACCGCCAACGTCAACGAATACTCCGCCCGCTACTCCATCCTCGACCGGGAATTCTACATCCCCCATCCCGACCACCTGAACGCCCAATCGGTGATCAACAACCAGGGCCGCGGCGAAGCCCTGCAGGGTGAGGAGGCCGAACGCGTCCTGCGCTACCTCAAAGATGACAGCATGCGCGCCTATGACCACTACGAAGAGATGATTTCAGAGGACGGCCAACAAGGCCTCGCCCGCGAGCTTGCCCGCATGAACCTGCCTGCAAATATCTACACCCAATGGTACTGGAAAGTGGACCTGCACAACCTGTTCCACTTCCTGCGCCTGCGCGCCGACAGCCACGCCCAATACGAAATCCGCGTCTACGCCGACGCGATTTGCGAGGTCGTCAAAGACTGGGTCCCCGCCGCCTACGGAGCCTTCGAGGACTACCGTCTAGGAGGTGCCACTCTGAGCGGTAAGGCCTTGGACTGCCTGCGCAAAATGCTGGCGGGCGAAGAGGTGACGCAGGAGAACTCCGGGATGAGTAAGGGGGAGTGGCGGGAGTTTATGGGGGTTGTGGGGTGAGTAGCGAAACTGGATGGTAAAATTTGTAATCGAAGAGAAACTAGCAAGAAAAATTTGGAAAAAACTTAAGGACGGCGCAGTGCCAATTGTGACATCCGATCACATGCGGACGCTAAAAACTGAAGTAGATCAGCTCAATGAAAGGGTAAAGAAGAACTCATACATGCCGGAAATTGGCCACGGTTTTCTTGGTTTGCAAAAGGGCCATGGAGTGACAAGATTTTTGCCAATTCTCACTAAGGAAGACATGGCGGTTTACTATCAGTTATGCGGGCAGATAGGCGACGCGGTGTTAAAAAAACGCGACGGCGTTTACGGCGGCTGGCACTCGGTACCTATATCCCAAAGGACTAAATCTCTTGCTGGGCACAAAAAAGCCGAAGAGAACGCTGCCGCATTTCAACAAAATTACGCCACAAATAGCTTCTCAGATTTCTTATGGTTAAAAGAGTTTCGCAGTTTCACCGAACTAATTAGCAAACTGACAGCAACCCCTGAATTCGGAAATTATGTAATACAAACAGACATAGCAAATTTTTACGACTCAATTGAAGTTCCAAAATTGATCAAGAGACTTCGTGCAGAGAATTTTGAAATAGAAGCAAGTATAGAGATGTTGGAAATGTTTCTTGGAACGTGGAACCGAAGAACAACGGGATATCACAATTCTTCGAAAGGGATACCACAAGAGATTATTTCAGACGCGTCCCGAATTTTATCTCACTACTACTTACAAGACTTCGATGAAAAATTTTCTTCCTATTGTGACTCAGAACGGCTCAAATATGTGCGTTGGGCCGACGATATGCTAGTTTTTGGTTCGTCTAAAAAGAAATTGGAAGTAGCGGTACACCGCGCTTCGAAATTCTTGCTATCGGATGGGCTAAACCTGAATGCCCCAAAAACGAGAATTTTTGCGCGTACAGATTACGCCAAATACCGGGGACTTGGGGTCCTTTCAGCTATTGATAGCGGACAACCAGAGAAGTTTCGAAGAGAGTTGAGGGCTTCGATAAATTGGGGGAAGTCAAATCCATTTCGACTTGATACAATTTTTAGGGCTACTATCGGTTACATATTCAATCTTGGTAAGGCGGCCAAGACATTTGAAAGAAATTTCGTTTTCGAAACGGTAATTGCTGAGCCTGATTTGGTTGGTACCCTAAACGTTACTCAGCTTTTTCGGCTTATTTCAATAGCAGACAATCCTAAAGAAATGTTCGTTTTAGTAAGGAAGATCGTGCTTGATAAACCGTTTGCAGGACCTCGCGCAAATTTCCTTATGTTGATCAGAAACAAAAGCGATGGACTGGCAAAATTAGGTATCACAAAGTATCTACAACAAAGCTCAATTTCAATGATCAAAACAGCTAGCCCGGACAGTGAAATTCTGAATGAGTATTGTGTTCCAAGAACAATCGCTACTTTGGAATGATGTATTTGCGTTGAATTCGACCTAATCCCCGATTAGGCAGCGCCCGAACCGCCCCCACGGGGCGGGCGCTTCTCGCCCACCCCTCGGTTCGGGCGCTGGCGCTCCAAATGTCTGGATCAAATCTGCTTCTCCGCCCCCGGGGCTCTGCCTAAAGCGCGGCTTTGCAGCGCGGAACGGCCCCCCAAAACCCCTGCATTCGTGACGTCGGGGCGAACGCCCTAAACCTTCCCCCGGATTACTCCCCAGACGCAGCCAATCCCCCGGGTCATTAAAGGCTGCGAGGCCGCACCCTGCCGCACAACTCAAAACTGTGCTATACTGCCCACATTTCAGTAGTCAGTTAGGAGGCGTATTATGCTCTCACCATTTCTCAAAACCTGTGCAATTTTCATCTGTGTCGCGACGCTCGCCGCCTGTGCCGGGCCCTTTGGGCAGAACGAAGGAACGGGCGACTTCGGGGACAAAAGTGAGGACGGCGGCGGCGGCGGATATTCCCGCTAACCCGCTCGGGCAAAGGTTAACGCAATCGGTGCCCACCGCCCGTTGGGGTCCGACAGAAGTCCGACAGAAGTCCGACGCAAATCCGACGCAAGTCCGACAGGGGATTTACCCGGGGCCTGACCCCGGCCCTGAGCGCAAAAAACACAAAACGGCCAACCCTTGGCAGGGCGGCCGTTCGCAAATTTTACGATGCCTGGTTCAGGCGGCTATGTCTCAGTCAAGCGCGACAAGGTCGCCTGCGGACTGGCGTCCGTCGCGGCCTTCGATCATCTCATACTGAATTTTCTGGTCGTCGCGCAGACCGGTCAGACCCGCCCGCTCAACAGCAGAAATATGAACAAACACGTCTTTTCCACCATCATCTGGTGCAATAAAGCCGAAGCCTTTGGTGGTGTTAAACCATTTTACGGTGCCGGTGGCCATTCCCGTATCTCCTAAGTAGTGTCCGCCCACATTATGCGGCGGTGTGGTGCAGCAGTCACTTTGTTAGTCCGACTGCCGTAAGGGAAGTAGCGGGCCGTAAAAGTCTTTCGTCACAATTCCGCACATAGTCTGTTTTTGTAAAACTACAATGAAAAGTTACTTTTTGAGCCCTAAATCCAGCGAAATAGGTTGAATTCGGCGGAATTTTGCGGTTTTCCGCGCAAGCGTCGCCCCGCGTGCCGGAATATTCATCAGGGCAAAAACGCAGGCGACAAACAGGATGTATCCGCCGCCCTTGGGTAGGCGCGCAAGAGAGGACACGAGATGAAACTTTATGGATTGAAGGCGTGCGACACGTGTCGCAAGGCACAAAAACAGCTGGAGGCCGCGGGCCACGAGGTCGACTTCATCGATGTGCGGGCAACCCCGCTTGCACCGCAAGACCTCGCACGGTTTCACGCAGCCTTTGGCGCGGCGCTGGTCAACACCCGCTCAACCACGTGGCGCGACATGGACGATGCGGCCCGTGCGGCAGACCCGCTGCAGCAATTGGCAGATCACCCGACGCTGATGAAGCGCCCGGTGATCGACGATGGCAATCTGCATCTTGGCTGGACCAAAGACGTGCAGGCCGCCCTTTTGGGATAACCCTCAGGCCGAGCGGCGCGCGATATCGGGCGGCGTCGCATCCGCGGCCAGATCGGGGATCAAAGCGTCCAGATCGATGACCGACGTCTGCTTTTCCCCAAGTCGGCGAACCGTTACGGTGCCGTCTTCGACTTCCTTTTTGCCGACCGCCAGGATCACTGGCACTTTGCCGACAGAATGCTCGCGCACTTTGTAGTTGATCTTTTCGTTGCGAATGTCGGCTTCGGCCCGGATGCCTGCAGCTTTCAACTTGGCGACGGTTTCCAGCACGTAGTCATCCGCCTCCGAGATGATGGAGGCGACCACAACCTGCCGCGGCGCCAGCCAGAAGGGCAGCTTGCCCGCATGTTCTTCGATCAGGATGCCGATGAACCGTTCAAAACTGCCTAACGTGGCGCGGTGCAACATCACTGGGCGATGTTTCGCGCCGTCTTCGCCGATGTAATTGGCGTCCAGGCGTTCTGGCAGGACAAAATCCACCTGGTGCGTGCCGCATTGCCAGTCCCGACCAATCGCGTCGGTCAGCACAAATTCCAGTTTTGGGCCATAGAACGCCCCTTCGCCGGGGTTCAACTCAGGTTCAATCCCGGCTTTGCGTGTGGCAGAAAGAAGCGCGTCTTCGGCCTTATCCCAAACCTCGTCAGACCCAGCGCGCGTTTCTGGCCGGTCAGAGAATTTCACCCGGAACTTTTCAAAACCCAGATCTTCGTAAATCTCGGTCAGGAAGTTGATGTAGACGGCTGTTTCAGACTCGATCTGATCTTCGCGGCAGAAGATGTGACCATCATCTTGTGTGAAGCCACGCACCCGCATGATCCCGTGCAGCGCACCTGATGGTTCATACCGGTTACAGCTGCCAAATTCCGCCATGCGGATCGGCAGATCGCGGTAAGACTTCAAACCAACATTGAAGATCTGCACGTGGCAGGGGCAGTTCATCGGCTTCAAGGCATTGATCGCCTTTTCGCGTGCATGTTCTTCGTCCACTTCGACGATAAACATGTTTTCTTGATACTTTTCCCAATGCCCGGAGGCTTCCCACAGCCGGCGGTCTACGACTTGCGGTGTGTTCACTTCGACATAGCCACCCGCGCGCTGTTGGCGACGCATGTAGTCCTGAAGCTCTGTGTAGACAGTCCAGCCGCCGGGGTGCCAGAATACCTGACCCGGTGCTTCTTCCTGCATATGAAACAGGTTCATCTCACGGCCCAGTTTACGGTGATCGCGCTTTTCGGCTTCTTCAAGGAAGTGCAGATGCTGTTTGAGACCTTCCTTGTTTTGGAAAGCCACACCGTAGATACGCTGAAGCATCGCGCGTTTGCTGTCGCCGCGCCAATAGGCACCGGCCACCGACATCAGCTTGAACGCGTCAGCAGGTACTTGGCCTGTGTGCTGCAAATGCGGACCGCGGCACAGATCCTGCCAATCACCATGCCAATACATCCGCAGCGGTTCGTCACCGGGGATCGCATCGATCAATTCCACCTTATAGGGCTCGCCCAGATCTTCGTAATGCTTGATTGCGCGCGCGCGCTCCCAGACTTCTGTGCGAACAGGGTCCCGCAGATTGATGATTTCTTTCATCTTTTTTTCGATCAGTCCGAGGTCTTCCGGCGTAAACGGCTCAGCCCGGTCAAAGTCATAATACCAGCCGTTTTCAATCACTGGGCCGATTGTGACCTTCACGTCAGGCCAGATCGCCTGTACCGCACGGGCCATGATATGCGCCAGATCGTGGCGGATCAGCTCCAGCGCCGGGGCTTCTTCTTTCATGGTGTTGATCGCGATGGCGGCGTCTTTTTCGATGGGCCATTGCAGGTCCCAATGCGTGCCATCCACTTGCGCGGAAATCGCCTTTTTCGCCAGCGATGTCGCGATGGAGGCTGCAACTTCGGCAGGTGTGACGCCCGCGTCGTAGGAACGCGCGTTGCCGTCAGGAAATGTCAGGGAAATCTGGGCCATAAGTCGGCTCCTCGTCGGTTTGGCGCCCACGGAACGCCCGGTTGCAAGTTATGTCTGAGCCTTTTGGCGGGGCTTGGGTCCGGCGTCAAGGGCAGGGTGCGCGCTTTTGACCATTGGCAAGTGCAGCGACGCTCGGTAAATAGTGATTAGAGAATCAAATTGAGCAATCGCAAAAACAAATTGAGGATGCTATGCCCCGTTATAATTCGAACTTTGAATTGGACATTTCGGACATTGAAATGATCGAAGCCTCGCTCCGTGATCGCCAGCGCGATCTGTCAACACGCCGGTCGCGTGTGGCCGTTGAGGGCGCGAATATCGAAGGCGTTGGCTTGGCAGAAATTGACCGTGATCTGGACCAAACCGCCGATCTTTTGGGGCGTATTCACAACCAAAAGGTCTTCTACCGCCCAAAAACAGGCGCGTATGTGAGCGGCTAGAAGCAATCAGACTTCATGACAAAAGGGCGGCTCCCATAGGCCGCCCTTTTTGGTTTCAAATCACTGTGCTGATCGGCGGCGCTTACATGCGGGCCATAAAGACCTGGGACCCGAGGATCAGAATGCAAACCCATCCCAAGGTAAAGATTATCGGACGGACAGGGAACTTTGCCCAAGCCGTGATGTAGCCGATAGCATGCGCCACCCGCAGCCAAAAGAACGCGATGCAGCTCCAATAGGTCAGGGTATTGAACCCACCAACCCGGTCTAGGACCAAAACGATCACGGCGAAGGGCAAGAACTGTTCCAGCAAGTTCAGATGGGCCCGAAACGCGCGATGAACCCAAGGGCGATGCAAAGCTGGATTAGGTGGTCGCGTAAACCCGTCCGGCGCATCTGCGGGCAAGCTTCCAGCGGGCGCAGTATTGACGCCGACGATATAGGGGATCCACAGTGAGGCCGCGAGAAGCGACAGGCAGGTCAGAATGCCAAGTTCAGTTGGAAATTCCATGTCAGCCTCCGAACCCGAATTTCGCGGGTGCATCTGTTTCCAGATACGTCTTCAGGCCAGACAACATCCGGTTCCAGCCATCCGCTGCGCCTTCTTGCCCGGCTGGCAGGTCGTAATGCGCAAGCGTCAGTTTGCACAGCGGACCTTGCGGATCGATCAGATACTCAAACCGTGACTTGGCCATATCAGGCCCTTCCCATTTCGGCTCAAACGTGGCGGCGATGCGGGTTTTTGGTTCAAGCTCCGTCTCGGTGCAGATCAGCATCACATTGTCGTCCGGCGTATAGTAGGTCAGCGTGTTGCCCTCACGCTCAATGCGTGTGGCCATGAAATGGAAATTCGGGGCCTCGTCCGCCGAGGTCAGTGCGCTCCACAACGCGTCTTGTGTACAGCGGATATAGGTTTCCATCATGAAATCAGGTTTGGCGGTCATTTCACTGTCTCCTTCTAGTGAGTTTTTGAGATCCAGAAGGCCCCGCGCGGCAGGCTTCGCGAGCAACGGTTCGATCCAGCGATCGATGACCTCCTGAAGGGGGAGGGCGTTCAAATAGTGATATTTGAAGCGCCCCGATTTTTTGGACACGACCAACCCCGCGTCTTCCAGAACGCCCAAGTGCTTCATGACGCCGAAACGGGTCATCTCAAACTGGGGTTCCAGATCTGTCAGGCTTTGACCGTCATTCTTGCGCAGGCTGTCAAGAATATCGCGGCGTGCCGGATCGTTTAGGGCTTTGAAGATCGTGTCCATAGAATCGATTATAGGTGACTAAATAGACACGTGACAAGATGGTCACGTTAAAAATTTGCAAAATCCAGAGATTCCCGCTGGTTACAATGGCCCGGCGATCCTGTAGTTTGAGAAAAAGACGGGAGATGATTTGCGATGGACGCGAAATTTCTGGACACCGAACAGGGCAGGCGGATCGCCTACCACAAGACCGAAGGCACGGGGCCAGGCGTGGTTTTTCTTGGGGGGTTCGCCTCAGACATGGAGGGTACGAAGGCGGTCTTTTTGGAAGATTATGCCAAGAAGTCTGGCCGCGCATTCCTGCGCTTTGATTACTCAGGTCACGGCCAATCGAGCGAAAAGTTTGCGGATGGAAGCATCGGCGACTGGGCCGCGGACGCGAAAGCTGCGATTACGTCGCTGACCGAAGGCCCGCAAATATTGGTGGGCTCGTCCATGGGGGGCTGGATGTCTTTGCTGATGGCCAAGCAAATCCCCGACCGGATCGCTGGCATGGTAACCATCGCCGCCGCACCTGACTTTACCGAAGACAGCATGTGGGGCTGGTTCACGGATGCGCAGAAGCAAGAACTCGAAGAAAACGGCCAGGTGGAGATGCCGTCTGACTACGGGCAGCCATACACGATCACCAAACGCCTCATCGAAGAAGGGCGCGATCAACTGGTCCTCCGTTCTCCTTTGGACCTGCCATTCCCGGTAAGGTTCTTACAAGGGACAGACGATGAAGACGTGGAGATGTCAGTGGCTCTCAGGCTGCTGGATCACGCGACGGGTCCTGATATGCGACTGACCCTGCAGAAAGGTGCGGATCATCGGTTTTCCGAACCTGAAGAGCTTTCGATCATCGAAAATGCGATCGAAAACATCTTGGCGCGGGTGTGATGCAGCGGTTTGGCTGGATCATTGGCCGGGTTCCTCTGGTCATTCTGGCCCTCGCAGCTGCGTTCTGGCTGTGGGCCCCACGGGAGCCTGTCGACCGTGAGATTGAGTTTGACGCCGCGTCCCTGCCAGTTGATTTGGACGCGTATCTGATCTCGGTCGAGGCAGGCTATCCGGATATCCCGAAAGGGGCGGAAAAGCGTATCCTTTGGGCAGGCGCACGTGGGGCGCAGACTGATTTGTCGGTCGTGTATCTGCATGGCTATTCCGCCAGCGCGCCCGAAATCAGCCCGGTGCCCGAGAAAGTCGCCGAAGCTTTGCAGGCAAACCTGTTCTTTACCCGTCTGACAGGGCACGGGCTTGACGGAAACGCGCTTGCGGCGGCTCGTGCTGGGGATTGGCTGGAAGATGCCGCCGAAGCTTTGGCCATTGGGCGCAGGCTTGGCAAACAGGTCGTGGTCATTGCCACATCAACTGGCGGCACCTTGGCTGCAATTGCCGCCACCGATCCCGGTTTGTCCGAACAGATTGCAGGGATCATCTTCGTCTCCCCCAATTTCGGGGTGGGCAGCCCCGGTGCGGATTTGCTGACCTGGCCGTTTTCCCGGCTTTGGGTGCCCTTGATCGTTGGGCCGGATCGCAGCTTCGAGCCTGTGAACGCAGCTCATGGCACGTATTGGACCCTGCGCTATCCGACCCGCGCGCTCATCCCGATGGCGGCACTGGTGAAATATGCTGTATTGTTGGACTATAGTAAGGTCGATATCCCGGCGCTGTTTTACTTCTCAACTGAGGACCGGGTTGTGGCCCCGGAAGTAACCCAGAAAATTGCGGGTCGCTGGGGTGGGGACGTCACGATCGTCAACCCGGTGGCAAACCCTGGTGACGACCCGCTGCGCCATGTGATGACCGGGGATATCCGCAGCCCCAGTCAAACCGACAAAACAATTCAGACGATGATAGACTGGATCAAGGGAGTTTGAAAATGGACCAACGCGTCAGCCTGATCACCTTGGCCGTCGAAGATATGGACCGCGCCGCAGAGTTTTACGAAGCTCTCGGCTGGACACGTGTCGAAAGCCAGGACGGCGTGATTGCCTTTGATCTGATCGGCCAGACCTTAGGGCTTTACCCGAAAACCGGATTGGCAGACGAGCTTGGGATCGACGTGGCCGAGATCGGTGGCTTCTCAGGTGTTTCCTTAGGCCACAATGTGCGCCGCAAGGAAGACGTGGCCCCGATCCTTGACGCTGTGAAAGCCGCGGGCGGCAAAGTGCTGAAAGAGGCACAAGATGTCTTCTGGGGCGGTCATCACGGTTATTTTGCGGACCCCGACGGCCATGTGTGGGAAGTGGCTTTCAACCCGTTTTCGCCCTTGCGCGAAGATGGCGGGTTTCGCTGGATCGGGCACTGACAGGACGATGCGGACGCCAAAATCCATGTGGAGTTTGGAAACCTTCGGTCGCACGCGGCTGTCGAAATACTTCTTCATGCGCGATTTTCTATACTCAGAAATTAGTGCCTTTCATGGCATCCCGAATATTCCCGAAAACCCTGATCTTTGTATCGATGTTGGGCGGGAATTCTGCACGCAGCTGCTTGACCCGATGCACGAAACTTTCGGCCAAGTGACCGTCCGGTCCGGCTACAGATCACCCGATTTGAACCGATACGGTAACGAAAACCGGCTAAACTGCGCGCGCAACGACTATCCCGGAGAATGCCATATCTGGGACCGCGGGCAGGGCGATGCCCGCATCGGTGGCGCATCGATTGTGATCCCGTGGTTTGCCGATCAATATGCGCAGGGCCGTGATTGGCGCGATCTGGCATGGTGGATCCATGATCATCTCCCCTATTCAGAACAGTGGTATTTCCCAAAGCTTGCGGCGTTCAACCTAACTTGGGAGCCGCAACCAAGGCGCACAATTTCAAGCTATATCGTGCCTCGCGGCAAACTTCTGGCAGCACAGGACGAACCAGACGAAAGCCTCAGCGAACGACAGAAACGCTATCGCGATTTCCCCCCCTTTAAGGGCCTCAAATTACCATCTATTCCTGACGCAAAAGGAGAAACCTGATGTTGCCGCAAACTCCGTCATTCCGCCTTGAAGGCAAACGTGCATTCGTTCCGGGCGGATCACGTGGTATCGGGCTGGGATGCGCCGTGGCGTTGGCGCAGGCTGGCGCGCATGTCACGATTGCCGCGCGTGGCGAAGACGCCGTGCAAAGCGCAGTGGCAGAGATGTCCGCCGAAGGGTTAAGCGCTGATGGCACCGCGCTTGATGTGACGGATACAGCCGCCGTGGCCAGGTTTTTCGAAGATCGACAACCCTATGATATCATGTGTAATTCGGCAGGTCTTGCCCGGCATTCCCATGTCTTGGACACGTCGGGGGACGATTTTGATGCGGTGATGAACCTGAATGTCCGTGCGGCGTATTTCCTGGCGCAGCAGGCGGCGAAACAGATGCTTGGACGGGGTGGATCGATCATCCAGATCTCCAGCCAGATGGGTCATGTCGGTGGACAGGAACGCAGCGTCTATTGCGGCACCAAACATGCAATTGAGGGCTTCAACAAGGCCATGGCAATCGAGCTTGGTCCCGAAAACATCCGGGTCAATTCGATCTGTCCAACCTTCATTTTGACACCGCTGACCGAAGCGACATTTGCTGACCCAGAAAAACGCGCCTGGATCGACGAAAAGATCAAGCTGCCGCGGGTGGGATTGGTCGAAGATATCATGGGGGCAGTGATTTATTTGGCCTCCGACGCCTCCGCGATGGTGACGGGCACGTCCATTCTGGTTGATGGAGGTTGGACCGCGGGATGAGCGATCTGCGCGCGCTTGCCCAGAAATCCCATGCGATCTACCAGCGCCACGGCAAAGCGTTCGATACGCAGCGCGCCAAAACCCTCATTGAGCGGAAATGGATCGAACGTTTCATTGAACGGTTGCCAAAAAATGGCAGCGTGCTTGATCTGGGCTGCGGCGCGGCAGAACCCATTGCAGCCCACCTGATATCGCAAGGGTTCGCTGTCACCGGTGTCGATTTTTCGGCCGAAATGCTGGCGATGGCGCGCGCGCGGTTTCCGGACGCCTCCTGGATCGAGGCGGACATGCGGGACTTTGATTTGGCAAAACGTTTTGACGGCATCATTGCCTGGAACAGCTTTTTCCACCTGACCCCTGAAGATCAACGGATCGCGTTACAAAGGATCAGCGATCACTTGCATGAGGGCGCTGTGTTCATGGTGACCGTTGGCCCTCAAGCCGGGGAGGTTTCGGGCCATGTCGATGGCGCAGAAGTCTATCACGCCAGCCTATCCCCCGAGGACTACGTGGAAACATGTGAAAAAACCGGGCTGGAGGTCGTTGACTTCACACCGGAGGACCCGGAATGTGACTTCCAAACGGTTATGACCGCACTGAAAAAATGAAGCTTTGCATTGAACAAAGCGGATCGAAAGGGACAAGAAATGACCATCAAGACAACCCATGTCGGAAGCCTGCCGCGGACCCAAAGCGTCGTCGACATGATTTTCGCGCGCGAGAATGGCAAGGACTACGATCAAGCGGCTTTTGATGCTGAGATGACAGCGGCCAGTGCTGCGACAGTTGGACGGCAAGCGGATGTGGGGATCGATATTGTCAGCGATGGGGAGACGTCGAAGATCAGCTACGCGACCTATGTAAAGGATCGCTATACCGGGTTTTCGGGCGACAGCCCGCGCAATGCGCCAGGTGATTTGAAGCTGTTTCCTTCTTTTTTGAAACGTCTGGCCGATGATGGCGGCACGCCGCAATACGCGCGCCCGATGTGCACCAGCGAGGTGAAATCGAAAGGCCAGGGAGAGTTGGAGAAAGACCTTGCCAATCTGAAGGCCGGAATGGCGGCCCACGGGGTTAAAGAAGGCTTCGTGAATGCGGCGTCACCGGGGGTGATCTCGTTGTTTCTGCAAAACGATTTCTATCCGTCGCGGGAGGCTTATCTGGCCGCACTGGCGGATGCGATGCGCGATGAATATCGCACGATCGTCGATGCGGGGCTGTACCTGCAGCTGGATTGCCCCGATTTGGCATTGTCGCGGCATATGTTGTTCAATGATCTGAGCGATGATGAGTTTCTCAAGATCGCGGGCGCACATGTCGAAGCGCTGAATCATGCGCTGGACGGGATCGATCCAACCCGCGTGCGTGTGCATATTTGCTGGGGCAATTATGAGGGGCCGCATGTCTGCGATATCGACATGGGCAAAGTGTTTCCAACGCTGATGTCGGTCAATGCCAGCTACCTGTTGTTTGAAACCTCGAACCCGCGTCACGCGCATGAATGGACCGTGTTCCGCGACCGCGCGTCAGAGATCCCTGACAACAAGATTTTGGTCCCCGGCGTCGTGGATTCAACCACGAATTTCGTCGAACACCCCGAAGTTGTGGCCCAGAGACTTGACCGTTTCACACCCTTTATGGGCCAAGATCGCGTTATTGCGGGCTCTGATTGTGGTTTTGGAACATTTGCCGGATTTGGCGCTGTTGACCCCGACATTGCCTATGCAAAGCTCGGATCTTTGGTTGAAGGCGCGAAACTGGCCAGCTCCAGATGAGTGCCGAGCCGCTCGTTTTACTACCCGGCATGATGTGTGACGCGCGTCTTTTCGGGCCGCAGATCACAAAGTTCGGACCCCAACGCGCCATTCACGTCCCGCCGATTGGCGGCTTTGAAACAGTCGAAGATATCGCCGAAGATATCCTGCGTCATGCGCCGCCGCGCTTTGCTTTGGCAGGCCTGTCGATGGGCGGAATTGTTGCGATGGAAGTCGTCCGCATCGCCCCTGATCGTGTCACACGTCTGGCGTTGATGGACACAAATGCAATGGCAGAAACGCCGTCCTATGCCGCGCAACGCGAGCCGCAAATCGCCCGCGTCATGGCGGGGCTTCTGCCCGAAGTGATGCGCGAGGAAATGAAGCCGAACTATCTGGCACCGGGGCCTGGTCGGCAAAAAGTGCTCGATCTGGTGATGGAAATGGCGCTGGATCAGGGGGAAGGGGTCTTTCTACGCCAATCGCGCGCTTTGCAGCGTCGCCCCGATCAACAAGCGACACTTCGAAAGTTGAAAATCCCGACATTGGTCCTTTGCGGGGAACATGACACGTTGTGCCCCTTGGCCCGCCACACTTTCATGGCGGAACTGATCGAAACGGCTGAATTGCGAGTTATCGCAGGCGCAGGACACATGCCGACGCTTGAACAACCAGACGTGACGAATTCAGCGCTCAGCGATTGGCTGGCCCGTCCGGCCCAGGCGTCAGGCTGATTTCACCAGTTTTGGTTTCGTGCTGCGACGTTTTCTGGCCGGTTTTTCCGCGCTGTTGGCGTCAATAAAGTCCAGAACCAATGGGCGAATGTTGTTGCGCCAACTTTTACCCGCAAAAATCCCATAGTGACCTGCATTTGGCTCCAGATAACTGGCTTTCTTGCTGTCGGGCAGGCCGGTCAGCAGGTCCAATGCTGCAACGCACTGACCAGGGGCTGAAATATCGTCATTCCCGCCCTCAACCGTTTTCACGGCCACGGTGGTGATCTTGCCAATATCTACTTTGCGGCCCGCGACAGTGAAGTTGTTGTCCGCAATTTCACCGTTTTTGAAGATGCGCTGAACCGTGGACAGATAGAATTCTGCGGTCATGTCCATCACGGCGAGGTATTCGTCATAGAAGCGGTTGTGGTGGTCGAAATCAGTCGCTTCACCTTTGGCCGCTTTCAGAATCTGTTCGCTGAATGCGCGCGTGTGACGCTCACCATTCATCGACATGAAAGAGGCCAGTTGCAAGAGGCCTGGGTAGACCATTCGACCGACGCCCGCATATTTGAAGCCGACCCGCTGAATGGCTGTTTCTTCCAGCTGGCCCATCGTAATCCGACGCCCAAAATCGGTCACGTCCGTTGCCGCAGCATCGGGGTCAATCGGCCCACCAATCAACGTCAGGCTGGACGGTTGAGCGGATGGATCTTCTTCTGCAAGATATGCAGTTGCGGCCAGTGCCAAAGGGGCTGGTTGGCAGACGGCAATGACATGAATATCAGAGCCAAGTTCTTTCATGAATTCAGCAAGATAGAGCGTATAGTCTTCGATATCAAACTTGCCCGCGCTGACCGGGATATCCCGCGCATTGTGCCAGTCTGTGATGTAAACTTCCGCGTCTGGAAGCAGGCTTGTCACGGTGGAGCGCAGCAGCGTCGCGTAATGCCCCGACATCGGTGCAACAAGCATGATTTTGCGGCTTTTCAGAGGGCGGTCTGCAACGTCAAAATGGATCAGATCGCCGAACGGTTTTTCGATGACTTTCCGGACATTGACCAAATGATCGCGCCCGTCTTCGCCCACGGTGGAATGGATATTCCAGTCTGGCTTCGCAACCATTCTGCTGAACGTCCGCTCGGTCACTTCGCCCCAGGCCGCCAACATCTTGAACATTGGGTTCGGTGTCAGTGACACCATGGGATGTGACCCGATCGCCTGCGCCGTGGCCCCCAACCACTGATTGGTCAGACGTGTTGTTTCCATAAGGTCGTAAGTTGCCATATACTTCAAAGGGCACTCCTTCTGGGGATAGAATCCCCGATACGTCAAATCGTCGCTTTGCCCCCGGACTGAAGCGGCGTTACTTCGCACTTGCAGAAAAAACATATGATGGAACCGTGACAATGACAACCAAAACTGACGCGACGACAGAGAATGACGCGCAAGAGAAGTTGGAACGGTTGAACGAAAACGTCGCCAAAATGGACGAATTGACCAAGCGTTTGGTCGCGGCTTTTGGCAAGAAACGTGCCGCCGATCCAAACTTGCAAGCGCCGGGTCAAGATCTCTATGTGAAGGCAGCTGCTGCCTACATGTCCGAGATGATGAACAATCCGTCACGGATCATTGAGCAACAGGTCAATTATTGGGGAAAATCCTTAAAACACTATGTAGAAGCCCAACAGGCTTTGGCAGGTGGCAAGTTGGAGCCTCCGGAAGATACCGGACCTACTGACCGTCGGTTCAAGTCGGACATGTGGAACACGCATCCCTATTTCAACTTCGTCAAACAGCAATACCTGCATTCCAGTGCCGCAATTTCCGAAGCGGTCGACAGCCTTGATCATATCGAAGGGGCAGAAAAAGAACGGGTTTCCTTCTTTGCACGTCAGATCGTCGATATGATGTCGCCCACGAATTTTCTGGCCACGAACCCTGATGCGCTGGAAAAAGCCGTTGAAACTGATGGCGCTTCTTTAGTGCGTGGGCTTGAAAACCTTGTCCATGACATTGAATCCAACCAAGGCGACGTACTAGTCAGTCTGGCCGATGAAAACGCCTTCACGGTCGGGGAAAATATCGCGACCTCAGATGGGGCAGTGGTCTTTCGCAACCGGATGTTTGAGCTGATTCAATACACGCCAACGACTGAGAAAGTGCACAAGACACCCTTGGTCATTTTCCCGCCCTGGATCAATAAGTTCTATATCATGGACCTGAAACCGGCCAATTCGTTGATCAAATGGATCGTCGATCAGGGCTATACGCTGTTCATTGTCAGCTGGGTTAACCCGGATGCCTCCTACGCCGATGTGGGCATCGATGACTATGTCGATGATGGCTTCCTGACAGCGATTGATCAGGTCAAGGAGATCACGGGCGAGGCGCAAGTCAACGCCGTTGGCTATTGTATTGCAGGCACAATGTTGTCGATGGTCTTGGCGTTGATGAACAAGCGCAAAGACAAATCGATCAAATCGGCGACCTTCTTTACCACTTTGTCAGATTTCGAAGACCCCGGCGAAATGGGCGTATTCCTCAATGATGACTTTGTTGATGGGATCGAACGTCAGGTGGCCGATCAGGGATATCTGCATTCGTTCTTCATGAGCCGGACATTTTCATATCTGCGCGCGAATGATCTGGTCTACGGGCCTGCTATCCGCAGCTACATGATGGGGGAAGCACCACCAGCCTTTGATCTTTTGTATTGGAACGGCGACAGCACCAACCTGCCGGGCCGGTTTGTGGTCGAGTATCTGCGCAATCTTTGTCAGGACAATAAATTTGCCGGTGGGACAATCGAAATTCTGGGGGAGACGCTGAGCATCAAGGACGTCAAACACCCAGTTTGTTCGATTGCCTGCGAAACAGATCATATCGCGGCCTGGAAAGGCTGCTTCACTGGGGTCAAGCAATTCGGATCGAAGGACAAGACTTTCATCGTGTCCCAGTCGGGGCATGTTGCAGGCATCATCAATCCGCCGTCGAAAAAGAAATATGGCCACTACACGAATGACGGCCCGATGGAGGATACAGAGACCTGGTTTAACGAGGCAACATTCAACGAAGGCTCCTGGTGGCCACGTTGGGAAAATTGGCTGAAAAAACGCTCTGGAGCGATGATTCCAGCCAGAAAACCCGGAAAAAAGAGCCATCCGGTTCTGGCAAAAGCCCCCGGGACCTATGTTTTGCCTTTGCCAAAGGACTGATTAGAAAGAGCTTTTCCAAAAAGTCAGAAAAATATGCTGCGGCGCAGCAAAAAACCTTGAAATGCCGCGATGCAGCATGTATATCATCTTCAGAATTCGAACAAACGAGGCGGTGGGCCTCAATCTGGAGAGATAACATGACAAAGACAACTGACTATACAAAAGCATTTTCTGACATGGTTGCTGCATTCCCAGTGGACATGACTGCATTCAACGACGCCGTAAAATCTTCTTCTGCTCTGACAGAGAAAATGGCGAAAGTTGCCTTGGACGCGGCTGCGACTTCTACTGAGCTGTCTTCCAAATATGCAAAAGAAACAATCGCCAAAGTTGGCGGCGTTGCTAAAGCACAAAAAGAGCCTGCAGATTACACAAAAGCCTTCACTGACTTTGCATCTGCACAAGCTGAATCCACTTCCGAGCACCTGGCTGCTTTCGCTGAAGTTGCGAAAAAAGTTCAGATGGAGACTGTTGAGCTGATGATGGCTGCTGGCAAAGACATGCAGGAAGAAACAACTGCTGCTGTCAAAAAAGCAACTGACGACATGACAGCGACTGCAAAGAAAGCTGCAAAAGCTGCTTAAGCCGAAATTCGGTTTAGATTTCCGGCACTTTCTCCTCCCTGATGTGTCCGGCTATTGGGCGAGCCTCGTGCTCGCCCTTTCTTTTTGAGGCTCTTTCTTTTTTGCCGCACCTGCGCTAGCGTTTTCTGCACCGCCGCAAGATCGCGGTGGGTATCAGGGGAGGCCACGGTTTGGCAGATACGAAAACACCTTTGCTTATCAAGCGTTACGCGTCACGCAGGCTCTATAATACCGAGACCAGCGACTATGTGACCCTTGATGACATTTCGGGCTTTATCCGGGATGGCCGCGACGTCCAGATCGTTGACCTGAAATCAGGCGATGACCTGACCCGCCAATACCTGCTGCAAATTATCCAGGAACATGAAAGCCGCGGCGACAACGTGCTGCCAACCAATGTTCTGACTGACCTTGTGCGCAGCTATACCAACAACGCCCAAACAATGGTTCCCGACTTTTTGGCGGCAAGTTTTGATATGCTGCGTGACGGTCAGGCGAAGGTCATGGAAAGCATGGCCAATCCGATGACTGGATTGCCGGGGTTTGAACAGATTAAGGCGCAGCAGGAAGCGTTCATGAAAACCATGATGGGCAACTGGTCCGCACCAAGCGCCGATGATGCTGATGACAAGCCGGAAGAAGACAAAGACAGCTCCGAGTTGGAGCAGATCAAACAGCAGCTTGCCGCAATGCAGGCCGCTTTGTCGAAAATGGGCAAATAGCTTTAATTTACTGGAGCAGGCGCGGGGAACGCCGCTTCAAATGTGCGCTTCAGTGCAAGATCGACGTCATCAAGGGTCACCGGAAGTCCCAGATCCACAAGGGACGTGACGCCCTGATCGTCAATTCCGCAGGGGACGATGCCGGAAAAATGCTCCAGATCAGGCTCCACATTAATGGAGAGCCCGTGAAAGCTGATCCATTTGCGCAAACGAATACCAATAGCCGCAACCTTGTCCTCCGCGACGCTGCCATCAGCGCGCAAAGCCAAATCAGGGCGCGGCACCCAAACACCGACGCGGCCTTCCCGAATTTCACCGTGGATGTTGAACTCGGCCAATGTGGCGATTACCCACGATTCCAATTGCTTGACGAAGGCGCGCACATCGCGGCCACGCTTTGACAAATCCAACATGACATAGGCCACCCGTTGGCCCGGTCCGTGATAGGTATATTGTCCGCCGCGACTGGTCTCAAACACATCGAACCGGTCAGGGTCGGTCAGATCCTGTCGTTTGGCGGAGGTCCCGGCTGTATAAAGCGGTGGATGTTCGACAAACCAGATACATTCCGGGGCAGACCCCTGGGCAATCTGTGCGACACGCATCTCCATCCAGTCTACCGCAGTTTGGTAGTCCGTCAGCCCGTCACTTTGTCGCCATTCGATCTGATCGTTCATCTAAGCTCTGATCCTCTGCACCATGCTTTGGCGCGTGTATTTAATTGGCGGTTTTCGGGCAAAGTTACAACCAACAAGCCAGTTTCGATCTGCCGCGCTTTTCCTCTTCACATCGCTTGGATGAGAAGCTAGAACGCGCCAACCAGCCTATGGCATTTGCGGTCGTGGCGGAATTGGTAGACGCGCAGCGTTGAGGTCGCTGTTCTGTAACAAGAGTGAGGGTTCGAGTCCCTCCGACCGCACCACAACTCCCCGAATAGACAGTCGATCTATCGCTGCCCGTCAAATACCAGCTTCGCGGCAAGCGCGCCAAAAACTGTGCCCAGGAAATAGCGCGACCAATTGCTGAACGTTTTTGCCCGCGCAGTGAACGACCGAACGCTGCCGACCAGCAGCACCACGCTGAAGTTCACACAAAACCCCACGATATTCAGGATCGTCGCCAGGACCATGATTTGAACGACCACGGACCCACCGGTTGGATTGATGAATTGTGGGAACAGCGCAAGGAAAAACAAGGCGACCTTCGGGTTGAGGATGTTTGAAAGATATCCTTGCCGGAAGATGACCATCATGGATCGCTTCCGTTCTGTCTTGCCAGTGCTTTCCGCGAAACTATCGTGGCCAGTGAATGCCTGCCAAGCAAGGAACACCAGGTAGGCGGCCCCGATATACCGCACGATGTCATAGGCATAAGGCACCGCCAGGAAAAGCTGCGAAAGCCCAAGCGCCAATGCCAGCGCGTGTGTGATCGACCCGGCAGCGACGCCAAGATAGGTCACAAGACCGGCCATCCGCCCTTGCGCCGCGCTGCGCGCAGCGATCAGCAACATGTCGGGTCCGGGCGTGGCCGTTAGCGCCAAACTGGCCAGACCAAAGAGAAGAAGCGTTTGTGGGTCGAACACGTCTGTAATCCTTAGGCAGTGGGTGGACCCGGTGATCTTGCAGGCGAACCCGCAAGGTTTCAATCGCTATTGCAGGCAAACGAAAAGGGCGCAGCAAAGCTACGCCCTTCGTGAGTGGTCATGATGAGTGGCTTATTTCCAGCCAACCTCGTTAAAGATTTTCTGTGCTGTCGCGAGGTTCTTCGCAACCGCACTCAAGTCCACATCATCGGCCCTAAATTCACCAAGTTTGCCAACACTTTCAGACAGCGCTACGCCGGGAACAGCGGGAAATTCGTCATTGCCGGCCGAGAAATACTGCTGCGCTTGATCAGAGGCCAGGTATTCGAGGAACTTGATCGCGTTGTCCTTGTTTGGGGCATGTGCCGCAACGCCACCACCCGACAGGTTCATATGTGTGCCTTCTGCGTCCTGCGCAGGGAAGACCCAGCCGATCTTGTCAATCTCTGCGGACAGATCGCTCACGTCTTTGCGCAGCGCGCGGGCGAAATAGTAGGTGTTGGACACCGAGATATCGCATTCGCCGGAAATGATCGCGCGAAGCTGGTCTGTGTCGCCGCCCTGTGGGTCACGTGCGAAATTCTCGACCACACCTTGCGCCCAGCCTTTTGCGGCCTCTTCACCGTGGTTTTCAATCACGGCAGACAAGAGCGTCTGGCCATAAACATTGGTAGACGATCTGTGACACACCATGCCCTTATATTTTGGATCTGCGAGGGACACGTAATCCATCGGTGGTTCGCTCACATCGGCTTTGTCATAAAAGATGATCCGTGCGCGCTGGGAAAAGCCGAACCACTGGTTGTCACTGTCTTGCAAATTGGCGGGGATACGCTCTTCAAGGACAGCACTGTCGATGGATTGCAGAACGCCGGCATCTTTGGCGCGTTCCAGCCGGGACGTATCAACCGTCAGCAAGACATCAGCGGGGGAGTTCACACCTTCGGCTTGCATCCGCGTGACCAACTCGTCTGCTTTGCCTTCAATCCGGTTAATCGTGATGCCCGTCAATTCGGTGAAGTCGGAATAGAGCCGTTCGTCAGTGTCGTAATGGCGGGAGGAATAAAGGTTAAGCTCCCCTTCGGCGAAAGCCGCAATGGGGGAGGCGACAATGGCAATTGCCGCAGCGAGGCACAGGTTTGATTTGGTTTTGACGGTCATTGTGAGGTCCGATTTTGATGGTTGAATTAATCTTACTGTTTTAGTCGGATACTCGCTTTGCGATTGAACCGCAAGTAAACTTGATAAAAATAGTCAATTTAATTTGCTCGGGTCAGAGAACACAGAGCCGCTTGCCGAAAAAATCAGCATTTACGCGCGGGAAAACCTTTGGATTCGGGATGATTTCGCACTGGGCCACGAGTTGCCAGACCCATGTGTCGCTTTTGAGAGACAAGCGAGAGCCGCAACTTGATGTCAAAGCACAAAGCAGTTGCTGAAAAAATAAGCATCTATTTCAACATGTTGTGCCGATCTGGATCAGAAGCGGAGGAAAACTACGCCGAATCGGCCGCAAAAGCAGAGCTGATTCGAAAGTGACAAGCTAGCCTTACACTTGATACTGTCTACTAAGTGTGACAACATGTCTCACACGACACTTGCTTTCTTGACGACCAGGGCACGGAGAGAAGGGTGGCACATGCGAGTGTTTTAAATTGTGCCAGCAAGCTCTCCAGCATATTCCAGACGGAGGTTAACGAATATGGCTGATGACGAAAATAGAGTGTGGCCAACAGGTCTAACACTCAGAGAGGCCGAAGAAGTGCATAGCTATCTAATTGATGGCACACGCGTTTTTGGCGCAATTGCTCTTCTGGCACACCTTCTGGTGGCCTTTACGACACCTTGGCTCGGATAAGGGGGACAGACTATGAACAACGCTAAAATGTGGCTTGTGGTTAATCCTTCTGTGGGGGTTCCCGTATTTCTCGGGGCCGTCGCCGTGGGCTCTTTCGCTGTTCACGTTGCTGTACTCAGCAATACCTCATGGGTTTCAGACTTCTTGTCTGGCGTTCCATTGGGATCAGGCGATCAGGTTTCAGCAGTGATTGCTGATCCTGAGGGTGAGTTGGAAGCTGCAAAAGCATCTTACGTACTCCCATCAAGCGATGGCAGTATGGAGGTGACGATTGTCAACGCAGATGGAACACAGGTGAAAGCGATCTTGCTGCCGCCGACATCGCAGACACACTAGACTTTGAGCCCGGAGGTGAAAAACCACCGGGCTCAATAAGTATTTCTGGACTGGTGGCCGCGGGATACCTGCGCCAATTGTCCAAGTCAGATCGGCAATCATAATGCCCAGCTATCGAAGTTTTGCTTTGGGGAAGCTCGCCGCGCTTGCGCCGAAATATCTTCCCTTCGCAGACGTCGCGACGAAAGACGTCCCGCTGAAGCGCCTGCTGCGGCTGTCGCTGTTTCAGGTGACGGTGGGCATGGCGCTGGTGCTGTTGGTTGGCACGCTCAACCGCGTGATGATCGTCGAGCTGAACGTCCCTGCAAGCCTTGTCGCGATCATGCTGGCCCTGCCACTGATTTTTGCGCCGCTTCGCACCCTCATTGGCTTCAAATCCGACGTGCATGTCTCCGCCCTTGGACTGCGGCGGGTCCCATACATTTGGAAGGGCACGCTCTATCAGTTTGGCGGCTTTGCGATTATGCCCTTCGCGCTTTTGGCACTGTCTGGATTTGGCGAAGCTGCTGATGGACCGAAATGGGTCGGCTACAGCTCTGCAGCAGTAGCGTTCTTGCTAGTCGGTGCCGGTGTCCACATGGTGCAAACCGTTGGGTTGGCCTTGGCAACAGACCTTGTCGAAGAAGAAGATCAGCCAAAAGTCGTGGGCCTGATGTACGTCATGCTATTGCTTGGGATGGTCGTTAGCGCATTGGTATATGGTGCTTTATTGGAAAACTACTCACCGGGACGGTTGGTCCAGGTAATCCAAGGGTCAGCTGTCGCCACGGTTGCGCTAAATCTGTTTGCGCTTTGGAAGCAAGAGGCCAGAGATCGCGTGCGCGCCCGCCAGATGGAGCAAGCCAAACCTGTTAAATTCCGCGATGCGATGCGCCATTTGCTGGATAACCCCGGTATGATGCAACTGCTGATTGTGATCGGTCTGGGAACTTTCGGGTTCGGGATGGCCGACGTTTTGCTGGAGCCTTACGGCGGTCAGGCGCTGGGCTTCTCCGTTGCGGAAACCACGAAACTGACGGCCTTGTTGGCCACCGGGACGCTGATCGGCTTTGGCATTGCCAGCCGTGTCTTGGGGCAGGGTGGGGCGCCTATGTCGATGGCACTTCTTGGTGCAGGTATCGGTATTCCCGGTTTTGGCGCGATTATTCTGTCTTCACTTGGTGGCGGCGCTGTCATGTTTTTGGCAGGAACCTTGGCGACTGGCTTGGGTGCAGGACTTTTTGGTCATGCAACGTTGACGGCGACGATGCGCGCAGCACGGCGTGACGGTATCGGATTGGCATTGGGTGCCTGGGGTGCGGTTCAAGCAACCGCTGCCGGACTTGGCGTGGCGTTGGCGGGTATCGTCCGCGATGTGATCTTAGCGATGCCCAGTGAAGTTGGACAAACCGCCCATGCGCCCTACAATGTTGTGTTCATGATCGAGATTTTTTTCCTCATGCTCGCAATCGCGGCGATATTCTCTTTGAGTAAGGCCAGCCAAGGCCTGTCCTTGCGCAAGGCAGCCCAACGGACACCGAACCCCGACGACATTCCAAAAATAAATCCTGTGGAGGTATCATGACGACGATTATCACACGGCTATATGCTGATGAGAAATCTGCCAATGCGGCAGCGGACCGCTTGTGGCGGGAACGCATCCCAAGACGTGCCTTGCAGGTTGTCGCGGCCGAAAGCGGCGAAAGCAAATCTGACCTTAAAGAGCGTCTCAAAAGCGCAAAAGTGCATTCCAGCGCATTGACGGCCTATGCGGACAAGATCGCCTCTGGCAACGCTGTTTTGGTTGCTCGGACGACCTACAAGCCACTTGGCGCGGCCAAAATTGCCCGCGAAATGATGGCCAAGGACGCGACCATCAGTGTGCCCAAGATCACAAACGAATATTTTGAGGCTGACGGGCCTGACCATGCACCAAGCATCCTGAAGGGACATCCGCGGTTCCTGACCTTGGCAAGTGCAGCAGGCGAAGGCCACGGCGATCCGGTTTCGAAGTCTTTGGGGCTGCCCTTGCTATCTGCACGCAAATCCCGCGATTCCGCATGGCGGGGCGGCGGATATGCATCGAAAGCTTTCTGGCCGATGAAGCTTGTGTCGAAGAACCGCAAGTCATCCTCGGCAATGCGTGGCGGCGGATATATGTCGCGCGTCTTCTGGCCAATGCCGCTACTGTCGCGCAGCAAACGCCGCCTGTCCGTTATTCGCGGCGGCGACCATCCGATGTCCCGCTCGCTAGGTTGGGCGACGGTAACTGACCGAAATTAGAACGTTTGAGAAGGGGCTGTCGTGGCCCCTTCGCCTTGTGCCACCGACCGGGATATGGCCCCGAAGATCATTCCCTTGCATTTGGCATTCGCGCCATTCCGCGTAATAAGGCGGGATGTCGCACGCAATCGATCAAAACACGGATACAACACCAGTGGCCCCGCGCGGGGCCTATTCGCGGCGTTGGGCGGGCCTTGCATTGGCAGCGGCATTGCTTTCGGCGGCCCTGTATTTTGGCCTCAACACTCTGTTTTTGCAGTCGGAATCCCGTGATACGCCAAACCGGGCACAGTTTTTCGCTCAAACCATCGATGATGCGCTTGGGCGGTTGGAACATCTGCCATATGTGGTCAGCATCGACGCTGTCGCGTTGGACGTGTTGATCAATGGTCAGGCGGAAAAGCTAAATCCCGTCCTCGACGCTATCGCGGAACGTTCAGCTGCCGAGTTCATTTTTGTGATGGATATCGCGGGCAAGACCGTCGCGTCCTCGAATTATCAAAGCAGCGACAGTCTGGTTGGACAATTCTATACATTCCGCCCTTACTTTCAGGATGCGATCGCAGGAAGAACCGGGCGGTTCTACGCGGTCGGGGTGACGACAGGCAGGCCCGGCTACTTCATGGCAGAACCCGTTCGTGATGCGAGTGGAAAAATCCACGGCGCGGTTGTCGTTAAAATCAGCCTCGCTGACCTCAGCAAAACTTGGGCGGACAGTGGGGAGCTAATCTTTGTCACCGACCCACAAGGTGTTGTGCTCGCAAGCTCTCAGGAAAATCTGGTGTTCCGGCTGACCGAACCGCTGGAGCCCGCAACCCTGCGAGACATGGAGGAGCAGAAGAAGTTCGGTGACCGCGAATTATCGCTGCTGGATTGGCAAACCACCGGGGAAACCCGTGCCCGCCTAAATGGAACCAGCTATCTATGGACGACCGCACAGATCACATCTGAGGATTGGACGCTTCATCTTCTGTCGGACCTGCAAGACATCCGCACACGCGCGATGTTGTTTGTGGCGCTTGCGCTTGCCGGGGTGTTGGCGCTGGGCATTGCGCTGACTGTGCTCCGCTCTGCGCAGCTCAAACGGGCGCTTTCGCTGTCAAATGCCGACCGTACGCGCCTCGTCCTGGAAATTGACGAACGCCGCGCGGCAGAAATCCGGTTGCGCGAAGCTCAGGATGAACTTGCGCGCAAAGACCGGCTTGCCACATTGGGCAAGCTGTCCGCATCGATTACCCACGAATTGGGCCAGCCGATTTCGGCGATGCGCAATTATCTTGCCGCCGAAGAAATTGCGGAAGACAAGCTGCCCGGCCAATTGGCACCGCAAATGACCGGGCTGGTCAACCGGATGCAACGCATCGTCGACCAACTGCGCGCGTTTGGCCGACAAAGCCCTGAAGAAACCCGGAATTTCGTCCTGTCAGATGCAATTTCTGCAGCGATTGAGCTTGTCCGCCATGACGCCCAAACCTTGGGGGTGGAAATCGCAACCGACCTGAAAGAGGGCCTGAAGGTTTCAGGCAGTCAGGCAAAGTTCGAACAGGTGGTCATCAACCTTTTGCGCAATGGCATTGATGCGGTGGAGGATAAAACAGACGGGAAGGTCACTCTGCAATTGTTGCGCAAAGAAGGCACCGCCAATTTAATCGTGACAGATAACGGCCCCGGCATCGGCGCGCTGGAAATTGCAGACCTACAAGAGCCATTTTTTACCACCAAACCTTCGGGTCGCGGGATGGGGCTTGGCCTTGCGATTTCTACGCAGATCATTGATGAGATCGGGGGACGGATCAAAGCCGAAAACGCTCCCCAAGGTGGGGCTGTTTTCACGATCACTTTGCCACTCAGCGAGGATGCCAATGGCGCATAACTTCTCTGCCTTCATCATCGATGATGACAAGGAAATGCGGAACTCTCTGTCGCATCTTCTGGGGAAAGCCGGATGGGACATCACCAGTTTTGCGGATGCGGAAACCGCTTTGCGACGGCTGGACGGGCTTACACCTGATGTCGTGTTGTCAGACATGCGGATGCCGGGGCTATCCGGTCTAGACCTGTTGGCGCGGATGCAGGGGCCGGACGCGCCACCACTTGTACTGATCTCTGCCCATGGAGACATCCCGATGGCCGTAGATGCGATCCAGCGCGGCGCGTATTCGTTCTTGGAAAAGCCGTTTGAGCCGCGCCGCTTGTTAACCATTCTTAAACACGCGGCAGAGGCGCACAGGCTTGCCGACAAGGCCCGCAGGATGCGCGACGAGTTGCTGACGCTCTCCGGCCTCGACCGTGTGCTTTTGGGCAATGATCCCCTGATCGCAGGTCTACGCGACCAAGTGCTTGATCTTGGCCACTCGGACGGGTCCGTCCTGATTTCAGGTGCAACCGGCACGGGTAAGGAGCTGGTCGCACGGGCGTTGCACCGCCTTGGTCCACGACATGACGGGCGGTTTGTTTCGGTCAATTGCGCGACGCTGGAACCAGGGACCTTTGAAGAACAGATTTTCGGCACTGCGCACGCCAATCTCGGCTATTTCCGACGCGCCGATGGCGGGACGTTGTTTCTGGATGAAATCGGGGCGTGCCCGGAAGCCTCCCAAGCCAAATTGCTGCGCGCACTCGAAACCGGGGAGGTCTTGCCGCTTGGTGCAGACGAAGATGTCACCACCGATGTCCGCGTTGTGGCCGCGACTAATGAAGATTTGCAAGCGCTTGTAGATGAAGGAAAATTCCGTGCAGACCTGCTGTTCCGGCTCAATACATTTCCTCTGGCGCTGCCACCGTTAAGTGAACGCGGCGACGACATCATCCTGCTTTTTGAGTACTTCCTGCAATCGATGGCGGAAACCTACGAGATCACGCCGCCCGAATTGACGGCGGAAGATATGTCGGCGCTTCTGTCCCATGGATGGCCCGGCAATGTGCGCGAATTGCGCCATGTAGCTGAACGCCGGACATTGGCCGCGCGTCGGGGCGGGGGATCCGTGGCACAAGCACTGGCAACGGAAGACCTGTCTGAGGATGTGCCCGGCACATTGCGTGACGCGGTCGCCCGGTTTGAAAGCAGCCTCATTGCGCAAGCGATAAAGTCCCATCAAGGGCGTATGGACGCGGTCGCAGAAGCGTTGGGGATCGGGCGCAGGACCCTGAACGAGAAGATCGTCAAGCTGGGCCTCGACAAGCAGCAATTGCTGGACTGACGCGTTGCTTGCGGAATTCCGCAGGCGATTAACCAAGCCTCTGCGGATAAATTCATTGATCGATCTTCGCGGACCGCTAGATTCCCCCCATAGCCCGAAACGGGTTTGACACTTTGGGAGGACATTATGAAATATTTCGCAAAGGCCGCATTCGTGGCCTCTTTTGCTGCGATCAGCGCAGTACCGGCACAGGCAGAAGAAGCCAGCTACGTTCTGGCGACAGCCTCAACCGGCGGGACTTATTACCCGGTGGGTGTGGCGCTGGCCACGCTTGTTAAGGTTAAGCTTGAGCCGAAGCAAAAGATTGGCATGGCCGCTATCAGCTCTGCCGGGTCTGGTGAAAACGTGCGCTTGATCCGCGAAGGAGAGGCGCAATTTGGCATCATGCAGGGCCTCTATGGTTTCTACGCAGCGTCCGGTACCGGTCCGCTGGAAGAAGTTGGTCCGCAGGAAAACCTGCGCTCTGTCACGATGCTTTGGCAAAACGTGGAGCACTTCATTGCTTCGGCTGATGTTGCGACAACAGGCACCGTGGAAGACTTGGTTGGTCTGAAGGGCGAGGCGATGGCACTCGGTCGCCAAAACTCCGGCACGATCGGGTCAAACCGCACGATCCTGTCAGGCTTCGGTGTCGACATTGATTCCGACTACGAACTGGTGTTCGGCGGCTACGGCCCATCTGCAGAAGCGCTGCAAAATGGTCAGGTCAAGGCAATCGGGACGCCCGCAGGTGTTCCAGTTGGTGCGGTCAGCCAGTTGATGGCAGCAGCAGGCGACAGCGTGAAACTGCTCAGCTTCACGGAAGAGCAGATGGCCAAAGCTGACGGCGGTCGCGAGCTGTGGACCCCGTACACAATCCCCGCCGGGACATATCCGGGCCAGTCCGAGGATGTGCAAACCATTGCGCAGCCCAACTTCTTGGCAACATCTGCGGACCTGCCAGAGGAAAATGTCTACATGATCACGAAGGCGATCTATGAGAACCTTCCGTTCCTGCAGGCCATCCACCCGGCAACAAAAGCAATGGCGCTGGAGAACGCGATTGCAGGTCTGCCACTGCCGCTGCACCCCGGTGCGGCCAAGTTCTACAAGGAAGTCGGCATCGACGTCCCTGAACGCCTGATGGCAAAATAATAAAGAAAAACCGGCCCGGAGATTTTCCGGGCCGGTTTTGCATTTGGGGGGCAGGCCATGAATTCAGCAGTTGAAAAAGAAGATGATGGCGGCGCGATGCGCAGCTTCACAGGTATCGGCAATCAGGCCTTGTCGCTGATCTGTTTTGCCATTGCGGTGCTTCATATCTACGTGGCCTTTGATCCGATCTTTTCAGAACTGGAACGCAACGCGCTGCATTTCGCAGGGTTTGCAGCCCTTGCCGCAGTTCTTTATCCAATCAAACGCGCCAGCACCGCGGGATTGGTGTTTGACCTGATCTTTGCGGTCCTTGTCGCCGCTTCAGCGATCTATCTCAGCCTGGCGGAAAACGCGATTTATGATCGCGGCGTCAAACTGGCCCCGCTCGACTGGGCTGCGGCGTGCATCTGTATCCTGGGCGCGATTGAGCTGACACGGCGCTTAACCGGCTTCATCATCCCGGCCCTGATCATCATTGCGCTGAGCTATGTTGCATTCTGGGGTAAATATATCGGCGGGGTCTTCGCGTTTCCCGGCCTGAAAGTGGAAACGGTCGTCTTCCGGTCGATCTTTGGCGATGACGCGATGTTCGGCTCCATTGCGCGCATCTCATCAACCTATGTGTTCCTGTTTATTATTTTTGGCGCGTTCCTTCTCCGCTCTGGGGCGGGGGAGTTTGTGATCAATTTGGCGCGTGCTGTCGCTGGTCGAATGGTCGGCGGCCCCGGCATCGTGGCGGTGATCGCCAGCGGTTTGACAGGCACGATCTCGGGCTCTGCGGTGGCGAACACCGCGTCGACCGGCGTGATTACGATACCTTTGATGAAACGCGCAGGCTTCAAACCAAAATTTGCTGGCGGTGTAGAGGCTGCGGCCTCCACCGGAGGGCAACTCATGCCACCGATCATGGGGGCAGGGGCCTTCGTCATGGCCGCGTTCACCCAGATCCCGTACGAGAAAATCGTCGCTGTCGCAGCGCTGCCGGCGTTGTTGTATTTCCTGTCGGTGGCGTTCTTTGTCCGCATCGAAGCGCGTCGGGAAAACTTGCCACCTATGCCGTCCGAGGGTCAGACCATGCGGTCAGCCTTTGCGGAAGGCGGTGCGAGTTTCGTGATCCCGATCGGCGTGTTGATCGGCTTGCTTGTCTCTGGCTTCACGCCGACCTATGCGGCAGTTTTTGGCATCTGCGCCGTCGTGGCGTCCAGCTGGCTAACCCGCAATCCGATGGGGCCTAAAGCGGTGTTTGAGGCCTTGGTGATGGGGTCCAAAGGCATGGTTTTGACGGCGGTCTTGCTGTGTTCCGTCGGGCTGGTGGTCAATGTGATCGCCACTGCGGGCATCGGCAACACCTTCAGTCTGATGATCGCCGGATGGTCAGGGGGCAACATTCTTGTCGCTATCATCCTTGTTGCTTTGGCTAGCCTGATCCTTGGCATGGGTCTTCCTGTGACCGCGGCCTATATCGTGCTGGCGACATTGTCGGCACCGGCTTTGGCGGGCATGATCTCGGACCAGTTCGTCATTGACCAACTGGCCGCAGGCAACTTGCCGGAAACGGCCAAGGCGATCTTGCTGTTCGGTGTCCCTGAACAAGCAGAGCTGCTGGCCCGCGAAATGACCCGGGCAGAGGCCTCGGACCTCGTGCGGACCTTGCCACTGGAAATCGCAGGTCCGCTGCGAGACATGGTCGTCCCGCCTGAGGTCGCGACAACCGCAATCTTGTCGGCGCATATGATCATTTTCTGGCTGAGCCAAGACAGCAACGTGACACCACCCGTCGCGCTTGCGGCCTTTACCGCCGCAGCCATCGCCAAAGCGCCTGCTATGGCTACAGGTGTCGCCAGCTGGAAACTGGCAAAGGGGCTCTACATTGTCCCGGTTCTTTTTGCCTACACGCCGCTGTTGTCGGGCGATTGGCCTGCCATGGTCCAGGTTTTTCTGTTCGCTGTTGTCGGCGTTTATGCACTATCCGCGATGCTGCAGGGCTGCATGGAACGCCCGTTTGGTCCAGTGATGCGGGCCCTGTCAGCCGCCGCAGGGTTCGCCTGCCTTTGGCCGGAAGCGCTGATGATCAATATCATCGGTGCGGTTGCTGTCCTGGCCTTGTTGGCGTTTAATATCCGCAGCGCCGGGCCGCAGGAGCCCGCTGCCGTGGAGGGATAAGATGAGCTGTATTTTCGTGCAAATTCGCTGCAAGCCGGGAACCACCTATGCGGTTGCCGACGCTATTTCCCTGCGGGAGTTTCATTCTGAGCTGTATTCCACCAGCGGCGATTTTGACTTGTTGATGAAAATCTATCCGCCAGCGGATGTGGATATCGGTAAATATATCAATGAAAAGCTTTTGGATATCGACGGAATAGAGCGTTCTCTGACGACACTCACCTTCAAGGCGTTTTAACGCTTACGGATTGGACGCAATCTAGTTCTGAGTTATCCTTCAGAGGATGCTGAAGTATTCGCTGTCATACGCACGGGATCACATCATCCGACATGGGCGCGGCGCATTAGCCCTCGGATGAAGCAATCAGCGAAGCCCCAGCCTCGCGAAGGGCGTTCAGAACAGCGTCTTGTGAAAGCAGTTCCGGCAGTACGATACCTTCCGGGGCTTGTGGTCCATAGACCACGTTGAACGGGATGCCAAACCGCCCAAATCCTTCCAGATACCGCGAAATTGCTGGATCAGGTCGGGTCCAGTCTGCCTGCATCGGGACGACGTCTGCATTGGCCAGCGCACCTGAAACCGCGCTGCGATCCAGGACGAGCGCCTTGTTGGCCTTGCAGGTCAGGCACCAATCGGCGGTGACATCGACAAACACGACGGAACCTGCGGCGACAAGCTGCGCAATTTTGGCCCGCTCAAAAGGTTGCCAGAGGGTCGCCGCCTCACTGGCAGAGGTCGATCTATCTGCTTGCGTAAACATCGGTGCGGCCAGCGTGGCCAATAGCAACAACGGCACCAGAACGGCCGCTGGAACGCGCTTCGATTGCCACAAAATGACGGAGGTCAGCACGACAAGCGCGGTCACGACCAAAGCGCTTAAACCGCCAGCGACGCCGACAAGCACGGAAATCAGCCACAAAGCGGTTACAGCCAGCAACAGCCCCAGAACAACTTTGACCAGAACCATCCAGCGCCCTGGTTTCGGGAGGGCGCTAATCATGGAGGGGCGCAGCGCAATGACCAGATAGG
Source organism: uncultured Litoreibacter sp. (assembly GCA_947493265.1). Taxonomy (GTDB): domain Bacteria; phylum Pseudomonadota; class Alphaproteobacteria; order Rhodobacterales; family Rhodobacteraceae; genus Litoreibacter. Next base: position 703,766 of record CANLQL010000003.1, on the reverse strand, counting down.
GCATCGCCAAGCCAAGACCCAACGCAGTGAAGACGACTGCGATATCAATTGCTCGGCCCGCCAAGGCAAAGGCCACGGCGGTGCCCAGAAATGGCGCAGAGCACGGTGTTGCCAAGACGGCCGCAAAGGCCCCGGTTGCGAAATCGCCTGCGTAGTTGCCACGGCTTTCGCCTTTTGCCAGCGCCGTTGTCCAGCGTTGCGGCAAATTGATCTCAAACAGTCCAAACATATTGGCAGCAAACAGGCCCAACATGGCAATCATTGCGGCCAGAAATATCGGGTTTTGAAATTGCAGACCCCAGCCCACTGAAAGCCCAAAACTACGGGCAATTAGGGTCGCAATGCCTAGCGCCCACATAAAGGCCAGAACGCCAAATGCAGACATTGCAAAGCCTTTTCGGATCCGACCCAAATCGCTTCCCGCCGTCTTCATGGCGGAGGCCAGCTTAATAGACAGAACGGGCAAGACGCAGGGCATGATGTTGAGGATCAGCCCGCCAAGAAATGCGACCGCTGCGATCCAGATCAGCTCACTCACGCCGGGAATAACTTGTTGCAACGCAAACGGCGCGCGGGGCGGAGTGTCTGTAATCGGTGTCTCAAACGTGCCTGCCCCCGATGGGTCCGTGATCGTAACCGTAAGGTTTGTCATATCTTCATCGGCAGACAGGATCGGGATTTGCGCCCACAGTGTTTTGCCGCCGTCACCCAACCGAATGTCAGGTGCACCAAACGCAGTGTATTGGCCAAGCTCTGCGAAAATATCGGGCTGCTCAAACGGTGTTTGGCTTGTCGCGGTCACCGTCAGATTGGTCTGATCCGGATCAAGATACGCAGTCCCGGGTGCAAACCCGGCAAGGGTCGCGTTCGGTACTTTCGCAGCGGCATCCGCAATGTGCGCCGCAGACGCCATATCGATCCCCACACCACCCGGAATGGTCAGGCTTAGATCAAACTGTTCGGGAACGCAGATATCGGCGCAGACCAAAAGATTAACGCGACCATTTAGCTGCGCCGGGGCACCAGGTGTTTCCAGCTTTACCTGAAGCGGAAACGTGACCTCTTTGCTATAGCCAAAATTCTCAATCCCGAAGGCCCGGAACCTCGTTGGTGCTGGCCATTGAAATTCGACACCGGCGACGTTTTGGGATCCATCCCAAGTGACCTCTGGTGGCAAGCCAACTTCGCCGGGCGACCGCCAATACGTTTTCCATCCCTCCGCAAGGTCCAGATGCAGGCCCGCAGAAATCGTTCCAGCATCCGGGGCGACACCATCTTCGGCACTGATCAGACGCGCGGTAACGGCGTCGCTTTGCGCAGGATCAGATTGTGCAGCGAACAAGTTAGAAGGTGACGACACAAGAAACGCCACGACCAGTGCATGAAATACCAAGTATTTCAGCATGCTCGTGTCTGTTCTTAATTTGCGCCAAAGGGTCATCAAAGGGCTTTCGGTTTTTCAGGTGCTCAGGATTTCCAAAGTTCCCATCAGGTCCAAAATCCGAGCGATTTGTCAGAACACATCAGTGCTTTCGTCGCGTGGGTCAAGATGCGCCAGCGTCACAGAACGCTACGCAGGCATCAAAGCTTCGTGACGATTAGGTCATGAAAGGCCCTGTTTCCGGCCAATAGCGCAATGCATTTTCCACTGTTTTCACTCGATTGTGAGCGGCCAGTCCCTTGACCTTCCCGCGCAGGAAGGGCCTTCAACAGGCAAAAAATTGAGGATCGGAATGACACAGAAAAAGCAGTTGATATTCTCGCGTCGCCAAATGTTGGCCGGCGCGAGTTCTTTCACCACGTTGGTCGCAACAGGTGGCGGTTTCGCGCAAGAATTGGCGACGCCAGCGGTGCAACGCAACACATCCAGTTTTTCGTCTCATAAATGGGAAGACCATTTCGAGACCCGCAAAAACGGTGTGATCTTATGCGACACGGTCGCGCGCTATGTGAATTACTGGTCCGAAGATGGGACGATCCACAAGGTTTACCCAAGCTCTGTCCCGCTATCTGAAGAACTGACCAGGTTGGGCCGCACGGAAGTGATCCGCAAAGTTGATGGGCCAAGCTGGCGTCCAACGCCTTCCATGAAAGAACGCAACCCGGACTGGCCGGATTATTGGCCTCCGGGCCCTGACAATCCGCTGGGCACCCACGCGCTGTATCTAAGCTGGACGTATTACCGTGTGCATGGCACGGGGGATTCCCGCAAAATCGGGCGCAAATCCTCAAACGGGTGTATCGGGCTTTACAACGAACATATCGCAGAGCTTTTTGGCATGGCGAAAGTCGGCACACAGGTCGTCTTGATCTGAGGGCTGTACCCGTTCATCACATGCATGCCGGTTGAGCGTGGGGTGGAACTGGCATAGGCTCCAGCTGGTTAACGAATTGACGGAATGCGGTTGGCCGCAGCACAAAGGATATTGCTGATGAAACGCCTGAGTTTGGTTTTCTTGATGGTTTTGATGCCATTTGCATCGGTTGCGCAGGCGCTTGATGAGGAAGAGGTTAAACGCCTGGCCCTCGAGGCCATTCTTGAAAACCCTGACATCATCATGGAAGCCGTGGCGATCATCCGCGAACGCGAAGCTGCGGCCGAAGCGGAATCGCGCGATCTGGTCTTGTCCCAACAGCGTGAGCTTCTGGAGCAGGACCCGAACGCGCCCACGATCGGCAGTGCGGATAGCAGCGCGGTTATCGTTGAGTTTTTCGACTATAATTGCCCCTATTGCCAGCGCGCAGCCGCAGACGTGAAAGCGCTGATGGCCACAGATAGCGACATCCGCGTTGTCTACCGCGAATGGCCGATTCTTGGGGACGGGTCTGTTTTCGCGGCCCGCGCTGCTTTGGCGTCCCAAAAGCAAGGCCAGTATGAAGCGTTTCACTTCGCCTTGATGGAAGCGAAAGGGCGCAAGACCGAAGCCTCTGTTCTGCGGATTGCCAAGGACGTCGGATTGGACCTTGATAAGCTGACCGAAGACATGAAGGCCCCCGAGGTTGACGCCCATATCGAAACCACGATGGAACTGGCGCAAGCGCTTGGCTTCAATGGTACGCCTGCGTTTGTCATCGGGGATGCGCTGGTCCCGGGCGCTGTGTCTGTTGATCAGCTCAAAGAACTTGTGGCCGAGGCGCGCGAATAACGTCCGCACGGGAAGAAATCCAAACGGAATTTCAACACCCCCTTGACCTTCCAGTGAGTGGAACCTTTATCTGTTGTGGAAAGCAGAAGGTTTTCATCTCCCATGGCGCAATCCCAAATCTCCCTTTCGATAGGCGGCATGTCTTGCGCGTCCTGCACGGGCAGGGTCGAAAAGGCATTGTCAAATATCGCGGGTGTTGAAGACGCCTCCGTCAATTTGGCGACCGAAACGGCGACTGTTCGCTTGAAGGGGGCGTCCCTTTCAGAGGTTACCAACGCTCTGGCAGCGGCAGGCTATCCAGCCCGAACCGAAAGCGGCCAGTTCTCGATCAAAGGCATGTCCTGTGCGTCTTGCACTGGCCGGGTGGAGCGCGGTCTTCTTTCCGCACCCGGCGTGATCCAGGCATCCGTCAACTTGGCTCGTGAAACCGCAACGGTCACTTGGCTGGCCGGGGAGCAATCATCCCAAAGCGTGGCGCAATTGATCACAGACACCGGGTATGACGCGAAACCAGTGTCCGCGCGCGGCCCTGAGCAGGAAGATGCAAAGCGGGATGAGGCCAAGGTTCTGGGCAGGCTGACGCTGCTTGCCGCCGTTCTGACGCTGCCGGTCTTCCTGTTGGAGATGTGCAGCCACTTCATTCCCGGCGCGGCCGCGTGGATCGACACACATATCGGGAAACAAAACAGCTGGCTGCTACAATTTGCGCTGACAACGGTGATCCTTGCTGGTCCTGGGCGGCGCTTCTTTCAAAAAGGGGTGCCTGCATTGTTGCGGGGGGCACCTGACATGAACTCCCTCGTTGCGCTTGGGACCTTTGCCGCTTGGGGTTACTCCACTGTGGCTTTGTTCGCGCCGCGCGTTCTGCCTGAGGCGTCGCGCGGGGTCTATTTTGAAGCGGCTGCCGTGATCGTTACCCTGATCCTCTTGGGCCGGTGGTTGGAAGCGCGCGCCAAAGGGCAAACCGGCGCTGCAATTCGTGCGCTGCTGGGCCTTCAGCCTGCCATCGCCATGGTGGAGCAAGACGGCCTTTGGGCTGAGCGCCCGATAGAGACGATCCGTGCCGGGGATCACATCCAGATCCGCCCGGGCGAACGGATCGCCGTGGATGGGGAAGTAACCTCTGGTGGGTCGTTTGTTGACGAAAGCATGATCACGGGCGAACCCGTTCCGGTTGAAAAACTGCCGGGCAGCACGGTTGTCGGTGGAACGGTCAATGGCACAGGCGCGCTGTTCTTGCGCGCCACGGCTGTCGGTGGTGACACAGTTCTGGCGGGTATCGTTCGAATGGTGGAGGAGGCGCAAGGCACAAAGCTTCCGATCCAAGCCTTTGTCGACCGGATCGTGATGTGGTTCGTGCCTGCCGTACTGGCTGTTGCGGCGCTCAGCGTGGTTGTCTGGCTGATTTTTGGCCCTGACCCCGCACTGACATTCGCGTTGGTGTCAGGCGTCTCGGTTCTGATCGTGGCCTGTCCTTGTGCGATGGGGTTGGCCACACCCACATCTGTCATGGTGGGCACGGGCCGAGCTGCTGAGTTGGGGGTTTTGTTCCGGAAAGGCGACGCGCTGCAATCACTGGCGAGCATCGACATCATCGCCTTCGACAAAACCGGCACTTTGACCGAAGGCCAGCCCGAAATGACTGACTTTATCACAATCGGCGATAAGGCAGAGGTGTTGTCGCGGCTTGCAGCCGTGGAGGCTTTGTCAGAACATCCGATTGCCCAAGCCATTTCCCGCGCGGCCATCGAAAGGGACTTGTCGCTCGAAAATGTAGATGGGTTTTCGACCCTGACCGGGATGGGCGCGATGGGAACCGTCGGTGGTGCGCAAGTCATCGTCGGCGCCGATAGATTGATGGCGCGCGAGGGGATCGATATCGCCGAATTTGCCACCCGTGCGGCGGCATTGGGCCAAGCAGGAAAAACGCCGCTATATGGTGCGATTGACGGAAAGGCCGTGGCCCTTATCGGTGTTGCTGACCCGGTTAAACCGTCGTCGAAACCGGTGATCGCCGCTTTGCACGCCTTGGGTCTGCGTACGGCAATGATCACGGGTGACAATGCCGCCACTGCGCAGGCTATTGCCGACGAACTTGGGATCACAAATGTCACGGCAGAGGTGTTGCCTGGTGGAAAGGTCGCTGCCTTGCAAGCTTTGCGCGGTGATAGCGCGACGCTGGCATTTGTCGGCGATGGCATCAATGATGCCCCGGCTCTGGCAAGTGCAGATGTGGGTATTGCGCTGGGCACCGGAACGGATGTGGCAATAGAAACGGCAGATGTCGTGTTGATTTCCGGGTCGCTAGACGGGGTGCAGCGTGCCATCACGATTTCGCGCAAAACCATGCGCAACATCCGCCAGAACCTGTTCTGGGCCTTTGCTTATAACACCGCACTTATTCCGGTCGCCGCGGGCGTGCTGTACCCGATCTGGGGGATGTTGTTGTCACCGATGCTGGCGGCAGGGGCGATGGCGCTGTCGAGTGTTTTCGTTCTGACAAATGCGCTGAGGTTGCGCTTCATCGCGCGAGATACCGGACAGGATTTCCCCGGACCACCGCCGCCACGTCGCCAAAATGCAGAATTTGCGAAGGAAACTGCCCATGAATATCGGTGAAGCCGCACGCCGTTCCGGCTTGCCTACAAAAACGATCCGTTATTACGAGGATATCGGCCTTGTGCGGGCCTTGCGCGACACCAACGGCTATAGGGCCTTTGTGGATGCCGATATCCACAAACTGACATTTCTGTCGCGCGCCCGCGCTTTGGGGTTTTCCATTCAAGATTGCCGCAATTTGTTGACGCTCTGGGAAGATCAGGACCGCGCCAGTAGTGACGTCAAACGCATCGCACGGGAACATCTGTCAGTGATCGATCAAAAGGTGGCGGAGTTGGAAGATATGCGCGCCAGCCTGTCAGATTTGATCGACAGTTGTGCAGGGGATGATCGCCCGGATTGCCCGATCCTGAAAGACCTTGCCGCGTCGAAATAGGCTAGTCGCCCAGCTTGGCGTGAACCTCGTCCAGATCAATTTCGCCCAATGGCATCTTATTGCCCGGGTTTTCAAAATCATATTTGAACAGCCGAAAATCACGTTTGTATATTTCGTAGATCAGGTGCATCGACAGATCGTCGAAATAATCTTCAATCGGATGGGCGCGCTTAGGGCCATGCCCCTCGCTTTCGTTGAATTTCGGGATCTTGGTCACGTCCATCTCGTGCCCCACGGGCACCGCATCCAAAACCGCCTGCATGCCGTCGTTGAAATGCTCCACCGGGAAAATTCTGTTGTATTGCCCGCCATTGACGATAAACGTGGAGATATGACCTGACATCGCTGACCAATGGATGTCTGGATCCATTGGCCTGCGCCACCGGATGGTGTCGCGGGCAAACAGCAAAAACCGGCGGAAGCTTTTGATCTGATCAAACTCAAACCCGGTTTCCGGGTCACCGACCTCAATCCCGTATTTCTGAACCAAAAGCGGCACCAGATTGCCGCGGTAGCGTTTGCCATTGCGCTGAATGCCGCAAATCTTGTCAAAGAAACTCGACAGGATACGCCCGTATGGATTGCGCACACAGGTAAAGGAATATGAACTGTGATCCTGCACCGCCCGGGTAATGATCGGTTGGCTGTCGTCGATGGCCCATTTGTGGATCTTGTCCTTGGCGTCGTGGATGTCGCCTTCGAAAAACGTGCCGTGATCCGAATAATACATGATCTGGCCGATGGAAGAGCACGCGCATTTGGGCACCACACGATACACCATGCTTTCGCTTTCCGTCATCCAAGTGCCTGGAAATCCCATATTGCTCTGCGCTCCGGTGCGATGTTTTTCTGCGTTTTGGTCACACTTTGCCCTACAAAAGCAAACTAACACTGTAACTTCAACACCGTCTTTGCTTAGGTGGTAAGGCCTTGTTTAAAAGACACGGCTTAAAGACAAGTTACAGGTCATCCGCCCAGAGGTTTCACGTCCAAATGGCAAAAATTGCCTTCATCCTGCTGTGTCATAAAGACCCTGAAGCCATTATTCAGCAGGCCGAACGGCTGACAGCGGTGGGCGATTGCATGGCGATCCATTTCGACGCCTCTGCCAGCCCGGCCGCGTATAAGCAAATTCGTGCCGCTTTGGATGACAACCCCAACGTGACCTTTGCCAAAAGACGTGTGCGGTGCGGCTGGGGGGAGTGGTCGCTGGTCAAAGCCACGCTGGAAGCGATCAAAGCTGCGGTCGATGATTTCCCACGGGCCACGCATTTCTACATGCTGTCAGGCGACTGCATGCCGATCAAATCGGTGAAATATGCCCATGAGTTTCTAGACGACACCGATGTCGACTACATCGAAAGCCACGACTTCTTCGAATCCAATTGGATCAAGACAGGAATGAAGGACGACCGGCTGATCTACCGGCACTACTTCAACGAGCGCGATCAAAAGAAACGGTTCTATGCTGCGTTTGAATTTCAAAAACGTTTCAATCTGACCCGCGAAATTCCGGCAGATTTGCAAATGATGATCGGCTCGCAATGGTGGTGTCTGCGCCGTCGCACGATCGAGTGGATTTTGGACTTCTGCAAATCCCGCAAAGACGTTTTGCGGTTTTTCCGAACCACGTGGATCCCGGATGAAACCTTCTTTCAGACCCTTGTGCGCCATCTGGTCCCAGAGCCGGAAATCGACAATCGCACACTGACATTCCTGATGTTTACCGACTACGGAATGCCTGTGACATTTCACAATGACCACTTTGACCTGCTGCTGTCACAAGGTTTCTTGTTTGCCCGAAAAATCTCACCCGACGCGCTGGAACTGCGGGAGCGACTGGGGGAGCTTTACGCCTCAGACCGCACGGACTTCCAGACGTCTGACGAAGGGATTCCGCTTTTCAAGTTCCTTAGCGGTAAAGGGCGGGTCGGAAGACGCTACGCGCCGCGTTTTTGGGAACGGGATGCCAGTCTGGGCCGCGAACGTGAAATTCTGGTCATTACCTGCAAGAAATGGCACGTCGCCAAGCGCTTGTTGGCGCGGATCACCGATGCTGAGGATTTGCACGGCATTGAATACCTGTTTGATGAAGACCACACGATCCTGCCGGACCTGGGAAACATTGAAAGCAGTTTGGACAAACGCAACCGTCACCGTCGTGCCCTGTTGCGCCTGATCTATGATCACTATGAAACGAACCGCCTGATTATCTGCCTTGATCCGTCAAATATCGACCTGATGCGCGACCTGTTTGCAGATGGCTCAACCGGCCAGCTTTTGGAAATCGAATGCCGGTTCGAAGATGACTACCTTTTGGGCCACGCCAAGCGCGTGGGCCTTGCCGGGGAAATGACGCCGGAAGACACAATCGCGCGCCTTTTGCCCACCTTGCGCCAGAACTTCCTGTTTGAAAGCGATCAGATCAAAGCGCAGGAGTTTCCGAACGCGTACCGGCTGAGCGAAGATCAAAATGCACCCGAAAATATTGCCGCTCTTGCCGCCTTTTTAACGGTTTCGGAAGATAAAGCGCGCGAAATCCTCGCAATTGACTACCTGTTTGTAGATTAAGGAGCTTGACCAATGGCTTATTCCTATGACGATCAGAACATCTTCGCAAAGATCCTGCGCGGCGAAATTCCCAACAACACCGTCGCTGAGACGGAGCATTCTTTGGCGTTCTCCGACATTGCGCCGCAGGCACCGCACCATGTTCTGGTGATCCCGAAAGGGGCCTATGTCAGCTATGATCATTTCGCCCAAACCGCCACAGACGCGGAAATTCTGGATTTCACCCGGCTGATCGGCAAAATCTGTACCGATCTTGGCGTTTCGCTTGAAGGTGATGGGGACGGGTTCCGCATGGTCTCCAACGCGGGCCAAGATGGTGTGCAGGATGTGCCGCACCTCCACGTTCATATTCTTGCCGGCAGACCCTTGGGGCCTATGCTGGAACGGCGCTTGTCTTAGCGCGGGTCTGTCACCGTTGTGGGTGGTGTTTTGCTCTTGTGGCGGTCGCCCGTTATTCGTAATTTGAGCCGCGTTAACCTGAAGGACAAATCACCATGGCAACTGCTGCACCCGAAACCCAGATAGTGGACAGCTACCGGATTGCCTGTGACGGTGGGGAAGGCGCATTGGGTCATCCGCGCGTCTGGCTGCAAATCCCCGAAAGCGAAGGCTTCGTGGAATGCCCTTATTGCGACAAGAAGATCATCCACGCAGATTTTAAAGACAAGATCAGCTAAGCAGGATATCTGACGGTTTGCAGACCATCTGTTTGCATTCGGTCGGGTCGATACCGGAAAATATTCATCCAGCCTTTAGCCGCTCCGGAAGCGTAGGATAGACCCGTCGCCTCCACGCAATAGCGAAAAATGGAGAGCCTAAGTTGACTTTCGCAAACCTAGATGTTGCCACGCGGGACAGAAGCAGCGCAAAGCGTCTCGTCATCGGGAAAAACCTCCTTTAGGAATAGAGATAGAACAGCGGGAGGGCGCAGCATGGCAAAGACGCAATTCGGAAAAGGGTGCCATTTGCACCTGATCGACGGCTCTGCCTTCATTTTCCGGGCCTATCACGCGCTGCCGCCTTTGACGCGGAAATCCGACGGCCTGCCGATCGGTGCGGTTTCGGGCTTTTGCAACATGTTGCAGCGCTATGTCGAAGGCAATGTCGGGGGCGATGTCACCCATGTCGCGGTGATTTTTGACAAAGGCTCGCACACGTTCCGCAACGACATGTACGACCAATACAAAGCCAATCGCGATGAGATGCCCGAAGATCTGCGCCCGCAGATGCCATTGACCCGGGCCGCGACCAAAGCGTTCAACATCGCCTGTGAGGAAATGGAAGGCTATGAGGCCGATGACATCATCGCGACCTTAGCCGTACAAGCGCGCGATTTGGGCGGGCGGTGCACGATTATTTCCTCCGACAAAGACCTGATGCAACTGGTCGGCGGCGGGGTCGAAATGTTTGACGCCATGAAAAACAACCGGATCGATAGCGAAGGGGTTGAAGCCAAGTTCGGTGTCGGACCGGATCGGGTAATCGATGTGCAGGCCCTGGCCGGCGACAGCGTTGACAACGTGCCCGGCGCGCCCGGAATTGGCATCAAGACGGCGGCGCTTTTGATCAATGAATACGGCAGTTTGGAGGAACTTCTTGATCGCGCGGAAGAGATCAAGCAACCCAAACGCCGTGAAACGCTGATCAACCACCGAGCGCAGATTGAATTGTCGAAACAGCTGGTGACGCTGGACGATAAAACTCCGATCACTTTCAGCATTGACGATCTGGAAGCCCGGGACCCTGACCCCGACGCGCTGATGGCGTTTCTGGCCGAGATGGAGTTTCGCACTCTGACCAAACGGATCGCCGATAAGCTGAATGTGGAGGCCCCGGTGATCGAGGATGCGCCTGTTCAAGCAGCCGATGCACCCGAAATGCCCGACCTGAAGGACGCCAAATACGAGGCGGTGACGGATATGGCGGGTCTTGAGGGCTGGATCGCACAAATCTACGAACGCGGCTACGTGGCCTTCGACACAGAAACCACCGGTTTGAACGAAATGACGGCCGATCTTGTCGGCATTTCGCTGGCTGTCGAGCCTGGCCACGCCTGCTACATTCCCTTCGCTCACAAACAAGGCGGTGACGATTTGTTCGGCTCTGCAACCCTTGTTGAGGGGCAAATGTCAGAGGCCGAGGTCTTGGCAGCGCTGAAACCTGTTCTGGAGGATCCTTCGATCCTGAAGATCGGTCAGAACATGAAATATGATGCCAAGATCATGTCTCGCTACGATGTTCAGATCGCCCCGATCGAAGACACGATGCTTCTGAGCTACGCGCTGCATGCAGGGCTGCACAATCACGGGATGGACGCACTGTCCGAACGCTATCTCGGCCATTCGCCGATCCCGATCAAATCGCTTCTGGGCACCGGGAAATCGCAGATCACCTTCGATCTTGTCCCGCTTGAAGACGCAGTGCCCTACGCGGCAGAGGATGCGGATATTACCTTGCGGCTTTGGAAGCTGTTCAAACCGAAGCTGCACACGAAGCAGGTCACCACGGTCTATGAAACATTGGAGCGTCCGTTGATCCCGGTTTTGGCGAAGATGGAGATGAACGGCGTCAAGGTTGACCGTGACACGCTCAGCCGCATGTCCAATGCCTTTGCGCAGAAAATGGCAGGTCTTGAGGCTGAAATTCATGAACTTGCAGGCGGGCCGTTCAATGTAGGTTCCCCCAAACAGCTAGGTGAAATTCTGTTCGATAAGCTGGAATTGCCGGGCGGCAAGAAAGGCAAGACCGGGGCCTACTCCACGGGCGTTGATATCCTTGAAGATTTGGCGACGGAACATGAATTGCCGGGCCGCGTTCTTGATTGGCGGCAATTGTCAAAGCTGAAGTCGACCTACACCGACGCGCTGCAAACCCATATCAATGAAGACACCGGGCGCGTGCATACCAGCTACTCCATCGCTGGGGCGAATACAGGGCGTCTTGCGTCTACCGATCCCAATTTGCAGAACATTCCGGTACGCTCGGAAGAAGGCCGTCGCATTCGGGAAGCTTTTGTTGCGGAAGAGGGCAACACGCTGGTCGCGTTGGACTATTCACAGATTGAATTGCGCATCCTTGCCCATATCGCCGATATCCCGGCGCTGAAGCAGGCCTTCAAAGATGGGCATGATATCCACGCCATGACCGCATCCGAAATGTTCGATGTCCCCCTTGAGGACATGACGCCCGAGATCCGCAGACAGGCCAAAGCGATCAATTTTGGTGTCATCTACGGCATCTCCGGCTTCGGCCTTGCGCGGAACCTGCGTATCCCCCGCGCGGATGCGCAAGGGTTTATCGACCGGTATTTTGAGCGTTTTCCCGGCATCAAAACCTATATGGACGACACCATCGCTTTCGCGAAGGAGCACGAATATGTGCAAACCTTGTTCGGGCGAAAAATCAACACGCCTGAGATCAACGCAAAAGGGCCGCATGCAGGATTTGCCCGCCGTGCCGCGATCAATGCGCCGATCCAAGGCACCGCAGCCGATGTGATCCGGCGCGCGATGATCCGAATGCCCAAAGCCATAGAGGATTTGCCATGCAAAATGCTGTTGCAGGTCCATGACGAATTGATCTTCGAAGTCCCTCACGACGCGGTGGATAAAACCATAGAACGGGTCCGTGATGTGATGGAAAACGCCTCTGAACCGGCGGTGAAATTTTCCGTACCCTTGGTGGTGGATGCGGGGCAGGGCGCAAACTGGGCAGAGGCGCATTAGCATCGGCCTAACAGTTTCTTGATTTGCAAAGACGCACCCATTTTGCACAATCGCTCAAATGGATTTTGAAGGGCAAATCATATGAAATTTCTTTCAGCATTGACGATTGCAGCAACATTGAGCGCATCGCCCCTATTGGCCTGTGGCGCAGAGACAGATTGCAAGATTGGCGACCGGACCTATCGCATTCATATGCCTGCAGGACATGACGGGGCCAGCACCGTTGGGGCGATTGTGTTTTCGCATGGCTACCGTGGAACCGCGGCCGGGATCATGCGCAATCGCAATATGCTGAAGTTGGCGGATGATCTGGGTGTGGCGCTGATTGCAACGAAGTCCCTGCGCGATGATTGGGCAATCCCTGGTGCGCCGTCAGATATGAACAATTCCGGCGAGGTCGAGTTTCGCTACTTTGATGCGGTAATTGACGATGTCAGTTCCCGCTTTGCGGTTGATCCTGGCAAATTGATGGCCACTGGGTTTTCCGCCGGTGGCATGATGACGTGGAACTTGATCTGCCACCGCTCAGACAGCTTTGCGGCATTTGTTCCGGTCTCAGGCACGTTCTGGGACCCGGTGCCTGACACTTGCACCACCCCGCCAGCGACAGTTTTGCATATCCACGGGGACGCAGACCGGACGGTCCCATTGATGGGGCGCAACATCGGTCAGACCAAACAAGGCGAGGTTCCGCGAACATTGGAAATGTATGCGGCTTACGGTGGTTTCGGCCCTGTAAAAACCGCTCAGATGTTGGATATGGGATGTGAGATGCGCGAGAATGACAGCGGCAATATGCTGGGGTTCTGCATGTTTGAAGGCGGTCATTCCTTCAAATCATCTTACCTGAAAATGGCGTGGGAAATGTTTGAGGCTGACGGGACGCTTTAGGCGTCCTCAAGCTCTTTCTTGGCATCCATCTGAGGGGTCGCAAGCGGGCATTGGCACGCTTTGTAGACGTTTTTGCGAACCAGCGGTCCAAGTAAGACAAGGACCGAAAACGCAACCGGCCAAGCAAATACCCATCCGCTGAACCAGGAATGTACGAAGGTTTCGCCCATCCCGGCCATGTTGTACGTCGCAAGCGCACAGACAAGCGCCGACATCAGGCCTGATGTCACCAGACTGAATAGAATATGGGCAACGATGGGGCGTTTCACGAATCTTAACCTTATTTCTTGCGTCGTCGTGCCAGATAAGCAGTCCTGTCAGGAGGAAATAGCCTGCTGACGAACGGGGTCTGTGCACCTGCGCACGGTCAAGGGGTTAAGGCATTGATATATATGATTATAGCGGTTTCACCCACGAGAGCGTGAACGTGTCAGCGACGACCTTCGCGCATCCATGCGGCAATGCTCAGAAGTCCGGCAAGCAGTAGAAACAGCCAGGGGGACACAAGCGGCGTGATTGTCAGGTTGGTCGTGACATATGCGTTACGCGGGGTAAGCCCGACCCAGCCGCGCCCCGCTGCATTTCGGCCTTCACCCACAAGACGAATATCCGGCACCCCGTCTTCGATGCGCATCGTCCCCCCACGTGTCTGATCGACAAAGGGCGCTAGGGCAGCACCGCTGGCAATGGTTTGTTCGAATTCACGTGGGGCGGATGGTCCAAGGCCGATAACGGCTTCCTCATCGCCTTCGCTGATGCGGTACAATCCCGGCTCAGGTCCAGTAAAGGTCGCCGTGTAGCGCCCCGGTGAGACCTCCTCCAGCGGCATGACGGTCGTCGCGCCTTCGGGGCCGGTGATTGTGACGTCCCCGACATTTTCCGACAATGTGCGGCGGGTCAGCGTCATTGTCTGACCCTCAGCGGTTGCTGTCAGGGCCTCTTCTTCCAGATCGGGTTCTTTCATCATCCAATGGGCGAGGCGCCGCAGAAGTTCCAACTGCGGACCGCCGCCTTCAAACCCACGGTGCCAAAGCCAGGCATGATCCGACGCCAAAAGCGCAACCCGACCTTCGCCGACCCGGTCCAGGGTCAAAAGCGGGCGGGCATCAATGCCTGTCATCACCGTTTGGCCTTGGAAGGCCTCCACCTCGATCTGCCGCATCCAGCGCCCCCAACCGGGTGCGTCGGCATCCAAGGCGACAGGCGCTAACTGTTCCAGTCCTTCGGTGACCGGGTGGCGCGTACCAAGGTCTGAAATTTCTGGCTTGAAGCCACGCTCAAACACACGCGCTGTGGGTTCTGCGGGAATAATCTCTGCCAAGGGCGACCGATAGATCGAATCCGCGGACGCGAAGTCTGGACCTGCTGCAATCAATACTGCTCCACCATTTCGGGCATAGTCTGCAATGGAAGAAAAATAGAGCGCCGGGAGGATCCCACGCCGTTTATAACGATCAAAAATGATCAGATCGAATTCGTCGATCTTTTCCAAAAACAGCTCGCGCGTGGGAAAGGCGATCAACGATAATTCCGACACGGGCACACCGTCCTGCTTTTCTGGTGGGCGGAGGATCGTGAAATGCACCAGATCAACGGCCGAATCCGATTTCAGCAAATTGCGCCATGTCCGCTCACCTGCATGTGGTTCGCCAGACACCAAGAGAACCCGCAAACGATCGCGGACGCCGTTGATCTGCACAACCGCTGCATTGTTGCGGTCCGTCAATTCTGTCTCTGCGACTGCAAGCTGGAATTGGAGCACATTCATCCCGCCATGGGGCAGGGTCAGCGGCAGGTCCAGGTCTTGACCCACAGGCACCCGAAACGGTCGCGGAGTATCCCCGTCAATCGAAATGCTGAGATCGGCCATTGGTTCGATATCTGCGGGCACATCCCCCTGGTCATCGATGCGGATCGTCAGTGTGATTTCTTCGCCCAGAATGGCAAAGGCAGGCGCGTTTTTAACGGTCAGGCGTCGGTCCCAATCACCGCTGCGTCCCGTCAGGATCGTGTGTACGGGCGCGGTCATCGCAGGCGCGCGTTGTGCGTCGTGCAACTGACCGTCTGTAACGAAGATCTGACCTGCAATCCGTCCGCGCGGCTCTTCAGCCAAAGTCTCAGACATGGCGGTCATAAGCTCGGTCCCCGCGTCACCGATGCCGTCGGGCACTTCAACTGTGCGCAGCTCCATCCCAAGGCTCGTGATTTCTGCGCTCAGGGCTTCAACGGCCTCTGCGGTTTGATCCCGCCTGTCAGACAAACGTTGGGACGCGCTTTCATCGACCACCATGACAACAATGTCCGACAGCGGTTCCCGATCTTCGTCTTGAAGCGACGGGTTCACAAGGGCCATCAGCAACACGATGGAGGCCAAAGCCCGCAGCCACCAGCCCGGCAATCTGCGCCAAAGCGCAAGGACGACCACAAGTGCCATGAGCGCGCAGGCCCCGTAAAGAATGGGCATCGGTATCAGCGGGTCAAAGATCACACCGGTCATTGCCTAGTTCCCCAACCGGTCAAGCAGGGCTGGGACGTGGACCTGATCGGATTTGTAGTTTCCGGTCAGCACGTGCATCACCAGATTGACACCAAAGCGGATCGAAAGTTCACGCTGACGTTCGCCGCCAAAACCGCGTCCAACAGGATAAAGCGGATTGCCACGGGCATCCCGCGCCCAGGCGGACGCCCAATCATTACCGCCTATCAAAACAGGCGTCACACCGTCGTTGAGATCGCGAAATGGCAGGCCATCGACCTGCTCCGCATCGGCGGGGGCTGCTTCAACCCAGACGTCGCGCCCGGCATGACGGCCTGGGAAATCCTGCAGCAAATAGAACGCACGGGTCATGACGTGGTCATCCGGGATTGGCTCCAGCGCGGGGATATCCAGCGGGCGGGCCAGCTGTTGCAATTTACGCCCTTCCGGTGTGCCTGACCCAAAGCCGCCCAGATGCGCATCTCGGGTGTCAAATAGGATCATTCCCCCGGTGCGCAGATAGCGGTTCAGCTTCGCGTAGGCATCCGACGATGGCGTTGGTTGGGTGGCGACCACAGGCCAGTATATGAGGGGATAGAAACTCAGCTCATCGGTTTCCAGATCCACCATGATTGGCTCGGCAGGTTCGACCGAGGTGCGGCGGAACAAGCTGACGCCCAGACCAGCGAGCCCTTGTTCGGACAGTCGATCTTGCTGCGCGTCACCTGTGCGGACATAGGCCAACACGACCTCGGAAGTGGCGGCTAGGGCGCGGCTGTCAGCATCAGATTGCGCGGTTGCGTTTTGGGGGAGCATCAAGGCCAGCATCACAATTGCTGCTGTTGTTGTGCGCGGTCCCGTTAGCCTGCCACCAACCCACAGCGACGCGATTACATCGACGGCAAGCAAACCCAGCGCCAACATCAGCAAAAGGCCCATCAGTGGCGTTTCTTGCGCGGTGACAATCCCTTCAACCACGGTTCCTGCAGGCCAAACCATCGGCGCTATCGTGTCACCTGTGACCAATACGTTCAGCGCCAACCGGCGGTCACCGCCTGCGTATAGCCCCGGTGGCAAGTCGCGCCCAAGATCTTTCGCCGCGATAACTTCGCCTGCAACACCTGCTGAAGTATCAGACCGACGTACTTGCCCGAACCCGTCCATAGCGTCTTCCAAAACCCAAGTGGTTCCGGAGAGTTCTTCGGCAGAAATTTCTGCTGGTCTTGTTGAAATCGCGAGCCGTTCCAGCATCTGCACGAATAGGCCAGACAGCGGCAGCGACGACCATTCGGCATTCGCGGTGACATGGAACAGGATAACCTGACCTTCGCCCAAGTCAGATCGGGTCACCAGCGGCGTCCCATCCGCAAGGGAAGCAACGGTGCGCGCGGCAAGGTCTGGGTCCGGTTGTGCCACAACCTGACTGGTAACGGTGACATCCTCCGGGACATCCAAGCCGAAAAACGGTGTGTCTTGCAGGAAGCCACGCAACGTCTTTGGCTCCCCCCAGCTCATCGCGCCACCGACACTGCGCCCCCCTGCCCGTAGGCGCACGGGCATCAGTGGATCGTTGGACGATAGGTTGGCGGCCGCCATGCGTGGGCCTGCAAATCGAACAAGAAAGCCGCCCTTTTCCACCCAGACTTGCAGGGCTTCGGCCTCCGCTTCGCTAAACGTGGCAACATCGGCCAAGATAATCGCATCCGGGCTGGCCAGGATCATATCAAGAAGCCCAGTTTCAACGATATCCGCCGTGGGCGACAGGGCTTTGCGCAGATAATGCAGCGGTGACAGGAGGTCTTGCGCTTCCTGACCTTCGCTGGCTGAGATCAGACCGATTTCGCGGCGCTTCAACGCATCATCTGTAAGCGAAACCGCCCCAGCAGAGCGCTGGCTCACGATCTCAAACCGGCGCAACCTGTTGCGCAATTCCGTTGGCAGGCTCAGACGGGCAGACGCTGTCGTCTCGGTCCCTGCAAAGATCGCTTCAACCTCTGCCAAAGTCTGCTCGTTTCCGTTTGGGTCCGGGCCAACTGCCGCAATGGTCACCGCGCGGTCGCTATCGCCGCTGGCGCGCAAGGCTGTCAGGTTTATTGCACCATCCTCAAATGTTGCAGGCAGCAGGCCGAACACCGCCCGACCGCTTTCGACAATGCGTAAGGCTCCGCGGGTCTCAAACGCTGTGGCCAGGTCTGCTTTTTCCGCCGTTTCCAACCCGTCTGAAATCCACAGCGTTTCAAACCCGTCGGGTAGGGCGCTTGTCCATTCAAGCGCCTCAGGACCCGCGACCCACGGGGCAGGTTGCAATCCCGGCAGGCTGCGCAAAACGACATCTGCAGACTGGAAGGTCAGACCTTCCGGCGGCAGGTCTGTCAGCGGTACAACTGCGGCGGTGCGCCCGTCGCGACCCGCTTCGCGCAACGCCGTTTCCACCCGCGAAATGCGCGCAGGCCAGTCGCGCGCAGAGGCCCAGCTGGCATCCATCACGATCAATAGCGGGCCGTCGCCGGGGACCTCGTCATTCGGGTTCAAGACCGGACCGGCAAATCCCGTGATGAAGGCCGCAACAGCCAGCATGCGCAACAGCAGCAACCACCATGGCGTCGTATCGGTTTGGCTTTCATCGTCTTTTAGACCAAGTAGAAGCGCGACACCGGGAAACCGGCGGCGTATCGGGGCAGGCGGTACGGCCCGCAGCAGCCACCACAGAATGGGCAGTGCCAGTAGCGCTAGCAGCAAGAGCGGTGTTGTAAAGGCAAGCGCACCCATCACGCGCCCTCCAACATCTGATAAAGCCACACCATCGCGCGCGTCGCAGCAGTGTCCGTGTGGTGCGTGGTAAATTGCCAACCGGTGCGGCGGCAAAGCTGCGCCAGCTGAAATTTCCGTTCTGCCAACCGGTCGAGATAGGCGTCGCGCAGGGATTTGGCTTTCAGGGTTTCAAATTCCACCGCGCCGGACATGGATTGAAAAACCGTGCGCCCGTCATATGGGAAAGCTTCCTCGTCAGGGTCGAGAATTTGCACCAGCGCGCCTTTGACCCCGCGATCAGCCGCTTGGGTCAGTGCCAGTGTAGCGGCGTCGATATCGCCCAAGAAATCTGACAGAAAGATCGCGCGTGACCCGGCTGGCAACACGCGAGCGTTGACGGTCCCGTAATCCGCATCTGACGCTGCAGCCATCAGGTGCCCGGCGACGCGACCAAGCTGCCCCTCGCCGCGACGGGGCGGCGTGCCACGATTGGCAAGGCCAAACCGCTCCCCGCCCTTGTTCAACAAAACACATAGTGCCAGCGCCAAAACCCGGGCCCGGTGGCCTTTCGTGGGCCGGTCGGTTCCGCCTGAAAAAGCCATGGATTGCGCGTCATCGACCCAAAGCATCACCGATTGCGCCGCTTGCCATTCTTTCTGGCGGACAAAATGCGTGTCTGACCGGGCAGATCGCCGCCAATCAATATCGCGCAACCCGTCACCGTGTTCTGCAGGGCGATACTGCCAGAATTCGTCCCCAATGCCCGCGCGCCGCCGCCCGTGATCGCCAAGCAAAACCGTGGCGGCCAAATGCTCTGCCTCTGCCAAAAGCGCCGGGTAGGCACTGGCATGGGTCTCCGCACGATGGCGAAGCTGGGCTGGGGTTGTGGCGGGGTCGTGCTGGCTCACGTTATGCTGCCACCGCGCGTGTGCTGACGCCGTCTACAACCGAAGCGATGACATCCGACAAAACGCGACCTTCCGCGCGGGCCGCAAATGACAGTGCCATCCGGTGACTGAGCACCGGGTCAGCCATCGCCGCCACATCATCGAGGGAGGGCACCAAACGGCCTTCGATCAGCGCCTTTGCCCGGACAGTTAGCATCAGGGCCTGCGCTGCCCGTGGGCCCGGTCCCCAAGACACCGTTTGGCGCACAAGGTCGGAGGCTTCAGGTTCATCCGGGCGGCACGCGCGCACCAGATCGAGGATCGCATCAACAACCGCATCGCCAACAGGCATCCGGCGCACAATCTGTTGCGCAGCAATCAGCGCATCCGGAGTGAAAACAGCGTGGGCAGCGGCCTGCGCGGTGCCGGTCGTGGCCAAAAGGATATCACGCTCGGTCGCGCGATCAGGGTAATCGACGTTGATCTGAATGAGGAACCGGTCAAGCTGCGCTTCGGGCAGAGGATACGTCCCCTCCTGTTCCAACGGGTTCTGGGTTGCCAAAACATGGAAAGGAGCTGGCAGCGGATGATCGACCCCGGCCACAGAGACCGAGCGTTCCTGCATCGCCTGCAGCAATGCAGATTGCGTACGCGGCGAGGCGCGGTTGATCTCGTCGGCCATCAGAAGCTGCGCAAAGATTGGCCCTTCGATGTAGCGGAATGCCCGCGTGCCGTCATCGCCCGTTTCCAAAACCTCAGACCCCAGAATATCTGCGGGCATCAGGTCCGGAGTAAATTGAACCCTGTTGGTGCTGAGCCCCATCACTTTCGACAATGTATCGACCAGAAGCGTCTTACCCAGCCCCGGAAGCCCCATCAGCAGGGCATGGCCACCGGATAAAAGCGCTGTCAGGGCAAGGTCCACAACCTCTTCCTGGCCCACAATCGTGGTCGCGATCGAGGCCTTGGCTTTCGCAAGCTCGCCCCCCAGCGCTTCGATCTCTGCAACAAGATCTTCGGAGGATGTGGTCTCGGCCATGGCAAGTCTCCCAAAACAGCTCTATATCAATACCCGTAGTAAGGCAGATATGGCGCGGAGAAGAAATGGCAAAGGGACAAGGCGCACAAAAGCTTGATCTTCCGTCGGCGGAAAGTATCGCAGCTGCCGCCCAAGAGGTCGGCAAGAAGGGGCTTCCCCCGGTGGAAAACTGGAATCCGCCTTTTTGTGGCGATCTGGATATGCGAATCGCGCGCGATGGGACCTGGTTCTATCTGGGCACGCCAATCGGACGGCCTGGGCTGGTCAAACTGTTCTCCAGCATTCTACGCAAGGATGGCAACGACTACTTTCTTGTGACCCCGGTGGAAAAGGTCGGCATTAAAGTTGATGACGCCCCTTTCGTGGCAATTGATTTTGAGCCGCGCGGACGTGGGGATGAACAAATCCTGACCTTTGAGACCCATGTCGGCGATGTCGTGCAAGCTGGCGCTGAAAACCCGATCCGTGTTGCCTATGATGATCAGGGGGAGCCTGCGCCTTACGTACTAGTACGCCGCAATCTCGAAGCGTTGATTGATCGCAAGAGCTTCTACCGACTTGTCGAACTTGGTGCGCATCATGATCATGACGGCGAAAGCTGGTTCGGTCTTTGGTCGGGCGGGGCGTTTTTTCCGATTATCCGGTCGGCGGATCTACCTTAGTTTGATCGTGTAGGTCTTGTCTGACCATCCATGCACGGAATCGTGCGCACGGATCACAACGTCATTGACCCCCTCTGGCACTGAAATACCACTGAGAGAGCGTGTGAACGGCTGTTCGTTTTCATGCGGATGCAGAAGTTTGCGGTAGCCCAGTTCGGTCCCGTCAGGCGTATTGACCGACCAGCCATCCGCGTAGTGATCCCAGCCGGTATCGCCGTGCCGGATTGTGACATTGAAGGTCCAGCCATTGCCGGATTGACGCGCCTCAGCGCCTTCGATCACCGCAGGGCCTGCAAACGCAGGACCCGCAGCGACCAAGAGTGAAAGCAAAACTCTTTTCATGATCTCTCCTTAGCAAATATTGCGGATCGCAAAATTCACAGTTTCGTGTCCCCTGATAGGGATTGTGTAGCCAAAGACCCGCCATCTGGATGATTGAGAAGGATCATCCGTGCATGAGATGAATATTCGCGGTTCCAGATAAGCCAAGTGACCAGGCAGCCTGACAACAGCAACGCTTCCGGGCCCAACAGCCAGGCCAAACTTCCCAAAGCATAATAGATCGCGCGCAGGCCGCGGTTGAAGTTCCAAGCCGCGCGAACGTTGATTTCGCCCGCTTGGGCAGCCATCGGGTAGCAGCGTGGGTCGCTCAGATCGTTCGGCACAGCGGCCATCAGGACCGCGCAATACCCAAACAGGCGATTGGCCCAGACGAATTTCAGGAATGCGTGCGTTAGAAAAGCCACGGTGACCAGAAGCTTCATCTGCCAGATCACAGAAGGGATCGACTGACTTGTCAGGTCTTCGGCGACCATGGAAATCTGATCTGTATTGCCGATCACCGCAAGCACACCGCCGATTGCGATCATGCAGCCCGACGCGAAGAACGAGGTGCCCTGACGCAGGTTCGACAAGATCGTTGCATCGAAAATGCGCGGGTCGCGCGTGACCAGTTCGCGCATCCAGGCGCGTCTGTAATCGGCCATCAGCATCGTCACGGATGGATTTTTCAACGGGTGTTCGATAAGCCAACTAAGAACAAGCCAAGAGGCCACCAACAAGCCAAGCGCTCCGAGATCGAAGATTGAGAACAGCGCGATATGGTCAAAGAAAGTCATGGCGCACCCTATGACGGGTTTGTCTGACTTGCCATATCTGAAAATTGGTAATATGATTTTACCAATTACTGCTTTCGGGAGTCGTGCGATGGAAATGCCAAACCCCAACCAGATGGTGATCGCCAACAAACCGCGCATTGTCGCGCGGCTATTAGGGGTACTGTCTGCCGATGCGGTGATCCATGACGAGGCTGAGACGCGCGCGTATGAATGCGATGCACTGACAGCTTATAAATGCCCGCCACTTTGCGCCGTGCTGCCAAGCACAACCGAAGAGGTCGCGGCCGTCTTGAAGATTTGCCACGAAGAAGGTGTGCCAGTTGTCCCACGTGGGTCCGGCACATCGCTTGCTGGTGGGGCGCTGCCGACGGCCGATTGCATAATTCTGGGCGTGGCGCGCTTGGCCGACGTTTTGGAAACCAACTATGACGACCGCTATATCAAAGTGCAGACAGGTCGCACGAATTTGAGTGTTACCGGTGCCGTGGAAGCGGACGACTTTTTCTATGCGCCGGACCCATCATCCCAGCTTGCCTGCGCAATTGCAGGCAACATCGCGATGAATTCGGGTGGGGCGCATTGCCTGAAATACGGCGTCACAACCAACAACCTGCTGGGTGTAAAGATGGTTTTGATGGATGGCACCATTATGGAGATCGGTGGCGGTTATCTGGATGCGCCCGGCTATGACCTTTTGGGGCTGATCTGTGGATCAGAGGGCCAGATGGGTGTGGTCACGGAAGCCACATTGCGGATTTTGCATAAACCAGAAGGCGCGCGCCCGGTTTTGATGGCGTTCAATGACAACGAGGTTGCGGGGGCTTGCGTAGCCGACATCATCAAGGCGGGCGTCTTGCCTGTCGCGATTGAGTTCATGGACCGCCTGTGCATCGAAACTTCCGAAAATTTTGCCAATGCCGGCTATCCCGATTGCGAAGCACTGCTGATCGTGGAGGTCGAAGGCTCCGACGCGGAAATCGACGAACAGCTTGGCGTGATCATGCAGATCGCGCGCAAACATGACCCGGTTGAGCTGCGCGAAAGCACCTCGCCCGAGGAAAGCGCGAAAATTTGGTTGGGGCGTAAGTCGGCCTTCGGGGCGATTGGTCAGATCAGCGACTACATGTGCCTTGATGGCACGATCCCTGTATCCTCCCTACCGATGGTTTTGCGCCGGATCGGGGAGTTGTCGAAAGAATACGGGCTGCGCGTCGGCAATGTCTTTCACGCGGGCGATGGCAATATGCACCCGCTGATCCTGTTTGACGCCAACAAGGAGGGCGATCTGGAACTGTGTGAAGCAATGGGCGCCGATATCTTGCGGCTTTGTGTTGAGGCGGGTGGCTGCCTAACCGGGGAGCATGGGGTTGGCATCGAAAAACGTGATCTGATGTTTGACCAGTTTGACCCACAGGATCTGGAGCTGCAGATGAAGCTGAAAGATGTGTTTGATCCCAAATGGTTGCTGAACCCCGCGAAGGTATTTCCATTGAGCGCATCTGAGGGACGTCGCGGCTGAATTTGAGGCCGGGATTGAGTATTTTTGGCAAGAAGAAGCCTGTAGCTTGAAAGTGAGACAGCGGTGCTGACACCAAAAACAGAAAGTGAGTTGGCCGAGGCCATCGCCGCGGCGTCTGGGCCGATTTGCGTGCAAGGGGGTGGCACGCGCGGAATTGCTGTCGCCGGAGACCTGTTGTCCACGACAGGGCTGGACGGGATCACGCTCTATGAACCAGGTGCCCTGACCCTGGTTGCCAAAGCGGGCACGCCTGTGTCTGCGGTTGAGGAGGCTTTGGCCAAGGAAAACCAGCGGTTGCCATTTGAGCCGATGGATCACCGCGCGGTGATGGGCACCTCTGGGGAACCAACAATAGGCGGCGTTGTCGCTGGGAATGTATCGGGCCCACGGCGCATTCAAGCCGGTGCATGCCGCGACAGTCTGATCGGGGTGCGGTTTGTCGATGGCACCGGTACCGTGATCAAGAATGGTGGCCGGGTGATGAAGAACGTCACGGGCTATGATTTGGTCAAGCTGATGGCGGGTTCGTTTGGGACTTTGGGTGTTCTCAGTGAGGTATCTTTCAAAGTGCTGCCCGGCGTAGCCCAGGTCAGTACAGTGAAATTGCTGGGCTTGGATGTGGGACAGGCCGTGGCCGCGATGTCCCGCGCGCTGGGCTCTCCGTTCGAAGTGTCAGGGGCGGCGCATGACCCACAAACGCAAATAACGTCTTTGCGCTTGGAAGGGTTTGAAGCGTCAGTGGCCTACCGCGCCGATGCGTTGTCGGATCTGTTGGGGCATTTCGGGACGGTGCTGATTGAAGAGACGAACGCTGCACAATATTGGGCCGCAATCCGTGATGTGACAGATTTTGCAGGCCTGGACGGGGACATCTGGCGAATTTCGGTAAAGCCATCCGATGCCCCGTGTGTTGCTGAAGCTTTGCCGGGGATGCGCTTGCAATTTGACTGGGGCGGTGGGCTGATTTGGGCGCTTTCCCCACAAGAGCGCGATTTGCGTCCGGCGCTGGCTGGAATTTCCGGACATGCCACCCGAATCCGAGGGGATGGAGACATCGCACGGTTTCATCCCGAACCGCCAGCCACCGCAGCGCTTTCGGCTGGCATCCGGGCAAAATTTGATCCCCGGGGACTATTGAACACTGGCTTGATGGGGGCAGATCATGCAAACCACATTCACGCCTGAACAACTGAAAGACCCGGCGACGCAACGCTCGAACGAGATCCTGCGAACTTGCGTGCATTGTGGGTTTTGCACGGCAACTTGTCCGACATATCAAGTACTTGGCGACGAATTGGACAGCCCGCGGGGGCGCATTTACCTGATCAAGGACATGCTGGAGAACGCCCGCAAGCCGGATGAGAAGATCGTCAAGCATATTGACCGCTGCTTGAGCTGTCTTGCCTGCATGAGCACATGCCCGTCAGGGGTTCACTACATGCACCTGGTCGATCACGCGCGCGAATATATCGAAGAGAACTATGACCGGCCTTGGTCTGACCGGGTGTTGCGCTGGATTTTGGCGCAGATATTGCCCTATCCAACGCGGTTCCGGATCGCTTTGCTGGGGGCAAAGATCGGCAGACCGTTTGCCTTTCTGATGCCCGATGCACGGCTCAAGGCCATGTTGCAGATGGCACCAAAGCAAATCCCACCTGTGTCGCGCAATGACGATCCGCAAAGCTTCCCGCCAGCGCAGCCTACGAAGATGCGTGTGGCGTTGATGACTGGCTGTGCGCAAAAAGCGCTGAATACCGATATCAATGATGCCACGATCCGGCTTCTGACCCGTCACGGGGCAGAGGTTGTTGTGGCCGAAGGCGCGGGATGCTGCGGCGCGCTGACCCACCATATGGGTAAGACAAAAGACAGCCTTGCGACGGCAGCAAGGAATATTGAGGCCTGGTCGCGGGAGATCGAAAACGGCTTGGATGCGATCGTGATCAACACGTCGGGCTGTGGCACGACAGTCAAGGATTACGGGCACATGTTCAAAGGCCATCCCCTTGAAGAGAAAGCGAAAAAAGTGGCGTCGCTTGCGAAAGACGTCTCTGAAGTATTGATAGAGCTGGACTTGCCGGACGGGTCAGACAATGCGTTAAAGGTGGCCTATCATGCGGCCTGTTCGCTGCAACACGGCCAGCAGATCAAGACGCACCCAAAAACCTTGCTGAAGAATGCGGGATTTACGGTGCTGGAACCAGCCGACCCGCATTTGTGCTGTGGCTCAGCCGGGACATATAACCTGATGCAGCCCGAAATTTCGGGTCAGCTAAAGGCGCGGAAAGTGCAAACGCTTGAGGCGAAAAACCCGGATATCATCGCCGCTGGCAATATCGGCTGCATGATGCAGATCGGGTCCGGCACGGATGTTCCAATTGTCCATACGGTTGAGCTGTTGGACTGGGCCACTGGCGGCCCGAAACCGCCGGCACTCAGCGAAGGTCCGCGCGAATTGGCCGTTCCGATGTTGCGGTAGTGACACGTCGCGGCCTCTCTGCACTGCTGGCCCTATTTTCGCCGTATGTTTTCGCTACAACTGAGGCTTCACTTGTTTCAGGGGTGCAATGGCGCGGGTTTTCAAGACTGTTTTGGCAGCACTGACTGTTTGTGTCGCGGGACTTGGCGCGCAGGCAGAAATTCTGTTTGAAAACACAACAACCAAGCTGCAATCGCTGGATACGCTGGATGAAACGCGGTCTTGGCGCGGTGTCGGGCGGATCAACCTTGGACATTCCGGGTTTTGTACAGGCACGTTGATCTCTCCCGATTTGGTTCTGACGGCAGCGCATTGCTTTTTCAATCGTAACAACGGCACGCCGATTGACCCCAACAAGATCGAATTTCTGGCGGGGCTTCGGTCGGGCAGGGCATCGGCCTACCGCAACGCACGTCGGATCGTGATCCACCCGGACTACAAACATGATGCGGAACGGTCCTATGAACGGTTTTCGTCTGATTTGGCGCTGATCGAGTTGGATCGCCCGATCCGTAACGCGACGATCAAGCCATTTCAGACCACGATTGACGGGTATTTCGGGCAAGAGGTTCAGGTTGTGTCTTACGCGAAAGACCGGGAAGAAGCCCCCTCAATTCAAAAAACCTGCCACGTGATCGCGAAAGAAACGTCGATCTTCGTGACATCCTGCGACGTTGATTTCGGCGCTTCAGGTGCCCCGGTATTTGTTTATGAAAATGGCCAACCTCGGGTGATGTCGGTCGTCTCCGCAAAAGCCGAATGGGAGCAGCGGAAGGTCGCTATCGCGGCAGGACTGGATGACCAGCTTTCAACGTTGCTTGGCCTGCTGGATGGGGATGACGGTGTTTTCCATCGCAAGCCGACCAAACCCAGGAAACTGACGTTGGGCCAGTCCAGATCGCAAACAGGCGCGCTGTTTCTCAAGCCGTAATTTCCTTGTTTTTGGGGCCTTGAAACCCGCAAAACCCTTTCCCACATACCCTGTATCCGGATGCCAATACTGGGTCCGGAACATGAAAAACGCGGTTTGTCCGAATGGAAAGCCGCATCACACGTACATTGCTTAAACAAAGGATGAAACACATGCGTGCTTATGATTTTTCCCCCCTCTACCGTGCAACTGTCGGCTTCGATCGGGTTGCGGATCTGATGGACCGGGTTCTGACCTCTGAGGTCAACACGTCCACGTATCCACCTTACAACATTGAAAAAACTGGCGATGAAAGCTACCGGATTTCGGTTGCAGTTGCCGGGTTCTCCGACGCTGATCTGAACGTTGAACAGCGCGAGAATGCCTTGATTATCGCCGCGTCCAAAGCCGATGCCGATGCGGAAAAAACCTATCTGCATCGCGGGATCGCGACACGTGCATTCGAAAAACGCTTCCACCTTGCCGATCATGTCCGCGTCAGCGGCGCGGAGCATGTTGATGGAATGCTTCATATCGACCTGATGCGCGAAGTGCCTGAAGCACTGAAACCTCGCCAGATCGAGATTTCAAAAGGCGCGAAAGCGACCAAGAAACTGACCAAGAAAGCGGAAACCGTCGACGCTTAACGACTTTTCCAAATGATCCTGCGGCCCTCGGTTCAACCGGGGGCCGTTTCATTTTATGTGACTGTTTTATGAAGTTTTGACGGGTTTCGGGATGCAACCTCTTGCGTCCCGCCAAAGACCGCGCCACCATATGTTGCAAGCAATAAGGAGCCGCAGATTGACATTCAGTGCCTTGAACCCGCCAGACGCGGGTGACCCGGACCATGAGCTGTTGCTTGAGTTCCCCGATAACAGGCTTCTGATCGATCTCTGCGGTGAATTTGACAAGCATCTCGCACAGTTAGAGCAAATACTTGGCATCCAGATTCTGCGCCGGGGCAATCAGCTTGCGATCATTGGCGAGGCGCGCACGGAAGGCGCGCGGGTGCTCAACGCGCTCTATGCGCGGCTGGAATCAGGCCGGGAGGTGACGCCCGCCGATATCGACGCAGAGATTCGCATGCGAGGAGCTGACAAGGAAACCGGCGCGCGCGATGGCGACCAGATCGAGATGTTCAAAGGCGGCCATGTCGAGATCAAGACTCGCAAAAAAACGGTGGAACCGCGGACCCAGGCGCAAAAGGATTATGTCACCTCACTTTACAAGAACGAACTTGGGTTCGGCATTGGACCTGCGGGCACCGGCAAGACATATCTTGCGGTAGCTGTTGGCGTGTCGATGTTTCTGGCGGGCAAGGTGGACCGCATCATCCTGTCACGCCCAGCCGTCGAAGCGGGGGAACGATTGGGGTTCCTGCCTGGCGATATGAAAGACAAGGTCGATCCTTATATGCAGCCGCTTTACGACGCGCTGAATGACTTTTTGCCCGGGAAACAAGCGGCCAAGCTGATCGAAGAAAAACGCATCGAAATTGCGCCTTTGGCTTTTATGCGCGGGCGAACCTTGTCGAATGCGTTTGTCGTTCTCGATGAGGCACAGAATGCCACGACGATGCAGATGAAGATGTTTTTGACCCGTCTGGGCGAAGGGTCCCGGATGGTCATTACCGGCGACCGCTCACAGGTTGATCTGCCGCGCGGGGTCAAGTCGGGCCTGCGCGACGCAGAAGATTTGATCAAAGGTGTTAAAGGTGTCAGCTTCAATTATTTCACGTCGAAAGACGTTGTTCGGCACCCGCTGGTGGCCCGAATTATTGAAGCTTACGAGGAAGCGGAAGCGAAATCTAAAAGCTGATTTCTTGTGTGATTTCAGATACTTTTCGCAAGATGCTCATTGCGGCAAGGGCTGATGTTTTCGGCGCATTCGGCAAACCAACACCGGTGACGGAAAACCGCATTGTCCCAAACGCTCCGCGCGCGGCGATTTTGTGTGTATTGGCAACTGAACGCGGATCGGCGACCAGACGCACCTCCGTGGCATCAAACCCCAGACCTGCCAAAGCAACCGCAGCCGCGACATTGGCGTTCTTGGGATAGAGAAGCGCAGCTTCTCTGGCGGAGCCTTCAAAATGGATAAATGGCTGATCAAGATTTTCCAGATCAACCAGATCCTCCGCATGTGAACCGATCCACGCCTCGGGCGGTTTGCGCCCTGAATAGGTCACCCGGTCCAGCTTGCCCATTTTTGCTGAGGCCAGAACATCCAAGGCCCCGATGGCTCCGGTTGCCAAATGCAGCCTAGTTTTGCCCGCCTGGGCTGCGGCATGAAGTTGGTCGGCCACGTCTTCGTCAGCAAGTGCACCTATTGACGCGGTTAATAACGGGATACCGGCGGCAAGAATGGCTGGACCGTGTTGGCCCAGTGCCTGATGCCCTGCGCAATCAATGACCAGATCAACAGGCACTTCCAATGCGGACAGAACGACAGGAACCCCGGGGATTGCAGCCTTGGCGGCTTTTTCGCGCCCGGCACGTGCCATCACCATCGCCAAAACCGCCCCCTGCGCCGCAAGATGTGTCGCGACATAGGACGCCATCGCGCCATGGCCGATCAGGCCGATTTTCAAGATTCCCCCGTGCATTGCGAAACCCTATCTGCTGACCCGGCGGCGCAAAAGGACAAAAGTGGGCAAGCCGCAATTGCAAGGCGATTGAAGCAAAGAAAAAGACCCTGCCGGGAGGGGGCAGGGCCTTCTTTAGGTGGTCTTGGGAGGAGACCAGGGGAGGTAACTGATTAGTTTACGTGACGCTCAGCCGCGGAGTCGTTGCCCAGAGCGAAGAAGGATTGGGCCGACAGGACAGAGTCGCGTGATACGTCGTTGAAACCTTCGATGATGATTTGCTCGGCAGCACTTTCATTGTAAGCGGCGATCGCGGCTTTGACGGCGGATACATTGCCAGTGGATGTTTCGGCTACAACCCGCTCAGCGGCAGAATCGTTGCCCAGTGCGAAGAAGGCTTGTGCGTTTGAGACGTCAGCGAATGCAGGTGCAGTCAGGGACAGGGCTACGGCGGCAGTTGCGATGATAGTTTTCATTTTATTACTCCAATTTTTCAATATGTTGCCCGTTTGAGGCGTTGTGTGTGTTGGGCTGTTTGCCCGTTTGATGAAATGAATATGGGGCAAGTGTCAGCGTTACTCAATGCGCAAAAATACAGAAAATAGCAAAAATAGGTGCAATTATGCACATAAGGAATTCCCCAAAAGCGCAACCCATCACGGGAGCGTGAGAATTGGCTCACTTTCCGTGTTCAGGGGCGTATTCGCGGCGAAAACCATTCCCGACATAGGCTTGAAGTACCCCCGATTTGCTGGCAGGTCGCTGCTATGGTGCAGATAGACCTCCTTCTTGAAGATGAACGATGGGCGCAGACCGATCTGGCCGGTCTTGCGCAATCGGCTTGTCCGGCAGTCTTCGCGCATCTCAAACTGGATGGGACATTTGAGATTTCGCTGCTTGGTTGCGATGACGTCCGGATCGCGGCCTTAAATTCTGAATTTCGTGAAAAACCGCAGCCGACGAATGTCCTGTCTTGGCCTACGACAGATCGTGCGGCTGAAACCCCGGGCCAGACGCCTGCTTTTCCAGACCCGTCAGACCCGCAAGATCTGGAACTTGGCGATATCGCTATTGCCTATGACACGTGTTTTCGTGAAGCGCAGACAGCTGAAAAAACCATGAAAGCGCATGTCAGCCACCTTTTGGTGCATGGAACACTGCATTTGCTGGGGTATGATCACATAAATGACGCAGATGCGACATTGATGGAAAGCACGGAAATCGCCATACTTGCAAAACTAGGGTTTGCGAACCCATATACTATATAGAGAGCGCGCGAGGACGCGTTAGCTCTGGTGATATTGGAAAAGGATTGATGGGCGACACTTCAGACGGCTCGTCTAGCGCGGCGCATAGCGCGCATGACATTTTAAACACGACGACGGGGACAGCGCCCGCCGATCAAGACGACAAACCCGGTTTTTTCAGGCGGCTTGTCTCTGCGATGAACTCAAACGAGGAAGATGC
This sequence comes from uncultured Litoreibacter sp., assembly GCA_947493265.1. Classification (GTDB taxonomy): domain Bacteria; phylum Pseudomonadota; class Alphaproteobacteria; order Rhodobacterales; family Rhodobacteraceae; genus Litoreibacter. The sequence goes on along the minus strand of CANLQL010000003.1, from coordinate 672,543 downwards.
CAGCGAGGACGGTGGGGCAAGCGCGTCACGTCAACTGACATCCGTGGGACTTGGAAACCTGTTGATCAAACGCGTAGAGGATGTCGCGATCCCGCGCGCAGATATCGTGGCGATCTCGGCAGATTCTGATCTGGACGCGTTGCTAACGGTGTTTCGCGAAAGTGGCCTGACCCGGTTGCCGGTATTTGAAGACACGCTCGATACCCCAACGGGGATGCTGCACCTCAAGGACTTGGCCTTGAAGCATGGGTTCAATGGCAAGGCGCGCAAGTTTGACCTGCGCCCGCTGGTGCGCCCGGTTCTGTTCGTCCCACCGTCAATGCCTATCGGGGTTTTGCTGCAGAAGATGCAGTCGGAACGTCGGCATATGGCATTGGTGATCGACGAATATGGCGGGGTGGACGGGCTTGTGACGCTGGAAGACCTGATTGAAGAGGTTCTGGGCGAGATCGAGGACGAGCACGACATCGAAGAAGCCGACTTGTGGAAGCAGGAAAAGCCCGGCTGCTATCTGGTGCAGGCAAAAACACCGCTTGATGAATTTGAAGCAGAAATAGGCCAGCGCTTGTCTGACGACGAGATCGACGAAGAAATCGATACGCTGGGTGGTTTGGTCTTCATGCTGTCCGGTCGTATTCCGGCACGCGGGGAGGTCGTCAAAAGCCCATCCGGCGCGGAATTTGAGGTTGTCGACGCCGACCCAAGGCGGATCAAACGTATGCGGGTTTTCGTCCCGACATCTTCCACCGAATAACAGATGCGCGCGCCACGCCTATGGGCTGTTTTGGCCGGGATTGTGGCTGCTGCAGGCCAAGCGCCGGTCGGGCTATGGTGGCTTTCTCTGCTAGGGCTGGCAGGGGTCTTCTTCCTTTACTCAAAGGCGCACACCACGCGCGCGGCGGCGTGGTTGGGCTGGTGCGCCGGCCTTGGGTATTTCGCAGCAAGCCTCTTTTGGATCGTGGAGCCATTTCTGGTCGATGCGCCCCGCTATGGATGGCTGGCCCCGTTTGCGCTTATCGGTCTGACAGGGGGGCTGGCATTACTATGGGCCGCGGCATTCTGGATCAGCCGCCGGATCAACGTGGGCGTGCTTGGCCTTGCGGCCCTTTGGAGCTTGGCTGAAGCGCTGCGCGCGGTTCTGTTCACCGGCTTTCCCTGGGGTATGATCGGATATGGCTGGCTTGATACGCCCGTCGCGCAATTAGGGGCCAGCATTGGTCCCCATGGGCTTACGCTATTGATGCTTGTGGCGGCCAGCTTGCCGACAGCGCTGGCGTTCAGAAATGGCAGTTTGGCGATGATCGGCTTGATCGGGACCGCTTGGGCCGTTGGTGTCTTGCAGATACAACCCGACACTTTTTCAGACAAGGTCGTGCGGATTGTGCAGCCCAATGCCAGCCAAGACCAGAAATGGGACCCGGAAATGGTGCCGATCTTTCTGGACCGGCAGTTGGCCCTGACCGCCGCACAAAGTGACATGCGCCCGGATCTGGTGATTTGGCCGGAGACATCGATTGCTTCGCGGGTGAGCCGCTCTGCCGGAACTTTCAAACGCGTGGCAGACGCAACCGGCGGCGCACCAGCGATTGTCGGGGCGAATTCTGCAGTAGGTGTTCAGTTTTTCAACGGTGCCATTGTTCTGGACGGTGACGGGCAGATCGCCGGGCGATATTTTAAGCACCACCTCGTCCCATTTGGAGAATACGTGCCCTTGGGCGATTTCTTGACGCGGTTTGGCATTCGGGGATTGGCCGCCCGTGAAGGTACCGGGTTTTCCGCAGGCCCCGGTCCGAAGGTTTTAGAAGTGCCAGGCATCGGGAAGGTGCTGCCGCTTATCTGTTACGAGCTGATCTTTCCCCGCAACTTTCGCGGGGTGGAGCGGGCTGATATGATTGTTCAGATCACCAATGATGCGTGGTTTGGCAAGATTTCCGGACCTTACCAGCATTTGGCGCAAGCACGGATGCGCGCGATTGAACAAGGCTTACCTTTAATGCGGTCGGCAAATACCGGGGTGTCGGCCGTGATCGGCACGCAGGGGGCAGTGCTTGCAGAAATACCGTTGGGGCAGGCGGGATTTGTGGATGCGCCAATACCTAACCCGGCCCCGCCGACGCTTTATGCCAAGACCGGCGATTGGCCTGCACTCATTGTGATGGCGCTGTTGCTAATTTGGACACGCAGCGTTCGCAGACCTGTTGACAGTTGACGCGCGCAGCCGCGCCAGATAGGCCGTGGCGGATATTGCGCCGCCCCAACGGCTTCCTGACGGGGTGGATACACATTAATCGGAGCACGTCCCATGGCACGACAAAACTACCAATTCACCTCTGAGTCCGTCTCGGAGGGGCATCCTGACAAAGTCTGCGACCGCATCTCGGATGCTGTCCTCGACGCTTTCCTCTCGGAAGAACCAGAGGCGCGCGTCGCCGCAGAAACCTTTGCCACGACAAACCGCGTCGTCATCGGCGGCGAGGTCGGGTTGAGCGATCAGGACAAGTTGAAAGACTACATGGGCCGGATCGAACAAATCGCGCGCGATTGTGTCAAGGACATCGGGTACGAGCAGGACAAATTCCACTGGAAAACTGTCGAAGTGACGAACCTGTTGCACGAACAATCTGCCCATATCGCGCAAGGCGTGAATGCGTCTAATGACAAAGATGAGGGCGCAGGCGATCAGGGGATCATGTTTGGCTATGCCTGTGATGAAACCCCGGAGTTGATGCCAGCGCCAATTCACTACGCACATGCAATTTTGCGCCGCCTTGCGGAAGTCCGCAAAAACGGAACAGAACCGACACTTGGTCCGGACGCAAAGTCTCAGCTGACCGTGAGATATGTCGACGGCAAGCCAGTGGGCGTGTCCTCCGTGGTTCTGTCGACCCAGCATCTGGACGAATCCATGACCAGCGCGGATGTCCGCGCTGTGGTTGAGCCCTATATCACCGAAGTTCTGCCGCAAGGCTGGCTGTCTGCGGACACCGAATGGTGGGTCAACCCGACAGGCAAGTTCGTTATTGGCGGACCTGATGGCGACGCTGGCCTGACTGGCCGCAAGATCATCGTTGACACTTACGGCGGCGCGGCCCCACACGGGGGTGGTGCGTTCTCGGGTAAAGATCCAACCAAGGTTGATCGCTCGGCCGCGTACGCTGCGCGCTATCTTGCAAAGAACGTTGTGGCCTCGGGTCTGGCGAAGCGCTGCACGATCCAGTTGTCTTATGCGATCGGTGTGGCCAAACCCTTGTCGATCTACTGCGATACCCACCAGACCGGTGAGGTCGAAGACGCTGCGATTGAAAACGCTGTATCCAGCCTGATTGATCTGACGCCACGTGGTATTCGCGAAGTTTTGGGCATGAACCGCCCGATCTACGCACGGACTGCGGCGTATGGCCATTTCGGACGGGAGCCTGATGAAGACGGCGGCTTCTCTTGGGAGCGTCGCGACCTGGTTGATGCGTTGAAGAAAGCACTCTGAGGGGTCATGCCCGAGAAGAAGCCCGGAAAATCGCCGCATGATCGGCATCCGTCAGGCGCGCCCTGGCGGAATTTTTACGGGCGCTTCAAAGGCCACACCCTGCGAGGCACGCAAGAAGCCCATCTGGCCAGCGATCTTGAGGCATTGAGCCCGGGAGCGGTCGGATGGGACGAAAACCCTGACCGAACCCCGTTGGATCTGGCAGCCCGTTTTGGGACGGGGCCGTTATGGCTGGAAGTGGGCTTCGGTGGCGGGGAACATCTGGTCCATCAAGCCAGCAACAACCCGGATACGCAAATCATCGGTTGTGAGCCTTATATCAACGGCGTGGCGATGCTGTTGGGCAAGATCCGCAAAGCGGAGGCTGACAATATCGCCGTTCATCCCGGTGATGTGCGTGATCTCTTTGATGTGCTGCCCGATGCCTGTCTGGACAAAGCATTTCTGCTCTATCCTGATCCGTGGCCCAAGAAACGCCATCACAGACGGCGCTTTGTAACGCCGGAGCATCTGGACCCGCTTGCCCGGGTGATGAAACCCGGGGCCGAATTTCGCGTGGCGACAGATATCAAGGATTATGTGCGTCAAACGATGGAAGAGGTGCCCAAGGCGGGGTTTGAATGGCTGGCAGAACGCCCGGAGGATTGGCGCGCGCCGTGGAATGACTGGATTTCGACCCGCTATGAACAGAAAGCCTTTCGTGAAGGTCGCACACCGCACTATATGACCTTCCGCAAGCTGTGATCTGATTGGGCGTCCCTTCGGGCCGCACGTGATCTTTGATCCGCCAATTGCAGGCTGGGCGATGTCGATCATGCGTGGACGCCCCTTGAGCCTTGCGCTAACAAAGCGGCGAAGAATTCTTGAAGGATCGAACCTGCCATGTCGTCTCACGGTGCGCCCATTCCCATGACATCTCGCAAATCGCCGCCCCTGAAGGGTGTGGCAGATGTCCCGGGCGACAAGTCGATATCCCACCGGTCGTTGATCCTTGGCGCAATGGCGGTCGGCGAGACGCAAATCGCAGGGCTTCTGGAAGGCCAGGACGTTCTGGATACGGGGCGCGCGATGCAAGCTTTTGGTGCGGAGGTCACAAACCACGGGCAAGGCAACTGGTCGGTCCACGGCGTTGGTGTCGGCGGTTTTGCAGAGCCGGATCAAGTCATTGATTGTGGCAACTCAGGCACCGGGGTGCGGCTGATCATGGGGGCGATGGCGACCTCACCCATTTCGGCGACGTTTACCGGGGACGCGTCCCTGAACGGGCGTCCGATGGGGCGGATTACGGACCCATTGGCGTTGTTTGGTGCGCAGTCTTATGGCCGCAAGGGTGGGCGTTTGCCGCTAACTGTGGTCGGGGCTGCAGACCCAGTGCCAGTGCGCTACACGGTTCCCATGCCATCTGCGCAGGTGAAATCAGCGGTTCTATTGGCTGGCTTGAACGCGCCCGGCGAAACCGTTGTGATCGAAAGAGAGGCCACGCGCGACCATTCCGAACGCATGCTGGCAGGCTTCGGTGCGGACATTTCTGTTGAAGACAGTAGTGAAGGCCGCGTGATCACCCTTCAAGGTCAGCCAGAACTGACCCCTCAAAACATCACTGTGCCCCGCGATCCAAGCTCTGCCGCGTTTCCGGTTTGCGCTGGGCTGATCGTCGAAGGGTCGGACGTTTTGGTGCCGGGCATCGGCTTGAACCCAACGCGGGCTGGGCTGTTTACGACGTTGCGCGAAATGGGTGCCGATCTGACCTATGAAAACGAGCGGATCGAAGGCGGGGAGCCGGTCGCTGATTTGCGGGCAAAGTTCTCCGACCTCAAAGGTATCGACGTCCCACCCGAACGCGCGGCCTCCATGATCGATGAATTCCCGATCCTGTCTGTTGTGGCAAGTTTTGCTGTTGGCAAAACCGTCATGCGCGGCGTGAAAGAACTGCGTGTCAAGGAAAGCGACCGGATTGACGCAATGGCGCGGGGATTGGAAGCATGCGGTGTAACCATCGAAGAAGATGAAGACACGTTGATCGTGCACGGTATGGGTGCTGATGGTGTCCCCGGTGGCGGGACCTGCGCCACCCATCTTGATCACCGTATCGCAATGTCTTTCATGTGCCTTGGCATGGCCACGCAAAAGCCAGTCAATATCGATGATGGCGGACCGATCGCGACCTCCTTCCCGATTTTTGAGCGGTTGATGTCCGATCTTGGCGCGCAGATTGTACGGACCAATTCATGAGCGCTGTGTCTGCAAAAGGTGGATGCCTTTGCGGCGCGATCACATTTGAGGTTGGTGGCCCATTGCGCCCGGTGATTGCGTGTCACTGCGTTCAATGCCGCAAAACCAGCGGGCACTATGTGGCAGCGACTTCTGCCTTGCGCGAAGATGTTTCAATAACCGGCGATGTTGCCTGGTACATCTCTTCCGACACCGCAAAGCGCGGGTTCTGCACCACATGCGGCTCTAGCCTCTTTTGGGACGGACCGGGGGAAAACCTGTCGATCATGGCAGGGACGATTGATGGCGAAACTGATCTGACGATTGCGGGCCATATCTTCTGCGCGGACAAGGGGGACTACTACGATATCCCGACGGACGTACGTGCGGCCCTGCAAGATGATTCGAATTTGACCACGATGGTCCTGGAATGAGGTTCACAGTCGCGATCGACGGGCCAGCGGCTGCGGGCAAGGGCACGATTTCCCGCAAAGTGGCAGAACATTTTGGGTTTGCGCATCTGGATACCGGATTGATCTATCGCGCCACTGGCGCACGGGTTCTTGATGGGCAGGACCCGTTAAAAGCCGCTGCATTTCTGCGCGCCGAAGATCTTGACCGGGATGATTTGCGAACACCGGAAGTTGCAGATGCCGCCTCCCGGATCGCGGCCGTTCCCGAAGTGCGGGACGCTTTGATCAATTTTCAGCGGGATTTTGCGGGCCGCGATGGCGGTGCGGTTCTGGATGGGCGTGACATTGGAACCGTGATCTGCCCTGACGCAGACGTGAAGCTATTTGTAACCGCCAGCCCAGAGATACGCGCTGAGCGCCGCTACCAAGAGCTGAGCGCCAAAGGCCTCGACGTTACCCGCGACGGTGTGCTTGAGGATGTAAATGCCCGTGACGCGCGTGATGCTGCCCGCGCTGCAGCGCCGATGAAGGCCGCCGAAGACGCTGTCATGATCGATACATCTGAGTTGAGTATCGACGATGCCGTCGCTGCTGCGATCAAGCAAATCGAAGCGGTGCGCAATAAGACGACCTAACCCCGCAACCTTAAGGAGAGAGCTATGAAGACCGCAAAAGACTATATGGATGCTGCCAATGCCTCCGTCCCAAAAATGTCGGCAGAAGATGCCATTGCAAAACATGCCGCAGGGCAGGGCGTATTCATTGATGTACGCGACAGCGCATCAATCGCGCAAACTGGTACGATTGCTGGCGTGAATCGTGTCCCGCGCGGCATGATCGAATTCACAGCAGATCCCGCGATCGAAGCGCTGTATAATCCGATCTTTGACAAATCTGCCGAGATCTATCTGGTCTGTGGTGCCGGTGGCCAAGCCGCTTTGGCCGGCAAGACCCTGCAGGATATGGGTTTCACCAATGTGACGAATATCGGCGGTTTCCCAGCGTGGAAAGACGCAGGCGGACCAACCGAAAGCTAATCGGCTGCCAATTCGGACAAGAACTCGAACACTGCGGTGAGCTTGCCGAATTCTGAAACCGTGCGCGCAACCAGGTCAGGTTGCGTGCAAAACGCAGTTCCGTCTATATCGATCCAAGCTGAAAAGCCTTTGCGCAGCAGCGCGTCCTTGTGGGGATGATCCGGGTCAAATCCGGACGGAACACGTTTCAGGTGCGGGTCACTTACCCGGATGCCTGCATTCCACAGCGTATCCCTAAGCGCGATAAGTGCGGCCCCTTTGGTTCCCGCCATTGCGGACCGGAAGCGCGTCAGCCCGGGCTTGTCGAACTGGAACACACCGCAACCAAGCGATAACCGCTCCGTATTTTGTCCAAAGAACCACATTGGTGTGTTCGCATGGCCAGTTTCGGGTGTGAACGATACGTGGATATGCGTGTTGTAAGGCGTTTTGTCCTTCGAAAACCGCACGTCCCGATGAATCCGAAAGATCTTGCTGCGGTGAGGGATGCCGGTCAGCGCTTCCAGCGCAATCTCAGTTTCCTGGGCGAAGGACTTCGCTGGCGCTCTGATTTCTTGGTCGTATATCCCTTTGTTTGACGCGAACCACTCGCGGTTGTTCTGCGCCTTGAGATCTTTCAAAAACACCATGGAAGCGTTTGAGAAATAGTCGAAATTTTCCATCCTGTTGTTCCTACTCACTTTGGCGGCAAGGCCGCGGCATGGGTGAGGCACATCCCAAGCCACTGCTGAAGTGCGGCGTCATCACAATCTTCATGGATAACATGAATGAAGCCTCCAAGCCTACGCCCGCCTTGAACCACCGGGCTGGCTTCTGAGCGGCCAAGCGCTGCCGCTTCCTGATCTTTGCCGACCCGAAACATGAACCGCCGGACGCCATCTTTGTCGCGTCTTGCGCCGCTCAGCATGTTGCCGTTGAGGAAAAAGCAGGTGCCTCCCATCATTCGTTTTTCGGAAATGCCGACATGGGCCTCAAGGGCGCGACGCATCCGGTTTGTCAGGTCTTCATCTTGGGGCATCAGAGGCTCCTCCGGGATTTTTTTTGGGAACGTACTCCCGCAAGCAGGGGCTGTGCCCGTCAGCTGGGTGTTGCAGATCCTGCTTGCGGAAGTGCGAAGTGGCAGCCTCAGCCATCCATGCTTTCATAGGTAATCAGTGCAAAATTCGCACCTTGCGGATCGCGTAACGTGGCCATCCGCCCCACGCCCGGCATGTCCATAGGTGGGTTTAAAACTGTGGCACCTTGGTCTGTCGCTGATTTGACGCTGGCATCAACGTCCGCGACCGTGAAATAGATGGTCCAGCCGCCCTGTGCCTCGGGCATTGGGGAAAATCCCCCAATCGCTGTATCCCCAATCGCAGCGGCGGAATAGCTTGACCCGTCTTGCATAGGCATATCGTTGAAATTCCAGCCAAGAACCTTTTGGTAAAATGCTTTTGCTTTGCCTTGATCCGGTCCGGAATAGTCGATCCATCCAGAATTTCCTACGGTCGTCATCTCCAGAATGCTCATGTGTACGCTCCTTGTTGTATTGCCCGCCCAATTGCGGATCTAATTCAAGGACGCCTCAAGGGTCATCGATCCGACAAACAACTCAAGTTTTTTCGAGATCAGCTATTTTCGATTTAATAACAACGCGTTCCGGCTCTGTGGGATTCAGGCCCAAAGCCGTGTTGTATGCCAAAATGGCGGCCTTAGCTTCACCGGTATCGGTCAGAAATGCGGCACGCATCGTATAGAACCAACGATAGTCTTTCAGCGTTTCGGCAAGCGGTTCCAACTGGCGCAGCGCGTATTCCGGCCCTTTGACCTTCGCGTCTGCGGCGATCTGGTTGAGCTTCACGACAGGGTTGGGCTGCACTGCATAAAGCGCTGCATAGTGTGCGGCGATCAACGGCCAATCCAGCTCATCTGCGGTTGGTGCGCGCGCATGCTCCGCAGCGATTGCAGCTTGGATAACATAAGGCCCCTGATGGCTGATGCGCTGAGATTTCAGCAACCAAGCGCGGCCTTCGGCTATTTCAGCCCGGTGCCATTTTGACCTGTCTTGATCTTCAAAGGCGACCAAAATTCCTGCGTCATCCAGCCGCCCATCGCGGCGTGAAAACTGCAGCAGCAACAACGATAAAAGCGCAGATTGCTCGCCCATGCTTGGGAAGAGCTCAGCCAATAGACGGGCAAGCCGAATGGCTTCGCGGCACAGGGTCGGTCGGATTTGCACATCACCGCCGGAGGTCGACCACCCTTCGTTGAACATCAGATAGACCATCAATGAAACTTCCCCCAAACGCCGCCCGCGTTCTTCTGGGCTGGGGGTTTCGAAGGCGACAGGGTTCGAGGTGATTTTCTTCTTTGCCCGCGTGATCCGCTGTTCCATCGTTTTCGGCTTGATCAGAAACCCGCGCGCAATCTCTACAACGCTCAAACCTGCGACAATCTTCAGGGCCAGCGCAATTTGGTCTGGCCGGTCCAAGGCGGGGTGGCAGCACATGAAGAGCAACCGCAAAACATCGTCTCGTAGTTCGTCAGGATCGGGCATCATGATCTCAGCAGGTTCCAGATCAAGGGGATGCTGCGCCAGAAGGCGGCGATGGCGCTGCGCCTTGCGTAGTTTGTCGAGGCCGGAATTGCGCGCAGCTGTCAGAAGCCACGCAAACGGATCACGCGGTCGCCCATCTTTCGGCCAAACCGCCAATGCTTTAACGCAAGCCTCCGAAAAGGCATCTTCGGCCGTATCGACGTCTCGAAAGTAGCGCGTCAAAGCCGCAAGCGCCTTGGGCCGTTGTGCCGCGAAGCTGGCTTCCAACCAATCAGTCACGCCCACTCACTGTGTTGATATGACACCGCCCGCCCAATCGATCGGACGGACTTCAAGGCGGGCAATCGGTGATGAAATCATCCGGGCATGAGCCAAGGCATCCTCCAGATCGTCAAATTCGGCAGCATAAAAGCCCAGAAAGCTCTCCTTCGTTTCTGCAAATGGCCCATCGACGATCAAGGGGTCCTGATCGGGCGTCGGGGCAGGGTTCACGGTCACAGCCGCAGATGGTGGCATCAGTTTGACAGATACGTAGTCCCCGCGCGCGCCAAGCTTTTCCTGCAATGCCCGATGACCAGACATGAGGTCTTCTTGCCGAGCTTGGGGTAGGTTATCGAAAACCCCAACCTCGCCGTAGATGTTGATTGCGTACATCATTGGATATGCTCCGTGGTTGCCAATGGTGGGCTAAGGACGCGCCACCACACGTCAATCCTACAGCACCGCCGGAAAATATTCGAATTTGGGGGAAAAGTGACGGAACCACCAACAACCGTGGGGGAAGCTTATTCCCGCAGACCTGTATATACAGGTGGGCACCAGGTAAGTGGACCAGGATCCAAACAGAGCCAGCTCCCGCGGAGTTGCTTAAGGCCACCGGAATGTAGTCCCCGGATACGAGAAGGGCAGAACCGTCACCTTAGCAAATAGGGGGCTGCAAGACCCCGCGCAAGGGCGCACGGAATATGCTAGAGTGGTTTTTGGAACTTCAGAGGAAGGGCGGCGCCCATGGCAGAAAACAAAACCCAACCGTCGCACGCAGATGTCGCGGAATTTCTTGCAGGCATTGAGCATAAAACCCGCGCCGCAGATGCGCAGGTTCTGTTGCAACTTTTTTCGGAAATAACGAGCTGGCCCGCGGTGATGTGGGGCCCGTCCATCATCGGGTTTGGTCGCTACCGTTACAAATATGAAAGTGGTCGCGAAGGTTCGCATTTGGTCACCGGGTTCAGCCCGCGCAAGGCATCGCTGTCTATCTACATCATGCCTGGCTACCGCGATCTGAGCGAGCCTCTGTCACGGTTGGGCAAGCATAAGATCGGGAAAAGCTGTTTGTATATCAACAAGCTGGCAGATGTGGACATGGATGTTCTTGAAGAGATTATCCGCAACGGCATCAGCTATATGATGGACAATTATGAGGTGACGGCCACCTGATTTTTGGTGGCCGCCCCTAAAAGTTATGCTTCGTGGATATGTGTCCGCATCTTTCCGATATGATCGTCCCACCCTTTATCGAGCGCCAGTGTAAGATCGAATGCGTCTGCGGCAGCGGGCAGACCGGAATGCTCCAACGATAGCCGCGTGCCACCGGCCACGTCGGTCAAGGTCCATTTCACAGTGCTGACAGCGTCGCCCATGGGGCCGACAGTAAATGTGTATTCGAGGTAGTCATGCGGGTCCGCTGAAATCACGGTGCCCCAGATCAGCAGATCACCGGACTCGGCACCGAACATTTCCAGCTTTTCACCTTCCTTGAGCGGTGTTTTCGGGGGGTGGAACCACGTTGCCAGCTTGTCTGGTTGGGTCAAATACGCCCAGACATCTGCCTTGCTGGCTTTCAAGTAGATGGATTTATTAATTACTCGGTCAGTCATATCAGGCGTCCTTTTCTTCAATGGCAGCTTTCAGATCGGCCAGACGGTCGTCCCAGAACTGATCGAAGAATGTCAGCCAATCGAGGACAGGCGCAAAGCCGTGCGGGTTGAGAGTGTTGATCTTTTCGCGACCGCGCGCCTGAACTGTGATCAGGCCGCCATCGCTCAAGACGGAAAGGTGTTTTTTAACCGCAGCGCGGGTCATGTCGAAATTGTCAGCAACCTGCGCGATGGTCATGTCCTGGCGCGCAAGATCGCGCAGAATCGTCCTGCGGGTCGGGTCGGCCAATGCGCGAAACACGGATTGATCTTCGGTTTGCATGGAACCTCCAAAGTGAAACCAAAAGGTATCATTCTTGATAGGGTACCAAAAAGTATCATGTCAACAGGAAAATCCGCTACCGGAGTGGGGCTTGATTTTTGTTTACGTTTTGTTCACATTCAGAAAATGCCAGAGGATCATGTCGCACAGCCCATTTTACAACCCGGTCAACTTTTGGCGCGCGGAGTTTGTCGCCATCTATTGCAGCTGGGGTTTTCTTGCGTTGAGGAACTGGTGCCCGACCGGGGATTGCGGGTCGATGTGATGGGTTTGGGGCCGAAAGGGGAGATTTGGGTCGTCGAATGCAAATCATCTCGCACGGATTTTCAAACTGACCAGAAATGGCAGAACTACCTTAGCTGGTGCGACCGGTATTTCTGGGCCGTGGACGAGGATTTCCCAACGGATCTTCTGCCAGACGACACCGGTCTAATCATCGCAGACCCTTACGACGCCGAAGTCATCCGCATGGCCCCCGAAGACAAGCTTCCGCCAGCGCGCCGGAAAGTTCTGACCGCAAAGTTTGCGCGTCACGCGGCATTGCGGTTGCAATGTCTTCGCGATCCCGACGCGCGGCTTGGTTTTTGAAACAATTGTAATCTGAAGGCGTGTGCGACGGCACACCCACTATTTTTTCATCGCCCGCGCACGCGCGGCCGCAGCTTTCAGTTCATCTGCAATTTCTTCTGCTTCTTCCGGATCGAAATCCAGCGGAAGTTCCACACCATCAGCTTCAACATAAAGGCGCACCATACCCAATGTGGTCGGGCCGATTTGTAGGTTTGCTGCGATGTCGCTTTGCTTGTCGATGCTCATAGCGGTCTCCCGGTTTGGTGCAGGAATGTAGCTATCGGGTTGCCGGATGCGTGACAAGCGGACAATCGGTTTGCTACATCTCTCAGATGACCAAGTCCGATATAACCCTACGCCTGTTTGACCCCGCTGATGCGCCGTGGATTGCGCAACGTCATGGGGCACTTTATCGCGACGCAGATGGCTTTGATGACACGTTTGAGCCGCTCGTTGCCTCGATCCTTGACGCGTTTTGTGCAGGTCATGATCCTGCCCGCGAACGGGGATGGATTGCCGAGAGAGCGGGGCAGCGCTTGGGTACGATTTTCTGCGTTGATCAAGGGGAAAACATCGCGAAACTGCGGCTGTTTTCGCTGGAACCGGAAGCTCGCGGACAAGGCCTTGGCTTCCAGCTGCTGCGCACATGCGTGAATTTTGCGCGTGACGCGGGATATGCGGAAATGCAGCTTTGGACCCATGAAAGCCACAAGGCGGCTTGCGCCCTTTATGAACGAAATGGCTTTCGACTTTTGTCGTCAAAACCCGTCAGGTCCTTCGGCCAGGACCTTGTGGAGCAGGCCTGGGCGCGAGACCTAAAAACCCCACTCTAGAGGTCTTGCAATCGGCAGCGGGGATAGGTAAATCGAAGCTGTGCCGCCTTAGCTCAGTAGGTTAGAGCGCTTGATTGTGGATCAAGAGGTCCCTGGTTCGAGACCAGGAGGTGGTACCACCCTTCCCCTAAAATTCGGCATGAAAACGCGGTTTACGCGGCATAGGGGCAGTATTGATCCTGTTGTGCCGAGGCTTGTGGTTGTGCGAGCAATCGCGCCTCCCAACTTTTAAGGCAATATCGCGCTGCTATTTGCGGCTGGGCCAGATCGGGCAGGGCGGCCCCGGGACGTGTCATCATCAACTCCGTCTGGTCCCCGGCCAACAGTGTTTCGACCCAAATCCCATTGGCTTGCACGATCTCATGGTGATCACACAAGAAATGGTAATAGCTAAACTCAACGCCCTGGGGCTGATATCTTCGGGCACCGCCTAGAAACTTTGCCGGGCACAGCGCTTCTTCAACGCCGAAATAGCGTTCAAGCTGAGCACCACTGAGAAATACCCGGTGCTGCGGCGACACGATCAAGTTCCGTCCTGAGGGAGAATGCAATTCGTAGGGTGCAAGATCTGGGCGTGCGTCCATTTCAGCAATCAGGACCCGGAACCTGCCGACCCAGCGGATAGGCTGAACCCCATGATCACGTGTGCGGACTTTATCGCCGGGCCTAAGCCACCGGACCGGAACTTCACCATCTTCGGTTGTGATCATCGTGTCCGGGCCAAAGCACGGCACGCTGTTGGCTTCGTAATACTGATGGGATTGACGGGAATCCGGCCGATCATCGCCGTTCCCGTCATCGACATTCGTGGCGCCAAGATAGCTATATTGAACCCCTGGCTCCAACAATTGAGACGGCAGGTAGCCCATATTCACGCCACCGATTTCGATGCGGTCCAAGGTGACATAGCTGCCATCCGGGGCCTGCAACCAGGCAACCTGTTCGGCATAAATCTTGCCAGATGCGATAAGAGTGCCGTCGCTGTCAAAGACTGTGGCCGTTTGGTTCGCGTCTTCGCCCACTTCGTCGTTGGAATAATCGCCGTCAAACTTCTGGTCGTCATCCTGAAGGTTGATCAAGTTGCGATCTGTTCGCCAGTCATAGTCCGGATTTAGCTGAAACTTGCCCGTGTTTGGGTCATAGACCAACGCTTTGGGGGAGTAGGTGTGGAAGTCGTAATTTGCCATGATTGAAACCCTCGATACGCATCGGGGAATGGCAGTTGAACCTTACCAAGTTCTAAAAAGTGTTTGAAACTATGAGGATAATTCTAAGTTTCTCAGTCGCGCCTTACTCGATTCCAACGCGTTGCCGTATTTCGCCGCTATCTGCGTCAAAGATCAGGATTTCGTTGTCCGTTGTGACGATCGCGTACCAGCCGGACCCTTGGGTATAAGTTTGCGCGGTGACGCCGTCTGGCAGCGTTATGGCCTCAGGAAAAGCAATTGGATGCGTTGGCGTTTGCAAACGGATGACAATCAGTCCGATCAGCACTACAAGCCCGATAATCATCGTGGCGGTGAGGGTCGTGACCAGCCGCCGCAAAAACTTCAGATTGGCAGGTTCCTCGATTGTGGGATCGCCGGGATTATCGCTCATGTCGCAGCCTTTTGTCATTCAGGTGGAGATCTCGGACGCGCCACCTCCGCGTCTTGATAAGGCATTGGCGCGAGACGTGCCAGTGGACGCAAATCTGAGCCGCTCACGCCTTGTCAAATTGATAGAACAGGGCGCGGTGTCGCTGGACGGTATGCCGGTGTCAGAGGTTAAAACCAAGGCGCAGCCCGGCCAGGTTTGGGAAATTCGCGTACCTGAAGCAGTCGATCTGGAAACTGTCGCAGAAGATATTGCGCTGGACGTTGTTTACGAAGATGCCGCGCTAATTGTGGTGAACAAACCCGCCGGGATGGTCGTGCATCCGGCCCCAGGCTCCCCGTCAGGGACCTTGGTAAATGCGTTGTTGCACCATTGTGCCGACAGCCTGTCGGGGATCGGCGGCGCAAAAAGGCCAGGAATTGTCCATCGGATCGACAAGGAAACTTCTGGACTTCTGGTGGTTGCCAAAACCGACGAGGCGCATCACGGGCTGGCCGCGCAATTTGAAAAACATACAGTGGAGCGTCACTACCACGCAGTTTGCTACGGAACGCCAGATGCGGCGGACCCGCGTTTGGGTGGTTTGGCGGGCGTTGGGTTTGAGCCGGGAAATATCCTGCGTGTGACGGCCAACTTGACGCGCCACAAGACTGACAGACAGCGCCAGGCGGTGGTGAAAAATGCAGGGCGACATGCTGTGACACGCGCCCGCCGACTTGAAACCTTCGGAACACCCCCCACAATTTCGCTATTGGAATGCTGGCTTGAAACCGGTCGGACCCACCAAATTCGCGTCCATATGGCCTATGCCGGTCATTCGCTGGTCGGCGACCCGGTTTATGGCGGCAAGCGGAAACTGGCCAAAACCTCGCTCAGCGAGGCAGCTCAGGATGCCATTCTGTCATTTCCGCGCCAAGCGCTTCACGCAGCCAGTTTGGGGTTTTTGCACCCGGTTTCTGGTGAAATGCACCGGTTTGAGGCTCCGTTGCCGCAAGATATGGCTGATTTGCTGGAAATCTTGCGATGTTAACATGATTAACACAACGCCGTGATCTGGTGTTTCAACCTCTTTTTATCCCGAAGAGGGACCCTATCTTAACTGAAAGTTAATGTGCACAGCGTATGTGCGCAGACGGCCTTGATACTAAACCGAACAGTTCATATTTTGATATCAAGCCAAACGAGGGAGTGCTGAACAATGGCAAATTATACATCTTTACCAGCCCCATCGCCCGAGCAGGGGCTCAACAGATATCTGCAGGATATCCGCAAGTTTCCAATGCTGGAGCCTGAAGAAGAATACATGCTGGCCAAGCGCTGGGTCGAAGATCAAGACACCGAAGCGGCCCACAAGATGGTGACGTCCCACCTGCGGCTCGCGGCCAAGATCGCAATGGGCTATCGCGGCTATGGGTTGCCACAGGCTGAGGTTATTTCCGAAGCGAATGTCGGCCTGATGCAAGCGGTCAAGAAATTCGACCCTGAAAAGGGCTTCCGCCTGGCGACCTATGCCATGTGGTGGATCCGTGCCTCGATCCAGGAATATGTCCTGCGGTCGTGGTCCATGGTGAAACTGGGCACGACAAGCGCGCAAAAGAAGCTGTTTTTCAACTTGCGCAAAGCAAAGAACCGCATCGGTGCTTTGGAAGACGGTGACCTGCGTCCAGAACATGTCGAACGGATCGCAAACGACTTGAACGTCACCCATGACGAGGTGATCTCCATGAACCGACGGATGTCGGGAGGGGATGCTTCTTTGAACGCCGTAATCTCGGCTGATGGTGAAGGTGCGACCCAATGGCAGGATTGGCTTGAAGACGAAGATGCCGATCAGGCCGGCGACTATGAGGCCAAGGACGAGTTGGAAACCCGCCGCGAGCTTCTGGCCGCTGCGATGGATGTGCTGAATGACCGTGAAAAGGACATCTTGGTGCAGCGCCGGTTGCAGGACAAAGCTGTCACGCTTGAAGAGTTGTCATCGCAATATGATGTCAGCCGCGAGCGGATCCGTCAGATCGAAGTACGTGCATTCGAAAAGCTGCAAGAGCGTATGCAAGAGCTCGCAAAAGAAAAAGGGTTGCTCGAAGACGCCTAACGTTTTTGCGTAACGAGTTTCCCTCCCTGTCACAAAAAGCCCGCTCTTTCGGCGGGCTTTTTTCTGCGCTAGCGTGGCCGCAAGATCGTGAGGGGGAAGACAATGAACAAGCCGGTCAACTGGGGCATTCTAGGTGCCGCGAAATTCGCTCGCGAACATATGGGACCGGCAATTCACGGAGCATCCGGTGCGCGTTTGGCAGGACTGGCCACGAGCTCGGCAGAAAAAGCCGAACCTTTTCAAGCGTTTTGTCCTGATTTACAGATTTTCAACACTTATGAACATCTACTGAACGCCCCCGAGATTGAGGCGGTGTACATCCCGCTGCCAAACACGTTGCATGTTGAATGGGCGATTAAGGCGCTGCATGCGGGCAAGCATGTTCTCATTGAAAAACCTATAGCCATGAAAGCTGATGAGATTGATCAAGTAATTGCGCTACGCGACCAAACCGGGTTGCTAGCCGCCGAGGCTTATATGATCGTCCACCACCCGCAATGGCAGCAGGCAAAGGCGTTGTATGACGCCGGAGAAATTGGCGATTTGCGCCATGTCAGCGGAATTTTCAGCTATGACAATTCCGCCGAGCCGGGCAATATTCGCAACACCGCAAAGCTTGGTGGCGGTGGAATTCCGGATATCGGCGTCTACACGTTTGGTGCCACGCGCTTTCTGTCCGGGAAGGAGCCTGACCAAATCGCCTCACATATTACCTGGGAAAACGGTGTGGATGTGAAGGCAGAGGTCACGGCCCAATTTCCGGGGTTCAGCTTCCATTCCATGCTGTCGATGCGTCTTCTTCCGTACCAGGAAATGCTGTTTCACGGAACAAAAGGCGCGCTGCGCTTGACCGCGCCGTTCAATCCCAATGTCTACGGGCAGGCAGAACTTCACCTGCACCGAAAGGACGGCACGATCACCTCTCAACGTTGGCCGCGCGCAAACCACTACGTGCTTCAGGTGGAAGCGTTCTGCAAGTCCGTCAGAACCGGGGCGAAATATCCCGCAACCCTCGAATTTGCCAAAGGCACGCAAGCCATGATCGATCGGGTATTCGCAGCCGACACTTCTGGCGGGTAGGCGGGCTTCCTTTCATTTAACAATTATGTTATATGAAGGCTTATGAGCCAGATGTCTGACCTTTTTTCCGCGCTTAGCGACCCCTATCGGTTAAATATCGTCGAGACGCTGATGAAGAACGGCGAAACACCGGCCGGTGAGATCAGCGACATGTTTGATATCTCCGGCCCTGCGGTTTCCCGGCACCTTTCTGTTTTGCTGAAAGCGGGTCTGGTTTCACGAAAAATCGCCGGAAAACAACGACTTTACACCGTTCAGCCAAGTGCAATCCGGCAAGTTTCAGAATGGACGATGGATCACCGGGCATTCTGGGAGGACAGCCTCGACCGGATTGAGGCAGCTCTGCGAGAGGACATGAAATGACAGACGTTGTCACCTTGGAGCGGGTTTTCCCAGCCTCGGCCACAACCGTATTTGACATGGTTTCGCGCCCAGAAAATATGGTGCGCTGGTGGGGGCATGACGACCTCTTTGTCCCTGAACACAATCTGGATTTCACAAAACCTGGGCCTTGGCATTCTGTAATGCAGGCCCCGGATGGCACCCGAAAAATGGTGTCGGGCAAGGTTACGCAGGTCGATCCACCTCGGTTTATTGCGTTCACATGGGCGTGGCATGATGGTGGCCCGGGCGGTCCCAGGGGGGTCGAAACGACCGTGACCATTGAAATTGACGTGATCAGCGAAAGCGAAGCCAAAATGACCTTAAGCCACTTTGATCTTGGCAGTGATCCTGCGCGTGCTGGGCACACGAAAGGGTGGCTCTCGATATTCGACAAACTGGAAAAAGGGTTGGCATGACGCCACCCGCAAAGCGGAGGAATTGAAGATGCCAGACTATGTATTTGCCTATCACGGCGGCGGAATGCCTGAGACGCCAGAAGAAGGGGCCAAGGTCATGGCTGCTTGGCAGGCGTGGTACGGTGCGATGGGGGACGCTGTTGTCAATGGTGGTGCCCCGGTCGGAATGTCCAAAACGGTCAGCGCAAAGGGTGTTGCGGATGATGGCGGGGCAAATCCTCTGTCCGGGTACACAGTCGTTCGAGCAGACACGATAGAAGCTGCATGCGAAATGGCCAAAGGCTGCCCGATCCTAGATGGCGGGTCCGGGACTGTTGAAGTGGCGCAAGTTCACGAAATGTAAGTGCCGCGTCGCCCCGGCGGTTTTTGATCAGCTGGGGCGTATGGATTTCCTGTCACCCGCGTGCCGAAAAGGCTCAGCAACTTGAGGTTGCTTGTCCGCGCGCCAATTCCCGACGATCTGCCTGAAATGCCCCTGGAACCTCCGGAGCGCGAAAGGTCAGAATATTGCCGGAGATATTGGCAAAGCACCGGCAATTCGTGTCGTCGACCCGCGCGCGACAATGGTCAAGCTCTTGTTGCAGCACTGCTTCAAATTCCGGTTGCGTAATTCCTGACGAATTACTGCCACCGCGTGATGTCAACGGCGGAAACAGATAAATCCCATAGACAACCAAAGCGCCTATGAGCCCGATATAAAACAACAGGCGATTGTCCTGAGCCATTCGTCCACATCTCCGATCTGAGCATGTCGGCTAGCAGCATATCGTTAAGGCAGCGTTGAAGTATGAAAATCGACCTACGCTAAACCAGACAAGTCGTCATCCAAGCTGTCCGACACGGTAACGCATTCAGCCTAATCAAGCTGACCGTCGATGGTGGGGCAGGAATGGGCGCGGTTGGGAAAGACTGAGAGGCGCTGAGTTTCTAGCACCAGAAATCCGTTTCAGCTGCGGGTCGCCAAAGCTGAAAATTCGACGTCTTTTTCGATTCGAAGAATTGGACATTCGACCCGTCTTCGATGTCTTCATATCGCGCGCGCCAACACATGCTTGGGTCTTCCGAAAATTGGCGCGCATACCCTGCGAAACCCCAGTTTTCCCACGAGTGAGTAGATAGCGCTTTCGTAAGAGCCTGTTATGTATGTATTTCTCCGAATTTTTGCCAAAAATACGTTACCGGTAACTTATTCCTTGACAGATCGCACCCTGCTTCCAACAATGGCCTAAGGGAACGCTGGCAGTGCGCTGAAGCGTGTCACGGGGGGAAAGATGCAACGCCTAGAAAAGGGCAGGTCCGGCGAAGAAATTGACCGCGTATTCGAAGGTCTCTTTGGGTTGAAAATTGCCGTGTTGGCGACGCAAATTCTACCCGCCCTATTGCATCGAAGCGACACACTATCGAAATTTCCGCGCCAAAGTCTCACACGAAAATTCAGTTTCTCCCTGGGCCGTCGGCAAGCGCGATGCCGGCGTCTCGGGAGGGTTTAGACGACCAAACGAACTCATCACCTCTGGGAGGAATTTATGACGGACACCCCGCTTGTGCAGATGCGCGGTATCACAAAACGTTTTGGCGGGGTCACTGCCTTGTCCGATGTCGATCTGGAAGCTCGCGCAGGTGAGGTTCTGGCAATCGTGGGCGACAATGGCGCTGGCAAATCAACCCTGATCAAAGTTCTCACCGGGGTCTATCAACCTACCGCGGGGGAGATGTTTTTGGATGGATCAAAAGTTTCGTTCAGCAGCCACGCCGACGCGATTGAGCTGGGCATAGACGCGGTTTACCAGACCTTGGCGCTTGCCGATCATCTGACACCGGCGGCCAATATGTTTTTGGGCAATGAGCTGACCAAGTCCATTCTTGGCTTTCCCATTCTCGACAACAAGAAGATGAAGTCCGAGACGGAGCGGGTCTTGATGGAACGCTTGGGCGTGCAGCTGAAATCGCTGGATGCGCCAACCGAAAGCCTGTCAGGCGGACAGCGCCAAGCTGTGGCCATTGCGCGTGCGGTCTATCACGAAGGACTGCGCGTTCTGGTGATGGACGAGCCGACTGCGGCCCTTGGACCGCAAGAAACAGCACGGACACTGAAACTGATCAAAGCGCTTAAGGCGCAGGGTCTGGCCGTGATCCTGATCAGCCATTCGCTTGATGACGTTTTCGAAGTGTCAGACCGGGTGCATGTGCAACGGCGCGGCAAACGGGTGGGGGTCGTCAAAACCGCAGACAGCACCACGCAAGAGGTCCTTGGCCTCATCGTTGGCGCTGAGGAGGTTCCGGCATGAACACGCAAGTGAACCAGAAGCCCCTGACTGAACGTCTGGAACCCTATATCGCGATTATCGGTCCGATGGTGATGATCCTCGCCATTCTGGTCTTCATGGGACTGGTTGAGCCGGTTCGCTACTTCCGCACAACCAATATCAATCTGATCCTGCTGGATGCGGCCCTCTATATGCCGATGGCGATGGCGATGACCTTTGTCATCACCCAGCGTGGCATCGACTTGTCGATCGGTTCCATCGCGGCGCTGTCGGGCATCATGATGGCCTTCCTGATCAAGCAATACGGGTTTTCCGTCTATATCGCGGTGCCGATTGCAATCATGCTGGGCGCGGTCATGGGGCTGATCAATGGGCTGATCATCACGCGGTTCAAGGTGCCTGACCTGATCGGCACCTTGGCGATGGATCTTGTTTATCGCGGGTTTGCTTTGGTGTTGGCAAAGGGTCTGGTGCTGGCGCGGTTCCCGGACTTCCTGACCGACATCGGTCGCGGTCAGATCCCCGGGTTTGTGCCGATCCCGGTGCTGATCGGTATCGCAACCATGATCGGTGGTTACGTCTTGCTGACACGCAGCTACTTTGGCCGCTACACGATAGCCATCGGCTCCAACCCGGAAGCGGCAGAGCTGACCGGGATCTCCGTCAATCGTCACAAGGTGTTTGCCTATGTGCTGATGGGGGCCGCGGCTGCACTGGCCGGGGTCATGCTGACCGGGAAGCTGAACGCGATCCAAGCGACCTCCGCCCCCTATTTCAACCTGCATGTCATTGCAGCGGTTGTCGTGGGCGGCACGTCGCTTTTCGGGGGGCGTGCATCAATGATCGGGTCTTTCGCGGGAGTTTTACTTCTCAGCATGATGATCAATGCACTGGTGACGTTGCGGATCGAGTTCTTTTGGCAATCCGTGGCCTCGGGCGCGGTCATCGTCAGCTCGGTCGCGCTTTATACGTGGATGCAAAAGAAAGACCGGGACGGGGCAGGCGGCATCATGGCCGCGCTTTCCAGCCCGGATGGACAGAAAATGGTGCGTTTCAGCGCCTTACTTATTGGCCTGCTGATTGTCTTGTTGGCGATTGGTGGACTGACAGCCGGGGATGCCAAACCAAGCGGTTAACCGGGACGACATGCGGGGTGGTGTGGCCGGGGGTGCAGCCCCAGCGCACACCGATGGCTCCGCTCTCATGCTAAGGGAGGAACCAAGATGAGACTTCTAACGACAACAAGCCTTGTGGCAACACTGGTTTTGAGCGGCACAGCATTTGCTGACGGTCATGCAACACTGCCGTTGAAAGAATTGCCCGGCATCGCGGATCGCGACTACTGGGTGCCCGGCGAGGTAAACGCCGACGGAAAACTGGAAGCGCTACAAGCGGCTGTCGGATCAGACGCCGTGCCGTATTCCGGGACACTTGAAAATCCGGTGCAGATCGCCCTGATTTATCCATCTGCCGACACATCTGATTTCTGGGCACGGAACTATCTGGCGCTAACCAAACGGTTG
Organism: uncultured Litoreibacter sp.; assembly: GCA_947493265.1. Taxonomy (GTDB): domain Bacteria; phylum Pseudomonadota; class Alphaproteobacteria; order Rhodobacterales; family Rhodobacteraceae; genus Litoreibacter. The sequence goes on along the minus strand of CANLQL010000003.1, from coordinate 649,896 downwards.
GAGCAGTTGAACATCCCGTTTGAAACCACAGAATTCGCAAGCCGCCAGATCGAACATTCGTTGCAATCGACCTATGCAAGCCAGGTTGAACAGGACGCAGATCTCTATGACTACGTGATCTTCGGCCCCTCCGAATTGGCCATTCAAGCCGACAATATCGACAAACTGTCCGGCAATGACGGGTTTGGCACTTACGTCTGGGCATTCCATACGCCTTTGAAAGACCTCGAAAATCAGCCTGACGCGTGGTTCGATTTCTCGTCTGCGGCAGGCGCGTTAACCATGTGTGACTACATGCTGGGACGTCTTGGCAACGACGTCACAATGGCAATGAACCGCGGTATTCCGGGTATCACCGACAACCAGCGCTCTGGCGACTTCAAAGCCTGTGTCGAGGAAAAAGGAAACTGGACCACGGTCTATGAGCACTACGGTGAATATCAGCGCGAGGGTGGTTTTGAAGGCACCTCATTGATCCTGCAGGCCTATCCTGAAGCCAAGATCATTCACAACGCAAACACCGCGATGGCGATGGGCAGCGTTGAAGCGCAGGTTTCCGTTGGTAAGGAAAAGGAGATCTTTTCGACCGGGTGGGGCGGTACCGGCCTTGAGTTGGACGCGATCCGCCGGGGCGAGCTTGACGCGACACCGATGCGCATGGGCGACGACGTTGGCGCAGCAACCGCCGAAGCGATCAAGGCCGACCTTGAAGGGCGCGCCGATGAATTGCCGTTGGTGTTCTTGGGCCGGATCACGGTCGCGCATGATCAAATGAGCGCGGAAGAAATCGACGGACTGGAACAGGAAGCATTCCGGTTCTCCGGTGTTGGCGCGCTGGAGCGTTAAGAAATTCACCTAAGAAAATTAAAAACGGGTGCCGGGAAATCCGGCACCCAAACCCATTTTGCCAGACTTATCCGACGCTAATAGTCGTCACCCGCATAGCGGTTGGGGTGCCCTTCGGCCTCAGGCAGCGAAAGAAATTCTGCCCAATCCTGCCCCGGCCGCCAGATGCTTTCCATATTTGCGAAAGCCTCCGCTTCCGAGATACCGCGCCCTGTTTTTGCCAGCCGGTAGAAGAATGCACTGACCCGTGCGTTATAGATGCAATGGACATGAACGGGCGTATCGCCCAAGCCATCCAGCGCATCGCAAAATTTGGAAAAGTCAGTGTCGGTCGGATTTTCGAACTCTACTGGAATGTAGATATACGTCATCCCCAGCGCCGCGAGACTGCCAGCCTCATCCGCAAGCGCGCCCTTATTGTGGTGCGGTCCTAAGTTGATCACATGCGTGACGCCAAGCCCCTTGATCGAACGAAGCTGATCTTCGGTTGGCTGGCCAGAGGTCGTCACTGCATTGCTGAGCCGACGCCAATTCAAAATCTCGGGCAGGTCTGTCATCCCGCTGTCCTCCCATTGAGTGCAAGGTCAGCGCATTCAGCATGGGCCTTGAAAACCCGTTGCGTTGAGGCCGGGTGCTTTTCTAGATGGTGGTTTGGCCGGATCGGCCTGGGTACAAAATTTCCTCCACAATTCGGGCATCGGCCCGCAAATCTGGTCCCGGCGCAATTGGCACAGAATGTGCATTCGAACGTGCAGATCCGGGCATCTGACGCATCTGGCGGCAGGTCTTTGTCGCAGCATTCACAATTGGGTTTCAGAATAAGCATGTCACGCCTCCTTTTAGGGTTGGTCATAGACTACCGCGCAACGTTCTGGCATGAATGACAATATGCCCTCCTTTTCTGCCAATTCTGATCCGATCGACGAAAACACCAAACTGGTCGTCTTTGTCGTCTACCCAAATATTGTCCTGCTTGATCTGGTTGGCCCGCTTCAGGTTTTTTCCCACGCCTTGGATCCGAAAACGCAGGCGAACGGATACAAATGTGCCGTGGTTTCGTTGCACGGGGGGCTGGTGCCAACGAACACGGTCGTTCCTGTTTCAAGCGTTTCCATGGCGCAAGTAGCAGACCGCGATATCCACACGCTGATCATTGTCGGCGGGGATGGTGCGATACCTGCGATGGACGACCCGGAGCTTTTGGCTGCCATCAAGGGGCTTGCGACCAAAGCGCAGCGTGTTTGTTCGGTCTGCTCTGGTGCGTTGGTTTTGGCGGCGACTGGCATGCTGGATGGTCGCCGCGCAGTCACCCATTGGGACGATTGCAAAATGCTGGCAGAAAAATTCCCGAAGGTCCGGGTCGAGGTCGATCCGATCTACATCCAGGATGGCGATATCTGGACATCCGCTGGCATAACCGCGGGGATGGATATGGCGTTGGCAATCGTTGCTGAGGATATCGGGCGGTCAACCGCGCTACGGGTCGCGCGATCAATGGTGACCCATATGGCGCGGGCAGGTGGGCAGTCACAATTTAGCCCCGTCCTCGATCGCCAACTTAAGGATGCCACCGGTCGGTTCGACGATTTGCATCAGTGGATCACGGCCAATCTTCGTGCAGATTTAAAGGTGGAACAATTGGCGACACAGGCCAATATGAGCGCCCGAAATTTTTCGCGCCTTTACGCGCGCCAGATGGGAATTACACCGGCAAAGGCGGTTGAAATCATTCGTACCGAACAGGCACGCGACGACTTGGAAACCACCGACCTTAGTGTGAAGCAAATCGCCGCGAAAACCGGGTTCAATGATGAAGAGCGGATGCGGCGCGCCTTCGTGCGGCATCTTGCTGTGTCCCCGTCTGATTACCGACAAGGGTTTCGCACTGACGCTGGCTAGCGCTGGCGCTGCGTTGTCCAAATCAATCGGCGTCTGCGACCACCGGGTCGGAGATATCAGCAGAGATCGCCTCATACGCGCCACCGATGTGACGCGCCATGGTTTGCCGGGCCTGGTCGCTGTTTCCGTCAAACAATTGCTCAACAATTTTGGCATGTTCAGACCAGACTTGCGACACCGTTTCGGGACTGCGCAGCACCACGGCCATTGACCTTCTGATATGGTGCCAGTTGGTCTTCATCGACGTCTGGATCACCTGGTTCCGGCTCCATCCATAGATCATTTCATGAAACTGCATATCGGCATGTACCAGGTCAGTCAGTTTGCCGCTTTGAAATGCTTTCTCTCCTACTTTCAGCACCCGGTCGGCATGTCGGCGATCAGTCTTTTGAAGCTCACGCGCTGCAAGCTCAACCGCAAAGGGCTCGACGACTTTCCGGTATTCAAAAATGGATTGGAAAAGCTGCGGATCAAAACTGGATACGACAACGCTGCGCCGTCCGGTATCCTCAACTAACCCGTTCGCCCGCAGGATCGAAATCGCGCTGTTAACAGGCTGTCGAGAGACGTTCAATTGCGCCGCGATCACATCCTGATTGAGCCGCTCCCCCGGAGGCAATTCCCCGCTGCAAATCGCATCGATCAAGATGTCATAGGTTTCTTCAACCAAGGAACGTTTTGGTTTTACTGAGTCCACTGATCAAATCCACTTACGTCTTTTGTTGTCGCTTTTAGCATCTCTGGCGGCAGCTGATAGACTCTTTTTCGTATTTCGTATACGAAATTAGGTACAAAAATTGATTCACGATTTTGTTGGTGGGTGGTCTCTAACCGGGACACATTCAGGGAGGACAGAAAATGTGCCAAGTGTTTGCCGGACAAGATCCGGAACGATATGCCAGCACCACCCGGCGGTTGCGCCTGAACGGTCAAAGTACCAGCATCCGTCTGGAGAACGCATTCTGGCAAGTCATTGATAAAATGGCAGAAAACGACAAGATGACGACACCGATCTTCATCTCAAAATTGCACTCGGAGGTTCTCGAACTCCGCGGAGAGCCGGTGAATTTTACGTCGTTGCTGCGCAGTGCTTGCCTTAAATTCATGGAACTTTCTCCCAATAAGGACTCCATGGTCATCGCTGCCGAGTAGCCTTTTCAGGGTCTCACAGCGGTAAATTTTTAGGGTAGTAAACCCATACTACCCGCGCCCTTAGCTGCCTCTTGTAGCCTTTCCCTACATCTTAATTTGGGGGGAGAGGTGGCTTTGGCCAAAACAATACATTCCATGATCCGTGTGCTGGATGAAGGTCGCTCTGTGGCGTTCTATGAAAAAGCATTCGGGTTGACCGTCGCCGACCGGCTTGATTTTCCGGACTTCACGCTCGTCTATCTGAGCAATTCGGAAAGCCGGTTCGAGCTTGAGCTGACGATCAACAAAAGCCAAACCGAACCATATGATCTTGGCGATGGCTACGGCCATCTTGCTGTGTCGGTCGAAGATCTGGACAGCGAACACGCGCGGTTTGAGACCGAAGGACTTGCCCCCAGAAAACTTGTCGAATTTGCGCCCAACGGGGAGTTGGTCGGGCGCTTTTTCTTCGTGGCCGATCCAGACGGCTACCAGATCGAAGTGCTCGAACGTGGCGGGCGGTTCAAGTGACATTCAAGGGAGGAAACCAAATGGGTACCATGAAAAGCCCCAAAGGGCTGACACGGCGCGAGTTGCTATCGCGCGCAACGGCTGCAGGTGCGACATTCGTCGTCGGCAGCGGATTTATGGCTGCAAACGACGCGGCATGGGCGGCAGAACTAAACAGCCTGAAGCCAGAAACGTTTGCAACGCTGGTGCAGATGGCGCGCGATATCTATCCGCATGATCATGTAGGTGACGAATTCTATGTCGTCGCCGTGAAAGGATACGACACGGCCGATGCGGCAGAAGGTATTGAAGCGGGAATTGCCGCACTGAATGCCGCGGCACAAGGTAGAGGCCATTCCAGCTACCTAGGTGCCGGTTGGGAACGCGACCGCGTCGATATCCTGCGCGGCATGGAAGACAGCGCGTTCTTCCAGCAAATCCGGGGAGGACTTGTGACCGGGCTCTACAACCAGAAAGCGGTTTGGCCGCTCTTTGGCTATGAGGGCGCGTCCTTCGAGTTCGGCGGTTACATCGACCGCGGTTTCAATGACATCAACTGGCTGTAAGGAGGGACCAAATCATGACGGCACCTTTTGATCTCACCGACAATTCCGTTGTTGTCGTAATCGGAACAGGCGCAGGCGGCGGCGTACTTGCCAACGAGCTTGCCCAAAAAGGCGTGAGTGTTGTGGCACTCGAAGCGGGTGGGCGGTATCTGCCCGAAGACTATGTCAACGATGAATGGGAAAGCTTCGGTCAGTTGGCGTGGGTCGATGCCCGCACAACATCAGGCGATTGGCGCGTGGCCAATGATTTCTCCGGGCTACCCGCCTGGATCGTCAAGGCCGTAGGCGGCACAACGACCCACTGGGCCGGTGCGTCTTTGCGCTTCCAACCTCATGAGTGGAAAGCCAAGACGACCTATGGGGCAGTGCAGGGGGCGAACCTTCTGGATTGGCCGATTGATGCGGACGAAATGGATCCTTGGTACACGCTGGCCGAAGACAAGCTTGGCGTCACCCGCACAGGGGACCGTCCGGGCCTACCGGGCAACAACAACTACCTGGTCTTTGAAAAAGGCGCGAAGGCGCTGGGCTATGAACAGGTCCATACAGGCCGCATGGCGATCAATTCCGACGACAATCGGGACCGCACCAAATGCCAGCAGACAGGCTTCTGCTTTCAAGGTTGCAAATGGGGAGCCAAATGGTCGGCCGCCTATACTGACATCCCTGAAGGGGAGGCGACAGGCAATCTGGAAGTGCGCGACCACGCACATGTCTCGCGCATTTTGCACAATGATGAAGGCAAGGTCACAGGCGTCGAGTATTTTGACAAGGACGGCAACCTGCAAACGCAGATGGCACGTGTCATTTGCGTGGCGGGGAACTCCTTCGAAAGCCCAAGGCTACTGCTGAACTCGGCCTCTGATATGTTCCCGGACGGGCTTGCCAACAGCTCCGGCCAGGTCGGGCGCAACTACATGCGGCACATGACCGGATCCGTCTACGCAGTGTTCGACAAGCCGGTGAAAATGTGGCGCGGCACGACGATGGCAGGCATCATCCAAGACGAGTCCCGACATGATCCCGAGCGCGGGTTCGTGGGGGGCTACGAATTGGAGACCCTTGCATTGGGTCTGCCGTTTATGGCTGCGTTCCTTGATCCTGGTGCTTGGGGTCGGGAGTTTACCACTGCCCTGGATGCTTATGAAAACATGGCAGGGATGTGGATTGTCGGTGAAGATATGCCGCAAGAAACCAACCGCATCACGATCAATCATGACGTCAAAGATCAGTGGGGCATCCCAGTGGTGAATGTGCATTTTGACGACCATCCAAATGACATCGCCATGCGGAACCACGCCTACCAACAAGGGCAGGCGGTCTATGATGCGGTGGGTGCGACACGGACGTTCCCAACGCCGCCATACCCATCAACCCACAATCTTGGCACGAACAGGATGTCGGAAGATCCCCGCGACGGTGTGGTCAACAAATGGGGCCAAACCCATGACATCGCCAATCTGTTCATCTCAGATGGGTCGCAATTTACCACGGGCGCGGCTGAAAATCCGACGCTCACGATTGTCGCGCTGGCAATACGCCAAGCCGACCACCTCGCCGGCGAACTTGCCAAGGGGACAATTTAAGCAAACGCAACGCCCCGATTTTGGGGCGTTGCACATTTTTGGGAGGAGAAAATCATGAAAAAACTAATGTCTGCCTGCGCTGCTGCAGCCTTGATTACTGGTGCTGCTCATGCGCAATCAAATCTCGACAAACTTGGATCCTTTAAAGTTACGGGGACCAAGGACCATATTTATGTAGACCAAAACGGCCCGGAAGCGGACTCGATCCGCAGCGTGCTTGAAGGGATCACTCTGCCAGAAGGCTTCAGTATTGAGCTCTACGCCCTGGTTCCCGATGCCCGCCATATGGCGATGGCCCCGCAAGGAACTGTTCTGTTCGTCGGCACCAAAAAGACGAAAGTCTGGGCCGTCATGGATCGCGACCGCAACCGTGTCGCCGACGAGGTGAAAGACTTCGCGCCATCACTGGAATTTGACGTACCCAACGGCGTCGCGTTCACAAAGGACGGGTTCCTCTACATCGCAGAACGAAACCGCATGCTGATGTTCCCCGCAGCCGAGTTTTTCCATGAAAGCCCGGATGTTGTCGCTGTGCCAGTTGTCCCGCAGGGCGAACTGATCCCAGTGGAAGAAGAGAGCTACAACCACACCGCACGGGTTGTGAAAGTTGGTCCTGATGACAAGCTCTATGTGTCGCTCGGCCAGCCATTCAATGTGGCCCCGCCTGAAAAGCTGGATCTCTACAATGAAACCGGCATCGGTGGCATCATCCGCATGAACCGCGACGGGACCGAACGTGAAGTCTACACATATGGCGTCCGAAACTCCGTCGGGCATGACTTCCACCCTGTCACCGGTGAACTTTGGTGGACAGACAACCAGGTCGACGGCATGGGAGACGACATTCCCCCCGGCGAAATCAATCGCCAAACCGAAGCGGGCCAGCATTTTGGCCATCCTTGGTTTGGGGGCGGCACGGTCAGAACCAATGAATATGCCGGTCAGGAAGTGCCTGTGGAAGTGGTTCATCCGGTTTCCGAAACCATTGCCCATGCTGCAGATCTTGGCATGACATTCTACACTGGAAAGATGTTCCCGGCGAAGTATCAGAATGCGATCTTCTCGGCGCAGCATGGCTCTTGGAACCGCACAACGCCGGTCGGCGCGCGCGTGATGGTGACCTTCATTGATGACGAGGGCAATGCCACGACCGAGCCCTTTGCGGAAGGTTGGATCGATGAGAACGGTGAATATGATGGCCGCCCCGTCGATGTAGCAATGATGAAGGACGGTTCGATCTTGGTCTCCGACGATTTTGCCAACGCGATCTATCGGATCACTTATTCCGAGTAGCGAAAAACACTGCCGCTCGCGCGACAAACGCGGGCGGCACTTCGTCTTGCAGGAGAAACCCACATGAACCGCATCACGATCGCCCTGATTGCCATTGGCGCAGTTGCATTCCCGGCCCACGCTGCGGATCCGGAGGCGGGAAAAGTGCTGTCACGAAAATGCTCGGTCTGTCATGGCAAAACCGGCATCGCGAAAGATCCGGAAGTTGCGAACCTCGCCGGACAATCTGCATTCTATCTTGAAAAAAGCCTGAAGGATTTCCGCGAAGGCATCCGCGAAGACCGTCGCATGTCACTGATCGTCAAAAACCTGAGCGACGAGGACATCAAAAATCTGGCCGCGTGGTATTCATCTTTCGAAGTAACGGTGAAAGTCCCCGAATAGCCAAGCCAAGAACTTGACTCAGACGCATCTGATGACGATGGAGCAATGTCTGGAACTTGGTTTGCCAAATGGCGGAGGAGGTGTCCGCAGGTAGGTCATCTCAGTCTGTCTCATAAAGTCTATTTTACTTCACTATATTAACAAATTAGGTCTTGTACGGTCTTAAGGCATCTTCCATATTCTTAGAATGAATGGTGGTTTTTTTGGAGGGTATATTTCATGATGAAATCAGGCCGTCACCGGAGCAATGCGTTATCAGCTGCATTCGTGAGGTCGGTAACAAAGCAGGGGAAGTATATCGACGGCAACGGTTTGATGCTTAAAGTCGATCCGACAGGGGCAAAGCGGTGGATACAGCGTGTCACTGTGAAAGGCAGTCCTGACCTGGATACGGTCACTGGAAAGCCAAAAGATAAGCGTAAGGAGCTGGCGATTGGTCCAGCGTCCTTAATCAGTCTCGCCGAAGCGCGTGAACTGGCCTTGGAGAACCGCAAGCTTGCATGGTCCGGCGTTGACCCAAGGCAACGCAAGCGGGAGCAGCAGGAGCAACTGACGTTTGAACAGGCGGCACGTAAGGTCCATGAGCTCAACAAACCATCGTGGCGCAATGCCAAACATGCTGATCAGTTTATTAAAACGCTGGAAACCTATGCGTTCCCCCGGATCGGCAAGATCAAGATCGGGCAGGTGAGCACCGCAGACGTTCTGGCCGTCCTCCAACCGATCTGGCTGGAAAAGCAGGAAACAGCGCGGCGGGTGCGCCAGCGTATCGGAACGATCATGAAATGGGCCATTGCGAACGGATGGCGGCTGGACAATCCGGCAGAAGCAATCGCTCAGGCGCTCCCACGGCAGACCAAGGCGCAGCAGCACCGCAAATCTATGCCTTATGCGGATGTCAGCCAGTTCCTCGAAACGCTGCGCGCATCCAAGGCCAATGAAGCGACGAAACTCGCATTAGAACTTGTCATCCTGACAGCGTCTCGCTCCGGGGAGGTCCGGTTGGCTGAATGGGCGGAATTTGATCTTGAGAACGGAATTTGGACAAGACCCGCTGAACGTATGAAGTCAGGCAAGGAGCACCGCGTTCCGTTGTCGGGTAGGGCAATTGACGTGTTGACCCGCGCACGGGCTCTGGGCGACGGCTCAGGCTTGGTGTTCGAGGGGATGCGGTACGGAAAACCAATCTCGGATATGACGCTTCTAAAGCTCGTGAAGGAGCTTGGCTACGACGTCCACGTGCATGGCTTCCGGACGTCCTTCAAAACCTGGGCTCAGGAGCAAACTAACAGCCCGAGAGACGTCTCGGAAGCCGCACTGGCGCATGTGGTCAAAGACAAGGCTGAAGCCGCCTACGCGCGCTCTGACTTCTTCGAGAAACGGCGGAAATTGATGGAACGTTGGGCGAGTTATCTGTTGAACTCTGAGCAAACTGTTCATCTATTGCCTCAAGAAAAAATAGCCTGAGCTTGCTCACCGAATATTGTCGGAAACTCTGGCGCAGTGACCTCACTTTCGCTCCAAAAAAGTTTTGCCGTTGTTCTTAACTCCAAACTCTTTTCCGATCCGTCTGTTAGGAGAGCCTCAATTCGTAAACTTTTTCGTAAGCTGTTGTCGAGCATGGAAATACCGACTGCAACGAAATCTTGGCAAATCACGGAAGTGGAGAGAATTTGTCCGAAATTTTGAATTTGGTGCCTTTGCTACTGTTGATGTATTTGGACTTATAAGATCTCAAAAGTGGTATGAAAATGACAGACAAAATTTTACGAATTCCTGCCGTTGTTGAAAAAACAGGATACTCACGCGCATCAATCTATCGCCTCGTAGCTTTGAACCAATTTCCTCGTCCGCGCCAACTTGGGGCACGCGCTGTTGGTTGGTTTGAGGCAGATATCGAAACATGGTTGGCAACGCGTCAGCACACAGTTGCAAAATAGCTTAGTCCCACGAATACCGGCGGGGCCCAATGCATTTTCTGTTCTTTGCTAGGGTACACCCACCCGCTCAAGCTCTCAAGATTTCAATGGGGAATTGAGCATTGTCCACAATTAAGGCGCAAAAGCAGGCTTGGCGGTTTGCTGCTGCAAAATACAAAACCTCGCTGCCAAACATTTGTTCTGTTGTGTCGCTCTCTAACGAGCAAGTCGGGTTTGGGCTTTGGCCGATTGCCGTGATTTCAAGCGAATACAAAATCCGAACGAGTGATGCTAACCCTCCGGATCATCTTGCCAATTCGTTTGAGACTCTTGAGGAAGCCGAAGATTATCTTTTTGAATTGTATTGCGACGGTTTCATTCCATCAGTTTTTGGGGACGCACCGGAGTTCTCAGCATGAAATGTTTCAGGACAGAAGCGACTGATAACTCGGCTGAACCCGAAAAAAACTATACGAAAGTTCCGAATTGCGTTTTGCGCGATAGAACACTCAGCGTTGCCTTAAAAGGCACACTCTCATACCTCAAGTCCTTCAAAAAAGGATGGGTCTTTGTTGCTTCAAATGTGGAACGAGACCTTGGTATTAGTGAGAAGACACGCCAAAAATATTACAATCAACTAGAACTCAGGGGCTTAATTCGGAGAACCTTAATTGAGTCAGGAAAATGGGCGGGACACTACTATATCGATGTCCTTTCGCCAAAACCTGCTCTCAGAGACATTGATTCTGAAAATGTCCATGAAACTTCGGGGGTTGTGACGGGGGGCGGTAAAAATTACCGGAGCAAAAACTACCTGGTAAAAGAAGACCAATGTAAAAAGGAAAACCAACGCGCTCAGACCAGCGGTTTCGACACAGAAGTTATCGACGATTTTGATGACTTCAGCATCCCCGCTTCCACTGCGGGAATGGAGTCCCTCTCTTCAACAGGTATCGATGGATATGACTCCCCGTCGGACTCTGCTTATGAGAGTGAACTTCATTGGTGTGGGATTGGGGAATATGCTGAGAAAGACGATCCTGACAGCTAGGTCACAATCAATTTCACAAGCTGCACCGATCTCAATCGTCGCAACAGCCGAAAGTTGAGAGGTAGGCAGAAAAGGTTTTAAAACACACGCGCAGAAAAGCCCTCTCAGAGCCCTTCTGCGATTTCCCGGAAGTCACCACCAAACATACCGACCTGAGGCTGAGTGACTCTCCTGTGAGTCTTGACGGCGAATTCAAGAGTATGGACAGCTTGTGAAAGCTTGAGCCTGGCAAACTCTCCAACATTTCCTCTAAAACAGGCTAAAAGCTAGGCTCATATGATCTATTTGTGTCAGCTTGACTACACCAGCTACCACCCAGACTCCATATCGCGGTGCATCTCATCAGCACGTTCTTTGTGCCGTCCACAAAAGGCAGACCATGCCCGGTTTCTTGCAGCTATGCTTCCATCAAAGTCATCAGTCAAAAGCAAAGCAGCCTCAGTCAAAATCTGATCGTTGACTTGAATACCATCCGGGATCGCCGATGTAATTTCTTTGACTTGAGCCAAAGTCAGCGAGTCAAGAATTGACTTACCCTTGATGTAGTCATCCTGGCGGCGGATCGCTTCGTCCATCTGCCCAGTCAGAAACCGCCGAATGTTATGGGGATGATCTGGCACTTCGACACGACCTCCATGTTTTATGCACCGCGTTGATCCTTTAAGGGCAGGGGCCTTACAGGGCGCTCCGTTCTTTCGGGTGGCTTGGCACCTCGGAGCTTTGGCTATCGCCTCTAAACCTTTCGTACGGCCTGCCTCAGTCAAATTCTCTAGAGTAGGGCGACCGGATGGCTTTCGAACTGGCCTAGCCCTTGCCGCCCGTGCAACGGCCTCTCGGAAACGTATTTGGCGGTTTGTTGGCATGCTATGAGTCTACCGGTCGGAGCGTTTATTGGAAAGTCAGGACGGAGCAAGGGAATCCAATCGGGTGGCTCAGTTAATGACGTCCCATACCGGACACTGGTCAGGGTTGAGATCGCTGCCTAGCAACATCCCCCAAGCGGACATCGCTCATTGCTATTCATATGTAAGCAGAACGAGTTGCATACACTTGCACTCCGATCAGCTGATGCGTTTTAGGAGAGCAGCACGCGCAATCGGTTCACTGGCTTTCCACGCCTTATCTGATTGGTTAATCAAGCGCTTGCGCCTTTCGTCCCCTGGACCGTGGATGATGGCAGAGCGAACCTTGTAGAAGAGCCTTATCTGCTCCCTAATTAGCTCCTTCTCAGTATCGGTTTCTCCCAAAAAGTCCCCTGCCGCTTTTTCGAGTTCTCTTCCCAGAGAACGTCCCCGCGGCTTGAACAAACGTTCGAAAACGATCGCTAAGTCCAAGATCCTGTCTTCAGATCCAAATCGTCCGTCGCGCCGATAGGTTTCCGCAAGCCTTTGAATGATAGCGGCCAATTCAGGGTATTCGGTTTCCCGCCTACGTGAGAATAGGTCTTGGACTAACTTGATCTGCCTGATCTGGACTGGGCTGACCTTGTCAAATGCTGAGAACAAGTGGCTGATCGAACGACCTTTGTGGGTTTGGGCCGCAACGTGAGATGAACCAAGTAGACCGCTGGCGCGGCGCGGAATGCATCCTTCGAAAGTGGCTAGCCATGAAATGCGTTGGCTCAATGTAACTGAAAGCAGATTGGCAAACTCTGCAGCCCATCGATGAAAGAGCGGCGGTGGGGTCCGCGTTTGCGTATTTGGTGGGTTATGAAGACTGCGAACACTGGGTTTCCAGCGAAACCGTCGAACGATACCGAATACGGGCTCTAGTCGCCGCCAACTTACCTGTTGTGCCGCCACGTCTTCCAGCCAATCCAAATCAACATGTTCTGAAAGCTGCTCGAAAGGGATCAACGCGTAGTCTTCGCCAAGTTCTATTTCGCTTTCAAAGTACGCACCGTGAAACACTGCGACATCCATGGCGAGACCCAAGGGCTCGGCGTCTTTCATCGCGCTCTGTGCAAATGCCAGCTCCAATAGCGTACTCAAGTCACCTGAAGGTTTTAGGAAAGGATCGGTCGACTCTCCATTTTGAGACTCCATGAGGCCCACAATCAATTGGTTGAGAGTAGTCATTGATGTGTGGTTCAGAATCCCAACTTGAAACTCGTCGCACCCGAGATTGTTACCTAGAGCACGAGTTAGTGTGGGATGATCGCGCAAGACTCCACGAACAGGGTCCATTGCGGCCTTAAGTTCTCTAAATTTTTCTGTGCTCTTGTACCGAGCCTCAAACAAGGCATCATCGTATAGCTTCTGAATAGCTCCGCTGGGATAAGGCGTCTCATCTCGACCATTTCGAATTATCCGAGTGTATCCGGTCGCGCCGAAGTACCAATCTAAGAACGGCTTTTGTGACGACTCAAGGTGCCACAGGGAGTCTGACAGTCTTTTGGTCCAAGCTGTTCGTTCGAAATCCGAAATCAACATGAGAACTCAGTAAACCAACTAGGTACAGTTTTCCTACCGCATTCGGCTCATTTGTTGCCATTTACAGTGTTCCGTGCGTTCGGATTGGTGGCCCATACCGAACACTTACCACAGATCTTGATGCTGCACTGCAGCTTCCGCAATGCGGGCGTAACGGGTGCGCCACAGCTGACAAACCCATTCGGAGAACTGGGGTTTCTTTTCTCCTCACGAAGAACTTTTTAAAGGATCGAGAGAGAGCTTGATTAATTCTGTTGATAAATAGACGATGTCATCTTGTAAGCAAGTGCAGGGCAATAGTGCTCCATGGGATCGCTCGATTTTGATACTGAAAAAGCGGATTTTCGGGGTTTCTATGATTCCGAGCGGGACAATTTGGAAGCCGCATTGCGTTCTTTTGAGACTTTAATCGAGTCGTTGTTACTCCTGGAGCCAACTATCTCAATCTCAAGTATTGATGGTCGTATCAAAGAACGAGAGGAGTGCCTTAGCAAGTTTACTCGAAAGTACCGTACAGAGCTTGAGAGCTCGAAGACTTCGTACACAATTCGAGAGAGAATTTCCGATCTTATCGGACTGCGTGTTGTGTGTCTTTATGAAGATGACATCGAGCGCATCAAGGGCATCGTCTCGGATGAGTTTGATGTCCTTGATATCACCGATAAAATCTCACAGATCGAAGGAACGGAAGGTTCGTTCGGTTATAAAGGGCTACACTTGGACCTAAAGTTAAACTCGGCTAGGAGAGAGATGGCTGAGTATCGCCTATTTTCGGATCTGCCCTTTGAGCTTCAAATTCGCACTATTGTCCAAGATTCTTGGAGCGTGATTGATCACAAGATCAAATACAAGAAGTCGATTCCAAACGATCTGAAACGACGTATCAATACGTTGGCGGCACTATTCGAGTTGGCTGATCGAGAATTTTGCGCAATTCGTGACGCCACTGTAGCCGAACTTGAACATACCGAGAAGATTTACCCCAAGATTGAGGAAGAGACAGAATCCACTAAACACGAAACAGATTCCGGAACCGGCAGCCCAATGGACGTTCCTCGCGGGCAATATGCACCATTGAATGCATTCAACTTCTTGCGAATTGCCCAGCACTTTTTTCCCGGATTTGAATTCGAACCCCAAAAAGTTGACGGTTTTACCAACGAAATTGTCTCGCTCATGACTGATATTAGCCGGGGCAAATTCAATTTCTATCTCCGAGAGGCAATCGGCGACATAAAACGGTATCAAGAAGAGTTCGAAGCTAAAGGTGACACAATGAATCCGTACACCATTATTCGCCACTGCCTTTACTCTGGAGACGCAACAATCTTCGCATCCATGCTTACCGACACGGCACGGAAACGATTTGACGCTTGGCAGAAACGTAGCTGATGCAACAAACAAGTCAGTCGTTATGTACTGTGAACGCAAACCAAGCTTGGAATTGGATTGGACATGACGCGAATTTTGCGCCTCCCCCCAATAGGACGGCCCATTCCCGACCTTGGACACGTGGTCGGGAAACTGCATTCGCAGCCCGCTTAGCGGCCGTTCGCTGCCATAGCTAAAACTCGAGATGCGCGAATGCGAAAGGTGCGGTACGAACCAGAACTTGGTTTCACCTGCGTTGGCTGGTGCGCTTCACCCAATCCGGACGTTGGTGCTGCCAATCGTTACTGACTGCTTCCAAGGTATCTAAACGTAAAGGCAAACCAACCTTGAGGTTCTGCAGCATTTAGGCAAACTTGCAGGATGACAATTAGCGATATTACATCTGATGCCGTTGTGGCTGCTTGCGAAGAGTACGACGAACTCGGTAAAGCCAAATTTTTAAAAAGGTACGGCTTTCGAACTGCCAAGACCCACATGCTGTTTTGGAACGGCAATTACTATGACTCCAAAGCCGTCTTGGGAGTAGCACACGGCCATGTTTCGCCAAATTCACAGCCGCTCAGAAGCACCGATTTTTCTGGTGGATTGGCTGAGACTGTCAGAGTTCTGGAAGGGCTTGGCTTTGAAATTGACTCTGACCCACCGCCAGCGCGTAATCCAGACTGGACGGAGATTGAAATAGCCTTGGCCGTGCAATTTTATCGCCGTTACGCCCCTAGCATTCCGGGAAAGCAGGCTATTGAATTAATTGCTCTATCAGATGAAATTCGTACAGCGGCGATGATGCAAGGTTTGCGTGGGAACGACACTTTTCGCAACCCAAATGGTGTCTACATGAAACTGATGGAGCTGCGTAAATACGATGATTCCTATGCTGGTGTTGGCCTTGGTCACGAACGCAAACGTGAGATCGAAGCCAGTATTTTCGGTATGTCCGATGAAGGACTGAAATCAACCGTTGAAGATGTCCGTGCTCGCATTGCGAAGTTTGAAACCACTGGAGAACTTGAGGAGCGAATTCGCAAACCTAAATCGGCTATTTTGAAATCGTTGATCGCCAGTTCTGATCCAGTGGAAAACCAGTTGGGACGCACTCTCCACATGTGGCAGGAAGCAAAGCGAAAGAGGGGCAAAAAAGCTTCTCTCGGTCGCGAACCGGGACAGATCAAAAATAGCGATGCGGTTAGCGTGATCGAACAAAGAGTGAGATCAAATTCTGGCGGTTTCGACGAGGTGACGGGCACCAACGAAAGTTACGAAAAAATCGTTGTGGATCATCCGGAGCGCTTTGCTGATGACGTGATTGAGATCGCAGAATCGCGTTTGGCTGAATATGTTCTCGCAACACCAACCTATGATCTTGAAGAGTTGGAAACTAAGACAAAAGAAATTCTCGCGCGGCCCCACATGATCAATGAGCCGCCAGCGGGAAATCCAACGCCTAGACGTGAATTTTCAAAAGGTATCGTATATGTACGCGATCCAAGGGTAGTTGCTTACACTCAAGTCAGAGCAAATGGAATCTGTGAACTATGTACACGGCCTGCACCCTTTAAACGGGCCGACGGTTCGCCCTATCTTGAAACCCATCATGTAGTACCGCTGGCACAAAACGGACCCGATACTCCAGAAAATTGCGCTGGAGTATGTCCTAATTGCCATCGGGCTATGCATTTGGCGGAAAACAAAGACGAACTCGGTAAAATTCTGTTGGCAAAACTGGCCAGGATCTAATCCTGCTGCAAAAGCAGCCGTTCATGCTCAAAGAAGGTAACGACTACTCTCCTGCAGTCGGGACGGATACCGCAAGATGTAACAATTGGTGGCATGGGCTCAAAGTGGTAATTCGACGAATATGGTCCGGTAAATCGTTCTCTGGCGGGTGCCTTTTGACGGTTCTGCGGACGAACTTGACATTCATTCTTAGTCGCTCGGATCACGGGACTGAGACCGCAGGGTCGGTTCACGACAGCCCGACCCGAAAAAGTGCGCCAAACCAGGATTGTTGGCATCTAATCGGCAAGCCACCCTCTGACGTTGATACTTAAGTCGAAAAGCACTTATGTTCTTAGATATGAATAGGCCCAAGCAACTCGTAGAAAGATCCATCTCAATGATGATAGCCAGCTATTGGCTTTCAAGATGCGGCGTTCGCGATGATGAAAGTGCGGCCTCGCCGCCATCGGCGCTTGATACCACGACTTGGAAAGCGGCTTACGATAGCTTTTTTGATGCGATGGGGGATGGAAGAACCCCAAGTCAATTCAGAAACAGTATGAAGAACGCGCGGGACACGTTCGATATACTTTTCGACAACGGACGGATCGGCTGGGTTGATAGCGAAGGGCAGCAGCCCTCTCTCAGTTCAAGCTTTCAGCGAATTCATGATCAATGGCAATTGCACCCCGATGTAGAACTTGAGAAATTTGTTCTTGGGCTTCGGGCAGGCATTCCTGTTGCGGCAGACAGGCAAGCGCGAGACCCTCAGGCAAGAACCGAGGGCGGTGAGAAGGTTTTCATCTCCATCAAGCGTGAACGTGATCCTAAAGCGAGGGAGGCGGGGCTTATGATACATGGACTCGACTGCATGGCGTGCGGGTTCAATTTTGAGCGCACCTATGGCTCTTGGGGTAAGGGCTTCATCGAAGTTCATCACGTTGTGCCCCTTTCAGAGGCTGGCAGGTCAGAAACTGATCCAGCTACGGACCTGATTGTTCTTTGCTCGAACTGCCACCGGATGGTGCACCGCAAGCGAGGTGTTTGCCTTTCTCTCAACGAGTTGCGTGCACAGATCGAATGACTCTTTCGGGCTCGCTGACAACCAGGGAGCAAACGAATTACTTGAATGGTGGGAGTTACGATCTCTGATGAGGACGGCCCAAACCGGACTTTGACCGTTCGATCCAACGCCGCACTGCAGCTTTCGTATTGCTGCCATTCATGCATCTTGCAGAATTCTCGTGCTAAGAGTTGGTGCGTTGGCGAAGCTGACCTTACCGGTTGCTCAATGAACCTACCTCGCCGGAGCCACGCCATGATATCGCGTCTTAACAATCACGAAAAAGAACACAATTATGAAAATGCAGGAATCTTCGTCGGAGACACTATTTTGAAACGTATTTTTTATTTCGCATCGCTAGTCATTTGTGCTGTTTTGCCTCAAAGCGCACTAGCATACTGCAGTGAGCCGTCGTTCTACTCAAGTGAGCCAACTTTTTCAGGCTCGGGACCCAGCGCCCCCTCAAGTTACCAAAAACCCGATGTGCCGTATTGCTTATCTTCCTACAGCTACTCTGGTTCTCACACCTGTGAAGACTATGAACTTGAATCATACTTTGACGAGGTCAACGAATATGTCGATGACCTAAACGATTTCTATGAGGAGGCTATAGAATTTTCAGAAGAAGCAAGCGCATACGCAGAGCAGGCGGCGGCTTTCGCTAATGGCGTGAGAAGACATGCCGATGATGTTCTTGACTATGCAAAATGCGAAGCGGAAGAAGTTAAGCGGCAACATGAATGACCGGCCCGAAGCGGTCTTTCGCTAAAAACGTTGTAAAGGGTCGCAGACACAGTCCGAAGCGGACATGAACGCTACGAAAGCGTTTGCTTGTCGAAACTCGGACGCGAACAACCTTTACAGTCAGTGATAACGCTTCTTTTCTAGGAAATCCGAAACTTGCTTTGACCAGCGTGACAAACGCGGAGGCCTCGGCTTGTATGGGTCAGAGTTGCAAACGGTGCCCCACAACTCTGCAAGCTCGTGATTTCCATCCAATTCGTCCATGTAAATTGGTCCAACGGCACGTACCAGCTGTTTTTCGAGAGCTCGAACTTCAAAGTAGCCGTTTGAGTGTTCTTGCACATTGATTGTTGAGCAGGAAAGGTTCGCCCAATAGGCCGCGAGTTTCTTAGCGGTCTTTGTTGCGCTAGGGACATCTGAAACATCAATTGTTCTGCTTCGCGACCGATATGCGTGTTTGAGGTAGCGCAGATTTAATAGCTCTCCTTCTTCAGATGAAGTTAGCCCAGAAATCCGCCCAATCCATTCTATCAATCTTTTGAAATCGAATTCAGGCGACGCAAAGGTCGCGCGATGAAGTATGCAAGCATTTCTAACTGAGACGTACAATATATCAGCCTGCAACAACAATGCCCAATAGTCCTGTTCACTTTCGCAGAGTGAGATGATGGGTTCGATAGCAGCCGGTAGTTGCGGAAGGTAATTTTGGTTAGCCTTGTAGCGATCCAATACTGATTTCAAATAACCATGATCATCACGGACGGCTCGTCCATCCTGCTTAACGTGCTGGACAAAAAGTGACTGAGAACTAGCCATCGTTTCAAACTCTGGTCTCGAATACTGTGCTATGTTCCAACCATCCGCGATGTAAGGGGAGGCCGCTTTTTTCACTTCCATCGGACATCCAACGGCGAGTAGGTCCTTATCACTAAGCGTGTCGCTTGATGCCCTTGCCACAGAGCCAATTTCATAGATCGATATCATTTCTACCTCAATTCGTAATTCTTCTGAATGCCATCGACACAAGGATTGCAAAGGTTAGGAAGCCGACCATGGCCTGGATAGAAACTACCACTCGCCCCAGATCAGTTGTTGGTGTTATGTCGCCGAATCCGAGAGACGTAATCACAATGGTTGAAAAGTAAAATGCCTCAGAAAGAGTTTCCAAACATTCATCTTTTAGCATCAGACCAAAAGTTGAACGGAAGGAATAATTTAACCACGTGAACCCGGCGAGCACCACAGCCGAAGTTACGGCAAGATTTTTGAGCCTAACACCGGAACCCGTTGTCTTCTCAAACAGCCACGATGAGAATAATAGAACACTTTTCAGCGCCTTTCTTATGGGGCCGTCATTCGAAATCTTGATTTCATCCCAACCTAAATGCCTTTTCCATCTAGAAAACTGGTACTGTGCTTCCCTAGTGAACTCAGGTTGAACTTGTTGGCGGCTGTTGTGCAGAAGCTCTTGGTAAAGTCCAACACCAATGTTCGCATATTTCTTGAGGTCTAAACATCGAGCAAATGCTCTGGGGTCTACATGGCAATTCTGTATTTGTGATCGGTAAAAATTGCAGTTCACAAACTCACAGGAGTTGAAACGACAGGCTGTAATTATTGAACCTATAAAAAGGCAGTTTTCAAATTGGCAGTCGGTGAACTCAAGTTGAGAGAGATGGGTCTTTGCGAACGAAAAATTTCTGAACGTCTTGTTTCTGACTATCCATTTCTTGGGCGGCTCCAAGCTTTCAAGCAGGTCAGGTCTATACAGTAAATTCTCGACGACACCCTCGTCCTTTCCGTCAACTTTCTGCCAAAATTCATTGGCACTTGATAGCTCTTCGTAAGGCTCTGCCATGCGAAAAAAGTCGTCTGGTTCACGTTGCATTTCATAACCCCAAATCGTGCAAATTCGATGATTTGAGTAAGCCCTTGCCGATAGCGCAATGTCCACCGGCGATGCCCAAAAAGTTCCAATTTTGCCCAGGTAAAGGGCACTTGTTAGACAGTTTCACAGCTAGAGCCCGTGCAGATCACAGTACTTGCAGTTTAAGCGTGGCTGAGTTTCATCAAGTTGGATAAAAAGTTGCCGCTTTCACAGTAAGTCACAAAGGTTATTTACTGCCCTGAGTTGCCTTTCATCTTCATGACATATGCAGTTGTTCTTGCATTCAAAGCGGACGTCCTTCGACCTCACTACATTTTCTCTGTAGAGATTAGATCGATCCACGCTCCCTATTCCTTAAACGGCTACTTTCTATTGCTCGCCGAAGGTTTTAGACTTCCATCCACAAGATGAATGAAATTGGTTTTTGCGAACTCAACGTTACTGGTTCTGAGTTTGGTCAACCGTTCCCATTTTTTTCCAAGCTTGCCGACGTCGATTACGACATAGTGCCCAAATCCGGCACGTTCAGCCTTGCTGTAGGCTCCCAATTGAGCCTCGTAGCCAGTAACGGTCGCTGAGTTTGTCGATAGTTTGATTTCAACCAGAACGCTGTCGGCACCATCATTGAACTTAAAGTCTACCGGACCAACACCTGCATCGGCTTCAGCAGTCATGCCGATGTCTGCTGCATCGCAATATGAACTAGCGATTGCATAAAAGAGTAGCTGTGCAAACGCTTCTTTTCGAGGCTTGTCTTTAACATAAAATACTCGGTTCAGTCGATTGTTCTCAACAAGCCGAGTGAACTGAGCAAGGATA
Organism: uncultured Litoreibacter sp.; assembly: GCA_947493265.1. GTDB lineage: Bacteria > Pseudomonadota > Alphaproteobacteria > Rhodobacterales > Rhodobacteraceae > Litoreibacter. The sequence goes on along the minus strand of CANLQL010000003.1, from coordinate 628,657 downwards.
CTCTCAACGACTTTGTTTATCCGTTCGAGTCTAGGAAGCGAAGTATCTACCGTTAGCTGGAGTTTGTTTATGGCGGTCGTCGAAGCCGCTACATCTCGCCATGCTAACAGCCCTTCCGGGTCTTCGTAGATGTTGTAGTTCGATCGTTCGAGGAGCTTGAGCATATCTAAAAATGTCTGAAAAGCAGCGGAATTCTGCATAGCCTGATCTTTGATATGCTCTTTGTCCCTTTTTGTCTTAGTGGCAAAAACCTGACCAATGTGTTCATTCACACGGTCACGTAATTTCTCATTGCCTTCCACCACTTGAGGGATCTGTTTTGGATCGTCCATAATTGGGAGGTGCTTCAAAATGTCATCTGCTAGTAGGATGACGGGGTCGCGATGATTTGAAAACGGGTTGCGCGGTAGCATCGCTTGATGTCCTCGCAGATTGAATTCCTCAACCGGTATTTGAACAGTTTGGTTCAATTCATCCAAGACACGGTGGTTAAATTTGATAATGCATTCGATAGTAATCGCCGCGATCATATCGCTTATCAGGTCGGCGCCGATGCCATCTTCGAATAGAGAAAGCGATGAGAACATTTCCGGGTCTTTGACGCCAAGATCGATTACCTGTTTGGCCCATCTCAGAGATTGAGCGGCTTTCTTTGGACCAAACGCATGCCCGTGAGTGGAAGTCTTGCTGTAGCCAAGGCAAGTCCCACTCATTCCCTTTGATTCTGAGAATTGAAACTGGCGGAGCGCGGCCTTCCAAGCTTTGTCACCTTCTTCGTCAGACAGACTGATCAAATTGTAAATCTGCGTGAAGTGCTCTTCGTACTTTGAAAACGCGCATTCGTTGAACTCTGCGTGCTTACTGTGAGGCAATAGAAATGGGTCGATGAACAGCCTCGCGTCGACATCCAGCGTAGGGTTGAGAATGCCCAATTTGCGTAGTTCGCTTTCAGCAATCCCAAAAACGGTCGAAAAACTCTGGCCAAAACCCATGCGGCAACCTCTGAAATCACAAGATCAATTGAAGTAAGCTTGGCGGGTCGCTGCCCATCTTGCAAGCTAAGGTTGAGCTGGTAGCAGATGTCGTCAACCTTCGCCGTTGAGCTTTCGAATGCGAGCACAAAATGACCGCTTTCAACCTTACAAATTGATCTCTTCGCGCTTGCAGCGAAAGTCCGCAATCCACCCATTTCAAAAAATTTCTCCGCCAGTTGGATAAGCTAAAATTGCTCTTGAATTGGGAATACCCCGGGGGGTGGGGTATGACTAGGCCCGGGAGTTAGACAATATCTACAAACGCCAATAGCCATATGGAAATTAATCTGAGGGGATCTTTGGCTTGCCGGTATGACCTCGCAGGCGAAGGCTCGAGAAGCTCAATTTGAATCGCATTGCTTTGTGCCTCAATCCTTTCTGCTGAACCGTGCAAACAGGTATTTGGACTGGTATCGACTAAGTAATGGAGGCTTTTTTGGTGGGCATTAATATACGAATATCTCACAACATGCTGTTATCAAAAGTATAATTTTGGCCAAATGGCGGAGGAGGTGGGATTCGAACCCACGGTAGACTTTCACCTACGTCGGTTTTCAAGACCGGTGCATTCAACCACTCTGCCACTCCTCCGACTTTGACCGCTTCTAGAGAGTGTGTATTGATTCTGAAAGCCAGATTTCACAGTATCGTGCGGGCCGAATTTTGCCGAAACCCGTGCTAATGCTTTTCAATGGGCCAATTTTTGCCTAGGATGCCCTCAAAATGTGGGGACAAAGATTTCCCAATTCGAGCAGAATGCAGCAATAGATGCAAAAAGGCATGTAAGTGCCTGCGAATAAGGGCAGAAATATGGGTGAAGGTTCTTTTCTAAAGATCGTTCTTGCAGCGGGTTTGTTTACCGCGCTGGCAGGATGTGAGGAAGGGCAAGGTCCCAGTTTTCTGCAAAAACCTGCGGAAGCGGCTGAAACTAGTCCGCAAACCACGGCAGATGGGGCCGCAGTAGGAACCGATGTGGAAGCCCCGGAAGTGTTTTCCGCCAGCGAGCCGGGATTGTGGGATGGCCGTCCCTCTTTGGGGGGTGTCTGGATTGCCCATCCAGATGTGACGGACCCTGAACGGGTGCTGATCCGCAACGCCAGCAACGACCAGTCCGTGATTGGAGCCCTGTTCCGTCGGGAACGGAACAATCCTGGCCCTGCGATCCAGGTGAGCTCGGACGCGGCCGATGCGTTGGGTCTGCTTGCCGGCCAGCCAACAGGTCTGGAAGTTGTCGCGTTGCGCACGGTGGAAGCGCCACTGGTGCCAGAACTTACCGTTTCTGATGAAGCGCCAGCAGGCGATGATGCTGATGACGCGTCCGAGGATGGATCTGATATTGCTGCCGCTTCCACTGCGGCGATTGTGTCGGACCCGAAACCAGCTGCCGTCGAAACGCAAGCGCTTGATCCCGTGGCCTCAACAGCCGCTGCCGCAATTGCTGCCTCCGAAGCTTTGGCACCGTCTGGCGGCAGTGCCAACGCATCTGCTCAATCCGCCCCAGCAACGGAGGTTGCTGCAGCACCCGCAGCTGCACCACGCGCTGCGCCCGCACCATCAAAACTGAGCAAGCCTTACATTCAGATCGGCATCTTCTCTGTCCAGAAAAACGCCAGCAATACGGCCGCGTCACTGCGGAGCGCGGGTATTCTGCCCACGGTTCTGGCACAAGAAAGCCGGGGCAAGAAGTTCTGGCGGGTCATTGTGGGACCTGCACAATCCAGTGGTGAACGGGCGGACCTGCTTAAGAAGATCAAGTCACAAGGCTTCGGTGACGCCTATTTCGTGACCAATTAGAATTTAGTTTAGCAAAGAGGATGTGGTCCATGATCAGATCGTTCGCAATTCTATTGACCGCCGTTCTTGCGGTTCTCAGCGCCCCGCTGCATGCCTTTGAAACAACGGCAAAATCAGCGATTGTTCTGGATGTGAATACTGACCAGACGTTGATGGAAAAGAACGCGGATATGGCGTTGCCACCTGCGTCGATGTCCAAGCTAATGACGCTGAACATGACGTTTGAAGCGCTTGAAGACGGACGTTTGTCACTGGATCAGGTGCTGCCAGTGTCGCGTTTTGCTGCCAGCTATGGTGGGTCTTCGATGTTCCTGACCGACCAAGATCGGGTGCGTGTGGAAGACTTGATCCGGGGCGTGGTGGTGCTGTCGGGCAATGATGCAAGCGCTGTTTTGGCAGAGGCCATCTCGCCAGATGGGACCGAAAACGGTTTTGCGCAGATGATGACGCAACGCGCGGTTCAGTTGGGGATGACCAATTCAACATTTGCCAATTCCAACGGGTGGCCTGCGCCCGCGCACCGTATGTCGATGCGTGATCTGGCTGTTCTGGCCAAACGGTTGGTTACGGTATTCCCGCAATATTACGGCTATTTTGCCGAGACAGAATTCGCCTTTGACGGCCGCGTTCCGGACAATCGTTTTAACCGAAATCCTCTGCTGAAGCTCAATATCGGGGCGGATGGTTTGAAAACCGGTCATACGATCGAAGCAGGCTACGGCATCGTCGGATCGGCCGTTCAAGGCACCCGCCGGATCGTGTTCGTGCTGTCAGGCATGGATTCAGAACGCGAACGCGCAGAGGAATCGGAACGGATCGCAAACTGGGCGTTCCGGCAATTTGCCGAAAAACAATTGGCCGAAGAAGGCGTGATCCTGACAGAGGCCGAAGTTTGGATGGGATCAGCTGCGAAAGTTGGGTTGGCTGCGAAAGCAGATGTGCGGGCATTGGTGCCGATCCTCAACGACCAAGGGGTGAACAGCAAGATCACTTATCAAGGGCCGCTAGAAGCGCCGATCCAAGCCGGTGACAAAGTGGCTGAATTGATCGTAAGCGTGCCAGGCTTGTCGGATGCGATCCATGATCTGGTGGCGACCGAAACCGTCACAGAAGGTGGCTTCATGGTGCGCCTTCGCACAGCGGCCATCGCGCTTTATCGCGAATTGACCGGGCAGGCTGCGGCCTATTTTTAATGCAGCAAGGCCAGTTTATTACCTTTGAGGGCATCGACGGCTCCGGCAAATCCACGCAGGCGCGTCTGCTGGCGGGTGCGCTGGAACGCGCGGGACATGACGTTGTTCTGACACGCGAACCCGGCGGGTCCGTCGGGGCAGAAGATATTCGCAAATTGTTGGTTGAAGGCGATCCGGGACGTTGGTCCCCGGAGACAGAGCTTTTGCTGTTCAACGCGGCCCGCCGGGACCACCTCGAACGCACAATTGAACCCGCATTATCTGCGGGAAAGATCGTGATTTCCGACCGCTTTGCAGATTCCACACGGGTCTATCAGGGCGCGACACGCGGCGATCTACGGGGGCTTGTCGATAAGCTGCACGCACTGATTATCGGTCGCGAACCTGATCTAACCCTGATCATCGACACTGACCCGGATATGGCCTTGCAACGGGGATTGGCGCGGGGAAGCGGCGAGGACCGGTTTGAAGATTTCGGGATAGATTTTCAGCACAAGTTGCGAGCCGGTTTTCAGGCCTTGGCCAAGGATTTCCCCCAACGGTGCCGCGTCATAGATGGCAACACAGGTGCGCAAGATGTGGGTGCAGCGGTAGAGAAGATCGTGCTAGACCATCTTGCATGAGTGATGAAGATTTTCCGCAAGCAGATCAAGTAGACGGCGCACCACATCCTCGCCAGACCTCGGCATTTTTTGGCCAAGCGGCAGCGGAAGCGGCATTTCTCGATGCGTTTAACTCCGACAGGTTGCATCATGCTTGGCTGATCACGGGGCCTCGCGGGGTTGGTAAGGCGACACTTGCGTGGAAAATCGCGCGTTTTCTGTTGGCAACGCCAGTGCCCTCGGAAGGGGATATGTTCGGCGCACCGCCACCCCCTGACACACTTGAGATTGATCCAAATCACCCGGTACACGCCCGAATTGATGCGTTGAGCGAGCCGGGCATTTTCCTGCTTCGACGCTTTTTCGATCCAGAAAAGAAACGGTTCAAACAGGACATCACTGTGGATGAAACACGGAAGTTGAAAGGCTTCTTCGCGCTGTCCAGCACGGATGGGGGCAGGCGGGTTGTGATCGTAGATGCGGCCGACGACATGAATGTGAACGCCGCGAATGCGCTGCTGAAATTGTTGGAAGAACCGCCTGCAAATGCCGTATTGCTGTTGATTTCGCACCAGCCAGCACGACTTTTGCCGACGATCCGGTCTCGTTGCCGGGAATTGCGCTGCAATGCGCTTGACCATGGCGACATTGCGCAAGCCTTGGCCAGCACAGGGGATCAGCCCGATCACGATGCCGCCGCAATCGCTGCATTGTCAGGCGGCTCTGTTGGAGAGGCGTTGCGGATGATCAATTTGGATGGGGTGGGCCTTTACCAAATGATCATCTCCGTTGCGAAAACCTTTCCGCAGGCTGACAGGCCGCAAGCCTTGCACATTGCCAATCTGGCCGCCGCGCGTGGGGCGGAGGCGAAGTTTGATCTGACGATAACACTGCTGGATCTGTTCTTGTCCCGTCTGTCGAAAACCGGATTGGGTCTGGCTTTGCCAGAAGCAGTTCCGGGAGAGTTGGAAGTTTTGACAAAGCTGTCCCCTGACCCGAATGCGGCGCAAAAATGGGCAGGTTTGGCAGCACATCTGGGCGATCGTGCGCGTCATGGGCGCGCAGTGAACCTTGACCCTGCGGCTTTGGTGCTTGATATGCTTTTGGCGATGAACACCGTCGCCCGCGACGCGGCTGCTTGAGAAGTTTGCATGACAACGCCTGAAATCACCGACAGTCACTGCCATCTGGATTTTCCCGATTTCGACGGGGAACTTCCAGAGATCATTGCCCGCGCGGGGCTGGCGGGTGTCACACGAATGGTCACGATTTGCACCAAGCTGCGGCTGGAGCCGAAAGTGCGTGCAATTGCAGAAGCCCACGCACCGGTTTTCTATGCCGCAGGCACCCATCCGATGAGCGCGGCAGACGAGCCTCTTGCCACTGTCGATCAGCTTGTAGACCTTTCAAATCACCCGAAATTTGTCGGGATCGGGGAAACAGGGTTGGATTACCATTACACCGCCGAAAGCAAATCTGTTCAGCAGGAAAGCTTGAAAATTCATATCGAAGCGGCGCGCCAAACGCAGCTCCCCTTGATCATTCATGCCCGCGCCGCCGACGACGACATGGCGCGTATTTTGACGGATGAACACAAAGCGGGCGCGTTTTCATGCGTGATGCACTGCTTTTCCTCCAGCGCCGAGCTGGCTCAAGCGGCCCTTGATCTTGGGTTCTACCTGTCTATGTCCGGCATCGCGGCCTTCCCAAAAAGTACAGAACTTCGCAACATTTTCGCAGCTGCACCGGTGGACCGGATCCTTGTGGAAACCGATGCGCCGTATCTGGCCCCGCCGCCCTATCGCGGCAAGCGAAATGAGCCAGGATATACAGCCCACACAGCCCGCGTTGGCGCAGAAACGTTTGGCATAGACTACGCCGATTTCGCGGCGCAAACGCAGAAAAACTTCGATATGCTGTTCGCGAAGGCGGCGGCCTACAGCGCGGCACAGGTATGACACAGCAGCGCTTCACGATACTGGGCTGCGGCTCTTCCGGCGGGGTGCCGCGATTGGGGGGACTTTGGGGCGATTGTGACCCAGACAATCCCAAAAACCACCGGCGTCGGTGTTCTCTGTTGGTTGAACAAATCGGCGATAATGGCACCACAAGCGTCTTGATCGACACATCCCCTGACCTGCGCGCGCAGCTGTTGGATGCCGGGGTGGGGCGGTTGGATGGCGTTGTCTACACGCATTCCCACGCCGACCACGTCCACGGTATCGACGATCTTCGAATGATCGTGATCAACATGCGAGAGCGGTTGAATGTCTGGGCAGATGGCCCCACACAAGACGCCCTTCTCAGCCGGTTCGGGTATTGCTTCGTGCAGCCTGAAGGCTCCCCCTATCCACCGATCCTGACGCTGAATACTCTGAGCGGCCCGCTGGAGGTCGATGGCCCTGGTGGCGTGCTGCGACTTGATCCGTTCAAGGTGAACCATGGCTCTATCGATGCGCTTGGTTTTCGGGTGGGGGACGTGGCGTACGTGCCGGATGTGGCGGAACTCTACGACGAAAGCCGGACCGCGCTTGCAGGTCTGGATTGGCTGATTATCGACGCGCTGCGCAGAACGCCCCATCCGAGCCACTCGCATCTGGAAAACACACTGGAATGGATCGACCAACTTGCCCCTCAGCGCGCGGTGATCACCAATATGCATATTGATCTGGATTATGCGACGCTTGAAGCGGAAACCGCAGATCACATCACCCCGGCCTTTGATGGCATGACCATAGAGGTCACGCGTTAGGTGGGCGCGCTTCTTGAAGTCATCCTGCCGGTCTTTCTGGTCATCGGTTTTGGCTTCATCGCGGTAAAGCGCGGCTTTTTTGCCCCGGAAGGGGCCGATGCGCTGATGAAATTCACCCAGAGCTTTGCCATCCCCTGCCTCTTGTTCAGCGCGATCGCAAACCTGGAGCTGGGAACCTATTTTGAGCCGCGCTTGCTGCTAAGCTACTACATTCCGGCTGTGTCGGGGTTCACGCTTGGCACTTTGGGCGCGCGGCTTTTGTTTGGCAGGCCTTGGGAAGACAGTATCGCGATTGGCTTTTGCTGCCTGTTTTCCAATGCAGTCCTTTTGGGTCTACCAATTACGGAGCGGGCCTATGGCGAGGCCGCCTTGTCCCCAAACTACGCACTTATCGCGTTGAACGCGCCGATTTGTTACGGGTTGGGCATCACGACGATGGAGATCGTGCGCAACAAAGGCGGCGGCGTTTTGCGAACCTTCCGCGCGGTGATGACAGCAATTTTCAAGAACGCGCTGGTGATCGCCATACTGCTTGGTTTCGTCGTGAACCTGACCGGTGTGTCAATGCCCGGCGTTCTGAACGACGCGATTGATCTGATGATCCGCGCGGCCCTGCCTGCAGCGGTCTTCGGCCTTGGCGGTGTGCTGGCGCAATACAAGCTTGAAGGCGATCTGGGACCGGTTCTTATGATTTGTGCGTTGATGCTTGTGCTGCAACCGCTGGCAACATGGGGTATCGGACGCGAGCTTGCGATAGATCGCGACGCGTTCAGGTCCGTTGTGCTCACCGCCGCAATGGCTCCGGGCGTCAACGCTTACGTATTTGCCAATATGTATGGCGTAGCCAAACGGGTGGCAGCGTCCAGTGTGCTGGTGGCCACGGCGGGCTCCGTCCTGACGATCTGGGTCTGGCTGCTTTTGCTGCCGTGATTACTGCGGTGAGACGCCGCGCAACCGCTCTGACCGGCGGCGCAGAATTTCGACTGTTGTCAGAAGCAGGATTGAAATGATCACGAGGATCGTCGCCACCGACAGGATCGCCGGGCTGATCTGTTCGCGGATCCCGTTCCACATCTGGCGCGGGATGGTTTGTTGATCATGGGCGGCCACGAACAGCACGACGACAACTTCGTCAAAGCTGGTGACAAACGCAAAAAGTGCACCAGAGATCACACCGGGCAGGATCAGCGGCATGGTGATTTTGAAGAAGGTTGTCGTAGGCGTCGCGCCAAGATTGGCCGCAGCGCGGGTCAGGGAATGGTCAAAGCCAACCAGCGTTGCCGTGACGGTGATAATGACAAACGGGATGCCCAATGTGGCATGGGCCATGACAACACCGACATAAGAGTTGGCCAACCCGGTCATCGAATAGAAAAAGAAAAGCCCCGTCGCCGTAATAATGATCGGCACGATCATCGGAGAGATCAGCACCGCCATGATTGCACGCCGGAACGGCATTTCCGGGCGCGACAGGCCGAGGGCGGCAAGCGTGCCCAGAACTGTCGCGAGAAGCGTGGAGAAAAAGCCGATGATAACCGAGTTCTTCGCCGCATTGACCCAAGCCGCATTGGCCCAGACATCTGCCCACCAGCTGCTGTCGCGGGTGTTTTCAGGCTGATCCATCCCAAAGGTCAGCAGCAAGTCGTACCAGCGCGTCGAATAGCCGGTCGGATCAAAGCTGAGCATCTTTTCGGTGAAGGTGAAGTAAGGCTCTGCGTTAAAGCTGAGCGGGATCACGATCAGAATAGGGGCGATCAGAAACAAGAAAATCAGGCCGCAAATCACGAGGTAGGATTTGTGCCAGACTTTCTCCAGCGTGGAGGCGTGGGAGGGCAGGGCCATGGCTCAGCGTGCCTTTCGATCGTGGGATTTGAGTATTTCTGGCAAGAAGAAGCGCATGTCTAACCCAGTTTCAGATTGTCGATGCCGACGAGGCGATCATAGAGCCAGTAGAGGACTAGAACGCCCCCCAACAGCAGTGCGGCGAGCGCGGCCGCGAGGCTCCAGTTCAGTGACTTTGTCATGTGGAACGCGATCAGGTTCGAAATCAGCTGGCCATCCGCGCCGCCGACAAGGGCCGGGGTGATGTAATAGCCGACCGCAAGGATGAAGACCAAGAGCGCGCCTGCGCCGATGCCCGGTATGGTTTGCGGGAAGTAAATCCGGCGGAACGCGGTCCAGGAGGTGGCCCCAAGGGAGCGTGCCGCCCGCACGTAAGACGGGTTGATCGGACGCATGACCGAATAGAGCGGCAGGATCATGAAGGGCAGAAGGATATGCGTCATCGCGATGATCGTGCCGGTTTGATTATACATCATCTGGATGCGGCTATCATCGGCGATTGTGCCTGTAGCTACCAAGGCATCATTCACCACGCCCTGGCTTTGCAAAAGCACCATCCAACTGGTTGTTCGCACCAGAAGGGAAGTCCAGAAGGGCAGGAGGACAAAGATCATCAGAAGGTTTGAATACCTGAGCGGCAGCGTCGCAAGCAAATGCGCGACAGGGTAGGCCAGCACAAAACAGACAAATGTTATCAGCAGCGACAGCACCAGCGTTCTTGTGAACAGCTTGACATAAACCTGCCGGTTTTCATTGACGCTGACGATTTCGCCGGTCTCGTCGCGGGTCAGGTCCAGCGCAGCGAGATAGAAGTTCAGCGTATAGGCCGAAGAGGCACCGCGCATAACCGACCAGAGCTGGGGATCGCCCCAGTCCTCGTCAATATCAAGAAGTGCTTCCGTATAAGGCGGTTCAAGCTTGGCTGCCTTGCGGGCTGTTTTTGTGAAAAGCGAGCGTGATCCGGAGCGTTCATAGTTGATGCGCGTTCCGACAATCCCCGGGGCTTTCAATTCGCGCAACACCACAAGGTCCTTGGCCAGCGCCTCATAGGCGGCCTCATCGGGTGGTGTGCCTGCGGGATTTGCATCAAACCAATCGCGGATATTGACCATGATCGGGGTCTTGGTTCCGGAGCTGATATCGGTATGGGTCGTAAAGCCGGGATTGTTGATGGAGCGGTGCAACAATTGGCCGATCGGGGCCACGAAGGTGATCAACACAAAGAGAAAGAGCGGCAACACGAGAAAGAAGGCTTTGCGCTTGGCCTGGGCTTCCGCGGCTGCCAGTGCGGCTTTCAAAGGACGCCCGTCTTTTGTCGTCAACCGACCCGCGTCTTGGGCGGGACTCATCAGGCTCATATCAGCGGGAGCATCACTCATCAGGGTGTCACCTTGGCAAAAGGGGTGCGAGAGCCTGAAACGGCTCCGGCAGGTCGCCTCCCGCCCGATCAAGGGCGGGAGGCTGTTAGATCAAGACTTATTGAGCAAGCCAGGCGTTGAAACGCTCGTTCAACTCAGCGTCCTGGTCGACCCAGAACTCAAAGTTGTTAACTAGAGCGTTGCCAAGGTTGGCTTCGGCAGTTGGCATATGTGGTGCCATATCTGTTTCGCCATCGGAGTACTTACCAACAAGTGCACCGGAAGACTTTCGCGCTGGACCGTAAGAAATCCAGGATGCTTGGTCTGCCAAACGCTGTGTGTCGGTGGAGAACTTGATGAACTCAAGCGCTTCTTCTTTGTTCGGTGCGCCTTTCGGGATCACGAACAGGTCGAAGTCAAGAATTTGACCGTCCCAGACAACCTCCAAAGGCTGACCTTCGGCAACGGCTGCGTTGAAGATACGGCCGTTATAAGCAGTGGACATGGACACTTCGCCATCTGCCAGAAGCTGTGGAGGCTGTGCACCGGCTTCCCACCAGACGATATCGTCCTTGATGCTGTCGAGCTTGGCGAACGCGCGATCAACGCCTTCATCTGTTTCCAGCACGTCATAGACTTCGCCGGCTGGTACGCCGTCTGCCATCAATGCCATTTCCAGTGTCGCTTTCGCGGACTTCCGGAGGCCACGCTTGCCTGGGAATTTGTCCGTGTCGAAGAAATCGCCGATGGTTGTTGGCGTGCCGTCAACATTGGCTGTGTTATAGGCATAGACCGTGGACCAAACGATGTTTGCCACCGCGCAATCCTGAAGCGCGCCTTCGATGAAATCGTCAGCCGCAGATGTTCCGTCTGGTGCATCTGGCAGGATGGACGCATCAATCTCTTCCAGCAGGCCTTCATCGCACAGACGAACAGCGTCAGAGAATTCAACGTCAGCGACGTCTACGGTGACATTGCCCGCTTCAACCTGCGCTTTGATCGGTGTCGCAGGGTTGTCGCTGTCGACAGAGTTTACGGCGATGCCGGTCTCTGCAGTGAACGGCTTGTGATACGCTTCAACTTGGCTTTTCGTATACGCGCCGCCCCAGCTCATGACTGTGACTTCGGCAGCATTTGCTGCGAAGGCAAAGCTTGTCAGCGCCGTTGTGAGGATAAGAGTTCTTTTCATTTGAGTAGTCTCCCAGTTTTCATTTGTTAGTCTGTCCATGTCCGGGTTTTGCCCCAGATCAGTTGTTTATTGCGGATCAAGTGCCCGGGCATCTTCAGGGGCCCAAGTCACGTTTGTCGTTTGACCCGCAACGAGATGTTCGTGGCCGGCCGAGTTCGGCACTTTGACCACAAATTCATCATTTCCATGTACATCGAGGCGGCAGCGGATGTGGTCGCCAAGATAGATCAGCTCCAGCACTTTCGCGTCGGTCGAATTTGGACCTTCGGCGGCGATGTTGACCCGCTCTGGTCGGATCGACAGCAAGGTCTGGCTTCCGATATCACCGCAATTAACGGCCAATGCTTCGGTTTTCTTGCCATTTGGCAGTTCGACCGTTGCGGTCTGGTTGTTAAGTGCAACCACTTTGCCCGTCAGTTTGTTGTTTTCGCCAATGAACTGCGCCACGAAACTGTTGTCAGGGCGTTCGTACAAATCTTCTGGTGGAGCAAGTTGTTGAATGCGCCCGTCATCGAAGACAGCAACGCGGTCAGACATGGTCAAAGCCTCGGACTGGTCATGGGTCACGTAGACAACTGTGATGCCAAGACTTTCGTGCAAGTGCTTGATTTCATACTGCATATGTTCGCGCAGCTGCTTGTCCAAAGCACCAAGAGGTTCATCCATCAAAACCAGTTCGGGCTCAAACACCAGGGCGCGGGCCAAGGCGATACGTTGTTGCTGGCCGCCAGAAAGCTGTGCGGGACGGCGGTTTCCAAATTCACCCATCTGCACCATTTCGAGCGCACGTTTGACTTTGGCTTCCCGGTCCGACTTGTCCAGCCCCCGCACTTCCAGCGGAAAGGCCAGATTTTCGTTCACCGTCATATGCGGGAACAGCGCATAGTTTTGGAACACCATGCCGATGCCGCGTTTATGGGGCGGAATGTTGTTGATTTCCTTGCCGCCAAGCCGGATTTCCCCATGCGTGGCGGTTTCAAAACCTGCGAGCATCATCAGGCAAGTGGTCTTGCCCGAACCCGACGGCCCAAGCATTGTCAAAAACTCGCCCTTTGGCATCGCAAGGTTTAGATCTTTTACGACCAGCACTTCGCCGTCGTAACTTTTTTGCACGTGATCAAACGCCACAAAGGCGTTGTCGTTTGTCGTGTCCAGCAAAGCCGGCTCCCCCTGAGTTTTGCGCCGCCCTGTTGCCGGGCTAGTCAGGAAAGAAATAAAACCGACACGCAAAGACTTAGCAACCCAGATTCTTGATCCGCGACGTATTTGCGCGGATTCCGAACAAATCAGGTGAAAAAGCGGCGTGAATTACCCGGCTGCATGGTTTGAATGCGCTCTGAAAACTGGGAATGCGCTGTTTGGGCTGGCGGCTTCCCTAAGGTCGACAACCCATAAGGACGCGAGTGCCGCCTGCAATGTTAGCTTTTCAGCTGTTGGATCTGGTGTGCGACATCTTCCGCGTCTTCGGCAATATGCACGCCAGCGGCTTTCAACGCCGCGATCTTGCCCACCGCGTCCTGGGCCCCGAAAAACGACAACGTCCCGGCATGACCCATCCGCCGTTCTTGCGGTGCATGGCGTCCCACGATCAACGCAATGACGGGCTTTTCATACCTGACAGAGGCCAGATATTCTGCGGCATCTTCTTCTTCCCGGCCGCCGATTTCGCCGATCAGGACGACAATTTCCGTGTCATCGTCATCTTTGAACGCTTTCAGGCAGTCGACGAAGCCCGCCCCGTGGATCGCGTCGCCCCCAATCCCGATGGTGGTCGACTGCCCCATTGAGATCGCACTTGTCTGCGCCAGAATTTCTGAGGTCAACGAAGCGGATCGTGAGACGATGCCAATCGGGCCGGGCAGGGCGTCTTTTGTGGGCATCACCCCGATCTTGCACGCGTCAGGCGTCAAAATACCCTGGGAGTTCGGACCAATCAAAACGGTTTTGGACCCTTCCAAGGCGGCTTTGACCTTGGTCATGTCATGCTGTGGCACGCGTTCGGTCACGCAGACAACCACATCCAATTCGGCTTCAATCGCTTCGATCATTGCGTCGGCGGCGCGATGCGCGGGCACGACAATCAAGCTGGCATTCGCACCGGTCTTCTTTTTCGCTGTCGCGACATCATCAAAAATCGGCAAGTCCAGATGTGTGCTGCCGCCTTTACCGGGACGCACGCCTGCCACGAAACCAGACCCGTAGCGCAAGGCCTGATCGGTATAAAACGTCCCCGAACGACCCGTGATCCCCTGAACCATCACCTTGGTGTCTTTGCCAACAAAAATAGCCATCAGCGACGTCCTCCTGCCAGCGCGACGCAACGGGCGGTGGCTTCTTTCATCGTCTCGAAAACCTCGACAGGCAGTCGCCGTTCTTTGAGGATTCGCAGCCCCCATTCCGCGTTCTGTCCGGCCAATCTGGCGACAATCGCAGGTTTGCGGTCTGCGCGGGCGTAGGCGAAGGCTACCCCCTCGGCCACGGTGTCGCACACGGTCATGCCACCCCCATGCACGTTAAGAAACAGGCAGGACACTTTCGGATCGCTCAGGATAAGATCGACACCTTTCGCGATATCAAAACTGGTTGCGGTTGTGCGGATGTCCATGAAATTTGCGGGCCGACCACCGGCATCGACCAACAAATCATTCGTTGCCAGCCCAAGCCCCGCACCATTGACCACGACGCCAATATTGCCATCCAATTGAACGAGGTTGATGTTATTGTCATAGGCGATTTTTTCCGCCTCCGACATGTGGTCAGCTTGCGCGAGATCCTGCAATTCGGTGTGTCGAAACATTGCATTACCATCCAGCGATACTTTCGCATCCAATGCCATCCATTGGCCGTCGGTCGTGTGCACCAGTGGGTTAATCTCCAGCAACGTCATATCATTCTGGGTAAAGGCGCGCGCCATCTTCAACACCAACTCAGCGGCTGTTTTGGCATCCGGAAAATCCTGACCCTCCAGGAATTTTGCGACCTTACTGGCGCTGGCCCCGGTCAGATCAAATTGCTGAACGATGCCGGGATCGATCTGTGCGGATTGTTCAAACTCAACCCCACCTTTTGAGGAGGCCAGCAGAAGCGGATGCGCGGTGCCTGGATCAAGGGCCAGTGCGACGTAAAACGACTTGTCGATATCAATGGCGGCTTCAACGTAGACCGCTTCGACAGGTTCCCCTGTTGTTCCGGTTTGCTGGGTCACAAGCGATTGTCCGATCATTGCCTTGGCCGCATCAAACACCAGGCTGGGGGTTGCCGCGGTTTTGATGCCACCGGCCAAACCCCGACCGCCCGCTTTGATCTGTGCTTTGACCATATAGCGTTCTGCGGTGATCTTGCGCGCCATGTCTTCGGCCTGCTCTGCGGTGCGCGCCAACATACCTTGGGGGACGGGGACACCGTATTGGGCGACCAGTTCCTTAGATTGGAATTCCTGTAGATCCATGTCTGCGCTCCCACTTGAAATTAGCTGTGGTATACCAGATGCCAGAATCCGGTCAAGTCACCATACTCCCAGTATATCACTTCTGCACCCATCGTAGGGGGTCTTTTAAAGATAACAATTTCAAAGCATTGGTAGCCGCACGGCTAGGCTTGTAAAAAAGTAATTGCGAAACGCAAGTAGTGGCTTATGGTATACCAAAGACAATTGGACCTGTTCTGCCGGGTCCGGGGGGATTGCTTCTATGAAGCTTCGTGCGATCAAAGAAAACTTCACATTGAAGGATCATGTCTACGAGCGTTTGCGCGAGGCGATCATCGATATGAATATTTACGATGATGATGCAGAGCTGCGCTTGGACGAGCGTTCCCTTGCAGAACAACTTGCAATCTCAAGAACACCCTTGCGCGAAGCCTTGGCCCGTCTGGAGCAGGAAGGCTTCATTGCGATCAAACCGCGTCGTGGTGTGTTTGTGCTGCGCAAGACACTCGGCGAAATTCTCGAAATGATCGTTGCCTGGGCGGCTTTGGAAAGTATGGCGGCCAGCCTTGCGGCTGTGAACGCAACTGACGATCAGATTGCGGCCCTGCGCAAACATGCGATGCGCAACAGCGGCAGCTCAACCCGTGCGGATTTGTCGGAATATTCCGAAGCAAATATAGAATTTCACCAGATGATCCTAGAGATGTCGGGGTGCAAATTGCTCAGCACGATGGCGGATGGGTTGTTTGTCCATATGTACGCTGTGCGCAGGCGGGCGCTGGAAGAAGATGACCGCGCGACGCGGTCTGTCGCCGACCATCTGGCAATCATCGAAGCATTGGAAATTCGCGATCCGGATCTGGCCTCGCGCATGGTGCGCGAGCACTCGATGCGGTTGCACGCCCATATTCGGCGCACGTGGACGAGACTAGCTGCGGAGCGCCAGTCAAGATAACGACCCCCCGCATTTCAAGATGTCAGTTTTTCAGGAGACGATAATGGCAATGGTTGAAAGCTTAGAGACAGACACGACAGGCGAAGGTGCCTCCCTGACCGATGGGTTTCACCTGTTGATCGATGCATTGAAATTGAACGGTGTGGAAACGATTTACGGCGTGCCGGGAATTCCGATCACTGATTTGGGACGCATGGCACAAGCGGCAGGCATTCGGGTCCTTTCATTCCGTCACGAGCAAAATGCCGGAAACGCCGCCGCCGCAGCAGGGTTTCTTACCAAAAAACCGGGGATTTGCCTGACCGTGTCTGCGCCGGGCTTTCTGAATGGCCTGACCGCACTTGCTCATGCGACGACCAATTGCTGGCCAATGATCTTGATCTCCGGCTCGTCCGAGCGGGAAGTCGTTGATCTGATGCAGGGCGACTACGAGGAAATGGACCAGCTGGCCGTGGCCAAACCGCTTTGCAAGGCCGCGTACCGCATCTTGCACGCCAAAGACATTGGCATCGGTGTGGCTCGTGCGATCCGGGCCTCCATGTCCGGCCGTCCCGGTGGCGTCTATCTTGATATTCCTGGCAACCTTTTGGGACAGGTGATGGATGAGGTTGAAGGCCAGAAGTCTCTGGTCAAAGTCATCGATCCCGCCCCAAAGCAGGTCCCTCATGCCGATGCGGTTACCCGCGCGGTGGAGTTGATAGGATCAGCCAAGAAGCCTTTGATTATCCTCGGGAAAGGCGCGTCTTACGTGCAGGCCGATGAGGTCGTGAAAGAGTTCGTTGAACGGACGGGAATTCCCTACCTGCCGATGAGTATGGCCAAAGGGCTTCTGCCCGATACCCATGACTTGTCCGCAGGTCCCGCACGGTCACTGGTGCTGAAAGAAGCCGATGTCGTGATCATGGTCGGTGCGCGGCTGAACTGGCTTCTATCCCACGGCAAAGGCAACCAATGGGGCATTCCGCATTCGACGAAATTTGTCCAACTGGATATCGAACCGAAGGAGATGGACAGCAACGTGCAGATCGCGGCCCCGTTGGTCGGTGATATCGAAAGCTGCCTGTCCGCGATGCTGGAGGAAATGGGCCACGAGTGGCGCAAGCCGCCAGAAGACTGGCTAACCACGGTGCGCGAGAAGAAAGAGGGCAATATCGCCCGCATGGCAAGCAAGCTGCAAAACAACAACTCACCCATGGACTATAACGGTGCATTAGGTGTGTTGAAGCGCGTCATTGCGGAACGTCCTGATGCCATATTGGTTAATGAAGGGGCCAACACGCTGGATTTCGCGCGGTCCATTATCGACATGTTTAAACCGCGCAAACGGCTTGATGTCGGCACTTGGGGTGTCATGGGCATCGGCATGGGGTCCTGCATCGCAGCTGCTGTGGAAACTGGTCATCCGGTCCTAGCCATTGAAGGCGACAGTGCTTTCGGTTTCTCCGGCATGGAGGTGGAAACCATCTGCCGCTACAACCTGCCGGTTTGCATCGTTGTCTTCAACAACAACGGCATCTATCGCGGCACTGATGTGAACCAGTCAGGTGGCGAAGACGTGGCGACCACGGTCTTTGTTGAAGACAGCCGATACGACTTGATGATGGAAGCTTTTGGCGGTGTCGGAATGCACGCCACCAGCCCGGATGAGTTGCTTCAGGCGGTCAATAAAGCAATGGATTCTGGCAAACCAACCTTGATTAATGCACAAATCGATCCAGCTGCTGGCAAAGAAAGCGGCAATATCGGTTCTCTCAATCCCGTCTCTGTTGTCGGGAAGAAGTAAATAAAACAGATACTTAAGTAGAAGGCTTCACAGATGAAAGCGCTAGACGGCATCAAAGTTCTCGATTTTACACATGTCCAATCGGGGCCGACCTGTACGCAACTCCTGGCGTGGTTTGGCGCGGATGTAATCAAGGTCGAACGTCCCGGGGTTGGCGATGCGACCCGCAAACAATTGGTCGATGTCCCGGGGGCTGACAGCTTATATTTTACGATGCTGAACCACAACAAGCGCTCGATCGAGCTCAACTCGAAAAATGAGACCGGCAAGGAAGTTCTGACAAAGCTGATCCAGACCTGTGACGTGCTGGTCGAGAACTTCGCCCCCGGTGCGTTGGACCGAATGGGCTTCAGCTGGGAACGTATTCAAGAGATCAATCCGCGGATCATTCTGGCCTCGATCAAGGGGTTTGGGCCGGGCAAATATGAAGACTGCAAAGTCTATGAAAACGTCGCGCAATGCGCGGGTGGTTCTGCGTCGACAACAGGGTTCCGCGATGGCCCGCCCTTGGTGACAGGGGCGCAAATTGGCGACAGCGGCACCGGGCTTCATCTGTGCCTTGGGATCGTGACGGCCTTGTATCAGCGGGAAAAATCTGGCCGCGGGCAGAAGGTGACAGCGGCGATGCAGGACGGGGTTTTGAACCTGTCCCGTGTGAAACTGCGCGACCAACAACGTTTGGATGCAGGGCCATTGAAGGAATACAGCCAATTTGGCGAAGGCGTCCCCTTTGGCGACGCGACCCCGCGCGCAGGCAATGATTCCGGTGGTGGTCAGCCGGGACGTATTTTGAAGTGCAAAGGTTGGGAAACCGATCCCAATGCCTACACCTATTTCATCTGTCAGGCGGCGATTTGGGAGAAGATTTGCGACGTCATCGGGGAACCGGATTGGAAAACCAAGGAAGGCTATGCGACCCCGCCCGAGCGGTTGGACAAACTGAACGAAATTTTCGCGCGCATTGAAGAATGGACGATGACCAAGACCAAGTTCGAGGTTATGGACACCTGCAACCCACATGACATTCCAGTGGGTCCGATCTTGTCCACAAAAGAGTTGATCGAGGATGAAGGTCTGCGCGCCACGGGCACAATCGTCGATGTCGATCACCCGGAGCGGGGCAGATATACCTCCGTCGGTTGCCCGATAAAGCTGTCCGACAGCCCGGTGGAGGTCGAACGGTCTCCGCTATTGGGGGAACACACGATTGAAATCCTGTCGGAAGTTTTGGGCTATACCGGAGAAGACCTTGCGCGCGTCGTCGATAGCGGTGCCGTTGGTGCAGCCAAGCAGGCGGCGGAGTAGATAATGCGCCTGATCGTCATGGGACAACAAGCCTTCGGCAAGGACGCGCTTTCCAAGCTTTTGGATGCGGGGACGGACGACGTTGTCGCAGTCTATTGCGAACCTGACCGTGACGGTAAACCTATTGATCCAATTAAGGAATTCGCCCTGGAGCAAGGCTTGCCGGTTGAACAGCCCGCGAATTTTGACGACGCATCTGCGTTGGAAACATTGGCCGGATATAAGGCCGATCTTATGGTCATGGCCTTCGTCAACGTCTTTGTGCCAGAGGCTGCCCGCGACACGCCGACCCACGGATCGATTTGTTTTCATCCTTCGCTTTTGCCGCTGCACCGCGGTCCTTCGGCAGTCAATTGGCCGATCATCATGGGGGCCACGAAATCGGGATACAGCTGGTTCTACCCAACGGACGGTCTGGATGAGGGCGACAGCCTGATGCAGTGGGAGTGCGAGATCGGGCCGGATGACACCGTGATCGACCTCTATTTCAAGAAAATCTACCCTTCAGCGGTCGACAGTGTTTTGGCGGTCGTGGACCACTTTCGCGATGGCAACCCGCCCCATATCGTCCCGGACGAAGCCCAAGCCACCTATGAGCGGCGATGCGTCAAGAAACATGCGCGGATCGATTGGAACAAGCCAGTGGGACAGGTCTACAATCTGATCCGTGGCACCAACCCGGCGCCGGGGGCCTGGACCACGCTTGGGGGCGTGGAAGTACAGATGTGCGACAGTGCACGCCTGCCGGGCGACGGGGTCTCTGGCAAGGTTGCGGATGTGTCAGACGATGGTGTCGCCGTGCAATGTGTCGGCGGCAGAATTCTGATCAAGCGCGTCCGGCCTGCGGGCGAGGGCAAAATCCCTGCGTCGGAATGGGCCGCGGCTGCAGGTATTTCTAAAGGGACGGTTTTGGGGGAATGAACAGATGATCCGCAAAATACTGGTCCCGGTGCGTGGTGATGGCAAAGGCGACAACGTTTTGGCCCATGCCGCAGCATTGGCGCATCGCCACAATGCCCATATCGACGTTTCTCATTGCAGGCCGAAGCCGGAAGACCTTCTGCCTTTTGGCATCCCGATCCCCAGCTTCATGAAGGCGCAGATGCTTGAGCAAGTCTCGTCCATTGCCGATATGGAGGAAGAGGGGCTCAAGCAGGAACTCGAAGCCTTGGCGGCAAAGCTGAATCTGTCCTACGATCAGACCTCTGGCAAATCCGCCAGCGTGTCGTTCAGCGAAGAAGCCGGTCGCCAAGTGGATGTGATCAAGCGGCGCGGCCGTCTTGTTGATGTGATTGCTGTCGCCAAACCTGATGTGGATCGCAACTTGGGAACCAACACGTTGAAAGCGGCGCTGTTTCATTCAGGGCGGCCAGTGTTGATGTGCCCAGACCCCAAAGGTCCGATCAGCACACTTGGTGCCAATGTCGCAATCGCCTGGAACGGAAGTGCCGAAGCGGCCCGTGCCTTGGGCCAATCCATGCCGGTCATTCGTCACGCAGACACCGTTTCTGTCCTGACAAATGGCAGCGACGCGGGACCCGGCACGACAATCGAAGACGTTCAAGACTATCTCAGCGCGCATGGGATATCTGCAAATATCGTGCAGTTTGAGACCGTTATCAGTGTTGCAGAGTCGCTTTTGAAGCAAGCGGCACAGTTGGACGCAGATACGCTTGTGATGGGGGCTTATGGCGACAGCCATGAGCGGGAGACCCTTTTCGGAGGTAACACGCAACATATCGTCGATCATTCGGAAATGGCGGTTCTGTTCAGTCACTGAACCCGTCGAAACAACAGAGGAGACCCGGCAAGACAAACCGTAGCAGACTTCAAAGTTCCAAGAGACCACGCAAGATGGCCGGGGCAAAACTTGATCCTTAGGGAGGAAAAAGATGTCACTTACTAAACGTACATTTATGACAACGCTGGCCGCAAGCGCGCTGGCAATGACCGGGTTTTCTGGTCCGGCACAGGCTTTCGAGCCGACCAAGCCAATTGATTTCGTGATCATGGCGGGTGCCGGCGGCGGGGCCGACCAGATTGCACGCTTCATTCAATCGGTCGCTGAAAAGAAAGACCTGACCACACGTCCGTTGGTTCCCAATAACAAAGGTGGCGGTTCGGGTGCGGAAGCACTGATCGCGTTGAAAGGCGCGTCTGATCCAGACCACACAATTCTTGTGACGCTGAATTCCTTCTTTGCGACACCTCTGCGCCAGCCAAATCTGGGCATCGATATCCAGACGTTCACACCTGTTGCCATGATGGGCGTCGACCCGTTTGTTCTGTGGGTCCACAAGGACAGCGGGATCACCACGTTTGAGCAATGGCTGGAAACGGTCAAAGGCATGGACGGTGAGTATGTCATGGGCGGCACTGGTAAAGGTCAGGAAGACAGCACCGTGGTGGCCTGGATGGAAGGCACATTCGACATCAAGATCAAGTACATCCCCTATGATGGTGGTGGTGCTGTGGCCAAAGACTTGGCCGGTCAGCAGATCATGGCATCTGTGAACAACCCGGCAGAGGCGAAAGGCTTCTACGAATCCGGTGATGTTGTGCCTTTGATTGCCTTCTCTGACGAGCGTCTGGCAGCCTATCAGGATGTCCGCACGGTCAAAGAGCTGGGTCATGACTTCAGCTACTACAATCAGCGTGCTGTTGTTGGCGCTCCGGGCATGTCAGATGATGCGGCTGCGTATTATCAAGACCTGTTCAAGACGGTCTATGACACGGAAGAGTGGCAGGGCTACATGGCCTCAGAAAGCCTGTCTCCGCTGTGGCTGGATGCCGATCAGCAGCGCGAATACTGGTCCACACAAGTACAGAACCACAAGGACCTGTTCGCAGCGATGGGCGAGTAAGCCCACCGCAACCAATATCTGATGCGTTAAGAATAAGGGGGCCGGAATGCGGCTGGGAGAAATCGTAACGGCGGGCATACTGGCCCTCTTCTCCATCTATCTCATGGTGGAAAGCGCAAAACTGGATGTTGGTTATATCTCAGGAGAGGGGCCCGGCGGCGGTGCCTGGCCCTTCTGGTTATCGGCGATCATGCTGGTCTGCACTGGCTTTATCGCCTTCAACTGGTACCGCAAAACCTCGCCACCATCGCGTTCTGAGGACCCTGTTCTCGATGAATTCGGGGTCAAGAACCTCATCCTTGTGGGCGGCGGCTTGCTTGGATTTATCGCGCTGATCGACGTCATATCGATGTACGGGGCGATGGCGCTGTTTTTGATCTATTACGTGCGCTTTCTGGGTCGCCACAGTTGGTGGCTGACGCTGGCGCTGGCGATCGGGCTGCCGATTGCGTTCTTCTTTTTCTTTGAAGGCCTGATGCGGATCACGATGCCCAAAGGCCTCGACTTCACGGAGCCGTTCTACAACGTCCTCTACGACATAATTTACTGACCGGGTCGCATGACACCGAAACGATTGCGGCGAAAAGGGTAGGCAAATGGAAATACTAGGACTTCTGGGCGACGGCATGGCGCTGTCACTGCAACCTCTCAACATCTTGTTGATCATGGTGGGCGTCACGCTTGGATTGTTTATCGGCGCGATGCCGGGGCTCGGGTCGGTCAACGGTGTTGCGATCCTCTTGCCAGTGACGTTTCTTGTCCCGCCCGGTTCTGCGATTATTTTCCTAGCCGCGATTTATTACGGCGCGATGTATGGCGGCGCGATCAGTTCGATCACCTTGGGCATTCCAGGCGCCTCCACAGCGGTGGCCACCACCTTTGACGGACGACCGCTTGCCTTGAAGGGCAGGGCGAGCTTGGCCCTTGTCACAGCCGCAATCGCGTCCTTCATCGGTGGCACAGTCGCCAACATCCTGTTCACCATGTTTGCGCCTTTGCTGGCCTCTGTCGCGCTCAGCTTTGGGCCGCCAGAAATCTTCGCGCTGATGCTCTTGGCGTTTGCCACTTTCGTGGGCCTGGGCGGTGACGACATCCCGAAAACCATCTTCTCGATCTGCATTGGTCTTGTCTTTGCCGCCGTTGGGTTCGATCAAATATCCGGCGCGCCGCGGCTTGTCTTCTTTGACATCAGTGGCTTCTTGCACGGCATCAATTTCCTTGTTCTCGCCATCGGCGTCTACGGCATCGGGGAGATGCTTTGGACCCTCGATACAACACGCGGCAAGATCACCTCGACCGAGACCAAAATGTCCGTCAAAGGCATCGTCGACGACAGCAAGGAAGGTATGAAGCGCGGCTGGAAAGGCACCACCATCGGTTCGTTCCTCGGCTTCTTCGTGGGTATTCTGCCAGCGGCTGGGGCGACGCCGGGATCACTAATGTCTTACGGTGTTGCCAAAATGGTCGCCAAGAACCCAAAGGAGTTTGGCCAAGGTCATCCGGGCGGGGTCGCAGCACCGGAAGCGGCCAATAACTCCGCCTCCACGGGGGCGATGCTGCCGATGCTGACGCTTGGTATTCCGGGCTCCCCGACAACCGCGATCTTGCTGGGCGGAATGGTGATCTGGGGGCTGACACCGGGTCCGCGTCTTTTCGTTGATCAAAGTGAGTTCGTCTGGGGCTTGATCGGTTCCTTCTACGTGTCGAACTTCTTTGCGCTTGTTATCAACCTGGCCTTCATCCCGCTGTTCATCTGGATGCTGCGGATGCCGTTCACGATTCTTGCACCGCTGATCTTTGTGCTGTCGGTGGTCGGTGGGTTTGCCGCGACGCGTGATATGCATGATGTCTGGTTGATGCTGGGTTTCGGTCTGGGCGCGTTCTTCCTGCGCAAGTTTGACTACCCGTTGGCCCCGGCAGTGCTGGCGATTGTTCTGGGCCCCATCGCGGAGCCTACGTTGCGCCAATCCCTGCTTCTGTCGTCAGGTGATCCGATGATCTTCCTGAACAGGCCCATCGCGGGCCCCATCACCATCATCGCGATCATCTTGATCCTTCTGCCGGTCTTAAACTGGGCCCGCGGTAAGATGCGAAAAACCGCAACCTGACCCGCGTTCTCGCAGAAAGCCCTGAAAAACGGTTGAGTTCATAAATTCCGTTTTCGGGGCTTTTCGCGTAACAATATTGCTTGTATAGCTTCCCCGATTCTTATCTTGGAGATCCAAATTGGCCTATCGCATCCTTATTCTCGGCGCTTCCTACGGCTCGCTACTTGGTACCAAATTGCTGATGGCTGGCCATGATGTCAATCTTGTATGCAGAGCCGCCACCGCGGACCTGATCAACGCAGAAGGCACCGATGTGCGCATCAAATTGCGTGGCGAAGAAAGCCACCGGGCGATCCTGTCCGGCGATCAACCGGGGAAGCTTGATGCGTGCCCACCCTCCGATGTCGACGTGTCAAAATACGATATGGTCGCGCTGGCAATGGCGGAGCCACAATATGGCTTTGATGATATTCGCGATCTGCTGAGCCGAATTGCAGCGGCCAAGCTGCCGTGCCTGTCGATCATGAACATGCCGCCGCTGCCCTATCTCAAGCGCATCCCCGGTATCAACGCAGATGCCCTGACAGCCGCCTATACCGACGCAGATGTCTGGGCTGACTTTGAGCCTGCGACCGTCACGTTGTGCAGCCCTGATCCGCAAGCCTTCCGGCTACCCGACGAAAAGGCCAATGTTTTGTTTGTTGGATTGCCCACAAACTTCAAAGCCGCAGAATTTGACGATGCGGCTCATAACCAGGTGCTGCGTGATCTGGAGGCTGATATTTCTGCTGTCACATTGGATGGAAACGACGTGCCGGTGAAACTGCGAGTCTACAGCTCACTATTTGTTCCGTTTGCCAAATGGTCGATGCTGCTGACGGGCAATTATCGCTGCGTCCAGTCTGATGGCGTTCGGCCGATCCGTGACGCTGTGCATTCCGACCTGGATCTGTCCGAGAAAATCTATAGCCATATCGACGCAATCGTCGCAAAGCTTGGCGCGCAAGACGGAGACGGGGTCCCGTTTGAGAAATATGCAGCTGCCGCAAATGGCTTGCTCAAACCATCATCTGTGGCCCGCGCGGTTGATGGTGGTCAGAAAGATATCGAACGTGTCGACCTGCTGGTAAAATTGATCTCTGACCAGATCGGAATGGCATCGCCGATGATCTCGGACGTGTCTTCGATCGTGGACGCGCGGATCGCCGAAAACCGGGCAAAGTGACTCTGTTTCAAGCGGTTTTCATCTGCGCTTATTGCCGCTAAACACAGGATCGAACGCTGCCAATTTGTTGCAGCGGAACGAAAGGGCCGTGGTGCGCGCAACTCATCAACTTCCGGGATTGTCGGGGCTACGAAACGCCGCCGTCTTCGTGGCGTTGATCTGCGTTCTGCCTATGGTCGCGGTGTTTCTGGCCTCGCTTGACGGGGGCAGTGACACCCTGCGCCATTTGCTTGATACTGTGCTGGGCGGTTACGCGCGCACGACTTTGATCCTTGTTGTTCTGGTCGCAATCGGCACGTTTCTGATCGGCACTGGCGCTGCCTGGCTGGTCACTATGACCCTTTTTCCCGGACGACGGTTTCTGGAAGTGGCCTTGGTGATCCCACTGGCATTTCCGGCCTACGTTTTGGCCTATGCCTATACACATGTGCTGGACCATCCGGGCATCGTCCAATCTGCCCTGCGCGACCTGACAGGGTGGGGCCCACGCGACTACTGGTTCCCGGAAATCAGGTCAGTGGGCGGGGCCGCTTTGATGTTGATCTTGGTCCTTTATCCTTATGTCTACCTGCTGGCACGCGCCGCGTTCCTGCAACAAAGCGCATCGGCTTTTATTGCTGCGCGCGCGTTGGGCAAGTCGCCTTGGTCGGCATTTGCCCGCGTTTCAATGCCAATGGCGCGGCCCGCAATTGCCAGCGGCGTGCTTCTGGCCATCATGGAAACCATCGCCGATTTCGGCACAGTCGCCTATTTCGGCGTGCAAACCTTTGCCACGGGTATTTATACAAGCTGGTTCTCGCTGGGGGACCGGGCAGGGGCCGCACAACTAGCGCTGGGCATCTTGGCAGTCGCGTTGCTGATCGCACTGCTGGAGCGCAGCACCCGCGGCAAGGCCCGCTACCATTCAACCACCAAACGTCAAGAAACGATGGGCATGGTGCTGACCGGCTGGCACAAATGGGCCGCGTTTATCCTCTGTGCGATCCCGGTGGCTTTGGGATGTGTGATCCCCGCGGTAACCCTGTTTGCGATGGGGCTGGGGTCGAACCAGAACCTGTTCAGCCCGCGCTATATTGGCTTTGCATTGAATTCCGTCCAACTGGCCGCAATCGCGGCGGTTGTGACCGTTTTGGCCGCAATCACTTTGGGCTATCTGCAACGCCTTGATCGCGGCCGCTTGCCGCAAGTGACAACGAATATCGCGCGGCTGGGCTATGCGGTGCCGGGCGGTGTAATCGCCGTTGGCCTGCTGGTCCCGTTCGCGGCGTTTGATAACGCGCTGGACGCTTGGATGCGCGAAACGTTCGACTATTCAACCGGACTGTTGATCACGGGATCGATCTGGCTGTTGATCATGGCCTATCTGATACGGTTTCTGGCAGCAGCTTTGGGTGCCTATGAGGGCGGGCAGGCAGCGGTGAATTCCAACATGGACGCAGCCTCGCGCGCCTTGGGCCAAAGCGCGATGGGAACGTTGCGCCGTGTGCATTTCCCGATCCTCAAACCCAGCCTTCTCACTGCATTATTGATCGTCTTTGTCGATGTGATGAAGGAACTTCCAGCGACGCTGATCTTGCGCCCGTTCAACTTTGATACTTTGGCGGTGCAAGCCTACCGATTGGCTTCGGACGAGCGTTTGGAAGGCGCGGCCGTGCCAAGCCTTGTTATCGTGGCCATTGGTCTGCTGCCCGTGATCTTGATCTGTCGCCGGGTCAGCCGGAGCGTCTGAGGTTATTCTCGCGCGCGCAACACACGGGCAGGCTTTGCGGCCAGCGGACGCCAGGCAAAGAACGCCCCAGTTAGAAGCGTAACCAGAATGCCGCCAAACACGATGCCGAGCGCAGAGACAGGTTCAAGCTGGAACGTGCTGTCCATCACGAAATGCATCACGGCCCATCCCGCAAGACCGCCCGCGAGAATGGCAAACCCGCCCGCAACGGCCCCAAGGATCACAGATCGAAGCGCAAAGTTCAGAAGAATTTCGCGCCGCGTCGCCCCCAGCGTTTTCAAGATCGCCCCTTCGTAAATGCGGGCCTGTTCCCCGGCAGCTGCGGTCCCGATCAAAACCACTCCACCGGTGAGCAACGTCGCCAAAGCGCCATAGGTGATTGCGGCGGCGATCCCGGCCAGAACATCGCTGACCCGCCCAATGGCATCGCGCATTCGGATCGCGGTGATATTGGGAAATTGGCTGGAGATATCGCGAAGGATCGCCCCTTCAGCTTTTTCATCGGCATAAATCGTCGCGATATGCGTGTGTGGTGCGCCCTGCAAAGCTGACGGGTTCATCGACAGAATAAAGCCGATGCCCGCGGTGGAAAAATCGACCTCCCGGAAGCTGGTCACGGTCGCGGTCAATTCCCGGCCCAAAACGTTCAGGGTCATGCTATCGCCCAGCGTAAGGCCCATCTCGGCGGCTTCTTCTGCGGCAAAACTAATCTCGGGCGAGACCGCGTCCTTGTCCCACCACGCGCCTTGCGTGATCTTGGTTTCAGCAGGTGGGTCTTGGCTGTAGGTGATGCCACGATCCCCTTGCAGCACCCAATGGTCCCCGGCGGTTTCTACGGCAGGTTTGCCGTTAATCTTGGTGATTATCCCGCGCAGCATCGGGGCGCTTTGGAAGTCGATGACGGCAGGGTTTTCGCCCATCATATCGCGGATTTCCGGAAGCTGATTGCTTTGAATATCGACCACAAAATAGGAGGGCGCGACGTCAGGCAGGTCGCGATCAATGGCGCTTTGCAAGTTCCAATTTATCTGACCTATCGCGGCAAGAACGCTCAGGCCCAGCCCAAGCGAAAGTATGACCGCACCTGCATCCCCTCCCAGACCACCGATTGCCCCAAGGGCGGACCGCAACGTCGGTCGCCCGGCCAAGGCCTTCAGTTTGGATGCTCTACGGGCCAGATGACGGGTGAGCATCGCCGCGCCGATCAAAATCAGGAAGGCTCCGACAAGACCTGCCGCCGCCCAAAGCGTTAACTGCATCAAGCCAGATAGGATCGCCGCTGTTCCGACAAGCACAGCAAAAAGTGCCGCTAGGATGCCCAGCCAAAGCGGGCGTGGCCATCCTTGAACCGCCGCATTGGATGCGCGAAACAGGTTTGCCGCGCGGATATTTTCCGTCCGCGCAAGCGGCCAAAGCGTGAATAAGGCGGCTGACAAGATGCCGTAGAACCCGGCTTCGATTAATGGTCTGGCGGTCAGCGAAAACTCGGCTGGTACTGGCAATCGTGCTTCCAGAAGTGGGCCAAACAACAATGGAAGCGCGCTGCCAAGTGCAATGCCAATGCTGATGCCCAGAAGGCTCAACACACCGATCTGCAAAATATAGGTCAGGAAGATGACCCGCCCGGTAGCGCCCAAACTGCGAAGCGTGGCAATGGTTTCTGTTTTCTTGGCCAGATAAGCCCGAACAGCTGCCGCAACCCCGACACCGCCGACAGCAAGTCCTGTCAGGCCGACAAGCACCAGAAATGCAGATAGGCGGTCGACAAATTCGGCAATGCCGGGGGCACCGTTGCGCCGGTCGCGCCATCTGATACCGGCATCGGGTAGGGCGGTTTCAACCTGCTGGCGGAGCGCGTCCAGATCAGTGCCTGTCGCGACCGTCAGGCGGTATTCGGTTTCAAACAGTGTGCCCGGTTCAAGGAGTCCCGATGCATCCAGCGCGTCAAGTGCCACGATGCTGCGCGGTCCAAGCGTGAATCCGGCCCCTGCCTCATCCGGGGCACGCTGCAAAGCGGCCATGACAACGAATTCCTGTGTGCCAAGCCGGGCGGTCTCGCCGACAGTAAGCGCCAAGCGGTCTAGGAGGACAGGATCGACAACGATCCCAGGCAACCCATTTTGACCGACCAAAGCCTGTTCAAGCGGAATATCGGGGGAAAGGACCACGGTGCCGTAGAGCGGATAGAGCCCATCAACAGCTTTTACCTGTGTCAGCCCACGTTCTTCCTGATCAGGCTTGGAAACAACCAGCATGGACCGAAAATCAGCGATCTCGGACAGGTTTTCTGAGGCATTTTCAAAGATCGTGCGTTCTGCAGAATCCGCAAACCGGTAGGTCAGCTCAATAGCTGCATCTCCACCCAAGAGTGCCGCACCTTCGCGCTGCAAGCCCGCATCAATGCTTTCGCGCACTGTGCCAATCGCGGCAATCGCGGCAACGCCAAGTGCAAGGCAAATCAGGAACACCCGAAACCCGGCAACCCCGCCGCGCAGTTCCCGACGGGCAATCGTCCAGGCGGTGCGCAGATCGCTCATTCAGCCGCCCGGTTTTCTGGTGTCGCAATCCGACCATCGGTGAGCGAAATGACCCGGTCGCAGCGTGCCGCCAGCTCAGGCGCATGTGTCACCAGAATAAGCGTGGAGCCATATCGGTCCCGCAGATCAAACAACAGATCCATGATCATGCTGCCGGTGCTTTGGTCCAGATTGCCCGTCGGCTCATCAGCCAGAAGAAGGGTCGGACGCGCAATAGCGGCGCGCGCCAAAGCAACGCGCTGCTGTTCCCCACCGGACATCTGTGCGGGGTAATGATCGGCGCGGTCTGCCAAGCCGACTGCGTCCAACTCCGCCTGTGCGCGCGCGAAGGCATCTCCGTCTCTGGACAATTCCAACGGTAGCGCCACGTTTTCCATTGCGGTCATGGTTGCGATAAGGTGGAAGGATTGAAACACAACCCCCATATGTTGCCTGCGAAACTGCGCCAGGGCATCTTCGTTGAGTGGGGTCAAATCGCGGTCTTTGACAGAAACGGACCCAGCGCTCGCGCGTTCCAACCCGCCGAGCAACATGAGGAGAGATGACTTGCCAGAACCGGACGGCCCGACCAATCCAAGCGTTTCGCCTTTTGCCACATCAAAGGAGATGTCTTTCAGGATGTCGACCGGACCTGCGTTCCCATCAAGTGTCAAAGACACATCGCGCAGCGAGACAAGCGGTTTTGACAAGATGAAATTCCTTTGGCACGCGCGGTTTCGATGGGATTTAGATAGCCCCGTTTTCGCGTTGCACAAGGGCGCGTTGATTGCACTGGCGCTGGCAACACCCGCCCATGCAGAAACTGTGACCATTGCGGTCTTTGGTGACAGCCTCACGCAAGGGTTCGGTTTGTCCCAAGACGACGGTTTTGTTCCCCAATTGCAAGCTTGGCTGGAGGCACAAGACCAAGACGTTGTTTTGCTGAACGCGGGCGTTTCTGGCGATACCACGGCAGGTGGTGCGGCGCGCATCGATTGGACCCTGACACCCGAGGTCGACGCAATGATCGTCACGCTTGGTGGGAATGACATGCTGCGCGGTCTAGCCCCGGAAGAAGCCCGCAAGAACCTGACAGTTATCTTGGACGCCGCGCGAAATGCAAACGTTGAGGTACTGCTGTCCGGAATGCAGGCTCCGGGAAATTTCGGGCAGGAGTACAAGGTGGATTTTGACAGTATTTATCCTGATTTGGCCGCGACTTACGATGCGATCCTCTATCCAGATTTCTTGGCCGCACTGACAGATGAAATCTCACGAGATGAGGCGGTGAAGCGCTATATGCAAGCGGACGGCATCCATCCCAACAAGGAAGGTGTCGCGGTGATAACCAGCAGTATTGGGCCCTATGTGCTGGATTTGATCGCGCGATCAGAGGACTAGACTTACGGCTTCTTCACAGTTGGTACCGGACCCCGCAGGAAAATCTGGACGTCGGCCACATTCGTGCCTGTTCCGCCAGTTATCAACAAATCCCCCGCCGCTTTCAGCGCTGCGTAGCTGTCATTGTTCTGCAAAAGTGCATCAATATCTTGCCCAGCCGCTTCGATCCTGTCGCATGTAGTCGGGCTAACCAGCCCACCGGCCGCATCCGTCGGGCCGTCGCGCCCATCTGTACCACCGCTCAGAAAAACCCAATCTGCTCCCATATTGCGCGCGCCGATCGCAAACCGAAGCGCCAATTCCTGATTGCGCCCGCCCATCCCATCGCCGCGCAGGGTCACAGTCGTCTCACCACCGAACAGCAGTGCGGTTTTGGCTGGCGCTTTCGAAGCAATGTTCAGAAGAAGCTGCGCCACATCCTCCACATCGCCTTCAAGATCGTCCGCGATGATCTGGGCGTCCCAGTCTCCGGCCGCATCACGCATCGCCTCCAGACTTTGGCGATTGGAACAAATCAACGTATTTTTGGCTGCGATAACCGGTGGTAAGTCGTCAACAGGTTGTGACAAATATGCCTGAACACTCTGCGGCATCTGTTTGAAAATATTGTTATTTTCCAGAATGGCCTTGGCGGTTTCTCGCGTCCCGATCGCCGAGACTGTTGGCCCGCTCGCAATCGCGCGCAGATCGTCACCGACGACATCAGACAGGATAAATGCCCCTACTTTCGCGGGGGCTGCAAGCTGCAAGAACCCACCACCTTTAATGCGGGACAGCTGCTGCCGAACATGGTTCATCTGTGTGATATCAAGGCCCGCTGCCAGCAAAACCTCGCTGACCTTGGCTTTGTCCGCAAGCGTCACGCCGTCAACCGGCGCGGGCAGAAGCGCAGAGCCACCGCCTGAAATCAGTGCAATAACAAGATCACTTTCGCCAGCGCTTTGCAGTAGCTCCACGATGGTCTGTCCGGCAATTTCCCCGGCCTGATCGGGGACAGGGTGGCCAGCGGGCAAAACCAAAGCGCCTGGGATGTCGCGCATGTTCTCCCGATTTGTCACAGCCACCGCTTTAACATCCGCCCCGGCTGGGGCATGTTTCAACGCCTCTTCCAGCATTGGACAGGCGGCCTTGCCGACAGCGAGCAGAAAGAGCTTTCCAGATGGTGCAGATATCGGGGTGGTCGCGAAATGACGCGCGAGCGCAGCTGCAGGGTCTGCCGCCTTGACGGCAATATCAAACAACCGCGTTGCTTCGGCGCGCAAAGATGGTTCTGAGTTCGGCATATCGCCCCCGTTTTTGGCTTTATAAGCCGGGTCGGGGGCCTTGGAAATGCTGTTTAGAGAAACCTGTTCACAAGATTTTCAAGGACTTCCTGCTTGCCCGACCGCGGCGATGGGTTCACATCATCCTCCAGCACCTGCGTTGCGATGCTGTCCAGCGTTCCTGTTTTCAGCATATCCGTGTCGGACCAACCGGCATATCTTGCTTCACGCGCAGCTTCCAACCCGCCATCTTCCAACATTGCCGCAGCTGCTTTCAAGCCTGCTGCACAAACGTCCATTCCGCCGACATGGGCCGCGATTAAGTCTTCTGGATCAAGGCTTTGCCTGCGCAACTTCGCATCAAAATTTGTCCCACCTGACGTAAAGCCGCCGGCTTTCAGCACTTCATAATAGGCCAAGGCAGCTTCTGGCACATTGTTGGGGAATTGATCCGTGTCCCAACCGGATTGGTAGTCGTTGCGGTTCATGTCGATGGAGCCGAAAATTCCCAAGGAACGGGCCATCGCCAGCTCATGCTCGAACGAGTGGCCTGCAAGGATCGCATGGCCCTGTTCAATGTTCATCTGCACTTCGTTTTCGAGGCCAAATTGCTTGAGGAACCCGTAAACCGTGGCGACATCGTAGTCATATTGGTGTTTGGTGGGCTCCTGCGGTTTTGGCTCGATCAGGATCGCACCTTTGAAGCCGATCTTGTGTTTGTAATCGACCACCATTTGCAGGAAGCGCCCCGCCTGTTCCCGCTCGCGTGCAAGATCGGTGTTGAGCAGCGTTTCATACCCTTCGCGACCGCCCCAAAGAACGTAGTTTTCACCGCCCAGCTTATGTGTCGCGTCCATACAGGTCTTCACAGTCGCCGCAGAGAACGCAAAAACATCTGGGTCGGGATTGGTGGCTGCTCCCGCCATGTAGCGGCGGTGCGAGAACAGATTTGCCGTCCCCCACAGAAGTTTTGGACCACCCTGAGCCATCTTTTCCCCAAGGTAATCAACCATTTCCTCAAGGTTTTTCGTGTTTTCTTTAAAATTTGCTCCTTCGGGCCGGATATCGGCATCGTGGAAGCAGTAGTAAGGCACCCCCAGGATCTTGAACATTTCGAAGGCTACATCCGCCTTCATCTTGGCCAGGTCCATCGTATCGCCAAACCAGGGACGCTCAAAAGTCTGACCGCCGAACGGATCGCCGCCGGGCCATGCGAAATTGTGCCACCAACACACAGCAAAGCGAAGATGATCTTCCAAACGCTTGCCCATGACCATTTCGTCCGGGTTGTAGTGGCGGAAGGCCAGCGGGTTCTTGCTGTCAGGGCCTTCATAGGTAATTGGCTGCATCGCATTGAAAAAGTCGGTCATGAGAGGCTCCTGAGGGCAGTGTAAGTATCTTTGTATCTTGCGTGGGCGGCGGCGAAATCGTCCGACAGGGTGGTGTCAGGTTCGATTGTCGCTGCGATTTTGGGTTTTTGGGCAATTGAGGTGTCACCATTCGTGGCCATCTGTCCAAGGCGGGCAGCCCCAAAGGCTGCGCCGAAATCACCTGCAACGGGCAGCTGGATCGGCATTTGCAGCGCATTTGACATGGTTTCCAGCCAGCTGCGCGACTGACTGCCGCCACCAACCGCAATGAGCGACTTGATCTGCGTTCCGGTTGCCGCAAGCGCATCTGCACAGTCTTTCAAAGCAAAGGCCACACCTTCCAAGACGGCGCGTGTCCCGGCTTGTGTATCTGTTTCATGGGCAAGTCCGATAAGGGACGCGCGAACTTGCGCGTCATTATGCGGCGTCCGCTCACCGCCCAGATAAGGCAGGAACATCGCACGCCCCGGTGCCGGTGAGCCGGCTAACGCACCGGTCAGGGCCGCGGGGCTTTTACCCACAAGTCGCCCGTACCATTCAAGCGCATCGGCCGCAGACAGAATTACACCCATCTGGTGCCAGGTTTTTGGCAGGGCATGGCAGAACGTGTGTACGGCGGTCTCGGCCGCAGGAGCATAAGAACCCGTTGCGGCGAACAGAACCCCGGATGTTCCAAGCGACACAAACGCGTCCCCGGGTTGGGTGACCCCGACGCCAACAGCCGTTGCCGCGTTGTCGCCGCCACCGCCTGCAATTGGAATACCTTCGTTCAAGCCCCATTGCTGCGCCAAGGCCGCGCGCAGGCCACCCGACGGGGCGGCACCTTCAACCAGGCTGGGCATATGTGCGCGTGTCAG
Organism: uncultured Litoreibacter sp.; assembly: GCA_947493265.1. Lineage (GTDB taxonomy): Bacteria > Pseudomonadota > Alphaproteobacteria > Rhodobacterales > Rhodobacteraceae > Litoreibacter. Next base: position 594,151 of record CANLQL010000003.1, on the reverse strand, counting down.
GCCAGTTGCTTGCAAAAGCGCCTCGGACCAATCCCGCGCGCCGACATCAAGCCATGACGTCCCAGCGGCATCTGACATTTCTGACACGGCGTCACCCGTTAGCCAAAGCCGCAAGTAGTCCTTGGGCAATAGCACTTTATCTGTTGCGGCGAAAACTTCCGGCTCGTGCTTGGACACCCAAAGCAGTTTCGGCGCGGTAAAACCCGGGAACACGATATTGCCGGACACTGCGCGGAATTGCGGGTCCGCGTCCAACGCCGCCGCTTCTTCATGGCTGCGCGTGTCGTTCCACAAAATGCACGGACGCAAAACATCGCCTGATTTGCTGATCAATGTTGCCCCGTGCATGTGACCGGACAACCCAATGCCTTTCACGGCATTCAAATCGGCTTTCGTGCCAAGTTCAGCCATCACGTCGGTGGTTGCTGTCAACCAATCGGCCGGAGCTTGTTCAGACCATCCCGGATGGGGACGGGACACGGACAGGGGCGTGCGGGCCTCGGCCAAAACGTCCTGATCTTCGCTGATCAGAAGTCCTTTGACGGCAGAGGTGCCAAGATCGAGCCCCAGATACATCTTACGCGGCTTTCTTCGGGTTTTTCCCAAGGATGATCATCGACAAGACGTCATCCTCTGTCACGTCTTCGACGCGTTCCGTACCGACCAATTGGCCGTTTTTCATCACCGAAACCCGGTCGCAAAGCTCCATCATCTCATGGGTGTCATGCGAGATCAGGAAAATGCCCAGACCTTGCTTCTTCAACTCCTGGATCAACTCTGCAACCATCTTGGTTTCGTGCACGCCAAGTGCGGCGGTGGGCTCGTCCATGATCAGGATTTTCGCATTGAAATAGACCGCACGCGCGATGGCTACGGATTGGCGTTGTCCGCCTGACAAAGCCGAAACAGGCTCTTTCAGTTTCTTGAAGTTGGGGTTGAGGCGCGCCATGATTTTGGCGGTTTCTGACTCCATCTTCGCGTCATCCACAAAGCCCAAAGACGTGGTCAATTCACGGCCCAGAAACAGATTGGACGCTGCATCCAGATTGTCTGCCAACGCAAGTGTCTGGTAGATCGTCTCGATATTGTGGCTGCGTGCGTCGCGCGGCGATTGAATGTCCGCTTTTTGACCGTCAATCCAGATCTCGCCGGAATCCTTTTTGTAGGCTCCGGAGAGGATCTTGATCAGCGTGGATTTGCCCGCACCATTGTGACCTAGAAGGCCCACGACTTCGCCGGGATGCAGATCAATGGAGACGTCATCGACAGCGCGCACGCCCCCGAACGCGATGGAGATGTTTTTCAACTCGACCAGTGGCGTGCTCATCATTTTGCTCCCGTGCGTTTGCGGTAGATAATGTCGATCAAGACGGCTGCGACAAGAACAATACCGACGACAATGTTCTGCAACGGCGCATCAACTCCGACCATCGCCATGCCTGACTGCAGCGATTGCATGATCAATGCGCCCAGGATGGCCCCGTGGATCGTGCCGATCCCCCCTGACAAGGCGGTACCGCCAATGACGGCAGCGGCGATGACGCGCAATTCGTCGAGCGTTCCGATATCATTGGAGTGGTTGGTCAGCCGGGCGGAGGCCACAATCGCCGAGACTGCGCAAAGCGCGCCCATCAAGGCGAAGATTTTGACGGTCAACATCCTTGTGTTGATGCCCGATAGCTCTGCCGCGTCGGGGTTGCCGCCGGTGGCAAAGATGTAGCGCCCGAACCGGGTTTTCTTGGCAATAACGGTCATGGCCACGGCGACTGCGATCAAAAGCAACACGGATAGGGGCAGGCCGTAGGCAGCTGTATAGCCTTCTGGCATCTCCTCGCCATTGGCCGCGAACATCCGTTTCAGGCGCGCGGTCGGAATTTGGTAAGAATTCAACGTGGCGATAAAGCCCAGGATACCAGTCGCGATAATCGCGGCAAGCGCGGCTTCCGCCCAGACAGGTTTGACCGGGAAGTTATGGGCCACTTTGTTGCGCCGGGCGCTGATCAAAGCCCAGATGGCCGCGAGCGTTGCAACGATACCAATGACCCAGCTCCAGGTTTCGCCAAGGGTGCCGTTGATGCCGCCAAGGCGCATGAATGTCGGGTCCAGCGGACCGATGGTTGCCCCGTCGGTCAGGTACCAACCGACATTGCGCCAGACCAGCAAACCACCCAAAGTTACGATAAAGGCGGGGATCATCAGGTAGCCGACCAGATAGCCTTGGAAGGCCCCGATCGCGGCCCCGGCCAGCAATCCCACGGCCATGGCAATCCATGGAATAGCGGGGTGGCCAAGCTCCAACCCCAGCCATTGCGGCAGATAAAGCGTCTGGGTCATCGCCATCAACGCAGACGTTGTGGCCAGTAGGGCCCCGACCGCCAGATCGATATGGCGGGTGACAATCACGAAGACCATACCGGTCGCCATGATCGCAACCGAAACTGTCTGGATGGTCAAATTGAAGATGTTGCGCGGGGTCAGGAAACGCCCATCGGTCAGAACGTTAAAGACCAGGCAAACCAGAATGAACGCGCCGATCATGCCCAGGAGGCGGGTGTCGATCTCAAGCGTCTGAACGAAATTTCGCTTCTTGTTGGGGGCCTGTGTGTCGGTTGTGTCTGACATGAGCCGAGCTCCTCGCGCGGGGTGTGTTTCAGATATGGCTCCGCCGGGCCGCGTCGTGCGACATCTGGGATGGCCGAACTATGAATGGGGGTACAGGGTAGGGTGCCCCGGCACAAACAGCGCCGGGGCGACGTGTTTAGTTACAAGGTGCAGGGCCGCCAGAGACGCCTTGGCACAGCTTGTCTTGTGCGATCCAACCAGCATCAACAACAACGGACAGGTTGTCTGCAGTCACCGGCACTGGGGCCAGGAAGACAGCTGTCATTGTTGTACCAGCTGGGGATGTCCAGCTTTGCGCGCCTTCAACATCGCTCATGGCTGTGTCGTTGGCCAGTGCAACAGCAATCTCGCCTGCGGCTTTGCCCAACTCTCGTGCGTCTTTCCAGACGGACACAGTTTGGGTACCTTTGGCAACGCGGTTCAGTGCAGCGTGGTCACCGTCTTGGCCAGACACTGGAATACCGTCCATGCCTTGCGCCGTCAGAGCCGCCACAACGCCACCAGCGGTACCATCGTTAGATGCCACAACTGCGTCGACTTTGTTGTCTTGCGCGGTCAGGATTTGTTCCATGTTGCGCTGTGCATTGGCTGGCAGCCAGCCATCTGTATATGCTTCTGCAACGATCGTGATGTCGCCTGCGTCAACTGCGGCCTGGATCACTTCTTGCTGACCGCCACGCAAGAAGTCTGCGTTTGGATCGGTCGGCGAGCCTTTGATCATGACATAGTTGCCTTTTGGCTGCGCAGCCAAAACGGCACGTGCCTGCATGCGGCCAACTTCGACGTTGTCGAATGTCAGGTAGAAGGCGCGGGAATCCTCGATCAGGCGATCATAGCCTACAACAGGGATGCCTTCATCGGCAGCAGCTTGAACTGCTGGACCAATTGCGGCCGCGTCTTGTGCCAGAATAATCAACGCATCGACGCCCTGAGCGATCAGGCTTTCGACGTCAGACAATTGTTTGGATGCGGAAGACTGCGCATCTGCGGACACATAGGTCGCGCCCGCGGCTTCCAAAGCGCTTTTGATTGCGGCTTCGTCTGTCTTCCAGCGTTCTTCTTGAAAGTTTGACCAGCTAACGCCGACCGTTTTTGCATGGCCATCTGCCATAGCGTGAGTAGTGAAGCTCGCGAATACAATCGCGGCTGCTGTCAATGCTTTACGCATAAGATCCTCCCAGTGGTTGTGCCTGTTTGCACAGACAGCCCGAGTGCGACTCGCGGCAGAGGTAGTGATATCTTATTTAATTCAGTTGTCAAAATTAAATTGACGAAAATGGTGAATTTTGCCAAAGTTCAGCTGAAAAATTCGGGAATATTTCCGGATATGCCCGTAAATATAGGTAATATAGTTTTGGACCTGAAAGAAATACTGCAGCGCAGCGAGTCGGAGCAAGAGAATGCTGCAGATGCAGCGTCTCCCAACGGCGCGTCATCTGCGCCACAAGGGTGTGGTCCGATCCTGACTGCGCCGGGCGGGGCACAAAAGCCATTGCGTCAGCAAGTATTCGAACGCGTCCGGGCCGCTGGGCGCACTCCGCGTATCGATGTGGCAAAGGATTTGGGGATTTCGCCAGGGTCCGTAACAGCGCTGACGTCTGATTTGATTGCAGCCGGTTTGATCCACGAGATAGAGACACCGCATCCCAGCGGCTCCCCCCGTGGGCGCCCGCCCGTCGCCTTAAGTGTAGAGCCAACCGCACGCCATGTTGTCGGGATGAAGCTGGGCGATTTCAGCCATTCAGCGGTTCTGGTCGACTTTGGGGGCACACCACTTGCACAGATCGACATGCCAAGTGAGACGCAAAAGAAGCAAACCGACGATCTTGCTCAGGAAGCCAAAGATTTGCTGTTGGCCCTGCTGAAAAAAGCGGGGCTGGAGGTTTCGGCAATCTCTGCAGTGGGCATCGGGCTCGCTGGGGTGGTGGACCATGAACATGGGGTCGTCCCGTGGTCACCAATCCTGGTGGATCGAGAGGTCGCGCTGCGCGATGTTCTTTCTGAAAAACTCGGTCTGCCGGTTCATATTGAGAATGACGCAAACGTCCTGACATTGGCGGAACTATGGTTCGGGGCAGGGCGTGCGAAATCTTCCTTTGCCGTTGTGACAATTGAATACGGTGTTGGGATGGGCCTGGTGCTCGACAATCGGCTTTACCGCGGGGCGCGGGGGCTGGGGATGGAGCTTGGCCACACGAAAGTGCAATTGGACGGCGCGCTGTGCCGCTGTGGCAATCGCGGATGCCTGGAAGCCTATGTCGCGGATTATGCTCTGGTCCGTGAAGCCCGCGTTGCATTGGATTTGAACCGCGACGCGCTTGGCGCGGTCAATCTGATGCTGGAGACACTCTATGATCAAGCCAAAGCCGGAAACGAACGGGCGCGGACGATTTTCCGTCGCGCCGGTCGCTATTTGTCCGTCGCGCTCAGCAATATTGTGCATCTTTTTGATCCCGAACTGATCATCTTATCGGGCGAACGGATGCGCTATGACTACCTTTACGCCGAAGAAGTGCAGGCCGAAATGCAGGCGTTGACACTGGATACGGGCCGCAAGCCGCCAAAGGTTGATATTAACGTTTGGGGTGGATTGGTCTGGGCGCAGGGCGGAGCCGCGTTGGCTCTTTCTGTGGTTACCGATGAAATGTTCGAGGCTTGGGGGGAGGCATGATACGCCTCTTTCTGGTGTTGATGATCTTGGCCGCTCAGGCCAATGCGGAGCCGCGGTTTGAGCCTCGCGCCCTTCCGACAGATCATATCTATTCCGGCGGGTGGGAGCATTTCGTCGGCGGGGGTGTGGCTGTCTTTGACTGCGATGGCGACCGGTTTCCAGACATGTTCATTGCAGGTGGCGAAGGCCCCGCGCGCTTGTTCCGAAACACCACTAAGGAAATTGGCGCGACGCTGCAGTTCGAAACCCAGTCAATTGCGGAAATAACCTCCGTTACCGGGGCCTATCCGATTGATATCGACAATAACGGCTTGCAGGACTTGTTCGTTTTGCGTGTTGGTCCAAACATGGTTTTGAAGGGAGAACCTGACTGCCAGTTTTCGGACGTCACCGACAGTTTGGGGTTGCCGCAAGAGGACCGTTGGTCGACAGCTTTCAGCGCCACGTGGGAGGCGGGACAAGACCGTCCGACCATGGCCGTTGGGAATTACGTTGACCGCAGCGATCCCGAGGGGCCTTTTGAGGCCTGTGATAGCAATATTCTGCATCGCCCGGATGGTGAGAGATATGCCAGCCAAGACCTTTCACCCGGCCACTGCGCACTCTCGATGTTGTTTTCAAGTTGGAACCGCAGTGGGGTTCAGGACCTTCGAGTGTCGAATGACAGACACTATTACGTGCGTGACGGTGCAGAGCAGATGTGGGCCATGCCGGATTTAACCTTGCGCGACGGTGAGGGCTGGAACCCGATTTCCATCTGGGGGATGGGCATTGCCAGTCAGGACATCACGGGGGACGGCCGGCCGGAAGTCGTGTTGACCTCCATGGGCGATCAACTGATGCAAATTGCAGGCGAAGATGGCTACCAGATGGCCCGGTTTGAAATCGGTACATTCGCGCAGCGTCCCTACATTGGCGACGATGGCAGGCCGTCGACCGGTTGGCACGCGCAATTTGGCGATGTCGACAATGACGGGCGCAGTGATCTGTTCATCGCAAAAGGCAATGTCGATCAAATGCCGGGCAACGCGATGAAAGATCCGAATAACCTTTTGATCCAACAAGATACGGGCCGTTTCTTAGAAAAGGGTGATGTGGCGGGGATCGCAAGCACAGACAGATCTCGCGGTGCGGGTTTGGTAGATTTCAATCGCGATGGCTTGCTTGACCTGGTTGTCGTGAACAGGCGCGCGCCGGTTGAGCTTTATCAGAACACAACGCCCACGGACCACGCCTGGCTACAACTGCAACCCAGGCAATCGGGTAGTAACCTATTCGCTGTTGGCGCGTGGGTGGAGGTGAAGCAGGGCGACCGCATTCAGACCCAAGAGGTCACAATCGGTGGGGGGCATGTCAGCGGCCAAAGTGGACCACTGCATTTTGGTCTTGGAGAAATGAAGGTTGCGAAAGCGCACCCAGAGGTTCGCGTGATCTGGCCCGATGGTGATATTGGTGCATGGCAATCCGTGCGTCCGAACCAGATGGTTGAGATTTGGAAAAACGGTGCGCTTGTTGCAGACCGCTAGCGCTCAATCTCCAAGCCACTTGGCACGCGCGCAGGGATACCAAGTCGACCCCTCAGTGCCGTTTCATCATCCAGAGTTTTGAGGAACGCGATCAAATCCGCAATCTCTGTATTTCCCAGCGTTATCTGATAGTTCTCAGATGTAGTTGAGATCAATTCTGCTTCGCTATTGTCGTCCAAGACGACCCAATCTACAACGTCCAGAACAGGTAAAGTAACCAGGTCGCGGTCGAAATCCGCAATCGCGGTTTTCGGCTGAACATGAGCTTTCAGGAAGCTGGTAAGATCGGGATAAGCGCCAGTGTGCCCATAGGGGGCGGTTTGCGCGACATTGCGCAAGGACGGCGTGCGAAACGCGTAAGCATCCTCGGGATTTCCCGTGACCCGCATCCGACCCGTGTCGCGCGCGTGGCTTTCAAACCGGGCCGCTTTGCCGGGGCCAAATTGCGGTAAACCCATTGCGTGAAAACTGTGATCGGTCTGGAAAGGCCCCGCGTGACAGGTGGCACATTTTGCATCCCCGTAAAACAAATCGGCCCCGCGTGCGGCGGGGCCAGAAAGGTCTGCTTGGCCCCGCAGGACAGCATCAAACACACTGCTGTCAGAACGCCATTCGAACGCGATGAAACCGGCAATCGCGTTCGAGATATCTGTGAACGCTATCTCGGAAGGCTTTGTTATTTCGGGATAAGTGCTCAGAAACAGGTTTGCATATTCAGGAATTTCTGACACCCGGCGTGCAATAATATCCCATGCGCCACCATCGCCGGTTATCCGGCCAAGCCGCACCGCCTTGGAGACGTCATTTTCGCTGTAGTGACCAGCCATTTCGTCTTGGCTCAAAACGGGAAACATCGTTTGCGCGGACAGAAGTGAGGTGAATCCTTGGGTCATTTCACTGTCCAACGGGGTTCTCAAACCACCGGGTTTGTCAGGATCAACTTCGATCCGGCCATCATGAAACAAGACCGTAAATTCGGAAGCCCCCAGATTGAACAAGGCCTGCGCGTGGCGCGGAATGCGTTGTTCCGGCATGTTTTTCGGATTTGCGCGCCGTTCCGGACCCAGCCCGATCCCCCCTTCACCAAGCGACAAGGCGACCCCGTCCCCGGTGGCAAATTTCGGATGATGGCAGGTCGCACAGGAGATATTCTTGTTGCCGGACAAGATTGGATCGTAAAACAGCAACTGCCCCAGCTGTGCCTCTTGCATAGAGACCTCGCTGAACATGTCATCGGTTACTGGTGTAGGCCAGTTTTCCGCAAAGGATGGAGGGGCAAGTAGCGCCAAAGGGAGGGCCAAAAATCGCATGAGAAAAAGTTTATCATTCCCATGCCGGGCCGCAAGCGAAACTGTCCTATTTGTTGATGAATTATGCAGTGTAACGTGTTTTATTTGCTCAATAGTTTGGCAATCTCTAATCGCTTCGATCTTGCAATAATATACTCAGAACTAAGCAAAGGACTAGGTCTGCAGCCACCTCAATCAGACGGATTGCAATCGCCGCCTTGACGACTGGGGTCTGCCGCCCCATCTCTCAACTTCGGAACTGTTGCTCAGAAATCCGTTCTGCCGCCCTTGCAGCCAGATTTTTCCGCAACTAACGTGATCTTCATATTTGGAGATTAAGACCCTCATAAACACGAAGGCAGGCAGGACATGAACGACCCGGTTGAAACTTACATGAACCTCGTTCCGATGGTGGTTGAGCAGACCAGCCGCGGGGAACGCGCATATGACATTTTCTCGCGCCTTCTGAAGGAACGGATTATTTTCGTAAACGGCCCGATCCATGACGGGATGAGCCAGCTTATCGTTGCGCAACTGCTGCACCTGGAGGCGGAAAACCCGTCAAAAGAAATCAGCATGTACATCAACTCCCCCGGTGGGGTGGTGACGTCCGGTCTGTCGATTTACGACACGATGCAATACATCAAACCGAAAGTGTCGACGCTTGTTGTGGGCCAAGCGGCGTCCATGGGGTCGATCCTGTCAGTTGCGGGCGAAAAAGGCATGCGCTTTTCGCTGCCAAACTCGCGCATCATGGTCCACCAACCGTCCGGTGGGTATCAGGGCCAAGCGACGGACATCATGATCCACGCGGCTGAGACGCAGAAGATCAAAGACACGATCAACAAGATTTACGTGAAGCACACCGGCCAGACGCTGAAAGCGGTTGAGGCGGCACTGGAGCGGGACAATTTCATGTCCGCATCCGAGGCGCTTGATTGGGGCCATATCGATGAGATCGTGGAAAACCGAGCCAAGGACGACGAATAAGCGTCGCTGTGATCGGTCCGTGTCATTCTTGGGGCGGTCACAGAATAACCTTTATTTTTGCGTTGTACCCGCTTTCGGGCTGGCCTAATCTTCGCATGCGAGCAACGAGCGTCACACTCCGACGCTGCGGATTTTTGAACGAGGTGCTGTAATGGCAAATAATTCAGGCGACAGCAAAAACACCCTCTACTGCTCGTTCTGTGGCAAAAGCCAACACGAAGTGCGCAAACTGATCGCGGGTCCGACCGTGTTCATCTGCGACGAATGCGTTGAACTTTGCATGGACATCATCCGGGAAGAAACCAAGTCAGCTGGCCTGAAAGCCGCCGACGGTGTTCCGACCCCGCAAGAAATCTGTGGTGTTCTGGATGACTACGTTATTGGGCAGAGTCATGCGAAACGTGTTTTGTCTGTGGCGGTTCATAACCACTACAAGCGCCTCAACCACGCTGCCAAATCCGGTGAGATTGAACTGGCGAAATCCAACATCATGCTGATCGGACCGACCGGATGTGGTAAAACACTTCTGGCCCAGACACTTGCGCGCATCCTTGACGTGCCATTCACAATGGCTGACGCAACAACCCTGACCGAAGCAGGGTATGTCGGTGAAGATGTTGAAAACATTATCCTGAAGCTATTGCAGGCGTCCGAATATAACGTTGAACGTGCGCAGCGCGGCATCGTCTATATCGATGAGGTCGACAAGATTACCCGTAAGTCAGACAACCCCTCCATCACCCGCGACGTGTCGGGCGAGGGCGTACAGCAGGCGCTTTTGAAGATCATGGAAGGCACGGTTGCATCCGTTCCCCCGCAAGGTGGGCGCAAGCATCCGCAGCAGGAATTCCTGCAAGTTGATACGACCAACATCCTGTTTATTTGTGGCGGGGCATTCGCGGGTCTCGATAAGATTATCGCGCAGCGCGGCAAAGGGTCTGCGATGGGCTTTGGCGCTGATGTGCGCGAAGAAAACGACAAATCCGTTGGCGAGCATTTCAAGGATCTGGAACCGGAAGACTTGCTTAAATTCGGGTTGATCCCGGAATTCGTTGGTCGTTTGCCAGTGATCGCGACGCTTGAAGATCTGGACGAAGACGCGCTGGTGACGATCCTGACCCAGCCAAAGAACGCTTTGGTCAAACAATACCAGCGCCTGTTCGAGCTTGAATCAGCCCAGCTGACCTTCACAGAAGACGCCTTGGCCGCGATTGCAAAGCGCGCAATCGAACGCAAAACCGGGGCGCGGGGCCTGCGCTCCATCCTCGAAGATATTTTGCTTGATACGATGTTCGATTTGCCTGCCTTGGAAAATGTCGACGAGGTTGTCGTCAACGAAGAAGCTGTCAGCCGCGAAGCGAAGCCTTTGATGATTTACGCGGACGCCAAAGAAGTCGAAGCCTCCGCCAGCTAAATTGCGCCCAGTTCGGACAGAGTTCGAACTGGACCACGGCACCACAATCGGTCATATATCGATCAAGGCAATCAGGAGGCTCAGATGGGCATTCTCAACACTCTTTTACGCGCGGTGACCTGGTGGAACGGCCAGACATTGAACACGCAATTTTTTACGTGGCGCAAAGGCAAAAAAGTGGGTGAGGATGACGCTGGCAACCTGTTCTATCAGACCCATGACGGCAAACGCCGTTGGGTTATATTTAACGGTGAGGCCGAGGCATCAAAAGTCAGTCCCGACTGGCATGGCTGGCTTCATCATACTTGGGATGAGCCACCAACCGACAAACCACTGGCCCGAAAATCCTGGGAAAAGCCGCATCAGGAAAACCTGACCGGAACAGCGATGGCCTATGCACCAGCCGGGTCAATTCGCAAAGCGGACCCTGCGCCACGCAGCGACTACGAGGCCTGGTCTCCGGAATAGACGCAAACCAATCAGGGGCGTTATATGTCTGAAAATAAAGCAGAAATTCTTGCCGGTGCAGGCGTTCTTGTCGTCGCACTTGGCTTTCTTGCCTACGCATCCGGGGTCACGGGAGTCGGGGCCACCAGTGCGGGCAGTTACCCGCTTGGTGCAAGCTTCCGGTCAGCCGAGGGCGTCAGCATCGGCACCGATGTGCGCCTTGCCGGTGTGAAAATCGGCACGGTCACAGGCCTGGATCTGAACCCTGAAACCTTCCGCGCTGACGCAACTTTCAGCGTCAGAGACGGCGTTGAAATACCCGATGACAGCGCGATTTCCATTTCGTCGGAAGGGTTGTTGGGAGGAAATTTCGTCGAAGTGATCCCCGGGGGATCTCCGTTCAATCTGGAAGCGGGCGGCGAGATCGTTGATACCCAAAGCTCCGTCAGCTTGATCACGTTGTTGATGAAGTTCGTCGCGGGTAGCGGCGAATGATCTTGCGCCTTGCCATTGCGTTTTGCCTGATCCCAATGGTCAGTTCTGCGCAATCGCAAATCATCGAAACGGAAATTGACGAACCGTTGGTGATCGAAACCGATATCGTCCGCCAACCGCTCGACTCGATCGGCAGGCAGTCCTTGCGCAAAGCGATCATCACCGAAACCAGAGAGCCTGTTTCAAGCGCGCCCGCCGCAATATTGCGGGGCCTGGACAAAGTGTCAGGCGACGCCAGTGACATTGCGATCGAGACGGACGGGCAGGTTGAATTTGGCCGCTTGTCCCTGAAATTGCAGGAATGCCGCTATCCAAGCAATAACCCGACGGGGGATGCGTATGTGAAGCTGAGCGTGACCGACCGGAACAAAGCGACGCCCATATTTGATGGTTGGATGGTGGCTTCCAGCCCCGCGCTGATGGGGCTCGATCACCCGCGCTACGACATTTGGGCTATTCGCTGCAAACTTGATAACCGGACACCTGAAGTGGTTGCCGGAGAAAGTTCGCCTCGCCCTCTAATGCGTCCTTGAGACGTTCCTGATAGTCCGCCCGCGAAATTTCGACACCGCCAAGCGACGCGAGATGCGGGGTCAGAAACTGCGTGTCGAACAAGCTGTATCCGCCTGCTTTCAAGCGACTGACCAAATAGGCGAGGGCGATTTTTGAGGCGTTCGGCTGATGCGAAAACATGCTTTCGCCAAAAAATGCCCGGCGGAGACTAACGCCGTAAACCCCACCGACCAACCGTCTGCCGTCCCAAACCTCCACGGAATGGGCGAAGCCCGCACGGAAAAGATCGAGGTAGATCTCAAAAATTTCATCGTTGATCCAGGTTTCGGCCCGATCAGCGCAGCCTTCAATCACACCGGCATAGGCGGTATCGACCCGAATTTGAAATTTCTCTGCCAGAATGGTTTTCCGCAACGACCGCGAGATATGAAACCCGTCCAATGGGATGATGCCGCGCTGATCAGGATCGACCCAAAACAACCCGTCATCATCACGGCTTTCAGACATCGGAAAAATGCCGCGCGCATAGGCGTTCAACACAAGATTGGGCGTCAGATCAGCGGACATGGCCACAACAATATCGTTTTTCTAATGTGTCAGGGTAATCCTGATTTCGATCAACGCATACCCCGTCAGGCGGGATTTGTGTTCTCTTCCAGCCATTTTTCCAGCCAGTGGATGTTGTAATCGCCAGTTTGGACGGCCTCTTCCTGCAAGAGCGCATGGAAAAGCGGCGTTGTCGTATCGATGCCATCTACAATCATTTCGCCCAAGGCACGGTTCAGCCGGGCCAAGGCGGCGGGCCGATCCGGCGCATAAACGATAAGCTTGGCGATCAGACTGTCGTAGTAAGGCGGGATGGAATAGCCGTCGTAAAGGGCTGAGTCCATCCGCACACCAAGGCCGCCAGGGGCATGATATTGCGTGATTTTTCCCGGGCAGGGGGAGAAGTTCGGCAGTTTTTCTGCGTTGATCCGCACCTCAATCGCGTGGCCGAGAACCTGAAGGTCGTCTTGCTTGAAGGACATATCATATCCTGCCGCGACTCGAATTTGTTCCCGCACCAGATCAACACCGAAGACAGCTTCCGTCACAGGATGTTCAACCTGTAGGCGTGTGTTCATCTCAATGAAAAAGAACTCGCCATTTTCGTACAGAAACTCAATTGTGCCCGCGCCAGCATAGTTGATGGAGGCCACGGCGTCCGCGCAAGTCTTGCCGATCTTGGCCCGGGTTTCGGCATCAATTGCTGGACCTGGCGCTTCTTCGAAGACCTTTTGGTGGCGGCGTTGCAGGGAACAATCGCGTTCGCCAAGATGCACTGCGCCGCCTTTACCATCGCCAAATACCTGAATTTCAATGTGTCGCGGCGTGCCGAGATATTTCTCGATATAGACTTCGTCATTGCCGAAATTTGCTTTGCCTTCGGATCGTGCCGTGCGGAATGCGTTTTCCATTTCCTTGGCGGAATTGGCCAGCTTCATACCTTTACCACCGCCACCCGCCGTGGCCTTGATGATCACAGGGTAGCCAACTTCTTCGCCGACCTTCAGGGCCGTTTCCAGATCAGGCACGCCACCGTCAGAGCCTGGAACACATGGCACGCCAAGGTTCTTCATTGTCTCTTTCGCGGTGATTTTGTCGCCCATCACACGAATATGCTCGGCGGTTGGGCCGATGAATTTCAAGCCGTGATCCTGGACCACTTGGACGAAATTGGCGTTCTCCGACAGGAAGCCGTAGCCTGGATGAATCGCTTCAGCGCCAGTAATTTCGCAGGCGGAAATGATTGCAGGGATCGACAAGTAGCTTTGCATCGAAGAGGGCGGGCCAATGCAAACCGCTTCGTCCGCCATGCGAACATGCATCGCGTCGCTGTCTGCGGTTGAGTGCACAGCCACCGACTGGATGCCCATCTCACGTGCGGCACGTACCACGCGCAGGGCAATCTCTCCGCGGTTTGCGATTAGAATTTTATTGAACATCTTAACGCTCCCGGGGGCTTATTCGATGATCATCAGGGGGGCACCGAATTCAACCGGAGACCCGTCTTCGACTAGGATGCGTTTGACAGTGCCCGCACGTGGGGACGGGATCTGGTTCATGGTTTTCATCGCTTCGATGATCAGAACCGTCTGGCCTTCGGAAACCTTGTCCCCAACAGAAACAAAGCTGGGGGAGCCAGGCTCAGATTGTAGGTAACATGTTCCAACCATTGGAGAATTCAACGCACCTGGATGTTGGCTTGGATCAGGTTCGCTGTCTGATGCGCCTTCTGGTGCAGCGGCGGCAGCTTGCGGGGCCGCGCTTGGCGCCGCAATTGGCGCAGGTGCTGCGGCTGGCGCAACGCTGGCCGCCATAACGGTTTGCATTTGTTTGGAGACGCGAACAGTCAGGCTGTCATCTTCGCCATATTCCCGCTTCACTTCTAGTTCGGTCAAATTGTTACTATCCAGCACCTTCGCCAGCGCTTTTACAAATTCGACATCACTGTCATGGGGGGTCTTCGCCATTACCAAACTCCTCAGCCCGTCCTGCCCGCTATATCTGCAGGTCTGTTTTCGCTCCATATGTGTATAGGCTAAGGAAAGTAAGCTGAAAAGCCGTGAATTCTCGTCCGGGATTTAGGCGGCTATTGTGGTTGGTCAGTCAACGTATCGGGAACAGCGATTTTCAGTTGCGGTTGCTGCGTGCCGGAGCCATCCCCAGTGCTTGTTGCGCTCAGAATCTCAGCTGCGGGTTTGATCGCGCTGACCAAGTTTTGCATCACCAGTGTCTGTTGGTACTGCAAAGCAAAATCGCGGGCTTGCGCTTGTTCCGCGGCAGGGTCAGCGATATCATTGGCAGTAGGGGTCAAAACACCTTCAGCTGCAGCGATATTACTCGGTTCAGATTTCGCGGCGATTTGGCTTTCTGCGGACGCTTTCGAAATCGCCGCGTCACTGCTGGACGCTTCGACCGGCTTTTGCGCAGTAGTTTCGGGACTTTCAGTTGATTGCGCGGACTGGGTTTGATCCTGCGTATCCGGTGCCGTATTGCTGTCCGGCTCAGGCGAGTTTTGCGGCTGTGATTGGGAAGGCGGCTGCGACCCGCCGCTTACAATAGATAAAATGGACATAATCGCTCCGTAGTGATTCAGAGCCCCCGTTATCCAGATTTCTCTATAAAACCCTAACGCCCGCAGCCTTCAACAGAATTGAACGAGCAATTTATCTCAACTGCGCGTTCAAATTTGAGGAGAAATTTAACCTCTGTTCATCCGGTTTTCGATCAGATCATCGACAACAGACGGATCAGCCAAGGTGGAGGTGTCGCCCAACGTACCGAAATCATCTTCCGCGATTTTGCGCAGGATACGCCGCATGATCTTGCCAGACCGGGTTTTTGGAAGGCCAGGGGCCCATTGGATCAGATCAGGCTTCGCGATTGGGCCGATTTCCTTGCGGACCCAAACTTCAAGTTCTTTGCGAAGGTCTTCACTTGGGGCTTCGCCGGACATCAGGGTCACGTAGGCGTAGATGCCTTGGCCTTTGATGTCATGCGGATAACCGACAACCGCGCTTTCCGCGACCTTCGGATGCGCAACCAGCGCGCTTTCAACTTCTGCGGTGCCCATACGGTGGCCAGAGACGTTGATCACGTCATCGACGCGGCCGGTGATCCAATAATAGCCGTCTTCATCGCGACGACAGCCGTCACCCGTGAAGTAATAGCCTTTGTAGTCGCTGAAATAGGTTTTCATGAAACGATCATGATCGCCGTAAACTGTTCGCATCTGGGCGGGCCAGCTGTCTTTGATGCAAAGCACACCTTCGACGGCGGTATCTGTCAGCTCCGCCCCAGTTGTGGGTTCCAGAATAACCGGTTCAATACCGAAGAAGGGCAGGGTCGCGGAGCCCGGCTTGGTTGCGGTCGCGCCCGGAAGCGGGGTCAACAGGTGCCCACCGGTTTCGGTTTGCCACCAGGTATCCACGATCGGGCAGCGGCCTTTGCCAACAACGTCGTTATACCAGTTCCAGGCCTCTGGGTTGATCGGCTCACCCACAGTGCCCAGCACTTTCAAGTCCGACAAATCATAGCTTTCCACAAAGCTGTCACCTTGCCCCATCAACGCACGAATGGCGGTGGGGGCGGTGTAGAATTGGTTTACCTTGTGCTTTTGGCACACGGCCCAGAACCGTCCGGCATCCGGATAGGTTGGCACGCCTTCGAACATCACTGTTGTCGCGCCGTTGGCCAGCGGGCCGTAGACGATGTAGCTGTGCCCAGTGACCCAGCCGACATCAGCCGTACACCAGAAGACGTCGCCATCATGATAATCGAACGTGTATTGATGCGTCATCGAGGCATAGACGATATAGCCGCCGGTTGTGTGCACGACGCCTTTCGGCATTCCGGTGGAACCCGATGTATACAGAATAAACAGCGGATCCTCCGCGCCCATTTCCTCAGGCGGGCAGTCGGCTGAAACCTTGGCTTCCATCTCGTGCAGCCAGAAATCGCGCCCGTCTTCCATGGCGATGTCGCCGCCGGTGCGTTGAACGACCAGCATTTTGCAACCATGGGTGACATTGTCGAATGCTTTGTCCGCGTTGGATTTAAGCGCCGTGTTCCTCCCGCCCCGGGGTGCCTCGTCAGCCGTGACCACAACCTTGGCCTCAGAGCCATTGACGCGGGCTGCCAGTGCGTCAGCAGAAAAGCCGCCAAAGACGATGGAATGAATAGCCCCGATCCGCGTACAGGCCAGCATGGCGTAGGCCGCTTGCGGGATCATCGGCATGTAAAGGACAACTCTGTCCCCTTTGCCGACGCCCAGCTCTTTCAAAACATTGGCGAATTTGGAGACGTGGCCGTGAAGCTCCGTGTAGCTGATATGCAGCGCATCTTCATCGGGGCTGTCTGGTTCCCAGATGATCGCGGTCTGATCTCCGCGCGTGGCCAAATGCCGGTCGATGCAATTGGCCGAAACGTTCAGCGTGCCGTCTTCATACCAGTTGATACCTACTTTTCCGTAGTCATAGCTGACATCTTTGACCTTGGTATAGGGCTTGATCCAGTCGATCCTTTTGCCATGCTCGCCCCAGAACGCTTCTGGATCGGCGATACTTTCGGCGTACATCTTGTCATAGGTTGCCTTGTCAGCATGCGCGTTGTTGGCGAATGCCGGGGTCGGAGCGTAGGTCTTGTCAGTCATCGGGCTGTCCCTTGGTCGTCTTTAAGGAATGCCCCGCATCTAAATGCAGGACAGTTTATCAGTATCAGAGTGCAGTGATCTTGTCAGATCGCGAGATATTCTGCGCGCAGTTTCTCGTCATCGAGCACTTCTTTCGCGGACCCGTCGAACACGACAGAGCCCGTGTCGAGGATCACGGCGCGGTCCGCCAGCTTCAAAGCTGCGACGGCGTTTTGTTCAACGATGATTGTTGTGATGCCCTGATCGCGGATAATACCAAGCGTTTTGGCAATTTCCTGAACGATCACAGGGGCTAGGCCTTCATAAGGCTCATCAAGCAGCAGCACTTTGATATCGCGACACAATGCGCGGGCAATCGACAGCATTTGCTGTTCGCCGCCTGACAGAGTCACGCCATCTTGCTTGCGCCGCTCACCAAGCCGCGGGAACAAGTCGTAGACGCGTTCCAGCGACCAGCCAATAGGCGGGGCGATTTGCGCCAGCTTCAAGTTCTCTTCAACGGTCAAACCCGCAATGATCCGGCGATCTTCCGGAACCAAAGCGATGCCCGCCCGCGCAGCTTCATGAGAGGCCATTTTGTGAAGTGGTTCGTGATCCAGCCAGATCTCACCATGTTGAAGTTGTGGGTCTTCAAGACGGGCAATACTGCGCAGAGTGGAGGTTTTGCCAGCACCGTTGCGGCCCAGAAGTGCCAGAATTTCGCCCTCATGCACGTTGAAGCTGACGCCCTGCACGATGTAGCTTTCGCCGTAATAGGCCTCGATGTCCCATACGCTCAGGAAAGCAGGCGCGGTCGCTGCATTGTTGGCGTTCTTGTTGAAATCGGGTTTTACAGTCATCGTGCTGATCCTCAGACTTGCGCTTCGCCCAGATACGCTTCGCGTACCTTGGGGTGGCCTTTGATGTTTTCAGGCGTGTCTTCAACCAGCGGCGTGCCTTGCGCCAACACTGTGATCCGTTCTGCCATCGAGAACACCACATGCATGTCATGTTCAATGATCGCCATTGTGATGTCGCGCTTTTCCTTGATTTCCTTAAGGAGGTCGATCGTGTTGTTGGTATCAGCGCGCGCCATTCCGGCGGTCGGTTCGTCAAGCAGCAGAAGTTTCGGGTCCTGGACCAGACACATCGCCATTTCCAACCGCCGCTTGTCGCCACGTGACAGCGACGCGGCATGCATATTGCGTTTCTCAAGCATATTCACGTCGGTCAGAATTTGATCGGCACTTTCGCGGATATCGTTTTGGTGACGCACGGATCTGATCGCATTCATCTGAAACGCCCCGTCGCGATGTGCAAAGCAGGGGATCATCACATTCTCAAGCACCGTCAGATCGCCAAAAATCTCGGGCGTCTGAAACACTCGGCTGACCCCCATCTGATTGATCTCATGGGGTTTGCGACCCAGCAGGCTTTGACCTTGAAACGTGACCGAGCCCGTGTCGGGGATCAGTTTGCCCACCAGACAATTGAGAAGCGTGGATTTACCGGCCCCGTTCGGGCCGATAATCGCGTGGACGGTGTTTTCCTCAACGCTGAGGTTCACATCGCTCAATGCCTGCAACCCACCAAAGCGCTTGCCGACATTCTTGATCTCTAGGATTCCCATCGTGTCAGCTCCTTATTCTGCAGGTTTCGTGTCAGCGTTTGGGCTGTCATCGGTTTTCTTCTTGCGGCTGAACAGGCGTCCGATCCGCTGACCACCTTCGACCAGACCGCCTGGCAGGAAGATCACCACAAGCATGAACACAAGGCCCAATGTCAGGTGCCAGCCTTTGCCCACGAACGGATGTAGGATGGTGACCAGGAAGTTCTCGATCCCGTCTGGCATGAAGGCAAACCACTGGTGCAGGACGTTGTCGTTGATCTTGGAGAAGATGTTTTCGAAATACTTGATGAATCCCGCGCCCAGCACTGGCCCGATCAAGGTGCCCGCACCGCCAAGGATGGCCATCAAAACAACCTCACCTGATGCGGTCCACTGCATGCGTTCCGCGCCAGCCAATGGGTCCATCGACGCCATTAAGCCACCTGCAAGACCCGCATACATGCCAGAGATAACAAACGCTGCCAAAGTATATGGTCGGGAGTTCAGGCCGGTGTAGTTCAACCGTGTCTGGTTGGTTTTGATCGCTTTCAGCATCAGCCCGAAAGGGGAGCGGAAGATCAGGATCGACAGGTAAAACGCGCCGATCATGAACAGACCCGCAAGGTAGTAGCCTGCGTTGAACGTAAAGGACCAACCACCAACAACCCAATCCCAACTATCGCGCATTTCAAGCCCAAACAGGGCAGGCGCTGGAATGTTGCCAGTTCCGCTGGCTGCACCATCCAGGATGCGTGGATCGTTCAGCGCTGTCTGCAACCCAGTTTCCCCACCAGTGATCGGGGTCAGAACGGAAGCTGCCAGCGCAAATGCCATCTGCGCGAAGGCCAGTGTTAGGATCGAAAAGTAGATACCCGACCGTCTGAGCGAGATGAACCCGATCAGCAGAGCGAAGGCACCAGCCACCAATGTGGAGATCAAAATCGCTGGGATCACGTTGATCGTCAGCAATTTCAGCATCCAGACGGCGGCGTAAGACCCCGCGCCCAGAAACGCTGCGTGGCCAAAGGACAAGTAGCCGGTTAGTCCGAACAGGATGTTGAACCCGATGGCGAAGATCCCGAAGATCACGAAGCGCTGCATCAGATCGGGGTAGCCCGCATTGAATTGCGCCAACCCGCTATCTGTCGGGAAGGGGTTCATCAAGAAGGGTGCGAAGACGACCAGCCCGATGACAATCAGAAGAAGTCGCGTGTCTTTTGCGTTCAAACCAAACATTGGGTCAGTCCTCCATCACGCCGCGCTTGCCAAGAAGGCCACGTGGACGGGTCAATAGAATTATGATTGCTGCCAGATAGATGACGACCTGGTTGATTCCGGGAAGGACCTCGATCACTTCGCGCATGGATGCAAAGCTTTGCAGAATGCCGAGGACGAAGCCCGCCAGAACCGCACCAGGCAGGGAGCCCATGCCGCCCACAACCACCACCACGAAGGAGATCACGAGGAAGTCCATTCCCATGTGGTAATTTGGGGAGTTGATCGGCGTATACATCACACCTGCTAGACCCGCGACACACGCCGCCAGACCGAACATCATCGTGAAGCGCTTGTCGATATCGATGCCAAGCAAGCCGACGGTCTCACGGTCGGCCATACCAGCACGAACAACCATCCCGAACGTGGTGAACTGCAAGAAGGCGAAGACACTGGCAATAACGATCGTTGCAAAGCCGAAATAGACCAGACGCCAATAAGGGTAGATGATCCGGTTTGCCTCAAAGCCAAGAAGCTGTCCAAAATCGAAGCTGCCTTTGAAGACGTCGGGGGCAGGGGCAGGGATCGGGTTTGCGCCGTAGTAGGCTTTGATGATTTCTTGCAGAACAATCGCCAAACCAAAGGTCACAAGGATCTGGTCCGCATGTGGGCGCTTGTAGAAATGCTTAATCAGGCCGCGTTCCATGACGATACCAATGATCAGCATAACTGGAATTGCAAAGATGATGGCCAGGGGGACGGACCAATCGATAATCGCCGCGGAGGTGGCTTCCCCAAACCAATCTTGAATGTAGGGCACCTGAACTTTCAGCGGGTTGCCCAGAAAATCTTTTTGAGTGTCGTCGATGACGGTGTGGCTAAGCGTTAGAATGCGCTGCAACGTCACGGTGCAGAATGCGCCGATCATGAAAAGCGCGCCATGCGCGAAGTTGACCACGCCAAGCGTGCCGAAGATCAGTGTCAGGCCAAGGGCGATCAACGCATATGCGGAGCCCCCGTCTAGTCCACTGAGAAGTTGAAGAACAATTGCTTCCATCTTGCCGACCCCAAAGATGTGACGCGACCATGTCTCTGAAAGACAGGCGTATTCGCGTAGTTCGGATGAAGTTTAAACTGTGCGGCCCCCAATGAAGGGGACCGCAAATCGTAAGTGACGCGAATTACGCCCCTGGGTTACATGTCCCCAGATCGCCACCGAAGATGGAGGCATCGTAAGTCACCTGCGCCGCAGGTGTGACTTCCACGATTTCGAGAAGGTCGAACTCGGAAGTTGGGTTCTCTTTACCCTTCACAACCAGCACGTCTTTGAAGCACTGGTGATCTTCAGCGCGGTACAGCGTTTTGCCGTTGCCCATGCCGTCGAACTCAAAGCCTTCCAGAGCTTCTGCAATGCCACATGGATTAAATGTGCCAGCGCGCTCGGCCGCATCCGCATAAAGCAGTGTTTGCACGTAGCAAGTGTGCGCTGCCTGGGATGGTGGGAAGCCGTATTTGGTGCCGAAGGATTTAACGAATGCTTTGGAGCCTTCGTCTGTCAGCGACCAGTGCCAGTTGGTAGACCCGAAGATGCCCTTAACGTTTTCGCCAGCACCTTTCGCCATCAGGCGGGAGTACAGGGGAACGATGATCTCGAAGTTCTTACCGTTGGCTTGCGCTTCACGCAGACCAAACTGAACAGCAGATGTCAGAGAGTTCACCATGTTGCCGCCGTAGTGGTTCAGAACCAGAACGTCAGCACCGGACTGCAGCACAGGAGCCACGTAGTCTTTGAAGTCGGTCTGTGCCAGCGGTGTTTTCACAGCCGCAACAGTTTCCCAACCCATGGCTTCTGTCGAAGTCCGTACGGCTTCTTCAGTTGTGTAACCCCAGTTGTAGTCAGCTGTCAGGTGATAGGCTTTACGGTCTTTACCATAGTTGGCACCCAAGATCGGAGCCAGTGCGGCACCGGACATGTAGGAGTTGAAGAAGTGACGGAAACCGTTGGCCTTCTTGTCCTTACCTGTCGTGTCGTTGGAGTGGGTCAGACCCGCCATGAAGATGATACCAGCTTCTTGGCAAAGTGCTTGCACAGCCACAGCAACACCGGAGGACGAGCCACCAGTGATCATGATCGCGCCGTCTTTTTCAATCATCGACTTCGCGGACGCACGTGCTGCGTCTGGTTTGGTTTGTGTATCGCCTGTGACGTACTCGACTTTCTTGCCGAGGATGCCGTTGCCTTTCAGAGCATTGGACGAGAACGTGTTCATCATGCCGCCGTCGCCGCCACCGTTCAGGTGCTCGACAGCAAGCTCGTATGCGCGCAATTCGTCTGCACCCTCGTCAGCATATGGGCCGGACTGTGGCACGTTGAAGCCAAGAGTGACCGTACCGCCAGCTGGCGCGTTGGTGTAGCCAGCATGACCGTCAGCCCAAACAGGGCTGAAAAGCGTGGGTGCTGAAAGACCTGCGCCTGCAAGGGCACCGGTTTTTAGAAGACCACGGCGTGTGAAGTTTGATTTGGACATTATTATCCTCCCTAGGTGAGTATGGGTTCGTGACAGAAATCACCCCCCGGTCCAATTATTCGGACTGCCAGCAATATCGCTGAGAGATGTCAAAGCTTGCAACAAGCACCTGAAACGCAATTAATTTTTTGTAAATATATGGACAATGCGCCTGCAGAAACCGTAAAGTTATTTTCAACGCCGCGCAGAAACCCGCAGAACGACTGAACAAGCAGGACGAAATTTTATATGCCTCGCAGAGCCTTAGCCGGAACAAGATTGCGCGACCGTCGTTTGCAAGCCGGTGTCAAACAGGCCGATTTGGCTGCGAAAGTCGGCATCTCGGCGAGTTATTTGAACCTGATCGAGCACAATAAGCGCAATATCGGGGGCAGGCTGCTCAATGATTTGGCGGATGCGCTTGGGGTCGAACAGTCGCTTCTAAGCGATGGGGTGCAAGCCAGTCTGCTGTCTGCCTTGCAGGATATCGCTGCCGACAGCGAGGTTGCGGACCTGGAGCGCGATCAGATCGATGAATTCGCGAGCCGGTTCCCTGGGTGGGTCGCACAACTGGCGCTACAGCACCGCCGTATCGCCGCGTTGGAGCAGACTGTCGGCGGTTTGAATGACCGCCTGACCCATGACCCGTTCCTGTCGGAGAAAATGCACGAAGTACTTGCGGCGGTTTCGGCCATTCGCTCCACCTCGTCCATTCTGGTTGCTGATCCGGACATCAATGCCGATTGGCGTCACCGGTTTCACAGCAATATCGACACGGAAAGCCGTAGGCTTGCCGCAACCTCAGAAGCGATGGCTGCGCATTTTGATCGCTTGGGCCAGCGGGAACGTGATTTTATCGCCCCGCCGGAAGAACTGGCGCTGTTTCTTGAACAAAACCAGTATCATTTCGTTGAGATCGAAAATGGTGGTCCAGACATGATTGACGGGCTGGTTAAAGCCGCGCCCAGCTTGCGGTCTGCGGCCGCGAAAGATCTGGCGCGTGAGCATCTGCAGAGCTACGCGCGGGATTGCGCGCGTCTGCCGATTGCGCCGTTCCGGGATGCGGCGATTGCATGCAATTTTGATCCGGCTGCTTTGGCGCAGCAATTCCAAACCGATCTGCCGAGGGTCTTTCGACGCTTGGCGCATATCCCGTCCAGCCCTGATATCCCACCTATCGGTCTTGTCTCCTGCGACGGGGCCGGGGCGTTTCGCTTCCGCAAACAACCCCCCGGTTTCGCGCTCCCGCTTTTTGGGGCGGGTTGTGCGCTTTGGCCGCTTTATGCGGCGTTGAACACACCCAGCTTCGCGGTCGCGCGTCGTCTGCGTGTTTCCGAAGGGGGCGTTTTCCAAGGCTATGCAATCGCCACGTCAGAAAACCCAACACAAATCGGCGTCACTCCGGTTCTGACATCATGGATGCTCTTGGTCGGTGTTGATCAAGCGATGGAGCAAGACGAAGCGGACGGGTCGGTGCTGCCCGTTGGTTCAAGCTGCCGCGTTTGCACCCGCAAAGCTTGTGAGGCTCGGCGGGAGCCATCTATTTTGCAGCCGGTCGCGTGATCGGTGACCAACTCTTTTGACAGCGGTGACATTTCGCGCATTACTGTCTAAACAGACAATCGGCCAAACTTAGGGAGGAGTTCGGACCGTGGGCAGATCGGTATTGCTGATCGAGGATGAACCAAACATCATCGAAGCAATCAGTTTTTTATTGGAACGAGATGGCTGGACCGTTCGGATTCATTCTGACGGGCCTGGGGCTGTTGAAGCGGTGACGCGGACGGCCCCGGATGTGGTCATTCTGGATGTGATGCTGCCAGGCCGCAGTGGCTTTGACATCCTGCGCGATTTGCGCGTGTCCGATCAAACGAAAGACCTGCCTGTCTTGATGCTGACCGCCCGCGGCCAGACCAAAGATCGTGAACTGGCACGGTCCTATGGCGTGTCCAAATTCATGACCAAGCCATTCTCAAATGATGAAATGGTGCGCACGGTGCGCGCCTTGGCCGATGGCTGTGAGCCGGTGCTGTCAGACGATGACGCGCAAGGCACAGAGCCGTCGTGAGCATGCGGCCCGATGCAGAGCCGCGCACAACAAAACGTGCCACGGGTCAGGATGGCGTATTTCTGGAACGCCGAATCTATCGCAGACGCCGCCTGATCGACGGAGCAAAACTGCTACCGCTTCTGGCAGCACTGATGTTCTTGCTGCCAGCGCTGATCGCCGGGGCGCAATCTGAGGGTGGGGCCTCCACAGCGATGCGGCTGGTCTATTTCTTCTTCGTCTGGTTTGCGATGATCATGGTTGCGGCAACTGTCGCGCGCAGTCTTGATCAGTCCGGTCGCGCGTCCACAGACGCTGAAACGGCAACTGATCCCGACGAAAACGGGTCCGGCTGATGGTCGCGTTCAACATATTGGTGTTTGTCGCAATCGGCTATGTTGTCTTGCTGTTTGGTATTGCCGCATTCGCAGATCAACGCGCCCGCAGGGGGGCGTCGAAATGGCTGCGGTCGCCGCTGACCTACACACTGTCCCTCAGTGTATATTGTACAGCGTGGACGTTTTATGGGGCCGTTGGGAACGCGGCGCGGTCCGGCCTCGAATATCTGACGATTTATCTGGGGCCGACACTGGTATTCCTTGGTTGGTGGTGGATCCTGCGTAAGCTGGTGCGCATCGGCAGGGCGGAGCGGATCACCTCCATCGCTGACCTGATCTCCAGCAGGTACGGCAAATCAACCTCGCTGGCTGCGTTGGTGACTGTTTTAGCAGTCACCGGCACCACGCCCTACATCGCCTTGCAGTTGCAGTCGGTCACCCTGTCTTTTGCGGTGTTCGCCAATGCAAGCGCCGAAACCGCGGCAGCCCAATGGCAGGCGTCTGATCTCAACAGCACCGCACTCTACGTGGCCGCCGGCTTGGCGGTATTTACCATCCTGTTTGGCACAAGAAACCTGGACGCGAACGAGCGTCACCATGGCGTCGTCACCGCCATCGCGATTGAGGCCGTGGTCAAGCTGGTCGCGCTTATTGCGGTTGGTCTCTTTGTGATCTGGGGGGTTAGCGGCGGGCTGTCAGATACGTTGCAGATGATTGAGGCAAGCCCTGTCGCCAATTGGTCACCGGATGCCGGGCGATGGGTTGGTCTGACATTCCTGTCGGCCACCGCCGTGATCTGCTTGCCACGCATGTTCCAGGTGCTGGTTGTTGAGAACGCGGATGAACGCCATCTGGCCATCGCAAGCTGGGCGTTCCCGCTTTACCTTCTGGCAATGAGCCTTTTTGTTGTGCCGATCGCGGTCGTGGGCATTGCGCTGATGCCCGATGGGTCCAACCCGGATCTGTTTGTTTTGACAATCCCCTTGGCATTGGATCAGGAAGGTCTGGCGGTCTTGGCGTTCCTGGGTGGGTTTTCGTCAGCGACCTCAATGGTGATCGTGGCATCGATTGCTTTGTCCACCATGGTGTCCAACCATATCGTGATCCCACTTTGGTTAAGCATGCGGTCCAGCGGCGCAACGGTATCAGGCGATGTGCGCAGCGTCGTGATCATGTCACGGCGGGTCAGCATTGTTGCAATTCTTGGGCTTGGCTATCTGTACTACCGTGTAACCGGCGGTTCTGCTGCGCTTAGTTCCATCGGGTTGGTCAGTTTTGCAGGTGTCGCGCAGGTGTTTCCAGCGCTTATGGGGGCATTGTTCTGGCGGGGCGCCAGCCGGTCGGGTGCGATGGCAGGTGTCGTCACGGGCTTCGTGATCTGGGGCTACACGCTGTTTATCCCTGCAATCGGCCTGTTGCCAGTTTCTGTGGTTGAATTCGGGCCTTTCGGGCTTGGGTTCCTGCGTCCTCAGGCGCTGTTTGGCATTACAGGGATGGACCCGCTGGTGCATTCGATCTTCTGGTCGATGATGCTGAACGCTGGCGTGTTTGTTCTGGTGTCGCTTTTGTCGTTCCCCGGCCCATTGGAACGGTTGCAGGGGGCAAGTTTTGCCAATGTGTTTGAGCGCAGCAGCGGCGCAAGCGGATGGAGTGGCGGGCAAGCGGAATCGGAAGACTTGCTGGTCATGGCGCAGCGGCTTTTGGGCGCGCGCGACGCACAGGAGCTGTTCCAGACCGCAGCGCAGCTGCAAGGAAAAGCAGGCTATCTACCTGACCCAACACCGGAATTTGTCGACACGGTCGAGCGAAAACTCGCGGGATCTGTCGGTGCGGCAACCGCACATGCAATGGTCAGCCAGATCAATGGCCAAGCTGCAATCACCGTGCAGGATCTGCTGGCGGTGGCAGACGAGTCCGCGCAAATGCTGGAGTATTCCTCAGCACTGGAAGCCAAATCAACGGAGTTGGAACAAACCGCGCGGCAATTGCGCTATGCCAATGAAAAACTGACCGAAATTTCGGTTCAGAAGGACGCGTTTTTGTCGCAAGTCAGCCATGAGCTGCGTACGCCGATGACATCCATTCGCAGTTTCTCGGAGTTTCTGATGGAAGGCGGGATGAGTGGGGAAGACCGTACGCGGTATTCCCGGATTATCCACGATGAAAGCGTCCGGTTGACCCGGTTGCTGGATGATTTGCTTGACCTCTCTGTTCTGGAAAGTGGCCAGGTTGTTTTGAACGAGCAGGCCGGGATGTTGCATGATCTGCTTGACCAGGCCGAAGCGTCTGCCGGGATGCGAGATGGCAGCCCATTGAAAATTCTGCGCACGCGGTCGTCCGAGGAACTGCCTGTCTTTACCGACACGGATCGGCTTACGCAGGTCTTCATTAATCTGATCTCGAATGCGCAAAAATATTGCGACGCCGACCAGCCGCAATTGCACATCAAGACACGCCAACGCGACCAACGGATCGAACTGGATTTCATTGACAATGGCACTGGTATTCCAACCCGGCAACAATCTGTTATCTTTGAAAAATTCTCCCGATTGACCAATACTGCTGCGGCCGGAAGCGCTGGGCTGGGGCTTGCAATCAGCAGGGAGATTATCCAACGCCTTGGTGGCTCCATTTCATATCTACCGGGTCAGGGCGGGGCAGCCTTCCGAATTGAATTGCCCGCGCGGGTCGAAAATGCGGAATTCGCCTCTGATGGGCAAGACGCACTGGCGGATCAAATTACCGCGAAGTCTGCCTCGGCCTAACCAAATATTCAGGAATTCATAACAAGGTTAACGCAAAGCCCTGTTGAGGACCTGAGCAATTGAGTGACGCGGCCACGGATGTGGAGCAATCTTCTGACGGCAAGGATACCAGCGCGACGCTTCGAAAGATGCTTCGCCCTGCCAAAGGCGTGCGCGGGGCCGCTGATCTAAGTTTGGAACGGGTGACAGACGAAGTTTTCCGAAAAACTGCCAAATCCTTGTTAAAACTTGATTTGGTGGTTGATGAGTTTTCGGTCACGCGGAAATCCTTTTCGGATGCTTGGGCGGGGCGGCCCAAAATCTGCCTGAACATGTCGACGACAAATGATGCGGGCGAGATGGGGATATTCATTCTTGATGGCGCGCTGATTGATGGCCTGATCGAACAGCAGCTATTGGGCCATGTCGCCAAAGCCCCGCGTGCTGATCGTCCGGTTACGCGCATTGATGCCGAACTTAGCCGCCGCTTTATTACTGCTATCCTGAAAGCTTATTCTGCAACTTTGGCGGCAGAACCGAGCGCACGAGCAGTTTGCGGATTCAGCGGCCCGGTGATGGAAACGGACCTTGCGGCGCTAAAACTGACCATGACCGCGCCAAGCTATTCGGTTCTGTGCGTATTTTTGGATCTGGGTCCGGGGCAAAAATCGGGGCAGGCGCAAATTTGGTTCCCAGTGACACAACAGCAAAGCGACGATGACACGCCCGCGCGCGAGCCCGTTTGGGAGGCCACGATCAAAAACCGTATCTCGTCGGCGCGGCTTGAGGTGCGGGCGATGTTGCCGCCGATAAAGGTGCCGCTGAGCTTCGTGATGAATTTGAAAGAAGGGGAGTTTTTGCCGGTTCCACTGGAAACGCTGTCCCGGGCGGTTTTGAAAGATGTCTCAGGCAATCCGGTCGCGTCTGGCCGGATCGGGCAGCTCAACGGGTCGCGCGCATTTCGGGTAGATAGCTCCAACCTGTCCTCAGCGCTGCCAGCAGCCCCGAAACCATATGCACCGCCCCCGCAACCTGAACTGCCGCAAGCGTCCCAACCGACAGCGAAGCCGGAACCAGAGGTTGACGCAGCACCGTCCGAGTTGCCGGACCTTCCGTCCCTGGCCGAATTGCAGGCGCAGCAAGACGAGGCTGTAGCAGAGGGGTCTTGATCGCAAAAAGAAAAGGGCGCGGAAAACCCACGCCCTTTCAGAATTCATTTTTTCCAGTGCCTTAGCAGGAATAGTACATCTTGTATTCCATTGGGTGAGGTGTGTGCTCATAGGCGTACACTTCTTCCCACTTCAGCTCCATATAGCCTTCGATCTGGTCTTTGGTGAACACGTCACCGGCCAGAAGGAATTCATGATCGGCTTCCAATTCGTCCAGTGCTTCGCGCAAGCTTGCACAAACAGTCGGGATAGAGGCCAGTTCTTCCGGTGGCAGATCGTAAAGATCTTTGTCGGAGGAGGGGCCGGGATCGATCTTGTTCTTGATCCCGTCGAGGCCCGCCATAAGCAATGCTGCAAAGCACAGATATGGGTTCGCAGCCGGATCAGGGAAACGTGCTTCGACACGCTTCGCCTTGGGGCTTTCAGCCCATGGGATACGAACGCAGCCCGAACGGTTACGCGCGGAGTAAGCCCGCAGAACCGGCGCTTCAAAGCCCGGGATCAGGCGCTTGTAGCTGTTTGTCGATGGGTTGGTGAAGGCGTTCAATGCTTTCGCGTGCTTCAGGATACCGCCGATGAAATACAACGCTTCTTGGGAAAGGTCCGCGTATTTGTCGCCTGCAAACAAGGGCTTGCCGTCTTTCCAGATCGACATGTTGACGTGCATGCCCGTGCCGTTATCGCCAGAGATCGGCTTTGGCATAAAGGTTGCTGATTTTCCGTAAGCATGTGCCACGTTGTGGATCACATATTTGTACTTTTGCAGCTCGTCCGCTTGATGTGTCAGGGAGCCGAAGATCAAGCCAAGCTCGTGCTGACACGACGCCACTTCGTGGTGGTGCTTATCAACCTTCATGCCCATTCGCTTCATTGTGGACAGCATTTCAGAGCGCAGGTCTTGCGCGGCGTCTGTTGGGTTGACCGGGAAATACCCGCCCTTGATGCCGGGGCGGTGGCCCATATTGCCCATCTCAAACTCAGCGTCAGTGTTCCAGGACGCGTCATCTGCATCTACTTCGAAAGACACTTTGTTCATTTCGACGGAGAAACGCACATCGTCAAACAAGAAGAACTCGGCTTCTGGTCCGAAGTAGGACACGTCACCGATACCGGATGATTTCAGATACGCTTCGGCTTTTTCTGCGGTGCCGCGTGGGTCGCGGTCGTAAGCTTCGCCCGTATCCGGTTCCACGATGGAACAATGGATACACATGGTTTTTTCAGCGTAGAAAGGGTCCATGTACGCGCTGCCAGTGTCTGGCATCAGTTTCATGTCGGATTGGTCGATCGACTTCCAACCTGCAATGGACGAGCCATCGAACATGAAGCCTTCTTCCAGAAAATCTTCGTCGACCTGATCGGCCATCACCGTCACGTGCTGCAACTTGCCGCGCGGGTCGGTGAAGCGGATGTCGACATATTCGACTTCTTCGTCTTTGATGGTCTTGAGAACGTCCTTATTGCTCATGTGACCTTTTCCTCTCTGTTTACTTGATCGCTAGATTTGAGAACGAAGCCGAAAGCTTCGGGTGTAGGATTACAGCGCGTCTTCGCCGGACTCGCCGGTCCGGATGCGCACCGCTTGTTCGACCGTGGAGACAAAAATCTTGCCGTCACCGATCTTGTCTGTCTTCGCCGCCGAGATGATGGATTCGATTGCGCCATCCAGTTGATCATCGGCCAGGACGACCTCAATCTTCACTTTTGGCAGGAAATCGACCACGTATTCCGCGCCCCGATAAAGCTCTGTATGGCCTTTCTGACGGCCAAACCCTTTAACTTCGGTGACGCTCAGGCCCTGAATGCCAAGCTCTTGCAGGGCCTCTTTAACTTCATCAAGTTTGAATGGCTTGATAATCGCTTCAATCTTTTTCATTGCTGGGTCGACTCCCTTAATTCTTCACCTGTGTCAGACCATTTCCGATTTTGCTCCACAATTGCGAAGCGGGGTTGCTGACGATCCGACGGGCCTAGCACAATGCAAATGATTAAAAAATGTGCATTTGGGGCAAAAATTAATCGGAATTGAATCGCGGATGTCTGACTGCCGACTGAAATTGCAGAAAACTGCATAAATAAAGGCCGCCCTGACCTGTGGCGACCCGATACAGAATATAAGCGTTGGCTGTGTCGGCTAGGCGGCGCTGTGCATCTGCATACGGCTGTCAGATGCAAAAAGCGCTGGGCTGACCAATTCAACACCGTCTGCGTAGAATATCTGCTCTTCATCGAAATGCAGATTGTAGAATTTGCAGCTGCGTTGGGTGAGGTCTTGCGTGATGTATTCGTCATCCTTGAGACGATCAAGCGGGACGATCACCATGTCATGGCCAAACATTACCTTCGCACGCCAGTCGCGCAGCAGCACTTTCTGGCCGGGCATCAGGTACATTTCGGAATTCGGGCGGTCTTTCGTCAGCGCGTCATGGGAAATACGCAAAGGTTTGCAATCCACATGTGAAATCGTCAGGGCACGCAGGATGCACATACCAGAGCGGGTGATAATCTTTTCACCTGTTTTCAGCTCTTCTACAGGTTGATAACCCCGCATCGTCAAAACCCGAGCACCCGCCATCACCCCAGTGGAGATTTTCAGCGGGGCATTGCGGCGTTTGGCCGAAAAAGATGCGTATTCTACCTGCGTCATGGGTCGTTCCCTTGTGCAACTGGGACCTTTTCCCTGTTAATTGGGGCAGAAAATTGACGTTGGGTTGGCAATTCATGGGTCAGGCTTGCGGAATCGCCCGGAATTCGGGGCTTTATCCTTGTCAGATGACGGAGAATTTCCAGTCGGTCAAAATTGGCAGCATTTTCGGCTCGCATCCCCCTTTCAGCTTTGCTACACGGGCGCGAATAACGCGCGGGGGCTGCTTCGTGCGATCGAGATATATGCGGGTGTGGCGGAATTGGTAGACGCACCAGATTTAGGTTCTGGCGCCGCAAGGCGTGGGGGTTCAAGTCCCTTCACCCGCACCATGAGTTATAAAGGACGAAACACATGCAGGTCACCGAGACCCTGAACGAAGGCCTCAAGCGCGGCTACGCCATCACCGTGACGGCCGCCGAGCTGGACGAGAAAGTCAATGAAAAGCTGGTTGAAGCCCAGCCTGAAGTTGAAATGAAAGGCTTTCGCAAGGGCAAGGTCCCGATGGCGCTGTTGAAAAAGCAGTTCGGTCCACGGGTCCTTGGCGAAGCGATGCAAGAAAGCATCGACGGTGCAATGTCCAAGCATTTTGAAGAAAGCGGCGACCGCCCTGCGGTTCAGCCAGAAATCAAAATGACCAATGAAGATTGGAAAGAGGGCGACGACGTTGAAGTGTCGGTTTCATATGAAAACCTGCCAACCATTCCAGATGTCGACCTGAAATCCATCAAGCTCGAAAAGCTGGTCGTGAAAGCAGAAGACAAGGACGTTCAGGAAGCTTTGTCGAACCTGGCAGAAAACGCCCAGAACTTTGAGGATCGCAAGAAAGGGTCCAAAGCCAAGGACGGCGATCAGGTTGTGATCGATTTCCTGGGCAAAGTAGACGGTGAAGCGTTCGATGGTGGTGCCGCGGAAGACTATCCGCTGGTTCTTGGTTCAAACTCTTTCATTCCGGGCTTTGAAGCGCAGCTGGTCGGCGCAAAAGCCGGTGATGATGTTGAAGTGAACGTTGATTTCCCAGCCGAATACCAAGCACCGAACCTAGCGGGAAAAGCTGCAGTCTTCGAATGCAAGGTCAAGGCCGTGAAAGCGCCTGCGGCGGCTGAGATTAACGACGAGTTGGCAAAGCAATTCGGTGCCGAAGATCTGGCCGCTTTGACAGCTCAGGTTTCCGAGCGTCTGGAAGCGGAATTTGGCGGCGCGTCCCGTGCGGTGATGAAACGCAAATTGCTGGATGAGCTGGACAAAACTGTTTCATTCGAACTGCCGCCATCTTTGGTAGATGCGGAAGCCGGTCAGATTGCGCATCAGCTGTGGCACGAGGACAATCCTGATGTGGAAGGTCACGACCATCCAGAGATTGAGCCAACAGACGAGCACAAATCTTTGGCAGAACGTCGTGTTCGCCTGGGCCTGTTGCTGGCCGAGCTTGGTCAGAAGAACGAGATCGACGTCACCGACGCCGAGATGACGCAAGCGATCATGAACCAAGCGCGTCAGTACCCTGGTCAAGAACGTCAGTTCTTTGAATTCGTTCAACAAAATCAGCAGATGCAACAGCAGATGCGCGCGCCTATCTTCGAAGATAAAGTCGTTGATTTCATCTTTGAGTTGGCAGACGTGAAAGAAAAGACAGTCAAGAAAGCAGCATTGGAAAAAGCTGTTGAGGCACTCGAAGACGACGCCTGATTTCTTGTCCTAGAATAGAAAAAGGCCGCCCCGGTGATAAGACACCAGGGCGGCCTTTTTCTTTTTG
Source organism: uncultured Litoreibacter sp. (assembly GCA_947493265.1). GTDB lineage: Bacteria > Pseudomonadota > Alphaproteobacteria > Rhodobacterales > Rhodobacteraceae > Litoreibacter. Next base: position 560,982 of record CANLQL010000003.1, on the reverse strand, counting down.
TATGGCGCTAATTCAGCGGGTTCAACTTGCGGACTGACCAGAGGGTCTTTGCGATCAGCACTTTGATTTTGCGGGCAGGGCCTTTTTTGCGCTTCGTCCCAATGCTCGGGTTCTGGGCGACCTGCGTTTTCAACTCTTCAAGGATTAGATCGCGGGCAATCAAGATCTCGGCAGGGCGGCCACGAAGGGCGACCAATCGGCCCGGGTCTTGGTTGTAGCCGACGACCAGCTGTGCCGTGTCTTTGAACGGCGATTTTTCAATCGCGCGCAAACCGGACAAGCGCACTTTTTGCACATCATCGAATGAAATTCGCAGCATTCCTGTTTTCACGCCGCGACGGTTCATCTGGAAGTGACAGAGCGCACCGTTTTGCTTGTCGATGTAAAGGATATTGCGCCAGTCGTGCCAGAATTTCATCATCTGGCGACCTGCTAATATGACGCAAGCTGGCAGCATCAGAAGACGAATGAGCGCGGCATCAGACCCACCGATTGCCTGATCTGGCACCAGCAAAATAGCCGCCGACATCGCTGTGAAGATACTGGCGAAAGTCAGATGGCCCAACTGGTCCCGCGACAAGCCGGTTTTCTTGTGCTCGGCGATAACCAACGCATTATGGGTCGTTTTGCTATCCAGCCGGGCGACTGGAAACATCTCTTTGATTTTTTCTAACATCTTTACCAATTCTATCTATTTACTCGCCACCTCGAGTCACAACCTAGAATTGAAATTGGGCGGAAACACGATGAGAACGGGGTGTTTCAGGAGCATATTGGCCTGCAATACTGCTTCAATTTTTACGCAAAGTTTCGATTGTATCCGAAACCGGGGGCAATGCTTAACCAGCGTGGCGAAGTTGTGGCACCGGGGGAATTGCACGTCTGCCAAAGAAAAAGGCCACGGTTAGCGAACCGTGGCCTAGATCTTTTTCGAAAGATAGAAAGATCAGCTTTCTTCGGAAGTTTCTTCCTCAGATGCATCTTCTTCAGCAGGGGCGTCTTCCGCGACAGCCTCCGCCAGGTCTTCGTCCTCAGCAGCTGCAGCGCCGATATCGTCGAACAACTCAGCGATTTCGAATTCTGCTTCCGCTTCCGCTTCGGCGGCCAGTTCCTGAATGGATTTGCCGGAAGCTTGCAGTTCTGCTTCTTCAGCTGAGCGTGCAACGTTCAGTGTGAATGTTGCATCAACTTCAGGGTGCAGGGACACGGTTACGTCGTGAAGACCCAGTTCTTTGATCGGACGCTCAAGTGCGACTTGCCCGCGATCAACGGAGAAACCTTCAGCGGTTGCAGATTCAGCCGCGTCACGCGTGGTGACAGAGCCGTAAAGCGCGCCGGCATCAGATGCCTGACGAATCACGATGAACTGCTGGCCGTTCAGTTTGTCGGCCAAAGATTCCGCTTCTTTTTTGGTCTCAAGGTTGCGTGCTTCCAACTGGGCTTTTTGCGTTTCGAACTGCGCCATATTGGCGTCAGTTGCGTTCATCGCTTTGCCTTGTGGCAGCAGGAAGTTCCGAGCGTAGCCCGGTTTGACGTCAACAACTTCGCCCATTTGGCCAAGTTTCGCGACGCGTTCTAGAAGGATGACTTGCATAATGCGTTCCTCACTTCACAGCGTAGGGCAGCAGCGCCAGGAAACGTGCGCGTTTGATCGCACGTGCCAGAGCACGCTGGTTTTTCGCGCCAACAGCCGTGATACGGGATGGAACGATTTTGCCGCGCTCAGAGATGTAGCGTTGCAGCAGGCGAGTGTCTTTGTAGTCGATCTTCGGAGCGTTATCGCCCTCAAACGGATCGGACTTACGACGACGGAAAAATGGTTTTGCAGCCATGGGTTAGGTCCTTTCCAAGATCAGTTGCGCGGACGGCGTTCACGCTCGTCACGTTTTTGCATTTGGGCCGATGGGCCTTCTTCATGCTCGTCGACCTTGATGGTCAGAACGCGCATCACGTCATCATGCAGGCGCATCAGACGCTCCATTTCCTGCACGGCAGGGGCTGGGCTGTCAGAACGCAGGAAGGCATAGTGACCTTTGCGGTTTTTGTTGATCTTGTAGGCCATTGTTTTCAGGCCCCAGTACTCGTGCTCGACCAGTTTGCCACCATTGTCCGCAAGGACGGCACCAAAATGTTCGATCAGACCTTCAGCTTGTGTGTTGCTGAGATCTTGGCGCGAGATAAACACATGCTCATAGAGTGGCATGGCGTCTCCTATATTTTTAGGCGTGCTTCAAAGGACGGGCTTGATCTTCGCTCCCATCCACGAGGGGCACCGCGGTTCAAAACTTCGCGAAGATTGGCGGGGTATAGCAGGGTGGCGAAACCGTGCAAGCCTAAAGCGTTGACCCCAACATTCGCGCACAATTTTTGTTGAAGAACATTGAATTGCCTTCTGCCAAGGAAACACGACCTTTTAGGCAGACACGATTTTTGGAGAGATATGAAATGAAACTGATGACCCTGACGGCCGCCGCCCTTTTGGCTGCAACCTCCAGCTTTGCTGCGGATAAGTACACACTGGATGCGAGCCACAGTCAGATTGTTTTTAACTACAACCACTTCGGCTTTTCTACGACTTACGGGATGTTTTCCGGATTTGAAGGCGAAATAATGTTTGACGAAGCGGACCCCGCCGCGTCCTCCGTCACTGTATCTATGCCGGTCAATTCGATGTTCACCGGGTGGGAGCAGCGTGACGGTCACTTCATGTCCGCCGACTTCTTTGGGGCGTCAGATGACGACATGGTAACCTTCACCTCCACCGCCATCGAAGTGACCGGGGAAGACACGGCGAACATTACTGGTGATCTGTCGATGAATGGTGTGACCAAACCTGTTACACTTGATGCGAAGTTGAACAAGGCGGATATCAACCCGATGGCGAACGCGCCTTGGCTGGGTTTCGATGCCTCGACCACTGTTTTGCGCAGCGATTTTGGTTTGGGTGCGTTTGCCCCGGCAGTCAGTGACGAGGTAAATATCGTGATTTCCATTGAGGCCCAAAAGGCGAGTTAGCGCCTGCGCCTGCTATGCTGTCTCCAGCAGCCTTTGCCCGTCAGTGTATTTTGCACTGGCGGGTTTATTCTTGTCGCGTGGCGCTGAGGGAGACGTCAATTCCAACCGTGAAGCCAACGGATGTTTTGTCCGGATATGCCTCCCCAATATTGAACTTTGTCCGGTTTACAGTGGCGTTGCCGGTCATTTCGGCGCGATCACCGTCAAAAGTCAGGCTAAATGGCATCACCAGTGGCTGGGATGTGCCGCGGACCTTCAAAATTCCGTCTGCGATGTAATTCTCGCCATCTGCAAGAATGTCAGCCGTGAAATTGGCGGTCGGATAAATCTCCGAGTTGAAGAAATCGCCGCCAAGCGCTTGTTGCGTCACCGAGCCTAAGGTCAGTGATGGGATCGAGATGGTAACTTCAACGGCCCCATGTTTGCCGGTCGCATCTGGCGTTTCATCAAAGGTGATCGCGGCGGTCCAGTCGGTAAAGCTGCCGGTGACATCACTGCCCAACTGCTTGATCGTGATCGCTAATGTGCCCTCATCGACCTGCCATCCGGTTTCTACCGTGGCCAATGCCGGTATAACGCTTGACCCGTCATGGCGATCAAACAGTCCTAAACCCGCGCCAATGGCCAGTGCCACCCCGTATGTTCCAACAGCCATCACAAGGGGCAGGCGGGATTTGCGCGGGTGTGGCGGCAGTGCGCCAGTTTCAGTTTGGCCCGGCAACATCCGTTTCAGGGTGACGTCACGGTCGAAGAAATGATGCTTCAAGGCCCCCGCAATGTGAAGCAGCAGGGATGCTGCCAAGACCCGCTCAAAAATGATATGGAGGGACGCGAAGACATGCGCAACGCTGTCGTCTTTGGGCACAAGCGGCAATGACTGGCCAAAAGGCCACCAGATCGGGGCAAATCCGGTTGTCGCGGCGTGGTGGATCCACCCTGTCAGAGGCACCACCATAAGCGAGGCGTAAAGCAGCCAGTGCACGGTTTGGGCCAGCAGATGCTCAACCTTGCGATCGGGGTGCAGTGGGGCAGGTTTTGGTTGCGTGAGAGCCCAAAGAATACGCGCCAATGCGACGAAGAAAATAAGCACACCAACAGTCTTATGAAGCGAAAACATCTGCGCCTTGAAAGCCAAGGCCTCGCTCGTGTCATAAGCCAGCCCATTGGCGTAAATTCCCAATGGGATCATGAGCACGATCAATATGGCCGTGATCCAATGAAATGCCTTGGTCACGCTGCCATAGTTTGTTGTGGTATTTTTCAGCATGAGACGCCTCTGATTTGTCTTCAACGCACGCTAGCGCAACGTGGCCAAAACACCAGCCCGTGCGGTGCACATCATTTGTGCAACTTGTGAGCGCGGCCTGCATTAGGTAAGTCAAGGAAAACAAGCAAGAGGGGCAATTCACATGCGAGCTTTCGTGTTTCCAGGACAAGGGGCGCAAACCATCGGAATGGGGCGTGATCTGGCCGAGGCCTATCCGTCCGCAAAAGCCGTTTTCGACCAGGTCGATGAGGCCTTGGGGGAGAAACTTTCGGATTTGATCTGGGAGGGGGAGCAGGAAACGCTGACACTGACGGAAAATGCGCAGCCAGCGCTGATGGCCACATCGCTCGCCGTTATGGCCGCCTTGGCGGATGAAGGCGTTGATGTGACTGCGGCCTCGTATGTCGCGGGGCATTCGCTGGGTGAGTATTCTGCGTTAGCGGCCTCCGGGGCGCTGAGCATTGCAGATACGGCACGTTTGCTGCGGACCCGTGGTCTGGCGATGCAAAAAGCCGTGCCTGTTGGTGTGGGCGCGATGGCCGCGCTTCTGGGATTGGATTTCGATGGCGCGAGTGCCGTTGCAGCCGAAGCCGCACAAGGTCAGGTTTGCCAGGCTGCCAATGACAATGATCCCGGTCAGGTTGTGGTCTCTGGCCATAAAGAGGCGGTGGAACGTGCATTGGACATCGCAAAGGAAAAGGGTGCAAAACGGGCAATGCTATTGCCCGTCAGTGCGCCGTTTCATTGTGCGCTGATGGAGCCTGCGGCCCATGTCATGGCCGAAGCTTTGGCTGGCGTGACAATTCAGGCCCCTAAAGTTCCGGTGGTCGTCAATGTGCGTGCCGAGGCGGTGGCGGAGCCAGACGCGATCCGGTCGTTGCTGGTAGAGCAGATCACTGGGTCTGTTAGATGGCGCGAAAGCGTGGCTTATATGGGCGCGCAAGGCGTGTCAGAAATCTGGGAAGTCGGGGCCGGGAAGGCGCTGTCTGGGATGATCCGCCGGATCGATAAGGAAATTTCAACCCGTGCGCTGAGTGCCCCTGCAGATATTCCTGCAGCTGCATTGTCCTTGGCTGCAGGCGAGGAAAGGAAATATAGATGACTGATTTAACAGGAAAATCCGCCCTCGTAACAGGCGCATCTGGTGGCATCGGCGGTGCGATTGCCACTGCGTTGCATGCAGCGGGCGCAACTGTGGCGCTTTCGGGAACACGCACGGAACCGCTGGAAGCCTTGGCAGCACAGCTGGGCGAGCGGGCTCATGTCTTGCCCTGTAACCTGTCAGATTTTGAAGCCGTAGACGCGCTGCCGAAACAGGCTGCAGAGGCTATGGGTGCCGTGGATATCCTGGTGAACAACGCCGGGATCACGCGGGATAACCTGTTCATGCGGATGTCAGACGATGAATGGCAATCGGTGATTGACGTCAATCTGACCTCGACCTTCAAGCTGTGCAAAGGTGTCTTGCGCGGCATGATGAAGGCGCGGTGGGGGCGGATCGTCAACATCAGCTCGGTTGTTGGAGCAACGGGCAATCCGGGGCAGGGCAACTACGCAGCCTCCAAGGCGGGCATGGTGGGTATGTCCAAATCGCTGGCTTATGAGGTCGCAAGCCGTGGGATTACCGTCAATTGCGTGGCCCCAGGCTTCATCACGACAGCGATGACCGACAAGCTGACAGATGATCAAAAAGCAGGCATTTTGGGACAAATTCCCGCCGGGCGTATGGGGGAGGCCGATGAGATCGCAGCTGCCGCGCTTTACCTTGCCAGTCCACAGGCAGGCTATGTCACGGGCACGACCTTGCACGTCAATGGCGGCATGGCGATGCTTTGATTTCGGCGCAATTGCCGGGAAACGAGGGGTTGCATAAGCGTTTGCGTTCCCCATTTGATATGCTATAGGCGGCGCAGCTATGCCGGGGGGGCTCCCGCGGAAAATGCAACAGGGCCTGTAAATACAGGTCATATGGCCATTACCACGAGCGGGTTACACCCGACAGAGATACGAGGATATTTAACATGAGCGACATCGCAGATCGCGTGAAAAAGATTGTTGTCGAGCACCTTGGTGTAGAAGAAGACAAAGTCGTAGCAAACGCGTCTTTCATCGACGACCTGGGCGCAGACAGCCTGGACACAGTTGAGCTGGTTATGGCGTTCGAAGAAGAGTTCGGAATTGAAATTCCTGATGACGCGGCTGAAACGATCCAAACTTTCGGCGACGCGACAAAATTCATCACAGAAGCTTCCTAAGCCTCTTTGAAAAAGATTTGAGAAACGGCATCCCTAGCGGGTGCCGTTTTTCTTTTGCGCAGAATTACGGGCGTTTGACGTTCAACCTTCCCAATACATCGAGACCCTGCATGTTCAAGAAATGCAGAATATCGATGAAGACCCAGTTTTCTGCCAATTTATCCCCGTCACGCCGGTATACATCGACGACGCGCATTGGCGCAGGTTTGTTCGTGGCAGGCAGTCCTAGGTAGCCGCCAGTTGGCGTTACTGACAGGTTCGGCCAGCCGAAAAACCCGCAATAATTGCCTTCAGCGATCCGGGCGACATGACCGTGGAAGACCCGATCGGCAAGTTGCGTGCGGAAAGGTCCCTGATGTTGTTCGATATAGCGATCGATTGTGTAGGTTGCCCCGATGCCGGTTGGCCCATACCACGCCATATCCTCGTGCCAATTGCGGGCCATCTCGTCATGCGGCGTTAAAACTTCGCCGGGACGCTTGCCTTGCAGGATTTCATTGGCGCGCGAGATGTCGGAGGCCATGCGATTAACAAGTGCCAGGGTTTTTTGCCCGTCTTCCAAAGGATACTCGGCAAGCAAGATGCCGTCATGGGTGCGCGGCCCGGGGTGGATAAAGTCCGCGCCGGTTTGGGGTGGCAGCGGGTTTTGACCGGCCTGAGACAGGACGCTCAAGATGTCGCAAAACAGGGCGGTTTCGGCTATTTTTCCGTCTTTGATCCGGTGAAATTCGGCGTAGCGCAGAAGCGTGATCTTTCCTGTCGGTGCAATTCCCAGCCAAGGATTGTCAAAAAGCCCTAAGAAATGTCCCATGGAACAGGTCCAGACGCTGGAGGCATCATCGCAATCATTTAGCCCGGCCAGAAACACGTCTTCGCGGCGCTGAACCGCCGAAAATGCTGCGAGATAGGGATGCCAGAATGCTGTGATTGCGGCGTCAGCGCTGTCTTGTTCGTGAAACGGGTGCATGCCCCGCCAAGCATAGTCGTCACTGGCAAAGCTTTTGAGAACCTTGAGCCGATCCGCAGACGTGGCGGCGTCGAATTGGGACATATAGGCGCGCGCAATTGATTTTGCGTCTTGGAGCGTGCTCATCGGTTCGGCTTTCTTATGGTTTGAATTCGTATTCTCAAGGGAATTGGTGCCGTGGGTGTGCCGGGCTTGCAAGGGAAATCAGCGGCCGTTTTGCGTCTATTTGCCTTAACAATGCGCTGGGCGCGCTGAACACTGCCCAAAAGAGCGATCTGGCGTGGTTTCGCGAGGCCAAGCCCTTGCCCCTGACGCCCTACGCCGTGTATGACGAACGAGAAACCTTTGGACCTAAAAAAGGGGTGGGCATGCGTCGAGTAGTTGTAACAGGTTTGGGAATGGTGACGCCTTTGGCGAGCGGTGTGGAGGCCACGTGGTCCCGGCTGTTGGCGGGCGACTCCGGTGCCGGCACAATCGAAAAGTTTGACGCCAGCCACCTTGGGACTGGCTATGCGTGCGAAGTCCCACGCGGCGACGGGTCGGATGGGACCTTCAACCCGGACGAGTGGATGGCCCCGAAAGACCAGCGCAAAGTTGATGAGTTTATTCTGTATGGGATCGCGGCCGCCGATATGGCGATTGCGGATGCAGGCTGGACACCGGAAGCCAAGGAAGACCTGGAACGCACCGGCGTCATGATCGGATCCGGCATTGGTGGACTGACATCCATCGCCGAAACAGCCGTTTTGATCAAAGAACGTGGCCCGCGGCGAGTGTCCCCTTTCTTTATTCCCGGCGCGTTGATCAACCTTGTCTCTGGCCAGGTTTCGATCAAACACGGTTTCAAAGGGCCAAACCACGCTGTTGTGACGGCATGTTCAACGGGTGCGCATGCAATTGGCGATGCCGCGCGATTGATTGCTTTGGACGATGCGGATGTGATGATCGCTGGTGGAGCTGAAAGCCCGATCTCGGAAATCGGAATTGCAGGGTTCAACGCGTGTAAGGCGTTGTCGACGTCGCGGGCAGATGATCCAAAATCCGCCAGCCGTCCATGGGACGCCGACCGGGACGGGTTTGTCATGGGCGAGGGCGCAGGCGTCATTGTTCTGGAAGAATATGAACATGCCAAAGCGCGTGGTGCGAAAATCTATGCCGAAGTTCTGGGTTACGGTCTTTCAGGGGATGCGCATCACATCACTGCGCCGCCCGAAGATCATGAAGGTGCAGAACGTGCGATGCGCGCCGCTGTGAAGCGCGCTGGCATCGACGTGTCAGAGATCAATTACATCAATGCGCACGGCACCTCGACCATGGCGGATACGATTGAGCTGGGTGCGGTTGAGCGGTTGCTGGGAGACGCCGCCGAGAATGCGGTGATGTCATCAACCAAATCCTCCACGGGGCACCTTTTGGGGGCCGCAGGCGCGATTGAAGCGATCTTCTGCATATTGGCGCTGCGCGATCAGGTGGCTCCACCGACGATCAATCTTGATACGCCAGCTGCGGAAACCAAGATCAACCTGTGTGCAAATACGAAGGTTGAAACGGAGATCAATGTCGTGATGTCAAATTCCTTTGGATTTGGCGGCACAAATGCCTGTTTGGTGATGGGAAAGGTTTGATCCAAAATGTGGAAGGCTATCGCCTCTAACGCATTGACCGTGCTGATCGTTCTGCTGATTGCCGTTGGCGTCGCGATCGGTTGGGGGCAGTCGCAGTTCAACGCAGACGGTCCACTGGAACAGGCGAAGTTCTTTGAGGTTCCGCGCGGGGCGTCGCTGCGGGACGTGTCACAGAAGTTGGAATCTCAGGGCGCGGTGTCTTCCGCGATGATCTTCCGTTTAGGTGTTGAATATAGCGACCGGGCACAGGATCTGAAATTCGGCAATTATGAAATTCCCGCCGGTGCGACCATGGCTGAGATCCTGGATATCGTGACTAAGGGCGGTCCCAGCACATTCCGGTTTGTTGCCAGCTACGTGATCCGCAATTCCGGCGCAGAGATGCGCTTCCGCGAGCGTATTCCAGGCACGGGTGAAGAAGTCGTGCTGGCCGAATTCAAAGCAGGTGAGCCGCTGCCGGAGGCCTATTCGGAAGCCGTCGCAGCAGACACGCCGATTGTCTATCGTATTGGCGTCGCTGAAGGGCTGTCCAGTTGGCAGATTGCGGAAGGTCTGCGGGCTGCGGATTTCCTGGAGGGGGAGATTGCATCAACCCCGGCGGAAGGAAGTTTGGCCCCGGACACCTATGAAGTGCCGCGCGGAGAGAACCGTGCAGATATCTTGGCGCGGATGGCTGCGGCACAGGAACGAATTTTGGCGGAAGAATGGGAAAACCGGTCGGAAGATGCCGCGGTTGAGACACCTGAAGAAGCGCTGATCCTCGCCTCTATCGTAGAGAAGGAGACAGGGGTCGCAGAGGAACGTAAACAAGTGGCCAGCGTGTTCACCAACCGCCTGAGACAGGGCATGAAGCTGCAAACTGACCCGACTGTGATCTATGGTATCACCAACGGCGAAAGCAATGGTTTGGGACGCGGTATTCGCCAAAGCGAGCTGCGTCGGGAAACGCCATACAACACGTATGTTATCAATGGCTTGCCACCCACACCGATTGCAAATCCCGGGCGGGCGGCGATCGAAGCGGCACTGAATCCTGACGAAACGCCCTTCATCTTCTTCGTTGCTGATGGCACGGGCGGGCACGCATTCGCGGTCACCATCGCCGAGCACAATGCGAACGTCGCAAAGTGGCGAAAGATCGAGGCTGAGCGCAACGCAAACAACTAGCGGTGCGGTACGCAGATTTCTGTTAACCCCTTGTTAATAAAGGTCCGTTCGGTGCTGAAAGTTGACTTTTGGGCCGGTATCAGGTAGTGTAGTTCCACGCTGGGAGAAGTGGGCAAACGGTCGGGGCCATAAAGGCTTTGGGCCGTTTTTTATTGCTGTGTCGCAAATTGGGGGCGCGCAGCGGGATATACGCCATGGATGGAGATACGCCGGAACTGGACATGTCCAGCGGGGCGAAGCGTTTGGAAGATGTGTTGCTGAACTTGCGTTTGCTTGCGCGCATGACAAGCGAATTAAAGGAAGAGATCAGCACCGAATGGGAGCGCCTGAAAGACGGCGATTCGCAAGCAAACCACAAGAAGCTTGGCAGCCTCGTGAAGGGGGATGTTGATGCCCTGATCAAGCTGTTGATGCAGCAGGAGTATTCTCTCAATGAGTTCGACAAATCCAGACGCGCCCAAACTGTTGGCGCAAGTTTCGACCTTGACGCCGTTCGATCTGAAATCGGGAGCCGACTGGATCGCCTCCGCCGCGCCGCAGATCAGGACAGAATTTCTGGACAGTCTGAGTGACGAGGCTATCGCCGCGCTTCCCTACCTTTTTGATTTCTGGGCTTTGCCGCATCAATTGCCGCCAGAAGGTAATTGGCGCAGTTGGGTGATCATGGGCGGTCGCGGGGCTGGCAAAACCCGCGCGGGCGCTGAATGGGTGCGCAGCATGGTGGAAGGTGCCACGCCACTTGATCATGGACGCGCGCGACGCGTGGCGCTTGTTGGCGAGACTTTTGATCAGGTGCGTGACGTGATGATTTTTGGTGATAGCGGTATTCTGGCAGTGTCACCGCCCGACCGTAGACCGGAGTGGCAAGCGACCCGGCGCAGGCTGGTCTGGCCAAATGGTGCCATTGCGGAAGCGCATTCCGCGTCCACGCCAGAAGGGTTGCGGGGTCCACAATTTGACGCCGCATGGGTCGATGAATTGGCGAAATGGAAGCAGGCAGAAGAGGCCTGGGATATGCTGCAATTTGGTTTGCGCTTGGGAGAGATGCCGCAGCAAGTGGTCACGACCACCCCGCGCAACGTCGCTGTGCTGAAGCAAATCTTGAGCGCGCCTTCAAGCGTTGTCACCTCGGCCCCGACAGAAGCGAACCGGGCCCATTTGGCAGATAACTTTCTGGCCGATGTGCGCGCGCGATACGGCAATACCAGCCTTGGTCGTCAGGAATTGGATGGCGTTCTGTTGGATGATATCGAAGGAGCGTTGTGGACCCGTGAGACGTTGGACGTGGCACGGGCAAACGACATCCCCGAACTGGACAGAATTGTCGTGGCCGTTGATCCGGCGGTGTCTTCTGGCAAAAGCTCGGACGCGTGTGGGATCGTTGTGGTCGGTGCGCAATTGCAAGGTCCGCCGCAGGACTGGCGCGCCTACGTTCTGGAAGACGCGACGGTCAAAGGGGCCAGCCCACAAGGCTGGGCGGAGGCGGCCGTTGCAGCCTTTGAGCGTCATGACGCAGACAAGATCGTCGCAGAGATCAATCAGGGCGGCGATCTTGTCGAACAGCTTATTCGACAAGTTGCACCCCTGACACCTTTTGGAGCGCTTCGGGCGTCGCGTGGCAAAGTGGCCCGTGCCGAACCGGTAGCAGCACTTTATGAACAGGGACGGGTGCGCCATTACGGGGACTTGGGTGCGTTGGAAGATCAGATGGTCAAGCTGACCACGCAAGGTTTTCAAGGTCGCGGCTCCCCCGATCGGGTAGACGCATTGGTCTGGGCAATCAAAGATTTAATGCTGTCGGGACAAGGGGACACACCCCCGCGCGTACGCACCCTTTAACAGCCATTAACCAGTTCGATGTAAATTGGTTACTGAGAAAAGCACGCCCCTCTATTTCGTGGGATCAGTGCAGACATTGTGAGGCTCTCGATCCAGATCGGGGGCCTCTTTTTTTTCGGATTACGGGAGCCTGGGAATGGTATTTGATTTCTTGCGACGCACGAGCACGGACACGCCAACCGAGGCGAAAGCGTCTGCAACCGGCCGCGTTGTTGCATATCATTCGGCAGGCCGCGTCGCCTGGAGCGCGCGCGATACCGTTTCTCTGACCAAGGCGGGGTTTGCATCCAACCCAGTAGGATTTAGGTCGGTAAAAATGATCGCGGAGGCCGCTGCGTCGCTGCCGCTGATCTTGCAGGACAGCACGCAACGGTTTGACACACATCCGGTGTTGTCGTTGGTGTCACGCCCCAATCAGGCGCAGGGCCGTTCCGAGCTGCTGGAGGCGCTTTACGGCCAGCTTTTGTTGTCCGGAGACGGCTATTTGGAGGCTGTCGGCGTCGAGGCCGACATTCCGATAGAGCTGCATGTTTTGCGGTCGGATCGCATGAAGCTTGTGCCGGGTGCAGATGGATGGCCGTCCGCCTATGAATATTCTGTCAGTGGTCGGAAGCACCGGTTTGACATGACCGGTGATCTTGCCCCGATTTGCCATATCCGCAGCTTTCACCCGCAGGACGACCATTATGGGTTTTCGCCCCTGCAGGCGGCAGCGACGGCGATTGATGTGCACAACTCCGCGTCGCGTTGGTCAAAGGCGCTTCTGGACAATGCGGCGCGGCCCTCTGGTGCGATTGTCTACAAGGGTGGTGACGGCCAGGCTGCGATGACCAATGATCAGTATGAGCGGCTTCAAAACGAGATGGAGATGCACCATCAGGGCGCGCGCAATGCCGGTCGTCCGATGTTGCTTGAGGGTGGCCTTGACTGGAAACCAATGGGCTTCAGCCCGTCTGATATGGAATTTCAGAAAACCAAAGACGCTGCGGCGCGCGAAATTGCGCAGGCTTTTGGAGTTCCGCCGATGTTGTTGGGCATTCCAGGCGATGCGACCTACGCCAATTATCAAGAGGCAAACCGTGCCTTCTACCGCCTGACGGTATTGCCGCTGGCCAAAAAAGTTATGGGGGCAGTGTCCCATTGGATCAGTGAAATGGGTGGCGAAGCTCTGCAACTGACCCCTGATCTGGACCAAATCGCGGCACTCAGTGTGGAGCGGGAAGCGCAATGGAAGCGCGTTGCCAACGCCGGGTTCCTGACCGATGCAGAGAAACGTTTGATGTTGGGATTACCGGCTCAGGCAGGTGATTGATGGCAGACAGCCCGAAGCGTGGCAGCGGCGGATCGCGCTACCTGTACGAGCCATTCGACTATGCGCCCGCGCATACGGTCGAGGCCAACGAGCGGGTCCAGGAAGAGCGCTGGAAAGGGCTGGAATATCGGCTCAGCCAGATCGAACAGGCGATTGAGCGGCTTGAGCGCCGCGTCTGGCTGACAATTTTCGGCGTATCGGCAGCCGTTCTTTCAGAGACCATCACTGGTTTTCTGATTCAGTAATTTTGAGGAGAGACCAAACTATGAAAACCCATTTTGAGCCCATTTTTGAGGCGGCTCTCGAGCGGAAATATTGCGCGATCTCCGACCACATTGAATTGGGTGCGGATGCGACGATTTCTGGCTATGCATCGTTGTTCGATCAATTGGACCAAGGCGGCGACGTGGTCATGAAGGGCGCATATGCGAAGTCCTTGACCCGGCTGAAAGACGCCAAAACCAAAGTAAAACTGCTTTGGCAGCATGACCCGTCTCAGCCAATTGGCGTGTGGGATGAGGTGCGTGAAGACGGCAAGGGCTTGTTCGTCAAAGGCCGCTTGCTGACAGAGACACAACAGGGCCGCGAAGCTGCGGCCTTGATTGAAGCGGGGGCTATTGATGGGCTCTCGATCGGATACCGGACAGTGAAGGCTGAACGGGATGCCAAGGGCCGGAGGCAATTGGCAGAACTGGAATTGTGGGAGGTCTCACTTGTGACATTTCCCATGCTTCCTCAGGCCCGTGTTGGAGCCAAGGCTGACACCTTGATCACCAATACGGAGCAGACCCTGGCCGGTGTTTTTCGCACCATGCGTCAGACCCTTGCCCAGGGCTAAAGGCAACATCCGTTAACCAATTACAGGACGAAACATGACCAAACCCGAGACCAAGTCCCGGAACGGTGGCGATGTGCCATCATCTTCGGCCCCGGCTATCGATCTGGCTTCAGAGATGACCGGTTTTTTGAATGATTTCAACGCGTTCCAAGCGGACGTAAAATCAAAGTTACAACAACAGGAAGATCGTATGACCCATTTGGATCGGAAAAATTTCGCGCGCGCGGCACGTCCGGCTTTGTCGACATCTATCGAGGCAAGTGCCCCGCATAAGAAAGCCTTCGCAGCCTATTTGCGTTCTGGCGATGATGACGGACTTCGCGGCCTTGATTTGGATGGCAAAGCGCTTTCGTCCTCTGTGGCAGCTGATGGTGGCTACCTTGTTGACCCGCAAACAGCGGACACGATCCAAACCGTTCTGAAGTCTCAGGCGTCGTTGCGGGCTTTGGCCAATGTGGTGAATGTCGAAGCGACTGCATTTGAAGTGCTGGTTGATCATACAGAGATGGGCTCTGCCTGGGCATCAGAAGCGGCAGATTCCGTTGAAACATCGACCCCGCAGTTTGACCGGATCACGATCCCGCTGCACGAGCTGTCTGCCTTGCCAAAAGCGTCTCAGCGCTTGTTGGACGACGCTGCATTTGACGTCGATGGCTGGTTGGCGACACGGATCGCAGACAAGTTTGCGACGGCAGAAGCTGCCGCGTTTGTTGCGGGCGATGGTGTCGACAAGCCGCGTGGCTTCCTAACCCACACAACGGTCGACAATGACAGCTGGTCTTGGGGTTCGCTTGGCTATGTGCCAACTGGTGCAGATGGTGAGTTTGCAACGGCGTCCGCGTCCGATGCAATTGTCGATCTGGTCTATGCGCTTGGTGCGCGCTACCGGGCAAACGCGGCCTTTGTCATGAATTCCAAAACCGCAGGCGCGGTCCGCAAGATGAAAGACGCAGATGGTCGTTTCTTGTGGTCCGATGGGCTTGCCGCTGGGGAGCCTGCACGCCTGATGGGCTATCCGGTTCTGATTGCCGAGGACATGCCTGACATTGCGTCCGGGTCCAATGCGATTGCGTTTGGTGACTTCAGCGCGGGCTACACAATCGCCGAGCGCCCGGACCTTCGGATCCTGCGTGATCCGTTCTCCGCCAAGCCGCACGTGTTGTTCTATGCAACCAAACGCGTGGGCGGTGATGTGAGCGATTTTGCGGCGATCAAGCTGCTGAACTTCTCCGTCTCCTAAGGCATCACGCCTGATCTGAACGACCTGTCTTTCCCCGGCCCAGCTGGGGAAAGATATCGCGGGGTGCGTGCGGAGTTGGTCCGTGTCGCGTTGTCCAGCTGTTCCCCATTGCCCATGCGATGTGCCGGATCAGAATGCGCGTACCCCGTTTTTATCAAACGATTTTTCCCGGAGGTGGATCATGATGCTAGAGGAACTCAGCACGATAGCGGTGGGCGATCTGCCCCTGGATGCGCTTAAATCGCACCTTCGGATGGGGTCTGGTTTCGCCGATGATGCCATCCAAGACGAGGTTCTGGAAAGCTATCTGCGCGCCTCCATTGCGGCGGTGGAAGCCCGAACTGGCAAGATGCTTCTGGTGCGCCGTTTGCTGTGGACGTTGGAGGATTGGGCGCAATCCTATGCGCAGCCTGTTCCTGTGGCTCCGGTCGTGGATATCGTCGATGTGACCGTCAAGGATCGTAACGGCGTCGCGACGATTGCAGACAATACCAGCTACCTTTTGCAGCGCGATACGCATCGCCCGAAATTGGTGGCAGTTGGTGCCGCATTGCCGACCATTCCTGAGCTTGGCAGTGCCGAGGTCACCTTTGATGCAGGCTTTGCAACCGTTTGGGACGAAATCCCCGCGGATCTGGGCCACGCCACGTTCTTGTTGGCCGCACATTACTACGAAAACCGATCAGAAACGTCCGGTGTTGCGGGCCTGATGCCGTTTGGCGTGATGGCGCTTCTGGAGCCGCACCGCAATGTGCGGGTTTTCGGAGGTGGCGCATGAGTATCGCGCTGAACCGAAAACTTGTCCTCGAAGAAGCGGCACGCGCGGCTGACGGGGCAGGTGGCTTTACCGAGGTTTGGACCGCGATTGGCACCCTTTGGGCAAATGTCAAAGCAGGGTCAGGCCGTGAACGGTTTGGCGAAGCTGTCACGGTTTCGACGGTGCCCTACCGGATCGTGGTTCGAGGAGCCGCTGAAGGCACGCCATCGCGTCCGCGCCCAGATCAGCGTTTTCGCGAAGGCGCGCGGGTTTTTCGAATTCTGGCTGTCGCGGAATATGACCAGGACGCGCGCTACCTGACGTGTTTCGCCCGTGAGGAGGTGGTTGGATGAGCTACGCAATTTCAGCCGCCCTGCAATCGGCCGTGTTCCAGCACCTATCGCTTGATCCAGTTCTGACCTCGCTGGTGCCGGGCGCAATTTTCGATGCTGAGCCGTCAGGCACATTGCCCTCAACCTATGTAAGCCTTGGCCCGGAATCCGCACGTGCGCAATCAGACGCAACAGCAGGCGGCGCAATCCACGAATTTCAGGTCAGCGTCATAACGGATGCCGCCGGTTTCCAAGGGGCCAAGACCGTTGCTGCAGCGATCTCGGACGCGTTGATTGATGCTGATCTGGTGTTGGGACGCGGCGACCTTGTCAGCCTGCGGTTCTACAAAGCGCGCGCGGCGCGAGTGGACACCGGAACGGCCCGACGCATCGATCTGACCTTCCGTGCGCGGGTCGACGACAACTAGAAATTTTTCCCTCTGCGGTCGCGTTGATTTTCCGACCGCATCCCTATTTCGACTGACTGAATTTGGAGAATGATATGAGTGTTCAACGCGGTAAAGACCTGCTTTTGAAGGTCGATCTGACAGGCAGTGGCCAGTTTGAGACGATTGCGGGGCTGCGCGCAACGCGGATCTCGTTCAATGCCGAACAAGTGGATGTGACGTCATTGGAAAGCCAAGGCGGGTGGCGAGAATTGCTGGCGGGCGCCGGTGTCAAATCGGCCTCAATCTCCGGCTCGGGCGTGTTTCGCGACGAGGGCACGGACGAGCGTGCACGTCAGATTTTCTTTGATGGCGAAGTGCCCAGTTTTCAGGTGATCATTCCTGATTTTGGTATCGTGCAAGGCGCGTTTCAAATCACGTCGATTGAATATGCGGGCGCGTTGGAAGGTGAAGCGACCTACGAAATGGCCCTGGCATCCGCTGGCGAATTGACCTTCACGGCGGTCGTCTGATGGCCAATCCATGGGCGGGGGAAGTGGAACTGATCATCGAAGGCGAGGCCCATACGTGCAAGCTGACGCTTGGGGCCCTGGCTGAGCTTGAGGCGAGTTTGAAAGATGAAACGGTTCTTGATCTGATCGAACGGTTTGAGACGGGCCGGTTCGCAACGCGCGATGTTCTTGCCTTGATCGTCGCCGGGCTGCGTGGCGGTGGGTGGCGGGGCACGGCAGATGATTTGCTGAGTTCTGAAATTCAGGGTGGATTGCTGGAAGCCACACGCGTCGCAGCGCATTTGCTGGCCCGCGCCTTTGGTGCGGCCACAGCATGAGTGCGCAACGCGGATTTGACTGGCCAGCGCTGCTGAAGCTGGGCGTTCAGGGGGGTGGTTTAAAACCCCAGGAATTCTGGGCGCTGACCCCTGCGGAAGTCACGCTGCTGCTTGGCCTCGATGCCGTGGAAAAACCGTTGAACCGGGCCCGTCTGGAAGAGCTTGATCGGCTCTATACCAGCAACTTGGCCGACACTCTGGGAGGTGAATGATGGGTATTTTTGATGGGCTGGATGGCCTGGAGACACGGATTGAAGGTCTGGAAGACTCGCTCGGGGGGGCCGAGGTGATCGTCTCTACCTTTGAGGGGGAGTTGGAGGTGATGCGCAAAACGATGCTCTACACCTCGAAAGAAGTGAATTCGCTGTCATTGTCGATCGGGGGTGGGTTGCGAAAAGCCTTTGATGGGTTGGTTTTTGATGGCCTGAAACTGTCTGATGCGCTGAAAACTGTCGCCGAAAGCATGATCAATGCCGCCTATAACACGGCGCTCAAACCGGTTCAGAACGGGCTTGGAACAGCGATTGCCGAAGGGATCAACGGGGTTGTTTCCGGCATATTGCCCTTTGCCAATGGTGGGACCTTTTCGCAAGGCCGGGTGATGCCGTTTGCCAAGGGGGGCGTTGTCTCTGGCCCGTCCTATTTCCCGATGCGCGGGGGGACAGGCCTGATGGGTGAAGCGGGACCGGAAGCGATCATGCCCTTGGCGCGCGGGGCTGATGGCAGGCTTGGCGTTCAGACCCAAGGCGGCGGACGCGCGGTCAATATCACGATGAATATTCAGACCCCCGACGTGGCGGGGTTCCAGCGTTCTCAAAGTCAGATTGCGGCCCAGATGAGCCGTGTTCTGGCCAGTGGTCAGCGCAACAGATAGGGGAAAAATCCGATGAATTTCCATGAAGTTAGGTTCCCGGCATCGCTGTCTTTCGGCTCCTTAGGTGGACCTGAGAGACGCACCGAGATTGTGACCCTCGCCAACGGTTTTGAAGAGAGGAACACCCCGTGGGCGCATTCGCGCAGGCGCTATGATGCGGGTGTCGGTATGCGCTCGCTCGACGATGTTGAAACGATGATCGCCTTCTTTGAAGCCCGCCAAGGGCAGCTTTACGGGTTTCGCTGGAAGGATTGGTCAGACTACCGATCTTGCAAAGCGTCTGGCACGGTCAGTTTCGAGGATCAGGTTATCGGCACGGGCGATGGTGTGACAACGCAGTTTCCGCTGGTAAAAACGTACAGTTCTGGTGCGCAGGCCTACGCCCGGCCGGTGAAAAAGCCTGTGCTGGGGTCAGTCTTGGTCGGTTTCGACGGGATCGCGTTGCAACAAGGTATCGACTGGGACATCGCGTTGGAAACCGGTGTGGTGACGTTTGAGGAAGCTCCGGATGTCGGGGTTGAAATCACCGCTGGGTTCGAATTTGACGTCCCGGTGCGGTTTGACACGGATGTCATTCTCACCAGTGTGGCATCGTTTCAAGCCGGTGATATCCCGAGTGTTCCGGTGATTGAGGTGCGGGTATGAGCGCGGATGCATTGCGGGCACATCTGCAGGGCGGTCAAACGACCGTCGCCCGGTGCTGGGCGGTTACCCGTCGCGACGGGCAGGTTTTCGGTTTCACAGACCACGACCAAACGCTTGAGTTTGAGGGGATATCTTTCAAGGCCGACAGCGGCTTGACCGCGAGCGCTTTGGCGCAGGTGACAGGCCTTGCCGTCGACAATACCGAAGCGCTTGGTGCGCTCTCTGATGCCTCCGTCACCGAAAGTGACATTGCGGCGGGTCGCTTCGACGGGGCGCAAATTACCGCCTGGCTGGTCAACTGGGCGGATCTGGATTGCAGGACTGTACAATTCGCGGGCACCATCGGTGAGCTGAAGCGCACAGATGGTGCTTTTCAGGCAGAGTTGCGCGGGATTTCTGAACAGTTGAACCTGCCCAAGGGCAATGTGTTTCAAAAGCCGTGTCAGGCAATTCTTGGCGATGCACGCTGCAAAGTCGATTTGGATCAACCGGGATACCGTACGGACCTGGCTGTCGAAGCCTCTGTCGAAGGTCGGGTTTTTACCTTTGAAGCGCTCGAAGGTTTTGACGACCGTTGGTTCGAGAAAGGTCGCTTTGATGTTCTGAGTGGCGCTGCAATGGGCCAAGTTGCCGTGATCAAGAACGATAAAATCACCGAAGACGGTCGGGTGATCGAATTGTGGGAAGAGTTGCGCTTGCCAACCGCGACAGGTGATCTGGTGCGCCTTGAAGCGGGGTGTGACAAGCGCAAGGACACCTGCAAGCTGAAGTTCCAGAACCTGCTTAATTTTCGTGGCTTCCCCCATATCCCGGGCGAAGACTGGTTGATTGCCTATCCCAAACGTGACGGCGTCAACGATGGCGGGAGCCGGTATTCATGAGCAATTTCAATGATGTGATTGTTGCTGAGGCGCGCAGCTGGGTGGGAACACCTTACCGTCATCAAGCGTCATGCAAAGGGGCGGGGGCGGATTGCCTGGGCCTGCTTTTGGGTGTCTGGCGCACGCTCTATGGGGCCCTGCCGGAGCCTATTCCGCGCTACAGTCCCGATTGGTCAGAACCGCAAGGCCACGAGGCTTTGTGGCATGCCGCAAGTCGCCATCTGCATCTCAAAGCCCCGTTCGAGCGGGAAGCCGGCGACGTATTGTTGTTCCGAATGCGTCATGGCGCTGTGGCCAAGCATATCGGGATCACGTCGCAGGTTGGCGACACGCCGCGGTTTATTCACGCCTATAGCGGCCACGGCGTTGTGGAATCACCGTTTTCCGAGCCTTGGGCGCGCCGGGTGGTCGCTAGATTTAAACTTCCGAAAGCAGGTGCGTAATGGCGACAATTCTTCTTTCCGCAGCGGGTGCTGCGATTGGCGGCAGCATCGGTGGCGGTGTATTGGGGCTGTCTTCGGCAGTGATTGGCCGCGCGGTTGGGGCGACTATTGGACGGTCGATTGACCAGAAACTGCTCGGTGGTGGGTCTGAAACCGTGGAAACCGGTCAGATTGACCGAATGCGGATCATGGGTGCTTCCGAGGGTGCCGTTGTGCCGTCAGTTTACGGGCGGATGCGGGTGTCGGGCAATGTCATTTGGACCAGCAACTACCGCGAAACAGTTTCAACATCGCAGGCCAGCGGATCGAAAGGGACGCCGTCAGCTCCGACGACCAGCGAATACTCGTATTCAATCAACCTGGCGATTGCTCTTGGCGAAGGTCCGATCACAGGGATTGGTCGCGTTTGGGTTGATGGCGCAATCTTTCCGACCGGTGATCTGAACCTGCGCGTCTATCATGGTACGGAAGATCAGGTTCCCGACCCGGTGATCAGCGCAATCGAGGGTGCTGATGATGTGCCGGCCTATCGGGGCCTGGCCTACGTTGTCATTGAGGATTTGGACGTCACGCAATTTGGCAATCGCGTACCACAATTTTCCTTTGAAGTGATCCGAGGGAGCGAGACACCGCGCCTTGACGTCACAATGGCCGAAGGGGTGCAGGCTGTGGCTTTGATGCCCGGAACCGGTGAGTTCGCCCTGTCGACAGACCCGGTCTACAAAGGCGGCGTGTCAGGTGGCGACAGGGCGGTCAATGTCAATTCAGCCGAAGGGCGGCCTGACCTGAATGTCTCCCTTGATGCGATGACGCGTGAGCTGCCCAATTGCAACGCAACCTCGCTGATTGTCAGCTGGTTCGGGGATGACCTTCGTGCCGGGAACTGTCGTGTGCTGCCCAAAGTGGAGACGACACAGTCTTCCGGGCCGCGTGTCGGGTCCATCCCGGTGGGCGGGGTAAGCGATGATTGGGCCGTGAGCGGTGTGACCCGTGCGCAAGCGGAAGCGGTCGCGCAAGTTGATGGTCGGCCGGTCTATGGCGGTACGCCGACGGATGCTTCAATTATTCAGGCTATTCAAACACTTAACGAACGTGGTCAGGACGTCATGTTCTACCCGTTTTTGTTGATGGAAATCCTTGACGGGAACAGTCTGCCAGATCCATGGAGCGGCGCACCTTCGCAACCCGCACTTCCTTGGCGCGGTCGAATTTCAACGCAGAAAGCGCCGGGTCAAGCAGGATCAACAGATCAGACCGCTGCGGCACGCTTGGAAGTAGATGCGTTCATGGGGGCTGCGCAGCCGTCTGATTTTACGATCAACGGAACAACCGTCAGCTACTCCGGCCAGCCCGGATGGGGCTACCGGCGCTTCATTTTGCACTATGCAAATTTATGCGCGGCTGCAGGGGGCGTGGCATCCTTTTGCATCGGCTCTGAGATGCGCAGCCTGACGCAAATTCGCGACGACACAGGCGCTTTCCCTGCGGTTGAGGCGTTCGTGCAATTGGCCAGCGAGGTTCGCACGATCCTGGGGGCAGATACCAAGATCGGCTATGCCGCCGACTGGTCGGAATATTTCGGCTACCAGCCGCCAGATGGTTCGGGGGATGTTCTGTATCATCTTGATCCGCTTTGGTCAGATGACGAGATCGATTTCATCGGGATCGACAATTATATGCCCCTAGCGGATTGGCGGGACGGGGACGATCACCTCGACAAGGCTGAGTTCCACACGATGTATGATCTGGACTATCTGCGCGGCAATATTGCCGGTGGTGAAGGCTATGACTGGTATTATCGCGACCCGGAAGAGCGCGAATTGCAGATCCGCACGCCCATTGAGGACGGTGCGCATAATGAGCCGTGGATTTACCGAAACAAAGACCTGCGCAATTGGTGGACTCTTCCGCATTACGAACGCTCAGGTGGCACGCGCAACAGTATCCCAACAGCGTGGGAGCCGCGCTGTAAGCCAATCTGGTTCACAGAATTGGTGTGCGCTGCCGTCGATAAGGGACCGAACCAGCCCAACAAATTCCTTGATCCGAAATCCTCCGAAAGCGGTCTGCCGCATTTCTCCAGTGGGCGGCGCGATGACTACGCGCAAATGCAATTCCTGCGGGCTTACTTCAGCTACTACGCGGAGCCAGAGAACAACCCGACATCGGAAGTCTATAATGGTCCGATGGTCGATATGTCGAAAGCGTTTATCTGGGCATGGGATGCGCGGCCATGGCCGGATTTCCCAAATAATACAAATGTTTGGAGCGATGGGGCCAACCACGTCGCAGGCCATTGGCTGACTGGTCGCACCGGTACGCAACCACTTTCAAACGTTGTCGCATCTATTTGTGAAGCATCAGGTCTGACCCAATATGACGTCTCACAGTTGCATGGCATCGTGCGCGGATTTTCCGTCGATGGTCTGGAGACCGCGCGTGCACAATTGCAGCCCTTGATGGTGTCTTACGGGTTCGACGCGGTAGAGCAGGGCGGCATCCTGAAATTCCGCAACCGTGACGCCGCCCCGGTGATCACAGTTGCAGATGCGGACTACACGATCGAAGGCAGCGACGGCGTATTGGAGCAATCTCGCGCCCCCGAAGCAGAAGTCGTGGGGCAAGTGCGTCTGGGCTACATTGAAGCCGATGGCGAATTTGCACCGCGCGTCGCGGATGCAAGGTTTCCCGATGATGCGGTCAACGCCAAATCGCAAAATGACATGCCATTGTCCTTTATCGCGTCTGAGGCGCGGGCGATCTCGGAACGTTGGTTGTCTGAAGCGCGTGTCGCCCGCGATACGGTCAGGGTGACCCTGCCGCCATCACGGGGCGACATTTATGCGGGTGATGTTATGCGCCTGTCGCAGAACGGTAAGGGCCTGTTGTACCGGGTCGACCGGATTGAGGACCGAGGCGCGCGAATTGTCGAGGCGGTTCGCATTGAACAACAAATCTACACGCCCAGTGACAGCACGGAAGAGATCCCGGAATTGCGCCCTTTCGCGGTGCCTGTTCCGGTCAGTGCGCAGTTTATGGACCTGCCATTGCTAACTGGCAGTGAAGTTCCGCATGCGCCTTACCTGGCGGCCTTTGCGCAGCCTTGGCCGGGTGGTGCGGGGGTTTATGCGGCCCCGCAAGACAGCGACTATGGGCTGAACACGATCATCGGAAGCCCGTCAGTCATTGGGGTGACGCAATCCGTTTTGTCTGCGGCGACTCCTGGCCTTTGGGACCGTGGCCCGGCCTTGAGAGTATCCCTTTTGGGTGGAACGCTCAGCGCGGTCACGCCTGAGGCTGTTCTCAACGGGGCCAATGTCGCGGCAATTGGTGATGGCTCAAATGACAACTGGGAAGTATTTCAGTTTACGGACGCCCAGCTGATTGCGCCGGGTGTGTTCGATCTGTCAGTGCGGTTGCGCGGGCAGGCTGGCACAGATGGCCTTATGCCTGATACCTGGCCCGAAGGCAGTACATTCGTTTTGATTGACGGGGCACCGGAACAGATAAATCTGGACCTGTCCGCCCGTGATCTTGCGCGTCACTACCGCGTCGGTCCAGCGGCCCGCCCGGTTAGTGACCCGTCCTATCAGCACTATGTTGAGGCATTCAAAGGCGTGGGTTTGCGCCCTTATGCGCCTGCGGGCCTGTCTCAACTGAAGGACGGTAATGACGATTTGTTCCGCTGGCACCGGCGAACGCGCATTGACGGCGATAGCTGGGTTTCCACAGAAGTGCCCTTGGGCGAAGACAATGAAGCGTATCTGCTGCGTATCAGCTCGAACGGCACTGTCATACGTCAGGAAAACCTCACGACCACTGGCTGGACCTACACTGCCGCGATGCGCGCAGCCGATGGTGTGACCGGCACCTACACACTTGAAATTGCTCAACTCTCCCAAAGTTTTGGGCCGGGACTTTTTGCAAGGAAAGAAATCAATGCCTGAGACAGCTAATCTGAACCTGCCGCTTCTGGAACCTTCACAAGCGCAGAAACATGTCACCGTGAACGAGGCTTTGGCCCGGATCGATGCCGCGTTGCATCTGAGCGTGATCAGCGGAACAACCACCACACCACCGGTTTTGAACGTCGACGGCGACACGTATCTGGTCCCTGTGGGCGGTGTGAATGCGTGGTCCGGTCAGGACGGCGCGCTCGCGTTTTTTGGCAATGGAGGATGGAGTTTCCTAACCCCGCAGGCCGGTTGGCAGATTTGGGTGATTGATACGGGCGCGCGACTGACTTTTGATGGACAGGCGTGGTCTGCGGGCGTTTTGGCCATGTCGCCAAACAGCGCGGCGATGCGCGCCGAGGTTATTGAAATTGACCACGTCATCCAAGGCGGTACCAGCGAAGACACCGGTTTTGTTATCCCGGCCAATACCTCCGTTTGGGGGGTGACAGGCGTGGTCATGAGCGAGGTCACAGGAACGCTAAGCGCGTGGTCGCTGGGCGCGGAAGGATCTGCCACACGCTACGGTTCGGGACTTGGGACGGGTGCAGGGTCGTTTGTGCGCGGATTAACCGGCCAGCCGCAAACCTACTACGCGGCAAGCACGTTGACCTTGACAGCAGAGGGCGGGGATTTTGCCAGTGGCACGATCCGTTTGGCGGTACACCTGCTGAACCTCGACTTGCCAAACGCGTGATGCGTGCAGCGCGCCTTGATGAGGTCCTACGCGCGGCAGGGTGTTTGAAGACCCTGCCACATGCAAGTCAACCTGGGCAGGCAACCCAATGGATTACAGACTGCCATTTCGCAGATAAGTACCGAAAAAGATTAGGTAAAAACCACGCAGAATGGGGAAATGGTTCGCTTCTTGCGCGCGTAAGGCCAACCTGCATCTCGGGTCAAACTGATCTGGGTGACCCCGACTATCTGCAGGCCCTGATCACAATCCTATCGGCACTACTGGCCTGGCAGACTAACCCGTTGCGCAGGTAAAACAGGTTGATATCGCAGGATCGAAGTCCAGCCGTTTTTCTTCGATTACCTCGCCGCATTCCCCACAATATCCGAACTCCCCGTCTGCGATCCGCAGCAATGCCTGACTGATCTTTACCAACGCGGCTTGTCTGCGGGCCTCTGTTGCCTGTGCCATCGCTTGATTTTGCAGCGCATCCATCCGGGTCAAACGGCCCGTGGATTGTTGGTCCAATACCACCGTGTCGCGGTCGGACTTGGTTTGCGCGCCGTCCGCCTCCAATGCGTGTTGTTTGGCAATCAGAGCTTTCTGATACGCGCGGAGTTTCGCAGATGTGATGGGATTGCTCACAATTTCTGACTTCCATATTGGTTATTTGCTATTATCTGTAGTATTGCCGCAGCAGAACAAGCAGGTAGAAGCCATGTCCCACACAAAACCTAAATTGTCGGAGATCGACCCGGTCTGGCAACGCATTTCTGAAGAAGCCGAAGCAATGATCGTGACCGAACCGCTGCTTGGCGGATTGATCCACAGCTCGGTATTGCACCATGACAGCTTGGAAAACGCGCTGTCCTACAGGATGGCGCAAAAACTGTCATCGGGCGAAATGTCTGAGCAGATCTTGCGCGAAATAGGCGATGAGGCCTATCGCAATGCACCTGACCTTGGGTCCGCGGCACGCGCAGATATCGTCGCGGTTTTTGAGCGTGACCCTGCATGCCACACATTCGTCCAGCCGATCCTGTTCTTCAAAGGCTTTCAGGCGATCCAAGCGTATCGCATCGGTCATTGGTTGTGGACGCAAGGCCGCAAGGACCTCGCTTATTTCATTCAGAACCGCGTGAGCGAAGTGTTTGGCATCGACGTCCATCCGGCTGCAAAGATCGGCCGTGGGATCATGATCGACCACGCGCATTCCATTGTTATCGGGGAAACAGCAGTCGTGGGTGACAATGTCTCCATGCTGCACTCAGTGACATTGGGCGGCACGGGTAAGGAAGATGACGACCGTCATCCGAAGATCGAAAACGGCGTTCTGATCGGGGCAGGGGCGAAAGTGCTGGGCAACATCACTGTTGGCCATTGCTCCCGGATCGCGGCAGGCTCCGTGGTTCTGGAAGCGGTGCCGCCGATGAAAACTGTGGCTGGCGTGCCAGCCAAGATCGTTGGTGAAGCCGGGTGTTCGCAGCCGTCTATCACGATGGATCAGCTACTGAGCGGCAAGATCTAGGAATATTCGAAATTGAATGCAAAAGGCCGGGTTATTCGCCCGGCCTTTCTAATTTTGTTCGATAAGTGAAAGCTTTAGGCCAGCATGGAGACTGGATTTTCCAGATTATCCTTGATGGCTTGCAACAGCTGCGCGCCCAAAGCGCCGTCAATGACACGGTGATCGACGCTCAGCGTCACGGACATAACGATGGCTGAGGTCAGCTCGCCATCTGCGCCAACGATTGGTTTTTTGACACCTGCGCCAACCGCGAGAATAGCCGCGTGGGGCGGATTGATGATCGCGTCGAAATTGTCGATCCCGAACATCCCCAGATTGGAAATCGCAAAGCTGCCGCCCTGATATTCATGCGGGGCAAGCTTGCGATCGCGTGCGCGCGAAGCCAGGTCTTTCATCTCAGCCGACAAAGCAGACAGGCTCTTCATTTCCGCGTCTTTCAACACCGGTGTGAACAGCCCGCCTTCAATCGCGACAGCAACGGCCACATCTGACGGCGTCAGTTTCAAGGTCCGATCACCGGCCCAAACGGCATTCGCATCGGGCACTTGCTGCAAAGCCAAAGCGCAGGCTTTGATGATGAAATCGTTGACCGACAGCTTCACGCCGCGCGCTTCAAGCGATTTGTTCAGCGTTCCTCGGAAGCTCATCAACGCATCAAGGTTAATGTCGCGGCGCAGGTAGAAATGCGGCACGGTTTGCTTGGCCTCGGTCAGGCGGGCCGCAATGGTCTTGCGCATTCCATCAAGCGGCACTTCCTCATGCTCGCGATCTGCGTAGGTCTTCAGAACCGCATCTGTCGATGGACCTGCGGCAGGCGCAGGTGCGGCAGCAGCCGGCGCACTTGTCTCAGCCGCAGCTTTTGGCGCAGCGGTCGCATTTTCTACGTCCGCTTTGACAATCCGCCCCTTCGGACCCGATCCTTTGATTGCGCTAAGGTCTAACCCTTTGTCCGCCGCGATCCGGCGCGCCAGCGGGGAGGCAAAGATCCGGTCGCCATCCTTCGATGGCGCGGCCGGTGCCGGAGTGGCAGGCTTAGGATCAGCAGACGCCGCCGGAGCGGTGTCAGCGGGTGCTTTTTCAGGGGCAGCTTTTGCCGGTATTGCGG
The DNA here is from genome assembly GCA_947493265.1 of uncultured Litoreibacter sp. Classification (GTDB taxonomy): domain Bacteria; phylum Pseudomonadota; class Alphaproteobacteria; order Rhodobacterales; family Rhodobacteraceae; genus Litoreibacter. Next base: position 533,024 of record CANLQL010000003.1, on the reverse strand, counting down.
AACTGTCGCCGATATCATCCGCGCTTTCGCCATCTTCAAGAAGAACGGCAATCGCAGTGTTGACCTTCACACCTTCCGAGCCTTCCGCGATCAGCAATTTGCCGATCACGCCTTCATCGACGGCTTCGAATTCCATTGTGGCTTTGTCGGTTTCAATCTCCGCCAGAAGGTCACCGGACGATACCGTGTCGCCTTCTTTCACAAGCCATTTTGCAAGTGTGCCCTCTTCCATGGTTGGGGACAGGGCAGGCATTAAGATTTCTGTAGGCATGCTCTGAACTCCTTAACGGTAGGTGACGGTTTTGGCGGCTTCGACGACCTCGGCGGTCGTGGTCAGGGCCAGTTTTTCAAGGTTAGCTGCATAAGGCATCGGGACATCCTTGCCAGTGCAGTTGATCACAGGCGCATCAAGGTAGTCGAACGCCTCCTGCATCAAAACCGCGCTGATGTGGTTGCCGATGGAACAGACAGGGAAGCCTTCTTCGATCGTCACACAGCGATTGGTTTTCTTAACACTTTCGATGATTGCGCCGGTATCCATTGGGCGCAATGTCCGCAAATCGATGACCTCGGCGCTGATCCCGTCTTCCGCCAGCTTGTCAGCCGCTTCCAACGCGTATTTCATGCCGATCCCGAAGCTGACCAGCGTCACGTCGCTGCCTTCGCGCCAGATCTTCGCTTTGCCAAACGGCACAGTATAGTCGTCCAGCTGTGGGACATCGAAGGACTGGCCGTAGAGAATTTCGTTCTCCAGGAAGATGATCGGGTTTGGGTCGCGGATCGCGGTTTTCAGCAATCCTTTCGCATCCGCAGCTGAATAGGGCATCACAACCTTCAGGCCGGGAATTTGGCTGTACCACGCTGCGTAATCTTGTGAGTGCTGGGCACCAACGCGGGCAGCAGCACCATTCGGTCCGCGGAAAACAATCGGGCAGCCCATTTGACCACCAGACATATAAAGCGTCTTGGCCGCAGAGTTGATAATGTGATCAATGGCTTGCATGGCGAAGTTAAACGTCATGAACTCCACAATCGGGTTCAGACCGCCAAAGGCAGCGCCGACACCGATCCCTGCGAACCCGTGCTCCGTAATGGGTGTGTCGATCACACGTTTCGCACCAAATTCTTCCAGCAAGCCTTGGGAAATCTTGTAGGCACCTTGATATTCGGCAACCTCTTCACCCATCAAGAACACTTCCGGAGTACGGCGCATTTCTTCGGCCATCGCGTCGCGAAGTGCTTCACGGACTGTGGTGGACTTCATTTCCGTGCCTTCGGGGATATCTGCTTCTTCCGGGACAACAACCGCAATAGGCTCAGCTTTGGCTGCCGCCGGAACAGGTGTCTCAATGGCGGGTTGCGCTGCCGCTTCGGGGGCAGGGGTGGCAATGTCATCTGCGGATTCGCCGTCTTCGACAAGCACGGCAATCGCAGTGTTAACCTTAACGCCTTCGGTTCCTTCGGCGATCAGGATCTTGCCGATCGTGCCTTCGTCGACGGCTTCAAATTCCATCGTCGCTTTGTCGGTTTCAATTTCAGCCAGAATATCCCCGGAGGCGACCGTATCGCCTTCTTTGACCAGCCATTTTGCGAGTGTGCCTTCTTCCATCGTGGGCGACAGTGCGGGCATAAGAATTTCAGTAGCCATGGTTAATGTCCCCCCTCAAGCGTCTGCGTAAATGTCGGTGTAAAGCTCTTCAAGCGCGGGCTCGGGGCTTTCTTTTGCGAACTCAGCGGCTTTGTTGACCACCGCTTTGATTTCCTTGTCGATCGCTTTGAGGTCGTCATCCGTGGCATGCTTGCCGGTCAGAAGCAGGTCGCGGACATGTTCGATCGCGTCACGTTCTTCGCGGATTTTCTGAACCTCCTCGCGGGTCCGGTACTTTGCCGGGTCTGACATCGAATGCCCCCGGTACCGGTAGGTCTTGATCTCCAAAATGTAGGGACCTTTGCCGGCGCGGCAGGCTGCAACGGCTTTCTCGCCCGCAGCTTTGACAGCCAGAACGTCCATCCCGTCCACTTCTTCACCTTTGATGCCGTAAGCGGCCCCGCGTTCCCAATAAGAGGGGGAGTGGGTGGAGCGTTTCGTCGACGTGCCCATCGCGTATTGGTTGTTTTCAATCACGAAAACCACCGGCAGGTTCCACAGCTCGGCCATGTTATAAGCCTCGTAAACCTGACCCTGGTTGGCCGCGCCATCGCCGAAATAGGTAAATGTCACCCGGCCATTTTCTTTGTATTTATCAGCAAAGGCCAAGCCCGCCCCAATCGGGACCTGCGCGGCAACGATGCCGTGGCCCCCATAGAAATGCTTCTCCTTGGAGAACATATGCATGGAGCCACCCTTGCCCTTGGAATAACCGCCTTCACGCCCGGTCAATTCTGCCATGACGCCATCCGGGTCCATGCCGCAGGCCAACATATGTCCGTGGTCACGATACGATGTGATCCGCTTGTCGCCTTCTTCTGCCGCGGCTTCCAACCCAACAACAACGGCTTCCTGACCGATATAAAGGTGACAAAAACCACCAATAAGACCCATCCCGTAAAGCTGGCCTGCCTTTTCTTCAAAGCGCCGGATCATCAGCATATCTTTGTAGTATTTCAGCAGGTCCTCTTTGGACACATTGGGTTTCGCTGCAGGTTTTTTCGCGGCCACGGCAAGCTCCTCTCGCAAGAAAACTAAAATAGTTTAATGTTAAACGAGTTTATAGCAGAGCCGTCAGGGAAATTCACGAAAGAAATTTCAAATGCGCCGCAACACCGCAGCCACATGAAATTATCGTTTGATTTTATTGGATTATGACTTCGTCCATGCGCATCATGCCCAAAACTTCGCGGGCTTGAACATCCAGCAGATCGAGGTCCAGATAATCGTCTGAAAGGCGGCGGGTCTTGTTGCGCATATTGGCGACCTCAGATTCGAGTTCGGCCAGCTCGGCTGACAGTACGTCGATTTCGCTTTCGATCTGGACACGCTTGAAAATACCGTAGTCACCTTGCACAGCTGCGAAGGTGAAATACGCACCCATGCAAAACATTACCGTGCAAATCAGCAGCGGGGTCAGTCCCTTTGGTGTGCGGTTGTCGGTCATGCGTTGCCTCGGTGCCATCTCGTTGCGGATGGCTTTCGAGGACAATCTCACATGTGATTCGCTTTGTGAATCCCCTAAATTGCCAACTTAGGGGAAATGCTCACTTTTTTGCCGAATTAGGCCGGAAAAGGGGCCGAGACGGCCTATTCCTTGCCCTTGTAGATGTTAACCAGCTTGCCCAGCATAGCCAGCGCATCACCACGTTCGCGCTGGAAGGAATTCCGCCCAATGATGGAGCCGTTGCCGCCACCGTCACGGATCGCGCGTGCATCGTCATACACGCCGTCGGCACCTTTCTTGGCACCGCCCGAGAAGACAATCAGACGACGACCGTTGAACGACGACTTGACGCAATCTGCAACACGCGCTGCCTGGGTCGAGATGTCGATCTTTTCGTCCTCGTAAACCTTTTTGGCTTCCGGCAGCATCAGGTGGTCCGTGGACAGTTTCACCTTGATGATGTGCGCCCCCAGAAGCGCCGCGATATGGGCCGCATAGGCCGCCACATCAACCGCCGTTTCGCCTTCTTTGGTGATCGCTTCGCCGCGTGGGTAGGACCAAATGACGGTCGCAACACCTTTGGCGGCTGCTTCCTTGCGCATCTCCACTATCTCTTCAAACATATCCAGCGCCATGTCGGAGCCGGGATAAACCGTGAAGCCTATGGCCGAACATCCCAACCGCAGCGCGTCGTCAACGCTGCCGGTCACGGCTTGGTTCTTGCCAGAGGTCGAGGACATTAAGGAATTGGCGGAGTTCACTTTCAAGATTGTCGGGATCTGACCTGCATAGGTGTCGGCACCAGCTTCCAGTGGGCCAAGCGGCGCCGCGTAGGCGGTCAGGCCAGCATCAATCGCCAATTGGTAGTGATAATGCGGGTCATAGCCAGCAGGGTTCGGCGCAAAGCTACGTGCCGGTCCGTGCTCAAACCCCTGATCGACTGGCAGGATGATCATCTTGCCGGTGCCGCCCAACTTGCCATTCATCAACATCCGGCAAAGATTGGCTTTCACACCGGGCGTTTCGCCCTCGTAATTCGACAGGATTTTTTGAACAACTCTGGTCGCGCGCATGAAGATCACCTTTGGTTAAAACAACTGCTTCAGGGACTACTGCGCGCGGAACTTCCTTGCAATCATGTTGGCGCTAACATGCTGAAAATTCGTCGTAAACGGTCTGTTTCCGTAGCTGAAAGCCTGTTTCAGCGGGCCAAAAACGGGTTTTGGACAGATCAGGCTTCCAGTGCGGCAACACCGGGAAGGGTTTTGCCTTCCATCCATTCCAGGAATGCACCCCCCGCCGTGGAGATATAGGTGAAGTCCTTGGCGGCATCCGCGCCGTTAAGTGCTGCGACCGTATCTCCGCCACCGGCAACAGAGGTCAAATGCCCCGCTTTGGTCAGCGCGGCTGCTTTTGCAGCGGCAGCGTTGGTCGCCATATCGAAGGGCGGGATTTCAAACGCGCCAAGCGGGCCGTTCCACAAAAGCGTTTTGCAGCTGTCGAAAACAGTTTCAAGCGCCGCAACCGTTTCGGGACCTGCGTCAAGGATCATCGCATCTCCGGGGCAGGCGGCGACGGGCAGGGTCTCACTCGCCGCTCCGGCTTTGAATTCACGTGCAACGACGATGTCTTTGGGCAGGTGAACTTTGCAGCCGACCTTTTCTGCCTTGGCAAGAATTTCAAGCGCGGTGTCTGTCATCTCCCGCTCTGCCAGAGAGGTGCCGATTGCGACGCCCTGCGCTGCCAAAAACGTATTGGCCATGCCGCCGCCGATCACTAGATGATCGGTTTTCTCTACCAGATTAGCCAGCAGATCCAGCTTCGTGGACACTTTCGCGCCACCGACGACGGCAACAACCGGTCGGGTCGGCTTGCCCAAGGCAGCTTCCAGCGCACTCAGTTCCGCCTGCATCAAGCGACCTGCGAAAGCAGGCAGAAGGTGCGCCAACGCCTCGGTCGAACTATGGGCCCTGTGAGCCGCCGAAAATGCGTCATTCACATAGACATGTCCAAGGCTTGCCAGTCGTTCTGCAAAACCTTTGTCATTTTGTTCCTCGCCTGGATTGAAGCGCAGGTTTTCCAGCAAGGCGACCTCGTCCCGCCCCAGCCGTTCCACGGCGTCGCGGTAGCCGCCATCAATGAACACAACCTTGCGATCAAGGGCAGACTCAAGGGAAGGGACGATGTGTTTCAGCGACATTTCCGGTACGATTTTGCCTTTCGGTCGACCGAAATGCGCAAGAAGAATAGGCCGTCCGCCTTTCTCCAGAATGTCGTGCACTGTGGGAACAATCCGGTCGATACGGGTCGTGTCTGTGACGACGCCATCTTCAATCGGTACGTTGATATCAACGCGTACCAAGACCCGTTTGCCGATCAACGAGACGTCATCCAACGTTTTCCAAACCATCAAAAATCCCTCCTTGCCCACAGCCTGTGCGATAACACGACCAAGCAATGCTTCGCCATGCCAGATTGCGGAAATCCGGGAAGAATTTTGACTAGATCAGCTTGGCCATTTTGACGGCAGTGTCCGCCATCCGGTTGGAGAAGCCCCATTCATTGTCGTACCAAGCAAGGATACGCACCATCCGACCGTCCAGAACTTTTGTCTGGTCCGTGGCAAAGATCGAAGAATGCGGGTCGTGATTGAAATCCATCGACACCAGCTTGTCATCAGTGCAACCAAGAACACCCTTCAACGGTCCGCTTTGCGCAGCGGCGGCCATCATTTCGTTAATTTCTTCAACGCTTGTGTCGCGGGATGCTTCAATCGTCAGATCGACGGCAGAGACATTGGGCGTCGGCACGCGGATCGCGACACCGTCCAGTTTGCCTTCAAGCTCTGGCATCACAAGACTTACGGCGCGCGCGGCCCCGGTTGAGGTCGGGATCATGCTCATCGCGGCGGCGCGCGCCCGGTAAAGATCCTTGTGCATCGTATCCAACGTGGGCTGATCGCCTGTGTAGGAGTGAATCGTGGTCATGAAACCTTTGACGATACCGACATTGTCGTGCAGCACTTTGGCCACTGGCGTCAGGCAGTTGGTCGTACAAGACGCGTTCGAGACGACCAAATCATCCGCGGTCAATGTGTCATCATTCACCCCGTAAACGATTGTTTTATCTGCGCCTTTTGACGGGGCAGAGACCAAAACGCGGGAAGACCCGTTTTGCAGGTGAATTTTCGCCTTTTCCTTGTCGGTGAAGATGCCGGTACATTCCAGAACGATATCAACATCACCCCAGGGCAGGTCGTCGGGGTTGCGGATGGCAGACACTTCGATGGGGCCGCGGCCCACATCAATCGTGTCACCACGTACGGTCACCTCTTGCGGGAAACGGCCATGGACGGAGTCAAAACGCAGCAGATGCGCGTTGGTTTCAACCGGGCCAAGATCGTTGATATGCGTCACCTCGATATCGGTGCGGCCACTTTCGATGATCGCGCGCAATACGTTGCGCCCGATGCGGCCAAATCCGTTGATCGCTACTTTGACAGACATGTCACGTCTCCTGAATGAGGTAATTTTGTTAACGCTAACATTGCAAGATTTTCTGAAAGGTCAACCGGCGATCTTCAGGTTTTATGCGTGTTTGCGTCGCACAATCGGTTGATCGGGCGTGCTCAGAAAATCACTGAGCTCCTGTATTTCGACCGCCATACCGCCGAAATACCCTTGCAACATATCGACGCCCATCGCCGTTAGAACATCGGCTTGTGTGGGGGTTTCAACACCTTCGGCAACGGTGTTCATGTTCAAGCTGCGCGCCATAGTCAGGGTCGCTTCCAACATTGCGCGCGCTTGCGGGGATCGGACCGCGTCGATGACAAGGGACTTGTCCAGCTTCAACGTGTCGAAATCGAAGCGCCGCAGGTAGCCAAGGGACGAAAACCCGCTGCCATAATCATCCAGCGCTATTGTGAAACCGGCCTTCCGGATCATTCCAAGGGCGACAGGGATACTGGCCGGATCTGCCAGCATCGCACCCTCGGTAATTTCAATCTCGATGCGGGACGGATCAATGCCGCGGGTCTGAAATGCCTGCGCGGTCATTTCAGGAAACCCGGGCTCGGTGATTTGAAGGGGCGAGATGTTGACGTTGACCTTGAAAGGGTGCGGCGCGGCACCAAGGTCCGCGCTGACGTGACCGATGACAAGTTGCGTTAGCGGACCAATCAAGCCGTGCGCTTCTGCGACAGGAATGAAGATATCAGGCTCGACCGATCCCAAGAGATCGCTCTGCCACCTTAGCAGCGCTTCTGCGCAACGGATTTTGCGAGTGTTTGCATCCAGAATGGGTTGGTACAGGACCCGAAGCCCCTGACCGGTTTCAATCGCCGCCGACAGCTCTGCGACAATTTGGTCTTCCTTCTTAGCATCAGGCGGTGCTGCCACCAAGGCAGTCTGCAGGGCAGGGGAGCGTTCCGTAACAACCTGTTCAGGTGCGGAATTCGGAGCCGTAGCATCGGTTGAAGGAGGGGAGTGCAAAGCAAGCCTTACGCACCAAACGATCGCAACGCCGCCAAGCAGAAACGCGATCGAAAACACCCCGAACCAAGATGCCAAAAGGCTCGCGCAGAAAAGCGCCGCAACCCACAGATTGCCGGCCGCCGATATGCGCCTGTTGTCTATCATACGGAGCCGTGACGGAGGCCCGTATCGCTTGTCTCGCGATATCGGTCCCCCAGATTTCTGGGCATTAAGAACTTCCTTCCCGTCCACTGGTGACGGAACAATGATCCCACTGAAGGATTAATGGGTTCTTAATTTTCGTTAAGGAATGCTAAAATATACGCAGAAGGGCTTAACGCCAAAACGCGAGGTATTCTGTCAGATCCAATAGTTTCTTGGTCAGAAAGATCGTCCATTGCGCGTCCATTAGAAAGACGTCTGCACAGACGATAAGGGACACGATAATCGCGAGAACCAACGCAACTCGATTGCTCATAGGTTGAAATGTCGGGCCCTTGGGCGCGCCTCTTGTTCAGAGGCGTCCCATCGCTGCAGCCACATCGGCCATACGGCAGGAAAAGCCCCATTCATTGTCATACCAGGCCAGCACCCGAACAGTGCGCCCACCCACAACCTTAGTCTGGTCTGGCGCGAAGATCGACGAATAATTCGTGTGGTTGAAATCGATGGAGACTTTCTGCTCAGGATCATAGGACAGAACAGCGCCCATATGCCCTTGCGCGGCCTCTTCAACGACAGCGTTAACGTCTTCAACTGTGACGTCTTTGCTGGCTTCAAAGGTCAAATCCACAGCAGATACATTCGGTGTTGGAACCCGCATCGCGGTGCCGTCGAGTTTACCCGAAAGCTCTGGCAGGACTTCGCCCAAGGCTTTTGCAGCGCCAGTGGAGGTTGGGATCATCGCCATGGCGGCGGCGCGCGCGCGGTAAAGATCACTGTGGCGGCGATCAAGCGTCGGCTGGTCGCCGGTATAGGAATGGATCGTGGTCATGATGCCGCGCTCAATCCCGATGGTCTCATTCAGAACCTTAGCGAGCGGAGCAAGACAGTTGGTCGTGCAGGAGCCGTTGGAGACGATCTTGTTGGCAGGCTCCAGATCACGGTGGTTCACACCATAGACGATCGTCTTATCGACATTCTTGGCAGGCGCAGAGATCAGGACACGCTTCGCGCCGCGCTCCAGATGCACAGCTGATTGCGGGCCGGAGTTGAACTTGCCGGTGCATTCCAGAACCACGTCGATGCCGTTCCAGTCCAATTCGGACGGATCATATGTGGAGAAGACTTTCATCGGGCCGCGGCCCAGATCCATTGTGTCGCCGTCGATGCGAATTTCGCTGCCGAAGCGTCCATGAACAGAGTCGTATTTCAGAAGATGCGCGTTGGTCTCAATGGGTCCGGTTGCGTTGATCGCAACCACCTGAATGTCATTGCGTGCTGCTTCGGTGATATGGGCGAGCGTACACCGCCCGATCCGTCCAAATCCGTTAATAGCCACTGTCGTTGTCATATCACCTAACTCCATACCGAACTGCGCCCCTGCGGGTATGTATATGGATACAGCGCGTATGCGAGAAGATGAAAAATGCTGATTTGACAGACTGTTAGCGTTAACAGAACGGCGATCTCTGATCAGTTTTCCCTGTTAGCGATAACTGTTTCCGCTCACAGAAAAATACCGGGGCAATCCCCGGTATCTTAACGTTTGGTGAGTCGTTTGGAATTTCTGACGCGCAGCCGCTAAGCCGCATCGCCTTCCAGCCGGGCCGCCAGGGCCTCCGCACGGGCTGCGATTTCGGCAAAACTGTCCGTAACAGCATCCGGGATCACCGCGACTTCCACCCGCTCGGCAGGGGCCGCTTTCAGTGTTTCAATCTCGTATTTCATGGCGCGCGATTGTTCGTCCATTTTGCGCAGCTCTTCTTCCAGACCCGCTGTCTTGTCGGCAAGCATAAGACCCGCCATAAGCAGCATCCGCGTCTCGGGCATCCGGCCGATCTGTTCCGACAACACCATCGCTTCATTGTTCAACAGCTTGGCTGCAGATTGCAGGAAATGTTCTTCGCCGGTTTGGCAGGCCACCTGAAAGCTGCGTCCGCCAATATTGATTTCTACTTCAGGCATTTCACGTTCCCTCTTTGATCATTGGGGCCAGCTCCGACAGGATCTCGTCCAGTTCGTCCAGATCGGCTTTGCGGCGCGCTGCAAGATCAGTGATCTGCGCGGTTTTCTCTGGATCGGCAGGCGCGTCTTGACCGGCCCGCAGCGCAGCATTGTTTTCCGCCAGCTGATCAACCAGGGACTGCAAACGCTGATTTTCTGTCGTCAGACCTTCGATGCGTCTGGCCATCCGGCCTTGGCGCGTTTCCATCCGTTCGATCCGGGCCGTGTGCTTTTCGCGGGTCACGACCATACGTTCGATTGTGGCGCGTTCAATTTCCAGCTCTTCCAGCAATTCAGAATGCTCGGCAGACCCTTGGGCCGCACCGGACGCATCAGCCACAGGGCCCCCTTGATCCAGCCGCTGACCAATCCGGTCCAATGCGGCGGTTATTCTGCGCTCAAGCTCCACAATATCTGGCATCTTCAATTCCTTTTTTTGTCTTCGGGGCGACCTGAGAACTCGTCAAATGTTCGCCGCTGCCCTTGGCGACTTATGGTTAATCGTAGTATCGAATCGTTCCCCCCTGTTTCGCAAGGCTTTCCTGCGAATTTTTGCTTGATCGAGTGCCTATATTGCGTCTTTTTGCGAAATTCAGTCCAAAAACCACAAGAATTTGCGTTTGAGCAGGAGGGTTAAGGCGTTCAGTACCCTTTCGCGGGCGCAAGCCGCTTGAACTCACCGCCCACACTGCTATCACGCTGGGCAAAATCAACGCTGCCAAGAGCCAGCCACCAAGGGGGACGTGTTACGTGGATATAGAGAGCTTGCGCGCCAGACATCCGGAACATTGGAAGAAGGCCTGTGCGATCCGCACATTGACCCTTGATGCGGTCGCTGCGGCCAATTCAGGACATTCTGGTATGCCCATCGGGATGGCAGATGTGGCGACGGTCCTTTACGAAAAGCACCTCAACTTTGATGCCAGTGCCCCGAATTGGCCGGATCGGGATCGCTTCATTCTGTCGGCGGGCCACGGCTCGATGCTGCTGTATTCGCTGCTGCATCTGACCGGCTACAAAGACATGACGCTTGATCAGGTGAAAAACTTCCGCCAGTTGGGTGCGATCACCGCCGGTCACCCGGAATATGGCCATGCCGAAGGGATCGAGACCACGACCGGCCCATTGGGGCAGGGGATCGCCAATTCCGTCGGTTTCGCGATTGCCGAAGAAGTGCAACGCGCGCGTTACGGCAAGAAGCTGGTCGACCACTACACTTATGTGATCGCAGGCGACGGCTGCCTGATGGAAGGTGTCAGTCAGGAAGCCATTGGTCTTGCGGGCCGTCACGAGCTTGGCCGCTTGATCGTGTTCTGGGACAACAACAACATTACCATCGACGGTACGGTTGATTTGTCGGACCGCACGGATCAGGTGAAACGTTTCAAAGCGTCTGGCTGGCATGTGCAGGAAATCGACGGCCATGATCCTGAAGAGATCGATGAGGCCATCACAAAAGCCAAGAAGACCGGCAAACCGTCGATGATCGCGTGCAAAACAAACATCGCTTTGGGGACATCTGCGCAAGACACCTCCAAAGGGCATGGGGCGTTGACCGATCCCAAACTGATCGCCGATGCGCGCGAGGCTTACGGCTGGCCTTATGGCCCATTTGAAATCCCGGATGACGTGAAATCCGCATGGGAAGCCATCGGGTCGCGCGGCGCTGACGCCCGTGCCGCATGGGAAGACCGTTTTGCAAAACTGTCCACCGGGCGGCAAAAGCAGTTCAACCGGGAGCTTTCCGGCGAGGTGCCGAACAAGCTGTCAGCCACGATCAAAGCGCTGAAAAAGCAAATCAGCGAGAGCCAACCGAAAGTGGCCACGCGCAAAGCCTCCGAGATGGCTCTGGAAGTGATCAACCCGGTGATGGGGGAGACCTTCGGGGGATCTGCTGATCTGACCGGTTCAAACAACACGCTGACCGCGGATATGGGTGTTTTCAGCCCGGACAACCGCAAAGGCCGTTACATGTATTACGGCATCCGTGAGCATGGCATGGCAGCCGCCATGAACGGCATGGCGCTTCACGGTGGGATGAAAGCCTATGGTGGCACGTTCATGTGTTTCACAGACTATGCCCGTGGTGCGATGCGTCTGTCAGCGCTTATGGGTGTTCCTGTAACTTATGTGATGACGCACGATTCCATCGGGCTGGGCGAAGATGGCCCGACGCACCAACCGGTTGAGCATCTGGCGATGCTGCGCGCGACACCCAATACCAATGTTTTCCGCCCTGCCGATGCGGTCGAAACCGCTGAAGCTTGGGAAATCGCGCTGACATCAAAGAAAACACCGTCGGTTCTGGCGCTGAGCCGTCAGGGCCTGCCAACAGTACGCACAGAGCATAAGTTGAAAAACCAGGTTGCAAGCGGAGCATATGTTCTGGCCGAGGCCGAAGGAAAACGTCAGGCAATCCTGATGGCGACAGGATCAGAAGTGTCTGTGGCCTTGGCTGCCAAAGCGCTGTTGGAAGCCGATGGGATCGGCACCCGGGTCGTGTCCATGCCGTGTTGGGAGCTGTTTGAAGAGCAGGACGAGAAATATCGCCGCAAAGTACTGCCTGCGGGCCCGGTGCGTGTGGCCGTGGAAGCCGGTATTCGCTTTGGCTGGGATCGCTGGCTGTTCGGCGAACGCGGCAAGCGCGAGAAATCGGGCTTCGTCGGGATGCACGGGTTCGGGGCGTCCGCACCAGCCGGAACGCTCTACGAGCATTTCGGGATCACGGCCGAGCAAACAGCCGAGAAGGTCAAAAAGCTGCTGGCAGGTGATTGGCAATCCAGCACCTGATCAGCGTAGTCCAGACATTCAAAAGGCCCGTCATTTTGGCGGGCCTTTTTTTGCCTCCGGCGGGAGTATTTTTGGCAAGAAGAAGTGGGCGCGCTAGCCGTTGGCTTCGCGGATCTTGTTGGCGGCGTCTTTGTCATAGGTGACGTTGTTTTCATCAAAGAGCGTATCAAGCTCTCCCGACAGGGTCATTTCAGTGATGATATCGCAACCACCGACAAACTCACCTTTGACATAGAGCTGTGGGATCGTCGGCCAATCGGAAAAATCCTTGATCCCCTGACGGATCGTATCATCGGACAAGACATTCACATCCTGATAGGCGATCCCCATATAATTCAGCACGCCTGCGACGCGGGAGGAGAACCCGCATTGCGGCATCTCTTTTGTGCCCTTCATGAAAAGGACGACATCATTGGCGGTGATGGTTTCCTGAATTTGTGCGTTTGCATCAGACATATCGTTCACTCCGGGGCTTTCGTGGTCAGGGCCAAAGCGTGCAATTCGCCGCTTGGCCCATCCATTTTTCCTTTAAGCGCTGCGTAGACAGCGCGCTGTTGTTGAACGCGGTTCTTGCCGCGGAAACTTTCGTCAATCACCTGCGCTGCCATATGCACACCATCATCGCCTTGCACGGTGATTTCGGCGTTTGGGAAGCTTTCGCGGATCAGCTCTTCAATCTCGTTGGCTTGCATCGGCATGGCGAACAGGTCCTTTATCGTCCTTGCGCTTGAATGTAGGCGCGGATCCGGAGCGCTGCAAGAGCGCGCTCACGCGACGGCGTCTGCAAATTTGGTGCGATAGAGGTGGCTCAACTCCTCAAGTGGGGCTTCCGAATTTCCAAGCGACACAGCTGTACCGGTGAACTTGCCAACGGTTTGCAGCGTCACATCAGCTTGCCCCGCCGCGATCATCAGCGCTTCGGCTTTGTCGAAGGAACAGCCGATCAAGTAGCGGGCCTGATCTTCACCAAACAGCTGGGCAATAGGGGCGTTGTCCAGTTGCACGCCGACCCCAGCGGCCTCGGCCAGTTCAAACGCGGCCAATGCCAAGCCGCCATCCGACAGATCCGTGCACACGTCGATCCAGTCGCGATTGTCGCGGATGAAATCGCCGTTGCGCTTTTCGGCGTCCAGATCGACATGCGGCGCATCGCCGTCTTCGCGACCAAACATTTCCGCCAGAAGCGCGGATTGCCCCAGATGGCCGTCCGTGTCGCCCACAAGAATGGCCAGATGCCCGTCGCGAACCTGACCTGAAATGATGTGATCCAGATCGTCGATCAGGCCAACTGCGCCAATCGTGGGGGTTGGCAGAATGCCCGAGCCATCGGTTTCGTTGTAAAGCGAAACATTGCCGGACACGATTGGCATATCCAGCGCTTTGACTGCGGCCCCGATGCCTTTGATCGCGCCGACAAACTGGCCCATGATCTCAGGCTTTTCGGGATTGCCGAAATTCATATTATCTGTTGTTGCCAAAGGCTTCGCGCCACAAGCTGTCAGGTTTCTGTAGGCTTCGGCCACGGCCTGCGCGCCGCCTTGATACGGGTTCGCTTTCACGTAGCGCGGCGTTACGTCTGACGTAAACGCCAGCGCCTTTTTCGTACCGTGAACGCGCACAATGCCTGCACCAGCGCCGGGGGCTGCCACCGTGTCGGCCATAACCTGACTGTCATACTGTTCCCAAACCCACTGTTTGGACGCGTAATTCGGGCTGGAAAGCAGCGCTTTCAGCCCATCGATCGGTTCAATTTCGGGCACGTTTTCCAAGGGCGCGGCCGGAGGTGTTTCAACCCAAGGGCGGTCATATTCGGGTGCGGTGCCTGACAGCGCTTTCAGCGGCAGTTCGGCTTTGACCTCTCCATTATGTTCGATGATGAAACGGTCTTCGGCGATGGTCTCGCCGACGATGGCGAAATCGAGGTCCCATTTGTCGAAGACGGCTTTCGCCTCCGCCTCAAGATCAGGGTTCAGGACCATCAACATGCGTTCCTGCGACTCGCTCAGCATCATTTCATAGGCGGTCATGTTTTCTTCACGTACCGGCACTTTTTCGAGCCAGAGCCGCACACCAAGATCGCCCTTGTCCCCCATTTCTACGGCAGAACAGGTCAGGCCTGCTGCACCCATGTCCTGAATGGAAATTACGGCCCCTGTCTGCATCAATTCCTGACAAGCTTCCATCAGGCGTTTTTCGGTGAACGGGTCACCGACCTGCACGGTGGGCCGCTTTTCTTCAATGCTGTCATCAAATTCGGAGGAGGCCATGGTCGCCCCGCCCACACCGTCGCGTCCGGTTTTGGCCCCCAGATAAACGACCGGCATCCCGATGCCTGAAGCGGCGGAATAGAAGATCTTGTCGGCATCCGCCAAACCTGCGGCAAAGGCGTTCACAAGGCAGTTGCCATTATAGGCCGCGTGGAAGCGCACTTCGCCGCCAACCGTAGGCACACCAAAGCAATTGCCGTATCCGCCGACACCGGCGACAACGCCAGATACAAGACTGCGGGTTTTCGGGTGATCGGGGCTGCCAAAACTCAAGCTGTTCATTGCAGCGATTGGCCGCGCGCCCATTGTGAAAACATCGCGCAGAATGCCGCCCACGCCAGTGGCAGCACCCTGATAGGGTTCAATATAGGAGGGGTGGTTGTGGCTTTCCATTTTGAAGACCACCGCCTGACCGTCGCCAATATCGACAACGCCCGCATTTTCGCCCGGACCGCAAATGACCTGAGGGCCTTCCGTGGGCAATGTACGTAACCATTTTTTCGAGGATTTATAGGAACAATGCTCGTTCCACATGGCGGAGAAAATACCCAGCTCGGTATAGGTGGGTTCGCGTCCGATGATCTCTAGAATACGGGCGTATTCGTCAGGCTTCAGCCCATGCGCTGCAATCAATTCTTCGCTCAGTGCAGGGTCCTGCATCGTGCCCGTCTCCCCAATGGTGGTCGCTTGCATGTCTCTTATTGCAGTGGGCCACGGGGGGAAAGAGTGGATCGGAGAATTTTGGGGTGAGACGCCTGCGACGCCTGCGATTATTCCGTCACGACGGCGGGCAGGACAAGCATGAAGGTTGTGCCTTGCCCTTCGACGCTATCGACCCGCAGGCTACCACCTGACTGCGCGGCAAATCCCTTTGCCATCGACAGACCAAGGCCAGAACTTTTGCCAGGCGGCTTGGTCGTGAAGAACGGGTCGAAAATGCGTGGCAGGATCGCAGGTGAAATTCCAACGCCCGTGTCTTTGAGATCAAACGCAACATAAGGTCCTGGCTGCAACCTGCCGCCGGGTTCTGATGTGACAATCTGATTTCTGGCCGAGATCGTAAAAGTGCCACCGTCTGGCATCGCGTCGCGGGCGTTTTCAACGATGTTAATCAGGGCAGCAGTCAGTTGATCCGGGTCGACCTCTACAGGCCAAAGCCCTTCATGCAGATCGCGTTCCCACGTGACGCCGGTGGGTAGGATTGCAGCGACAGTCGGGGCGAAATCATCGAAGAATTCCGGAAGATCAATGGTTTTGCGCAAAAGCGGCATTTGTCGGGAGAACGCCAGAAGTTGAGCGGTCACAATTGATGCACGGTGGGCGCTGTCACGCGCGGCAACCGCCAGTTGGTCTTTTTCGACCGGGTCCTTGACCTCTTGCAGCAGCTCAAGATTGCCCATGACGGCGGTTAGAATGTTGTTGAAATCATGGGCGATCCCGGCGGTCAGGCGACCAATGGCTTCAAAATAATTGGCGTCCTCGCGTTCCTTGCTGCCCATATCGAGAACGCTTTTCGACTGAAGCGCATCAAAGAGGCAGGCGTTGAAATACGCGGTCACGGCGATAACGATGCTGAAGATCAGTATTCTTTCACCCGGGCCAGCGGCCAGATCAGACACGCCCCAGCCAAACCACAAAAGCGCCAGCGAAACGCAAACGGAATCGATCAGCGTCAGGGCAGGGATATGGTTACGTTTGGTCAATGCGTTAAACGCGGTCCCGGCCAACATCGCGAAGGCCAAAGCGTTCAGGATCGGTTCCGGCCTGAGATACATGAACCCGGCCAGCGCATAGTAAAGGAAGTAGCGGAAGATATCGGAAATATATATTTGTGTCAGGACGTTACGGTCCAAAGTTGCCGCAAGTTTTCGGGTCAAATAGATGCCGACCACAAGGCTCATCAGATACAGAACCATGAAGGCCAGAACGATGATGAGATCGTAGAGCGCCCAAACAAAGATCGACAAGACCGTCACGATAATCGCGCGGCTTATCAGTTCGTTGCTTTTCGACGAATAGAGACTCGACATAATCGCCGAAATTTCTCTTAGGTCGTCGGTCTCCCCAGACTTTGACATTCCATTACCTTTGACCCGCGCAATCGCGCTAAGCTAAGCGGGTACATACGATCCCTTATATTAACTTTCAGTTAAAATAGGTAAACAAAGCGTTAAGAAACCCTATCAAGTTGACGTTGTCACGTAAGTTACCAAGTTTTCCCCGGGTTGCACGGCTAAAGATCAGAAAATTAACTGCTTTCTTCAAAAATTTGACAAATTTGCCTGTTATCTCAGCGCCATTGGGCAAAAAAAAAGGCCGAGCGCGAAGCTCGGCCTAGTCCAACAGGGAGGTCAGCAGCATCTCTGCCGCTGTCTGAACATGAAATATGCCTGCCACTATGACCGTTCAAGTATTTCCTGCCCAAAAAGGCGGCATACCCGCTATGCAGTACGTGCATAGCTTATTTTTTAAGCACGATCAGGCAGCGTTTTTGCGCTTTTGCTCATTAATTTCGCTCACGACGAAATCGCGGAAGGCGGCAATTCGTTTGGAATGGCGCAATTCTTCCGGGTAGGCGAGGAATACGGGCACTTCATTTGATTCCACATCCGGCAAGACCCGCACGAGGTTCGCGTTATCGGTGGCAGTGTAGTCTGGAAGCACACCGATCCCCAAGCCATGCCCGACACCTTGCAAAACCCCAAAGTAGTTGTTCACGGTCAGCAGGTTTGGCAAATCATAGCTCATCAATTCGCGCACCAGCATAGCGCCAGCGCTGACTTGTGTGGAATCGATGTTTTGGCAGATTAGCCTGTGGTCGCGAAGATCATCCATCCGCGACGGCATACCATGCTTTTCAAGGTAGGCCGGGCTGGCGAAAAGCTGCATGCGCACACTCATCAAGCGTTTGCGCACCAGATCGGCCTGGCTGGGCTCTTTCATCCGGATCGCGACATCTGCTTCCCGCATGGGCAAATCAAGCACCCGTTCTTCCAGCATCAAGTCAATATTGAGATCAGGAAAGTCAGCATAAAGCGTCGATAGGCGCGGGGCCAGCCAGAGAGAACCAAAGCCAATCGTCGTGGTTACGCGCAGCTCGCCAAAAACCTCTTCCTCGCTGTCGCGGATCCGGGCAGACGCAGCATCAAGGCGCTTGGTGATCGATTTGGTCGCGTCGAACAGCAATTCACCTTGTTCGGTCAGGATCAATCCACGTGCATGTCGGTGAAACAACGTCGCATTCAGCGACTCTTCAAGCCCCCGGATTTGGCGTGACACGGCCGATTGCGACAGATGCAGAATATCGCCGGCATGGGTCAGACTGCCAGCATCCGCAACCGCGTGAAATATTCTTAACTTGTCCCAATCCATCAGAAGCCAGCCTGTTCAATAGCTTTCAAAAACACGCGATAATCAGTGTCGTCTTTGGTTGCGGGTTCTACTCTATGTTATGTCTGGACTGCAAAGATTGATTTCCAGTCAAAAATAACTGTTGTAGGTCAGGATATTTGACCTATTATCGAAATTAGCGCCGAGGAGGGCGACACAGCAGGGAGTTGCACAATGGTTAAGCATGATGTGTCTTTGAGCGACCGCTACGATCTGGAGAAATCTCCGGTTCTGATGAACGGGACGCAGGCGCTGGTTCGCT
Source organism: uncultured Litoreibacter sp. (assembly GCA_947493265.1). Taxonomy (GTDB): domain Bacteria; phylum Pseudomonadota; class Alphaproteobacteria; order Rhodobacterales; family Rhodobacteraceae; genus Litoreibacter. The sequence goes on along the minus strand of CANLQL010000003.1, from coordinate 514,579 downwards.
TGATGCTGATGCAAAAGGCAATTGATAAAGCTGCTGGGTTGAACACAGCGGGTCTTGTCACCGGCTATCGCGGCTCCCCGCTAGGTGCTGTTGATCAGCAGATGATGCGCGCCGAGAAACTCCTAACCGCCTCCGACATCACCTTTCAGCCCGGTTTGAACGAAGACCTTGCTGCAACCGCGCTGTGGGGCGCGCAACAGGCAGAGCTGCGCGGTGAAGGCAAGTTTGATGGCGTATTCGGCCTTTGGTACGGCAAAGGGCCGGGGGTGGACCGGTCCGGCGATGTGATGCGGCACGCCAATATGGCCGGCAGCTCAAAACATGGTGGCGTCTTGATGGCGATGGGTGATGACCACACCGGCGAAAGTTCCACAACCTGCCACCAATCTGATTGGGCGATGGTCGATGTGTATATGCCGGTGCTGTCACCTGCCGGTGTGCAGGAAATCCTAGACTACGGGATCTACGGCATTGCGATGTCGCGTTTCACCGGGCTGTGGTCCGGGTTGAAGCTGATGAAAGACACTGTGGAGGCAACCTCGGTCGTCGACGGCTCCCTTGATCGGATGCAGATCAAGCTTCCGGAATTTGAGATGCCGGAGGGTGGTCTGAACATCCGCCTCGGAGACCACTGGATCCCACAAGAGGCCCGCGTCATCGACTACAAGCGGTTCGCGGCAGAGGCGTTTTCAAAAGCCAATAAGATCGACAAACGCGTTCTGGGCAAGCCGGGTGCCAAGATCGGATTTGTTGCTGCAGGAAAGAACTGGCTTGATCTTGGACATGCGCTGACGCTGCTGGGAATCGACGCCGCCGAGGCAGAGCGTTTGGGCATTACCACCTACAAGGTCGGTCAAACCTTTCCGCTAGATATGGATGGCTTCAACGACTGGGCGGACGGGCTCGACTTGATCGTCGTGGTCGAGGAAAAGCGCAAGCTATTGGAAGTGCAGATCAAGGAAGTGCTGTTTGATGTGCGCGCCGGGCGGCGTGTCTATGGCTGGCGTAAAGGCGGTATTCATGCCGAAGAACTGTTTGAAACGCGATTTGCGTTGGACCCGGTCACCATTGCCGAAAAGATCGGCGGTATCCTTGTCGAAGAGGGTCGCAACACCGACCGTATTCTGGCCGGGATGGCGACCTTGGCCGAAGCTCGGAAATCTGACAACGCGCAGGAAATCGCTGCGCGTCTTCCGTATTTCTGCTCAGGTTGTCCGCACAACTCATCGACCAAAGTGCCCGACGGCTCCCGCGCATATGCGGGCATTGGCTGTCATTTCATGGTGCAATGGATGGACCGCGAAACCTCTGGCTTCACGCATATGGGGGCGGAAGGAGCGAACTGGATCGGGGAGGCCCCGTTTTCCACCCGCGGTCACGTGTTCCAGAACCTAGGCGACGGTACATATAACCATTCTGGCATCCAAGCGATCCGCGCGGCCCACGCGGCAGGCACCAACATTACCTACAAAGTCCTGTTTAATGACGCTGTCGCCATGACAGGCGGACAATCCAATGAAGGCGGATTGGATGCGGTGCGCATCGTCAAGGAACTGCAAGGGATCGGTCTGCCCGAGGTCGTGGTTGTCTATGACGACAAAGAAGACGTCGATCTGGCTGCTTTCAAAGGGGTGAAAACCTATGAGCGTGCAGAATTGCAGACGGTTCAGAACCGGCTGGCCAAGACGGAAGGCACAACGGCGATTGTCTATATCCAAACTTGCGCCGCTGAAAAACGCCGTCGCAGAAAGCGCGGGAAATTTCCTGATCCCGATAAGCGGGTCTTTATCAATACCGATGTTTGCGAAGGCTGCGGGGATTGCGGCGTGCAGTCCAATTGCGTCTCCATCGTTCCTGCGGAAACGGAACTTGGGCGCAAACGCGCGATTGATCAAAGCTCGTGCAACAAGGATTTTTCCTGTGTGAACGGCTTCTGCCCGTCTTTCGTTACTGTCAAAGGGGCCGAAATCCGCAAAGAAGCCACTGGAACTGTAGAGCTTCCAGACCTTCCTGCACCTGATCTTCCACAAATTAACGGAACCCATAACGTGGTGATCACCGGCGTCGGTGGGACCGGTGTTGTGACTATCGGCGCTGTACTGGCGATGGCCGCCCATCTTGATGGCAAAGGTGCTGGCATGATGGAGATGGCAGGCCTCGCCCAAAAAGGGGGGGCGGTTCACATTCATTGCAGACTGGCAGAACGCCCCGAGGACATCACCGCCATTCGGGTGGCCACCGGGGAATGCGATGCGCTGATCGGGGGCGATCTGGTCGTGTCCGCTGGGGCCAAAACGCTGGGGTTGATGAAAACCGGGCGGACCAAGGGCGTCGTCAACAGCCACGATATTATCACAGGGGATTTCACGCGGGACACCGAGTTCGCAATCCCTCATGACCGCCTGCAACTTGCTTTGGAGGCGCGTTTGCAAGGCGATGTCGCTTTCTTCGATGCCTCCGACCTGTCGAAAGCGCTGCTGGGGGATTCCATCTTCTCCAACATGATGATCTTTGGGGCCGCTTGGCAGAACGGTCTGATACCGCTCAGCCTGCAGGCCATTGGCCAGGCGATTGAGTTGAATGGCGCGGCTCCGAAGCGAAATCTTGAAGCGTTCAATCTCGGGCGCTGGGCGGTCCTGTTCCCACAAGACGCCGCGCGCCATGTGCAAGACAATGTGGCCCATCTTCCCAAAACACTTGAGGACAAGATTGCGTTTCGAGTGGACCATTTGAAGGACTACCAATCCGCGCGGCTGGCGAAACGCTACACGAAGATGCTGGACAAATTTGATGATCCCAAGCTGAAAGAAGCCGTCGCGAAGGGGTATCACAAACTGCTCAGCTACAAGGATGAATATGAGGTCGCGCGCCTGCATCTGGACACCGAAGCGAAAGTGCGCGCCGAATTCGCAGGCGATGTCGAACTGACCTACCACCTTGCACCCCCGATGCTGTCAAAACCTGGTTCTGACGGACGCCCTGCAAAACGCGAATTTGGTCCGTGGATCGGCAAGGCGTTTCGGGTGCTCGCAAAGATGAAGCGGCTACGCGGCACACCGTTGGATCCGTTTGGCTATACCGCGGAACGGAAGATGGAACGCAAGTTGATCAAGCAATACGAAAAAGACATGGGGCTACTGCTTCGAAAAAAGGCGACAAATCCCGATGCCGCAGTTGCGCTGGCAGAACTGCCCTTGCAGATCCGTGGCTTTGGTCCCGTAAAAGATGCCAATGAAAAAGCGGCGGCGAAACGGCGGGAAGAATTGCTTGCAGCACTGACCCAAGACCCATCCTCAACCAAGCAGGCGGCAGAATAAAACGATTGGTTAGCGCGCGGCCTTGCGGATCAGATAGACCTGACCATCCGGGACATCAGCTTGTGAGATCAGCTCATGGCCTTGTTCATGGCAGAAATGCGGGACGTCGATGATCGCGGCCGGATCATCGGCAATCACCTTCAGAACCTGACCGGGCTGCAGCGCGTCCAGCCGTTTGCGCGCTTTCAGCACGGGCAGGGGACAAAGTAATCCCAGCGCATCGAGTTCTGCATCATGATCCATAGGCTATGGCTACGCGGCGACACTTGGCTTGTCCATCCGTGACCGATGCGATCATACCTTTTTACTTTGTCAAATTTGTCGCACTAAGATCAGGCGACCACTCAGAAGAGGGCTTTGATGCCGCAGACCGCTCCTGTCAGACGCCGCAAGGTGTTCTACATTCCGGGCTACGATCCGTTCCCGCCTCGGCGCTACCGGGAGTTGTACCGAAAAGAGGGTGCGGCCCAAGCAGCAATCAGCAACTACAAGATCGACCTTGTCGCGACAGATGGCGATGCCACCAGTTGGAAAGCGTTCGGTCAGATAGATGGTAGTGAAACGGAAAGCACGTTCAAAGTCCTAGTCTGGTCCGACATCGTACAGTCCAGCATGTCGTCCGGCATCTTGCGTACCTATTGGCAATTGATCACCACCGCGTGGATTTACGTCACCACAGGTGCGTTGCGTCGCCTGATGTGGCTGCGCAAAGGTCCAATCATTGCAGCCCTATACCCAGTCGGTGTCTTGATCCTGCAGCTGATCCTTGCGCTGGTGGCGGCAAAGTTTAGCGCGGAACTTAGCGCCTGGCTGATGCACAAACTGATTGAGCTGATCTATGGACCGCAACTTTTTGGACCACTGTTTGGGGTCCGTGGTTTGATCAGCCTTGCGCTGGGCGTGGCTGTCCTTTGGCTGACCTTGCGTTGGTTTCGTCAAAAAGACGGCAAGATTTTCGCGCATTACCTGATGCATGACTACGCGTTCGCCGCCCGTTGGAAAGGGGCCAATCCGCCTGAACTGGAAGCCCGCATGGCCGCGTTCCGCGAAGAAATCGCAGCAGCCTTGCAAGACGATCTGGATGAGGTTCTGGTTATCGGGCATTCCTCCGGGGCGCATTTGGCGATCTCAGTTCTGTCAGATTTGCTTCGGGACGCGCAGCTTCGTCCTGGCCAACCCGCACTTGCGTTTCTCAGCCTTGGCCAAGTCGTCCCGATGATGAGTTTTCTGCCTAAAGCAACCCGGTTGCGATCCGACCTGCATTTCCTAAGCGCGCGACCTGATCTGACCTGGGTGGATGTCACTGCCCCCGGTGACGGCTGTGCTTTTGCGCTTTGTGATCCCGTCAGTGTCACAGGCGTGGAGCCCAAGGGAAAGCTTTGGCCGCTGGTGATTTCAGCGGCCTTCACCAAGACGCTCAGCCCCGCGCGCTGGAAAGCGCTGCGGTGGCGGTTCTTCCGCCTGCATTTCCAATATCTATGCGCCTTTGATAGGCCCGGCGACTATGATTACTTTCTTATCACGGCAGGACGGCAAACTTTGAAAGACCGCTTTGAGGGCCGCGCCCCGTCCGCATCGCGCATTGATGTGGCGGCGTCAAAATACACGTCGCTTGGTTAACGCGATGACGGAACTGCCCCCCAAACCGCCTGCGCGCGCCGACAAAGTGGCGCTTTGGAAATATATTCAGTTGTTTCGGCGTGACATCCTCTCGGCGCAGCCGGAAAAACTGTACAAGGCCCGGATGGCGGAGTTCAAAACGCCGCTCTTTCGCAGTTTTCTGATCAACGAACCCGAATTGATTGCGGAAATTCTGCAAGACCGTCCACTGGCCTTTCCCAAAAGTGACCGCGTGGGGGAGGGGCTGCGCCCGCTTTTGGGCAACTCTGTCTTTCTGACCAATGGGGACACATGGCAACGCCAACGCCGCATCATTGATCCTGCTTTCGAAGGCGGTCGGTTGCGGGACAATTTCGCGGCCATGCAGGATGCCGGCCGTGCAGCATTGGCCCGTCTCACACCGGGGGCCGTGATCGAGGCCGAGGAAATGGCCAGCTTCCTGGCGGCTGACATTATCTTCCGCACACTGTTTTCTGTCCCGATCGAAGATGAGACTGCCGCAAAGGTCTACCGCCTGTTTCGCGCTTATCAACGACTGCAGCCGATCGTGAATCTTCGGGCGCTGGCACCCTGGCCGAAATGGCTGCCCAATATTCTGCCACGCAAAACCCGTGCCATCGCAGGCGAAATTCGCGGGTTGATTGCAGCGCTGACGCAAGCGCGGCAGGCCCAGATCGCGGCGGGAACTGCACCTGATGATCTGGCGACCAAGATCATGACCACGAAAGACCCGGAAACCGGTGAGGTGTTTTCCACCGAGGAGATGATCGATCAGGTCGCGATCTTTTTTCTTGCAGGCCATGAGACCAGCGCCAGTGCTTTGGCCTGGGCGCTCTATCTCTTGGCAACGCACCCGCAATGGCAGGACAAACTTGCACAAGAGGCGCAACTGTTGGGGGAGGACCCGACCTTCGCGTCTGTGGCCAAACTGAAAGTTAGCCGCGATGTATTTCGCGAAACGCTTCGGCTCTATCCCCCAGTTCCCATGATGGTGCGTGAGGCAGCGCAAACTGGTGAAACCTTCCGAGCGCGTGATTTGGGCAAGGGGGCACAGATTGTAATCTCGCCCTGGCATCTGCATCGCCACACGCGGCATTGGGACAATCCTGACGGGTTTGATCCGGGACGCTGGAGTTCTGATGCGCCGAAAGCCTGCCCGCGCGGCGCGTATCTGCCATTTTCCAAAGGCGCGCGTGTTTGCCCAGGTGCAGGTTTTGCAATGCTGGAAGGACCGTTGATGCTGTCAATGCTGCTGCGGGAGTATCAGGTAGAGGCCCTGAACCGCCCGATTCCGGAAGCGCATCTGACAGTCAGGTCAAGAAATGGCATCAAATTGCGAATCGGTGCGCGGGAATCTGCCGATTGACCCTGCTGCGATTCTTCCTTTTCGAAAACGATTGCGTCATACATGGTGTATTGTTTTCGAACTGGAAACAAAGACCGTGTGAATTACCACCGGGTCCAAAAATTGCCGCTACGTCGGTTTGTGTTTTTTTGGTCACACGGATTAACGATTCATTAAGAAAATAAGGGGCTTACACCGAATCTTCACGGGAAGACTTCAAATATGAAGCAAATGTTTTTTTCTTCCCCGTGCAGAAATAGGCTAAATCTTGCCTAAAGGTGTCCATTACAGAAATCCTATGGGGGGATGACATGTATATTTTAGATCGCCTTAATGAGTTTAGTGTTTCGAAGTCTTCAATGTTGCGTATCGCCATTCCCGCAATCCGGGTTGGTCAACGGCCTGTTCCAGAAGTCGTCACGACGAATGACGAGCTGCGCAACCAGATCTCAAAAGATCTGAAGTCGTTCATGCGTTCCGAGCGCGCTGTGAACCGGTGTGACACGCAAGGCCTGTCGAGCCGTGCACGCGAAGCGCTTTACGGTGACGTGGCCTGAGCCATCTGCTGATAGTAGCGCAAGACATAAAGACGAATTTCTGACGCAAGGCCGCATTCCATCGTGCGGCCTTCGTCAATTTCAGCGGCAAGTTCATTTAGCGCCAACCCACGGGCAGTGGCGATCTCACAAAACCCCCGCCAAAACTCATCTTCCAGCGAAATAGACGTCCGGTGCCCGCGCAGGGTGACGGAGTGTTTCTTGGGCCGCGCCATCAGCGGTCCAACTTGTGCTGGTCAAGATGTGCGCGGGCCTTCTCTTTCAACGCGCGCTCAGTGTCTTTGTCCGCTTTCGTTCGGCCGAACTTTGCAGCATTCGCAGCACCCGCTTTTGATTTGCGGGCACGTTCCACGCGCTTTTTGGCCTGTCGAAAACTGATCGTACTCATTTCGGCCCGATCATCTTTTCGGGCCGCACAACCTTGTCGAACGTGTCCCCGTCGACAAATCCAAGCGCAATGGCTTCTTCGCGCAAGGTTGTGCCGTTTTTATGGGCGGTTTTGGCAACGGTGGTCGCGTTGTCATAGCCAATTTCCGGGGCCAGGGCAGTCACAAGCATCAGGCTTTCGCGCATCAGCTTTTCGATCCTCGCCCGGTCCGGTTCGATCCCGGCAACGCAGTTATCGGTAAAGGCCATGCAGGCGTCGCCCAAAAGTTGCATGGATTGCAACAGGTTATAGGCCATCATTGGCTTGTAGACGTTCAGCTCAAAATGCCCTTGGGACCCCGCAAACCCGATCGCCGCGTCATTACCGAAGACATGCGCGCAGACTTGCGTCATCGCCTCACATTGGGTCGGGTTCACCTTGCCAGGCATGATGGACGATCCCGGTTCATTCTCAGGCAGCATCAATTCGCCCAAACCACAGCGGGGACCAGAGCCAAGCAGCCGAATGTCATTGGCAATCTTGAACAAGCTGCCAGCGACAGTTTTCACGGCACCCGACATCTCGACCATGGCGTCATGGGCGGCCAGGGCTTCAAACTTGTTCGGGGCCGTTACAAAAGGCAGGCCGGTAATCTCTGCCATATTGGCTGCAACCGTTTCGCCCCAACCATCGGAGGTGTTCAGGCCAGTGCCCACCGCCGTGCCGCCCTGAGCCAGCTCATAAATTCGACTCAATGCGGCTTTCACACGCTCGATCCCCATTGCGACTTGGTGGGCATAGCCGGAAAATTCCTGCGACAATGTCAAAGGTGTCGCGTCCATCGTGTGCGTGCGGCCAATTTTGATGATATCGCCCCAAGTCTGCACTTTCATGTCAAGGCTGGCATGCAGATGCGCCAGACCAGGCAGCAGCACGTCATGGGCAGTTGTCGCGGTTGCGATATGCATCGCGGTCGGGAAGGTATCGTTGGAGCTTTGCCCCATATTGCAGTGATCATTCGGGTGAACAGGTGTTTTCGACCCAATCTCACCGCCCAGAATTTCAATCGCGCGGTTGGCGATCACTTCATTGGCGTTCATGTTCGATTGCGTGCCGGAACCGGTTTGCCACACGACCAGCGGGAAGTTGTCGTCAAACTTGCCCTCTACGACCTCGGATGCGGCTTGAATGATTGCATCAGCCAGTTTTGCATCAAGTTTTCCGGACGCTTTATTGGCCTGTGCACAGGCCTGTTTGATCACACCAAGCCCGCGCACAATCGCAACTGGCTGCTTTTCCCAACCAATCGGGAAGTTCATGATCGAGCGTTGCGTCTGCGCGCCCCAATACTTGTCTGAAGGAACTTCCAGCGGGCCAAAGCTGTCGGTTTCGGTACGGGTGGCGGTCATGTCATGCTCTCCTGAAACTGGCGTTACGCGTATGTACCGCGCAAGCTGGGAGGGGGCAATTGCGAAGACGGAGGCTGCAAGCCGCGAATGGGCAGGCAGGTGTTATTTGCGGAAACTGTCCAGTGACACAACGTCGGCGGCCTTTTCTTCAACCACCGGGGTTGCGGGCGCAGTGTCGTCGGATTTGGGCGTCGACACAAGTTCTGTCAGGTCCAGATCCGGCAATTCGACGATATCCGTGTCGTCTTCGTCATGACTTTCAAAGCGCAGACCGAATTCCACCGACGGATCAACAAAGGTGCGGATCGCATCGAACGGAACAGACAGCGGTTCCGGATTGTCCCCGAAATTCAGGGTGATCTGGAAGCCTTCAGGAGCCACGACCAAACCATCGAACCAATGCTGGATGACAATCGTCATTTCCTCCGGATAGCGGTCAAACAGCCAATCGGCCATCTCCACATCCGGGTGTTGTGTGTCAAATGTGATGAAGAAGTGGTGTTCGCCCGGCAACCCATTGTCTGCAACATCCTGCAAGACCTCGGCGATCAACCCGCGCATCGCACGGTGCATCATGTTTCCGTAATGGATCGTGTCAGGCATAGGTCTGTCCCTCTTCCGGTTAGGAGACTCACAGGGAGTTTTAACCATAATAGATTCCCCCGCGATGGAAAGGGGCCGGGCAGAAATGAGAGGTCAGATAAGCAGGGAAGTGCAGGCTTCTGTTGCCAGGTGCCTGCGAACCCCGCCTTACGCGGCTAGGCGCAAGGGCTTAAATTTCAATGTTTCGCACAGCTTACGCTGCGAGAGCCATTGGAGCTTTGTTGTCATTTGCAACTAGCTTAAATGTACCGATAACGGTGGTAACTCACCGAGACAAAGCAAACCCCTTTAGACGTTCGTCGATCCTATTTCGACCCCATGGTCCCCAAATGAAGGAGTTTGGTGGAGTCGCCGGGTACCGCCCCCGGGTCCGATCCGCTTATTACGAGCGCGTTTATGTCCATAGTCCCGAAGGACATTCCAGATATAGGTGGCGAGCTAAGCGATTGCAATCTTACAAGCGCCAGGAGCGCGTCATAGTTGGCCGTAAATCATCAGGGCCAACGGGATCGGCAAAACGCCAAGCGCAATGGCAACCAGAAATTTCAGGGGTGAAAACAGCTTGCTGAGGCCTGCGACCATCGCGATACCACCGCCGCCCCCGATCAGAAAATTGCCGGGGATGTTGAGCGCCAAGGCAACAGCGATATAGCGGTGACGCAACAAAAACGGCATCCAGGATTTGTCCGCTGTTGAAATCATCGCCCTTAGGCGGGCCTCGGGGGGTAAGTCTGCCGTTCTCGCGATCATCTCTGCCGCGCGGATCAGTCCAAACCACAGCAACCAATCGCTGACGGTTTTGGCTGGAACCAATTGGCCAATGATAAAGGCAATCGACAGACCGACTACCGTCGCCAAATAGACCAGTACCGCAGCTTGGGTTCCAAAAAGCGTTAGAAGCGTAATGCCAATCTCTGCCCCAGGAACAAACGGGACGGCCAGTAGAACAGCATAAACCGCCGCGCCGGCAAACAGGATGTTGCGCATCATTGACGAAGAGGCGACCGCGTTTTCCTCCATCAGGTTCATCGCAAAAATTTCAACCAACGCATTCGACAGAAGAACCAGCGCGACAACCGCGGCGAAACACAGCAAAAGGCGGGCCGCAAACCTCACGCGGGTCGTGCCTTTGGACGTCGTAGAATTTTGGTGAGTGAGGAAAAGAATTTACGCATTGGGCCCCGATTAATTGGGCCAGCCTACAGGGTTCGCGACAATTGCCAACTGAATTGGCCGTGAAGGCAGCAAGGCAATCTTGGAATTTGATCGGAGGAGGGGTCAAGCCTGCGCTTGCGGGCGGCCCTTGTCTTTCTGTTTGCTCAGCACGTCATGCGCCAATTCGATCGTATAGGCTTCGAGGTCTTTCAGCGAAAACTCCGCTAAAGCTGCATCGCCTGCTTCAATCGCGTCGGCGATCCCAGCATGAAGCGCGATGATCTTGACTCGGTTGCGTGCCGTGTAGGTGATCATGTTCATCAAAGGCTGCATCGCCTCAACCGCCCCGGCCAGTTGGTAGGACAGCACCGGGTTTTGAGCACTATCGACAAGCGCCCGGTGAAAGCTGACATCTGAGGCGCAAAAATCCTCGTCGCTCAGCCCGTCTTGGGTCTGGCGTTGGATTTCTTGTCGCATCTTTCCAAGATGTGTGTCGTTTCTGCGGATCGCGGCAAGCGGGATGCAAGACCGCTCAAGGGCGAACCGTGCTTCGCAAGCCGTGGTCAGGCTGACCTCATTCATCGACAAGAGCAGCGTAGACGTGGTGATCTGCTGGCCATAGGCGTCTTCAAAGGTTAGCCGGTTGATAAATGCCCCACCGGTCGCCCCTCGTTGGGTCCGGATCAGGTTTTGGGCCGCAAGACGTTTCAAGGCTTCGCGCACGGTTGACCGAGACACTTCATATTGTTCACTCAGGTCCGATTCAGACGGCAAGCGTTCATCGACAATCAAATCGCCCGAGATGATTGCGTCGCGAATGGCCGTGGCGATCTGCACAGACAGATCTTTGGAGCTGTTTGGATCAATTTTCATATGTCGGACAAATAAATCATTTGTCTGACATTTAAAAGTCTGACATTTAAAAATCAACACATGAGTCGCGGCGGGAGGCGTGATGTCCGTAATCCTGAGATCCTCACTATGGCTTGGCTTCTTTGCGGCAATCCTTGCGGCATGGTGGGTCATGTTCTCGATGGCGCAGGGCATGGGCCTGGATTTCTTCGGACGCATGACGATGATGGACGGCCCGGCGATGGGTGCCGGTCAAGGGATGTCAGACGGCCAAAGCATGACCGCTGGGCAGGGGATGGGCGGCGAGATGTCCGGACAGACCATGGACGGTATGGCGATGATGTCCATGACCACCTTCGGCACGCTGTTTCCAATGTGGGCAATCATGATGGCGGCGATGATGCTGCCGACCATGGTGCCGACCCTGCGCAGCTACGAAGACCTGATGGTCAGCGCGAATGGCAGCCGTGCCGGATGGTTGGGTGTCGTTCTGGGATATTTCGCTGTCTGGGTTGTGTTCGCAGCCGCAATCGCAGGCGTACAGATATGGTTAGTGCGCTCTGGCGTCATTGACAGCATGGGGATTGCAAACTCCCTTTGGTTTGCAGGTCTTCTGCTCATCATTGTAGGCTTGTTCCAGTTCAGCCGCGTTAAAGAAGTTTGCCACGGTGTTTGCCACGCCCCGATGCAATACTTCTTAGGCCATTGGAAAACCGGTTTTTCTGGCGGCTTGAGCATGGGGCTCGCACTAGGGGCTTATTGCGTTGGATGTTGCTGGGGCTTCATGGCCTTGGGCTTTGTCGGTGGCGTTATGAACCTGCTTTGGATGGGGCTGGCGACCTTGTTCATGGTTATCGAAAAGCTTCCGCAGATCGGACATGTGGTCACCCGACCCATGGGTGTTTTGCTGATGCTGGCCGGAATTGCCGTTATTGGCTACGGACTAATTTAGAGGATTTGGATATGGCGAAAAAAGAGCGGAAACCATCGGATCGCTTGCAGGTCATGCAAAAGATCGACAGCCGCATGAACCCTCGCAGGCGGCGCAAAGAGCCCACCAATTGGGAGATCAACGGCGAACTTTTTCTCAACTGTTCTTGCACCGTTTTTTGCCCCTGCGTCGTGTCGCTGGGTGCGCATCCCCCGACAGAAGGGCATTGCCATGCCTGGATGGCCATCGCCATTGACGACGGTCATTTCGAAGGTGAAAGCTTGGCCGGTCTGAATATCGGCCTGCTGGTAGATATCCCCGGTCGGATGGGCGAAGGCAACTGGAAGGTCGCCGCCTATGTCGATGAAAACGCGACACAAAAAGCCTATAACGGCATCCTGAAAATCTTTTCTGGTGCGGCCGGTGGAACGACCGGATTGTTCACCATGCTGGTGTCTGAGATCATCGGTGCCGAGCGCGCACCGGTCGAGATCGTCCGCGACGGCAAAAAGCGGTCGATTATGATTGGCCGCAAAATTCAGGGTGAGATTGAAATGCTGGCAGGCGCATCGCCTGATCATCCTGTTTTGGTATCGAACACCAAATACTGGATGGGTCCCGATATCATTGCAGCGGTTGGCATCAAGTCGAAAGTCCGCGACTACGGTCGGGTCTGGGATTTTGGAGGCAATTCGGCCGAGATCTGCCCGATCTCCTGGTCAGGTCCTTAAACCATGATTTCGGCCGAATATTGCCGGACAATGGCGCGCTATAATGCGTGGCAAAACCAAAGCGTTATGCGGTGCTTCAAGGCGCTGGGACTGACCGAGCTTCAGAAGGACCGAAAAGCGTTCTTCAGCTCGCTATGGGGGACCGGCAACCACCTGCTATGGGGGGACCAGCTTTGGATCAGCCGTTTCGACGGCGGTACCGGTCCGAAGACGGGTATTCCCGACAGCACCAAATTGCATGGCAGTCTTCAGTCGTTTCTCGACGACAGGTTGCGCACGGATCAGCGTATCATCCGTTGGGCCGACAAAGTGCAGCAGATAGATTTGGTTGGGCAGTTTGAGTGGCATTCAGGTGCCATGAACCGCGATTTCAGCAAGCCCAAGGCGCTCTGTGTGATGCAGTTGTTTAACCACCAGACGCATCATCGCGGCCAAATTCACGCGATGCTGACCGCCGCGGGACAAAAACCCGACGACACCGATATCCCATTTATGCCGGAATAAACCTATGGCCACTATTGCCCCTTCGCGCCGCGTGCGGCGGACCCCATTCTCCGACGGCGTCGAAGCCGCTGGCGTCAAAAGCTACACCGTCTACAACCGAATGCTGTTGCCAACGGTTTTTCGCAGCGTTGAGGAGGACTACCACCACCTCAAAGACGCGGTGCAGATTTGGGACGTGTCGTGTGAACGACAGGTGGAGCTGCGGGGGCGGGACGCCGGTCGCCTGATGCAAATGCTGACACCGCGCGACTTGCGGGGCATGCTGCCCGGCCAATGCCTGTATATTCCGATTGTCGATGAAACCGGCGGCATGTTGAACGATCCTGTCGCTGTTAAGATCAGTGACGAACGCTACTGGATTTCAATTGCCGACAGCGATTTGTTGCTCTGGGTCAAAGGATTGGCTTTTGGTCTTCATCTTGATGTACTTGTGGAAGAACCTGATGTCTCCCCCTTGGCCATTCAAGGCCCAAAGGCGGATGATCTAATGGCCTCTGTCTTTGGGGACAGCATCCGGGACATCAAGTTTTTCCGCTACGGATGGTTCAACCTGGAGGGTCACGACCTGCTGATCGCGCGGTCTGGCTATTCGAAACAAGGCGGGTTCGAGATTTATCTGGAAGGCAGTGAGTTCGGAATGCCTTTGTGGAACACGCTGATGGAAGCGGGCAAACCCTTTGATGTTCATGCCGGGTGTCCAAACCTGATCGAGCGGATCGAAGGTGGATTGCTGAGTTACGGCAACGATATGACGCGGGACAACACACCGCACGAAGCGGGCTTGGGGCGGTTCTGTTCGACCCAAACGGCAATTGGCTGTGTCGGGCGGGACGCACTGCTGCGCGTTGCCAAGGAAGGGCCGGTCAAGCAAATGCGGTCCATGTCTGTCGCAGGCGACCCGGTACCGGCCTGTGATCGTGTCTGGCCGGTCAAAGCAGGTGATAAGCTGGTCGGTCAAATGACGTCCGCCGCATGGTCACCGGATTATAAAACAAACGTCGCGATCGGCATGGTACGGATGACCCATTGGGATGCGGGCACCGAATTGACCGTTGAAACCCCGGACGGGCCGCGCCAAGCAGTCGTCGAAGAAAACTTTTGGATTTGAAGGAGAACAAGATGTTTAACGCGTTGGTCGTCGAAAAGAATGATGAGGGCAAAACAAGTGCGTCCGTCTCCCAAATCTCGGAGGATATGCTTCCTGAAGGTGATGTAACCGTCGCGGTTGAGTACTCCACCGTGAATTACAAAGATGGGCTCTGCATTGGTCCGGGCGGCGGGTTGGTTCGGAATTACCCGCATGTGCCGGGCATCGATTTTGCCGGGACTGTCGAAAGCTCTGATGACGATAGATACAAGCCGGGCGACAAGGTTGTTCTGACCGGATGGCGGGTCGGCGAGGCACATTGGGGAGGCTACGCGCAAAAGGCACGCGTAAAAGCTGACTGGCTTGTGCCACTTCCTGATGGGTTGGACACGCAGCAAGCGATGGCGGTCGGCACTGCTGGGTTCACGGCGATGCTTGCTGTAATGGCCCTCGAAGATCACGGATTGAAAACTGGCAACGGTCCTGTGCTTGTTACAGGCGCGGCAGGGGGCGTCGGCTCGGTCGCGACGGCCATTCTGGCAAATCTAGGCCATGAGGTTGCAGGCGTCACCGGACGGCCTGAAACCGCGGAGTATCTGACCTCCCTCGGGGCCAGTCAGATCGTTGCCCGAGAAGACATCAACGAAACCACGAAGCGGCCTCTGGAAGCGGAAACCTGGGCGGGCTGTATTGATGCGGTGGGCGGCGATATGCTGGCGCGTGTTCTGGGTCAGATGAAATACGGCGCCAGCGTTTCGGCGGTTGGTCTTGCAGGCGGCGCGGCGCTGCCGGCAACGGTCATTCCGTTCCTTCTGCGCGGGGTAAACCTGCTGGGCATCGACAGTGTGATGCAACCATATGACAACCGGGTCCGTGCCTGGGAGCGGATTGCAAAGGATCTGCCAATGGACAAATTGTCGGCAATGGTTCAACCGGCGACACTTGGCGATCTGCCCGGTCTCGGACGCGACATTCTGAAGGGTCAGGTGCGCGGACGGGTCGTTGTCGACGTGAACGCGTAAACTGGCAAAACAGCGGTTTTGTGAAATAGTTTCAGGATTTTTCACTAGATATAGTGAAAACGAAGCACGCCACGTCTAAAAGATGTGGCGTGTTTTTTGTTTGTTTCTGGTCACATGCGGCTTTTTTCGGCAATTCCCGGTCGGATTTTTGGTTTTTCCGTTTCCAGATTACCCGGAAATGGTCTTAGCTGAGCCCATAAAAAAGTGGGAGAGAACAAAATGTCGATAAAACCTCCATTGACTGATCTTCCGATCAAGACCGCTGATTCTGGTTTTTATCGGGGGTTCAGCGTCAACGTTGCGGTGATCAGTAAGATCATTATCAGCGCATTGGTCGTTTGGTGTATCGTTTGGCCATCAGAGGCCGGAACAATTCTCGGGAACTGGAACTCAGCAATCCTTGCGCAATTCGCCGCTTGGTACATCTGGGTCGTTGCCGCGTTTGTTATCGTATGTTTGGGACTTGCGCTGTGGCCCGCGGGCGGCAGATTGAACCTGGGACAGGACGGCGAAACGCCTGAGTTTTCCAACTTCTCTTGGTTCTCGATGATGTTCGGGGCAGGTATCGGCGTTGGTATGTTGACCTGGGCTGTCGCGGAGCCGATCGCACATTTCAAAAACAACCCATCTGTTATTCAAGGTTTGACCACGGGGCTGGACGCAAACAATGTCCGTGAGGCCTATATCTGGTCTTACCTGCACTGGGGTCTGGGCGCTTGGGCGTGTTATGCGATTGCAGGCCTTGCGCTTGCGTTCTTCAGCTACCGCCGGGGATTGCCACTGACCATCCGGTCTTCCCTGACACCGCTCTTTGGGAAGTCATTGTCAGGCGGTTTGGGCCACCTGATCGACATCGTGGCTGTGGTCGCAACGATCCTTGGTGTGGCACAAACATTGGGCTTCGGTGTGGAGCAATTCGTAGCAGGTCTGAACCGGATCGGCATCGCAGGACTGGTCCAAGAAGATGGATCGGCCACAACGGTTGGTATCATCGTTGCCTTGCTGGTGATCATGGGCGCTTCGACCTTGTCGGCACTGTCTGGCGTCGGCAAAGGCATCAAATGGCTGTCCAACATCAACATGGTTTTGTCGATTGTCCTTCTGGGCTTCTTCATCATCTTCGGAGCCACTTGGTTCGGGGCTTCTGCGTTCTTCGTAGGGATCTTCGACTATCTGGTCGCGTTGCCATGGCTCAGCTTCAACGTCTATTCCTCAGACGGTGTCGAAGGGTCTGAAGCGTTCTTGCTGACACAATGGCAGGGCTGGTGGCCGGTCTTCTACTGGGCTTGGTGGATCGCGTTTGCGCCATTCGTGGGCTTGTTCCTGGCACGTATCTCACGTGGTCGGACCATCCGCGAATTCGTGCTGGGCGCGATGATCGTGCCGTCCCTGATGTGCTTTGTCTGGTTCGCTTGGGCCGGGGGCACAGCCATCGATCTGGAGCTGAACGGCAATGCAAACGGGGTTATCCTGGATGCAGCCAATGGCGACAAGATCTTCGCAATGACCGAGTTCATGCTGGCACCGATTGCTGAAGCGCTGGCTTGGGCAATGGCGGTGATGATCGTTGTCCTGCTGATGACCTTCCTGGTGACCTCAGCTGACTCCGCGGTTTTGATTGTGAACACGATCAATGCAGCGGGCGACGAAGGTCCGAAGGCGCGTCCACATATCCTGTTCTGGGGTGGTGCGCTGGCGCTTGTGGTTGGCGGCTTGCTGATCTCGGGCGGGACAGGTGCGATCCAGACCGCGATGGTGATCGGTGCATTGCCCTTCTCGGTGGTGATGGCGCTGATGTGTATCGCGCTGATCAAGGCCATTTGGAATGACGGCAGACGTGAAGCTGCTGGCGTGGCCACGACCACGGGTCAAATGGAGGGCACACCTGCCGAATAGATCAAGAAATTGATTGAACACAGTTTAAGCCCCGGCCAATGTGCCGGGGCTTTTACTTTTTGAAGGACAATGATGTGACGGCTCTGGATCTCGACTTCGTGCGGGCGCAATTCCCGGCATTCTCTCAACCCAGTCTACAGGAACAGGCGTTTTTTGAGAATGCGGGTGGCTCATATACCTGCAAGCAGGTCATCGACCGCCTTCACCGCTTCTACCTGGAGCGCAAGGTTCAACCCTACGCACCCTATGACGCCTCCCGCCTCGGCGGGGAAGAGATGGACGAGGCCGCCAACCGCCTGTCCGCAATTCTGGGTGTCGCCCCGCATGAGCTGTCTTTTGGTCCCTCGACCACCCAGAATGTCTATGTTCTGGCGCAGGCCTTTCGCCAGCACCTGTCCGAAGGCGACGCCATCATCGTCACGGATCAGGACCATGAGGCCAATACCGGGGCTTGGCGGCGTCTGGCGGATGCTGGAATAGAGGTTCGCGAGTGGCAGATTGATCCGGAAACGGGTCATCTGGACCCGGTCGCACTTTCTGATCTTCTGGATGCCAAGGTGAAGCTGGTCTGTTTTCCGCACTGCTCCAACGTGGTGGGGGAGATCAATGATGTCGCGGCGATCACCGCACAGGTCCACGAAGCGGGTGCTGTCACCTGTGTCGACGGTGTTTCCTATGCGCCGCACGGATTGCCGGATGTCGGTGTCCTTGGGGCGGATATCTACATGTTTTCGGCCTATAAAACCTACGGCCCTCATCAGGGTTTGATGGTCATCCGCGAAGAACTGGGGATGAAACTGCCCAACCAAGGGCACTATTTCAACGCGGATTATCTGTCCAAACGGTTCACTCCCGCGGGGCCGGATCACGCACAAGTCGCAGCAAGCGCTGGCATGGCAGACTATATCGATCTGCTTCATGCCCATCACGACGGTGCAGACGATGCGCCGGCCAACAAGAAAGGCGCGCTGGTCCATGACCTGATGCGCGGCCAGGAGGTTGCGATTTTGCAGCCTTTGCTGGATTTCGCGTCCGCGCGAAACTCTGTCAGATTGATCGGCCCGCAAGATGCGGCACGTCGCGCACCAACCGTCGCGATGGCGCTTCAAAGCAATGCCGAAGAGGTCGCAGCCAAGCTGGCCCCCTTGGGGATCATGGCCGGTGGCGGTGATTTTTACGCCGTGCGCACCCTGCAATCTTTGGGTGTTGATATGGGCAAAGGTGTCTTGCGCGTCTCCTTTGTGCACTACACGTCACAAGACGAGGTTGACCGGCTGATTTCGGCGCTAGATCAGGTGTTATAACACACTGACCTGCGAGGCCCGATGACCCCTGTAATTTTCTGGATCCGCCGTGATCTACGCCTGAGCGATCATCCTGGGCTGACAGCTGTCGCCGCGATGGGTCGCCCGGTTATCCCGGTCTTCATCCATGATGAGGTTGTTGAAACCCATGGCGCGGCCCCAAAATGGCGCTTGGGTCTTGGTTTCGCGCATTTTGCCACTGAGTTGGAAAAGATCGGATCGCGTCTGATCCTCCGCCGCGGGACCGCATTGGACGTTCTGCAAGATCTGATCGCTGAAACTGGGGCAGGGGCTGTGCATTGGTCCCGGGGTTACGATCCGGCCGCCATTGCCCGCGATACGGCCGTAAAATCCGGTTTGAAGTCCGACGGGATAGAAGCGGTCAGCCACACTGGCCACATTCTGTTTGAACCTTGGACGGTGGAGACCAAAACCGGCGGGTTCTACCGGGTGTTCACACCGCTATGGAAAGCCGTGCGCGACCTGCCGGTGGCTGACGCTTTGCCAAAGGTGACATCGTTGCAAACCCCTGACACCTGGCCTGCCAGTGACAATCTCGACGATTGGGCGATGGGGGCCGCGATGCGGCGCGGGGCGGCAATCGTCGGCAAACATGTTCGTGTCGGTGAAGAAAAGGCGCAGGCTCGGCTCACAGAATTCACCCAAGACATAATCGCGGACTACAAAGAAACCCGCGATATTCTAAGTGCCGATGGCACATCGCGCCTGTCAGAGCCGTTGACCTATGGCGAGATTTCTCCGCGCCAGTGCTGGCACGCAGGCTGGCAGGCCTTCCATCAAGGCAAAAAAGGCGCGGAGACGTTCCTCAAAGAACTTGTTTGGCGCGAGTTTGCTTACCATCTGGCTTATCACACGCCTCATATCACCACCGGAAACTGGCGTCCGGAATGGGACAATTTCCCTTGGTCGATGGACGACGATGCAGCGCTTAGGTGGAAGCAAGGTCGTACGGGTCTCCCATTGGTCGATGCCGCCATGCGCGAGATGTACGTCACCGGGATGATGCACAATCGCGGGCGCATGATCGTCGCGTCCTACCTGACCAAACACATGATGACCCACTGGAAGATCGGGCTGGACTGGTTTGAAGACTGCTTGATTGACTGGGACCCGGCCTCAAACGCGATGGGGTGGCAATGGACGGCTGGATCAGGTCCGGATGCATCCCCCTATTTTCGGATTTTCAACCCCGAAACGCAGGCAGAGAAGTTCGACGGCGACCGCATTTATCGCGCGACGTATCTGGCGGAAATCTATGCCAATCACGCCCAAAGCGCGGAAGATTTCTTCGACGCCATCCCGAAGTCATGGAACCTCAGCGCGACGGATGACTACCCGCAGCCGCTGGTGCCCCTGTCTGCGGGACGCGAACGCGCATTGGAAGCTTACCAAAACCGCGGCTGACCTAAGGTCACGCAGGGTATTTTGAAACTCCTTGAGTGCGCCATACGTATCTGTTTAAAATCGCTGGCAATTCTGGGGGGAATATGAACATCCACACGACAACTGACGGCCAGTCCGACCTGCCACGCTATTTCGCGCAGGCCTTCGCCACGGCGAAAAAGATGAAATACGGGCGTCTTGACATGAAGCTGGAGGATGGCCGGATTTTTCGCGCCGAAGGGACGGAACCCGGCCCGGTTGCGGAATTCACTGTTCACAATCCTGACCTGTTTTCGCGCCTGATCCGGGAAGGTGACCTGGGCTTTTGCGACGCGTATCTCGATGGGTGGTGGTCAACACCCGACCTGCAAGCCTTCATGGATCTTGTCCACGCAGACAACGAAGACGTCTATGACGGCTACCCCGGCATGATGCTTGTGCGGGCCTACGAGAAGATGCGCTTCTGGATGCAGTCGAACTCCAAATCGCAAGCGAAGAAGAACATCAGCTATCACTACGATCTGGGCAATTCGTTCTACCGGCTTTGGCTTGACGACACGATGACCTATTCCTCCGCGCTTTTCAAAACCGGGCAGGAAAGCCTGGAAAAAGCGCAGGAACAAAAATACGCGTCGATGATCGATCAGATGGGCGCACAACCGGGCGACCATGTCCTGGAGATTGGCTGCGGATGGGGCGGGTTTGCGGAATATGCGGCCCGTGAGCGCGGCTTGAAGGTCACGGGGCTGACGATCTCAAAAGAACAGCATGACTACGCGGTGGAACGGATCTCAAACGCGGGCCTGTCGAATATGGTCGAGATCAAGATGCAGGATTACCGCGAAGAAACCGGCACTTATGACGGCATCGCTTCCATCGAGATGTTTGAGGCGGTGGGTGAAAAATACTGGCCCGTCTATTTCGACACGGTCCGCGAGCGGCTAAAGCCCGGCAAAAACGCAACACTTCAGATCATCACGGTCGATGATCGGCGCTGGCATGTCTACAAGCGCGGTGTGGATTTCATTCAGAAATACATCTTCCCGGGGGGAATGCTGCCCAGCCCGTCCGTGCTGAAATCCGAAGTTCTTAAGGCTGGATTGTCTCTCAAGGGCTCGATCGAGTTCGGGTCCAGCTATGACCAGACCCTGCGGCGCTGGCACCAATCCTTCAATGAGAAGTGGGACGATGTGGCCGCATTGGGTTTTGATGATCGTTTCCGGCGGATGTGGAATTTTTATCTGACCTCTTGCGCCTCCACGTTTTGGAGTGGAAACTGTGACGTGACGCAGATTACGATCACCAGACCCAAGTAGAACAGGCCAGACGACCCAATGCCCACCGCTGCAAAACTCATGGCTGCTATCATCTTCGCGATTACCGGCTATCTGACAGCGGACGCTGTAAGGGGCTATCTGCCTGAATCTGCCCCCGCCAAGCAATTAACCTTGTGGAGCATCGTTATCCCGGTGATCTGCGGCTGGCGCGTTATTGGCAAATACGTTCCGCGCGGCGGGTACAGACAAAGCCTGAATGCAGGGTTTTACGCGATGGCTGTCGCGGTGTTTTTTACCGTTGGCGCCTTCGCATTCGCCGAGATGATCGAGCGATCGATGAACAAGCAATATAGCGGTCCGGTGGAAGCAGTGCTGAACATGTTCGGCATTCTGCTGGAACTTGGGCAATTGCTTCTGCATCCCGGACCTTTGGCGATCATGGCTGTCGGCGCTGTCAGTTCAGGCGTGCTGGGTCTGTGGGCGCATAGAAAATGGGGCTAGAAAGCCCCCGCGATCTTTTTGTCTACGGCACGCTGCGCGATCTCGATCTTCTGAAAATAGTTCTGGGACGGCTGCCTGACGCCGCGCAAGCGACCCTGTCGGATCACGGTGTGTTCTGGGCGAAAGATGCAACCTATCCGATGATTAGCCCTCAAAAGGGACTGGTTGCCGAAGGTCTGGTGCTGAAAAACCTGACAGCAGCGGATATTGAACGGCTTACCTTCTATGAAGGCCCTTACGGCTACACTCTTGCTCCGGTGGTTCTGGACGCCGATGGGACGGCGATCAAGGCGGAGGTCTTTCTGCCGCCACACCCCGGTCCAATCCCTGCCGACCCGTGGCACCTGACGGATTGGCAAGCGCGTTATGGCGCAGTGATCTTGGAAGCCGCACCGGAAATCATGGGCTATTTCGGTGTGTTTTCTGCCACCGAAGTTGCCAGCAAGATGTCTGTCATTCTGACCCGGGCGCAGGCGCGGCTATTTGGGAAAGCCAGCACGACACCGCGCAAGCTGCGCAAAGGGGCAGGGTGGGCGGAAGTTGAGATGCTGCAACAATCTCGCCCGTATTCGAATTTCTATACAATCGACGAGGTTGCGCTGTGCTATCCGCAGTTTTCCAAGCGACCCAGCCCAGTGATCGAACGCGCCATCTTCGTGTCTGCCGATGCAGTGACGGTTCTGCCCTATGATCCGGTCCGCGACGAGGTTCTGATCATCGAGCAGTTTCGCGCAGGGCCCTATCTGCGCCACGACCCGCTTCCTTGGGGCTTGGAGGCCATCGCGGGACGGATCGATGCCAATGAGACACCTGAAGACGCCGCGCACCGCGAAGCGGACGAAGAGGCCGGTTTGACCCTTGGTCGCCTGCACCTTGTCGGTCGGTACTATTCCTCCCCCGGTGCGAAGACCGAATACCTGCATTCCTACGTTGCGATCTGCGATCTGTCGGGCAAGTCCGAAGGGGTCGGAGGGCTGGAAACCGAAAACGAGGATATCCGTAGAATGGTCCTGCCATTTGCCGAGCTTGAGACCGCGTTGCAGGACGGCGAAGTTGAAAACGGCCCACTGATGATCTCCGCGCTTTGGCTGCAAAGAGAGCGGGCAAATTTGCGCGGCATTGGTTGAGTTCGCAAGCGTTGCGGCGTAGGTATCTTTGACGCCTTTGCGGCTAGGCTGCACAGATTTAAAAGGATAGGCCATGTCAGTAAAATCCGGACTTGTCGACTTGATCGGAAACACGCCTTTGGTGCGGTTGAACGCGATTAGCGACGCCACGGGCTGCGAAATTCTCGGCAAGGCGGAGTTTATGAACCCGGGCCAATCTGTCAAAGACCGAGCGGCTTATTTCATGATCAAATCTGCGGTTGAAAGCGGACGGCTAAAACCACGCGGCACGATCGTGGAAGGCACGGCCGGCAATACCGGGATCGGTTTGGCGCTGGTCGGCGCATCGATGGGCTTCAAAAGCGTAATCGTCATTCCTGAGACACAAAGCCAGGAAAAGAAGGACATGTTGCGGCTTGCAGGCGCGCAGTTGGTCGAAGTCCCCGCAGCGCCCTACAAGAACCCCAATAACTACGTGCACTATTCGCAACGTTTGGCCGAAAAGCTGAATGAAACACTGCCAAATGGCGCGATTTGGGCAGGCCAGTTTGACAACACCGCAAACCGTCAGGCGCATATTGAAACAACGGGTCCTGAGATTTGGGATCAGACCGGTGGCAATGTTGACGGTTTCGTCAGTGCAGTAGGCTCGGGCGGTACGTTGGCGGGCGTCGCCTCCGTGCTGCAGCCCAAAGGGGTCAAGATCGCCTTGGCGGATCCCGGCGGGTCTGCCTTGTTTGAGCATTATGAAAACGGTGCGTTGAAATCCGAAGGTGGCTCAATCAGTGAAGGGATCGGGCAGGGGCGTATCACGGCCAATCTCGAAGGGTTTACGCCGGACTATCAGTATCACATCAAAGACGATGAGGCGTTGCCATTGATTTTCGATCTGCTGCGCAACGAAGGGTTGTGCATGGGCGGATCGACCGCGATCAACATGGCCGGTGCTGTTCGCATGGCGCGTGATCTGGGCAAGGGTAAGACGATCGTTACGATTTTGTGCGACTACGGCACGCGCTATCAATCCAAAGTCTGGAACCCGGCTTTCCTGCGCAGCAAAGAGCTTCCTGTTCCAGACTGGCTTGAGCCGCAAGACCTGAACCTGCCGAGTGCACTAATTTCATGACGTTTTTAGCGAAAATTCTAACGCGTGTGGTGGCTGTTTTGGCGGCCCTGCTGATCCTGTCTTTCGGCATCACAGGAGTGGGTGACCCCGCAGGCGGTGCTGCGATCGCACAAAGCACCCCGGTCGAAATCAACAGCGATGGCGCGCCGCGGTATGAACTCTGGGAAGACCTGGCAGAAACTGCGGAGGCGTCGATTTCGGATCCTCAGACAGAGCTGTCACAACTGGATGCCCTGCGAACCGACCTTGTCGCGTGGCGAGAAGCGTTCCTCGAACGGCAATCGGTAAATGATGCGCGTATCAGAACTGTGCGCGAACAGATTGAGACGCTGGGACCGGCACCTGCTGAGGGTGAAAAAGAATCGACCGATATCGCTGCCCGCCGCGACGAGCTGGCGACCCAGCTGCAAAACCTCACCGCGCCTGTTCGCCGCGCAGAAGAGGCGTTTACGCAAGCCGGTGGGTTGATCAATGAATTGGACAGCACCGTTCGGGAGCGGCAAACCAACAAGGTTTTGCAACTGGACCCAACACCGCTGAACCCTGCCAATTGGGCGACAGCGCCCGCCGCTTTGACAGTGATTTCGGGTGAAGTTCGCCGTGAGATTGCGGAGAATTATACCTCTGAGGCGCAACGCCAGGCGCTACGAAACTCGCTGCCGCTGACGATCCTGTTTGCAATCGTTGGTATCGTGCTGCTGACCCGGTCCCCCGGATGGGTTGATTGGATCATGTCCGTGATCCGTGACCAATATGGAAGCGGGGGGGCAGGGCTGCGGATTGCGACATTCGTGGCCTCCTTGCTGGCTGTCGCCATTCCAGCGTTGGGGATCATCGCGATCCTGACAGCGATTGATCAGATTGGGTTGGATGGCCCGGTTGGTCGACAAATTCTGGGCCTCACCATTGTCCTGGTTGGTGTGCTCTATGCCGCAAGATGGTTGTCGCGTCAGTTGTTTCCGCCGACCTATCCCCCCAGCAAAATACTGAATATTCCGGATGCGCGGCAACGCGAAGCACGGCTTTACACGGTTCTATTGGCGCTTCTGGTCTCGTTCAGCTACGCGATTGACACCGTGCCCCTGGTCGGGCCGCTTGCCGATGCGCTTAGCCTGACCGCACGGTCTGTCCTGCTATTCCCTGTGACATTGGCCTCAGGTTTGATCCTGTTCCGCTTTGCCCAAATCCTGATTCTGGGCACCCGCCGGGTCGAGGAAGAAGACGAAAACGATCTTGTTTCAATGTCCGGTGCGTCCGGGCGCATCATCCGCTTCCTTGCCCGTGCCAGCTTGGGCGTTGCTGTCATCGGTCCATTGCTGTCCGCACTGGGCTACGCAACCGCTGGCAGCACCTTGGTGAATGCCACGGTTCAAACCCTTGCGGTCGTCGCTGCCATCGCTGTTTTGCAACGCCTTGCCCGCGATATTTATGCTGTGATCCTAGGCGATGATGCTGCACGAGACGGCTTGATCCCTGTTCTTATGGGGTTTGCGATCGCGATCTGTTCGCTGCCAATCCTTGCGTTGATCTGGGGCGCACGTGTCAGCGACTTGCGTGAAGCCTGGACCCTTCTGTCAAACGGCGTCCAGCTAGGTGAAAGCCGGATTTCCCCCTCCGATTTCCTGACATTCGTGGTGCTGTTCGCGCTGCTCTATTCACTGACCCGGCTGTTCCAGAGCACGCTGAAAACGCAGATTTTGCCAAAGACCAAACTGGATACCGGTGGACGCAATGCGATCGTCGCAGGCACAGGCTATGTGGGCATCTTTCTTGCCGCTGTGGTGGCGATCACCAGCGCAGGCATTGATCTGTCCAGCCTGGCAATTGTCGCCGGGGCCCTGTCGGTTGGCATCGGTTTTGGCCTGCAAACAATTGTGTCGAACTTCGTCTCCGGGATCATCTTGCTGATTGAGCGCCCAATCAGCGAAGGCGACTGGATCGAAGTTGGTGGCACGATGGGGGTCGTTAAAGACATCTCGGTGCGCGCCACGCGGGTGGAGACGTTCGACCGCACAGATGTGATCGTGCCCAACGCGGACCTGATCTCGGGGACGGTGACAAACTGGACCAAGGGCAACTTGAACGGCCGTTTGATCCTGCCCGTCGGGGTGGCTTATGGTACGGATACGCGCAAGGTTGAAAAGATCCTGCAAGAAGTTGCGATGGATGCGCCCGGCGTTGTCGTCACGCCGCCGCCAGCAGTTATTTTCATGGGGTTCGGGGCGGATTCTCTGGATTTTGAAATTCGCGCGATCCTGCGGGACGTCAACTATATCATTTCAACCCGCTCGGACATTAACCACGAAATCAACCGTCGCTTCCTTGAAGAAGGGATCGAAATCCCATTTGCTCAGCGCGACGTTTGGCTGCGCAATCCGGAGACCTTGGCAGCCAAGGCAGACGCGGACACGTCATCTGAGCCGACCACCGAAAACACGGGCGAGAAAACGGCAAAAAAACCGGCGAAGTCCCGAAAATCCGCCCGCGCGCAGATCGACGCCGATGACTTACCCGCTGCGGAGGGGGATGAACGCTAGGCCCCCGATCGTGCAGGCAGGTAACACTTGCCCAAGCGGATAAAAAACGGCTTGCATCCGATGGCCCAGACCCGCTAAACCCCGCGACACGGACAGGTGGCCGAGTGGTCGAAGGCGCACGCCTGGAAAGTGTGTAGGCGGGAGACCGTCTCCAGGGTTCGAATCCCTGTCTGTCCGCCACCTTACTTTTTTGCTAGTTTGATCAGGCCGCTTTCGAGGGCACATTAGCGTTTTCAACATAGCCTTGGCGGCAATGGCGCTATCTGGGAAGCTGACAAAGAAGCTGGTTGAGAATCTGGGGCCTGGTCGCCATGGCGATGGGAACGGGTTGTATCTCATTGTTGACCCCTCAGGCGCACGGCGCTGGATTGTTCGTGTGGTCGTCAAAGGTCAGAAGAACAAGATGGGCGCGCCTCTGCGCACAGACTTCGGTCTTGGCGGCGCAGACATCGTTACGATTAACCAAGCGCGCGAGCGGGCTCTTGAGTACCGTCGCATGGCCAAACAAGGCCTCAACCCTCGCTACAATGCCAAATTGGATATTCCAAACTTTGAAGAGATCGCGCAGCAAGTGCATATTGACCGGATGCCAACATGGAAGAATGCCAAGCATGGGCAGCAGTGGATCAACACCTTGCGCGAGTACGCCTTTCCGAAAATCGGGAAGATGCCGGTGGATAGTATTGGTCAGCCGGAAGTGCTGATGTGCTTGTCGCCGATCTGGACCAGCAAGCATGAAACGGCCCGACGGTTGTCGCAGCGGATCAAGGTGGTGCTGGATGTCGCGAAGTCGAAAGGTTTCCGCGAGGGTGAAAACCCGGTGACGGCGATCAAGGACGCAGGTGTACTGCCCAAAGTCGTCGCAAAACCAAAGCATCATAAAGCGATGGAGTGGAAAGACGTCCCGGCCTTCTACGCCGACCTGAAAACCCGCAATGCAATGTCAGCTAAAGCGTTGATGTTCACCTGCCTTACAGGATCGCGCACCAGCGAAGTGTTGGGAATGCAGTGGAATGAGGTGGATTTTGAGCAACGCCTCTGGACCTGTCCCGATATTCGCATGAAGGGCGGCGAAGACCATCGCGTGCCGCTCACAGAAGAAATGCTGGAAATCATCGAGCCGCTAAAGGCGTTGCAATCACAATATGTCTTCGAGGGTCAAAAGCGGCATCAGCCTTTGTCCAATATGTCGATGTTGATGTTGTTACGTCGGATGAACGTCGAAGGCATCACAGTGCATGGCTTCCGGTCAACGTTCCGCAATTGGGCCTCTGAGACCGCCAATGCGCCGCGTGAAGTCGCTGAAATGAGCCTCGCCCATAAGGTCGGGTCGGATGTCGAGCGCGCGTATGCGCGGTCTGACCTGCTTGAAAAGCGACGTATTTTGATGGAGCGGTGGTCCGGGTTCGTTGCGGACAACACTCAAATGCAGAAGGTGGAATTAAGTGTTTAGTCCTCAAGGTTACGTTTCATTGGCAGATTTGTGGCACGCGTTCGTCCTGAAGTGGGGCGAAGAAATCGCCTATATCGCGCGGCAGAAATATCAAGAAGACGGATTTTCACCAATCGTAGAATTCGGATCACCCGCAGATTTCGTGGAAGACGTATTTCTCAAGAGCTTGGAACCACAAACGGTGTCGTTTTGTTCTCTGGATGGCGTCGCAACCAATCTGAGGCCAGAATTTTCTGATCCCTTTTCCAAACTTTTTCAACGAACAACTGTGCTGGAAAGAACATTGATCGCTCAAGATCCAGAAGAAGCAGGTCAAGGAGCATTTTGGCTACATCAAATGGGATCGAGCCACTTCAAACCTTGGCCCGAACTTCATGGGAGAATACGGCTTTGAGCGGACGAGTATGTGAACGGGAAGAGTAGATCCCTGGATGTAGGGCAGATACCGTTTCATACCCTTCCTTATCGTTTTGAGAGATTTAAGTTCACTATGCCTATGTCACTTCCGCCTTGGTGTGATGATGCGATCGGCGGGTTCTATGCACAGTTGAACGTTCCAGATTTTCTTGGTCAATCAATATGCCTAGATGAAAGCCAAGCTAAAGAGTGGCGATTGCGAAATATTCG
Source organism: uncultured Litoreibacter sp. (assembly GCA_947493265.1). Taxonomy (GTDB): domain Bacteria; phylum Pseudomonadota; class Alphaproteobacteria; order Rhodobacterales; family Rhodobacteraceae; genus Litoreibacter. The sequence continues at coordinate 485,848 of CANLQL010000003.1, read as the reverse complement.
AAAGTCGGAATGGAAGATAACTCTAGGTTTTGATCAATCTCGCAAGATTGGAAGAACGGGTAAGCAGCAACAAGCAAGAAAGTACTATCACGAATTGTTCCCGGATGGTCATCGTGGAAGCTGGCAAACGGCCTGCAATGAAATTTTTGCGCAATTCGGATTTGATGTGTCGATAAAAACTCTGAAACGCTCATTGGATTCCCAAAAAAGGACGGACAAAACTCGAAATTAGTTTTGTCCCTTTTGTCCGTCTTGCCGAAAACGCGACATTCAATCCAGTTGAGAGCACCGCAATCAGTGTGACGGAGCTCGAAACATGCCGAAACTATTTGACGACACTCGGTGCTACATTCTTGGTGATCCAGAACTGGAGCTGATCGGTGACCGGGAAAAATTGGGTCAGTGGCGGCACAAGGGAACAGGCCCAGCGTATTACAAGCTGGGGCGCAAGATCGTCTATCAGGGTTCCGATCTGAATGTATGGGCGGAATCCAATAAGATTTGCCCCTCAGGCATTGAATAATCCAATGCTGCCTAGTCCAGATACCTCCTTCGGCCATCCGGCGTTTCTTACACTTCCAACAACAGTTGGCAGCGGTTCTTAACGATGAGCCGCTCCTACAAAGGAATACTTGCCAAGACACACCGGGTATATTCCGGTGAAAACTTGCAGAAACTTTTTAATGTTTCTGCCAACACAATTTCGAACTGGGTCAAAGGCGGACTCGAGCCAACAGACAACGCGAAACCTTATCTTTTCAATGGCTCTGCGGTGATCCGATTTCACAAAGCAAGACTTGAACGAACGAAGATCAATCTCAGAACAGGAGAATTTAAGTGCTTTGGTTGCAAGCTTGCTGTTTTTCCTGAGTTGAGTACGATGTTTGAGCGGCAACAGAAAAACGGCTCTGTACGCTTAGTTGCTCGATGTCCGGAATGTGGCAGCTATGCATTTAAGTTTCCGACACAAGCAGATCGAGACCTTTTAGCAGGAAACCTAAATCCCAATACCACTGTGGACTGCCCACACGAAGAAAACGAACAAGGTCCCGGTGGTATTGGGACTATCTCGAACAAGACTGACCGAGTTATTCGGTCTGCAAACGATCGGATCGTTTACAAATGGCAATTTTATTGCGGAAAATTTGAAGAAAGCACAACCGACGCCTACCTTCGCTCCATCCGGCTCTGCGAGCAGGTAAATTCTGGAAAGCCCTTTGAAAAATACACAATCGCAGATGTATCGTATGTTCGCGATTGTTTGGTGAAGTCGCTCAATGCGGAGGGTGCCTCCAGAAGGTCGAAGTCAACCATTCGCCACATCGTTTCGCATTTGACGAGGTTTTTTGAATGGTTGATCATTCAAGACGGGTTCAAGCGCTTGCCGCGAGATCTTCCGCAATACTTTGAACCACCGAAACGAGTTTACTCCGAACCCCTGCCTCCCGCGCCGAAGGAATACCCTTCGATGAAAATGGCGGAAGAGCTTTTGAATAACATGCCCGATCGCTCGCGCATGGATTTGCGCGCCCGCGCGATTTTTGCGATAGCATTTCTTGGTGCGTTAAGAGTGAACACGTTGGTATCGCTAAGAATATGTCACCTGAATATTGAACGAAAGTGCATTGTCCAAGACGCATCTGTCGTTCGAGCGAAGAATGGAAAGAGCCTGATTATCGCTTGGTTCCCGACACCAGAAATCTTTTCAAAAACAATCATCGATTGGGTGCGGATGTTGGAAGATGATGGGTTTAATGAGCGGGATGCTTTGTTCCCAAGCAGCAGCTGGCTTAACGGCAACAAAAAACTTAGAGCCGAAAACCGTCCGCCAATCCCGCCGATGTCAACAGGCTATGCAGTGACCGAAGCATTTTCGATTGCCTGCCGAAACTGTGTTTCCAACTTCACGCCACATTCTGCCAGGCACACACTCTCTGCAGAACGTGATTTACTTCAATTGACGCAAATGCAGCGCCGCGCGTTCTCGGAAAATATGGGACACGAAGGGGAAGTTACTACGATACACTACGGTAGGCTATCCGATAGTGAGCGCGTAGAAGTGATTGAAAGCATATCCGAAAACAAGGGCGTCAGCCTGGAAACCATTCCCGATGAAATAAAGCTTGAGATTTTCGACCGTATTTTTGAAGGAGTCTCACAGTTTGCGGGGATGGATAAACTCAAATGAACTTAGCGCATGCTGCGTGAGCGCTGTATTTATTGTCTGAATTGAGTCTCGACTTCTTGACCAAAAGGAAATCTTAGTAAGCAATGAAATTCTGGAAGATGCGTATTGTGTTACCGGCGAACTAGGTAGTTGCTGATGGGCGGGAAGCAGACTTTCGCTGCGGCAGCAAAATCCACTTCATCACCTTCCGAATGTGGACTTGGAATTGAAACATTCGACTGAACCAAATTTGTGCACTGACTGATGAGAAAAGGTAGATCGCTGCCAGTGTGCAGCTCAATTGTCTGCTGCCGACTTCAATTTTTTACTTCAGTTTTGACTACGCTTCCGCGCCTTCTCGGCAACGAAGGACTACTAAGACTGGATGGACGGCAACGATATCAAAGCGCTCAAGCCCTCGCTTGTCGGCCTAAGGCTGAGATGACCGTTGTGGTTTTCCAAAACCCGTTCAACGATGGAAAGACCAAGCCCGCTCCCCGGACCTGCATCGGCTTGACCGAAGCGGACACGCGCCTGATCGAGCTTTTCAGGCGGGATCCCGCACCCATCATCTTGAATCGCAATCTCTATATTTTTTCCACTGCGGCGCGCAGAAACTTCAATCCGGGACAATGTAGGCCCGCCGTGAACCAGTGCATTGTTGAGAAGGTTCAAAATGGCTTCTTGCAACATTAACGCGTCACCCTGGAGGAAAAGATGCTCTGAAGTTGGGACAATTATGATTTCAACATCTCGGTTTGCAATATCCTTGTTAAGGCGGGTCAGGCATGTGGCGATGATCTCCGAAACGTCAACGTGGTCCCGCCGAGTTTCCTGAGAATCGCCACTGGCACGTTCGAAGGAGAGGAGTTGATTGGTCAGATGGGTTGCGTCACGGGCCGCGGCGACCAGTTCCTTGTTCCGGGATTTCGCTGCATTGGCGTTTGGTGCGCTTTCAACCGCCTCCGCCAAAGCGAGGATGCCCGCTAAGGGGTTGCGGAGCTGATGTGCGGCGTTAGAGATAAATTCGTCTTTCGAGCTGATCCGCCGTGACACCCTGTCGAGTAGCGAATTGAGCGTTGACACGACGCCCCTGACTTCGACAGGGACGCTGCGTCGAATGGGTTCAAGCTCGCTTGGACTGCGCTTCGCAATGGCGTCTTGCAGGTCCAGAAGTGGGCGCAGACCCAGCCCGACGCCAAACCAGACGATTGCGCCCACCGAACTCACAATCAGTGCGATAACCCCGATAGCCCTCATGCCGACCGCCTGAACAAAGGAGGCCCTGACCTGCGTTGGTTGCCAGACAGTGATGGTGAACAGACCTGTAAGTCCGTCCACGGACATTGCATCGCGAAAACGGAGTACACGAACGTCCTGACCCTGATACACAGCGTCATAATAGTAGGGATCTTCCTGATCGATTATCAGGTTAGCACCCAATGCAGGAGGGGTAGAGTAGCCCGTAACAAACACACCGTCAGGGGCGAAGACGTGATAGAAAAGCTCTCCCCCCGACGTGTCGTTCACCAATCGCCGTGTTGAGGGACTTAGCGCGTCACCGCTTGACAGCGCGACATCACGTGAAATGGCAAGTGCGGCTGAGAGCAGGCCGCGATCAAAAATCTCTTCGGCGCGTTTCGTCGTCGTTTGGAGTTGCCAGACTGCCGCGACCCCCGCAATGACCAAAAGGGGGACCAAGATGATGAAAATCAGCCGCAGGCGGAGGGATCGCGTGTTCATGTGCCGGGCTTGTGTTGAAGTTTATAGCCAAGGCCGCGGGCCGAGTTAATTTCGATGCCGTAGGGTTTCAGCCGTGAACGGAGACGAGAGATATAGACCTCGATCACGCGCTCTTCGACATCAGCGCCAATGCCGTACACATGATCGAGGAGTGCCTGTTTGGTCGTGCGACGACCGTTGGCTTGAATAAGGCATTCAAAGATAGACAGCTCGCGACGGGGAATATCCAGCGCCGCATCGTTCGCTGCTAACTGGCGCGCGGCCACGTCAAATTGTAGCACCCCGATGTTGCACACCTGTCGGGATTTGTCCGCTCTGCGGCGGCTAAGCGCGCGGACCCGTGCCTCCAATTCTTCCATCTCGAATGGTTTGATGAGGTAGTCGTCGGCCCCCGCATCCAGACCGATCACCCGATCTTTAATTTCTGCGCGTGCGGTCAACAGAACAACTGGGCGAGGGTCATCGCGGGCGCGTAGCTCTCGTAGGAGTTCCAGCCCGTCCTTGCCGGGCAGATTGACGTCGAGGATGACGAGATCCGATGTATCAGTCGCCAGAAACTGGGACGCTTCCTTTCCGTCATGCAACACATCGACCGCATGGCCCGCATCTTGCAAGCGGTACGCGATGCCCTTCGAGAGCCCGATATTGTCTTCGACCAACGTGATCCGCATGTTTTTTCGCCGCTGCAAGTTTCATGCAAGGTTCGCAGGTCAGTTTATGAAGATCAACTGCGCGCTGAACGTGTGGTTTTTGTTTATGTATGCTCCGCCGCGGGAGGACGGGGTGACATTTCCAGGGAGGAAAACATGTCTAAATTGAAAACAACTCGTCGTGCGGCGCTTGGCCTTGTCGCCGCAGCGGCTGCGTCTTTTGGCTTGCAAGCAAACGCGGGAGGCCACGGGATTGATTTGGCGGGAAAGACCGTCGAATGGATCATTCCGTTCTCTGAGACTGGTGGGTCGGCCAAGTGGGCGAACTTCTATGCGCCGCTTCTGTCCGAGGCTTTGCCCGGTCAGCCAACGGTCGTTGTGAAGTTTATGCCGGGTGCCGGCTCCACCAAGGGTGCAAACTTCTTTCAAGAGCAGTCCTATGAGGACGGTACCCTTATCTTTGGATCTTCGGGATCTACTCAATTTCCATTCCTGTTGGGCGATCCACGCGTGAAGTATAATTATGCTGATTGGAATGTTGTTCTGGCTTCAGGCACCGGCGGCGTGGCCTACCTACCACCTGAAATGGCAGCAAAGATGGACGGCATGAATGCGGCTGGTTTGCAGGGTGAGGATTTCATCTACGGTAACCAGGGTGCGACCCGTCTTGACCTTGTGCCGACGCTGGCATGGGAAATGCTTGGCCTGAACGTTGAAAGCGTGATGGGTATCAAGGGACGCGGCGATGGCCGCCTAATGTTCGAGCGCGGTGAGGCAAATATCGACTACCAGACCTCGTCTTCCTACCTTAAAGGCGTGACCCCTTTGGTGGAAGCAGGCACAGCTGTGCCGATGATGACTTGGGGTTCGTTGGATGACGCGGGCAACATCGTACGCGACCCTACATTCCCCGATATCCCAACCTTTAAAGAGGTTTGCGAGGCCACTGATGGCTGCGAAACATCTGGTGAGAAATGGGATGCGTGGAAAGCCTTTTTCGTGGCGGGCTTCCCTGCACAAAAAATGGTGTTCTTGCCAAACGGGGCGTCAAACGATGCAATCGTGACCTATACCAAAGCCTTTGAGGACGTGAAGGCCCGCGCGGACTTTGCAGAGATTTCCGGCGCGCGTCTCGGCAAATACCCTCAGATGACTGGTAATAAGGCCCAAACTGCTTTGGCTAGTGCAACTCAGGTGCCTGAGGCAGCGAAGGCTTTCGTGGTGAACTGGTTGCAAGAAAAGTATGGCGTTTCGCTGAAATAGGCTTTGCTTGTTGAGCGCCCCGCCAGCGACAGGTGGGGCGCTTTCATAAGCAAAGCGGGGGACGCGCTGGAATGGACATTATCGCAACCGCGCTGCCCGCTCTGGGTGACGCCTGGGGCTTGATACTGCAGCCTATTGTGCTGGGTTATCTGGTGCTAGGCGTTTTAATGGGGCTCTGCATTGGAGTGTTCCCGGGCCTGGGTGGAATTGCGGGTCTATCACTGCTGCTGCCGTTCATGTTCGGGATGGACCCGATCCTTGGCCTTGCATTGATGATCGGCATGGTCGCGGTCGTGCCGACCTCAGACACGTTCGCCTCAGTACTAATGGGTATTCCGGGGTCCTCAGCGTCACAGGCCACAGTGCTTGACGGCTTCCCGATGGCCAAGCGCGGTCAGGCAGCACGGGCACTGTCGGCTGCCTTTGCATCATCGCTATTTGGCGGGCTGGTTGGGGCCAGCTTTCTGACGATTTTCATATTGGTGGCGCGGCCTATCGTTCTGGAGTTTCGCACGCCAGAGCTATTGATGATCACGCTTTTCGGCTTGTCGATGGTCGGCATTCTAGCGGGGCGTGTCGCCATCAAAGGATTGGTAGCAGCTGGGCTAGGCATGCTGATCGGTACGATCGGTGAGGGCGCATCTTCAGGCGATCTGCGCATGTCGAGCTATGATTTCCCATATCTCACAGACGGGCTGAAACTAGTCATTGTTGGCCTTGGTATCTTTGCTATCCCCGAAATCATTGCGCTGCTACGCCAAGACCGCGCGATTAGCCAAGAACCACAGTTGGGTGGTGGCTGGCTCGAAGGCGTCAAAGACTGGTTCGCCAATATTTGGCTATCTGTACGCTGCTCAATCATTGGGGTGGTGGTCGGGGTCATTCCCGGCCTTGGCGGGTCGGTTGTCGACTGGATCGCCTATGGCCATGCAGTACAAACCACGCCGGACAAGTCTAACTTTGGCAAAGGTGAAGTGCGTGGCGTGATCGGTCCGGAAAGCTCCAACAACGCGAAAGAAGGCGGCGGTCTTGTACCAACGCTGCTGTTCGGTATCCCCGGTTCCGGTTCCATGGCCATTTTCATTGGAGCAATTGCGCTTCTCGGTTCCGGCCAAATTGAGGTTGGACCAGCAATGCTGAAAAACAACCTCGATATCACCTATTCGATTGTATGGCTGTTGGCGTTGGCCAACGTAGTGGGCACAGTGATCTGCATCGCAGCTTCGGGCGGCATAGCCAAACTCACCACTATTCGCTTCTCGCTGCTGGCACCGTTTCTGTTTATGATCATCAGCTTCGCTGCGTTTCAATCGGGCCAAAACCTGATGGATTTGGTGGCTTTGTTTGCCATTGGCTTCCTCGGCATCCTAATGCGCCGATTTGACTGGTCGCGGCCTGCCTTCCTGATCGGGTTTGTCCTATCGAACCCTGCGGAGACATACGCCAACCAAGCGCTGCAAATCGCGCAATCGCGGTTTCGCAAGGGCTTTGAAGAAGGCTTGGACTATATCTTCTCTCCTATCGTGATTGTGCTGATTGTAATCACGGTGATCTCGGTAGTGCTAGGGTTGCGACAGGCCAAGAACATCATGGCAGAGGGAGATGTGCAGTCAGGCAGCAAGCGCGCACCATTAGTCTTCCTGCTTTGTGTGACGGGCTATATTGGATACGCGTTCTACGATGCAGCCTCGATCCCGTCTTTTAGTCGCGACAGGACGTTCCCGATGTTTGTAGCAGGCGTCTGTTTGGTTGGATGTTTGATGCTTTTGATTCGCATGATGCTGAAGCCTGAAACGGATACGATCTTCGCAGACCGTGAAAAGAACGGCGAGGACGCGGACGCGACGCATGGGCTCTGGCCGACTTTGGCGTGGTTTGCGGGGCTGCTTATCCTTACGTCGCTGTTGGGTTTTATCCTTGCTTTGGGACTGTTCTTGTTCACCTTCCTGAAAATCCGGGCTGGGCTCGGCAATCTCTCCGCTGCAATCTACACTGCCTGCGGCATCGTTTTCATGTGTGCTATGGCGGGCCTGCTGAACCGCGACTTTCCACCCGGATTGCTGCAGGAATACGCAAACCTCCCTTGGCCGTTGGGATGAGGGTACGCTAATGTCTCAAACTGCAATTCCCTACTTGTTCATGCGCGGCGGCACCTCGCGTGGGCCATACCTAAATCGTGCTGACTTGCCTGATGACCTCGACAGCCTTTCGAAAGTCCTCCTGGCAATCATCGGGTCTGGTCATCCACTTAATATTGACGGCATCGGTGGCGGGGCGCCGGTGACCACCAAGGTTGCGATGTTGTCCAAATCTGAAGACTCGTGGGCTGACATTGACTACTTCTTTGCACAGGTCAGCGTTGAGGATCGGCTGGTCGATTATAAACCCACCTGCGGGAACATCCTGTCAGGTGTCGGCCCTGCGGCCATCGAAATGGGGTTGATCGAGGCCCAAGAAGGCGAGACGCTGGTTAACATTCGCGCAGTCAACACCGGGGCCAAAGTAGCCGCGATCGTACAGACACCTGGTAGCGTAGTCAGCTACTCAGGTGAAACGGTAATTGACGGGGTGCCGGGCACCTCCGCACCGGTGGCTCTACAATTTATGGATACGGTGGGCGGCGTCACGGGGACATTCTTGCCAACGGGCAATCTCGTCGATGTGATCGATGGCATCGAGATCACCTGCATGGATGTCGCGATGCCGATGGTGATTGCGACGGCAGCCAGCTTTGGGCTGACGGGCTATGAGACGGTGGCCGAGCTGGACGATAACAAAGATTTCTTTGCCCGCATGGAGACTATCCGCCTGAAAGCGGGTGCGATGATGGGGATGGGGGACGTCTCGCATTCAGTCACTCCAAAGTTTGGGCTGGTCGCTCCGCCAAAGCACGGCGGCACTGTGGCGGCGCGGTATTTCATGCCGTGGAAGTGTCACCCAACTATGGCTGTCACTGGAGCGCAATGTCTGGCCTGCTGCGTTTTGGCACCAGGTACCGTGGCGGATGTAGCTATCCCGAATGAGACGCCCGCGCATTTGGTGCTGGAACATGCGTCAGGGACGATTGATGTCGTTGTGGATTTTGCAAACACGTCGTCGGGGTTCGAAGTGCGCTCAGCAGGGCTCGTGCGAACGGCACGAAAACTTGCAGCGGGCGAAGTCTTCGTTCCAACTGAGATTATGAATGGAAATTGACTTCACGAAAAATTGGTATACTACGGTATACAATTGAGTAAGGAGATGCCAATGACTGATAGTTTTGAGGACTGCATGGTTGCTGCGCGAGCCGAACTGACAATGGCGCAGCGGTTGATACACCGTGAAATCACAAGCTACCCAGCGCCAATTGCTGGCTGCGACGTCCAGTTCAATACTTTGCTTGCCGAGCGGCAGAAGATTTCTGCTGCGCTGCGCTCTCTTGATGAGGCGGTTTTCGTTCCGACACCTCGTACGCCCGTCCCAAATTCCGGAATCGAGAGTAGATGAAAGTCCATATCCTGGATGACTGGTTCGACACCTTGCGCGGGCTGCCTTGTTTTGAAAAACTTTCCGGGCATGAGGTCACCGTATGGACCGACCATGAACCAGACCCAGCCCGTCTGGCAAAGCGAGTTCAGGAGGCCGAGGCGTTGGTTTTATTCCGCGAACGAACGAAAATAGGCGCTGAACTGCTGTCGCGGTTACCCAATCTTCAACTAATATCCCAACGCAGCGTGTACCCTCATATCGATGTCGAGGCATGTTCGAACCACGGGGTGCTTTTGTGCTCAAACATGCATTCTGACACGCCGTCCTATGCCGCAGCGGAACATACCTTGGCTTTGATCCTTGCGAGCTATCGTCAAATATTCGACCAAGTTACCTACATCCGAAATGGACAATGGCAGGCGGGCGTGGGCCGTACATTACGTGGCAGAACGCTGGGTCTTTATGGCTATGGCAGGATCGCTAAAGCTGTCGCGGGTTATGCAAAAGCGATGGGGATGCGTGTACAATGGTGGTCCTCGGACGAGGGCAGGGCACGGGCCGAGGCAGATGGTGAAACCGTTGCCCCCTCCCGTCAGGCGTTCTTTGAAACCTCCGATATTGTAAGCGTGCATGTGCGTTTGAAACCAGCGACACGTGGCTGCATCACTGCGGAAGATTTGGCCGCTATGCCGCCGCGCGCATTGTTTGTGAATACGTCGCGAGCGGGCCTGGTAAGCGAGGGCGCGCTGGAAGCTGAAATTATGCGGGGCCGGATATTCGCAGCAGTCGATGTTTTTGACCAAGAACCACTTACAGACAGGGCGCACCCGCTTTTGACTCAGCCAAATGTCCTGCCCACGCCGCATATCGGCTACGTCACGGAAGACGAATTCGATCTGCAATTTTCCGACATCTTTGATCAGGTCAATGCGTTTGCAAAAGGCGCGCCCATTCACATAATCAACCCGGATTTCAGAAAGAGATCGACATGAAACGCGTCATCATCGCCGGGTCAGGAAACGCCGCTCTGAGCGCTGGAATTGCCGCGCTTGAACAAGGGGCGTCCGTCTTAGTGCTTGAGAAAGCCGATGAGGCGATGTCGGGGGGAAACACGAAATACACCGCGGGCGCAATGCGATTTGCCTACAACTCGGGTGATGAGCTGCTTCCGCTGTTGAAAGACCCTGATGACCCGAGGCTCCCCCGGACAGAGTTTGGGAGCTACACGCGAGAGAAATTCGGCGCTGATCTGCTGGGCTTCAATGATGGGCGTCCGCTAAGCGAGGAGCAAAAGACGCTGGTCGCGGAAAGTTATGAAACGGTGAGATGGCTCGCGTCACATGACGTGAAGTTCCAGCCGATCTATGCCCGTCAGAGTTTTGAGAAACACGGCCGCCATGTGTTTTGGGGCGGGTTGACGCTTGCCTCGGACAATGAAGGCGTTGGGCTGTTCGACCAAGAGCTCGCGGCGTTCAAACGCTTGGGCGGGGAGATCAGATACGGTTGCGCGGTGACAGATCTTGTTTACGGCGATGGTGTTGTCTACGGAGTGAAGACCAGCGCAGGAGAAACCTTGCCAGCAGATGCTGTGATCCTCGCTTGTGGCGGGTTCGAGGCTAGCGAAAGCTTGCGGAAAACCCATATCGGGCCAAATTGGGACAAAGCCAAGGTGCGCGGCACTCCACACAATACTGGTGACGGGCTGGTCATGGCACAGGCGTTGAGCGCGCAGGAATACGGGCTTTACGCAGGGTGTCACGCGACGCCGATGGATTTGCATATGAAGGACTTTGGCAATATCGATTTGCCTGCCGGTGAACGCAAAAAGTACCGCAAAATTTGCTACTTCCTCGGGGTGATGCTGAACGCGAGGGGTAAACGGTTTGTGGATGAAGGCATCAACTTCCGCAACTATACCTATGCCCAGTTCGGCGCGGCGATCATGGATCAACCGGAGCATTTTGCTTGGCAGATCTTCGATGCGAAAGTGTTTGACTTGCTCTACGACGAATACTCTTTCCACGACGCTCATTTTGTACAGGCTGATACGCTGCCTGCGTTGATCGCCAAACTTGAAGGAGTGGACAAAGAGGCCGCAGCGCAGACGTTGGAAGAATTTAACGGAGCCGTTCGATCTGACATCCCATTCGACCCGACCGTTCTTGACGGTAAATGCACGAATGGCCTTGCCCTCGCAAAAAGCAACTGGGCGCAAACGCTAGATAGTGCCCCGTTCCGCGCCTATCCGGTGACTGGTGGTATCACGTTCACCTATGGTGGACTGAAAGTGAATTGCGATGGTGCGGTAATTTCCAAGGCCGGCATGGTAATCCCAGGGCTCTTTGCTTGTGGGGAACTGGTCGGAGGGGTTTTCTACAACGGCTATCCTGGCGGATCAGGCCTGACGTCGGGCGCTGTTTTCGGTCGCCGCGCAGGGATTGGTGCAGCGAAGAATCCGTGAAAAAGAGAGAGTATCAGACTGAGATACCAAGAGACCGCAACGAGCTGTTCGTTAGAAACACGCGCTTGGATGACCAATTGAAGGTTGGATAAGTGGTAGCTAGTTATTGCGGCGGTTTCATAGAACGTTGTCTCTACTTCGGGATCGACTTCCACCTTCGATTGCTCCGAAACCGATTTCGGTTGCGCTCCGAAACCGGTTTCGGATACGGTGATCCGCGAGGGGGATTCGATGGGCGAGAAATCTGTAAATCTTAAAGCGCTGGCGGCGCACCTTGACTTAACAGTTAGCACAGTGAGCCGCGCCTTGAATGACTACTCTGACATCAGTCCAGCAACTCGGGAACGGGTAAAGCTTGCCGCGGATCAATTGGGGTACCGGCCCAACCAAAATGCCCGGCGGCTCTCCATCGGAACTCCTGAAACCGTCTGCTATTTGATGCCCCGCCAGATCGGCCCAAATGCGCAGCCCTTCGTAGCCCAGCTTTTGGCAGGTCTGGGGGAAGCGTTGAACGAGCGGAACTGGGATCTCTTGGTCAGTCAGGCGGATGCCTCGGTGGGCGATCTTGCAAGCATTGAGCGGCTGGTTCGGTCTGGCCGCATTGCCGGATTGGTGATTTCGCGACCACTGAAGAATGATCCTCGCGTGAATCTGATGCAAAGCCTTGGTTGCCCCTTCGTGGTGCACGGACGGACCGAAAAATGTGATGATTATGCGTGGTACGATGTGGATGGTGAGGACGCGTTTGTCACTGCGATCAACCATTTGGCGCGGTTGGGGCATCGCCGAATTGGCTTCATCGGTGCGCCGCTTCAGTATCAATTCGCCCAGGAACGTTTGGATGGGTACATCCGTGGACTGACCCATAACGGATTGGCGCATGAAACAGAATTGGTTCAGATCGCAGAATTTACCGACGAAGGCGGTACCGCAGCAGCGGGTATTTTGATGGATCTACTGCAGCCGCCGACAGCCCTCGTTTGTGTAACGGATATGATGGCGCTCGGCGCTCTTGAGGCGCTTCATGCACGTAAGCTTACGCCGGGAAAAGATGTGTCGGTTATCGGCTATGATGGTTTGCATTTTGGCAAACATGCTAACCCACCGCTCACGACCATGGCGCAACCGCAAGCACATGCCGGGCGACGCTTAGGGGACATACTTTTGTCGATCATCGATGGGGCGGACCCGACCAAATTTCACGAATTGCAACGCGCCCACCTGGTGCAGCGCAGTACAGACGGACCTGTGAGTTCAAACGCAGGCCAAGCTAACGTTTCAGAAAGGGAGGATTCACCATGAAACGCACAACAACTTTGATCACGGGGCTGATGCTGTCCACCGCACTGGCCGGGGCCGTATCTGCCGACAACATCCGCGTCTGGACAATGGAAGTTCAGCCGGAACGCATGGCTATTCAGGAGCAAATGGCTGCTGCATTTACCGAAGCAACCGGCCACACGGTCGAGCTTATTCCGGTTGAAGAGTCCGACATCCAGACCCGCGCAACAGCCGCTTTTGCTGCCGGCGATCTACCGGACGTATTGAACCACACTGTCCAGCATCTTCTGCCTTATGCCGAGGCCGGCTTATTGGACACTGCTGCCGCTGACGAAGTGGTGAACGATCTGGGCGTCGATACGTTCGCCGCTGGTCCGATCCGTATGGCGTCAAGTGATGGGGAAATCGTCTCGGTGCCGACCGATGGCTGGACCCAGATGGTTGTTTACCGCAACGATTTGTTCGAGGCGAATGGTCTTGAAGCACCCACATCCTTTGACGCGATCCGCGCTGGTCTGAAGGCACTGCACAACCCGCCAGAGATGTACGGCTTTGTCGCTGCGACCAAGATCGACGAAGGCTATATGATGCAGTTGATCGAGCATTTGTCGCTTGCCACAGGGTATACGCCGGTGAATGCTGATGGATCAGTTAATGAGGACACCACGAACCTCAAACAGCTTCTTGAGATGTATAAAGAACTGGTCGCAGCCTCTCCTGAGGGGGATCTGTATTGGTCGCAATCGCGCGAGCTGTATCTCGACGGAAAGGCCGCGATGATCATCTGGTCGCCTTCCATTTTGGACGAGCTGGGCGGCCTGCGTGACAGCGCGCCTGTGACGATCAACGACGACCCAACAACCAAGGAACTGGCTGGAAACACCGGCTTTGCCACCATGGTTTCCGGTCCCGGCAACGCCGATGGCGCGGCTTGGTCGGACGTGCGTTACATGGGCATCACCGCTGACGCGAACACCGAAGTGGCGCAGGACTTTGTTAAGTTCCTGCTGTCTGAAGGCTACGGCGACTGGCTGAGCCAAGCTCCCGAGGGCAAGTTCCCGGTTCGCAAAGGTCCATCTGCAGGCTCCAACGACTACGAGGCTGCTTGGGCTAGCCTTGATGTGGGAGTAGACCGCAAGGCACCTTTGGCTGACATCTACCCGCAACAAGTGATCGACGACATCGTTGCTGGTTTGTCCGTGGGTGACCGCTGGGGTGTTGACACAGGCCAGTTGGCCAATGCCTCGACCATCATCAACAGCCAGATCATGTCGAAAGTTATCCGCGAGATGACCGATGGTGATCTGTCCGTGGACGAAGCCGCCGACAAGATCGTCGCTGAGCACAAAGCTCTGATGGGCAACTAAGCCCGATGTCCGGGGCGGCGCTGGTTGCCTCGGACATATTTGATGCGGATTATTCAAAATGCAGACGTCTGACACATCGAACGAGGGCCCGCCCAAAGGTCTCGGACCGCTCGCCAAACGCGAGATGCGTTTTGCGTATCTGTTGCTGCTGCCGACGTTCCTCATCGTATTATCCGTTGTCCTGTTTCCGCTGATTGCCAATGTCTGGATTAGCTTCAAACCCGTAACGCTAGGCGATCTTCGCGCTCCCGCGATTTTGGCTAATGAACGGCTGATGGGCGATTTGGCGGCGGCGGGCGATGAGGCCGATATCCGCTACCGCGCCCGTAATTCCTCGCGGAAAAGTGCGATTGCCGATGTGGTTTTTACCGACACGATCCCGGACAGTTTAAGCATCCTCACCGTCGACGACCGCTGCGTCAGCGACGGCCCGTTGCTTCGCTGCGATCTGGGTGACTATGCGCCCGGTCAGCGCGAAGACATTATTGTCCGCGTCGCGGCATCGCAGGCGTTTATCGACGCGCCAGACGACATAAAGGATACAAAGCCGGCCTTCACCTTCGAGCCCGAGAACATCCTGACCAATGGTGACTTCACGCTCGACAACTTTCGCCGGGTCTTCAACGCATCTGACTTCTGGCCGGTACTTTGGGCGTCAATGTATTACACCATCGCTGGGACTGTCGGCGCGCTGGTCATGGGGCTGTTCGCGGCCCAGCTGATGAACATCACCTTCGGCGGCAGAGCCTTCCTGCGCGGGCTGTTCCTGTCGCCTTACGTGGCGCCCGTCATTGCCGTGGCGTTGGCCTGGGTGCTGCTTTTGGACCCCGGTCCAGGTGGCACCCTGAACGCGCTGTTGATCCAGTTGGGAGTTATTGATGGACCGATCAGCTTCCTCGGTCAACGTGCCGTCGAGATCAACCTCCTCGGACTCAGCTTCGACTTTCCGGTTGCCCTAACGGTGGTGATTATCTTCGAGATCTGGCGCTATTTCCCACTGGCGATGCTTTTCATTCTGGCCCGGATGCAATCGGTTTCCACCGACATTTATGAGGCCGCCGAAATCGACGGGGCCACGCCGCTGCAACAGTTCCGCTTCATCTCGCTGCCGCAGCTAATGGGCATCATGGCGGTGCTGTTCCTGCTTCGGTTTATTTGGACGTTCAACAAGTTCGATGACATTTTCCTTTTGACAGGTGGCGCGGCTGGCACGCGCACACTGACGGTCAATGTGTACGAGCAAGCCTTCGCGGTCTCCAATCTTGGGGCAGGGGCTGCGGTCGCGGTGGTCGTGTTCTTCGTGCTGCTCTGTTTCTCGGTCATTTTCTTCAAATTCTCGCCGGAGGATGACGCATGAGCCGCTTTGGAAACATCTTCTATCTCTCAGTGTTGTTCGGTGCTCTTTGGGGCGCGATCTGGGCGATCATAATCACACTGCTGGCGCTATTCATCTCAGGCCTGACCTTCCAGCCGCAGGTCACTGCTGGCGTCATTGCCGGCGTTGTCGCGGCAGCGCTACTGGTCTCCCAACCGATGGCCAAACGCACGCTCGGTATGCGGGTGTTGGCAGGGCTCGCCTTTCTTTTGGTCCTAGTTCTGGCCTCTGGTGCACAACCGATGGGGCTGCCTTTGGATAGCTATTCCGCGGGCCAACTGGTCTTCACCGTGTTGATGGCTGTCGTCACGGTCCAGTCAATTCACTTGACCTGCGGCAATCTCGGACCGGGCCACGAGAAACGCTACAACGTCGAGGTCCTTTGCCTGCGCTTCATCAAGGGCTTTGGTCTTGTGTCCTTCACCATCGCTGTGGCCTTGCCGTTCTTTGTCATGGTGATGATGAGCTTGAAGAACCAGCAGTTGCTTTTGTCCAACCCGCTCGATTTCTCCATCGATTTTGGGCAAGGTTTCACAGCGCTGTTTCGCAGCTACATTGAATTATTCACCCAATATCATTTCGGCACCTATCTGATGAATTCCGCACTGGTCTCGGTGGCAACAGTGGCTATCACGCTGTTCTTCGCGGTGCCGGGAGCCTATGCTGTTGCACGGCTGCGCTTTCCGGGACAGAACTTATTATCACGCTCGATCCTGTTGATCTATATGGTGCCGATGATCGTGTTGGTGATCCCGCTTTACGCGATCTTCAGCCAGCTGGGGATGCGCAACACACTTTGGGGGCTGCTATTCGTCTACCCGGCGACTACCATCCCGGTCGCACTTTACATGCTGCAAGGCTATTTTCGTGGCATCCCGGCAGAGCTCGAAGAGGCCGGGCTGATGGACGGTCTGACGCGGCTTAACGTGATCCGCAAGATCACCTTGCCGTTGGCGCTGCCCGCTCTGGCCTCAGTGGCCTTGTACGTTTTTATGATCGCCTGGAACGAGTTCCTGTTCGCCTTCATGTTCCTCGATAACGTGGACCTTTTCACGTTGTCGCGCGGTATTGCCGAATTGAACTCTTCCGAAGTGCCTCGCCAACATCTGATGGCTGGTGCCGTCATTGCGACCGTCCCGGTTCTCGCCCTTTTCCTTTGGTTCGAACGTTTTCTTGTGGCCGGGCTGACCGCAGGCAGCGTGAAAGGATAACCTATGTCTCTGACTCAAACTGCCATTGATATCCTTGCGCGCAATGATCGCGGCGGATTCACGATACCCACGGCGGGGCTGTATCCTTATCAATGGAACTGGGACAGCGCTTTTGTGGCGCTTGGTATTGCCACCTATGATATGGATCGCGCTTGGACAGAGATTACGTCGCTTCTTGAAGGGCAATGGCCCGATGGGATGATCCCCTCAATTATCTTTCGCAGCGATGATCCGGACTATTTCCCTGGGCCATCTCGTTGGGGCAAAACTCCGGGGCCGATCCCATCTACGGGCATTTCGCAGCCACCCGTTTTGGCAACGATCATACGCAAGCTTACCCAAACTTGTACGCCCTTAGACCAGACACGTCGCGCGCAGGTATTTGACGCCGTTTTTAAATGGCACAAGTGGTGGCACGACACGCGTACAGTGGACGGGGTAGTCGCGACAGTGCACCCTTGGGAAACGGGGCGTGATAATTGCCCGGAATGGAATATCGGGCTGAAAGCCATGCAAGTCGCCGCCGATCTGGAACCCTACACCCGAATGGACAACAAACATGTCCATCCAAGTTTTCGGCCCAGCCAAGAGCAATACGACAAATACCTGACCATCGTGCAATTCGGCGATAGCATCGGCTGGGATCAGCGCCGCCTGACGGTTGAAGGCCCGTTCTTGATGGCCGATCCCAATCTGCATTTTGTCCTGCTGCGGGCCGACAAAGACCTGAGCGCCATCGCGGCATCCCTCGGCAAGCCACAAGCGATCTTGGACCAGATCGACGCATGGGTCGCCAAAGGTGACGCAGCCACGGATACAATTTGGAATCCTGACTTGGAGGCTTTCACAGCCCGCGATTTGCGATCTGGCAGATTCTCGACCGGGTTCAGCAATTGCAGTGCGCTTTGCTTCTATGCTGATAGCGGGTCGCCAGAACAACGCGCCAAGACGTTAGATCATATGAGCCGAATTGCCACTAACGTCGGATTTATGCTGCCCAGCTGGGACCCCAACGCGCCTGATTTCGAGGCGCAGCGATATTGGTGCGGTCCGCTTTGGCCGCAGATGAATTACATGACGGCACTTGGCTTGTCCGAGCAGGGCCAGGCGGATATGGCCGCTCGGGTACAAAACGATCTGTGCCGCGCGATTGAGAAAAGTGGCTTTTGGGAGTGTTTTAACCCGCTGACCGGCGAGGGCTGCGTGGGCAATAATTTCTCGTGGACTGCCGCCGTTTGGCTGTCTTGGCAACACGAAAACAAATTGAAAGGCGCGGCGTAGCGCCGCCCGAGATAGGGAAAGAATATGGGGTCAATAAGCCTTCAATCGGTCGAAAAATGGTTTGGCGACGTTCAAGTCATTAAGGGCGTCGATCTTGAAATTCTGGACGGTGAGCTGATCATCTTTGTCGGCCCATCGGGCTGTGGTAAATCCACATTGCTGCGTATGATCGCGGGGCTGGAGGAGACCAGCCGCGGGCAAATCCTGCTTGATGGCGACGATGTCACGCACAAGGTCCCGTCCGAGCGGGAATTGTCGATGGTGTTCCAGTCCTACGCGCTCTATCCGCACCTGTCGGTCGAGGAAAATATGGGCTTTGCGCTGATGACCGGCGGGGCGTCAAAAGCTGAGATCAGCGAGAAGGTGAACCACGCCGCCGAAACGCTGAAGCTGACAGACTACCTCGACCGCCGCCCAAAGGATCTGTCGGGCGGGCAACGTCAGCGTGTGGCCATCGGCCGGGCTATCGTGCGCAAACCCAAGGGTTTCCTGTTCGACGAGCCGCTGTCCAATCTCGACGCTTCGCTACGCGTCGACATGCGGTTCGAGATTGCACGGTTGCACAAAACGCTTGCCAGCACGATGGTCTATGTGACCCACGATCAGGTGGAGGCAATGACGCTGGCCGACCGGATCGTGGTTCTGAAGGACGGCCAAATCATGCAGGTCGGCACCCCACGCGAGCTTTATGACAACCCGCAGAATGTCTTTGTGGCGCAGTTTATCGGGAGCCCGAAGATGAACCTGATGCCATGTGGAACGAGTGGTGAGCAGTTCACGCTCACCGGGGGGGGCGTAGGACCTTTGCAAAACCAAGATCAAGCGGTTGCAGTGCAACTAGGAGCCCGTCCCGAGCACATCGAAGTCGTTGCTCCCGGCACAGGGCATTGTGACGGTGTGGTTCAGGTCAGTGAATACCTTGGAGCGGATTATTTTCACTACGTCGATTGTGGCCCTTTGGGCTTGATGACCGTGCGCACCGCGGGCTCCACCGAGGACCTTGAAGGAAAGACAGTTGGGTTGAGGTTCGACACCAGCCGTCTGCATTTCTTCGGCACGGACGATCAGAGAGTATAGGTCAGAGTTGTGAAAAGATAACTTGTTAACGACATTCTGGCTGAAGCGGAGGAGATGATACGGAACTTCGGCTTTGCGCTACCGCCTTTCGCCTATTGGTCGCCCGAAGAGTTCCGGGTCAATGCGGCTTCTGCCCGCCATTTGATTGATGCGCGTTGTGGATGGGATATCACCGATTATGGTGCTGGAAATTTTGACAAGATGGGGTTGTTTCTGTTCACCCTTCGCAACGGGATACTATCCGACCTGCAAGGCGGCGGAGGCATGTGCTACGCGGAAAAACTCCTGATCTCGCGCCGCGACCAGCTGTCGCCAATACACACCCATGTCATCAAAGCCGAGGACATCATCAATCGGGGAGGTGCTGATCTGGTGGTTGAGCTGTACGGCTCGGACGATGACGGCAATTGCGCCGAGGATCGGGGCGGGCAAGTGATGTGCGATGGCATCCTTCGCGACTACGGCCCCGGAGAGAAACTTGTGCTCAAACCGGGTGAAAGCGTAACCCTGCGCCCCGGTGACTGGCATGCGTTTTGGGGGGAAGGTGGCGATGTTTTGATCGGTGAGGTCTCGACGGTCAATGACGACGAAACCGACAATGTCTTCCGAGAGCCCATTGGCCGTTTTGCCTCTATTGAAGAAGACGTCGCGCCGAAACATCTGCTGGTCAGCGATTACGCGGAAAGGTTGATATAGATCGATGCCCGCCAGCAATGTCACTATCTGCACCACAGAAGATCCTCGCGTCGCCAATCAACTTGAACTTAGTCTTCTGGAGGAATTGCGGTCAACGTCTGAGCAAAGTGAAAACAAACAAATCACGCTGGAGCTGTTGGACAATAGCGGTGTTCTGATCGGAGGTCTCGTCGGGTCCACATCTTATGGCTGGTTGCTCATAAAAGTTCTATGGGTCGCTGCGCAGAGTCGTAAGAACGGTCACGGGCGTGGCCTTGTCGAGCGAGCGATAGACCAGGCGAGAGCAATCGGATGCCATAGCGTTTGGCTGGATACTTCGGACTTGAGCGCGCTACATTTCTACCGGTCGTTGGGGTTTGAAGAATTCGGAGTATTGAAGAACGGCACAGGATACTTCCCAGACCATCATTGCAGGCACTTTCTCAAGAAGCACATATGAAGACGCGAATTCACATCTTGGATGATTGTTCGCTTTGCGGGCTGCAAGTTGAGAATTCATAAACCGTGACCAACGGCGGCTTAGGGCCGCACCTTACGAGAGCGTCATATTGCAAATCAGCCGGCATGAACCCCCAGAAGTAGTTTCTTCGGGTCACCGCCGGAGCGGCCAATGAGGTAAATCACATACGGCGCGAAAAACAGAATGCCCAACGGCGGCGCAAACAGGCCGAGCGCGATACTCCCACCTGTGAAGCCGCCGCGCCAGGCCATCCAGACGCCCGATAGGATCAGATAGGTTGTGAAGTCAACGTTGAACTGTCCTTGCCAGGTGAGCGCAATGATCGAGCCGAAGAAGTGCGGCAGGAGGTTCCACCCGTCGTTCGCAACGGCGGCGATGGTGAACACGATGATCACAACCGTGATCGCAATGAGGAGCAGGCGAAACTGTGCCATGGTGCATTTCCCTCTTTCTTAGGTTGTTTGCTGAGCCGGTCGCCACATCGGGCCGACCAATATGATTAGAACGAGAATGTTCCAAGCCGCGTTCTCCCAATTGCCCGAGGTGATCGACCCGGAGCTGTCCACGAAGAACCAGCCAAGCAACCCCGCAAAAACCGTCTTGCGGCAGCGCTCGCCATCAAGGTCGTAGAGCCAGAGCGACACGCAGAACATCGTCACGCCCAGCCGGCGAGGAAGCCGCCGGACAGTGCGGACAAGAACCATATCTCGCGCGACTCGTAAGACGGGAAGCCGTCCAACGGCCACGACAGCAAGTCGAGGCCCCATCGCAACGGCTCGTTGGTCGCCGGCATCGTGCCGAAAAAACCCAATATCCCGAACCCTATGAGCGCTGCGCCCGAGAATTTCATCCAGAACTTATGTGCTGCGTGGCCGAACATGTCTTGCACACTCCATTTGCGTTTCGCCCCTTTGATAAGAATCCCGGGGGGCCTCAGCAATTACCTTGGAGGTAAGTGACAGCTCAGGATGCGGCGTATACCTTCCGGACATGCAAGCCTTCCCCGACACATTGCGCCATTGGCGAAACCTCCGGCGGTTTTCGCAACTCGACTTGGCGAACGAGGCGGGCATTTCCTCTCGCCATCTGTCGTTTCTTGAAACGGGCCGGGCGCGGCCAAGTCGCGAAATGGTCGTGCGGCTAGGTGAGACACTGGAAGTTCCGCTGGAGGCCCGGAACGAAATGCTCACGGCTGCCGGTTTTGCCGCGCGGTATCGGTCTGCGGATTGGACCGCCGAAGAAATGGACCCGGTTCGCGCCGCGATTGAAAAGACGCTCGCCAATCACATGCCCATGCCCGGCCTCGCCGTTGATCGCCTCTGGACAATCCGCATGGCAAACCCTGCCGCACTGGCACTTTTCTGGTCCTTCGGGGTCGGTGTCGGCGACAGCCTGCTGGACCTGATGGTGTCCGACGCGCTTCCATCCGTGGTGGAAAACTGGCCAGAGGTCGCCCATCACGCCGCGAAGCGGTTGCGAACCGAGAGCGCTGCTGAGGGTGGCGTTCCGGAGTTTGGTCCGGTCATTGCGCATCTTGAGAAGGCCCCCAAACCGATTGACAGCGCCCGAACACCCGTCATTCCGGCGATCGTCGTTCAGGGCGATCAAAGGCTCTCTTTGTTCGCGACAATCGCTCAATTCGGGACGCCCGAAGACGTCGCACTCGGATCGCTGAAGATCGAACTCTACTTCCCGATGGACGTGGAAACCGAGCAAGCTCTTAAAGAATTGGCGGACGGCGTGACCGCTCAGCAGGCATTGTGACGGCGGGGATCACACCGGGATCGCATGCTATTCGTACAAACTCGGAGCCAAGCGCCGCGCCAACGAAGGTCGAAAAGGTGACCGCTACTATGTTGCACGAGCATGCATGGCCATCCTGGTGAGCCAAAAAACGACGGGCTAACGACGTCTACGCACGTAAATCGAATGTCCGGTATAGGGGCTGCACGTGCAGCATCCGCTAATCCCGGCCAAAGTCCGGTTTGGGCCGTGATGGGGACGCTCTATGGCCAAGATGCCGCGCTGCCTACGAGGTCCGGTTTGAGCCCAAACGAACCGATGCTGCAACAAGTACGAACGTCCTGTCTTTGACAAGTGGTTAATACCTCGTGGAACTATCCGACGCCAACTATGAAGTATCACTAGGCTTTCCAA
Source organism: uncultured Litoreibacter sp. (assembly GCA_947493265.1). Lineage (GTDB taxonomy): Bacteria > Pseudomonadota > Alphaproteobacteria > Rhodobacterales > Rhodobacteraceae > Litoreibacter. Next base: position 463,191 of record CANLQL010000003.1, on the reverse strand, counting down.
TTGTCTCTTGCGCAGAGGCTGTATAAGACACAGGCTTCTCCCGAAGCACGGAACGTCGATCAACGCGCTTCCGAGCCACAGCTAAGGAAGCCCGCAGGCTCTCGTTCGATCCGAAAAGCGCTCACCGCATTAGTGAAGAACACCAAATAATAGAGTCGATAAATCCCTTGCGGGGGCCGTCGAGCCAAAACTAAGGTCGCACCACCACGCCACACGAGGTCTGCATGGAATTTATTTTAGGCACGGCAGTAGCCATATTGGGATTGGCTGTAGCCGTTTTTACCGCCCTACGGTCACGACAACTTTCTCACCCAAATTTCTCAGTTAGAGTTGGAGAGCAGTCTGTTCGTTCGCGAAGGCTTACCAAAAACCCGCGGCATCTGGTGTATCTAACTTCGCTAGAGCCCGGATCAACGATTGAGCACTGCCAACTGGCATACGCGATACGCAACACGTCGAAAAAAACTCTGCAAAACATAAATGTCACCATCGATGTTCCGGATGAATTTTGTATGCCTAAGTCGAAGATCACAAAGGTTTTGTCCGAACACGGCATGAGTGAGATGCTGGAACACGAGTTCTTTAAGTCTAGAAGGATATCCAGCTACTTGAAGAAAAAACGTGTTGAGTACTGCATTGATCAGCTTGGTCCGAAGCAACAAGCAACACTGGGGGAGGGACTTGACCTTACAAAAGCAAAGCTTCCCAAAAAAATCCCAATTGAGATGACTTTAAATACAGTTTTTGACCTTATAGCCAAACAACCTGCCATCCAAAACTTCGTACCTCTACACATAAGCGTTTCAGCACAAGATATAGAACCGAAAACCGAGACTTTTTTTCTTTCCGTGGTCGACGGAGACATAGCGAGCATCGCAAATGCCCCACGAAAAAAGCGCATGACCGACAAGGACGGCGAGTACAAGGAAATAGGGATAGAAATTCCCATAAAGTCCATTAACCTTGACGGCTACATAGATGCTTTCTGGTTAGGAAACTGGCCAAGCGGTTATTGGTTCCCTAGCAAAGAAATCTTCCTTCCTTGGCGACGGCCACGAATGTTTCGTACCGAGGACTGCCACATAGTCCCGATCAATTCCGAAGTCATTGAGAAAGAACGAGAGCTAAACCATCCCTTCTACTCAGGTGAAATAGCGTATTTCCCGATGAAAATGCCTAACTTTGATTACTTGTCCACCGAGTTTGATTTCAAAGATACAGAGCAGCTAATGGCGCACCTCGGGTTTAGACGTACAGACAAGTTTGAGATTTGGTTCAGAAAGTTAAGCGCTCTTATAGTGCCGATCATAATGCTGATCATATTCTTGATTTTTGATGAGGAAATCACGACCTTTTTGCAGAGTATCAAGGCACGCCTAATGAAGTTTTCGCCTTAGGGATTCTCTCTGCCGAAAGCACGAGCGATTGCGTCCGAGTTCACATCAACATTTGGAAGGTTCATCGGCGAGGTGAACAGTATTTGAGAACACTGCTTTTTCCCAGTCCTGCTTGCCAAGACACCGCTATCCAGACTCGATCTATTCGCATCAGCTCACTATTAAGCGGACCTTTGAGCGACTGTCGGGAATAGCAACTGCGTCACGCAAACAGTGAATTCAGACAGGCTTGGATGCTGCTCCTGCAGCGAATGGCGGCAATGCGGGCTGCGACCCCAGCATCTTTAGTAACAGTCAAAGGTCGGCTCTGGGCCGTCCTCATCCGATCCGGCTCAGCTGGCTGGCCAGATGCCGCGTCATATTCATTGGCGGCAACGCCCCATTTTTCCAAATGCTGCGTCAAGCACGAATGTCAGCTAACCTGATGTGAGAAACGATGGCGAACCCGGCGGGAGCTGAAGCGCTTCGATTATTGCTTCCAGATGGGTTTTCATTTTGGCTTCGGCTTCCTCAGGATTGTGGTTTGCAATCGCATCAACGATCCGCTGATGCTGGTCGCTGTGCTGCTCCTTGAACTCTCTGATGCCGATGTGACGGTACGTGCGATCCCACTGCGTCTGCCATGTTGATCGACGCCTCGCATCTGAAAGGAATGTGAGGATTGAAGATAAGATCGAATTTCGAGCGACCGTTGCAATGGTTCTGTGGAAGCTATCATCTGCCTTCTGGCACGCAAACCTGTCCGGTGCTGTGCGCCCGGCCAAAACGCACTCATTGAGCTTCGCAATATCTGTTATGGTCGCTCTACGTGCAGCTTCCGCTGCAACCGCAGGCTCGATCAGGTACCGTGCCTGCACCAATTCCTGAACCGATGTAGCCTGCACCAAAAGGTTTTCCCTAAGCGGAGCTGTATCTGGCCGTGGACCATAGAATGTGCCTTGGCCCACATGACGCCAGACTTCGCCTTCCTGCTCCAACACAAGAATTGCACGTCGCAAAGTTTCGCGGCTGCATGAAAATCTCTGCGCCAACACCCGCTCGGACGGCAACCTATCACCAACGGCCATCCCATCTGTCTGCAAAAGGTGCCGAAGCTGTGCAAGTGCTGTGGCTGCATTCGTGTATCGCATGAATATTCCAGACCAATTTGGAGACCAATGTATCACACTGATAGCAGGTGTCGAAAGAGGTCGAAGGAACTGCCGTGGTAGAATTCATTGTCGTCGTTGTTGCTGGATTTCTCTGTGGGGCATTGAACGCTGTTGCAGGTGGAGGAACCTTCGTCACGTTGCCGGTCCTGATATGGGTTGGCATTCCGCCAGTCGTCGCGAATGCGACGGCGACAACGATGGCTGTCCCCGGCTACATCGCCAGTGCATGGGCCTATCGTCACGATGTTCGCGCTGAAGGCGCGCTGCGCCTTGGCTCTATCATCATGATCGCGGCTGTCGGCGGTATTCTAGGCGCTGTGCTTCTCATCATCACAACGCCAGATGCGTTTCTCGCGCTCGTTCCGTGGCTTTTGTTGATTGCAACGCTGTTATTCGCTTATGCACCGCGACTTCAAAAGATGACGGAAGGTGGCAGTGTTGGCCTGCATTCCGCCCCGATGGCAATAATTGCCCTGCTCGTGGTCACGATTTACGGAGGGTACTTTAATGGCGGTTTAGGTATCATACTGCTCGCTGCGCTCGCATTGCAGGGCTACCGGGATATTCATGGGATAAACGGGTTGAAGAACCTGCTTGCGTCCATCCTGTCAATCCTCTCCGTGGTCACATTCATGACTGCCGACCTGATCGCATGGGATGCCGCTGTCCCTATGGCTGTTGCGAATATATGCGGTGCCTATGTCACGTCGAAATTTGTCCGTCGCATGACACAGATCGACGTGCTGCGGGGGGTCATCATTGCAATTGGGGCAGTGATGACTGTCATCTTCATCGTCGTCTGATAGCTCTCTCCTTCCTTAAGAAAGAACTCGAATATATGCCTGAAACCTTACTGCCTGCATTCGGACCGTGGATGATCTGTGCTATCACGGTCTTCTTCGGCACTCTCATTCAACGCTTGTCCGGCGCGGGATACGGGATGTTTGCGGCCCCGGTCATGGCACTTGTTGCACCAGAGTGGGTTCCAGGGACTGTGCTTCTTGTCGGCTTTGTCATTGGCTCGGGTGCGATTCTGAACACACGGGGGGCCGTCAAGCGGCGAGACCTCCCGCCTGGCTTTGCAGGACGCATTCTGGGTGCGGGCATCGCCGCCTATATCGCAACGGCGGTGGTTGGAACCGATGCGCTGGCAATAATCGTGGGCTTCATCGTTCTTTTTGCGGTTGCCCTTACGCTGATGGGTCTTTCGTTCCCGATCACGACCAGCTCTCTGTTCGTTGCGGGTGCGGTTGGTGGTTTCATGGGAACCTTGACTGGCATTGGTGCGCCACCAATGGCCATACTTTATTCGAAAGTAGAAACGCGGAGGTCGGCTGCGACACAAAACGCCTTCTATGGATTTGGGACGCTCGTTGCGATCATTGCGCTTTCGGTAGCTGGGGTAATGACGCTGGCGCAGGTGGCTTTCGCTACCTCTCTTGCACCACTGGTCCCTGTGGCTCTGTCGCTATCGAAGCCACTCGCAGTTCGGTTTGAGCGTGGTGCTATCCGGCCTTGGGCGCTTGGGCTTGCAATCTGCTCTGCCTTAGCCCTGCTCTGGCGCAACGTCTAAATCAGACATTCGCGCAGACGCAGCGAATTCACGCTTTGTCCGCTGAGCTGCTGTTGATGTTCTAGACCAGCCTTTGGCTGTCGAATGTCTGCCGTGAGTTGTCGGGCGTCAGCGCATATGGGTCCAATTAGGCGTATTTGCTAAGGGAGGGTTTGTTGCTCATAGTAGCCACTGAGGAGCGGACGATGAGAAAGACCACGAAGAGCCCGGACAGCAGTCCTTGGCGGCAGGAGGCTGTCAATTTTTCTTTTGAATTGAGGAAGCGTTCAGGAAAGCCGCTGGCAGACAGGGATTGCTTGCGTGAGTGTGGTATGAGCTCTAAAATCTAATATAAATACATTTACTATCATTATTATAAGCAGATAAAGATGCGGACTGTCTGTCCGCCACCTTACTTTTTTGCAGCGGAATATGCGCTGAACGCGGTTCTGATACCATGTACACTCGCTGCCTATGTTGGCGAGAACCAATGGTGGGCGATACCCGCTGCAGTCTTCGTCGGTGCCCCGGCGTATATTGATGGCTACGCTGCCCTGCCGATGACGCGGGGTTTGATCGACAATGGCATGTCAGAGGGGGCGGCGATGGGCTTCTTTATATCGGGCGGTGTCGTGAGCATTTGGGGGGCTATGGCCATTGCACCGGTTCTCAAACTGAAGCAATTCGTGCTCTACCTTCTGCTTGCTGTTCTGGGGTCGCTCGCGGCGGGGTATCTCTTTGGCTGGATTGTCTGAGACCTAGAGAGCGGCCTTAAAGTCACCAGACAACCAACTCAATATACAACGAAATTTGCACACGCAGGGCGTGTCCGGAAAGCCGGTTGCGACCGCAGCATCTGGAAAACTTGCTGAATGTTGGCTTCGGGTTACATGGTCCCTCGGTACTGCACATCAGCGAATGTTGCTTTAATTGAAAAAGCTAATGCAACCATCACCCCGGCAGATCGTTCACGTCCAAACAAACTAAAGTATCTGGCTGAGGAACTCTTTGGTGCGTGGATCTTGTGCGTTTTGAAAGAAAGTCTCCGGTGGGCCGTGCTCGACGATGACACCACGATCTGTAAAGTAAATATGATCCGCAACTTCACGGGCAAAAGCCATTTCGTGGGTTACCAGAATGCAGGTCATTCCGTCTTCCGCAAGGTCCTTGATTGTCTGCAAAACCTCTCCAACAGTTTCAGGATCAAGTGCGGCGGTCACCTCGTCGAACAAGATAACATCGGGTCGCATTGCGAGGGATCGCGCGATGGCCACACGCTGTTGCTGGCCGCCAGAAAGCTCCCCCGGATAGGCGTTTTCCTTCCCTTCCAAGCGCACTTTTTTGATCAATCCTCGTGCGGTTTCCTCGGCCTGGGCCTTGTCCTGCTTCAACACGCGAATCGGTGCCATCATTACATTTTGCAACGCTGTCTTATGTGGAAACAGGTTGTATTGTTGAAAAACCATTCCAACTTTCTTGCGCAGTTCTAGCTTGTCGAGCTTGGGGTCGTTGACCTCTTGGCCCTCCACCAAAATCGAGCCCTGCTGAATATCGTTCAGGGCGTTGACACAGCGGATCAGGGTCGACTTGCCTGATCCTGAGGGGCCGATGATGCAGATTACATCGCCTTTCATGACATCCAGTGAAACACCGTTCAGCACTTTCAGATCGCCAAAGGATTTATGCACGTTCTTTAGGGAGACCATTGGGTCTGCGGGGGTCCAGCTCATGAAAGTTCCTCAGGATATGACAGCGTATTTCGTTTCCAACCACACAGTGAATTTCGCGATTGGATAGCAGTAGATGAAGAATAGCAGCAGGACGAAACCATAGAACGGGGCCAAAAGATCGGGGCGTCCCCCCTCCGAGGCCAAGGCTTGTCCGGTCAGCGTCATGACTTCGTTCACACCAACAATCGAGGCCAAAACGGTCGCCATTGTCAGGATGGAGTAGAGGTTCATCCAAGGCGGCAACATCCGCTTCACGCATTGGGGCAGGATGATCAGCCAAAGGGTTTGCAGACGCGTGTAAGCAAGGCTCTCGGCCGCTTCCCATTGCCCGCTAGGAAGTGATCTGACCGCGCCCCGCACGATCTCGGAGACATTGGCCATCACAGGCAGGGACAGGCCAAGGATCGCCTTGAACCAATCCGGAAACGGTATCTTGAACCCAAAGAGGTTAATCTCGAACGGCAGAAGAAACATCGCGAAAAACAGCAGAACCAGCCAGGGGGCATTGCGGAAAAACTGCGTCACGAACCAAGAACTGTGTCGTGTTGGTGCAAAGAGAGATATTTGTCCAAGTCCCAAGATCGCGCCGACAAAAGTCCCCAAGGCCATCGCACTGACAGAGATTACAAGATTGAAAATGAACCCTTTGAGCAGCAGCGGTGCCCAGTTCAACAAAACGGCAATTGGCGACTGGCTCTCGGGCGTGGATTGCGCAACGACCAGGTTGGGACCAAGAATAGCCAAAAGCGCAATTGGCAAAATGTACCACATTTTAAGGCTCAGGAATGGCTCAGCTTCGCGCCGTTTCATCGGCAGCATTACGGGCAGGTCGGTTTTATATGTCATCCGCCATACCCCGGAATTTTCATTGCCCGTTCCCAACGGTTCATGCCGCCCACCAGCACGCCTACCAACACGAAATAGGCCAAAAGCAGGAAGAACATCATCTCGGTCACATTCACATTGTCCGACCAGATTTGATTGGCCTCATAGAGCATTTCAGGAACTGCAATTGCATAGGCCAGCGTTGTGGTTTTCACCAAATTTACCAAGTTGTTGTTGAGGGCAGGCAGCACCACCCGAAACGCCAGAGGTAGGGTGATGTCGCGATAGATTTGCAACTTGGAGAAGCCAAGCGCCTCTGCGGCTTCGACCGTTGATTTGGGAACGGCTTCGATGCCTGAACGGAAAATTTCGACGTTGAAAGCGCCCGCAAAAAAAGACAGCGAAATCGCCGCCCAGGCAAAGCTGCCCAATATGGGTGATTGCCCGCCCCAGTCGTTTTCGACCCGAGGCAACAGTGTTCCGATCGCAAAATAGAAGAAATAAAGTTGTACCAATGGCGGTGTATTTCGGAACAGCTGGATATAACCGTTGACAATGCGCCGCGTCCATTTGAACGCTGACCCTTGTAGCCACGCCCCAATGATGCCGATGATGACCGAGAAGAACAAGCAGACTAGCGACAACCAGATGGTCGTGAAAAACCCGTCGATCATCCGGTTTCTGTCATATTCGTCGTAGAGAAAGGGAAGGTTTATACCCGTCTCCTGATACAGGGTACGAAACCACTCGAATACGAACTCCATACCTGCTTCCCCTCAGAAGGCAGGGATCGGGCGGTCCATAAAACAGGCCCGCCCAATCCTCAATTTTTATTTATATTTATCGTGCATGGCTTGCGCAAACGGGGTGTTGGTCACGCCCCACTTGGTCTCAAGCTCAAGAATACGGCCAGTCTTGTGCCAGTCGATGATCATGTCACTCATCAGTTGGGCGAAGTTGTCTTCACCCAATGCGACGGCCAATCCCCAAGGGGCGTCATCGATAGTTTGAAGCGGCATTTCATATTCTGCCCATTCTGGCTCGGCTGCCTTGGCGACGATGGCGCTGTCATCGTAAACGAACGCCGCACAGTTACCGCCCTTTAGTGCGGAATACGCTTCTGCAGTTCCTTTGAACGCAACAATCTCGGCACCATAGTTTTGCGATGTCGCCTTGTTGTAGAATGCACCCTGAATGCCGCAAACCGGCTTGCCACGGAGGTCTTCCCACTCTTTCAAGCCCAAGCTTTTCAAAGCTAAGATGTTGGTGCCTGAAGAGTAATAGTTGGGATCCGGTATCAAAACGATTTCGCGACGATCTGGCTTGTCAGTCATGGTGGCGATCATCAGATCGATCTTGCCTTGTTCCAAAAACTGCATCCGGTTCGAACTGACAACAGGGACAAATTCAATCTCGACGCCCAGTTTTTCGGCGACGTCTCTTGCCAGGTCAGGCTCGATGCCGATGATTGCGCCAGACGTGTCCAGAAAGCCGTAAGGTTTATAGTCGGCCTTTGTGCCGACGATGAGTTTGCCGCGTTCCTTAATCGTATCCAGAATGTCGGCCGAAGCGGCTGAGATACTCAGTGCTGACACCACAAGCGTTGTTGCGAGAGTTTTCAAATTCATAAGTCTATCCCTGTTGTTTGTTTCGTTTCACTGGTTTTCAAAATCGACGACCGTCTTTGGAGATCGATCATCCTTTGCTTTTTTCGTGGGGTGAGGCTCACTAGCTTCTGAAACTTCAACCGTCTTCATCCGTGCGTCATTGGCTGGAAATGTCAACACTACAGCTTCAATTAGAAAACTGGTCGCGATCCCGTTTCTGTCGTTTGAAAGGGCTGGTTCGCACCCAAAACGATGTGTGAACGAAGCTGCGGAGCCGGTGAATATCCGTCGTTCAACTGGAGATAAAAAAGGGTCAGTCAATTTCGATGCCCGCACCAGCTGCAATGTCGGCACGGAGCAATGCAGGGTCGATCTTTTCTTGGTTCGTCGGATGTGTTCTCGTTTCCAGATAGCGTGACTTGAAACCGAAAATTTAATTCTCAAGGTGACTTTTGATGAGCGACGGCAGGTCGCCAAAATCATCAAAGCTGACATCGTGGGGGATCGCGTCGACCGGTTGCTTGCGATACCCTTCAGTGAACAGGAAAAAGGGAACCGCCGCGCGCTGTGCGGTTTCGGCGTCGACCTCACTGTCGCCAACATAGATACGTGGACCGTCCTCAAGCTCAGAAAATGCAGCAAGCAGCGCCGCAGGATCCGGTTTGCGCCCCAGTGGATTGTCGCCGCCCCAAACAGTGGCGAAAAAGCCGTCGAGGCGCAGGTGTTTAAGAACTGATACGCAAGGTCGGTGCAGCTTGTTTGTGCAGATGCCAAGCCGATGCGTTTTCGCGAGCGTCTCCAGCGCCTCAACAGCGCCCGGATAGGGCACCGTCAGCTGGACCGCGTCGTCATAAAGCGCGATGACCTGATCCAGAAGTTTGGACTGTTCGCTTTCAGGAATGCTGCGCGCGGAACGCATCTTGGCCACGAAAACACCGACACCTTCACCAATAAAGCTGCGGGTTTCTGCGAGTGACACAGGTGCAGCATCGACGCCTGCAAGCACGGTATTCGCGATATTTTGGATATCAGGGGCGCTGTCGATCAGCGTCCCATCCAGATCAAAAACGATACGCGCAGCTGTCATGGTCGCTCCGCTATGAAATCCGGGACAATCCCCGATTGCGAAATGGCAGCAGCAGCGTCGTGACCTGCGAGAAAACCGAAGCCAGAGATCAGGACAGAGGCAACCCCCGCTGTTTGCGCACCTAGGATATCGGTGTGTAGACTGTCGCCAACCATCGCAACCCGCGCGCGATCAACTGGGCCCAGATGTTCGAAAACCAGATCGTAGATATTCAGAAACGGTTTGCCGAAGAATTGCGGTTCTATTGACGGAAACTGCGCGACCTTATGGGCAAAATAGCCGGGTTCAATTGAAAACCCCTCTTCGCGGGGGGCGACAATGTCAGGATTTGCAACCCGCACTTGCCGGGGTGTTTTCCTCAAAGACGCTTCCAGCAAGGCCTGTCGGTTCTCCGACCAAGTGCCGCTGCCGACCAGAAGAAACCCTTCCGCCCGGTCATACGCGTCGGGGTCGTCCTCTAGCAGATGCCAATTCAAGGGACCAAAATCGTCCATCGGGACGTTTGGCAACCCCATCACACCCCATGTGATCTGTGGTGCATCGGCAAGACCGGCAAGCGTTGCCATCCGGCTTGTGAACACATCGGCGGCGTCGAAATCGTAGCCGAGGCGGTGATATTTCTCCAACAAGGTGTCGCGTGGCACGCTGGCCGCATTTGAGACGACGAGGACGCGTTTGCCAGCCGCCTGCAGGTCCTGCACACGCCCGGGCGTGCTGGAAATCGCTTCGTCGCCAATGTTCAGAACCCCAAACGCATCCAGCAGGAAGACATCAAACGCGTCGGCGATCTCTGCCAAAGACTTGATGTTCCTTGGAGGCGTTTGCGACGGCCTGCAGCTTGGCAATCGCACGCGCGCGTTTTCATAGGCCGCAAAAGCCTCCGCCACGCTGAGGTTCATCATATGATCGCACCGCGCACCTTGGCTGAGACCCATTCGCTGATCACGACAGCAACAAGGATCACGATGAGGATCAGACTGACCTGCGGCCAGGCAAGAACGTTCAGGGACGCTGAAAGCTGCAGGCCGATCCCACCCGCACCGACGAGGCCCAGAACGGTGGATTCACGGATGTTGATATCCCAGCGGAACACCGCGATCCCGGCAAAAGCGGGCAGGATTTGCGGCACGATCCCGTAGGCCATGACCTGCCAGCGCGAGCCGCCCGTCGCTGTGATGGCTTCTACCTGGCTGTGGTCAATCTCTTCTATCGCCTCGTAAAGTAGTTTGGCGCAGAACCCGATGGACCGGATCGCGATGGCGATCACGCCTGCAAAGACGCCGGGGCCGATGATAGCGATCAACAGCAGCGCCCAGATCAGGGAGTTGATCGACCGGGTCGACACGATAATCAGGAGCGCAATCGGCCGTATGAAAAGCGGGGAGGGGGTCGTGTTTCGCGCGGCCAGAAACGCCACCGGCACGGCAAGGAACAAGGCGATGATTGTCCCTAGTGTTGCGATGTTCAGCGTGTCCCAGATCGGACGGCCCAATTGCGTGATATATTCCCAACGGGGCGGAGTGGCGCGGGTCCAGATGTCATTTGCAATGCGCGGCGCATCCCAGACAAAGAACCATGTCGTCGAGGCTGAGATGATCTGCCAGCAATAGGCAAAGACCGCGACACCTAGAAGCCAGCCGAACCAGTGGGTCAGGCTTTCGCGGGTCGTCCGCCGCCGCCAAATTTGCGTATCGTCACGTTTGAGAACCGGCATTATTGGACCCTCGCGCGGATGATGCCTGACAGGTATTCAAGTGCCATCACGATCCCGATGATCAATAGAAGGATCGCGGCAGCCGTGTCGTATTCATAGCGGTCGAAGGCGGTGTTCAGCGTTGCCCCGATCCCACCCGCACCAACAAGCCCGAGGATCGCGCTTTCGCGAAAGTTGATGTCGATCCGATAAATCGAGAGGCCAACCAGACGCGGCATAACCTGCGGCTGCACGCCGTAGTTGATCCATTGCGTCCAGCGCGCCCCAGAGGCCCGGATCGCCTCCGCCTGAACCTTGTCCATCGCTTCGATATCTTCGGCCAGAAGTTTCGACAGAAACCCGATGGTAGCAAAGCTGAGTGTCAGAAAGCCTGCCAAGGGGCCAAAGCCAAAAATGGCGACCAGCAGGATCGCCACGATAATTTCCTGCAAAGCCCGGCTGATTGCGACGATGCCGCGACAGATCACGTAGACGGGAAGGGGGGCGACGTTTCGCGCGGCACCAAGGCCGATCGGGATAGAAATCAGGATGCCGACGACAGAGGCCGCAACGGTCATCACGATGCTTTCCAGAAGTCCGCTCCAGATGTCGCTCCACCGGGATGTGAAATCGGGGCTGGTAAATGCAAGCACAAAGGCCCACCCGCGGTCCAAACCGTCATAGACGCGACCCCAGTCGACTTCGATCGTCATGAACGCGGCGATCAGATAGGCGATAAAGCCCAGGATCAACGTCCAGCGCAGAACGGGGTTCTTCACAAAGGCCGGTTTGCGCCAGCGTCGCCCAACCATGTCCTCGAGGGCAACCGCGCTCATTCAGCCGCCTCAATCTCGTCTTCGCCGTCAACCTTTTCGATGGTCGCCTCCCAGTCCTCCTCACCGTAGATTTCAGTCAGTTTGTCAGGCGTCAGACCGGTCGGCAGGCCGTCATAGACGATTTCGCCGAAACGCAGCCCAACGACGCGGGGTACGAACATTTGCGCCAACGCCACATCATGGATGTTGATGATGGCGGCAAGGTCACGCTCGCGGCACAGCTCCGTAATCAAGCGCATGATCTGGCGGCTGGTTTTGGGATCAAGCGATGCTGTCGGTTCATCAACAAGCAAGAGCTTCGGGTTTTGTATGAGCGCGCGGCAGATACCGACACGCTGGCGCTGACCGCCCGACAATTCATCCGCACGCTTGTCGGCCATATGCAAAAGACCTACGCGGTCGAGAAGTCGAAACGCCTCATCCACATCGGACTGGGGATAGCGGCGCAAAAACGACCGCCAAAATCCGACATAACCCAAGCGCCCGGAGAGCACATTTTCCATGACGGTCAACCGCTCAACCAGAGCGTATTCCTGAAAAATCATCCCCATCTCGCGGCGTGCTTTGCGCAGAGCACTGGCACCAAGTTTTGCTAGGTCGACGCCGTCCAGCAGGGCTTCGCCGCTGGTCGGTTCAACCAAACGGTTGATGCAACGGATCATGGTGGATTTACCGGCACCGGACGGGCCAATCAGCGCAAGAACCTGACCTTTCGGAACGTCGAGATCAATTGCCTTCAGGGCCTGATCGCCAGTCTTGTAGGTCTTTGTAAGTTTCCTGAGTTGCAGCATGCCCAGCCCCTGAAATAGCAGATCAGGCCCACCTTGGCGGGCCTGACTTTTGATTGTTTTGTTGGCTTATTCGCAGGCGTAAGACACACCATTGGCTGTGTCGATCTTGCGGATAACATCCCAGAATTCCTGGTACGTCATCTCAAGGAACTGGCCTTCGTTCGACTTGGAGAACTCGGCCTCAAGCGAGGTGCCTTCCCATTCGAAGCTGAAGAACGCGTCACGAATGCTTTCCTGCAATTCCGGCTTCAGGTTGTAGACTGTACCAAAGCCTGTGGTTGGGAAAGTTTGCGATTTGTAGATGGTGATGACGTCATCTTCCTTGATCACGTCCCGGCTGATCATCCGCGATTTCACAGAGTTCGCGATTGACGCCGCCATATAGTCCTTGTTGGCCACGCCGAGGATCGAGTTGTCGTGCTTGCCGGAATAGACCGGTTCAAAATCACGATCTGGCAGAAGGTCAAAATCGCTTTTCAGGATCGCAGACGGGGCCTTGAAGCCGGAGTTCGACGTGGGAGAGGTAAAGGCCAACTGCTTGCCTTTGATGTCTTCCACCTTTTCGATGCCTGATCCCGGGAAGGTGATGATTTCCATCTCATACCCGAAATTGCCGTCCTTTGACGCCATGATCGTGAAGGGACGGAACCCCGCACAGTTCACAGCAAGTGGGTTTGACCCGGTGTTGAACCCGGCAATATGCAGACGACCGGAGCGCATGGCTTCGATTTGCGCCGCATTGTTTTGCACAGGGAAAAACACAACGTCCTTACCGGTTGCGGTTTCCAGATGTTCCAGGAAATCGGACCATGCAGTCTTGTAGACGGCTGGATCCTCAACCGGGGTATAAGCAAAGATCAACGTGTCTGGGTCGATCTGCTGGGCCGGATCTGTCGGGATGTCGGCAATCAGATCACCGTCTGTGTCACAGAACCGATCATCCAGATCACCGCGCTCACAGTCCTGCGCCGAGGCGGTCCCACCCAAAGACATGAGCGCAATGGCGGACGCTCCGAGCAGTACTTTCAATTCAGTCTTCATAGTTTCCTCCCTAGGTTTTTTCTTACTATGCACCCGGTTTTCTTTGTTTCACAACATCAATGTCCAACACCGTTGATTTTAGGACCACAGGAAAAAAGGTTTGCGGCTCCGATAGCTAGCGCATTTCGGCGCGGCTCTTGTATTGAGCTGATCGCGCGGTTTGAGAGGTCTATCTGCGAAAAACTTCAGACGTCAGGAATATGCTGCATCCACGATGAATTCTACCTTCAGCTCGGGGCGGGCCAGTTTCGCTTCGCCGCAGGCACGCGCAGGGGCATGACCTTCGGGTACCCAAGCGTTCCAGACTTCATTCAGGCCCGCAAAGTCTTGCATATCCGCCAGCCAAATCGTCACCCGCAGCATGTTTTCACGTGACGACCCGGCCTGTTCTAGCAGGGCGTCAATTTTATCCAGACAGGTTTGCACTTGCTCTTGGATCGTGTCGCCTTCCGCGACTTGTCCAGTCAGATAGGCCACGCCGTTATGTTTCACGATTTTAGAAGAGCGTATGCCAGTGTCGATGCGTTCGATCATGGGATTTCCTTGCAAATTTGTTTTTTGCCCGTAGCCGATTGGATGGGTCAAATAGCATATGGCCATGAGTTCAGAATTAATTCAAACTAGATTTCGTCAAATCCAATTCAGGAATTCTGAAATATGGCGATCAAGATCGACATGCTGAGATGTTTCACAATGGTGGCCACCCATGGCAGCCTGTCCGAGGCCGCCGATGCCCTCGGACGAACGCCGTCTGCGGTCTCAATGATGCTGAAGCAGTTTGAAGATCACGTCGGGTCTGCATTGTTTGAAACCGCGCGCAAGTCCCGGCTAACCCCGATCGGCGAGCTCATTTTGATCGAGGCACGCCGGGAGGTAGCGCATTTCGAAAACACGGTCTCGGTCATCGAAGGGCTATCGCGCTCAGAGCTTGGATATCTGAGATTGGCTGTCACGCCATCGGTGGCGACAACCTTGCTGCCCGCAGTGATTTTCAAATTCGCCGACAAATATCCGAAAGTTCAGATTGACCTGCGGGACATGGATTCCGCGACAATCGCACGGGAACTGGATCGGGAGAGGGCGGATATAGGGATCGGAACCCTTCCGGAAATCGACGGGATGCGCCGCACAGAATTGTTCAGCGACGCGTTTGGCCTTGTATGCCGGAAAGATCATCCGCTTGCAGAAAACTGGGATCAGCTTACCTGGCGCACGCTCGGGGATCAGACGATCATCGCAAATGGCCTGTGTCAGCAGATTACTGATCCGGATTTTGCACCTATTCTTGCGCGGTCCCGGCTAATGGTGCCCAACACGGCGTCTTTGCTGGGGTTGGTCAGGGAAGGCGTTGGGGTAACGGTGCTGCCGCGACTGACCGTTGCCAACGTGCTTGATGAATTCGCGTTTTTGCCTTTGGCCGATGTGACGGCACGCCGAACCGTGCATATGATGTCGCGCCCCAGCAATCTGCTGATGCCTGCCGCCCGGGAGTTTTTGAAGCTGATCACTGAAATGAAGCGGGACGGCAGCTTACTGTCAGAATTCTGAATTCAGAAAATCTGAAGTAAATTACAATACATTCTGAAAGCCTGAATCAGCTTGAAGGCGTATCCTACACGTGCGCGCGATGGTCGCGCGGATCAGAGGGGTACAGCCATGCACGACACCAAATTGAACTACATCGCCGGAGAATGGGTGGCGGGTGCGTCCGAGATCGAAAACCGCAATCCATCAGATCTCAGTGATTTGATCGGGATGTTCGCGCAGGCAACGCCGGATCAACTGGATGCGACACTTGAGCAAGCGCGGATCGCGCAAGCTGAGTGGGCCGCCTACGGGATCGAACGGAAATACAACGTGCTGATGGCCATCGGAACCGAGATGATGAGCCGCGCCGAAGAGCTTGGCACCTTGCTGGCGCGTGAAGAAGGCAAGCCATTGGCCGAAGGCAAAGGCGAAGTCTACCGTGCAGGGCAATTCTTTACGTATTACGCAGCTGAGACTCTGCGCCAGATGGGCGATACGGCGGATTCTGTCCGCGATGGGATCGAAATTGATGTGCGCCGCGAACCCGTGGGCGTTGTGGCAGTGATCTCCCCCTGGAACTTCCCCACCGCAACGGCCTCGTGGAAAATCGCGCCAGCGCTTTGCTACGGCAATGCCGTGGTTTGGAAACCTGCAAATGTCACCCCGGCTTCCGCCGTGGCGCTTGTTGAGATCATCGCACGGCAGGACATCCCCAAAGGCCTGGTGTCCCTCGTGATGGGTGCGGGCAGCGCCGTCGGTAATCGCCTGGTCGAAAGCCCGAAGGTCAATGCGATCAGCTTCACCGGCTCGGTGCCCGTGGGCAAAGGCATTGCAGCCAGCGCCATCCAGAACCTGACGCGGGTGCAGATGGAGATGGGATCAAAGAACGCATTGGCCGTGATGGATGACGCAGACCTGGACCTTGCGGTCTCGCTCGCTTTGGGGGGGGCTTTTGGCGGCTCTGGTCAGAAGTGTACGGCATCGTCCCGCTTGGTTGTCCACCAATCCATCCATGATCAGTTTGTCGAAAAGCTGGTGGCCGGTGCCAAGGCAATGAAGGTCGGCCATGCGCTGGAGGAGGGCACCCAGATGGGGCCGGTCGTCTCTGAACAGCAATTGAAAGAAAACCTCGCCTATGTCGATCTTGCGGCATCCGAGGGGGCGGAACTTCTTTGTGGTGGTCAGCGGTTGGAAATGGCCACCGATGGCTACTACATGTCACCGGGCGTCTTCGTCGGCACCAACAATGACATGCGGATCAACCGGGAAGAGATGTTCGCACCTCTTGCCTGTGTGATCCCGGTCGCCAGCTACGACGAAGCGTTGCATGTGGTCAACGACACGAACTTTGGTCTGACGGCGGGTATCGTCACCACAAATTTGGCACGCGCCACGCATTTCCGGCGCAATGCGCAATCGGGCTGCGTCATGGTCAACTTGCCCACAGCGGGAACTGACTATCACGTGCCATTTGGTGGCCGGGGGGACAGCTCCTACGGGCCGCGCGAACAGGGTCGCACAGCGGCAGAATTCTACACGATTGTAAAAACCGCCTATATCTCATCCGGGGTTCCGGCATGATGCTGATCGACAATCTGCAATATGCCAATTGGTCCGAAAAAATCTTTCGCCAGATGCGTGAAGGCGGAGTCGACGCGGTGCATGTCACCATCGCCTATCACGAAAACTTCCGCGAAACGGTCCTGAATTTTGAGCAATGGAACCGCTGGTTTGAGCAATACCCTGACCTGATCATGAAAGGTCAGTGGGCAAGCGACGTGGACCGCGCGAAAGCCGAAGGCAAGACGGCGATCTTTTTTGGCTTCCAAAACCCAAGCCCGATCGAAGACGATATCGGATTGGTCGAGATCGTGCACACGCTTGGTGCGCGCTTCATGCAACTGACCTATAACAACCAGTCCTTGCTGGCGACGGGCTGTTATGAGGCGGAAGACACTGGCATCACCCGCATGGGCAAGCAGGTCATCAAAGAAATGAACCGCGTCGGTCTGGTCGTCGACATGAGCCATTCAGCAGATCGATCAACGATCGAAGCTGCGGAAATGTCAGAGCGTCCCATCGCGATCACCCACGCCAACCCGTATGAGTGGTCGCCAGCTTTGCGCAACAAGAAGGATGATGTGATCCGGGCGGTAACCGAAAACGGCGGGATGCTGGGCTTTTCGGTCTATCCGCACCATCTCAAGGAAAAATCCGACTGCACGCTGGAAAGCTTTTGCGAGATGATCGCGCGCACAGCTGACAAATTCGGGTCGCAAAACCTCGGGATTGGGACGGATCTGTGTCAGGACCAGCCCGATAGTGTCGTAGAGTGGATGCGCGTAGGCCGCTGGAGCAAAGAGATCGACTATGGCGAAGGCAGTGCTAGCAATGCTGGGTTCCCGCCGATGCCAAACTGGTTCAAGGACAATCGCGATTTTGGGAATATCGAAGCGGGCCTGAAAGCTGTTGGCCTGAACAACACTGAGGTCGCGGGCATTATGGGCGACAACTGGCACCGATTTTATGCGGATAATTTCACACCATTAAACTAGGGGGAGGACAGGCCGTGCGGGTACAGGCGAACACATCACAAACCATTTCCAAGCGCGATCCAGCGCTGGTCATGCGGTTGTCACGACTGGGGTCCTTCCACCAATCTCGCCTGTCTTTTATGCGCATCCTGACCCGCCGCATGACCCGCGAAAACTGGACATTCTCTCGTCCGGTTTTTGAATTTGACGCAAAAGGTGTCGGCCATGCGGTCTATTGCGCGCATACGCCGGACCGCACGTATTCGCTGATCGCGTTTGGCCATGATCTGCCGCCGGAAGAACGCTCCGACCGGGTAATTGCCACGCGTTGGGACAGCACATTCACTTTGTTTGACGGCGTTCCGACCACTGCCGATATTGAGCGTTTGCGCAAAAACATACCCCTGCAAGAAGCAGGCCGTGTCAGCGAAAAAGAACTGTCTGTATCGCGTGCAAACCGGTCGGTCCGGCTCTGGGATCACGTCGTGTCGCGCCTTGCTGCAGGAACGCAACCTGATCGGGTCGAAGTGGACAAGGTCGGATATTTGATGCGCACGACGGCGGTCTACGGATCGGGCAAGCTGGGTGCCGCAGACCGTGAGATGATCGCGGACCGTCCTGAATGCGCCTCACCGTTTCAGATAGAAATGCTGTCGGTGTTTCTGATCCGAACCTATGTGCGTGATCTGGTGCAGCATATGGCGGACCTGAAAGGTGGGTCGATGTCGGTGAAGTTGGACGCGGAGATTGCCCGCAGCATGGGCATAGGAAATTCCACGGGGCTAGGCATGGCCCCGTTTCTGGTCAATCATCCAAGGCTCTTCAACAACTGGATCTCGGCACGGGAAGAAGCGATTGCCATTGTGCGCATGGTGCCCAAAGCGACCACGGCCGAAGTCGCCACGTTCCGGGGATTGTTAGACCGCTCCATCCTGTCTGCGGATATCTGGCATTCAGAACACCCGATCCAGGTCGAAAAGCTCGAAAGATTGCGCAGCGATCTTTCAGTGCTGGCCGCCCATGTCGCACAGGCCGACTTTTCTGGCCCGTACCCTTGGGATGGGCTCTATTCCTGGGCCGAAGATATGTTGGGCGAGGATGCGCAGGAATGTTTGGCGTCCTTAATGCTGGAACCCTACGGCAGGCTTGTTGATCATTTGGCCGACCAGATGTCCGACAAAGACCGGCATGCATTCCGCATTGATGGCACGATGCGGGTGGCCGAATTGCTGGCCATTCTGGAACGCGCCTACGGGTGGGCATTGGACATAAACTGGTCCGAAAAAGATCAATGCGCGCGCGCCTGGTACGTATCGCAAGAAAAACTCGAACCCCGTCTGGGAGAGCGTTTCGAAGAACCGATTGCCCCTTATGAGCAACCATTGGCACCAGGCCGGGATGCAGCAGCGCTTTATGCGGCGTTGAAAGAGGAAGATGGCGACAGAAATCTGGCGGCTTTCCTCCTGGCTCATCCCGAACACCGCCACAGCGTCAGGCGCGCCCAGATCGTGAACCAAGCACCCTATGCGGAAATTCGCGACAACACGATCGGGTCTGACCTCCTGCCTATTGATATGTTGCGGTGCAAATTGTCGTTCTTCGGGGCCACGCATTTCGATCCGAGATCAGATCGTTGGGTGCGCATTTGCATGTTTGGCAACGCCCCATATCCCGAAGAACTCGCCTCAGTTGACGGCGATGATTGGGTTTATCCGCATGCACGGCAGGGCAGGGCATGAGCCATTCTCTCAACGAAATTGAAGCCCACGCAAAACGCGCCGCCCGTGGGGCGGGCCTGTCTTGGGGCATGGCGGAAGAAGCGGCCCGCGCGACACGCTGGCTTGCCTCCCATAATCTGGAAGGGCCTGCGCTGTTTTCAAAAGTCTTGGCGCAAAATGACGGGCTGCCTCATGAGCAGGTCGCACCTGTTTCACTGGATGGCGAATGGCATGCACCCGAAGGCGATCTTTGCCCACTTGCGGTCGGCACCGCACTGAACGATTGCGCGGATAAGCTGGCAGACGATGCGTCGGTCAACGCGGCTGATGTGTCATACCCATTGCTGGTGTTGCCCTTTGCGGCGTGGGCCGCGATCCATCTCAATCAACCTGTGCAACTGCGTTACCGAAGCGTGCGGATCGACACGGACGGGGATGGGATCTGGGTCGACGACCCGCAGGACGAAATCAATGTCAGCAAAACCGCAAAGCTCACATGCCAGCTTTCAACAGATCGTAATGACACCGCCAAACGTCCAAGCCAGCGCGGCGCTGTCGCGTCTGAGGTTTGGGCACGACTGGACGCGTTTGCACAACGCACTTACGCGCCCGCAACTGAGGCGTCGCGCCTGCTCGGGGCCGGTGCCGGTTTGTCAGACAATGAATAGGGAAACACAGAATAGGGAAAACAAATAATCTCACGGTTGATGCGTCAAACGACTGTGAGAAATCGAACGACGGCGCAATCAAAGAAACAGGGGACAAAAGATGTCTATTAAACCACCATTTACCGAGTTGGAGATCGAAAAAGCTCCATCCGGATTTTACGAGGGCTACAGCCTTCCCATCGCGCTCATCAGTAAGGCGATCATGGTCGCGCTGGTTGTCTGGGCGCTTGTCTGGCCAGGAAATGCCAGCAGCGTTCTGTCGGCTGTTAACAGCAGCTTGCTGAATGGCTTCAACAGCTTCTACATCATATCAGTCGGCATATTTGCATTCTTTCTGTTTGTACTGGCCATTCTGCCAGCAACCGGCAGCAAGAAGCTTGGAACCGCTGAAACAGTACCGGAATTTTCGAACTTCTCGTGGTTTTCGATGATGTTCGGTGCGGGTCTGGGTGTGGGTCTGATGGTCTTCGCGACCGCCGAGCCGCTTGGCCTTTGGGGATCAAACCCCGTCGTAATCTCTGGCGACGTTGCGCCGAACTCCGCTGAGGCTGTGCAGTCGGCGTACCGCTACACGTTCCTGCATTACGGGTTTCACGCCTGGGCCATCTATGTGCTAACAGGGTTGTCGCTGGCGTACTATGCCTACACCCGTGAAATGCCGCTGACGATCCGGTCAGCGTTGACACCTTTGCTGGGCAAAACCGCAAATGGCTTTTTGGGCCATCTGGTTGACGTGCTTGGCGTTGTGGCAACGATCCTTGGTGTGTCTGTCACCATCGGCTTCGGTGTTAGCCAGTTCGTTGACGGGGTCTACGCGGTCTCCGGCATGGAGTGGTTGATGAATGGCGATGCAGAAGCGCCTAAGCCAAGCACAGTCGGGCTGATTTCAGCGCTGCTGGTGATTATGGGCTTGTCGATCCTGTCCGCCGTGTCAGGTGTGGGACGTGGGATTAAATACCTGTCAAACCTCAACCTGGTTTTGTCAGTGATCTTGCTTCTGACCTTCGTGATCTTCGGTTCGTTCTTCTTCGCGATGACAAAGTTCGGCGCGGGTCTGGTCGACTATATCCTGCACTTTGTTGAACTGTCTTTCGGCGCATACGGTCCGCAAACAGCTGACGCATTTGCCGCAGCGATTCCAGAAGCAGCACAAGCATTGCCTGCAGAAGATGTCGCAGCGATCTACGGGTCTGCTACGTCGCCTTGGGGCTCGCTTTCCGGGTTCACAGAAGGATTGCCAGCTACGGCTGCCAGCCTTGATGCCGCGGCGATCTATGCCGCCGGTGAACAAGGCCGCCAGTTCGGATGGCAAGCCGGTTGGACCACGTTCTACTGGGCATGGTGGATCGCGTTCTCGCCATTTGTTGGCTTGTTCCTTGCGCGTATCTCCAAGGGCCGCACAGTGCGTGAATTCATCTTGGGTTGCGTCATCGCACCAGCAATCGTCTGCTTCTTGTGGATGACTATTCTGGGCGGCACAGCCATTGACTTGGAACTGAACGGCGATGCTGCCGGTTCTTTGATCGGTGCGACCAACACGGCGAAATTGTTTGCGACACTTGAGCAAATGATCTCGGGCGGGTTCTTGTCTGCCATCACAATCATGTGTGTGGTTCTGATCATGACGTTCCTCGTCACATCAGCGGACTCGGGCATCCTGGTGATGAACACGATCATGTCTGGCGGCAAGCAGGAAACCGGCATCAAGCACCGCATCATCTGGGGTCTGATCCTGACCGCAGTTATCGGTGCCTTGATCATCGCAGGCAATAGCGGCGCGGAGGCCAATCCATTCGGAGCATTGCAGAATGCGATGATTATCGGGGCCTTGCCGTTCACGATTGTCATGGTGTTCATGATGATCTCCCTGACCAAAGCGCTTTATCGCGATAGCATCAGGGCAAAGCTGGACTAAAAAGCAAAAACATAGGCCGCGACTTGATCGCGGCCTATGACGTTTCTAGCGGGTGGCAAGCCCCCGATTGATCGGCATTTTTTAGAAACGATATTCAAAGCATCCGCGTGGAGCGATCCGTCCCACCTTACTTTTATTGAACTGGGCGTTAATAACTTGCGGAAAGCAAAAGTCGCGACGTCTTTCGCAATAACCTTCTTTTCCGGCTCGGCTGGAAATCACCTCGCTTTGATGGCAGGCTCCCCATATGGCCGAGACTGATATCCCCAGGACAAAACGCTATGACGTTGCCGCACCCCGTTGGGGCGACAAGATGCGGACCCTTGGGTATTACGATGGCTATCTGGGCTTTTTGTCCGCGCCTCCAAGATATGCGGGACCTAACAAGCGGGTCGTTGATGTGGGTGCGGGGACAGCGTCCTTCGCCGAAGCATGGGTCGCACTACATGGTCCGCCAAGCGAGTTAATATTGCTTGAGCCAAGTCCCGTCATGCTCGAACGTGGCACAGAGGCGTTGAACAAGCGCGGTGTTAACCCCCAGGCGGTCCAGTCACTCCTTGGGGAAACGGACCTTGAGCCTTCGGATGTCGTTCTTGCGGCCCATGTGATTGAACATTGCGCCGATCCGTTGACCGCGTTGCGACAGATGCGTGATCTTCTGGTTCCGGGCGGGCAGCTGCGTCTTGTCGTCTCCAAACCGCATTGGTGCAATGCAATCATTTGGTTGCAATGGCGTCATCGGACATTTCAAAAAGACGAAATTTTAGCCCTTATGGATAAGGCCGGATTTGACGTAGATCAGGTCTACGCGTTCCCGTCTGGACCTCCATCACGGACCAGCCGCGGGATCGTCGCAACCCGGAGAGGGTAACGCTTCGCAGCCACTAAAGAATTTCAGTTAGTTTTTCTGTGAGAAGCTCTTGCAATGCGACAAGCACGGCTTGTGAACCTTGCACCATGATCCTAGTGTCCGGCGAAAACACCAAGCACGATTTTTGTGTCGCGAGAACATCAGGTATTCAGATGGAGCAATCCCCAAAAATCCCGAAAAGCCTTCGGCTGGAAGGCCTCGATCTGGCGCGATATTTGGCGTTTGTCGGGATGGTCATTGTCAACTTCAAGATAGCGATGGGGGCCGAAGAGGGGGCAGGTGGGCTTCATTCTCTGACTTCCGCGCTTGAGGGGCGCGCGGCTGCAACATTTGTCGTGTTGGCAGGAATCGGATTGGGATTGGCCGGTGCAAAAAGGATGGGCCAAACCATCGCTGTAACGATCAAACGGGCGATATTTCTGCTGGCAATTGGCCTTCTGAACATGACGATCTTTGACGCAGACATCCTGCATTACTATGCGTTCTATTTCCTTTTCGGTGTTTTGCTCTTGCCGCTGCGCATACCCGGATTGATTGCAATAATCATCGCATTGAACTTCGCCTTTGTCGGGATGGTCCTGTCGCTTAACTATGACGCGGGATGGAATTGGGAGACTTACACCTATTCAGATATCTGGACGCCGGCAGGCTTTGTTCGGAACTTATTTTTCAACGGCTGGCATCCGGTTGTCCCGTGGTTGGGCTTCTTGCTGTTTGGGATCGCGCTCAGCCGAATTTCGCTGGCGGAACGTGCAACCCAGGTCAAGATGGTCGTATTCGGCGGGGCCGCTGTTGCAGTGGCTGAACTTTCAAGCAGCCTTCTTGCCAGCCAATTTGCGGCGATTGATCCTGAGCTTGCGGTGCTGGCCACGACATCGCCCCTACCGCCAATGCCACTTTATTCACTTGCTGGGATTGGTGCCGCGTCCGTCGTGATTGGGATTTGTTTGTTGCTGTCAGACAGTCTGAAAGCAATCGGCGTGTTAGACCTCGTGGTTCCGGCAGGACGCCAAACGCTGACGCTTTATATCGCACATATTCTGGTTGGCATGGGAACATTGGAAGCATTGAGAATGCTAGGAGGGCAAACCATTGGGCAGGCCGTCTCGGCATCATTGCTATTCTGTGGCCTCGCAACTCTCTACGCGCTTATATGGAAGCGGTGGTTCAAACGCGGGCCGATTGAAGCGATGATGCGCAAACTCGCTGGTTGACGGGTTATCAGACACCCGTGGTTTTGCCGATCGCGAGCCCGTTTTCGACGGGTTGCATTGTTCCCAAACGCGGGGAGGGGTATCAGTGAGTTACTCTGTCACCCATAGCGAAAAGACGCACGAATATGATCACGATCGATCGCCTCGACCATTTGGTTCTGACCGTCGCTGATATCGACCGGACATGCGCGTTCTACTCCGACAATTTCGGGTTTGAGGTCGTCACGTTCGGGGAAGGGCGAAAAGCGCTGACCTTCGGTGTGCAGAAGATCAACCTGCACCAATTGGGGAGGGAGTTCGAACCGAAAGCGGCCAATCCGACTGCAGGCTCTGCCGATCTGTGTCTGATCACCTCGACACCGCTTGCTGAGGTCGTGCAGGATCTGCACCGCGCTTCTATCAGGATTGAGGAAGGGCCGGTTGCCCGAACAGGGGCGACAGGGCCGATCATGTCACTATACATTCGCGACCCAGATCAAAACCTCATCGAGATTTCAACCTACGAGACCACCTAGATCCGCGGCCTTGGGGCTGCATCAGTATCCGTTCAGATGTGCCGCCGAAAAGCTGAGCGATGATTTGGGCCGTTTCCCAAGAATTGTACCAAGAATGTCGTTCATCGTCTTGAGATCACGGTCAAATCCGCGATGGGCGGTGCTGTTCGTCCGGTCCTTGTCACGCCCCGCAAATAAGACCTGATGTTCTTTGGGTAACGCCGCCAGACCCGGTTTGCCAAACTCTTGAATACAGGTTTCCATACCCAGTAGGTCCCGTTCGCCGTTGTCTTCCAGCGCGTTTGAGACGAGGCACAAGAGGGATTTGTTGTAGATGTTCAACGTGTCAGATTTCTCACGCCGATCAATCAGACTGTATTGGTTCAACTTGCGGATCGTCTTGCCAAGGTGGGGTCGGATTCGCGCGTTGTAGTGTGGCACGCTACAGGCGGGGGCCATCAGGCTGACACTTTCCAAGGGGATGCCCAATTCGGCCATGACATCGGCAAGCTCCGCCAGCAAGAAAACCCCGGCGCTTGCACTGGCGAAGTGAATTTTCACCTTGGGATTCTGTTGTGCTGCGACCAGCAATTTGCGCAAAGCGATGCCGCCATCGCGTTTTGGATCGAACGTCAGACCGGAAGTGGTTTTCAGATCGCGCCATAACTTGCGGCCTAAGGGGCCAGCAAGTTCTTCGAGGCGGGCATCCAAATGTTCAGTCCCTTTGCCCATTCGTTCTTCAGTTTTAAACAGTAAATCCTGCACGACATCGACGATTTCGTTGTTAAATCCCGTCTCCCACATGATGTGCATGGGGTATATGCCGTTGGCTTTGTAGACGTCGCGCCATGCTTTGACGCGCTTGGCAATTGCGGTGTTGTTGTTCAGCGCCCCATGGCCAAAGAACAGAAAATGCTTAAAGGCTTGCGCCCCTTCTTCGCCCCGCGTGCCCTTGTTGATCAGACCCGCCGTCGCCTCAACCGAGCCCATGGTTTGCGTGTATTTCCCACGGGTTACGAAATTTCCGTCATCCAGATGCAGGTAATGCCCGTTGATATCCAGGCGTCGCGGGGCGAACGCTTCCTGCGCTGCTTTGGGATCTCGGAAGATGGAATGGTTGCGGGCAAACTTCACGTCAAATGCAGATGGGGCAGAAACCGCCAACCGCATGACCCACGCATCTTCGACGTTTTCGAACCAATCCTCATAGCGCCAGAGGGCAACGCCCTTCAGACCTTTAAATCCGCCCCAGTGAACACCCCACGAATTCTGCACCACGAACCCTTCTTGGGTGTAGCCCACGATGGCAAAGGCGTGTCGGCCCTCATGACGGGAGGAGCGTTTAATCTCGCCATTTTTGGGATTGGCCCAGCCAGAATGAATTTTACCCGACGCCAGTACGGCCCCGGCCTCATTAATGGCGGTGTGATAGTCGTTTATTTCATGGTTGAGACGGAAATAGGCCCCTAGCGTGACTTCCCGGGCTTTGCGCGCCGTTTCGACCTGCAATTCCCAAGGTGGGGAGCCGGGGGGCAGCGTATAAGGGGCCGATGCTTCATCACAGACGCCGTTGTGAAAAAAGCCCTTCAACGCCCCGCGCAGGGTGGAACCGCGCGTCGTCTCATCAGGCAAATCATCATGCAGTTTGGCCATTTCAAACAGCATGCGGGTGCTGACATCACCGGGGCGGTTGCCAAGCCTGCATTGTCGGTCAATCACGGCTGCCAAGGCAAAGCCTGTGCAAGACCCCTCATCATGTTGATCGCGAATTGTCAGTTCACCCACAGCCGGGATTGTTTCGTGGTGCAGCGGCACGAGTGATGGAACATATGTGCGGTCCCGCAGGTCGATGACGTCCGGCAAAACAACCAGTTTGCGGTCCTCTCCGGAGGCAGTGAGTGTTGAAGGCTCAGGCAACGCGTTATCCTATCTAAAAGAACACCCCTCGCCAGCAAAGCGGGCGAGGGGAAGGTTTTGCAAACTGTCGCTCAGGCCATCAGACCTGCAGCAGCCATCATTTTTGGCAGGTCGGTGATGGCGTTGCCCGCAACCGGAGCATCTGCCGGGGTCCACACCCCGCCACCGCTGCCTTCGTGCCAGTAGGACTGGTCATCTTCGACAACCAACCCGATCAGCGTTTCGGCGACAATCCGGCTGCCAAGCGGACCCAATGTGTCGCCCGCTGTCACTTCGGCTTCGCGCAGGCAGTAGTACCAAAGCGGTGTCGTCGCGAGCATACCACCATCGCTAAGCGCTTGGCCTGCCGCACCGACATTCAAAACGGCCTCTGACAGAACCTGAATACCCTCCGAAGGATCGGTGGGCGGCATTTCAGGGCAGTCATCCTTGTAGGACACTTGATGCACGCTGGCCTCGACCGACGGGCCGGGGGCCGCATCAAACGCATTGACCGCAGCGACAGCCGCCTGTCCGGACGGGATATTCAACCGGTGCGACCGGCGCAGGTTTCGTTCTGCCAGATGGCGCAAGATCCGCTGCAATTCACCACCGGCGTTGCTTTCCTTGAACATGTCGGTCAAAGGCGGGGCCAGTTTGGTATCAATGTTGCGCGCGCGCTGGTCGGCCTCATCCGGCACGTCCTTTGCAAAACGCTCCCAGTCGATCACCCAGTTTGACGGCAAGCGATCATGGGTTCGGCCGATTGACTCGTTGCCCAGTTGGTCCCCTCCGGTGAAGGAGAACATGTCAAGGAAACTCGCGCGGGATTTCAACGTGCCGGGGCGACCGAAATTGCTGTTATGGTCGTATTCCGCCCGTACCATCGAATGGCCAAAGCGGAACGCCGCGACAGAAAATTCCAGTGACAGCGGCAACTCCGCGGCCGAGCTTGCAACCCGGGCGCGGAAGTCTTTGTAAAGCGGCGCACCGGCAGCTTTGACCCCGTCCACAACGGATGGTTGGCAAACCTTCGGCAAGTACACATTCACAACAAGCCACTGATAGATCATCGTCGTGATGCGTTTTGCTTCAACAAACCGCGCGTCTGCATCGGCGATATCGCCTTCCAGACTGGCTGCAATTGCATTGTGAAACCGCAGGAACGCCAGATGCGTTTGCGCCACGATCAGGTTCTCGTCATTGCGACCATCACCGATCATAGCGCGGGCGCGCTTCAACTGACCGCCTTCCTTGAACCCGTTCTTAAAGGGACCATCTGGCAGGGCGTCTATATCCGCCTCACTGAGGCCAGAGGCGGGATCATCGACCATCTCGCCCAGGCGAGGCAGGTCGGCCATGCCATCGGCAGGCAACGCGATTGTGTCACCCGGCGACGGAGCCAGCGTGCCAAGCCGCATTTTGGCGCGATCTGACGGATCACGCAGCGCATTGCGCACTTTGATCGTGAAAGGCGTATCAGACGGACCCTCACCGTAAAGACTGTCGAGGCGCAGTGATCCATTGCGCAAATTCACGATGTTGGACACCACGTCGGCGCGGTCCAAGGGTGGCACAACCGGACCCGTCATCTCGGAAATCGGATTTGGCTGCGGGGCATCCCTGTCCGTGTTGGCGGTGATATCGTGGTCAATGAACTGGCCAAGATAGGTGAAGATCGGCGGGATGGACGAATTTGCAGCCGCTGGGTCTCCCGGATCTTCAGTCATAGCGTCCGCAAGCGCGATCAGTGCGTTAACCGTGGCAGGATCGCTGCCCACAGCGCCTTCGGCGTCTGGAAACATATACCCGAAGCTTTGTGCGTCGCTGCCTGACAATCCGGCCTCGACCCCGTCTGTGGCGATCTTGCCCATCTTTGCGCCGGGTGCGACAGCAGACAAATGTCTGGCGGCTCCGGGAAGTGTCCCACTTTCGGTTTGGCCGTCTGCTGGCAGAATAATATGCTGGCCATGTCCAAGTGAAAATAACATGTGAGTTCTCCTAAAGTAGCTGATTTGGAACGAAAATTGTTCTAGCTAGATCGCCGCCTGTCCTCCGTTTCCGGCGGCTTGAAAAATTACCAATTGTTGCGGATCGCCGGGATGAAATGCGCGTAATTGCGCGTCCCGAACAAGCCTGCGAAATGAAGGCCGCAAATGGATGGCCCAGGCGCCGTGCTGAGTATGGCCGAACCTGAAGATCCCCCCAGCGTGGTTGCGTCATGGGTAAAGACATGCGCGTCATCGTCGTTTGGAAATTTGCCGGGTTTGAAATCGATCCAACCCGGTGACAATCGCTTGACCCCGAACCTGTCTCCGATCAGCGCAAAAAGAAGCGCTTTCGAAATCGTTTCGCTGTCACCATCTTCCGTGTCGACAAGCCAGGATCCAAACGGCTGACCAGGGTGGCCTACATTGAAGAACCAACCGGCATCCGTCACCACCGTTTCGTTGGCGGTGTCGGTCAAGGCCAGTGGGGCAGGGAAGGGCCGCCCGGCGACCGGTTCCAGCTTCAATACGGCCGCGTCCAATTGCCGGGGATCAACCCGGCCCGCGATCTCCGTTGGGCTGGCCCAGTCGACACCAGTGATTTTGAATACGGCATCGGGATTGATGTCGCGATCAGCTTCCACAGAAAAGTCGACGAAGAAGATGTCTTTCAAAAACCATTCTCCACCGACTTCGATGGCCATGGCTT
Source organism: uncultured Litoreibacter sp. (assembly GCA_947493265.1). Lineage (GTDB taxonomy): Bacteria > Pseudomonadota > Alphaproteobacteria > Rhodobacterales > Rhodobacteraceae > Litoreibacter. The sequence goes on along the minus strand of CANLQL010000003.1, from coordinate 433,947 downwards.
CCAGAACATGCCGCGCGGTCGCGACGCGTCCATTGTCGAGCATCCAGGCTGAGCCATAGACCTGATTGGCCGACCGGTCGGAACCTCGGATAATTCGACCAGAACACGCGATCAGATCGCGCAGTTCCGCTTCATGGGTCACAACCTCATCCTGCCACCCGCTGGCGACAAGCTTCGGGTCACTTGTATCGACGAATCCATCGCGCACATAGAGCGCGACACGGCTGCCATTGACGGCCACCATAGCCTCCGCGGTGCCGAATTCAGACGGGCTGAGGGTCACGTCATCAGGCTCACCACCCAGCAGTTTGAAAATGTTGGCGGCAGACTGGCGGAATTTCTTGGCACCATCCGCGTCTACAGGCACCGAAGGAACCTCGACAACCTGCTTGGCCAAGTCTTCGTCCAGCTGTTCCAATTGTTCTTTTTGGGCAGTTTTCGAGAAATCACCATCGCCTTTCGGCGTTCTGAATTTCGCACGCATCTCGCCCATTGTCGGGGCCTGAGTTTCAACGGAACCATGCAAAACAGGTGGGACTTCGGGGCTTCCGTGTTTCCAAAGTTGGCAGATATGCTTTTGGCCGACTGTGACGACTTTTGTGGCAAGCCAGGCCGCCAACGCCCCCGCAATCACAGCGGGCACGGCCAAAGGACCTGTCACAAGCCAGCCAGCGATAGCCCCGGAAAGTGCGGTTTTGCCTTTGTCTACAGCGTCAAGGATAGCGGTATCGACCTTGCTATCAGCGCTGCCGCGGCAGATCAGATCATGCAAGTCGGCCTCAGCATTGCGGATGAACCGGCGCGTGGCCTGCCGCAAAGAGGTGATCCCGATTTCGGGCATTTCCCGACCGATGACCAACGGAGCCAACTCAGCCTCATCGGCAACAGTTGGGTCCATTTCCAAAAGCCCGACGCGCAAGTCCAGTTCTCGCAACAACAATGGCTCATCAAGGGCGGACAGGCTTTCGGCTTGTTGGGCGACAGTAACGGCTTGTGGCGCCGCTTGAGGGATAATGCCCGTTTCTGGTGCCGGTCCCGTCAGACGCTTGCGCAGTTCCTTGCGAAACCGCTCTGCGACTTTCGCGGCGTTCGGGCCGTTCAGGTGAATCTCGTCATGCCAATCGCCGGGGTTCTTGCCGATATTGGTCACATCCAGATGCTTGATCTTGCCGTGAAACTCGGACCGCCCAGCGATCTGGGACAAGGTGTTATTGAACTTGCGCAGGATGATCTTGACGATGTCATGCTGAATTTCGGAAGGCACGCCCGCTTTCGTAAGCGGTTTTTCGATCCATGCACCATCGCGCGGAAACGCAGGGCCGTAGCCGTGGATCAGAATATGCACATGTGGGGCCGCGTTGTGCACGCGGCGAAACAGTTGCAGAAACTTGGTCTGTATGGTGGCCAGAAACGCGTCAAGCTTTGCGCCCACCAAATCATCTGCGGATGCACCGGGAAATGGGGTCTCAATCAACGTGCCAAGCTGGCCATTGTCAAACAGGTCATTGCCGCCCGCGGACAATAAAAGCGCCGACGCGCGCTCTGCCTGAATGTTAACCAGGATTTCCCGCTGCTCCTGAATGTCTTCCAGCTCATCACCAGCCGCCCCCAGCGACAGGATCGCGTGATCCTTCATCAGGTGGTCGATGATATCTTGCAATTTCGTCGGGTACTGAAACCAGCTGTCCCCTTCGGAAACGATCCGGTGGCCGTTCCATCCGTCTTTGATCCGCTTGCGATACGCGCGATGGCGACGTTTGCGCATGAACCAATTGGCCAACCCCATCCCGACACCACCTTCCACGCGCGGCGGGATTTCGGTGACCAGACTGGGGTTCGGTTCCAGCTCTGGCGTGGTGGCACCAGGGACCGGAACTTCGATCATGTACTGCATGTAGTAGTCGAGGTCTTCGTCAGGATCGCTCAACTTTTCAACCAGATCGCCATAGGCGATCTGCGGCAAAGATTTTTCTGTCAAAATGCACCTCAATGAGGTTGGGAGTGTATCAAAATAGAATCTGTATAATGGCGAGAGGGTATCATAAAATTGGGTGTTTTCCAAACATAGGGTGGTCTGGCGGGATTGTACTATTCGAACAATTCCACAGATCTTATCTTCAGAAAGAAGTTTAATTTATTGAAAGTAAACAATAAAAAATTGGACCGAAGAAGCAAGTCTTTGCAGGAGTAGCACCAGAATTCCCCTGGGCTCTTTCGTCGCAATAAGGTGACTGGTCGCCACGAAAAAACTTCAGTAAGTCTGGAAAAAGATGAAACGCATTCTTCGCCCTGTTTCCAGATTTCTTGTTGCCATCAGCTTGTTTCTTGCTGTGGCCAGTTCCGGTTTTGCGCATCACTTCCCGTCGTTTGAAAGTGACACCGAAGTTGTTGCCTACCTGAAAGCAATCGGCATCGCAGATGATTTCTGCGGCGATTTTGACGGATCGGAGCACAGCAATTCCGACGGTTGCGACGTGTGCCGTTTGATGACCAACGCATTGCTGGCAGACGCACCGTCAACATTCAGCGCACTGCAATCCGTTCGGCAAGCGTCCCGGGTTTTGGCAATCCCGTCGCCCGTTGCTGTATCGCATCTCGACCTTTCAAAACCCACACGTGGTCCCCCGTCAGTCTGAGCTTTCCAACCTCATTTTCACTGACGAAGTCCCCCGTGACGGGGCGAAAAGGATACAACCATGAAATTTATGACAATCGCGGCGAGTGCTGCATTGATGGTATTGCCGCATCTGGCAATGGCACATGACTACAAGATCGCTGACCTGGTGATCGACCACCCGATGGCCATCGAAACGCCTGCAACTGCACGCGCAGGGGGCGGGTACCTAAGTGTAACCAACACAGGCGACACAGATGATAAACTCGTCGAGGCGCGCGCAGATTTCCTACGCGTTGAGTTGCACACAAGCAAAGACGTTGACGGGCTGGTCAGCATGGTGCGTCTGGACGGGATTGATATCCCGGCAGGTGAAACTGTCACGCTGAAACCCGGCGGAATGCATGTCATGTTCATGGGGCTGGAGGGCCATCCGTTTCAAGTGGGACGGGAAATTCCAGTGACATTGGTCTTTGAAAAAGCCGGCGCGGTTGATGTGATTTTGCAGGTTGAAGCCCGCGAAGAGCATGCACCCAAAGACGGTGATCACAGTGGTCACGGCGATCACAGCAATCACGGCGCGTCTAACTAGCAGCGGCCAGCGGTCCTGATGCCGCTCCCCGGCGTGGACATGACAGTTCGCTGCCGGGGCTAAACTTTGGAGATTGAATTATGAAACTTCCTGTTATTGCGGCCCTTTTGGCGGTCGTTGTTCTTGGTGGTCTTGGCGTTGGTTGGTATCTGAACACGGATCGCTCCGGCGATCAATTCGCGCAATGTTCCAGCTCTACCGCTGTTGGCGGGGCAATCGGCGGGCCTTTCACCTTGGTCGATGAAACGGGGGAAACGGTCACCGATGCAGATGTTCTGTCGGAACCCTCGCTCGTTTATTTCGGCTATACGTTCTGCCCTGATGTCTGCCCGCTGGACAATGCACGCAACGCCGATGCAATCGCACTTCTGGACGAACGTGACGTTAAGGTTCAACCGGTCTTTATCTCGATCGATCCGGGTCGCGACACTGCCGAAGTCGTGCGGGACTACACCGATTTGTTTCACCCCAGAATGCTGGGTTTGACGGGCAGCCAGGAACAGGTCAGAGCCGCCTCGCAGGCCTACAAGACCTTCTATCAGATCGGCGATACGAGCGATCCCTATTACTTGGTCAACCACACGACCTTCAGCTACCTGATGTTGCCGGACCACGGCTTTGTGGAGCTGTTCCGCAGAGAAGATACTGCGGAAGAAATGGCTGATGATATCGCGTGCTACGTTAACGCGATGTAGGTTTGTCCGGCCCGCCGACGGGTTTGGTGGGCCGGACCAGACGCAATTAGGTTGCGCGTTTCACAATTCCGAAAATGCCTGACAGCGCGAACAGAAGTGTCGCAACACAGACGATGGATGGCCCAGCCGGTGTGTCGAAAACAAACGCGGCACGCAGCCCAAGCAGGGCAGAGAGCCCGCCGATGACGGCGGCGCCAACGGCCATTCCTTCTGGCGTTCGGCTCAGCGGGCGGGCCGCCGCCGCAGGAATGATCAGCAGCGCTGCGATCAACAGAACCCCGACCACTTTGATCGCAACCGCCACCACGATCGCCAGCGATAGGGTCAGGACCAACTGCTCCCGCTTTGGGTCAATGCCGCTGGCATAGGCCAGATCGGTGTTCAGGGTGGAGGTCAGCAAAGCCTGCCAACGCCACCCGATAAGAGCGACAACTAGCAATGCGCCGGTCCATATAATCGCAAGATCACCGCGAGATACCGCAAGAATATCGCCAAAAAGATAGGCCATCAGGTCGATCCGCACGCCTGACAGAAACGACACAGCGACCAGCCCAAAGGCCAGGGCGGAATGCGCAAAAACGCCAAGAAGTGTGTCCATCGCGTATCCGCGTCCGCTTAATGCGTTGACTGTCAGCGCCATCAGCAAAGCAATCACCAAGGCACCCACGAAAATCGAGGTCGACAGGGCCAGCGACATGGCGACGCCCAAAATTGCAGCATGGGCAGTGGCATCCCCGAAATAGGCCATACGTCGCCAGACGACAAAACAGCCCAAAGGGGCAGCCGCAAGGGCGACGCCCAGACCAGCAAGGCTGGCGCGTACCAGAAAATCATCAAGCATCTTCGTTGGCCTTTTCAGACGGTGCATCAGTCCCGTGGCCATGATCATGCCCTTGACCGTCGTCGTGGTGATGGTGGTGGTGATCGTGGTCATGACGGTAAAGCGCCAAAGCCCCCATCGTACCCGTTCCAAACAGTGCCCTGTATTCCGGTGCGGAGGCGACAATATCAGGCGTTCCTTCGCAACACACATGACCGTTGAGGCAGATGACCCGATCAGATGCGCTCATCACCACGTGCAACTCATGGCTGATCATCAAAACGGCACACCCAAGGGCTTGGCGGACCTCTTCGATCTGACGGTAAAATGCGGCAGAGCCCGGCTGATCCAGACCCTGCGTCGCTTCATCAAGCAGCAACAGATCGGGTTTCTCAAGCAAAGCGCGGGCCAAAAGTACGCGCTGAAACTGCCCGCCCGACAGCGCCGACATTTGCCGGGACGCTAGATCTGGGACACCGGCTTGCGCCAACGCATCAGCCACAGCTTTCTTGCCGACCGCGCCTGGCAAACTTAAAAATCGCGCGACGGTCATGGGAAGGTTTGCGTCGATATGCAGTTTCTGAGGAACGTAGCCAATCTTAAGGGCAGGGTCCTTCTGAACCCGACCGGTATCAGGCACCACCGCCCCGATAATCGCACGCAGAAGCGACGTTTTTCCGGAGCCATTTGGGCCAACAACAGTCACAATCTCCCCGCGGTCAATCGTGAAATTCACCCGGTCGAGCACAGTTTTCCCGCCCAATCGAATGCCGAGCCCTTCGCAGCTGACAAGGCTCATGCGGTGTCTTCCTTTTGGCATTTCGGGCAGAGACCTTCCGCCTCCACAACCGTCCGTTCAATCAGAAAGCCCGCTGCTTGCGCGGCGGCATTAAAACTTTCCTTGGTTGGGGCTGTTTGCGTTTCCGCAACCATGTCGCAGGACCGGCAGATCATGAATGCAGGCGCGTGATCGCGGCCGGGATGGGCGCAGGCAACAAAGGCATTCATCCGTTCGATCTTGTGGACAAAACCGTTCGAGACCAGAAAATCGAGCGCGCGGTAGGCCACAGGTGGCTGAGATCCCAACCCTTCTTCGCGCAGTTTCTCCAAGATGTCATAGGCACCTAAGGCACTGTGTTCTTGTAGCAAAATCTCCAGAACACGCCGCCTGACGGGGGTAAATTGCAGACTATGTTCAGCGCAATAGACTTCCGCTGCGGACATGGCCGCAGACATGCAATCGTCATGATCGTGACGAGCAAATCCCTTCGCGGCGTCCGCGTTTGCGCTTTTCTTTCGGTTGGTGCTTGTCATGTTATACTATTTCATTTATCGCGTGATATGTTATAAAATCACATAGGGGTCGAGATGTCCAGAAAACTTGCTGCCGTATTGGCTTTATCCGCGCTCACACCACAAGTAGCGAGCGCCGACGCACCGATGGTTGCCGTCGATATTGCGCCGCTTCATTCGCTTGTTTCACAAGTTATGGACGGGGTCGCAGAGCCGGAGCTGATTATTTCTAAAGGGGCGACACCGCACAGCTATGCCTTGCGCCCTTCCGAAGCGCGTGCGTTGCAGGACGCCAATGTGATCTTCTGGATTGGTGAAGATCTCAGCCCTTGGCTGGCCGGAGCCCTCGAAACAGTTGCGCATGATGCCAAATCCATCGAATTGCTAGAACATCCGTCGACACAAACGCTTGAATTTCGCACAGGCGCGCTGTTTGAGGACGGAGACGAGGACGGGCATGATCACGACCACGATCATCATGACGCCCATGATCCGCATGCCTGGCTTTCCCCTGAAAATGCCGTTGTCTGGCTTGACCTGATCGCGACGGAACTTTCCGCGATTGATCCTGAACACGCCGGTACCTACCGCGCAAACGCCGCATCTGGCCGCGCGGAGATTAACGGGATGAGTGCTGAGATTCGCGATATTCTGCAGCCGTTCCGCGGGCAGAACTTCGTCGTGTTCCATGACGCTTATCAATACTTCGAAACCAGTTTTGATTTTACGGCCTCGGGTGCCATTTCTGTTGGTGACGCGGCTGACCCCAGCCCTGCGCGGATATCTGAAATCCAAACCCGTGTTGCTGAGCAAGGCGTGAGCTGCGTCCTTTCAGAACCGCAGTTTAACGCGTCACTGGTGCAAACCGTTCTGGATGGAACAAACGCAAAAACGGCCACGCTTGATCCGCTTGGGTCTGACTTGGATCTTGGTCCAGACCTCTATCCGCAGATGATGCGAAACCTCGCCCATGCTTTGGCGGGGTGCTTGTAACTTGGCGGGGCGCTGTTTGACAGCGTCCCAAACCTGCGCGGCGATCAATGTGACCTTGTCTGAATTAGGCAATGACACCTGAAAAAGCGTTTTATCCTCAAACTGGATATGTCAGGCGTCTAGAGTGTCAGAGATCGCCATGCGGCGCAGCTCTGCCCGGATGATCTTTCCGGTTGTGGTCATCGGCATTTCGCTCACGAACCGCACCAATCGCGGAAATTCATAGGCCGCCAATTGATCTTTGACATGATCAGCGATCTCGGCGGCCAGGGCGTCGCTTTGGGAGAATCCGTCAGCGAGCATTATGAATGCCGCCACGATTTCCCCGCGCAGTGGATCTGGTTTGCCGACAACGCCCGCCATCTGCACAGCCGGATGCGTGATCAAGCAATCTTCGATCTCTGCCGGGCCGATGCGGTAGCCAGATGAGCTGATGATGTCGTCATCCCGCCCCACAAATGCGATCCGCCCGGACGCGGTTTTCGATCCCATGTCACCGGTGAGCAACCAATCATGTCCGTCGGCGTGCAAGAATTTCTGGGACGTTGCATCAGGATTATTCCAATATTCCAAAAACATAACCGGATCGGGCGCGCGCACTGCAATACGCCCTTGGACACCGATATCTGCGGGGGCAGGCGCGTCTTCTTGGAAGACTTCGACTACATGTCCGGGCACGGCGTAGCCCATGACACCGGGCTCTGCAGGGGCAAGCGCGCTGCATGATGACACAATCATGTTGCATTCTGTTTGGCCGTAGAATTCGTTGATTGTTGTGCCTAGAAACTCTTCCCCCCAGGTGATCAACTCTTTGCCCAAGGTTTCACCGCCGCTGGCAACAGACCGCATTTGCAGCGGGCGGGTCGCCTCACCAGTTCCCCGGCGCATCATTTTCAGCGCCGTCGGCGGCAGAAACGCATTCTGGATACCTTGCGTTCGGATCAAGTCGAACGCCGCCTCCGCTGTGAACTTCCGAAACCTACAAGCCACGACCGTGACACCGTGATGGAGCGCCGGCATCAACACATCCAGCAGGCCGCCAATCCATGCCCAATCCGCAGGGGTCCAAATCTTGTCACCTGGTTCCGGGAAGAAATTATGGCTCATTTCAACGCCGGGCAGATGGCCCAATAAAACGCGATGGGCGTGCAGCGCCCCTTTTGGTTTTCCTGTCGTCCCTGACGTGTAGATCAGGATTGCGGGATCATCCGGTTTGCTGTCAACAGCGGTAAAATCTTTCGGAGCATCATCGCATAAGAAGCTGAAAGAATGCGTATTTTCCGCTTCTGGATCGACAGAAATAACCTGCTGGAGATCGGGCAGTTGCGCCTTGATCTGCGCGAGTTTTTCAGCGCCCTCCCGGTCTGTGAGGACAACGCTGGCTTGGCAATCCGAAAGGCGGTGCAGCAATGCATCTGGTCCAAACAAGGTAAAGAGTGGCAGCGAGATGCGGCCAGACTTCAGGATGCCCGCATGCGCAACCGCTGTTTCGATGCATTGCGGCAGCAAAACCCCAATGCGGTCGCCGGGCTGGCTAAGATCTGACACCACATGCGCAAACTGGTTGGATCTGTCGCGCAGCTGGGCAAAATTGAGGGTTCTGACGCTTCCATCTTCTGCGACATCAATGATCGCCGGTTTGTCAGGCACAGTCGCGGCGGGTGTGTCAGAGATATCCAAGCCAATGTTGTAGCGCGCGGGGATTTGCCAGCGAAACGCGTCCCGCGTCGCATCAATCGTGGCCTTGCGCGTCAGCATGTTCGTCCTTTCAACTGGCGATGCGCGCTATTCGTCGAGGGAGCCGTGGATCGCAAATTGATCTAGCCCTGCATCCTGCGGCTCGATCATCCGAAAGCTTTCTTTCACGCCATCAGGTGTAAGCTCGCGCGCGACGGTCAACAACGTGTTCGGCGTTTGGCCATCACAAAGTTCGGCCATATGCCTGAGTTCGTCTTCCGCAACACCCGCCGCCGCATCCAGCGATGGGGCCCCGTAAAGGTCCACAAAATGCTGCGCCAACCCGGTTTTCAGTGTCTCGAATTCTGAAGGTTCTATCTGGGTGGTGGCGACGAAAGTCACCCGTCCGAAGGTTTCTGCCCCAAGCCACCCATTGGAAAACGCCTGACGGGCCTTTCCGACAAGATCGCCTTCGGTCCAGTTGGAGAATTCGAAGCCACCCGCGATGCACCATTCACCGGTTCTCGCCGGAGAGTGAAAGACGTTCATATCGCTTTCGTCAAAGTGGATCGCGCGGGCAAGCATCATCTCAGGAGGCCTCCAATACCGTGGTTAGTGGGATCAAATGGGTTGTTTCAGCGTCGCGGATCAAAAGGCCAAAGCGTTCATCGACACCAAGATAACTTCCAGATTTCCCATCCATTTCAATGTCTTCGCCGATACCGTGGGCCAGTCCGCGCCATTCTTTGTGCAATGGCTCCACGCCTTCATCCGACCAGCGATTGATCCCGGCCAGCGTGTGACGCGCCCAACTTTCCAAAAGATCGCGGGCATTCACATCCGCGCAGCCTTCCGCATAGAGTGTGGTCGTATCAGGCGTTTCTCCTGGGTCATCACTTTCCGGCCAAAGGGGCAATTCAAACCCGACAACCAGCCAATCAGGGGGTGTTTCCGGGTCGGTTTGCGACGCCGCGACACGCAAGCGACCACAGCTGGCCCCGTTAATGCGCATCCCACCGTCCCAATCCAGATGAACGGCAACTTCAGGCGGTGCAAGCGCGCCAAGAGCATTTTGAAAGCCGACGCCGCACAAAGGCAGCATCGCCATCGCATCCTTCAAAGGCACTTCAGGGGCAAAAACCAAGGCCGCCCGCAAAGTGTTCGCCCCGAGGTTATAGACAACCACGCCGGCGTCGCAGCCTTTCATGGCCTCCACGCAGGCCTTGTCGAACGGATCGATTTGGCCGTCTACGGCGCTTCCGGTCAGGAGGGGTGGAAATGTCGGTTCGGTCATGCTCTTTCCGCCGCGATAAGAGCTTGCGCAATTTTCCGGAAGCCCTGCGCCTGCGCGCTGTCTGGATCGGCAACGACGATTGGGGTCCCGGTGTCCGCCGCGAGGCGAATATCCAGATGCAGCGGGATTTCGGCAAGCAGCGGCACGCCGAGTTTTTCGGCTTCAGCGGCAACGCCGCCATGGCCAAAAACATGTTCCTCATGGCCGCAATTGGAGCAAATATGCGTGCTCATGTTCTCGATCATACCCAGGATTGGTGTTCCAATTTGTTGAAACATATCAATACCCTTACGGGCGTCCATTAAAGCGACATCCTGCGGTGTAGAGACGATGATCGCGCCATCCACATCTGCTTTCTGGGTCAAAGTCATTTGCACGTCACCCGTGCCCGGTGGCAGATCAACGATCAAGACATCCAATGCCCCCCATTGCACCTGGGTCAAAAGCTGTTGCAGCGCGCCCATCAGCATGGGCCCGCGCCAAACGACGGCCTCGTTTTCATTCGCCACAAGCCCCATCGACATCATCGTTACGCCGAAATTTCGCATTGGCAAAATCGTCTTGCCATCAGGACTTGCAGGTCTTCCCGAGATCCCCATCATCCGCGGCTGCGACGGTCCATATACATCTGCGTCAAGCAGGCCGACACGGCGACCCTCGGCGGCAAGCGCACAGGCCAGATTGGATGCCACGGTAGATTTGCCGACACCACCCTTGCCAGATGCAACCGCAATTATATGCGCAACGCCTGGAATTTTTTCGGGACCAGCAGGGGCTGCGGGTTTTGCGGCGGCCTTCAGATCAGGGGGCGGTGTTGGCTTGCTGTGCGCGGTTAGAACGATCGAAACCGCGCTGGCCCCGCTTTCTTTCAATGCCTCTTCGGCTTTGGTTTTGATCTCGTGATAGGGGGCAGGATCGGCGACCTCCATCACGAACCGGACTGTGCCCGCGTCGACATTCAGCGCACGCACCAGACCGGCTTCGACGATATCGGTTCCGGACGGATCAGTGATCTGCCTGAGACAGGCAAGAACTTGGTCGCGGGTCAAACTCACTTACGGGCCTTCGATCTTGCCAGTGACGACATGTTCAATGTCCAAACCATCGATGGTCAGAACGATCTTTGCATCGAAGGTTTTGCCCTTAGTCTCGCCTGCATTTCGCATTGCTTCTTCGATAGCTTGCTGGGAGGTGACGCCAACTTGCTTGAGAAATTTCCGCATCGACATGTTGAAGTTTTCGCTCATGAGGTGACCTTTGCTATTTATGAAAGTGTTGACGCTGAGACCCTAGCGCTCCTAGGCTGACATGCAACCTGACGCCGTTGGGGAGGGGTTGAAATGTTCAGAAATCACATGGTGATCGCAGCTGCGGCGTTGATTTTCACGCAAGCGGTCCCTGTGCAGGCCCAGGACAAAAGCTTCAAACTGGCCAGTCCGGACGCGTTGACTGATACGGGGTTTATGAAGCATTTGCTGCCGCGGTTTTCGTTGAAGACGGGCATTCGCATCACCCTTGATGACACGGGCGCTGCCAGCTTCGGGGCTGACGGCACTCCGGTTTTTCGACAAGGTGACACACTTTGGCATTTCGCCCATGCAGAAACTGATTTCACTTCGGCCTTTGAGGCGTGGCTTTTGTCGGATGTTGGAAAACGCACGATCGAGGCGTTCGCCCCGGACGGAGCTCCGGTTTTCAGTGCCGATGTTTCCGCGACAAAGGTCGCCAAGGTTGCGGCACTGACGGGGGACGCAAAACTCGGCGAGGCGGTCAGCCTGAAAAAATGCGGTCGATGCCATGTGGTCAACGACACCAACCGGATGAACGCCATCGGCTCCACGCCGTCCTTTGCGCTGATGCGCAATTTTGGCGATTGGCAGGAACGGTTCGAGACGTTTTTTCTGTTGAACCCGCATCCGTCTTTCACGCAGGTCGAGGATGTAACCGAGCCCTTTGCTGAAAACCTGCCGTCGCCCATCCATCCGATTGAAGTCACCCTCGACGAAATAGAGGCGATCACGGCATTCGTGTCTTCGATCCCGCCAGCAGATTTGGGCGCGCCGGTCCAATCTCAATGATCTTTCCGTTTCGATAGATAGTCTTCAGTGGTGCGAACGCGTGGTTTTTCGCCCCCTTGGAACGGGTTGTTTTCCGAATGAAACTGCGCCTGTATCCGGCAATTGTCACACATCTGGATCATCTTCGCAGCCTCGGAGGTTGCGAACATGGAATGCGATCCGGCCAGCTTTTCGGTGATTTTCTCAACCGTTGATTTGACCCCGAAAAGGGAGCCGCATTCGATGCAGGCGAAAGGCTCTTCCTCATGCAGGACAACTTGGCTAAGCGCAGTCTCTGTCAGGTTGAGTTGCGGCTGCAACGTAATCGCATTCTCCGGGCAGATGTTGCTGCAAAGCCCGCATTGCAGGCACGCATCTTCCTGGAACCGCAATTGCGGCTGATCTGGATTGTCGCCAAGTGCACCTGATGGGCAAAGCGATACACAAGACAAGCACAATGTGCAGGCGTCTGCATCCACAACAACGGCCCCATAAGGTGCATTTTCGGGCAATTCCAACATCGTTTCATCGGGGTTCAATGCCATTGCGGCAAGACGTGTCACTTGTCTGCGTGTTCCCATCGGCAACACTGGTTCACAAGATACAAGTGAGACCGTATTTGACACCGCCGCTGTCAGTCCGTCCGGATCCGCGAGATCCAGCAGCGCGACGCTGTCAGTGCCCGCAACGGCGCAAGCCAATTGGCATTGCGATGTGATCACGTCGCGATCTGTTTTCGGGCTAAGTAGAACATCGACATGGACAAAACCTGTTGCCAGTGCGGCAAGCATCTCTGCGTGGCCAAAGCCTGACAAAGCGTCAACCTCCAGCGGAATGACATCGGCAGGCAGGCCATCGCCAAAACGCGCCGAAAGTTCAATCATCTCAAGGCCATATTCCGCATCATGTACCAGCAGACGAGGGGCCTCACCGCCCGCTTTGAAATAGGTGGAGGCCAGCGTACTTAACCGCCTGAACACTGCACTTGGTGGCGGCGCATCGTAGCTGATCGCACCAGAAGGGCACACCGCGGAACACGCCCCACATCCCGCACAGATCATGGGATCAACTTGCACATGCTCGCCCGCCGATGTGATTGCGCCTGTTGGGCAAATATCCAAACAGTTGGAGCACGCAGGCTGTTCTGCCCGGCTATGGGCGCATAGCGTCGCTTCCATCCGCACATAAAGCGGCTTTTCAAACGTTCCGATCAGTTGGGAAGCTTCTAACACAGCCGTAGCGACTGACGGGGCATGGCCGGGATCAGCGCGCAGATATCCTTCGCGCTTTTCATGGGCAGAAAACAGCGGTTGTTCACCGCTCAGGTCCAAAATCACGTCACAGAATGATGCCGCCCCATCCTGTGCCGGTCCAAGCTCAAACCCGCCACGCCCGCCAAGGGTGACTTGCTGAAGCTGATCAAACTTTGTCTCAAACTGTCCCAAAGCGCCATGCGCCTGGCGCAGGGTTCCGCGGATCACGTCAAACTTACGGGTCGCGGGAATTTCTGCCGCGTTGTCCAGCAGCACAGTGACCGCCAAGATGTCACAAAGCTGGTCTGCCGCTTCAAGGGCTGCGTGCCCGCCAAGGATCAGGCAGGTACCTTCGCTGACCACATCAACAGTTTTTGGGGCAGGGGCCGCGACAGTCGCTTCAGCGGCGAGCGCTGCCATTTTGGCCGTAGGTTTTTCGCTGCCCCAGCCGGCCCGGTCGCGCAGGTCGACAAAACCGGGTGCCTCGACGTCGATTTCAAGCGCGAGGTCTTCGAACCGCTTTCGTTCCTGCTGGCAAGCAAGGATCGCGTCGCCTTGCGCAATCTCGCTTGCGGCCGCGTCGATCTGGTCCATGCACAAGCTGGTGTAGACTTTTGAGCAGGCCAGTCCACTGGCCTCCGCGATCCCGTCGGCGTCGATTTTCTGGCTGCCCAGGCAATCACATAAAACCAGTTTCTTCGTCATGGTGAATCGGTGCTCCCTCGCGCCGCAGATCAGCGCCGCGTCAAACGCTAGCCGGGAATCTTGGGTGGCGTAAACCTCAATCTTCAGGTCAGCACTGAGAAACAGTTTTGCTGCATGTGCAAAGTTCTCAGAGCTTTATTTGCTTCAGAAAAAAACAATTTTTGGCGACTTACCTTATTTTCATGACCGCTTTGGTATACCAGAGACCACCCTCGAAAATGCTGCGTTGCGGCGTAGCGAAAAAACATGTTTCAGACCCTCGAAAAAAGCTTTGAGTTCGTCGGAAGGTCATGCAGAATTTCGATATGAGTAGGGGCACATCAGCGACAGTGAGCGAATCCACCAGTCGAAATTCGATTTCGATGCCCGTCGGGATCGTGATCCGAAAAATGCCTGGCGCGACCAAGTGGGTGAAATTCGTTTGGAAAGCCGTGGCGATTTTGCCCGGCGCTGGAGAGGCCCGCTGGAAAGAGCTGCGCCGCGAAGGCGACACTGTCGAATACCACGCGACAACCCTACCGCTAGAACTGTTCCGCACTGATACAGAAAGCTACTTGCACGGCTTGTCCGCGAAAGTCCCAGCCCTTTACGTTGTGATGCGCGAAGCACAAGACGACCAACCCCTCGATATGGTTTTGGTCACGGCATCCCCCTATGAGGCGCAGGACTATGCAGATACCGGGGAAGAGCTGGTTGAAAAAGTTCCGATGCCAGAAGGCCTAATCGCCTGGATCCGTGAATTTGTCGAAACCCATCACGAGGATGAAGTGTTCATCAAGCGCCGCCGGGACAAAGCCCGGATCGACCGCAAGGAAGATGGCATTGGCGATGCGCGCATCCGCCAGACAAGCGACGTCTACCGCGCGCCATCCCGCAAGGAGATCGTGCATTGACCAGCGGGGAGACATTCTGGGCGCGCCGCAAGGCGAATGTCGCGGCAGAGGCTGAAGCCGAGAAAGCCGCGCTGGAAGCACAAACGCTTGCTGAAGAACACGCAGCGTTGGAAGAAAAGACCGATGCAGAGTTGCTGGAAGAATTTGGACTTCCGGATCCTGAGACGCTGAAGATGGGGGACGATTTCTCTGTCTTCATGTCCAAGGCCATACCGGACCGCCTGCGTCGCCGGGCATTGCGAACGCTTTGGCGCTCCAACCCGGTGTTGGCAAATGTTGATATGCTGGTGGATTACGGCGAAGATTTCACCGACAGCGCGACGGTCGTTGAGAATATGCAAACAGCCTATCAGGTCGGCAAAGGCATGTTGAAACATGTCGAGGAAATGGCCCGCCAGGCGGAAGAAAAGGCCAAAGCGCTGGCGGGAGAAGGGGCGTCCGAGGACGATACCCCGGACGATGCCGATGAGATCGAAGAAGAAGTACAAGAAGATGTATTGATGGCGGACGCAGATCCCTTTGACGAAGCGGACAGCATTGCTTTTGTTGAAACACAGGAAGAAGAGTTGGTCGAGACTTACGCGCCACCGACGCCGCGCCGGATGACATTTACTGTAGAAGGAAGCACCGCGTGAGCGCCGCTCAGGATATCAAGATCGCGTCCGAGGACCGTCTGCGCGCGGACCTTTATAATTTTCTTGGCCTGCTTTTGTCCGCGCCACCTGATCAAATTCTGTTGGACCAGACCAAGGCGTTGTCTGGCGATGATAGCGATCTTGGCAAAGCGATTGCCGCTTTGGCCCGCGTCGCGAAAGTGTCCAAACCAAAGCGGGTGGAAAGCGAGTTTAACGCGCTCTTCATCGGTTTGGGGCGGGGCGAATTGCTGCCCTATGCCAGCTACTATCTGACCGGGTTTCTCAACGAAAAGCCGTTGGCGGCGCTGCGGACGGATATGGCGGTGCGGGGGATGACCCGTGCGCCGAATGTCTATGAGCCGGAGGACAACATCGCTTCGCTGATGGAAATGATGGGCAGCATGATTGTGGGCCGCTTTGGCGCGCCAGCAGCGCTCGACGATCAAAAGACATTCTTTAACAAACATATCGCCCCTTGGGCCGAGCATTTCTTCTCGGACCTGGAAGCGGCGAAAAACTCGGTCCTCTATGCCTCGGTTGGCAGTGTGGGCAAGGCGTTTATGGAGATTGAGCGCGAAGCGTTCAGATTAACGACAGCTTAGCGGCTGTCTATAATGGCGGGGATGCCCGTCGCAACAAGGGAGGGAGACATCCCATGACCAAGAAAACGGATGACGGCACCAGCCGGCGCGATTTTCTAAAGCTGGCGGGAACGACCGCGCCAGTGGCCGCAGTGGCACTTGCCAGCGGTACGACGGCGGCGGAAGCACAGCCCGTCGATCTGACATCTGAGAAGATGCAGGACACAGCGCATACCCGCGCATATCTCGACAGCGCCCGCTTCTAGGACGTCGTCAATTCTACCCGCAGGCGACTGGTTGCGTGACGCCCGACTGTCCTGAGGTTTAAAAAAGTAGCCAAGCAAGCAAGGGGATTTCCCCGAGCAAGCAAGGGAGGAACTAAAATGCTAAGGAAAAAGACCAACGGGGTTGCGCGACGCCCCCAGAGGACTGGCATCCTATCTGAAATGGCAGAGAAATCTGTCGATCGCCGCACATTCCTGCGCGGTTCTGGTTTGGCCATTGGTGGCCTTGCTGCAATTTCCGCAACAGGCGGGTCTGTAACACAGGCGACCGCTCAGACAGCGGCCAACGGCGCGGTTGAGACGATCAAATCCGTCTGCACGCACTGCTCGGTCGGGTGTACTGTTGTGGCTGAAGTCAGCAACGGCGTTTGGACCGGCCAAGAGCCTGGTTGGGACAGCCCGTTCAACCTAGGCGCGCATTGCGCGAAAGGTGCTGCCGTTCGGGAACACGCCCATGGTGAGCGCCGCTTGAAATACCCAATGAAGAAAGAGGGTGGAGAGTGGAAGCGCATCTCGTGGGAACAAGCCATCGACGAGATCGGCGACGGCATGATGAACATCCGCGAAGAAAGCGGACCGGATTCCGTCTACTGGCTGGGATCTGCCAAGCACAACAACGAACAGGCCTACCTGTTCCGTAAATTCGCCGCCTACTGGGGGACAAACAACGTCGACCACCAAGCGCGGATTTGCCACTCCACAACAGTGGCCGGTGTGGCGAATACATGGGGCTACGGCGCCATGACCAACAGCTACAACGACATCCACAATTCCAAAGCGATCTTCATCATCGGTGGTAACCCCGCCGAGGCGCATCCGGTTTCTTTGCTTCACGTGCTGAAAGCCAAAGAGCAGAACAACGCGCCACTGATCGTTTGTGATCCACGGTTCACCCGTACGGCCGCCCACGCTGATGAGTTTGTCCGTTTCCGTCCGGGCACAGACGTAGCCCTGGTCTGGGGTATCCTGTGGCACATCTTCGAAAACGGCTGGGAGGACAAAGAGTTCATCCGCACCCGTGTTTGGGGCATGGATCAGATCAAGGAAGAAGTTGCGAAATGGACACCTGAAGAGGTTGAGCGTGTCACTGGCACGCCAGGCACTCAGCTGCGCCGCGTCGCACGGACCATGGCCAACAACCGTCCGGGCACTGTGATTTGGTGCATGGGCGGCACACAGCACACCAACGGCAACAACAACACGCGCGCCTACTGTGTGTTGCAGCTTGCTTTGGGCAACATGGGCGCCAGCGGGGGTGGTACAAACATCTTCCGTGGCCACGACAACGTGCAAGGTGCAACAGACCTTGGCGTTCTGTCCCATACTTTGCCGGGCTACTACGGTCTGTCCGCAGGCTCTTGGGCGCACTGGGCCCGTGTCTGGGGTGAAGATGGCGATTGGCTGAAAGGTCAGTTCGCCATGACCAAAGATGCGGAAGGCAAGGACAAGTCGCTACAGCAATTGACCGGTATTCCGGTTTCGCGCTGGATCGATGGTGTCCTGGAAGATCCTGAGAATATGGACAACCCGAACAAAGTCCGGGCCATGGTTCTTTGGGGTCACGCGCCGAACTCGCAAACCCGGATGAAGGAAATGAAAACCGCGATGGAGCAGCTTGATATGCTGGTTGTCGTGGATCCTTATCCAACTGTGTCCGCGGTTCTGCATGACCGGACTGACGGCGTTTACCTGCTGCCAGCCTGTACCCAGTTTGAGACCCGTGGCTCTGTCACGGCATCGAACCGGTCGTTCCAATGGCGCGATAAAGTGGTTGATCCACTGTTTGAAAGCCTGCCGGACGAGGTCATCATGGCCAAGTTCGCCAACAAGTTTGGTTGGGCAGATCGCTTCTTCCGCAATATCGAGATGGAAGATGCCGAGACACCCGTCGTCGAAAGCGTCACCCGCGAGTTCAACAAGGGTATGTGGACGATCGGCTATACCGGACAGGACCCAGATCGCATCAAGATGCACATGGCCAACCAGCACACGTTCGACAGAACCACGCTGCAGGCCAATGGCGGTCCGGCAGATGGTGACTATTACGGTCTGCCATGGCCATCCTGGGGCACAGCTGAGATGAAGCACCCCGGTACGCCAAACCTCTATGACATGTCCAAACGTGTCTCTGAGGGTGGGTTGACCTTCCGCGCCCGCTTCGGTGTGGAACGTGACGGTGACAACCTGTTGGCCGAAGGCGTCTACTCGGTAGATTCAGATATCCAGGATGGGTACCCGGAATTTACCATGCAGATGCTCATGGATCTTGGTTGGGACAGCGAGCTGACAGCAGAAGAACGCGCTGTCATTGATGGTATCGCCGGACCAAAAACCAATTGGAAGACCGACCTGTCCGGCGGTATCCAACGGGTGGCCATTGCGCATGAATGTGCGCCATTTGGTAATGCCAAGGCCCGCGCAGTTGTCTGGACATTCCCAGACCCTGTCCCGGTCCACCGTGAACCGCTCTATACCAACCGCAGGGATCTGGTTGAGGACTACCCAACATATGAGGATCGGAAGTTCTATCGTCTTCCGACCATGTATGCCTCGATCCAGAAGCAGGATTTCTCGAAAGAGTATCCGATGATCCTGACATCCGGTCGTTTGGTCGAATATGAGGGTGGTGGTGACGAAAGCCGCTCCAACCCTTGGTTGGCCGAACTTCAGCAAGACATGTTTGTCGAAATCAACACACGCGACGCCAACAACCTTGGGGTCCGTGACGGCACACAAGTCTGGGTGGAAGGTCCAGAAGGAGCAAAGGTCAAGGTTATGGCTATGGTCACCGAACGGGTCGGCGAAGGCGTTGCCTTCATGCCGTTCCACTTCGG
This sequence comes from uncultured Litoreibacter sp., assembly GCA_947493265.1. Taxonomy (GTDB): domain Bacteria; phylum Pseudomonadota; class Alphaproteobacteria; order Rhodobacterales; family Rhodobacteraceae; genus Litoreibacter. The sequence goes on along the minus strand of CANLQL010000003.1, from coordinate 414,727 downwards.
CGGTCATTTTGAAGGCGAAGACCTGAGGGGCAAATACCCTGATGGCGCTGACCCTTATGTGCTTGGTGAATCCACCAACACAGCCCAGACCTATGGCTACGATTCAGTAACCCAGATGCAGGAGACGAAAGCCACTCTCTGCAAAATCTGGACAGCGTAAGGAGGAAGTAAGATGGCAAGAGCAAAGTTTCTCGTCGACGCCGAACGCTGCATTGAATGCAACGCCTGTGTCACTGCCTGTAAGAACGAGCATGAAGTGCCTTGGGGCATTAACCGCCGGAAAGTTGTCACGATCAATGACGGCTCCCCGGGTGAGCGGTCGATCTCTGTGGCGTGCATGCACTGTTCCGATGCACCTTGTATGGCGGTCTGCCCTGTAGACTGCTTCTACCAGAACGAGGAAGGGGTGGTTCTGCACTCTAAAGACCTCTGCATTGGGTGTGGCTATTGCTTCTACGCGTGCCCGTTCGGCGCGCCGCAATATCCGCAAGCAGGCAATTTTGGCTCCCGGGGCAAGATGGACAAATGTACCTTCTGCGCCGGTGGTCCGGAAGAAACCCACTCCACAGCGGAATTCGCCAAATATGGGCGCAACCGGATCGCGGAAGGCAAGTTGCCGATCTGCGCCGAGATGTGTTCCACAAAAGCGCTTCTGGCAGGTGACGGGGACATCGTGTCCGGCATCTACCGCGAACGCGTGGTGGCCCGTGGCTTCGGCTCCGGGGCTTGGGGCTGGGGTACAGCCTATGATCAGAAAGACGGCTAACACCCAAATCTGATCACGTGAACAGAGGAGGGCGGTCCACAAGGGTCGCCCTTTTTCCACTCCGAATAATCTATGGGGACCCGATATGTTTCGTGCCTTGATCGCTTTGCTTCTGACTGTGTCGTTTCTGTCCAGTGCAATGGCCCAGGAAGCCACCACGCCTGATCGTGCGGAAACTGGCGGGGCCCAAACCCTTGCCGACATCATCGCCCGCCAAAATGGCGAAAAGGTTGATGACGCTTTCCGGCGCAATGAAACCGGCGATCCTGACAGCGCTGCGGCCATTACGGGTCAGCTTGGCACATTGGGCGGTGCATCCGACCCGGACCTGTGGCGCGCGCTGCGGTATGGGTCCGCAAATGTCACGGCATCTAACAACAGCCACGCCGCCGGTGTCTTGGTCCAAGATGGCGGGATGCGCTGGCTCTTGTTCAGGGAAGGCCCACTGCAAAAATACGGCTCCGCGCTACTGGCGGTGACCCTTGTCCTGCTGTTGGTCTTCCTGCTTTTGCGTGGTCGCATCCGCATCGACGGTGAAAAGACCGGCCGCAAGATCACCCGGTTCAAAGCGATAGAGCGTTTCGGCCATTGGTTGTTGGCAGGCTCGTTCATTCTGCTGGGCATCACCGGGCTGGTGTCCCTGTTCGGGCGCAAAGTTCTGATCCCAACTTTCGGGCATGAGGCATTTGCGACCGTCGCGATGGCGTCCAAATGGGTCCATAACAACGTCTCCTGGGCGTTTATGATCGCGCTGGTGATGATCTTCGTGATGTGGGTGATCCATAATCTGCCGCATCGAACCGACATCAACTGGTTGCTGAAAGGCGGCGGAATTTTTGGCAAAGGCCACCCGCCTGCAAAGAAATTCAATGCTGGTCAAAAACTGATCTTCTGGTCCGTCATCATTCTGGGCGGGTCAATTTCCGCGTCAGGGCTGGCCCTTCTTTTCCCGTTCGAGATCAACATGTTCGCAGCAACCTTTGAGAAGCTGAACGCGTTCGGTATCCCGCAAGCGCTGGGCTTTGGCGAACTGCGCGAGGTCCTCGCCCCGCATGAAGAAATGCAATATGCGCAGCTCTGGCACGCAATTGTCAGCTTCATTCTGATCGCGATCATCTTTGCCCATATCTATATCGGTACGGTTGGCATGGAAGGCGCGTATGACGCGATGGGATCGGGCGAGGTCGAAGAACAATGGGCCCGCGAACACCACTCGCTGTGGGTTGAGGAAGAATTGGCCAAAAAACGCGCCGCCCCGGAAAGCGCGTCGCCTGCTGAATAGATGCGACGCGCCCTTGCGGTTCTCTTTCTGCTAGCTGCGCCTGCGGGGGCGCAGGACTTCTTTACGCTGAAGGGCCATGGCGGTCCGATCATGGATATCGATGTGTCTAAGACAGGGCAGATCGCCACGGCGAGCTTTGACAACGCTGTCGGGCTATGGACCGGGGACACCCCGAAATGGCTCGACGGGCATGAAGCGGCCGTAAACACTGTGTTGTTTGGCAAAGACGATCTGGTCTATTCGGCCAGCGACGATTTTTCCGTGCGGATCTGGAATACGCAAACAGGAAAGGTGACCCGGCTGGAAGGCCATTCCGGGAAAGTCATGGACCTTGCCGAGGCACCTGATGGTGGCACAATCCTGTCAGCCAGTTGGGACGGCACAATCGGTCTGTGGCATGACAACGATCAGGTCTTTGCCAAGGGTCACAAGGGCGCAGTCAATGATGTGGAATTTGCCCCGGATGGGCAAACCTTCTTTTCGGCCTCGGCGGATGGAACCATCCGCGAGTGGGATCGGTGGAGCGGCACGGAAAAACGCATTCTGGTCAGTCACGGGTTTGGAGTGAACCGATTGGTTGTGAACCCCGTGGCCAATTGGCTCGCCTATGGCGCGGTCGACGGGGCCACCCGAATTCTGGACCTGGAAACTGGGGAACAGATTGCCGACTTCACGCTCGATCGCCGTCCCATTCTGGCCTTGGCTTTTGATCCAAATGGCCAGCAACTGGCGGTTGGCGACGGCGAAGGGTACATCATGGTCATCGACGCTGCTGCATGGAAGATCGCCCGTGATTTTCGGGCAACGCAACGCGGACCGATCTGGGCGCTGGCATTTTCCCCCGATGGCCAGAACATCCATGCGGGCGGGATCGAAGATATCCTTTATTCTTGGCCTGTCGCCACAATGGACGCCCATGGTCAGATGACGAACACAGCGCGAAGTTTCCTTGAAGACCCAAAAACCCTCGGCAATGGGGAGCGGCAGTTCAAACGCAAATGTTCCATCTGTCACACATTGACCGAAGGCAGTGCGCGCAAGGCAGGGCCAAGTCTGTATCAGGTCTTTGGACGCAAAGCCGGAACCGTCACAGACTACAGCTATTCAGACACGCTGACCGGATCAGAAATCATCTGGTCAGCAGAGACAATCAATGCTTTGTTCGACGAAGGACCGGATCACTATATTCCGGGCACCAAGATGCCGATGCAACGTATTGCAAAACAACAAGATCGCGACGACCTGATTGCCTATCTGCGCGATGCGTCAAATTGAAAGAGGAACTGAGATGAAAGCAATGCTTGCCGCCTTCGCCGCCATGGCACTGATCGCCATCGGCTCCAACATGGTTCTGAACGAAATGGGGTTCTCGGCGCAAGACCGAGCATCTGGGAACGCGGTGCGCTTGGATAACTAAACGCTCACTGGCCGCGTTCAAACAGGTAGGCCATACCCTCATCAATCCGCGCGAGGTCATGCTTGGACCATGTCACGTGGTCAATTATACATTTGTGATCGTCATAGAGGATCAGGCTACCGCCCTGGTTAGACAGCTTCACTGTCCCCAAATCCTGACCCTGCAGGCGCAAAATTTCACCTGTTTCAAGACGCCCGTTAATCTGTGCAACGCGCCCGCTGCCATCGATCAGCTGCCAGTTTGCCAAATTCACCGCGTGGCTGCCCCGGTTGAACAACGACACCCATTCGCCTGACTGCTCATCCCCAATAGGGTCGATCATCGCGGCATTTATCACGATCTGTCGCTCGGCCAGTTTTTCGATGCTGCACCGCATATCCGTGCTGTGCTCGACCACGTCGTCCATTTCGCCAATTGGAATACGCTCAGGCACGAAGGAGACGTTGAACCGTGCGTTTCGGTCCGCGCGGTCGTGATAAAACAGTGGGTTTCGTGCATAAAGCAACGCCCCAAAATTTACCCCCGTCATGTCCTGTAATTCGCTGATCGTCACTTGGTATCGCCGATCAGTTTTGACAGTTGCAGCGCCGTTTCTGTCCCGCAAAACGCGCTCGTCCTGGAAAATTGCGAAGGCTTTAACCCCGAGCTTTTCATCTGGGTCATCGCTGGTTGTTCGGTAGCAGATGACCTTGAAAAACCCAGATGGAACCCGCGCCGACTTGGTGTCAGACAAGTGCACTTCCCGGTCGAGATCCCCGTAGATTGGTCCTGTGAACACGATTAGTTTGTCATTTGCATCATCGCTGAAGGTTCGAACCACCTTTTCTTCCAAAGCGCGCCACTCGTCCCGGTTCAGGTTTTGATGTTGCAGGGATGAGTTTGCGTAGGTGAAGGTCGCTTTGCCCGCTTTGTCCGCCGCAGTGTTCGAGCTGCCCCACATCGCGTTGTGGCGCATTACCATATGCCCGCGATCATAGGGGTTGGGCAGCGGATTTCCGGCCCCGTCTTCACGGTCCTTGTAAAACTCGTTGCCCAACTGAAACTCCGCCCCGATATTGCTGTCTTTGCGCCAGGACCGCTTGCCTTTCGTGCTGCCCAGTGGGCGCAATTGCGCCTGATCCATATTGAACGCAGAATACACCAGCTGCTTGGTGTGCTTGTTCATCACGATGGTGAAGTTCAGATGATCTGAATAAATGTCCTGACGCAAAACGCCTGGCTTGCGCAGCACCGACCGGCCCAAAACGCTGCCAAATCTGGGCAGTTCAATGTGGATGCCATCACCAAGAAAATCGGGGTCATATCCGGCCATAAAACCTGCTTTCAAAAACTGACTAAAAAACCTCGGAACTATTGTTTGAGTATAGCAAACCAAAGCGGGCTTCCCAAGCTTGCTGTCGGGCTGGCCTTCATCCCGTGCGCTGTGCAACAGTCAGGCCATGATCAGTGACGCAGTGACACTCAAGCAATTGGAAGCCCTGATATGGGTGGCGGAGCTTGGCAGCTTTCGCAAAGCCGCGACGCATTTGAACACGACCCAACCAAATATTTCCGCGCGGATTGCGACGCTGGAAAAAACCTTGGAAGTCCGGCTGATGCATCGCGGTGGCGGCCAGTTGCGTCTGACCGATCGCGGGGTGGAATTGCTTGGGCAAGCGCGCAGTATTCTGAACGAGACTGAGCGCTTCCTTGAGATTGCCGCGCGGCCGGATTTGATCGAAGACCGGCTACGATTGGGTGTCACGGAAATGGTTGCCAACACTTGGATCAGGACATTTCTGCGCCGCATGAAAGAACGGTATCCCGGCGTGGCGGTTGAGCTAACCGTTGATCTTTCGCGCAACCTCGACAAAGAGCTCACCAGTAAAACCCTTGATCTAACGATACAAAATGCGCCTTTCGGCTCCAGCGCAACTGGCGTGATCGAACTGGGTGCGTTTGAGTTCATCTGGGTTGCAGCCCCCGATGTCGCCCGCACCTTAGGGAAAAACCCCAGCTTGGAAGACCTCGCCACGCAACCGCTGTTAACCCATGCCCGGCACACGCAAATCTATCTTGATCTGGAAGAGAAATTTAGTGGTCGCACTGGTGTCAATGCGCGATTTGTCCCTTCCAGCAGCCTGACATCCTGTCTGCATATGGCACTTGACGGAATGGGGGTCGCAACGCTGCCAAGGGCGATGGTGATTGACCAGCTCAGCGCCGGCGATCTGGTAGAGCTTTCGGTTGGTTGGACCCCAAGCCCACTGCGCTTCGCGGCCAGATTTCAGAAAGATCGCGCAGCCAGATTTGTAGAGAATGCGGCCCATTTGGCGGCAGAAGTCTCGTCCGATTTCAAAGCCGAAACAGACTGCTAGTTCGATCAATAAAAACGATCACCCATATTAAAACACCTAATTTGATCTTATGGCTTCGCTCTGGCTTAATCCGGCTGGAAAAGCCAAGGGGTGCAGATGACCACAGCGGATGCCAAACATGGAAATGCCAGACTTGGCGTCGATATCGGCGGCACATTTACAGATGTTGTTTTGGAAGTGGGTGGCGCGCGGTATTCCACAAAAGTCCTGACGACCTATGCCGCCCCTGAGGACGCAATTATTGACGGGATGGGTCAGGTTTGCGCGAAAGCCAGGATTTCACCTTCGGCAATCACACAAATCATTCATGGCACTACGCTGGCCACCAACGCGTTGATCGAACGGCGCGGCGCGAAAACCGCATTGATCACGACCGAAGGGTTCCGTGATGTGATCGAAATGCGAACAGAATCCCGGTTTGAGCAATATGACCTGAACCTAAATCTGCCGGAGCCGCTTTTGCCGCGTCACATGCGCTACACCTTGCGCGAACGCGTCGACGCAACGGGCGCAGTTTTGATCCCGTTGCAACGCGCGGAAATTGAAGAACTGGCCGAAACGATCAAGCAAGCGGGCTATCAAAGTGTCGCTGTTGGTTTGATGCATTCCTACCTGAACGACAGCCATGAACACATGATCCGCGACGTTCTTTCCGATTATTTGCCGGATGTCATGGTCTCGCTGTCAAGTGAAGTGTCCCCGCAGATGCGTGAATACGAGCGGTTCAATACCGTCGTTGCAAACGCCTATATCAAGCCGCTGATGAAATCCTATCTGGGTCGGCTTGAGGGTCGATTGAACGCCGAGGGCGCGCACTGCAATATTTTCCTGATGCATTCAGGTGGCGGTATTATCTCGCTTGAAAGTGCGGCTGAATTTCCGGTTCGATTGGTTGAATCCGGCCCGGCTGGCGGGGCTGTTTTCGCGGCGCATATCGCGGCGCGATACGGGCTCAACAAAGTACTTTCCTTCGACATGGGCGGGACCACGGCAAAGATTTGCCTGATCAAGAACCAGACCCCAAAAACCTCGCGCGTGTTTGAGGTCGCGCGGACATACCGGTTCAAGAAAGGCTCCGGCATGCCGATCTCGATCCCGGTGATTGATATGGTCGAAATCGGGGCAGGCGGGGGCAGTCTGGCCCATGTCGACAGCCTGAACCAAATTCGGGTCGGCCCGGAAAGTGCGGGCTCAGAACCTGGGCCGGCATGCTACGGGCGTGGCGGCGACAAGCCTGCTGTTACCGATGCTGATCTGGTTCTTGGCAAGCTGGACCCTGCAAATTTCGCAGGCGGCACGATTGCGCTGCACACGGATGCCTCCAAATCCGCGATAGGCGATGTTTTGGGTGGCCCCTTGGACATGGACCCCACAACAGCGGCCTTTGGGCTGGCAGAAGTTGTTGATGAGAATATGGCCAATGCCGCGCGCGTCCATGCGGTTGAAAACGGCGAAGACCTCAGCGACTACACGATGATTGCGTTTGGCGGCGCGGCCCCGCTTCATGCCGGGCGCCTCTGTGAAAAACTGGGAGTGGAGCGTTTGTTGGTGCCGCCGGGGGCGGGTGTCGGGTCCGCCATCGGGTTCTTGCGGGCACCATTCAGTTTTGAGGCGAACCGGTCCGTCTATATGAAGCTGTCGGATTTCGACTCGATGCGGATCAAGGCCCTCCTGTCCGAGCTGCAGCAGGAAGCCACTGGATTCGTGCGAACTTGTGATGCGGATGCTGACATTCTGTCGGAGTTCAAAGTTTACATGCGCTATACCGGGCAGGGCTGGGAAATCCCGATCGTCCTGAGCGAAACGCAGGCGATGGACCCCGATGCGGAAACGTTTGAGCGCTTATTTGAGGAAGACTACACAAAGCTTTTTGGCCGGGTCGTCTCAGGCCTGGATATCGAGATCACCGTTTGGTCGGTCAATGCCACGACACCTCCTGAAAAAGTCACGCCGGAACGTGCGGCCAATCCAGGGGCTGACGCGAAGGCTATTGGGACACGAGACGTTTTTGATCCAGCATTGGCAGACTTTGTAGAGGCGTCGGTGGTCTTGCGCGACGACATGGTTGCGGGCGTGCAAGTCAAAGGGCCAGCAGCGATCACCGAAGACGAAACGACGATCATTGTTCCCGCAAGCAGACGCGCAATACGGCAACCTGATGGCTGTATCGATCTGACCAGCATCCCCGAAAGAGGCGCGTAGATATGGCAAAATCGCATTCAAATGTCGCCTATCAGGTCATGTGGAACAGACTGATTTCGGTCGTGGAAGAACAGGCCCAAGCGCTTGTGCGCACGGCGTTTTCAACCTCGGTTCGGGAAGCAGGTGATCTGTCAGCTGGGGTTTACGACACTCATGGTCAAATGCTGGCGCAAGCCGTTACCGGCACGCCGGGTCACGTCAATGCCATGGCCGACGCAGTGGCACATTTTATCCGTCGGATTGGACGTCAGAACATCTTCGAAGGGGACGTCTATATCACCAATGATCCGTGGGAAGGGACGGGTCATCTGCATGATATCACGATGGTCACGCCGTCGTTCCACAATGGCCTGCTTGTCGGGTTTTTCGCTTGTACCGCGCATATCGTCGATATCGGCGGGCGTGGTTTCGGGGCGGACGCAGCGAGCGTTTATGAAGAAGGGCTCTATATTCCGATCATGAAATTTGCCGCCGGGGGTGAGGTCGATGAAACGCTTCTACGGATCATTCGCGGCAATGTCCGTGAACCAGACCAGCTTGTTGGCGACATCTACGCGCTGGCCACTTGCAACGAGATCGGCCATCGCCGCCTGATCGACATGATGGAAGAATTCGATCTGGAGGATCTGGATGGCATCGCCGAATTCATCCTCGAAAATTCCAGGCGCGCGACGCTGGCACAAATCGCAAAACTTCCACGAATTTCCGCAACCGGTGAGATGACCGTGGACGGGTTCGCCGCGCCGATCACAATGAAGGTCAAACTGACTATTCATGAAGACCGGATCATCAGCGATTTCGAAGGAACGTCCGGGCTCGACAAGAAAGGGATCAATTGCCCGTTGGTCTACACGAAGGCCTATGCCTGCTACGCGCTGAAATGTGCAATCGCGCCGGAGATCCCAAACAACGCCGCGTCTCTGGCCCCGTTTGAGATCAGCGCCCCGGTCAATTCCATCGTCAACGCTGTTCATCCTGCGCCAGTGGCTTTGCGCCATATCGTCGGGCATTTCGTGCCGGACACTGTCTACGATGCGCTCGACAAGATCCTGCCCGGTGTCGTTCCGGCGGAAGGGGCGGGGTGCCTGTGCAATTTCCAAGTAAGCTTGCGACCCCGCACGGATGCGCCTGCTCCGAAAGAGGCGCGGCGCGCTGAGGTGCTGACGTTCAACTCCGGCGGTTCAGGGGCGCGGCCGGAACATGACGGCTTGAACGCCACCGCCTTCCCATCAGGGGTCATGACCATGCCTGTTGAGGCCACGGAACACGCAGGCCCGGTGATCATCTGGCGCAAAGAACTTCGACCTGATTCAGGTGGGGCAGGCAAACAGCGCGGCGGCCTGGGGCAATATATGGAGGTCGGTGCCCGCGAGGGACATGAGTTCGACATTCAGGCCATGTTTGACCGCGTCGATCATCCCGCCCGCGGACGGCGCGGTGGACAGGCAGGTGCAGCCACAACAATTGCCCAAGATGACGGCACCGCGATGAACGGCAAAGGCAAACAGTTTGTCCCGCATGGCCGTAAAGTGATGATGGCGTTCCCGGGCGGCGCTGGCTACGGACCAGCGGCCGATCGCCCGCGCGAAGCTGTCATGCGGGACCTTCTGCTGGGCTATATCTCTGTTCAGACGGCATCGGAAATCTACGGGCTGAGTGAGGCGGACATCGCCACTGTCCAAACCGCCATCCGGCACGGAGAAACGTCCATATGACACCAGTTCGGATCACTCTGATCTGACATCGCAAAACCTTTGGGGTAACATTTCTCGAAATGCTGACCCGTCCCATGAATAGAAAGACAGATCGATGAAAAAACTTGTTCTTACCGGTGCCGCTGGCCGCCTTGGGTCTTACCTGCGTGAACCGCTTAGCAAGATGGCCGATGAGCTAGTCAGCACGGATATCGCCGATGATATCGGCAAGCTTTATCCCGGTGAAAGCTACGTTCAGGCCGACCTTGCGGATATGCCCGCGATGATGGACCTTCTTAAGGGGGCTGACATGGTCGTGCATTTCGGGGCCTTTGTAGATGAAGGTCCGTTTGAACAACTTCTCGGCCCAAACTTCATTGGTGCGTATAACATCTGGGAAGCGGCGTATCAGAACGGTCTGCGGCGGGTGGTCTATGCCAGCTCCATCCACGCTGTGGGCATGCACAAGAAAACTGATTTTATCGGGATCGATGCGCTACCGCGCCCCGATACGTTCTATGGTCTGGCCAAGTGTTTTGCCGAAAATCTGGGCAGCATGTATTGGGACAAACGCCAGTTGGAAAGTGTTTGCCTGAGAATTCTCAGTTGCGCGCAAGTCACCAACCCGCGCGCGGTTGGCAGTTGGCTCAGCTATGATGATCTGATCCAATTGGTTCAACGCGCCATCGACACACCGGTCACTGGATTTTCGCTGGTCTATGGCGTGTCCAACAATGACCGCGCTCCGGTCGACAACTCCAAGGCGGCGCATCTGGGTTACCGCCCGAAAGACAATGCCGAACAGTTTGCCGAAAAGATATTCGCCGAAGCGGGGCCACTTGATCCGACCGATCCCGGCAACATGTGCCATGGCGGGCCGTTTGCCTCGGTCGATCTAGGAAATAGCGGCTTGGCAACGATGAACATCATTGATGACGCGAAGAAAACCTAAGCGGGAGCAAGACACATGGCAGACGAAAAAGTAGCGCTGATCACAGCGGGCGGCAGCGGCATGGGTGCAGATAGCGCGCGGGCGTTGGCAGCGGACGGCTACAAAGTCGGCATCCTGTCCTCGTCCGGGAAAGGGGAGGCGTTGGCCCATGAATTGGGCGGCGTTGGCGTAACCGGGTCGAACCAGTCCACCCAAGACCTGCAAGCACTGGTCGATGCGGCGATGAACCATTGGGGGCGGGTCGATGTCCTTGTTAACTCTGCGGGTCATGGCCCGCGCGCGCCTGTTCTGGAGCTGACCGACGAAGACTGGCACACCGGCATGGAGGTCTATTTCCTCAATGTTGTGCGGCCTACGCGCCTTGTGACCCCGATCATGCAAACGCAAGGTGGCGGCACAATCATCAACATTTCCACCTTTGCGGCGTTTGAACCGAACCCTGTTTTCCCAACATCCGGGGTCTTCCGGGCCGGGCTTGCTGCTTTTTCCAAACTGTTTGCTGACAAATACGCGGCGGAAAATATTCGCATGAACAACGTGCTGCCCGGGTTTATCGACAGCCTTCCAGAAAAAGAGGAATTTCGGTCGCAAATCCCGATGGGGCGTTACGGAAATTCACTGCATGAAATCGCAAGTGTCGTGGCGTTCTTGGCGGGACCGGGCGGCGGCTATATCACTGGGCAGAACATCCGCGTGGATGGAGGCATCACGCGCGCAGTCTAGCACAGGCATCCATTTTTGGCATCGATTTTGAGGAGGAATCACCTCCGATCACCTGTCCTTTGAGCAAGGATCGTCAGAGATTTTGGTGAATCTTCCGTCGAAACGCATGAAACACAGAGTTTCGAATTTAGGCACAATCTAATTGTGTCGATTTTGCCTGAAACTCTAAGGAATGATTAACCCGGTCAAATGTTTCCGGTTCGGCGACAGTACAGCATGTATGCAGGACAATTCCGATCAGATTCCGGGTAATTGTCGCAATTTGGAAAACGATTGAACGACTGCTTTTGGGCCTTGGTTAAGAAGAGCCTAATATTCTTGGCCCTTTTTGTGACATCTTGCGCCTCACTGCGACCACGTTCGTCGTGTGAATAGATCCTGTAGCGAGTAACAAGTATTCATTCATGGGATGGGCTCGCAAAGTCACGATCGCATGGGTGTTCTTTTTCTAGCCCCTCGGGATCGTGTCAAATCCCGGGGGGCTTTTTCTTTCCTCCCCAGAAACTTCCCTAGACCGGTCAAATGAAGCGCCTAATGCGGCTGCGGTCTGATCGCGCCTTTGGTTGTGATCTCGGAAACCTGATGTTCCCGCCAAACGGTATAGAGCCCCGAGGCGACGATCAGCGTACTGCCGGTCCAGGCGAAGAAGTCGGGCCATTCAGCGAAGAACATGATCCCCCACAAAATCGACATTGGCAGGGCGATATATTCAATCGGGGCCACCAACGCGGCCTCGCTCAAGCGGTAGGCTTGCGAAATGCAATACCCGCCAGCTGCTGCGAAGAACCCCAGCACAACCAAATAGGGTAGGTCGCTTCCAAGGGGCCAATCCCATTTGCGCAACACAAACTCCATAGACGGATCGCTTGACCCTGCAAAGCGCCCGTCGCCGATTGACAACCCGACGAGGACCGTTGCGACGATAAAAGTGATTTGGATGTAGAATGTCATGGAGGTCGCGTTTTCAGTTTCACGCATATGGCGGGTCATGATGTGCAACCCAGCATATCCAAACGCCGCGGCCAGCGGGTAGAGTGAGGCAAGCTGAAAAGCCGATGTCCCGGGGCGCAGAACGATCCCGACGCCCAAAAGCCCAACCGCGATAGCCAGCCAGCGTCTGAGCCCGACGGTTTCGCGAAGAAACATCACCGAAAAAATTGTGATCAAAAACGGGCTGATGAAAAACAACGCCACGCAATCGGCCAACGGCAAAGCGGCCAACCCCATGAAAAACATCATATTCGCAAAAAGAACGCAAAGTGCGCGCGCGATATGCAATCCTGGATGGCGGGTTTTCAGCAAGGCGAAACCACCGCTCAGCGGGGCAAAAACCGCCAGAACAAGCGCCAAACCAACTACGGATCGGATTAGCACGATCTGGTGCAGCGCATATCCACCGCTGAGAAATTTCATCGTCACATCGTTGAGCGAAAACAAAGTGATCGCAATCGCAGCCAGAACAGGGCCAATCAGAGCAGGGGATAGGCGGAACATTGGAAAACCTCCATCTGCGTTGCTACTAGGCACGCAACACCCCGTCCATACTGATTGCGACATCGCGCGGCGGCTCTTGCCAAAACCAGTGCCATGGACTACCTGTTTGTCATCCGTCGGGGGGCCCAAAGGGGCTGAGAGATGCGCATGCATCGACCCGTCGAACCTGATCCGGGCAATACCGGCGTAGGGAACGGGTCAGTGTCGCAAGGTCGGCTTTCCCACTCCCATATTCGCCCATGCCCAGTAACGAATGAGGGCGCGTGTGCGACAAGGATCGATAGCATTAACGATCGCCGGATCTGACAGCGGCGGTGGGGCCGGTATTCAGGCGGATCTCAAGGCGTTTTCAGCTTTGGGGTCTTACGGTGCCAGTGTCATCACAGCCGTGACGGCGCAAAACACCTGCGCGGTGACAGCGGTTCACGAGATCCCCAGTGATGTCGTCGCAGCCCAGATAGACGCGGTGCTCAGCGACCTGCCTGTTCGTGCGATCAAGTTGGGCATGTTGTTTTCGCCCGCAATTATCGCGGTCGTTGCGGAAGCCCTTAAAAACTTTGACGGGCCTGTCGTTCTTGACCCGGTTATGATCGCCAAGTCTGGCGACGCACTATTGCAGGACGAAGCCGTTGCAGCCTTAGTCGCGAAGCTTCTGCCGCAAGCGCATTTGTTGACCCCGAACCTACCAGAAGCCGCGCGCATCCTTGGGACGTCCGACGCGTCCAGCAAAACGGAGATGTTGACCCAAGCCCGTGCCTTGCTGGCATTGGGGCCTCGTGCGGTGCTTTTGAAGGGCGGGCACGGAACCGGCGATGTCTGCTCTGATCTTCTGCTCACTGATGGTGCCGATCCGATCTGGCTAGAGGCCCCGCGTCAGGACACGAAAAACACACACGGAACGGGGTGCACATACAGCTCGGCCATAACAGCTGGTCTGGCCAATGGCCTTGATCTGGCGGACGCCGTTGCCACCGCGCACAGCTATTTGCAGGCGGCCATCCAAGCGAGCGATGATCTGCAAATTGGTGCAGGACATGGCCCGGTTCATCATTTTCACGCGGTTTGGACGGCGAATTGATTGCGGCAACGATCATAGGTGGCGGTGTCGCCGGGCTTTGTGCTGCACGCGCGCTGCGCGACAGGGGGGCATCCGTCACGGTGATTGACCGCGGTGGCGATATCGGCCCGCATGCATGTTCATGGTGGGCTGGCGGTATGCTGGCCCCGTTCTGCGAAGGCGAAAGCGCTGAAGAACCGGTGGTTCGACTGGGCCAGGAAGCGGCAACCTGGTGGCAGGATAAAACAGGGCTGGTGACGCAAAACGGATCGCTTGTCGTGTCCGCTGCGCGCGACCAAGGCGACCTGACCCGCTTTGCGCGGCTGACCCGCATGAGCGAAAGCCTAAACGCCGACCAGATCGCTGATTTGGAGCCGGACTTGGAAGGGCGTTTTAAGGCGGGATTGTTTTTCCCGTCAGAGGCGCATTTGGCCCCGCGTGCGGCCCTGCAATCTTTGCGCGCGGGGCTGATCGAAAGTGGTGTCGAGTTTGAAACCCGGCAGGCGGACCCCCAAACTGAAGCCAAAGCAGGCTTGACTATTGATTGTCGCGGATATTCAGCAAAAGATACGGTTGAGGGCCTGCGCGGCGTAAAGGGCGAAATGCTGGTGCTGCGCTGCCCGGATGTCACGCTTCACCGCCCCGTTCGGCTGCTGCATCCGCGTATTCCGCTTTATATTGTGCCGCGCGGTGACGGCGTCTTCATGCTTGGGGCCACGATGATTGAAGCGAGTGCAGGCCAGAATGTCTCCGCCCGCGCGCTGCTGGAATTGCTGAGTGCCGCCTACGCGCTGCATCCCGCATTCGCAGAGGCCGAAGTGCTGGAAATAGGTGTCGATACGCGTCCGGCCTTTGCTGATAATCTCCCACGCATTCGACGGACGGGCAATCTGATCCAAGCCAATGGCCTGTTCCGCCACGGTTTTTTGCTGGCACCCGCATTGGCACGAATGATCGCGGCGCAGGTTTTTGACAACCAAACCCCGGAGGTGATGGATGAAATTCATGCTTAACGGAAGGCCACAGGAAAGCGCGTATCACAAGCTGAGCGATATCCTGACTGAGGCCGGATTTGACGGGGCCGTCGTGGCGACCGCCCTAAACGGCGTGTTCATCCCCGTTGGCGCACGCGAAACCACCGAACTGTCCGCGGGCGATGCGCTGGAAGTTCTGGCACCAATGCAAGGCGGATAGAGGATGCGCAGCTTTTATGGCACTGATTTGCCAAATCCGCTGATGTTGGGGACAGCGCAATACCCGTCACCCGCAATCTTGGCAGACGCATTCAAGCGCTCAGGCGCTGGGGTGGCGACGGTGTCTTTGCGCCGTGAAAGCGGCGGCGCGCGGGCGGGTCAGGATTTCTGGTCTTTGATCAAGGACCTGGGTGTTGTGGTTTTGCCCAACACGGCTGGGTGCCATTCCGTCAAGGAAGCTGTGACCACCGCGCATATGGCGCGTGAGGTTTTTGGCACGCCGTGGATCAAGCTGGAGGTAATCGGTGAAGAGGACACGCTGCAACCTGATGTGTTCGGGTTGGTTGAAGCCGCACGTATCCTGTCTGATGACGGCTTTCAGGTCTTTCCCTACACAACAGAAGACCTTGTTGTTGCGGGGAAACTTCTGGATGCCGGTTGTGAGGTTCTGATGCCTTGGGGCGCGCCTATTGGATCGGGAAAAGGTCTCAACAACGTCTTTGGGTTGCGGGCAATGAGGGCGCATTTTCCCGATATTCCGTTGGTGATTGACGCAGGCCTCGGCCTTCCGTCACACGCGTGCCAAGCGATGGAGCTGGGCTATGACGCGGTCTTATTGAACACCGCCGTGGCCAAGGCTGGGGACCCTGCTGCGATGGCGGAAGCCTTTGCACGCGGCCTTGAAGCAGGCTTGCTGGCCCGCAGCGCAGATCCGATGGAGCCCCGCGATATGGCAGCCCCATCGACCCCGGTGATCGGCAAGGCGTTTTTGTCATGACACTTGACCGATTTTACCCAATCTTCGACAGCGCATCCTGGCTGGAACGACTTGTGCCCGAAGGCATCAAGACCGTCCAGCTTCGCATCAAAGATGCCTCAGATGATCACATTCGTAGCGAGATCGAAAAAGCCAAGCGGCTTTGCGATGCGGCGGGGTGTGTCTTGATCATAAATGATCATTGGCAAACAGCCATTGATATGGGATGCGACTGGGTGCATCTGGGTCAGGAAGATCTGGATGATGCAGACATTCCAGCCATTCGGAAAGCCGGGATCAAGCTGGGTCTCAGCACGCATGACCACGCAGAATTGGATCGCGCCATGTCGTTTGATCCCGACTACGTGGCGCTTGGCCCAGTCTATCCGACCATCCTGAAGAAGATGAAGTGGCACCAGCAAGGCCTTGAAAAACTTACGGAATGGAAAGCGATCATCAGAGAGACGCCACTGATCGCCATTGGTGGGATGCGGGTCGACCGCGCCGCAGGGGCGTTCGCCGCAGGGGCAGATGTGGTTTCTGCTGTCACGGATATCACGCTGAACGAAAATCCCGAAGCGCGGGTGCGGGAATGGATCACCGAGACGCGGGTGCCGGGATGACCCGGTATGCCCGCCAAGAGGTCCTACCCGAAATCGGCCCGGAGGGGCAGGCGCGTTTGGCGCAGGCACATATGCTTGTCGTGGGCGCAGGCGGGCTTGGTTGTCCGGCCTTGCAATATCTTGTTGGCGCTGGTGCGGGGCGGATCACAATCGTCGATCCAGATACCGTGTCACGCAGCAACCTGCATCGCCAGATACTGTTCACCGAAAAGCAACTAGGTGCGCTAAAAGCCAGGGCGACGGTTCAAGTTTTGACGCAATTAAATTCGGACTGTGAACTGCAGGCAGTCACGCACCCGCTGACGCCAGACAATGTGGACGAATTATTGCAGGGCGTTGATGTCGTGCTGGATTGCGCTGACAGTTTCGCGGTCAGCTATATTCTATCGGACGCGGCATTGGCAGCGGAGATCCCGCTGATCTCGGCCTCTGCATTGGGAGTGACGGGATATGTCGGAGGGTTTTGCGCCACTGCACCGTCGCTTCGCGCGGTCTTTCCCGATTTGCCGGCGAACGCTGCGAACTGTGCAACTGCGGGCGTGATGGGCCCTGTCGTTGGGACATTGGGCGCGATACAGGCGCAGATGGCAATGAATGTTGTGTTGCAACTGGACCCAAGTCCGTTGGGACAGATGATGCAACTGGATCTGCAGAATTTTCGTGCCACAAGTTTCCGGTTCGATTCTGCACCCGAGCCGCAAACAGCCTTGCGGTTCGTTTCGCCAAAGGACGTTATACAATCAGATTTTGCGATTGAACTGCGATCAGAGGCTGAAACGCAAACCCCATTTGCCCCACATGCGCAACGGTTCACGGTGGCGCAATTCAAGGCTGAACAAATGACACCCGATAACACCCAACGTGCGGTTTTCACGTGCAAATCAGGCCTTCGGGCCTGGCAGGCCGCGCGACATCTTCAAACCTATTGGCCCGGCGAGATCGCTTTGATCGCAATGGGAGACACAAACACAACTCAGAAAAAGGACGTAATATGAAACACTTGGCATGGCTGGCAGCGTTTGCCTTTGCAACACCTGCCTTCGCGCAGGACAAGATGACACTGATGCTGGACTGGTTTGTGAACCCGGATCATGGGCCAATTATCGTCGCGCAGGAAAAGGGTTATTTTGCCGAACAGAACCTGGAAGTTGAGGTGATCGCGCCGGCTGATCCGTCTGATCCCCCTAAAATGGTCGCGGCAGGCCAAGCTGATCTGGCGATTTCCTATCAACCACAGCTGCACCTGCAAATTCACGAAGGGCTTCCGTTGAAGCGCGTGGGAACTCTGGTCGCGACACCGTTGAATTGCTTGTTGGTTTTGGCCGATAGCCCGATTGAGACGCCTGCCGATTTGAAAGGCAAGAAAGTGGGCTTTTCTGTTGGGGGCGTTGAAGAGGCAGTTCTGCAAGCGATCCTTGCGGAAAATGACCTGACGCTGGATGATATTGAGCTGATCAACGTCAACTGGTCGCTGTCACCGTCCCTGATGTCGGGTCAGGTTGATGCCGTGATCGGTGCGTTTCGCAATTTTGAGTTGAACCAGATGGATATCGAAGGTGTCGCGGGTCGGTGCTTCTTCGTCGAAGAAGAGGGTCTGCCTCCTTACGACGAGCTGATCTATGTCGCCAATCCTGACCGCATGGACAAGGACATGATTGCTCGGTTCCTGGCAGCGACCGAGAAGGCGACACAATATATCGTGAACCATCCGCAAGACAGCTGGGAAATCTTCTCAGGCACATCGAAAGAGCTTCAGGACGAACTGAACGAGCGGGCCTGGGCTGACACCATCCCACGGTTTGCCTTGCGCCCAACTGCGATGGATGCCGGCCGCTATGCCGCGTTTGAAGCATTTTTGGCCGCGTCTGGCCTGATCCCCAGCATCAATCCGGTCAGCACCATCACAATGGATGTGACCGCCGAATGAGCGCGCCTTACGGAACCACCTTCGCGTCTTTGAAACAGGGCGCGGAGGGGCCATGGGCCGCCTACACGCAACATGCCTTTGTAAAAGGCCTGGGCGATGGCAGCCTGCCGCGTTCAGCGTTTCTGCATTACCTTGTGCAGGATTACGTCTTCCTTGTGCATTTCTCGCGCGCCTGGGCATTGGCGGTTGTGAAGTCGGAAACCATTGAAGAAATGCGAACCTGCACGGGCACGGTTGATGCATTGGTCAATCACGAAATGGCGTTGCATGTGAAAACCTGCGCGGCCGAGGGGATCAGCGAAGCGCAGCTCTATGCTGCGTCCGAGGAGGTCGAGAACCTTGCCTATACGCGGTATGTCATGGATGCGGGGCTCTCAGGTGATTTTCTGGACATGATGGCAGCGCTTGCGCCTTGTGTGATGGGGTATGGCGAAATCGGATTGCAGCTGAAGGGCGGGGCGGACACCTATGCAGACTGGATCAACACCTACGCAGGTGATGACTACCAGCAGGTCTGCCGCGATGTCGGCCAGATGATCGACGATGCTGTCGATCTGCGGATCGGGGGCAGCCCTGATCTGTCGCCACGTTGGGCCAGCTTGCAAGCCCGCTTCACCAAAGCCACTGAACTAGAGGTTGGCTTTTGGGAAATGGGATTGCGCGGGGCATGACAGCCCCCGCGCTCCATATGGCCGGTGTGTTTCAAATCGGTGGCAAACAGTTGTTTGGTCCGGTTGATCTGAGCTTCCCAGCCGCAGGATGGAGCTGCGTTTTGGGACCGTCCGGGGCAGGTAAATCAACAATCCTGCGGCTGCTGCTTGATCTGGAAACCGGTGGAACATTTCACGGCACAGTCACCGCCAGCGACGGGGCACCGTTGGCAGAGCGCGTTGCGATGATGGCGCAGTCCGATCTGTTGATGCCGTGGCTGCCTGTGCGCGAAAACGTTGTTCTTGGCGCGCGTCTGCGGGGCGAGGCACCGGATATGGCGCGCGCCGACAAGCTGATCGCCCGCGTTGGCCTTGGGGATCATGCCAGCAAAAAGCCCGCTGCCTTGTCGGGCGGAATGCGCCAGCGCGTGGCCCTTGCGAGAACCCTGATGGAAGACCGGCCCATCGTGCTGCTGGACGAGCCGTTTTCTGCGCTGGACGCCAGTACCCGCGCCGATATGCAGGAGCTTGCAGCAGAAGTGCTGAAAGACAAAACCGTGGTTCTGGTAACTCATGACCCAGCCGAAGCCGCACGCCTTGGCCGAAAGATTTTCGTTATGGAGGGCGGGGCGGTCAATGTCTGGCCGACACCTGACACACCGCCTATTCGAGCCATCAATGCGCCAGAAACGCTGGCCTGCCAATCCGCACTTCTCGATCACCTGCGGGGGCATGTGGCATGAAACGGTTGGATGTTCTTTGGGCAACGTTGATTGGCATCGCGATCTGGCAAGCCATTGTCTGGATCACGCAAGCCCCACATTTCATTCTTCCATCACCCAGCCGCGTGGCGCAGGCCGCTTGGTCCAGTCAGGCCCTTATCGCGGAACATGCCTTGGTGACAGCGACAGAAGTAATTCTTGGTTTGATCATCGGCACGGCCCTTGGGGCGATAACGGCCATCCAACTGGCGCTATCTGAAACAACGCGCCGCTTGTTCTTGCCTATTCTCGTTTTCACGCAAGCCGTGCCTGTCTTTGCGCTGGCCCCGATCCTGACGCTTTGGTTTGGTTACGGGATCGCCTCGAAGATCGTGATGGCGGTGATCATTATCTACTTCCCGGTTACCTCTGCCTTCCACGACGGATTGATGCGCCAACCGCCGGGCACGTTTGATCTGGCGAAGTCTATGGGGGCTGGCAAATGGCGGACATTGCGCCACATTCAAATCCCTGCGGCACTGCCAGCATTGGGGTCGGGCTTGCGTCTTGCCGCAGTCTACGCCCCCATCGGGGCTGTTATCGGCGAGTGGGTCGGCGCGTCGCGAGGACTTGGCTACCTGATGCTTCTGGCCAATGGACGTGCCAAGATTGACCTGATGTTTGCGGCCTTGATCACTTTGGCTGTTTTTGCAGTGCTGCTTCACCAGTTGATCGGCATCCTTGTGCGCCGCCTGGAAGCCTACGCCGCAGGGCGCTAGACCTTCTCCGCCATCATCTCAAACAATTTGAGGCGTTGGATCTTGCCCGACGGGCCTTTTGGCAAGTCATCGAGGATATGTACCCGGTCTGGGCTTTTGAATTTTCCCAGTTTGTCTACGCACAGCGCCACCAACGTCTCATTGGCAAGGCTTGACCCCGCGCTAAGCGTCACAGCCGCCTCCACCCGTTCGCCATAGGTTGGGCAGGGGCAGGCAAAGGCCGCGGCCTCAATGACATCGGGGTGCGCGTATAGCGCCTCGTCAATTTCGCGCGGGGCGATATTTTCGCCGCCCTTGATTATCAGCTCCTTTATGCGGCCAGTGACAAATAGATAGCCATCTTCGTCGATCCGACCCAAATCGCCGGTGCGCAGCCAGCCATCTTTGGTGAAGGTGTCTTCTGTCGCTGTCGGATTCTTCAGATATTCCAACATGACATTGGGCCCGCGGACGATAATCTCGCCGTCCCGCACGGTCGCTTCATTGCCATAGGCTATGCCGGGTGATCCGATCTTTCGCGTGCCGGGTGGCAGCGGATTGGACAGGATTTGCGCAGCGGTCTCTGTCAGACCCATCGTCTCGACAATAGGCACCTCAAAGCGGGCCTCAAACGCGGATTGGACATCCGGCGACAAAGGCGCAGAGGCCGAACGCGCAAAGCGCAGGCGCGCACGGGTCGCTTCGTCTGGTGTCAGCTCACTGTGCAAGAGATGCGAAATGATCGTTGGAACCGCGGAAAACCAAGTTGCATTTACCCGTCCGCAGTCTTGCCAAAACTCGCGTGTTGAAAAGCGCGGCACCATCGCAACCGTTCCGCCGGCGATAAGCGCACTCATGACCGAGACGCAAAGACCATTGATGTGATAGATCGGCAGGACACACATGCCGCAATCATTCTGGCCCAGATCATGTGCAACCGCAGACGTCCAGCCGCCGGCAAGCAGGCTGGAATGGGTGTGCACGACACCTTTTGGTCGCCCGGTTGTGCCAGACGTATACATCAGGAGCGCATGATCACTGGGCGAAATGTCGTGCAAGGCTCCATCCGCGCGGATGCTGATCGACATCACGCTCATTCCTTTCGGACGGGTCGTATCAAATAGCGGTAGCTGGTCTATTCCGACAAAGGCACAGCGCGCGTCGGAGTGGTCAAGCGCATATGCAATCGCATCAGGCCCGGCTGCCAGATTGATCATCGTTGCGCGAAACCCGCCATAGAGGACGCCGAACAGGGCCAGAATGGCCTCCCGCCCATTTGGCATCATAATCGCGACGCTTTCGCCCTTCGACATGCCAAGCGCGGTTAGCGCCTGTGCGATGCCACGGGCTTCCGACTGTAAGTCCGCCCATGTCAGCACCGCGTCACCGCGGGGGAACACAAAAGCCGGGCGCGGATCATCCTTGCTCGCGTCAACCCAGTCGCGGATCGTACCACCCGGTGGGGTCTCGGCATTCCAGGCCATATCCCCTGTCATGCGCCTGCTGCGTCCCAGTAGTCGGTGAAAATATCGTCCAGAGACGGCTCGTTCGAGGGGATCTCGCGCACGATTTTTGTCGTTTGAATGAAATGCGTCCAGTTGAGGTTTTCATCGATAGAATTGCCACCCCAGCTGCCACAGCCCATCGACAGCGAAAACGGCAAGCCGTTGTTGAATGCACCGCCCGTTGCAAAGCAATGCGCCTGGTTCACGATTACCCGGCAGGTGGGGATGGATTTTCCTAATTCGATGGCGCGCGCGTCATCAGTGGAGTGCAGTCCAATGGAATGTCCTGCCCCTTGGTGGGACAGAATTTCCGCCGCCGTTTGCGCTGCAGCGTCGAAATCTGCCGCCCGGTAAAGCGCCAACACCCGGCTGAGCTTTTCGCCCGACAAAGGATGCTGCGGCCCGATACCTGAGGTCTCGACAACCACAAATTCTGTGTCTTCTGGAACGCTGCCACTTAGACCCAGAGCCTCCATCAACGGTTTCGCGTCCTTGGCGATCGCGTTGCGGTTCAGATGACCGTCTGGCCAAAGCTTGCTGACGATCGTGTCCTCGTCCTTGGTCAAAACGCCTTTGTGTTTCGCCAGCGCCTCCACAAACGCGTCGTAAATGGCATCGACAACAATCACGGCGTTTTCGGACGAACAGGACGTCGCATTGTCAAACGTCTTTGAGGCGGCGATTTTTGCGGCTGCCGCGTCAAGATCAGCGGTCTCGTCGACGATCACTGTGACATTGCCGGCACCGACCCCGATGGCGGGTGTGCCGCACGTATAGGCGCGCCGCACATTGTCCTGACTGCCGGTCACCACAACCAGATCAGTTTCTTCCAACATACGCTGCGTTTTGGCCTTTGAGCCGGGGGCAGGGACCATTTGCACCAAATCCGGATCAAGCCCGATCTTGGCGAACTCGGCATGGATATACCCCAGCAAAACCTCGCAGGCGGGCACCCCTTTGGGTGACGGTGACAGGACGATCGCGTTGCCGCCCTTCAGCGCATTAATGATATTATTGGCCGGTGTCGCTGCCGGATTGGTGGAGGGCACGACAGCACCTACAACACCAATTGGACGCGCAATTTCCGTGATGCCCGTCTCAGGATCATCAGAGACTACGCCATGTGTCTTCGCACCCGCGATATCGCGCATCAGGCCCAGCGTCTTGCGATGGTTCTTGACAACTTTGTCTTCGACATTACCAAGCCCGGTGGTCTTGACGGCCAGTTCCGCCAATTCGCGGTTGCGGATGGGCTCCATGATGGCCCAGGCGGCGGCTTGTGCCGCGCGGTCATAGCGATCCTGGCTGGCACCGGCCTCATAGGCTTTTTGCGCCGCTCTTGCGCGCGCGATAACGGCGTCAACACTTGCAAGATCGTCTTGGGCATTCATGGCTAAATTCCTTGGGTTAGAGTGGGCAGGGCGCGTCAAACGCCCCACCCAAAGTTATTTTAGAGACCTGCGAGAAGTTCTTTCAGGGTCACTTCGCGAGCAGCCCACATCTCCAACACTTCGTCGCGTGTCATGATGTGCATGGGCGAGCCACCGGCCTTCATCTTGCCAGCCACACGGCCGTTCTTGAACATCTCAGGCACTGTGGCCGCAAGCTTGTCGATGATGCCTTGTGGCGTGCCTTTTGGCACCATCACACCGCGGAAGTTCACGGAGGCGTTGTCGATGTCATAGCCTTGCTCTTTCAACGTCGGGACGTCTGGCAGGAAGTCGTTGCGCTCCAGATCGAACACGCCAAGGATTTTGACGTTGCCCGCTTGTTCTGCGCGGAACGCGTCAGACAAGTTGTTGACGCCGCCCATGACTTCGCCCGCGATCACAGCCTTCATTGCACCTGCGCCGCCCTTGTTGTTCGGGATGTAGGCCAGTTGTGCACCAGAGGCTTTTTCCAGCTGCAATGCTGCGATGTGGTGACCCACGAACAGGCCCGCGCCAGAGAATGTCAGCTTGCCAGGGTTTTCCTTGGCGAAGTTCACGACATCGTCCATGGAGTTGAACTCGCTGTCCTTGCCGACGACGAATACGGCAGGGTCTGCGCCCCAGTTTGCAATCGGCTCAAAACTGTCTGCGGAATACTCAACGCCGCCTTTGATCGATTGTGCGATGAAGTGTGGCACGTTGTAGGCACCCAGTGTGTAGCCGTCAGCTTCGGCCTGACCTGCAAGCCAGTTCCAACCGACACGTCCGCCAGCGCCGGGTTTGTTGAGGATCGCGATCGGCATGCCCAAAGCGTCTTCGTTGCCTGCTGTCATGGTGACAATGCGGGCCTGAAAGTCAGTCGCCCCGCCAGCACCATAGCTGACCATCATCATGATCGGGCGTTCGGGGTAGTTTGCGTGACCGTCAGCGGAAGCCGTTCCGGTAACAGCCATAAGAGCCATAGCAGCTCCGGCGATAAGGTGTTTCATTGGTAGTCCTCCCTAGGATGGTGAAATCTGCGGCTCTTGCCGTTCAGAAGAAAATCTCTCGCGGTGTGTACACTTTCAGAAGTTTTGCGAAGAGACCGTACATAACGGCCATAAAGCAGACCGTGATGAGCAGACGTTTGCCCCAGGATTTCAGCACGTTGTGAGGCGCTGGATCATAGAGGCAAAGCAAGATGAAAAAGGCAATTGTCGTGGCGGTGTAGAACCCCAAGCCCTTGGCGGCCCAGAACACGTAGATCAGGGCAACAAGCAGACCGGGGGCCATGTTACGAATGATTTCCCATGACAGACCAGCGCCAGTGCGGGATCGGCCCAACAACGCTTTAGCGAAAGTCCAGAGCGCGAGAACGACAAAGATCGTCGCGATCAGGCGTGGGAATAAAAACGCTTCCGAAGGTTGCTGCGTGAAGCTGATATAGGCCACCCAAAGCCCAACAGCGGCAACGATGCCGGACGGAATGATATGTTGGGACCGGTTCATCAGATCAAATCCTCTTTGGCTGTGTAGCGGCGCGACCGAAGTTCCATCCAGACCGAATAAATAATTGACGCAATCACAATGGCGATCAGGAACAGGTTCAGCGTCCCGGTTAGGAAGTACGGGCCCAGACCAGACGTCGCGTTGGCAATCATTGAGCCTTGGATGAAATTGGCCTCTGCGATCGGGCCAAGGATGAGGCCCAGCACCAGCGGCGCGGCAGAAAAGCCAAACCGTTCAAGGAAATACATCATCACCCCGAGGCTCAGCATCACATAGACATCCCCCATGGAGCTTTGGACCGAATAGCTGCCAAAAACCGCCAGCCCCAGTACAATCGCGGCCATGACATATTGCGGTACGGTGGCAACGCGCGCTGCAAGACCCGCCACGTAAAGCCCGAAGATGCACATCAGAACCTGCCCGATCAGCATCGAGTTGATGAAGGTCCAAGCCACTTGTGGATGGTTGTCAAACAGATCGGACCCAGGGAAAATCCCGTGGATCAGCAAGCCGCCCAGCAAAACAGCAGCTGTTGGCGATCCGGGGATCGATAAAGTCAGCAGCGGGACCAGCGACGGCCCGACCATCGCGTTATTGGCACTTTCCGCCGCAATAATACCCTCGGGATGGCCCGTGCCGAATTTCTCGCGCTCGGAGCTGAATTTCTTCGACTGGTCATAGGCCACAAGCCCTGCAATCTGGCCGCCAACGCCCGGGATCAAGCCAATGATCGACCCGGTGATTGTCCCAATAGACAGTGCGCGCACGCTGGACACGACTTCCCGCAGCGCATCCATGATGGAGTGTTTTTCGACCGAGATCAGCTCGGACGTTGTATCCTTGCGGCCCTTCGCAAACATGCTGAGCACTTGCGGGATCGCGAACAACCCGATCAACGCTGCGATGATGTTGATGCCGCCGCCGAGCGAGGGGTGAAAGATAAACCGCTGCGCGCCCATGATGTCATCAAAGCCGATCGTCGACAGCCAGAGCCCGATGCAGCCCGACAAGAGGCCTTTTACAACCGAGCTTCCGTCAAGTGAGCCAATAATCGTCACGCCGAGTATTGCCAGCCAGAACAGATGCGACGGCCCAAAGGCCAACGCCCATTTCGCCAGAACGGGTGTCAGGAAAATCAACAGCAATACGCCAAAAACACCACCCACGGCGGACGCAAGGAATGACAATTGCAGCGCGCGTGCGCCTTGGCCTTTCTTGGCCATTGTATGGCCGTCCAACGTTGTCGCGATATTGGCCGGTGCGCCGGGAATTTTCAGCAAGATCGCACTGACCGCGCCACCCGCCACGGTCGAGGTGTAGGCGGCGCCTAGAAGGATCAGGCCCTGTGCCGCTTCAAGCTGAAATGTAAACGGGATGAGCAGGGCCACTGCCATTGTCGGAGACAGGCCAGGTGTCGCCCCGAGGATCAGGCCACCAATAGTTCCAAGAAGCAACAGGCCAAACGAGATCGGCGTGAAGACGTCTCCGAAATAGTAGATGAATTCCACCCCAAGGCCTCCCAACCCATTTGTTGACAAAAAAGACTAGGCAATGAAAATAGTTTTGCAAATGTTTTCATTTTTGCGGCGAAAAGGCGGGTATTATCTTGGATAAACAATCGACTAAAGCCGATATTGTTGCTGTCGCAAAGGCTGCAAAAGTCTCTGCGTCAACTGTGTCACGGGCGTTTAACCACCCGGATCTGGTGCGTCCGACGACTCGCAAGAAGATCGAGCGCGCGGTCGAAAAGCTGGGCTATATCCGCAACCGCGCGGCGCAGGCGATGCACGGCAAGCGGTCCGGCACTATCGGCGTACTGGTTCCAACCATTAACCACGCGATTTTTGCGGAAGTGATCCAATCCTTTTCAGATGCAGTGGATGAGGCTGGGTTCACGATCCTGCTGGCCAGCCACGGGTTCGATCTGGAGCGCGAATACTCGATCCTGCGGAAATTTCTTGAGCATCGGGTCGATGGCATTGCCTTGATCGGCTTGGACCACCGAGACGCCACGTTCAACCTGATCGACCAGCAAGATGTCCCGGCACTGGCGATCTGGAACTATGACGCAGGCTCGCGCATCTCCTGCATCGGGGCTGAAAACACGCAGGCCGGACGGCTTGCCGCACAACATCTGATTGATCTGGGGCACCGCGATATCGCGCTGGTTTTTCCCGCAACCGAAGAAAACGATCGGGCGCGGGGCCGTTTGCAGGGTGCGCGCGACGTGCTGGCAGAAAACAATTGCGCGGTTTCTGACGACTGGCAGGTCGAGACGCTGTATTCTATCGCCCATGCCAAGCGCGATTGCGTGCGGCTTCTCAAGCAACCAAATCGTCCATCGGCATTGCTTTGCGGCAATGATGTGATTGCGCAGGGGGCGGTCTATGCGGCGCATCAGATCGGTTTGTCCGTCCCCCGCGATGTGTCCATTGTCGGGATAGGAGATTTTAAAGGTTCTGGCGATATAGAGCCTGCATTGACGACAATCTCTATCCCTGCAGACACGATCGGGGCATTGGCAGGAAAACAAATGGTTGAAAGCATCGCATCGGGGGCCGGGCCGGTACAAAGGGTCAAATGTGACGTGACCTGTATTGTACGGGACACGACCGCGCCGCCCTATTCAGAATTGCTTCAATAGTTTGGAAAGACTGAACGCGCTGCTTCTTTGCACTCAGAGCCGGTGGTCACCTAGTATCGGCGACACAAGCGCTATGGGATGGGTGACCGTAGCCTGCTATGTCGCCGTGGCATTGGTCGGGCTTCAGGTGGCCAAGTCACAAACCGTCGCCACCCGTCGCATGTTCTGGCTTTGCTTGTCTTGTGGTTTGGCGTTTCTGGCGCTGAACAAACAATTGGACCTACAATCTGCACTGACGGCATTCGGGCGGTGCCAAGCGCAGGCGACCGGCTGGTATGACGCCCGCAGAACCGTTCAATTGGTTTTCATCGCGGTGCTTCTGGCTGGTGCCTTCCTGTTTGCGGTGATGCTTTGGGCCAGATTGCAGACCCATATTCGCGTTTTATGGCCCGCAATCCTTGGAATTTCGTTCCTCTTGGCATTCATCGCCATAAGAGCGGTCGGGTTCCACCACTTTGATCAGTTCATCGGGTTGAATGTCGCAAACATGCGCATGAATTGGCTGCTGGAGCTTTCAGGGCTTGTCTGTATCGCACTGGGCGCAGCTATGTCTTGGCGCTACAGGGCGAGCTAGTTCTGGCGTTCTGTCCCGATCCGACTGCTCGCTAGAATTCGAAATCGGGAAGCTGATCAAATGCCGTGTTGAGCGCGTCCCCCCAGCCATTCGAAATCGACAGGAAATACGGATCATCAGCTTCAATTCTCTCCTGACTGGTGATCTCCAGCGACCCGGCCTCATATGTGATGTAGTCCAGCGGTAGCCCGACCGACAGGTTCGATTTGATCGTGGAATCGAAGCTTACGAGCAGTAATTTCAACGCACGCTCAAAACTCATTTCGGGATCATAGGCGCGAACCAGAATTGGTTTGCCGTATTTGGTTTCTCCGATTTGAAAGAACGGGTTATCGGGCGAAGCTTCAATGAAATTCCCCTCTGGATAAATCAAAAACAGCCGAGGTGGCCCACCTTTGATTTGACCCGCCATGATCATCGTCGCGCTGAACGCCGCCGCAGACTGTTCTTCTGAATTGGACGACGCGTTTTCGGAAATAACCTCGCGCAGGGTTGCGCCGACGGTCTGGGCGATCTGGAACATTGACGGCGCATCCAGAATAGATGGGCTGCGGTCTTCCGGCGCTTTCGTACGCTCGTCAATCAACCCAACCACGGCTTGTGTCGTCGCAAGGTTGCCGGCGGTCATCAACGTGATCACCCGTTCGCCCGGGACAGTCCAGGTGTGCATCTTTTTGGCGGTCGCAATGTTGTCGAGACCGGCATTGGTGCGCGTGTCTGACATCAAGACGAGTCCGCGGTCTAAAAGCATGCCAACACAATATGTCATTCGAAATTCTGCCTGTTTGTCGCGCAGAGTCGCGCTGCGGTGCAGAATAGGCCTGAAACGCGGAAAACCGCAATCGGCTTATTGTTGTTGAACCTGAATCTGAACCTCAAGATCTTCGGTTCCGCTGCCTTGTCGCATCCCTCGGATCGGGGCCGCTGAATAGTAGTCCAAGCCGGTTGCGACGCGCACGTAGCGTGCATCGGGCGATATGCCGTTGGAGATATCAAACCCAACCCAGCCCAATCCATCGATATGCGCTTCCGCCCAGGCATGGCTGGCTGTTTGATCAACACTGTCTTGCAGCATCAGGTAGCCCGACACATAGCGCGCCGGAATGTCCATTGAGCGGGCCGCAGCAAGAAACACATGGGCGTGGTCCTGACATACCCCATGCCCGGACCCCAATGCGTCTTCTGCGCTAAGCGTGACGTTGGTTTGTTCAGTGGAGTAGGGCAGGGACGCCAATATATGGGCAGATAAGGCGTGCAATTGCGCAAGCCTGTCATCGGTCTTTTCCAGCGTTCCAAGAAGTTTCTTGACCTTCTCGCCTGCAACCGTTTGCGGCGTTGGGCGCTGATACAACCACAGGGGCACGCAGCTTTTCTGGGGCCCGACGATGCCTTTCTGATCCTCGACATCGACCTCGCCATGGCTGTGAATTGTCACTTGCGTTGTTTGCGGCAGAAAGCTGACCAAATCTACGGAATTGGCATGCTCATCCTCAAACAAGGCCTGCTTTGTCCCCCCTTCGACATCAATATCCCAGCGAAGGACCGTTTGACCCGGCCGCGACTTTGGCCGCAACCGAAGCTGTTGCAGCGCGTAGGCAACCGGCGCGTCGTAGCTATAGGTTGTGGTATGGGAGATTTTCAGCCGCATGATCATTCCGTAAACCGGTAGTCGCGTTCGATCTGGGCCCCAAGCGCTTGGCTGTCATTGACAAAGGCGGTCAGAAACTCGTGCAAACCGGTGTCGAAAATCTCATCAAGCGACGTCGTGGCGAAGCGGTTGTTGATCTCTTCGACCATGTCGTGACAGGGATGCCGGACCCCATAGTCGGATTCCAGATAGGCCAGGTTGTCAGCGATCTTCTTGTAGCAGAATGCCAGCGACCGGGGCAGGCGCTTGTCCAGCACAAGATGTTCAACGATCTGGCGCGGGTTGTACTCGCCCTCATTCAGCGTCTGATAGGCCCGCACGGACGAGGTCGCGCGCAAGATGGCTTCCCACTGAACGTTGTCCTGCGCTGATCCCACATGCATGATCGTGGGCAACAGGATGTAATATTTCACATCCATAATCCGCGCGACATTGTCAGCCCGTTCAAAGAACGTCCCGATCCGGGCGAAGTCATAGATATCATTGCGGATCATCGAACCTTGAAGGGCACCGCGCACAAAAGCCGCCCGCTGCCGGATCGTTTGCAGAACTTCGGGCAAGGCTTGTTCGCGCACCGGGTTTGCCAGCAATTCATTAAGCGTGATCCAGCATTCATTGACCGCTTCAAAAACCTCACGGGTCAGGGCCGTGCGCACCAGTTTTGCGTTCATGCGCGCAGTTTCCACCGCTGAAATCACGCTGCCGCCGTTGCTTTTGTCCCGCAGCAGAAAGTCGATGACCTGTGCGCCGATAACCTCGTCATACCTCGCGGAATAATCCGCCAATAGTCCCGTTGCGGTCAGGATGGATTTCCATTCGCTTTCGGCCGCACTGGACCGTGTCAGGGAAATTCGAAGCCCGGCATCAATCATCCGCGCTGTGTTTTCTGTCCGCTCCATGTAGCGCAACATCCAGAACAGGCCGCCTGCTGTTTTTCCCAACATCCGCCTAGTCCTCCAGAACCCAGGTGTCTTTGGTGCCGCCACCTTGCGACGAGTTGACGACCAGAGACCCTTCGGTCAGCGCGACCCGCGTCAGACCACCAGGGATCAAGTCCACCCCTTTCGGGGACGCAAGTGCAAAGGGCCGCAAATCAACATGACGCGGGGCCAGTCCGGCCTCCGTCAGGATCGGTACCGTCGACAGGGCCAGCGTGGGTTGTGCAATGTAGTTGTCAGGGCGCGCCAGTAGCTTGGCGCGAAACTCCTCCACCTCTTTCTTGCTGGCAGCGGGTCCGACCAACATGCCGTATCCGCCGGATCCGTGTACTTCCTTGACGACGAGTTCTTCGAGATTGTCACAGACATGACCGAGAGCGTCCTTTTCCGAACAGCGCCATGTCGGAACGTTCTTCAGGATCGCTTTTTCGCCTGTGTAGAACTCAACAATATCAGGCATGTAAGAATAGATCGCCTTGTCATCGGAAATGCCTGTTCCCGGTGCATTGGCGATGGTGATGCCGCCCGCGCGGTAGACATCCATGATGCCGGGTACACCCAACATCGAGTCCGGATTGAAATTCAGCGGGTCCAGAAAATCGTCATCAACACGGCGGTAAAGCACATCAATAGGTTTGTAGCCTTCCGTCGTGCGCATCGCGACGCGCCCATCGATGATCCGCAGGTCATGACCTTCAACAAGCTCAACGCCCATTTGGTCCGCAAGAAACGAATGCTCGTAATAGGCGGAATTGTGAATGCCGGGCGTCAGAACCGCAACGCACGGCTTGCCGTTACAGGCGGGTGGGGCACAGGCAGAAAGGGACCGCCGCAACGCACGCGGATAATGTCCAACACCGCGCACATTGATCTTGGAAAATAGCTCCGGGAACATGTGCAGCATCGTTTCGCGATTTTCCAACATGTAAGACACGCCAGACGGCGTGCGCGCATTGTCTTCCAAAACGTAAAATTCATCCGGCCCGGCGCGCACCAGATCGGTCCCAACGATATGGGTGTAGATATTGCCCGGTGGGGACACGCCGATCATCTGCGGCAGAAACGCTTCGTTGTTTGCGATCATCTCTGCCGGAAGGCGTCCGGCTTTGACGATTTCCTGACGGTGATAGATATCATGCAGAAATGCGTTGATGGCGCGAACCCGTTGGTCGATCCCCCGGGCCAGCTTGCCCCATTCCTTTGCTGTGATGATCCGCGGAACCAGATCAAACGGGATCAGCCGCTCGGCCGCTTCTTCAGCACCGTAGACATTGAAGGTGATCCCTGTCAGTCGAAACAGCGTTTCCGCCTGTTTGGATTTGCTCTTTAGATTGGCGACGTCTTCGGAAGAAAACCAGTCGTTATAGTCGACATATGGCGTGCGCAGGTCTGCGCCATATCCAAACATCTCGTCGAAAAATTCAATTTTATCAGGCATTAGGGAAGGCTAACACGGTGTTTTGCAAAAGTGCAAACACTCGCTTTGGAAAGAGCCCGAAAAGCTGTGATCGCGGAGCTATGTCACTTGGTGCGGTGAAACGAGCTCAGTTCTTAGGCAGTTTCGTACCCTTGGCCTTTCGAGTGTCAGCTTGCAGGCATCGGTTCGCGTATCCAGTCGGACGCAAAGACAGTCTCGGGTGTTCCGGCAAATCGCGCCATGCGGTCAAGCTCTGCTTCAAGCCTGGCAAGTCGGCCTGGACCCAACTTGATACCTGCTTCTGGCCAAAACGCCCGGACGCGCAATTCGCCCACATCGCGATGCGATTTCATATCGATCCGGCCGATCAGGCGCGCGCCCTCCATCACCGGGAAGACGTAATACCCGTATTGTCGCTTCGCTTCCGGGACAAAGACTTCGATCCGGTAGTGAAAGCCAAACAATCTCTCTGCGCGGTTTCGGTCGCGCAAAGCGGGATCAAAAGGCGACAGAACCCGTATACGGGCCGTCGGGTCGGGTGGGGTTTCTTCCAAAAGCGTTGGACGACAGAAGGAGCGGCGCGGGCCGGCCCCGGCGCACCCGATGTCGACTTCAATCAGCTCGCCTGCGGCCAGTTGCCGTGCGCACCAATCGCGTGCCTCTTTCGGGGTAACCAAATCCCAGAACGCGGCAATTTCCCCAGATGTGCCAAAGCCAATGCGATCAAGGGCAGCCCCGCAAGCCCAATCAATCACCGCGGCATCTTCCATGCGGGCATTGAGGTATTCGGGCGGGATCACATTTTCGGTCAAATCGTAAATTTTGCGGAACCCTTCGCGCCGGGTCACGGTCAGCGCACCGGATCGCCACAGATATTCCAGTGCGGTCTTTGACGGGTGCCAGTCCCACCATCCGCCTTTGGAGCGTTCTTCATCCTGACCCACATCTCCAGATGAACACGGACCCCCGTCCGAGATACGCTGCAGTACGTCGTTAAACTTCGCTTCAAAACCGTCTCGTCGCCAGTTCTTGTACCGGCTGCGCAGGGTTTTTGCGTCACGCGCGCATTTCATTCGCCATTGCGGGAACTGGGTCATCGGAATGACACTGGCATCGTGGGTCCAATGCTCAAACAGGTGCCGTCCGGCATAGTATTTATCCAGATGTTCCTGGCGATAGGATTGCTGGCGCGCGCGCAAGATCATGTGATGGGCGCGGGCGACCGTGTTGATACTGTCGAGCTGAACAAAACCAAGATCTGCGATGATATCGCCAAGCGCCGGGGCTCCGATGGGCGATCCACTCAACCCGTGACGCTGCAAAAATATCCGCCGTGCTGTGGCGTTATCAAGAAGTGGCGCGGTGGCTTTGGGCATCTCAGTCGATCTTCAAGGAAGTTTAGCGGCACTCTGCGCGTTCTGGGTCTTTTCCGCCACCCGGAACATGATACATCAGACAAACTCAACTGCCAGAAACGCTGGAAAGGAAGTGCGATGCTAGAAAAGGTGGTCATGATCAGTGGCGGCGCGTCCGGCCTGGGCGAGGCAGCTGCGCGGGTCATTCTGAGTGCGGGCGGCAAAGTCGCACTGCTGGATCAAAACACCGTGCGCGGCGACTTTTTGGTATCAGAGCTTGGGCGATCAACGATCTTTTGTGAAACCGACGTTGTGGACGAAGCTTCGGTAAAAGCCGCGCGTGATGCGACCCTGTCGGCCTTTGGAAAGATCACAGGCGCTGTCAGTTGCGCAGGTATCGCGACTGTCGGCAAAACCGTTGGGAAAGACGGACCTCTGGCGTTGGATGAGTTCAAGAAAACAATCGATGTCAACCTGACCGGCAGTTTCAATCTGGCCCGGTTGGCGGCAGAAGCAATGCAGGACAATGCACAAGACAAGGACGGACAGCGTGGGGTGATTATCAACACGGCCTCAGTCGCAGCATTTGATGGCCAGAAGGGGCAACCGGCTTACGCAGCGTCCAAGGGCGGGGTCGTATCGCTGACGCTGCCGATGGCGCGCGATCTGGCCCAGCAAGGCATCCGCGTGATGGCGATTGCACCGGGCCTGTTCCTAACGCCAATGATGGAAACTTTACCCGAAGCCGCGCGGCAGGCCTTGGCAGATCAACCGCTATTCCCCAAACGTCTGGGCCACCCGGAGGAATTCGGAAAGATGGTAAATTTCGTCCTTGAGACACCTTATCTGAACGGATCGGTGATCCGCTTGGATGGTGGGATCAGGATGCCTTAAGTGACCCGAAAGGCGATCATCGTCGGCGCTGGCATCGGAGGGCTTTCCTGTGCGTTGGCCCTCGCTTTGCGTGGTTGGCAGGTTGAGGTCCTGGAAAAAGCCCCCGAGATTTCGGAGGTCGGGGCAGGCTTGCAGATCAGCCCAAACGGGATGCGCTTGCTGGACAGCCTTAGTGTCACACCCCTGATCGAAGACGCCTTGTTTGAACCGCCAGCGATTGAGTTGCGTTTGGGACAGTCATTTGCGGGGAAGACCGGACGGCGGGTGTTTTCCTTGC
Organism: uncultured Litoreibacter sp.; assembly: GCA_947493265.1. GTDB lineage: Bacteria > Pseudomonadota > Alphaproteobacteria > Rhodobacterales > Rhodobacteraceae > Litoreibacter. Next base: position 380,004 of record CANLQL010000003.1, on the reverse strand, counting down.
CGATGAAGGATGTGGCGGCGCAAAAATGGGGCGCGCGCTTTGCTCAGATACATCGCGCGGACCTGCACAAAGCGCTGATCCGCAGGCTTGGGCAAGTGGCTGGCGCTGTTGTGAAGACAAGCCAGCAAGTGACTGGATATGTTCAGGAAAAGAATGGCGCGTCCGTCTATTTGGAAGGCGCGGATCGGCGTCATGGTGATCTGATCGTCGGCGCAGATGGCATTCATTCTGCAATCCGGACGAAGATGCTTGGGCCAGACAGACCTCGGTTCACAGGCAATGTCGCGTGGCGTCTGGTCGTCCCGACTGCGGCCCTTGGCGATGTGTCCTTGCCTGAAGGCGGCTGCATTTGGGCCGGGCCTGGTAAACATGCCGTTACAACCCGTGTTCGTGGTGGGTCCGAGATCAATTTCGTCGGTATTGTCGAACAAGACAGCTGGCAGGAAGAAGGCTGGTCTTTGCCCGGTGCCAAAGAAGACCTGGCCAAGGATTTCGCAGGTTGGGATGACGGGTTGCAACACATCATTGCAGCAGCAGAGCAGCCTTTCCGGTGGGCGTTACATGACCGCGCGCCGCTTGCCACTTGGGTGGATGGCGCCGTGGTGCTTCTTGGGGATGCTGCGCATCCGATGTTGCCGTCGATGGCGCAAGGCGCAGTGCAAGCACTGGAAGATGCGGTTGTTTTGGCAGAAATTGCGTCATCACGGAGGGATCTGAAATCCTATGAAGCGCTTCGAAAGCCACGTACCAGTTCAGTGCAGGCACGATCCTCCAAGAACCTGCGGCTGTTCCACCGCGCAGGATTCGCACAATTGCCGCTGTTTTTTGGCCCGCTTTGGGCCGCCGGGCAGTTTGCGCCAAGCTTTCTGAACAATCAGCAAAACTGGATTTACGCCTATGATGCTGAGGCTGCTGCAACAGGTAACGCTGCGCGCTGAGTTTGGCACCCAAAGGACACGAAATTAAAAAAGTGTTAACATCGAATTGCCACGGTCTTGGATTCATCTGCGCGGTGTGGTCTCAACCTGCCTGTCTGCTAGTCCTGGAGTATCGATTTGCCTAGAACCCTTTTGTCTGCCGCGGCTGCGCTATGCCTCCTTTCTGCTTGCGGTGGCGGCGGCACAGCGCCATCACTGTCCAGCTCAGAATTCCTGTTCACCTTCGCCCGTCAGGACAATGTTGACGTGGCCCAGGCAACGGGGACGATCTCGACCGAAGCGTTTGCGTTATTGATTGCCAGCGATGAGCAATCTGCCCTGATCGAACTTGCTGGCGTTCGAACCGACTTGCCAAACCGGACTGGCAACACGTTCTCAAGCGCAGACGGGCAAATTGTCGTAACAGTCCGGTCAAGCCTAGCGGGTGGCCCGGCAGCAAATCAGACGTTCTTTATCAACGGACGTGATACGTCAGGCGCAACTGATGTCGCGTTCGTACATGTCGACGGGTTCAACAAAGGCGACCTGCGTGCCGGTGGCACAGCCACGTATAATGGGGTTGTTGAAACCTTCGACGCAGCAGGGAACACCGGAAACGGCACGATCACCCTAACCGCGGATTTCGACGCGGCCAATAATGGGCTGAGTGGCACGATCAATGGCGGCTATATCCCTGTACCTACGGCCAGCTTTACGATTGCGCCCACCGATGTGCCGCCGAACTCAACGCTGTTTGTCAGCACCCTATCAAGCACGGACGTCACGGTTACCGACAGCCGCGTGGTCGGGCAGATATTCGGCGGAAGTGCGTCAGATCAGTTTTCGGGAAGCTTTGGCATCTCAACGGCTGCGGGTTCGGTCGTGGGTGTCTACGACGCTGTCGAGTAGCTAACTGGCCAGATAGTTCGCGCATCCAGTAAGTGCGGCGTAGTCATCTTCGACAACCTGCACTGAAAACCGTTCCATAAACGCGGCAAAGCGACCCTTGTCGCGGAATGCTTGCGCAAAGCCCAGCGTTTCAAAATGCGGGGCAAACGCGCGCGCAACCCCACCTGCAAAATAGATCCCGCCAAAGGGCAAGGTGGTCAGCGCAAGATTGCCTGCAACGGACCCCACCATCTGCACGAACATCGTCGCTGCCTTTTGCGCCAGCGGGTCGGTGCCTGCTTCAAAATCCTGCATGATCTGCGCAGCGGTTTTTTCCGACTTGCCACCGTTTTCCTGCGCAAGCCACGCGTAGACCCTTTCAAATCCGCGGCCAGACAACATGTCCTCAGTTGCGGCATATCCTACGGATTTTTCAAGATAGGCGGCAAAGCGCAACTCGTCTTCACTGCGCGCAGGAAGGCCGGTATGGCCTGCTTCCGCGGGTGGGATGATCCGCCCATTGGCGCTTTCGAAAACGGGTGCGATGTTGAACCCGGTGCCAATGCCGATGACCAGCTTTGACGCGTGATCCGGCGCGCTTGGTCCAGAAACCAACGACCTGACGGACCCCTCTTGCAAGCGTCCAATTGCATAGCCCTGAGCTTGCAAGTCATTGAGAAGCGCTACGTTTTGCGTCTGTGTGGTGTCCGCCAACATCGCCTCATCAATATCCCAGTTGAGGTTGGTCAGCTGCCCATGTCCGTCTTGAACTGGACCGGCAAGCGCGACACAGACCCCATTGCATCTGGCATCTGGGTGGTTTGCGATGAAATCAACTAGGATAGGTTTCAGACCTGCGTGATCTGTGTTGCGGTAGCGCGCGACACTGTCGGTCAGCACTTGCGCGCCGTCTGCGAACGCAACGCGCGTATTCGTTCCACCAATATCGGCAACAATTGCGAATGTATCAGCAGACACGGATTTGACCTTCCTATTGCGCCAAAGCAGCGCTTACCGCGTGGTAAGAGGCTTTTGGCGTACGTTCAAGGGTTTCAAAATCGACATGCACCAAACCAAAGCGTTTTTCGTAGCCAAGCGCCCATTCGTAATTGTCGAGAAGCGACCAAAATGTGTAGCCCCGCAGCGGAACACCATCTGCCAGCGCGCTCTTGGCCGCGGCAAGATGCGCCTCAAGATAGTCGATCCGTGGCTGATCCGGCTGCCCGACGGTATCTTCATTGGCCATCCCGTTTTCTGTCACGAGCAGTGGCAAGCCTTTGGTGTATTCGTTGTGAACCATGTTCAGGAAGTGGCGCAGGCCGTCGGGATAGACCTCCCAGCCCATCTGGGTTTTGGGCAACGGTCCGTCAACCTCCGTATGGGAAGGCCAAGGGCTGTTGTCGGGCGCGATGACTTTGCGGGTGTAGTAGTTCAAACCAACCCAATCTAGCGGGGCTTGGATCGTTTTGAAATCCTGATCCCAGCCCCTTGGCATGTGCGGCTCTAGCCCTTCCATGACGATGTCGGGGTAGCGACTTTTGAACAGTCCGGACAAGAAAAATTGGTTGTAATATCCGTCATAAAGCGCGGCGGCTTTGGCTGCTTCCGGGCTTTCGTCTACGGGCTGCGCGTATTCGAAATTGCAGACGGCTCCAAGATTGGACATGCCAAGGTCGCGCATCACCGAGATTGCCTGCCCATGGGCCAGCAGAATGTGGTGCATCGCATGCGCCGTGGCGCGAATGTCGCGTAGACCCGGTGCGTGGTGACCCAGAAAATGGCTAAGCCAACCGACGCACCACGGCTCATTCACGGGGGCGGCCGAATAGATGCGGTCGCCAATCCGGCCCATGATCACCTGGGTGAAATCAGCAAACCAATTGGGCATATCAGGATTGCGCCAGCCACCCAGATCGGCCAGCGGTACAGGCAATTCCCAATGATATAGCGTGGCCATCGGCTTCAGGTTTCGTTCCAGCATGGCATCGACCAACCTGTCATAGAAATCCAGCCCGTCTTGATTAACCGTCCCGCGTCCCTCTGGCAGAACGCGTGCCCAACTCGTTGAAAACCGGTAGCCATCCAGCCCCATGCCAGCGGCCAGATCAAGGTCCTCAGCGAACCGGTGATAGTGATCACATGCGATGTCGCCGTTTTCGCCGCGCACAACATTGCCGGGCGTTTGCGCAAACGTGTCCCAATGGGTTTTGCCAGCCCCACCGAAGGAATGCCCTTCGATCTGATAGCTCGATGTGGCGGCGGCAAACAAAAACCCGTCCGGGAAGTCAGAACGCTTGAAGTCCATCACTATACTTTCTGAAGGGCAGGGCCCGTGGATTGACCTAAAATCAGATCCGCGCGCCACAGCTCTTGCGCGGCGGGAGTGCCGGGCGTGTTGATCTGCTCGATCAGCAGTTCTGCACAGCGTTTCCCGGCATCGGACACGGATGATCTGACAGCGGTAAAAATCGGCTCTTCTGTGCCGTTGGGCAGGTAGGAAATTCGGTCGTCAAAACAGATCACAGAGATTTCTTTGCCAATGGTCCGCCCGCATTCTTCAATCGCACGCCGAACGCCGAGGGCAATAACAATAGATGACGTGAGAATCGCCGACGGGGGATTGTCCGAGCGCAACATCTCAACAGTTGAGCTATAGCCAAACGGTTCGGTCATTTCACCATCGCGCATCAGATAGGGATCTTCGGTGATATCGACCTCATGCAACGCGTTCAGGTAGCCAGTACGTCTGCGCCAGGCAAAGTCCATATGCTCCGGGCCGTTCAACAAGGCAATGCGGCGATGGCCCTGATCGATCAGATATGCCGTCGCGCGGCGCAACGCCTGAACATTGTCCACGTCGAGCCAGCTGTAAGACGAAATCACATCGCTGGAGCGACCATGCACTAAAAACGGCAGCTCAAGCTCTTGGAGAAGTGGGATACGAAAATCATCGCGCACAGGTCCGTGCACGATAACGCCATCGACAGACCGCTTCCGCACAAGGTTTCTATATGTCTGCTCTTGCTCGTCATCCGTGACGAAGGAGATCAGCATGTCATACCCGAGGTTCCCGTAGACCTCGCCAGCCCCGGCAATGAAATCAGCGAAAACGACGTTGGCCATCTGATGTTGGCTGGACACAGGGATCACGTGGCCGATGGCCATCGCGCGGCCTGTTGCCAAAGATCGCGCCCGGGTGTCGGGGCTATAGCCATGCTTTTCGGCAGCTTCGCGCACACGACGTCGGGTTTCTTCCTTCACTTCCGGAAAGCCATTCAACGCTCTGCTCACAGTGGTCTGTGACAGTCCAAGAATGTCGGAAAGTTCACGAAGGTTCATCTTCTGGCGTCCGTTTCAAAGCGCTTTGGGTCAACATAGCATTGCGGAGGATCAAAGCGGCGTCAAAGGTTTTATCGATATTATCTGTTATTTATGCGAAAACAGATAGGTTTGTCGAAAGGACCTGGTCTCAGTTGACATAAGGGCATTCATCGTTCAATTTTGCGTTATTCAAAGCGCTTTGGAAATGATTCTCCAAGGGGCAGAGTTTGAAATGCGAGCGGTGCGACCGCTCTTTGGGAGGAAATCATGAAGACTCGTTTTTATGCTGGCGCTGCTGCGCTCGCGCTAACAGCTGGTATGGCACAAGCCGATGGTCACTTGTTTGTGGCTCCGGGTGAGGGGGCGTTTAACTGGGGCAGCTTCGAGGAGTTTGCAGCCAGCAACGACTTGTCTGGCCAAACGCTTTCGATCTTCGGGCCATGGCGCGGTGATGACCAAGCGCTCGCCGAAAGTATCTTTGCTTATTTCTCTGAAGCAACGGGTGCTGATGTCACCTATGCTTCCTCTGAGACCTATGAGCAGCAGATCGTGATCGATACGGAAGCGGGTAGCCCGCCCAATATCGCGATTCTGCCGCAACCCGGCCTGATCGGCAATCTTGTGTCCAAGGGCTTTGTTGCGCCGCTCGGCGACGAAACTGAAAGCTGGCTTGCAGACAATTATGCCGCCGGGTCCAGCTGGGTTGGTTTGGGTACGTTTGCAGGGGCAGACGGTAACGATGCGCTCTACGCATTTCCTTACAAAATCGACGTGAAATCCCTGGTTTGGTACAGCCCTGAAAACTTTGAGGATGCAGGTTACGAAGTGCCAACAACAATGGAAGATTTGAAGGCGCTGACGGATCAGATCGTCGCAGATGGCGGTACGCCTTGGTGTATCGGTCTGGGATCAGGTGGTGCGACGGGGTGGCCTGCAACCGACTGGGTCGAAGAAATGATGCTGCGCACCCAGCCAGCCGAGGTCTATGACGCCTGGGTTGCCAACGAAATTCCGTTCACAGACGAGCGTGTCGTCGCCGCAATCGATGAGTTTGGCGCTTTCGCGCGGAATGACGCCTATGTTTCAGGTGGTGCCGGGGCGGTGGCCTCAACCGATTTTCGAGACAGTCCTGACGGGATCTTCTCTTCGCCGCCACAATGCTACATGCACCGACAGGCGTCGTTCATTCCAACCTTCTTCCCGGAAGGCACAGAGCTAGGCTTGGACGCGGACTTCTTCTACTTCCCAAGCTACGAGAGCAAAGGGCTAGGCAACCCGGTTTTGGGAGCAGGGACACTGGCCTTCATCACGCAAGATAGTGATGCATCGCGTGCATTCATCGACTTCCTGAAAACACCGATCGCACATGAGTTGTGGATGTCGCAGTCCGGCTTCCTGACACCATTGAAGTCAGCTAACACAGACCTTTACGGCAACGATGCGCTGAAAAAGCAGGGCCAAATCCTGCTCGATGCGACAACGTTCCGCTTTGACGGTTCAGACCTGATGCCTGCGGGTGTTGGCGCTGGCTCTTTCTGGACGGGGATGGTGGATTATGCGGGCGGTAAATCTGCCGCGGATGTTGCCGCAGAAATCCAGTCCAGCTGGGACGGCTTGAAATAAGTAACCAAGACATGCCCGCGCCCGGATGCACTCATTCGGGCGCGGACTGACCAAGACGTTTTCCATCCATTCGCGCCACCAATTCGAGGGAGAGACAGATGCATCCAGCGCTCCAAGGTCTGTTTACAATCATCATCGGGGTGGGTGGCTGCATTGGCTACTTTTACTTCTCCAACCAATTTTTGGACAAAGTTCTCTATCCTGCGCGCGGTCCTAATGCCGGGCGCAATATTAACCGCGCAAATATCGTTCGCCCTTGGTTGTTTCTAGCCCCGGCGATCCTGGCGCTCGGGATATACCTCGTTTACCCAGTGATTGCGACGCTATGGCTGTCATTGACGGACCGGGATCAGGGGGGAGCATTCGTCGGGCTTGCCAACTACAGCCAGATGTTTGGTGAGGCGAAGTTCTGGGAAGCAATGCGCAACAATATGATGTGGCTGATCGTCGTGCCTGCCCTCTCGACGGCTTTTGGGCTATTGGCAGCGCAACTGACCGACCGGATCGGCTGGGGCAGTTTCGCCAAGTCCTTGATTTTCATGCCCATGGCAATTTCCTTCGTCGGCGCGTCGGTGATCTGGAAACTTATTTATGACACGCGCCCCGAAGGCACTGAGCAAATCGGTATGCTCAACGCGATCTGGGTCTTTTTTGGTGGCGAGCCGCAAACATGGCTGACGATACCACTGTTGAACAATTTTCTGCTGATGGCGGTATTGATTTGGATCCAAACCGGCTTTGCAATGGTGATCTTGTCAGCCGCTCTGCGCGGCATTCCCGAAGAAACTATCGAGGCTGCGATTGTTGACGGGGCGAATCCTTTGCAGATCTTTTTCAAAATCAAAGTGCCGCAGATCATGGGCACGATCGTGGTGGTCTGGACGACAATCACACTCGTGGTTTTGAAAGTCTTCGATGTGGTCTTGGCAATGACCAACGGCCAGTGGGAGACGCAAGTGCTGGCCAACTACATGTATGACAAGCTGTTTCGGTCCTTTGACTGGGGTGTGGGCTCGGCGTCGGCGATTGTGATCATGGTCCTGGTTCTGCCGATCCTGATCTGGAATGTGCACAATGTGCGCAAAGAAATGCGATAGGGAGGCTGGGACTATGGACAATATTGCCGGAAAAAAATCGAGCCTCACTTGGGCGGTTCACATCTCAGTGGTGGTATTGGTGTTGGCGTGGTTGCTGCCGACCTTGGGACTTTTGGTGTCCTCGTTCCGCACAGCAGATCAAATTTCCACCAGCGGCTGGTGGTCGGCTTTGTCTTCGCAAGAACGCAACGTACCGGCGATCCGCGTTTCGGGGGAAGAAGTCTCAGATGCAGGTCTTTACACAATTTCAGGCGAGCTGTTTCCAGACACCGATGCTGTTGTCAGCGCTTGGGGAACCTCTTCACGTGCGCCCCAAGCATACGCGCCGGGTGATGTGGCCGAGCTAAAGGACGGTGCGACCCTGACGCTTGACGACAAAGGCGCATTTACTCTGACAGGGCCTGCCAGTTTTGAAGGCACGCGCCTGCCGCGCATCTTTTCCAGTACGGCGACGCCACCGGAGTTTACGCTTGGAAATTATGAAAACGTGCTCTTTAGCTCTACGGCGGCGGCGGGCGTGGGCAAGGCGTTTCTTAACACTTTAACGGTTGCTATCCCGGCCACCGTGATCCCGATTTTAGTCGCAGCCTTTGCCGCTTACGCATTAGCATGGATGGAGTTTCCGGGCCGTGCATTGTTGGTTGCGACCGTCGTGGGCTTGCTCGTCGTTCCCCTACAACTAGCACTTATCCCATTGTTACAATTGCACAATTCCATCGGCATCGGCAAAGGGTATCTGGGGGTTTGGTTGGCCCATACCGGGTTCGGATTGCCGCTCGCGATTTATCTGTTGCGCAACTATATGGTCGGATTGCCGCGCGATATAATCGAAAACGCCAAGGTTGATGGTGCGACAGACTTCCAAATTTTTACCAAGATCGTGTTGCCTTTGAGCTTCCCGGCCTTGGCTTCGTTTGCGATCTTCCAGTTCTTGTGGACATGGAACGACTTGCTAGTGGCACTGGTCTTCCTGGGCACTGATGACGACACGCTGGTGCTGACAGGGCGGCTTGTGAACTTGCTAGGCTCGCGAGGCGGGCAGTGGGAAATTCTCGCAACCTCGGCGTTCGTGTCCATCGCGGTGCCATTGCTCGTATTCTTTGCCATGCAGAAATACCTTGTGCGCGGCTTGCTCGCAGGATCGGTGAAATGACGAAATCCGAAGTGATAACCGCGGCAAAGGTCGATGAGGACTGGTGGCGCGGGGCGGTGATCTATCAAATTTATCCGCGCAGCTACCAAGACAGCAATGGGGACGGGATCGGCGACCTGCTGGGGATCGTCCAGCGTCTGCCCTACATTGCCTCGCTAGGCGTGGATGCGGTTTGGATTTCGCCGTTCTTCACCTCACCGATGAAGGATTTCGGCTATGACGTCAGTGACTATTGCGACGTTGATCCGATGTTTGGCAGTCTGGCTGATTTCGACGCGCTGATCGATATGGCCCACAAGCTGGGTCTGAAGGTGATGATTGATCTGGTGCTCAGCCACACGTCCGATCAGCATCCCTGGTTTCAAGAGAGCCGTGCCAGCCGGGACAATCCGAAAGCCGATTGGTATGTCTGGGCCGATCCGAAACCTGACGGCACACCGCCCAACAACTGGCTGTCGATCTTTGGGGGGCCAGCTTGGCATTGGGACGCCCGTCGGGAGCAATATTACTTACACAATTTCCTGGCCACCCAGCCTGATCTAAACTTTCACGCCCCTGTTGTTCAGGATGCACTGCTGGATGTTACACGGTTCTGGCTGGACCGTGGCGTCGACGGTTTCCGGCTTGATACGATCAACTTTTATTTCGCGGATAAAGAGTTGCGGGACAACCCGCCATTGCCCAAGGAAAAGCGCAACGCGACAATTGCACCGTCGGTTAATCCCTATAACCACCAGGTGCATCTGTATTCAAAGAACCAACCCGAGAACCTAGACTTTCTAAAGCGCTATCGCGCGTTGCTGGATCAGTACCCGGGTGCTGCCGCGGTTGGCGAGGTTGGCGACGCCCAGCGTGGCCTTGAAATTCTGGGCGAATACACTGCCGGGACCACAGGCGTGCACATGTGCTACGCGTTTGAATTTCTTGAAGCCGCGCCGTTGACCGCAAGTAAAATTGTGAATGTGATGAACAGGCTCGAAACGGCTGCGCCAGATGGCTGGGCCTGTTGGGCGTTTTCCAATCACGATGTTATGCGTCATGTCACCCGCTGGTCGCTGACGCCTGCCGCACAGCGACTTTATACGACGATGATGATGGCGCTTCGCGGCTCCCTCTGCCTGTACCAGGGGGAGGAATTGGGCCTTCCGGAAGCCGATGTCGCGTTTGAGGATCTGCAAGATCCCTACGGCATCGAATTCTGGCCTGAATTCAAAGGCCGCGATGGGTGCCGGACGCCGATGGTGTGGGAGCCATCCAACCAGAATGGCGGCTTCACATCCGGCAATCCATGGCTGCCCGTCTCGAACGAGCATGTCCACAACTCGGTCGCCGCGCAGGAAGAAGACCCGACATCGCTGCTGCACCACTACCGAAAGGCCTTGGCCTTCCGCCGCACCCATAAGGTGCTGATCAAAGGCACACATGCCGGACTGGCGGCAACTGATGAGGTTTTGCAGTTCACGCGCAGCCATGGCGGGCAGGAAATTTTCTGCGCCTTCAATCTGAGCGACACACCTTCGACAATCGACATGCCTGCGGGCAACTGGATACCGGTCGGGGCGGAGCTTGGCTCCACCGGGCCAGCACAAGACGGACGACTGCATCTCGGCCCTTGGCAGCCGTGTTTTGCGATCAAATCAAAATGAACTCTGACGGGGAGGGAACGCGACATGGCTGATCTGAAAATGACGAATGTCGGCAAGGAATATGGCGGCACGGTTGAGGTTCTCAAGGACATCAATCTCGACATCAAACAAGGGGAGCTGATCGTCTTTGTCGGTCCATCTGGGTGCGGGAAATCGACGCTGTTGCGCATGGTTGCAGGTCTGGAACGGATCACATCCGGCACATTGGAAATCGATGGAGCCAAGATGAACGACGTGCCACCGGCGCAACGTGGCATCGCGATGGTGTTCCAAAGCTACGCGCTTTATCCGCATATGACGGTTCGCGACAACATGTCGTTTGCATTGAAAATCGCCAAGAAAAGCCCAGCCGAGATTGATGAGGCTGTCGAAAAAGCGGCGCGCATCTTGCAACTGACCGAATATCTGGACCGCTTGCCAAAAGCCCTGTCAGGTGGACAGCGCCAGCGCGTGGCCATCGGCCGGTCGATTGTGCGCGACCCGAAGGTCTATTTGTTTGATGAGCCGCTTTCCAACCTTGATGCAGCCTTGCGCGTGGCCACCCGGATCGAAATCGCTCAGCTGAAAGAGGCGATGCCCGACAGCACGATGATCTATGTGACCCACGACCAGGTGGAAGCGATGACGCTGGCCTCCCGCATTGTCGTGCTCGCCAACAAAGGCATCGCGCAGGTGGGGACACCGCTTGAACTGTATGAGACCCCGGAAAATGAATTCGTGGCACAATTTATCGGCTCTCCAGCAATGAACTTGTTATCCGGTGAGATTGTGGAAACCGGGCAGGTGACCACTGTGAAGACAGATCAAGGGGCAGGGACGTTCACAGCCAACATCCCAAGCAATGATGCAGACAAGGGACGCAAAGTAAATGTCGGTATCCGTCCCGAAGATATGGTGACAACCGATGGGCCGGACTACGCGTTTTCTGGCCAAGTCCACATTTCAGAGGCACTGGGTGAGTTGACTCAGCTTTACTTCGGTGATCCGAATGCGGCAGGCGCGTCGGTGATCGCGAAACTGCAAGGTATCCACACGGATGTCCGCGGACGTGATATGCATATGACGGCCGCGCCAGAAAAAGTGCATCTTTTTGCGGATGGTCAATCACTCCTCTATCGGTAGGTGTCGGGAACGGCTGGACTGTTAGCGCTAACATGATCTATATACCGGGATATCCAGCCCGGAGGATTCTATGTCGCTCAATCCAACTATTTCTGATGTCACTGCACGGATCATTGCGCGCTCAAAAGGCAGCCGTGCCACGTATCTTGATCGGATGCGCCAAGCTGCTGAAGAAGGACCGCGTCGGGGCCATCTGACATGCGGCAACCAGGCCCACGCCTATGCGGCGATGGGTGGGGACAAAGATGCTTTGGTGGCTGAAAAAGCGCCAAATCTAGGGATCGTGACGGCCTATAATGATATGCTGTCAGCCCATCAGCCATTCGCGACATACCCGGACCTGATCAAGGAAACCGCCAGAAAGAACGGTGGGACGGCGCAAGTGGCAGGTGGCGTGCCGGCGATGTGTGACGGGGTCACCCAAGGGCAGGTCGGGATGGAGCTATCGCTTTTTTCGCGCGACGTGATTGCCCTGTCCGCAGGTGTCGCGCTCAGCCACAACACCTTTGATGCGGCAGTTTATCTGGGTGTTTGCGACAAGATCGTCCCGGGGCTGATCATCGCAGCAGGGACTTTCGGGTATCTGCCGGGTATTTTCCTGCCAGCGGGTCCGATGCAATCAGGCATCCCAAACGACGAAAAATCCAAAGTACGCCAGAAGTTTGCAACCGGTGAAATTGGTCGGGAAGAGCTGATGAAGGCGGAAATGGCCTCCTACCATTCGCCCGGGACCTGCACATTCTACGGCACAGCGAATTCCAACCAAATGCTGATGGAATTTATGGGCCTGCATTTGCCCGGCGCGAGCTTTGTCAATCCCGGCACCGATCTACGCGATGCGTTAACCGAAGCAGGTGCAAAGCGGGCGCTTGAGATTACCAATTTGGGCAATGATTACCGCCCTGTATGCGACATTCTTGATGAGCGCACATTCGTTAACGGGTTGGTTGGGCTTATGGCCACGGGCGGCTCCACCAACTTGGTGCTGCATATCGTGGCCATGGCGCGTGCGGCAGGGGTGCAACTGGATCTGCAGGACCTTGCAGATATCTCGGACGCGACCCCCTTGATGGCGAAGGTTTATCCAAATGGTCTGGCCGATGTGAACCATTTCCACGCCGCTGGCGGTCTGGGCTACATGATCGGAGAGCTTTTGGATGCGGGCCTCCTACATCCCGATACCAAAACGGTGATAGGCGATGGGCTGCAGGATTATGTGGCCGAACCAAAGTTCCAAAACGGCGAAGTCACATGGGTCGACGGCCCGCGCAAATCGCAAAACGAAAAAATCCTGCGACCCGCCTCTGACCCGTTCCAACCACAAGGCGGATTGAAACAGTTGAAAGGAAATCTGGGACGCGGTGTGATCAAGATCTCTGCCGTAGCACCTGAGCGCTATGTGACAGAAGCGCCCGTGCGTGTGTTCCACAGCCAGGATGCCGTCAAACAGGCGTTCAAGGACGGAAAACTCGCGCAGGATTGCGTAATCGTCGTGCGGTTTCAGGGTCCGAAATCAAACGGGATGCCGGAATTGCATGGGCTGACCCCGGTCTTGTCAGTTCTGCAGGATCGTGGCTTCAAGGTCGCCCTAGTCACGGATGGGCGGATGTCGGGCGCGTCGGGCAAAGTTCCCGCAGCGATCCACGTGAGCCCGGAAGCGATGGATGGCGGCTTGATCGCAAAGCTGCAAGACGGCGATATCGTGCGTCTTGACGCACCAGCAGGCAGTTTGGAGGTCCTGACCGACGGTGTTGAAGACCGCGAACCTGCAACGCCTAACTTGTCAGACAACAGCCACGGGATCGGTCGTGAGTTGTTTGAAGTGTTCCGCCAAACCGTCTCGCGCAGCGATGCCGGGGCGGCAGTGGTTGTATAAACGACCGACACATCCGATAAGACCGCAACATAAGACAAAGGACTGCCCCATGACCCCGCAACAGGCCAGCGAACAAGCCCGTGACATTTGCCTTCTGGCCCCGATTGTTCCGGTGCTCGTCGTGGATGATCCCAAGACAGCCGCACCACTCGCAAACGCATTGGTTGCGGGTGGTTTGCCCGCGCTGGAAGTGACCCTTCGCACACCAGCCGCATTGGAAGCGATCGCAGAGATGTCGAAAGTCGACGGCGGTGTCGTTGGGGCAGGCACCCTGATGACCCCGGCGGACGTGATTGCGGCAAAGAATGCAGGCGCGTTGTTCGGTGTGTCGCCCGGGGCCACAGACAGATTGCTGGATGCCTGCGAAGATGCAGAACTGCCGCTTCTGCCCGGTGCAGCAACCGCGACTGAAGCGATGCGCCTACTGGAACGCGGCTATTCAATGTTGAAGTTTTTCCCGGCTGAAGCATCTGGCGGAGCACCCGCGCTCAAGGCGATTGGCGCGCCAATTCCCCAAATAAGCTTTTGTCCTACGGGCGGTGTCAGCCCGTCCAACGCAGAAAGCTACCTGAGCTTGCCCAATGTTATCTGTGCAGGTGGGTCATGGGTGGCCCCGAAAGACAAGGTCGCAGAGGGCGACTGGAGCGGCATCGAAGCGCTGGCCCGCGACGCGAGCCAGCTGCCTCGGTAGAAGGTGCAGTTGTTTAGCTCACCGGAAGGTGGATGTTGAACGCCGCGCGAATTTTCTGATCCAACTCCGGCGAAAACGCAGCGCTTGAAGGGGCGGACAGGATCTGTTCCTTCTTGGCGACCGCGTTTTTAATCAGGTCAGGGCGATCTTTTTCGGCCCATTCTTTGGGCGACGTTCGATCCCCCAAATTCGGATAGACGAAGTTCGACTCCATCAGTCCCAATGTCTGATCCGTCCCCAGATAGTGGCCAACCCCGCGCGACCCATCAGGGGCAATACACGTTGATCGGATCACCTCAAGGGAGGTGGTGTCATCATTGACCTCAATACCACGCACACAGCGCAGCGCCTGTCCGATCAGATCATCACCGAGGATCAGCGACTCGTGGCAGAACCCCAGAAGCGATGCGTGCATTCCGGCGGCCTCATAGACCATGTTCAGCCCGGACAGACCGGCCATAACGTTTGAGCACATCTGCTCCCAACCGGCTTGCATATCAGGCAGCTTCGCGTCCGACGCTCCCGCGGCAGCGCCACCGGGAATGCCGTAGAACTGGTGCATCTGGGCGCATCCCGCGGTCAGCAGCGCTTGTTCGCCGGACCCCACCGACATTGCCCCGGTGCGCAGGTCCAAACCGAACGGCCAGGTACCAAAGACAGCCGGATGGCCCGGTGCGATTGAATTGACATAGACCACGCCCGCCAGACATTCCGCGACGGCTTGCACAATGGCACCCGCAATCGGGGCAGGGGCCGTCGCACCGGCCATACCAGCTGAAAGCAGCAAAACCGGCATCCCGGCCTTGATGCAGTTTTCCATCACCTCGCAGGATTCGGTTGCAAACTTCATTGGCGGCACCACGAAGCAATTGGAGTTCGACACAAAAGGCCGCGCGCGCCATGCCGCTTCGCCTCCCGCGATCATGTGCAACATGTCGATTGCGCCTGCAACAAATCCGGGCTCCGTGAAGGAGGTCCCGATATGCTTCTTCGTGCCGCTGACCGTCGCATAGATCGTGTTGAGATCCATTTCGTAATTGTCAGAGATATCGCGGCACACCATTGGGCGCTGCAGAAAGTGGATATTGTCGAGGCTTTGAACAATCTTTGCGGCGTCGTGCAGATCCTGAACGGTGCTTTCGCGGTAATCGCGGCCCAGCACATCGACCATATGGACGGCCGCGCCTGCAGTTCCGTAGTGAACTTTCGTGCCGGACAGATCCAAGTCAAACGCCGGATCCCGCCCGGGAAGCGTGATGGTTTTTGCAGCCTTTGCCAGCATATCTTCGACCAACGCGCGCGGATACCTAAGACGCCCGTCATCGCCCAGAACGGCCCCGGCTTTGGTCATGTGGTCGATGCCGCTTTGGGGCGCATCAGCAAGACCAATTTCTTCCAATGCACACAGCGCGGCCTCGTGGATACGGGCGATATCTGCGTCACTCAGTGGTTTGTATGTGCCACCCGGCATGCCGGCGCGCACCGGACGTTTCGCTTCGGCCAATGGGGCTGCCCGCATGGCTTTGCGTGCTTTTCTACCGCCCGAACGGCGTGGGGCTGTTGGCTGATCTGTTGTCGTATCTGTCATTTTTTGGTCTTTCAAACAAGGGTCAAAGGATGGGCTTTGATCCTGCTTGGGGGCGACCACGGGCAGCACGTCCTCTGCGCGCACCAATGGTGCGTATCACGATGACTTGTTTACAAAAATGTCGTTGCACGTTTGCTGTTCTCCCAACGCAATCGTCGGCAAGACCACCCTATGCAATCTGTTCTGTTTGCGTCAAATTCCGCTATTTGAGCAGCATTTTGTCGATTTCAGACCCTGAAGCTGCGTTTCTCAAAGGAGAAAAGTCACCGTCTTCAAGAATTGCGCGCCCGGCTTCAAGGATAGCGGCATGGGTAACCCGCGCCAATGCAGACCCAAGCGAGATCCGCGCAGCCCCCATTTTTGCGTATGTACTTAGCGGATGTTTTGCATATGGCCCGGCGGCTAGAACATTCACCGGCTTATCTGTCGCATCGATGATCCGTTGCAGATCTTCAAGCGATTTGGGGATCGGCACATAAAGCCCATCCGCGCCTGCGTCATCAAAAGCCTTGATCCGTTTGATCGCCTCGTCAATGTCGTAGGCCCCGGTCATCACACCATCTGCACGGGCAACGAAGAAAAAATCTTCAGGCAAGGCACGGGCTGCAGCGGCGGCCGCGCGGACCCGTTCCACACTCAGATCAAAATCATATACCTTGTCACTGGCCTCTATCGTGTCTTCGATGCAAATCCCGGCCAGCCCGATCTCGCCGGACAAGCGGACGGTTTCGGCACAGGTATCCGGGCTTTCGCCGAACCCGTCCTCGAAATCACCGGAAACCGGAACATCTACGGCTGCAATCAAGTCTTGCGCATGGGCCAATGCGTCATCGCGCGAAACCTTACCGCCATCAGGCTTGCCCAATGTAAACGCATGCGCCGCAGACGAGGTGGCAATGGCCTTCGCCCCCATAACCGCCAGCATCTTGGCAGAACCGATATCCCAGGCATTGGCCAAGACGAAGGGTGCGCCTTTGACGTGCAAATCTCTGAAGCTGGTCATTTTGAAATCTCCTGTGCGTAGGAAAGGATTGTGCCAAGTGCGGCAGCAAAAGCAGCGTCATCAACAGTCATCGCCACCCGGATATGGCCCGCTGCGGATGTGCCAAAACTATCACCGGGCATGACGGCGATCTTGTGTTTGTCCAATAGTCCGTTGGCAAACTCCATGCTTGGAACACCGGTTCCACGCAGATCAAGCATCAGATACATCGCGCCGCCGGACGGTACCATCCGCACAAGATTTTGCGACGCGATCATGTCCTTCGCAATGACCCGACGACGGGCAAACGGCGCGCCGACCTTTTCTTCAAGGGCAGGGCCTTGCGCCAACGCAAAAGTTGCGGCGTCCTGAATGTAGCCGGGCACCCCATAGGTCGTATGTGTCGCAAGGTTGATGATATGCGCGATCATTTCTTCTGGGCCGACGATCCAACCGATGCGGCTGCCGGTCATCGCGTGGCTTTTTGACATGGACCCGACAACCAAGGTGCGTTCCGCCATGCCGGGCAAGCCGCGTGGGCTGATATGTGTGCCGTCCCACACCTGGGTGTCATAGACCTCATCCGAGATCAGCCAAAGATCATGCGCGATACAGGCACGCGCAATCCCGTCCATCGTGGGGTCATCATAGACAACCCCGGTTGGATTGTTCGGTGTGTTGATCAGCAAGGATTTCGCGCCATCTGCACGGGAAGAAATATCTTCAAAACTTGGCTGAAACGCGTCTTCTGCGCGCGTTGGGATCGACACGTCAACTGCGCCCGTGGCGCGGATCGTTCCGGGATATGTCGCGTAGTAGGGGTCACAATACAGCGCCGTATCCCCGGGATCGCAGGTCGCAAAATGCGCGGAAAACAACGCGCTTTGGCCGCCGGGTGTGATGACAACATTGTCGCGCGTTGTGGGAACTCCGGTGCGTTGTACGAACCTGTCAGCCACCGCATCGCGCAACGCGGCCGAGCCGGGGACAGCTGCATAGCCTGTGTGGCCAGATGCAGCGGATCTGCTCATTGCCTCCAGAATAATCGGATCCGTGCGGATATCATGTTCCCCGATTGTCAGCTCGGTCACCTCAACCCCGTCAGCAATCATCGCTCTGGCGCGGTAAAAGACCTCCCAGCCGTCAGAGCCGCCGGGCAGGATGTTCGAAATACGGTGGGAAATGTTCATGCCGACAACGCCTTCCAGTCAGGTTTTCCCAAGGCAGACTATGTCGTATCTTATTTGTCAAATTGTGATTGGTTACGTGTCAGGCAACGCGGCTTGAACCTTCTTGGGAAGCGTGCCGCGCACCACGTCATAGGATTGGCGCAAACGCATGGCGGCTTCAGATGGGTCAAACGCCTCCCACTGGATCTGCACCCAACCGCCACGTTTCAAATACGGAGCAGGCCGGGCGATCTTCAGATCAATCAGGAAGGCTGCTGTTTCCGCATCGACGCATTTCAAACTGACGCCGTCATTCATCGCCCCGATGCTGGCAAACATCTTGCCGCCAATTTTCCAGACGTCATGATCTGGTCCGAAGGAATGTTCCAACGTGGCCCCGGGAAATCTCTCGCAAATGGTCCTGACGGCGTCTCGTGACATTGGCGTCCTCCAGATTTGGCCTAGGCGGGGCGCGCAAACTCTGCTACCCATCCTGCATGACCCGAATTTGCACCATTATCTGCTGCATTACCAACTGACATTGCTCAGGCGGGTCCGCTTTCTGTTTCCATCATGTTCCAGACTTGTTAAGCCCGCCGCGCGAAGCGCATGAAAAGGCACGACATGAGTATCAAGCTCTACAATACCGCGACCCGCTCCAAAGAGGTGTTTACGCCGATCGATCCGGACAATGTGCGGATGTATGTCTGCGGTCCGACGGTTTATGACCGGGCGCATCTGGGCAATGCGCGACCCGTCGTGGTGTTTGACGTTCTGAACCGATTGCTGCGCCATATGTATGGCGACGACCACGTCACCTATGTGCGAAATTTCACGGATGTTGATGACAAGATTAACGCCACAGCCCTTGCGCGCAAAGAGGCCGGGGCCGATAGCAGCATTGAAGAGCTTGTCCGCGAACGCTCTGACGAGACGATCCGCTGGTACCACGAAGATATGGACGCGTTGGGAACACTGCGCCCGGATCACGAGCCGCGCGCGACGGAATATATCGCCCAGATGGTGGCAATGATCGCAGATTTGATCGCCAAAGGTCACGCCTATGAGGCGGAAGGCCACGTGTTGTTCAAAGTCAGCAGCTACAAGGATTACGGCAAACTGTCGGGCCGCAAGGTTGAGGACATGATCGCCGGTGCCCGCGTCGAAGTAGCGCCCTACAAAGAAGATCCAATGGATTTTGTCCTCTGGAAGCCATCGACCGATGAACTGCCCGGTTGGGACAGTCCGTGGGGCCGGGGTCGCCCCGGCTGGCACATCGAGTGCTCAGCCATGGCGTTTGAGCTCCTTGGCGCGCGTTTCGATATTCACGGCGGTGGCAATGATTTGCAATTTCCCCACCACGAAAACGAGATCGCGCAATCCAAATGCGCAGGCCATGAGTTCGCGAGTGTCTGGATGCATAACGAGATGCTGCAGGTCGAAGGTAAGAAAATGTCCAAGTCATTGGGCAATTTCTTCACCGTGCGCGACTTGCTGGACCAAGGCGTACCGGGCGAAGTAATCCGCTTCGTGATGTTGTCGACGCATTACCGCAAGCCGATGGACTGGACGGAGAAGAAGCGGGAAGAGGCGGAGAAGACGCTGAGGAAGTGGTATGCCCAAGCTGAGCAGGGTGTTGGTAAAAGGAAGCCAAACGATACAGTGATACAAGCGCTCAAAGACGATCTGAATACAGCTGGCGCGATTGCTGAACTGCACCAACTGTCACTTGCAGATGATATCGGCGCACTCCGATATTCGCTTCAATTTCTCGGCCTGATGGGCGACACCATCCCTTCTTGGGCGCAAGAATACCAAGTTGATCTGAAAGCGTATGAGGAATTGGTGTCATCGGTGCGTTCTGCGGCGATGGAGAGCAAAGATTTTAGCGCGTTGGATAAGCTTAAGTCCCGATTAGACGACGCGGGTGTAGAGGTCCGGATGACCAAAGAAGGTGTGGATTTGCTTACGACTTCGCGGTTCGATCCCATTAAATTGGAGGCCCTCAAATGACCTCCGATCTCAAGACATACTCCAGCGCCCGGTCCGAAGGTGGGGGTGGGTCGGGCGCCGCCCGATGCGTAGCATCGACTCCGGCTCGAAACAGCCCTGTTTGGTTCTGTGAATTTCTAGTCGAGGGAACCCGGTCATGACCCGCGAGCGGCTCTACCTTTTCGACACGACGCTCCGCGACGGGCAGCAAACGCAAGGCGTGCAATTCTCCACGCCTGAAAAAGTGCAAATCGCGCAGATGCTTGATGATCTGGGCATTGATCATATCGAAGGTGGCTGGCCTGGTGCGAACCCGACGGACAGCGAATTCTTCGCCAACCCGCCCAAGACCCGTGCCACGATGACCGCGTTTGGGATGACCAAGCGGGCCGGTCGCTCGGCTGAAAATGACGATGTTCTGGCGGCGGTTCTGAATGCGAACACCCCCAGCGTGTGCCTTGTCGGCAAGACCCACGACTTCCATGTGAAAACAGCCTTGGGGATCACGTTGGAGGAAAATCTGGAGAATATCTCTGCCTCCTTCAAACACATCACGGCCCAAGGCCGCGAGGCGATCTTCGACGCGGAGCATTTCTTCGATGGCTTCAAATCCAACCCCGACTACGCGCTAAAAGCGATCCATGCAGCTTATGAGGCGGGATGCCGTTGGATCGCGCTTTGTGACACCAATGGTGGCACGTTGCCCACGGAAATCTCTGAAACCGTTACGGCAGTCATCGCGTCCGGCATTCCCGGCGATCACCTTGGTATCCATACGCATAACGATACCGAAAACGCGGTTGCGGGCAGCCTGGCGGCGGTTGACGCAGGTGCACGGCAAATCCAAGGCACGTTGAACGGTCTAGGGGAGCGGTGCGGCAACGCCAATCTGGTAACTCTGATCCCGACGCTTCTGTTGAAGGAGCCCTACGCCAGCCAGTTCGACATTGGCGTGAGCGTTGAAAACCTTGCTGGGCTGACCCGGGCAAGCCGCTTGCTGGACGATATTCTCAACCGAGTACCTTACAAGAACGCGGCCTATGTCGGCAGTTCTGCATTTGCCCATAAGGCGGGTCTGCACGCGTCAGCAATTCTCAAGGATCCGACGACCTATGAGCATATCGACCCGGCCGCGGTCGGCAACACGCGCGTCATCCCAATGTCCAATCAAGCCGGGCAATCAAACCTGCGCAAGCGGTTGAAAGATGCGGGGATCGAAACGGAAGACAAGCAGGCGCTGACCCGCATTCTGGACGAGATCAAGACACGCGAAGATCAAGGCTATTCCTACGACACCGCGCAAGCCTCGTTCGAGTTGTTGGCGCGTAATCAGCTTGGATTGCTTCCGAAATATTTCGAGGTGAAGCGCTACAAGGTCTCGGTTGAGCGGCGGAAGAACAAATACGACAAGATGGTCAGCCTGTCGGAAGCTGTGGTCGTGGTGAAAGTCGGTGACAAGAAGATGCTGTCCGTCTCGGAATCGATGGATGAAACCGGCCGCGACCGGGGGCCTGTCAACGCACTGTGGAAGGCCTTGGCAAAAGATCTCGGCCCGTACCAAGACGCGATTACGGATATGCGGCTTGTCGATTTCAAAGTGCGGATCACCGATGGCGGCACCGAGGCCGTAACCCGCGTTATCATCGACAGCGCCGACAGTTCCGGGCGTCAATGGTCGACCGTGGGCGTGTCACCCAACATAGTCGATGCCTCTTTTGAGGCGCTTCTGGATGCGGTGAATTGGAAGCTGATCCAGGAAGGTGTGCGCGGGTGAGTTGGCAGCGCTGCGCTGAGTTGGTCGAACGCGGCGATCTGGACCGGTTCATCACGACCTACCGCGCTGCTGAACCTGCAAAGCGCGTTCTGTTTCCGCTCTATGCGTTCAATCTGGAGGTCGCGCGCGCGCCCTGGGTGACGCAAGAGGCGCATATTGCCGAAATGCGTCTGCAATGGTGGCGCGATGCTTTGGGCGAAATCGCTGCGGGCGGGCAGGTGCGCCGCCATGAAGTTGTCACGCCTCTTTCAGAGGTTTTGGATGCAGATGGTGCCGCCCTATTGGACAAGCTGATTGCCGCAAGGCGATGGGACATCTACCGCGACACTTTTGAAAATGAAGCACATTTTCAGGAATATCTGGACGCAACCTCCGGCCATTTGATGTGGACAGGCGTGCGTCTGCTTGGTGGTGGATCGGAAGAAGTTGTCCGGGACGCAGCATTCGCGATCGGACTGGCAAAGTGGTTTCTGGCAGTGCCGGAGTTGGAAGCGCAAGGCAGAAAACCGTTGGTCGACGGCCGCGCAGAGGCTGTTCAAGCCTTGGCAGAGGACGCGCGAAACCGCTTGACGCGGGCAAGGTCCAATCGCAAGGCCATTGCGCCTGCGGCTATTCCCGCGATGATGCCTGTTTGGCAGGCAGGACATATCTTGAGGCAAGTGATCAAAAACCCGCGCGCGGTTGGGGAAGGGCGCTTGGTTGTGGACGGCCCGATGGCACGGCTTCCCGGTCTTCTCCGAATGATGTCCGGGCGCTGGTAGGCTCAGGCCAGTGATTTCGGGCGCAGCGTCATCCACAAAAGCGCACCACCGGCCAAGATCAGAAACGGCACCATCGCATAGTTTACAGCATGCCATCCCTCAACCGGGTTCCCGCCAGAACAGTTCATCAACCCGCCAGATGCCAGCGACGCAACCGTCACACATCCAAAGACCAGCAGATCGTTCATCCCCTGAACAGCACCACGTTCATTCGGCGCATGGGCCGAGGCCAGCATCGATGTTGCACCGATAAACCCGAAATTCCAACCGAAACCCAACAGCGCCAATGCGATGAAGAAATTCGATAGGCTCACCCCGGACAAAGCGACAACACCGGCACCTGCCAGAATGACCAACCCGGTCGCCACGATCTTTTCATGACCGAATTTCGCGATCAGATGACCTGTCACAAATGACGGCAGGAACATCGCAAGGACATGCACGGACACGATGTCATTTGCATCGTTTTGGGTGAACCCGCAGCCCATCACTGCTAGTGGCGTCGAGGTCATCACCAGGTTCATCAGCGAATAAGACACCATTGCGCAGATCACCGCGACAGCAATGCGCGGTGTTTTCAGCATCTCCAGCCGGGTGCGGGCAGGGGTTGCTGCCTCCTGCGGTGTTTCTTTCTGTTGCGTGCCGGATTTGAGCGCAAAGAAAATGAACATACCGAGGAGGTTCAAAACGACAATCGCGAGATATGAGCCAAGGAACGGAATAGCCGAGTAATCCATAACCTGTTTGTTCAGCTGCGGCCCGATCACGGCGGAAAACAAACCACCTGCCATCACGTAGGAAATAGCTTTCGGGCGGAAATCCTCTGATGCTGCATCAGTAGCGGCAAATCGGTAAAACCCTTGTGCGGACATATAGATCCCGCTCAGGTAGCTGCCGACAAGCAGGAGGGCGAATGATCCGGAAAAGACGGCATAAGCCGCCACACCAGCCCCCAATGCACCGCCCAATGCGCCGATCACGAAGCCAAGCTTGCGCCCGCGCTTTTGCATCAGCGGGCTGATCCAGGGGGCGGTGGTCATCGAGCCAAAGACAATCAGGGATATCGGAAGCGTTGCCAGACATGGGTTGCTGGCCAGTGAATTGCCAGCCAGACCGCCGATGACAAACAACATTGGCATCTGCGCGCCGATCACGGCTTGCGCCAAGACCAGGATCGCAACATTGCGCAAAGCCGTTTTATGTTGTTCTGCGTCCGTCATGATTTTGCGCGTATCGGGTTCTCTTGCAAAGGACAAGATGGGTCGCGCCAAATAGGATCATTTCTGGTCAATGATATGGGCGAACGAGCCTGAGACCTTGCCGCGTCTTAGCCCCATATCCGGCAGGTCGCGCCCCTCCGCGTCCTGCGCTTTGAACAGCGGGTCGCCCGCCACTGACACTGTCGTGGCGTAGTGAAACTCATGCCCGCTGAAATTTCCATTGAATGGGCCTTTATCTGCCTGCAAATGCCGATAGCCCAGATGCAATTTTCGGGTGGCAAAACTGGTCTCCAAAGATAGCAAACCCAGCATCGGGTGCCGGTTGCCATCTGCATCAGTCAGGCCTTCGCCCAAAACCATATATCCTCCGCATTCACCATATATCTCAGTGGTTTGTGCGGCTTTCTTTATTGAACTGGTAAACGCGTCTGCCTGCGCAATCTGACCGGCATAAAGCTCCGGATATCCGCCGGGAAGAAAGATCAGATCGGCATCTGGCACCGCCTCATTTTTGAGTGGCGAAAACGGTTTGATCTCAGCCCCGGCGCGGGACCATTCGTGCAACATATGCGGATAGCTGAAGGCAAAAGCCGCATCCTGTGCAACTGCGATGCGCTGCGCAGGCGGGCGCAAACCACCGCTTTGCGGTCCGCTGCTCACCGCGCCAAACGGCAAGGCATCTAAATCAATGGACCTGCTGATAACCTCCGCGACATGGGTCAGCCAATCGCCAAGATCGCCCCGCTCTTGCGCTTGAACCAGCCCAAGATGCCGCGATGGGTGGCTCAAGCCGTCTTGCCGAGGCACGACCCCAAGAACAGGCGGACCGTTCGCCGCTTCCAATGCCGTCTTGATCATCGCCCCATGACGATCACTACCGACCCGGTTCAGGATGATCCCGGCAATGGTGACGTCTGGATCAAACCTTGCAAACCCTTGAACAACGGCAGCAATGCTTTGGGCCGCCTTCGCGCAGTCCACAACCAATACCACGGGCAGCCCGAGTATCTTGGCCAGATCTGCGGCAGATCCAGCGCCGTCCGGGGGGGCACCGTCGAACAGGCCCATCGCGGCCTCCACGATCAACGGAGCGTCCCCTGAAGCTCGGCGCAGGATGCTTTGCGGCGACATCGCCCAGGCATCTAGATTGACGCAAGGCTGCCCAGTTGCCGCTTCATGAAATTTCGGATCAATATAGTCAGGGCCGGATTTAGCGCCAACGACCGCCCCCCTAAGGGACAGGGCCCGCAAGAGGCCAAGTGTGATGGTTGTTTTGCCAGCGCCGGAAGACGGGGCTGCAATCATCAAGCCTTTGCGGCTCATGCGCTTTCAGCAGGTCTGCCACGCCCCAAAGGATCAAGATCGCGCGGGACCTCACCTGCGATCTGCGATTGCCAATCAAGAACCTGCCGCATCAAAACAGACCGCCCGACACAGATAATGGCAGGGGGTTCCAGCCCGGCGGCGGCGATATCGGCCTCAATACTGCCCAGCGTTGTCTCGAGCACTTGCTGATCAATTGTTGTGGCTGTTGTAACGACGCCAACGGGTTCGCTGTCGAGGCGTCCAGCCGCTATCAAGGCCTGCGAAATTCGCGCGATATGCTTCATGCCCATATAGATCACGATCACCTGAGACCCTTTGGCAATCGCAGCCCAATCCAATGATGAGGGCGTATTGCCGCTTTGGTCATGGCCGGTGACGAACGTGACGGACTGGTTCACATCGCGATGCGTGACCGGAATTCCGGCATAGGCCAACCCGCCGATACCTGCGCTGATACCGGGAATGATCCGGATTGGAACGCCGTGCTGCACAAGCGTCTGCGCTTCTTCACCGCCCCGGCCGAAGACGAACGGATCACCGCCCTTCAGCCGCAAAACACGCTTTCCGGACCGCGCCAGTTCCACCAGATGCAACGAAATATCGCGCTGTTTCGCAGAAGGCTTGCCACCACGCTTTCCCGCATAGATGTGCTTGGCCTGCGGGGCCCATTGCAAGGTCGCTTCCTGAACCAGCGCATCATAAACGATCACGTCGGCCTGACGCAGCGCGTTGAGTGCATGCAGGGTCAGCAGTCCCGGATCACCGGGACCAGCGCCACAAAGCCAGACCCAGCCGGGTTGCAGATCAGGCCAATGGCCCTTGGGAAAGGAAAGCGAGTCGTTCATGGCGGCAGTATGGACCTTGTGCCCGCGCAGGCAAAGCGAAAGAGCGACCAAGAATGGACCATTGGCGGCGGGAAAACCGCTGTCTATAAGTTTCTCCATGAGTTCTGAAACTGATCCTTCAAATATGCCACCAGACCAGGTTCGCCTTCGCCGCGGGTGGACGACAGGTGCCTGCGCGACAGCGTCGGTCAAAGCGGCGTTGGATGCGCTTTGGGGGGCGGGATTTCCAGAGAAGGTGCAGATCGTGCTTCCCAAAGGTGAAACGCCCCGATTTTCCTTGGCGCACACGGACCAAGGTGATGGCTGGGCAGAAGCCGGGATCGAAAAAGACGCAGGCGACGATCCTGATGTTACTCACGGCGCGCTAATTATTGCGCGGGTCCAGGCATCTGAGGGTGGGGTCGTGTTCAAGGCTGGACGCGGTGTCGGTGTCGTCACCAAACCTGGTTTGCCAATCGCTGTTGGGGAGCCTTCGATCAATCCGGTGCCGCGTGAAATGATGATCAAGGTCGTCACGGAACAGGCTGAAAAATATGGTGTTTCTCCTGATATACGGATCACCGTTTCTGTTCCGAATGGCGAAGCGCTTGCAAAGAAAACATGGAACCCGCGGCTTGGCATCGAAGGAGGGTTGTCAATTCTCGGGACCACGGGAATTGTGCGGCCGTTCAGCTGCGCTGCCTGGATCGCATCCATCCACCGCGGCATTGACGTGGCGCGCGCCGATGGGCTTCGCCATGTTGCTGGCTGCACCGGCGCAACTTCTGAGCGGGTGGTGCAAGAGAGGTTCGGGCTTCCGGATCATGCCATGCTGGATATGGGGGATTTTGCGGGCGGCTTGCTGAAATACTTGCGTCGTCATCCTGTTGACCGGATCACAATCGGCGGCGGGATCGGCAAAATGACAAAGCTGGCCCAAGGAGCGCGCGACCTTCATTCCAAACGCTCTCAAGTCGATTTCGACATCTTGGCAGATTGGGCAAAACCATATTCCGAAAAACCCGTGGAGCGGATGAATACCGCTTTGGAAGTCTCTGAAAATGTTCCAGAAATATCCAAGGTTGTTGCAAGCGAAGCGGTCCGTCGGGTCAACGAAATTTTGGAGGGTGCTCCGGTTCAAGCAGATGTCGTGATCATTGACCGGAAAGGTACGATCCTGGCCGAGGCAGGCACGTGAAAATTCTCGTCTTGGCTGGAACCGGTGAAGCGCGGGCCTTGATCCAAGGCCTCGTGGAGGCTGGTCACAGCGTCGTCGCGTCCCTTTCCGGGGCCACGCGGATGCCCAAGCAATTGGGATGCGAGACCCGTATCGGCGGGTTTGGTGGAGATGCAGGTTTTGTTGCATGGCTCGCAGCCCATCCCGTTGACATGATCATCGACGCGACCCACCCCTTCGCGCACCGCATTTCGAATAGAACGTTCAAGATATGTGCGGAAAAGGGTCTGCCATATCTGCAAATTCTAAGGCAGGAATGGACTACAAGTGGCGCAGATAATTGGGTTTTTATCGATAAACCTGAGGATGCTGCAGACCATATTTCTGTTGATGATGTGGTTTTTCTGGCAACCGGCCGCCAAACGCTGCAGTCGTTCGCACGGGTCAAAGCAAATTGGCTTTATTGCCGACAGATTGATCCGCCGGATGGGGAATTTCCGTTTGAAAAAGGCGAATACATCATCGGCCGCCCGCCATTTTCCCAAGAAGATGAAGTCGCCTTGTTCAAGAAGCTCGGTGTGAGTTGCCTCGTTGTCAAAAATGCAGGCGGGCAGGCGTCGCGAACAAAACTCGACGCCGCCCGCGCGTTGGGAATTCGGGTCTTGATGATCAACCGTCCCGTGCAACCCGCTGGTTTAAAGGTAGAAACCGTGTCTGTTGCTTTGGACTGGGTGGCAAAACATGCGGATCATTAAATCAGATGCCTGTGTTGCTGAAGGGGCCGCCTCACTGGCCAGCAAGCACCCAGAATTTGCGCAAGCGTTGGAACAAACCGGTCCATTGCCCTTGCGGTTGAAGCCGGATGGGTTCGGCGAATTGTTCAGCGCAATCATTTCTCAGCAGGTCAGCGTCGCGTCTGCACAAGCGATATGGGGCAGGCTATGTGCGGCAGGTCTTGATCAGGAAATCGCAGTGCAAAAGGCAACGGATGATGATCTGCGCGCGTGTGGGCTTTCGCGCCAGAAAATTCGCTACGGAAAGGCTTTGGCGGACGCGCAGCTGGACTATCTGGCCTACAGGGCAATGTCGTCGGAAGATGTGATCACAGACCTGGTCAAGGTGCCTGGGATCGGACGGTGGACGGCCGAGATCTATGCGATGTTCTCCCTCGGGCATGCGGATGTGTTCGCGCCGGGCGATCTGGCCCTCCAGGAAGCTGCAAAAGTTCTGTTCGACCTGAAGGACCGCCCCAAGGAAGCCCCGTTTCGCGAAATGGCGCAGGCGTGGTCGCCATGGCAATCGGTTGCAGCGCGGATTTTGTGGGCCTATTACCGGGTGATCAAAGAGCGAGAGGGGATCAGATGACGCGCGTTTTGGAAGGGGGCCGGAAGGCGTCGAAATCTGGGGAAGACAGCTCGCTGGTGATTTTCCTGCATGGCTACGGGGCCGACGGCAATGATCTTCTGGGCTTGGCCGATCCCTTGGCGGAGCATTTGCCCGACACGGTTTTCGTCGCCCCCAACGCGCCTGAGCGATGCATTGGCAACCCGATGGGCTTTCAGTGGTTCCCGATCCCTTGGATCGACGGTTCCAGCGAAGATGATGCGGAAGCCGGCATGCAGCGCGCCGTCGAGGACCTGAACACATATATCGATACGGTGATGGAAGAAGAAGGCGTCTCAGAGGCCGAAACGATCCTCTTCGGGTTCTCCCAAGGCACGATGATGAGCCTTGAAGTCGCGCCACGTCGCAAAGACGCGTTTGCGGGCGTTGTCGGCATTTCCGGCAGACTTCTGCGCCCTGAGGCTTTGGCTGATGAGGCGATATCAAAACCGCCTGTCCTGCTGATCCACGGTGATCAGGACGAAGTTGTGCCACCCGTTTCCATGCCTGAAGCCGGGGACGCGCTGCAAGAGGCCGGGTTCCAGGTCTATGGCCATGTCATGGAGGGTACAGGGCACGGCATTGCACCGGATGGGCTGGGAGTCGCGCTGTCCTTTATCGGTCGCCAATTGGGTCTTGATCTGGGCTGAAGATCACGCCCGCCAGGGTGTCAATTCGCCGTTACATTTCAGCGCTACGTACGGCTTGTGAGAACTTCTATATACCGGGGCTTGTAAGCCCCCGAAGACAATATATAGTTCGATCAAAGTCAGGGCAGGTCAGCCCGCCTTGGGCAAGGCTTGCTTCGCATGGCGGGAGAGCAAATGACGATGGACGGCGATTTCAGACATGAGTTTGTTCGGGAACCGGGCAATCTAAGGCACAATCCGGCTTTGGTCCTCAACGCGGATTACAGACCTCTTTCTTACTACCCTTTGTCTTTGTGGACATGGCAGGAGGCCGTGAAGGCGGCATTTTTGGACCGGGTGACCATTCTGGCGGAATACGAAGATGTGGTCCGGTCGCCCACGACCGAGATCAAGATCCCATCGGTTGTGGTTCTTAAAGACTATGTGAAACCGCAAAAACGGGTGGCCTTTACCCGTTTCAATCTGTTCTTGCGCGACGAGTTCTGCTGCCAATATTGCGGATCGCGTGGGGATTTGACCTTTGATCACGTTGTACCGCGGGCGCGGGGCGGGATCACAAGCTGGGAAAATGTGGTTGCGGCCTGTTCAAAATGCAACCTGCGCAAAGGGTCCAAGCCGTTGCATCAGTGTGGGATGAGCTTACGTAAACCGCCCGGCCAGCCCGGTGCGGCGCAACTGCGCAACCTGGGCCGGAAGTTCCCGCCAAACCACTTGCATGAAAGCTGGATTGATTTCCTGTATTGGGACGCCGAACTGGAAGAGTAGATCTCAGGCCGAACAGCTGGCCCCACCAAGAACACAGAACTTCGCGCAATGCGCATGGTTCAACTTCACGGGCTTTTCTGCCTGTTCCAAAGTTTCCCCAAGCTCAAACGCGGTATCGTAGGCCAAAATTGTGCAAGCAAGAACCGTGGGGCTTTCCGCACCTTTGCGTTTCACGACCATCCGTGACGATGAACACATGACATCGTCCGGCGATTTTCCGAGAATTGCCCAACACTCTGTTGTGATTTCAGGGACTTCTACACTTTCATCCATTTCCGGGAAAAGAACTGTCATCGCAGCGTCTTGTGCATCAATCTTAAAGTTATTTTCGGCATAAAGCGCGGCATAGCCTTCTCGGGCCTGGGCATCGCTTTCAGACCAGGCAGATCGTCCGGCAACGGCCATTCGCGCGCCTTGGTCACGCAGCCAAGCCATGCCTTCAAGTGTCTTTCGAAACGATCCTGCACCGCGTTCGGCGTCGTGACGTGCTTCATCCCAATGATCAATGGAGATGCGCAATGTCAGTTTGTCACCATAGGTTGCAATCAAGTCAGCCAATCCCGCGCGAACGGATTTTCGCATCATCGGGCGCATCGCATTTGTCAAAATGAGCACATCAAAGCCTTGCTCTAATGGACGGCGCGCCATTTCGATCATCTCGGGGTTCATGAACGGCTCGCCGCCGGTGAACGCGATTTCGCGCACGGGCCAGCCGCGATCTTCAATCTGTGTCAGGTAGCTGCTGACCTCATCGGCGGTCAGATAGACCAGCGCATCATTGGTGGGCGAGCTGAGGATATAGCAGTTCTCACACTCAATGTTGCACAGCGTACCAGTGTTGAACCAAAGGGTTTTAGGGTCCTTCAACGCCACTTCGGCCCGGCGCGATCCATCCGCTGTAAACACAGGGTCGATGAACTTGCCTGAATTTGCTGCGCCTGCAACTTGGTCTTTCATATACTGCCGTCCTTTATGCCTGCCGATATGGCTAGCGCCTTCGTTTTGGAAACAAAAGCCTTCGAGGTGAAATTAACAGTTTTGTGAAGGTTTATGCGGCTTTCCGACAATGCTAGACACCTTGCGAATACATGCTAAAAGACCGCTGTTAGCGCTAACAAAAAGGCCCCGATATGGTTTCTCGCGTCATACCTGTCGATACATTCGACCTCGTTATCTTTGGCGGAACTGGCGATCTTGCCCGCCGAAAAATCCTGCCGGGTCTTTATCGTCGTTTTCTCGCAGGCCAAATGCCGACCGATGCGCGGATCGTTGGGGCTGCGCGTGGTGCGTTGGACGATGCCGGTTACCGCAAGTTTGTCGGCGAAGCGATTGAAGAGTTCGTCTCTGAAAAGAAGCGCGACAAAAAGAAGATCGCGGCGTTCCTGGATCAGCTTAGCTATCTGACGGTTGATGCGCGCGGCACGGCGGGTTGGAAAGAACTTGCAACGAAAATCCGGAAAGACTGCGTTCAGGCGTTCTACTTCTCAGTCGGGCCGGGTCTGTTTGGCGATATCGCGACACGGCTTCATAAATACAAGATTGCCAATGACACTTCCCGGATTGTCGTGGAAAAACCGTTTGGTCGTGATCTGGAAAGCGCGCATGCACTGAACGAAGTTTTGGCGGCGTCTTTCGACGAACATCAGATTTACCGGATTGACCACTATCTGGGCAAAGAAACCGTGCAGAACCTGATGGCCGTGCGCTTTGCCAATGTCCTGTTCGAGCCGCTCTGGAATGCGCAGTATATCGACCATGTCCAGATCACAGTGTCAGAGACGGTCGGCGTCGGTGGGCGCGGTGGTTATTACGACAAGTCCGGCGCAATGCGCGATATGATCCAGAATCACCTGATGCAGCTTTTATGCCTGACCGCGATGGAGCCGCCGTCGAAATTTGACCCCGACGCGGTGCGCGATGAAAAGCTGAAAGTCATCCGCGCATTGGATGATCTGGTTCCAGATGACATCGTGCGCGGACAATACGGTGCGGATGCGGACGGGCCGTCTTATTTAGAAGACAGTGAAAATCCCGACAGCCGCACCGAAAGCTTTATCGCCCTGCGCTGCCATATCTCCAACTGGCGCTGGAAAGGCACGCCGTTCTACTTGCGTACCGGCAAACGCTTGAAGGCGCGTGTGTCCGAGATTGTGGTCTATTTTAAAGAGACCCCGCATTCCATTTTTGACGAGGATGCGGGCAGCCATGCCAATGTGCTGACCATCCGTCTACAACCCGATGAAGGCATGGATATGCGGGTGACGATCAAGGAACCGGGTCCGGGCGGAATGCGACTGGTTGATGTGCCGCTTGATATGACGTTTGCCGATGCCTTGGGCCCGGAAGCGAAAGACGTGCCGGATGCCTATGAGCGTCTGATCATGGATGTGATCCGGGGAAATCAGACGCTCTTTATGCGCGGCGACGAGGTTGAAGCCGCATGGCGGTGGACCGACCCGATCATTGCAGGCTGGCAGGCGCGAGGGGACAAGCCGAAGGTTTATGAACCCGGCAGCTCTGGCCCGGAAGACGCGCTTATGCTACTTCATCAAGACGGTCGTCGCTGGCGGGAGATCAAGTCTTGAACTTCATTGAATACCCAGATCGCGACATGATGATGATCGATGTCGCATCCCGTCTTGCGGGCGACCTTGAGGAATGCCTTCTTACCCACGATACAGCCAGCTTTGCAGTGCCGGGCGGAACCACGCCGGGTCCGGTTTTTGATGCGCTTTGCGCGGCCCGGCTGGATTGGGACAGGGTCCATGTCATGCTTACCGATGAACGCTGGGTGCCGGAGACGTCGGATCGCTCCAACACCGCGCTTCTGCGCGCGCGGCTCTTGACCAACAGTGCAAGCAACGCGAATTTCGTGCCGTTTTATACCGGAGAGTCGAACCCGGATGACGCAATGGCAGGCTTGGGTGAAACCATCGCACCACATCTACCAATTTCTGTCTTGCTGCTCGGGATGGGCGCGGACATGCACACGGCGTCCTTGTTTCCGGGGGCTGATCAACTGGACCTTGCATTATCCCCGGACGCGCCACCCGTCCTGGCGATGCGCGCACCCGGCACACCAGAGCCGCGCGTCACACTGACCGGGCCGGTTCTGGAAGGGGCCATGAACACCCACGTTTTGATCACCGGCGCAGACAAACGCGCGGCCTTTGAAGCCGCTGAACGTCTGGACCCGCATGAAGCGCCGATTAAAACTGTTCTTTCCCACGCAACTGTTCACTGGGCACCCTGACAATGGCACTTTCTCATTCCGACTGGGAGGAATTGGCCTCCCGCGCTGATGACCGTCCGGCAATTCTGGATCTGTTTTCCAAAAACGCCAATCGCGCGCAGAAATTCAGCCTGCGGGACGGCGATTTGCTTTTTGATTTCTCCAAGACCCATCTTGATGGTGCTGCGTTGGAACATTTGCTGGATATGGCAGGTCGTGCGGATGTCGCTGGTCGCCGTGATGAAATGTTCTCAGGCGTCCATATCAACGAAACTGAGGATCGCGCTGTGTTGCACACGATGCTGCGCGATCTTGGTGGCGGACCGCAGGGCGTCGATGACGAGGTCTATCTGGACGTTTTACGCATCCGAGTGCGGATGGAAAACTTCGCAAAATCCGTGCGGTCGGGTGACTACAAAGGGCAGGGCGGCGCGATCACAGATGTGGTCAATATCGGCATCGGTGGCTCAGACCTGGGTCCCGCAATGGCGACGCTGGCTTTGGCCCCGTATCATGACGGCCCCCGGCTTCACTACGTGTCAAATGTGGATGGCGCGCATATTCATGACACGCTGAACGGCCTCAACCCGGAAACGACGTTAGTCATTGTTGCCTCGAAAACCTTCACAACGATCGAGACGATGACCAATGCGCGCACCGCGCAGGCCTGGATGGCCGAAAAAGTCACCGATACAGGCGCGCAATTTGCGGCTGTTTCCACAGCGCTGGATAAAACCGCGGAATTTGGCATCGACCCGGCCCGCGTATTCGGGTTTGAGGACTGGGTGGGCGGACGCTATTCGCTTTGGGGGCCGATTGGTTTGGGACTGATGTTGGCCATTGGGCCAGAAGAGTTCACCGAATTTCTGGATGGCGGCTGGGCCATGGATTGCCATTTCAAAACCGCGCCGTTGAACAAAAACATGCCGGTTCTGCTGGCACTTGTCGGGATTTGGCACAATCAAGGATGCGGCTTTTCAACCCGGGCGGTGCTGCCCTACGATCAACGCCTCAGCCGTTTGCCTGCGTATCTTCAGCAACTGGAGATGGAAAGTAACGGCAAGTCGGTTGCGATGGATGGCAGTCAACTCGCGATCAATTCCGGCCCCATCGTCTGGGGGGAGCCTGGCACGAATGGCCAGCACGCGTTCTACCAACTGATCCACCAAGGCACGCGGGTTGTGCCCTGTGAATTTCTGGTAGCCGCTTCCGGGCACGAGCCGGATCTGGCCCATCAGCACGAACTGCTGGTCGCCAATTGCTTTGCGCAGTCCGAAGCGTTGATGCAGGGACGCAGTCTGCAAGTTGCGCGCAAGATGATGAAAGCCAAAGGCTTGACGGGCGATGAGTTAGAGCGCCAAGCCCGTCACCGGGTCTTCCCGGGCAACCGTCCGTCGACAACATTGATCTACCCCAAGCTTACACCATTTGTTCTGGGCCAGATCATCGCGCTTTATGAACACCGCGTGTTCGTCGAAGGGGTGATGCTGGGCATCAATTCCTACGATCAATGGGGCGTGGAGCTTGGAAAAGAACTTGCGACCGCGCTGGCACCAATTCTGTCAGGAGATGCCGATACCAAAGGCAAGGACGGCTCCACCAAGATGCTTGTGGACTATTATCAGAGCTGAGTTCTGAATTGCGCGGCCAAGTTCAATGACATGGCCGCGCTTTGTTGTGCCTAGCTGAGGCTGGCGCAGAATTTTTGGATGCGCTCGCACGCTTCCTTCAACGCTTCATCTGAGGTTGCATAGCTAACACGGAAATTCGGGCTTAGACCGAACGCCGCGCCAAACACGACCGCAACACCTGTATCTTCCAGAAGGGCAGTTGCGAAAACCTCGTCATTTTCGATGACGGTGCCGTTTGGTGTCGTCTTGCCGATACAGCCTGCGATTGACGGATAGACATAGAATGCACCTTCCGGCACCGGGCAGGCGATACCTTCCGCAGCATTCAACATCTCGACCACGAGGTTGCGCCGACGGACAAACTTTTCGTTGTTCGGTGCAAGAAAGTCCTGCGTCCCGTTCAACGCCTCAACCGCCGCCCATTGGCTGATGGAGCATGGGTTTGACGTAGATTGCGACTGCACCTTGCGCATCGCACCGATCAGCTTTTCCGGGCCCGCTGCATAGCCGATCCGCCAGCCTGTCATTGCATAGGCTTTGGAAACCCCGTTGACGGTCAATGTCCGGTCGTAAAGCCGTGGTTCCACTTCGGCGGGGGTGCAGAACTTGAAATCATCATAGGCCAAATGCTCATACATATCGTCTGTCATGACCCAGACATGGGGGTGCCGCATCAGGACATCGGTCAGCTCTTTCAACTCATCCCAGCTGTACCCCGCACCTGTCGGGTTTGATGGCGAATTGAATATCAGCCATTTGGTCTTGTCCGTAATTGCAGCTTCCAACTGGTCAGCTGTCAGCTTGAAATTGGTTTGCAAGCTGGCTTCTGCAATCACCGGCGTGCCGCCTGCCAGCAGGACCATATCCGGGTAGGACACCCAGAACGGGGCCGGGATCACAACTTCGTCCCCTTCGTTCAGCGTGGCCATCAGCGCATTATAGAGGATTTGCTTGCCACCGGTGCCGACGGACACTTGCGCCGGGGTATAGTCCAGCTTGTTGTCGCGCTTAAATTTCGCGCAGATCGCCTCTTTCAGCTCTGGAATGCCGTCCGGGGCCGTGTATTTCGTCTTTCCGGCATCCATCGCTGCTTTGGCGGCTGTCTTGATATTTTCCGGCGTGTCAAAATCAGGTTCACCGGCGCCAAGGCCAATGACGTCTTTGCCAGCGCGTTTCAGCTCGGCGGCTTTCTGCGTGACGGCGATTGTAGGTGACGGTTTTACACGGGATAATGTCTCGGACAGGAAGGACATGGGCGGAGCCTTTTCAGAGTATTCGAGTTGACGACAGTGTCATGGGTGTCTTACGGGCAGGCCTGAGTACGTTCAAGAGCTGCATCGCATGCACAAGATTTTTGCGGGTGTGCAGGCAAATTATTTGGAGCAAGATGAATGGAAGATTATCCAGAACAAGGCTATTTCGGCAATGCAAGCGCCACCTTTGGTGACAGGCTGCATGCTGCGCGTGAAGCGTTGAACCTGACGCAAAAAGAGCTGGCCCATAAGCTGGGCGTGAAATTTAAGACTGTTCAGGCCTGGGAAGAGGACCTGGCAGAACCGCGCGCCAACAAGCTGCAAATGGTTGCGGGGTTGTTAAATGTCTCCATCATGTGGTTGCTGAACGGTGAAGGCGACGGGCTTGACGATCCGGATGAGCAGCAGGAGATCGGCGGCGACATCTCGGAAATTCTGATTGAGATCAGACGTACCAAGGCAGAATTCACCCGGCTGGCTGACCATTTGGGCCATTTAGAAAAACGCCTGCAAAAAGCGCTCAAGACACCGCTATGAAGGAGCCGGTTTCAACCGCACCAGAAACGCGCGAGGTCAAGATCAAGCGTCTGAAGCTTCGGTCTTGGCGGCGGGGGATCAAGGAAATGGACCTGATTCTGGGCGGTTTTGCAGACAACGGATTGGCAAATCTGAGTGATGAGGATTTGCTGGTTTATGACCGTATGTTATCTGAAAATGACCATGATTTATACCTCTGGGCGTCAGGCCAAGGTACGCCACCTTCAGAATTTGAAGCGCTGTTGCGCCTTGCTGTAAAGGCCTCCGGCGTCTGATCGGACCAATTTTTCT
Source organism: uncultured Litoreibacter sp. (assembly GCA_947493265.1). Classification (GTDB taxonomy): domain Bacteria; phylum Pseudomonadota; class Alphaproteobacteria; order Rhodobacterales; family Rhodobacteraceae; genus Litoreibacter. Next base: position 343,115 of record CANLQL010000003.1, on the reverse strand, counting down.
CAAAGCGAAGCTGACTTAACTGAATATTCAAAATTTCCCGCCAATTTACCGCCAAAGAGCGTAAATGCGGAGAACACAAATGAGTAGACACGAGCAGATGCCCACGCCTGTAACGCAGGATTTCATGGGGTCCTATCTGGAGAGCCTTGCTATGGTGGAGCGGCTCCATCGTCTGCTTCTCGATGTGATCAAGGACGAGTTTGAGCGGCTGGGATTGCTGGACATCAACGCGGTTCAAGCCTTGCTTCTGTTCAATATCGGCGAAAATGAAGTCACCGCTGGCGAATTGAAAAGCCGTGGGTACTACCAAGGCTCCAATGTCTCCTACAATCTCAAGAAACTGGTTGAGATGGGCTATATGCACCATCAGCGTTGCGAAATTGATCGCAGGTCGGTTCGGGTGCGCCTTACCGAAAAGGGCCGCTCTGTCCGGACCCATGTGGAAGAGTTGTTCGAACGTCACGCAGATGGTCTGAAAACCAAGGGGCTAATCGGCTCTGACGGTATGGAAGATATCAACCGCGCGTTGAAGCGCATGGAACGGTACTGGAGCGACCAGATCCGCTATATCTACTAGGGTTTTGCGGCGTCGCGCCGTGCTTCGGCCTGTTCAAGCGCTTTCTTGACATTGCGCGACCGGATCAAAGACATCGCGATCACGATCACCAGCAAAACAATGGATGCGGCATAGGCCGAAAAGACGGTATCTGCGTATTTTCCGAGATCGGGCATGCTGGGGTTTTCCTTTCTCGGCGCTAGCTGGCACGCTCACGGGCGCGCAGTGCTGAAAGTCTGCGGGCCCGAATTTCCGTGCGGGTTCTCAAAAGGACCAAGGCCACGAACAGCAACACAAACCCGGCGATACTGACCAGCAGCGGGAAGTAGAACACGTCGGCGACGTTTTCCTCTTTATCAAGCGACAGTGACGCGCCTTGGTGCAGACCTTGGTTCCAGAAGTTCACCGCGTAGCGTGACAAAAGCGCAAAGACCGATCCGACGAGACATAAAACAGATGTCAAATCCGCAGCCGTGTCAGGGTCTTCAATCGCTGCCCAAAGCGCCATGTAGCCAAGATAAAACAGAAACAGGATCAGAAACGAGGTCAGTCGCGGATCCCAGGCCCAATAGGTTCCCCACATTGGCTGACCCCAAATCGCGCCCGTGGCCAATGCAATCAGCGTCATCGTGACCCCCACTGGTGCTGCCGCTTTCGCCGCCAACGCCGAAACATGATGCCGGCGCACCAACCAGATCAACGAGGCCACCAGCATCATCAACCAGGCATTGATCGCCATAAGCGCGGAGGGTACGTGCAGATAGATAATCTTGACTGTCGATCCCTGGCGGAAATCATCAGGTGTAAAGAAGAAACCCCAGACCAACCCCACGACCAAGCAGACAGCGGACGCAACCGTCAGATAGGGCAGCGCCCAGCCTGAGGTCTGCATAAAGCGTTTCGGATTTGCGTATTCCCAGATCGACATGCGCGGGACCCTATGCAATCGGGGCAGGGGCAGCAATATCGAACTGGTGCCAATTGTGTGATGTTGGATGTTGTGTGTTCTGGGCCATCTGAAATGCGCTCATCTGAGGTTTGCGCGCAGGGCGGCGGCGGTTGCAAATGGCAAGATCGCAAGGGTCCCGGCCGTGATCCCGGCAAGAAGCATCAGAGGGGTCGTCGCTGGTAAGCCTTCTGCACCCCGCCGGACCGTTTCCGCACCGAATATTAGCGTCGGTACGTATAGCGGCAGGACCAGCAGCGAAATCAACAAGCCACCGCGCTTCAACCCCACAGTCAACGCAGCCCCAAAGGTGCCCAAGGCAGACAGTGCCGGGGTCCCAAGGGCGAGGCTTGCGATGAGCCAGATGTTAGCCTCCCACGGGAGGTTGAGCAGAATGCCCAGAAAAGGCGCGGTCAAGGTCAGCGGCAATCCGGTTGTGATCCAATGGGCCAGCGCTTTTATCGTGGCGAGCGCTTCAAGCGGCATGGGCGATGTCGCAAGGATGTCCAGCGTTCCGTCTTCATAGTCGAGCTGGAAAATCCGGTCTAAGGACAAAAGGCAGGACAGCAGCGCCCCGATCCACAAGATCCCCGGTGCGATGGCCGCCAACATCGCCTGCGACGGTCCAACACCAAAAGGCACCAAGACCACCAGGATCAGGAAAAATGCCAGGCCAAGCCCAAACCCGCCGCCTGCGCGGATGGCCAGGATCAGGTCACGCCGGAGAAGCGCAATCAAATCATATCCTCCAGAAACGGGTCGAGTTGATCGGATGCAGCACTCGCTTTGAAAGGCCCAACATCCAGAACACGTGCGTTAGGCAGACCCAGATCGATATGCGTGGCAATGATCGCAGAACCGCCTGTGGCAAGGTGGCTTTCGACGCATCGCGCAAATCGTGCAACATTTTGCGTGTCCAAGGACACGGTTGGTTCGTCCAAAGCCCAGATTTTCCGGCCCGTCAGCATCAGTCGAGCCAAGGCCAATCTGCGTTTCTGACCTGCGGACATATGCTGGGCCTGGCGATCCAGCAGCCCTTCCAAATCGAACTGCGCGACCGCCGTGTCGATCTGATCACTGCCGTAGATAGCCGCCCAAAACCGCAGGTTTTCCGCCCCGGTCAGTTGCGCTTTCAACCCATCAAGGTGACCTGCATAAGCCACATCGTCTGGGGAAAAACTCATCTTCCCTTCAAGCGGCGGAGTAAGACCCGCAAGACAGCGCAGAAGCGTCGTTTTTCCGGCCCCGTTCGGGCCACGCAAAATAACGGCCTCGCCGGGGGTCAGCGTAAAGCCGACACCTTCCAGAACACGCAGTTCTCCGCGGCGACACGCCAGTCCTTCAACCGAAAATTCCATTATGTCACCTCTAGCGGAAAGCGATTGCGACTGGAAGCTATCGGCTTGTATTTTCAAATATCGCGGGAATTTGATCAAAATGTATGCAATTGTATACCAATTTCCGTTTCAGGACTTGATCGCAGCCACTGGTTAGGTTTAGTGCAAAGCAGAATTCCGCCACGCATCGCTATTTTAGGAGAGACGCCATGACAGTCACTGTTGGACATGACACAGCCAAAACCCGAAAAACCCTGAAAGCTGGCGGCAAAAGCTACGCTTTCTACTCAATCGATGCGGCTGAAAAAGCAGGCCTGGGCGATTTCTCCAGATTGCCCGCAGCGCTGAAAGTCGTGCTTGAAAACATGCTGCGCTTTGAGGACGGAAAAACCGTCAGCGTTGATGACATCAAGGCGTTTTCGGAATGGGCCTCGAAAGGTGGTAAGAACCCGCGTGAAATCGCATACCGTCCCGCCCGTGTTTTGATGCAGGATTTCACCGGCGTACCGGCTGTTGTCGACCTGGCTGCGATGCGTGACGGCTTGGTAGCACTGGGGGGCGACGCCGAAAAGATCAACCCGCTGAACCCTGTTGATCTGGTCATCGACCACTCCGTGATGATTGACGAATTCGGCAATCCGCGCGCGTTTCAGATGAATGTCGACCGTGAATATGAGCGCAACATGGAGCGCTACACTTTTCTGAAATGGGGCCAGTCTGCCTTTAACAATTTCCGCGTCGTGCCACCCGGCACCGGCATTTGCCACCAGGTAAACCTTGAATATCTGTCCAAAACCGTCTGGTCGGACACTGATCAAAACGGGGAACTTGTTGCCTACCCAGATACATTGGTCGGAACGGACAGCCACACAACCATGGTGAACGGCGCGGCTGTTCTTGGTTGGGGTGTTGGCGGGATCGAGGCGGAAGCCGCGATGCTGGGGCAACCGATTTCCATGCTGATCCCGGAAGTTGTCGGCTTCAAGCTGACTGGCAAGATGATGGAAGGCACCACCGGGACCGACCTTGTTCTGAAAGTGGTTGAGATGCTGCGCGAAAAAGGCGTCGTCGGTAAATTCGTGGAATTCTACGGCGAAGGTCTGGACACGCTGCCGCTCGCAGATCGCGCGACAATCGGCAATATGGCCCCGGAATATGGCGCAACCTGCGGCTTCTTCCCGATCGATGGCGAAACACTGCGCTACCTGCGGACAACAGGCCGCGAAGAAGACACGATTGCGCTGGTGGAAGCCTATGCCAAGGAAAACGGCTTCTGGCGTGGTGACGATTACGATCCGATCTACACGGACACGCTGAGCCTCGATATGGGGACCATCGTTCCAGCGATTTCCGGCCCGAAACGCCCGCAGGATTACGTGGCGCTTACCGAAGGCCAAACCGCATTCCGCCGAGAAATGGAAGAAACGTTCAAACGCCCGATGGGCAAGGAAGTCGCGGTCGCCGGCGAAGACTATACGATGGAATCGGGCAAGGTTGTGATCGCTTCGATCACATCCTGCACCAACACATCGAACCCTTATGTCATGATCGGGGCAGGGCTTGTCGCCCGCAAAGCGCGCGCGCTTGGACTTGATCGCAAGCCATGGGTGAAGACGTCCTTGGCGCCGGGGTCTCAGGTGGTTTCGGCCTATCTTGAAGCGGCGGAATTGCAGGACGACCTGGACGCAATTGGGTTCAATCTTGTGGGCTACGGATGCACAACCTGTATCGGGAACTCCGGCCCGATCCAGAAAGAGCTGTCGGACGCGATTGCCGAAGGCGATCTGGTGGCAACCTCTGTTCTGTCTGGGAACCGCAACTTTGAAGGTCGCATCAGCCCGGATGTGCGCGCGAATTATCTGGCCTCGCCCCCGCTGGTCGTGGCCTACGCTTTGGCTGGTACGCTAGATATCAACCTGGCAAGCGACAGCCTTGGCAAGGACAAGGACGGCAATGATGTCTACCTCAAAGACATCTGGCCAACGTCGCAGGAAGTGGCTGAACTGGTCGAGCAAACTGTAACCCGTGAAGCGTTCATGGAAAAATACGCTGAAGTCTTTACCGGCGACGAAAAGTGGCAAGGTGTGGAGACGACAGACAGCCTGACATATGATTGGCCAGCATCGTCGACATATGTGCAAAACCCTCCGTATTTCAAAGGGATGGGAGCCGAAGCTGGCACGATTTCCAACGTTGAAGGCGCAAAGGTTCTGGCCGTTCTGGGCGATATGATCACCACCGACCATATCTCTCCGGCGGGGTCGTTTAAAGAGACGACACCTGCTGGTCAGTACTTGATTGATCGCCAAGTGGCCCCGCGGGAATTCAACTCCTACGGCTCACGGCGCGGCAATCACGAGGTGATGATGCGCGGCACATTCGCCAATATCCGGATCAAGAACGAAATGCTAGACGGCGTTGAAGGTGGCTACACGAAAGGGCCTGACGGAACGCAAATGTCGATTTTCGATGCCGCGATGGCCTATCAGGCCAATGGCACGCCATTGGTGATTTTCGGCGGTGAGCAATACGGTGCAGGGTCTTCACGCGATTGGGCGGCGAAAGGCACAGCTCTTCTGGGTGTCAAAGCCGTGATCGCGGAAACGTTTGAGCGTATCCACCGCTCCAACCTGGTTGGCATGGGCGTGATCCCGTTCGAGTTCACAGGCGGTGACAGCCGGAAATCTCTTGGTTTGACCGGTGAGGAAACCGTGTCGATCCATGGGCTGGAAGGGGACCTGAAGCCTTTGTCCGAAGTGCCGTGCACGATCACGATGGCGGACGGAACGGTCAAGGAAATCACCTTGAAATGCCGGATCGATACAGCAATCGAGAAAGAGTATATCGAGCATGGTGGCGTTCTACATTACGTGCTGCGTGATCTCGCCAAAGCCGCATAACGCTTTGTTCATAAGAATGACCAAACCCTTCCCGTGCAACCGGGGAGGGTTTTTTCTTGCCACTTTCATTTGCAAACAGGATGTGACAACGTCCCGTCCGGGATTAATTGCGGTCGTTTCGACAGATTAGGGGGCGGTGTTTATGAAAGGGTTTCCAGACCTTCCACCAGTGTGGCTTGTTGTTTTCATGGCCATAAATTGGGGGCTTGCGCGGGCGATCCCCGGCAATCCAGGCTCCCGGTTCTTTGAATATTTCAGTTGGGGTCTGATCGGATTTGGTCTGGTCATCATCCTATGGTCGGCCACGTATTTCTGGACCCATGAGACCAGTATCGAGCCACACCATACCCCCAAAAATCTGATCGCAAAGGGTCCGTACAAACTGACACGAAACCCGATCTATCTTGCGATGGTGATCATTCTGATTGGATCGATCATCGCGAACGGCCAACCATTGGCGCTGATCCTGGTGCCGTTTTTCATCGGGTTGATGACCCAAAGGTTCATTATTCCTGAGGAAAACGCCTTGAAGGAGGTTTTCGGCCCGCAGGCGGAACGCTACCTCAAGCGGACGCGGCGTTGGCTATAGAGTACTGACCTCACGAAAAGCCTGAAAATTATGACACACCGCTCGCAATTCCTTGATTGGCAAGTTGGGGATGCCATTGCTAGGTTCAGGCAAGTTTTACAAAATCGAGTCCAATACATGCGTCCAGTTCTGAATTTTATCGCCGCCTCTGCGCTAAGCCTGTCTGCAGGGACAGCCGCGCTGGCCGATACGGTTGTGGTTGAGTTGTTTACGTCGCAAGGGTGTTCGTCCTGCCCACCTGCGGATGAACTGCTGGGCAAGCTGGCGCAACGGGACGATATCATCGCGCTGTCGCTGCATGTGGACTATTGGGACTATCTGGGTTGGAAAGATGCTTTCGCCAAACCCGCGCACACAACGCGCCAGCAAGGCTATGCGCAGGCTGCAAGCACCAACATGATCTACACGCCGCAAATGATTGTGGGCGGCGTGACATCCATCGTCGGCACCCGTGGAATGGAGCTTATGGATGCCGTGCAACAGCATGCGGAACGCGACACCAAGCTTGGCTTAACAGTCGCGAAAAGCGCAGACGGGATCACGATTGATCTGGTGCCGGGTGCGGATGGGACCAACCGGATGATCGTCCAACTCGTGCGCTATGAACCCAGTTTGACGGCCGAAATACGCAGTGGTGAAAACGCAGGCCGCAATATTACCTACCACAACGTTGTGACGTCATGGGACGTGGTTGCTGATTGGGATGGGGCCGAGGCGCTGTCCGTTGAAGCACCGACAGAAGGTCCGCAGCATACCGCAGTGATCGTTCAGGATGGGGCATCCGGCCCGATATTGGCGGCTGCACGTCTGGACTGACGCCAAGCTTCCCGGTCAGGTTTCCAGCGGCGATGTATCCAGAACCACTGGTCCATATGCTTGCGCGTCAGCGCCTCTAGGGAATCGTTGAGCGCTTGTGTCATGTCCTCTGGGCTTCCATGCGCAATTGGGGCTTCGCACAGAACCTCAAAATCCAATCCATTTGGCTGCCGGACGCCGTATATCGGCACGACAAGCGCGTCATATTTCAACGCGATCTCAGCGGCGGAAAGCGCGGTCGGCGCGGTCTTGCCAAAAAAGGTCAGGTCCGCGCCGTCGGTCATATACTGATCGATCAGTATCCCTGCCATCCCGCCATCCCGCAGAAACCGGATCAAGCCGCTGAGACCTTTGCGGCCGCGTGGAAAAACAGGCGTGCCAATTTTGGAGATCGCCGCGACATAGTGCGGATTGAAATAGCCGTTGTTCATTTCCCGGTAGAGCGCGCCGACAGGGTAGCCTTTCGCGATCAACGCGGCGCGCGGGGCGTCGTAATTGCCAAAATGTCCGGTGACCAGAACGACAGGGCGGCCGTTTTTGTGCGCAGAATCCAGATGTTCCACCCCAGGGCCGGTCAATGGGGCGGTTTTGAAGCGGTCGATGAAATTCTTGCCGGAATAAATCTCGATCAAGGTGCGCCCGGCGTTGTCGGGCACGGCACGGACCAGTCTTTCGACCTCAGCGATGGGAAGGTCCGGGCAAACATGGGCAAGATTTTCGCGCACGCGCGTGGAATAGCCTGCAACCGGCGACACGATTCGCGACACGACCCAACCCGCCAAAGGCACGCGCAACCTGTATGGCAGCAACAAGGCTGTTCCGATGATCATGCGGATCACCAGATTTGCCACAAAATCTGCGGGGTCTTTTCGCCCTGATGCGGTGTCAGCGATTGCCATATCGGTGTGGTTTGCTTTGCGGTTGGTCACGGGATGCGGGCTCAGACATAAAGTCCCGCCACGCTGATAACAAGCGCTGCCGACCTGCATTCATTTAGTTTAGGTGGATGAGGGAGTGCGCGGCAATCCTGTGCCGATCATGCTGTCACGGCTCACCAAGGCGGCAAGCGCTTCCGCGTCCATCCCTTCGGTGCCTGCGGGTCTGGCAGGCAACACGATATAGCGCATGTCTGCCGTTGAATCGTGGACGCGAACCTGTACGCCATTCGCAAGCTCCACCCCGAATTCCCGCAATACCGCGCGCGGCTCACGTACTGCACGGGACCGGTATTCGCGAGTTTTGTACCAATCAGGTGGAAGTCCCAGAAGGTTGCGTGGGTAGCATGAACACAATGTGCACACGATCAGGTTGTGCACCTCTGCCGTATTCTCAACCGCCACCAAGTGCATCGGCCCGATATCGAACCCCATTTCGCGACTGGCGTCTGACGCGTTGTCCATCAGGCGGGCTTTGAAGTCGGGATCTGTCCAGGCACGGGCAACCACGGCCGCACCGTTTGCCGGGCTTCGCTCATCCATAGCGCTGATCTGATCGGCGATTTGACTGGCGGTCACTTCGCCTTTCTCCACCAGCAATTCGCGCACTGCGATTTCCATGGTCTGCCAGTAAGTCAGGCCGCTGTCATTGTCCTGACGGTACGGATGGCCTGACGGGCTGAGGTGGTCGTGATGGTCATGGGGCATTACGCGTCCTCCAGCCAGTGTTCGTAAATCTCGGCGTCCAGCGTGTCATTGGGGGCTTCCGCCGTTTCGCCCCAAACTTCCTGCATCGTGAAGCGCACACGATACAGAACCCGTTTTGGGGCGGGCAGGGCATAGGCCAGCTGTTCGGGGTTTTTGAAACGTCCCAAGACCCGCTCAACAATCCCTGATTTTCCGCGCAGATAATGTGGCGTCCGAATGTGTCCGGGCGGACTAAGCGCACGTATTTTCACAGCGGATCCGGGCGCGCGAGTCATTCGCTTATGCCTTGCGCTGCGGCATAGGTTTCACCGCGCGCGTCCACTTCGGCCATCTTTTCACCAAGCTCTTCCAGCGAATAGACGCCAGCCTCGATCAGGTTTTGGTTAATGGCTGCAATCCAACGTTCATAATAACTCATGCTCTCAAAGGCAGGCTCGCCCATGTCTTCGAGCGCGCGGCGCAGGCCATCGACGGTAAAGTGCCCTTTGCCGGAACCAAGGATCATCAGCGCATCGACGCGTTTTTCCCAAAGTGCGAAGTCATGCCCGTCCATCGGAACGGCCCCGGCTGCGGCACCGCCCATGTCGTGCCAGCGATGAGATGGTGTTTTTGTCATGGCGAAACGCTACCCCTGCGCATTTTGGCTTGCAAGCGCATCAATCTGCGGGGCCAGCTGGTTCATCGGATAGCCTGCGTCAGAAATGGCGGCCAAAATATCTGCCGTTTGCATTTTTCCCGCCTGGGAGAACGCCCAAACGATCGCCGACCGTGTGCCAGACGCGCAATAAGCCAGCGTTTTAACAGTCGTTTTCTGGGCTTCAACGGCATCCAAGGTCATTTGCCCCATAACGATTGGATTGTCATGAAAATGAAGCCCCGCCGCTTTGGCCGCTGCTTCAATGTCTTGCGGGCTTTCTCCGGGCGCGCTTTCCATCGCGGGGCGGTTGCAGATAACGGCTTGGAACCCGGCCTCCGCCAAAGCGCTCAGGTCATGAGGGGCGATTTGCGGGGCAACGGCGAAGTCGGGTGTGAGGTAACGAATATCCATAATCCATGTTTGCGCGGGACAGCGCCGAAGGCAAAGCGAATTTTCGCTGGAAAGGCATCAATTTAGAACGAACTGTGCTTGTCAAAGCAGGTGCGGCGCGTAAAAATGGTCGGTGCAGCACCAATTTAAAGCAGGCATTCAGACAGTTAGTTTCGCGCGCTCCGTAACATCGCGCATGTTGGTCAGAGCGTTTTGTTCCCTGCATCTGAGGAAAAGATGAGCCCACCGATCCGTCTCGAAAAGCAAAATGGCATTGGGGCTATTATCCTCAGGTCTGATGGGGCGGGTCTACTGGATGCATCAATGCGCGCAGGGATTGCGGCGGCGCTGCAGGCTGCACTTGCTGACAGGACCATCCGGGTGATCTTGCTGGCTGCGCGCGGTGAAGCGTTTCCATCGGCGCTGTCCGATGAAGATCGTGACGATCAGGACATGCCCAGTCTGCGTGATCTGTGCCTGTTTGTGGAAGCCTCCCCGAAACCTGTCATTGCCACCATTCAAGGCCGGCTAGAAGGTCCGGGTGTGGAGCTTGTGATGGCGGCGCATTACCGGCTGGCCAGCGACCGGGCGGAGTTTCGGCTTAGTGACATATCGCTCGGGCTGATCCCGCAAGCTGGTGGCACACAGCGTTTGCCCCGTCTTGTTGGCGCGGAAAACGCGCTTGATCTGCTGCTAAGCGGTCGGGTCATTTCCGCGGGGCTGGCCAAACGTATGGGATTGATCGACGAGGTGTTCGAACCCGCAGATCTGCGCGACGCCTCCTTGGCATTTGCGCAAGAAAACCTTTTGGTCCGTCCCACACAAGTTCTGCGGCACCATTTTTCAGATGCGCGTCAATTTGCGGAAACGGTGGCGTTGTTCCGTGCCGAGGTCAGCGACACCGCGGACGATGATGATCAGGCGGATACAGCATTACACAAGATCATCGACTGTATCGAAAACGCGATGGTGCTGCCGTTCGACATCGCGGTTGATGTTGAAGCCGAAGCCGGACAGGACTGCCGAAACACGCATCTTTCCAAAGCTCTGCGCCACGCCGCTGAAGCGGAACGGAAGGCTGCAGAGTTTCTGGAACTTGAAGACGCCGACCCTCAGCATTTGGAAATAATTGCCGTGATCGGGGAAAGCCCGCGTGGTCTTTGGGCTGCCAAGCGCCTCTTGGATATCGGCTACGAGGTGGTGCTTTTGGCCAGTTCTCAAAGCGGTGTCGAAACAGCCCTCGAAGCATTGGGTGAAGCTTACGAAAGCGCCGTGGATGGCGGGCTGCTTAGCGACGGGCAGGGGGCTGACATTCTGTCCCGCCTGACTCTGACCACGGACCCCGACAAAATTCGGGATGCCGATCTTTATCTTGATACGTTGAACAACGCGTCGGACAAGATGGAGCTTTTCGCCGCCGTGGACATTCTGGCGCGCCCCGGCATTGCGCTTGTCACTACGGATGTCTCTCCGGCGACGCTGCAGAAATTGCAGAAAACCTCCAACCGGACCGAAGATGTTATCGGCGTTAATTTTGTCGACCATTTCGGCGATGGTCGATTGGCCGAGATTGTCGTCTCATCCGAAGCGTCCGCGCAAGCGGCGGTCACCGTTCACGCGTTGATCAGCCGGATGCAGTTTTTACCGGTTCGCGTGGGTCCTCAGGATGGTTTCGTTGCGAAAGCACTCTGGCAAACCTATTGCCAGGTCGTGGATCATTTGCTGCTGATGGGCGCAAGTATTCCCCAGATTGACACTGCGATGCAGATCTTTGGATTTGATCGCGGTCCCTTCCTGATCCGCGATGAGTTGGGGTTGGAAACGGAACCTAAAAGCGGCAATGACCCAACCTTGGTCCGTGACGCTTTGATTGAGGCTGGCGCAAACGGAAAGACAACCGGTGTCGGCTTCTACATTTACGAAGATTTCAAAACACCGAAACCCAACCCCGTGATCGAAGAGCTTTTGACTGTGGAACGCGAAGCGTGGCAAATCACACCGCGCACGTTTTCGGTCCACGACATCCAGGAACAGGTTCAAACGGCCTTTATAAATTGTGCCGTGGACCTGTTGGAAAGCGGGGTAGTTGACCGGGCTTGTGATATTGATGCGGTGGCGCTTGCCGGATTGAATTATCCGCGCGAACGGGGCGGGCCGACATTTGAAAGCGACAGCCTGACCACATTTGCGGTCGCAAAAAGGTTGAAATCTCTGCAACAGGAAGCGCCTGATTTCTGGCAACCGTCAGAAAGTTTGTTGCGATTGGCCGCGGAACGGCAAAAAATCAGCGATATCGAACTGGCTTGAAGTAGAAATACCTTGCAATAGCGCGCAGCGATTGCAAACCTACGCACATTGAGCTTGTGAATACGCATTCATAACTGTATTTGGTTAAGAAAAGCGCGTTTTGCAGGCCTGCAGAATGTTAGTAAATGGCGCATAAGAAGCGCCATATTAGGGAGAAGAAAGAATGAAACACGTAAAAACAGCACTGCTTTCAGCAGCAGCGGTTATCGCGATGGGCGATTTTGCAATGGCCGATGGCCACGCGAATTGCGGCATTGAAACCGGCCGCGTGTCGATCGTTGGGAACGAATTCCCAGCCATCCAAACTGTTGGTGCTGGCGCGCAAGCCTGCGCAAGCGGCTCTGTCGAAGTGAAGACAAACCTCACGGCAGATCACCAGAAGATTAACCTCGCCGGTATGTCGGGCAATCCTGCGGAATACACATCCGCAATTGTTGCGAACTCGTCCATCGTGGCGCTGATGAATGACGACGTGATCCGTCCGCTGGACGATCTGGTTGCGAAATTCGGTGGCGACCTGAAGAAAAACCAGCTGATCACTGTCGGCGGTGAGATCGTGGCCGTGGCCTTCATGGCAAACGCGCAGCACCTTGTTTACCGCGACGACGTTCTGAAGGAAATTGGTGTTGAGCCACCAAAAACCTACGAAGACATGCTGGCAGCAGCTAAGATGATCCGCGACAAAGGCATCATGGAAAACCCGCTGGGTGGCGCATATGCAGCTGGTTGGAACCTCGCGCAGGAATTCAACAACATGTATATCGGCCATGGCGGTCAATTCTTTAAACCAGGCACTGCCGAGGTATCCATCAACAACGAACAAGGCGTCGCCGCGTTGGAAATGATGAAAGCTCTGTCTGAGTACATGAACCCGGACTTCCTGACGCACGATTCCAACGCGACATCTGCGGAATGGAAAGCAGGCAACGTTGCATTGATGAACATGTGGGGGTCCCGCGTCGGTCCGCTGCGTGACACAGAAGGGTCAAGCCAGGAAGTTGTCGACAACACCATGATCTCTGCACCGATGACAGTTGGTGGCGGTTCTACACCTGCGACAACGCTTTGGTGGGACGGCTGGACTGTTGCCAAAAACATCTCGGATGAAGATGCCGAAGCAACATTCAAGGCGTTGAAGGCGGCCATTGATCCGGCAATCCTGAACGAAGAAACAACACCTCAAGCTGTTTGGTTGATCGAAGGCTACGAGCCGACACCAGCCGCAACCGGTGTTTTTGCAGCCGCAAACATGGGCTCCGTTCCATATCCAATGCTGCCTTACCAGGGCCTGTTGCACACAGCACTGGGCGCAGAGCTTTCTGACTTCATGCAAGGCAAAGAAAGCGCAGCACAAGCGCTGGCCGATGCAGAAGCTGCCTACACAGCAGCGGCCAAAGAAAAAGGCTTCCTGAACTAAGCCGAAAAAACACGAGGAGGGGGAAACCCCTCCTCGATTTCTTTAAAGGGGGGCAGGTCGATGAAGCACAGAACGTTTTTTTGGTTCTTTCTACCGACCGGGCTGGCGATGCTATTGTTTATCGCTTTGCCAATCATTTCCGTCGTCACGCAATCTCTTTATGCCCCGCACGAGGCGGTGCTGAGTATCGTCGAAAATTGCGGACCCTTTGGATGCAAAGAAGAAACGACCGTCGATCAGGCCGCGACAGAAGCCCTACGCGCAGCTGAGCCCTTAGGGCGGTTTGTCGGTTTGGAAATCTACCTGGATCGCGGCCATCTGGCCGTGCAGGAAGTCAGCCAGCTTTGGGCGTCTGAGCCGACCTGGAGCAGCTTTTTCAGCCGCCTAGGCAACCTGCCTTTTTACCGCGCGATGAGCTTTACAGTCACTTATGTTGCTGTTGTGACCCCGATGGTGATCATTCTTGGTCTGATGATCGCTTTGGCGGTCAATTCGCTGCACCGCCATCTCAAGGGCCTGGTGATCTTTTTCTCGTTGCTGCCGTTCATCGTGCCACCGCTTATCGGCTCCCTGATCCTGTTCTGGATGGTTGATAGCCGCGGCGTGTTTGGCACGTTCCTGCAATATTTATCGGGCGATCCGAACCTGTCGCTCAAGGCGTCAACGGCGCTGACCTGGATCATGCTGATGGTTTACGGCATCTGGCATTCCGCGCCCTTTGCTTTCGTCATCTTCTACGCGGGCCTGCAAACTGTTCCGCAAGACACGATCGAATCCGCTGTGATCGATGGGGCAAGCCGTTGGGAACAGACCCGTTATGTGGTGATCCCGCATTTGATGCCGCTTGTGACCTTCGTGGCCTTGATACAGCTGATGGACAATTTCAGGGTGTTTGAGCCCATTGTCGGCTTCAAATCGGAAGCGCATGCAACCTCTCTCAGTTGGATTATCTTCAACGATTTGGGCGGTGAGACACGCCTCTTGTCATCGGCGGCCACCACCTCCGTGCTGACGATCTTGGGTGTCGCTATCCTGCTGTCACCGGTGTTGGTGCGCACATGGCGCGACTTTAACGCAAAGGCCCATTGATATGAGTACGTCACTTGCCCGTCGCCAACCGCTTGGCCTTCGCATCGCCCTTTACGCTTTTGTCGTCATATGGCTGATCCTTGCAGCCTTTCCGTTCCTGTGGACCCTTTGGGGCAGCTTCAAGGTGGAGCTTGATTTCTTCTCTTTGTCGAACTGGACGGATGCACTGACTGGTCCACGGACCGAAGCCGTCTATGGCAAGCCATTTACCGGGGCAGGCTATGAAGGCGCTTGGGTCCAGGAAGAGTTTTGGCGCGCCGTTCTGAACACATCCATCGTGTGTTTCTGCGTTGTGTGTATCTCACTAACCTTCGGAACGCTTGGCGGTTATGCCTTGTCGCGGTCTGGTTACAAATACGTCTTCTGGCTGCTGATCATCGCGTTGATCTTTCGTGCATTGCCTCAGATCACCTTGGTGTCGGGCTACCTGCAGCCGTTCTTTGCGTGGAACCTGTGGGGGATTTTGCCAACAACGATCATCGTGTTGGTGGCGATCAATCAGCCGTTTACGCTTTGGATGTTGCACAGCTTCTTCACCAAGATCCCGATCGAACTTGATGAAAGTGCCAAAGTGGATGGCTGCACGCAGTTTCAGGCATTCCGGCACGTGATCATTCCGGTGATGTGGCCGGGTGTTATCACCACGGGGCTGTTTTCCTTCCTTCTCGCCTATAACGACTTTGCTGTCGCAGCGATGCTTCTGTCAGAGGAAAACCGTACCATGGTGCCCGCGATTGCCGCATTCCTTGGAACCACACAAACAGAAGGCAACGTGATGTTTGCCGTCGCGGCCGTTGTGTCGGCCACAGCACCTCTGTTCGTGTTGGTGATGTTCTTCCAACGCCAAATTGTCAGCGGACTGACCGCTGGTGCCGTGAAAGGATAAGCTCATGGCTGAGATCAAACTGAATAACGTCAACAAGCGTTGGGGCTCTTTCGTGGGCGTCAAGGATTTCAATCTAACGATCGCAGACCGGGAGTTTCTGGTGCTGCTTGGACCGTCAGGCTGTGGCAAGACCACGACCATGCGGATGATTGCGGGCCTTGAAGATCCGACCGAGGGCGAGATCTGGATTGGCGACAAGATGGTCAACAATATGGAACCTAAAGACCGTGATGTGGCTATGGTTTTCCAAAGCTACGGCCTGTATCCGAACATGAATGTCTACGACAACATTCGCTTCCCGCTCAAGGTCCGTAAGGTCCCAGATAACGAGCATGATGAGCGGGTGATGCGTGCCTCGGCGATGGTGGAACTCGATGAGTTTCTGCACCGCAAACCTGCCGCTTTGTCTGGTGGGCAGCGGCAGCGGGTGGCACTGGCCCGTGCCATCGTGCGCCAGCCACAGGTTTTCCTAATGGATGAACCTTTGTCCAACCTTGATGCGAAATTGCGGGTCTCGACCCGCGCGCAGATCAAAAACCTCAGCCACGAGCTGCAAGTTACAACGATCTACGTGACCCATGACCAAATCGAAGCGATGACACTGGCTGACCGCGTGGTGGTGATGGAAAAAGGCATCGTGCAGCAGGTTGGCACGCCCACGGAAATTTATGACAATCCGTCCAACACATTTGTCGCCAGCTTTATCGGCAACCCGGCGATGAATCTGATCGATGGGGAAATCACCGACGGCACATTCCGGGCGCAGCATGTCGAAATCCCCGGTTTTGAAAACCGTTCTGGCCCAGTGACCCTCGGGTTCCGGGCCGAAGACGCCGCCGTTGCCGAAACTGGTGAGATCACGGCCCCCGTCTACTCAATGGAACTGCTGGGCGATGCGACGATGTTTACCGTCAAATCGGGTGGGGCACTGCTGGCCGTCAAAGCCGAAAAAGACTTCAGAACAGAAATTGGCACATTGGTGTCGGCATCGGTACCGGCTTCGATCTGTCACCTTTTCGATACGACAACGGGTGAGCGTCTGACATGACCGAGACCTACCACCACGCTGAACTTACGGCTGAAAACGATCTGTCAAAGACTGAAGAAAGCCAACGTATCGTTTCCGAAATGGGGGAAGCGCTTGGACGAAACGCTGAAAACATGTCGGACTATTTTGCGGATGAATTTCGCTGGATCGGCAATACGGGCTGCGGCGTAAAGAACTCACTGGAAGAGTTTCGCCGCAATTGGCAGAAACCGTTTCGCGCGGCGTTTCATGATCGGGTTTATGTCGAAGAGGCACGTGTTGCCCAAGGCGAATGGGTCTCTGCGTTTGGCTATATCGAAGGCACCCATGCAGGCGAGTTCATGGGAATCGCTCCAACCGGAAAACGCGTGACGATCAAATGGATCGACTTCTGGCATGTCAAAGATGGCAAGATCGTCAACAATTGGGTCAGCGTGGACTATGCCCATGTGCTTGAACAACTGGGCCGCGATGTCTTTGACGGACACGGCTGGGAAGCCTTTGATCGTGGGGACAAAACACCGCCCGGCCAAGACGCCTGAACTTCCGTCTGAGAGCGAATGAAAGTGGTTGTGTGTAGTCCAGATACGCTGCGCGCAACTGTAAACTTTCCCTGACACACGATTTGGTGTATCAGTATCGCACTTGGTGATCTATACTGAGACCAAGTTGCACCGGGGGGCGCGCGATGACGACACTAGATAGTGGAAGTAGCTTCGCCGACCTCAGTCGCTACGAGCAAGCATTTACCGACATCAAATCACTGAAGCTGAAACTGCCGCAGCAGGCAGTCTCGTCACTGGCGCGCGAAGTTTTGGACCGGGTTCTTGATGAGGCCCGCTTTGTCGACGCTGAGCGCATTCCCACAACCGGGGAAAACCTGGTTGCCTTGTCGAAGGCGCTGATCTCTAACGATGACACAGCAGGGGCGAATTGGATCGCCAGGCAACGCCGTGACGGTATCCCGGTGCGCAAATTGTACCTGACCTACCTTGCCGGTGCAGCCGAGCAATTGGGGGAATGGTGGGCCGAAAACAAGATCTCCCTGGTCGACGTGACAATCGGAACGTCCCGCATTTTTGCGATCTTGCGCAGTCTTGCGCCGATGTTCGAAAGCACCACACCGCAAAAAGGTAAACGTGCGGTCTTCGCCTCGACGCCGGATGAAGACCACACTTTGGGCATTCGCATGGCAACTGACTTGTTGCGTGAAGAGGGCTGGAACATCGACCTGAAGGTCGGCATTTCGCACAAAGACTTGGTTCGGGAGATTGGGGCGTCCAACAGTCGGTTAATCGGACTATCTGCGGCGGGGGCCCATTCCGTGGTCGACCTGGCGAAACTGGTGATCGCGTTAAGGATCAGTAACCCACAGGCGTATATCCTGATCAGCGGCAAAGTTGTGTCAGAGGCGCGGGAACTTGTCGATCTGATGGATGCGGACGCTGTTGCAGACGACTATGCCGGGGCAAAAGCAGCGCTAGAGTTGCTGTGGACCAGAACCCAAGTCACCATACCAGAGGTCCAGGCGTAGCCTGACTACCCAAGCGTGATGCCCACGATCACCATGATCAGTCCAAAGGCCGACAGGCAAAGCGCCGCAAGGTTCAACGCGACGGTTGATTGAAGTGTCTGTGACAATTCCTCGTCACTCAATCCTGCACGTTTTGCGCGGGCGACGCGGAAGATGCAGAAAAACAACCCGGCCAGTCCAAGCATGGTCACAACGGATCCGATAGGTATCAGGTATTGCATGGCGCGCGTCCTTTGATGCGGCGTGTTCAGCTGTTGGCTACCGCCTTGAGGCCGTCCGTGCAAGTCGTCAGAAGATGGTTTTCCAACATCTGGACTTGTCACTTCGTTGCGGGCTTTGTATCCGTCAGGTCTTGATCAGCTTGAAAGGATTTCCTGATGTCCGACGCCTCCGTCATCGACAGCTCTTACCGTGTGACCGCCGACGAACTGCGCGCCTTTGTGGAACGCTACGAGCGGCTGGAGATGGAGAAGAAAGACCTTGCCGATCAACAAAAAGAGGTGATGGCAGAAGCCAAGGGCAGGGGCTATGACACCAAGGTCCTGCGCAAAGTCGTGGCCCTGCGCAAACGCGACCCGCAAGATATCTCCGAAGAAGAAGCGGTGCTCGAACTGTATAAAGAAGCGCTTGGTATGTAGTCCCTAGTCGAAGGGCGAAATGAAGGTCACGTTGTCCATCGCTTCGATGGCTTCAACGTCGCGGTAATATTGCGCGGTCAGCGTATTGACGAAATCCTCGGTCCAGCCGGGCAATTCGATCACGGTATTCATTGTTTCGCCAAGCGGGAATTTCTCCAGAAACGATCCCACGATTAAGCGGCGTTGCTTGGCAGAATTTGGCGGCGTACTTTCCATGAAGGTTTTCATACGCTTCAAACCGCGCCACATCATGATCGTGCGCAGGAAATCATCTTCGCCTTCCAGAATGGTAAATTCGTCGTGGTTTGCCATCGCCATCAGCAGTTCTGGCCAAATCAGCGGTGCATCTTCATTGCACCACACGGTCAGCGGTACGTCGGGAAGCTCCTGCTTTAAACGAGTGACCGTGTCAGACCACTGAAGCTCTGCCGGATTGGTGCCGGCGATAAACTTGGAAAACTTGGTTTCGGGTGATCTGTCAAACAACGCGGGCACAAAGGTCGCGGGATCTTTCAGACCCAGCAGGATTTCTAACTCGAACCCTTCAAACAGACGTTGAAACCGGCGCATCTTCTGGCCGATGGACGGATAGATCTTGTTGTCTTTGATGGCATTGCCAGCGACGGATACAAACGCGTCGTGGCTTAGAACAAGACGATCAGGGTCATCGCTATTGGCCAGGATCGCGTCCATGACCAATTCCCGACTATCGGCAGACAACGCGTCATCCTTCGGCGCTTTGAACACTTCGCGAATAACAGGACGGTATTCCAGCGGATCCGGCACCGCGATACCTTGTTCGGCCAGCGCATCCACGTTTTTCAGCAGACAACTGATCAGGTGGTTATCATCGGTGGAATGAGCTCCGATATGGAGAACAATTTTCACAACATACAGTCCGTTAGCCCCAGCGCACTTATTGACACTTAACCTGTCACAATCAGACTGGCAAATGCCTTCGCACAGAGTTCTGCCAAGCGTTGCGCGCCGCCCACGGCGACAATGCCTTGATCCGCGATCATCTGCCTGCAATAACCCATATATTGCGTCGGAGACACCATGGCCCACACATACTACGATTTCTTTGCCGGAGGTGGCATGGCGGGCATCGGCCTGGGGCGGGACTGGTCTTGCCTTTTTGCCAATGACATCGACGAAAAGAAAGCCGAAAGCTTCCGCACAAATCATCCAGACGGGGACGTGCTACTTCGCCAGGACGTGGCCCGCGTGACGCCGCAGGATTTGCCGGGGCAGGCCGATCTGGTTTGGGCATCTTTCCCGTGTCAGGACTTGTCGGTTGCGGGCAAGCGCGCCGGTTTGGCTGGCAAACGATCCGGGATGTTCAAACCCTTCTGGAGCTTGATGGAGGATCTGCACGCTGAAGGGCGCGGTCCAAAGCTGATTGCCTTGGAAAATGTCTGTGGCGCAATCACCAGCAATGGTGGTCGGGATTTTGCGACACTTGCAAACGCGTTTGCAGGATTGGGCTACCGGTTTGGTGCTGTCGTCGTTGATGCAGCGCATTTTCTTCCGCAATCGCGGCCACGGTTCTTCATGATTGGCCTGCGTCGTGACCTCAACGTCCCAGAGCACATTCAAAGCGACGCGCCACATCCGACCTGGCACAGTCGGGCGCTGATCGAAGGCCGCAATCTGCTTGGGCGCAACGCAGCGAAACATTGGACGTGGTGGAACTTGCCGATCCCACCGGCGCGAAACTCCGGTCTTGCAGACGTGATTGAAGACGATCCGATGGGCGTGCGCTGGCACAGCGCAGCTGAGACTTCCCATTTGATCGGCTTGATGACACCGCACAATCTGGCCAAGCTTGATGCGGCCAAGGCGACCGGCGGCCGGGTCGTGGGCACTGTGTATCGCCGCACCCGAACTGACGCCCAAGGGCAGCGCCGCCAACGGGCAGAAATCCGATTTGACGATATCGCGGGATGCTTACGAACGCCTTCCGGGGGCTCCAGCAGACAAACCGTGATTGTTGTCGAAGGCGATCAGGTTCGGTCGCGGCTTTTAGCGCCACGGGAAGCTGCCGCCTTGATGGGATTGCCGCGCGACTACATTTTGCCGACACGCTACAACGATGCCTACCGTTTGGCAGGCGATGGCGTCGCGGTCCCCGTTGTCCGCCACCTCGCGCAATCACTGTTTGAGCCGGTTTTGCGCCGCAATCGCCTTTCCCTGGTCGCCTGAGGGGGCGAGGGCAGCCATGCGCGATCCCGATAGCGTCAATTATCCCCCTTTTGAAGCCGAAGACCTGCGCGCGCAGCTGGCCGATTTTCTGGCCACACCTTTTGATGATCCCGTCTCAGACCATCCCCGTCCAGTCGGCGGGTTCATCTGGGGCGTCTATGCGTTTTTCGACTATGACGGGGAGCCGATCTATGTCGGCCAAACCAAAGAAAAAATAAGCACGCGTATTCGACGCCATCTGACCAATCAACGCACGGATGCAGTCGCCATGTCTGTCCTCGATCCGTTTGAGGTTTATGAGGTCGAGGTCTGGCCACTGCCGCAGTTTGAACTGCGCGGGACGGATATGGAAACCGCTCGGGCGCATCTGGATGCGTTAGAACGCAAAGTCTTCGACACAGCCATTGCCGCAAGCCGCTTTCAGGCGATCTTGAACGAAAAAGACCCACCAATTTCCGATCTCGAGATCAGCCTGCCACCCTCTTTGCGGGCGCGGATCGTATCTGACCACGTGCACCGGATCCGCGTGCATCCAGACTTTAGAATTGCGCGCCGGGCTTTGATCCTGTCCCGCCTGGCGCAAGCAATTTCGGAGCGTAAGGTGCAATCTGGGTTGCGCCGCGTGCTGCTGACCCAGTCGCAGCGACTGGAATGGCTGGCAAACAGACGCCACACGGCCTTGGCCCAATTGCCGCCAGATGCCCCAGATGCTGCTGATGATCGCCAAAGCGATTTGCCAGGGTTTGATGAGTAGAGGACAATAGAAACCGTGGCTTTTCAGCGCTGTGAGAAGAGTTTGAAAAACAGTTCTTAAACTGTCTTGCCAGCCCCGATTTCTCCTGCTAAATCGCGCTGCAGTGCCCCTATAGCTCAGCTGGTAGAGCAACTGATTTGTAATCAGTAGGTCCGCGGTTCGAGTCCGTGTGGGGGCACCATTAAATCCCTTTAAATCATAGTGTTGCGGTCAGAGAGTGGTTTTTCCGTCCGACTGTCCGGACGTGTCCGGCCCGGACGATGGAATTTCGCGGCAACGGTCTCCATTTTGGGGGTGCGTTTGGGGGTATTATTAGAATTGGTAGATTTCAGCATAATTCAGCAGCCTATTTTAAGTAACTGTTTGAAATAGAATAATTCCAGTGAAGTTTGTAATCAGTAGGTCCGCGGTTCGAGTCCGTGTGGGACCATTTCAAAATATACTTAGGTCTTTAGCAGGACAGCAGGTCTTTGCCGTTCTGAGAATGCGTCAGATGAGCGATGCCGGCTGCGCTCTAACTCACGCAGCCAGTCCACCAATCCCCTTAATCGCCGTCAGCAACGCCTTTCGCGCGGGCCCTGGCCCGGCGGGCGCGGTAGCTTGGCAGAACAACGAGGATCGCGGCGATCACCAGAAGGGCCAAGGTCATCGGTCTCTCCCAGATAAAGCCGACCCCATCATATAGCTGCATGGAGCGCGCGAAGTTGTCTTCCATCATGCCACCAAGGATGAAGCCAATCAGCAGGGGCGCGAGAGGATAGTCTGCAAATTTCAACGCCGTTGCGCAAACTCCAAAGCCCACAAGCAACAGAAGCTCGGTCGCGTTGTTTTGGCCGATATATGCGCCCATAAGGGTGAAGAACAGAATGAACGGGATCAGGAAGTTACGCGGGACCGCCAAGACCTTCGCGATATATGGGATCAAGGGAAGGTTCAGGATCAACAGAACCAAATTGCCGATAAACATTGACATGATTACAGCCCAGAAGATCTGCGGTTCGTCCAGCATCAGACGCGGCCCAGGCGTAACGTTCAGCGCAATTAGCGCTCCAAGAAGAATAGCCGTTGTACCTGACCCTGGAATTCCTAGCGTCAGAAGCGGCACGAAAGAGCCTGTGCAGGCTGCGTTATTTGCAGTCTCAGGCGCAGCGAGACCTTTGATGGACCCTTTGCCAAATTCATCCTGTTCGTGTTTTGGCGCAATATTGCGCTCGACCGCATAGCCTAGAAAGCTGGCGATTGTGGCACCGGCCCCGGGCAGAACACCAATGAAAAACCCTTGCAATGATTGGCGTCCGATCACGGGCGCAATGGACTTTGCTTCAGCGCGGGTGATCCGCAGATCCTTGATCTCACCGTCATCTCCCTGCAGGTTCTTTGGCTTCAGGACAAGGAACAACGCCTCCGGCAATGCAAACATCGCCATCGCAAGTGTTATGAAGCCGAAGCCCGATTGTAAGTCCATGATCCCCATTGTGAAGCGGGGTAAATTGAACAGCGCACCTTCTCCAACCGTTGCCATGATCAGCCCGAGGATGGTCATGATCATGGCTTTCGCCACCTGGCCGGTCCCTGCGAATGCGGCGATTGCTGACAATCCCACAACCATCAAGGCGAAATATTCTGCGGAATGAAAGAGCAATGCAACGGAAGACAATGCGGGGGCAAAGATCATCAATAGAAGCGCGCCAATGGTTCCGCCTGCAAAGCTGGAGACAGCAGCAACCGTAAGGGCTTTCCCGGCCTTTCCTTGGCGGGCCATCGGATAGCCGTCAAAGCTGGACGCAACTGTGCCTGCGACACCTGGCGCGTTGAGCAAAATTGAAGACGTTGAGCCGCCAAAAATCGCCCCATAGTAGACGCCAGCCAGAAGAATAAGTGCGGCGGAAGGATCACCCATGGAAATTGCAACGGGGATCATGATGGCGATAATCGACATCGGTCCCAATCCTGGTAACATGCCGATGAATGTGCCAATTAGGCACCCTGCGATCACCATCGCCAGGTTTTGAAACGACATGGCCGTTTGGAGACCGATCAGAAGACCCTCTAACATATCAACCTCCTAAAATGCCGGGCAGGGGGCGCATGTAGATCCCAAGAACCTCTTGCACTAAATACCAAACTGCAAATGTGGCGATGATTGCCACCGGCAGCATGACGAGCCATTTTCGCTCACCAAGAATGAATGATCCAAGGATCAGGAACGCAGATGTAGACAGCAAGAAGCCCATCGGCCGCAAGCAAAGCGCGTAGGCAACCATCAATCCAAGTAAGAGAAGCGCTTGGCCAAGATGGTATTCACCCAGACGGCGGTAATCGATATCTGCTTCTTTCGGTTCGCTCTTCTCGAACCCCATCAGAATGACAAAAGATGCAATGATGCCAAGGATCGATAGAAGCTTGGGAAACGTACTGGGCCAGATCGGGTTGCGCTTCATGAAAGGCGCAAGGCTGCCATCCATCATGAACCAGGCGGTATAGCCATAGGCAAGGCAGATGCCCAGTAAAACAAGTGCGATCCAGCGATCCAGTGCCATATCCCAAAAAACCTCTCTAGATTTGATGGGGGCTCTGCCCCCAAACCCCCGAGGTATTTTTGGCAAAAGGACAGAAATTGTTAAGCGAACCAGCCCTAATCTAGTCGAGCGGTACAGGCTGAGGAGCCGATGACCGCGCAAGGGGAAGGTTCGACCTTTCTACCGGAGGGGGAGGTTTCGCCTCCCCTTCCTCTTGCCAAAAATACCTCGGGAGCGCGAGGGCAGAGCCCTCGCACATGCCGGTCTTACAGAAAGCCCAGCTTTTTCATCAGATCACCAATGACCTGTTCCTGAGCTTCCAGGAATGTCAGGAAGTCGTCACCGGAATTGTGGATGTTGACCCAGCCATTGCGGGCACGGACCTCTTCCCACTCAGGTGTGTCATACATTTTGCCGATGGCATCCTGGTACATGGCCAGTTTGTCATCAGGCAGACCAGGGGCCCCAAAGAAACCACGCCAGTTGACGAAAGTTGTATCGATGCCTTGCTCTTTCATGGTCATCGCATCTGGTGCCGCGCCGACACGGTCATCGGCTGTCACGCCGATGATTTTGACCTCACCAGCATTTGCCAGATCGACCGCTTCGGAAAAGCCAGTCGACAAAGCTGCGATTTCGCCTGATAGCAGCGCTGCCATGGCCTTGCCGCCTGCATCATAAGGGATGTATTTTACGCCAAGCGCATCTTTGCCGGCCGCCTCCATCACCATGGCTGCAACCAGATGGTCCATGCCACCGGGAACGGAACCGCCGCCGATTGCTGTAGAAGCTGGATCGGCATCATAGGCTGCCAGCAGGTCTGCCATTGAGTTGATGGGGCTGTCCTTGCCGACCACGATTGCTGCATAGTCACCGATTGTCCCAGAGACCAATGTCAGGTCGCGGAAGTTATGCGGGAATACGCCTGTCAGTGACCGGATCACAATCGGGGTCGAGTTGACCATCAATGTGCCGTGGTTGCTTTCGGCATTTTCAATCAGATAGCCAATGGCTTTACCGCCACCACCGCCGGACATGTTTTCGTAAGATGCGCTTCCGACAAGGCCTGCACCGGTCAGGGCTTCGCCTGTGCCCCGCGCTGTCCCGTCCCAACCGCCACCGGCACCGCCGGGGATCAGAAAGTGGATGCTATCCAAAACTTGGTGGCCATCGGCCATGGCAGGTCCCGAAAGACCAAGTGCGGCAACAGCCGCAATAAAGGCGCGACGGCCCATTTCAAAATTCGACATTGTGTCCTCCCATTTGACAACTGTCCGCGTGGCGGCTCAGTTGATACAGATGTAACCACGTTAACCTGACACAAACCTGTCACAAGCGAAGAATAGTCCAGATACGCGATGAAATTTCTGTTGGTCGAAGACAATCAAGAGCTGGCCAATGCGATTGGATCTCGCATGCGGTTGGACGGGCATGTGGTTGATCATGCAGCGAAATTGGAAGATGCCTCTGCCTTCGTTGCGACCGGGGATTATGACCTGATCTTGCTTGATATCATGCTGCCAGATGGCGACGGGCGGGTCTTTCTCAAGCAGCACCGCGCCAATGGTCTGAGCACGCCGGTAATTGTTCTGACCGCCCGCAGTCAGGTTTCAGATCGAATCGGATCGCTTGATTTGGGAGCCGATGACTATGTCACCAAACCCTTTGATCATGCCGAACTTGAGGCCCGGTGCCGCGCAGTTCTGAGGCGCAAATCCGGCATCGCAAAAACAACCATTGAACTGGGTGGCATTGTGTTTGATCCGGTCGCGGGCCACCTGACGGTGCGCGGTGAAACCGTGACCCTGCGCAACCGGGAACTTCGCCTGCTGGAGCTGTTTCTCAACGCGCCCGGACAGGTGTTTTCGAAGCAGAAGCTGGCGGATCGGTTGTTTTCCTACGACGACGATGTGTCGGAAAACGCGATCGAGGTTTATGTTGGTCGATTGCGCCGTCACCTCATGCCGTCGAGTTTGAAAATTACCACATTGCGTGGTCTCGGGTATCGGTTGGACCATGACGGATAGGCCGAATGTCTCTGGTTCACTCAGAAACCGTTTGGCGCTGACGTTGATCGGAGGCGCGGCGCTTCTTGCGATCCTTCTGTTCTTTGCGGTCCGCAACTATGCCGTGCAGGTCGCTCAGCAAGGGCAGGACAATATTCTTGTGGCTTCGGTCACGTCGATGCTGGATGCCGCCGCGATCCGCGATGGTACGGTCGAGGTGGATATTCCTTATGCCGCGTTTTCAATGCTGACGACATCGGCTGATGATCGTGTCTTCTACTCGGTCTTTCAGGACGGAAATCTTCTGTCCGGCTACGGCGACCTTTCCCTTGCAAATGATACGTTCGGGGGGAACAAGACGTTCCAGACCAACAAGGTGCGCGGGGCGACCGTGCGTCAAATTAGTGCGAGCCGCACGTTGATCGGGGCAAACAAAAGAACCGAAATTCAGATCGCTTTGGCACAAACGCAGGACGCGCTTTCTGAGACGCTGGACCAAATTTCCCGTAATGCAGCACTTTTGGGGATCGGGTTCTTTGCGCTGACGGCGGCATTGTCCTTTTGGGCCACATCCTCGACCATGGGACAGCTGAACAAATTGACAACATCGGTGACACGCAGAGGGCCGCAAGACCTCAGCCCATTCAAGAAGCCAGTGCCGCGGGAAATGGCACCGTTGGTAAACTCGCTCAATTCGCTGATGGGCCGGCTTGATCATTCACTCGGCCAGTCAGAAGACTTTATAGCAGAAGCAGCCCACAGGGTGCGCACGCCCTTGGCGACGGTCCGGTCTTATGCCGAAGCCACGCTGCAGCGTGTCGACAAGGAAGAAAATCGGGAGGCGATGCGGTCGATGGTGCGTGCGATTGACGAAAGTTCGCGCGCAGCGGGACAGCTGTTGGATCACGCGATGATCACCTTTCGGGCCGACCACCTGGAACGCGAAGAGATCGACCTTGTGGAACTGGTCCGCGATCTGGTTCTCAGGCTGACGCCGATTGCTGAAATGAAGGATCTGACGCTGGCTGTGTATGGGGACGAACAAGTCCGCTATGCAGGTGATCCGATCCTGATCCAAAGTGCGGTGCGAAACCTCGTCGATAATGCAATGAAATATGGGCCTGCGGACAGCGAGATTGATATTTCTGTGACTGCCAACCCAAGGCCTGAGATCAAAGTCTGTGACAATGGTCCGGGGTTTCCCACGCAGGAAATCGATACATTGGCCACACGCTTCAAGCGCGGTAAGAATGCGGAAGACACAATAGGTTCGGGTCTTGGGCTGACGATTGTGCAAGATGTCGCGACCGCGCATGGCGGGTCTATCAAACTCACAAACCAGCGGGAGGGTGGGGCATGCGTTACATTCTCGCTTTAGCAATTTCCATGTTTGCATTCGCTGTAGCGGCGCAGGACTGGGAAGACAGGCAAGTTTTTAATCAGGGCGCATCAAATTCTCCGCTGCGCATTATCTCCAGCACGGATACGGACCTGTTTGCGCCGATCTTGCAAAGCTTTGTGGCGCGCAATCCCAGTATTTCGATTGAGTATCTGGTCACGGGCACCGCTGACATTGATCGACGGTTTCGGGCAAACCCTGAGGCTTTCGATATTGCAATTTCCAGCGCGATGGATCTGCAACTAAAACTGGCCAATGATGGGTTCGCGCGTTCTTTGCAGGAGGTTTCCCACCCGGCCTGGGCACAATGGCGGCAAAGTCTTTTTGCCTTTACGTCTGAACCTGCTGCCATCGTGATAAACAAGGCTGCTTTTGCCGGACATCCTATTCCCAAATCCCGTCAGGACTTGATCGAAGCTTTGCGTGCACGTCCGGACGTGTTCCGTGACCGGGTCGGCACTTATGACGTGCGTCAGTCCGGGCTAGGGTATCTCTTTGCCACCCAAGATGCGCGTGCGTCCGAGACGTTTTGGCGGCTGATGGAGGTGATGGGCAGCCTGAATGTGCGGCTTTATTGCTGTTCGGGCGATATGATCGATGATCTGACCGATGGTACGATTGCCGTGGCCTATAATGTTCTTGGCAGCTACGCTGCGGCGCGGGTTGAAAGCCAAAGCGCGCTGGAAATTGTGCTTCCATCCGATTTTCCGACGACGATGATGCGCACTGCGTTCGTCTCCGAGGAAACGACAAAGCCGGAGGTTGCCGAGACGTTCATCCAACACCTTGTGGCGCAGCAATCCAACACCAACGGCGAAAAACAACTGCTTCCGTCTTTGGATGTGCCGGGCAATGGTCGGGAGAGGGCGACAATTGCGCTGGAGCCTGCCTTGATGACGTTTCTTGATCGCTTGAAGCGGACCAAGTTTCTGGCCGAATGGGAAGACGCGTTGATTCAAGAATGATTGGAGCGGGTAACGCGCGATTTTGGAGCGGGTGATTTGGCTACTTTTGATCGCATTTGATTTGATCTGGCATTCGCTAAGAGCTTTATTTTATTGGGGATACTTGCGTCACCGTCAATTAACGGTCATCAATTGCAATCAACGCAAGGTTGGTAACAAATCTGGTAACAAATGACCAACTTGGTAACAAATTTGGTAACATGAAACGGACCCCAAAATGGCAAAGAAAATCACTCACAAGGTGCTTCAAGGGAACAAGCCCGGCGACTATGCCGGGAATGACGGACTGGTGCTTCGAATTCGAGCCACGGCGAAGGGTTCCAGTAAATCGTGGTTGTTCAAAAAGTCTGTGAATGGCCAACCGCTTCTTCTGACCATTGGTGCGCTATCAGTTTATGGCTGGGACAGGGCGCAAGACATCGCCACCCAGACCTTTCAGAACATCTTGGATGGCACAGACGGCAAGACTGCCCTTCAACACGCCATTTCCCCGCCCCAAAAAACAACTCAATATGACTACACCTTCGCGGCTATTTTGGACGCCAAGGTCAGGCTGAAATATTCCAATATTGAAAGCAAAGATGCCAAGGCTTGGCGGGCTTCATTGGACAGGCTGATTGTTCCAAACTGGGGTGACTGTCTGGTCTGGGAATTGACTTGGGCGCAGCTTGGTGAAGTGTTTCTGGGTTACTATCGCCAGTGTCCCGGTGAAGGCAACATGGCCATCAAGACGATAGAGCGCTTCGCACAGTGTATGGACCACGCCCGCATGTTGGAACCTGACAACCCCCATGGGATTGACGCCCAAATGTGGCGGGATAGGCGCAAATGGCTGTTGGACAATGGCCTGCCTAATGATGCTGCCCCACAGAAAGATGACGCAATGAAGGGCAACCCAGCTATGGGTTACCGCGACATTGCCAGCGTTTGGCCTCAATACAAGACAGAACAGGTGTCAGACCTGATCCTTCAACTGCAATGTCTGACCGTCACAAGGGTAGGGTCCTTGCAAAAGGCAACTTGGGATGAATTCGATTGGGACGCGCAGGAATGGTGCATCCCAGCCGCGCATCTGAAAGTTAAAGACCGTGGGGACTTCACCATCCCGCTGACGGACGCCGCCATGGACGTGCTGCGCCGTTTGTATGATATAAATGGGAATGTGGATCACATAATGACCAACCCGGACGGGCGCGGGGCGGTGCTGACCAGTCAGGCGCTAAACCAGCGTCTGGAACACATCAACATCAAAGCCATCTGTGGGCGCAACCCGGTCAACCATGGTTTCCGGTCTACGTTCCGGGAATGGGCGGATGACAAACTGGAAGGCTTAGACAATGAAGTGGAGTGGTGTCTGCACCACAAGTTCTGGAACAAAGTTAATGACGCATACAGGAAGAAGCCAAAATCACGGCTGTTCTTGGATAAGCGGCGGGTGATTGGAGCGCTGTGGGCAGACTGGGTTACTGGTCGGACCCCGGAAGCAACGCGGATCAGCCCGGACAGCACTGGGGTGGTTTCCTTTAGCCAGCGGGCGCATATGCGCGGATAATCGCTCACAGGTGGCAGAAAATTTGGGCTACACTCATTTTTTTTGCCGCCCGCCTGACACCCCCTGACAATCCCTGATTACTAGACGGTCCAAAAGACCATTCTTGACCATCAACCCGGTCCAATCTGCACCTATTGTTCACCATCAAAATCCCACCATAAATGTTCAGCCATGACGAAACCCCAATGAAAGGGACTCAAATGGCTGTCACCGAAAATGACCTGCAAACCAAGCCTGAACGGCTTCTGGCCGTCAATGACGCGGCTGCAAGAGTTGGCGTGTCCCGCAACACGTTCTTGAAGCAATGCAAAGAAACGGACATGTGGCCCGATCCTGTCGTTTCAGATGGCCGTCTGTTCTGGCTGGAAAGCGAACTGGAAGCCGCGATGACCGCGCTTCCACGTGGCAAGGTCAACTGGAACTACGTTCCCAAAAACCAACGCACCGCCGCCCAATAAGAAAGACCCCCGCCATTGCTGGTGGGGGTCTTAAATCTGCGCGCGGTTCCCGCCGTGCGCCTTTGCATCCCGTGCAAGGAATAGACCCGTGAACAATATCAAATCCACAGATGATCAGCAACACGGTGGGCGCGATGTCTAGCCTGATGGTGCGCCTTGTCAGAGGCAACATTGAGCGCGGCAAGGTGTCGGGGGTCAATGGTGCGGTGATGCTGGCCATGGCCCAATACGCGGACAGCAAAGGGCTGGGGATCAACGCATCCAATACTACGCTGGGTAGCCACCTGTCGCCCCCAAAAGCAGCCCGCACAGTCAGCCGCGCGAAGTCCAGCTTGAAGTCCAGCGGCTGGATTTACGTGGAACGCATGGCGATGCAAAACGGCTTCAAAAACGAAGTCTGGGGCCTGTCGGTAGACCGCCTTTGGGCCTGTAATCCGCTGGGTCCCCTAGTGCGCCAAAACGACGTTTTCCCTAGTGCGCCATTTGACCAAAAAAAACATCCGTCCCTAGTGCGCCAAAATGACCACGCCCTAGTGCGCCAAAATGGCGTCCTAATAACTACGCCAAAAAAAGGCGGGCCTTTGGCTGTTATTGACCAGACGGATGATCCAAGCACTTGGTCACCAGCCCCTGCGCGCCGCGTGCCGGATGGGCCAGACGAAATCGTCATCCCATTCCCCAGCAATGACCCCATCAATCACTATCTGGAACGTCAAAAAACTGGCCAAAAAAAACTACACGTCATCGCGTCAGCGGTGACGGCACCCCCGGAAGGGGGCGGGGGGGGTGAAAATCCCGAACCATCCACCAAGAACCAACGCCGGGACAATGCAATGAAAAGGACAAGCTGATGACTTATCGCGTTAAACAAATGGCCAACGGGCTGCACCGTGTAATTCATGCCAGTGGCGTCAGCGCTGGGGACTTCCCCACGTCGCGTGAGGCGTGGCGGCACGTGGATAAGCTAAACTTTGAACCCGTCAACAGGGCGCAATCTGTCAGTGACTGGTGCTTCAAGATAAGTGGCGAACCCAAGGGCAGCTTGAAGAGGGCCAAGAAGGCGGCGAAGCGCCTTCCCAATCGCCTGCAAGATGTGGCCTTCACCAAGGCGTATCCGAAAAAGAAGAAGAAAAAGAAGGACCGCTGGCCGAAATCCAAGGCGGGTCCAGTTCGCCACATTGACCCGTCCACGGTTGATGTCAGCGCCTATTTGGCTGGTGGGAAGAAGCCACAATGAAGCCTGACCCACTGTCCCGGCGCAACCTGACCGACGCACAGCGCGTCATGGTCATGGGCCGCGCACATGAAAGCCGGAAGAAGACATTTGCGGAAGCCGGTGCGCAGAAGGGGAAAAGCCAGCCTCAAAGTGAGGCTGGCTTTGGAAAAGAAGCCGCGACCATTGCCAAAGAAAGGGGTGTCAGCCGCGCGACGGTTGAACGGGCGGCGCAGGTGGCCAAGGTGGTGGACGCTGACCCCTTGGACCAACTCATTTCCGAAATGGAACGCACCGGGGAAATCGTGACGCTGCCCGATGGGACCAAGCGCGCGATGAAACCGAACTCCTGTCAAAACGGCCCGCACAGGCCCGTTATAGTTCCGGCTCTGTGTCCCCACCCAGATGGCCAAGATGCCCCTGACGGGCTAAAATAGCCGGGTGAAAACGGAAGGAAATCCGATGGAATACCAAATCGCCCAAGTGGCGTTGGAAAAGATCAAAAACGCGAACGGCGCGGGGTTGGTGGAATATCTGCAAGTGACGTTTCCGAAGGCACACGCGCCGCAGCTTTTGACGGGTTTGGAAATTGCAGAAACGGAACTCCACGTGATGGCCGCGAACGCCAACACGCGGAAGCGGGAAAGGGAACTTCAAGGACTGACCCGCCGCCTGATTGGCGCACAGGGCGTTGTCCGGGAACAAGCACACGCGATGCGTGAACGGAAAGGACGGAACCCATCTTGATCGTCTTGGACAGCGTGGCCGCAATCGCGCGGCTGGTGGCGGTGGACTTTTGCGGTGGGAAATTTCCCACCGCAAATTCAAAAGACCGCACAGAACACCAGTTTTGGTCCGAAGGCGTGGGCCGGAAAACTATCCTGAACCATCCCGCAGGCGTGGCCGCAATCGCGCGGCTGGTGGCGGTGGACTTTGTTTTGGGGAAATTTCCCCAAAACGATCCGCATAAACGCCTTGAAGGAAAATTCTGGGCTGATGGTGTCAGCCGCAGAACCATCCTGAACCATCCCGCAGGCGTGGCCGCAATCGCGCGGCTGGTGGCGGTGGATGTGACTTCTGGGAAATTTCCCAGAAGTGACAACGCTCAATCCAAGGGTAAGTTTGACGCAATGTTCTGGTCAGAAGGCGTGGGCCGCAACACCATCCTGAACCACCCCGCAGGCGTGGCCGCAATCGCGCGGCTGGTGGCGGTGGAATTCTGTCCGGGGAAATTTCCCCGCACAAAATCAGATGCAAAGGCAGAACAATACTTCTGGTCAGAAGGCGTGGGCCGCAGAACCATCCTGAACCACCCCGCAGGCGTGGCCGCAATCGCGCGGCTGGTGGCGGTGGAATTGGTGCGTGGGAAATTTCCCACCTTGGGAAAGTCAAACGCCGCAGAAAGCGAATTCTGGCAGTCTGGCGTGGGCCGCAACACCATCCTGAACCACCCCGCAGGCAACTAAAGGAACCCATCATGACCTACACGGTTGAAGACGAAATTGCGCTGAATGCGATGAATTACACCTACCGGGAAAAGCCCGACATCTTCGCGGCCATCCGCCTTCGGATGCCCTTTATGTCCGAACCCACGTTGATGCGCGGTGTAGAACTGGCGGTGGTCAAGACGGAAGACCTGATGGCAGAAGCCCCAGTCTATTCCAAGGGACGTTACAGTAAATGGGCTGGCCAAATTGAAGACGCAATACGGTCTGAGAAACGGAAACAGCGGGCGCATCTGCGGGTGGTGAAAAATGACAATTGAAGAAGACGTGATGGAACAGGCCATGGCCATATCGTTCACCCGCAACGGTGACCCGATGGAAGCATTGCAATCCATGTTTTCAACTGTTCACCGGGACACCCTCTTGGCCGGGATTGAAATGGCGGTGGACGAATTCCAAGCAATGGCGGACATGCCAATGGCACCAGCTCAGGGCGCGGACCTATTGCGGCAAATAATTTGGTTGGAAAAGCCGCTATCGGATAAAGAAGCTGATGACCGGCATGCGCGGGCGTTTCCAAAGCCACGGATTGTGAAATAACACCGCCGCCATGGTCAGGCGTTCGGCTTCAACTTCGGCCACCACCAACGGGTGACCATCATCAACGCGCCCGGCTCTTTCAACAAGGCGTTCACTCACTTGCCAGATATTCGCCAGATGGCGAATTTGACCCATCTTTTCGCCGTGAGGTGCCGCCTTTACCATCCGCGCGGCTCCAAGCGCCCGGACGTAAAGCGGGGTGTTTTTGGACGTGACGTTCAGGGTGACCGCAAGGTCTTCCTTCTCAGACTGGGACAACGAAAGCGCCCCGGTTTTGGCGCGGGACATGACCAGACCGCCCTTGCCTGCGATGCGACGGGCGCGAACAACGGACGCGGGGGAAACTCCCCAAAGAGACGCGGCATCTGCAACGGTGACATCTGTAGAGGTGACCGAATTTTGATTTTGATGCGGCACCGTTGTCACCATCCGCGCCGCAGCAAACGCCGCCTGTGCCGTTCACGGAATGTTACAAAACGCCGGGAAATTTAGGGAAATTTAGGGAAGGATAGGGAAGGACAGGGAAATACAGGTAATCGGGCTTTTGACGGGTCCGCAAATTTGCCCTTCATGGGTGGCCAAGTGAAATCAACTTGGCTGACCCTCC
The DNA here is from genome assembly GCA_947493265.1 of uncultured Litoreibacter sp. Classification (GTDB taxonomy): domain Bacteria; phylum Pseudomonadota; class Alphaproteobacteria; order Rhodobacterales; family Rhodobacteraceae; genus Litoreibacter. Next base: position 308,680 of record CANLQL010000003.1, on the reverse strand, counting down.
GTGCCGACCACCCGCGCCACCGTAAACACCACTTGGACAGACCTTGGAACAGGTCCGCTGGCTGTTGGTCTGAACCGTGGGCGCATGTGGTTTGATTTTGGCGATACTGCCCCCACAGATGACCGCAGCGGCTACCTGCACACCGCTGGTGGCCAAGTCCGGCTGGTCAGCTTCGCCAAGGCCGAAACCGTCTGGGCGCGCGCAGTGGAAGCCACCACGGATGTCATTGTGATCACGGGGACCTTGGCCGCGTCTGCGCAGGACACGTCAATCAAGGTCTACACCCGCTATTCTGAATTGCCAGACCCCACGACCTTAGAAGCTGGGACCCTTGGTCTGGTGACCAATGACCCGGTGGATGCGCTGAATGGCGTCCACGCGGTTCTGGGCGGCGACAAAGGCACACCCGGAAGTTTCTGGATGGCCGCGTCATGATTGCCAAGGTGACCCTCCCAGCCAATGAATGGACGCTTGTGGGGACCGGGCCGCACAGCCTGTTCTGGGGCCTTGGACACATCCGCGTGGCCTTCGGTGATGCCGCCCCGGCTGATCAGTATGCCAGCCTTTACATGGCCGCGCATGGGCAGGTGAAGTCCTTCACCTATAACGGACAGGAAGGCGTCTGGGTCCGACCAGTTTCTGACCAACCGCTGACCATCCAAGCAGTACAGATAAGCGCGTCTGAACTGTTCCTTGTGGACACAGATGGCAACGTCCTTGTGGACGCCCCGGACGGGGGTGCCATCTGATGGTCTGGCCGTTCAAACCCAAGGTCCAAGTGATCGAACAGAAGAAGGCTGGCAGTGTGTTTGACATGCTGTGGCCATCCCAGCCCACCAAAGCGGGGCTGGTGGTGACGCCCGAACTGGCCCTGCAACAGTCCACCGTTTTTGCTTGTGTCAGGACCATCACAGAAACCGTGGGGCAAATCCCGCTTCACGCCTATGTCCGCAACGCGGATGGGTCCGTGGAACGGGACCGTGCCAGCGCGTTTCACCGCATGTTTACCAAAGCCCCGAATGACTGGACCACCGCCTATGACTTCCGTGTGTCCATGCAGGCGGATGTGTTGCTGCACGGTGGTGCCTTCGCGCTTATTCAGCGTGACGGCGCGGACAACCCGCGTTTCCTGCGCCAGTTGCCCGCCCGGTCTGTCCATATGGAAGAAAACAACATCACCGGGGAACCGCGCTACCGCGTCACTTTAAGTGAGGGTGGAAACCGCATCTATCGCCACCGGGACATCCTGCACATCAAGGGCCTAATGGGTTTGGCAATCACCACCCAAATCAAGGAAGCCATTGGGCTGGCGCTGCAACAGGAAACCGAACTGGCGCAAAGCCTGTCTTCTGGCCAGCGTCCTGCGGGTATCTTGGCCTTTGAAAACGCAATGACGGATGACGCCATCAGCCGCGCCCAGAAACAGTTTCAATCGCTTGGAAAAAACAAAGGCACGGCTGTGGTGGATGGGTCCGCAAAATACCACCCGCTTGGTATTGCACACGCTGACATGCAGTTCTTGGAATTGCGCCGCCATCAGGTGGCCGAAATCGCCCGTGCGTTCCGGGTGCCGCTGCACATGCTGCAGGAACTGGAACGCATCACCCACCAAAACGCGGAACAGCTTGGACGTCAGTTTCTGCAATTCACCATGATGCCGTGGCTGAAAGCGTGGGAACAAGAAATCAACTTGAAGCTGATGCCGGAAGACGGGTCCGCTTACGCCGAATTCCTGACCGATGACATCGCCAAGGCCGACTTGGCCGCGCGCATGGAAGCCTTCGCCAAGGCCGTCACCACCGGAATTCTGTCACCAAACGAAGTCCGCGCGATGGAAAACCGCAGCCCCTATCCGGGCGGTGATGAATTCCTGCGGCCACTGAACATGGAAGGGGCTGACAATGCCGAAACTGAAAGCTGATCCCGAAATCCTGAAAGTCCCAACCAACGCGCCGTGGTCATGGCGACGGTTGGCCCTGCAACTGGTCCACCGCAGCAAGAAAGGTGAACGCAATGCCTAAGAACAAGACTGAAAAGCTGGAACACTTCCCCGTTGAAGTGAAGTTCCAGAACCCCACCGCCGGGGTCATCAAGGGGATTGCAGCCACCTATGGCGGGTCCCCTGATGGCGTTGGTGATGTCATCGCGCCGGGGGCCTTCACGGCTTCCTTGGACGCCATCCGGGCGGCTGGGCGCAAGGTGAAGATGCTGGCCAACCATGACCCGCTAAAGCCCATTGGTAAGTGGACCAAGATCAAAGACAGCGCGCTGGGGTTGCAGGTGGAAGGACGCCTGACCTTGGACGCCACGGACGGCAAGGACGTCCACGCCCTGATGAAAGATGGCGTCTTGGACAGCCTGTCCATTGGTTACCGCACTGTGAGTGCTGAACCCCGTTCCGGCGGTGGTCGCACCCTGACCGAAATCGAACTTGTGGAAATTTCCGTTGTCACTTTCCCGGCCAATGAAGCCGCGAAGGTCACGGACGTAAAGGGTGCCGCTGATGGCACCAAAACCAAGGCCCAGAAGGCCGCAACAGAAGGGGGCAAAGACATGCCTACTGAACACGCGCCCGAACTGGACGCCGAAGTGAAGAAACTGAATGACCGCATGGCTGATCTTGAAGCCAAGGCGGCAAACATCAACGCAGCGCCAGCCGTTGCCAACACCAACCGCGCGCCGGAAGTGAAAGCCTTTGAGGACTTCGCCCGCTTTGGCCGTGAGAACATGGGGGCCGAAGAACAAAAGGCCCTGAACTCCGGCAATGACGCGCAGGGTGGTGCCTTGGTGCCGGAAGACTACCGCGCCGAACTGATCAAAAACATCACCGAAGTCAGCCCTATGCGCCAGCTATCGCGCACCACCAACACGGGCCGGGATGAACTGATCATGCCCAAACGCCTGACCAAGCTGGCAGGTGGCTGGACGGCTGAATTGGCGGACCGCCCGGAAGATGAACCCACTTATGGCCAAGTCAAAATCCCGGTTCACGAAATCGGTGTCTTCACAGCCATTTCCAATCAGAACTTGGAAGACAGTGCCTTTGACATGCAGTCCGAACTGACCAGCGATTTTGCAGAAGCCTTCGGTGAAGCTGAAAGCGCTGCATTCATCCTTGGCGATGGCGTCGGCAAGCCAAAAGGCATTCTGGACAGTGCCGACATTGCTGCGGACCCGTCTGGTCAGGCAGGGACAATTGATGCGGATGACATGATCACCACTTTTTACAGAGTGAAGGCGTCTTACCGTGGCAATGGTGCGTGGATGATGAATTCCGCCACGCTCGCCGAAGTCCGCAAGTTGAAGACTGCCAATGGTGACTACATCTGGCGCGAAAGCCTTGCAGACGGTCAGCCTGCCACCATTCTGGGCCGTCCTGTCTATGAGGCCCCGGACATGCCTGATCCCGTACAGAACGCCAAAGCCATCCTTTTTGGTGACATGTCGCGCGCTTACCGAGTGGTGTCCCGGCTGGAAATCAGCGTTTTGCGTGATCCTTTCACCTTGGCTTCCAAGTCTATGGTCCGTTTCCATGCGCGGATGCGCGTCGGTGGGGACGTGGTTTTGCCAGAAGCGGCCCGCACCATCCAAGTGGCCTAAAAGGTTTTCTGTTTAAGCGAGACTTGGGCGAAATGCGTGCTTCGCCCAAGTTCGTTCAATATATCTGCCGTTTTTGGGAAAAAGTCCGCTTTGAGCCCATTGCGGACAAGCATTGTTGATGAAAACACGTGCGGCTAGTGTGTCAAGAAACCACTCTGAGGTTATGCGTCCGTGCGAAATATCATCTTCTGGGTCAGCTTTCTGATTTCGGCCACCGTGACACAAGCAACCTCCGCTCCATTGGTGCTTACAGAAGTCGAGCGATTTGTAGCTCGTTTGCCGATGTCGCTAGAGTACTCCGCAGGCACCTGCACACTATGGACTTCAGGAAACTCCCATATAGTCAGTCGCGTAACACTCTATGGCAAACGAGTTGAAACCCGATACGGTAATCGAGGAGTTTCTTTTGTGACGTTCCATGAGGGAAAACTCTTGGGAGTGGAATACGACGGGAAAATCTTGGAGTTGAAAAGGGGTGAAACGCTACCTTGGGGGCGTATCGAGACCGGCAACAACAGTAGAAACGGCCTAATTCATGTTTTTGGAACAAATATTACCGGTGGTGACATTCGGCCAGATGGAGCATTTATCATCAGTTCAGACTCACAGGCAGAGCTGCACCTTTTTGAATCTCGCGGGAAGCCAGTCGTTGTTACCAGAATGCCTCGTAGGGGTACGTTTCGCGGCGTTGCTTTTGATCCTACGGTGCGTCGGACTTACGCCTTGTTTCGATCTGAAGGCACTGACTTCTTGGTCGTTTTGGGCCCCCAGTTCGAGCTGGTTACGACGCAACGGCTAGAATCTTGGGGGCAACTAGCCGAAGGAATAGCCGTTCAACCCGAAACGGGAGATGTCTTCATATCTTTTCTACAAGACAGGTCGATCAATGGCGAAATAGTAAGGTTCAGTATCCAAGGGCTAGATACTGATAAGGCAATGTCGAGCAGACCGCTTTTTGTCTGCGCTACTTCGTAGAAACCGGCTGCTCTTTGATTATTGTTAAGACTGAACGGCAGCTTCGTCCGCAGAGCGGACAATATGCACCCGCCGGAGGACGATTCGCCTGACCAAAACCGTTAGATGACCGCTTCGAGCCCAAAGTTACCAGCTATGGTCACTGGCCTCTCGGATGTTTTCCGTTTCCTCGATCCACGAAATTCGCTATCCAACAGAACCGAAATTAGTTGGATTGAGAACAAATTATGAAACCTCGCATAACCCTATCATTGACTGCGGATGGACAATTTGAAATGTCACTCAACGAGGCAGGTCGCGATGAACTTATTGATCTTCTCCAATCACTTGACCGAGATAAGGAACACTTTCATCTAGCCCCAGCCAATTGCAATATGGACTGTGCCATCTCAGAGATACCGTACAGAAGCACCGATAGCGTTGTTTCGTATGGCAAAGTGTTCTTGCGTCCGGACGATTGGGATCGTGAGCATTTTCCGCATGTACTGAGCGAAGAGGCCTAAAGGCAGCTTTGTCCGCACAGCCGACCTTAGATGCGCTTTCAAGCCCTGAAAGCCAGACAGAAACTGTCAGATGTCCGGTTTGAGCCCAGACTACCGATTGCTTTCGCCTGAATGAACGTCCGCTTCAAAGGTTTTCATCACCATGGCACCGGTGAGGAATTCTACTGAAACTAGAAGCCTACCTCAACGCATGTCTTCGTCTCTAGCGGACCCAAGGGGTTACCATGTAGGTCCATGGGGCCGTCGTAATAAAGCCCCGGAAAGTGAAATTGAACGAAATGCAAAATTCTTTGGTCAGAACCTTGTACACCAAATGAAATTGTTTCGACTTGGTAAGTCAGACCGTTAAAACCGCAGCCGTCATTCCAATAACGTTCTCTAGTTGAGGAGACGATCCTCTTTTCCTTCAAAGCCATCTGACGCGCCTTTTGAACTGCGTTATTTAACTCCGATCCAGGCGTTCTCCCAAGGGTTTTAGCAGGTTTGACGAGGCATCGTGTTGTCTCTGGGTTCGCTGACACACCTGTTTCAGTCGCTCGCGATTGGGAGAAATTTGGATCGGGTGTCAAAACACGCAAATAGCCTGCATTTGGTGCTTTTGGCGAAACATATTTCGCCGACCCGAACTTGCAGTCGAGCGCGCAATCCTCTGGCTCAATTGGAACTTGTTTTAAATCTACAAATGCTTTGAGCGACCCAGTCTCGATGTATTCTGCGCAAGACCCAATCAAAGAGAGAAAGGCGTTAACCCCCTTGCCAACCGCTTGGTCTGCAGGAGTAGCACAACTGGAATACAAGAATAGGACAACGAAGTATTTCAGGACTAAGGTGACTTTATTCATGGCGTCCTCAAAAAAGTATTTTTCGGCAATAGCTTAACAATTAGCAGTTCGAACCTGCTCAGTCACTTCGAATTGCCTATCCTGATTTCTGAGACGGGATGCTGAAATTAATTTATAGCTATCTATGTCAGGCAATGGTCTCAGAAGCGGCCGTTGGCATGCCCACTGCGAAGGTCCGATTTGTCCGCAAAGCCGATCTTGATGGCAGATGATGGCAGCGTGATCCCGTCTCAATGCGTTGGATGACCGCTTAGAGCCCAAACCGACTAATCGCTTTTGCACTGAATGGTGAGCGAGCGTGTGTAGGCTTGGCTGAAGAAAGGCAGAAACCTCTGTATGCTATGAGACAACGCCGGATCAGCATTGCCCGAACTTGCGAGAAACGCGATAAGCTCATGGACTATACGATTGGAACGGTCATGATCGATAACTGGGCCATCATAGAATTCTTCCCAGACCTTTGTAAGTTCGGGGTACTTTTTGGGTACTTGAGACGCCGATTGCAGAATATTTTCTTCAGAATAATTGATGCTCAGGCGCAGATCGCCTGCGTACATATCGAATGCCATAGGGTTCCTATCCAGGTTCAGGCCGGAAGCTGAGCAGCCAAAGTGTTAATAATTAGATGATGAGCCTATCAAAGTGAACAACGGCAGCAAAGTCCGCAATTCTTCCGTTTGGTTCTCCCGGAAAGACACAATCCCCCACCAGTACTTTGTGCGGCTTCACGGCGCTACAGCTAGCACGACGTGCCGCGTCATAGTTGACGAATGAAGCAACATTTTTTTCTTAAACTAAAACACTAAGTTTGGCAGTTTAGTGCTTTGTTACTATTTGGTTATTTGGTAGTATTTTCCGAAACCAAAAGGGATGCTGCCATGCTTACAATGACCCAATCTGCTACGCTGCTTTCCGAAGTATTTGAGGTCCCGGAAGGACCGGTACAGGCCGTTAGAAAGCGGTTGATTGCGAATGGTTCTTTGCCCGGTTCCGTTGGGCGTAACATTCCCGCAGCCTTTCCGCACCGCGTGGCCTTGATGATCATAGGTTTGGGCATTCCAAATGCGGACCGGGTCTGCGCTTTGGCCGATCTTCGCCGGTTCCAAACAATGCCGGGTGACGTCGCGGATGCCCCAACACTGGCGGACGTTTTGACCGGGTGCGTAAAGGGTCTGATTGAACAACCAGACGTGGGGTTGGATATGCACCTTGTTCTGACCACTGATAACGTGCCGTGGGCCACGTTTCTTTCACGAGGGCAGGTGACAATGCAATTCGGCGAACCGCGCCCGCAGGCTGGCTTTGTGCAGGCCACCACGTCCATCAGCATGATGCCTTTGTCTCTCTACGCGGACAAAGCCCGCGCGGTCACACCGCCTTACCCTGTCAGCCGGTGATGATAGCCCCGCGCCTTCATAACCTTCCCAGTGATCTGGATGTCCTGCGTGGTGCCAAAGCCATTGCGGGCTACCTGAACACGACCCCCAAGCGCGTCTATGCGTTGAAGGCCAAGGGTCAGCTTCCGCCGCACTTCATGGAAGGGGCCACAATCTGCGCGCGCCGGTCCACTTTGCTGGCTTGGGTGCAGCGGCAAGAAAGTCAGTAGTAATTACTTGTGACTTGCAGGTTTGGGTCGTCAAAGACTAAACATCCAATATGAAAGACAATGAACTGGTAGGAATTGGGCTCTATACGGCCAGTGAAGCGCAGCGTTTGCTGGGAATATCCGCATCAAAAATCGGACGTTGGCTAAGAGGGCATGAACGCAAGGGTGTTCACTATGATCCCCTTTGGACCCCACAGGTGAACCTAAACGATGGCCGGGTTTATCTTGGCTTTCGTGATCTTATGGAAGTCCGCGCCGCCAATCAGTTTATGAAGGCTGGTGTTTCACCACACGCAGTCCGCAAAGCGATTGTTGTTGCGCAAGAATATGTTGACGTCGAGCGTCCACTTTCGACAACGCGGTTCAAAACTGATGGCCGCAGCATTTTCTTGGAAATCGCACAAGGTGAAGAAGATGAAAAGTTGCTGGACCTTTTCAGGAAACAGTACGTGTTTTCTAAGATCATGGAGCGCAGTCTGAAAGATGTGGAATTTGAAGGTGTTTCCCCGTCTCGCTGGTGGATTGGGTCGCAAAAGGCGGGCATAGTAATCGACCCACAGCAATCGTTTGGCCAGCCTATTGAACATGAAACTGGGATACCGACTGCGGTTTTGGCTAAGGCTGCGATTGCCGAGGGCAGTGTTGCTAATGCGGCACGTGCGTGGATGGTGGACAGAAAGCATGTCCAGCGCGCCGTCAATTTTGAGCAATCATTGACCCAGCGTGCCGCTTGAAGGTTTACTTTGACAACTGCACTTCACCAATTATGGCGCGGACGCTGTCTGGGTTTCTGAGCAACACCCCCACAGACGTCTTCCATGCCCGCGACTTAAATCTACACAATAAGCCAGACGTGGAATGGATTGATCATTTGGCAACAACCGGTGAGGATTGGTTAGTCTTTACTGGTGATGGCCGCATCAGGAAGAACCCAGCCGAACGTGAAGCCTACAGACGAGCAAATTTGAAGGGTGTCGTGTTGGCCCCGGCTTATCAGAAGACAGAAATGGGTCGCTGTTGCGGTATCATTGTCGCCAAGTGGGACGGGTTAATTGACTTCACGTCAAAAATCTCTGCGCCGTACCTTGTGGAGTTGTCCATAAATCTATCTCCGAAATTCAAAATATTGCCTCTCTGATACCCGGGGGGATGAAAAGTCTGGTGGGGTGGCTGCTAGAGACCGGACCCCCCTAACGGAACTAATTTTTTGGGATTTTGACGAATTCTGCATCAGCGCACAGAAAATGCCCTTATGGATTGAAGTGTGCATTTGTGCTATTTGGGTTTTGCAGGTAATCCTGTTCCGGTTCTGACTGATCGCCTTGTCCATTGGGCCGAAGAAACAGAACCGGTTGATTTACCAATTTGTACCGGTTCTACTACTAACGGAAACCACTTTATTAAGCGCACACATCAAATCAGATGTTGTGCGTTTTTGCGTAAAAAGGACCTGCAAATGAAGAAAACCAAGATCGCTGAACTGTCTTTGCCTCTGGAAAACGACTGGCCTGATGTGAAGCTGACCGTTAGCCGCGCATTCATTGATGGACGCCTTCTGAACGCCTATGAAATCGCGCCAATGCCATTCCCGGCAAAGGGAACCCAACTGGTGAAAATTCCCCCAGTCCAGATTGGCGGTAATTGCGGTGTGGATGTCGAATTCAAGCCTTTCACGGTTGAAGACGGAACTGATGTGATCACCCATGAACCGGTTTATGCAGAACCAAACCAAAAGGCTGTCTTTGGTTCCTAGTCTTCCACGGCATCTTCCATAGTCGTGTTGAAGCCGCGCCCAGCCCCCGTCATCAGTCCTTGTGGCTGTGGGGCTGGGTTGCTTGGCGGATGAATATGACGCTGCGCAGAACCGGGGGGAAGTTGTGGGCCACGGCGGGCAACGCAACCTTCCAGACAGGAAGGTTGATCCCACCACCGCTGATCTGGGTCTTACTCACAAACAGGTCCACGAAGCCCCCAAGATCAAGGCGGCTGATGAACTGTTCCCTAAATTCGCCAAGGAAATGGCAGGCTGGCGAATTATCTCTACACCGGACTATCGGAAGCCATCATCCCCGGCGTGACGTGCCTGCATCGCTTGGTAGGGGGCAGGGCCAGCACAGCGGCTTTCAGGGCGTCCTGTGCCGCTTCCAGCGTGTCTTCCCGGCCTGATGATGACGGATAGGTCCACGTCGCCCACGCCCAGTGCTTTGCGGGGCCTTGATCGCGCAGAATGAGGCGTCCAAGCGGCTGACCTGCGCCGTAGCTGACAGCCCAGTCATTTTGATGGGACTGTCCGCCAACTACAGTTGGTTTCCGGGTGAAGGTCACGGGGTCATTCATCCGCTGCAAAATCCCGTTCTAAGCGCTCCTTCCAAAGAAGAAGTTCCGGGTTTGGGTCACCAGTCATATTGGTTGCAAAATCGCTTTGGTAAAACACTGGGTCCTCATCAGGATCAGGTAGCCCAATCGCCAAAAATGAGTGGTGGCCCCCAAAATCATTTTCTAACCAATTGCGCATGTATTGGTCCCTAAGAACCTCCACGCGTTCTGCAAAGTCTTCATCATTGTGGAGTTGGCCCAGTTCAACACGAAGCGCGCGAAGTTCGGCTTCCAAGAAAGCGCTGTGCATAGATCGCCGCGCCTGCGCCAATTGCAGCACCTTCATGCGTTTCAAAACTTCCCAGCACAAAAAGAAGGTCATAACAATCGGCACAATGATGATGGTGTCAGCCAGATAGTCGGTCATGTTTTCAGTCCTTCATGGTTGCTGTTCTGCTTCTGCATTCGGTCCCGCCATGATGGTTGACGCTTGCTCATATGGAAACAGGGGTGAGTCAAAACGCCTCACGCATATTCAAAGGCAATCAGCGCAAGGTTGGTAACAAATCTGGTAACAAATAGACCGCAGATTTCCAATAAAAGCTTTAAAAATAAGGGTTTAGGGGAAATAAGTGGAGCGGGTAACGGGAATCGAACCCGTAACTAAAGCTTGGGAAGCTGCCGTGATACCTTTTCACCATACCCGCATCGCTCGCGCTCAGGCGTAGAACACCTGTTGAAGGGCGTCAAGCAAGCTTCAGTCGCGATCTAGCCGCGACGCCGCCGTCGCCGTCCACCCTCAGATTTATCGCCACCGCCAGTGTTAAAGTTCACATTGGGCAGCGCGACGATGGAATTCAGGATTGGGAACGGCTCCACCGAATTGGGGATGTTCGAGGCGTTGACGAAATGTTCCTGAAAGCGCGGCTCAATGGCGGTCTCGATCTTGTGGATATCGCGCACGGTGGCTTCGATCTCGGTCCGCGCCTTGGTGTTGAGAAGTGCGATACGCGCACCCGTTCCCGCCGCGTTACCGGCAGAGGTCACCTTGTCCAGCGGGCAATCCGGGATCATCCCCAAAACCATTGCGTGTTTCGGGCTGATATGGGCCCCAAAAGCACCGGCCAAGACAACCCGGTCCACCTTGTCGACCTCAAACTTGTCCATCAGCAGCCTCGCGCCTGAATAAAGCGCTGCTTTCGCCATCTGAATTTCGCGAATATCGCGGTTGGTGATCGTGATCACCGGACCCCCGTTTTCGCTGTCATCCCAGACCATGTAGGAATAGGTGCGACCGTCCTGGAAACACCGGGTCGTTCCGGTTTGTTCGGGCGAGCCGATCAGCCCCGGTCCGTCCAGAAGGCCTGCCAGACGCATCTCAGCCACCATTTCGATGATGCCGGAGCCGCAGATACCGGTGATGCCAGACCCGTTCAGGCTGTCATGGAATTTTGGATCGTCTGACCACAGATCGGAGCCGATGACTTTGAAACGTGGCTCCTTGGTATCTGGGTCGATCTCCACCCGTTCGATGGCCCCCGGGGCCGCGCGCTGCCCGCTGGAGATTTGCGCACCTTCAAAGGCCGGACCCGTGGGGGAGGAACAGGCAAGCACCTTTTCCGTATTTCCCAACAGAATTTCGGCGTTGGTCCCGACATCGACGACCAGAACGAGGTCTTCAGATTTGTCTGGGGCTTCGGACAAAGCAACAGCAGCGGCATCGGCCCCGACATGCCCTGCGATACACGGCAGCAGGTAGACGCGCGCAGAAGGGTGCAGGTTCAAGTCCAGTTCAATCGCGCGCAGCGACAAAGCGTCGGACGTGGCCAGCGCGAACGGGGCTTGGCCCAATTCAAACGGGTCAATGCCCAGAAACAGGTGATGCATAACCGGGTTGCACACAAAAACCGCGTCCACGATCAGGTTGCGATCAATCTCGGCCTCGGTCGCAATTTGCACGAAGAGCGAATTCATCCCTTCGCGCACGGCGCGGGTCATTTCTTCGGCCCCGCCGGGGTTCATCATCGAATAGGAGACCCGGCTCATCAGATCTTCGCCGAAGCGAATTTGCGGGTTCATCACGCCGGAGGACGCGACAACGTCGCCCGATTGCAGGTCGCATAGATGCGCGGCAATCGTGGTGGAACCCAGATCAACGGCTAGACCATAGATCGTGCCTTCATAAAAGCCGGGCCAGATATGCATGATCCGCGGGCTGAACATGTCATCGCCCAGATGCACAGCGCAGGTCACTTTCCAATCGCCCTTGCGCAATGTCGGCTGCATGGAAGTCAGAATGCCCAGATCAGCCTCCAGATGCGGCAGGTCCCAGTCCCTGCGCAATGCGTCGACCAATCGTTCCAGATCGCCAGAAGGGTCGTGCATGTCGGGTTCTTGCACCTCGACATAGTAAAGCTTGGTCGACGGGTTCATGGTGATATCGCGCGCTTCGGCGCGCTTTCGAACAACCTGCCGGTGCACTTGGCTTTCAGCAGGCACATCGATCACGATGTCGCCTTGCACTTGCGCCTGACAGCCCAAACGGCGGCCTTTCGGCAGACCGCGCTTGTCGTCATAGCGCTGCTCAACGCTGTTCCAGTCGCTTAATGCGGTTTCATGGGCTGTGACGCCGTGCTTTGGAAATTCTCCAAAGGACGGCGTGATTTGACATTTCGAGCAGATACCACGCCCACCACAGACCGAATCCAGATCAACACCAAGCTGGCGCGCTGCGGTCAGAACAGGTGTGCCAACGGGAAACCGGCCTCGCTTGCCGGAGGGCGTAAAGACGACGAGTGGATCTGTGTCTGCCACTTATGCGCTCCGGCGACGCCGTCCACCGGCGCGGCCAGCCCGGCCACCGCGCGCTTCAGCTTCGGTTCCATCGGCATTGGTCGGTTTGTTAAACTTGATCCATTCTCCGCCGGACGGGTCGTTGTCGGTCAGGAAGTTTGCGGCGCGAATGGCCTCCATCTCCTTTCCGGGGCGGGGTTTGGTCGATCCAAGACCAGTCAGCTGGGCCAGCAATTCCGGATCAATGTCGTCCGGAATAATGATGCCAGCCGCTGCCAACGCGTCGCGCTTTTCTTGCAGTTTCTTGGGGCCAACAGGAAGCGCGACCGGGTTCATGATCGCAGACGTCATACCCGCTGCCATTGCCATCGGCAGAAACGCGTTGTTGATCCCGTGGCGGTTTGGCAGCCCGAAAGAAATATTGGACGCCCCGCAAGTCGTGTTTACACCCAGTTCTTCACGCAAACGCCGCACCAAGGTAAAGACTTGCAAACCAGCAGTGCCCATCGCGCCAATTGGCATCACCAATGGGTCGACCACGATGTCATGTGCCGGAATGCCGAAATCGGCAGCCCGTTCGACGATCTTCTTGGCAACGGCAAACCGCACGTCAGGGTCTTCCGAAATCCCGGTGTCGTCATTTGAAATTGCCACAACCGGGACGTTGTATTTCTTGACCAGTGGCAAGACCAGTTCCAGACGCTCTTCTTCCCCGGTGACGGAGTTCAGAAGCGGGCGACCTTCCGCTGCCGCCAAGCCATTTTCCAACGCCCCCGGCACAGAGCTGTCGATGCAAAGTGGAATGTCACTGACCGCCTGCACGCGCTGGACGAGTTCGGTCATCAGAGTCGGCTCAACAAAGTTGTTGTCAGCATAGCGGGGGTCTTCTGCCATTTTGTTGGAAAACACCGCGCCCGAGTTGATGTCGAGCACATTGGCACCGGCAGCCGTTTGCGCGATGGCGTCCGCCTCCACGCGGGAGAAATCGCCGCGCTCAAGCTCTTCATTGAGGATTTTGCGGCCCGTTGGATTAATCCGTTCGCCGATGACGCAAAACGGCTCGTCAAAGCCGATGATCGTGGTCTTGGTTTTGGATTCCAGAACTGTGCGTGTCATTCTTTTTATATCTTTCAGGCTTGAGCGGCAGGGATGGCAGATGCGCCACCATGTTCAATCGCCCAGTTTGCGTTGGTTTTGATGCCACCTAGCGGGAAGAAATGCACCTGCTCGATGTTGAAATCAGGATTGGCGGCTTTGTGATCAGCAAGCTCGGTCAGGACGTCCATTGGCGTGTAGGGCAAAAGCAGCTTGGTCACATCCATCGCGCGCTTCTGCAGTACCTTTAGGGACGGGCCGACGCCGCAGGCAATCGCGAACTTGATCAGCGTCTGCAATTTCGCAGGCCCGGCGATTCCGATATGGACGGGAATATCAATGCCCGCTTCCTTCAGGCCGTTGGCCCAGTCGATGATCGGACCCGCTTCAAAAGCAAATTGTGTGGCCAGCGCCATTTTCGCGTCAGTCCGTTCCGAAAAGGCCTGTTTCCAGCGCACCGCTTCCATGACGTTTTTCTCGGACCCGTCGGGATCAATATCACGGTTGCCTTCCGGGTGGCCCGCAACATGCAGGCGTTTGAAGCCAGCTTTGTCAAAAAGGCCTGTCTCCATCAGTTGCATGGAGCTGTCGAAATTCCCGTGCGGCTCGTTCACGCCGCCGGCCAAAAGCAGCGCTTGATCGACATTCGCTTCGCCTTGATAGCGCGCGATCCAATCGGCAAGCGTGGCGTCGTCCTTGATGATCCGCGCTGGAAAGTGCGGCATGACATTATAGCCGTCTTTGGCAAGGCGCGCCGCCGTTGCAACCATGTCTTCGATCGGCGTGCCTTCGATATGCGCGATATAGACGCGGGTGGCTTCGGGCAGCAACTCGCGGAAGTCTTCGACCTTCTCCGCGGTGCGCGGCATCACCTCGATTGAGTAGTCTTTCAGAAACGCCTCAAGGTTGGGGCTTGTGGTCGTAGCTTCGGGGCTGTCTTTGCGTTTAAAATTCAACAAAGCCATCAGGCGATCCTTTATGCTGTCACGCTGCATTGCCGTCATTGGCGATCAGCGCCTTGATCCTGTCTCCGTCGTATTCTGCTTCGATCCGGGCAGCTTCCGCTTTTGCGACATCTTCGGCATCGCCATCGACACTATAGGGGGCCGCTTTGCGCCAGTCGGCCATATAGGCGTCCGCGTCTTTTGCGCCAACTTTCATCGCGACCCGGTCGATGGCTTGTTCAAAACGTTCGGGCAGGGGCATCTTTGTGCCCCGGCGACCTTTTCCAACGATGACCTGGGCGGGAATATCGCGCCAATAAACAATCGTAACATCTGCCATGAGTGTGGCCCTTTTTGCGTCGGTTTCCGCGAAATCGTAGCGCGCATGGTCCGATCGCGAGGACCTGATTTCGACTTCTGCGCGCTGCGAAGCGACCTTTGCAACTGCTTAGGACAGCCAGCCTGCAAATTCCAGATGTCCGGCGGCTCAACATACTCATCATGTTTATGAGCTTATATGGGACCTTGCTTGAAAACCGATTGGTGCCTAGATTGGAAACAATTCCAGTTGGAGGTCCCTCGGGCCATGGTGCGCAAGACGCCCAAAACACCGCAAGACCACGTCAAACCCGTCGAGGCTCCGGTGCCGCGCTCGGAGCCAGTGGTGATCCCGGACCCTGCCGATCTGTATGCCGCGCTCGATCTGGGGACAAATTCCTGTCGGATGTTGGTGGCGCAACCCAAGGGCAGTCAGTTTCACGTCGTCGATAGCTTTTCAAAGTCCGTCCAACTTGGTGCGGGCCTGGAGGCATCTGGCCAGCTGTCGCGTGCCTCCATGGCGCGCACGGTTGGGGCGCTGAAGATCTGCCAGAAAAAGCTGCGCCATCATGATGTGCGCCGTATGCGCCTTGTCGCCACGGAAGCGTGCCGGCGGGCGACAAATGCGTCCGAATTTATCAAACTGGTCGAACGAGAAACCGGTCTGCGGTTGGAAATTATCGAACCTGAAGAAGAGGCGCGGTTGGCCGTGATCAGCTGCGCGCCGTTGGTCTCAACAAAGACAGAACAATTGCTCGTGGTTGATATTGGCGGCGGCTCGACGGAACTGGTCTGGATTGACTTGTCTCGCGTGCCGCGCGTTGACCGGCCCCGCGCGATCATGCGGCTGCACACAGGCTTTGATGCCAAGGACACAAGCTTTCCTGCCGCCAGCGTCGTTGATTGGATTTCTGTTCCCTTAGGAGTGGCGACCCTCCGTGACCAGTTTGATGACGTTGATGATGACGCCGCGCGATTTGCGCTGATGAGTTGGTTCTTTGAAGAAAACCTTGCCGATTTCTCACCCTATGCTGATGCAGATCAAGTGCGCGAAGGCTTTCAGATTGTCGGCACCTCCGGGACCGTCACCACGGTGGCCGCCTCCCATCTGGGATTGCGGCGCTATGATCGAAATAAGGTCGACGGGCTGCGAATGACCTCCGACCAAATAGACCATGTGATCCAAAGCTATCTTCACATGGGCCCGGAAGGGCGTCGCGCGGATCCCCGGATTGGCCGAGACCGGCATTCTTTGATCATGTCGGGTGCTGCGATTTTGCAAGCGTTGTTGCGAGTCTGGCCGACCGACCGGTTGTCAGTGGCCGATCGTGGACTGCGCGAGGGGCTGCTTTATGCGCAAATGAGCAGCGACGGTGTACTGGAAGAAGGTCCTTACTGATCTGGCCCTTGCGCAGGAGGATGGTATAGGAGCCTCCGGCGGGAGTATTTTGCGCAAAGAGAAGCTGGTCTGCAGAGAGAATTTATGGCGAACCGATCTGGAAATACGTCTGGGCGCGGACAGCGTGACCTGAAAGTGAAGGTGAAAACCGCACGCGGCCGAACTTTGTCCTCGACCCGGTGGTTAGAGCGTCAATTGAACGATCCTTATGTGAAGCGTGCGCAATCTGAGGGGATGCGTGGTCGCGCGGCCTATAAGATTCTGGAGATCGACGATAAATACCGGTTTTTCCGCGCGGGCATGCGCGTGGTCGATCTGGGCTGCGCGCCGGGGGGCTGGTGTCAGGTGGCGGTCAAACGGGTCAATGCGCTTGGCGAAAAGCCGGGCAAGCCTGTCGGTCGCGTTCTTGGGGTAGACTTGCAGGAAGTGGAACCGATTGCCGGGGCAGAGACCCATGTCATCGACTTCATGGCAGATGATGCTGATGATGCGGTCAAAGATCTTTTGGGTGGCAAAGCGGATATTGTCATCAGTGATATGGCTGCGGCGTCGTCGGGTCATAAGCAAACTGATCACCTTCGGATCATCGCCCTGTGTGAAGCTGCTGCCTATTTTGCCTTCGATGTTCTGGAAGAGGATGGGGTGTTTGTTGCAAAAGTTCTGGCTGGTGGGGCCGAGGGCGACTTGCAAAAACTGCTGAAACAGAAGTTTCGGAAGGTAGCAAACTTCAAGCCGCCAGCCAGTCGGGCAGACTCTTCAGAGAAATATGTCGTTGCGACTGGGTTCAGGGCCTAATTCTCGCCAAACCCCGTGAGTAAGTTTTTCCCAGGCTGTGCGAACACATCGTGTTGATTGCTTGGGATTTCAAACAAATTTTAAATGTGGTTTTTCGAGGTGCCCATCACGGCAATCTCACGTTTTTGGCACAACACGGTTTCGTGGGTCAGTGTGATCAAAGCTTAGGGTTACGGTCCGTCATCGCCAGATAACTGGTGATTTTCTAAACTAAAAACTGGAGACGTAAACGATGAAACTTTTCTTTGCAGCAACAACAACCGCAATTGCTTTGGGTTCTATGGCGATCGCTGATGGGCATTCCCGTGACGTAGAAGCACTGTTCGCAATGAGCAACAACTCTGCTGCTGAAGTAATCTTGGGCGATACATCCATGGGTGATATTTCCGTTGCACAAATGCGCTTTGCACTCGGCAACATGTCCTCTGCTGAGCGGATGTCCTTCTTTGAAGCAGACGACGCAACACGCTCCGAAATTTTGGCAGCTCAAATCAAGCTGATGGACGGCGACAGCGCGGCTGAAGCAAGCAACTAAGAGCTTCAATACTCCAGAGCCAAGCGGATAATTTTCCGCTTGGCTCAACCTTTCCAGCGGCAACTGTTAGCTGACCCGACATGCGATTAGTGTTTGGGGTTCGTAGCGTCCGCGGCCAGATTTCCACGACCAATGATATACTTCTTCGGAGGCGTATGAGCGTCATGGCAGCACGGCAAAGCTGTCTGTCACCATTCAAGACCTCACGTTTTGACGACGAATTGATCACGCGATTCCACGACAACGTGACGCCAGATGCGCCCCTGCACATGCTACAAAAGATACACGTAAAAACAGATGAGAGAGTGACATGACCGATAAAAATGAAAATACACTGAGCCGTCGCCGATTTTTCGCGGCGTCCAGTGCAGCAGCTCTGTCAGTGGGGACTGCCACATCTGTGCGCGCTGCGGGAAGCAGCGACGGCAAGATGGTCTACGAGATCATGCGTACGGAAGAAGAATGGCTGGCGATGCTGGACACGTTTGACTATTTTATCTTGCGCAAAGGCAAGACCGAAGAGCCAAAATCCAGTGAGCTTTGGGATCTGACGGAACCTGGCACCTATCATTGCAAAGGCTGTGATCTGAAAAGCTTTGACGGTCGCTGGAAAACGGTGCTCGACAAGGGGTGGGTCTTCTTCTTCCATTCCGAACCTGACGCCGTCCTGATGAGTATCGATGGCCCGACACCGGAATATGGGCAGATGACTGCAGGCAAGAAAGCGATCCCGGAAGTTCATTGCCGGCGTTGCGGCAGCCATCTTGGACATTTCCTGATCGTTGAAGGGAAGATGACACACTGCATCAATGGTGCGGCGCTGAACTTTAAACCAGTCTCTGCCTAAGATACCGACCTGCAGCTTTGATCCAACTCATTGCTGCGGGCCGCCGCCTAAGGGTTGTCCCGTAAAAGCCGCGTCAATTCCCGGTCGAGCGCATTTAGAAAATGCGATCTGTCCTTGTTTGAGAACGGCGCGGGACCGCCGGTTTGCTCCAGACCTGCTCTGAGATCAGCCATAATCGCACGCGTCGCAATCGCGCCACCGATATTTGAAGAATTGAACGGCTTTCCGTTCGGATTGAGCACTGTCGCACTTTTTTCGAGACATCGACCAGCCAGCAGAATGTCAGCCGTGACAACGAGGCTGGCTGCATCGCAGACCTCTGCGATCCAGTCATCCGCCGCATCAAACCCGTCAGAGACCACCATCATGGAAATTAATGGATGATCAGGTGTTCTCAGATAGCTGTTTGCCACCAACGTGACCGGGATTTTGAGCCGGTAGACAGTCTTAAAAACCTCTTCCTTGACGGGGCAGGCATCGGCATCGACGAGTATTCGAACGCTCATGCGTGCCGCGCGTGAAAAATGAAACCCAGAAGGTTCAGCAGCACCTGTGCGGCCAGGATCGCGGTGCTGTCGGTTGGATCGTAGTCCGGGGCAACCTCAACCAGATCAATCCCGACGATCTGATGTCGCTTGCTGGCGGCCTGTAGCAGTTCCAGCACTTCATAGTACTGAAACCCGCCATGGGACGGCGTACCGGTTCCGGGCGCGATGGACGGGCAGAACGCATCAATATCGATTGTGACGTAGAGCCGTGCGTCCTCGGGAATGCTGGAAAGCAGGTCTTCTATGCCCATGGCACGCAATTGGCGGACAGAGACGATGTTGGACCCCATTGCCCTTGCGTCCTCATAGCCATCCTTGGCGGTTGAGGACACGTTGCGAATGCCCACTTGCGTCAGGCCCGAAACGTAAGGCTTCTCAGCGGCGCGGCGCATCGGGTTGCCATGACCATTGCGGACGCCGTGCCGCTCGTCCACGAAATCAAGATGCGCATCTATCTGCAGGATATGGATCGGGTCCTGATCGTCAAAGGCGTTGATACAAGGAATGTTAACTGAATGGTCACCGCCAATAACAATCGGTAAAGCGCCTGCATCAAGTGCTGCCCGCACGCCCGTTTCGATATTCGCATGAGATTTTACCGTATCGGTATGAACGATATCGGCATCCCCCATATCCACAATCCGAACTGAGCTATCCAAGTATGTCGCATCATCCTCATGGTCATAGGCCCCTGCATGTCCGAAACTGAACAGCGTTGACGCTTCTCGCACGGCGCGGGGACCAAATCGTGCGCCGGGGCGATACTGCGTGCCACCGTCAAAAGGCGCGCCAAGGATCGCAACATCGGCGCTGAGCGATTGCCAATCCTCAACGTAAGGACGCTTGCCAAACGTGGCGATACCGACAAAGGGCAGGTTCAAGCGCCCGGTTTCATAGCCATGCTTACTCAATTTTCGCGTGCTCCTGTCTTTGGATGGTGTCGCAAATCGTCGATGACACTAAATCTTCTCTTTCGTATGGCGACAATCCATGAAATAGGAAACTGCCAAACGAACACTCCCCAAGGAGAGACCCATGGAGATTCGCGAGGCCCTTACCTTTGATGATGTTTTGCTGGTTCCAGGCGCGTCTAGCGTCTTGCCATCGACCGCGGACACAAGGACATTCGTCACCAAATCCATCGCAATGAATATCCCGTTGCTCAGCTCGGCAATGGACACGGTGACCGAAGCCCGGATGGCCATTGCAATGGCGCAAGCTGGCGGCATCGGTGTGGTGCATCGCAATCTCAGCATTGACGAACAATCGCAGCAAATTCGGCGCGTAAAGCGTTTTGAAAGCGGGATTGTCTACAACCCGATCACCCTGACACCTGACCAGACGCTGGCCGATGCCAAAGCGCTTCAGGAACGCTACCGGGTATCCGGATTCCCGGTGGTGGGCGAGGGTGGCAAGGTCTTGGGGATCGTGACAAACCGCGACATGCGCTTCGCCAGCGATGACAAAACCCCAGTTAAGGCAATGATGACCAACGAAAATCTGGCGATGTTGCGCGAACCTGCGGATTTGGCAGAAGCCAAATCGCTGATGCATGCACGCCGGATCGAAAAGCTGCTTGTCGTCAATGATGCGGGCGAGCTGACAGGCCTGTTGACCATCAAGGACATTGAGCAGGCCGTGCTGAACCCACAGGCCTGCAAAGACGAATTGGGTCGCCTACGTGTTGCCGCCGCCACGACCGTTGGCGATGCAGGTTTTGAACGCTCCGAGGCGCTGGTCGATGCCGGCGTCGATCTGATCGTGATCGACACGGCGCATGGCCATTCGGAAGGAGTCGCGCACGCGGTTGAGCGGGCGAAACGCATTTCAAACCAGGTGCAAGTGATCGCGGGCAATGTGGCCACTGCTGAAGCAACACGCGCTTTGATCGGGGCCGGGGCGGATGCCATCAAAGTGGGGATCGGGCCAGGCTCCATCTGCACCACGCGGATGGTTGCGGGCGTCGGCGTCCCCCAGCTGACAGCGATTATGGATTGTGCCGATGGCGCGCGCGATACCGCAACCCCGGTGATCGCTGATGGTGGCATCAAGTTTTCCGGTGATTTTGCAAAAGCCATCGCGGCGGGGGCCTCCTGCGCGATGGTCGGCTCCATGATTGCGGGCACAGATGAAAGCCCGGGCGAAGTAATCCTTTATCAAGGACGTAGCTTCAAAAGCTATCGCGGCATGGGGTCGCTCGGGGCGATGGCGCGAGGCTCTGCCGATCGCTATTTCCAGAAAGACGCTGCTTCCGACAAGCTTGTGCCAGAAGGGATCGAAGGTCAGGTTCCTTACAAAGGGTCAGCGGGTGCGGTTGTCCATCAATTGGTCGGCGGGTTGCGTGCTGCAATGGGCTACACTGGATCTGCCACCATCGAGGATATGCATAAGCGCGCCAATTTCGTCCGCATCACCGGTGCCGGTTTGAAAGAAAGTCATGTCCATGATGTTCAAATCACGCGCGAGTCGCCGAATTACCGGGTTGGCTAGATGACACCGGCTGCGCGTTATGCTGCTGCGATCGATATCCTCGATACGTGGCTTTCGGGCACGCCGGTCGAAAAAGCCCTGACGGGGTGGGCGCGCCGATCCCGCTACGCAGGATCAAAAGACCGCGCAGCGATCCGTGATATTGTCTTCGATTGCGTTCGGTGCAAACGCAGCTTTTCAGCACGCGGTGGCGCATCCACTGGGCGGGGCCTTGTTCTTGGTAGCTTAGCCGCGCAAGGCATTGATCCTGATAATATTTTTACAGGCGACGGGTATGCGCCATCCGCACTGTTGCCGCCGGAAAAGCAAGCGTTTGAACAGCTGTTGCAGATGGATACGGCGACCACGCTCGATCTACCTGATTGGTTGGAGCCGCAGCTGCGCACAGCGTTGGGGCCGGAACTTGAGCCGATCATGGATTTGATGCGTCAGCGTGCGCCGCTTTTTCTACGTACAAACCTCTCAAGGATCAGCCGTGAAGCGTTGATTGCCAGGCTTGCAAGCGATCAGATTGCAGCCGCACCCTCCAGCCTGTGCGTCGCCGCTATTGAGGTAACAGAAAACGGCCGTAAGTTACGGCAAACCAACAGTATTCTTGACGGACTGGCAGAACCACAAGACGCCGCGTCTCAGGCGATCTGCTACGATTTCCCGATAACCGGATCAGAGCGGATACTGGATTTCTGCGCCGGTGGCGGGGGCAAAGCGCTGGCCCTGGCAGATCGTTTAAAACAAACGGGGTCCGGACAGGTTTCTGCCCACGATATTGACCCGGCCCGCATGGGCGACATTCCAGAACGCGCCCGTCGCGCAAAACTAGACATCGAAATCCTGTCGACAGAAAGCACAATGCAGGCCGCACCCTTCGACATCGTCTTTTGCGATGCACCATGTTCCGGAAGCGGGGCCTGGCGTCGCGCACCCGAAGGCAAATGGATCTTGACCGAAGACAGGCTTGACCAGTTGCTTCAAATCCAGGCCGAGATTCTTGACAAAGCCGTTCCGCTTGTCGCCAGCGGTGGTCTGCTGATCTACGCGACCTGTTCGCTTTTAAATAGTGAGAATGAAGCTCAAATTGAAGCGTTCCTCGATCGCCACAATGACTGGAAATGCCTCAAAACCAATAGGTTTTCACCTCTGCAAGGTGGCGATGGCTTCTTCTCAGCGCACTTGACGCGGGATGTCTGACACCTCTAGCCTTTAAATTAGGGTGACAGTTAGAAAAATTAATTTCGACTTAACGGTTCTGTCAGACCCTTCAATTTGATGATTCCTATTGGAGAAGCGTTGTGGTGCAGAGTGTCGAACCTCAGAGGGCAATGACCACTGTTATTGAAAACGTCGCGGCAAAAGCTCCCTATCTGATTTGGTTCGCAGCACTTTGCATAGCCGTGGGGATGTTTCTACCAAACCGCACGATGTCCGTCGTGGCCTTGGTCGTCGGGGCAACGTTGGGGACGCTTGTGCTGATGGCCTGGACGTTTTCGCGGTCCAAAGTCTCCGTTGGACAAGGTGGCGGTTTGGACGAGTTAATCGCCCATGATGATCGCGCAATTTTCCTTGTCAGCGATGAGGGCGAGGTTCTCAACAAGAACAAGTCAGCCCGCGGACGTTTCGGGGACGCAGGCGGTGCTGTCTTCGAACGGGTGCTGGAAAGCACATTTTCCAATGCAAATGCGATTGTTTTCCGCCTTCAGGCGAAAGCGACCCGGGTGAATGCCGCGCGCGAAGATGTCGTCACGCGCAGCGGTCGTTTTCTGGTCAGCGTCCACCGGATCTCCGACACAAGTTTTCTGTGGGCCATCGAAGAGGCGCTGGAACGCACGACGTCGACCCGAACAGCTGACAAAATCAGCCTGCCGATGATGACTGCAAGTGGCACTGGCACGATCCTGTTCATGAATGACGCCATGCGCAGGCTGGTTGGCGGACGGGTCAAATCGCTTGAAAAAATGTTCACTGACATCCCAACGGAATCAGGGCAGGTCGTGTCGGTCATGACCGCAGATGGTGGCATGATGGTCCGTGTGATCATTGTCGAGGGCAGCGGCGGTCGGACGGAATATTTCCTGGCCCCTGTCACAGAAGAAATTCGCCCCACACTGGCCCCAACGCTTGATACCCTTGAGGAATTCCCCGTCGCATTGCTGAAAATCGCACCAAGCGGCCGGGTTCTTGAGGCAAATAAGTTGTCCCGCAAACTTCTGCGCATAGACGGAGAACGCGGTGTCGGAACGGCGTCACTTTCCGATCTGGTCGAAGGGCTGGGGCGGCAAATTTCCGATTGGCTCGGTGATGCCGCAGAGGGTCGGTCGCTGCATAAACCCGAAATTTTGAAGGCCCGGAACGCAGATGAAGAAGTCTACCTGCAAGTGACGCTAGGGCGGATAATTGAGGCCGGTGAAGTGTCTCTGATGGCCATGGTCACGGATGCGACCGAGTTGAAAACGCTGGAGGCGCAATTTGTCCAAAGTCAGAAAATGCAGGCAATCGGCCAACTTGCCGGTGGTGTTGCACATGATTTCAACAATCTTCTGACTGCAATTTCCGGCCATTGCGACTTGTTGATGCTGCGCCACGATCCCGGCGATCCGGATTTCGGAGATCTTGAACAGATTAACCAAAACGCCAACCGGGCGGCCTCCCTTGTCGGGCAATTGCTGGCGTTTTCCCGTAAACAGAACCTGCAGCTCGAAGTTCTTGATATGCGCGATACGTTAGCGGACTTGACCCATTTGCTAAACCGACTTGTGGGCGCGCAGATATCGCTGACCCTGAACCATGATCCAGAACTGATGTCTGTCCGTGCGGACCGCAGGCAGCTGGAACAGGTGATTATGAACCTCGTCGTGAATGCCCGCGATGCGCTGTCGGGCGGTGGTGAAATCCTCATTGAGACCCGCAATAAAAAGCTCACAGAAGACATGAAGCGCGATCAGGCCTTTGTGCCGCGTGGGGACTATGTGATCGTCAAAGTCTCTGACACGGGCTGCGGTATCCCGTCAGATAAGATGTCGAAAATCTTTGAACCATTCTTCACCACCAAACGCACGGGCGAGGGGACAGGTTTGGGCCTGTCGACCGCATATGGGATCGTTAAACAATCCGGTGGCTTCATTTTCGTCGACAGCGAAGAAAACAAAGGCACCGTCTTTACGATTTATTTCCCAACCTACGACAAACCTGTTCAGGACGTTGAAAAGACGGAACAGCCCGCGGTCGTATCGGATACAGGGGTCGCCGAGGGTGTTGTTCTCTTGGTTGAGGATGAAGCCCCAGTCCGGGCATTTGCCTCTCGAGCATTGAAACTTCGCGGATACCAAGTGCTGGAAGCGGAAAGCGCGGAAGATGCGTTGTCATTGCTAAGCGATGAGGGCCTGACCGTTGATATCGTCGTGACTGACGTGGTCATGCCTGGCCTTGATGGCCCGACCTGGGTGCGTGAAGCGCGAAAAATGCGACCAGATATGCGCGTCGTCTTCGTTTCAGGCTATGCGGAAGACAATTTCTCAGATGAACAAGACCATATCCCAAATTCTGTCTTTTTGCCAAAGCCATTCTCCTTGAATGCGCTTACCGCGACGGTGCGCGGCCAACTTGGTAAAGCCGCGTAATTCTTAGTCCGTTGTCGTCAGTGGTGACGTCGACAGCTTGGCGTGAAGGTCAAAATCAGCCTCCAGTTTTTGCTCCAGAAGCGATCGCGTCGTCTGACTAACGGAGACTTGCGTTTTCGGGGACCTGTTCAGGTTCGGAAGAACAAGCTCAGTCTTTAAACGTGCATCCAAATAGGCAAGAAGTGTTGGAAGTTGCTCATATTGAAACAGATGCGTCACGATTATCTTGCCCGCAGCGTCACTGACAAACTGAGATTGCGAGCCGACATTTGCAAAAGGGGGCCGCTCTTTTGACAAATACGCTTCCACAAACTGATCAAAGCTGATCTCGGCTGTGCTGTTCGGTGACCCGGCGATTTCCTTGCGTCCACGATACCTGTACCAGCTCAACAACCAATCTACCGGTTCACGAATAACGGCCATAGTTTCCAACCGACGTTTTCCGGATCGATCAAAAAGGGGGCGAATTTCCCGTTCAAACCTGCGCGCGTTCGCGTGTTTCAACCCGGGAGGAGACCTCAAAGCGCTGCTTGCATAAGGATCAAGAGCCATCTCAATTGAGGTCGAGCCGGTTTTCGGAACCGCCAGATAAACCAGGTTATACTTCTGTAAAATAATCAATTTTTCGATCTGCGCATATATTTTCCGCCTATTAAAACTATGTTTATCCGAATCCCGCAACTTTTACTTGGTAAAATTTACCTTGAAATGTTCTCTTTTTGATCTCATAAGAACAAGAGAGGAACATTGGCAGTCATTGCCCGCAGTAACGCGGTGTGAAATAAGGGATAAAAATAATGGCAAATGCAGATACACAAACCATGTCAGACAAATCCGACAGCAATAAACAAAAAGCGCTAGAGTCAGCTCTGTCCCAGATTGAGCGCCAGTTCGGCAAGGGCTCAATTATGAAATTGGGCGACGAAAACGCAGTTCAGGAAATCGAAGCGACATCGACCGGGTCACTTGGTCTGGATATCGCGCTAGGGATCGGCGGCTTGCCGAAAGGCCGCGTCGTGGAAATCTACGGCCCGGAATCGTCAGGCAAGACCACACTGACACTGCATTGCGTTGCAGAAGAACAGAAGAAGGGCGGCGTTTGCGCCTTTGTTGACGCAGAACACGCGTTGGACCCGCAATACGCCCGCAAGCTTGGCGTTGATCTGGACGAATTGCTGATTTCGCAGCCCGATACGGGCGAACAGGCACTTGAAATTGTTGATACGTTGGTTCGGTCTGGCGCGGTGAACATGATTGTTGTCGATTCCGTCGCCGCCCTGACGCCGAAATCTGAATTGGAAGGTGATATGGGCGACAGCTCTGTCGGTGTGCATGCCCGTCTGATGAGCCAGGCAATGCGGAAGCTGACCGGCTCCATTTCCCGTTCCAACTGCATGGTGATCTTCATTAACCAAATTCGGATGAAGATTGGCGTTATGTTCGGCTCTCCGGAAACAACGACAGGCGGCAACGCGCTGAAGTTTTACTCCTCCGTCCGTCTGGATATTCGCCGGATCGGTGCGTTGAAGGATCGTGACGAGGTTGTCGGCAACGCCACCCGCGTCAAAGTTGTGAAAAACAAGGTCGCACCGCCTTTCAAGCAGGTTGAATTTGACATCATGTATGGCGAAGGCATCTCGAAAATGGGGGAGCTGCTTGATCTCGGTGTGAAGGCCGGCGTGGTTGAGAAATCCGGATCCTGGTTTAGCTATGGCGACGAACGGATTGGTCAGGGACGTGAAAACGCCAAGTCATTCCTGAAAGAAAACAGCGGCATCGCGGTTGAAATTGAAGATAAGATCCGCGCAGCCCACGGTCTTGATTTCGAGATTGAAGAAGGCCCTTCCGCAAATGATGACGATGATGGTCTGATCGACGATTAAGACGAGAAATCTGCGTATTGTGCTGAGGCAGCCGTCCCATTGGGGCGGCTGTCTTTTGTTTTTGGGCTCGAATTTGCGAAATACGATCCATAATCGCGCCAATCCCTTTACCTGCGTCGGCTGGCGGGATAATTGCGAAGGACTTTAACGACATGCAAAGCCAGCGCCATGACAAGTCTCAACGACATCCGATCGACATTTCTGACCTATTTTGAAAACCAAGGCCATTCCGTGCAGCCGTCCAGCCCGCTGGTGCCACGCAATGATCCGACGTTGATGTTTGCCAATTCCGGCATGGTGCAGTTCAAAAACCTGTTCACCGGGGTGGAAACGCGTGACTACACCCGTGCGACGACCGCACAGAAATGCGTCCGTGCCGGGGGCAAGCATAACGACCTCGACAATGTAGGCTATACCGCACGCCATCACACGTTTTTCGAAATGCTCGGGAATTTCAGCTTTGGTGATTATTTCAAGGAAGATGCGATCGCGTTTGCTTGGCATTTGATCACCAAGGAGCTGGGCATACCGAAGGAAAAGCTTGTCGTTACCGTCTACCACACCGATGACGAGGCGGTCGCGATCTGGAAAAAAGTTGCTGGCCTTTCCGATGATAAGATCATCCGGATCGCAACGGATGATAATTTCTGGATGATGGGCCCAACGGGTCCTTGTGGCCCAAGTTCCGAGATTTTCTATGATCACGGTGATCACATCTGGGGTGGGCCTCCCGGCTCCCCGGAAGAGGATGGCGACAGGTTTGTCGAGATCTGGAACCTCGTCTTCATGCAGTTTGAGCAATTTGAAGACGGGACGCGCCGCGATCTTGCCGCCCAATCCATCGATACCGGGATGGGGATTGAGCGTGTGGCCGCACTACTTCAAGGCACCAACGACAACTATGCCACCGATTTGATGCGGTCGCTGATCATGGCTTCGGCCAATGTCACATCCAGCGATCCCGATGGGCCCGGCGCAACCCATCACCGGGTTATTGCCGACCATTTACGGTCCACATCTTTTCTGATCGCTGATGGTGTGATGCCTTCAAAAGACGGTCGCGGGTATGTGCTGCGCCGGATCATGCGGCGCGCAATGCGACATGCCCATTTGCTGGGCGCGAAAGACCCGGTCATGCACAAACTGGTGCCCGCACTTGTCGGGCAAATGGGGGCTGCTTATCCGGAACTAGCGCAAGCGCAGGCGTTGATCGAAGAAACACTGCGACAAGAAGAAACCCGGTTCCGCGAAACGCTCGACCGTGGGTTGAAACTTCTGGATGACGAACTGGCAACGCTGCCGGAAGACCAGGATCTTCCCGGTCGAGCAGCGTTCAAGCTTTACGACACGTTCGGTTTCCCGCTTGATTTGACGCAAGACGCGCTGCGCGAAAAAGGCCGCGGTGTTGATACAGACGGATTTGACGTAGCGATGGCAGAACAGAAGGCCAAAGCGCGCGCGAGCTGGGCCGGATCGGGCGAAGCCGCAGACGCCACAATTTGGTTTGATATTGCGGACACGCATGGAGCAACGGATTTTCTGGGATATGACACGGAACAGGCCGAGGCGCAGGTTCTGGCGATCATCAAGGACGGGGCGTCTGTTGATGCGGCGACCTCAGGTGACACGGTCCAGATCGTTTTGAACCAGACACCGTTTTACGCCGAAAGCGGCGGTCAGGTTGGCGATACCGGTGTGCTTTCCTTGGGGAACGCCACCGCTGAGATTACCGATACGCGCAAATCCGCAGACGTGTTTATTCATTTTGCAAACGTGACAGCTGGAACGATTGCCGTGGGTGACGGTGTGGAGTTGAAGGTAGATCACGGGCGGCGGTCTTCGATCCGGGCCAATCACTCCGCCACGCATCTGTTGCATGAAGCGCTGCGCCAAGCACTTGGTGAGCATGTTGCGCAGCGCGGATCGCTGAACGCGCCTGATCGGCTAAGGTTTGATTTTTCGCATGGCAAGGCGCTCAGCACCGACGAACTGGCGCGGGTGGAGGCTGAGGTGAACAGTTATATCCGCCAGAACTCTGTCGTCGAAACCAGGATCATGACGCCTGATGATGCGCGCGAAATCGGCGCGCAAGCATTGTTCGGGGAAAAATATGGCGACGAAGTGCGGGTTGTCTCCATGGGGCAGGCGGCCACTGGCAAGGGGACGGATGGTCAGACCTATTCGCTGGAACTTTGTGGCGGCACCCATGTGCGTCAAACCGGTGATATCGGGGTCTTTGTGACACTGGGTGACAGCGCGTCAAGCGCCGGTGTGCGCAGGATCGAAGCCCTGACTGGTGCGGCCGCTTTCGACTATCTGTCCGCGCAGGATACCAGGTTGGCCGAAACTGCTTTGATGTTGAAATCGAAGCCGGAAGAGGTTGCAGACCGCGTCAAATCCTTGATGGAAGAGCGTAAATCCTTGTCAAACGAAGTGGCACAACTGCGCCGAGAATTGGCGATGTCACGTGGTGCCGCGCAGGCAGAAGATAAAAGCTTAAACGGCGTTGCGTTCTTCGCGCAAGTTCTAAGCGGGGTCAGCGGCAAAGACCTTCCCGCATTGGTGGATGAGCATAAGACCCGCATGGGATCGGGCGCAGTTCTGTTGATCGCGGATCTTGGCGGTAAAGCCGCCGTCGTGGCCGGTGTCAGCGAAGATTTGACGCAAAAGCTGTCGGCGGTAGATTTGGTCAAAGCTGCGGTCGTGGAGCTTGGTGGAAAGGGCGGCGGCGGCCGTGCGGACCTGGCCCAAGGCGGTGGCGCAAGCGTCGAGAATGCCGAAAACGCCATCGCGGCGGTCGAAACCATTATCGGAGGATAACAGATGCCAAAAGCACTTTGGATTGCGCATGTGAAGGTCACGGACGCAGAAAGCTACGCAAAATATGCAGCGCTTGCGACGGGTGCGATTGCCGATCATGGTGGCGTATTTCTGGCCCGCAATGGTGCCTATGAGCAGTTGGAAGGCAATGATCGTGCCCGCAATGTTGTGGCGCGGTTTCCATCGCTTCAGGCTGCGCATGATTGCTACTATTCTGACGCCTACCAGGAAGCATTGAGCCATGCGCGCGGGGCGTCTGAACGGGATCTGATGATCCTTGAAGAACTGGACTAGCCGTCCGGCATTCCACCTTCGCCTCCGGCGGGAGTATTTTTGGCAAGAAGAAGCTAGTCGCCGCGCATTCTGCTGCCATCGGCATCAAAAAGCGGTTGAGTGATCAGTGTGGCGGCGCGCAGTTCCCCCAAGATTTCGATCTGTACTTGCAAGCCGGCCGCTGCGTGATCCCGAGGGATCAAAGCTTGTGCGATAGATTTTTGGGCTGTGTGAGAATATCCGCCTGAAGTGCAAAAGCCAGCGACATTCCGATTGATAAAGACAGGCTCGTAGGCCACGACATCTGCGTCTTTCGCGTCCACCTCGAAGGCGCAGAGCTTGCGGGCGGGCGGCGAGGTGCGCTCCGCCTCGGCGGCGCTCCGGCCGATAAAATCGGCGTTTTTCTTGAAAGAGATAAACCGGTCCATGCCGGTTTCTGCGGCCGTGTAGTCAGGTGAAAATTCCGACAGCCAGGAGCCGAAGAACTTATCAAGCCGCAAGGACATCATCGCGCGCATTCCGAAGGGCGTCAGCCCGTGTGGTTTTCCGGCCTGCCAGAGCGCGTGCCAAAGTGCGCGTTGCTGCATCGGGGTGCAATAGATCTCAAAGCCCAGATCGCCGGTGTAGCTGACGCGTTGGACGATGCAACGGGCCTGGCTAATGGTGAGTTGACGGACATCCATGAACCTGAAGGTGGAAAGATCTTCCCGGCAGCAAGCTTGTAGGATGTCACGGGCACGCGGGCCTGCGATTTGAAACCCGGTGCGTTGGTCCGAGATGTTTTCTACGACGACGTCTGTGCCGGGGTTCTGCGCAAACCAACGGGCGTGATAATCCTGTGAGCCATAGGACGCGGTAAGCTGGAATTCAGTTTCCGACAAACAAGAGACGGTGAAATCACCGATCAATCGACCTTTTGGGGACAGCATCGGTGTGAGGGACAGACGGCCCGATTGCGGGATACGGCCCGCCATGATGCGGTCGAGCCAGGCACGCGCGCCAGCGCCTGTGACACGAAACTTTGAGAAATTATGCGTTTCATTGATACCAGCGGCAGTACGTACGGCGTTGACCTCCCGGGCGGTGGCGTCCCATGCGTTTGAGCGCCGGAAGCTTGGCGTTTCAAACCGAGGCTCGTCGCCTTGGGCAAAGTAATTTGGAACTTCCAGCCCGAATTGATGACCCCAGACGGCACCCAGATCGCTGAAAATATCATACATTGGCGTGGTGTTGTGCGGCCGCGCGGCAGGCAGCTCTTCATTTGGGTAGCTGACAGAGAAACGGCGCTGATAGTTCTCGATCACTTTCGGACGCGTATACCCAGGTGTGATCCACTTGCCGAAGCGCGCGCAATCCATCGCAAACGTATCGCGTTCGGTTTCACCTTCCACCATCCACTGCGCCAGCATCAAGCCGACGCCACCACCCTGGCTAAAGCCTGCCATTACCGCGCAGGCAGACCAGTAATTGCGCATCCCTGGAACAGGGCCCACCAACGGGTTTCCGTCAGGGGCAAAGGTGAAAGGCCCGTGGACTACGTTTTTGACACCGGCGCGTTCCAGTACAGGGAACCGTTTGTAGGCAAATTCGATGCTGTCTTCGATCTTATCAAAATCATTGGGCAACAGCTCGTGTCCGAAATCCCAAGGGGTGCCATCGACGGCCCAAGGGCGGCAAGGTTGTTCGTAAAACCCGATACACAGGCCGCGGCCTTCCTGGCGGAGGTAGCTTTCCCCGGCAGGGTCCATGACATGGGGGTGTTCGGTGTCGCGGTCGTAGATCTCAGGCGTGTCTTCGGTGACGATATATTGGTGTTCCATCGGATGCAGAGGGAAATAGATGCCGGCCATCGCGCCAACTTCGCGTGCCCAGAGGCCTGCGGCGTTGACAACATGTTCCGCGTGTATCGTGCCCTTGTCAGTTACGACATCCCAGCTGCCATCTGGACGCTGGTTGGTCTCCATGACTTTTGTGTGGGTCTGGATTTCAGCACCGCCCATTCGCGCCGCTTTGGCGTAGGCATGCGTCGTACCAGAGGGGTCGAGATGACCATCCAACGGGTCATAAAGCGCGCCGACAATTCCATCGAGATTGGTGATCGGCGCAATCTTTGCGATCTCTTCAGGGCCGACGATCTCGGTCTCCAAACCCATGTAGCGGTGCTTCGCACGCTCAGCCACCAGCATATCGAAGCGGTCTTGATTGTCTGCCAGCGTGATCCCACCCACATGGTGCAGGCCACATGACATACCGGTGATGTCTTCCAACTCGCGGTAAAGGCGGATCGTGTAGCCTTGTAGCGCGGCCATATTGGTGTCGCCGTTCAAGGTGTGAAACCCGCCCGCTGCATGCCAAGTCGACCCCGAAGTCAGTTCTGAGCGTTCCAGTAACATGACATCGGACCAGCCCAACTTTGTCAGATGATAAAGGACGGAACAGCCAACGACGCCCCCTCCGATGATGACAACGCGCGTGCTGGTTTTCATGAGCTTTCTCCCGGGCTTAATGTCCTCACTCAACGGTTTGGCCCGCTGGCCCGCATGTCTGATTGCGACGGTCCCGGTCGCAGGCAGGCTAGTCGGAAAGCCAGCTTTGGATCTCGGCCGTTTTGGCGCGCAGCCACAAGGCATCGACTCCGGCAATAATGCGGTAGCCGCGGGCCAGCAGCTGTTTGGCCTGATCTTTGGTCAAGGCGATCCCTGCAAGTGGAATGTTTGCGGCCTTTGCGGCGTTCTCAATCTTGCTGACGGCCGCGACAAAGTCTGGATGGTCAAATTGACCGGGCAGCCCCAGATCAGTCGACAAATCGAACAGGGCAGGCGTGATGATATCGACGCCTTCAACGGCGCAGATCTCCTCGATATTTTCTACCGCGTCTTTGGTTTCAATCAGCAGCATACACACCATTTCAGGTTCCATTTTCTCTCGGTAGTCGGCTAACGTGGTCTGCCAGCGCGATTGCGCCAGAAACGGACCGAACCCCCGCGTGCCATTTGGCGGGTACCTCAGGCACTCCACGGCGTTGCGCGCATCGTCGGCAGTGCGCACCATTGGAAACACCAACCCTGTCGCCCCCATATCAAGCGCGCGTTTTGCGAGGTTTGTATCAATCGACGCGATCCGCGCCATCGGGGCGCAATCCGTGCCTGCGGTTGCGGCAAACATTGCGTGGGCCATCGCATAGTCTATTGCCCCATGTTCAAGGTCCACGAAAATGCCGTCTGCGCCACCGGCGGCCAAGGCTTGCGGAATTGCTGCAGACGGGATCGTGCACATATGCAGCGTCATCCGGTCTTGTGTCGTCTTCAGCCTGTCCTTGAAACTCGCCATATCTCTCTTCCTTTTCTATGTTGCACCAGCCTAACAGCAGTCGGAACTGATGCATCAGTTTTGTCGCAGTGAGAAAAGTTTTGTCGTCTTGCGACACATAAAGGGGATGCCGCACCGTAGGCTGGACGCGAATTGTGAGAACGGAGCCAAGCGATGAAAACTCATGCACAAGCCGTTGTTATCGGTGGCGGTGTTATCGGCTGCTCGATCCTGTACCACCTGACAAAACTTGGCTGGAGCGATGTTGTTCTGCTTGAGCGCGACGAATTGACGTCAGGCTCCACGTGGCATGCGGCGGCCAATATTCATGGGCTTCACGACAACAACAACATCACCCGCATTCAGAATTATACGATGGATTTGTACAATGCTTTGGAAGCGGAAACCGGGCAAAGCTGCGGTGTGTTTCAACCGGGTTCGCTGTATCTTGCGCAGACAGAGGCGCGCGAACATCAGCTGCGGCTGCAAGCGGCGAAAGCCAAGTATTACGGCCTGAATTTCTACGAGGTTGATCGGGCAGAGGCGGAACGCCTCCATCCATTGGTCAACTATGATGGCATTCGGTGCATCATGTTTGAACCTTCGGGCGGCAATGTCGATCCATCCGGTGTCACCAATGCCTACGCTGCAGGCGCGCGCCAAAATGGCGCGGAGATTTACCGCTTCACTCCCGTGACGGCGACAGATCAACAAAGTGATGGCACTTGGGTCGTGAAAACCCCGAAAGGGGACATCGTGACGCCGGTGGTGGTTAACGCGGCTGGTTTATGGGGCCGCGAAGTCGCCGCCCTCGCTGGCATTGAGCTTCCGTTGCAACCGACAGAACATCAGTACTTCGTCACCGAAACCATCCCCGAAATTGCTGCGATGGAAGCGCGGTTACCCTCGGTCGCGGATCGCGATGGGGAGTATTACCTGCGCCAGGAAGGCCAAGGTCTGCTTGTCGGAGCCTATGAAAAAGACTTGCGCTTCTGGGCCGAAGATGGAACGCCGCAGGGCTTCGGTCATGAGCTTTTTGCCGATGATCTGGAACGCATCGAAGACAACATGATGCGCGCCATCGACCGGGTGCCTGTCGTGGGTACAGCCGGGATCAAGCGGGTCATCAACGGGCCGATGATCTGGTCACCTGACGCCAACGCGCTGTTCGGACCAGTGCCAGAGCTGAAAGGGTATTTCTGCTGCAACGGGATCATTCCAGGCTTTTCGCAATCCGGCGGTTTGGGAAGTCTCACCGCGGAATGGGTCGTCACCGGGGAGCCGCATCTGGACATGTTCCCATGGGATATGGCGCGGTTCGGGGCCTGGGCCGACAAGAAATTCACCAAAGCCAAAGTCGGGGATCAATACGCCAATCGGTTCTCAATCCACTTCCCGAATGAAGAACGCAGCGCGGGCAGACCAGCCCGCACGCGTCCGGTTTATGAAGCGCAGCAAGCCTTAGGTGCAGTTTTCGGTCTGAACTATGGCTGGGAGCATCCGCTGTGGTTTTCGGATCAACCGGGGACGCAAGACACCAACGGGTTTACCCGCCAGAACTGGTTTGAGCCTGTGGGACGCGAATGCAAGATGCTGCGGGAGCATGCTGGGATCATCGACATCTCAAACTTCGCGAAATATTCGGTGAAAGGTCAGGGGGCTTCTGACTGGTTGAACAGCGTTTTTGCCAACAATATGCCCAAGGCGATCGGACGTTCCTGCCTGACGCCGTTAATCGGTGTGCGCGGCGGGATCGCCGGTGATTTCACCGTGACGAAGCTGGATGAAGAGGACTTCTTGATCATCGGATCTGGCATGGCGGAGCGCTATCACTTGCGGTTTTTCAATGCAGTTCCACGCCCCGATACGGTTGCGTTTGAAAGTCAGACAGAAGCGATGTGCGGTTTTAACGTCGCCGGACCGGATAGCCGCGCGATCTTGGAACGTCTGACCAATACGTCGCTAGCAACCGAAGTTTTTCCATTCATGCGGTCCCAGAAAATAACCCTCGCAGGCGTTGATCTAATTGCTCTGCGCGTGTCCTTTACGGGCGATCTGGGGTGGGAATTACATTGCAAAACCGAAGATCAAGCCCGGCTTTACGAGGCTCTTTTGGAAACCGGTAAGGAATTTGGTGCAGGTCCTGTGGGGTCAAGGGCATTGATGTCTCTGCGGGTTGAAAAAGGCTATGGCAGCTGGTCGCGGGAATATTCGCCGGAATACTGGCCACAGGAAGTGGGACTGGATCGTCTGATTAAGCTGGACAAGGACTTCCTAAACAAAGCGGCCTATCTTGCTTTGAAAGACAACCAACCCCGCGAAAACCTGGCGATCATCGAAGTGCTTGAGGTCGAGAACGCAGACGCCTCTGGCGGGGAGCCTGTCTTCTTGCCGGACGGGACCCCAGTGGGCCGTGTCAGTTCGGGCACCTATGGCTATACGGTCGGCAAATCCTTGGCGCTTGGCTTTTTGAAAGGCGTCGCCCCGGGCAGCGAGTTGGACGTCATGATCCTGGGTCGCCCACATCGCGGCGTGGTCCTGTCAGAGCCGCCCTTTGATCCAAAAGGCGAAAGGCTGCGGGCCTAAGCTTTTGACTTCTCGGCCCGCGCTTTTTCAAGGCGATC
Organism: uncultured Litoreibacter sp.; assembly: GCA_947493265.1. Taxonomy (GTDB): domain Bacteria; phylum Pseudomonadota; class Alphaproteobacteria; order Rhodobacterales; family Rhodobacteraceae; genus Litoreibacter. Next base: position 272,551 of record CANLQL010000003.1, on the reverse strand, counting down.
TTTGAGATATTGCCGCGCGCGAGCTTCTGACAATCGAACACGCATAGCGGTCAAGAACGCCTCTTGCGTGGTGGTTGAAGACGCGCCGATCACTTCTGAGACGCGCGTTGCAAGTTCCTCATCATCAATTTCTTCCGAGGCCGCAATTACATCGCGCGCCAACGCATCTGCAAGATCTTCGGTGATCCCCATGGCTATCTCGTATTTTCGGTCAGGCGGCGTTGCACGTAGCTTTCGACAGACCCTGTCAACGTATCCATGTGGTCGTCCTCGAAGAAATGCCCGGCACCATCAACTTCCTGATGTGTAATGGTGATGCCTTTCTGCTCGTGCAATTTATTGACCAGATTGACCGTATCAGCAGGCGGGGCCACGCGGTCGCCCATGCCGTTAATGATCAACCCGGAGGACGGGCAGGGCGCGAGGAACGAGAAGTCATACATATTCGCAGGCGGGCTGACCGAGATAAAGCCGGTGATCTCAGGACGGCGCATCAACAGCTGCATGCCGATCCACGCCCCGAACGAAAAGCCTGCGACCCAGCAATGCTTCGTATTCTGGTTCATAGATTGCAGATAGTCCAAGGCGGAAGCCGCATCAGATAGCTCCCCGATACCTTGGTCATATTCACCCTGGCTGCGGCCGACACCGCGGAAGTTGAACCGCAGGACATTGAAGCCCATGTTGTAGAACGTGTAATGCAGATTATAGACCACCCGATTGTTCATCGTCCCGCCAAACTGTGGATGCGGATGCAGGATGATTGCTATCGGCGCATCTTTTGTTTTGTGAGGATGGTACCGGCCTTCCAAGCGGCCTTCTGGTCCGGGGAAAATCACTTCGGGCATATGTTGCAGTCCTTTTGGTGATCCCTGGCGCGGTCTAAACTTGACGCAATCACTCAGGCAATCTAGAATAATTCTAAGTTAGGCTTTGAGCCCATTGATTTGGTCCGACTGAGTTAAGGTCTGTGGTCTCACGCGTCAATGTAAATCGGGAATTGCGCCATGAAACTAAGCACAAAGGGACGGTACGCGATGGTTGCGTTGTCTGATCTGGCGCAAGAACAAGGGCGCGGGTTGGTCTCGCTTGGGGAAATCTCCAAACGACAGGATATTTCGCTGCCCTACCTGGAGCAGCTTTTCGTGAAATTGCGCCGGGCGGGAATCGTCACGTCAGTGCGTGGACCCGGTGGCGGTTACAAATTGGCAAAGCTTCCTGACGCAATCCGGGTGTCAGAAATCCTGGAAGCAGTCGATGAAACGGTCAGTGCGATGCATACCGGCGCGGGTGTTTCTGGGGCATTGTCGGGCTCCAAAGCGCAAAGCATGACCAACCGTCTTTGGGAAAGTCTGAGTGCCCATGTCTATGTGTTTTTGCACCAGACCCGGCTGTCCGATGTGATTGAGAACGATTTGACGCCGTGCCCGGCAGTTCCAACGCTGTTCGAAGTTGTCGACGACAATGTTTAGGTATCTTTGCAAAAAAGACGCGAGGGCAGTGGTGTGAGCACGCGGGTCTATTTGGATCACAACGCGACGACGCCGCTGCGGCCAGAGGCGCGGGCTGCGATGGTGTCGGCGATGGATATTCTGGGCAACCCGTCATCGGTTCATGCCGAAGGGCGGGCAGCCACGGCATTGTTGGAAACCGCGCGTGGTGATATTGCCGAAGCCTTTGGGGCATCAGGCGCCGATCTGGTTTTTACAGCGTCGGCCACGGAAGCTGCAGCCCTCGCATGCGCCGGGCGGGAATTGAGCGGATCCGCAATAGAACATGACGCAGTGCGCGCCTGGTGTGCTGAGCAATTGGCGGTTGATCCTTCGGGCCAGGTTCGGGTTCCTGATGCGGGACGCGCGACATTGCAGCTGGCCAATAGTGAAACAGGTATCGTGCAAGAACTGCCAGATGGTCTGGCCCTGAGTGATATGACCCAAGGGTTTGGCAAGATCCCTGTGACCTTTTCTTGGTCGGGCGCAGAAATGGCGCTGGCATCTGCCCACAAGCTTGGCGGGCCCAAAGGCGTCGGTCTGCTGATGTTGCGTCAGGGACTGGATGTAGAGGCGCAGATCAAAGGTGGCGGGCAGGAAATGAGCCGCCGATCGGGGACAGAAAACCTGATTGGAATTGCCGGTTTTGCGGCGGCTGCCAAGGCGGCTGTCAAAGATCTTACAGCAGGTCTTTGGGAACAGGTTGCAGAACTTAGAAATATTCTAGAAAAGGCCATTGAGGCTGGCGCGAAGAACACTATTTTAGTGTCAGGACAAGGTGCGCGACTGCCAAACACATCCTGTTTCGTGACGCCCGGCTGGAAAGGTGCCACGCAAGTGATGCAGATGGACCTGGCAGGGTTCGCCATCTCGGCCGGGTCGGCTTGTTCCAGCGGCAAGGTCAAAAGCTCTGGCGTGCTGCGCGCGATGGGGTTCGATGAAATTTCAGCGGCCAGCGCCATTCGGGTGTCATTGGGGCCGCAGACGACGAAAGAACAGGTTCTGAGGTTTGCCGATGCTTGGCTGGCTGCAGAACGAAAGTTTCAGGCAAAAGCTGCTTGAGTAAGGAAGACGGGTCACAGCACCCGCAAGGTGGGAGAAAGCCATGTCTGTAGTGGACACGACGGAAGTCAAAGAAGGCGTCGATCAGGAAACCGTTGATGCGGTTCGTGAGGTTGGCGGCAAGTACAAATATGGCTGGGAAACCGAGATCGAGATGGACTACGCCCCGAAAGGCGTGGACCCCGATATCGTCAAACTGATCTCCAGCAAAAACGACGAGCCGCAATGGATGACCGATTGGCGCTTGGCTGCGTTTGAGCGGTGGGAAAAGATGTCTGAACCGGAATGGGCGATGGTTGATTACCCGAAGATCGACTATCAGGACATTTACTATTACGCCTCGCCGAAATCGATGGCGGAGAAGCCAAAATCGCTGGATGACGTTGATCCTAAGCTCTTGGAAACCTACAAGAAGTTGGGTATTCCGCTAAAAGAACAGATGATCCTGGCGGGTGTCGAGGGGGCTGAAGAGCTGTCCAACGAACCGCGCAAGGTAGCCGTGGACGCGGTGTTTGATTCCGTGTCTGTCGGGACGACGTTCCAGGCTGAATTGAAAAAAGCTGGCGTGATTTTCTGCTCCATCTCTGAAGCGATCCGCGAGCATCCGGAGTTGGTGAAAAAGTATCTGGGATCGGTCGTGCCGGTTACAGACAACTATTTTGCGACACTGAACTCGGCTGTGTTCTCGGACGGATCGTTCGTTTACGTGCCGCCTGGCGTGCGCTGTCCGATGGAACTGTCCACATATTTCCGGATCAACGCGGAAAACACAGGCCAGTTCGAGCGGACATTGATCATCGCCGACAAAGGCTCCTATGTCAGCTATCTGGAGGGGTGCACGGCACCTATGCGCGACACCAACCAGCTGCACGCGGCGGTTGTGGAATTGGTCGCGCTTGAAGACGCAGAGATCAAATATTCGACGGTTCAGAACTGGTATCCCGGCGACGAAAACGGCGTCGGCGGCATCTATAACTTTGTGACCAAGCGTGCGGATTGCCGGGGTGACCGGTCGAAGGTGATGTGGACACAGGTGGAAACCGGGTCTGCCGTGACGTGGAAATATCCAAGCTGTATCCTGCGCGGCAATGAAAGCCAGGGGGAGTTCTACTCCATCGCCATTGCCAACAATATGCAGCAAGCCGATACCGGCACGAAAATGGTGCATCTGGGCAAGAACACCAAGTCGCGGATCGTGTCCAAAGGGATCTCTGCCGGGAAGGCTCAGAACACGTATCGCGGGCTGGTCTCGATGCATCCAAAAGCCAAGGACAGCCGCAACTATACGCAATGCGACAGTTTGCTGATCGGTGACAAATGCGGAGCCCACACGGTTCCCTACATCGAAGTGAAGAACAATTCATCGCGGGTAGAACACGAGGCGACAACCTCTAAGGTTGATGACGAACAGCTGTTTTACTGCCGCCAGCGCGGTATGGACGAAGAAGAAGCCGTCGCTTTGGTCGTGAATGGGTTCTGCAAAGACGTGTTGCAGGCCTTGCCGATGGAATTTGCGATGGAAGCCCAGCAATTGGTTGCGATTTCTCTTGAGGGGAGTGTGGGGTAGGCGGAAGGAGAGCCTGTGCGCTCACCCCCTCTGACCAGCCCGGATGCGCGATGCTGAACATTGTCCAAAGAAATACCCGCGTGTATCGTCGAAGGGGGGTCTATGCATCCCCCAAGGTGCAGGTCGTGCGCGCCATCGTGCATCATGAGCCGGTATTTTTTTCGATCAGCAATCCCAACGACATAATTCAGAAATGCCATCTTGGCGGCGCGTTCTATGAGCCGGAAGAGCTGGCGATCATCGGAAAGCATTTCCCAGTTGGCGGCAGGATGTGTGATATCGGCGCAAATGTCGGCAATCACAGCCTTTACGCGGCGAAGTTTTTGCATGCCGACCGCTGTACCGTGTTTGAGCCGAACCCACCGGCGGTGGAACTGCTGGAAAGCAACATCTTCCTCAACGGCTTGTCCGACAAATTCGAACGTAAGTTCCTCGGTCTTGGCTTGTCGTCGGAACCCGCAAAAGATGGCGCAATCCGAACGCCTGCTAATAATCTGGGCGGCGCACGTCTGCGCGGCGAAGGCGGCGGCATCGAGATCGAGACACTGGACAATCTGGTCGCAGATCAGTCGTTTGACCTGATCAAGATCGATGTCGAGGGGATGGAAATCGCCGTGCTGGAAGGCGCGCGCGGGATCATCGAGGCGCAAAAGCCAGCGCTTTTCGTCGAGGTGGATCAGAAAAACGACGAGGAGTTTCAGATCTGGCTGGGTGAAACCGGCTACACAGTCGCCCATACCTTCAAGCGCTACCCGACAAACACCAACTATCTGGCAGTGGCCGCGTGATGAAATCGATGATTGCCATACGCACCAACGGGTGGGGACCAGATGAGGAGCGGTTGGCCGCGCAACTCAAGCAATGTGATGGCATGGATGTTGTTGTGGTATTTCACAATCGTGGTGAGGCGATCGTGCCTGACTTGCCTGTCGCGGATATCGACAATGATTGGGTTGCCAATGCAGGCCTCGTCGACAATCCGGATTGGGGATGGCGCTGCGGCGACTACTTCTACTATCGGTTGCGTGAAGTGTTCCCAGACTATGACTATTATTGGCTGATCGAACCTGATGTAGCGATTACGGGGGACGCCGAACTTTTCTTCAAGTCCTTTGATACGGCTGACGCGGATCTTCTGGGGTACAAGCCTGGGGTATTCAATCGCCAAGATCATCCCTATGCAGGTCACCTCACCGGCAAAACACTGCATCGTTCGATTTTTGCTTTGACCAGAATGTCAGGCAGAACTGTCGATTTTTTGAAGGCGGTGCGCGTTGAAATGTCGAAAAGATCGGTCAATTGGCGCAACTACACAAATGATGAGCTGTTCACGTTCACGATTATTGCACATCAGGACGGGTATACCACGCGAGGCCTCGAAGAGTTTGCGCCAGATTGGTTTGAAGGTTCGATTTTTGACACCGATCCGGACATTCTGATCGACGCGATTGACGATCTTGGAAGCATGAAAAACAAGGTGTTTCATCCGGTCAAAAACCGGGAAGCCTTCAAAGAAGTGGTTGCGGCGCGAATTCTGAACCGAAGCATGCAATTGATGCGCAAGTTTCGGTTGTCGACGCCGCAGCTGTCCCATGACGATATCGAAGAAATCTCTGACAATGTGCGCGACCAATTGGTTGCGCGTCTAAGCCCATGAAAAACAGATTAACCCACCCGTAGGAAGAAAAAATGCTGGAAATTAAGAACTTACAGGTCAGTCTTGAAGAAGAAGACAAGCAGATCCTCAAAGGTGTCGACCTGACTGTCGAGACCGGGAAAGTACATGCGATCATGGGGCCGAATGGCTCTGGCAAATCGACCCTGTCCTATGTCCTGTCCGGTAAGGACGGCTACGAGGTCACTGGCGGTTCTGCTGATATGGATGGCGCGGATATTCTTGACATGGAGCCCGAAGAGCGTGCCGCTGCGGGCCTGTTCTTGGCATTTCAATATCCCGTTGAGATCCCCGGTGTGGGCAATATGACGTTTCTGCGCACAGCGGTGAACGCACAACGCAAAGCACGTGGCGAAGACGAAATGAGCGCAGGTGAGTTCCTGAAGGTTGTACGCGAGCGCGCTAAAAGCCTGAAGATCGACGCGGACATGCTGAAGCGCCCGGTAAATGTCGGCTTCTCCGGTGGAGAGAAAAAGCGCAACGAAATTCTGCAAATGGCGATGCTTGAGCCAAAGATGTGCATCCTTGATGAGACCGATTCAGGCCTTGATGTCGATGCGATGAAACTGGTTGCTGAGGGCGTGAATGCGTTGCGCAGCGAAGGACGGTCATTCCTGGTTATCACGCATTATCAACGGCTTCTGGACCATATTAAACCTGATGTCGTGCATATCATGGCGGATGGCAAGATCGTGAAAACAGGTGGTCCGGAATTGGCGCTTGAGGTCGAAAATAACGGCTACGCCGATATCCTGGCGGAGGTGGCCTGATGGCACTGGCCGATGCAAATCTGACAGAGCTGGAAGCGCGGATTGCCGGTTTGCCGCAGCCTACCGGCGGCAAATGGGCAAAGACTGCGCGGGACGCTGCGCTATCACGGTTGCAGGCTTCGGGCCTGCCGGGTCGTCGCGATGAATATTGGAAATTTACCAATCCCACAGGGCTAACCGCAGCGACGCCATCCCCTGCAGCGGCGGAAGTTTTCGACGAAGCGCCGATGTTTCATGCATTGGATCGTTTGAAAATCGTCTTCGTTGATGGAGTTTTCGACGCGGACGCGTCTGATGATCTAACGTTGGAGGGGCTGGAGATTTCCCGCTTGGAAGAGGCTGCGAAGGCCGATATCCACTGGGCGAAGGACCTCTATGGTGAGTTGGAAGCAAACGGGCAGGATCCTGTTGCGCGCCCATTGGCGGCATTGAACACAGCCTTTGCGCAAGACGGTATCCTGATCCGTGCCACTGGTAAGGTTTCCAAGCCTGTCAATCTGATTTACCTACATAAATCAGATACTTCTGACGCAATCCTCCATCACTGTGTCAAGGTGGAAGAGGGCGGCGATGTCACGATCATCGAAAACGGCCCTGCGGCTGCGCGGTTCAACAAGGTGATGGAAGTCTCCGTCGCGGATGGTGCGTCCTTCCACCATGTTCGGGCGCAAGGGCGTGATCATGATCGGCAAGCCGCGACCCATATTTTTGCGCGCCTCGGCACCGAAAGCGCGTTCAAATCCTTCACCCTGACCGTAAACGGTGTGATGACGCGCAATGAGTGCGTGATCGAGATGACCGGGGACGATGCAATTGCACATGTTGCCGGGGCCGCGGTTGGCGATGGTGATTTTCACCATGATGACACGGTTTTCATCACCCATGACGCGGTGAATTGCGAAAGCCGCCAAGTCTATAAGAAGGTTCTGCGCAACGGGGCTACCGGCGTCTTTCAAGGCAAGATCCTTGTGAAACCTGATGCACAGAAGACCGATGGCTACCAGATCAGCCAATCGCTTTTGCTGGATGGCGACAGCCAGTTTTTGGCCAAGCCCGAATTGGAAATCTACGCTGACGACGTCGCTTGTTCGCATGGGTCAACGTCTGGCGCGATTGACGAAGATGCGCTGTTCTATCTTCGGTCTCGCGGTGTTCCTGCGTCGGAAGCACAAGACCTGTTGGTCTTGGCGTTTCTGGCAGAAGCCCTGCAAGAGATCGACGACGAGGCAATTGCAGACGATCTACTAAGCCGTCTGGAAGACTGGCTGGCAAGGCGGCGTGGCTAGGTCAATGTCAACGGCAAGCGCAATTGTCAGCAGCTACCGACGGCCGCGTGCTGTGCTACGCGACCACCTTGCCCGCGGCGCGGGGGAGGAAATGGCGCTTGCCTGGGTGATGATCGCAAGCCTCTTGTTCTTCGTTGCGCGCCTTCCCGGGCTTGCACGCGAGGCGCATCTATCGGGCGGCGATCCGTCCTTTGAGGCATTGGCGAGCGGCGCTTTTGTGGGCCAAGTCCTCGCTGCACCTTTGATGCTTTACGGTCTTGCATCGGTCTCCCACCTGATCGCGAAGGCTTTTGGCGGGCAGGGCAGTTACCGTGATGCACGGCTCGCGCTGTTCTGGGCTCTTCTTGCTGTGGCACCACTTGTCTTGTTGCAAGGGCTGGTCGCTGGGTTTATCGGGGCAGGGCCCGCGTTGATCTCTGTCTCCGTTTTGACCTTCGCGTGTTTTTTGTTTATCTGGATCAATGGCTTGATTGCCGTAGAAAAGGCATAAGACCATATGTTGGCTCATCTCATTTCCCTGATCCGCCTGTCTATTTTGACGCCCAAAGAAGGGGCGGCGACGATCCTGTCCTTCTCGCCTGGTCGAGATATCCTGTGGACCGCAATGGCGTTGATCGCAGTGGTTTCCGGCGTCTTATCGACCCTTTCAACCTATGTGGTGCCCGCCGCCAGTGCGGATATGGGCGAACATCTTTTGTCGTCACCGGTTCTTTTTACCGGCGTGCTTGCTGGCATCCTGTTACTCACAGTGATCTGCACCCACTATATCGGGCGCGGGTTTGGCGGCACTGGGGAGTTTAACGAAAGTCTTCTGGTGGTCGCCTGGCTGCAACTGGTCCTGGTCGCCGTACAGGTTGTGCAATTGGGGATCGCGCTTGTTTCGCCTGAGATTGCGCAGTTGATCGGCGTGGCCAGCTTGTTCCTGTTTATCTGGCTTTACGTGAATTTTGTTGCTGTGCTGCATGGGTTTGCCTCCCTGCCGATGGTGCTTGTGGGCATGATGATTTCGATGTTTGCCGTCGGAATTGGCCTTAGCATTTTGTTGTCTTTGATTGCGGCTTTGCTTGGACTGGAGATTGTCAGTGTATGATGTCGAAAACATTCGCAAGGACTTCCCGATCCTGTCGCGGACGGTCAATGACAAACCGTTGGTCTATCTCGACAACGGAGCGTCCGCGCAAAAACCGCAGGTCGTAATCGATGCGGTCACGCGCGGTTATGCCGCGGAATATGCCAACGTCCATCGGGGACTGCACTATCTGTCCAACCTCGCGACGGAAAAATACGAGGCCGTTCGCGGCACGATTGCGCGGTTCCTAAATGCGGCCTCCGAAGACGACATTGTTCTGAATTCCGGCACCACCGAAGGCATCAATATGGTGGCCTACGGATGGGCGATGCCTCGGATGGAAGCTGGCGATGAGATCATTCTGAGTGTCATGGAACACCACGCCAATATCGTGCCATGGCATTTCCTGCGCGAACGCCAGGGCGTCAAGCTGGTCTGGGTGGATGTCGACAGCAACGGCGATCTTGATCCGCAGAAGCTGCTGGATGCGATAACACCCCGCACGAAGCTGATCGCTGTCACGCATATGTCGAATGTTCTGGGCACGCAGGTCGATATCAAGGCGATCACCAAAGGGGCGCATGAAAAAGGCGTTCCTGTGTTGGTTGATGGATCACAATCCGCCGTACATATGCCGGTCGATGTCCAGGATCTTGGATGCGATTTCTTCGCAATCACCGGCCACAAGCTTTATGGCCCCTCCGGGTCAGGCGCGATCTACATCCGGCCCGAACGTATGGCCGAGATGCGTCCTTTCATGGGTGGTGGCGATATGATCCGGGAGGTCCACAAGGACGTTGTGACCTACAACGACGCGCCGATGAAGTTTGAAGCCGGAACACCCGGCATTGTTCAGACCATCGGCTTCGGGGTCGCGCTGGACTACATGATGGCGCTGGGTATGGAGGATATTGCCAAGCACGAACAAGGGTTGCGCGACTATGCCCGCACCAAGCTGGACGGTTTGAACTGGCTGAATGTGCAGGGCAAAAGCGCCACCAAAGGGGCGATCTTTTCGTTCACCTTGGAAGGCGCGGCGCATGCGCACGATATCTCGACGGTGCTGGACAAGCGCGGCATTGCGGTGCGGGCCGGGCATCACTGTGCGCAGCCGTTGATGGAACACCTGGATGTAAACGCGACCTGTCGCGCCAGCTTCGGCCTCTATAATACCGAGGCAGAAATTGACGCGTTGGTCAGCGCGCTTGAACTGTGCCACGACCTTTTTGCGTAGCGGTGTTGTCTGTGTAAAAGCAACGGTCCGACATTCTGCCCCCAGAGTGATTGAAAGCGATTGTGTAAGCGCGCCAAGCGTTTTATAGCAATTTCAACGCACCCGTAGCTCAGCTGGATAGAGCGCTGCCCTCCGAAGGCAGAGGCCAGAGGTTCGAATCCTCTCGGGTGCGCCATTTACCTCCCAAGTGAATAGCCTGCGACCTTACCAGCACACTAAGTCGTGGTCTCTGATACCGTCAAAATGGCCCCACAAACAAAAACGCCCACGACGATGCGCGAGCGATTTTCAAATTAGCGGTGGGGGTGGGTTTAGCGGCCCCAGGTGCGAATTGGACCGCAATCCATGTGAACGAAGTTGGAGCGGGAATACCGTCCGACACCACCAGCTGAACAAGAGGCTGCTGCGCGCGCAATCTGTCCCACGGACCGGGACGACAGACGCAGATCAGCTGCCTGACCCTTCATATGCAGAGAGTTCTTCGCGACACCACCCGAGCGGGAGCGCAGCAAAGCATTTGTTTTCGGGGAGCGGTAGCCAGACAGAAGCAGGTAAGGTTCTGTCGCATCCATCAAATTGTGGGAAGCAGCCATAATATCGATTGTACGTGTGTCCATGCCGATGGCCGAATTCTGCCGCCAATCGCGCATGAAGAAGTTCACTTCGTCCAGCGCTTCGGAAATATATTCGCCTTCGATCCAGTAGATCATGTCGATCTTCTCGCCGGTACGACCGGAATGCATCCGAAGACGCCGAACATCGCCAGCCCCTTTAAGGAAACCGAAAGCCTTGGAGTAGACTGGTGTCGCGGTGATCGCAGTTGCTGCGAAAGCCCCAAGTAGCGTGCGTCGTGAAATCGACGCTTTCTTATTCTCGCTCATAGCAAGTTAGCCCCATTCGTCTGGCGCATACGCACCCATAGTCCCCCAAGTACAGGGTGTATGACACAATGTGATTCTTCGACCAACCCCGGTTTAAGGCTCAAACCTTAAAAAATAAGATATCGGCGAAAAACTGCGCATGGTAACGAAAATGTAATCGCAATCGGTGAGGCATTTATGTGCTAAACCGTCTCCGAAATACCACAATTGCTTGAGAGTGTCCCTCCGGACATTGGAGAGGAAATTGGGGGCGATTATGTTGGATAGATATTTTTTTATGAGGGTTCACGATGACACAGCACGTTAATCGCCGCGGCGTATTGAAGGTTTTGGCCACCGGTATCGCGGGGGCTATGCTTCCTGTTGTCGGAACGGAGAAAGCCAGCGCAGCCGTTACCGCGCTCAAGCAGTCCATCGCGACCGCCTCCGCACGCGATGAAGCTTTGGCGACCTTCTACCGGGAACGAAATTACAAACCTGTTTTTGTTGGCAAATCAGACAAGCGCCGTCGGTCAGCTCTGCTCAGCGCCTTTGAGGATGCCGGCCATCACGGTCTACCCGCATCCCGCTATAACGCAGAAGAATTGAAAGCGCTTTTCAGTTCTGCAAAATCAAGCGAAGACCTTGGCCGGATCGAAGTTGAAACCGCCAAGCGCTTCCTGACATACGCAGATAATCTGCGCTCAGGCGTTCTGGTGCCGTCCCGTGTCGACGGTGGCATCTTCACAGAAGTGCAGCGATTCGACCGTGTGTCGCTGATGAAGGGGATGTCCAAGTCCAATCCGCAGGCGTTTTTGAAGAAACTCGCGCCACCCTCAAAAGACTACGTTCGTCTGCAGAAAGAAAAGCTGCGCCTTGAAAAACTGCTTGGTAAAGGTGGCTGGGGTGACAAAGTTCAAGCCAAGTCCCTGAAACCCGGCCAATCGGGCGGTGCGGTCGTGCAATTGCGCAACCGGATGATCCGCATGGGATACATGCGCAAATCCAACGCAACTGCCTATGACACAAAGCTTCAAGCCGGTGTTCAGCAGTTCCAGATCGCCCATGGCCTGTCCGCAGACGGTGTCGCGGGCGCAGGCACGATGGCCGAAATCAACAAGCAAGTTGAGAACCGTTTGGCGCAGGTCATCGTCGCGATGGAGCGTCAGCGCTGGAACAACAAGCCGCTGGAACGCAAGCATATCTGGGTGAATATCCCCGATTTCCACGTCCATATTATGCAGAATGGCAAATCCACATTTGTCAGCCGTGTGGTTGTCGGGCGGAATACATCCGACCGTCGCACGCCGGAATTCTCCGACACGATGGAGCATATGGTGATCAACCCATCCTGGTATGTCCCACGCTCGATCATCACCAAAGAATACCTGCCGCTTCTGAAAAAGAACCCAAATGCGGTTCGGCAATTGCAGATCACCGACAGCCGCGGTCGTGTCGTCAGCCGCAGCGCAGTTGATTTCACGCAATATACCGAACGGACATTCCCGTTCTCGATGAAAGAGCCACCCAACCAAGGCAATGCGCTTGGGCTGGTGAAGTTCATGTTCCCGAACCGTCACAACATCTATCTTCACGACACTCCGGCGAAAAACCTGTTTGCGCGTGAAAAGCGTGACTTCAGCCATGGCTGCGTGCGGGTCCATAAGCCGTTTGATTTCGCCTACGCGTTGCTCAAAGCGCAGGAGCGTGATCCGCAAGGGTTCTTCAAAGCAAAACTGGACACCCGCAAGGAAGCGCAAGTTAATTTGCGCGAACCACTGCCGGTGCATCTGGTTTATTACACAGCCTGGGTCGATCCCAAAGGCAAGGCGCAATACCGCCGTGACGTGTATGGCCGCGATACGAAGATCTTCGCCGCCCTCCAGAAGGCCGGGGTTTCCCTGCGGGCACTTCAAAGCTAAACCACGTAGCAAGTAAGTGCGCGGGCTATTCCCGCGGGCACTCTTGTTTAGGTGGGCATGCTATGGGCTATTCTGTCGCTGAAATTTCGAAGGCACTGAATGCAACCGTCTACGGGGACGAAACGCTTGTCATAACAGGCGTTAGTGAACCGGCTCAGGCCGGCCCAGACGATCTTGCGCTTGCCATGTCGGAGGCCTACGCCGATGGGCTTCGGGCAGGTCAGGCCAAGGTCGCAATCCTATGGGATGGGGCCGATTGGCAGTCCTACGGATTGAAAGCCGCGCTTGTCGTGCCGCGTCCACGTTATGCGATGTCGGGCCTGACGAAGCTGCTGGATCCAGGTCCTGCGATTGCGCCGGGCATTCACCCGACAAGTGTCGTTGATCCCAGCGCGAATATCGGTGCAGGGGCCGCAATCGGACCTCTGGTTGTGATCGGTGCAGGGGTCACGATTGGCGCGAATGCGCGCATCGCCTCCCATTGCTCCATTGCTGAAGATGTTACCCTCGGGGAAAACGCGTTGCTGATGCAGGGCGTTCGGGTCGGTGCGCGGGTCAGAATTGGCGACAACCTGATCGTTCAACCGGGAGCCGTCATTGGCGCTGACGGGTTTTCCTTTGTCACGCCGGAAAAATCCACCGTAGAAAGCGCTCGCGAGACCTTGGGCGAAGCTACGGAAATAAAAGAACAATCCTGGACCCGCATCCACTCCCTCGGGTCTGTCATCATCGGCAACAACGTCGAGATTGGCGCAAATTGCACGATTGATGCAGGCACGATCCGCCCGACGCAGATCGGCAATGGCACCAAGTTGGACAATCAGGTCCATGTTGGTCACAACGTGCAAATCGGCGAAGACTGTCTTCTGTGCGGCCAGGTTGGGATTGCGGGCTCAACAAAGATCGGAAACCGGGTCGTCCTGGCCGGTCAATGTGGTGTCAGCGACAACATCTTCGTGGGCGATGATGTCGTTGCAGGCGGGGCCACCAAAATCATGTCGAACGCCCCTGCAGGCCGCGTCCTTCTGGGTTATCCTGCGGTGAAAATGGACACGCATATAGAGATGCAGAAGTCGCTCCGCCGCCTGCCACGTTTCATGAAAGCGGCAAAGCCCGACAGGTGATTGCAAAACCGTTACCCAAAGCGCTAGAAAACGTCACATAGCTTCGCGTACACTCTCGTGAAACCAATATGTGAGAAAAGCCGATGTCCAACCCTGTGCAAGACCAGATTGTCAGCATCCTCGCCGAACAAGCGGTTCTGGAACCCTCTGACATTGCGTTAGATGCCAAGCTTGATGATCTTGGCATCGACTCCCTCGGCGTGGTTGAGACGATTTTCGCGATCGAAGAAGCCTTTGATATCACAGTGCCTTTCAACGCGAACGCCCCGGAGGAAAGCAGTTTCGACATCACAAGCGTTGCAAGCATCATTGCGGCTGTTGAACAGCTGATCGCGGATCAAAAGGAATAAGATGCACCGCGTTGTTATCACCGGCCAAGGCTCCATCAACGCGCTAGGACATGACGCGGCAACCACGTTTGAGGCGTTTCGCGAAGGGCGCTGTGGCATCGGTCCGCTAGATATCCGTGACGTTGACCGCTTGGCAATCCAGATTGGCGGGCAGGTACGTGACTACGATCCAAACGCCGTGTTCAATCGCCAGCAAATCTCTCTTTATGACCGCTACACGCAATTCACATTGATCGCAGCGACCGAAGCGATTGCGCAATCCGGCCTCAGCTTTTCAGGCGATCTTTCTGCGAAATCGGGCGTGGTTCTTGGCACCGCAGGCGGGGGAATGAACACCCAGGACGAAAATTACCGCGCAGTTTATGAGGACGGCAAAAACCGTGTGCACCCGTTTGTGGTCCCAAAACTGATGAACAATGCGGCCACCAGCCATGTCTCCATGCAATTTAATCTCAAAGGCCCGGCCTTCACCGTCGCCACGGCCTGTGCATCGTCGAACCACGCAATGGGCCAGGCGTTTCAATTCGTGCGGTCCGGAATGGCCCCGGTGATGATCACTGGCGGGTCGGAATCCATGCTGTGTTTTGGTGGCGTCAAAGCCTGGGAAGGGCTGCGCGTCATGTCAAAAGACAGCTGCCGGCCTTTTTCCGCGAACCGCAATGGAATGGTGCAAGGGGAAGGGGCCGCGATCTTCGTGTTCGAGGACTACGCGCACGCCAAAGCCCGCGGCGCTGATATCCTGGCCGAGGTGATCGGCTTCGCGATGAGCTCTGATGCAGGTGATATTGTGATGCCCTCCAAACAAGGGGCCGCGCGTGCCATAAAAGGGGCGTTGCAAGACGCCCGGATTGCCACGTCTGATGTCGGATACATCAATGCCCACGGCACGGGAACCGCCGCAAATGACAAAACGGAATGCGCAGCTGTCGCCGATGTTTTCGGCGCGCATGCTGATAAGCTGATGATTTCAAGCACAAAATCGATGCATGGTCATGTTATCGGTGGCACCGGCGCGATCGAGGCATTGGCCTGCATCATGGCCCTGCGCGATGGGGTCGTTGCCCCGACGATAGGCTATGAAGAGGCCGACCCCGAATGCGCACTGGACGTTGTTCCCAATGAAGCGCGAGACGCAAAGGTCAATGTCGCACTCTCCAACGCGTTTGCCTTCGGAGGATTGAATGCGGTCCTTGCCTTCAAAGCGGTTTGACCCGCTTCCTCTTGCCAAAAATACCTAAAAGCGGTCGGTCGATGCTAGATCGGCACCCGCGATGCCTGTGATCCACGTTCTCGGTAAGGCGTGGTATCATAATGCGCCCGGTAACATTTGGAAAAATGCGATGGCGACGCGAAGCCACAGGCAAGGGCCACGTTGATCACACTCATATCCGTTTGCATCAACAGGTTGCGCGCTTTTTGCAATCGAATCTCCATGTAATACCGCTTTGGACTGCGGTCGAGATACCGGCGGAACAAACGTTCCAATTGCCGTGTGCTCATGCCCACATCCTTGGCCAGAATTGACGGGCTGATCGGCTCCTCGACATTGGCTTCCATCATCTGGATGACACGGCTTAGTTTCGGATGGCGCACGCCGATCCGCGTGGGGATCGACAAGCGCTGCTGGTCCTGATCCGTCCGGATCGATGTGTAGATCAACTGATCTGCAACCAGGTTTGCCAATTCTTCCCCGTGGTCATTGGCGATAAGTTTTAGCATCAGATCAATAGATGACGTCCCGCCGGCTGTAGTGATCCGATTTCCGTCAATCACAAAGACCGACTTGGTCAATTCGATCTCGTCAAATTCTTCGGAAAAGCTGTCCTGGTTTTCCCAGTGAATCGTCGCCTTCTTGCCGTCCAGCAATCCTGCCTTCGCCAGCGAATAACTTGCCGTGCAAAGCCCGCCCAACGTAATCCCGCGACGCGCTTCCCGGCGAACCCAGTTCAAGATGGCCTTGGTTGTCGCAGCCTGAACTTCGATGCCACCACACAACAATACAACGTCGTCGCGTTGCACGTCAGTAAGATCCATATCCAGTTTGAATCCGGTCCCGGTGGAACAATGGGCGACTTCCCCGCCTTCGCCAGCAAGGGTCCAGCTGTAAAGATCCTGGCCGGACATCCGGTTTGCGATGCGCAATGCCTCAATCGCACAAGAGAAACACAACATGGTGAAATTATCCATCAGCACGAACACAAAGCGCTTCGGCGCAGCCACCGGCTGCCGGCCATGATTTTGCTGATTTACGGCAGTTTGCGCCACTGCCACCTCCCTGATACGTTAGTCCCGGCTAAATTTCCGAGCATTGAACAGCCATAACTAAGATTTCGACATTGGCAACCCCCGCGAACGCACGTTATAGGGAGACTTCGAAAAGATACCGCTAACACCGACGGAGCAATTGAGATGGCACAGACCTGGAGCAAGTCCGACTGGCGCAACAAACCCCGCGTACAGATGCCCGAATATACTGACGCAGCTGCATTGGCCGCTGCAGAAGCTCAATTGTCACAATATCCACCGCTGGTTTTTGCAGGCGAAGTGCGCAAGCTGAAGTCCTCGCTGGCGGCTGTGTCGCGCGGGGACGCGTTCCTGCTGCAAGGTGGTGATTGCGCGGAAAGTTTTGCAGAATTTTCTGCAGACTCGATCCGTGACACTTTCAAAGTGATGCTGCAAATGGCGATGGTTTTGACCTTTGGCGCGAAAGTTCCCGTGGTCAAAGTGGGCCGGATGGCAGGTCAGTTTGCCAAGCCGCGTTCTGCCCCGACAGAGACCCAAAATGGGGTGGAATTGCCAAGCTACCGCGGTGACATCATCAATGATCTGGACTTCACACCCGAAGCCCGCATTCCGAACCCGCAAAAAATGTTGCAGGCCTACACGCAGTCCGCAGCGTCGCTAAATCTGGTGCGCGCGTTCTCTACCGGTGGGTATGCGGATGTGCATCAGGTACATGCTTGGACTCTGGGCTTCACCGATCGCGAAGAAGCCGAGAAGTACCGCGACATGGCCAACCGAATTTCCAACGCGCTCGACTTCATGAAAGCGGCGGGCGTCAATCAGGAAACCGCGCACACGTTGCAATCTGTCGATTTCTACACCAGCCACGAAGCGCTGCTTTTGGAATATGAAGAAGCGCTGTGCCGGATCGATTCCACTTCCGGGCTGCCGGTTGCGGGATCAGGTCACATGATCTGGATTGGCGACAGAACCCGCCAGCCCGACGGGGCGCATGTAGAATTTGCGCGTGGTGTCCAGAACCCGATCGGGTTGAAATGCGGCCCGACAACTACGGCAGATGACCTGAAGGTGCTGATGTCGAAGCTGAACCCCAACAACGAAGCTGGGCGTCTTACGCTGATCGCACGGTTTGGCGCGGGCAATGTAGGTGAACATCTGCCACGCTTGATCAAGGCCGTCAAAGAAGAAGGCGCGAACGTTGTGTGGTCTTGTGACCCAATGCACGGCAATACGATCAAGTCGTCTACGGGCTATAAGACCCGGCCGTTTGAAAGCGTGCTGCGCGAAGTTCGGGAGTTTTTCGCGATCCATAAATCCGAAAACACCGTGCCTGGTGGCGTACATTTCGAGATGACCGGCAAGGATGTAACCGAATGCACCGGCGGTGTCCGTGCAGTTACAGACGAAGACCTGTCGGATAGGTACCACACGGCATGTGACCCGCGGCTCAACGCCTCCCAATCTCTGGAATTAGCGTTCCTGGTCGCGGAAGAGCTTTCAGACCGTTTGACCGAGAAACGCGCAGCGGTTTAACCAACCGGTGCACCGAATTAGAAAAACCCGCGTCTTTGGCGCGGGTTTCTTGTTTGTAGGAGTGTTTAATCCGCGTCGGGCTGTACGACCTTGAAGTCCGGTCGCCCATCTTCGCGGGTCCCGATAGGAACTGAAGACAGGTTCGGCATTCCAAAGGGTCGCTGGTCTTCTGCAAAACCGGACACTTTTGGGGCTTGCTCAACCTCCCGCGATTTGGCGGAGGTTTCCGTGCCCGTTCGCAAACAAGTGACGTCTGTCTCCAGCAGCCGGAACCGCCTTGGGAACGGCCCGATTGTGCCTTCGGTGACGATACAGCCTAGCGCGCGGTCAACTTGTCCATTGTCGCCCTTCAGCGGCAATATCAACATCTGCGCGTTCAAGGCGGACTGTCCCTGATCATCCGAGATCAGGTGATGCAGTTGAATTTCTGGTGTTTCGAAAACCCGTTCGAGACGGGACGTAAACAATGCCCGCGAGCCGACCTGCAAAAACGCCCGCAATGGCATGCCGCGCACTTCCATCGACATCAGATCGCAAAGATGCATGCCAGCAACCCGCAGGCGCACGTGGCCGGGCTGTGTACGTTCAACAAGAAACGCATATTCCAGGCCGTTTTCAATCGACCGTGGGTCTATTTCAGAGCGCAATGGCATCAGACGCCCAGCCCGAAGCTGGTCCCAATGCGCGCGCATCTCTGTTTGAACGGTCGTGTCCATCGGGCGTCTGTACTTCCAAAGGGGGACAATCTGTGCCCCGTGGCTATGGTATTGTGTCATTCCTGATCCCCCCTCGCATGGGTGCTCTGGTTGTCGCGGGGTTCAGGTTTTGTTAACCGTACCCCGAGAAAGTTACTGAAGTGTTAAGTGCAGACATACACTGCAACTCTGTTCATATCAGTTACGAAAAGGTTAAAGGGTTAACCCATGGTCCAATCAATGACTGGCTTCGCGTCCGAGGCAGGAACCGCACAGGGCGTGGCTTGGACCATCGAGTTGCGCAGCGTAAACGCCAAAGGGCTCGACATCCGGATGCGGCTGCCCGAAGCGCTCCTTGCACAGGAGGCGTCCCTCCGCGCGAAGATCGCCAAGCAAACGTTTCGCGGCAACGTCAATTTGTCCCTGCGGATTGAACAGGACGAGGGCGAAACAAGTCTGGCTGTCGATGAGGCGGTGTTGGACGCGTATATCAAAGCGGCTATCAAAGTACGTTTCCGCGCCAAAGAGCAGGGGTTGAAACTGGAGCCTTCCCGCGCCGTCGACTTTCTTGGCCTGCGCGGTGTGATGACCACCGCCGATATCAGCGACCTTGACTTGCCACTCGACGCTATTGCCGAAAGTTTCGACCAGACCCTTTCGTCTTTCACAAAGATGCGGGGGATCGAAGGTGCGGCCTTGGCCAAGATCCTACAGGCGCAACTTTCCGAAATCGAAACGCTGAGTGCGCAAGCCAAAGACCTGGCGCTGGCACGGCGGGATCAGGTTGCAAAAACCCTGCAGGAAAATCTCGCACGGGTTCTTGATAACTCTGACGGGGCTGACGCGGACCGTGTCGCGCAAGAATTGGCGATGCTGGCTGTAAAGGCCGATGTTCAGGAAGAGATCGACCGCCTGAGCGCGCATATTGCGGCCGCGCGCGATTTGCTGGACCAAGAGGGGGCCATTGGCCGAAAGCTCGATTTTCTGATGCAGGAGTTCAATCGCGAGGCGAATACCCTTTGCTCAAAATCCAATGACACCGATCTGACCCGCGTGGGACTTGACCTCAAGGCCGTGATTGATCAGATGCGGGAGCAAGTTCAGAACGTGGAGTAGACCCGTGATGCAATCCGCCCGTCGTGGCCTTCTGATCATCCTCAGCTCGCCCTCCGGTGCTGGAAAATCCACCTTGGCGCGCAGCTTGATGGCGTGGGACAACAGCCTCAGTTTTTCGGTTTCCGCCACCACACGTGCCCCGCGCGACGGCGAAAAAGACGGTCGTGAATATTACTTCCGCACGCGAGACGCCTTCAAACAAATGGTCGATCAGGGGGAAATGCTGGAGCACGCGGAAGTGTTTGGCAATCTCTATGGATCCCCAAAAGCGCCTGTGGAAGCAGCGATTTCTCAGGGGCGTGATGTGCTGTTCGATATCGACTGGCAAGGGGGGCAGCAGATCAACACCGCGATGGCAGATGATGTCGTCTCGATCTTTGTTCTTCCGCCTTCGATTGAGGCCCTTGAAACAAGGTTGCGCGGTCGGGGCCAAGACAGTGATGACGTAATCGAGGCGCGAATGAAGAAGAGCCGCGATGAGATCAGCCATTGGGCGGAATACGACTATTGCCTCGTGAACCATGATATCAAAGAGGCAGAGGAACAGCTGCGTGCGATCATCACCGCGGAGCGGTTGAAGCGCCGTCGGCAGCTGGGTCTGATGGATCTGGTGCGCGACATGAATGATGAATTTGAAAGCCGCAGCCAATGACTGTTTTTGCCCTCGGTGACGTAACACCGGATTTACCTGATGACGGGGATTTCTGGATTGCGCCAGATGCCAATGTGATCGGCAAGGTGGCATTAGAAGCGGGCGCGTCAATCTGGTTTGGGTGCACACTGCGCGGCGATAATGAGGTGATCCGCATCGGGCAGGGCAGCAATATCCAGGAAAACTGTGTGCTGCACACCGATATGGGCTACCCGCTGAGCGTCGGTGCCAATTGTACGATCGGGCATAAAGCGATGCTGCATGGTTGCACGATCGGTGATGGCACGCTTGTGGGGATGGGCGCGATGATCATGAATGGAGCTGTCGTTGGCAAAGGGTGCCTGATTGGTGCCGGTGCTTTGATCACCGAAGGCAAAATGATTCCAGATGGATCAATGGTGCTAGGTGCCCCAGGAAAAGTCATCAAAACGATTTCGCCTGAGATGCAAGCCGGATTGCTGGAAGCAGCGGGTCACTACGTCGACAATATGCGCCGGTTTAAGCGGGACCTGCGCGAAATACGCGGCCCTAGTAGCTAAGCGATACGGCCGTTTCGGAATGGCCGACCTGCGCCGTGCGCTCCAGGGTTCTCAGGGCGTCCTGCAACAGAACGAACTGAACCTGAGACGAGTTTGCCTCGATCGGTTTTGCAGCTTCTAACCCCGCCCAAAGCTCACTTTCGTAGCGAATTTTGGGACCGAAAGCCTGCAACGTCCAACGCCCCCGGTTTTCGGACACAGCAATCTCGCCGCCTTGCGACAAGGTTGCCTCAAGGCACATTACCGCCAGAAACGCAGTCTTTGCTTCGGTCCGTGACGGATCAGATGCCGGGTTCCAATGCACTTGGATGCGGCTAGGGCCATAGCACCCGCTCAGCAGCTTGATGATCTCGGATCGCGCAAGAACTTGCGTGCCGGACGCAGCACCAAATGCAACGCGAAACAGGCGCACGCGTGCGTTTGCACTTTCGATGCTTTCTTCGATCAAGGTTAATTCCGGTGAAGATGGGACGCCCGACATCGACAGCAATTCCAACCCATTGCTGATTGCGCCCAATGGGCTAATAAGGTCGTGGCATATTCTTGACCCAAGCAGCGATGCGCTATCTTTGAGGTCAGCACTCATTTCTAAAGGTCTCGTAGGTGACGCAATGTCCGACACAGTGAACTCCTTGCTTGAACCGGGAATGTTGGTTCGCAACCCAAGCGCCGATGACTGGGGCCTTGGACAAGTTCAATCGAACATAAATGGTAAAATTACGGTTAATTTTGAACATATTGGTAAAGTCACTTTGGTTGGATCTCAGGTAAACCTCGCGCAGGTTTTTGATAAAACTTAAGAAATAGAGATGGTCTAATCCTATGAACCTAGACCAAATTTTTGAAAATAGATAGGCCAGCAGCAAAGCCCGCGCGGTTGCCTTGGCTGTCTCAGAGGGTTAACACCTGCTCAACGACGCGCAAAAATGTTGAGAACCAAAGGTCCATGACCCATTCGCGCCCTTTGCAGGGAGACCTGCCTTTTGAGCTGAAGCTTGCGGTAGATGATGTGGATCGCGATGGTGCTGCGCGTCTTCGCTACAAGGTTTTTGTCGAGGAACTGGGTGGTTTCGGCAATGGCGTTGATCACGAAAATCAATTTGAGCGTGACGAGTTTGACCCGCATTTCGATCATCTGATCTTGGTTGACCCGCAACGCGACAAGGGCGCGCTTGATCATGTGATTGGGGTCTACCGGGTCTTGCGCAGCGATCAAATGGCAGGGCCGGGGCGGTTCTACAGCGAAGATGAGTATGATCTTGAGCCACTGAAGAAAACCGGCCGGAAATTGCTGGAACTGGGCCGGTCCTGTGTGCACAAAGACTACCGGGGCGGGACCGCGATGTTCCAACTTTGGCAAGGCCTTTCCGATTATATCGATGCCCACCGGATCGAAGTTTTGTTCGGCGTGGCCAGCTTTCATGGCACGGATACAGGCGCGATTGCGGCACCGCTGTCGCTTTTGCATGCCGACCACCTGGCCCCAGAAGTTCTGCGACCACGTTCAAAATCCTACGCGCCGATGAATATTCTGGCCGCTGACCAAATCGACCGGAAATCTGCGATCAAGGCCATGCCCTCACTGATCAAGGCCTATCTGCGCTTAGGTGGTGTTGTCGGAGATGGCGCATTCATTGACAGGGATTTCAACACCGTCGATGTCTGTCTGGTTCTGGATACGCAAAACCTGTCAGCGCGTCATAAGCAAATCTACACGCAGGCCCGACGCGGATCCTAAGACCATGAGTACATGGACCTCTCAGGACAGCCCTCCGGAACATAAGATCAGCCCCGTTGGTTGGGTGCGCGTCGCATTGCGGTTAGCACTGCTTGTTCTTCTGTTCAGCACAGGCCTTCTGATTTTTCTGGGGTTTCGCGCAACAGAGGTCGCATTTGCGAAGGGGCGCCGGAAAACCTCCCCCTTTGTGGTGAGGACCGTCTGTCGGCTCGCATTGATTATTGTGGGGCTGCCGCTGAAAGTGACAGGTACACCTTTTAAGGGGGCCGGGGCGTGCGTGGCAAATCATAGCTCCTGGCTCGATATTCTCGTGCTGAACTCCGCAGATCAGGTTTTCTTCGTTTCAAAGGCAGAGGTCTCAGACTGGCCTGCCATCGGTTTCATGGCGCGGGTCGTCGGAACAGTCTTCATTCGGCGGGCTGCCAAGGATGCAGCCCTTCAGCGCGACCTGTTCAAGGAACGATTGGGCGCGGGTCACCGATTGCTCTTTTTCCCTGAAGGGACCAGCAGCGATGGACTTCAAGTTCTTCCGTTCAGATCGACCCTTTTTGCGGCGTTCTTTTCGCCAACGCTGAAGGACAAGATGTACGTACAACCCGTCAGCGTCAGCTATGCGGCACCTAGTGGGATGGACCCCAGAACATATGGTTGGTGGGGCGATATGGATTTCGCACCGCATATGCTGGGCCTTCTGGCGCTTGGATCAAAAGGACACGCCCTAGTTACGTTTCATCCTGCCTTGCGCGTTGCAGATTACCCGGACAGAAAAGCCCTGAGTGCAGCCTGCGAGGCGGCGGTCAGGGCAGGGCATGTCACGACCCCAGCGGGGCAATCAAAGCTTGCATGGCGGCCTTAGGATCGTCGGTTCCCCAAATCTCGGGACCGATTCCGAAAAAGTCAGTCACAGGGGCCAGCGTTTCGACGGCACGTAGGTCCAATGCGCCTTCAGCAACCACCGGCAGCTCAATCATTTCCGACCACCACTGGAACGCGTCGAATTCAGCGACAGCGCCGTCGCCCAACCCCGTATCGCTGAGGGGCCCGAGCGAGACATAGTCGCATCCGCTTTCACCCGCATTCATTCCCTCGTGCCGGGATGGTCCACAAAAGGCACCGACAACCGGCTCAGACCCGATTTCTTTGCGCACGTAGCGCACCGAACGCGCCCCATCGGTCAGATGCACACCGTCGAGGCCAAGCTTTTCGATAAGGCGAAAATGGCTTTCGATCACCAAGGGGATATCGCGGGCATGAACCTGTTCGCGGATCAGATCGGCCGCGCGGGAAATTTTGTCTTCATCCGTGCTGGCAAGGCTCAGGCGCACACAGGCAATATCGACGGCATCCAGTATGGCGCTCAATTGACCGGGAAAGCTGGACAACTCTATTTCTGGCGGGGTGATCAGATAGATCTGTGGCGTCTCATGCTCGGTGGTGTCGGTCATTGGGTCAGGCCTTAATTGCTTGCCGTCTCTCTTAGCGGGGCGGATGCGGTGCGACAAGACCATTGCGAGGCGCAAGCGCTGCGCGTAAACCCCCGGCAACGAAAAGGAAATGCGATGTCGGGAACAGATCACGCAACTCAACCGGATTGGGCAGGGCCGCAACCTGTCGTCGTGCTGGTCGATCCGCAAATGGGGGAAAACATTGGTTTTGCCGCCCGCGCGATGTGGAATTTCGGCTTGGAGCATATGCGGCTGGTCAATCCACGCGACGGGTGGCCAAATGAGCGCGCAACAGCAACAGCCTCAGGTGCGGCCCGGGTGCTGGATAAGCTTGGCGTCCACAACACGACCGCTGACGCACTTGGCGACCTGAACTACGTTTTTGCGACCACAGCGCGCAGCCGCGATCTGAGCAAGCCTGTGATGACCCCGGAACGGGCGATGGCCCATGCCCGCGCGCTGACGGCGGAAGGCAAGAAAGTTGGCATTCTGTTCGGTCCGGAACGTGCTGGTTTGGAAAACGCCGCGATCGCGCAAGCCAATGCGATTATTTCAGTACCGGTCAATCCCGGTTTTGCCTCCCTGAACCTTGCGCAATGCGTGCTGCTGGTGGCCTATGAATGGCGCAGACAAACCGGGGAAGACATCGCCGAGGTCATGGAGCTGGCGGGAACAGAATTTGCCACCGGGATCGAAGTTGAAAAACTGTTTGAGCACTTCGTGGATCGCCTTGAAACAGCTGGGTTTTTCTATCCCGACCACAAGGCAGAGAGCATGAAGCTGAATTTGCGCAATTTGTTTTCCCGCATGCCGATGACGCAAGCCGATATTCAAACATTTCACGGCATGCTGCGCCAGTTTGTCCGCTGGAAAGAGCGTGGTGAATGACTTGCCGGACTGTGCGCGGCGACCTAGGTTAAGCGCAGGATACAGAAAGGGCTGAGATGGCCGGAAAACGCAGTATTTTCGAAGAGGTTGAAACGGCCGAAAAGCCAGCAGTTGCCCCCGGTGCAATTGACCGTGCAAAGCGTAGCGGGGCCCGCAACGGGATCAGGCTCTGGTTAATGGCACTGTTCGCGTTGGTCGTTGTGATGATCGCGGTCGGCGGCTTGACACGACTGACAGATTCCGGACTGTCGATCACTGAATGGGCCCCTGTGACCGGGGCGATTCCACCGCTCAGCGCAGAGGATTGGGCGTCCGAATTTGAGAAATACAAGGCGATCCCGGAATACCAGTTGCAAAATGCTGGCATGTCTTTGGCTGAGTTTAAAACCATCTATTGGTGGGAATGGGGTCATCGGCAACTTGGACGAGTGATCGGACTTGTCTGGGCTGTGGGCTTTCTTGCCTTCCTGATAACCCGCAACATCCCGACCGGATGGACCTCGCGGCTGCTGATCCTTGGGGGCCTGGGCGGTTTGCAGGGCGCAATAGGCTGGTGGATGGTGTCGTCGGGGTTGACCGGAACGATGCTTGATGTGGCCTCTTACCGTCTGGCCGTCCATCTGGGCTTGGCCTTTGTGATCCTGGGCCTGATTGCGTGGTACATCTTCCGGCTGGGACGCACGGAGGCGGATTTGATCCAAGCCAGACGATCCGCAGAGCCCGGATTAAAGACCAAGATTTCTGCACTGCTACATCTCAGCTACCTGCAAATCATCGTCGGTGCGCTTGTTGCAGGGATCGACGCGGGCCGAACCTATACCGACTGGCCATTGATGGGCGGCGATGTGTTTCCGACATTGGCGTTCGAGCATTCTCCATGGTGGCGTAATTTCTTCGAGTCCGAGGCTTTGGTTCAGTTCAATCACCGTATCCTTGGATATATCGTGTTCGCGTTTGGCATCTACGTTTGGCGCGCGTCCCGCAAATCGCCCAATCGGGCCACAAAGCAGGCTTTCGACTGGATGGCGGTGATGCTGTTTGGTCAGATTGTTCTGGGCATTGGCACCGTGCTGTACGCCGCACCCTGGCATTTGGCGATTGTGCACCAGTTTGGCGCCGTCGTGCTGATCTGCCTGATTTTGCGCGCGCGGTTTGCCGCGATGTATCCAACCACCCAATCCGTAAGAGGCTGAGATGACTGCATATGACGAATTGATGGCCTATGACCGGGTAACGCAAGCCTTGGGCTCTGTCGCAGGGCGCACAGGGTGGGACCAGGAAACCATGATGCCGGAAGGGGCGGCAGATCTGCGGTCGGAAGAAATGGCAGCACTGGAAACGGTCCTGCACGCGCGGCGCACCGATCCCAAAATCGGGGAGTGGTTGGCAAATGCAGAAGGCGCTGATGCCGTTGCGAAAGCAAACCTGCGCCATATCAAACGCAGTTACAGCCGGGCGACCAAAATCCCCGAGAAACTCGCCACTGATCTCGCGCGTTTGGCCTCGCGCGCCCAAGGGATTTGGGCACAGGCGCGCGCAGACAATGATTTCAAAGGCTTTGCACCTGTTCTGGCGCAGATGATTGATCTGAAGCGGCAAGAAGCGGCAGCCCTGGCCGATGGTGGTGATCTTTATGATGCGCTGCTTGAAGACTATGAGCCAGGGATCACAGGCGCTGAAATCCAGAGTGTTTTTGACAAGATGCGTCCGCGTCTGGTGGATTTGCGGTCACGCGTTCTGGCGGCTGACGGGCCAAACGCGTTGGACAGAGAGTTTCCGGAAGACGGTCAACTTGCGCTGAGCGCGAAATTGGCGGCGGCCTTTGGCTATGACTTCACCAAAGGCCGGATCGACAAGGCCGTTCACCCATTCTCAAGCGGCTCCGGGACCGATGTGCGGATCACCACACGGGTCAACCCGCGCGATCCGTTTAACTGCTTTTATTCAACGGTCCATGAGGTCGGCCACGCGTGCTATGAGCAGGGGATTGACCCGGACTACGCTTTGACACCTTTGGGCAATGGCGTGTCGATGGGCGTGCATGAAAGCCAAAGCAGGATCTATGAAAACCAACTTGGCCGATCCCGCGCATTCACAGGCTGGCTGTTTGGGCAGATGAGTGACACGTTCGGCGATTTTGGCGTCAAAGATGAAGAGGCATTTTACAAAGTCGTGAATCGGGCCAGCTCGGGCTATATTCGCACCGAAGCTGATGAGGTTCACTACAACCTCCACGTTATGCTGCGCTTTGATCTGGAACGGCAGCTGATCTCGGGCGATCTGGAAGTTGCGAATCTGGAGGAGGCCTGGAACACCCGGTTTGCATCCGATTTTGGCGTTCCTGTCGACAAAGCGTCCAACGGTGTTTTGCAGGATGTGCATTGGTCGTGCGGCCTGTTCGGATATTTTCCGACCTATAGCCTTGGCAATGTATATGCAGGATGCCTGTATCAGACCTTGCGCGAGGCAGTGCCGAACCTGGATGCAGACCTGGCGCGTGGCGACACATCAAGCGCGACGACATGGTTGCGCGAAAACCTGCAACGGCACGGCGGGCTTTATGAGCCGAAAGAAGTGATCGCCCTGGCCTGCGGGTTCGCGCCCTCTGAGGCCCCGCTTTTGGACTATCTCGACCGAAAATTCGAAGCGCTTTACGACCTCTGACGGGTGCCTGCGGCGTAGGTATTCTAGCCTACAAGATGCGGCAAAACCGCGGGGGAGGATTACTCCGCCGCGACTTTGATTACCGGTTCCATGCGCGCCAAAATGTCATCTGCAAGATGGCATTTTACTTGGTGTCCATCGGCAAGATGGCGCACGGGCGGCACTTCTTTTTCGCACAGGCCACCTGGAACGTCTGATTTCCAGCGGCATCGGGTCTGGAACGGGCACCCGGGCGGTGGGTTCATCGCAGAGGGGATGTCGCCTTCCAAAACAATATGCTGTTTTTCGATCTTGGTATCGGCGATTGGCACCGCCGACAGCAGTGCTTCGGTGTAAGGGTGATAGGGCGGTGCAAACACCTGATCGGTGCTGCCCAGTTCCACCACATGTCCCAGATACATCACCATGACGCGGTCGCTGAGGTAGCGCACGATCGACAGATCGTGGGAGATGAACAAAAGCGTCGTCTTGTTTTCGCGCTGAATTTCCATCAGCAGGTCCGTCACGGCCGCCTGAACCGAAACGTCAAGGGCTGAGACAGGTTCGTCCGCCACAACAATCCGGGCGTCCCCGGCGAAGGCACGGGCGATGCCGACGCGCTGTTTTTGCCCGCCCGACAATTGCCGCGGCATGCGGCCCGCAAATTCGCGCGGCAGTTTGACCAGATCAAGAAGCTCCAACATGCGCTGCTTGCGTTCTTCCTCGGTGTTTCCGATGCCGAAGATTTCAAGGGCCCGGATAATCTGCCGTCCGACGGTCATGGAAGGGTTCAGGGTGTCAAACGGGTTCTGGAACACCATTTGTACGTTGGAGATCGTCTTGGTATCGCGGGCTTCAATCGGCACGTCCTGAATCTCGTGATTATCGAGCAGGATTTTCCCGTCTGTGGCTGTCTCCAGCCCCATTAGGACCTTTGCAAACGTCGACTTGCCGCAACCGGATTCGCCCACAATGGCGAGCGTCTCAGACTCGCGCGCTTCAAAGCTGAGCGTTTCGTTGGCTTTGACAACCTTCTTGTTGGCACCCCCGAACAGTGCGGAGGCCGCAACCTCGTAGTACTTCTTCAGGTTGTCCATTTTCAGAACCACGTTACCCGGCTCTGCTTTTTCTTTTTGTTCGCCCAGAGTGATCGGCGCGTTCCAGTCAATTTCCTTGAATTTCACGCAGCGAGACCCGTGCCGGTCATTGCCGGGTACGGTTTCCATCTTGATGTCACCCACATTGCAGCGTCCGTCTTCAAAGTAGTCGCAACGTGGTCCGAAATTGCAGCCTTGCGGCCGTTCATGGGGCAGGGGGAAGTTGCCGGGAATGGCCACAAGCGGCCGGGCATTTTTGTCGGCACCCGGCAGCGGGATCGACCGGAACAGCGCCTGCGTATACGGGTGCTGCATTTCATCGAACACGTCCTTGATGGAGCCAGTTTCAACCGCTTCGCCCGAATACATCACACAGATCCGGTCACAGGTTTCCAGCACCAGCCCAAGGTTATGGGAAATAAACAGCATCGACGTGCCGTATTTTTTGCCCAGATCCTTGACCAGTTCCACAACGGCCGCCTCGACGGTCACGTCGAGTGCTGTCGTGGGTTCATCAAGAATAAGAAGGGACGGTTTCGACATCAGCGCCATGGCGATCACGATGCGCTGCTGCTGGCCGCCTGACAGTTGGTGCGGAAATGAGTTCAAGATACGGGCCGGGTCGGGCAGTTTCACATCGGTGACAACTTCCAGCGCGCGATCATAAGCTTCTTTTTCGCCGACGCCCTCGTGGATCATCGGCACTTCCATCAACTGTTTGCCGATGCGCATGGCCGGGTTTAGGGACGCCATCGGTTCCTGATAGATCATGGCGATCTCATTGCCGCGCACGTCGCGCAATTCATCGGCGGACATCTCTGCCAAGTCTTTGCCTTTGAACTTGATCGACCCACCGACAATCCGGCCATTCACCCCAAGATCTTGCATCACGCCCAGCGCAACAGTGGATTTCCCGCAGCCGGATTCCCCCACGAGGCCCATCGCCTCACCGGGTTGAACGGTGCAGGAAAAATCCATCACAGCCGGGATTTCCCGCAACCGCGTGAAGAACGAAATGGAGAGCTTGTCGATCTCCAGAATTGGGCCGTCGTAGTCGCGTTTTGCCATGTTCTCGCTCCCCTTAGTCTTTCAAGCTTTCTTCGCGCAGACCATCTGCGAGAAGGTTCAGGCCCAGCACCAGCGTCATCAAAGCGATGGCAGGTGCGATGGCCGGGTGCGGGAACACGCTAAGCAGACGGCGACCAGCGTTGATGGTCGACCCCCAGTCAGGCGATTCCGAGGACAGTCCGAGGCCGAAGAAGCCCAAGGTGCCCAAAAGGATCGTGGTGTAGCCGATGCGCAGGCAGAAATCGACGATCAGCGGACCACGTGCGTTGGGCAAGATTTCCCAAAGCATGATATACCAAGGACCTTCGCCGCGGGTCTGACCGGCCGCCACGTAGTCGCGGGTTTTGATATCCAGCACGAGGCCCCGAACGATCCGGAACACAGTGGGTGAGTTCACGAAGACCACCGAGACAAACACGATCAGAATACCGCTTTCGATATCGAACATATCAAGCCCCGGCGGCAGGAAGTTGATCGGCGTTCCGGGCTGCGAGATCGTTGAAAGATAGAGCGAGCCACCAACGATCAGCACAGTTGCGACAAGCACATTGCGCTTCGTCGTTTGGGTGAAGTACCGCGAATTGAACAAGATCACCAAGAAGATCAACGGGAACACGAACAGGAACATCGCCATGAATGTCGGTAAGCCTGTCTGGACGATCTCTGGCGTGACCAGAAGGTAGAACAGCAAGATCACTGGGAAGGCCAAAACCAGGTTCGACAGGAAGGACAGGACCGTGTCCAGCTTGCCGCCGTAGTAACCCGCCGGAAGGCCCAGCGTGATACCCACCATAAAGGCAAAAACCGTTGCCAGTGGTGCGATCAGCAACACGACGCGGCTGCCAAGGATCATGCGTGAAAAGACGTCCCGGGCAAGATTGTCGCCCCCCAGTAGGTAGTATTGGAACAGGTCATCTCCACCGGCGCTGCTCATTGGGGTGCCGGGCACTTTGTTTTTCATGCCGGAGACCTGAAACAGCGGATCATGGGTCATGATCAAATCGGCGAACAGCGCCGTAAAGACCCAGAACATCACCAGCGCAAAGCCAGTCATGCCGATGGGGCTGTCAAAGAGCTTTCCATAGAGGCCCAGTTTACGCTTGTAGAAGATCGAGATCACAAATGTCGTGATCAGCGCGATCCAGACGGGTGTGAAGCGGATAAAGATTTGGACGATAATTTCGCCCCAGCTTAGCGGATCCATGTTCTCTCCCCCCTCAAGCTATTCTGATACGAGGGTTGAGGAACACGTAGCCGATATCGGAAATCAGCTGTGTCACCAGAACCACGAAAACGGCAACCACCGAGCAGCCTAGAAGCAGATCAATGTCGTTATTGCCTGCGGCCTGCACCAACACCCAGCCGAACCCTTTGTAGTTGAACAAGGTCTCGACGATGACAACGCCATTCAACAACCATGGGAATTGCAGCATGATCACTGTGAACGGCGCGATCAGCGCATTCCGAAGCGCGTGCTTCATGACGATGTTGGGAAAGCTGACGCCTTTCAGGCGGGCCGTTCGAATGTACTGCGCGGTCATCACCTCGGTCATCGAGGCGCGGGTCATCCGGGCGATGTAGCCCATCCCGTATAGCGCAATGGTGATGACGGGCAGGGTGAAGTTTGCCCATGTAATGTCGTCCATCGCAGACGTCGCGGACCCTTTGAACCACTTCAACCCAAAGGCCGAAGAGGCAAAGACCGCAATAAAGATAACCCCCGAAACGTATTCCGGTGTCGCCGTTGAGGCGATGGAGAATGTCGATAACGTTCTGTCGGTGCGTGAACCTTCTCGCATCCCGGCCAGAACACCAAGGATCAACGCGCTTGGAACCATGACGCACATCACCGCCAGCATCAGCCATCCTGTCAGGCCCAACCGCTTGCCGATAATGTTGCTGGCTTCATCCTTGAAGACTGTTGAGTACCCCCAGTCGCCTTGCAAAACGCCACAAAAGCGGGGCGCATCTTCTGGCAATTGTTCGCGCGCGATGCAGCGTCCGGTCGTCTTGCCTTCGTCATCTGTGAAAACATGCCCCGGCAAAATACCCAGCCACTGGCCGTATTTGACGGGCAGGGGCTGCAGATACCCTTCGCGTGTCAGGTAGCTTGTCACAGCTTCGTCTGACATCCGGAAGTTGCCTTGCGTCTTCGCCAGTTTTTCGAGGTTCGGATAAAGGTTTGTCAGCCAGAAGACGATGAAAGTCAGGCAGAGTGCTGTCAAAAGCATCACGCCTAGACGGCGCAGAATGAAGCGTCCCATAAGGTTCCCTATTGTCTGTCGGACCGCTGCGATCGAGCTCTTGTGAACTTCTTGGCCTGAGGAATTTCAGGGCAGCGGGGAGAATTATTGAAAAGGGCCACATCAAATGATGTGGCCCGTTCCAGTTTTTGGTTAGGCTGCGAAGCCGTATTTGTAGATCTGCGGCAGATACGCGATGTGCATGTCCGCGCCGACGATACCCGGCTTGTAGTGACGGTAGATCGTGCGCCAGTACGGCTGGATCGTCACGCCTTCGTCGCGCATGATCGTCTGCAGCGTGCTCATGACTTCACGGCGCTTATCCGCATCAGCAATGGAGTTCGCTTCAGCCAAAGCCGCATCGAAATCAGCGTTGGAGAAACCAGCTTCGTTCCACGCTTCACCGGACCGGTAAGCCAGACCAAGGATCTGAACGCCCAGAGGACGGTGGTTCCAGTTTGTGGAAGAGAAGCCGTATTTCGTCCAGTCGTTCCAGAAAGTAGAGCCCGGAATGATTGTCCGCTTCACGTTGAAGCCTGCGTCACGCATCTGCGCGCCCACAGCGTCCGTTGTGTTCTTGCGCCAGTCATCATCGATAGAGATCAGCTCAAACTCATAGTCTTCCATGCCAGCTTCTTTCAGAAGCGCAAGCGCACCTGCTGGGTCATGGTCGAAGCCTGGAACGTCGGCATATTCAGGGTGCATCGGGCCAACATGTGTGTTGTCAGCTGTCACGCCCTGACCGGAATAACCCAGCTCAAGACACACGGCACGATCAACCGCTTTCGCGATCGCCTGACGTACCCGCACATCCGCATACGGCGCTTTGCCATCGGCGTCTGTGTAGACCTGGTTCGGACGGATCACAATTGTCGCCGCAGAGGCAACTGGGCTTTCTTCCCAGCCGAGGCCAGTCATCACGTCAACGAAGTCGCCAACTGTTTCATAGAACATGTCAACTTCTTCAGCTTCCGCTGCGGCAACCCAAGCCGCTGGGTCTGTGCCGTAATCGATGAACTCAAAACGGTCGATGTAAGCGCCTTTGCCGGCACCATAGCCCCACCAGTCATGGCCTTCGTTGCGAACAACGACGCCTTTGACACCAACTTCAAGGCTTTCAGGCTTGTAGGCACCTGTGCCCACTGGATTGGCCAGCATACCTTCGGCGGTGCCATCATGGCTCGCATGGGTGATTGCTGCCGGGTAGTCAGACATACCCGCGATCAGCGTGATGTCTGGCGCTGGCAAGTTCAGAACAACCGTGTGGCTGCCTGTAACTTCGATTGCACCGTCAAGCGCTTTGTTCGTGTCAGCGTTGATCAGAACCGCGAAACGACCCGCCATGGAGTTGCCTTCGACGTCCTTGTCACACCAGCCAGAAATGTTGCGTGCAACGTCTTCGGCCGTGAAGTCGTCACCATTGTTCCATTTCACGCCCTGACGCACGTTCAGTGTGTACTGTGTCGCGTCATCATTGACTTCCCAGCTTTCAAGCAGCATCGGCTCAAATGTACCGTCAGAGTTGTACTCTACGAGATACTCCAGCCAACCAGCTGTGAAGAAGGCGATCTGTGTCCAGTCATAAGTGCGTGGATCTTTCAGCGCGCGGACTTCCATCTGCATTCGGATCGTCCCACCTTGCTGGGCATGTGCTGCGGCTTTCGCAGGTGTCGCACCGATCATGCCGTAAGCGGCAGTTGCGGTAACACCCAACGCTGTTGCACGCGTCATGAATTCCCGACGGTCCATTTGACCGTTGAGGCATTCCTTCGCGTACATTTTGGCGGCCGAATGAATCGGCAGCCCGTTGATGGTTTCTTTTGTCATGTCTGTTCTCCCTGTCGACGTTGACATTTTCTTGAATGTGAGAGCTTTCTGCGGCCCTTCACAACATTCTATTTGCGAGCGACGACTTTCGTCCCCAGTGCGCTCTGAACGTCAATCCTCCCGATTATTCGGGGTAGGTCAACTGATGTATCCGGCACAAAATGATTTTTTTGCGACATTGGCTTGTATCAAATACGACGCCCAAAAGGTTACCTTGGGTCAGGTTAACTAAAGTCGAAGCTTACTTTCTGGCCTTCCGAAATGCCGACGGGCTTTGTCCGGTATGATTGTGGAACGCCCGTGTAAAATAGGCCGGGGAACTGAACCCAAGCTCCTGAGCGATGGCTTGGATCGGGCGATCTGTCGTCGCCAACGCATCACATGCCGCGTGGATTACACGCTCCTGTAAAAGCGCGGATGCTGGCTTGCCGACCGCACTTTGCGTCAATCGTGTCAGATGTGTCGGTGTCACTTTCAGATCGGCCGCGAATTCTCCAAGGGATTTGCCGTCACGGTGACCGATTGATACGACGCGACTGAAATTGCGCAAGACCCGGTCAGATTTGCGCAGCTTTGCCGCTGGCTGCTGGTCGCGCATACGATCAAGCCATACGGAAATCATCATGATTTGCGCATGCACCGCTCGATGCTGACCGGTACTGACATTGCCAAGCTCCCGGGATAGCGCGTCAATCATTGCTGTAAATTCGGCCTGCGCCTGCATGCCAGGCACTTTGATCAGGGCAGGCTGGTCCGGGAACCGGAACTCAGCCATATCCGGCAGGCGCACGAACATGCCTTGCGGCTGGGCAAACATCTCATAGCTGAACAGCGCGTCTTTCGGGATGTAGATCACCGTATTCGCGCCAATCCCGCGCATTTTGCAATCCAGCATGAACCGGCCTTGACCGCGGGTGATCCAGAACAGCACTGGATGATCAAACGACTGCGCCGTATCAGAGCGCCAGGTTTCCCTGCGCTGCGCCGTCAGCATCGAGGCGACGACAGTGTTCTGCGTCACATACTCCAGACCCCGGCTGGCTTCAGTGCGATGCGCAAGCTCGGTCCCGTCAAATTCAAAGCTCATGTAAATACTCGATATCTGCCACCATCCGTGGGCTGGTTATGCCGCACATCTTCCCCCGAAGACGCCTCAATTTTGGCGCTTTTTTGACACAATTGCAAAGGGTTCTGTATTTCGCACAAGCGGGCGCCACACCTAGGGCGAGGTCAATTTTGCGCCGCTAGATATGCTCACAAACAGGATGCATCGATTCGCATCCAGGCTTTCATTCGTGCGTTAAACCAAGTCCGTTGACGCTTTGCATATTGGCGCGTGGCAATTGTGGCAGCCTGTCTTGCAGCGTCCAAGGTCATTTCACCGCGCAGATGCGCGATCAACTCTGGGGCACCAATCGCTTTGGCAGAGGGTCGGGCAGGGTTCCAGTCCGCCTCAATCGCCGCGACCTCCTCCAAAGCACCGCTGTCCAACATCTTGTCAAACCGGCGCTCGATGCGCGGCGTTAGCCATTCTTTCGGGGCGTCAACGACAATTGGATAGGACTGTGCCAGCGGAAGCAGGGGCGGCGGTGTTTCGTCCTGCCACTGGGCCAGTGATTTGCCCGTGCTGCGCAAAACTTCCCATGCACGCCGGACCCGCGCCGGATTCTGCGGATCTATTCGCGCAAGCGTTTCCGGGTCTTCGGCTGCTAGTTCTGCAAGCAAGTCCGACGGTGTGTGCGTCCCAGCCAAAGACCGAACCTCTTCGCGGATCGCCGGGATTTCCGCCAGTCCTTCGGTCAGGGCCGTGAAGTTCAACCCGGTGCCCCCGACAATGATCGGCCTTTCGGTTCCGCTTAGATATGGTGCGACATCACGCAGCCAATGCCCGGTGGAATAGGCGGCGCGGTAATCCACATGGCCGTAAAGCGCGTGTGGGGCTTGCGCCAATTCATCTGCATCTGGTCGCGCTGACAAAACCTGCCAGCAGTTGAACACCTGCAAAGCGTCAGCATTGACGATGACCCCGCCAACCTCCTGTGCCAATCGAATGGCCAATGCTGATTTGCCGGACGCTGTTGGACCGGCAATCAGGACAGGTTGGTCGGGTTTCACCTTGCTGAGAAGGGTGTCCAGGTCCTGAATTGGGGCGGTCGACATCTGCTGTTGCCTTCCGTTGGCAAGAATTTTTGCGGTGAACCGGGGTAAGCCCGCATCGTCAGTTGAAACTCAGCGCGTTTTCCGACATTTTGCGCACAATTTGCAAGCCTGTGGGTGCGCAACACAATAACCCTATGATGAGGACCCCCCAAAATGACCGACAGTGCCTCCGAAACGGATCAACCCGCGACCGCCTATAAGCGGGTCATGTTGAAAATTTCAGGAGAGGCGCTGATGGGCGACCAAGGGTTCGGTCTGAACCCACCGACCGTCGAACGCATCGCGCGTGAAGTTCAATCGGTGCACGACATGGGCGTCGAGATTTGCATGGTTATCGGCGGCGGCAATATTTTCCGCGGGCTGCAAGGCTCCGCCCAGGGGATGGAACGGACCACGGCGGACTATATGGGGATGTTGGCCACTGTTATGAACGCGCTTGCGATGCAATCAGCGCTTGAGGCGCTGAAAGTGCACACCCGGGTAATTTCCGCCATTACGATGAACGAAGTGGCAGAGCCTTACATTCGTCGCCGCGCAGTCCGACATCTTGAAAAATCGCGGGTCTGCATCTTTGCCGCTGGTACCGGCAACCCGTATTTCACCACAGATACGGCCGCGACATTGCGCGCCTCTGAAATGAAATGCGAAGCGATCTTCAAAGGCACCAAGGTTGACGGGGTTTACAACAAGGACCCGGCCAAGCACTCCGACGCGAAGCGTTATGACAAAGTGTCTTATGATGATGTTCTGGCGAAACGTCTGGGGGTAATGGACGCGTCTGCGATTGCTTTGGCGCGCGACAATGATCTGCCGATCATCGTCTTTTCCCTCGACGAGCCCGGCGGTCTGAAAGGCATTCTGGCCGGGGAAGGGACCTATACAATCGTGAAAGATTGACGATATAACTGCCGCATTCTTGCCAAAACTCTTCTTTAGTTGGTGCATAGAATTGAAAAAGTTATCTAAATTTGTACGTTGGAGCATACCGCGGCAAAGCAAACGAGGACGGTTAGGGCACGTGAATGGCTGAAGATTTCGAACTTGATACAGACGATTTGCAACGTCGCATGGATGGGGCAATGGCGTCATTGCGCACTGAGTTTGGCTCGTTGCGCACCGGGCGGGCTTCTGCCTCCATGTTGGAACCTGTGCAGGTGGATGCGTATGGCCAGATGACACCGATCAACCAGGTGGGGACGGTCAATGTGCCCGAGCCGCGCATGGTCACAATCAATGTCTGGGACAAGGGCCTTGTCGGCAAGGTTGAAAAAGCGATCCGCGAAAGCGGTTTGGGGATAAACCCGCAGCTTAATGGCACGATCATCATGCTGCCGATCCCTGAGTTGAACGAAGAACGCCGGCGCGAGTTGACGAAAGTCGCTGCTACCTATGCAGAAAACGCGCGTATCGCGATCCGTAATGTCCGTCGTGATGGCATGGACCAGATTAAGAAAGCCAAGGCTGATGGCATGTCGGAAGATGACCAGAAGCTTTGGGAGTCCGAAGTGCAGGATATGACCGATGCTCAGATCAAAGCGGTCGATGCGGCGTTGGACAACAAACAAGAAGAAATCATGCAAGTCTAAGAACCCGGTGCCGCATCTCAGCGGTGGTATGCGTTCAAAATTAAGGATGTCGAATGGCTTTGAGCAAAGCGACTGCCAAAAAGATGAAAACGCCACCTCCAGCGGATGGTCCCAAACATGTTGCGATCATCATGGACGGCAATGGCCGATGGGCGACGCAACGCGGCAAGCCGCGATTGTTTGGCCACCAGGCAGGAGCCAAGCGCGTGCGCCAAACCGTGTCCGCATGTCCGGACCTCGGTGTTAAGTATCTGACGATATTTGCTTTTTCGACAGAGAACTGGAAGCGAACACAGACAGAAGTGTCCGGTCTGATGGCCTTGTTTCGCCGCTATATCCAACGCGAAGCCAGTTATCTGCAGCGCTTGGGCGCACGGGTGCGCTTTATTGGAGATCGCGCGAAGCTGGACAAGAAGCTGCAAACTTTGATGCAGTATCTGGAAGATCTAACATCCGACAATGATCACGTGCACCTGACAATCGCGTTGAATTACGGCTCCCGCGACGAGGTAACGCGCGCCACGCAGCGCCTTGCCGTTGAAGTGGCCGAAGGTCGGTTGCGTCCCGATCAGGTCGACAGCGAAACATTGGCCACGTTTCTCGATACATATGTCTTGCCAGATCCCGATCTGGTGATCCGGACCTCGGGTGAGGCGCGCATCTCAAATTTCCTTCTGTGGCAGTCTGCCTATGCGGAATACGAGTTCATTGACACTCAATGGCCCGATTTCACCCCGGATGTGTTTGAAGCGGTGGTGCGTCGCTATGGCAAACGCGAGCGGCGTTTCGGCGCTGTTCCCTCCTGACCCGTCGAGCTGGATGTGAGCCTGCCTGACGACAAGTTTTCCGATCTTGCAGTTCGATTAACCTCGGGTGCCGTTGTCGCGGTTGTGGGCATCAGCGCCATGTATTTGGGCGGCGGTTTCTTCTTTTCCTTTGTGGCCTTCATGTGCGGCGCGCTTGTCTGGGAACTTGTGCGTATGCTTGGCGGCGGGTCCCGGTCTGCGCTTATTCTGGGGGCCGGGGCCGCGGCCGCATTTATGGCGGCCAGACTTTTACCTCTTGGCGTCGGACTCCCCTTTGTCTTGCTGCCAGCAATCGCAGGCATCGCGCTATTGGCCAAGAACCGCACGCTTTATATCGTTTTCACCGCAATGATCGTGATTGCCTGTTACGGGTTGTCGCTTCTGCGCGATGATTTCGGGTTCATCTGGATGTTGTGGCTGGCGCTGGTTGTGATTGCCACGGATGTCTTTGGATATTTCGCGGGGCGTATCCTTGGTGGACCCAAGTTCTGGCCAAGGGTCAGTCCGAAAAAGACCTGGTCGGGAACCGTGGCGGGCTGGATTGCGGCAGGGATTGTCGGCGCAATCTACACGAGGTTCTCTGGCGTAGGCATTGAAATCATTGGGATTTCAATTGCAATTTCAATGGCGTCGCAGATGGGCGATATCTCGGAAAGTGCAATGAAACGGAAAATGGGTGTCAAAGACAGCTCCAACCTCATTCCGGGACATGGCGGTGTTTTTGACCGCTTTGACGGGATGCTGGGCGCCTCCGTTTTCTTGCTGCTGATCGAACAATTGGTGGATTTTCCGCCCGCGATCATTCCGCTAAGCTAGGCCATGCGCAAGATCACTATATTCGGCTCCACCGGGTCTATCGGCGAAAACACCGTCGATCTGATCGAACGCCAACCTGACAAGTTTGATGTGATTGCATTGACCGGTGGGCGCAACGTGACCCGCTTGGCCGAACAAGCCATTGCATTGAAAGCAGAAATTGCGGTGACGGCCTTTGAAGACTGCCTTGGCCCATTACGCGACGCGCTTTCGGGGACGGGCATCGAAGCCGCAGCTGGTGAAGCCGCAATCGCAGAGGCCGCAGACCGTCCCGCGGACTGGTTCATGTCAGCCATTGTCGGTGCCGCCGGGTTAGTACCGGGGCTGCGCGCGTTGAAGCATGGGACGATCTTGGCGCTGGCCAATAAAGAAAGCCTTGTCACGGCTGGGCCTTTGCTGCTGTCCGAAGCGGCGAAACACAATGCCACCGTCCTGCCAGTAGACAGTGAGCATTCGGCCGTGTTTCAAGCCCTTGTTGGCGAAGACATAGACAGCGTCGAGCGGATCATCATCACGGCATCTGGCGGTGCCTTCCGGGATTGGCCAATTGAGGCTTTGGAAAAAGCCACTCTGGCCGAGGCGTCTTCCCATCCAAATTGGGATATGGGCCAACGGATCACAATCGATTCAGCATCGCTTTTCAACAAGGCGATGGAACTCATTGAAACAAAGGAATTCTTTGGTGTTAGGCCAAGTCAAATAGAGGCCGTTGTTCATCCTGAAAGCCTGATCCATGCACTGGTCGGCTTCAATGACGGGGCGCTGATGGCGCATCTTGGTCCGCCCGATATGCGTCACGCGATCGGCTACGCATTAAACTGGCCTGATCGTGGACATTTGCCCGTATCGCGGCTGGACCTCGAACAGATCGGATCGCTGAATTTCCGTAAAGCCTGCGAGACGCGTTACCCCGCGTTGCGTATTGCACGCTATGTCATGGAAACAGGCGGACTGGCCGGTGCTGTGTTCAATGCGGCCAAGGAACAAGCGCTTGACGGGTTTATCTCCGAAAAGATCGGTTTTTTGGACATGGCACGGATTGTTGAGCAAACAATTGATCAAATTGAAACTCAAGATGGCCTTAGATGTGACATGATCACCCTTGATAAGGTGCAGCAGATGGACCATCTCGCTAGACAGGTAGCGGCGGAATTGACCCGCAATACGGCGTAGAACGGCGAAAAAGAAGGCAGAGCACATGGATTTAGTCGGGATGATCCCGTCATTTGGTGGATTTCTTGGAACTATTGCGGCCTTCGTTGTGGCGCTTAGCGTGATCGTCGCGATTCACGAATATGGTCACTATATCGTTGGCCGTTGGTGCGGCATCCACGCGGAAGTGTTCTCACTCGGATTTGGACCGGTGCTGTTTTCGCGCGTCGACAAACGTGGGACGAAATGGCAATTCGCCTTGCTGCCCTTTGGCGGTTACGTGAAGTTCCTTGGTGACGCAGATGCGGCCAGTGGCAAAGACCCTGACGCGATTACCGGGCTAAGTGATGCAGACCGAAAGCGCACGATGCACGGGGCCGATTTGTGGCGCCGCGCCGCCGCCGTTGCTGCAGGACCGGCGTTCAATTTCATCCTGTCCATCATCGTGTTTGCCGGAATTTTCATGTTCCTTGGCACTTCAGGTGACAAGCCGGTGATTGGCAAAGTCGCTAATCTTCCCGGCAACGAAGAAATTTTTGAGCCAGGTGACCAGTTATTGTCAGTGGGCGGCGTTCCGACGCCAGACTTGGCAACCTTCTATACTGTTGCCCGCGAAACGGAGCCCGCGGAATCCGTTGAATATGTCGTAGAACGTGACGGAAAAGAGCTCGCCTTTGAAAGCGTGTTCCCGTTCCCGCCGGTTCTGGGCCAGCTATCCGCGCGATCCCCTGCCATGGCCGTTGGCATGGAAGTGGGCGATGTCATCGTGTCACTGGACGGCAAGCCGGTCTACGCGCTCAGCGAAGTGCAAAAAGCAGCCCAAGATGGGGCAGGTGCCCCCATGGATCTTGAGGTTTGGCGGGATGGAGAAATCTATAACGTCACCCTGTCACCGCTTTCGCGGGACCTACCAACTGATGACGGCTTTGAAACCCGGTGGTTGATCGGCTTCTCAGGCGGTCCGTTCTTCGAAACCCCGAAAGAAACACTGGGCATAGGCAATGCGTTGTTGGGCGGAGTGCAGCAGACGTGGTTTGTGGCAACCTCCAGTCTGTCTGGCATGTATCACATGATCACTGGCGCAATAAGTTCGTGCAACATCCAAGGCCCGATTGGGATCGCCCAGACATCGGGCGACATGGCAAGCCAGGGACTACAGGAATTCATCTGGTTTATCGCAGTTCTGTCGACGGCTGTCGGGCTGTTGAACCTGTTTCCGATCCCCGTATTGGATGGCGGCCATTTGGTGTTTCATGCATATGAAGCTGTAACAGGGCGTCCTCCAAGCGACCGTGCGCTGCAAGTGTTGATGGCGGGCGGCTTGGCGCTGTTGCTGTCGCTCATGTTGTTTGCATTGTCGAATGACCTTTTCTGCCCCTAATTCTGCCCCATTGTTGACACAAAGCGTTGGCACAATCGTGATTGTCCTCAATAAGGTTTGGAATAATGCAGATCGTACAACATGGATATAAAGGCCTGAAGCTCCTTGTTCTGTTGAACTGGGACCGCGTTCTGTGGCCCTGTGCGATTGCTGCTGGCCTCTATGTCGGCGGTTGGACTGTCGGGCTTTAAGGCTACAGGCCGGGCCGGGAAAACACAGCTGAAATCATGCCTATCTGCAGAGACCCGCTCGCGGGTCTTTTTTGCGTCTGAGCCTTTTGACAACCTGTGCGACTCCGTCTACTCAAGACGATAAGAATGAGTATTGTTGCGGGGGCGGGCAGATGAACTTTCAAAAATCAGGAAATTGGTCCGCGATCAGGCAACCTGCGTTTTCGAACGTGGCACTCCGCCTTGCTGTCATCACATTCCTGGCAGTCTTTGCAACGCTCGCTACACCAACTGTGAAACCCGCTTACGCACAAAGCTTTGTCATCAACACGATCACCATTGAAGGCAATGAGCGGATCGAAGATGCAACGGTCCTGTCCTACCTGAATTTTGAACGCGGCACCCGGGTCAGTGCAGCGCAACTCAATGACGCATTCCAACGCTTGCAACGCTCCGGGCTGTTCTCAAGCGTCGATCTGGTGCCTGCAGGCAGCACGCTTGTGGTCAATGTCACAGAGTACCCGACGATCAACCGGGTTAATCTGGAGGGCAACGAGCGGCTTGATGATGAGGTCTTGCAGACTTTGATCCAGTCGCGTTCGCGCAGGGTTTATAACCCGGCCACAGCCGAAGCTGATGCAGCCGCTTTGACGGATGCCTATACGCAAGCTGGTCGGATTACCGCGACGGTTACGCCAAGAATTATCGAACGCAGCAACAACCGGGTCGATCTGGTTTTTGAAATTGCCGAGGGCAACGTGATCGAGGTCGAACGGATCAGCTTTGTCGGCAACCGAAACTATAGCGATCGCCGCCTGCGTCGCGTCCTTGACAGTAAGCAGGCTGGCTTGTTCCGGGCGATCGTTGGCCGCGACACGTTCATTGCAGACCGGATCAATTTTGACCGTCAGTTGTTGCGTGATTTCTACCTGTCGCGCGGCTTTGTCGACTTTCAAATTCTATCCGCCACCCCAGAGCTGACCCGCCAGCGTGATGCCTTTTTCATCACCTTCAATGTCCGTGAAGGGCAGCAGTTCAAATTTGGTGAGATCACAACAACCAGCGATCTAAGTGAAGTTGACCCAGATGAATTTCAGGCCGTCTCGCGCATCCGCCCGGGCCGGACCTATTCACCCGCTCAAGTTGAAAACACGATTACCCGGATGGAGCGCTTGGCCGCCCAAAAAGGTTTGAACTTCATTCGTGTTGAGCCGCGGATTGATCGCGATGACGCGGGTGTCTTGCTGAATGTTGAGTTCGCCGTCACCCGCGGGCCGCGCGTTTTTGTTGAGCGGATCGACATTGAAGGCAATGCGACAACACTTGACCGGGTCGTGCGTCGTCAGTTCCGAACAGTCGAAGGCGATCCTTTCAATCCACGTGAAATCCGCGATGCGGCAGAGCGTATCCGGGCGTTGAACTACTTTTCGACCGCGGACGTGAACACGCGCGAAGGGTCTGGGCCTGATCAAGTTGTAATTGATGTCGATGTCGAAGAAACGACAACAGGGTCTTTGGGCTTCGGTGTCAGTTACGGCAGTGACAACGGTGTGGCCTTTAACGTCAACTTCTCGGAACGGAACTTCCTAGGTCGTGGCCAGTCTTTGCGGTTCTCTTTCGACACAGGGTCTGACAACCAAAATACATTCCTTTCATTTGTGGAGCCTGCCTTCCTTGGTCGGGATTTGGCAGCAGGGATCTCTGTCAGTTACCGGACTACAGATAATCAGTTTGCTGACTACGCGACCGAAGTGATTACGATCCAGCCGTCGCTTGCATTTCCGATCAGTGCCAATGGCCGGCTGGAATTAAACTTTCAGTTGAAACAGGAAGAGATTTCCGACGTCGCGGCAACGACGACACCGATTATACAACGCGATGCGGGAAAATACGATTCAGCATCCATCGGGTATAACTACAGCTACGATACCCGCCGCACTGGCCTGAACCCCAACGCAGGCGTTTTGCTGCGATTTGGTCAGCAACTCGGCACATTTGGTGTTGGTCGGGAATTTGTCAAAACGACAGGTCTCGTGTCTGCGCAAACGGCGATCGCGCAAGAGGAAGTCACCCTGCGGGCAGAGCTTGAGTTTGGCGCGCATACCGCACTGACTGGCAATTCACTTGTAACCGAACGGTTCTTCTCCAATTCGCGGATCATTCGCGGGTTTGACAGTGGTGGGATTGGCCCACGCGACCTTGATTCCGCGGGCTCTGATCCGCTGGGCGGTAACTTCTTTGCCGCTGCACGGTTCGAAGCGGAGTTCCCCCTTGGTTTGCCTGAGGAATACGGCATCACGGGTGGTCTGTTCTTCGATGTCGGGTCTGTCTGGGGATTGGATGACACAGCGGGAACTGTGGGCGCAAACCAACCCACAGGCGTTGTGGATGATGGCTTTAATCTGCGTTCTACAATCGGCTTTTCGATTTTCTGGAACACCCAAATTGGTCCGCTGCGGTTGAACTTCTCGCGCGCGCTGGTCTCGGAAGTTTATGACCGCGAACGCACCTTTGACCTCACGGTCTCAACCCAGTTTTGAGGCTTTACCGCCACCTCCTGCGGAGCGGCCTTATTGCCGCTTCGCTTCTGATGATGTCGATGCCCGGGATGG
Organism: uncultured Litoreibacter sp.; assembly: GCA_947493265.1. Classification (GTDB taxonomy): domain Bacteria; phylum Pseudomonadota; class Alphaproteobacteria; order Rhodobacterales; family Rhodobacteraceae; genus Litoreibacter. The sequence goes on along the minus strand of CANLQL010000003.1, from coordinate 227,731 downwards.
CGCAACAAGCCGTCCTGCAGCAATCACCCGTTTTGACGCTCAATCAGGAAGCGCTGTATCTAAGTTCAGAATTCGGCAAGCGTGTTCAGCGTGAGCTTGAGCAGCAATCGCGTGAATTGGCGCAAGAAAACCGCGCCATCGAAACCACTTTGACAGAAGAAGAACAACGCCTGACCATCGAACGGCGCAATATGGAGCCTGACGCGTTCCGCGAATTGGCAGACGATTTTGACAGCCGTGTCACGGAAATCCGTCGCGCTCAGGACGAAAAACGTGACGCGATCCAACGCACTGCCGACAGCGAACGCGCGCGGTTTTATGAAATGGCCTTTCCGATCCTTTTGCGTCTCGTTGAGGAAACCGGCGCGGTGGCAATTCTTGACAATTCCGCAGTGATCTTTTCTGTGCGCAACATCGATATCACCGAGCGCGCAATCGCGGAGGTCAATCTGGCCATCGGGGACGCGCCGTTGGACAAAGCCCCAGAGGTCAGTCCGACCCAGCGCCCTGACAGCCCGGACGAAACTCCTGACGAGCAGCAAGACTAGAAAGCAAGCGACGAGGCTTGCCTTTTGTGCCGACAATCGCCTTAGTATTGACCAGACAAGCAGCCGGTAAGCGCGCCCAATGATTGAGGACCCGATGACAGTCACAACCGCAGATATTGACCTGATCCAGCGGATCATTCCCCATCGCTACCCGTTTCTGTTGATCGACAAGGTCGTCGATATCGAACACGGGAAATCCGCCGTAGGGATCAAGAACGTCACCTTCAACGAGCCGCATTTTCAAGGACATTTTCCCGGTGCGCCAATCATGCCCGGTGTCACAATAATTGAGGCGATGGCGCAAACAGCAGCTGTTATGGTCGGTGTGACAATGGATATGGCTGACAAGGATTTGCTGGTGTATTTTATGGGAATTGATGGCTGCAAATTCCGCCGCAAAGTTGTGCCCGGTGACGTGCTGCATATGCATGTGGTAGCAACCCGTGGCAAACCGGGCGCGAAGGTATGGAAATTCAAAGGTACGGCAACTGTTGATGGCGAAATGGCTGCACAGGCTGAGTTTACAGCAATGATGGATCTTCCGGCGGAGGCTGGATAACCCCCGTGGCTACTCATCCATCCGCAATCATAGAACCCGGTGCAAAGATCGATCCTGACGCGACGGTTGGGCCGTTTTGCACTGTTGGCGCGGACGTTCAGTTGGCCAAGGGGGTTGAGCTGAAATCCCACGTGGTGGTAACCGGCAAAACAACGATTGGCGAAGATACGATCGTCTTTCCCTTCGCGACCATCGGCGAAATCCCGCAAGACCTGAAATTTTCTGGTGAAGAAACGCGTCTGGAGATCGGGGCGCGAAATCGCATCCGCGAAGGTGTGACGATGAATACAGGCACCGAAGGTGGTGGTGGTCTTACGAAAGTTGGCAATGATTGCCTATTCATGACCGGTGCCCATGTCGGCCACGACGTGATCGTCGGCGATCATGTGATTATGGCCAATCAAGCAGCCTTGGCCGGACATTGTGTCGTCGAAGATCGTGTAATCATCGGTGGGCTTGCGGGCATTCATCAATTTGTTCGTTTGGGACGCGGAGCGATCATCGGCGCGGTCACAATGGTGACCAATGACGTCATTCCCTACGGTTTGGTGCAAGCGCCGCGCGGCGAATTGGACGGATTGAATTATGTGGGTTTGAAGCGGGCAGGCGTTGCGCGCGAGGACATAACCGCGCTGCGCGCTGCCTACCAAATGCTGCGACAGGGCGATGGGGCGTTTCAGGAACGCGCGCGTAGATTGCGCGATGAAAGCGACAGCGAATATGTGCATGAAGTCGTCGATTTCATTCTTGGGGCCAGTGACCGCTCTTTCCTGACGCCGCGCTGAGAAGACGCAAAGAAGGAGTGCACCGATGCTGGCTCTGATCGCGGGCGAAGGGCAATTGCCAAAAATTGTAATGGATGCGCTTGATCGGGACGACATACCCTTTCGTCTTTGCGAAGTGGAAGGCCATGCCTGCGCGGGCAGGGCGGGCCGTCCTGTTTTGCGGTTTCGCGTGGAAACGATCGGAAGTTTCATCCAGCAGTTGATCAAGTTTGACGTCGACAAGGTATGTTTTGCGGGCCGCGTTGTCCGACCATCGCTGGATCCTTCAAAACTGGATGAGGCCACGAAGCCGTTGGTTCCGCGGATGCTGGCCGCGTTGCAAGCCGGCGATGATGGTGCCTTGCGTGCCGTGCTGGGGTTTTTCGAAGAAGCCGGGATCGAAATTGTTGCAGCCCACAACCTCGCGCCTGCGCTGATCCCTGCGCCGGGTGTTTACAGCGCGGAAAAGCCAAACAAGCAGGATGAGGCGGATGCCGACCGCGGTGCTGAGATTATTCGCGCTATTTCCGGCGCGGATATCGGACAGGCCTGCATCGTCTCAGGTGGGCAGGCATTAGCGGTTGAAACTATTGGTGGGACGGACCGGATGATGCGCTCGCTATTGCGGACGCAAACCGGTTTGGCCGAAAAAATGACCGAGACTGTAAGCGGGAAAATCAGCGACTGGTCTGACCCGATTGGTATGGTGGCCGACTATATGTCCGGCTCCGACCAACAACCGCTGATCCGGCTGACCCGCGATCCGGCCTTGCCGATGAAAGGGCTGCTGTTGAAGGCGGCCAAGAGCAATCAAGACATGCGGGTTGATGTACCAACAATCGGCGTAGAAACGGTCCGGCGCGCCATTGAGACCGACTTGCGCGGTATCGTGATCGAAGCGGGCCGGGTTATGGTCGTCGATCTGGATCACTGCGTGAAGCTCGCTGATGAGTTTGGTTTGATTTTCTGGGTCCGTGACTGACATGGCTGCGCTGCGCCTCTACCTCATCGCGGGGGAGCCTTCGGGCGACAGGCTCGGGGCGGCCTTGATGGCAGGGCTCAAAACCAGATCGCCGGATGTAGAATTCTTCGGCATCGGTGGCCCGTTGATGCAGGCCGAAGGGCTGACATCGTTGTTTCCGATGCGTGAGCTGAGCGTGATGGGGATTGCGGAAGTGCTGCCCAAGCTGCGTGGATTGCTCAAGCGGCGCGACCAGACCGTAGATGACATTCTGACCATCTCGCCAGATGCCTTGATCACGATAGACAGCCCCGACTTCTGCTTGCGGGTGGCACGGGGGGTGAAAGCGGCCTCAGATATTTCGACGATCCACTATGTGGCGCCGTCCGTTTGGGCCTGGCGCACGAAGCGTGCGGACAAGATGCGCGGCATCATCGATCATGTTCTGGCGCTGCTGCCCTTTGAGCCGCCTTACATGCAGGATGCTGGATTGGGATGTGATTTCGTGGGGCACCCGGTGGTCGCTGAACCCGTCGCAACACAAGCGCAGGCGCAAGCTTTTCGTACAGCGCATGGTTTGGGCGACGCCCCTGTGATCCTGGCCCTGCCTGGGTCCCGTCAGGGGGAAGTCAGCCGTCTTGCCCCAATTTTCGGCGCAGCGTTACAGCGGGTGCAAAAGCAAGTCCCCGAAATGCGCGTCGTTGTTCCGGCCGCAGGCGCTGTGGCGCAGACGGTTTTGGGATTGGTGAAAGACTGGCCGGGCAACCCGGTTGTGTTGGACCCGCGATCGATGCCTCCGGATCAGGCCGCAGCAGAAAAGCGGGCGGCATTTGCGGCTGCAAATGTTGCGCTGGCGGCGTCCGGGACCGTGTCCTTGGAACTTGCGGCTTGCGAAACGCCGATGGTGATTGCCTATGATATGAACTGGATATCCTGGCAGATCATGAAGCGAATGGCGCGCATCGATTCCGTGACGCTCGTGAACCTTGTGTCCGAGACACGGGTTGTCCCGGAGTTCCTGGGTGACGCGTGCAAGCCTAATAACATCGCACCCGCTTTGATAAAGCTTCTCGCAGATGATCCCAATCGCACAGCCCAGATCGAGGCCTGCCAAATCACAATGCAGCGGTTAGGACGGGGGGAGGAAGCCCCCGGCTTGCGTGCTGCAGATGCGGTTCTGAAGGTTATTTCGGCGCGGTTGTAAACTCCGCAACTTGACCGCCGGTTAAATCAACAAGCTGTGTGGGCGTAAGTTCAAAGACATGATGGGGTGTTCCAGCTGCGGCCCAGATCGTCGAAAAATCCATCAGTTTTGGATCAACAAAGGCCCGGATCGGGTTCAGATGCCCAACCGGAGACACGCCGCCGATGGCAAATCCTGTTTGCGCGCGAATAAGTGCGGCATCGGCCTTGCCCAACGGCTCGCCTGCGCAAATGGCGGCTTTCTGATCATCAACCCGGTTGCCACCTGCGGTCAGAAACAGGATCGCATGCCCGGATGTGTCGCCGCGAAAAATGATCGATTTCACAATCTGGTCCAGCTGGCAGCCTGCTGCATCAGCGGCTTGCGCGGCAGTATGGGTATCTGTTCCGGTTTTAAGGATTTCGCAGGTCATTCCCGCATCGCTCAGGGCTTGTTTGACCCGCTTTAAACTCTTGCTCATGACTGCTCCGTTCGTTTGTGTGTTTGTGCAAAATCGGAAGCGGTGATGCAAGAAGCGGTTGACGCTAAACGCATGCGCTTTCATCCTAGGGCATGAGTTTTTCAAACCAGATCAATACGATGCCTGTCCCCTATAACCCAGAGCGCGGGCAGGAGGCGGCAGCATTGTTTTCACAAATGCCGCGATCGTTCCAGGATTTGGTTGCCGGGACTGCAGGGTGCTCTCCGTACTTGGCGGGGCTTCTGGCGCAGGAAAGCGACTGGATCACCCGCATAGAAGTGGAAGGCGCAGAGGCATTGCGCAGCGACGTGTTGACCCGTGACATAGCTTCGAATGACATTGCAGGCCATCTGCGGCAAGGAAAGCGCCGGGTTGCCTTGCTGGCCGCACTGGCGGACCTGGGCGGCGTTTGGTCGTTGGAACAAGTTACCGGCACGCTGACGGACTACGCTGATCTGGCGGTTGATCTAGGCTTGAAACACTTGCTTCGGGCCGAAATCGGGCGCGGAAAGCTCCCGATGTTGACCGAAGACGACATTGAAACTGCCGGTGGCATGTGTGTCCTGGCGATGGGGAAAATGGGCGCGGGGGAGCTGAACTATTCCTCAGATATCGACCTGATCTGCTTGTTTGATGAGACACGGTTTGATCCGGATGACTATCAGGACGCGCGTGCAGGTTTCGTGCGGATTACCCGACGGTTGATGTCCTTGATCTCGGAAAATACAAAAGACGGCTATGTTTTTCGCACCGATTTGCGCCTGCGCCCCGATGCGTCCGTCACCCCGGTCTGCATCGCGATGGAAGCCGCAGAGCGGTACTATGAGAGTGTCGGGCGAAACTGGGAACGCGCGGCCTATATCAAAGCGCGCCCTTGCGCAGGGGACATCGCCGCAGGGGGCGCATTCCTAGAACGGTTGACGCCGTTCATCTGGCGCCGTCACCTTGATTTCGCTGCAATCGAAGACACGCATGATATGCGCACGCGCATTCGCGATCACAAACGGCTGCACTCGGACGCGATCGAAGGCCACAACGTAAAGCTGGGGCGCGGCGGCATTCGGGAAATCGAGTTTTTCACTCAAACCCGGCAATTGATTGCAGGCGGTCGCGACGCAAACTTGCGGTCGCGCGAAACAGTGACGGCCCTTGGACAATTGGCGCGTGCGGGATGGGTGGAAGACGACATTGCCCAGCGGCTATCCAAACAATATCGTGCGTGGCGCGCGGTTGAGCACCGGTTGCAAATGATCGGTGATGCACAAACCCACGACCTCCCAAAAAGTGATGAGGATTTCGCCCGTTTGGCATGTTTTATGGGGGAAACGAATTCAAAGGTACTGAAAATGTCGCTGGCGGAACGGATCGCTGATGTTGTTGAACTGACCGACAGTTTTTATGCTCCGATAGAAGCGGAAGCAAAGCCGTCCCAAGCTGATATACAGACCTATCTTGAGAAGTGGCGCGGGTTTGCGGCGTTGCGGTCACCGCGCGCGGTTTCCATTTTTCGCAGGCTGTTTCCCAATATCTTGGAACGCTTGAATTCAGGCACCGACCCCGACGCCGCGCTTTCGGCCTTTGAACGGTTTTTGGCAGGTCTTCCCGCAGGTGTGCAGGTCTTTTCCCTGTTTGAATCGAACCCGGGCCTTGTCGATCTGTTTGTTGATATCTGCACCGCGTCCCCGGAATTGGCAGAGTATCTTTCCCGTAACGCGCAGGTGCTTGATGCCGTTATCGCAGGTGATTTCTTTGCGCCCTGGCCGGGTGTTGAAAACCTGCGTCATGAACTTGTGAAAATGATGGGACAAGCCGACAGCTACGAAGCCCGGCTTGATCTTGCGCGGCGCTGGCAGAAAGAATGGCATTTCCGCGTGTCCGTGCACTTTCTGCGCGGCATCATTCCGGCTGAAGAGGCCAGCACTCAATATGCCGATTTGGCGCAAGCCGTTGTTGCCGCGCTATTTCCAGTGGTTACGCAAGAGTTTGCCCGAAAGCACGGTGAACAACCGGGGCGCGGGGCTGCGGTACTGGCAATGGGGTCTTTGGGGGCAGGGCGCCTGACATCGCGGTCGGATCTGGATTTGATCGTGATCTACGACGCCCAAGACGTGGACGCATCAGATGGTCCGCGACCGCTCGGCATCCGCCCGTATTTTGCGCGACTTACGCAAGCGCTGATCACGTCACTGTCTGCGCCGACGTCGGAAGGAAAGCTTTATGATGTCGACATGCGCTTGCGGCCGTCAGGCCAGTCAGGACCCGTCGCGACGTCGCTTCAATCCTTCACTGCATATCAGAAAACAGAAGCCTGGGTTTGGGAACATCTTGCGCTGACCCGGGCCCGACCCATTGCGGGGGACGCGTCCCTTTGTGGAGATGTTGACGCAGTCCGGCGCGAGGTTCTTCGCCAAGAACAGTCGCGCAAAAAAGTGTTCACAGAACTTTCGGAGATGCGCGTCCGACTGGTCGCCGCCCGACCCGGAAAAGAAGACTGGAGCGTCAAGGACGGCTCAGGCGGGTCTCAGGACGTTGAGTTGTTTGCGCAATCTGTTGCGCTTCTGTCCGGGGCTTTGGCTTATGATGTTTCCGCGCAGTTAGACGCAGGGGTCGCAGCGGGGATTTTGTCGGCGGATCAAGTGGACGACCTTTCGAAAGCCTACCGATTGATGCGCAATCTCCAGATATCTGCACGACTTTTGACCGACGGAACGCTTGATCCGGACCAGATGTCCTCAGGGGGGCAAGATGTCCTTCTGCGCGAAACCGGGGCGCCGGACTTGCCGTCATTGCAGCAGCAGGTTGCGAAGTGTCGGAAACAGGCGAAAAAAGTGATAAATTCGGCGCTGAGGGGCTAACAGACCGTGATAAGTCCGGAAAAGACGCCAATGCAAGGAATGCGCGCGCAATGACACAGACTGACTATGATCCAAAGGGATTGATCCGCGAAGCTTACCGCATCGATGGAATTACGTTGGGCGAATGCCGGTCCATCTTTTTGGATTGGGCGTTAACACTTCCCGCGGGCACGGATACCGAAACCGCGATCAAGACGGTGTTGGCGAAATTTGCCGATGGCCAGGACGGGCATCCGATGACGTCGGTTCTAACCGAAGGTCTGGCGCAGGCACCACAACCGAAACGCCGCGGCGGGAGAAAAGGCCGGGTTTCCCCGACCTGATCATTGATTACTTGGACGCTTCGGTCACTGCGTTGAAGCCTGCTGTAAAGCCAGTCAGAGACACTTTCAGCTGGACCGTTTGGTCGGGTGCTTGCGCAGGCACAATCACGATTGTCGCTTGCGAGCCGGCTTTCATGCTGGCGATGTCCGCATCGGCCAAACCAATCCGCGAGAAACACCCTTGCTCCATGCAGAAGGTAAACGGATAGACTTTCGCATTCGCCCCGTCGACGGACAAACGAAGCTGTTTGGTCAATAGCGTGCCGAGCGGGGTTACGATGGTTGCGCCAGCGGCCAGCGGGTCTTCGGCAGGCAAGCTGAACAAATTGATCTCAGCGACAGAGTTTCCTTGCTGGTCTTCCAACAGTTGGTACAGCTGGCAAATGTCATCCTGACCTTCGGGGGCTTTGATGCAGCGCAATTCCCAATCGCCGTGATCTGACCGGATATAAGTCTTGCCTACGTCGCTCACCTCTGCGCCGGTGGACAAGCCGTCTGTGCGTTCTTCCGCTGTCGCAGGTGCTTCTGTTTCTGCGGCCTCTTGCGTTGCTGCGGGTTCTTCCGCCTCAGTTGTTGTTTCTTGGGCGAAGGCAGGCACTGCAAAGCTCAGGGCAATAACAGCGGCAAAGGTCTTGAACTGATTGAACATTTTTGATCCGTTATATGGGTTGGAGCGGACTCCAGTTGCCCTCATTTAACATGCTGCTAGGGGCATGTCAGGTAGGATTTTCACACGAGTGCGCGATGAACAGTTTGTTGCCAATCAGGGGCTGCACCGCGAGACGCGCGCGTTCAAACTAAGCAAAAGACTTTGCTTGTTCTGTTGAGTGTAAGTTGATGAAAAAGGGCCCTAAAAATAGAAAAAGGGCCTGTTGAGGACCCTCTTTCAATTTCTCTCCCTGTCGGACTAGCCGACTTATTGAGCAGACGATAGGGCAAGGAAAAATTCGGGTCAACTATGTTTATGGATGGATTCACAAAAAGTGATTGGTCGAAGGTCCGCCCACAAGAAATTGGCAACGTTCGAAAAAAAAATGGCCGTGCCAAGATGACACGGCCTAGTCAGACAGGGAGGAAGTTAGCCGCCAGCAAGCAGATGGCTCGCGGCAACGCAATCACTCTGGCATAGAAGTATTAACAATGTATGTTCAGGCCCAACGGGAAGTGGGGCCCAGACAACGCGGGAAAGATTGATGACACAAGAAGACAGTATTTTTGCAGGCGGCGGCGGTGAAGACTATGCGGAGAAGCAATACCTTTTGCTCAAATATGCCAACCGTCATGGTCTGATTGCCGGGGCGACAGGGACAGGTAAAACCGTCACCCTGCAAATTCTGGCCGAAGGTCTGTCAAAAGCTGGTGTGCCGGTCTTCATGTCTGATGTGAAAGGGGACCTGTCCGGTCTGGCCGCAGCGGGGTCCGAAAGCCACAAACTGCACGGCGCGTTTATGGAGCGTGCCGGAAAAATCGGTTTCGATGACTACACCTACGAGGCTTTCCCGGTCACGTTTTGGGACTTGTACGGGGAGAAAGGGCATCCTGTCCGCACAACTGTCTCCGAAATGGGTCCGCTGCTTCTGTCCCGCCTGCTGGAACTTAGCGAGGCGCAGGAAGGTATTTTGAACATTGCGTTCCGTGTGGCCGATGAAGAAGCGCTGCCGCTTCTTGACCTGAAGGACCTGCAATCGCTTCTGGTATGGATCGGACAGAACGCCAAACAGTTGGCGCTGCGGTATGGGTTCGTATCTTCAGCATCCGTTGGGGCGATCCAACGCCGTTTGCTGGTTCTAGAAAACCAGGGTGCTGCAGAATTCTTCGGTGAACCAGCGCTTGATCTGGAGGACATGTTTACCACCGACGCGTCCGGTCGGGGACAGATCAACATTCTGGCCGCGGACAAGTTGATGAGCGCACCGCGCCTTTATGCCACGTTCCTGTTGTGGATGCTCAGCGAGCTGTTCGAGACACTGCCAGAAGTCGGCGACCCCGATAAGCCGAAATTCGTGTTCTTCTTTGACGAGGCGCATTTGCTCTTTGATGGGGCGCCGGATGCACTGGTTGATAAGGTCGAACAGGTCGCGCGTTTGATCCGGTCCAAAGGGGTGGGTGTTTACTTCATCACGCAACAACCTTCAGATGTGCCCGAAGATATTCTGGGCCAGATGGGCAACAGGATCCAGCACGCGCTGCGTGCGTTCACACCGAAGGACCAAAAAGACCTGCGCCGGGCGGCAGATACGTACCGGCCGAACCCGCGGTTTGATGTGGAAGATGCGATCAAGGAAGTTGGTGTCGGTGAAGCGGTGACGTCGTTCTTGATCAAGAAAGGCATGCCCGGAATTTCAGAGCGGACGTTGATCCGCCCACCATCCTCCCAGCTTGGGCCAATCACGCCGATTGAGAGACAAGCGGTGATCAATACTTCGCCGGTCGCGGGCAAGTACGAAGAAACTCTGGATCGAGATTCGGCGTTTGAGATGCTTCAGAAACGTGCGGAAAAAGCCGCCAAGGAAGCCGAAGAAGCAGAGAAACGGGAAGAGGAGCTGGAAGCCCGCGAGCGGGAATACCAGACCGCACGCCGCTACACCGGAAAGAAAGTAACCCGGTCAACATCGCGTAAGAAAACTTCCCGACGTGGGGATTCCGTTGGTACGGCGTTCGCCAAGTCGATGATGCGGTCGATCGGGACCAAGGCCGGGACAGCTATTGTGCGGGGCGTGATGGGCAGCCTGTTCAAAGGACGGTAGCGCTCAGCCTGCACGCTCGTCTGCTTTGACGGCGTCCCACAAGGCATCCATTTCCGTCAAATCGGATTGATCCGGGGTTTTGCCCAGGGATTTGAGCTTTGCTTCCACCGCTTCGAACCGCCGGGTGAATTTGCTGTTGGCCGCGCGCAATGCCGCTTCGGGATCAATTTTCAGGTGCCGTGCCAAGTTTGCCATGACGAACAGAAGATCTCCAAACTCCTCCTCCACTTCCGCTTGGCTGAGTGTGTCGCGCGCTTCGGTCAATTCCTGTGTCTCTTCCACAATCTTGTCGAGCACTTGATCGGTCGATGGCCAGTCAAACCCCACACGCGCAGCGCGCTTTTGCAGCTTCACCGCGCGCAGCAATGCTGGCAGGCCAACGGCAACACCGTCCAACGTGCCTTGCTGCGCCTTTCCAGCCCGTTCTGCCGCTTTGATCTTTTCCCAATCCGCTGTTTGCTGATCGGCGGATTTTTCGCGAGACTCGGTCCCAAAAACATGGGGGTGGCGGGCGACCATCTTTTCGCTGATCGCATTCGTAACAGAGGCAAATGTGAAATGCCCGGCTTCTTCACCCATTTGCGTATGGTAGACGGTCTGCAGCAGCAGATCGCCCAGTTCACCTTCCAACTCCGGCCAATCCTTCCGCTCAATCGCATCGGCAACCTCATAGGCTTCTTCGATTGTGTGGGGCGCGATCGAGGTAAAGTCCTGTTCGATATCCCAAGGACACCCGCTGTCCGGATCGCGCAATCTGCGCATGATCTCCAAGAGCCGTGGCATGCCGCCATTTGGGTCATTGATCAAATCGGACATTGCATGGCCTCCGGGTTTAAGCGAGCATAAACGCGTTGTGCCAGAAGGAGCCGGGCCATGCCAGTCATCAACCGAATTGCAGGCTATAGCGATGAAATGACCGCTTGGCGGCGCCATTTGCATCAACATCCCGAACTTGGGTTTGAATGCCACAAGACAGCCGCGTTTGTGGTTGAACGCCTGAAGGAATTTGGGATCACCGAAATTCATGAAGGAATTGCCACAAGTGGGGTTGTGGCAATCATAGAAGGGCAGGGTGAGGCCGGCAAAAACGGTCCGACCCTGGGACTGCGCGCAGATATGGACGCGCTGCCGATCCTGGAGGAAACCGGGGCGGAGCACAGCTCAACCGTTGACGGGAAAATGCATGCCTGTGGCCATGACGGGCACACTGTGATGTTGCTTGGCGCCGCAAAATACCTTGCTGAAACACGTAATTTTTCTGGGCGTGTCGCGTTGATTTTTCAGCCCGCCGAAGAAGAGGGCGGCGGCGGCGGCGTGATGGTCGAAGAAGGCATGATGGAGCGTTTCGGCATCACCGAAGTCTACGCACTTCATAATGCGCCGGGCATTCCAGCGGGACATTTCTATACCGATCCCGGCCCGATCATGGCGGCTGTCGACGAAGTGCGGTTCACGATCACGGGTGTGGGTGGTCACGCGGCCTATCCTCATGAGGCCGTTGACCCGATTGCAGCGGCTGTCAGCCTGACACAGGCGTGCCAGACCATTGTGTCGCGCAATCACAAGCCCACGCGCGATCTGGTTGTTTCCATCACGCAAATTCACGCCGGAACCGCATCAAATATCATCCCGGCAACCTGCTTTGTTGGCGGCACAGTGCGCAGCTTTGATCCGAGCGATCGAGATATGGCAGAACAGCGCATGACGGAGATCGTCAAAGGTCATGAGATCGCTTTCAATGTGCAAATCGACTTTGAGTATGAACGGGCCTATCCCGCGACGATCAACACTCCCGAGAAAACCGATTTCGCCGTTGAGGTCGCGCAAGAGGTTGTCGGTGTTGAGGCAGTCAATGCCCGCTCAGGACCAGAAATGGGGGCGGAGGACTTTTCCTACATGCTGGAAAAACGTCCCGGCGCGTATCTGTTTATCGGACAAGGCGACACACCGTTCTGCCACCATCCCGGATTTGATTTCAACGATGAGATTGCGCCTGTTGGGGCCAGCTTCTTCGCAAAATTGGTGGAAACCGCGCAACCAACAAGCGCAAAGTCCGACTAGGCCAGCGCCTGGTAGTCCCGATCACCGTACAAAAGCGGCTTGCCGTTGGTCTTCGCGATTTTCCGCACGGCACCGATAATTACGTGATGCGTGCCCACACGTTCTTCCGACATTAACGCGCAATCAAAGCTGGCCAAGGCAGATGACAGCGACGGCGCTCCAGTCTCGTAGGTTTCAAACGGGCCTGCGTTGAATTTGTCGGCCCCTAGCATGGTCGTGCGGGACGCGAAGATATTCGCAATCTCGGCCTGATCGGAATTTAGAATATTGACGCAAAAGCAGCCGTTTTCCAAAATTGCCGGGGCAGCTGCGGTTTCGTGATGCAAACAGACCAGAAGCGTCGGCGCATCGCCATCGGCGGCAACGCTGGTCATCGCTGATACAGTCGCACCCGCGCGGCCAGCCACCCCATCCGTCGTCACAATGCTGACGGAAGAGACAAGACCGCTCATCGCGTCAATAAATTCGGCTCTCAAACTCATCAATTCGCCTGCCTTGGTTTCTTTGGTCTGTCGCATTTCACCGCGATGCGCGCAAGTCTTGCAATCCTTTTGAGGCTAGCACAGGGTGCAATTGAGTAGATATTAAGGCGGTCCAACGCAATTCAAGGGAGAGAAGGCTTTTGGCATTAAGCGATGCAGCAAATGACGTGGACAACGCGCTAACCCGGGACGGGTTTCGCGGCCATTCCTTTGAAAACGCATTTGGTGGGGCGCTGTCCTTCATGCGCAGGACCTATACGAAGGACTTGAACGGTGTCGACTTGGCGGTTACAGGCGTTCCCTTTGACCAGGCGGTGACAAACCGGCCGGGCACACGTCTTGGACCACGTGCAATCCGCGAAGCGTCAACCTTGCAACCTTGCGATCCGCCTTATGGGTGGGAAATTGACCCACTGGTCGATTTCAATGTGGCAGACTATGGTGATTTAGCGTTTGATTATGCAGACATACCGGCCTTTCCTAAAGTTCTTCAAAGCCATATTTCTGGTATTTTGGACGCCGGCGCAGGATCACTTGTACTTGGTGGAGACCACTATATCTCTTTTCCGATCCTGCGGGCCTATGTCGAAAAATTCGGACCGGTTGGCCTGCTGCAATTCGATGCGCATTCCGACCTTTGGGCGGATGATGACTTTGACCGGGTCGATCATGGAACGATGTTTTACAAGGCGGTTAAAGAAGGTCTGATCATCCCGGAACGGTCTGTCCAAGTAGGGATACGGACGGTTGTCAGTGATCACATGGGGATCAACGTGATCGACGCGCGCGAGGTCCATGAAATTGGTCCCGGTGAGACAGCCAAACAGATCAAGGCCATCTTGGGGGATCATCAAACCTATCTGACCTTTGATATCGACTGCCTCGATCCAGCATTTGCGCCCGGTACAGGGACACCTGTCTGGGGTGGCCTCAGTTCCGCGCAAGCGGCGCATATCCTGCGGGATCTGGCAGGGATCAACATGCTTGGTGGCGATGTCGTCGAAGTTTCACCCCCCTATGATGCGGGCAATATGACCGCGGTTGCGGGGGCCCATGTCGCGATGGAGCTTATGTGCCTCTATTGCCATAACCTGAAGGAGCGTCGCTGATGCCTAACCAACCCGTTTCCGGCAATGATCTTGCCCGTTTTGCAGGCGCAGGCACATTCATGCGCCTGCCAAGCGCCAGTAGTGCCGAGGGGCTTGATGTGGGCTTTGTCGGTATTCCAATGGATCACGGGGCGAGCTGGCGATCCGGAACACGGTTTGGCCCGCAACAATTGCGAAACGAAAGTGCGATGATCCGCCCCTATGGCATTCAAACAGGTGCCGCACCTTTTGACGCTTTGCAATGCGCGGATCTGGGTGATGTGGCGATCAATACGTTTAATCTGCGCGACAGTATTCGCATTATAACAGAGTATTACGACGATCTCTTAAAGTATCCGGTGATCCCAATGACGCTTGGCGGCGACCACACGATCACGCTGCCGATCCTACGGTCTATCGCTAAGAAACACGGGCCAGTCGGATTGGTTCATGTGGATGCCCATGCAGATGTAAGTGACGAAATGTTCGGGGAACGCGAAACCCACGGAACGGTCTTCCGCCGCGCCTATGAAGAAGGTTTGCTTGATCCGAAGCGGGTCTGGCAGATTGGTCTGCGTGGCACCGGATACACGGCAGAAGACTTTGACGAGCCGCGTGATTGGGGCTTCAATCATGTGCTTGCGCAAGAGCTTTGGCACAAGAGCACCGCGCCATTAGCTGCTGAAATCAAACAGAAAATGGGCGAAGGGCCGATGTATATCTCTTACGATATCGACAGCCTTGATCCGTCGATTGCGCCGGGCACAGGCACGCCAGAGATTGGCGGGCTGACCACACCGCAAGCTTTGGAACTTATCCGCGGGCTGCGCGGTCTGAACATCGTCGGGGCTGATCTTGTGGAAGTGTCGCCGCCCTATGATCCGTTGGGCAATACAGCGCTGACCGGGGCAAATATCATGTATGAGATGCTTTCTGTGCTGCCGGGCGTGCCTTATCGCTAATGTCACATAACTGTCTTGTCGCCATCATATAGGCGACGCGTAACACGTCCTGTCAGTGCGCCTTGAGGGCATCGCCATGAGCTTTCTGAAAAACAACGCCACGCGTGAGATCAGTTACGCCCATTCCGCCAAGTCAAAAAGTGGCCGGGCGCTGATCCGCACGATGGAAAACGCCACCGGGCGCATTCGACTGATCAAGCGCGCCAAAGGGTATGAGGACCAAGTCGCTGGTGGCGCGGACTTCTGGTCCGTCATGACCAGCCGTTATGGGCTATCACTTGATGTGGTTGGCGGATCGCTTGCCAACATTCCCAAGACGGGCCCTCTTCTGACCATTGCAAACCATCCCTATGGCATTCTTGATGGGTTGATGATGGGCCATATCCTCAGCGAAACACGCGAGGATTTCCGCATTCTTGCGCATCGCGTCTTTGGCAAAGCACGGGACATCGACAAGATAATCCTGCCCGTCAATTTCGACGAAACCAAAGATGCGGTTAGCCAAAACATCGAAACTCGAAAAACTGCACAGCGCTATCTGCAGGGCGGGGGCGCGATTGGGATCTTTCCTGGTGGCACAGTCTCAACCTCCAGCAGACTGTTTGGCCCACCAATGGACCCTGCCTGGCGCACATTCACGGCCAAATTGGTCAGCCGGTCCGACGCGGCGGTGGTGCCGATTTATTTTGATGGAGCGAACTCCCGAAGATTTCAAATTGCCAGCCACGCACATTCCACGCTGCGCATGGCCTTGTTGATCAACGAGTTCAAGCGCCGCGTGGATGAACCGGTACGGGTTTTGATCGGGAAACCGATCCCGCGGGCAAAGCTGAACAAATATGCCGGCGATCCAAAAGCAATGATGGATTTCCTGCGCCGCGCAACGTATGAGCTTTCCCCAACACCCCTCCGATCTTTTGGGTACGGGTTTGAGTTTGAAGACAAGCACAAGGTGAAGGCGGCACAGTAATGGCCATCGGAATTTTTGACAGCGGATTGGGCGGCTTGACCGTCTATGACAAGGTGACCGCCCGGTTGCCGGATCAGCCCGTTGTGTATTTCGGGGACAGCGCCCACGCGCCTTACGGTGTTCGAGACGCCGACGACATCTACGATCTGACCTGCAAAAGCGTTGAACGCCTTTGGGATGCGGGCTGCGACCTCGTCATTCTGGCGTGCAACACCGCATCTGCTGCCGCACTGCGCCGGATGCAGGAGGCGTGGATCCCGTCTGACAAACGCGTATTGGGCGTGTTTGTGCCACTGATCGAGGCGCTAACAGAACGGCAATGGGGCGATAATTCTCCGCCACGCGAAGTGGCCGTCAAACATGTTGCGTTATTTGCCACGCCTGCCACGGTTTCCAGCCGGGCCTTCCAACGGGAATTGGCGTTCCGCGCCATAGGTGTGGACGTGGAAGCCCAGCCTTGTGGTGGTCTTGTCGATGCGCTTGAAGACGGGGATGAGATGCTGGCCGAGGCTTTGGTAAGGTCCCATGTCGAAGCTCTGAAGCGTCGGATGCCCAACCCGGAAGCCGCAATCCTGGGCTGCACGCATTACCCGCTGATGGAAACCGCGTTTCAAATGGCTTTGGGTGCAGATGTGAAAGTCTATTCGCAGGCGGCATTGGTCGCCGAAAGCCTGTCTGATTATCTGGACCGGCATCCGGATATGTGCGGCTCAGGCACAGAAAACCTGTTTCTGACCACTGGCGATCCGGTGTCTGTGTCCGACAAAGCCACCCAAATCCTCCGACGAAAGATCGAATTTCAAGCCGCCTGATTGCGGGCGGAAATGCTTTGTTCTAAACACGTTTCAAATTCGATCGGAAATTCCATGACTAAAAATATCGCCATTCTTGGCGCGTCTGGCTACACAGGCGCAGAACTTGTCCGGCTCATCGCCACGCATCCGGGCATGCAGATCAAAGCACTGTCTGCGGATCGTAAGGCGGGCCAACCGATGGCATCGGTCTTTCCGCATCTGCGCCACCTGGACCTGCCAACACTGGTTAAAATCGACGAGATTGATTTTGCAGACATTGATCTGTGTTTCTGCGCCTTGCCGCATAAAACCTCGCAAGATGTGATCAGTAAGCTGCCAAAGACGTTAAAGATCGTCGATCTGAGCGCCGATTTCCGTCTGCAAGACCCGGACGAATACGCAAAATGGTACGGCAACCCACACACGGCGCTGGCCCAACAGGCCGAGGCCGTTTACGGCTTGACCGAGTTCTACCGCGATCAGATCAAGTCCGCCCGCCTTGTGGCCGGCACAGGATGCAATGCCGCCACTGGCCAATTCGCATTGCGTCCGTTGATCGAAGCGGGCGTGATTGACCTAGATGAGATCATCATCGACCTGAAAACCGGCGTTTCCGGGGCAGGGCGGTCTTTGAAAGAAAACCTGCTGCACGCGGAACTTTCCGGTGGCGCGAACGCCTATGCGATTGGCGGCACACATCGACACTTGGCAGAATTTGATCAGGAATTTTCGGCACTTGCCGGACGGCCCGTCAAAGTTCAATTCACACCGCACTTGTTGCCAGCCAACCGCGGCATATTGGCGACGATTTATGTGAAGGGGGATGCGGTAGACATTCACGCAACGCTTTGCAACGCTTATGAGGCAGAGCCGTTCGTCGAAATGCTGCCAATGGGCGAAGCGCCATCAACCCGCCATATCGTCGGATCGAATTTCGTCCATATTGGCGTGACAGCTGACCGGATCGACGGCCGTGCGGTGGTGATTGCAGCACTTGATAATCTGACGAAAGGTTCATCGGGCCAAGCATTGCAAAACGCCAATCTGATGTTAGGTCTTGAAGAGACAGCGGGCCTGATGTTGGCTCCGCTCTTTCCGTAGAGGAATCGATGAAGGGACTGAAGAAACAACGCCGTATCCAGATCATTGCTGTCGCCATCGTGGCGCTAGCGGTCTCTACGGCGTTGATCGGCTATGCGATGCGCGATGGGATCAACTTCTTCCGTTCGCCCACGCAGGTCGTCGAAGAACCACCTACCCCGAATGAGACGTTTCGCATTGGCGGTCTGGTCACTGAAGGCAGCTTGACGGCCACAGAGGATGACAAGATCACGTTCAGCGTCACCGATGGCAATGAAACGGTGCTGGTCAGCTACCAGGGCCTTCTTCCGGACCTGTTTAAGGAAGGTGAAGGCATGGTCGGGACTGGAAAATACATTGACGGTGTCTTCCAAGCTTCTGAAATCCTTGCCAAACATGACGAAACCTACATGCCAGTGGAAGTCATCGACGCGTTGAAAGAGCAAGGCGTCTACCAGGCACCGAACGGTACCTAAGCGCCCAATTAACGAAGATTTCGCAGCCTCTCCCTTTTCTGATGGGAGTTGCGTCATGCAAACCGTTCAAGAAATTGCCACGGAAATTCTGCGCCGCGAGGGCGGCTATGTGAACGATCCCGATGATCCCGGCGGGGCGACCAATCACGGGGTGACAATTCACACGATGCGGCGCTTGGGGCTGGATCTGACCGGTGATGGAAAGATCAACACAGCCGATGTCCGCGCGTTGAGTATCGCGCAAGCGCTGGAGATCTTCGTCACACATTATTTCGACAAGCCGCGGATTGCTGATCTTCCGGAACCGCTGCACGCGACGGTCTTTGATATGTATGTCAACGCGGGTTCCAATGCTGTGCGTATCCTTCAGCGGCTTCTGATTGATATGGGACAGGATATCCGCGTTGACGGCCAGATTGGTCCGCAAACCATTCGGGCCTGCTACGCGGCGTTTGAGGAGGCGACAGATCATATCGTGGACGCCTACGGCATTGCGCGGCGGAATTACTACTACCGCCTTGCTGATCGTCGGCCAAAATCCCGCAAATACGCCCGCAGGCGTGACGGTGGCAAAGGGGGCTGGATCAAACGCGCTGAAGAGTTCATCTCCCCCGCCTATCACCTGTCGCGGGCCGAACATAAAGGGCGGGTGGCGGCATGGGGATAATCTCAACGATATTGGCAGGCGGGGCAACTGCCCTTGGGCGGACCGTCCAAGACGTCACCGAAGTGTTTCGCCCCAATGCGAACCGCCAGATGGAACTGGAACACGAAGCCTTTGGCGACGCGCTTTCCCAATATAGCGAAGAGTTTGCCAATCCTGGCTCTAGCTGGTTTGATTCCGCAATCAACGGGCTGAACCGTTTGCCCCGCCCGATGTTGGCCTTAGGGACCTTGGGTTTGTTTGTTTTTTCGATGGTTGATCCGGTCGGGTTTTCTGCCCGAATGGAGGGATTGGCCTATGTTCCCGATCCGCTTTGGTGGCTTTTGGGTGCGATCGTCAGTTTCTATTTTGGCGCGCGGGAATTGCACTATGCGCGCCGTGGCCCGAAGCCAGCGCGGCCACGTCCGACGCAACCCACAAAACGCACGACGCGACACCAAGAGAGTACAGGCGATAACCCGGCGCTGAACGCATGGCGGCGCAACAAGCAGCCTTAAGTACATCGAAAATCTCGCAGTGACGGAGGGTTTCGCTTTCCCCCATTTGTGCATCAGCTATCCTGTGGCCAAGCAGCAAGGCCAAAAAGCAAGGAAGGCGTGCACCATGCAATATGATACGATCAATCTGTCCGTCAGAAACCAGATCGCGGTTTTGGAATTGAACCGGCCCGATTTGATGAATGCGCTCAACACGCAGATGCGTGCGGAAATTCTCCATGCGGTCAAAGACGTGCAATCGAATGCCCGTGCGCTGGTCTTTACAGGCAAGGGACGGGCGTTTTGTTCTGGCCAGGATCTTGGTGACGCGACATCTGCGGCGCGGATCGATATGGAACGCACGCTGCGCGATGAATATGTGCCGATGCTGATGGCGATTTACGAATGTGAAATTCCGACCATTTCAGCCGTCAACGGACCCGCCGCAGGTGCCGGGGCCAATCTGGCCCTTGCGGCAGATGTCGTCATTGCGACCGAGTCGGCAGTGTTTCTACAAGCGTTCACCCGGATCGGTCTGATCCCGGATGCGGGCGGGACGTATTTCCTTCCCCGGCAGATCGGACTGGCCAAAGCCATGGGGGCGGCCCTTTTTGCTGAACCTGTTACGGCGCAACAGGCCAGTGACTGGGGGATGATCTGGGAAGCGGTGCCTGACGATAAGTTTGAGACGGTCTGGAAAGATCGCGCGGCGCATTTGGCCAATGGGCCAAGTGTGGCCTATAAGCACGTCAAAAAAGCGCTGCGGTCCAGCTTTGAAAACGATCTGGAACGCCAGCTTATCCTGGAAGCGAAGCTACAGGGCGAGTGCGGAAAAACCCACGACTTCCGCGAGGGCGTTTTGGCGTTTCTCGACAAGCGCGCGGCGAACTACGAAGGCCGCTAGAGCACGCTTTTACACATGCTCCCCGGTGACGATTGCATCGGCAAAGGCGTGGTTCTTGTCGCGATGCTCCGCCTCGTCGGCGCGGATAACGATCACGACGTCCCGCAGACGCGCATCCTGAGGTAGGTTCCAGTAGTCGATCGCCAGTTGCGGGGCAGGGACGTTTTCAACCCGGCCCGCATCAATCTCGTTGAGATACTGGGTATAGCTGACCACCGCTTCTTCTTCCAAATAGCCTACAACCCGGTGCGCGGTCTTTGGCATGAAGAGATAGAGCCAGAAGTAGAAGTTATAGAAGATCGCCTGACCCACCATGATCAGCAAACGCTCCATCCGGGAGGGTTCTGCGATCTTGATGAATGTCATCAGATGCATCCGCTCATTGTCGGCTTCTTCGATCAGCTCTTTGATCCAGCCTTGATCATCACGGATGTGGCGCAAGGCTTTCAGGTGCTGCAACAATCCGCCAACCATGCCCGGAACGGCGGCAACGGTTTCCAAAACCACGGCTCGGTGGCCATAGCGTTTCGCAAAAAACCGATCCGCAAATATCCGCAGGAACTTAACAAACTTCAGCGCAAACTTGTCATGGATATCCTTGGGAACATGATGGGCATCCAAAGCGACATCATCCACAGATGACGCAGCTTTCGGCAAGTCTTGAGATGTGTCTGACATAACAAATCCTTCGCGCAGTTTTTAACCTACACCTCACTTAGGGTCAGATGGGCGGCGTTCCATAGGCCGACTCTGCGACATAAAGGCCCAAAAAACGCAAGAAAGGCGCTCTTTTCAGAACGCCTTTCGTGGTTATTTGTTCCCGCCTCAGCGGTTTTCGATGTCGACGTAGTCACGCTGACTTTCGCCAGTATACAGCTGACGCGGGCGTCCGATTTTCATCGCCGGGTCTGCGATCATCTCTTTCCATTGGGAAATCCAACCCACCGTCCGGCTCACCGCAAAAATCGGTGTGAACATGGAGGTCGGGAAGCCCATGGCTTCGAGAATGATGCCAGAGTAGAAATCCACATTCGGGAACAGCTTCTTCTCGGCAAAATACGGGTCGGCCAAGGCCGCTGCTTCCAGTTCTTTTGCAACCTGCAAGGTCGGGTTATTTTCGACACCCAGCAAATCCAGAACCTCGTCGGCAGATTGCTTCATCACGGTCGCACGCGGGTCGAAGTTTTTGTAAACCCGGTGACCGAAGCCCATCAAGCGGAACGGATCGCTTTTGTCTTTCGCTCGGGCAATGAATTCCGGGATGCGGTCTGGGGTGCCGATTTCTTTCAACATTTCCAGACAAGCTTGGTTTGCACCGCCATGGGCTGGACCCCAAAGACAGGCAATGCCAGCTGCAATACACGCAAAAGGGTTCGCCCCGGACGATGACGCTAGGCGCACTGTCGAGGTTGATGCGTTTTGTTCGTGATCGGCATGCAGCGTGAAAATCCGGTCCATTGCCCGGCTCAGGATCGGGTCAACCTGATAATCTTCGCAAGGTACCGAGAAGCACATGCGCAAGAAATTGGACGCATAATCAAGATCGTTGCGCGGATAGACGAACGGCTGGCCGATGGTGAACTTATAAGCCATCGCTGCAATCGTCGGCATTTTTGCGATCATCCGGATGGACGCCACTTCGCGCTGCCACGGGTCCGAAATATCGGTGGAATCGTGGTAGAACGCAGACATCGCGCCAACGACCCCGTTCATGATCGCCATTGGATGCGCGTCACGACGAAAGCCCCGGAACAAGAACATCATTTGTTCGTGGATCATCGTGTGATTTGTCACACGGCTTTCGAAATCTTCAAGCTGATCGGCAGATGGCAATTCACCATACAGCAGCAGATAGCACACTTCGAGGTAGTGAGATTTCGCCGCCAGCTGGTCAATCGGATAGCCGCGATGCAACAGCTCCCCTTTGCCACCGTCGATATATGTGATCGTGCTTTCACACGCAGCCGTAGACGTGAAGCCGGGATCATAGGTGAACACTTTGCCTTGCGAATAAAGCTTGGTGATGTCGATAACGTCGGGGCCAACTGTCGGAGTGTGAACCGGCAATTCAAGTTCCATATCTCCATAGGTCAATTTTGCGGTTTTTTCTGTCATAACGAGCCCCTTTTCCTGTTGATAGCCACGCTGCGCGGTCGCAGGCGTCACATTGAATTATCGCTCAAAGGATAATCCTTCGAGATGTGTCGCCCTGTGCGACATCCCGTAAGGCCGTGGCCTCACGAAGGTAGATCGGTCAGGCGCGCAAGAGTTTCTTCACGCCCGATGACCATCATCATATCGAAAACGCTGGGAGAGACGGCGCGGCCGGAAAGTGCGGCCCGTAGGGGCCCGGCAAGCTTGCCGAATTTCAGCTCTCTTGCCTCTGCAAATTCCATGACTGCCCGCTCTAGCGGTTCACGCTCCCAGCTAACAGTTTGCAGCTGCGGCGTCAATTCCTTCAGTATACCGCGGGATACCGGATCAAGCGCCTTTTCAGCCCGCTCATCCAACGTAAATGGGCTTTCTGACAGCACAAACTGGGCTTTTTCCAGCAAATCCGGCAGCGTTTTAGCGCGATCTTTCAAACAGAACATCGCTTTTTTCAGCAAATCTTTCTGCGGCGCAGAAAGTATAGGGCCCTTTGTAGCCTGCAAAAAAGCGTCCAAATCGGCCAAAATTTCATCATCCTCGGTCAGCGCGATTTGTGCGCCATTGATATGCTCCATCTTTTTGAAATCCAGCCGGGCAGGCGACCGGCCGATCCCATCCAGATCGAACCATTCCAATGCCTCATCGGTGGTAAAGACTTCGTTATCTCCGTGGCTCCAGCCGAGCCTGGCCAGGTAATTGCGCAGGCCTGCGGGCGAATATCCCATCGCGCGGTATTCCTCAACGCCCAAAGCACCGTGGCGTTTCGATAGTTTCTTTCCGTCAGGTCCGTGGATCAGCGGGATATGCGCGAAAACGGGCAGGGGCCATCCCATCGCCAGATAGATCAGCGATTGGCGGGCTGCATTGGCCAGATGATCATCGCCGCGAATTACATGGGTCACGCCCATATCGTGATCGTCGACAACAACCGCCAGCATATAGGTCGGCGTCCCGTCGGAGCGCAGCATCACCATGTCATCAAGCTGATCATTTGCGAAGGTCACGTCCCCTTGCACGGCGTCAGCAACAACAGTTTCCCCAGATTGCGGGGCCTTGAGGCGCACCACAAATGGCAGATCCGGATGGTCCTGTGCCGCCACGTCGCGCCAAGGGGAACGGAACAAGGTCGACCGACCTTCTGCCCGCGCGGCGTCACGAAACGCGGCGATCTCATCCTGTGTTGAAAAGCACTTATACGCGGTGCCATCGGTCAGCATCGCATGAGCAACCTCTGCATGTCGCGGCATCGCTTCGTGCTGGCTGGTGGCATCACCATCCCAGTTTAATCCCAGCCAGCTCAAACCATCCAGAATGGCCGCAGTGGCTTCGGGCGTCGACCTTTCACGGTCTGTGTCTTCGATCCGCAATAGAAACTTGCCGCCACGACCCCGGGCGTAGAGCCAGTTGAACAAGGCCGTCCGCGCCCCGCCGATATGCAGATATCCGGTAGGTGAAGGCGCAAAGCGGGTCACGACAGGGCGGGCTGAGGATGTCTCGGACATGGCAGATTTAACCTTTTGGAAACCGTAAAAAACGATAACGGGTTGCGCGATAGGCGCAGTCGTTGGTGTTTAGGCAATCAATCCCATGGAAACAAGTGCGCCACAATCAATTGCTGCCAGCAACGCGCCGCCGCACGGGTTTTTCACGATGGCGGGCAAGCTTGTCCCCAGCTTTGACGCGCAGCGGGGACATTTGTTTCCTTGGGCAGCGGTCTTCTTCGGCGGTGGTGCAGCCAGCTATTTCGCCCTGACATGGGAGCCGGAGCGTACGTTCTACCTTGCCCTCAGCACCGTCTTGTTAGTCTTGCTCGCCGCAAGCCTCCGCTTTCCCTTGGCACGAACGCCCGGTGTCACAGCAGCGGTTTTCGCCATCCTGGGCTGCCTTTGGGCGGGATTTCAGGCCCATAATGTAGCCGCGCCCGTGTTGGAGTTTCGTTATTACGGACCGATTGAGGGACGGATTGTGGCCATAGACAAGTCCGGATCAGACAAACCGCGTCTGACCCTCGATCAGGTGATCCTCGACCGGGTCGCGCCTGCGAAAACGCCGAAATACGTGCGTGTCTCTCTGCACGGCGATCAACCATTTCTGACCCCAGAGCCAGGGTTGCGGGTGATGACCACCGGCCATCTGTCACCACCGTCCGGCCCGATTGAGCCCGGGGGGTATGATTTCCAGCGCAAGACATGGTTCGATCAGCTAGGGGGGCTCGGATATACACGGGTGCCGATGCTGGTCCTTGAGCCTGCACAAGCGGATGGGTTTTCGATGTGGCTCTACAGCCTCAGACGCACGATCGCCGGATATCTGAAAGAAAACATTGGCGGACGGGAAGGGCCGTTTGCCGCGGCCATCCTAACGGGTGATCGTGCCGATCTGGACACAGATGCATTGGTTGCGTTACGCGCATCAAACCTTGCACATTTGTTGGCGATCTCAGGTTTGCATATGGGGTTGCTGACAGGGGTTGTTTTCGCGTTGGTGCGCTGGGGGCTTGCACTGGCTCCGGCATTTTCAATGCGGCACAATCCAAAGAAAATCGCAGCGCTCTGCGCACTGGTCGTGGCGCTGGCCTATCTTGGTATCTCGGGGGCCAGTGTCGCCACGCAGCGCGCCTTCATTATGGTTAGCGTCATGCTCTGTGCGGTCTTGCTGGAAAAGCGGGCAATCACCTTGCGCGCTGTGGCCATCGCCGCGCTGCTGGTCATGATCATCGCGCCCGACAGCGTGACCGGGCCGGGGTTTCAGATGTCATTCGCCGCAACAACGGCCCTTGTGGCAACCTTTGCATGGCTGCGCGACCAGAATCTTCGTTGGACCCGTGGCGCTTGGTTCAAACCCGTCTTTGCACTTGTCGTGTCCTCAGGCATCGCTGGGCTGGCCACAGCGCCGTTTGGCGCGGCGCATTTCAACCAGATGGCACAATACGGCCTGCTGGCCAATTTGCTGAGCGTGCCTGTTATGGGAAGCGTCGTGATGCCCGGGGCCGTCGCCGCCGTGTTCCTTTACCCGCTTGGATTGGATTGGATCGGGCTGGAGGTAATGCGATTGGGCCTTGCCTGGATCCTGGGCGTGGCAGAGCGTATCGCGGGCCTTGGCGGTTCTGTCCGGCTTATTCCCGCACCGCCACCATTCGTCCTGCCATTATTTACATTTGGCGGGCTCATGCTGTGCCTGTTGCAAGGACGGATACGAGCATCGGGCATCCTTGTGGTGGCATTGTCTTTCGGACTGTGGGCCAGCGCGTCGCGGCCTGATCTGCTGATCTCAGATACGGGGCGGTTAACGGGCTTTTTGACGGTAGAGGGCAGGGTCTTGAATAAACCAAAGGGGGATGGCTTCACGGCGCGCGGTTGGCTAGAAAACGACGCGGACCCTGCGGATCAGGAAACCGCTGCTGGAAGGGCGCAGCTTGATCCAAATTTCGCGGAAATGTTGATCGGGGCCGCGCGCGTGACGTTCATTGCAGGCAAAACGCTGACACAGGTTGATCTTGCCCAGTACTGCAAGGACACCGAATTTCTAATCGCGCCGCTTAACAAGGACACACTTCCTTGTGCTGGCTTGAATGCTATCGATTTCCGCAAGAACGGGGCGCACAGCGTTAGGGCAACTGAGACTGGATTGGCGATAACAAATAGCCGTGACCACAGAGGATCACGGCTATGGGTTAGATAAATTTTGGAAGGATCAGTATGACCGGATCAAGCCGACCAAACGGCCTTGTACCTTCACCATATTGTCGGGAAGCACCCGGGTCTCATAGGCGGAGTTCGCAGGCTCAAGCGCGATTGATGATCCATGTCTGCGGAAGCGCTTCAACGTCGCCTCCTGACCTTCAACCAGCGCGACCACGATATCGCCGTTGTCTGCGGTGATCTGTTCGCGGATGACCACGACGTCACCATCGTTGATCCCCGCATCAATCATCGAGTCGCCTTTGACTTCCAGCGCGTAGTGATGGCCTTGGCCACCCAGCATTTGACCTGGTACGGCCACATGGTGTGAGACTTCGCTGATCGCTTCAATCGGCGTACCCGCTGCAATCCGACCCATCACAGGCACTTCCTGCGCGTGGATCGCCTCAACAGGCAGAGCAGAGGCAGGCGGATCTGTCTTGTCACCTTCAATGATTTTCGGTGTGAACCCGCCCCGGTCTTGCATGGATTCCGGCAACTTTACGATTTCAATGGCCCGCGCCCGGTGGGCGAGCCGCTGAATAAAGCCGCGTTCCTCAAGGGCTGTGACCAAACGGTGGATGCCCGACTTAGAGCGAAGATCAAGCGCTATCTTCATTTCATCGAACGAAGGCGGAACACCATCGCGCTTTACACGATCATTGATAAATTTGAGCAAATCCAGCTGTTTACGTGTCAGCATTCTACTTGAACTCCCTGTAGGAAAAACCCTATGTTCTCAGATGTTCTATGCCTGTTCTTGTTTTGTGTCAAGAAACGTCAAATTTTAATTACACCGACACTGTCTCCTGCGTGACGCGCCGGGTCATGCGGTGGCCGGACGATGAGAACATCAGCATCCGCCAATATGGTTAACAAAGAGCTATCTTGCCGCGGGAATGCCATCACCCCCTCGGGCGTTGTCTTGCCGCGCATATAATGCTCTCTCGGGCCGTTTTCGGGCAAATCTTGCGCAAGTTTCATCTCAACTTGTGTGCGTGGACCAGATGGAAGACCGAGATAGCGTGAGATCATAGGAAGGATAAACACCTCGCCGCAAACCATTGAAGATACGGGATTTCCAGGAAGACCAACCATGGCCGCATTTTCTAGTTTCCCGGCCATCAATGGCTTTCCAGGACGCATCGCGACTTTATAAAAGCTTCTTTCCAGCCCCATATTTGCCGCGGCTTGACCAACGAGGTCATGATCCCCGACAGACGCACCGCCGATTGTGATCACAAGGTCCGCGCTTTTCGCCAGATCAAAAACGGTTCCCAGAGAAGAAAGAGTGTCTTTTGCTATTGGCAATAGCCGCGCATCTGCACCAGCAGCATCAAACATCGCTTTCAGGCCAAAACTATTGGAGGCGATGATCTGATCCGCGCGCGGGGCTTCCCCGGGATAAACAAGCTCGTCGCCTGTGGCGATCAAGGCGATGATCGGCTTTCGGGTAACGGCAACGGTTCCATAGCTCATCGACGCAAGCAGGGCGATATCAGACGGGGACAGTCTGCGGGGGGAATCCAAGATTGCACCGGTTGCAAAGTCACCGGCTTGCGGCCTGATATTGCTAGACTTATCTACTCTTGGCCCAACGGTAATTTCGGTTCCATTGACCGTCACATCTTCCTGAATAATCACCCGCCGCGCCCCTGTTGGAACGGGCGCACCGGTAAAAATTCGGACGGCTTGCTTTTCACCGAGATCACCATCGAAAGCATGACCAGCAGCGGCTTCCCCGATCACCGCAAACCGATCGCCTTCTCTCACGCTTTCAGGGCAAACAGCGTAGCCATCCATCGCAGATGCCGCAAAAGGGGGTTGATCGCGCAGCGCTTTTGCCGGGCTTGCGAGCACACGGCCAGCGGCCTCCGACAGCGGGATCGTCTCTGTGGGCAATGGGGTCGTCAGCGCAAGCAGGTGGTCCAGCGCTTCTTTGGTTGTGATCACAACTCAGCCTCAAATCGTCCAGACTTGCCACCATCTTTAAGAACCAACCGTATATCACTGATAACCATCGTCTTTTCGACGGCCTTCACCATGTCGTACAAGGTCAGCGCGGCTGTGCTGACGGCCGTCAGCGCCTCCATCTCGATCCCGGTTTGTCCGGTTGTTTTCACGGTGGCCTCGATCCGAACGCCGGGCAGGCTTGGATCGGGCGTTAGATCCACCGCCACTTTGGAAATCGGAAGCGGATGACAAAGCGGGATCAGATCCGCAGTCTTCTTGGCCCCCATGATGCCAGCAAGCCGGGCTACAGCCAGAACATCGCCTTTCTTGGCGCGCCCCTCCGTGATCATCGCCAGCGTTTCGGATTGCATGGTGACACTGCCTGTGGCCACAGCGACGCGGGCCGTTATTGGTTTGTCAGACACGTCGACCATATGCGCTTGGCCCTTGCCATCAAAATGGGTCAGCTCGGCCATAGCCTACATGCCCCCCATCAATGGCTTTTCGCTGAGGATCTTGCGGGTTGCGAGGGCCACATCATCTTGGCGCATCAGGCTTTCCCCGATCAGGAAGCTCCGTACGCCGTAACGTGCCAGATCCGCCAGATCACCGGGTTCAAACAATCCGCTTTCAGACACGATCAATTTGTCATCTGACACCATCTTCACAAGCTGGCGTGTCGTCTCAAGAGTGACTTCGAACGTATTGAGATCACGGTTATTTATGCCCAGCAATGGGGACGATAGAACCGCGGCGCGCTCCAGTTCTTCGGCATTATGAACCTCGATCAGAACGTCCAATCCGAATTGCGTGGCAGCAGCCTCAAGTTCGAGCGCTTGCGCGTCAGACACAGACGCCATGATGATCAAGATGCAATCGGCCCCCATCGCGCGCGCCTCTGCAACCTGATACGGATCATAGAGGAAATCCTTGCGCAAAATCGGCAACTCAACGGATGCGCGAGCCTGCTTCAAAAACTCTTCGGAGCCTTGGAAAGACGGCGCGTCGGTCAAAACGCTTAGACAGGTTGCCCCGCCATCTGCATAGGCCTGGGCAAGCGCGGGCACATCGAAATCTTCGCGGATCAATCCTTTAGACGGGCTGGCTTTCTTGATTTCGGCAATCAGGGCATAGTCGCTGCGGGCCGCCGCAAAAAGCGCGTCTGCAAAGCCCCGCGGCTGCGGTGCCTCGATCGCTTGGGCCTCCAGCTCATCGAAAGGCAGATCGGCCTTGCGGGCCGCGATTTCTTCCAGCTTGTAGGCCTTGATTTTCTCAAGGATCGTTGGGGTGCTCATGCGGCCTCCGACGTGATTTTTGCAAGGCCCTGGACCTTCGCCAAGGCGGCGCCGCTGTCGATGCTTTCGCGGGCCAAAGCCACGCCGTCGGGCAGGGAGGTGACTTTGTCTGCCACCACCAAAGCGGCGGCCGCGTTCAGCAACACGGCGTCGCGATACGCAGATGCTGCACCGTCCAATAGGTTCCGGAACGCTTTTCCGTTTTCCTCAGGCGAGCCGCCAAGAATGTCCTCGAACGGATGCGGGCTCAGCCCCGCATCTTCCGGGGCGATTTCCGCCTCTGAGATCTGGCCGCCTTCCAGCTTCACAACTTTTGAGGGGGCCGAAATGGCCAATTCGTCCGTGCCGTCCCCACCATGCACCAACCACGCTTTTTCACTGCCGAGTGCCGCCAAGGTTTCAGCCATTGGGCGGATCAGATCGGGGGAAAACGCGCCTGTAAGTTGGCGCTTCGCACCCGCCGGATTGGTCAAAGGCCCAAGGATATTGAAGATAGTCCGTGTTCCAAGCTCAGCCCGTGTCGGCATGACATGGGCAATGGCAGGATGGTGCATCGGCGCCATCATGAACCCGATACCGATCTCGCTAAGCGCCTTGTTCACGACATCAGGGCCAACCATGACGTTGATGCCCATCTGCGCCAGCGCGTCAGCGGCCCCAGATTTGGACGACAGGTTGCGATTGCCGTGCTTGGCGACAACCACGCCCGCACCTGCAACGACAAAGGCCGTCGCAGTCGAGATATTAAGCGTTCCTTTGCCATCGCCGCCGGTTCCAACGATGTCCATCGCGCCCACTGGCGCAGTCACTGGCTTACATTTTGAGCGCATCACCGCAGCGGCGGCGGCGTATTCCTCGACGGTTTCGCCGCGTGTGCGCAGCGCCATGAGCAATCCGCCGATTTGACTGGGGGTCGCGTCGCCGTTGAACAGGGTCTCGAACGCTGTCTCAGCCTCTGTCCGGGTCAGAGGGCGATCCGCGGCAATCCCAATCAGTGGTTTCAGGTCATCGCTCATGCGGGCACCGGAACAAGATCAAGGAAGTTTTTCAAAAGCTGGTGGCCGTGCTCGGACGCGATGCTTTCGGGATGAAATTGAACGCCGTGAATTGGCTTGGTCTTATGGGCAAGTCCCATGATTGTGCCGTCATCAAGTTCCGCTGTGATCTCAAGACTGTCTGGCAGGCTGTCGCGCTCAACGACCAGTGAGTGATACCGCGTGGCCTCAAATGGTTGCGGGATATCCTTGAACACGCTTGTGTTGTTGTGTTTCACGCGCCCCATCTTGCCATGCACGATTTCGTTGTGGCGGATGACTTTGCCGCCGAACGCCTCGCCGATGGTTTGATGCCCAAGGCACACCCCGAAAAGTGGGATACCTGCGTCGGCAGCCGCATGGGTCATCGCCAGACAGATACCGGCTTGTGATGGATCGCAAGGACCGGGGCTCAGCACAATGCCCGACGGGCGCATTGCCATCGCGTCTTGCACGTTCAGCGCATCGTTTCGTTTGACGACAACCTCAGCCCCAAGCTCGCCCAGATAATGGACCAGATTATAGGTAAAGCTGTCATAGTTATCGATCAAAAGCAGCATGATCTCGCCTTGTCTTGCAAAATGGCTTTTCGCCTTGTGAGCCTTGGGGTATAAATGCTCAGAGCATGCCGCCGGGGTCAAGTGCCGCTTTCTGGCAAGACCCTGACAACCGGGCAAATTTTAAGCCCGGAGCGGCGTCGAGTGGGCGATTAAGGATCATTGTGATGATTAGAGGACTGTTTTTCGGCCTCTTCTGGGGCAGTCTGTTGAGCGTGGCAGCGTTGATGGCGGTGTCGCTGACATCCCCTGTTTCCGATCCGTCGCAAGATGCGGTTGCGGCAAATAACTCCGAAGAACCTGAGATCATCGCGCCAGAGCCTGTCGAAGAGGATGTGGTTGCACCTGAACCAGTGGAAGAAGCGCCAGTGGTTGCAGAAGCGGACGTGTCCGAACCTAAGGCAGAAGAACCTGTTGCTGAAGATATCGCAGTCGAAGCGCCCGCTGGTGTTGAAGAAAGCCCTGCGCAGGCCGAGGTTGAAGCCCCGGTAACATCTGAGCCGGACGTCGACGTCGCCATCGGAAACCCAACCGGTGACGATCTGGGCGGGCTTGTTGCCCCAAGCAGCGCTGATGGGGCTGTCCCGACCATTGAAACATCCGAGGAAGCACCACTCGCCCGTCAGCCTGCGACGGCGGCGGCGGCAGCCCCGGCAGATACGGATACACTTCCTGTGCTGGAGCCGTCCAGTGGCAACCCCCCAAAGGTTGCGACTGCAGGCAGCACACTGGAGGCCCCAAGCGAAAGCGCGCAAGCTAAAGCACCAACAACGCAAACCGGCACCAACCCGCAAGGGGCTGCACCGAAAACGACGTTGGTGACCGACACGGAAGCGGACGCGCCGCAGGTTGCAACGGCAACACCTGCGCCACCGAAAGAGACCCCGAAGCCCAAATCAATCGCGATCAACCTGCCGGTGATCGAAAATCCGGTCACGCCAGAAACCACAGAGATCGCCGAAGACGTGCCCGCGGAACCAGATACTGAGATCGCGGTCCTTGGCACACCGACACAAGGCACGGCTGCGTCCAACTCGTTTACGTCTCGCAGCTCTGGCTCCAGCAGGCTGCCAACTGTGGGCAGTGGCACAACGCTTGCCAAGCCGATCACCGAAAGCCGTGCCGCCCCGCAAGCGGGCGCATTGGCAACTTATGCGGCTGACTTTGACAGCACTGACTTACCACTCTTGTCGATTATCCTGATCGACGAACAAGGCGCAGGCATCCCGCGGGATCAACTCAAGAATATTCAGGTTCCAGTGACAATCGCGATCGACCCGCTGCGCCCGGATGCAGCGGCCGCCGCTGCGGAATATCGCTCGACCGGGCTGGAGGTCGTGGCATTGCTGGACGGCCTTGCCAATGAGGCCAGCCCGACAGATGTTGAAGTAACGCTGGAAGGCTTTTTCAATGCGATGGCAGAAACCGTAGCTGTGCTGGACCCGACGGATGCACGGCTGCAAAAGAACCGTCAGCTACTGGCGTCTGTGTTGGGGGTCATCAAGCGCTCGGGCCATGGCATGATCACCTATGATCAAGGCTTGAACGCGGCGGAACAGGCTGCGGCGCGGCAAGGCGTTCCAGCTGCTGCGATCTTCCGCGTGTTGGACGCAGAGAATGAACAGGCTCCGAAAATCAAACGGTATCTGGAACGCGCGGCGTTTAATGCCAATCGCGACGGCAGTGTCGTTGTATTGGGGCGCAATCGCCCCGAAACCATTGCGGCAATTCTGGAATGGAGCCTCGAGCGGAAGACAAGCGGGCTGGCGATTGGTCCGGTTTCAGCGGTGATGCAGTCCCAGTAGGGCTTAGCCGTTGCCGTCACGCCGGAACAACCCGGCCTGTTCTGCAGCCATCCGCAAGGCTTTCGATTTATTGACAGTCTCGTCAAATTCGGCCTGTGGATCGCTATCATAGACGACACCGCCCCCTGCTTGCACATAGAGCTTTTGGTCCTTCAAAACCGCCGTGCGCAGCGCGATACACATGTCCATATCGCCATTGGCCCCAAAATACCCGCAGCCACCACCATAGACACCGCGTTTTTCAGGCTCCAGCTCGTCGATGATCTCCATCGCGCGAACCTTTGGTGCACCAGACACGGTCCCTGCAGGCAGACCCGACAGCAGGGCGGAAAGCGCGTCGTGGTCATCACTCAACTCACCCACAACGTTTGAAACGATATGCATCACGTGGCTATAGCGTTCGATGATGAATTTCTCGGTCGGGCGAACTGACCCGATCTTTGAAACTTTGCCGGTGTCATTGCGCCCAAGATCAAGGAGCATCAAATGCTCTGCGCATTCTTTGCTGTCTGCCAGGAGGTCTTCTTCCAAAGCACGGTCTTCTTCCGGCGTGGCCCCGCGTGGGCGGGTGCCGGCGATCGGGCGGATCGTGACTTCCTTGTCGAAAACCCGCACCAGAATTTCCGGGCTCGCACCGATGATCTGAAAATCATCAAGATTGAAGTAGAACATGAACGGCGACGGGTTGGTGCGCCGCAAAGCCCGGTAAAGCGAAAAAGGCGGGTGCTTGAAGTCTTGCGTCCACCGCTGAGACGGCACGACCTGAAAGATGTCACCCGCCTTGATGTATTCTTTCGCCTTCTCCACGGCGTCCAGATACCCTTGGTGGCTGAAATTTGACACTGGCGCACCGACATCTTCGTTCTCGCCGAAATCGCGGGCGGCGGCTGGTACAGGGCGTTCCAAATCGCGCACAGCGTCCATCACGCGTTCCGCGGCCTGCGCATAGGCCGCTTTCGCGCTGAGGCCGGTGCCTGCCCACGCTGGGCTGACAACGATCACTTCCCCCTTCACACCGTCCAGAACCGCCACGACAGAGGGTCGGATCATCACCGCATCGGGCATTCCCAGAACGTCGGGATTGATGTCCGGCAGATGTTCAACCAGCCGGATCATGTCATACCCCAGATAGCCAAAAAGCCCGGCAGAGGCTGCTGGCAAACCGTCGGGCATCTCAATCCGGCTTTCTGCAAGAATGCTGCGCAACGCGGTCAGCGGGTCTTCGGAACAAGGTTCGAAATTGTCACGATCATAGCGGGCGGATCGGTTGATCTCGGAAGTGGTGCCGTGGCACCGCCAGATCAAATCCGGCTTCATCCCGATGATCGAATACCGTCCCCGGACTTCACCGCCAGTGACGGATTCCAGCACAAAGCTGTCTTGTTGCGCATCGGTCAGTTTCAGAAGCAGCGATACCGGCGTATCAAGATCGGCCACCAGACGCGTATAGACAATCTGGTTTTGCCCAGCCAAATACGCCGCCTCAAACGCGTCAAAGGAAGGTTCGAGCGCCATTATTGGTGAAACTGCTGGTGCACAGCGTTGATCGCGGCTTGGTTCAGGGTCAGGCCGTGACGGGTTTGGGCGGCTTGGCCAAACAGTTCAAACACGTCTGCGGCGATGGTCTGGACATTTTGATCCGTGATCGCGTCCAAAACCTGCTGCGCCTCGTCTGACGCCAGATCAGGTGTGATAATGGATGTCAGCTCCACCAAAACAGCGCCTTGGTCGTCTGAAAGGACGGCGACGTCAGAGGCCTCCATCTCGAACACCTGCGCCAGCAATCCTTCGGGCGCATCTTCGATAAACCCGGTGCGCGAGACCTCAGTTTCCTCGGTCGGCACAAGGCCAAGCGCTTCCATCGGTGTTCCGTTTTCCATTTGCGCGCGCAGCGTTTCTGCAAGCGTCACTTGACGGTCGCGTGTCTGTGCTGCGTCCCAAGCAGCGGTGACATCCTCGCGGATATCGTCCAAAGCGGGCAGGGCAGGTGCGACGATACTGTCAAGACGGATCGCAAAGATCCCACCGTCGCTAAGCTCCCGGACTTCGGCGAAGTCGTCGCTGGTGATCCGTTGAATTTCTGCGCGCACTTCTTCATAGGCCGCGAAGTCTTCTTCCGTCCCGCTGACGTAATCCAGCGTGCCGAATTCCATATCGGTTTCATCGGCAACCTCTTCCAGCGTCGCACCGCTGGCCAACAAATCATCCACGGCGTCAATTTCATCCTGAATGATCCGACGGGCACGGTCGGTTGTGGTTTCGTCCAACAACTCTTCCCGGGCTTCTTCAAAGCTGACGCTTGTGGCTTCCAGCACAGCGTTTATCCGAAACAGTGCTGGCCCCAGCGACGTCTGGACCGGGTCTGCGATCCCAGGCTCAGACAACGCAAACACCGCATCCGCAATATCGAGGTCAAGATCCTCACGGGACACATCGCCCAAATCAACGTCTTCTAAGGTGAGATTGCGCGCCTCGACCAAGGCTTCGAATGTTTCGCTACCGTCTTCAATGGCGGCTTTTGCGGCGACGGCATCATCCATCGTCGGAAAGGCCAACCGTTCGACCAAGCGTCGTTCAGGCTGGTTGTAGGTTGTGACGCGCGCGTCATAAAGCGACCGCAACGCATCCTCATCAACTTCAATAGAGGACAGCAACATATCCGGTGTCAGTTTCACATAGGACAGCTTGCGGGTTTCAGGTGTCATGAACTGCGCTTCGTTCTCCGCATAGAATGCGTCGATATCAGCCGAGGTTGGTTCAGGGTTTTCACCGATCAACACATCTTCATTGATCCGTGCCCAGCGGAAATCGCGCCGCTCTGCCAGATACGTATAGATCGTTTCAGAATAGACAGGGTTGGCGGTCAGACCGCCTGTGATAGCCTGCTGCAGCAATTGCCGCGATGCGGTTGCGCGCAAATTATCTTCAAACTCGCTTGGGCGAAGGCCATTTTGCGACAGGGCAAATTCATAGCCTTCCCGGTCGAAATTGCCGTCCACACCCCGAAATTGCGGGATCGATTGCAACTGGCGCGCGACTTCGGCGTCGCCCACAGAAACACCGGCTACGCGAGCTTCTTCATCCAAAGCTGCCGTCGCGACAAGGCGGGCACGTGTCTGGCGGTCAATTCCCAATTGCAATGCCTGCTGGACACTGAACTGGGTTCCAAAACGCTGGCTTTGCGTCTGAATATCCTGCTGCAATCCACGTTGATATTGCTCAACGGTGATCTCCGTTTCACCAACAGAGCCGACGGACCGGATTGTGCCACCCAGCCCATTTGCACCAAATCCGGCCAAGCCCGCGATCAAGAGGATCAAGATGATCCAGACAAAGATTCTTGAAGATTTTTTACCCGCAGCCGTGGCCATTGCAGACGCCCTTATATTGGTTTGGTTTTGACGTGGTAATGCTTTGCGTGGAAAGGGGCAAGCGCCCGGTTGGCAAGTTGTTGGTCAACTTCCGGTCAACCGGTCATGCCAGCATCGCCATCCGGTCATATAGCGTCGATATCCCGGCGCGATCTATATTGGCAAAGGCGATGCGCAACGACCGGGGCCCAAGCGGATCACCGTCCGGTGCAAACATCGTTCCTGGCAAACATAACACGCCGATTTCCTTGACCATTTTCTGCGCCAAAGCATCAGAGGGCATATCAAACGGATGGGTCATATAGGCGAAATACGCACCGCTTCCCAACAGCTTCCAACCTTTTGCCTCCAACACTGGAAACCCATCGATCATTGCCTGCCTGCGGTCCAGAATTTCCAACCGTTGTTCTGCCAGCCAAGGGTCGAGATTGCGCAGGCCCCACAGCGCGGCGCGCTGACCCAGCTGGTTGGGACAGATCGCGACCGTATCGAGGAACTTTTCGGCCTCTGCCAAACGCTCCGGGCTGGCAATCATCGCGCCGACGCGGTGTCCTGTCAGACGGTAGGATTTTGAAAACGAATAGAGCTGGATCAGTGTTTCCGCCCAATTCGGATTGCGCAACAACCCGTGCGGTGCACCGGTGCGGCTGTCGAAATCGCGGTAGGTTTCATCGACAATCAACGTGATGCCACGTGCAGCACACAGATCAAAGAACGCTTGCAGTGTATCCGCAGGGTATTCAACGCCGCCAGGATTGTTCGGCGAAACCAAGACGATAGCGCGCGTTTTTGATGTGATCAGCGCCTCTGCGGCCTCAGCAGTTGGAACCAAGCCGTCCCCGGTTGGCAACGCGACTGTTCGGATGCCGCCCATATCAAGCCACATCTTGTGGTTAAAATACCAAGGCGTCGGCAGAATAACTTCGTCGCCTTCGGCGGCCAGAGTGGCCAGCGTCGCGGCAAACGCCTGATTGCACCCTGATGTGATCGCGATCTGATCACTTGAAACGGAACCAGCGTAATGTTTCGACCAGTTTGCCGCCAATTCAGCGCGCAATTCTGGCAAGCCCAGAACCGGCCCGTAGAGATGCGCGTCATCATCTTCGAGCACGAATTTGGCCATCGCTTCGCGCATTGACACGGGCGGCGGATCAACCGGTGCGGCCTGACTGACATTGATCAAAGGCTGGTTGTCGGAAAATGTCACCCCATCCAGCCAGCGCCGCGCCTCCATCACCGGGGGCGGGAAGGTTGCGGCCATATTCGGGTTTAGCAGTGTCATGTCAGTCTTGTCCGCGATAGGGCTTCACATATTGCATCGCCATATCCCACGGGAAGAAGATCCATGTATCCTGCGACACCTCGGTGATGAACGTATCAACCTGCGGGCGTCCCTTGGGTTTGGCATAGACCGTTGCAAAATGCGCATTTGGATAAAGGTCGCGTACAACTTCCAGCGTTTTGCCGCTATCGACCAGATCATCGATGATCAAAACGCCGGTCCCGTCGCCCATCAGCGCGTCATCAGGCTTCTTCAAAACCGTTGCGGCAGATTGCGACTGGTGATCGTAGGATTTGATGGAGATCGTATCGACCGTGCGAATGTCCAACTCCCGCGCCGCAATCATTGCCGGAGCCATCCCGCCGCGGGTGATCGCCACCACCGCTTTCCACGCGCCATTATCGGGGCCATGCCCGTCCAAGCGCCACGCAAGAGCCCGGCTGTCACGATGGATCTGGTCCCAGCTGATATGAAACCCTTTCTCATGGGGCAGGCGGTCGGCGTCAGACATGTAAGTTTCCCTCAGGTGGTGTCAGGTTCCGCGATACTTTCGCGGCGTTTGTTATTTTTCGATATCCGGTGCGTCAACGGCCTTCATGCCAACGACGTGATAGCCCGCATCGACATGCAAAACCTCACCGGTGACGGCGGCGCCAAGATCAGACAACAGATACAAAGCCGAATTGCCGACCTCTTCCTGGGTGACGGTCCGGCGCAGCGGCGCGTTATATTCGTTCCACTTCATAATATAGCGGAAATCACCAATCCCGGAGGCCGCGAGCGTCTTGATCGTTCCCGCAGAGATCGCGTTGACACGGATCGCTTGCTTGCCAAGATCTTCGGCCATGTAGCGTACAGACGCCTCCAAGGCGGCTTTTGCGACACCCATGACGTTGTAATGCGGCATGACTTTTTCGGCACCGTAATATGTCAGGGTCAGCATAGAGCCGCCATCCGTCATCAGCTTTTCGGCGCGCTGCGCGACAGCTGTGAACGAATAGACCGAGATATCCATCGACATTCGGAAGTTTTCGGGGCTGGTATCGACATAGCGCCCGCGAAGTTCGTTTTTATCAGAAAAACCAATCGCATGGACGACGAAGTCAAGCTTACCCCAGACCTTCTCCAATTCGACAAAGAGACTGTCGAGAGACCCCGCGTCCGAGACGTCGCACTCGATGACATGTTCTGCCCCGATGCTGTCGGCCAGTGGCCGGACACGCTTTAGAAGTGCTTCGCCTTGGTAGGAGAATGCGATTTCCGCCCCTTGATCGGCACAGGCTTTCGCGATGCCCCACGCAATCGATTTGTCATTCGCAACCCCCATAATCAGGCCGCGCTTGCCCGCCATCAATCCGTTCGACATTCCCGTCCCTCACCGTTTTTTGTGTTGTTATCGGGTTTAGGCCAAAGAATGTGGGGCTTCAAGTCGTCCAAGTTGACGTTGCGCCGCCGATTTATGAACTGTGTCGTTCAGTTCTTGAAAAGCGAAATTTGACCTGCTAGCTGAGAACTCGAAAAGTTGTGGGGACAACAATGAGTGAGCGGGACGGCATATTTGCTGGAGACGATCCAATAGAGATCGCGCGGCGATGGCTAGCAGAAGCAGAAAAGTCGGAGATCAATGATCCCAACGCAATGGCCCTGGCCACATGCGACGCGGATGGCATGCCTAACGTACGCATGGTGCTGTTGAAAGAGATCGAAGACGACGCGTTTGTTTTCTACACAAATTACGAAGGAACCAAGGCCAGCGAAATCGAAGGTGCTGGAAAGGCCGCGTTCGTGCTGCATTGGAAATCTTTGCACCGCCAAATCCGGGTGCGTGGGACGGTAACCCGTGAAGATGGTCCGCAGGCGGATGCCTATTATGCCTCCCGGTCGCTGCAAAGTCGGTTGGGGGCTTGGGCGTCGGAACAGTCGCGGCCCTTGTCTTCGCGCGGTGCGCTGATGGCCAAAGTTGCGAAGATCACCGCCGAAAAAGGCACAGCCCCGAAACGGCCGCCTTTTTGGGGTGGTTACAGGATCTTACCGACCGAGATTGAGTTTTGGGCCGATGGGGCGTTTCGCCTGCATGATCGGTTCCAATGGCGGCGGAAAACCGCCGAAAAAGGGTGGGAAATCAGCCGATTGAACCCCTAAGTGAGTCTTTTTGGCAGCAAAGGGCAGGAAACCCGTACTTTAGAGACAATAAAAATCGTGAGACAGTGAATGCGTAGTATAAAAAACAACAAGAGGAGCAGCCCATGGGCAAGCTCGAAGACGCTGACGTTTTCAGCGCAGCATGGATATCGGACGAACTAGGCGTGTTGAGTGAAGATAAAATAGTTACCGGGCAGGTAAAATGGTTTGATGCCGTCAAAGGGTTTGGCTTTGTGATAGCCGACGCTGGCGGTCCAGACATCCTTCTGCACGCCAATGTCTTGCGCAATTTCGGGCAAGGTTCGATCGCTGATGGTACTCTTGTTGGTTTGAAGGTTCAAAAGACCGACCGCGGACTGCAAGCGACGGAAGTCGTCTCTGTTGCACCCCCCACAGACGTCGAGACAGAGACAGACCTGGTTGAACTGAGCGCCGATTTGGGCGATGTCCCATTGATCCCGGCACGGGTGAAATGGTTCGACACGACAAAAGGCTTTGGTTTTGCAAATTGCTATGCAGGTTCAGAAGATGTTTTCTTGCACGTGGAAGTCCTGCGTCGCTGTGGTCTTGCCGATCTGCAACCGGGCGAGGCAGTTTGCCTGCGCATCGTTGATGGAGAGCGCGGCAAAATGGCTGCTGAAATCCACGCATGGGACTACGCACTCACCCATAACTAAGCGTTTTGCACTCACTGGACTAATTTGGGCGTTCACTTCTGTGAGCGCCCTTTCTATGTGCCGTGACAACGTCGCTGATCTGCGCGGTGACTGGGGCCAGATCCGGTTCAATGTCGAGATTGCCGACGATTTCGAAGAACGCGCTGTTGGTTTAATGAACAGGTCATCAATGCCGCGCCTGTCGGGCATGTTATTCATCTACCAAAGCCCAGGCGAATTGTCGTTCTGGATGCGCAATACGTTGATTCCCCTCGACATGTTGTTTCTCAATCCAGATGGCACGGTGGGTCATATTCATGAAAACGCGATTCCCTTGGATGAAACGGCAATTTCGGGTGGGCAGGGCCGGCTTGCGGTCCTGGAGATTAACGGTGGTTTGGCAAAAACACTGGGAATTACTGTCGGTTCCGAACTGCGTCATCCCGGAATGCCACAAAATCTCGCAGCTTGGCCCTGTGAAGCAAACTAAGGGCTTTTCAAACCCTCAAAGCGGCGCTAGGAAGCGGGTCTAGATCGTCGGGGCGTGGCGCAGCCTGGTAGCGCACCTGTTTTGGGTACAGGGGGTCGTAAGTTCGAATCTTACCGTCCCGACCATCTAAATCCTCCACCATTACATTTTTGCAGCACCGCTTCCGCGGCGGAAAAGAATTTCAAGAATTCTCAGGACGCAATTAGTGCGCCTTTGAATTCGAATTCTCAGACCCGAATCCCATTCATAGTTAATACGCGTTCACAGGTCCGTGAGCTAACCCCCCAGTGTTCAACAGGTTTTTTCTGATCCGGTTTTCGCATTAAGAAAATCTTCATTTTTGAGTCTGTCGCGCCGCGCAAATTTTGGGGTGCCAGTCAATGTCAAAAAACCTTCGCAATTCAAAATAAAACCGTTGACGGGCTAGGGGCCGATACGTCAGGTTGTGGGTGCTCGGTAGAGCGGCACCATATCTAGTATCAAAACTGGTTGGTGTGTGGGACGGACGAAATTCATAGCAAACGAGCACCGTCAGGTGCCAATGCCTGCAAAGCGTGTGTGCGCGGCAGACAGAGGATATCCGTTCCCGAAACGATAAGACGGTCCGCGGAGGCAGGCCAATAAACAGGAACGAAGCGCGAGCAAGGCGCGACCCGGATGAACCGTCCGGGCAACGGATCGGGACACAAATACGATGAAAATTGATCGCAAGCTGACAACTGCTGGACAAGATGCCTACGCAGCACTGGAGTTTTCCAACACGGTTTCTGAGATCAGGAACCCTGACGGCACGATCGTCTTCAAACTTGATAACGTCGAAATCCCTGCCGGTTGGAGCCAAGTGGCCTCTGACGTCATTGCGCAGAAGTATTTCCGGAAAGCGGGCGTCCCAGCCAAGCTGAAATCCGTTAAAGAAAAAGGCGTGCCGACATTCCTGCAAAGATCCGTTGCAGATGAAGCGGCGTTGAAAAAACTGCCCGAAGATCAGCGATATGGTGGCGAAACATCCGCCAAGCAAGTGTTTGACCGTCTTGCAGGCGCATGGTGCTATTGGGGCTGGAAAGGCGGTTATTTCTCATCTGAAGCTGACGCGCAGGCTTACTTTGATGAAATGCGTGTGATGCTGGCCAAACAAATGGCCGCACCGAACTCTCCGCAATGGTTTAATACGGGCCTGCATTGGGCCTACGGGATCGATGGTCCGGCCCAAGGCCACCACTATGTGGACTACAAGACCGGCAAACTGACGAAATCAGCGTCATCCTACGAACATCCACAACCGCATGCCTGCTTCATCCAGTCCGTTTCGGACGATCTGGTGAATGATGGTGGCATCATGGATCTTTGGGTCCGTGAAGCGCGGCTTTTCAAATACGGCTCCGGCACCGGCACGAACTTCTCCTCCC
The DNA here is from genome assembly GCA_947493265.1 of uncultured Litoreibacter sp. GTDB lineage: Bacteria > Pseudomonadota > Alphaproteobacteria > Rhodobacterales > Rhodobacteraceae > Litoreibacter. The sequence goes on along the minus strand of CANLQL010000003.1, from coordinate 185,531 downwards.
TGCGTGCCGATGGCGAGGCGCTGTCCGGTGGGGGCAAGTCCTCTGGTCTTATGGGGTTCCTGAAAATCGGTGACCGGGCAGCGGGTGCAATCAAGTCGGGCGGCACAACACGCCGCGCGGCGAAAATGGTGATCGTGGATGCCGATCACCCTGATATCGAAGAGTTCATCAACTGGAAGGTGCTTGAAGAGCAGAAAGTGGCGTCTATCGTCGCTGGCTCCAAAATGCATGAGCAGAAGCTGAACCTGATCTTCGGTGCGATCAAAGGCTGGGACGGAAAGCTGGAAGACGCGGCGGATCCGAAGGTAAACCCTCAGCTGAAAGACGCGATCCGCGAAGCCAAAAAGGTCGCGATCCCAGAGACTTACGTCAAGCGCGTGCTGGACTATGCCAAGCAAGGCTATGACAGCATCGAGTTTCCAACCTATGATACCGACTGGGACTCCGAGGCGTATTCGTCGGTCTCTGGCCAAAACTCCAACAATTCCATCCGCGTCACAGATGCGTTCCTGAAGGCGGTTGAGGATGATGGCGACTGGGACCTGATCAACCGTAAGGATGGCAAGGTCTCCAAAACCATCAAAGCCCGCGATCTGTGGGAAACTGTTGGTCACGCCGCATGGGCCTGTGCCGATCCGGGCATTCAGTACCATGACACCGTGAACGCATGGCACACATGCCCCGAAGATGGGGCGATCCGTGGGTCCAACCCATGTTCCGAATACATGTTCCTTGACGATACGGCCTGTAACCTCGCGTCGATGAACCTGCTGACATATTACAAAGACGGCGCGTTCGATGCCGAGATGTACATGCACGCCACACGTCTCTGGACATTGACGCTGGAAATCTCGGTGATGATGGCGCAGTTCCCGTCACCGGCGATTGCACAGCGGTCCTATGACTTCCGGACGCTTGGTCTTGGCTACGCGAATATCGGCGGATTGCTGATGAATATGGGCTACGGCTACGATTCCGCCGAAGGCCGCGCCATGTGTGGTGCTCTGACTGCGCTGATGACCGGTGTGTCTTATGCCACCTCTGCAGAAATCTCCAAAGAACTGGGGCCGTTCCCGGGCTACGAGAAGAACGCAAACCACATGCTGCGCGTCATTCGCAACCACCGCAACGCGGCTTACGGCAAAGATACTGGCTATGAGAGCCTCGATATCAAGCCTCTGCCGCTGGACCACGCGTCTTGCCCCGACCAAAACCTGGTCGCGCTGGCGAAAAACGCTTGGGACGAAGCGCTGGAGCTGGGTGAAAAGCACGGCTACCGCAACGCACAATCCACAGTTATTGCCCCCACAGGCACCATTGGTTTGGTTATGGATTGCGACACCACCGGGATTGAGCCTGACTTCGCACTCGTGAAGTTTAAGAAACTTGCCGGTGGTGGCTATTTCAAGATCATCAACCGCTCGGTTCCCGGCGCGCTCGAAGCGCTTGGCTACAAATCCAGCGAGATTGAAGAGATTGTCAGCTACGCGGTTGGCCATGCCACCATCGGCAATGCGCCGGGTATCAACCACACCTCGCTGATCGGCCACGGCTTCGGCGAAGCAGAACTGGCGAAGATCGAAGAAGCGCTGCCAAGTGCTTTCGATATTCGCTTCGTCTTCAATCAGTGGACACTGGGCGAAGAGTTCTGCACAGGCACACTCGGCATCCCCGCCGAGAAACTGAATGACCCAAGCTTTGATCTACTGCGCCATCTGGGCTTCACGAAAGACCAGATCGAGGCTGCCAATGATCATGTCTGCGGGTCCATGACCTTGGAGGGTGCGCCGCACCTGAAAGAAGAGCACTACAATATCTTTGACTGTGCGAACCCTTGCGGCAAAAAAGGCAAGCGTTTCCTGAGTGTTGACAGCCATATCTACATGATGGCCGCGGCGCAAAGCTTCATCTCCGGCGCGATCTCCAAGACGATCAACATGCCAAATGACGCCACCATCGAGGACTGCCAGAAAGCCTATGAGCTGTCTTGGTCCTTGGGCATCAAGGCAAATGCTTTGTACCGTGACGGCTCCAAACTGTCGCAACCTCTGGCCGCAGCGCTGGTGGAAGACGATGACGAGGCCGCCGAAATTCTGGAAAGCGGCAACACCCACGAAAAAGCCCAAGTGCTGGCCGAAAAGGTGATCGAGAAGATCGTCCTGAAGGAAGTGGCGCGTGGCCGGGAAAAACTGCCTGAGCGCCGCAAGGGCTATACCCAGAAAGCCATCGTTGGCGGGCACAAGGTGTACCTGCGCACCGGAGAATATGAAGGCGGCGCTCTGGGCGAGATCTTCATCGACATGCACAAGGAAGGCGCCGGCTTCCGGGCGATGATGAACAACTTCGCCATCGCGGTGTCCGTCGGTCTGCAATACGGCGTGCCACTGGAAGAATTTGTCGATGCGTTCACCTTCACCAAGTTTGAACCTGCTGGCATGGTCCAGGGCAACGACTCGATCAAGAACGCCACATCGATCCTGGACTACATCTTCCGGGAACTGGCGGTGTCCTATCTGGACCGCACCGATCTTGCCCATGTCAAACCAACCGGCGAGACATTCGACGATCTGGGACGCGGCGAAGAGGAAGGCGTGCGTAACTTCGATGAAGTGACAGAGACAGCAGCCTCCAAGTCCTTGGAAGTGCTCAAACAAATCAGCTCCACCGGGTATCTGCGCAAACGGGTTCCATCCGAGCTGCGGGTTTTGCAAGGCGGCATGACCGACGCGGTGGCGATGGGCGCTACGGCGCTTGATACCTCCATGGACCCGGTGGCAGCCCTACAAACACTGGTGCCGGAAGCCACGGCAAGCGCCACCACGGCGCTCAGCTCGGGATCCGTCTCGATGGACGCGCGCACGAAAGCGAAAATGCAGGGCTATGAAGGCGAAGCTTGCGGCGAATGCGGCAACTACACCTTGGTGCGCAACGGCACCTGCATGAAATGCAACACCTGCGGCGGAACGTCGGGGTGTAGCTAAGAAATTGAGAGTTGGGGGGTGGTGCGCCAACACCATCCCCCGGCTCGTCCCCCGCTTAAACAGTGCGGGCGAGGGACAAAGCAGTTCGGCTCTTCCGAGTCGACTAAGAGGAGGAATACACGGTTGAACTGAGTGATCAACGACGCGCTGCTAACCCACAGGTTTTACATGGCTTATCCCCATGTTGCCTGTGGAAAAGAGGAGGGACTGCCATGTCTCGACGCAAGAATTCGGAGGTTACGAGTGCAAAAGCTGCATCTGCTGCTTCAAAAGTACTCAGAAATCCGAAGTCCTCGAAAGCTGCAAAGACTGCAGCCGCGTCGGCGCTAACCCAGCGGCCGAACAAAAAGAGATAGTATAGGGCGGATTACTCCGCCCTATCAAAAACACCGCAAGTTCCCCCAAGGAATGCGCGGATTTCCGGGGCGGATGCGTTCGCCCTAGACACGGATCAGGCCGCAGGCAAAAAACTACGGGCGGTATAATCACGAGCCTGATCAGTGAACCTCGGGGAGTATGAGCGCAAGTTCTGCTCCCCTTTTTCTTTCCGCGCTTCTTTTTGGCAGAAATACCTAAATACGGCCCATCTCGGCCAGGCGGGCACGAAGATCGGAGGCGTCCGGGTGATGCAACTCCAAGGCAAAAACGTAAGCATGGGTTAGAAAGAACCCGCGTTGGTCCTCTGACCCGACCATGTCGGCCGCTTCTTGATACAAATCGACCAATTTCGCTTTGTCATCTGCAGCATGCGCAGCAAGCAAGCGGTCATTGAGCGTGCTCATTCCGCGGCGAGCGTTTGCCTGTGTTCGATCAAACGCGCGGCCACCCATGCATGGAAGCAATGCGTCGGCCCGTCCATCGCGGGGGAAAACCGACCGCCATCAAATCCGGGGCCGTAGCGGCCTTTCTGCATGCCTTCGACAACGAAGATATCTTCTTCAAACACGCCTTTCCAAAGGGTGGCGTTGTCTTGCAGCATATCTTCGTCGATCCGCGGCGCCGCATAATAAAGATGGACATGCTCAAGCGTTTCGCTGACGGATTTCGGCTCCAGGATGATCGCAAAAGCATGATCCCGTTGCGCGCCCAAAAGCACATTGGGATAAACGGTGATGTATTCCGCGCCTTCGTCCCAAAACTCCCCAAGCCCTGCGAAATCTGGAAAGGTCTGCCCGTCTTTGCCTTTTAACTGGCGGTAGACCAGCGTGCCTTGGCCGGAATATTTGCCTTGTTCTACAATGTTGTAGTGATCTTCCAGCCGCGAATAACTGTTCAACCCTGGGTGGACCCAAGGCAAGTGATAGCTTTCGCAGTAATTCTCCACGGCCAGTTTGTAGTTCGTGCGCACGTCTAGCTGAAACGCACTGTCCGGACCGCCGTGATACATCGGCGCATCGAATTCAGCCCAGCGCTTGATCAGGTCTGCATGCACCACCTCAAAAGGGTCCGCGTCACCTGAGACGTTGATGAACACGACATCGCGCCAGATATAGCTGCGTATCTCAATCAATCCCAATGTGTCACGATCCATCTTCTCATGGGTGTTCATGCCTGGACCGCCCACATGCGGGGTCGCGACCAGTTTGCCTTTGGTGGAATAACACCACGAATGGTAGGGGCATCGGATGGCGCCTTCGATCTTGCGCGGCTCTTCCACCAGGATCATGCCGCGATGGCGGCAGGTGTTTTGAAACACGCGAACCTCGCCATCCTTGTCGCGCAGCAACAAAAGCGGCAGGCCCACGAAGCTGATGGGTTTCGCGTCACCATTCTCAGGCACATCAGACGCAACAGCCAACCCGGACCAAGTGCCAAAAAGCACCGCGTCGCGTTCTTCAGCGAACACAGCGTCGTCGATGTAATGCGCATTTGGCAGGCCGCGGGCTTCATCAACCGGGCGCAAAACGTGAGAAAGGTCCGATGACATAGTCAAATCCTCCGAAATTCACCCTTATTTTGCCGATTCTCCTCCTGCGGGCTTGTATCAAGGCGACTGCACTTGTCTCACTGCGACGCGGCGCAATTGCGGACGGTACGATGCGTGAGTCGTTCAAGTGCGACAGATCGCATGAGGCAAAACTTGCCGATTTGGTAAATCCTCATGCGAAAATTGCTGCCAGTTTTGTATTTCCCGGTTTTGGGCACCCGAATCCAGCAAGTGTTTGCGCGCCCGGATCTGCGTTTTCGGCAGGCTTGCGCGGATAGAAACCATTTCGCCAATGCCCCCTCCCATGTTCGCAAAATCAGGATCAAACATCATTCCGAGGTCGCCACGAGGGTGGCTTCAAGACACGAACTCAATCTGAGGAGACCTGCTATGAAAAAGGTTCTTATCGCGACGACGTCTGTATTTCTGGGTAGTATGGCATTTGCCGCAGTTGCTGACATGGATACTGATGGTGATGGGGTTGTGTCCTTCACCGAGATGTTGGCAGTCTACCCGACTTTGACTGAAGACGGCTTCGCAGCTGTCGATACCAACGGTGACACTGTCATTGACGATGAAGAGTTCACAGCAGCGCAAGAAGGTGGCCTGATCCCGGCTTCCTAACAGCACCGCTGAGATCCGAGATGTCGATTTGTGGCGGCTGGCTCCTCCCCTGAGACCCCATGCCGCGACAGCCTCTCGTCTTGCGCAATAGCGCACGGCATCTCATATAGCACGCCCGTATTTCTTCCCACAATGCGGGCGTGTCTTTTGGTGCCGTGCTATTCGGCGCCGCGCGACAGGGCCGCTACGCCTGTGCGGGCCAATTCAACAAGACCAAGCGGACGCATGAGGTCGGCAAAGGCATCAATCTTCTCAGATGTTCCGGTCATCTCGAAGATGAAGCTTTCGAGCGTGGAATCGACGACATTGGCGCGGAAAATTTCGGCCAGGCGCAAGGCTTCAATGCGGTCATTGCCGTCACCCTTCACTTTGAACAACGCCAATTCGCGCTCCACCGACCAACCTTCTTCGGTCAGGTCATGGACATCATGCACCGGCACCATGCGGCCCAACTGCGCTTTGATCTGTGTGATGACTTCCGGCGTCCCTGTGGTCACAATCGTGATCCGGGACCGGTGCCCTTCATGATCAATCTCGGCCACGGTCAGGCTTTCAATGTTGTAGCCACGGCCAGAAAACAACCCGATGACACGCGCAAGAACCCCGGCTTCGTTGGTGACAATGACAGCCAGTGTATGGGTCTCAATGACATCGGCGTTTGGATCTTTCAGATCATACGCAGAATGGCGGGACGTACCCTTTTTGATCTTCAGGGGAGACATGGTCGAGTTCCTTTCAATGCGCCGCTTTGGCGAAATACTGGCGCAGGCAAGCATTCAGACATAGGGCAAAAGCGATGAGGGCGAGGGCGGCCGAAAGATAACGCACCGGAATATCGGGCATATCAAGATAAACAGCCATCAGAAGGGTTGGTCCAAGGCCAAGCCAGATGAGGAGGGTCAGCAACAGACCGGGTGGCGTCGGGCGCAAAACACCGGCGCGTAGCATGAACAACGCGGCGACAACCAGCATGTAGGATTCGTAGTACCACAGATACGGGGTGGATAGCAGGATTGCGGTGATCAGCATTGCGGCACCAAGATCAAAACTGATGCGCTTTGTTGACCAGGCAAGGGCGACACCGATGGCGCCAAGTCCTGTCAGCGTCCATTGCAGTACCATCGCCAGTCCTTCCGGAATGCCTAACCCAGCCATCACCGAATACTGGCTGATCATCAGCCGCTCCGTGGCGGAGTTCTGGCGGATCACCGAGAAATGCGTCTTGATCATTTCTCCCAAGGCTTCCCAGTAATCGACACCCACCACCAATGTGGCCAAGGCGGCGAACAGGATCGTCGTCACAGACGCGCTGAGTATCGTGCGCCAAGCACCTGACGCCAGCAATGCCACCGGGATCAATAGGCCCAGTTGCGGCTTGAAGGTCAAAAAACCTATAAATATCCCCGCCAGAACAAAGCGTTCCGCCCGCAGGCACGCCAGCGCTGCCAACAAGCCTGCAATCCAGATCAAGGTTGTCTGGCCCATGAAGAACGTCGGGATCGCCGCAGGGGCCAAAGCAAAGCTCAACCAAATTGGTGCCGCCTTTGGTGCGAATGGCCGCAGCGCTGTCAAGATCGCCAGAGCCGATACGACTGTAAACGTGGCCCAGGCCGCGCCATATGACAGCGCGCCCAAGGGCAACAAGATCAGCAGGAACGTGGGCGGGTAGCTCCATGGCATCCATGTGTCACCGCTGTTGCTTTGCACATCTGCCAGCCGGGATACATCAAACGCACCAAGCACGTCGCCTTCGACAGCCAGTTTGGCAGCTGACCAGAACACCCGGAAATCAGCCGGGAAAGTCGCGTCGCCAGAGCGTGCGATAACGATCCAAGCTTGCCCGATCCAGACTGCAACCAAAACAGCGACAAGGCCCGCAATCACGTGACCCGACCGCCAGCCGGGACGCGCGGCCAGTTCCGCTAAGCGGGCATCGCCGTCTTGAACAGCTTGGGGAAGGGTCGTACTCATCAGGGGATCCGCCTACTGCCTGATCAAACCAGCACGCCACCCTTGGCCCCGATGGCGCCTTCCACATTGGCGTCGCCCATCAGCATTTCGTTATGCGGCGCACCTGATGGGATCATCGGATAGCAGTTTTCGTGTTTTTCGACGAGGCAATCAAACACCACCGGTCCGTCATGGTTGAGCATCTCCATGATCGCGTCATCCAGATCAGACGGGTCTGAGCAGATGATCCCTTTCGCACCAAAGGCTTCTGCTAACTTTACGAAATCGGGCAGCGCCTCTGACCAGCTATGCGAATACCGGTTGCCGTGCAAAAGCTGTTGCCACTGGCGGACCATGCCAAGGCGTTCATTGTTCAGGATAAATTGCTTGATCGGCAGTTGATACTGCGCCGCTGTGCCCATTTCCTGCATGTTCATCAACCAGGACGCTTCGCCCGCAACGTTGATCACAAGCGCATCCGGGTGGGCCACTTGCACACCAACGGACGCCGGCAGACCGTAGCCCATCGTGCCAAGACCACCGGACGTCATCCACTGGTTCGGCTCTTCAAAACCCAAATACTGCGCGGCCCACATCTGGTGCTGGCCAACCTCGGTGCAGATATAACGGTCCTTGCGATCTTTGGTCAGCGCTTCAAGGCGTTGTAACGCATATTGCGGTTTGATCACCTTTTCGGAGTTCTTGTAGTCCAGACACCGAATTGCGCGCCACGCATCGATCTGTTTCCACCATTTCGCCAGACCCTCTTTCTGGGTCTTGCCGCCACGGGCTTTCCAGACCCGCATCAGATCTTCCAACACCGACGTTACGTCCCCGATGATCGGGATGTCCACATGGATCACCTTGTTGATCGAGGAGGGATCGATATCGATATGCGCTTTCTTCGATTTAGGGCTGAACGCGTCGACGCGGCCCGTGATCCGGTCATCGAAGCGGGCGCCGATATTGATCATCAGATCGCAGCCATGCATCGCCATATTGGCTTCATAAAGCCCGTGCATGCCGAGCATGCCGACCCATTGATCGCCGGACGCGGGGTAGGCACCAAGGCCCATCAATGTCGACGTGACCGGAAAGCCGGTTTCCTTGGCCATCTCGCGCAGCAGCGCTGTCGCCTGATCGCCCGAATTGATGACGCCGCCGCCGGAATAGATGATCGGTTTTTCCGCCGTCTCCATCAGCTCTGCAAGTGCAGTGATCGCATCGATATCGCCTTTGGTTTTCGGCGCGTAATGCTTGGTCGATGCTTTTTCCGGACCCACATATGTGCCCTTGGCAAATTGAACATCTTTCGGGATGTCGATCAGAACCGGACCGGGGCGGCCTTTTGTGGCCACGTGAAAGGCTTGATGGATTACATCGCTCAGCTTGTCGGTCTCTTTGACCAGCCAGTTATGTTTCGTGCAGGGGCGGGTGATGCCAACTGTATCGGCCTCCTGAAACGCGTCATTGCCGATCATGAAGGTTGGCACCTGACCGGTCAGAACGATCATCGGAATGCTGTCCATCAGCGCGTCGGTCATACCCGTCACTGCGTTGGTCGCACCAGGGCCAGAGGTGACAAGCACAACACCGGGTTTCCCAGTAGAACGCGCATATCCTTCTGCAGCATGGGTTGCCCCTTGTTCGTGGCGCACAAGAATGTGGTTGATCTTGGTTTGCTGAAAGATCTCGTCATAGATTGGAAGCACCGCACCACCGGGATAGCCAAACACCGTATCAACCCCCTGATCGATAAGCGCTTGAACAACCATCTCTGCGCCGGTCATCTGTTTTCCGGTCTTACTGGCTGGCTTGGTCATCTGTCGTCTCCGTGTTCGGCCGTGTATTCTTGGCCATCTTTTCCCACCTCACAAAAAAGCCCCCGGTTTTAAGCGGGGGCGCATGGTAACCATTCTGGCTGTCGTCACCGACCCATGCACCCTATCTCCACAATCACCACGAGGACGTTCATGCCCCTGATCTCCTTTGCAAGTGCAGCGAGACTATGGTCGTGGTAAATGAGGGTCAACAGTCAAATTGCTGAATAATCTGTCGCTGATGCATTTTTTTCGGTACTTTTGTTACTTTAAGTCACAGATTGGTGGAATTTAACGAAATAGGAGGGCCGAAAATGGCTAAAATGACCCAGATCACGCCATTCCTGATGTGCAAGGATATCAAAGAAGAAATCGCGTTCTTCCGCGACCGTCTGGGATTCACGCTGGGCTTTGAAAGCACAGAACCTGATTATGCCTATCTCCAACGCGATGGTGTCGCCGTTCGATTGCTTGTGAGTGCGGATGATCTTGATGACCCAAAGCGCCAGCAGATGGTCTATATCGACGTCGATGATGTGGACGCGCTTTGGGAGGAGGTCGCGCCCAATCTTGCCGATTTGCCGGAAGGTCGTGTTCGGGCACCGTTCAATCAGTTCTACAACCAACGAGAATTCCACGTGATCGATGAAGGTGCTTGTCTTTTGTTCTTTGGCATGGCTCATCCTTATGACGGAGATAAGGAGACGCATTGAATGGCCAAAACACGCATGATCCATGAATTTGGCATGGGCACGTCGCTCAGACGGCGCGACTACACGGAAGCCGCTTCGCGCGCGATCAAGGACGCTTTGTGGCACAATTCAATCTCGGTAGCGGACGCGTTCGGGTTTCCAAAATCGGCGATGCTGATCGATGTGGAAATTGGTGTGCAGGAGCCGGATCAGGTGGACCCGGCCAAATTGCTGGATATCTTCCCCTACGGTGCCCCTCAGATCAAAGTGGTCAAAGGCGGCTTGGACGTACCCAAGCCTGATGGCTCTGGCGTCACAGTGATCGCCAATGCAGCCGTCATGGTGTCGTTCAACATGGAGCGGGCATAGTGGAACATCGCATCATTCTCGAAATGGGTACAGGCAACGATCTTTACGGCATGGATTACACCAAGGCCGCCAAACGTGCGATCCAGGATGCGTTGCATCATTCGTCCATCGTGATGTTCAAATCTCTGGGGATCGACCATAGCGAAATGCGCGTGCAGGTGACGATTGCGGTCCAAGAGCCTGACAAGCTGGACATCGCGGCGCTGGAAGCAGAACTGCCGCGGGGTCGCGCGACCGTTACTGGCGTTGAAGGTGGGTTAAATGTGCATGACGCTGAAAATGAACAGACGCATGTTATTGCAACTGCCGCGATTGAAGCCTTCGTTCCCGTGAATGCCGACGACTGGAGATTGAGCCAATGATGAACCGAACAGCTAGTATTTGTCTCAGCTTGCTATTGATTGGCAGCGCCGCTTTTGCCCATAGCGGTGTAAAAAACGCCGCCGTTAAAGCGCGGATGGACGCGATGAGCGGGATCGGCGCAAGTGTCGAAATTCTTGGGAAAATGGCAAAAGGGGAGGCCGCGTTCGACCAAACTGCTGCCAGAGCCGCAGCCGCAGCGATTGCTGGCCACGCCGCAGAGATCCCCGATTTTTTCAGGGCACAAGAGGATGATCCGAAGTCAGAAGCTAAGGTGGAAATTTGGAGTAATTTTGCGGACTTCGAACAGAAATCGAAAGAGCTGGAAGAAATCGCAACCGCGCTATCAACCGGTATCTCCAGCCCAGACGATCTTGGCCCTGCTTTGAAAGCGCTCGGGGCGAATTGCCAGGCTTGCCACAAAGCCTATCGGGAATAGATTAGGCGCGCAGGAAGGCTGAAATGCGGTTGCCAGCTCGGCTTCGTATTGATCGCACCAAGTTCTGAAGTATGCTGGTTGCCTTATCTACTCGGACCCATTCAATGCCGCGCAAACCTGAAACTTACGCACTGTCGATCCACCGATTGGCCCCCGGTGATGATGCGCTTTTTGACGACATGCTGGACCTTTTTGCGACTGCGTTTGAGGACCCGGAAAACTACAGCAGCGCCCGTCCATCTGGCAGCTACAAGCGCGCACTTCTGGCGCGGAACGATGTGGTTGTCCTGATCGCAATCACCAATCAAACCGTCACCGGAGCGCTTGTCGCGTATGAACTGATGAAGTTTGAGCAGGAGCGATCAGAGTTCTACATTTACGATCTTGCGGTCAGCCACGCGTACCGCCGCCGCGGGATCGCAAGAGCACTGATCGAGACGCTGAAAGAGATTGCGCGAGAAAACAACGGTTCGATTGTTTATGTTCAAGCAGATCACGGGGATGCACCCGCCATCGCGCTTTATACCAAGTTCGGCACCCGCGAAGACGTCATGCATTTTGATATTTCGCTGGAAGAAGAGCAGACTTTTGATGAGTAAACGGCGGTAACGGATGCTGTCTGACTCTAACAAGGTCCTAGTCAACAAGTTTACTAATGCTGTCCCAGCCTATTGTGAGGACCGAACTTTTTACTTTTGGAAGCTTGGAGCGCGCAACAAGCAAACCTGAAACTGAAAAAGACTCATCGATCCTAACGACAAGAAGTTTGTTGAAATGGCGATCAAGCCGAACAGTTACGTTATGACTATTCTTGAAAGGTGTAATTGTTTTGATTTCGACAAAGTCGTTGCCCATACGCCCATCAGAGCCCATCGCGTAGTTTTTATGGAGTTCAATACCGAAATGAATGGCACCAAAGAGTTCTCCGATGTCACCGTAAATGCTCAGATGTCTACCAGTCATCAGATTGTAGCCATGCGCCAAATTCACCATTTCTTCAAAAATAGGGACTAGCTCGACATTCGCCTTTGGATACTGCGCTTCCAGTTCCAAGCGAGCAAGATGACTATTTATGCTTTGCCAACTTACCCATTCTCCATCATCCCAAACAGCATTTTCGCATCCCAATAAATCTGGTTCCAAGAAATCACTCCGAAAAATAGTTCCTCTAAATTTTGGGTAATCTGCAGTTCAACTGCGGCATTCTTATGCCGGTCTTACAAATTTAATGGGGTGCGGGATTTGAGACCTACTTGGTAGCTAAATGCGGACCCTAGGGCTCTGCTTTTGCGACTTCGGGAATTGCTTTCAGATAGGCTGCGATAGCCGCACGGTTTTCATCAGTCAGCAAGGCCGTATTTTCGATCACGTCAACCATATGGCCACCAGCCGTATCGAATTCCGGTGTGAACCCGGATTTCAGGTAGCTTGCGATATCTGCCTCAGACCAAAAAAGCGATCCAGGATCAATGGCCGGGACACGGCCTTTGCCGGACGGATCAGGGGCGCCTGCCATCCAACGGCTGCGATCCAGGCCGCCAAGCGCGTTGCGCTCTGTATGGCATTCGGCACAATGACCAAGCGCTTCGACAAGGTAGCGACCTTCTTCAACCAGAGGGTCGGAGACCTCGGCTAACGCATAATCATCGCTGAGGAATAACAGCTTCCAGCCCCCCAAATTGCGCCGGATATTGAACGGGAAGCCAACACCATGCGGCTTGGACGGCGTCGCATCTGCTGGCAAGGTCTGCATATAGCTCCAAAGGGACGCTGCGTCCGTCAGGCTCATCTTGTTGTAGCTGCTATAGGGAAAGGCTGGGAAGTAGTGACTGCCTTCAGGGCTGACGCCTTGGATTACCGCTGTGATGAACTGCGCTTGTGTCCAATCACCGATCCCGTGTTCCGGATCCATGGAGATATTGGGCGCAGAAAAATTGCCAAAAGGCGAAGGGAAGCTCTGTCCACCGCTGAGAACCAGTCGCGCGTCGGCTTCCGCACCTTTTGCCTTATGGCATGACGCGCAACCCGCAGCGTTAAAAACAAATTCACCACGCTCAGGATCGCCTGAAACAGCCGCAAGCTCAGTGGTATCCAGCGTTTCGGGGGCCGTGGCCAGCCAATAGACTCCAAACCCAGACGCAACAAAGAGAATGAGCAATATCAAAAGGCGCATAGCGTCCTCCAAATTGGGAAAGAAGTCTCGAACGGCGCGGCAATCTCTGCCGCGCCGTTCAATATGTTAGCGCTTTGGACCGCGATAGGCTTTGTGGCACGCACCACATGCCGCACCAGCCATTCCAACTGCCGCCTGCAACCCTGCCAAATCAGTGCTGGCAGCAATGGCATCGCCCGCTTTCGACAGATCGGCCATATCCTCTTCGAAACCAGCATAATCCTGCCAGATCGCAGGTGCGGCGCGGGTTGTTGGATGCGCGCCGTTATCGGTTCCCTCCAGCCACATCCGCGACATTTCCAGATCGGCCAACGCCTTCAAATCTGCGCCAAGCTGTGCGGCCATTTCCGCGTCAAAATCCATTTCCCCTTTCGCCATGGCACCCAGTGGGCCCATATTGAAAGAGATCAGAGACATTTGCGCCTTGCGCGCACCCACTGCCTGATCTTCCGGGGATCCGTGGCCACCAGCGATGGCAACGGTTGCGACAAGGGCGGCAGCGGACGTGATCGAGATAAGTCTTGCAAACATGTGTACGGCTCCAAAATTCATCAAATTGAACCCCAAGCCTAGACCGAAAGCTCTCCAATCACAAAATCACGTTTTTTGGTTGAAGGGCTTGGGCTCACTGGATTGGAGACAATTTGCAAAACCTAGCGGTTAGTTGTCGTTTACAGTGGCTAATTGAGCCAGAAAACGAGACCTTCGGTAATCGAACCGTAAACGACAGGATACTTTTCCTTCAAAAGACCAAGCGTTGGGCCGAGCGCAACCACAAAAATAATAAACAATTTCAATTTGTTGCTATGAAGTTTCTCAAGCTCAATTCGGCGCATTTCCTCTAAGAGACCGCGCGCGCCAGCAAAACCACCTGGGTCAGAACACAAAGGCTCCGCTTTGGTACCCTTGGGTAAAGCTTTTATTTTTTCCAGTTCCGCCGACGGAACAGTTTCGATAATCCGGTGCACCACGAGACAATAGATATCTCCAGCTGTCAGAACACCTACGGCTTTATCAATTGCCTTCAGAGTTTTTCGTCGCTTTCGAACGATTACGAAAAAGTAAACAATTGCAACAAATGGAATTGCAAGTGTCAGAAGATTTTTAAAGACCGCACCAAGGAACAATGACAACTCTTTTGTGTCAAAACTATAGATGCCGTCAGCCTCTGTTATTCTGGTCCAAAGTAATGAAAATGCGAGGATCACTGAACAGAGTACATACAAGATCAGGTAGGGTTTGTAGTCATGAATACGTAGCTTCCCAAGGATCGCTGGGTAGTGCTGTTCCGTGATAAGACGTTTAACTGCACTGGCACGTTCATAATTTCGCGCAAACTGTCGTCGCAGCAAGAAAAGTGCCGAGGTTGGTTCCGTCAAGCGCGATCCAAGTGGTTTAGCCAAAAGGTTTGCGACGCGTGCATTGTCAGAGAATAACGAAAGCATGTCTCCATCAGCGGCAAAAACTTTATCCGCCTCGAAGCTTTTGGCGAGGATCTTAACCGGCTGGACTGAAATTTTCGGAAAGGACAGTCGCTCTTTTAACCAAGGTGTTCGTTCGTCCCGGATCAAACCGGCATTTCTATTTCGATCTATCTCTGAAGCCCGGCTTTTTATTCGCGCGCTTACTTGTGTCGCAACCTCAACTCGGAGATCGTCAGATAAATCACCTTTCTTGAAATCGACTTCTATCAAAATCAAGCCATCGACCCTTTGCCAATAGGTACACATATCTCCATTTACGCGTTGATTTTCGGGAGCATCCTCGTTTGAAAAATGAATGATCTCTTTGGTTGCTAAAACAGTCCAAGGCACGGTTGGCACCGCTGCCCAATCAATAAAGTAACACTTCAAAACTGGCCCCCCGAAAGCCGAAAATCATTACCAAAACGTCGCTAGACTGGTGTTGCGATTGTATAAACAAGCCCCACAAAAACGAGTCCACAAACCACAATCACGGCAAAATCTGTCCAAGCGTATTTTAGGCTTGGATCGTCCTTCATATCATCATTGGAAAAATCGGAATCAGACAAAAAAACATCTCCTCGTTAACGAAAAGAGTGTCGACCAATTCCCGTCATGTGTCAAAAAATATTCGGCATATCGCACGTTATTCCACCAATTCATTAAAAATCGGTCAAAACTTTCTTAATATCCGCGCCAAATCCAGCCGCCGCCGTAAATGCGGGACGAGGATTCATCGTAGAAAACGCAGGCCTGTCCGGGTGATACGCCTTCTTCGGGGGTCAGCAACTCGACCTCAGCCTCGGTGCTGGAGATTGGTCGGATGACAGCCGGGCAGGGCGCGCGCGTAGAGCGGACTTTCACCGCGACATGCCATTCGGACTTGCTGTCAAACGGGGCATCCCCCAACCAGTTGATTTCCCGCACGGGGATCTTGCGCGTTGCCAGCGCCTCTTTCGGGCCAACGACGACGTGCTTTTTGTCGACATCCAGTGAGACGACGTAAAGCGGCGTGTCCAAGCCACCGATGCCAAGCCCGCGGCGTTGACCGATCGTGTAATGTATCACACCCTCGTGGCGGCCAAGAATTGTGCCGTCCATCGCAACGATATCACCGGGTTCCCCTGCGCCAGGACGCAGCTTTTCGATAACGCTTGCATAGTCGCCATTGGGTACGAAACAGATGTCCTGGCTGTCAGGCTTGTCGGCCACACTGAGCCCGTATTTCTGCGCCAGCGCGCGCGTTTCCGCTTTGGAGGCTAGGTGGCCCAGCGGGAAGCGCAGAAAATCAAGCTGTTCTGCCGTTGTGGAAAACAGGAAATAGCTTTGATCACGGTTGGCGTCAGCGGCGGAGTGCAACTCCGCCCCATTTGGGCCCATCTTGCGTTGAATGTAATGGCCCGTCGCCATGCAATCCGCGTCAAGGTCCTTGGCTGTTTCAAGAAGATCTTTGAATTTCACTCGCTCGTTACAACGAATACAGGGAACGGGTGTGGCGCCACCAAGGTAGCTATCGGCAAACTCATCAATCACTGCATCCTTGAAAATATTTTCATAATCAAGCACGTAGTGAGGGAAGTTCATGTCTTCGGCGACGCGACGGGCATCGTGAATATCTCGGCCAGCACAACACGCGCCTTTCTTGGCCAAAGCGGCCCCATGATCATAAAGTTGCAGGGTCACGCCGACGACGTCATAGCCTTCTTCTGCCAATTGCGCTGCAACGACAGAGCTGTCGACGCCGCCTGACATGGCCACAACCACGCGGGTTTCGCTGGGTGGTTTCGCAAACCCCAGTGAATTCAACTGCTTATCTGTATCATCGAGCGCCATCGCGTGCCTCGTTGGTTGACCGTCTGAAATATAGGAAAATCTTACCTATTCTCAAGGCATCCCTTCATGGTGCGTTAAGACCCCCGGTGTCTGATGGCGTCAAGTCAAAAGCACAAAGTTGGATCTGATGTATTTGAAACGTACGACATCACCGCGCACGGTTACACTGCCAGATGGATCAAGCATGTCCTTGTCTGATTTGCCATCGCCGCAAACCACCAGATGGGTCGCAAGTCGCAAAGCGCTGGTTGTCAAAGCCGTGTCCTGTGGGCTGATCACCGAAGATGACGCCTGCGAGATGTACAATCTGTCCAGCGAAGAACTCGACAGCTGGAAAACGGCGATCAAGACGCATGGAATGAAGGCTTTGAAGACGACAACCCTTCAGACCTACCGCCAAACCACTCATAAAAATGAAACATTTGCCTCGCGGTAACTTCGAATTAACCTTTTCCCCTGTAGTGTTAACGTAATCGAGGGAATTTCCGGAGGCGAAGCCTATGCGAGTATTACTGGTTGAAGATGACCCAACCACCTCAAAATCAATTTCGATGATGCTGACACATGCCAATCTCAACGTTTACACAACGGACCTTGGTGAGGAAGGCATTGATTTAGCTAAGCTTTATGACTACGACCTCATCCTTCTTGATCTGAATTTGCCAGATATGACGGGTCACGAGGTGTTGCGCCAATTGCGGCTGGCGCGGATCGAAACACCGATTCTTATCCTGACAGGTGCAGATGACACCGAGTCGAAACTGAAAGGTTTTGGCTTCGGTGCAGACGATTATTTAACCAAACCCTTCCACCGGGAAGAACTTGTGGCCCGTATTCATGCGATTATTCGGCGCTCTAAAGGTCATTCCCAGTCGATCATTCACACCGGCAAGATTGCTGTGAACTTGGACGCAAAAACCGTCGAAGTTGACAACAGTCCCGTTCATCTGACCGGGAAAGAATACCAAATGCTGGAACTGCTGAGCCTACGCAAAGGCACCACGCTGACCAAAGAGATGTTTTTGAACCATCTTTACGGCGGCATGGACGAACCTGAGCTGAAGATCATCGACGTATTCATCTGTAAACTTCGCAAGAAACTCGCCAATGCGACAGGCGGCGAAAGCCATATCGAAACAGTTTGGGGGCGGGGCTATGTTTTGCGGGACCCGCAACCTGACACAAGCTCCATCGATCAACCCTTGGCGATCGGGGCGTAAGACGAAGACCCTCCAAAGTTTCATTCCTCCTCCTACAAAACTGAACGCGATGGGCAACCGTCGCGTTTTTTTATGCCTTGCGTTGGTCGGTATTCAGCTTGAGGTTAAAAACGCGCGAAAGTAGTTTTCAAACATAGCCAAGCTTGATCCAAGGGGGATGACGTGCGCGATCAATCGCAAGATAAAACTGCAAATGCGAATGCACCAGATTTTGACGCCCCGGCTACGACGCTGACACGCGCCGAAGCTGAGAAGGAACTTGCCCTTCTTGCTGAACTTCTCAGCCAGGCAAATGAAGAATATCACACGAAAGATGCACCGCGCCTGTCTGATGCGGAATATGATCGCCTTAAACGCCGCAATCAGGACGTTGAGGCGAAATTCCCTGACCTGAAACGCCCGGATTCAGCTTCCGATCAAGTTGGTGGGCCTCTAGCAGATGGGTTCGACAAAATACGCCACGAAGTGCGGATGCTGTCGCTTGGCAACGCCTTTTCATCAGAAGATGTAGAGGATTTTGACCAGCGCATTCGTAAATTCTTGGGGCTTGGTGCGGAAGAAAGTGTTACTTACACGGCTGAACCCAAGATTGATGGGTTGTCGCTTTCGCTGCGTTACGAAGGTGGTGCATTGGTATATGCTGCAACCCGTGGCGATGGCGAAACTGGTGAAAACGTCACTGCAAACGCCCGAATGATCGGTTCGATCCCTCAAAGCCTGACAGGGGCCCCGGACGTGCTGGAAATCCGCGGCGAGGTCTACATGTCCCGATCTGATTTCCAGGCTTTGAACAAAAAGCAGGCTGAAACCGGTGGCAAAACCTTTTCAAACCCCCGCAATGCGGCGGCCGGGTCGTTGCGCCAGCTTGATGCCAATATTACCCGCGTCCGGCCGCTCGCGTTTTTCGCCTATGCTTGGGGAGCGATGAGTGCTCCGCTAAGCGATACCCAAATGGGTACCGTTGAGGCTTTTGAAAACTTTGGGTTTTCAACCAATCCGTTAACCAAGCTTTGCAATGGTCCTGACGAACTGATTGCCCAATACGAAAAAATTGAACAGACCCGCGCGACGCTGGACTATGACATCGACGGCGTTGTCTACAAGGTGAACGCGCTTGATCTGCAGCGCCGCCTTGGGTTCCGGTCCACAACGCCACGCTGGGCAATCGCGCATAAATTTGCAGCCGAACTGGCCTGGACCCGGCTTGAAGCCATCGAAATTCAGGTTGGCAGAACGGGTGCCTTGTCGCCCGTCGCGCGTTTGTTGCCAGTAACTGTGGGTGGCGTCGTCGTCTCAAACGCGACCTTGCACAACGAGGACTATATTGCGGGCAAGGATTCGAAAGGTGAAGCAATCCGAGACGGCAAAGACATCCGTGTCGGCGATTGGGTGCAAGTTTACCGCGCCGGTGACGTCATTCCAAAAATCGCAGATGTGGATTTGTCCAAGCGACCAGAAAAAAGCGACGCCTACGCATTTCCGACTGTATGCCCTGAATGCGGCTCTGACGCGGTGCGCGAAGATGGGGATGCCGTCCGGCGTTGTACAGGCGGATTAATCTGTCCGGCGCAAGCCATTGAAAAGTTGAAGCATTTTGTCAGCCGTGGGGCGTTCGACATCGAAGGCCTGGGGGCAAAGCAGGTGGAACAGTTCTACAGCGACGGCTGGATCAAATCACCTGCCGACATATTTACCCTCAAAACGCGGTACGGCAGCGGTCTGCAGCAATTGAAAAACCGCGAAGGGTGGGGTGAAAAATCCGCCAATAACCTTTTCGATGCGATCGATACGCGTCGCAATGTCGACCTAAGCCGGGTGATTTTTTCGCTGGGCATTCGCCATGTTGGAGAACAGGCCTCCAAGCTTCTGGCCAATCATTACGGATCCTGGAGCGCGTTTGAACGCGGAGTACTCGACGCGCAAGATACCAAAAGCGACGCTTGGGCGGACCTAAACTCAATCGACGGTGTCGGCGTCGTCATGGCAGGCTCACTCACCCAAAGTTTCGCCCAAGCCCACGAGTTGGAGATGATACGGGCCTTAGTCAGCGAGCTGTCAATCAACGACGCAATCGCGCCGCAAGTCAGCGACAGTCCAGTGGCCGGCAAAACGGTCGTTTTCACCGGCAGTCTGGAAAAAATGACCCGGGCAGAGGCGAAGGCGCGCGCCGAAGGGCTGGGGGTAAAGGTTGCGGGCTCCGTCTCCGCCAAGACCGATCTTCTGGTGGCGGGATCCGGGGCAGGATCAAAGGCCAAAAAAGCCGCCGATCTTGGAATTGAAACGATCGATGAGGATGCGTGGCTCACCCTCATCGGAGACGCGTAAATAAGATGTCAGGTCGGCCTGAAATTCTGTTCCCGCTATTTGCCAAGCTCAGCGTTTTGGACGGTATTGGCGACAAAACGGCGAAGAATTTCGAGCAGCTGCATATCGAAAAACCCGCGGATTTGTTGTTTACGCTGCCGCAATCCGGGATCGACAGAGGGCGCAAGAACTCAATCAAGGAAGCGATCCTTCCTGGTATTGTCACTGTCGAAATTGAGGTCGGTCCACATTATCCGCCGCGTAGCAAAGGCCGCCCGTACCATGTGCATGTCACCGATGCGGAAACAGATTTCCGCTTGGTCTTCTTTCATGCGCGCGGTGATTACCTGAAAAAGCAGTTGCCGGAGGGGTCACGTAGAGTGGTGTCCGGCAAGGTGGAGGTTTTTGACGGCCTGGCGCAAATGGTTCACCCGGATCATATGTTGCCCGCTGACCGCAGCGACGAAATTCCCGCTTTTGAACCTGTCTATCCACTGACCCATGGCGTCACGCAAAAGTTGATCACCAAGGCTGCGAAATCGGCCTTGGCACGGGCTGTCCCGCTCGACGAATGGATCGACCCTAGCCAGAAAGCGGCCGCCGAGTGGCCCGATTGGCTGGATGCCGTGACCAACGCGCACCAACCCAGAAGCTTGAAAGACATGAGCTATGGGACTCCAGCCCGCGGGCGTTTGGCCTATGACGAGTTGTTTGCCCATCAATTGACGCTGGCCTTGGCGCGGCAATCGCAACGCGCGAAAACTGGGATCGCCAGCGTGGCAACCGGCGCGTTGCAATCGAAAGTGCTTGCCGGGCTGCCATACCGCCCGACATCAGCCCAACAACGCGCGATCACAGAGATATCCGCCGATATGGCGGCCCCAAAGAAGATGAACCGATTGCTGCAAGGCGATGTCGGGTCAGGCAAGACACTCGTGGCTTTTCAATCCCTTATGGTCGCCGTGGAAGCGGGCGGGCAGGGCGTGTTGATGGCCCCCACCGAAATTCTGGCGCGCCAGCATATCGAAAGCCTTCTACCGTTGGCGGAAGACGCAGGCGTGGTCATGGCCTTGTTGACCGGGCGCGACAAGGGGGCGGAGCGGGCGAAAAAACTTGCTGCATTGGCGGAAGGCGACATTCAGGTTCTGGTCGGTACACATGCGGTGTTCCAAAAAG
Source organism: uncultured Litoreibacter sp. (assembly GCA_947493265.1). GTDB lineage: Bacteria > Pseudomonadota > Alphaproteobacteria > Rhodobacterales > Rhodobacteraceae > Litoreibacter. Next base: position 164,200 of record CANLQL010000003.1, on the reverse strand, counting down.
ATGTGGCATTCAAGAACCTGCGCCTTGCCGTCGTGGACGAACAACACAGGTTCGGTGTGCGGCAGCGGTTGGAATTGGGTTCAAAAGGCGAAGCTGTGGATGTCCTGGTGATGACTGCGACCCCAATCCCGCGGTCTTTGGCGCTTGCGCAATATGGCGATATGGATGTCTCAGTGCTGGATGAAAAACCACCCGGAAGGAAACCAATCACCACGGTCACCGTGTCGACAAACCGTTTGGACGAAGTGATCGGCAAGCTGAAAGGCGCGATCGCGGAAGGCAGTCAGGCCTATTGGGTTTGCCCATTGGTCGAGGAAAGCGAAGTCAGCGACAAGATTGCGGCGGAACAGCGGTTCAAATCTCTGCGCGCAGCTTTCGGCGAGGGCGAGGTTGGATTGGTCCACGGCCAGATGCCACCTGCCGAAAAAGATGCCGCGATGGCGCGATTTGTGGAAGGAACAACCAAGGTTCTTGTTGCAACAACTGTGATTGAGGTCGGCGTCAACGTTCCAAACGCCACGATCATGGTGATCGAACGAGCCGAAGGGTTTGGCCTTGCTCAGCTGCACCAGTTACGGGGCCGGGTTGGACGCGGCGAGGGGGAATCAACCTGCCTGCTGATGTTTCAGGATCCGTTATCAGAAACCGCCAAACGGCGCTTGCAGGTGCTGCGCGATACCGAGGACGGATTCAAAATCTCCGAGGAAGACTTAGCAATCCGTGGGGCAGGCGATGTTATCGGAACGGCGCAAAGTGGTCTGCCAAGGTTTCGGATTGCGGATTTGGAACGACAGGCTGCGTTGATGGAGGTGGCCCAAAGCGATGCACGCAGCCTTCTGACCCAAGATCCAACGTTAACCAGTCACCGTGGAAAGGCCGCGCGTGTTCTTCTTTGGTTAATGGAGCAAGACAAAGCAATTCGTTTAATTTCAATCGGTTAGCTTTCCCTATCTTAATTTGTTCACAAATGTTCTTAAAAAGTTCTTTACATGGACGGTGATAAATGAGAACAAAGTGGCAACAAACATCAAGATGAGGATTGAAGCCATGTTTGACGATCTAAGAACTATTGTAACCCGTTCGCGCTTCGCCCTCATTCAGGATGCGATCGGCGTTCTGGCAATCGGCGTCATGATGACGGTTGCGCTGCACCTGCCATCGCTGATCTGATCAGTTAACTGCCCGCTGTCTGTTATTCGCGGATGCTGCCCCCGGAATTTGTCCCAATCTCCGGTTTTGTCGATGAGTGATTGTTCCCCAACGTCTAGGTAAGCCTCGTCCCCCGTGCGCTGCCTCTTTCATCGACCTCCGCCAGACATGCCGACTGACCGCTGCGCCCTCAAGGTGCAGCGGTTTTTTCTTTTTGGGTCAGGCAGATTGCTTGGAAAGAGCGGATTGAAACGCTTCAACCGTGGCCTCAAGGGCCAACATGATCGACGCATGACGGTTCTTGTAGTCTTTCGCCGGGGTCAACACTTTCAGATCACCAAAGGGGGCGTCAGGCACTGGACCGTTACTTTTCAACATGGCTTTCAGTTGGTCGCGCGCCGCTTCAAGATCGGGCAGGGTGGTTCCAAGAACATTTGCCCCAACCACAGACGCCGCCGCCTGACCCAGGGCGCAGGCTTTCACATCCTGGCCAAACTCAGCGATTTTGCCATCGCGCAGAACAACATCCACCGTCACCGTGGAGCCGCATAAAGGGGAACGCCGCTTGATCGTGGCCTCAGGGGATGCAAGACGATCTGTCAGAGGGATATCCGCTGCAAGCGCCAGGATCTGGCCGGAATATAATTTGATCAGATCGCCGTCGGTGCTCATTGAGGTCTTCGCTTTCCTGCTCTTCCTTCTTATTTAGGCAGTGGCAGTAGGAATGCAAAAGAAAATTCGTTAGGACGACCCAAACAGCTGGAAAGAAAATGATGGCCTTTGACCCGACGACCCTTACCTTCAATGACCAAGGGCTGATCCCGGCAATTGCGCAGGACGCGAAGACCTCGGAAGTGCTGATGATGGCCTGGATGAACGCGGCATCTGTGGAAAAAACCTTGGAAACCGGGCGCGTTACCTATTGGTCGCGGTCGCGCCAAGCGTTTTGGATCAAAGGCGAGACGAGCGGCCATACGCAGGAATTGGTTGAGTTTCGTGTCGATTGCGACAGGGACGCGATCCTGGTCCTGGTCAACCAAATCGGGCCAGCATGTCACACCAATCGCAGGTCCTGTTTCTACACGGCCGTCACCAACGAGGCAGAGACCGAGTTGATGGCCCCTATGGAAGACTAAGCCCAACCATCGCGCGAATGTCCTGCGGGTTCAGTCCATCTTCCCGGTATTTGGAAATGGCACGCGCATCATCTCGCTTGGCCAACCGTTTTCCGTCCTCATCACGGATCAACGCGTGGTGGTGATACCTCGGTGTTGGCAATCCCAGCAGATGTTGCAGTACAACATGGATCGCCGTGGCCTCGAACAGGTCTTGTCCGCGAACCACATCGGAGATCTCTTGCGCGGCGTCATCCACGACAACCGACAGATGATAGGATGTTTTATAGTCCCGCCGGGCCAGAACAACGTCGCCTATTTCAGCCTCTAGCTTATCAAAGGGCACGCTGATCTCACCCGTTTCTCCATCTGGTCCCACGCCCGTTTCGATGAATGAAAGCTGTCGGTGGTCTTTTGACAGCACGTCAATTGCCGCGCTCATATTCAGCCGAACAACAGGCGGACGCCGCGGTTCCGGTGCGCGAGGTGGACGGCAGGTGCCAGGATAGATCACACCATCGGGACCAATCAGAGGCTGGCCTTCTTGGGGTGCCGACAATGCGGCATCAATCGCCGCCCGATTGCAGCTGCAGGGATATGTCAGGCCACGTTTCTGAAGCGTCTCCAAAGCGGCGGAGTATGCCGCCATCCGCGTTGATTGCCGCATCACCGGCTTGGGCCATTCCACCCCCAACCATGCCAGATCGTCGAATATCTGATCCTCCCACTGCGACCTCGAGCGCGTGTGGTCGATGTCTTCTATCCTAAGTAGAAACTCCCCCGATTGTGCCTGCGCTTGATCAAACGCCAACAAAGCGGAATAGGCATGCCCAAGATGCAATGGCCCTGTGGGACTGGGGGCGAAACGTGTCCGAAAGCTCATCGACGCTGGAGCACGTAAACCATTGAGTTCATATCCATACCCGGAAGGTGATCGCCATATCCTTGAAAGACAATATTGGCGGTTTGGGACGTGACGGCATCCGTGACACGGGACGCAAACCCGTCTTGTTCCAACGTATGATCATTGAAAGAAAACGCGAACAGATTGCCCGGTGCCAGCAGATCAAAGAGGAGATCGAAAACCGGAGCGGGTGCTGCACCGGCCCCCAAAACACCGATGGCCGCGATGACGTCGAACTGCCCTAGCGCAAAGGGTGGGCCCTTATCCAGATCAAGCAAGGTCAGGCTATCATAGACTTGCTTTTGAGCGGCCCCATCCAACATCTCCGGTGATGGGTCGGCCCCATGAACCTGCGTAAATCCCGCAGTTTTCAAGGCCAGTCCCGACAGGCCGGTGCCACATCCGTAATCCAAAATCGAGGCTGATTTTGATGTCACCTGCGCCAAGGCGCGCGCAACCCGTCCGGGCGTTGCATAGCCATTTTCGGCAACTTCCTTGTCGTAGCTGGCCGACCATTTATCATAAATCGCGATGGTTTCATCCGCCCCAGAGACTTCGTAGACGCTGTCGAGAAAGGTTTTTTGTGTCATGGCGACGATGGTATCAAAACGTCAGGCTGCGTCCAGTCGCGATGCCGTGAGCCAGTCTTGCCATGCTGATTTCGCACGATCGGTATAGATCTTATAACGCACCGCGCGGTTTTTACGCCCGCCTTTCGCGTCAACCGGTGGGAACAGACCAAAATTGACATTCATCGGCTGGAAGGTTTTCGCGTCTGCACCACCCGAAATATGGGTCACCAACGCGCCCATGGCGGTCTCAGCAGGGGGAACAGAAACGGGATGGCCCAACAGCTCGCTCGCCGCATAGCGACCGGCAAGCAGGCCCATCGCGGCACTTTCGACATAGCCCTCAACCCCAGTGATCTGACCCGCAAATCGCAGGTTCGGACGGGATTTCATCCGCATCTGGCCGTCAAGCAAGGTGGGAGAGTTGATGAACGTGTTTCGGTGAATACCCCCGAGACGCGCGAATTGCGCGTTCTCAAGGCCTGGGATCATTCTTAAGACTTTTTTTTGCGCCCCGTATTTCATCTTGGTTTGAAACCCGACAATGTTGAACAAGGTTCCAAGTGCGTTGTCCCGGCGCAGCTGAACGACCGCATAGGCTTTGACATCGGGCTGATGTGGATTGGTCAGACCAACAGGTTTCATCGGACCAAAGCGCAGCGTTTCGCGACCGCGTTCCGCCATCACTTCAATCGGCAGGCATCCGTCGAAATACCCGGCAGTTTCGCCCGGCTTGAACTCGGTCTTTTCGGCGGCAAGCAAGGCATCAATGAAGGCCTCATACTGATCGCGGTCCATCGGACAGTTTAGATACGCTGTTCGGTCCTCTTCGGTTTCGCCCTTGTCATAGCGTGATTGAAACCAGGCTTTGTCCATGTCGATGGAATCGAAATACAAGATCGGCGCGATCGCATCGAAAAACGCGAGGGATTCTTGACCGGCCTCATCGGCAATCGCCTGTGCAAGATCGCCTGACGTCAAAGGACCTGTTGCGAAAATCCAGTTGCCCTCATCAGGCAGGGCGGTGACTTCCCCGTACTGCACCATGATGTTCGGATGGGCCAGCAGCCTGTCTGTGACACTTTGGGCGAACGGGTCGCGGTCTACGGCCAGCGCGCCACCTGCGGGTAGTGCATGTTTGTCGGCCATTTCCATGATCACGCTGCCAGCTTCGCGCATCTCCCAATGCAGGAGGCCCACAGCGTTTTGTTCGCTGTCATCGGAGCGGAAGGAGTTTGAGCAGACCATCTCCGCAAGGTGACCTGTCCGGTGCGCGAATGTTTCGACCTCGGGGCGCATTTCATGCAGCACCACACGCACGCCCATTTGGGCCGCTTGCCACGCTGCTTCCGATCCGGCCATACCGCCGCCGACAATGTTGAGAATATCTGTCATGGGCATTCTCTACTTTGGAAAAAGCAGCTTGGAAAGTGCGGCGTTTGGCCCTTTGGCCTAACCCGCGATGTCTGGATCAGGACCGTTGAGCCATCTAGCCTCACAAATGCAGGCACGGATCCATTCGGTGGTGGCCGCGATCATTTCCGCAGGGGCGTCTGATCCATCTGCCGTCACCCAGATATCCACATAGATGTCTCCATCTTCGGCATCCAGCCGCACGAGGTCTGCGTCCAACCGTCCTGCCGCATCCGGCAACATACCAGCCAGTGCGTAAGCTTTCATTGCGTCGATCTTTGTCGGCAAGGAAGATGTCCTTAGACGCGGCGGGGCCCGGAACATCGCTTGCGCTTTCGCATCCGTCTTGGCGGAGAACGACCCGGGCTTCCCCGCACCAGTACACCCGACCCAACCATTCGCACGCTCTACATTGCGTGGCAAATACATTGAATAACTCAGGACCCCGCAGTGAATATGGTTGCCTGCGTCCTTACCCGTCTGGCCCAGATGCACTTCGATTGCAGGACTGACTTCCGTATCTGCGCTTGCTTCAGAAACCAGTGAAAGTTGAATATGGGGCAGGGTGTCCAGCAGAACGCTGATACGGCCAAGCAACACCGAGTTCAAAACAGATGACGGGGCTTTCACCGTAACGATCTGGCTTTCGATCTTGTCATGTTTCATTGGCGACGTCTCCCCGATTTTGACGCGCTCAGCATGTCCAAGGGGAGGAAAATGTTTGGTTAATTCGCCAGAACAGCCGGGCGGCAAAATAGATAAAATTTGACCATTTGCCGTCCGGACTTTGTTTGGCTTTTATTCCGCGTCCGGTGTTGCCTCGTCCGCGCTGTCTTCTTCATCGCCTTGATCAGCGATATAAGCCACTGAGACGACGCTCTCGCCCTTGGCTGTGTCAAACACTTTGACACCACCTGCGCTGCGGGACCGGAAGGAAATACCGTCAACAGGGCAGCGGATCGATTGCCCGCGCGATGTGGCCAGCATGATTTGGTCATCCATTTCAACCGGGAAGCTGGCGATAATATCGCCGCCGCGCATCGCCTTGTCCATCGCGGTAACACCCATGCCACCACGTCCGCGAACAGGGTAGTCATGGCTGGAACTGATCTTGCCAGAACCACCGGACGTGATCGTCAGCACCAGATCTTCGGCCGCTGACATTTCCGCATAGCGTTCCGGGGAAACTGCCCCGGCTTCCGCTTCTTCATCTTCGATCTCGGCTTCATCAGTCAGGCCAGCCATAGCACGGCGCATTTTTAGATAGCCCGCGCGTTCTTGCGGGGTCGCCTCAAAGTGCCGGATCACAGACATGGAGACGACTTTTTGACCATCTTTCAGCTTGATCCCACGGACCCCAGTGGAATTTCGTGAGGAGAAAACCCGAACATCGGTAGACCGGAACCGGATTGCCCGCCCGTCATTGGTGACGAGCATGACATCATCGTCTTCACTGCAAATCCGGGCATTTACCAATTCGACATCCTCAGGCAGCTTCATGGCGATCTTGCCGTTGCGCATCACATTGGTGAAATCGGACAGCGCATTGCGGCGCACATCACCAGCCGTGGTCGAGAAGACGATCTGCAAATCGCCCCAATCTTCTTCGTCCCGGTCCACGGGCATAATCGCCGCAACGGACACTCCGGTGGGAATTGGCAGGATGTTGACAATTGCCTTGCCCTTGGCGGTCCGGCCGCCTTGGGGCAAGCGCCAGGTCTTCAGCTTGTAGACCATGCCTTCTGTCGTGAAGAACAAAAGCTGGGTATGGGTATTGGCCACAAACAACGTCGTAACGACGTCATCTTCTTTGGTAGCCATGCCAGACAAACCTTTACCGCCGCGGCGCTGCGCACGGAAATCGGCCAGAGGTGTACGTTTGATCCAACCGGACTGGGTCACGGTGACGACCATGTCCTCTTTCTCGATCAGGTCTTCATCTTCCATATCGCCGGACCAATCGACGACCTCTGTGCGCCGAGGGACTGCGAATTTTTCCCGAACTTCCTTCAGCTCGGTCGTGATGATTTCCATGATCCGCTCGCGGGAGCGCAGAATAGCGAGGTATTCTTTGATCTTCGCGGCAAGCTCTTCCAACTCGTCCGTGACTTCCTTGACGCCAATCTGCGTCAGGCGCTGCAACCGCAGCTCAAGAATGGCACGGGCCTGGGTTTCTGACAGGTGATACGTGCCATCGTCATTGACCGTGTGGGTCGGATCATCAATCAGCTTGATATAGTCCGCGATATCCTGGGCAGGCCACGCACGCGTCATCAGGCGCGCCCGCGCTTCAGCGGCATCAGCCGAGGATCGGATCGTGGCAACAACTTCATCGATGTTGGTAACGGCCACAGCCAAGCCGCATAGAACATGGCTGCGCTCACGCGCCTTGCGCAGTTCAAATGCGGTGCGGCGCGCAACAACTTCTTCCCGGAAGCTTATGAAATTCGTGAGAAAACTGCGAAGTGTTAGCTGCTCCGGGCGTCCGCCATTCAAGGCCAGCATGTTGCAGGAAAAATAGGTCTGCATCGGTGTGAAACGGAACAATTGGTTCAGCACAACTTCCGCTGTGGCGTCCCGCTTCAACTCAATCACCACGCGCACACCGACCCGGTCGGATTCGTCCTGAACGTGGGAAATCCCTTCGATCTTCTTGTCGCGCGCGGCCTCGGCAATCTTTTCGATCATCGTGGCCTTGTTCACCTGGTAGGGGATCTCATCAATAATGATCGCCCAGCGATCTTTGCGGATCTCTTCCGTATGGGTCTTGGCGCGTACAATGACGGAACCACGACCCTCAAGATAGGCTTTACGCGCCCCAGACCGGCCTAGAATGATCCCGCCCGTCGGGAAATCCGGGGCAGGGACGTATTCGATCAAATCTTCGGAGCTTAGGTCCGGCGTCTCGATCAATGCCAAAGTGGCGTCGACGACCTCGCCCAGGTTGTGAGGCGGAATATTTGTCGCCATCCCAACCGCGATACCGCCCGCGCCGTTGACCAGCATATTTGGAAAGCGCGACGGCAGAACGGAAGGTTCGCGATCTTTCCCGTCGTAGTTGTCTTGGAAATCAACCGTGTCTTTTTCAATATCGGCCAGGATAAACGCAGCCGGTTTGTCCATCCGAACTTCGGTATACCGCATCGCCGCCGGGTTATCCCCGTCCATCGAGCCGAAATTGCCCTGGCCGTCCAGAAGCGGCAGCGACATGGAGAAATCCTGCGCCATCCGCACCAGTGCGTCATAGATCGCCCCATCCCCATGAGGGTGGTATTTACCCATCACATCGCCAACCGGGCGCGCAGACTTCCGGTAGGATTTGTCATGCGTATTTCCGGTCTCGTACATCGCATAAAGGATGCGTCTGTGGACCGGTTTCAACCCATCGCGAAGGTCTGGAATTGCCCGTGAAATAATCACGCTCATCGCATAGTCGATGAAGGAGGTTTTCATCTCGTCGGTGATGGACACCTGAGGACCGTCATACTCCATACGCTGAGGCGTGTTTTCGTCTTCGTTTTCAGGGGTTTCTGGCGTGTCGTTCACGTATTTTCCGTTCTTCTTGCGGACGTACTATATTTAGTTGCTTTATCTATACCCCATCCTAGGTTTGGGGTGCAATGGCGCATTACAGGTGATTTTCAGCAGAAATTTATCAGCGCGTTGAATTGCTAGGAAGATTTGCGCGCAGCCAGGAACCAAAGCCCGGCCAAACCAAGCGACAAAAGGCCGTTCCAACCAGCCATCGAAATGCCCGCAAATGCCCAGGATACCTGATCGCACATGACCAAGACGTCGTTCACATCTGTGGCCAGAAGCGCATCCCCGGACAGATTGCCAAGACCACCACCGCCGCCTGTGCAGCTGGAGGGTCCGTCCCACCATTTCAATTCGACGCCTGCGTGAAAGAACCCAACCGCTGATGTCACCAACGCGCTCAGTGCACCCAGATAGATCAACACACGGGACGGCATGATCCAAAGCGCAATGCCCAGCAAGATTGCGACCGCATGCGGATAGCGTTGCCAATAGCACATCTTGCACGGTGCATAGCCAATCGCCTGAAAGATGAAAGCGCCGCCCAGAAGCACCGCAGAGCCTGCCGCCGCCAGAAAGGCCAGCTGAAGGCGGCTGCGGTCCATCAGATCAACTTAACTGCAGCAAACCCGCCGATCAGCAGCAGCACGAACAAGGTGAACATCAGACCAAGACGCTTTTCAATGAAGTCCCGAATTGGGGCACCGAATTTCCACAAGAGTGCAGCGACGATAAAGAACCGCAAGCCACGCGCGATGATGGATGTGATGACGAACGTACCCAGCGGCATTCCAGTCCAGCCGGACATGATCGTGATCACTTTGTAGGGGAAGGGGGTCAGGCCCGCGATCAAGACAGGCCAGAAGCCAAGATCGTTGTATCGCGTGTTGAACTCGACCAGTGCATCGCCTTTGCCAAGCGCTTCCAGGATCGGAAGTCCGAGCTGTTCATAAAACAATGCTCCGATGGCGTAGCCCAGAAGCCCGCCCAAAACACTGGCGGTCAAGGCGATCCCTGCGATCAAGAATGCCTTCGACGGGCGCGCCAGAATCATCGGGATCATCAGAATGTCAGGCGGGATCGGAAAGACGGAGCTTTCGATAAAGGCCACAAACGCCAGCGCCCAAAGCGCGTAGCGGTGATCTGCCAAAGACATTGTCCAATCATAAAGAGACTTGATCATTTCTGCGTCCGGGTTTCTTTTGGGGCAAGCGGGAATTCGCGCGGTCTTTCGATCATGCGTCTTACGTTTGGTCAAGGTCATTAAGCTCTGATATCACGAGCTTTTCAGGTTGAGGGAGACTGTCATGCGGTGGCGGGGGCGGCGTGGGAGCCGAAACATTGAAGACAGGCGCGGCCAAAGGTCCGCCGGTAAAGTTGGCGGGATCGGTGGATTCGGCCTGATAATTGTTCTGGTTCTAGGATATTTTCTTGGCATCGACGTCACACCTTTGCTGCAAGGTGGTGGGGGCCTTTCACCAATTCAGACAGGCTCCACAGAAATAACCGAAGCCGACCGGCGCGCGGGCGAATTTGTCTCGGTCACCTTGGCCGACACCGAAGAGGTTTGGTCCGAGATTTTTGAACGCGATGTTGGCAAGCCCTACAACCCAGCCACCTTGGTTTTGTTTAAAGGGGCCACGAACTCCCCATGTGGTGGGGCGAACGGGGCGTCAGGCCCGTTTTATTGTCCGGCTGATAAGAAAGCCTATCTGGACACCGACTTCTTTGTGACGCTCTCGCAGCGCATGGGTGCCAACGGGGATTTTGCAGCCGCTTACGTCGTTGCCCACGAGATTGCGCACCATGTTCAGAACGAACTGGGCATTCTTGGTCAGGCCAACCGGATCCGGCAGCAATCAGATCAGGCGCGCGCCAATGGTATTTCCGTGCGCATCGAACTGCAGGCGGATTGTCTGTCAGGCGTTTGGGCGCGTTACGCGCAGGAACGGTTCAACTCGCTTGAAAACGGGGATCTGGCCGAGGCGGTCAATGCCGCCAAGCAAATCGGCGATGATACATTGCAGCGCAATGCCGGTCGCAGGCCCAATCCGCATACGTTCACCCATGGCACGTCTGAACAGCGGCAACGTTGGTTTACCAAAGGCTATGAAAGCCCTCGGATCCAAACCTGTGATACGTTCAGCGCCACACAGCTTTGACGGAAACTTAAATCTGTAAAAACGCGCGGATTTTTCACTTCCTGTGTCCAGAGTGAATTGACCTTTCTGCAAGAGGGGGCTACACCGCGCGCACCTCAGCATGACGCGCTACCATGTCATGTGACGATACGGGGCCCGAGTGGCGGAATTGGTAGACGCAGGGGATTCAAAATCCCCCGCCGAGAGGCTTGTCGGTTCGAGTCCGACCTCGGGTACCACATCTTTTCCAACAGGCTTTCCAACGTCGATTCTGCGCATGGCAACGCCTGTAAAATTCGTCGTTTCGTGTTTGCCAATCAATGCGCCTGACACGCCGAAGATTGTTCACGCAAATCTCTGCCGAATTCCTTGCGCGCCAGCGGAAACAAACAGTTGCGCAATCGGACACAGTTCCAAAAAACGCCATTATTGGCCGTAGATGCCCCGCTGTTGTTGTCGTGATATAGGTCAGCAAATGGCCGATCGTTAACCTTAATTTTCAATTAACAAATCATTTAAAATCAGTTGCTTATTTGAATTTTCGCGCGCCTGCCAAAGCGTCAGATCGACGGAAAGACACGAGGCAACAGCTTGAAAACACGGCAGGTTTCCGGGTGCTGAATATTGTTGAAACTATGGCATCAGCGAAAAATCGGCCATTTTCCGCTTGGTTCAGGCCGGGGCATTGGCTATCTAGAAGCTGTCCTGCTGGGGGACATCTTAACAGTTTATTGGTCTGGGGCGGCCATTCCGAGCTACGCTGCGTGCGTGGGGCGGGGTAGGCGTGAACAGAGTAAATGCGTAATTAGTTTCCTACCCCGTACGCGCAGCGAGTAACCGCAAAAAGCGGCAAGAAGTATGTGTGCGAGCTAAAGTCTCATGAATATGACGCCTTGACGCCGCGTAATGAGTGAAAGTTTATCGGGTGCAGAGCGGACCAATGTCATACAATCAGGCAAATCACGAAACCAACCTTTCCTACCCAGACGGGCGCAAGCCCGCGCAATCGGAGGGGCTTTGATGACCGACATTTGCTTGTCTTTCGAAAACCTGGTCCCTGAAGATCTGGGATCACGCAGCTTTGCAGCCCTCGGCGCAGAGCTCAGCGCGCGTCAATGGCGTGGCAAATCAGGTGCGCCGTCAGGTGGGATCATTCGGTTTGAGTTTGACGATCCCAGCAAGGTTGGCGATCTGGTTCTTTTAAACTGTGCCAATGGCGGGATGGTTTGGGTCTTTGATGACCACGGACAAATCATCGAAACTGTCGACCTGCCGCTAACGCCAGAAAACACCAAAACGACTGTGACGTTTGGTATCCGCAAAGTTGCGCGGATGGACGTGCGTATTGCGGGCAAGGGCAGTGTCAGCGAACTAAGTTTTCTGTCACCGAAAGCTCTGAAACCCGGCAAGCGGATGCGGATCAGCTACCGGGATTTGCCAGCCCCACAAACCGACGAGGCGGAGGCAGAAATGCCGCACACAGTAGGCGCGCGCTATAAAGCCCCTGATCTCGCAGGCAGGCCGCCTGTTATGTCGCGCCCACGCGTCGCGCTGAACCTTGTCTATGACGCAGACAAGGTGAAGCAGAACCCAGGATTGGATGACCTGCCACTGCGCCAGCCTGTACAAGGCAATTCGAAAGTGCCGTGTTTCACACCGGGCACTCAAATTGCGACGCCCCAAGGCCTACGCTCTGTCGAGGAATTGCAAGTTGGTGACAAGGTTCTGACCCGCGACAACGGTGTTCAGAAGCTGTGTTGGACCGGGCGACGCGAGATTTCTCAGGCGCAACTGCTTGAATCGAAACACTTACGTCCGGTGTTGATTAGAAAAGGCGCGCTTGGCAAAGGCCTACCAGATAGGGACATGGCCGTCAGTCCGAACCACAAGATGTTGTTGCAAAATGAGCGCATGGCGCTTTACTTCAAGGAGAATGAAGCTTTCGTTTGCGCCCGGCATCTGGTAAATTGTGTACAGGGTGTTTCCTGGATGGAAACAGCTGGGGTGAGTTACTCGCATATTATGTTTGAGAAGCACGAGGTCATAAATGCAAACGGTGCTTGGACGGAAAGCTTCCGACCCAGTACGCGCGCATTGGAAGCGGTTGGCGATGTACAGCGCACAGAAATTTTCGAACTGTTCCCCGAGCTGCTGGGGTCAGAAGGGCGGGATGCTTTCTCGTCTGCGCGGCCGAACTTGCAAGAGTTTGAGGCCAAACTGTTGTTTAGCTAGTTAGCAGCTGCCCCGTCAGGCTTTGGGGTCCGACGGAAAGGTACATGGTGTTAGGGGTCATCCGGCGACGGGTGGCCCTTTTCTTTTGACGTTCACGACGCGTCCGCATCACCACGCCAACGCGCCCAATCCTCGGGGGTATCAAGATCGAGGATCGCGTTGCGACCGGGCAGGGTGACCAGCTCCGTCCGATCCTCATAGCTTTGCAGCACAGGTTGTGCGCCTTGATCACCGGTCAACGCCCGAAGCTCCGGGAAAACACTGCGGTGGACCACCACAGGATGCCCGGGTTGACCGGTTTGCGTGGCACCGCGTGTGATCCGCGCACCGGTCGTATGGGCGCGGGACATCACCAGCGACAAATCATCGGTCGTCAACGCGGGCAGGTCAGCAAGCATGATCATCGCCAGGTCTGTCGTGACATGTGCGATCCCATCCCGCAGCGAATGACTGAGGCCCATATGCGCATTTTGGGAAACCACCTGTTCGACAGCGGTGTCATCCAAGGCCACGGCCCGCTCGATCCGGTCTTTCGGCAGGACCACGATGGTTTTCATGCCTGTAGCAAGGCAGATACGGGCCCGGTTGCGGATCAATGGCTCCCCATCGACCAATTCCATCAGTTTGTCGACCCCGCGCATGCGACTGGATCGACCGGCCGCAAGTAGAAGTATTGTACAAGACTTAGGCGGGCCGACGGGCGTTTCTGACATACCCATGACCTAGCGTGCGGTTGCTAACACGTCCAGTCGCAATACACGTATTGGTTGTATTGATACTTTTTCAGCTCCGAGACCGACCGCATCAGGCAAGTGACCGCGCATTCCTGCGCGATCGTTCCAAGATATGCCTAAAATTACATCGCTTTTACGAGGTTTTCGTCGATTTTCTCAAGGAACCCCTCGGTTGTTAGCCAGCGCTGGTCCGGGCCAACAAGCAAGGCGAGATCTTTCGTCATGAACCCGCTTTCAACCGTATCTACGATCACCTTTTCCAAGGTTTCCGCAAATGATTTCAGTTGCGCGTTGTCATCCAGTTTCGCCCGGTGCTTCAGGCCACCGGTCCATGCGTAGATCGACGCGATGGAGTTGGTCGACGTCGCCTCACCTTTTTGATGCTGGCGGTAGTGGCGCGTTACCGTGCCATGCGCAGCCTCTGCTTCGACAATCTTGCCATCCGGTGTCATCAGCGCGGATGTCATCAAACCAAGGGAGCCAAAGCCCTGCGCGACAGTGTCGGACTGGACGTCTCCATCATAGTTTTTGCAGGCCCAGACAAATTTGCCGGACCATTTCATCGCAGAGGCGACCATATCGTCGATCAGGCGATGCTCGTAGTACAGACCCGCTTCTTTGAACTTATCGGCGAATTCGGCGTCGTAGACTTCTTGAAACAGATCCTTGAACCGGCCGTCATAGGCTTTCAAAATCGTGTTCTTGGTCGACAGATAAACCGGCCAGCCGACGTTCAGGCCGTAGTTGAACGACGCCCGCGCAAAATCGATGATGGACGCATCCAGATTATACATCCCCATTGCGACCCCAGCGGACGGGGCATCAAACACCTCTTTCTCAATGACCTCGCCGTCTTCACCGACGAATTTCATTGTCAGCTTGCCCGGTCCCGGCATCAGAAAATCGGTGGCTTTGTATTGATCGCCGAACGCATGGCGCCCGATCACGATCGGGTCCGTCCAGCCCGGAACCAACCGCGGAACGTTCTTACAGATGATCGGCGCGCGAAACACGACACCGCCCAGAATGTTGCGGATCGTCCCATTGGGGGAGCGCCACATCTTCTTCAGTCCAAATTCCTCAACGCGCTGTTCATCCGGGGTAATTGTCGCGCATTTGACCCCGACACCGTATTTCTGGATCGCGTGGGCCGCATCGATTGTGATCTGGTCATTCGTTTCGTCGCGAACCTCCATTCCCAGGTCATAATATTTCAGGTCGATATCAAGGTAGGGCAGGATCAGCTTCTTCTTGATGAAGTCCCAGATGATCCGCGTCATCTCATCACCGTCGAGTTCAACGACAGGGTTGTCTACCTTGATCTTGGTCATGTGTTCTCTCCCGGAGAATAGATTCGTTGCCGTCCTGATAGCGCAGATAGGTAGTTGTGACTAGGCGGTATACGGAGGTATACAAATACACTTTTGCCAATCACTTAGGCTTTCCCACTGCCGCAGCTTTCAACGAATTTGCAGCAGATAACCGTTTTTTAATTGGCACCTCGCTAAAACGTCCTGAAAGCCGTTCCGAGGTCCGTATGCCTAACATCCTTCTTGTTCTGACAGTGCTGTTTGTTCTGTCGATCCCGCCACTCGCGCTTAGCTCCAGTGCAGTGCCGAAGCTGGGCGCCCCCGTAGTGGTCCTTGCTGGCCCTTGGGGCCCATCAGCTGCCGAGATTATAGACAAAGCAGGGGGCGTGCAGACGTCACCTTTATCGACCCGTTTGGCGGCGTTTTCGACCAATGCGACGGAAAGCTACCTAGCTGATCTTTACAAGGCCCAGGCCTTTTGGGTCCTGGATGCCAGCCGCGTCGCCAAGCTTTGTGGTGTTTGAAGATGTTGGAAACTGAAACAGACCTTGCGCCAAACCATACAATAGACCGGTCCCAGATCACCTATTGGGTCAGCCTCGGGTTTGCACCAGTGCCCATTTTATCGGCCTGGTGGGTTGGGCATTCAGTGTCGGTGTTTTTTGCGCTTACTGCGGGGCTTCTTCTAATCGCGGTTCTTACCAGACGTAGCCAGTCGCCTGTGGGAGGCATGCTGCAAGCGACTGTTTTGACGGGGCTTGTGATTTTATTCACCGCAGCTTTCGCCAATCATCCCTGGCAGATCGACACACATATGATGTTCTTCGTTGTGTTGGCGGTTGTTGCAACGCAATTTCGCATCAGATCGCTGCTGCTTTCTGCGGGTATTATTGCAGTCCATCATCTGATCTTTACTCTGACGATTCCATCGCTGGTTTATCCAAGCTTTGATCTGTTGGGAAACCTGGAACGAACAATCCTTCATGCAATCGTTGTGGTCCTGGAAACCACGGTGCTTGTGACCTCTGTACGGCAACGAAACAAACTGTCGGAACAGGTGAAGGTCAAGAATGAGAAACTCGTGCAGGTCGTAGATGTTGTCAAAACCTCAGAACAGGAAATCCGCGACAATCAGGTCGCCACGATGCAAGCCGTAAGCAGCATGATCACGGGGCTGGAACGGCTCGCAGATAAGGATCTGCAATTCACACTTCCAGATGAATTTGACGGCGATCTTGACCGGATGCGGGAAGCGTTCAACCGCACTGTCGTGCATTTCGAAAGTGTCCTTGGTACAGCAAGCATGACAGCAATTTCGTTCGATGAAAAATCAACCGAATGGGGAAAATCCGTCACCGAGATCGCAAAGCGTACAGAGCTTCAGTCTGAAGAACTGACGGAGATATCGACGTCACTGAATGCGCTGACTGAGACGCTGAAGGGCACGGTCGACCGCGTTGCACAGGCCACGCACAATGCCAAGGAAAGCAACCTAAGCGCGGAGCGTGGCTCGGTCATTGTGAAAAACGCAATTGGTGCCATGGGTGAGATTAAGGACTCGTCCCATGCCATTTCCGAGATCATTGAAGTGATAGAAAGCATCGCGTTTCAGACCAATATTCTTGCGTTGAACGCCGCTGTCGAAGCTGCGCGCGCCGGCGAGGCTGGTCGGGGGTTTTCAGTCGTCGCCGCAGAAGTTCAAAGCTTGTCGCAAAATACGTCCGAAGCCGCCGCAAGCGTGAAGGAGCTGATTGTCAAAAGTCACGACCTGGTGTCCCAAGGCGTCGAGTTGGTTGAAAAAACCGGACAGTCATTGTTCGAAATCACCGAGCATTCGAAAAACACGAACAACCTGATTGGCAACATCTTCTCTGCCGCATCCGAGCAATCCGAACGGCTTGAGCGTATCCATGAGCTGATCGAGTCTTTGGACAACACCACCCAATTCAATGCCGAACTTTCCGAAGGCATGAGCTCTGCCAGCGATGTCATGGCGAAAGAAGCCGCATTGCTGTCCAGCAATCTGGCAGAGTTCAAGTTTTCCAAACTTGAGAAAAGCTCTGCTCAGGATCAGATCGCGAAATGGGACGAAGACAAGTTTATCGCCTAAATCTCAGCGATGTGCTGCGAACCAGGTGTCGATCCGCGATTTGATATGTGCCCACAAATCAGGCGCGCCCCGCTTTACCTTGGACCCAACTCGGGTTTCCAACTGTTCCGGGGTCACATTGTATTCCGGCCATGTTCCGCCGCCCGTTTCCAGATTGGCGATCACCGGCTGAATGCGATCTATTGATTTAGCAAAGATCGCATCATCGCTTTCCGCGCATTCAAACTCGTCCCAAAGCGCACGAAACCGTTGGCCCTGCTGCGTGGGGAGAAGCCCGAAGATCCGATCCGCTGCGGCTTGTTCCAACACCTCTTGTTCGGCGGTGTCGTGATCGCCATGGATCGGATTGTCGCCCGCATCAATCTCCACAAGGTCATGGAGAAGCAGCATCTGGATCACGCGCGAGATATCCACCGGACGGGTCGCATGTTCTGCAAGCACCAGGGCATAGAGCGCGACATGCCACGAATGTTCGCCGGAGTTTTCTTTCCGCGATCCATCACACAAGGTCGTCCCGCGAAGAACCGATTTCAGCCGATCGGCCTCGCTGAGAAACGCAAACTGCTGCGCAAGGGTTTCTGCATCGCTCATTCAGTACACTTTCGCTTTGGACACGCCGCCCTGCAAGGTCCGCCTTTGCGCGAAAACACGGACAGGTCGGCCGCGGTTTTACCGTTCCGGGATCAAACCACGCGGGCTGAACCGCAGAACCAGCAACAACACAAGTCCCATCGTCAGAAGCCGCATATGCGCTGCGGAATCCAAAAGATGAGATTTCAATGCCGATCCGTCAGCCATTCCAGCCGTGATCACTTGCATCAAGAACAGCCCCATCGGTTCGACCTGAACCCACAAGAACCAGATCACGAAACCGCCAAGAACAGCGCCGAAATTATTGCCAGACCCACCCACAATAACCATGACCCAAACAAGGAACGTATACCGAAGCGGCTGGTAGGTGCCCGGTGTCAATTGACCGTCCAACGTGGTCATCATCGCGCCTGCTATCCCGCACACGGCTGAACCCAACACAAACACTTGCAAATGCCGCGCTGTGACGTCTTTGCCCATCGCCTCTGCCGCGACTTCATTGTCACGAATGGCCCGCATCATCCGCCCCCAGGGAGAGTTCCAGGCTTTTTGCGAGAGCCACAACAAGATCAGCAAGACGATCGTGAACAGGAGGGAATAGCCGAGCTTGACGTAAAGTGTCGAGGCCGTCGTCGGGTCCAACCCAAGCGAGGCTGCGCGCTCCACAAAGCCCGGGTCATTTTGCAGATCGATTTCAAACGGAACGGGCCGGGGCAGGCCAACCACGTTTTTAACGCCGCGCGACAGCCAGTCTTCGTTTTTCAGGATGAAAATGATGATCTCGGCGATGCCAAGCGTCGCAATCGCCAGATAGTCCGAGCGCAATCCCAACGCGGTTTTTCCGATGATCCATGCGGCACCCGCGGCCAGCAACCCGCCGACGGGCCAAGCCAGAATAATCGGCAAGCCGAGCCCACCCAAATAGCCTGTCGCGGCTGGGTTCACTTTTTCGATGCCTGTGACGGCAGGATCAAACACCCAGCGGAACAGGAAAAATCCGCCAACGATCAGCAACAACATCGCGATATTTCGCCTGGATCCGGCAGCCATTTTCCGGTGTGTGAAAATGGCAAGCCCAATTGTTGCAACACCCAACACCAAAGCAAACAGGACACGTGCCCCACCGACCGCCCACGCCTCTGCCGTAGGAGGCATGGAGACGATCACAGTCGCCAGACCGCCAAGGGCCACGAAGCCCATCACACCCACATTAAACAGGCCCGCATAGCCCCATTGGATGTTCACACCCAAGGCCATAATTGCGGAAATCAGTCCCATATTGAGGATCAGCAGCGCCGCGTTCCAAGACTGGGCAAACCCGGTTCCAAGGATCAGAAATCCGACGAAAATAAAAAGTAAGGAGTCGCGTCTGGTCATACCGATTGTCCTTTAAAGAGCCCTGTTGGCTTGAACAGCAACACGATGATCAGAATGGAGAAACTGACCGCAAACTTGTAATCCGTGCTCATCAGCTGCACGAGGCTGTCTGGGGCCAGACTTTCGGGCAACACGTAATTGCCAACCTTTTTAAACGCGTAGGTGACCGTCACCTCGCTAAATGCGATCACGAAGCCCCCGGCAATGGCACCAAGCGGGCTTCCAAGACCGCCCACAATGGCCGACGCAAATATCGGCAGCAGCAGCTGAAAATACGTGAACGGCTTAAAGCTTTTGTCCAAGCCATAAAGCGTGCCCGCAATCGTGGCCAAGCCCGCGACGATGAGCCAAGTGTAGAGCACGACACGCTCCGGATTGATGCCGGACAAAAGCGCCAGATCTTCGTTGTCGGAAAATGCACGCATCGATTTGCCGGTCCGGGTTTTGTTGAGGAACCAGAACAAAAGCGCCACGACGATGACAGCGGTGATAACTGTAATTCCTTGGCTGGTCTTGATCGCAATCCCTTCGCGCAGCCCGGTCAGTTCCTTAAAGGTTCGGGCAGAAATAATAAACCGTTCCCCGTCGCCAAAGCGCTGATCACCGGGACCAATGATAAACCGCGTCAGACCATTCATGATGAACATGACCCCAAGGGACACCATCACGAAAACAACAGGTTTCACCCGAGCTTTGCGATAAAACCGGTAGACGACACGATCTGTGCCCAAAAGCACCAAGCCTGTCAGCGCGATCCCAAAGGGCAGGGCAAGCAAGGCTGTCGGCAGTGGCCCTGCATTGATCCCGACTCTTTGCATTGCCCAAGTGATCAGGATCACGAACATTGTGCCAAAGGCCATTGTGTCGCCATGAGCGAAGTTGGAAAACCGTAAGATCCCGTAGACCAGGGTGACACCCAGCGCACCCAGCGCAAGCTGCGCACCATATGCCATTCCGGGGACGAGGATATAATTGGCGATGGCCGCAAGCGCGTTCAGATAATCCATCGGTTAACCCCCCAAGAAACTTTTACGAACGTCAGGATCCGCCAGAAGGGCAGCCCCTGTATCGGTATAACGATTGCGCCCTTGCACCAGAACATAGCCACGGTCTGCAATCTCAAGCGCCTGACGCGCGTTCTGTTCAACCATCAGGATCGAAATTCCGGTGCGGGCGACCTCAATGATCCGGTCAAACAACTCGTCCATAACAATCGGGGACACCCCGGCTGTCGGCTCATCCAGCATCAATACCTGCGGCTGCGTCATCAAAGCGCGACCAACAGCCACTTGCTGCCGTTGTCCGCCCGACAGCTCCCCGGCTGCCTGAAAGCGCTTGTCACGCAGGATCGGGAACAGGGTATAAACCTGCTCCATCGTGGCGGAGATATCATCGCGACGCAGGAACGCGCCCATCTCCAGATTTTCCTCAACGGTCATCGAGGTAAAAATGTTCGAGGTCTGCGGCACGAAAGCCATGCCCTTGGCCACCCGGTCTTGCGGGGTTAGGGCGGTGATATCTTCGCCATCCAGCCGAACCGCGCCTTGGCGGACGTTCAACATGCCGAACACTGCTTTCATCGCCGTAGATTTGCCCGCGCCATTGGGGCCCACGATGACGGCAATTTCACCCTTGTTCACAGCAATCGTACAGTCGTGCAAAATGTCCGGCCCATTGCCATAGCCACCAGACATCGCATCGCCAATCAGAAAAGGCTCACTCATGTTCCTGTTTTCGCTTTATTTTTCAGGCCGGTGCCAAGATAGGCTTCGATCACCTGTTCGTTTGCCTTGATCTCTTCAAGCGTCCCTTCAGCCAGCACTTTGCCTTCGGCCATACAGATCACCGGATCGCAAAGCCTGCCGATAAAATCCATGTCATGCTCAATCACGCAGAATGTGTACCCCCGCTCTTTGTTGAGGCGGATAATCGCGTCGCCGATCGTATTGAGAAGCGTACGGTTCACGCCTGCGCCAACTTCGTCCAAAAAGACGATGCGCGCATCAACCATCATCGTGCGGCCCAGCTCCAGAAGCTTTTTCTGGCCGCCGGACAAGTTGCCTGCGCGCTCATGGGTCAGATGGTCAATCGTCAGAAACTCCAGCACTTCATCGGCTTTTGCCGCAAGTGCACGTTCTTCATCTGCAATACGTTTGCGTCCAAACCAAGTGTTCCAAAGGGCCTCGCCGGTTTGGCCACCTGGCACCATCATCAGATTTTCGCGCACCGACATTGATGTAAACTCATGTGCGATCTGAAATGTCCGAAGAAGGCCCTTTGAAAACAATTCGTGCGGCGGCAGCCCGGTGATGTCTTCCCCGGCCATCGTGACCCGGCCAGACGTTGGCTTCAGAACGCCGGCAATTACATTGAAAAGGGTGGTCTTGCCTGCGCCATTGGGTCCGATCAACCCAGTGATGGAGCCTTCCGCAATTTGCAGCGTCGCCCCGTCAACAGCGTGAAAGCCCCCGAAATGTTTGTGGATGTCGTGTACTTCGATCATCGCGTTCCCCTAAGGCAAACTTGCTTTGCCTACCAAAACAGCCCGGAACTGGTCCGGGCTGTTTCAAAGTTATTGACCGAGATTAACGGAACTTAACAGTGACGTTCTTGCCGTCCTGAACTTCGATCTCGCGATAGGAACCAGCGCTTTCGCCTGGTCCGATCAGCTCAACCGCGGAAGCGCCAACATAGTCGACTTCGCCGCCGTTTTTCAGGATCTCAAGCGCTTTGCCCAACTCACCTGGATAGATCTTTTCACCCGGTGCGTTTGCCACGTCGAGGATCTTTGATCCGTAGTCGGCAGGATCAACAGAATCCGCCGCTTGCATCGCCAGCATGAACAGCGCCGCCGCATCATAGCTTTCGGGCGTGTAAGGGGATGTTGCGTCGAAATCTGTGGCCATCGCCGTCAGTTTTTCGATGCCTTCACCGCCAGAGCCTGCGATTTGCCCGAAAGAGCCGTTCAGCGCGTCACCAACATTTGCGGGCAGCGAGTCGCCGATCATCCCGCCTGGAAGGCCGAACGTGTCATAAGCACCACTGTCCAAAGACGCGTTGATGATCCCCAGACCACCTTGGTCCAGATAGCCTGCAACAACCAGCAGATCGCCACCGGCAGATGCCAGCGCGCCAACTTCCGCAGAATAGTCTGCTTTGCCGTCTTCATGGGCTGCAGAAATTGTCACTTCGCCGCCAACAGCTTCAAAGGATGTAGTGATCGCGTCAGCCAGACCTTTGCCGTAGTCGTTGTTTGTGTAGGTCAAAGCGATGGACTTGATGCCACGATCCATCAGGACGTCAGCCATAACCTGGCCTTCGCGGGCGTCGGAAGGGGCTGTGCGGAAGAACAAGTCGTTGTCTTCAGCTGTCGACAGGCCCGGGGATGTCGCAGAAGGCGAAATCATCACCATGCCGTTTGGCACAGCCACGTTAGACAGGATCGCACCCGTCACACCGGAGCAGTCGCCGCCGATCAAACCGTTGATGCCGTCCGCAATCATCCGCTCTGCGTTGGCAGTGGACAGACCGTTGTCGATGCAGCCTGTGTCTGCGCGCATAGGCGTGACTTTCGCGCCGTCCAGAAGCATGCCGCTTTCGGTCACTTCAGCCATAGCCAATTCCGCGCCAGCCGCCATTGGGCCGGTCAGTGATTCAATAGGGCCGGTAAAGCCGATGAGGATGCCCAGTTTAACTTCTTTGGCGTGGCCATCGGCGAAGGATGCGCCTGCCAGCAATGAAGCAGCTGTGGTTGCGAGAAGAAGTTTCTTCATAGTCGTGATCTCCCTGATCTTTTTACTGCCCAGCAGACTACGCATAGGAAATTGAAATGAAAAGAGGGGCATTCGCGCAAAATTGATCTTGCCGCTAGGGCAAGTTGGCATAGGTTTTGGGGAAGACACGCAAGACACGTAAAAATCCCCGTCAGGAGCTTCGTTCATGTCCTTTTTTCGCGCTATCCACCTCGCTTTTTTTGCGGTGCTCGCCATGGGCACGCCGTCCCATAGTTTCGAAAGCTCCGTTGGTGGCTTGAACGTCTCCTTGGTGGCAGACGGCCTAGATGAGCCCTGGGCCGTGGACTTTCTTCCGGGGGGCGACATTCTGGTGACCGAACGGGACGGGATCTTGTGGCGCATCGCGCCAGATGGCAGCCGCAACCAGATCGTGGGATTGCCAAAGATATTCCTCGACGGGCAGGGCGGTCTGCTGGATGTGATGGTGCCCAAGGACTTTGCGACAAGCCGGGAGATCTACATCAGCTTTGCCGTCAAACAAGGGTTTGGCAGTGGCACAGCGCTGGCCAAGGGCGTTTTGAACGAAGACGCAACTGCATTGCGCGATACACGCACGATCTTCGAGATGGCGCGCGGCAATAAAGGTGGCGTGCATTTCGGCAGCCGCATCGTGGAAGCGGATGACGGCACGATCTTTCTGACGCTGGGGGACAGGGGACGGCGGGAGCAGGCGCAAAGCCTGACTAACCACAACGGATCGGTTGTCCGTCTTAGCCGCAATGGCGAAGTGCCATCTGACAATCCCTTCGTGGACACCCCTGGACTGAAACCAGAGATTTACTCCTACGGTCACCGAAACCCGCAGGGTGCGGCCCTCGGCCTTGATGGGTCGCTTTGGGTGGTGGAGCACGGCGCCAAGGGCGGTGACGAGGTCAACAAGGTCAGACCCGGAGCGAATTACGGCTGGCCCGTGATTTCTTACGGCACGCACTATTCCGGGCAGAAAATCGGGATCGGAAGCGCAGCCTTGGGGATGGAGCAGCCCGAACACTATTGGGACCCGTCCATCGCCCCTTCCGGCATGATGATCTATTCCGGCAAGCTTTGGCCGGAATGGAAAGGTCATATCTTTGTCGGGTCTTTGAAATTCAATTATATATCAAGGCTTTCTGGGACAGATTTAATTGAAGTGGAGCAACTGCAATCAAACGAAACAGAGCGCGTTCGCGATGTGGTCGAAGGCCCAGATGGCGCGATCTGGTTTCTGTCTGTTGGTAATGGCAGCCTTTATAAAGTGACGCCCTGATCCACCCGCGGGATGCCGATAGTCTTTCGTGATCCGGTCCATAACAAACCTTCATGAATTCGTGTGCGGATTTGTTTATGCACGACTCAGCTTGCGCGTTAGAGACACGCATCCTCCCGCAGCGGGAGAGCCCGGGAAACCGGCGCCGAAGGAGCAACCGCCTCGGAAACTCTCAGGCAAAAGGACCGCTGATGGGACCAACAGTCCGGAGAGTGGTGGCAGCGTTCACCCGCCGAAGGAGAAAGCCGCAAAAAGATCGCGGTGAAGCTCTCAGGTTAAGATGACGGACGAGGCATGTGGACGGGTCAAATGGCCCGATGGAGGAACACATGCCACATATCGCAGTTATCGGTGCTGGTATCACAGGCGTCACAATGGCGTCGAAACTTCTGGATCGCGGGTTCGATGTCACCGTGATCGAACGCAATTCCTACGCCGCAATGGAAACATCCTTTGCCAATGGCGGGCAGTTGTCTGCGTCAAACGCAGAAGTTTGGAACTCTGTCGGGACTGTCCTGAAGGGTTTGAAATGGCTGGCGAAGAAAGATGCGCCGCTGTCGATGAACCTCAGCCCAAGCTGGCACAAATATTCCTGGCTGGCCGAATTTGTCGCCGCCATCCCCAACCATGAGAAGAACACCGTTGCCACTGCGAAAATGGCAATGATGGCGCGTCACCATTTGCTGGCGATGGCTGCAGAAGCGGACATTGATTTCGATGTGGAGCATCGCGGCATCCTGCATTTCTACAAAGACGCAGCAGAATTTGAAGCAGGTCGGAAATCGACCAAGCTACTTGAAAAAGCGGGTGTTTTCCGGCGCGAAGTGAGTGCTGATGAAGCGCGCAAGATTGAACCGACGCTGCCAGAAAACATCCTTGGTGGCTTTTTTACCGAAGGCGATTTTTCGGGCGATATTCACAAATTTTCTACTGGCCTGGAAAAATCGATCCGCGCTCGCGGCGCAAAGATACTGTTTGACACGGGCGTTTCCTCCAGCGCGCTGTCAGCGGACAAAGTTACGTTGACTCTGACGTCCAATGGCGCAAGCGAAAAGATGGATTTCGATGCTGTCGTCGTCTCTGCCGGGGTCGGATCGCGGACAATCGCAGCCCAGTTCGGCGACCGCGTGAACGTCTATCCGGTCAAAGGGTACTCTATCACCGTTGATCTGGACGAAACCTCGGCAGAGGCCGCGCCTTGGGTCAGCCTGCTGGATGAGAAGGCCAAGATCGTGACCTCCCGTCTTGGCGCGTCCCGTTTCCGCGTCGCTGGCACTGCGGAATTCAACGGTGCCAACTACGATATTCGCGCCGACCGGATCAAACCGCTTACCGGTTGGGTCAAAGCAAATTTCCCAGAGGTCTGCACCCGCAACACGACACCATGGGCGGGTCTACGGCCAATGATGCCGAACATGATGCCGCGCCTTGGGGCAGGGCGAAACCCACGGGTGTTCTACAATACGGGGCACGGACATCTGGGTTGGACGCTCAGCGCGGCCACTGCAGAGATCGTCGCCAACACCGTGGAGACCAGCTTTGCCGCAAAAACGCCGACAATGACCGGTGGCACAGGCATTTTCGCAAAGCCTGCGTTGTCCTGATCCAATTGCCATGGCACGGTGCGCGGATAACTTCCCCGCGTGCGAGGTGTGCCATGGCATTCGACTATTTTCAGTTTCCCTATAATTCCGACAATTACGGCGTCCTGATCCATGACCCGAAGACCGGCGCAACGGCCGTGGTCGATCCCGGTGAGGCAGGGGCAACAGAAGCTGCGATTTCTCAGACCGGTTGGACGCTGAGCGAGATCTGGATCACACATCACCATTGGGACCACACCGATGGGCTTGCAGCAGTGAAAGCGAACCATGGCGCGTTCGTGCGAGGGCCGGAAGGTGTCGCGGGCGTTGATCAGGTTCTGAGCGGTGGTGCAAAGTTTGAGTTTGCAGGGGCCGATGTCGATGTTCTGCACACACCCGGCCATACGCTGGATATGCTGAACTTCCATCTGCCCAGTGAAGAAGTTGTCTTCACGGGCGACACGCTTTTCGTCATGGGATGTGGCCGTTTGACTGAAGGCACGCCGGAAATGATGTGGGAAAGCCTACAAAAGCTGATGGTGCTTCCAAGCGAGACAGTGGTCTATTGCAGCCATGAATATACCGAAGCGAATGCCAAGTTTGCGCTGAGTGTCGATCCTGAAAACGCCGCTTTGATCACGCGGGCAGAAATGGTTGCGCTGAAACTGAGCCAAGGCCAACCCACTGTACCAACACGGATGGAAGCGGAATTGGAGACCAACCCTTTCCTGCGTCCATCCGATCCCGCTATTCGGGCGGCCCTAGGCATGGAAACGGCCACAGACGGGGAAGTCTTTGCCGAAATCCGGCGTCGCAAAGACAATTTCTGAGGTCTGTAGCCCATCCAGCGCTCACCTTTTTGCGAATTAGTCGCATTTGAGTTTACAGTTGCGAATAGTTCGCATAAAGCAATCTCATACATGCAAAAACATGGGGTCTCGATGTCTGGAACACGCGCACTTCTTGCTGGTCTCTTCGCTTTGGCAACGATGGCTTTGCCTTTTTCCACCGTTATGGCGGCTGACAAATTTAAAGCTGTCACCACATTTACCGTGATCGCCGATATGGCACGCAACGTCGCGGGGGATGCTGCGGAGGTTGAATCAATCACAAAAGCGGGCGCAGAAATTCACGGATATCAGCCGACGCCACGCGATATTCTGCGCGCTCAAGACGCTGATTTGATCTTGTGGAATGGTCTCAATCTTGAGCTTTGGTTCGAACAGTTCTTTGCCAACCTGCGCGACGTGCCAAGTGCGGTTTTGTCCGATGGAATCGATCCAATCAGCATTGTCGAAGGCGACTATACCGGAAAGCCCAACCCCCATGCTTGGATGGGTTTGAACAACGCTCTGATCTATGTCGACAATATCGAGAAAGCCTTGTCCAAGCATGATCCCGACAACGCGGCGATCTATGCAAGCAATGCTGCGGCCTATAAGGCCGAGATCACCGCCGCGATCAGTCCTCTGCGCGATGCGGTTATGGCAATCCCACCTGCACAACGCTGGCTTGTGTCGTGCGAAGGGGCGTTCAGCTATCTGGCCCGTGATTTCGAAATGCAGGAACTCTATTTGTGGCCGATCAATGCCGATGCCCAAGGGACACCCCAGCAAGTGCGCAAGGTGATCGACGGCGTACGGACCAACGAAATTCCAGCTGTTTTTTGTGAAAGCACGGTTTCTCAGGCACCTGCGGAACAAGTCGCACGGGAAACCGGCGCGAAATACGGCGGTGTTCTTTATGTCGACAGCCTGACCGAAGCTGACGGTCCGGTGCCTAGCTATCTTGATCTGCTGCGGGTAACGGCACAGACCATCGCAGAAGGCCTGACCCAATGACAATGAACGGTGGCATTACCGCGCGCGGCGTGACGGTCACCTACCGCAACGGCCACACCGCATTGGCAGATGCCAGCTTTGAAATCCCGCAAGGTACAATCACTGCACTTGTTGGCGTAAATGGTGCCGGGAAATCGACCCTTTTCAAGGCGATCATGGGCTTCGTCCCGATGGCAAAAGGCGCGATTGAGGTGCTGGGGATGCCTGTTTCTGATGCGTTGGGTCGCAACACCGTCGCCTACGTTCCACAAGCCGAAGAGGTTGACTGGAGTTTCCCGGTCTTGGTCGAAGACGTGGTGATGATGGGGCGCTACGGCCATATGGGCTTTTTGCGCCGTCCGTCAAAAGCAGATCATGATGCGGTCGCGAATGCGCTGGACCGGGTCAATATGGCCGAGTTCCGAACTCGCCAAATCGGGGAGCTTTCAGGCGGCCAGCGCAAGCGCGTGTTTCTGGCCCGCGCTTTGGCGCAAGATGGCAAGGTGATCTTGCTTGATGAGCCATTTACAGGTGTCGATGTCCAAACCGAGGACGCCATTATCAAGCTGCTGCGCGAAATGCGGGACGAGGGCAGGGTGATGCTGGTCTCCACCCACAACCTTGGATCTGTGCCGGAATTTTGTGACCGCACAATCTTGGTCAAAGGCACGGTTCTTGCCTATGGGCCCACAAGCGACATTTTCACCCGCGAAAACCTCGAACGCGCCTTTGGCGGTGTCTTGCGGCATTTCGTTCTGGGGGGTGCCGATCTGCATGATGATGATGATGGCCGCCAGGTCACTGTTATCACCGATGATGAACGCCCATTTGTCATTTACGGCGACGAGGACGACACGTGATCGACACGTTGCTGCAACCGTTCAGCTATAGCTACATGTTCAATGCCATGTGGGTCAGCGCCATGGTCGGCGCGCTTTGCGCGTTCCTATCCGCCTACCTCATGCTGAAAGGCTGGTCGCTGATTGGTGACGCACTTAGCCATTCGATCGTGCCGGGTGTCGCCGGGGCTTATATGCTGGGCTTGCCCTTTGCATTGGGCGCGTTCGCTGCGGGCGGGTTGGCTGCAGGTGCGATGTTGTTTTTGAACCAGCGGACGGGTTTGAAAGAGGACACGATCATCGGGTTGATCTTCACCTCCTTCTTTGGCCTCGGCCTGTTTATGGTGTCCTTATCGCCCACATCCGTCAGCATAGAGACGATCACGATGGGCAATATTCTGGCCATCACGCCGGAAGACACGCTGCAACTGGCCATCATCGGCGTCGTTTCCCTGACCATTCTGATCGCCAAATGGAAAGACCTGATGGTCGCGTTTTTTGATGAAAGCCACGCTAGATCCATTGGCTTGAAACCAGACCAGCTGCGCGCCGTGTTTTTCGTGTTGCTGTCTGCGTCCTGCGTGGCCGCCTTGCAAACCGTCGGGGCCTTTCTGGTTATCGCCATGGTCGTCACACCCGGAGCCACAGCCTATCTTCTAACAGACCGGTTTCCGCGCATTCTGATCTTGTCGGTCACTTTGGGGGCCACGACCAGTTTCATCGGTGCCTATCTCAGCTTCTTCTTAGACGGGGCAACCGGTGGGTTGATTGTGTCGCTGCAAACGCTGGTGTTTCTTGCCGCCTTCTTCTTTGCCCCAGAACACGGATATTTTGCCGCGCGCCGTCGTGCCGCCGCAGCGATCGCGGGGCAGGGATGATCGAAGAGCTTCTTTTGCCGTTCCAATTCGCCTTCATGAACAAGGCCTTTTTGATCATCGCGATCATCTCGGCGCCGACATCGCTTCTATCATGTTATCTGGTCCTGAAAGGCTGGTCTTTGATGGGCGACGCGATCAGTCATGCCGTTCTGCCCGGCGTTGTCTTGGCATACATCCTCAACATCCCGTTGATAATAGGCGCTTTCTGTGCAGGTATGTTCTGCGCTCTTGCAACAGGATTTCTTGCAGAAAACAGCCGGGTAAAGCAGGACACTGTTATGGGGATCGTGTTTTCCGGCATGTTCGGGTTCGGCATCGTTCTTTACACGAAAATTCGCACGGATGTGCATTTGGATCACATCTTGTTCGGCAACATGCTTGGCGTCGGAGCCGAGGAGCTTTGGACGGCCGGGATCATCGCTCTGCTTGTTTCGGGCGTGATCCTTGCCAAGCGGCAGGACTTTCTGCTGCACGCGTTCGATCCAATCCAGGCAAAGGCATCAGGCCTTGCGGTCAGGGCGCTGCATTACGGGCTTCTGGCTATGATATCGCTGACAGTTGTCGCATCGCTGACAGCTGTCGGCATCATTCTATCGATTGGTTTGCTGATCGCGCCCGGAGCCATCGCGTTTCTGGCAACCAAACGGTTCGAGTTCATGCTGCCAATAGCCGTACTCGTGACGTTGTTTTCAGGGCTCGCCGGTGTCTATCTCAGCTTCTTTCTCGACAGCGCACCGGCCCCAACGATCATCATGATCCTGACAATCGTCTTCATCATCTTGTTCCTGCGCACGGCCTTCACCGCGCGCAGGTCAACGCCGCTTACTTGATGATAATCTCCGGCCCCATGACCGCGTTTGGCAGGGTCGTGGAGATTG
The DNA here is from genome assembly GCA_947493265.1 of uncultured Litoreibacter sp. Classification (GTDB taxonomy): domain Bacteria; phylum Pseudomonadota; class Alphaproteobacteria; order Rhodobacterales; family Rhodobacteraceae; genus Litoreibacter. The sequence continues at coordinate 133,980 of CANLQL010000003.1, read as the reverse complement.
CCGGAATATAGGTCACCATGATCAGGAACACGAAGAGCACGGCCAGAAATGGCAGGGACGCTTTGACGACGCGCATCATAGGCATACCGGCAACCCCGGAGGTTACAAAGAGGTTCAGGCCCACAGGCGGCGTGATCATCCCGATCTCCATATTGACCACCATGATGATGCCCAAATGAATAGGGTCGATGCCCAATTCAATCGCGATGGGAAACACCAGCGGTGCGACGATCACCAATAGGCCTGATGGTTCCATGAATTGGCCGCCGATCAGCAGAATGATGTTGACGATCACAAGGAACATCACCGGGCCGAAACCTGCATCCAGCAAAATGCCAGTCAGTTTCTGCGGGATTTGTTCGTCGGTTAGAACATGCTTGAGGATCAGGGCATTGGCGATGACAAACATCAAGGTGATGGTCAACTTGCCCGCCTCAAACAAAGTCCGGCGCGTATCAGGGTGCACAAAGGCCGTGACGATGGCTTTCGGGTTCTGGATCAACGTCAGCCGCTGATCGCCCCGGCGCAAGGGTCCCATATCGCGGTAGATAAAGCAGGACACGAAAAACGCGTAGACCGACGCGACGGCCGCAGCCTCTGTTGGGGTGAAGATAGCGCCGGTCAGCCCCGGAATACCGTAAATACCGATCATGATGATCACGATCAGAAGCAATCCCCAGGCGGCATCGCGGAAGCTTTCAAATATCTCACCGAACCCCGCAAATTCGCCTGCAGGCATGTCTTTGATCCGCGCCATGATATAGATCGCGATCATCAACATCAGACCGGCCATGATACCGGGCACGACACCGGCCAAAAACATCCGCCCGACAGAAACCTCGACGGCGGCGGCATAAACAACCATCACAATGGATGGCGGGATTAGAATGCCAAGCGTCCCGGCGTTACAGATGACGCCCGCCGCAAAATCCTTGGTGTAGCCCGCCTGACGCATCGCAGCGATTACGATTGTCCCGATGGCAACAACTGTGGCCGGACTGGACCCCGACAGCGCCGCAAACATCATGCATGCGAAGACGCCCGCAATTGCCAGACCGCCACGCAAATGACCAACGCAGGCGATGGAAAACCGGATGATCCGCTGCGCCACACCGCCCGTCGACATGAAGCTGGACGCAAGGATGAAGAACGGAATGGCGAGAAGAGTGAAATGCCCCTCAAACGCCTCGAACAAAGTGGCGGCAACCGACGCCAGTGAGGCATCCGAGAACCATAACAGGAACAACATTGATGACAGGCCAAGCGACATTGCAATCGGAACACCGATCAGCATGAACCCGATGACAAGACCAAAGAGAAGCACGATATCCATGGCTTAGAGGTCCTTCAGTTGCGTTGCGGCGTCTTTGACGTCTTCTTCGGCTTCGTGGCTGACGATCAGCATCTCGATCTCGCCCTTCCAAAGGCGCCAGACGACCTGAATAGCCCGAAAAAACAAAAGGCCCATGCCAAGTGGCAGCACAAGATAGGGAACCACGCGCGGCATCTTTTCGTAGGTTTCGCCCTCGTTGAACCACCCCTCAAGGAAGCGCATGAAATCGGGGATTGGCGTGCTGGTCGTTTCGTACCAGCCCTTGCCGCGGAACTTGTCTTCCAGCCCTGTCGGGAACCAACGGCCCGTGGTTGCTGGTAGCTCTCCGAAATTGGCCCAGAAGTCCCAAGCCCCTTTGAACATCATCATGGAAAACAGCAAAACCGCAGACCCTGCCATCAACCCAAGGATCCGACGCACCGGTGGGGAGACGAGGTTAACAATCGCATCGACACCCAGATGTGCCGTCTTTTTCAGCGCGTAGGAGGCGCCTAGAATAACCAGCCAGGCAAACAGGAAAACCGTGACTTCCAGCGCCCAGAGAATATTGAAGTTGAACACGTAACGGGTCACGACGTTGGCGAATGTAATGATCGTCATGATCCCCAGAATGGTCGCGATCAGCGTTTCTTCCAACGCGTCGCTCCAGCTTGTATCATCTGTCATGATGCCCCCCGAATTCCCATAAAATGCCGTCTGTCAGAAAAGCCTGCGCCGAGACCGATGATCACACAAGTGTCGGCACAGCCATTCTAAGCAAAGGCCCGGCGGTTAAACGGCCGGGCCCGCTGTATCGCAAGAACCGTGAGTGTTAGTTGGTTGCTGCGTTGATCGCCTGTGCGGCTTCGATGTTTTCTGCGCCAACATCACCTTCGAACTGGGTCCAGACCGGCTTCATGGCTTCAACCCATGCCGCGCGTTGGTCGGCATCCAGCTGACGCACAACACCACCTGCGGCAACGATCGCTTCTTTTGCGCTTTCGTTTACTTTGGTGGATTCAGCGTTCCGGGCTTCGGTGACTTCCGCCAGGATTGTCAGGAATTGATCCCGAACACCTGCGTCCAGACCGTCCAGCCAATCCACATTGGCAACGACCAGATAGTCGATGATGCCGTGGTTGGTTTCGGTTACACCGTCTTGGACCTCAAAGAACTTACGGCCGTAGATGTTGGACCAGGTGTTTTCCTGACCATCCACAACGCCCTGCTGCAACGCGCCGTAGACCTCGGCAAATGCCATTTTCTGCGGTGCGCCGCCGATGGCTTCCATTTGTGCCACAAGCACGTCAGACGGCTGTACGCGGAACTTCAGACCTTCCGCATCTGTCGGCAACAAAAGTGGCTTCGAGGCAGACATCTGCTTCATACCATTATGCCAGAACTGAAGACCTTGCAGACCACGACGCTGCATCGCGTCTTTCATGGCCTGACCCGCCTCAGAGGCTTGGAACGCGTCAACCGCAGCAATGTTCTTGAACATGAAGGGCAGATCGAAGATCCGGTATTTTTTTGTAAACGGCTCGAACAGGGACAGCGAAGGTGCCGCCAATTGGATCTCACCGGCAAGCAGCGCTTCCAGTGCTTTTTCATCAGTGTAGAGCGTGGAGTTCGGGAACACTTCCATGCAGGCGGAGCCTTGCATTTCGTCGTTCACGCGCTGCTCCAGCAATGTAGCTGCGATCCCCTTGGGGTGTTTGTCTGTGTTTGTCACGTGGCTGAATTTGATGACGACTTCACCTGCGTCACAAGCGGCAGATGCCACGCCCGGCAGAACACAAAGCGCCGCAATGACGCCTGCTTTGAATACTGTATGCATATTTTCCTCCCAAAAATGGCCAGGTATTGGCCCTTTGTACCAGTAACACAAACGACCGCAGGTTTCGATACAACAAGTTTTTATGAGAAATTTAAAACCGTTTGAAAACAGATGCGTAGAACGCTTCCCAACTTCCACGAACGCAAATGTGCGAAAATCCGCACATTCTTCTTGTGGGTTTTCCGCCTCCCAAATACTGTGCGAAGAGTTTTGTGCACAGGACCAGATGGCCACCACCACCAATCCATTTCCCTACCTTCGGACGATCGGTTTCCTGATGGTGTCAGCCGCCATCACGCTGGTTGTGTATCTGGTCATCTTGCAATTTGGGCTTAGCCAACTGCACCGCACCGCCGAGGCCCGGTTGGCACAATCCAATGACCGCTTCCTCAGTCAAACCGCGCGGTATCAGCAGTTGGTTAACACGCTCTCGCGCCATCCGATCATTCGAAACAACCTGATCACTGAGACGACCGAAGACATCTCTGAATTGCTGTTGTTCTATGCCTTGTCTTCTGGTGCGCAAAGCCTGTCATTGGTGGATGAGACCGGCACGATCACAGCGACGTCGCATGCCGCAGATGACGCTGGCAGCGATCTTGTCGGAACCAAATTGGACAAGTTCGACTATGTGAATGTCGCGCTCAGCGGGGCATTAGGCTGGTCACATGGTCTGGAGGACGGGTCGGAACCGCGCCGCTTATACTTCTCCAAGGCGATTTTCAGCCCGACAGGGCCGGTGGTCGGCGCCATCATTGCCTCTGTCCGCGTATCCTACTTGGAACTGGAATGGTCCTTCGCACAGGAACCCGTCGCCTATTTCGACCAGGCAGGCGTCGCCTTTGTGTCCAACCGACCTGAATTGGCGATGTTGCAAAACCTGTCCCTGAAAGCACCTTTTGACCGCCCGGTGGAATTCTCTACAGACGGGCTCAAGCCGTTTTTCGGTTATGAGGTGCGTGACTGGTTCGGCTTTGAAGTTTGGCGCAATATTGAAAGTGATGTGCTGCCGAACTCCGTCTTGGTGCTGACGAAATACCTGCCGCGTGTGGCGTTTCAGGCAAGTATTTTCCAAGACATCAGCCCGGCGCTAAACCAGGCCCGATTGTCAGCACTTCTGAGCGCAGTCAGTCTTTTGCTGATCGGTTTGACAATTCGGCTGACTCAGCAACGGCGAAAAGCACTATCGGCGCGGCTGTCACAGGAAGCGGCCCTGAATGAACAACTTGAGGACCGGGTTGAACGCCGCACGGCCCAACTGCGCGAAACCCAGAAACAACTGATCGCAGCCGGGCGTTTGACCGCTTTGGGGGAAATGTCGGCAGGCGTCAGTCACGAGTTAAACCAGCCTCTTGCAGCGATGCAAAACTATGCGGAAAATGGCCGCAAATTCTTGCGCAAAGGTGACACGGAGCGCGCGTCGGAAAACTTCTCGTTTCTCGAAGAGCAGGTGCACAGGATCGACAGGATCATCCGTTCCCTGCGCGCCTTCGCCCGAAATGAGGAACAGGAAATCCGGCCCGTGGATTTTGTCGAAGCGCTGGATGTGGCGCTGTCTCTGGCCGAAACCCGTCTGCGCCAAGATGGCATCACCCTAAGCCGCCACGAGCCCGACGCGCCTGTCATCGTGATGGCTGGCAAAGTGCGCTTGCAGCAGGTCTTGGTAAACATCATCAACAACGCCATTGACGCAATGGAAAATAGCGATCCGAAAAGGCTCAGCTTCGCGCTTCGGGCCGATACAGAAAAAGCCGTGCTGGACATTGCCGACACCGGGGCAGGGATCAGCGACCCGGAAAAGGTCTTTGAGCCGTTCTTTTCAACCAAGGATGTCGGGAAAGCCAACGGAATGGGGCTTGGTTTGTCGATCTCCCACGGGATCATCGGCAGTTTCGCTGGCAGTCTGACCTGCCGGAACGCTCCGGAAGGCGGCGCGATCTTCACAATCGAATTGCCTCTGGCGGAGGGCACAGAATGACCGCCAAGGTTTTGCTGATCGAAGATGATGATGCCCTGCGCAGATCACTGACCCAAACTCTGGAGTTAGAGGATATCACGGTTCTGCAGGCCAATGGGTTTGAGCAAGCCAAACGCGCGATCCGTGCCAATTTCACCGGTGTGATCCTCAGTGATATCAGGATGCCGCGCTATGATGGGTTTGAGGTGTTGAAGAAGGCGCAGGCGGTTGATCCCGACCTGCCGGTTATCTTGCTCACGGGGGAGGCCGACGTGCCCATGGCCGTGCGCGCCCTGCAAAATGGTGCGTTTGATTTCCTCGAAAAACCCTGCGGGACAGAACAACTGCTGAAAACCTTGCGCGCCGCGATGGCCCATCGCAGCCTGATCCTGCAATCGCGACAGCTTGAACGGCAATTGGAACGCAGCGACATCGCTGCTTTAAATTTCCCGGGCCAAAGCGTCGTATCCCGCAAGCTGCGCGCCGATTTACGCAGGCTCGCCCCCTTGCAGGTAAACCTGATGCTTGTTGGGGAGACCGGCGTTGGAAAACGTTTGGCCGCCCATACGCTGCAAGTCATCTCGCCGCTGTCAGATCACAATGAGGGCATCAATTTCAAAGACCCCGCCATCGCAGATCAAATTGCCAAGCTGCAGCTTCCAAGAAACACCTGCCTTGTGTTGAAAAACATCGACGATGCGTCCTCGGAAGACCTGAGCTCGCTGATGGAACGGACCTCAGCCGCGGCAGACTTGCGGGTTCTGATGACCTCAACACGCAGCTTCGCTGGGTTGGCCGAGGGCATCCGCGCGATCCTTGTGCATATCAATCCGGTGGAGGTGCAAATCCCAAGCCTCTTTCAACGGTCCGCAGATCTGCCTGCAATCTTTGAAAGCCTGACACGACAGGTCGCACGCGACCTCAACATTGATATGCCGACGATTGCTCAGACAACATTCTCAGAGATTGCAAAAGCGACATGGCAGGGAAACCTTCCCGAATTGCGCTCATTCGCGCGGTCCTATGTGCTGGGCAACCAGTCCAAGACACAGCAGAACGATGCAATGAAAATGGGACTGTCTGAACAAATGGACGCCTTCGAAAAATCCGTCCTGTCGGAGGCACTGCGACGCAACCATTGGAAAGCGTCGCTTGCTGCGAAAGATCTGAAACTGGCCCGTAAAACCATGTATGACAGGCTTGCCAGACACGATATCCGCCCGAAGGATCTGAAATCCTAAATGTGAAGGATGTAAGGGTCGCTCTATGCCATAGGCATTTGCTGGGTTGCGCAATGAATGCCGCCTCCCATTTCTCCCAAAGGATCAACATTCAACGTTACGATCTCGCGATCTGGGTAGTGGCGGGCCAATGCATCAACGGCAATTTTGTCGATTTCACGATCCCCAAACTGCGCTGCGATAACTCCCCCATTGCAAACGTAGTAATTGGCATAGGATGCGACGAAGTCGATGCTATCGATCCGACGACGATGCGGTTCTGGTATGACTCCGACCTCCAACCCCTCAGCGACAAGACGGTCGTATGTATCTAAAGCCGCGATGTGAAACGGATCATCCATATTCGGCGCATCAGGAAGGTTGATGAGAACCCGATTGCGACCCGTAAAACGCGCGAGGCTGTCGATATGATAATCCGTGATGTCTTCGCCCCAAACGCCGTCAGACCAAATCATGCGATTTGCGCCATAGGCGTCTAGCAGTCGCGCTTCAACCTCGGAGCGGGACAAACCAGGGTTTCGGTTGTCATTCACCCAACTGCTTTCGTGGGCGATCAGCAAACCGTGACCGTCTTGTTCAACGCCGCCCGCTTCGCCCCGCAAGCCTGTCGGTAAAAGCTCCAGTCCCAGCCTCTCTGCAACCCGTCTAGCGACTTGGCTATCTCGTTGGTTTACCTGTTTTTCTCCCCAGCCATTGAATTGAATATGGCTGACGGCCAAATCGCCTTTTCCATTCACCACAAAGATCGGACCTGCGTCGCGGCACCATAGATCTTCGGTGGGAATGTCCCAAAGATCTACCTTGTCGGACAGTTTCTTCTTTGCTTTTGTGTGGTCGCCTTGTGCGGCCAACATCGTCACTGGTTCAAATTCTGAGATCGCATTCGCAATATCAGCGATGGTCTGCTGCGCGAGGTCGAGGAAGACCGGATCAGGGTGCACGCGCCGGTTCACGGGCCATTGCATAAACGTGCGTTGATGCGGTGCCTCTTCCGGTGGAACATAGAAACCTGACCGACTATTCGCTGCCAGATGCGACGGTAAACCAACCAAACTAAACGCTCCTCCAGCCTGCAGAATACGACGCCTCTTCATGAGACCAGCCCTTTCGAATTACCAAATATCAGTGCAATCAGGTTAATTCGAAAAAAGATCTCGGAAAACCCACCGATCGAGATTTCTACATGGGTCGACGAGCGTTCTAATGTTCAGAAAGCGACACTGATTGACGCACAATTGATAGCTGAGATCACCGTATCTGCGACAGTAAGCAGATGGGGTTGGCGATGGCGTCGCCAGCACTTTGTGCACTCCCCTTTTTCACCATCCTGAACGCCGGGATCTTGCTTTGTCGTTGCAGCGATGGAGGGGATTTCAGGTCCTTTCCTGCGAGCGACAAGCGCTTGATAGGAGTTGATTTGATGGAACGTCCACAACACTACCGTTTTCACCAGGGTCAAAAGACCCTTCCTTTTTCCGATGCAGAATACGAAGCACGCCTGACAAAACTGCGCACGCAGATGGCTGAAATGGGGATCGATGCCTGCGTGCTGACCTCCATGCACAACATCGCGTATTATTCTGGCTTCCTGTACTGCGCCTTTGGTCGCCCCTATGCACAAGTCGTGACCGCCACCGAAAGCGTCACGATGAGTGCCGGTATCGATGCAGCTCAACCGTGGCGGCGCGGATACGGCGACAACATTACCTATACCGACTGGCAACGGAACAACTATTGGCGGGCCGTTCATTCTGTGGCCGGATCGGGCAAAGTGATCGGGTATGAAGGCGATCACCTTTCCGTTGCCCAGATGGCGACGCTGAACGAGTTTCTTAAACCGTCTGAAACACGCGACATTGCCCCCACGACGATGCGCCTTCGCATGCATAAATCCACCGCCGAGATCGCGCTGATCCGCGCAGGTGCGGCCACCGCAGATGTGGGTGGGTACGCCATCAGGGATGCCATCAAGGCAGGTGTGCGGGAAATAGATGTAGCGATGGCCGGACGTGATGCCATGGAGCTGGAAATCGCAAGCCGGTATCCGGATGCCGAATATCGGGATACCTGGGTTTGGTTCCAGTCAGGTATCAACACAGATGGCGCACATAATCCGGTGACAAGCCGTGTCTTGGAACGTGGCGACATCCTTAGCCTGAACGCGTTTCCGATGATTTCGGGGTATTACACCGCACTGGAGCGCACACTGTTTGTCGACGAAGTAGACCCCGCCAGCTTAAAAATCTGGGAAGCCAATGTCGCCGCCCATGAATACGGGATGGGTATTCTCAAGCCGGGCGCGTCCTGTGCGGAGGTCACCCACAAGATCAACGATTTCTTTGCGGAACGTGACCTGCTGCAATACCGCACATTCGGATACGGCCATTCCTTCGGCGTGCTCAGCCACTACTACGGGCGTGAGGCAGGGTTGGAGCTGCGCGAAGACATCGACACGGTTCTGGAACCCGGCATGGTGATCTCGATGGAGCCGATGCTGACCATTCCGGAAGGTCAAGCCGGGGCAGGCGGGTATCGCGAACATGATATCCTGGTCATCACTGAAGACGGCAACGAGAATATCACTGGCTATCCATATGGGCCAGAATTCAACGTTGTCGGATAACCCTGCAAGTATAGACGTGAGCGGTCTCGGCTGCTCACGTCATTTCTTGTGTTGCTGCGCTGAAGGGGACGTTCCGAAACGTTCCCGGTAATGGATTGATAGAATCGAGGTGGAATTGAAGCCACAGGCGGCAGCAATTTCGGACACCGTCATGTCCGTTTCGACGATCAAGGCGCGGGCCCGGTCCAGACGGATATTTCGATAAACCACCGTCGGGCTTTCACCCAAAAACTGTTTGAAATGCCTCTCTATCTGTCGGCGGGACAGGCCAGTCATTTCGCTCAGCTCATCAAAGCCCAAAGGCTCTTCTATGTTGTGATACATCGCCTGAACGACCTGCACCAACTTGGCATTCCGTGTGTTTAGCGCGCGCGACAAGGAAGATCGCTGCGCTGTGCGGGGTTCCAGATCGCCACCATTGAGGCACATGTCAGAAACCACGATCGCAAAATCACGCCCGAAGTCACGTTGAATGATAGAAAGCATCATCTCGGTTGCGGCCGCACCGCCTCCGCAGGTCCACAAATCACCATCAATCTCAAATCGTTTGGGGGAAGGGACCAATTCCGGGAACTTTTCCAGAAATCCCGGCTGGTTTTCCCAATGCATTGTGAAAGTTCGGCTATCTAGAAGACCTGCGCGGGCAAGCGTGGCCGCACCCGTACAGATCCCCCCGACTTTCCCGCCAAACCGGACATGCTTGCGAATGCGCGCCAGGGTGGCGTCGCTAGCGGCCGTAAGGCCCTGATTGCCCGAACAAACGAGCAAACGCATATCCTTTGGCAGAGCATCCAAATTGTTATGGACGCTCATGCTCATCCCCGAGGAAGAGCTGACAGGCCCGCCGGTTTCGGAATAGACGGTCCAACGATACAGCGGCTTCTGCGCCAGCTGGTTGGCAATTCGCAAAGGATCAAGCGCCGCACTAAACGCCAAGAGCGTAAACCGCGGCAACAGCAGAAAACCCAAATCCAACGGGGCGTCAAATCCGTCGATTGGAAAGAAGAACGCGCCTTCGGGGACCACTTCCGGCCCAAGACCAGTATTCATATCAATGCGGGAAGTCATTTGGACAACATTTCCGGCGTCAGGGGCTTTTGCAAGTTCCGCGCCAAGATTAATCGCTGGTGTCCGAACAAGTTCTATCTTTCCGGTTCGCGAGTTTACTCAGCGATATCTTCCGCCCAAAGCTCCGGCTTTTCTTCGATAAAGCGCTGCATCAAAGTGGTGCAGTCCGGATCGTCGGCCACAATGACCTCCACCCCCTTCGAGCGCAGAAACGCCTCATTGCCGCCAAAGGTGGTGTTCTCACCGATGACAACACGCGGAATGCCGAACTGAATGATCGTGCCCGTACACATCATGCAGGGGCTGAGCGACGTATAGAGCGTTGTGTCGCGGTAGGTCTTTTGTCGCCCCGCTTTGCGCAGCGCGTCCATTTCCCCATGAGCGATCGGATCGCCTTGCTGCACACGCTGATTGCGGCCTCGAGAAACCACCTCGCCACCCCGTGCGAGGACTGATCCGATCGGGCAACCGCCTTCATCAAATCCTGCTTTCGCTTCCTCATAAGCGATACGGAGCAATCGGACATCATCAGCATTCATAGCGCTTATTCCTTCAATATCGGGCCATCGTAATATGGCAGCGTATCAACGCTGGGCTGCCACTTACCTGCCTGCTGCAAAGCATCCATATGATCTGCGATTTTGTCCAGCGAGGCAAACCAAACGTCTTTCGTCTCACGCGTTTTCTCAATCCAAGCCTCCACCTGTCTCCATCTGGCCAAACGCCCGGTGAGGAAAGGATGAATGATCAGCATAAAGAATCCGCCGGCGGCATATTGCGCCTCAAACTCTTCCCAAAAACCCGACAATCCATGGGACGGGCTTGCGACGGGCATCATATAGCCGATTTCATCGTAATGCGCGAACGGGGGCCAGTCATCTGTCCCCCAGTGTACTGGCATTTCATAAAGCGATCCGGCTTTCGTCTTCAATTGATAAGGAATGTCGTCGCCCATCAGGGAGCTGTCATAGCGCATCCCGTGTTCGATCATCAGATCAACGACTTCCTGCGTGATGTTATAAACCGGTGCGCGATATCCACGTGGCTTTTGTCCACAGATCCGTTGATGCACATCCAGTGTCCGCTCAAACCAATCCCGCTGCTGTCCGCGCGTCTTGATCGGGTCCTCGTGCAGATAACCGTGATGTCCGATCTCGTGGCCGTCTTTCAGGATCGCGTCGGCGACATCGGGGTAGGTTTCCAGGCACCACCCGGGAATAAAGAACGACTGCGTCAACTCAAAACGACGGTAAGTATCCAGAATGCGGGGCAGGGCAACTTTTGGGCCGTATCGCCCCATCGAAATGGGGTAAAGCCGGTCATGACTGTCTTCAGGTTTCGCAATATGAATGAGACTGTCAGCATCCATATCAAAGGTGATCGCAACAGCGCATCTGGCACCATCCGGCCAAGGGATAGGATTGCGGATCATGATTGATCAAGGACGTGGGCGCTGGCCGTGTCCCAGGACAACCAAATCTGATCGCCGCTGTTCAGATCAAACTTTGACAATTCACGTTCTTGCATTTGAACCTTGAATTCCTGACCGTGCGCATCTTCCAGAAACAGCGTGACCATTGAGCCTACGAATTCTTCCGAGATCAGTTTGCACTGGGCTTTATTCTCGCCATCTGGCTCCCCCAGTGAGATGTGTACCAAATCGGCCGAAATTACGAAGCTGGCCTTTGCCCCTTGGGTAAGCTGCACTGTGTTGGTCGGCACCGTGAAATTACCAGATGGGGTTGTAATGCGGGCGGTCTCGTTAGACAAAGCCTGCACGTTGCCTGACAGAATGTTGTTGCGGCCCACAAATTCGGCCACGAACTGGTTCGCTGGTGCCCGGTAAATGTCTTTCGGGGTTCCGATCTGGGCAATCTCCCCCTTGCCCATGATGATAACACGGTCGGCCATTGCAAAGGCTTCTGATTGCGAATGGGTCACATAAACAAAGGTGATGCCTAACTCACGCTGCAGATCTGTCAGCACCGCTTGCATACGGATGACCAGATGCGCATCAAGCGCAGAAAGCGGCTCATCCAGCAAAAGGATCTGCGGCTCCATCACCAGAGAGCGGGCGAGGGCGACGCGCTGTTTTTGTCCACCAGATAGGGTCGAAATATCGCGGTCAGCGAATTCCAGAATACCCATCTTCTCCAACCATTTAAGCGCACGTTCTTTGCGTTCCGCTGCACCAACGCCGCGCATCTTGAGGCCAAACTCAACGTTTTGCCGGGCGGTCAGAAACGGAAAAAGCGCCAAAGATTGCCACACCAAGGGCGTATCGCGATCATGCGGGGCAACATCGTTCATTACCCTTCCGCCCAGTCGAATTTCGCCGACCGTTGGCGCGTCTAGCCCGGCCAGCATTCGCAAGGTCGTGGTCTTGCCGCAACCCGACGGCCCCATGATCGCCAGAAACTCGCCTTCGCGGATTTCAAAGTCGAGTTGTTTGACGGCGACGAAGTCGCCGAACTGTTTCTCGACTTTGTCAAAAACAACGAGAGGTGCGCTCATGATCGGATACTTTTCAGTTGGCGGCTGGCAAAGAAGACTTGCGCCAGCACGACGAGGGTCATGGAAATAAGGAAGACAAATGTCCCGATGGCGTTGACCTGCGGGTCGATATTGCCCTGCACGATTTCTAGGATGATCACTGGCAAGGTTTTATTCAGGCCCGAAACGAACCACGAAACCGCAAATTCATCGAAGGACACAGCCGCGGTCAGAAACAAGGCCGAGGCGATCGCAGGTTTGCAAAACGGGATGATGACGCTGCGCATTGTTTGCCATTCTGATCCACCGAGGTTCCAGGCTGCGGCCTCCAAGTCCGGGTCCATCTGGTTCAGCCTTAACCGGATCACGGCCATTGCAAAGGGCGCGGTCAGAACACTATGCGCGATGATGACCGAGTAAAGCTGCCCCGACATGCCGATCTTTGAAAACCATGCAAGCATCGCCAAGGCCATGATGATCAGCGGAATGGTTGGCGGTAACAGAATCAGGGCGAGGTAGGGGCCCTTGAAGCGGAAATTGTACCGGAAGTCGGAATAGGCCGTGCAAAACCCCAGGAAGGTCGCGATCAGCGCCGTGCAGGTGGATACGATCAGGCTGTTGAGCGCGGCTTCCCAGACATCCGGGTCCGCAAGGATTTTCGCATACCATTCGGTTGAAAACTCACCCAACGGGATCGTTGGGAACCGCTGAGAGTTGAACGAGAAAATCATGCTGAAAATGATCGGCGCAAAAACGAAGGCAAAGATCAGCGCCACATAAATACCGAGGATCACATTCAAGGTGCGATTTGCGTTCATTTCGCACCCTTTGGTTTGCGGTAGGCCAGCGCAATTCCGATAAACGCGATGGCAAAAAGCGTGAGCATCATCATGATAGCAACAACCGCCGCGCGGGGCCATTGCTGACCGGACTTGGTCGTATCCAAGATTAGAATGGGCAGCGTCGGTTCCTGAGAACCGCCAAGATAAAACGGTGCCACGAAGTCACCAAAGGACAGGATGAAACAGAAGATCGCCGCGATGATCAGACCCGTTTTGGACAACGGAATGATCACCTGCCAGATCGTGCGAAAGGCTGAACATCCCAGATTGCGCGCGGCCTCGACCAAGGTCTTGTCTATGTTGGCCATCGTTACAGTTTGCAGGATCACGACCAATGGCAAGGTCAGCGTCATGTAGCCGACCAATGTGCCGAAATTTGTGTTGAGCATGGTGAAAGGCCCCAAGCCGATGGAGCCCAGCATCGCATTGACCACGCCGCTTTCCGACAGGATCACAAACCACGAAAACGTGCGTACCAGGTAACTGGTAAAGAACGGGATGATCAGCAGAAAGATTGCCCAGCGACGCGTGCTGTCAGACGCGCGAAAGGCCAAGGCGAAGGCTGCGGGGAACGCAATGCACATCGCGCAAACCGTCGACACAGCAGCGATAAACACTGTGTACCAGTAGCTGTCCCAGAAATATCCGCGGTTCATCATCTTTGACCAGTTCACGAACTCGAACGCCTCGGTCATACGGTAGTTCTTCACAAGAAAGAACGACATCGCGACCATGAACAGCACCGGGCCGACAAAGAACACGAATTGCCAGATGATGATCGGCAGCCGCCAGGTCAGCGCAAAGAGGTTGAGTTTTCGACTAAGCTTGGAGAACATTTCAAGAAGGGCATGCCTTTGGTGGAACAAGGGCGACCGACCGGCCGCCCCCGTTGATCAACTCAGTCGCCAATCAGGCGTTCTTGTATTCGGACCAGAAGTCGTTCCAATCCTCAAGACCCTGCTGCTGCGGGATATCACGGTAATGGATACGGCCCTCTTTGATCAGAGTGATGGGGTCCTGTGGATCGCCATTCATCTGATGCGAACGGGCGGCCTCGGTCGGATCGGCCTCGATCAGTGCCGCACGGCCTGCCTTGGTCACGCAGAAGCCTGGATAGGCTGCCATCTGAGCGGACTTCACCTGGCCTTCAGGTGAAAGCATGTATTTGATGAACTTCGTCACCTCGGCGACTTTTTCGCTGCCTTTACCGATGGAATAGCTTTCGGTGAACTGAATGCCGCCTTCTTTCGGAATGACCGACGCAACAGGTGCGCCGTCTTTTTCCAGAACGCCGGTGATCCAGTCGCCGATACCGCACATGGCCTGCATCTCACCGTTTTTCAGACCGTTGAACGTGCCACCATAGTCGAAGAAGCCACCAACCTGTTTGCGCAGACCAAGCGTGGTTTCCTGCACGGCGCTCCACTTGGCGTCATCAATGTCCCAAAGACTTGCGCCATTACCATTATAAAGGCTCATCATACCGAGGTTGGGCAGGTGCCAATCAAAATGCCCGACCTTGCCTTCAAGCTCTGGCTTCCAAAAGCAGGCGTAGCTTTGCGCTTCTTCCTCAGAGACGGCGTTCTTGTTGTAAGACACGCCCAAATGACCGCCGCGCAACATCATCGAATAGAGCTTGCCGTCCGACCAGTGACCGGGGAACTGAGTGAAATCTTCATGCAACATGTCATCAAGCGGATAGTCCGCAGCGTCCAGCGGGTCGATATAGCCCGCAAGGTTCAGCTGCTGGACGAATTCCGCGTCGGACAGAATGATATCATAGGTACCGGGAGGGGACTGGGCGATCAGCGCCAGCATATTGTCCCCACCGGCATAGTATTTCGGCACGAACTTAACGTTGTTCGCGGCCTCATACTCAGCGACGACATCAGGCTCCCCATGACCATACCACGCCAGCATGTTGATTTCAGTCGTGGCAGCCCAAGCGCGGCTGACAAACGGCGTTGTCAGAACAGCTGCGCCACCGACCCTAAGCAGTTGGCGGCGGCTGAATGCGCTCATGTTTGGTTTTGGATTTGCTTTCGTCATCTTCGTCTCCCAGTTACTTGCTCTTGCTTGGAAAAAGAGCTTCACGTCTTTTGCTGTACGACATCGTCGCATCTGTTTTTTATTGTTTCTAGTACAGGGCGGGGGTTTTGGGAAATTTATCGTGCATATGACCGCATAATGAACATTTATTCGACCCGTCGCATTATGTTTGCGCTTCAAGCGCCTTAACCATCGCATCAATCGCCGCATACCCGCTTGCCCCCAACTGGGTTTGGCGCGCAAATAGTCCGATATGCAGGGGCGGAAGTGCGGGCAGGCCGTCTTTTTCCGTGAACTTGCGCATACCACTTTGAACGGTTGGCGCTGTCAGACATGACAGCCCCAGACCATCGCGCACCGCCCGCTGAACCCCACCAATTCCCGGACTGGAATAGGCGATGCGCCAGCTTTGACCGGCCAGTTTTAATGCACCCGCCATACGGTCGCGGTAGACGCATCCATAGGGGTGAACGACAAGCGGTATCTCCGGCTGCGCGGTGATGTCGAAGTCTTTCGCGCCCACCCAAGTGGGTTGCTCTTTCCAATTGCGGAAGAGGAACTGCTGATCATCGCCATCAAAAAGCGCGACCGCGATATCGATCTCATCACTGCGCAGCGCGGAAAGAAGATGTTTGGACAGATCGCAACGGATTTCGATCTGAACATCAGAATACTGCAGAACGACTTCCGTCAGGCAGGATTGCAGCGTGTCGACGGCATAATCAACAGGCAAGCCGACACGCAGCTTTGTCGATTGCTCCTGCTTGTCAAAACGCGCCATCGCCAGATCGTTCAACCGCAGGATTTGTCGCGCATAGACTGCCAGTTCCTCGCCACGTTCTGTCAAGGAAATGGCTTTGCCCTGTCGTTCGATCAGATCATACCCGACCGTCTGTTCCAAACGTTGCATTTGCAGGCTTACCGCCGGTTGGGTGCGGCCCAGAATTTCGGCAGCACGGGTAAAACTCGCCACTTCGATAATGGTGACGAAAGTGCGCAAAAGCTCTGTTGATAGATTGACCACCGGCATACGAAATACATTAGCTTTGGAAATGGTTACGGCGCAACCATAATGCCAGCGAATGCAATAGCTCGCTAGACGCGTCACGGAACACGACGCTGAGCGTTTCAGCCAACGCGCAGCTTCAATTCCGGCCGATCAATTTCACCTGGCGACTTCACTGCAGGCGACGTGTTCAACACTCACGCCAAATACAGCTGTTAAATGGGAAACGCCATTTCTGGCTTATACGTCTTGAAGCTTTCAAGGGTCTGGGAATTGGCTTGCCGCTGCCATTCCGTGCCGGGTTGAATAGCTGTCACGCATTTGTACTTCTTGCGATATTCAAGTGTGTTTTCGTTTTCCTCCATGACAATCGCCACCATACCGGCCACTTTCCCTTGCTGCTGCTCAACAAGCTGGACCGCACCATGCATCGTGCCACCGGTTTCCACCCATTGATCCACCAACAACACCCGCGTTCCGGGCGCATAGGCAGGCAGACGCATTTCCATCGACTGGGTTTGACCTGAATAATTGGTCATGGAAGCGCTGTCGGTGTCGACACAAAGCTTGCCGGGTTTGCGGATCGGCAAGAACCCTCGTCCAATCCGTGCAGCAATGCCGGCAGCCAAGACAAACCCCATTGCGTCAAGTCCCGCCACGACATCAATTTCATCAGCATCCAGATCAGCACACAGATCATCCAGCAAATCGTGATAGGCCTTGCCGTTGATGTAGATGGAGGTTGGGTCCAGCCAGGCAAACTTGTCGCCCTTCGTGTTGGGCGCCATGAGCGCGAAGTACCAACGGTCGTCTCTCGGGCCTTTGTCGTGGGTCATATGGTCGTCTCCGTTATGTCTGTGTGAGGTCCATCAGGTGCGCTAAGCGCTCGGGATCAATATTGTAAAAATCCCCATCAAAATTGATGCCAGTCGCCACCATGAAAAGATCTACTGCCTCGGCGTAGTGAGCGGCGTTCTGCGGAGTTATGCCCGAAGCAAGGCCAAGCGCGGTGTCACCGCATTGGGTGCGGAACGTCTCGATCTTGCCGACATCAGCGGCATGGCCGGTGGCGACGCCCGAGGTAACGACGACATCCATATATCGTGTCGCGATACGGGCACTTTTTCCGTACTGCGCGGGGTCAACTTCGCGCTGCTTCTTGAACGCCGTGCCACCAATATAGAGCCCGTCCCAACCGCTTGCGTTCCGGATCTGGGCGATTTCGTCTGCTTCCGGCTGGTCGTCTTCGTTGCGCCGTTCATCAATCCGCGCATCATCGGCCCAATAGCCATCAACGCGAACCCCCTGTGCCTGCAACTCACCCAAGATCGGAAACGCAAATTTACCGGTCACAGCCAAAAAATTCACACCAATCCAATAGTCCGGAAACGCGTTCCGCGTCTCCTTGATAATCGGGAGCAGCCTTTCTTTCTCAAAGTCATGATTGATCAGGAATACACCTGGGCATCCTCCGTTAATTGCAACGTCGATGTTTCTTCGTGCCTGCGCGGCATCCAGAACATGGATGACGGGAAGCACGACCGGACCTGTGGCGCTGAATTTTCGTCGAAAGTCGTTTCGGTCCATGTCCTGCCTCAGATCCCAAGCTCGTCAAAAGCTAGCATCAAAGACGAAATTACAAAAATTTATTGTTCTTATTTACACATAAGAAATTGGAATAGCGGCATCCGCTGCTGCCCACGCTGGTCATGTAAGAAGGCAAGTGGCGGAATGATAGTCAGCCAAAAAATACCCAAGAATTTTGGAAATATAAATGATCCGTACTGAGTTTTATAGGACCTAAAATACCAAGGCATACTGCTCAAACAAGTGTTTGGATCACAAGTCGGTTGAGAATGAAGCAAGGGATCAGAAGTCCGCTATGTGGACAAGGTTGCGTGGACCGCAAACAAATGAACGTTTGCTTTCGTGAACCGCAAGGGAAATGGGCAATTTCAATCCACAGCGAGTGACGTGATCAGAAGTGGATGAACTGCGACCTTTTTTCGATTAGGGACTCGGCGGAGAGCGCTCCCTGTCGCACAAGGGGCGATGCGGGCGAACTCACGAGCATTGCTGACTAAGCGCGCCTTGGTTGTAAACTTTTGAACCGAGCCCTCACAGACCTCATACAGACCCAGAAACCGCCTTTAGGTGTTTGAAAGGTCCTAGTCAGATACCGCTGGTTTCTAGATTTCCACCCCATTTAATCCGAACAATGACTGCAGCGAAAAAACTTTATCCAGCGCGCCTGGCGAATTCGATAAATGTGGAAATGGTGACATCTGCACAGAAATGTGCTTATATCGATGGCATATTTTGACGAATTAATTTCTTGGGTAGTCTCATGGGTATTGGATCAAGCCGTTCTTCGCGCTTAAAGGTTTCAATTGTACTTCTTTGCTTTGGTGTCGCTCTCTTACTTGCCTTGCCGACAATTGATTGGTTGGCAAATCGCGGAATAGAAGAAAGCTCAAATCGCTACGACTTTTTGCGATTTTGGCCTGCGGTCTATTTGATAAGCGTTGCCATCGTCATCTCGATGTTAACGGCTATTGTCGCGCACCTGATACGATTTGACGCCAATAGCACCGGAAAATTCAAGATTCTTGGAGTGGAATTGCCGGTCGAGATGCAAGGCGCTTCGCTGCTTTGGCTGCTATTGGCGATAGCCGCAACTGGTGCGACGATGAAGTGGGATCTGGTGCAACTTACTGATCTATTTGAACGTCTGGAAAACGCTGAAAGAGACCTACAGACTGCGGAAGCTAAACTTGCTTATGCTGAAGGTGAACGGGATACTCTGAAGACCATCTTGTCCGGGGAGCGACACTCTGAAGGAATAGAGGTTCTGAGCCTTGTTGTTGCGTGTGGTGCGACTTCGGATGCGAAGCATTCCAACTGGGAAATTCACAATTCAGGCAAGGAGTGGTTACCCTACAGCGGGCTTACAAGTGCACTAAAGGTCGGCGACACCGAGCGAACCTATCGCATGGCCGTTCGAGAGTTGCCATTGATTAAGGTCGCCGTTGAGTTTGTCGATCATGGAATTGTAAAGGTCGATATCGATAAACTGACCAACGTCGATGAGTATTGTCGACGAATTAAGGATCAAGATATTGGGTCTATTGGTCCGAACAGTTTGGAACATCAGCCTGTTTTACAGGATTTAGAAGACGCTCGTGACGATAATCCATTTGGAGAGATCGAATCCTCCGCAAAGCGTGACGGGTGACTAAAATGAGGAATATTTTATGCTCTTTGTGTTTGCTCATATTTTGCTCAAACACAGCATCGGCGCAGGAACTCGATCGCGCACTCGTTGCAACCAATCCGGTAAACTACGTCAATTCTCTGTCTCCCGCCAACAAAAGCATTGTCGCCCGGGAAGTCTTTGATCGCGTAAAGGCATCCGGCGACCAGTTTGACACGCTTATTAACTTGATGTGTGAGATCCAGCCTTGGACGACGGGCGACGCTCAAACTGATGTCTCGTTCCAAAAACTACTTTGGGGACGTGCGGCACGCGAACAAGCACCTTACACCGATCTGTTCGCAGCTCTTGATTGTGCGGCGGCGAACAAGAAGGATTTCTACTTTTCAGAGGTCGTTCAACCTATTGCAGATATTCGAAGAGCTGTATGTGAAGGGTCCTCGTTGGCCGAATTCCCCGCCACCGAACTTGACCAAATTAAATCGTCAATCGAAAAAATTGATCGACAGATTCTCAGAGGGCTCACTTTTCTAGATACGAATACGCGCAAGACCCGGAGTTACTTTCCCCTACGAAATGCAACAAGACGGGCGAGCTTGGAAGCGGCTATCGCGGTTCGCGCAGCGCAGTCAGATTGGAGCAAAGCACAAGTGCATTTCCTTGAAGGTGCGAGAATACTGGATGAATGGACAGAGATCGGCAGGGACGGTGTAAGCCATATCCTATTGCGAAATACACGCAACGGATGGCGTTTCCACAATGATCTGGAGTTCTATTCTGCCCTCTACAAATGGCTTGGTGGCGAGACTGAAGAGCTTGATATTTCAGACTTGGTGACCTGGCCAGCAGTAAAGGATGATGCCGAGATCAAAGGTAGCTTGAGCCCGAAACTACAGCGTACGATGCCGAATGGATTTGTTGACTACATATATGTCGGGCGAATTTTACCCGGAGCCGCGCCGACAGAACAAGAATGCAATCGCTGGAGAAACCGATCATACAATACGCATGAGTTTGCATTTCATGTTCAGATGTGCGCGCAAGGCGTTGTTCCAAACGGGCTGGCGTCGTTGCAACGGTTCGATGATTGCGTTGCCGAATACGAAGCATCCGATTGGCGTGTTCAATTTTTGGCATTCAAGAGTCGAAGCAATTGGAAATCTATCGCCGATAATGAAATCAATAAGATAAGAGCTGCGTTGGAGACCAGTACAATAAACTTAGATGATGTCATAGAGAGCGTAAGCGCCGACAAAGGACGCTGGGTTAGAATTATGACCGAAGAAAAATTCTCCACATCACGAATAAACGAAATAAGCGCGGAGTTGAGGTCAATTTATCCAAAGGTTTTGATCGCCAGGCCGCAATTATATTAGAGAAGCCAAACCGAGTTCAAGTTTGCCCCAAACCACCCGATGTCGGAAATGAGGTCTGAAAACTCGTCCTTTGTGGCAGGCAGCGTCATTCTTGATGGGCCACCAACTCCGATCACGTCTCCATCAATACAGTTTTTTTACTCAACCTGAACGCTGCACTTCCGATCCAATCCCGTGATTGCGGCTTCTCTTAACCACGCTATGGAATGGCGTCAGACATAAAGACAAACAGCATTTCCGTAGTCCTTATGAAATCCGCCAATTGGACTAGCAAGGTGGCCAAGGCTAACCGTCCAGAATTGGTTTTTGGCGGAAAGACAGGGATTCGAACCCTGGGTAGGCTTGCACCCACAACGGTTTTCGAGACCGCCCCGTTCGACCACTCCGGCACCTTTCCGCAAAGCAAGGTTGTGATCAGTGCGCGGGGTTTACCCATAGCGCTGGCAACGCGCAAGCCCGTATTGGACAGTCGTAGGGCAGGGGCCGTCTGCCACATTCGCGTGAACATAAAGATTGATTCATTGTCCGCTTACGCTCTGCGCAGTATGGTCCGGTGACCCCAGTTAATCGGAGCAGATTTTATGCGCATATCCCTTCTTCCAGCCATCGCCGCGCTTAGCCTTTTGATCCCGACCAGTTTGCACGCCCAAACGGCCTTGGTGGATCGCTATTACGCCGCTTTGAATATGGACGAGGTTTTCCGGGTTCTGCGCGACGAAGCCATCGCCGCAGGCCAGGAGATGACCGAAGAGGGCGACATTCAGGCATCACCATCCTGGACACGCAGACTGGAGCAGATCTACACGCTCGACAAAATGGATGCAGAATTTCGCGATGGGCTGGTCGCAAGCGGGGCACTGGAAGGCTCCGAAGAAGCGCTGGCGTTTTTTGAAACGGAATCCGGCAAGCGGATCGTCCAGATCGAACTCGACGCGCGGATTGCATTGAATGACGAAGCGCTGGAAGACGATGTCCGTCAAAAGGTTGAAACAATGCGCGAAGACAAAGACCCGCGTATCGAACTCTATGAGAATTTCGTCATCGTCAACGACCTGATCGACAGCAACGTGATGGGCGCGCTGAATGCCAATCTGGCATTCTACCAAGGCATGGCATCAAATCCGCAATTTGATCAAAGCCTGCCGGAAAGTGTCATGTTGTCCACCGTTTGGGAGCAGGAACCCGAAATTCGCGAGAATGTCACCGATTGGACGATGAATTTTTCGGCCCTTGCATACAGCGTGCTGAGCCTTGAGGAATTGCAAGATTACATCGATATGTCAGCCTCGGAAGCGGGGCAGAAATTCAACACAGCGCTATTTGCCGGTTTCGATCAAATGTTCGAACAACAAAGCTACGATTTGGGCAAAGCGACGGCTGAATTCATGATGGGCGACGATACCTGAGGATTCCTTGGAGTTTCGACGCGAAACCCGCTTGACTTGATCAGCTGATGGCCACATAAGCCCGCATCTGCGCCGGAAACCCGGTGGTGGAGCATTTTGAAACATCGCTCTGAGCTCAGGGCGCGCTGTCCGAGGTGGCATTTGCCAAGAACGCCCGAAACGGGGACCACAGGACGCGGAAGACATAAAGGTATGCGATATGTTCGCGGTTCTGAAAACCGGCGGCAAGCAGTACAAAGTCACTTCTGGTGACATTCTGCGCGTCGAGAAACTGGACGCCACAGCTGGTGAAAAAGTTCAATTCAACGACATTTTGATGGTTGGCGGCAAAGTTGGTGCCCCTTTGGTTGAGGACGCAGGCGTCCAGGCTGAGGTGATCGACCAGATCAAAGGTCAGAAAACAATTCACTTCGTGAAGCGTCGCCGGAAGCACGGCTCCAAGCGCACGAAGGGTCATCGTCAGCAACTGACTTTGCTGCGCGTGACAGACATCCTTGAAAAAGGCGCAGGCAAGTCCGGTGTAAAAGCAGCCCTTGGTGGCGGTGGCATCGCGATTGCGGCAACCGTTGGTCCAAAGACCACCAAGAAAGCCGCAGAGCCGAAAGCTGAAAAGAAAGCCGACGCGCCGAAAGCAAAAGCCGCGCCAAAGGCAAAAGCTGAGCCGAAGGCAAAAGCCGCACCAAAGAAAGCAGCGCCGAAGAAGGCCGCTGCGAAAGCTGAGGCTGACGATCTGACACAGATCAGCGGTGTTGGTCCGGTGATTGTGAAAAAGCTTCACGCGCTTGGCGTTACAACATTCGCCCAAATCGCAGCATGGACCCCAGAGGACATTGCTGATATGGACGACAAACTGAACTTTAAAGGTCGTATCGACCGCGACGAGTGGCTCAAGCAAGCCGCGAAGCTCGCTAAAGGTTAAGGAGAGCACGAGATGGCACATAAAAAAGCAGGTGGTTCATCCCGCAACGGTCGCGACAGCGCTGGCCGTCGTCTTGGTGTGAAGAAATATGGTGGCGAAGCTGTCATTCCAGGCAACATTATTGTTCGTCAGCGCGGCACGGTGAAATGGCCGGGCGAAGGCGTTGGCATGGGCCGCGATCACACGATCTTCGCAACTGTCGAAGGTAAAGTGACGTTCC
Source organism: uncultured Litoreibacter sp. (assembly GCA_947493265.1). Taxonomy (GTDB): domain Bacteria; phylum Pseudomonadota; class Alphaproteobacteria; order Rhodobacterales; family Rhodobacteraceae; genus Litoreibacter. The sequence continues at coordinate 110,417 of CANLQL010000003.1, read as the reverse complement.
ACAAAGGCCTTAAGGGCCGCACCTTTGTATCGGTTCTCCCAGTGGCGGAGGCCGCTGAATAAGCCGAACCCCCAAGGTTAAGACATTTCAGGGATCGGCACATCGCCGGTCCCTTTTTCGTTCTGGGAGGACGTTTCAATGTCCAAAACACTGAAAACCAACCGACTGATCTTGCGCCCGCTGCGTCCTGGCGATGCACCGGCTGTCGTGAAGGGCGTTCAAGACATTGAAACCGCGCGTTGGCTGACGCAGGTTCCCCATCCCTATACATTGGAAGATGCGCAAACCTTTATTGCCGCAAACCTGAACGCGATGCCGAAGGCCGCCGCGATTGAGCATAATGGCTCTGTGGTCGGTGTAATCGGGATCGACAAGGATCTCGGCTACTGGCTCGACAAATCCGTCTGGGGGGATGGCATTGCGCTGGAAGCCGCCGAAGCGTTGATCGACGACTATTTCGCCTCGACCAGCGAAGACACGATCACTTCCGGCTATATTCTGGGCAACAATCGCTCCCGCAAAATTCTGGAGATCCTTGGCTTTTCCAATCTTGAAATGGAACGCGCCACGCCCTTGTCGACAGGCGTGGAGGTCGATCTTCAAAGAATGTCGCTGTCACGCGCCCGCTGGGAGGCACGGAAATGAGTGTTGCGGTCGCCAGCTTTGCGATTTTCGCAGCCTCACAAGTTGGCACGCCAGGCCCCGCCAATATGGCCTTGCTGTCGACAGGGGCGCGATACGGGTTCCGACAAGCGCTGCCATTCGTTGCCGGTGTGATTTCTGGCAAGCAGCTGGTCATCTGGCCGGTCGGGTTCGGGTTGATGCGATTGTCTGAAAGCGCGCCTTGGATATTCGAGACACTGAAATGGGTTTCAGCGCTATATATCATCTGGCTAGCTTGGCGCGTGGCCAATATGCGTTTGAATACCGGTGGTGATGCGAAGGCACCGGGCTTTCTTGCAGGCCTTGTCGTGCACCCGCTCAATCCGAAAGCCTGGGCCATGATCACGGCTGGATTTACTGCGTTTACCGCACCGGGGACGCCAATTTTTCAAGCAACTGTCACAATAGCGGCAATATTGCTTGTTAGTCAGATCGTGCTGCACCCGCTGTGGACCTATGGCGGGGAACGAATTGCAAGGGTGGTCGCGGGAACAGCCGCGGAGAAATATTTGATGTGGACACTGGCGGCTTTGACGGTCGCATCAGTGGCTTTTGTGCTGTTTGGAGGAGGACGGTGATGAGTTTTGAAGATGTTATTGCTCAGGCAACGATTACGACAGAAAGACTGTGCCTGCGCCCGTTAACACCTGCCGATGCAGGTCTGATTTCTATGTATGGCTCTGACAAACGAGTTGCGGAAAACACGACAACGATCCCGCACCCCTTGCCACCGGGCTCTACCGAGGCGTTTATCGAACGGTCCTTGGCCCCGAACCGGGCCGAGGATGTTTGGGTCATTGACGGCAAAGACAAGCAAAACACGTTGATGGGTTTGATTTCGCTGGAACGGATGGACCGTGACCAGTCCGAGATCATCTATTGGGTTGCTCCGGCCTATTGGAATACCGGTATCGCATCCGAGGCGGTTGAGGCCTTGATTGCTGCCAACCCGCAAGCCTCGCGCACGATCTTTGGATCTGTTTTTCAAGACAATCCGGCCTCTGCACGGGTGCTGACCAATGCTGGTTTTGCCTATATCGGGGACGCGGAGGCGTTTAGCGTCGCGCGCAATTCCACCGTGCAGACATGGACTTATCTCAAGAAGTTGGATTGAGTTCGCCCGGTCCATCTTCTATGGACTGACGAAACTCCTCAAGCCCCGGGGGCGGCTGCGATGAAATTTCTCGACCTTGCGAAGGTTTATATCCGGTCTGGGGCTGGCGGCGGTGGCGCTGTCAGTTTCCGACGGGAGAAATATATCGAATATGGCGGTCCCGATGGTGGTGACGGTGGCGATGGCGGCAATGTCGTGGTGGAGGTCGTCGATGGCCTCAACACATTGATCGATTTTCGCTACCAGCAGCATTTCTTCGCCAAGAACGGCCAGCCCGGTATGGGCAAACAGCGCACCGGTAAAGATGGCGATGATATCGTGCTGCGCGTGCCTGTGGGCACTGAAATCCTGGACGAAGATGAAGAAACCGTCATTGCCGACATGACCGAAGTGGGCCAACGCCTGGTCCTGGCAAAAGGCGGCAATGGCGGCTTTGGCAACCTGCATTTCAAATCTTCCACAAACCAAGCCCCCCGGCGGGCAAACCCCGGCCAAGAGGGTGTTGAGCGGACGATCTGGCTGCGCCTGAAACTGATCGCAGATGCGGGCCTTCTGGGCCTGCCAAATGCAGGCAAGTCCACCTTTCTAGCAGCAAGTTCCAACGCGCGCCCAAAGATCGCGGATTACCCGTTCACAACCTTGCACCCGAACTTGGGCGTGGTGGGTGTCGATAACGCAGAATTCGTCATGGCGGATATTCCCGGTCTGATCGCGGGGGCCCACGAGGGCACCGGACTTGGGGATCGGTTTCTAGGCCATGTGGAGCGGTGTTCCGTCCTGTTGCATCTTGTGGATGGCACTTCGGAGACCGTCGTCGAAGACTATCAGACGATCATACACGAGCTGGAAGCCTATGGCGGCGTTCTGGCCGACAAACCGCGGGTCACAGCGCTGAACAAGATCGACGCGTTGGACGACACGGAACAAGCCGAAAAACTGAGCGCTTTGGAAGCCGCTGTCGGTGGCCCGGTATTGGCCATGTCCGGGGTCAGTCAGGAAGGGTTGATCCCTGTTCTGCGCGCCGTCCGGGCGCAGATCCAAAGCGACCGGCTGCGGGAAAAGAAATCGCAAGAAGAACCAGAACAATGGCGACCCTGACCGAACATAATCGGATTGTCGTCAAAATTGGCTCGGCGCTGCTGGTCGACCGCCAAACCGGTGCGCTGCGCAGCAACTGGCTCAGAGCATTGGCGATGGATGTCCGGTTCCTCAAGGAACGGGGATGCGATGTTGTCTTGGTGTCCTCTGGCTCTATTGCGCTGGGGCGCGGTGCGCTTGATCTGGGCACGGGCAACCTGCCTTTGGAACAATCTCAAGCCGCAGCCGCCGTGGGGCAAATCCGCCTTGCACGCGCTTATGAAGATGCGCTGACACCCCATCAGATCGTGACGGCTCAAGTGCTCACGACTTTGGAAGACAGCCGCAATCGGCGCCGTTACCTCAACAGTCGTGCAACGCTTGAACAGCTTCTGTCGCTTGGCGTGGTGCCGATCGTGAATGAAAATGACACGGTTGCCACTGACGAAATTCGCTACGGTGACAATGATCGGCTCGCGGCCCAAGTTGCCGTGACTGTGGGGGCTGACCTCGTGGTTCTACTTAGCGATGTGGACGGGCTCTATACCGCAAACCCGACAGAAGTATCTGACGCTCAACACCTTGATGTGATTGCTAAAATAACCCCAGAGATCGAAGCCATGGCGGGGGAGGCCGGGTCTGGCCTGTCAAAAGGCGGCATGAAAACAAAGGTGCTGGCTGCAAAAACGGCCACAGCATCCGGGGCGGCATTGGTCATTGCCCATGGTGGTGCTGAACACGCTTTGAAGACCTTGAATGATGGCGGCAAAGCCACTTGGTTTACGCCGCAAGGCGATCCGCAACAGGCCCGCAAACGCTGGATCAGGGCAATGAAGCCGAACGGCGAAATCGTTGTTGACGCAGGTGCCGCGAAAGCCCTGCAGTCGGGAAAATCGCTGCTGCCTGCCGGCGTTTCGGGCGTTTCAGGCACGTTTGGTCGGGGCGATCTGGTGTCAATTGTCAGTGCCGATGCGCAGGTTTTGGGTGTCGGGCTCAGCCGGTACACGTCCCAAGAAGTCGCCCAACTCAAAGGGTGCCAATCCAGCGAAATCGAAGCAATTCTAGGCTACCCGGGGCGTGCTGCACTGGTGCACCGCGATGACATGGCCCTGTGACAAAGCCGCGACTATGGTAAGCAAAGACCCGTATCAAAAGGATGCGATGATATGAAAGACCTCGAAAATATCCCCGCCGTAATGGCCGAGCTTGGGATCCGTGCGAAAGCCGCAAGCCAGGTGCTGGCCACGGCAAGTTCCGAACGCAAACACGCCGCCCTTATCGGCGCGGCTGAAGCGCTTTGGGCGTGCCGGGATGACATCCTGGCCGCCAATGCCGAGGACTTGGTCTACGGGGAAGAAAAAGGGCTGAGCGCGGCGATGATGGACCGCTTGATGCTGGATGAAGACCGCATTCGCGCCATGGCGGACGGGTTGCGCAGCGTCGCAGCCCAGACAGATCCTGTCGGCGATGTCATCACTGAATGGGATATGGCCAGCGGGCTGCACATCAAACGCGTTCGCACCCCACTGGGTGTGATCGGCGTGATCTACGAAAGCCGTCCCAATGTCACCGCGGATGCTGGCGCGTTGTGCCTGCAATCAGGCAATGCGGTGATCCTGCGGGGCGGGTCCGAAAGCTTCCATTCCTCCGGCGCGATTCACGCTTGTCTGGTTGAGGGACTGAAATCCGCAAACCTGCCTGCGGATGCAATTCAACTTGTGCCCACCCGTGCACGCGAAGCCGTGTCCGAGATGTTGAAGATGACTGACACAATCGATGTGATTGTACCCCGCGGCGGGAAAGGCTTGGTGGGGCTGGTCCAGCGCGAAGCGCGTGTGCCGGTCTTTGCTCATCTCGAAGGTATTTGCCACACCTATGTCGGCGCAACCGCCGATCCCGCGATGGCTGTTGAGATTGTTCTGAACGCCAAGACCCGCCGCACAGGAATTTGCGGCGCAATGGAATGCCTGCTGATCGATTGGCGGTTTTTTACCCTGCACGGGTCTTTGCTGATTGACGCGTTGGTAAATGCGGGCGTGGAAGTTCGTGCCGATGGCGAGTTGGCGAAAATCGACGGAACAGTCGCGGCGAAGCCAGAAGATTTCGGCAATGAATTCCTGGATATGATTTGCGCGACAAAGCTGGTCGATGGGGTGGATGAAGCGATTGCTCATATCCGGCAATATGGCTCCAACCATACAGACGCGATCATCACCGAAGACCAGCAGGCCGCATATCATTTCATGCGCGAATTGGACTCCGCCATTCTGATGCACAACGCCTCCACGCAGTTTGCAGATGGTGGTGAATTTGGCATGGGCGCAGAAATTGGCATCGCCACCGGCAAAATGCATGCGCGCGGCCCGGTTGGGGCCGAACAGTTGACCAGTTTCAAATATATTGTTTCCGGAAACGGAACAGTCAGAGGGTAAGAACGATGTCCGACAAACCGCCTGTGAACCTTGTTCGGCGCACGGCATGGCCTGAGAGTGTCAGCCGCGCTGTGGTCACGCCATTGCAGCCATCCGTCGTCTATTCCTCGCCTGATCCTGATCGGTTGGATGACCAGTATGAGGGCAGGGCGGATGGTTTCACATATTCCCGTGAAGGCCACCCAAACGCGAGCGTACTGGCCAGCAAAATCGACGCGCTGGAAGGCGGTCAAGGCGGAATGATGACAGCCTCGGGCATGGCGGCTGTGACGGCCACAATGCTAGGCTTGCTGAGTGCAGGTGACCACATTGTCGGCGGCGACCAGCTTTACGGCCGCTGCCTGCGCATGCTGAACCAAGACCTGCCGCGCTTGGGGATCACGGCAACATTGGCCGACCCGACAGACGCCACAGCGATAGAGGCTGCGATCCGCCCTGAAACTAAGTTGATCCTGGTAGAAGTCGTGTCAAACCCAACCCTTCGGGTGGCAGATATGACTGCGATTGCCGAGATCGCACAGCGCCATAACCTGATCCTTGTTGTGGACAATACATTTACAACACCGCGCGCTTACCTACCGTTTGAGCACGGGGCCGATGTGGTCATTCATTCTGTAACAAAACTACTGTCCGGGCATTCCGATGCGATGCTTGGCTATGTCTGTGCAAAATCTGCCGAACACCAACAAGCCATTGAAAATACGATCGTAACGATGGGTCTGACACCCAGCCCTTATGATTGCTGGATGGCAGAACGCGGCTTGATGAGCTTCCACTTGCGCTATGACCGTGCGGAAGAAAATGCCGCAAAACTTGCAGACCACCTCGCTGGTCTGACGGGCATGGCGCAGGTGCTTTATCCCGGCCGGTCCGATCATCCAGACCACAACCGGGCAGGGGCGCTTCTTGGACCGCGGTTCGGCAATATGGTCAGTTTCGTTCTGATGGGTGGCCGGGCCGAAGCAAATGCCCTGACCCGCGCGATGCCCAATATGGCCTTCGCACCAACGCTGGGCGATATCGGCACAACGCTTAGCCATGCCGCATCTTCCTCTCACAGAGGATTGACGCCAGAAGGCCGGGCAGCGTTGGGCATCACGGAAGGGTTTTTCCGCGTGTCCGTCGGTGTCGAAGATATCGAGCTGCTGAAATCCGACTTCACAAAGGGTTTCGCCGCAGTTTCAGGCTAGAAATTCGATCAGGTCAGCAGGGGAGGACATGACATGGCAGATACGCTGACACACGCTGTCCTCGCTGGCGTCCCCATTCCGATCCTGCTGATTGACGAGAGTTACCAGATACAGGTCGCAAATCCCCCGGTAACAGAATTGCTGGGCCATGACCCCACAGGCTTGAACGCATTGACATTGCTGCGCCAGGCCGACGTGCTGTCAGCGATTGATCTGGCGCTGCAACAAAACCAGCCCGCCAACGCACGGTTTGTCCATAGCGGTGTATCTGGTGAGGTCACCTATAATGTGCGCGCGCATCCGGTCCAAAATGGTGGAGGTGTTGTGCTCAGCTTTGAAGACAGATCGCAGCACGAGGAATCCGACCTGATCCGGCGCGATTTCATCGCCAATATCAGCCACGAGCTGCGCACACCTTTGACTGGACTGACCGGTTTCATCGAAACCTTGAAAACCAGTGCCCGCGATGACCCTGAGGCCCGTGCCCGGTTCCTGGACATTATGGAGATGGAAGCGCAACGTATGGGGCGGATGGTCAGCGACCTGCTATCACTGAGCCGGGTCGAAGCTGACGAGCGTGTCAGACCAAGGGTCGAAGCCGATTTGGCCGCCATCGTCCGCTCGGTTGTGGCCACACTGGAAGGCAAGTTGAAAGCTGCAAACCTGAAGGTGGAGCTTGCCGGCACGAAAGACCCGGCGATTGTGCTTGGGGATCGGGACCAATTGATCCAGCTTTTCCTCAACCTCATTGAAAATGCGATCAAATATGGCGGGGCCGACAGAACGATCCATGTCAGCATCCAGCACGAGCAACATGACCGCATGCTGCGCAAGCCTGCGATTCGTGTGGATGTGCGCGATGAAGGGCCTGGAATCGATCCGTTACACTTGCCCCGCCTGACCGAAAGATTCTACCGAATTGACGACCACAGAAGTCGTGAAATGGGAGGAACCGGGCTTGGCTTGGCGATTGTAAAACACATTATTAACCGCCACCGTGGACGGTTGAAAATCAATTCTGAACAAGGGGTTGGAAGCGTTTTCTCTGTGATCATCCCGTCCGAGTAATTCCAACCATGCCACCAATTTGTGCATTGTCATAAAACTGTTACCGAACCTTCACAAAAGGTGCTTGAGAGCGGAGTAGCTCTCCGTTGCAAGACGCTCCACTGGGGGGTGTCTAGAAACGGTTAGACAGGAGACATCCAATGTCGATTTTCAAACTCGCCGCGACGACTGCGTTGATCGCAGCGACCGCCGCAACCGCAGCCTCCGCACGTGACCAAATCCGCGTTGTCGGGTCCTCCACAGTGTTCCCATTCTCCACAGCCGTGGCTGAGCAGTTTGGACGCTCCACAGATTTCCAGACACCTGTCGTTGAATCCACGGGTTCAGGCGGTGGCTTGAAGCTGTTTTGTGCAGGCGTTGGCACAGACCACCCTGATATCACGAACGCATCCCGCCGCATGAAGGCGAAAGAATTCAAACTGTGCTCCGACAACGGCGTTACAGAAGTTACCGAAGCCATCATCGGCTATGACGGTATCGTCATGGCAAACGCCAAAGGCGGTCCTGAATTCGCCCTGACCCGCGAACAGATCGTAACCGCGCTGGCCGCGCAGGGTCCCAAGCCGATGATGTGGAACGAAGTTGATCCGTCCCTGCCTGCGATCAAGATCGAAGTGCTTGGCCCACCCCCATCCTCCGGCACGCGTGATGCGTTCGAAGAGCTGGTCATGCACGAAGGGTGCGAAGGGGCTGGCATCGAATGCGAAGGCATCTCCATCCGCGAAGACGGCGCTTTCATCGAAGCCGGTGAAAACGACAACCTGATCGTGTCGAAGCTGGAAGCAAACCCGAACGCCCTTGGCGTCTTTGGGTTCTCCTTCCTCGACCAGAACTCTGACGTGCTTCAGGGTGCAACCGTTGACGGCGTAGAGCCTGAGTTTGAAGCCATCGCAGACGGCGACTACCCGGTATCACGCTCCTTGTTCTTCTACATCAAGAACGCCCATGTCGGTGTTGTTCCTGGTGTCGCAGAATTCGCAGCTGAGTTCATGTCACCTGCCGCCGCTGGCGAAGAAGGATATCTGGTCGACAAAGGCCTGATCCCACTGCCAGAGGATATGTTCGAAACCATCTCCGGAAACGTGTCTTCGCTGAAGCCGCTGACCGCGTCTGACTTCGAATAAAGAACGATAACAATTGCTGCGGGCGCGCCGGTCGTGCCCGCAGCTTGATGCAACCAACCGCTGCGAGGGACCATGCTTGCGATCGGGCTAACAATTCTGGCGGTTCTGTCCGTTGCATTCTATTTCGCGGCACGCCAACGTGCCGTTTCTGTTGTGAGTGGTGAGACAAAGCTTCTCCATTCCCGTCCAAACTACCACGGATTTTACGCGCTCCTCGTTTCGCTTCTCAGCGGACTGATCGTTCTGCTAGTCGCAGGCACGATTTGGGGCCAGATGATCGAACGTGGCCTGATGTCCGACATCGCTGCTGCCGCGCCTGACCTGTCCCCGATCGAACGCGAACTGGTGCTTTCCGATGCCCATGCGCTCGCCGATGGTGGTGTAGCCTCCCGCGTTGATCCGCTGCGCGAAGAGATCGCCACGACATATTCTTCCCAATCTGGCTTGCATTTCTTGGGCACCTTGGCGCTCACCTTCGCGGCAAGCGCGCTGATGGGTCTCTGGGCATTGAAGTCCGTGTCGCCGGGGTGGCGGGCAAGAAACCGGTCTGAAACGCTTGTAGAGCGGCTTTTGTTGGCCATGGCCGTCATCGCCGTCCTGACGACGGTCGGCATCGTCATGTCGCTGATCTTCGAAACGATCAACTTCTTCAGCAACATCAACTGGCGCATTGATAAGTTCCTGTTCGGCACCACCTGGAGCCCGCTTTCCGGTGTGCAGGAAGGCAAACTTGATCCCGACAAGGTTGGCGCGATCCCGCTATTTGCAGGCACGCTGCTAATCACCGTGATTGCGATGCTGGTTGCCGCGCCCATTGGATTGTTCGCTGCAATTTATCTGAGCGATTTTGCTTCCCCCAAAGTCCGGGCTTGGGCAAAACCAATGCTGGAAATTCTCGCGGGTATTCCGACCGTTGTGTACGGCTTCTTCGCTGCCATCACTCTGGCACCTTTCCTGCGAAACTCGGGCGAGGCGATTGGCCTGAGCATTGCATCAGAATCCGCATTGGCTGCCGGGATCGTAATGGGGATCATGATCATTCCTTTCATCTCGTCGCTGTCTGACGATGTGATCAACGCTGTGCCGCAATCGTTGCGTGACGGCTCTTACGGTTTGGGGGCCACAAAGGCCGAAACGATCCGCCAGGTGATCCTGCCGGCCGCATTGCCGGGCATCGTGTCGGCCATTCTTTTGGGAATTTCCCGCGCTGTTGGGGAGACGATGATCGTTGTGATGGCTGCGGGGCAGGGGGCGAACCTGACCGCCAACCCGCTTGAAGCGGTCACGACCGTCACCGTTCAGATCGTGATGTTGATCACCGGGGACACAGAAGCCTCCACCGCCGCGGGACCTGCCTTCACGCTGGGCTTCACATTGTTCTGTGTCACGCTTTTGATGAATGTCGTGGCGCAACGCATCGTGCGCAAATACCGCGAATTGTATGATTAGGGGCTGGGTCTATGGTTGATATGACAGCATTGACGGACATGCATTCGGGCACGGCGGCGTCAGGACGCATTCGCAAACGCCGCATGGCAGAAATGCGCCTGAAGCTATACGGCATCCTTGCGATTTTTCTTGCCGGTGCTGCGCTGGTGGCATTGCTGTCATCTGTCGTCGGGAAAGCCGCTGGCGCTCTGACAGAGACCTACCTGACATTGCCGATTGAAATCACGCAGTCCGAGATTGATCCCGACAATACTGCGGATCCAAAGATCATCCGTCGTGCGGATTTTTCCGGCCTGACGAAAGACATGCTAAAAGCGCAGTTTCCAAACGCGAAAAGCCGAAAAGAAAAGCGACAGCTATATGACCTGACATCGTCCGGGGCGCCATTTGAACTGGCTCAGAAAGTGTCGGAAGACCCCAGCCTTGTGGGGCAAACCATCGACTATCAATTCCTGGCCTCCGATGTGACCGATCTATACCTCAAAGGCTCCTTCGGGGCGTTGATGGAAACGGAGATTCAGGGCAAGCTTTCCGCTGCCGAGGGGGAGAAATCCTGGCGTCTGACATCTTCGGTCAATGACTTCTCCCGAGCGTTGGCGCGCGTCAAAGAAGGTCTAAGCGGGGACGCAGACCGCGCGCGCAGGCTGGCCAAGCTGCAGGACAATGGCGTGACGTTTTACCAAGACGCGGTTGACGCCGCCACCGACGATGACGCGCGTCAGCAAGCCCAGGCCCAACTGCAAGGCCGGATTGCCGCGCGTGACAAGTTGCTGTCAGAGGCCGAAGAATTAGACGCCCGCGCAAACTCCGTCACCGGTGCGGAAGAGTTAGATGAAGACAACCGCTCCGTCTTGATCAAAGCGGCGGGCGGATGGTTCAAAGTTATTGAGCTGGACAGCGCTTTGGCTGTCGCAGAGGAAATCGTCGCCCCGAAAGGGCCCGTCGAAAACAGCGATGATTGGCAATTGTTCGTCACCGACCTTCCAGAAGCATCGCGCAAAGTCTCCGACAACCAGATCGCCTGGATCGAGACTTTGAATGCGCAGGGCAATGTCACAACCGTTTTCAACAAACGCTTCTTTACCTCAGGCGATTCCCGCGAACCAGAATTGGCCGGGATCTGGGGGGCTGCGGTCGGGTCTTTCTGGACCATGCTTGTGACGTTTTTCCTGGCATTCCCAATCGGCGTATTCGCAGCGATCTATCTTGAGGAATTTGCCCCCAAGAACAAGCTGACCGACTTTATCGAGGTGAACATCAACAACCTCGCAGCCGTGCCATCCATCGTCTTCGGTCTGCTGGGATTGTCTGTATTTCTGGGCGTCTTTGGCGTCCCACGCTCCGCACCGATTGCGGGTGGGATCGTGTTGGCGCTTATGACCCTGCCCACGATCATCATCGCCTCCCGGGCCGCTATTCGCGCGGTGCCCCCGTCCATCCGTGACGCGGCCATCGGACTTGGCGCAAGCCGCCTACAAGCCGTGTTCCACCATGTGCTGCCCTTAGCAATGCCGGGCATTCTGACCGGAACAATCATCGGTATGGCGCAAGCCTTGGGCGAAACCGCCCCGCTGATCATGATCGGTATGGTGGCTTTTATCGTGGATATCCCAAGCGGGATCACCGACAGCGCATCAGTCTTGCCGGTTCAGGTCTTCCGCTGGTCGGACTTCCCGGAGCGCGCTTTTGAAGCGCGCACGGCGGCGGCGATCTGTACGCTTTTGGCTTTCCTTGTGATAATGAACGCATTGGCAGTGCTTTTGCGCAAACGATTTGAACGGCGGTGGTAGAAGAGATGCTAGATATGAATGATATGCGAACCACGGAGCGCACGATGTCCAACGAGATCAAAATCTCTGCCAAGAATGTAGATGTGTTCTATGGTGACAACCACGCAATCAAATCCGTCAATGTCGAGATTGAAAACCGTGCCGTCACTGCCTTTATCGGACCGTCTGGCTGCGGCAAATCCACCTTCCTGCGCTGTATCAACCGCATGAACGACACCATCGATGTCTGCCGTGTCACGGGCGACATTTTGCTGGAAGGTCAGGACATTTACGCCAACGATGTCGACCCGGTTCAGCTGCGCGCCCGTGTCGGAATGGTATTTCAAAAACCAAACCCGTTCCCGAAAAGCATCTATGACAACGTGGCCTACGGCCCCAAGATCCACGGCCTTGCAAAGAACAAGGCAGAACTTGATGAAATTGTTGAGAAATCTCTAAGGCGCGCCGCAATTTGGGATGAGGTGAAAGACCGCCTTGATCAACCCGGAACCGGCCTGTCAGGTGGCCAACAGCAGCGCCTGTGCATCGGGCGCGCGATTGCCACGGCCCCTGAAGTCTTGCTGATGGATGAGCCATGCTCAGCACTTGATCCGATTGCCACGGCGCAGGTCGAGGAACTGATCGATGAGCTTCGCGCGCATTTCACCGTGATTATCGTGACCCACTCCATGCAGCAGGCGGCCCGGGTCAGCCAGAAGACCGCGTTTTTCCACCTCGGCGAGATGGTGGAATATGACGATACCGCAACTATTTTCACCAACCCGGTGGATAGCAGAACAGAATCCTACATCACCGGACGGATTGGCTAGGAGCCTCACATGTCGACTGAAAATGCACATATCGCCTCCGCGTTTGATCGGGACCTGGAAGGAATTCAGGCACAGATCATGAAAATGGGCGGCCTTGTCGAGACCGCGATCTCGGACGCCGCAAAAGCGCTTGAGATGCGGGACACAGAGCTGGCTGAACAAGTTCGCAAGAACGACAAGCTGATCGATGAGCTGGAAGAAGCTGTTGCCGCCGATGTGGCCCGCGTTATTGCAATGCGTGCGCCAACTGCGGGTGATCTGCGGACCGTTCTGACAGTCCTCAAGATCAGCGGCAATCTTGAGCGGGTGGGCGACTACGCCAAAAACCTCGCCAAACGGACCTCGGTTCTGGCGGAAATGCAGCCGGTCAACGGCTCTGGCGGGTCGCTGCGCCGGATGTCGAAATCTGTGGGTCTGATGCTGAAAGATGCGTTGGACGCCTATATCCAGCGCGACGCCGATCTGGCATTTGATATCCGGGAACGGGATAGCGATGTCGATCAGATGTATAACGCGCTATTCCGCGAGTTTCTGACCCATATGATGGAAGATCCGCGCAACATCACAGCGTGCATGCACCTTCATTTTATCGCCAAGAACATCGAACGGATGGGCGATCACGTCACGTCGATTGCCGAACAGGTCATCTATCTGGTGACCGGCGAAATGCCCGAAGACGAACGGGAAAAGCACGACAAAACCTCCTTCATTGACGCTGTCTAGGATGGGAAGATGGTCTCGGAACCCTTTGTATTAATTGTAGAAGACGACACTGCACAACGCGAAGTCTTGGCCTATAACATTCGCGCCGAGGGCTACCGCGTGGAAACAGCCGCCAGCGGGGATGAAGCTTTGCTGATGGTTCGCGAAGAGGTTCCAGACCTGATTGTCTTGGATTGGATGCTGCCCAATGTCTCAGGGATCGAGGTCTGTCGTCAGCTAAAGGTCAATCCCGACACACACCGGGTGCCAGTGGTGATGTTGTCCGCGCGGTCTGAGGAAAATGACCGCGTGCGCGGGTTGGAAACAGGCGCAGATGACTATGTGGTGAAACCCTATTCCGTGGCCGAGCTTCTTGCCCGTGTCCGCACGCAATTGCGCCGGACGCGCCCGGCATCGGTGGGTCAACGGTTGGAGTATGAAGATATCCTGCTTGATGTCGAAGAACACCGCGTCTATCGCGACGAACACCCTCTAAAGCTGGGCCCGACCGAGTTTCGCCTGCTAGCCACCTTCATGGAGCGTCCTGGCCGCGTCTGGAGCCGTGAGCAGCTTCTTGACCGCGTTTGGGGGCGCGAAATCTACGTCGACACCCGAACCGTTGATGTACATGTCGGGCGCTTGCGTAAGATCCTGTGCAGCGTCGGTGGAAAAGACCCGGTACGCACAGTGCGCGGGACAGGCTACGCGCTAGGTTGACCTACCAGCAAAGCTTAATACCAGGATAATTTGCAAGCTCGCATTCGTCTAAACTTGCGCCGGTAATCCACTTTATTGCCCCATTTCTACGCCAAATTCACCAAAACCGCCGGTCATAACAGCCTCATACATCCTGAGGGGGCTGTTCTATGTTTCGATATACACTTCATGGTGCCTTAGCATCGACCGTTTCGTTCCAGAACGGTGAAGATCACCAACTTGGCTTGGTCACCTTCGCGGGCTCTGACTATCTGCGACTACGATATGGGGCCTCCGAAGTTGACTACTATCTGCTGGGGGAGGGGGCGCAAGCCACCAAGATCGACGGCTTTTCACCGAGCTATTTCACATCCACCGATCTGCATGCCAATCTGGATGAACTTGCCGGCTTGACCGGGGGAACAGCCTACTTCCCGACCGAAACGATCAATGAAAACCGCGACATTGCGATCGGCTATTCGGATGGAGATGACTTTTTCCTCTATGCGCCGACAGGCCCAGACGGCACGCTGGAAGTCTCACAAATCACGATATCGACAGGCGCAATCACAGGCTTGCCGACCGCCTTTTCAGGCGCAGCACCCGATCTGGATTTTGTATCCGCCCTGGCATTTCTTCCAACCTCCAGCGGGCAAATTCTACTTGCCGGAAGCGAAACGGAAGACAGCCTGCAGACATTCCAGCTACAACCCGACGGAACGCTGGCCTTGATCAACACATTTGACGCCAATGACGAGATCTACCTCAACGGCGTCAGCGATCTAGCCGTTTTTGCCGCGCATGGAACCAATTTCGTGGCCGTCGCATCGCCAGATAACAGCGGCAGCATCCTGTTGTTTGAAGCAGAAAGCAACGGGGAGCTGTCTATCCTCGATCACGTCGTCGCAAACACGCAACTGGGATATTCCGGCGCAAATCTCATCGAAAGCTTTACCGTGGAGGACCGATCCTTTCTGTTAACAGCAGGCACCAACGCCATGAGTTTGCTGGAAGTTTTGCCAACGGGCCAATTGCTTGATGTCTCGGCGGGTTTTGATCGCGAAGCAATCTTTTCTGGCAATCCGACATCTTTGAAAGCACAGATTTTGGGTGCTGAATTGCAGCTATTCCTGACCGTGGAAGGATCAGACGACATCGTACAGGTGTCTGTCGATATGACTGACATCGTGACACCGGGCGGCGGCACGGCAACCAACCAATTGCTGATGGCCGCTGCCGGACAAACAACCATTGGCGGGGCAGGTGATGACGTCTTGCTGGACGGTGTCGGGACAGAAACCCTAACCGGCGGCGAGGGCGCAGATATCTTCGTGTTCCGGTCGGACAACAGCCGCGACTACATCACTGATTTCCAACTGGGCATCGACAAGATCGACATCAGCCCATTGGGCTTGGCCTATACGCTGGACGCACTTGAAATTGAAAGCCTGGCGGATGGATTTTCGGTCACTTTCGGCAACGAAATCCTGGAGGTTCAAACCTTCGATGGCGGTTTCCTGAACGAAAGCGATCTGGACTACCGCGACCTGTTCAACATGTCCCATTCCGCCAGTATTCTCGGCGAAATCGGACTGCCTATCACCGAAATTGTCGGCTCCCTTCTTGGCGATACGATCCTGGGCGGTGTGGAAGACGATACCGTTCTAGGCCTTGCCGGAGATGACATTTTGGACGGGGCAGGTGGCAGCGACATCCTTTTTGGCGGCACCGGGCGCGACATTTTGATGGGTGGCTCCGGCAGTGATCAGCTGTCTGGCGACGAGGATGAAGATGACCTTTTTGGCGGTGATGACGACGATATGCTCGACGGTGGTGAGGGTCATGACACGCTTGTTGGCGAAGCAGGAAATGATAATCTTTTCGGTGGCTTAGGCGATGATATCTTCCTTGCGGGTGACTTCGATATCATCGACTTGGCCGCAATCAGCGAAAACGTCGTGTCAGGCTATTTCGGCCAAGGCTATCAAAGCGGAAACACGCAAACGACGACCTCCAATTCAGGTGAAGATCCCGACGCGACGATTTATGACCTTGGCGGTGGTGATATCATGACACCTGGCGCGGGACCGTTTCCCGGCGCGGATGGCGACGACACATTCAATGGCGGCACTGGAATGGATACAATGAACTACTACCACAGTTCAACCGGCGTTCGATTGGACCTGCGGTTTCAAGGTGAAAGCCAGATGGCACAAGGCCAGAGCGGATCTGACGTCTTTACCAGTATTGAAAACCTCTATGGTTCAAACTTCGGTGGTGATCTGCTCATTGGATCTGCAGACAACAACGCGCTGTTGGGATTTGGCGGCGATGACAGGCTTTTTGGCGTTGGCGGCGATGATAGGCTGTTTGGATTTGATGGCGACGATATCCTCAACGGTGGCGCTGGTGCGGATCATCTGAACGGCGGTGCTGGTGATGACATCTTCGACTATGATTATCTCACAGACAGCACAGCGACATCCATGGACAAGATCTTTGCGTTCGAACAAGGCGCTGACAGGATTGATGTCTCGGACATTGACGCAAATCCTGACGAGGAGAACGACCAGAGCTTCAGTTTCATTGGCGATGCAGCGTTTTCGGGCCAAGGCGGTGAGCTGCGCGTGTTCAACGCCGATGGATCGCTAATCGTCCAAGCTGACGTCGATGGCGACATGATTGCTGATCTTCAGATGCAGATGGACGCTGATATCGAAATGACAGAAAGCGATTTCTTACTCTAGATATCCTGAAGGGGTGGTCTAGTCTGGATAGAGAGGAAATTAGCGCCAAACAGTAATTACTCAGCAAAACCTCCATTTAGCCGTATCTATATTTAACATAATTACCATTATAAGACTTATGAAATAATGAAACCTAGAATAGCTGAACCGCGTTATTCAAGTTCGTGTCCGCGATTTTTCTAATTCTTCCAACGCCCTACAGAGGTTGCCTGCTCCAGATAGAACCAGGAAGCTTTGACTCACAATCCACGTTCCGGTCGCCGAGTTCCCGAACGCTTCCAATTCCACAGACCACCCTTTCCGGAATAAAAGCCAGTTCACAGAATCCTGTTGTGAAATGGTTAACAAAGGACTTACTGTACTCCTGAATGCTGGGATATCAGTCGCTGAGATGGCGACGACCTCTTCTGTTGCAGTTCCGAAATAGCGCGCTATTTCTGTGGCATAGCCGGAAGTTCGCCGTGTCGTCAAAGGGATGTGCATCAATGCACGTACATTGTGCATCTCGCGCCATTCAGCTAGGAATTGTCGTGCTTTGTTCTGCGACATAGAGTACTTGTGTTTTGTTGCTGTCGCACCAGTGAGAAAAATGTGGGGAAAGATGCCGTCGATACTCATTTTGAACGGGCCAAATCTAAATCTGCTTGGGACCCGTCAACCTGATGTTTACGGGGCGGTAACGCTTGTTGATATCGAAAAGATGTGTCGCAGCCACGCAAAAGCATTGGGATTGGGCGTCGATTTCGAACAAACCAATTCCGAAGGCTCCTTGGTGGACCTCATCCATCAAGCGAAAGGCAAACATGCCGGTATTGCCTTGAATGCAGGTGCTTATACGCACACTTCGGTGGCGCTTATGGATGCGATAAGTTCCGTGGAGATCCCAACTGTGGAAGTTCACCTGTCCAACATCCACGCGCGTGAAGCGTTCCGCAAAACCTCCTACATTTCGGCAGTTGCGATCGGTCAAATTTGCGGCTTCGGCGCACAGAGTTATACTTTGGCCATCGACGCCCTCGCCCGTCATACAGGGGCGCAAGGATGATCCAGGATCACTTAAACGCCCTGCTCGCGACCAATGACATGGAAGACGCGTGGAACCTCCATACAAAGAAAATGGATGAATACGGCTTCGATCGTCTGATCTACGGCTATACACGGTTCCGGACCGGCACAACTTTGGGCGATCTGCAAGACGCGCTTATCCTGACGAACCATGATCCGGACTATGTCGACGTGTTCATTGGCGAAGGCATGTACTTCAAAGGCCCAATGGTTGCCTGGGCCGCTGAGAATGTCGGCGCATGCAGCTGGTCGCTTGTCCACCAGATGATGCAATCCGGCGAGATCGGCCCGGAAGTTATGGAGGCCATGGCCCAGAACATCAAATTTGGTGTTGTGGCTGGCTATACGATCAGCTTCCACGACGTCTCCATGCGGGCCAAAGGCGCAATCGGCATGACCGCGCGTCGCGGCCTCACCCAAGCTGATGTCGAGGAAACCTGGGCTGAACATGGTGATGATATCGAGTTGGCCAACAAGATCCTACATCTGAAGGTCACACAACTGCCCCACACCACCGGTCAGCGACGCAAATTGACGTCACGCCAGCGCGAAGTTCTGGAATGGGTGGCTGACGGCAAGACCATTCAGGATACCGCGACGATCATGGATCTCAATCCGGCGACGATTGAAAAACACCTCAGACTTGCCCGTGAAGCGCTTGATGTGGACACAACAGCGCAAGCAATTCTGAAAGCATCGTCCCAGAATCAGTTCTTCCTGATCGAGCGATAAGCAAAGATTAACCTGCTGAAAAATCTGAAATTTTTCACACCGAAAATCCCAATGAAATAAGGAAGGTAAGGAAATCCTTACTTTTACACTCACGCCGTATTCCGGCATTCTGACCTTGTTCCGTGAGTGGTGGCTTTATGCCATGGGACTTTAGCCGATAGGACGACCTTCACTATTATGGGGGAACGCCTGTTGGTCCGGTTTTCCGGATTGCTGTTTTTCGGGCGTATTTTAGTTCGAAAAACAGCTTCTTCCTTTCACCGCACCGTCATCCCCAGCACGGAGGTGAAAAGAAGAAAGCGGTGCGTTGGTTTATCCAGCGCACCGCTTCTCATTTCAGCAGTCAGAAACGTCGAAAAAGACTAGCGACCCAGCTGTGCCGCAACTTCTTCTGCAAAGTTTTCTTCTTTTTTCTCAATGCCTTCGCCGACTTCAAGACGCACGAAGCCAGTGATCTCGACGCCTGCTTCTTTCGCCGCAGCGCCAACAGTCAGATCGGGATTGACCACGAAAGACTGGCTCAGAAGTGTGACTTCCGCCATGAACTTTTTCATCCGGCCAACGATCATTTTCTCGATAACAGCCTCAGGCTTGCCGCTTTCGCGGGCGATATCCATCTGAACGTTTTTCTCTTTCTCGACCACGGCTGGATCAAGGTCAGCTTCGGACAAAGATGCTGGGTTTACAGCCGCGACATGCATCGCAACCTGCTTACCAAACGCCTCGTTTTCACCGGACAACGCGACCAAAACACCGATCTTGCCCATCCCTGGTGCGGCGGCGTTGTGCACATAAGACACAACCGAGGCCCCTTCCAGAACGGACATGCGACGCAAGGACATGTTTTCGCCAATCGTCGCAATCGCATCTGTGATCACAGTTTCAACGGACTTTCCGCCCATATCAGCTGCTTTCAATTCGTCGACGGAATTCACGCCAACGGCGACGTCTGCAACGCCAGCAACCATGGCCTGGAAATCAGCATTCTTGCCGACAAAATCTGTTTCAGAGTTCACTTCAACAGCAACCCCGCGCCCACCGGCGACTTTGACAGCCACAAGACCTTCTGCCGCGGTCCGGCCAGATTTCTTTGCAGCTTTGGCAAGACCTTTTGTCCGCAGCCAATCAACCGCAGCATCCATGTCGCCATCATTTTCAGTCAATGCCTTCTTGGCATCCATCATGCCTGCGCCAGTGCTGTCGCGCAGTTCTTTCACCATTGCAGCGGTAATCGCCATCTCATGGATCTCCTGTCAATTTGAGGTTAGCCGAAGGCCGGTCTCTGGGCCTTCGGTATCACTATCGCGTCGCAGTCAGCCTTCAGCTTTTGCAACTGTCTCTTTGGTGCTTTCGATATCAAGGACGCCTTCTGCAGCAACCGTGTCATCTTTGGCAGCTTCATCGGACGCGCCACCAATTGGCATGTCGGTCACGGCTTCCTCAACAGGTGCATCAACCGCAGCGCCAAGATCAACGCCCGCATTGCCCATTTGTGCAGACATACCGTCCAAAGCTGCACGTGCAACCAGGTCACAGTAAAGACCAATCGCCCGCGCCGCATCGTCATTGCCCGGAATGATATAGTCGATGCCATCTGGCGAACAGTTGCTGTCAACAACAGCCACAACCGGGATGCCCAGCTTGTTGGCTTCGGCAATGGCCAGGTCTTCTTTGTTCACGTCGATGACGAACAGAAGATCAGGTGTGCCACCCATTTCGCGGATACCGCCAAGGGAAGCTTGCAATTTGCCTTGGTCACGCTCCATGCCCAGACGCTCTTTCTTGGTCAGGCCGGAGAACCCGCCTTCCATCGCTTCATCGATGGATTTCAGGCGATTGATCGAATTGGAAACGGTTTTCCAGTTCGTCAAAGTGCCACCCAACCAGCGGTGGTTCATGTAATATTGCGCGGATTTCTCAGCAGCTTCTGCGATCGGACGTTGCGCCTGACGCTTGGTGCCAACGAACAGAACGCGGCCACCCTTGGATGTCGTGTCACGCACAACTTGCAAAGCCTGATCCAGAAGCGGAACAGTCTGTGTAAGGTCCATGATGTGGATACCGTTCTTGGAGCCGTAAATATACGATTCCATCCGCGGGTTCCAACGTTGGGTCTGGTGACCAAAGTGAACGCCAGCTTCCAAAAGCTGACGCAGTGAAAATTCAGGCAGCGCCATGTCATTTTTCCTTTCCGGTTTATACCTCGGCGGAGCTTGAGAACTGTCGTTCAACCGGTGGATCCAAACGGGATTTCTCCCCGCGAGGACCCGACCCCGCCTGTGATGTGAGCGCCGTATAGGCCAAACCCCTGCCCCCCGCAAGCCCTCTGCTTGGTCCGCCATGCTTCTTCTTGCAAAAAGTACTCCCGCCGGAGGCTCCGCCCCTTGCACACAGGCGCGCACCTCGCCATGAAAGCACCATGACACAACCAGATATCCTTTGTATCGGATCGGTCCTCTGGGACATTATCGGGCGGGCCAATGCGCATATGCGTGTGGGCTCGGACGTACCTGGACGGATCACCCGTTTGCCAGGCGGTGTCGCCATGAATATCGCGATGGCCTTACGCGCCTATGGTATGACCCCGGCCGTCTTGACATCGATCGGTCAGGACGATGCGGGTCAAGAGCTTTTGGCCGCTTGTACAAGGCTGGGTGTCCAGACCGACCATGTCTACCTGTCCTCGGACCTGCCGACCGACCAGTATATGGCCATCGAAGGCGGCAACGGGCTGGTTGCGGCCATTGCAGACGCCCATTCCCTGGAAGCCGCTGGCGAGAAGATCCTTTCCCCCCTGCGAAAGGGTGCGTTGCAAGGCTGGTCCGGCTTGGTCGCGCTGGACGGCAATCTAACCGCACAACTTTTGGCCCAGATTGCCAATGACCCCGCCTTTGCCGAAACCGATTTGCGCGTCGCCCCCGCCTCCCCCGGCAAGGCGGAGCGGCTGACCGTTTTCCTCGATCACCCTTCTGCGACACTCTATGTCAATCTGGAAGAAGCCAACCTGATCCTGCACCAAACTCATGCCACCGCTGAAGCCGCCGCCGAGGCGCTGATCCAACGTGGCTTGAAACGCGCGCTTGTCACTTCAGGGCCGACCCAAGCGGCGGAGGCCACAAAATCAGGCGTGATCACACGTACACCGCCCGAAGTTGTCGTCACCCGGATCACGGGCGCGGGCGACACATTCATGGCCGCCCATATCGCCGCAGAGGCCCGCGGGCTCAGCGGTGAGACCTCTTTGCAAGCCGCCCTCGATGCGGCTGCGATCTACATTTCCGGAGAAAGCTACGGATGACCTTGAAGATACATCTGTCCCAAGAGGTGCAGACCGCACAAGCGGATGGCGCTCCAATTGTTGCCCTTGAAAGCACAATCATTACCCACGGGATGCCATTTCCGCAGAACTTGGAAACAGCGCAAGCCGTTGAACAAACGGTCCGCGATGCGGGCGCGACACCGGCCACAATTGCGGTGATCAACGGCAATCTACATGCCGGATTGGAGCCTGATCAATTGGAGCAGCTGGCCCAAGCCACGTCGGTGGCCAAGCTGTCGCGCGCCGATCTTGCCGTGTGTCTGGCCCAAGGTAACACGGGGGCCACGACGGTCGCCGCCACGATGATCATCGCGCATTTGGCAGGGATTGATGTATTTGCAACCGGCGGTATCGGCGGCGTGCATCGGGGGGCCGAACACAGCTTTGATATTTCGGCCGATCTGCAAGAGCTCGCTCAAACGCCGGTGACAGTTGTAGCTGCCGGCGCAAAGGCCATTCTTGATCTGAACAAAACCATGGAAGTCCTTGAAACCCTTGGCGTTCCGGTGATTGCGTTCGGTCAGAACCAGCTTCCCGCGTTCTGGTCACAGGATGCAGGCCTCGCAGCCCCTCTCAGACTGGACAGCGCAGCAGATATCGCCGCAGCCCACAGGATGCGGGCGGATCTTGGTCTGCCGGGCGGGCAACTTATCGCAAACCCGATCCCGAAAGAGGCCGAGATTTCCAAATCCATCCTCGATCCGATCATCGCAAAGGCCCTTGCTGAGGCCGAAAGTCAGAACATCACAGCCAAAGCCGTCACGCCCTTCCTGCTCAACCGGATATTCGAATTGACGGATGGCAAGTCACTTGATGCGAATATTGCACTGGTGCTCAACAATGCACGCCTGGCTGCTGAAATCGCCACCGAACTGACCAAAAATTAATCCAAAACATAAGAACAGCCACAGCCCCGCTTGTGTGTCCGCGATCCAGCACCTACATTTTGAGCGCTGCAGTAAAGGATAGACCATTTCATGCCCCTTCTCGAACCTCAGGACGAGATCAAGAAACGCAAACCTGGTATCTTCGCCCGGTTGCGGGGGAATTTCCTCGCCGGTCTGATTGTCATCGCACCAATTGGTCTGACGCTCTGGCTGATCTGGACAGTGGTCGGCTGGATCGACGGTTGGGTGCTGCCTTTCGTGCCGTTCCAATACCGCCCCGAGCAATATATTGGCATCAACCTGCGCGGCGTCGGGGTGATTTTCTTCCTGATTTTCACTGTGATTGTCGGCTGGATCGGCAAAGGCTTTCTGGGTCGGTCATTCCTGCGCTGGGGCGAAGGTCTTGTCGACCGGATGCCTGTTGTCCGGTCAATCTATAATGGCCTGAAGCAAATCGCGGAGACGGTCTTCTCGCAACGCGACACGTCTTTCGACAGGGCTTGCCTCGTCGAATACCCCCGTCGCGGCATCTGGGCGATTGCGTTTGTATCGACCACCGCCAAAGGCGAGATTGACGCCAGCATCCCGGTGGAAGAACAGAAAGTGTCAGTCTTCCTGCCGACAACGCCGAACCCGACATCCGGGTTTTTGCTGTTTGTGCCCCGCTCCGATGTGATCGAGCTGGAGATGAGCGTTGAGGATGCGGCCAAGCTGGTGATCTCGGCTGGGCTTGTTTACCCCAATGGCAAAGACCCCAGCAAACCAGCCGCCTTGGCGGCACAATAGCCCAAAACGACTAGAAGACGCGTTGAACCTTCTGGCTGCCTGCCTGCAGGTCGCGGCCTACCCCTTCAATTGTCGCACAGCCTGCGGTCAGCACGATCAGCGCAACCCCAATCCAGAGTTTCTTTGGCATACCGGTCCCTCTCAAACACCAACGTCTCAATTTTCTGCCTCCGACCACCAGACATCCGGCAAGAAGCCGATCCAGTCGCCATAAGCCGGCAGTCGTTCGGAATATTTCAAGTTGGCGTCATGGGCCAATCGTGAGTATTTCGAATACCACAGCGGGATCACATAGCGCCCAGCTGTCAACACACGGTCCAACGCCTTCACGGCCGCGCGGTAGTCTTCCTGGCTTTCAGAGGTCAGCATCTTGCTGATCATGTCTTCCGCCGCCGGTGACACCATCCCCATCAGATTGCGCGATCCCGGCGTCAGAACCCCGTCGCTGCCCCAATAGGCAAGCTGTTCATTGCCGGGGCTTAGGGACAACCCGTAGGAATAATAGGTCATGTCGAATTCGTAGCCGACGACCCGTTCCTTGTACTGCGCGGAATCGATCGTTGTGACGGTTGCGGCAATGCCAAGACGCTCCAGCGCCTCAAGGTAGATATTCACAATCGACTGGTTTTCCGAACTGCCCTGCTTAAGCAGGATATCAAACGCAAAGGGCTGCCCGTCTTTTTGCAAGACACCGTCGATCACGCTCCAACCGGCCTCTTCCAGCAAAGCTTTGGCTTTGCGGATCCCCCCACGATTGCTTTCGCGACCATCGGATACCGGCAAGCTGTAGCCTTCCAGGGTCCCTGGCAGCAAGTCATCTGCATGGGGCGACAGAAACTCAGCAACACGCCCTTGCGCGGGCCCCTCCTCCATTCCCAAGACGGAGTTTGAGAAATAGGAGGTGATCCGCGGCTGTTGGCCGCCGTTCAGCTTGGCATTGATGAATTCGAAATTGAAGGCCTGGATCATCGCTTCGCGTACCCGCCAATCGGCAAACAGCATCTTGCGGGTATTCATCACGAACCCGGTCATACCAGACGGACGGTCATGCGGAATTTCAGCCTTGATCACGTCGCCAGATGCGACGCGCGGGAAGTTGTACTGGGTGTCCCATTTCGCCGCATTGGTTTCGCGCAACGCGTTTAACGTCCCTGCCTTGAACGCTTCAAAAAGCGCCGTAGCATCGCCAAAGAATTCCATCCGCAATTCGTCGATATTATCCTGGCCGCGCTTGAACGGCACATCTTTGCCCCAATAGTCCGGGTTGCGTGTCAGCTTCACGAACCGGCCCGCGTCAAATTCTGTAATCACGTAAGGGGCCGTGGAAATCGGGATTGTGGTCAAACCGCTTTCGGTAAAATCGACACCGTCCCATTGTGCTTTCTTCAAGATCGGGCGCAGCCCCATCAGCAACGCCAATTCCCGGTCTTCGACGTTGAACGTGAACCGAACCGCGCGCGGGCCTGTTTGTTCGGCTGACGCAACTTTCGACCAAGCCCCGGCATAGCGCGGATGGCCGACGGTTCCCAAAGTCTCATACGACCACAACACATCTTCGACAGTCACCGGCGTTCCATCGGAAAATGCAGCTTCCGGGCGTAACACGAATTCTACAGAATCGCCGGCTTCTGAAACATTAATTGATTCGGCCAAAAGCCCGTAAAGCGAGAAAGGCTCGTCCCAGGACCGCCCCATCAGGCTTTCATAGGCCAGAAAGCGTAGCTGCCAGGGCACACGACCCTTACGGATGTGCGGGTTGAGCGAATCGAAGCCGCCAACTTCCCCCGTAACAAGGCTGCCACCTTTCGGCGCATCCGGGTTTACATAAGGCAGAGACACAAAATCCGGTGGTAGAGCGGGGTCACCATACATAGCTATGCCATGGGAAGGCTCAGAAAATGCGGGGTTTCCTGCACAAATCAGACCAAGTGCGACCGCTGTCACGACAGATCTCACCAAAGCTGTCCTGGATTTTACCAACATTCGAATTGCTCCCCACATGTTCTTGTTATTGTTGGGACAAGACTACCTGCGCCTTTTGGGAGATTCAAACTTTATGCTTGGCGTGTTGCAGAGTTTTGCTTATAAAGAATGCACTGCTCGATAGGTTTCTTGCCTGTATGAAACCTGCCTCAATAACTTAACGCCAGCTTCGTGCTGGCGTTTTTTTTGTTTTGGGATCAGGTTCCTGCAGTCATTGCAGGTCGGTTGCGCCCTGCCCCACGGCCTCGCAGGAAGATCATCGCGATCAGTCCAATGTTCAGAAGGTTCCAGACAATCCCGTTCAAAAAGGCCATCTGGTAGCTGCCGGTCAGGTCATAGATCAGCCCTGACAACCACCCGCCCAAAGCCATGCCCAGAATCGTCGCAAAGATCACGAAGCCAACCCGCGCACCGGCTTCCCGCGCTGGCATGTATTCGCGCACGATGATCGCATAGCTGGGCACGATCCCTCCCTGGCTGAGACCGAAGACCATCGACACCAGATAAAGCGACGTCAGCCCGTCGGTTGGCAAATACAAAAACAGCGCAAGGCATTGCAGACCCGACCCGATAAGCAAGGTCCGCACGCCACCCAGCTTGTCAGCCAGCACGCCGGATATCAGCCGGGAGACGACACCCCCCATCAGCATCAGGGACAACATCTCGGCCCCAACTGCGGGGCCATATCCAAGATCAACGCAATAGGCGACGATGTGAACCTGCGGCATCGACATGGCGACGCAACATCCAACACCCGCGAGGGCCAGGATTAGCTGAAGCGTCCGCGGCGAAAACGCGACACCTTTCGCAGCACTTGAAGCGATGCTGTCGGCCTTCGCGTTTGATGCCTCGGAGATTTTTCGACGAAGGATGAAACAAAGCGGCAGCATGATCACAAACATTGCCAGCGCCAGAATATCGTAGGCCGCCCGCCAACCCTGCCCGGCCAGCACTCCGCTCAGCACTAAAGGCCAGAACGCCCCGGACAAGTAATTGCCGCTGGCCACAATCGCGACAGCAATCCCGCGGCGTTTGAGAAACCAGTGAGAGATATCTGCGATCAACGGACCAAAACAAGCCGCAGAGGCAAAACCGATCGCGATCTGCAACACTGACAACATCGCGATGGAATCCATCCGCGCAGCGATCAGATAAGCCCCGCCTTCAACAACCGCAGCCAAGGCCAGAACGCCTGCGACGCCCCACTTGTCGATCGCGCGACCAATCACAAGATTGCCAAGCGCAAAT
Organism: uncultured Litoreibacter sp.; assembly: GCA_947493265.1. GTDB lineage: Bacteria > Pseudomonadota > Alphaproteobacteria > Rhodobacterales > Rhodobacteraceae > Litoreibacter. The sequence continues at coordinate 83,536 of CANLQL010000003.1, read as the reverse complement.
CCGATCATCGTCATCGTATAGGGAAGCGACGCATCGGCCCTTCCGACACCGAATTCGGCTTGGACCGCAGGCATCACCACGATGATAGCCCACATCCCGATGTTGCCGACAATCGCAATGATCAAAGACACCGTCAGACGCATCCAGGAATAGGCGCTGTCATGCTGCAATATGTCAGGTGATCGGGTCATGAGGCGACGCTAGGCGGGCGCTCGCGCAATGTCGATTGGGAAATCACTTCTGCGTCTGCGCGCCTTCTCTTTCGCACTTGCAGCATATAGACTGCAGGCAACGCATGACCTCAAAGGAAAACACGATGACACTTGCAGGCAAAACCGCCGTAATCACTGGCTCAAACTCCGGCATCGGGCTTGGGATCGCCCGCGAGCTTGCCAATTCCGGGGCCAATGTGGTGATCAACAGCTATACCAATTCGGACGAAGATCACGCGCTTGCCGCTGAGATTGCAAAAACCGCGGGCGTTGACGCGCGCTACATTCAGGCGGATCTGTCAAACGGTGACGCCGCCCGCAACCTCATCGAAGAGGCCGGACAAGTCGATATCCTGATCAACAATGCAGGCATTCAGCATGTGGCCCCGATCGACGAATTTCCGGTGGAAAAATGGGACGCCATCATTGCGATCATGTTGTCGTCGGTCTTCCACACAACCGCCGCTGCGCTGCCCAAAATGCGCGACTCGGGTTGGGGCCGTGTGATCAATATCTCGTCGGCCCACGGGTTGACCGCGTCGCCTTACAAATCGGCCTATGTCACAGCCAAGCACGGTGTCGTCGGTATGACCAAGGTTGTGGCGCTTGAAACCGCCCGCGAGCCGATCACCGCCAATGCAATCTGCCCCGGCTATGTCCTTACACCACTGGTCGAAAGCCAGATCCCGGATACAGCCAAGAAATACGGAATGACCGAAGAAGAAGCCAAACAGAAAGTTATTCTGGAGCGTCAGCCGTCCAAGGAATTCGCCACGACAGAACAACTGGGCGGCGTTGCAACTTTCCTGTGCTCGCCTGCGGCTGAACAGATCACCGGCACCACAATCAGTGTCGATGGCGGTTGGACCGCGCTATGAGTAAGGACAAAGAGGCTGGCACAGATAAGCTTGAGATCGACAACATGTTTCTGTGCGGCTCCAGCTTTAATCGGGTCAGCCTGAAGGATGCGACGATCACCGACAGCCAAGTGCCCAACATGTCGCTTGATGATGTCAATGCCAGCGGCATGAGGTTCAACAATGTCAATTTGGAAGGCACCAAATTCGACAATGTGAACCTGTCAAACGCGACCATTGATTTTGCCAATCTATCGGGGCTTGCGATCACGCGCGCCAATATTTCTGAGATGACAATTGATGGCATCAAGCTCAGCGATCTGATCGCGCTTTGGGATGAGACACATGGCAAAGGCCAGTAAACCCGTCAAATCCATAAATCTTGCCCTGCAAGGTGGCGGGGCCCACGGCGCGTTCACATGGGGTGTTCTGGACAGGCTGTTGCAAGAAGAAAACCTGCGGATCGCGTCTATTTCCGGCACCTCCGCAGGTGCTTTGAATGGCGCGGCTCTGAAGGCGGGATTTCTGCAAAACGGCACTGAAGGCGCACGTGAAAACCTCGACTGGTTGTGGTCTGAGATCGGGGCAGCGGATCATTCGCACCTAAGCGCGTGGATGAATGGGCTGACCCCTGGACTTGTCAGCAAGGCAATCGAAGCCTCACCGATGTTTCAGGCCGCCGATGCGATGTCACGGCTTACCAGCCCGTATGCATATGGTCCGCTCTATGAACATCCCTTGCGCAAGATCGTCGACCGTTTCGCGTTTGACAAAGTGTGCGCGCTGGACGGACCGGACCTGTTTGTCTGTGCCACAAATGTCCGTTCCGGCAAGATCAAGATCTTCAAAGGATCTGAAATTTCCACAAATGCAATCCTGGCCTCCGGTTGCCTGCCGACGCTGTTTCAAGCCATCGAGATCACCAACCCCGACACCGGCCTGACAGACGCCTATTGGGATGGCGGCTACATGGGGAATCCCGCGCTGTTTCCGATGTATGAGGATCATCTGCCCGACGACATTGTCGTCGTGAATATCAATCCGCTCTACCGCGACGACATCCCGAAGACCCCGCAGGACATTCAAAACCGGATCAATGAGATCAGCTTCAACGGCTCGCTTCTGCGCGAATTGCGGGCGATAGAATTTGTCCGAAAACTGATCCGGATCGGCAAGATCGACGAAGGGGTGATGAAGAAGGTCAATATCCACATGATCGCCGATGACGCACTGATGACGCAGCTGTCTGTTGCCACCAAGATCATCCCGACGCCCTATATCCTGTCGGAGTTGAAAGCCGCAGGGCAACGCGCTGCCGACAGGTTTCTGAAAGACCACTGGGAGGACCTGAACGAACGTCCCTCTGTCGCGCTGGAAGAAATGTTCGAATAGACAAGCGCAGGCAAACACCGACATAATTCTGTTACAAGCAGGCCATAACCGGGCGGGGCAATACGGGAGAGGTCATGAATATCTTGGTGCTGTGTACGGGCAATTCGGCCCGGTCGATCCTGCTGGAAGCAATTCTTGGACAATTGGATGGAATTTCCGCCTTTTCCGCGGGCTCTAAGCCTGCAGGTGTTGTGCATCCGTGGGCGTTGAAGACACTCGCGGCCCATAACATCGCACCGGATGCCCCTGCGTCAAAATCTTGGGATATTTTTGCGACGTCCGACGCACCAGAAATGGATCTGGTGATCACTGTCTGTGGGAATGCAGCAAACGAGGTCTGTCCGGTCTGGCCTGGTGCGCCCATACAGGTCCATTGGGGTGTCGAAGACCCCGCAGCGGCCCCGGTTGAAGCCCAAGAGGCTGCGTTTGAGACAGCGTTTACCATCCTCAACAAGCGGGCCGAAGCCTTCGCCGCCCTGCCCTCGAAAGATCGCACTCGCACCAACCTATCTGAAATAGGTAATCTTTCATGAACCACGCCTATGTTGCAGAATTCCTCGGCACAGCCCTGCTTCTGATCGGCGTCGTTGGCTCCGGCATCATGGCCGAAAACCTGTCCGGCGGGAACGTGGCCGTGGCACTTCTGGCCAATGCAATCGCGACGGGCTGCATGCTTTATGTGATCATCACAACACTCGGGCCGATTTCTGGCGCGCATTTCAACCCGGCGGTGACAACAGCGTTTCTGATCCGGGGCGAAATTCCCTTGTCCAAGGCGGGGATCTACATCGCCTTGCAAATCATCGGCGGGATCGCAGGCGTTTTGGCCTGCCATATCATTTTCGATCTGACCCTCTTTCAGACCTCGACCACTGCACGAACAGGCAGTGCGCAATGGGTGTCTGAAGGCATCGCAACCTTCGGGCTTCTATTTGTCATCTTCGGCGGTTTGAAAAGCCGACCGGAGGCCGTTCCTATGCTGGTCGCGATCTACATCACCGGGGCTTATTGGTTCACATCATCTACCAGCTTTGCCAATCCGGCCGTTACCATCGCACGCAGTTTCACCGACACATTTGCAGGCATCACGCCCGCTCATGCGCCGATGTTCATTGTTGTGCAGATTGGCGCGGCACTTGTCGCAACGCCGGTGTTGGGATGGCTGTTCAGATCAGATCAAACCTGATCGATTTTACCGGGACCCTTGTAGACATAAGCTTTGCGCGGCTTCACCAAGAACTCGTCCTTACCCTTGTCGTTGGGATGCACCTTGAACACCGATCCCCCGGCAGCAATCTCCCCACTGTAGCCATTGGCAATATTGGGCTTTGAGTATGAAATCGCCTTGATGAAGTCACCACCATTATAGCAGTAAAACCGCACAGTATGACCGCTGTGATTGTAGATCAGCGCCGTGTTCGCATCGAGACCTTTGGCCAGTTTTGCGGCCTGATCGACAAAGGTGTTAATATCAACCTTCCCATTCACATTCATTGCGCTTGGCATAATAACCTCCAGAAAAATTGCTGTTTTAAATATAAAAATCGTACCGTCTAATGACGGTGTCATAGCACGAATTGGCCGATTTTTCTGCTATTTTCTGGTAAGTACTGTCGACCTGCCGCTAGGCCAGCGACGTCACCCACAGCACAAGCGCATCCTCAGAGCTTGTGGACACGACGTTATGGCCCATTGAAGCGTCATAATACGCACTGTCGCCGCGGGCCATATCAACAGGTTCGTAGAACTCAGTGAAAAGCTGGATCTTTCCGGTCAGGACATAAAGAAACTCTTCGCCCTCATGGCGGATCCAGCCGTCAAAATCATCAAAACTCCGCGCCCGGATGACGGCCCGATAAGGCAGCATTGCTTTCTTGGAAAGCTCCGCGTTGAGCAATTCATGCTCATAGGTCGGGGTGACGTGAGGTGTGCCTTCCCCCATCCGCGTCACATCCCGCCTGCCATTGACCCGTACGGTTTTTGCAGGCGTGAAAAGCTGCGGCATATCGATGCCCAGCCCGTCTGCCAGTTTGCGCATCAGCTCAAAGGTCGGTGACATCTGATCGTTTTCGATCTTCGACAGCGTAGACCGCGCAAGACCCGCCTGATTGGCCGCCTGTTCCAAGGTCCAACTGCGGGCCCGGCGCAATTCGCGCACGCGCGCGCCCAGATCAAGCTTTTCAACCTGATCAGAGGCTCCGTTTTCACGGGCCAGACGGATTAGCGAAGGTTCGTTGTCGCGGGTCATGGCGGTTTCATACGTCGAAGACCCGACCACATCAATGGGTTGCAAAACCGCGCTTCCGTGCCTAGCCAGAACCCCATGCAAACCCACGATCCAATTCAAACCGATGCCTTCAATATGGCGGAGTATGTCCTGCGCACAATCCCGCGGGAGGCCAATAAAACCGCCCTTGAAATCGTCGGGCCGAACACGCGCAACGTCTGGAGCTATGGACAAATCGACAAGGCGGTGTTCGGCATCGCGCAGGGTCTACGCAAGCTTGGTTTTGCGCCCGGGGACCTGGTTCTATTGCGCATGGCCAACCGGGTTGAATTTCCGCTCGCTTATCTGGGGGCAATCGCAGCCGGATTGGTTCCCGTGCCGACATCCGCGCAACTAACCGAAGTCGAGATTTCGAAGATCGCGCATATGGTTCAACCTGCCTTGATTTTGGCCGATGAAGATACGGTGCTTCCCAAGGCTGGCACCACCACGGTCATCTACCTGGATCAGCTGCGCGCGATGTTTCACGAAGACCCGCTTCTGCCCATTCAAGGCAATGCGGAACGGCTCGCCTATATCATCTTCACCTCGGGCACCGCCGCGACACCAAAAGGGGTCTGCCACGCCCATCGCGCGATCACAGCGCGCCGGATGATGTGGGATGATTGGTATGGGCTGTCTGCAGATGACAAGCTGATGCATGCAGGGGCGTTCAATTGGACCTATACGCTGGGCACCGGATTGATGGATCCCTGGACAATTGGGGCCACTGCTGTGATCCCTGCCCCGGATGTAACACCGGCCCAATTGCCTGATTTGATTGCAGAACTGGACGTCACAATTTTTGCCGCTGCGCCGGGTGTTTACCGACAATGCCTTCGAGGCTGTGAAAAATTCCCAAAGACGCGCTTGCGCCACGGCTTATCAGCTGGCGAAAAACTACCCGAAGCGGTCGCCAAGGACTGGCGAGATAAAACCGGCACGCAAGTGCATGAGGCGCTGGGCATGTCGGAGATTTCCACGTTCATCTCCGGCTCCCCCAACAGGCCCGCACCACAAGGCAGCAGCGGCTACGCCCAAAGAGGTCGCAAAATCGTGGTGTTAGACCCTAATGGCAATCCGGTTAAACCTGATGAACCGGGGGAGCTTGCGATAAGCCGTGCCGATCCCGGCCTCATGCTGGGCTATCTTGACCAACCCGCTCTGGAGGGCGACTGGTTTCGCACCGGGGATATGGTGTCGCAAAGCGAGGACGGCGCGATCAGATATTTGGGGCGCACCGATGATATGATGAATGCAGGCGGTTTTCGCGTGTCCCCTATGGAGGTCGAAAAAGCCTTTGCAGAAGTGCCTGGCATGATCGACGCCGCCGCCGTAAGCATCGAAGTAAAGCCCGGAACTTTCGTCATCGCCTTGTTTTATGCAGCCAGTTCCCAGATTGAAGAGGACGACCTGCGCGCCCACGCACACAAGACACTCGCTCACTATAAGCAACCACGCCTTTACATTCATCGCGCCAGTTTGCCAAAAGGGCCTAACGGTAAAATGAACCGGCGCAAGCTTCGCGCTGAATTTGAGGCGAAACATGGTTAAGCTTGATATCATCTCTGATCCGATCTGCCCGTGGTGCTATATCGGCAAAGCGCATCTTGATCGCGCGCTGGAGGCCGCACCGGATCATCCCTTTACCGTCGAATGGCACCCGTTTCAGCTGAACCCGGATATGCCCGAGGGCGGTATGGATCGTCGCGAATATCTGGAGCATAAATTTGGCGGCAAAGAAGGCGCTGTCCGTGTGTATTCTCAGATTGCAGAAGCTGGCGAAGCGGCTGGGCTAGATATTGACTTTGGCGCGATCAAACGCACGCCCAACACCATCAACGCCCATCGCCTGATCCATTGGTCTGGTCTTGAAGGCCGCCAGACCGCGACCGTCTCGTCCCTGTTCAAAGCCTACTTCAAGGAAGGCCGCGATATCGGCGACACGGATGTGTTGCTCGAGATTGCTGAGCAGGTTGGTCTGGACCGGGCGATGATCGCCCGTCTGATGGACAGCGATGCCGACACCGACGACATCCGCGCGCGGGACGCAAACGCGCGCGCCAAAGGTGTCAACGGGGTGCCAACTTTTATCGTGGCAAATCAACATGTCCTGTCCGGCGCCCAACAGCCCGATCTTTGGGGCCGCGCCATCGACGAGATCAAGGCCCAGCTTGACGCTGCCGAGGAATGACACTGACCCCAAACATCCACGTGCCGTCGTGACAGGCCCACAAGCGGCTTTGCCCAAACGTGAATTCATCGCGCTGGTTGCGATGCTCTTTGCTTTGGTTGCGTTTTCCATTGACGCGATGCTGCCCGCCTTGCCGGAAATCGCAAAATCCATCTCTCCCGATGCGCCGAACAATGCGCAGCTGGTGTTAACATCCTTTGTTTTTGGCATGGGGGTTGGAACACTTTTTGCAGGTCCTTTGTCTGACGCGTTTGGGCGCAGACCGGTTATTTTCATTGGCGTCGCAATATACATCGCGGGCGCACTTTTCGCAGGACAGGCCGAAACCCTCGAACAGATGGTCGCGGCGCGGATCTTGCAAGGGTTGGGGGTCGCCGCCCCACGGGTGGTCACGCTTGCCATCGTGCGCGATCTTTATACCGGGCGCGAAATGGCGCAGATCATGTCTTACGCGATGATGGTCTTCACCCTAGTCCCCGCCGTGGCCCCACTGATTGGCGACCACATCATCGCCCTCAGCGGTTGGCGGACAATTTTTCTGGTCTTCGTGATCTTCGCCATCATCATCACCGGATGGCTGGCAATCCGCCAACCCGAGACCTTGTTGCCGGACGCGCGCGAACCGCTGAAGACAAGCCGCCTGCTTGCCGCAATCCGGGAATGTTTTTCTGAACGCGTATTCGTCATTTCATCCCTGATCCAAGCGCTTTGCCTTGGGATGCTTTTTGCGTGCCTCAGCTCCACCCAACCGATTTTCGACGAGGTTTTTGGCCGCGCGGAAAGTTTTCCAAAATGGTTTGCACTTATTGCCTTGCTGGGCGGCATAGCCTCCATCATCAACGCGCGGCTCGTGGTCAGGCTGGGCATGCGCAGAATGGCGTTTATCGGATTTCTGGGGCAGGCAGTTCTGTCGGGCACGGTCCTTGCAATGGTAGTTACCGCCACCGTGCCATTCTGGTTCTACATCCTGTGGACCACATCGATCTTTTTCATGGCCGGGCTTGTTATCGGAAACCTGAACGCGCTGGCGATGGAGCCGCTGGGTCATATCGCCGGGCTTTCCGCGTCTCTGATCGGGGCAATCGCCACGGTTCTGGCGGTTGGCGTCGCCATACCGATCGGACTGGCCTTCGATGGCACGGTCCTGCCATTGGCCGCCGGGACGTTCTTCATATCGACACTCTGCGCGCTGGGCGTTCGATTTGCCTTGGGTGAGACGCCGGAAAACCGCTAGTCGGTTTTCTGTTTCGGTTTGAACGTACCGGCCTTTTCGGCCAGGTCCCGCGCAATCGCAAACGCCCCTTTGATCTTGTCGCTGTCTTTCTTCCAATCGCGCCGGATCACGATCTTGTTGTCCTTGATCCGTGCCATGTTGCGTTCGTCATTCACAAAATCGACCAGACCTTCGGGCTTCGCGAACTTGTTATTGTGAAACTCAACCGTCGCCCCTTTGTCGCCACCGGAAAGCTTGGCAATACCAGCGCGTTTGCACATCGCCTTGATCCGTACGACCAGAAGCAACGTATTCACTTCCTTGGGAAGTGGTCCAAACCGGTCGATCAATTCAGCCGCGAAGCCTTCCAGTTCCACTTTGGTGGTCAGACCGGACAGCCTGCGATAAAGCCCCAGACGCACATCCAGGTCAGGAACGTACGCTTCCGGGATCAAAACCGGCACCCCAAGGTTGATAACAGGGGCCCATTGATCATCGGCCTCCACCATATCGATCTGGCCGGATCGGATCTTGGCAATCGCTTCCTCCAGCATGGATTGGTAAAGTTCATAGCCGACTTCCCGGACATTGCCCGATTGCTCTTCCCCAAGAACGTTGCCTGCGCCCCGGATATCAAGGTCTTGGCTGGCGATGTTAAACCCGGCCCCCAAACTGTCGATACTGCCCAGAACCCGCAAACGTTTTTCCGCCGTCGCGGTCAGTTTGGCCCGCGGCTTCGTTGTCAAATACGCGTAGGCCCGCGTTTTTGAGCGACCGACCCGTCCTCGGATCTGATACAACTGACTAAGTCCGAACATATCCGCGCGGTGAATGATCATCGTGTTGGCGGTTGGAATATCGATGCCAGATTCCACAATCGTTGTCGCCAATAGCACGTCATATTTGCCGTCATAAAACGCATTCATCCGATCATCCAGCTCCCCCGGGGCCATCTGACCATGCGCCACAACATAGCTGACCTCTGGCACTTGGGTTTTCAGGAAATCCTCGATATCCGGCAAATCGCTGACCCGCGGGACAACGTAGAAACTTTGCCCCCCGCGATAGTGTTCGCGCAAAAGCGCTTCGCGGATTGTCACGGCGTCAAATTCGCTGACATAGGTCCGGATGGCCAACCGGTCGACAGGCGGTGTGCCGATGATTGACAACTCCCGGACCCCAGACAAGCTAAGCTGCAACGTCCGCGGAATTGGCGTCGCCGAAAGCGTCAAGACATGGATGTCTGACCGCATCTGCTTCAGCCGTTCTTTGTGCTGGACGCCGAAATGCTGTTCCTCGTCGATGATCAACAGCCCGAGGTTCTTGAAGTTCACCTGTTTGGCCAGAAGCGCGTGCGTTCCAATCGCTATATCGACAGAGCCGTCTGCGATACCGTCCCGCGTGGCTGCCGCTTCCTTTGCGGGAACGAAGCGGGACAATTGCCGCACGTTGATCGGAAAACCCCGGAACCGGTCTTTGAAACTGTTGGTGTGCTGGCGCGACAGCAACGTTGTCGGCGCGACAATTGCAACCTGCAAACCGGAGGCCGCCGCCACGAACGCCGCGCGCATCGCCACTTCGGTTTTCCCAAAGCCCACATCACCACAAATCAGGCGGTCCATCGGCCGACCGCGTTCCAGATCGTCCAGCACCGCTTCGATGCTGGTCAACTGATCTTCGGTTTCTTCATAGGGAAAGCGCGCACAAAACGCCTCCCACATATCATCCGGGGCTTGCAAGATTGGCGCTTTGCGCAGCTCGCGTTCCGCGGCCACACGGATCAAACGGTCGGCCATATCGCGAATGCGTTGTTTCAGTCGTGCCTTCTTGGCCTGCCACGCACCGCCACCCAACTTGTCCAAAAGCCCTTCTTCATGACCATATCGGCTAAGCAGTTCGACATTCTCGACAGGTAAGAATAACCTGTCGCCACCGGCGTATTCCAGCAAGATACATTCATGCGGCGCGCCAGCGGCGGTGACCGTTTCCAGCCCTGCGAACCGCCCGATCCCGTGATCGACATGCACGATCAGATCCCCTGGGCTAAGGCTTTGCGTCTCCGTCAGGAAATTATCCGCACGGCGCTTTTTGCGCGCACCGCGGATCAACCGATCCCCCAGAACATCCTGTTCCGAAATCACGCTTAGGCCGGGTGCGGTGAAGCCCTGCTCCAGCCCCCAAACGGCAAGGCTGACGCTGCCCTGCTTGCCGCTGAGATCGCGGGCGGAGGTGATCATCGCCGCATCGTGCAGATCGTTGTCTTCCAACAATCCTTTCAAACGCTCCCGCGCGCCGTCGGAAAAGCTGGCGACGACAACGTTGGTAGTTTGCCTGAGTGTTGCAATATGCGCGCTGAGCGCCCCAAACAGGTCAAGCTGTTCGGACTGACGTTCCGGGGCAAAATTTCGCCCGTCGCGCCCGCCAGCGTCCAGCACACCGGGTCCCGTCGCTTGCGGAAGGGTGCGAAGTTGAACGACCCGGTGATCCTGCGTGACGGCCTGAAATTCCGGCTCACCCAAATACAGAAGCTGCGGCGGGATGGGCTTGTAAACAGTATCAAGCCGCGCCTTCGCGTTCAGCGCTTCGCGGCGATTGTCATACTGATCGGCAATGCTGTCCCACCGCGACACCAAGGCGGGCACAACCTGATCATCCAGCATGACGGAGGCCTCCGGCAGATAGTCGAACAAGGTCTCCAGCTTTTCATGGAAATAAGGCAGCCAGTGCTCCATCCCCTGTTGTTTTCGTCCCGCACTCACGGCCTCATAAAGCGGGTCATCGGTTCCAGCGGCACCGAATTCGATTCGATAGTTTTGCCGAAACCGCGTGATCGCGGCCTCATCCAAAATGATCTCCGACACAGGCGGCAGATCAATCTCGGTGAGCTTTTCGGTTGTGCGTTGGGTAACCGGATCAAACCGCCGCGCCCCGTCCAAGACGTCGCCAAACAGATCAAGACGCACCGGACCAAGCCCGCCCGGTGGGAAGATATCGATGATGCCCCCCCGAATGGCATAATCACCCGGCTCCATCACAGTAGGGCTATTGGTAAACCCCATGCGCACAAGAAAAGTCTTCAGCGCCTCTTCGTCGATTTGCTGACCAACCTGAGCGGTGAAGCTGGCGCCTTTCAAAACGCTGCGTGCCGGGATGCGCTGGCTGGCTGCAGACAGTGTTGTCAGGACAACGAAAGGCCCGCTCAGACCATGCGCCAACGCTGCCAAGACTGACAGTCGGGCCGCAGAAATATCGGAGTTCGGGGACACACGGTCATAGGGCAAACAATCCCACGACGGAAAAGAAAGCACCGTTGCCTCTGGCGCAAAGAAATTCAACGCTGATTGCATTGCCGCCATGCGCTTGTCGTCGCGCGCGACATGGATGACGTTTCCGTTCGCCAACTCGGCCAATACAAGTTGTGCGTCATAGCCCTCAGGCGCGCCGCTGAGCGTGATATGTTGCGGTGATTTAACCATCCCGCTGACCTACGCGCCCGTGGCGTGGTGTCAAGTCACCAACCCGCGGCAAAGTGCCTAAAGAACCCCGGCGGTCAGGTTGAAATGCATCCCCCACATCGACGTCACGAAGATGGAGATCATGCCGACAATCTGGATGCTGACCCGGTGGCGTTTCAGATGGCGATGCAGCTCCGGCCCTTCCAGCCCGGAGATCAGATGCGCACGCCGCAGCGACAGGGCAAAGACCAACGCCATCGGGGTGAACAGCAAAAACAACGCCTGGCTGATTTCCATTCCGTATTGGAACCCCATGATGAACAGCCCTGTCAGAATGAAGAAGCCAAAGCCGACCAACCAAATGCCGGCAAGCTGGCCGATATAGATCAACCTGTTGGATTGAATACGCGCCAGATCGTTCAGATCGGTATTGGCTTGCGGGTCGACATCGGGATTTCTGGCAATCCGCGTGACCATGTCAAACGGGACGCCAAGCACGAAGTGACTTGCTGTTGACCAGAAAACGGCCAACATGATCCAAAACCAAAGATTGGAAAACGACCTGAAATCAATCAGTTCGAAGACAAGCCCATACCAGTCCAAAGTTCACCTCGTCACATTTTTGGGCACCCTACTCGGCCCGATCTGTGAAGGCCAGACTTGAGAAGCGCAAAAAGACATGCAACGAAGGGCTTTAGCACCGTTGCCAGACCAAAAGAGCCCGCGTTCATGTCCCAGATCCCCTCGCCTATCGTCGCACCCACCCCTTTGACACGGTTGCGCCGGTTGCGTCGAACCCAGGCCCTTCGGGACCTTGCGCAAGAAAATACACTGACACCACATGACCTGATCTGGCCGGTATTTGTCACCGAAGGCAGCAACGAACGTACGCCCGTTCCATCCATGCCGGATGTGGAACGTCTGACCATTGATCTGGTTGTGGACGCTGCGAAACGCGCCCGTGATCTGTCTATCCCCGCAATTTGCATTTTCCCCTACACTGATCCCAGCCTGAAAACGGAGCTGTGTGAGGAAGCCTGGAACCCCGACAACCTGTCCAACCGCGCGGTCAAAGCAATTAAGGACGCTGTGCCAGAGATTGCAGTGATGACCGATGTGGCGCTTGATCCCTATAACGCCAATGGCCATGACGGGATCGTGCGGGATGGGATCATCGTCAATGACGAAACCGTAGAGGCGTTGACCAAGATGGCGCTGGCGCAAGCAGCCGCTGGCGCGGATATCTTGGGACCCTCTGACATGATGGATGGCCGCATCAAATCCATGCGCGAAGCTTTGGAGCAGACCGGCTTTCAGGACGTCGCAATCCTGAGCTATGCGGCCAAATATGCCTCCGCATTTTATGGTCCGTTTCGCGATGCGGTCGGTGCATCCGGTGCCCTGGTTGGCGACAAGAAAACCTACCAGATGAACCCCGGAAATTCTGATGAGGCGTTGCGCCTGGTTGCCCGCGACCTGTCAGAAGGCGCCGACATGGTCATGGTCAAACCCGGCCTGCCCTATCTTGATATTTGCCGACGGGTCAAAGACCAGTTCGGTGCGCCCACATATGCCTATCAGGTGTCCGGCGAATACGCGATGATCATGGCCGCCGCCCAGAACGGCTGGCTGGACGGGGACGCCACAATGCTGGAAAGTCTGATCGCGTTCAAACGCGCGGGCTGCGATGGCATTTTGACCTATTTTGCCCCACGGGTTGCTGAACAACTCAACCACTGACGCGCACAGGCGAGGGCCGTCGCATTTGGCGTGACAATCCACGCAAACTCGCGTATTTTATCCACAAGCTCGCGACACAGCGGGCAGCGAAGAAATGCAGTTTATTATCAGGCGGAGACCCATGACAAATTTTTCCCGACGCAAACTTCTTGCGGGCGCTGGTGCGCTTGCACTCACGGCCGGTTGCGCAAATGGCGTTGGCAGCGACGGCGGATCGAAGATTGATGCGCGCGCAGACAGCGCGCTCGACTTCCTCTTTACCAATTATCCCGACAGCCGGACGCTGGCGACAAAAGCCGCAGGTATGCTGATCATGCCATTGGTATCGGAAGCGGGCTTTGGTGTCGGCGGCTCTTACGGACGCGGCGCGCTGCGGATCAATGACGTGACTGTCGACTACTACTCGACCACGGCGGCATCCTTTGGCTTGCAGATCGGCGCCCAGCAATATGCCCACGTGCTCTTCTTCATGACAGAAGAGGCCCTGAGCGAGTTCAGACGTTCCCCAGGTTGGACCTTGGGTGCGGATGCGCGCTTTGCCGTTTCAAACGAAGGGGCAAGCCTTGGCGTTGATACAACAACCGCGCTGAGCCCTGTGATTGCCGTGGTCTTTGGGCAGGCAGGCTTGATCGCCGGAGCCACCATCGAAGGCAACAAATACTCCCGCATCATTCCGTAAATTTCGGGACGCGATTATCCATTGGACAGTGGATTGCCTTTATAACAAAGGCAGATGGAAGGCCGGTCTGACGATCGGCCTTCTTCAATTTAGCTATCCAGCGCGCGCAGACGTTTGATCAAGCTGGATGTGTCCCACCGCGCGCCGCCCAGCTTCTGAACGTCCTTGTAGAATTGATCGACCAAGGCCGTCACGGGCAAGGACGCGCCGTTTTCGTCTGCTGTATCAAGGCAAATTCCCAAGTCTTTGCGCATCCAATCAACTGCAAAACCGTGGTCAAACTCATCATCCAGCATCGTGACATAGCGGTTTGACATCTGCCACGACCCCGCCGCCCCTTGGGAAATCACTTCAACGACCGCTTTGCCGTCAAGTCCCGCTTTCTCGGCAAAGTGGAGACCTTCCGACAGACCTTGAACCAGACCCGCGATGCAAATCTGGTTGACCATCTTGGTCAGTTGCCCTGCACCGCTTTCGCCAAGCCGCTTACAGGCCTTGGCATAGGCATCAATGATTGGCTCTGCCCGACCATACGCACCTTCGTCACCGCCACACATCACACCCAGCTGGCCATTTTCAGCACCAGCCTGCCCACCGGATACAGGCGCATCGACAAAGCTGACCTGAATATCATTGGCAGCAGCATAAAGTTCCCGCGTAACTTTTGCCGAAACGGTCGTGTGATCGACAAACACGCAGCCCGCGTCCATCCCGGCCAATGCGCCGTCATCGCCAAGGCACACACCGCGCAGATCGTCATCATTGCCCACACAGGCCATCACGAACTCACTGCTTTGGGCGGCCTCGCGCGGTGTTACACCCAGTTTGCCACCAAATTCCTCGACCCATTTTTCGGCCTTGGCGGTGGTTCGGTTATAGACAGTTACCTCATGCCCGGCCTTGCTCAGATGACCAGCCATCGGGTATCCCATGACCCCTAAACCTAAAAAACTAACCTTTGCCATCTTGTCTTCCCCTCGAGTGAATTGCCTATACGTCCATAGAGATGTAACGAACCACTCTAACCCGTCAACAACAGGATCGAAATGAGCTTTCTCTTTAAATGGACCTTGCGGCTGTTTTTGTTGATGGCAGCGATTGCTGGCTTGGCTTTGGCGGGTGTTTACTACCTCGCCTCACGCTCGGTGCCGGACTACAACGCAACCTATAACGACAGCGCGTTGGACGCGCCGGTAGAGATCATACGCTCAAACGCGAACTTGCCCCATATCTTCGGGGAGTCCGATGAGGCGGCGTTCTTCGGTCTGGGATTTGCCCATGCACAGGACCGCCTTTGGCAGATGACGATGCTGCGGCGCACCGCGCAAGGCAAACTGAGCGAATTGTTCGGCGAGCGGACGGTCAAGATTGACGAGCTTTTGCGCAGGTTGGATCTTTACGGGATCGCCGCGCGGTCCGTGACCGCCCAAAGCCCTGATGCACAAGCCGCGTTGCAGGCCTATGCCAACGGCGTCAACGCTTGGCTGAAGACAGTGAACTCCGAAGCCCTTGGGCGTGGTGCACCCGAATTCTTCTTGTTCAGCCCTGAAATCGCGCCTTGGCAACCTGCTGACAGTCTTGCCATCCTTAAGCTGCTTGCCTTGCAGCTTTCGAGCCATCTGCAACAGGAGGTTCTGCGCGCCCGCCTGTCCCTGATGTTGGATCCGGAACGTGTTATTGATCTGCTGCCCGACGCACCGGGCGCGGGCATCGCTGGTTTGAACTATGCCGCACTGTTTCCGCAAGAAGATTTGCCGCAATTTGCGCAAAACACCTCTGCGTCTTGGGATCCCTTGTCACCGGCAGCACCACTGGAATTGGCTGGCGCCTCCAACGCATTTGCGGCCAGTCCCGAACGGGCCGCGGCGGGTGGCACATTGATGGCCAACGATCCGCATCTGGGCCTCACTGCCCCCTCGGCGTTCTACCTCGCCCGGCTAGAGCTAAGCACCGGCGGCGTGATCGGGGCAACTATTCCGGGCCTACCACTGGTTCTGTCTGGCCGGTCCGACAAAACCGGGTGGGGTTTGACCTCCGCCTATGCGGATGATCAAGACGTTTTCATCGAAAAACTTAACCCCGCCAACCCAAACGAGTATCTGACGCCCACAGGCTACAAACCGTTTCGAACCGCGCAATCGATCTTGCGGGTTAAGGACGCGGCACCGCGCACGCTCAACCTGCAATGGACAGACAACGGTCCTGTTCTGCCCGGCGATCATTTCAATCTGGGCACGATCACACCGCAAGGTCATGTGACGTCGCTTGGCTGGACAGCCTTGGCCGAAAGTGACCTGTCTTTCCAAGGCAGCCTGGCCGTCATGCAGGCGCCAAGCGTTGATGAGATTCTAGCGGCTCCTGCCCGGCATGTCACCCCGGTGCAGAATGTCACCTTTGTCGATACATCTGGCATCGGTCTGAAAACGGTCGGTGCTTTGCCGCGGCGCAACACCCGCCATCAGTCCAAAGGCCGCATCCCGTCACCGGGCTGGTTGGAGCAAAACCGCTGGAACGGCGTTCTGCCCTATGCCTCCAATCCGGAGGTGATGCGCCCAAGCGGCGGCATTGTCGGCAACACCAACAACAAGGTCATCGACCGTCCCTTCCCCAACCATGTCAGCTTCTCCTACAGCGACACCCAGCGGGTCCAGCGCTGGCGGCGCTTGATGCTGAACCGCCAGGTCCACACGCGCGATAGTTTCATTGAGGCCCAGCTTGATACCGTCAGCTTTACCGCCCGCTCCTTGCTGCCACTGATCGCCGCCGACCTTTGGTTCACCGGCGAAGCTGCGCCCGAAGGCACACCAGAGCGCCAACGCCAGAAATCGCTGGAACTGATGGCTGCCTGGAATGGCGACATGTCCGAACACCTGCCCGAACCGTTGATCTACGCGATGTGGCTGCGCCGTTTGCAGACCCGCCTGATCATCGACGAAATTGGCCCCTTGGAGCAAGAGCTGACCCATGTGCAGCCGCTCTTTATTGAACGGGTTTTCCGCGACAAGGACGGGGCGTCCAGCTGGTGCGATATCCGCCAGTCAGCCGCAAAAGAAACCTGTCTGGATGTTTCGCGGATCGCGCTGGATGAAGCGATCATTCAACTGACCGAAGCCTATGGACCAAATATCGAAAGCTGGCGCTGGGGCGACGCCCATGAGGCGACCCACGACCATCCGGTCCTGGGCCAAATCCCGGTTCTCAGTTGGTTTGTGAATATCCGCCAATCGACCTCTGGCGGGGACAATACGCTGATGCGCGGGCGCACCAAAGGCAGTGGCCCGAACCCGTTTTTGAACGTCCATGCTGCGGCCTATCGCGGGGTCTACGATTTTGCCGATCCCGACAGTTCTGTCTTTGTGATCTCCACCGGGCAATCCGGTCACCCGCTGTCGCGCTACTATGATGATATCGGGGTGCTATGGCGCCGGGGTGAATATTTGCCGATGTCGCTGGACCCCGACCTTGCGCGGGCCGGTGCCATTGGCGTGACGACGATCACACCACAGACAACCCCTTAGGTGAAAGCCCGTGCTGTCGCGACAGCAATCGTCGCCGCAGTTCCGGTCAGAACAGTGCCCCAGATCAAATCAACAATGACCATCTGGGCGGTCCAATCTTTCAAAGTGGCGAAGTTCGAAAACTCGTAAGTGCCATAGGCAAGCGCCCCCAGAAACGCCGCGGTCAGAAAGACCCAAAGCAGTGACTTTCCATCGCTCAGCGCCGGGGCAGATACGAACCAAACGACGCCGAACACGAAAAACGCGTAGAACGCCAAGGCTGGCAGGATGCGGAAATCATCGAGCAACCAAGCCCCGATGGATTTGTCAAAAACCGGCCGCACGATGTAGCTGAGCCCAAAATAGTCCAGCGCCAAAAATGCAACCAAAGTAACGACGTAGGCAATAATGAGGGTCATCAGACACTCCTCCTTGTGATCAGAGTTTTTCGAACCGCGCTTTTTGAATACCTGTCCAGAAAACAGTCAGCTCAAAGCCGGTGTCAGACTGCTCTTCCTGTTCCACAACGTCTTGCTCGAACAGCCACGCGCGCGCTTTGCCCGCACTGAACGGCAATGACAGGACTTCGCGGGTTTTTGCGTCTTGGATCTTAGCTGAAACTGCGTCAAGCAACGCCTCCATCCCCTGCCCGGTCAGTGCCGAGGTGGTGAAGATCGTTTCTTCGCGCGTCGCAATGTTCTGCAGGCTTTCGGCCGTATCCCCGGTGACAAGATCTAGCTTGTTCCAGACCTCCAGCGTTGGAATTTCCTCTGCAACACCCAGATCGCTGAGAATTGTTTGCACGTCGCGGGCCTGATTTTCCGTTTCCGGATGTGAAATATCGCGCACATGCAAAATCAAATCAGCGCTGAGCACTTCCTCCAGCGTCGCCCGGAATGCGGCGACCAGTTGCGTCGGCAATTCGGAGATAAACCCAACCGTATCCGACAGGATGATATCAACCCCGTCAGGCAGCGTGACCGACCGCATTGTCGGATCAAGCGTGGCAAAAAGCATGTCTTTTGCCATCACCTTCGCTCCCGTCAGGCGGTTAAACAACGTGGATTTCCCGGCGTTGGTATACCCCACTAATGCCACCACAGGATAAGGCACCTTGGCACGCGCAGCACGGTGCAGTTCGCGGGTTTTGACGACCTTGGCCAATTGCCGTTTGATCCGGTTGATCGCATCATCAATGGCCCGGCGGTCAGCCTCAATCTGGGTTTCCCCCGGTCCGCCGACAAAGCCCAATCCGCCGCGCTGACGTTCCAGGTGGGTCCAAGCGCGCACAAGGCGGGTTCGCTGATAAGAAAGGGCTGCGAGTTCTACCTGAAGCACCCCTTCGCGGGTGGCTGCGCGGTCCGAGAAAATCTCCAGGATCAATCCGGTCCGGTCGAGGATCTTGACCCCCCATTCCTTTTCCAGATTGCGCTGTTGGACCGGCGTGACCGGACCATCGATCAACACCAATTCCACATCCGCGGCTTTAAAGACCGATTTCAGCTCGGCCAGTTTGCCGGTGCCAAACAATGTCGCAGGCCGAAGCTTGGGAAGCGGCACAATATCCGATCCCACGACTTCCAAACCCGGCAACGCATGTGCAAGCGAAACCGCTTCCTGCAGTCCGAATTCAGGCGCGCGGGGATGATCCTCCTGGCGCGGGTTTGTTTTGATGTCTGGATGCAGGACCCAAGAGCGGGTCAGCGAGACGTCTTGTGTTTCAAGAATTACTCTTCACCGTCATATAGACTGATCGGCTGGCTCGGCATGATTGTCGAGATTGCATGTTTGTAGACCAATTGCGATTGGCCGTCCCGGCGCAAGAGTACGCAGAAGTTATCAAACCACGTAATGACGCCTTGCAATTTAACACCATTGATCAGGAAAATTGTCACCGGAATCTTCGTTTTCCGGACATGATTCAAGAATGCGTCTTGTAGATTTTGCTTATCACCGGCCATTTTTTCTTGCCTTTATTATGCCGAACGCCTTTTGCAGACGCCCACAACCCTCGCTTTCGGCTAATATGAATGTGCTTTTCGAAAGATTCCAGAGCCGATTTCAGCAATTTAGCCCAAAGTGTCAGATTTATGTGACGCCAACCCTAAGCCAGCGCACCACAAAAACAACCTTAGATTGTCTGGCTTACGTCAGACCCGCCAGAAATCTGGATTGAACAAGGCGATGATGGCAAGCGTCTCAAGTCGTCCCAGGATCATCGCCGCGCATAAGACCAATTTTGGACCGGTCTCAAGCGCGCTATAAGACAGCGAGCCATCTAAGACCACCTGTGCCAATGGTCCTGTCGTCGACAAGCTGGAGATCGCAAAGACCAGCGTTTCGTTGAAGGTGAGCCCTAAGAAAGCCAGCAGGCTCATCACTGCGGCCACGGTAATCGCGAAGAGCATGAAGAAAATCCAGGCAACAAAGGCCCCTTCCCGGCGCACTTCCCGGCCAAGCTTGCCCGCAGATCCGATGGAGTTTGGATGCACCAGACGCCCCATCTCCCGAACACCGTGCTTGTATAGCGCATAGACCCGCAAAAGCTTCACACCACCTGCAGTTGTGGCGACCCCGCCTCCGACAATCGACAAACCCGCAAGGATCAACCCAGGCGTCGGCAGGCCCGACCAATCCCGCGCGGCACTCCAATCGGTGGACACAAACCCGGTTGTGGTCAGGAAAGACAAAACGGTGAAAAACCCGCCCCACAGCGCTTTCAGTCCGACGTAAATATTGGCTTCGTCACTCACCTCAAAGGCACCGATCCAATGCCGGAAGAACAAGGCAAGCGGCAGAAGGACCACAAAGAAGGTCATCAGCCGCATTTCGCGGTCATCGATCAGGCGCGGCAGAAACGCCCGGTTGAAATCGTTCTGCAAGGTTTGGCGCGATACCGCGATTAGCATGAAAACGAACAGGCACACCTCGACCGAGATACCGACCTCCGCCGTGCTGAGCGTACCGCCCGGAAGAATGCCGCTGGTCGAAAGCGTCGCCAAAGCCAGCATCAGGGCCACAAAGGGTTGCGCCCCATTGGTCATCAGCAAGACCCAAAGCAGAACTGTGACAAACAGATAGACTGGGAAAATCTCACCGGAGATCCGCAAAACCCTTTCTTTCGGGTCTACTTGCCGCCGGAAATGTTCCGATGGCGAGCTTGCCGCCGTATTGCGCAACGGGCGCAGGACCTCAAAGCCCCCCAAATCCATCGGGGCCAGAATGGAGGCAGCCGCGACCAGCACAAGAAACCCGCCGAACCATGCCGTCATGCCGCGCCAAAGATGCAAGGGCCCGACAAGGCGACCCGGCGCATCAAACACAGACGCGCCTGTTGTGGTCAGGCTGGAGACCATTTCGAAATAGACATTCAGAAAGCTTGCATCGGGCAAGGCTTCGCGAAATGGCACAGCTAAAACCAACGGAAGCAAAAGAAAGGTCCCAAACAGCGTCAACAACTGGTCGCGCGCTGGACGGGTGGATTTCGCGTCAAGCGTGGCCAGTCCCAAAAGCGCTGTCAGAACCCCAAACAGGATCGCACCGTAGAAAAACGGCTGTGACACCCGGTGCATATTCAGGGCGACCGCATGGGCTGCTGGCAGGATCATCCCAATCGACACTACACCCAACAGCGTCACAAATAGCGGAACCCTGAGCAAAAGCCCTGTCATCGCATCGCCTAGAAGAAGTCGATGGAGACCTGCAACAGGCGCTCCACTTCCGGCACGTCTTCCGAGATAGCGAAGATCACGATCACGTCGCCTTCTTCCACGCGGGTTGATCCCGTTGGGCGGACAACCTTGTCGCCTTTACGAAGCGCACCAATCAGAACACCTTCCGGGAATCCGATGTCGCGAATAGCCGTGCCCGCAATGGGCGATGTCGACAGGACCTGCGCTTCGATCACTTCGGCCTCTGCGTCGCCAATCGCGTATACCTGCCGCACTCGCCCGTGACGTATATGGCGCAGGATGGACGACACTGTCGTTGAACGCGGGTTGATGTAAGCATCAATATCCAGCGGGGCCATCAATGGCACCAGCGTCGGATCATTCACCAGCGCGATGGTCATCGGGCAACCCGCCGCCTTGGCGCGCACCGCTGCAAGCAGGTTGGTTTTGTCATCATCGGTTACCGCCAGCACCGCGTCAGCGCGGGTGATATTTGCTTCTGCCAGCAATTCCGCGCTCAACCCGTCGCCATGCAGAACGATCGTGCGCTCCAGAGCATTGGCGGCGGTTTCCGCGACGCTGCGGTTCTTCTCAATAACCTTGGCGCGCACGCGGGTGGTCTGCGCCTCCAGACTCTGCGCAACGGCCAGCCCGACATTGCCCCCACCGATCAGGATTACGCGATCCTGCTTGGCTTGCTGCTTGCCAAATATTTCCATCGTACGCGCGACATCATCACGATGCGTGCAGACATAAATCTGGTCGCCGTCGAACAACTGATCGCCTGCGCTTGGCGCGATCAGGTTGTCTTTTCGCCGGATGCCCACAACAATCGCGCGCAGCGTCGAAAACAGGTCTGTCAGCTGGCGCAACGGCGTGTTCAGCACCGGACAATCGTCATCCAACAAAATTCCCAGAAGCTGCACCTCATCATCGAGGAAACTTTCCGTGTCAAACGCCGCAGGGGCCGCGAGCCTTTGAAGCGCGGCTTGCGCCACTTCCTTTTCCGGGCTGATCACAACGTCAATGGGCATGTGATCGCGCCGGTAAAGGTCTGAATAAATCGCTGTCAGGTAGGATTGGCTGCGCAAGCGCGCAATCTTGCGCGGGATCGCGAAGACCGAATGCGCCACCTGACAGGTCACCATATTCACCTCGTCGGAAAACGTGGCAGCAATGATCATATCGGCGTCACGTGCGCCTGCGCGTTCCAGAATATCCGGATAGCTGGCAAAGCCGGTGATCCCTTGGACATCAAGCGTGTCGGTGGCCCGCCTGACCAGTTCAGGGTTGTTGTCCACGACGGTAACGTCATTGTTTTCGCCAGCCAGGTGACGGGCGATTTGCCAGCCAACCTGCCCCGCACCGCAGATGATCACTTTCATAAAGCTGCCTTACCTCTGACGGTTCCCAAATCCGAGCTCGGTCCTGCCTGAGCAATTGTCCCGATCACTTGCATGACATGCAGACCGCGCCCGGTCAACGCGCCCGCGCGAACGGGCAATTACTGCCCGTCCACAAGATCCAGTTCTTCAGAATGCACCTCGGCAATCCGCGCACCCGCTTTGTTGGAGGTGACAACGCCCAGCGATTTCAGCTTCCGGTGCAACGCAGAGCGTTCCATCCCCACGAACGACGCCGTCCGGGAGATATTTCCGCCGAACCGGTTGATCTGGGTCATCAGGTATTCCCGTTCAAACAACTCGCGGGCCTCGCGCAGTGGCAATGTGGCGATTGTTCCGCTCATCGACAGCGCGGTGCCTTCATTCGCCGCAGGCTCCGATTGCGGAAGTTCTTTTGCACTGATCTGACCTTCGCTTGGGCCAAGGATCAAAACCCGCTCAATCACGTTCTTCAATTGTCGGATATTGCCCGGCCATTGCATCGTCTGCAGCATTGCATTGGCCTCAGACGACAGGGTGCGCAGCGGCAGGCCTTGCGTCTTGTTCAGCATCTCAATGAAGTACTCCGCCAGGGTCGGGATATCCTCGCGGCGATCCTCCAAAGACGGCACGGTGATCGGCACGACGTTCAGGCGGTGGAAAAGCTCTTCCCTGAACCGGCCAAGCTTGATTTCGGCCTGCAAGTCCCTGTTTGTGCTGGAAATAACCCGCAGATCGACACGAACCTTGTCGCTGCCGCCGACACGTTGGAATTGCTGTTCGACCAACACACGCAGGATCTTTGATTGCGTGCCAAGCGGCATATCCGCAACCTCATCAAAGAAGATAATCCCGTTATGGGCCTGTTCCAGCAAGCCTTGTTCAATTCCGCGCTCCTTGCTTTCGCGGCCAAACAGAACCTCTTCCATCCGGTCAGGTTCCACCGTTGCGCAATTCACTGTGACAAATGGGGCTTTCGCCCGGTTCGAATTTGCGTGGATGTAATGCGCGGCGACGTCCTTACCGGACCCTGCCGGACCAGACAACATGATGCGACCGTTCGACGAGGTAACCTTGTCCAACTGGTTTTCCAGCAAGCGGAACGCGGCACTTTCACCGATCATCTCGGCGACCGCACTTTCGCCGCGCTTCAACGCATGGTTTTCACGACGCAAGCGCGAGGCCTCCATCGCGCGTGTGATCACAACCATCAGCTGATCGATATTGAAGGGCTTTTCGATGAAATCATACGCCCCTTGCTTGATTGCCGCGACCGCGATCTCGATATTGCCGTGACCGGAGATGATGACCACAGGCACATCAGGATTGTCCCGTTTGACCGTTTTCAAGATATCAATTCCGTCCATCTGGCTGTCCTTCAGCCAGATATCAAGGATCATCAATGCAGGCGGCTCTTTGTTTATCTCCGCCATGCAAGTATCTGAATTCCCGGCCAAACGCGTCGTGAACCCTTCATCTTTCAAGATGTCTGAGATCAATTCGCGAATGTCCCGCTCGTCGTCTACAATCAGTATATCGCCCATAGTCTTTTCTCCCGTCTCTTGCGGTGATTTAAGCGACATCTAACGATGCCGTCAGGTCTTCAGTTCCAAGCAAAGGCAATGTGATCACAGCCTCTGCTCCGTGGTGATTGGTGTCCCCGAACGGCGCTGCGTCCCGCAGCTCCAAGGTTCCACCATGCTCTTCGATAATCTTCTTCACGATGGGCAGACCAAGGCCTGTCCCTTTCGCCCGTGTGGTCACATAAGGTTCAAACAAGCGCGCACGATCCTCAGGCAATCCGATGCCGTTATCGGCCACCCGAATGGTCAAGTTCGCTTTGCCAGCCTCAAGCGACACTTTGATCTGCGGTTTGAAACCATCGGGCCTGTCTTCCAGCCCTTCGATCGCCTCACCGGCATTCTTGATCAAGTTGGTCAGCGACTGGCCGATCATAGTCTGATCAACCTCCGCATCCAGCGGACCGGATTCTGCGTCAAAGGTAATCTCAACCTCCGGCTGTCCTGCACGCTGCAATGTCACCGCGTCACGCACCAAAGCATGAACGTCAGTCCGTCGCCGCTCCGGCTCGGGCATCCGTGCAAACTTGGAAAATTCATCAACAATGCGGCGCAAGTCATTGGTTTGCCGGACAATTACGTCCGTATATTGTTCTAGCGCTTCCAAATCATCTCCTGCGACCGGCGCAAACTTCCGCTTCAGCCGTTCCGCCGACAATTGGATCGGGGTAAGCGGGTTTTTGATCTCATGCGCAATCCGCCGCGCCACATCCCCCCAAGCCGCCATCTTCTGCGCAGAAACAAGCTGGGTCACGTCATCAAAGGCAACAACATAGCCTTCAACTGTCTCATCCTCGCCCTTTCGAACGGCGATGCGCACCAGCAGGCTTTCCATCTTGCCCGCGCGGGTCAGCTTAATCTCTTCCTGACGCGATCCGCTGACGCTGTCAGACATGCCGGAAAACAGGTCCGAAAACTCAGGAACAAGATCGGCAAGTTTGGTGCCGGTATAGTCGGGGTCAGGCAAAGCCAGCAGTCTGTGCGCGGAGCGGTTGACGAAGGTCACCTTGCCGTCAATGTCCAACCCGATAACGCCAGCGGTAACGGACGACAGCACGGAGTCAAAAAGACGTCTGCGCCGTTCAATCTGTGCCGTGTTCGCCAGTAGCGTGTCGCGTTGGCCTTTCAGTTCGCGGGTCATCTTGTTAAAGATGGTTCCCAAGGTCGCGATCTCATCATCCCCTTGGGATTCAACGACTTGCACGTCAAAGTTCCCTTCACCAACGCTTTGCGCAGCGCTTGCCAACCGCCCAACAGGCCGCGCAAGGCGTTCAGCAAACCACAGGCCCAGCCAAATCGCTGCAAGGATCAGGATGGAGGCAAATCCAAGGTAAAGGAGCCCAAACTCGAACAGCAGTCGTCCTCGATCATTTTCAAGCTGTTGGTACAAACGCACCGTTTCCTGGGTTTCATCCAAAAGCCGAAGGATATCGCCATCCACGAGGCGGGAAACGTACAGGTACCGATCCGCGAAGGCGGTCAGCGCAATCACCGCCCGGAATTCGTTGTTGTCCCAATCTTCAATGACCGTGGCCTGCTGGGTTGAAACGTCAGCCAGTTGATCGGCCGTCGGTTGCTCAAAATCAAACAAGTAGCTGCGTTCACCACGCGATTTGATCTCACCCGCGCCATCAATAATAAAGGCTTCTTTCAGGCCGCGTTGGACCTGCGCTTGCGCCTGGCTCAGGATTTTCCGCAGATCGGAATCTGACGTTAGAACAGTCGCTTGCCCTGCGATGTTGATATATCCGGCAAGCCTAAGCGTATCCTCACTCAAGTTGTCCTGCTGTTCTTGCTTATAGGCTTGCGCTGCCGAAAGGGAATTGCCAACAACGTTGCGCACCCGATCCGAAAACCAGCCTTCCAGCCCGAAATTCACGGTCACCACCGCAAAAACCGCGACCAGAACCGTCGGGACCAAAGCGACAATCGCAAATACCCCTGTCAATCGAAGGTGTAGCTGAGATCCGGCTGAATTGGCACGGCGTGCGGAAATCATCCGCACCACTTTGCTCAACACCAAGGTCGCAATCACAAGGATGTAGACAAAATCGGCGAGAATGATCAGCCGAATTCCGCTTGAACTGGGGTCCAATTCGAACGGGCCAAGCCCCAAATAGGTGACAACGGCCAAGATCGGGCCAAGCAAAACCAAACCAAGCGTTGCAAAATTCTGCACGCGCCGCTGCTTGCGAAGTTGATTGAGCCTGTCCCAGGACGCTGCCCGCGAATGGGTTTTCATCTTTATTTTTACCGCCTTGCCACGTTTTTTTAATGTGATCTCAGAAGCGATGCGCTCCTTTTGCCACGGTGACTGTTGCGATATTACATCAACTTGCGGCGGCGTGTCACGCGAATATCTAGGTCAGTGACCTTTTTTCTCAGCGTATTGCGGTTGATCCCCAACAAATCAGCGCATTTCGCCTGATTTCCGCCCGTGGCTTCCAGGGCGATTTCAAGCAGCGGCGTCTCCACTTCGCGCAAAATCCGCTGGTACAATCCCGGTGGCGGCAACACGCCCCCATGCAGATCGAAATAGCGCCGCAAATGCTTCCCGACGGAGGCTGATAGCTTTTCCGTATCGCCCCCACCCATAAGTGGCTCGATCTCCGGTTGGGAGCCGAGAACCATCTCCACATCGGTGCGGGTGATCTCCTCTTCCGGGCTGGTGACAATTAGGCGGCGGACGGTGTTTTCCAATTGACGGACATTGCCGGGCCAAGAATAAGCGCGAACCATTTCCAACGCTTCTTCAGCAAAGCGACGGCTGGGCGCACCGTCCCGCTCGGCGCGGGCAAGGAAGTGATCGGTCAGAAGCGGGATATCATCGACACGTTCGCGCAAAGACGGCACGTTGATCGTCACACCGCCCAGACGATAAAACAGGTCTTGGCGGAACAGCCCCGCTTCCATCTTCGCCATCAGGTCTTGCTGGCTGGTGGCCATGATCCGCGGGGCATCATCGGTTAAACTGTCCAGCATGCGCACGATCCGCGCCTGGGCGTCGTCATTGAGGTCAGAGACCTCGTCAAACAGGATGGAGCCCCCTTTGGCGCGGCTCAGGATCGTCGCAGGGCCGTCGATCAGCGCCAGATCAGTGGGCGTCGCTGTGACAAAAGGCAAGTTTCGGCGATCTGAAAAATCATGGATTGCGCGCGCGATCAGGCTTTTGCCAGTGCCACTTTCGCCTGTGATCATCACCGACAGGTCGGTATTCATCACCCGTGCCACCAGCCGGTACAGCGCCTGCATTGACGATGTCCGACCGACCAAGGGTAGATCATTGCCAGGCTCTTCGCCTTCGCGCTTCGGCGTTACGACAACCCGTTTTTTGTCCAAGGCGCGCGCCGCCCGCTTCATCAGATCAGGAAGATCAAACGGCTTGGGCAGATAGTCATAGGCATCCGCTTCAGTCGCCTGAATAGCCGTCATGATCGTGTTTTGCGCGGAAATGATGATGACCGGCAGCGCAGGACGTTTCTCAGTGATTACAGGCAACGCTTCCAGTCCGTTTCCATCCGGCATCACCACGTCCGAGATCACCAGATCGCCTTTGCCTTCCTCAACCCACCTCATCAGCGTCGTCATCGACGAGGTTGCGTGAACCTTGCAGCCTGCCCGCGTCAGGGCTTGTGTAAGCACCGTGCGGATCGTGCGATCATCATCTGCGACCAGTACTGTCCCATCCATCTGCGTAGCTCCTCGTGGTTCAGGTGCCTATTGCTCTTTCGGAGCAACGGGCAGCGAAATTCTAAACTCTGTTTTGCCGGGCACGGATTCGACAGCGATCCAACCGTCATGCTCAGCGATTATTTTTGATACCAAGGCCAGCCCCAGACCGGTGCCGTTTTCACGACCGGACACGAACGGCTCAAACACATCGCGCGCCAGATCTGGCGGCAGGCCTGGCCCGTCATCGGTGATCACAACCTGCAATGGCACCGCGCCACGTGTCCCGTCTGGGCGTTCTACCCGCAATGACATCTCGTAGAAGGTGCGGATCGTGATTGTGCCGCCCTCGCCACCTGAAGCCTCCGCCGCGTTTTTCAACAGGTTCAAAAATACCTGCAGCAGCTGGTCGCCATCGGCAAAAGTTGGCGGCAAGGATGGGTCGTAATCCTCGCGCATTTTCATATGTGCGGCGAACCCGACCGAAGCTGACTTTTGCGCCCGATCCAGAAGGTCATGCAAGTTCACAGCCTTTTTGATTGGCGGGCGCAGATTTCCAAACTGTTCAACCTGCTCCAGCAATTTGACGACGCGCCGGGTTTCTTCAACGATCAGGTCGGTCAGCTCAATGTCGTCGCCTGACAGGTTCATCGACAGAAGCTGTGCCGCACCGGTGATGCCCGCCAGCGGGTTCTTGATCTCATGGGCCAGCATCTCCGCCATGCCGATCGCGGATTTGGCCGCGGACTTGGTCTGCATCGCCCGACCCATCTTGTTGGCAATTTCGCGCGGCTCCAGCAGGATCAGGATATATCCCGGCCGGTCGACAAGCGTCGTCATCTGCACATTGCACAGCATTGGAGGTTTCTCCCCCGACCCCACATCGACCGTGTTCACAAATAGGGAAGCGTCGTTGCGCCGCACCCGTGTTACCGCCTCATCCAAAGGCGCGTTGACATGCAACTTGTCCCAGACCGGGGCCCCCCGCAGCGATTTGGCCGACGCATTCAAAAACGTCTCTCCGGCGATATTCACCTCGGCGATGTTATTTTCCGCGTCGATCACAAGCGCCGGGATTGGAAGCGAAGTCCAAAGTGTTTCGAAGAACGGCGCGGTCATGCGGCCTCTCCCTCAAAAATAGCATCTGGCAGTCTTTCGACTACATCTTGCGGCGACTGCGCTGTTAAGATTTTGCGCCGCGCTTGCACTGTGGCTCCCGCAGTTTCGAGGTACCAACCCAGATGTTTACGGGCGACGCGCAGCCCTAGAGCCGCGCCATAAAAGCTGAGCATGTCTTCGTAATGCGCAAGGACCAGATCGATCAGTGCCTGACCTGCGGGTGCCTCTTGCGGGGTCGATCCATCAAATTGCGCGGCAACCTGCGACAAAAGCCAGGGACGCCCCTGCGCCCCACGCCCGATCATAACACCGTCGGCTTTAGACAATGCGCGTGCTTGGCGCGCGGTTTCAAAATCGACGATGTCGCCATTGGCAATCACCGGGATTGCCACAGCCTGCTTCACTGCATGGATCGCCTGCCAATCCGCGCGGCCTTTGTAAAACTGACACCTCGTACGCCCATGAATTGTGATCATCGCAATCCCGGCAGCTTCCGCCCGGCGGGCCAGATCCGGCGCGTTCATCAGATCATCATCCCACCCAAGACGGGTTTTCAGCGTCACTGGCACATCGACCGCGCCCACCACTGCCTCAATAAGGCTGAGCGCGTGATCAAGATCCTTGAGCAAGGCTGATCCGGAATACCCATTGGTCACTTTCTTGGCCGGGCACCCCATATTGATGTCGATCATCTGCGCCCCATTGGCTGCGACCATGCGTGCGGCCTCTGCCATCCAAAACGCGTCGCGCCCGGCAAGCTGAACAGACGTATTGCCTGCGTCCAACCCCAACTCCGCCCGTTCGCGGGTTCCGGGCCTGGCTTGAACCATTTCCTGGCTGGCCACCATCTCGCTGACAACAAGCCCTGCCCCGAATTGGGACACGACTTTGCGGAACGGAACATCCGTGATGCCCGCCAGCGGGGCCAAGAAAACCGGCGGGTTCAAATCCCTATTTGCCAGATGAATAGTCAGATGCTTAATCCTTGGGCAGTTTTCTCTGAGCTAGAGCGGATATACCTGAAAGGCAATGATTTCGGGGGCATAAACCTGCGCCAGACTCGGATTGCACAATTTTTAACCACCCGAAAATCCGTCATTGTCTCTTAGGTGCTCAGGAATTAGATAAAATTGATGGAAATGAGCGAAATCCCAAAAATTGCAGCGGTCATTGTCGCGGCCGGGCGCGGTCTGCGCGCAGGCGGGGATATCCCAAAGCAATGGCAGCAAATTTCCGGGCGCAGCATCGCTGAATGGACGCTGTCAAAATTCCAAGCGCATCATGCAGTTTCAACGATCGTTTTGGTCATTCACCCCGAGGACCGAACCGCGCCGTATTTTCCCGATCTGCCGGAAAAGATCATCGCGGTTGATGGCGGCGCGACCCGCGACGCGTCCGTACTCGCAGGGTTGCAGGCTGTTTCGCCCGATCATGATCTGGTCCTGATCCACGATGCCGCGCGGCCATGCGTTGATGAAAATCTGATTTCCCGTGTTATTGCAGCACTCTCAGAAAGTTCCGCAGCCGCGCCGGCTTTGCCTGTGGTCGACGCGCTTTGGACCAGCTCAGATGGCCGTGTGTCCGGCACACAAGACCGCGCTGGTCTGTTTCGTGCCCAAACCCCTCAGGGATTTGACCTGGCCGCCATCCTTGCGGCGCATACCGCCCATTCCGGAGGTGCCGCAGATGACGTGGAGGTTGCAAGATCTGCTGGCCTAGAAGTCCGCATCGTCGACGGGGATGAACGGAATTTCAAAATCACTACGCCGGGCGATTTCACCCGCGCCAAAAAGCTGCTGGGAGACGCAATGCCATTGCCAGATATACGAACCGGAAACGGCTATGACGTCCACCGCTTCGGCGACGGCGACCATGTCACGTTGTGCGGCATCGACATTCCCCATCCGCGCGGATTGCAGGGACATTCGGATGCAGATGTCGGCCTGCACACGATCACCGATGCGATCTATGGTGCCTTGGCACAAGGCGATATCGGTCAGCACTTTCCGCCCTCCGATCCGCAATGGAAAGGCGCGGCAAGCCATATCTTTCTGGAGCATGCCCGTGATCTGGCGACCTCAATGGGTTTTGTGATCACGCATGTTGACTGCACGCTGATCTGCGAAGAACCCAAGATCGGGCCACACACATCAACAATGCGCGGTAAGCTATCGGAGTTATTGGAAATTGATGCTTCCAGAGTAAGCGTTAAAGCAACTACGACTGAGCGTTTGGGCTTCACAGGACGCGGAGAAGGTATCGCCTGTCAAGCCACAGCCACCTTGGTAAAAGCATGAGCAAACTGATCGCCACATTTCTTTATGTCGGTTATTTGCGCCCAGCTCCGGGCACTTGGGGGTCACTTGCGGCCCTGCCCGCAGCCTGGTTGATCTATGCACTTGGCGGGTGGATCTTACTGGCAATAGCGATCCCGGTGGCCTTTGCAAAAGGTCTGTGGGCGACGCACCGTATGACATCCGGCCAAGACGATCACGACCCGTCTGAAATCGTCGTCGACGAGGTCGTCGGCCAATGGATCGCCCTTCTGCCCGTGGCCATCGGGGCAAGTCATTCTGGCGCATCCGTGCTGGCCCTCTGGCCCGGCATCCTGACCGCGTTTCTGGCCTTTCGGCTGTTTGATATCTGGAAACCCGGTCCAGTTGGCTGGGCTGATCGCAAAGGTGACGCAATGGGCGTGATGCTCGACGATGTTATCGCCGGTATTTTTGCCGCGGTCGTCGTCCTGATCGGCGCATGGATTGCCCATGGCCTCTGACGCGACAGCGGTTTTGGACGCTGCGCGCAGCGCTGGCGTGATGATCGCGACGGCAGAAAGCTGCACGGGCGGCCTGATCGCCGCAGCGCTCACAGATATCGCCGGAAGCTCCGATGTGGTGGATCGCGGCTTTGTCACCTACTCCAACGCCGCAAAGATCGACATGCTGGGCGTGGAGGAACAAGCATTGCAAGACTACGGCGCGGTTTCGCAGGAAGTGGCAATTCAAATGGCCGCTGGTGCCTTGGCCAACTCAAACGCGCAAATCGCTGTTTCGGTCACAGGCATTACAGGACCGGGCGGATCGGACCACAAACCGGAAGGAATGGTTTGTTTTGGCTTGGCCCGCACCGGAAAACCGCCGCAAACCCAGACCGTACAATTCGGTGCCATTGGACGTACAAACGTCCGCGCGCGGACAGTGGCGCACGCCTTGAACCTTCTTCTGACAGAGCTTCAATCGCCTTCATAACCTGCACGAAAAAACACCACTGCCTTCAGAATACGCATAATAATTAGGCAAATCCGGGATCGCCTAAATAATGTGCTGAATTGAGGGGCCGCGCTCCTTTTCAATGCACTCCACGCGGTGTTTTTGCCCCCTTAACGCAGAAAAACCAGTGGAGGGGACAATGAACGGAGCGGATACCGCCTGGATCATCGTGGCGACAGCACTCGTGCTATTTATGACATTACCGGGGCTTGCCCTGTTCTATGGGGGGCTGGTACGTGCGCGAAACGTGCTCAGCGTGTTCATGCAATGCTATGCGGTGGCATGTTTGATGAGCATCCTCTGGCTGGCCTTTGGCTATTCCATCGCATTCGGCGGCGGAACGTCAGGCTATTGGGGCGGATTGGACAAAATGTTCTTGCTGGGCGTCACCACAGACAGCCTGTCAGGCACACTGCCCGAAGTATTGTTCTTCGCGTTTCAAATGACCTTCGCCATTATCACCCCCGCGTTGATCGTCGGCTGTTACGTCGAACGCATCGGCTTTGGCTTTGCCTTGCTGTTTTCCGGCCTTTGGATGCTGCTGTGCTATGCGCCTGTCGTTCACTGGATCTGGGGCGGCGGCATCATGGCAGATGGCGGCATCTTCGGTGAGGTCGGCGTGCGCGATTTCGCGGGCGGTATCGTTGTCCATGAGACAGCAGGCCTTGCCGCTTTGATGCTGGCAATTGTTCTGGGACCACGTCGCGACAATTCGAAACCACCGCACAACCCAGGCATGGTCATGATCGGGGCAGCGATGCTGTGGGTCGGCTGGTTCGGCTTTAACGGCGGGTCGCAGCTTGCGGCAGATGGCGGGGCCGCGATGGCACTGACTGTCACGCATATCTCGGCCGCGACGGCCTCGCTGAGCTGGGCGATGTGGGAAAAAATCAAATACGGCAAGGCGTCCCTTGTCGGTCTGGTGACAGGCACGATCGCAGGTCTCGCGTCCATCACCCCTGCATCTGGCTTTGTCGGTCCGGTTGAAGCGCTGATCATTGGCGGCGTTGCGGGCATCTTGTGTCAAGAAGCGGTCAACCTTGTCCGCAACACCTTCTCCATCGACGACACGCTGGATGTGTTTGCAGTCCACGGTGTCGGTGGGATTTTCGGCACCATCATGATTGCCATCTTTGGCCAAGGGGCATGGCTGGCCCAATTGGGCGGTTTGGCAATCGTTGGAGTTTTCACCCTGGTGGTGACCTTCGTGCTGATCAAAGTCGTGGGCCTGATCACCCCGATCCGGGTCGATGCCGAGACTGAAACTAACGGCCTGGACCTCAGTGTGCATGGTGAACGGGCCTACGACATTACGTCCTGAGCACACCTGATTTATCTAAAAAGCCCTCTGAGCACTCGTTCCGAGGGCTTTTTTCGTTATATTTTCCGAGGCATGTACGATTTTTCCGATTTTTGGTCATTTACCCTTGAACAAGATCCCTGTTCACCCCAAATATGTAAATGTGAATAACATTAACTTCACACCCACAGAGAGTAGAGGAGACATTGATGACCACCATAGCAACATTTCCAGGCCGTGCCGAAAGCTGGTTAGACCAGCGTGGCAAAGGCGCTTGGATCGCCGCAATGGTTCTGAGTTTCATTTTCTTTTGGCCCGTCGGCCTGGCACTTTTGGCATATATGATATGGGGAAAAGGCATGTTTAGAGGAAACTGCAACAGCGTTGCACGCAAGGCAAACTTCGCCGCAAAAGGCTTCCAGTCATCTGGCAACAGTGCATTTGACAGCTACAAGGCTGACATGCTGCGCCGCCTGGAAGATGAGCAAGCCGCGTTCGAAAGCTTCCTGGAGCGTCTGCGCGAAGCCAAGGACAAGTCAGAATTTGACGCGTTCATGGAAGACCGTGCGAAAGCCGCACGCAGTGACGACGCCGCAGAAAGCGCGTAAACTGCACGAAACACGCGACCGCCACGCTTTGGCGGTCGCGCAATCTATTTGAGACTGAGACAAGGAAAGAACTCACTCCATGGCTGACATGAATACAGGCGCAATGACATCCGCCCTGCCCGACCCGCAAACGCAAGCGGCGTTTTACAGTGGTGTCGCCCCGAAACGGCTTTTGGCCTGGATCTTCGATGTCATTTTGATTTCGGTGGCGACCGCGATTATCGCGACGCTGCCACTGTTCATCGGATGGTTCTTCCTGCCTGTGATCTACATCACTGTAAGCTTCTTTTACCGCTGGATTGGCCTGACCAATGCCTCCGCCACACTGGGACAACGCCTGTTCAACCTGCAATTTCGCAATAATGAAGGCGCGCACCTGACCTCTGGCGAGGCGTTGCTGCACACATTGGGCTACCTGGTTTCAACCGGATTTTTCCTGCCGCAACTGATCTCGCTCGTACTGATTTTGATGAGCGGCCGTGGCCAAGCCTTGCATGACCTTCTGGCCGGCGTGGCATTGATCAATCGCCCCAGCAAATATTAACACAACCTGCCTGTTTTCACGGCAGCGTTAACCGAACGTTAATTGAAATAAAAAATGGTTTGTGGCGCAGGCGGAGCATTGCTAGGCTCCGCCTGAATAAGGTAAAACTACGCAATGCGCCACACACTCCCTATCGCTCCGCAGTTCTACGTAACTGCGCCACAGCCCTGCCCGTATCTGGACGGCAGGCGGGAGCGTAAGTTGTTTACGGCATTGCAAGGCGACCATGCGTCTACCCTCAATAATACGCTTTCAAAACAAGGCTTTCGTCGGTCCCAGAATGTGCTGTACCGCCCGTCTTGCGCCGATTGCTCTGCCTGTCTTTCGGCCCGTATCAGGGTGCCGGATTTTGAGCTGTCAAAAAGCCAGAAGCGCACGCTGAAGCGCAACAAACATCTGACACGCGAAGCAACCAGCCCTTGGGCGACGGAAGAACAATACGACTTGTTCCGCCGATATCTGGATTCGCGACATGCCAATGGCGGCATGGCCGACATGGATATTTTCGAGTTTGCCGCGATGATCGAAGAAACACCGGTCAAAAGCCGGGTGATCGAATATTGGGACCGTTCAGACGCTGCGGATCCCAAGCTGGTGGCCACTTGCCTGACCGATGTGCTCGATGATGGGTTGTCGATGGTTTATTCCTTCTATGACCCTGATATGAGCCGCAATTCCCTTGGCACGCATATCATTCTGGACCACGTCCAGATCGCGCAGGAAGCGGGCCTTCCTTACGTCTATCTCGGCTATTGGGTGCCGGGATCAAGCAAGATGGGATATAAGGCGTCATTCTCCGCCCTGGAGATCTTCCGGGAAGCCGAATGGCGTGATCTGCGTCTGGGGGAAGACTATTCCTCGTCCACCCATCCCCTGTCGGTCGACCCGATCGCAGAGCAAGTCGCGCGGATCAGCTTGCCTGACACTCGCCCGACAACAGAACCGACCACCGAAAAACTGCCAAAGTAATGGCGCATATCAGTGCGGTTGCCCTTGTGGTGCCTGACTATGATGCAGCGCTGGGCTTCTATATCGACAAAGCTGGCTTCGAGCTGATCGAAGACACGCACCTATCCCCCGAAAAACGCTGGGTCTTGATCGCACCCGATGCACAGTCCCAAACACGCCTGCTTCTGGCAAAAGCCAACGGGCCTGTGCAAGCAGCTGCGATTGGGATGCAGACCGGAGGGCGGGTCGGGTTCTTCCTGCACAGTGATGACTTTGACGCCGACTACGCGCGGATGAAAGCAAATGGTGTTGAATTTGAAGAAACACCGCGCAGTGAGCCTTACGGGAAAGTCGCCGTCTGGCGCGATCCTTGGGGCAATCGCTGGGACCTTCTACAGCTTACCCAAAAGAAGACAACCTGAGGCCAGAACGAAAAGCGGGCCCCCGAGGGGACCCGCAATATTTCGCGAAGCTGTTAGGGGCCTTACCCGCCCAGCAGATTTGGAATGATCGTCACAACGCCCGGGAACAAGGCCAGCAGGCACAGACCGACAACCTGGATCAGCACGAACGGGATGATGCCGCGATAGATATGGCCGGTCGTGACCTCTTTCGGGGCAACGCCGCGGAGATAGAACAACGCAAATCCGAATGGTGGTGTCAGGAAGGACGTCTGCAGGTTCACCGCGATCATGATCGTCACCCATTTCGGGTCCATCGTGCCGCCGTAAATCACCGGTCCAACGATGGGGATCACGATGTAAATGATCTCCAGGAAGTCGAGAACGAAACCCAGCACGAACAAGACAAGCATCACGATGATGAAGACTTTGAACTCGTTGTCGAAGCTTTTCAAGAACTGCTGAATATAGTGTTCCCCACCGAAGGAGATCACCACAAGGTTCAACAGCTGGGACCCGATCAGGATCGTAAAGACCATCGAGGTCACCTTTGCTGTTTCACGAACAACCGGGCTAAGCACGCCATTTGAGAACAGCACCCAGCAGCCGAACAACAGACCAAACATCGCAAACAGATATGCGCCCTGTGCCACGAAGAATGCGACCCAGTTTTCAAAGCTGACATCGCCCGTGTTAACACGCAGATCGAAGTTCACGCCAACCAGGATCATGACGATCACGGCGAAGGTGGACATGATGATGATCTTACCCGATCTGTTGGTGTCTTTCAGCTTCCGGTAGGCCGCCAACATGATGG
This sequence comes from uncultured Litoreibacter sp., assembly GCA_947493265.1. GTDB lineage: Bacteria > Pseudomonadota > Alphaproteobacteria > Rhodobacterales > Rhodobacteraceae > Litoreibacter. Next base: position 46,723 of record CANLQL010000003.1, on the reverse strand, counting down.
CCCCACCTGCCCCAAGGGCCGCAGCGGGTGTCGGGTTGGTGATCCCGCCAAGGATCGAGCCCAGAACAGCTACGATCAGAACAAGTGGCGGGAAGACCACACGCAGCAGCTCGTTCTTGGCCAGAATGCCAATGCCGAATTTCACACCGTATCCAATCATCGCAAGCGGGATCAGAAGGATGACAAATGTTGTGCCCGGCGACGTCAAAGGCGAGACCATCAAGATATCCAGCAGCAATGCAAGACCGACCCCCGCTGCCCCGACAATTAACGGGAAAGGATTGGCCGAAGGCGATACGCCCCTTGCCGTTGTCAGGATCAGACCGATCAACAACATGCCGATTGCGATGCCTGTGCCAATCGGCGCAGCGGCCGCAACCTTCGCGCTCAGCGCTTCGACCAGCTCGTCCTCGGTCAGTTTTTCGGACTGCGTCAGGCCGCCGGCATCATCGATTGTCTTCTGCTCTTCAAGTGCCTGGTTCCAGGCTTCCTGACCGTGCAGCTCAATCATCGCAGCGGCGCAATCATCGCCAACATTGGTGCGCAGGCTTGCCGCCTCACCAGCGTCGGAGAAGCTGTCGATCACAGTGCTCTGTGATCCAATGACATTGACCTGCATCAGCAGGATCAACCCGACGATCAGACCGATTGGTACAAACAGGAACCATGTTAGCGCTTCTGACCGCGTGACCGTTTCTCCGGAACCGCCTTCAAGTGTAACCGCAGGGGCTTTGCTGGGGTTAAACAGCGCATAACCGAACGCGTAGGACGCATAGAGACCTGCGAGAAGAATGCCCGGCAACAAAGCCGCTTGGAACAATGTCCCGACGGAAACAACCGCGGGCTCCCCCAGATAGGTCAGCGCGTCAGTACAGCCAGCAGTTTGCGCACGCGCTTCTTGAGCGGCAGAATACAAATCGCCAGCCAAAGTTCCCAGCAGAACGATCACGATCGACGGCGGAATGATCTGTCCCAACGTGCCCGAGGCCGCAATCACACCGGTCGCCAGTTCAGGCGAGTAGTTGTTGCGCAACATGGTCGGCAGGGACAAAAGGCCCATCGTCACAACCGTCGCCCCGACGATCCCAGTGGAGGCTGCAAGAAACGCCCCCACGACAACGACTGACACAGCCAAACCGCCGGGCAGAGGCCCGAAGACCCGCGCCATAGTCGTCAGCAAATCATTGGCAATCTTGGAGCGTTCCAGCGTGATCCCCATCAGAACGAACATCAAAACCGCAAGCAGCGTTTCAATGGATTGTCCGGCCAGAACCCGTTCGTTCATCCGGTTCACAATGAAGGAGACGTTTCTGTCCATCGCCGTTTCCCACCCTGATGGGAACACGGGTTCGGCTATTCTGGGCAGATCGGGATACCTGAAGACCGACACGACCTCCTGTTTGACCCCTTCGGCCAGGACGGCGGCATATTCCGCGCTGCCGGTATCAATCGCTTGGTGGATCAGCAGACCTGCACTGTCCAAAGCCGCGATGATGCCAAAGGAAATAACCGCAGCACCGCTGATTGCGAAGGCCACAGGAAAGCCAGACAGGATCCCGCCGAACAGGCAGAGAAACACAATGATCAGGCCGATCTCGACGCCATCAAGTCCAAAAATCATCTGTTCAATCCTTAATGTATGTCTGCGACCAGCTCGGCGTCTTCATCGCCCAGCACGTCTTTGTCGAGATATTTGCCCTCAGACTCGGGGCCTTCTTTCCACTCCAGATAGGACCGGTAGAAAAACGCGATTGCCTGCAGGAAGATCATTGCGGTGAACGCGCATAGCAGGACCTTGAACAGGAAGTATCCGTTGAACCCATTTGGTGAGAAGCCGATCGTCTCCACGTTCCACTTGAACGCGCGCGACTTTCCTTCAACCATCCGCTGCAGGGTATCAGATGCGGACACTTTCGGGGTCACCAGGTGGCGCCACATGAAATACCAGCCATACATCCAGGTCAGAACCGCAGCAGGCATCATGAAAAACAGGCTGCCCAGCATGTCGATGACTTTCTTGGTGCGGTAGCTGACCGCAGAATAGACCAGATCGACCCGTACATGGCCCCCTTGAACAAAGGTGTAGGCCGCGCAAAGGCAGACAACCAAAGCATTGTAAAGCTTCAGTTCTTCGCCCCACCAGGAAATATCGAAGGCGAGCGGAACACCGAAGCCGATGGAAATCTCGGCCTTGGCGAAAATACGTTGGATAAAGACGATGATGATTTGTTGCAGCACCATCAAAAGACCAGCCCAGGCCGCGATCCGGCCGACTGTGTTGGCAAACCCCTCAAGGCCGCGCACGACCCCCCACATGATGGAATTGCGCCAGAGGCCGACCGCTGTCAGCACAAGAAATGCGGTAAAGACGACAAAGAAGAATTGGACCGAGCCACCGTAATAGATGAACCGCATGACCGCTTGGCCATCCGACCAGTTCAACCACAGATTTGGATGCGTGATCGCGTACCCAAAGTTATAGAACGCCATCGCGATGTTTTGGAAAAACCAGACAATCGTATCCAAGATATGTCCCCCTTAGCCTGAGATACGCGTTTCTTGTACCCGCGATCCCGTCTTTGAGCAAAGGCCCCCGAAACTCGAGGGCCTTTGCGATGTTCTTGCCTTTGCGGCTTAGCCGTTGCCCAGAACGCGGTTGCGCTGTGCGACGTAGAAGCCGTCAGACTTCTGGATCCAGTCGGATGTTGTGGCCAGGGACGCCTCAAAGCTTGCACGTGTTTTTGCAAACAGCTCGTCGCCCATGTTTTCGTCCATCACCTCTTTGGAGGCTGCACCGAACGCATCCCAGACATCGTCAGAGAATTGCAGCGTTTTCACGCCCTGCGCCTGCAGACGGGCCAAAGCGGCACCGTTGTTGGACAGTGTCTGTGCCAGCTGCCAATGCGTTGTCGCTTTGGCGGCATTGTCGACGATGGCTTTATGCGCATCTGACAGGCTTTCCCACACATCCAGGTTCATACCAGAAGCAAGACCGGAGCCTGGCTCGTGGAAACCAGCTGTGTAGTAGATTTTCGCAACTTCCTGGAAGCCAGCACGCTCATCTGCGAATGGGCCAACCCACTCCAGACCGTCCAAAGCACCAGAAGACAGCGCCTGATACAGCTCTCCGCCCGGAATGTTTTGAACAGATGCGCCCAGTTTCCCAAGCACCTTGCCGCCAAGACCCGGCATACGGAAGCGCAGACCGTTCAAGTCAGCAGCAGAATTGATTTCCTTGCGGAACCAACCACCGGACTGGGAACCGGAGTTACCAGCCTGGAACGATTTCAGACCAAAGATTTGGCCCAGCTCGTCATGCAGTTCCTGACCACCACCGTGGTAGTACCAGTTTGTCAGCTCTTGCGCAGTCGCGCCGAAAGGAACGGCTGTGTAATACGCGTAAGCTGGGTGCTGACCGATGAAGTAATAGTCAGCAGAGTGGTACAGATCGGCTTGACCGGAAGACACCGCGTCAAACACTTCGAACGCGCCAACCAGCTCGCCCGGTGCTTTCTTGTCCACAGTCAGATCACCGCCGGACATCGCATTGATGGCTTCATTGAAATACGTAGCGGCGTCATCCAGAACCGCGAAACCGCGGGGCCAAGATGTAACCATTGTCAGTGTCCGCTTACCTTGCGCGTATGCTGGTGCGGCCAGTGTAGATGCAGCTGCGGCTGTCCCGCCGAGTGCTGAAGTTCTTAGAAAAGAACGACGATCCATGAGGTTTCCTCCCAAAAGTGACATACCTCCGCGCGAGATTTGCACGAAGGTTAGATCGATAAGTAGGCGGACCATAGAAGTCGTCCACCCGTATTGGAATACCCAGTGCCGGGTAGATGGCAGCAATTTCTTCGATTTCTTGGGATTTTCTGGACATTCGCTGCGCCTTCCGCATCCAAGGCGGCCCATGATGCTTGGTTGACGGCCCCGCAATGCTGGCACATTCTAGGGCCGAGTTTTGCGGTTTTGATGGGTGGACAATCCGCAATTATCACTCGACGGGAGGCGCTGAAAATTTCCGAAAGGTTGCAGAAGATCCGCGACTGGCTCAGGCTGAGCTATGGTCAAAAAGTCTTTCTTTTGACCACGTTACCGCTTGTTCTTGCGGTGGCGGCGATCGCCCTTCTGGTCAACAATCAGTCCCGCCAACTGGCCGAAACCGAGATCAGGACGCTTGAGACGCAGCTTATTGAAGCCAAGAAGGCAGAACTGCGCAACTACGTCACCCAAGCGCGCAACGGGTTCTATTTCATCTACGGCAATGCCTCGCCGGATGATGAGGATGCAAAACTGCGGGTCACTCAGATTCTCTCGGCGATGATTTATGGCTCGGACGGGTTTTTCTTTGTCTACGACTATGACGGCAACAACCTGGTTCACCCGAGACAGACAGAATTCATCGGTAAAAACTGGAGCGGCCTGACCGACAGTGAAGGCACGCCCATTGTCAATCAACTGATTGATACAGCCCGGTCCGGGGCAGGCTATCATACGTATCTGTGGCCCAAGCCATCCACCGGCGAAGAAGCGCTAATGGTCACCTACGTTGCTGGATTTCAAAGCTGGCAATGGGCCGTGGGAACCGGCGTTTTCATCGATGACGTCTTATCAACCGTCGCCGCCGCCCGCGCCCAGACCGAAGAACGTATTCAGAATACATTCCTGCAAATCGTCCTGATCACCATCGCCGCGCTATTCGCGGTCTTTGTGACCGGGCTGCTTATGAACCTGCGCGAACGGCGCTTGGCGGACACGAAATTGAAAGCCCTGACCGAACGGATTTTCATCACCCAGGAGGAAGAGCGCGGACGCGTGGCCCGCGAACTTCATGACAGTATCAGCCAAATCCTGATCGGCGTGCGATACGCGTTGGAACTGGCACGCAAACGTGTGTCAAAAGGCGATCCCAACGCCGATGAAAGCCTGAGCAAAGGGATGGACGGTTTGAATGAAGCAATCCACGAAGTGCGCCGCATCTCGTCCGCGCTGCGTCCCGGCGTTCTGGATGATTTGGGCCTAGGCGCGGCACTGAAAGCGCTGACCGACGAGTTTTCCACCCGAACCGGGATCGAAACCTCGCTGGAAACGGTCGTGTTCCGAAACCGTTTGGATAAGGACGCCAAGATCGCCCTTTACCGGATCGCGCAAGAGGCCCTGACCAATATCGAAAAGCACGCCAATGCGACGCGGCTGAAGGTGGAGCTGTTCGGCCACCGCAAAGGGGCCACGCTGAGGATGCAGGACAATGGCTGCGGCATGGTCCGGTCAAAGCGCGACCAAAGCACCGGGCTGGGACTGCGCAACATGCAGGAACGCATTGACCAATTGGGCGGCACGTTGCGGGTCCTGTCCAGCGAAGACGGCACCGCGATCGAGGCATCAGTCCCCCTCACCCACCTGCTGCCGCCGGATCAGAAAACGCAAACAACACAAGTGGACCCCGAAAGGACCAGCGCATGACGGCCCCTGCAATTCGCGTTCTGATTGTTGATGATCATCCGATGGTTGCCGATGGCATTGAGGCTATTCTGGAGACATATCCCGAGATCGACGTCGTGGGCAAACTGTCCAACGGCAACGAGGTGATCGCACAATTCGACCGCCTTTCCCCGGATGTCATCCTGATGGACCTCAACATGCCCGAGATGGGTGGGCTATCCGCCACCGAGATTCTGCTGGAGCGGCATCCAAGCGTGCGCATCTTGATCCTGTCGATGCATGACACGCCGGAATATGTCTCCACGGCGATGCGCCATGGGGCGCGCGGCTATATCCTCAAGGACGTGCCCACCGAAGAAATCTATACCGCGATCACCACGGTTATGGCGGGCGAGACGTATCTGTGCACCGGCGCCAGCGCGTCCCTGAGCCCCGCCACCAGCGACGGGCGTGAAACGCTGACAGCCCGCGAACAGACGATCCTGCTGCAACTGGCCTTGGGCAAATCCAACAAGGATGTCGCGGGGCATCTGAATATCTCTGTCCACACGGTCGAAACCCATCGCAAGAACATCAAACGCAAACTCGGCATCAATTCCACTGCCGGCCTGACCCGCTACGCGATGGAACACGGTGTCCTCCAAGGAACCGGGGTGGAATTGTAAGAAGTAGCTTTTGGCCGATCAATTGCAGGGGATCGCATGGGGCGCATCAAGCCACCGCATGGACCTACCGTTTTTAAAGGTCAAAATGTCGTCCCCAAAAGCAATTTCCGCATCTTTAGTGGACGCGCGATTGATCCATTGCTCCTTCTAAACCGTATTTAAATCAAAGAAGTTTTCGGAGCATTAGAAATGAACACCTCGACCTTCGTACTGACCGTATCACTTGCCTTGGCCGCATCGTCACCAGCTCTTGCTGACCTTCAAGTTAAATTTATCGAAGGCGCGCCGAAAGATCGCTTTGTCATCACGAATGTGGGCGATTGTGATCTTGGTGCGGGTCAACTTGAAATTGACTTTTCAAACTCCGATGGTGGTTTGATTTTCGACGTCACGGGCAACGGTGCGGGTGTCGAAGTGTTTCAACCGTTCGAAGTGACAGCTGGTGCAGAGCTCCTGATCGCGCAGCCAACAATTGCAGATGGCGATCAACTTGCGCTGTTGGTCATGTCGGGACTTGGCGTAGACGAAACCATCGCGTTCACCATCGATGTTGATGATACCATTGGAGCGCGAGAAATCACCGTTGCTGGCAATGAAATCAGCGGGACAACAATGACCCTTTCGTTGGGCGACAAGTCATATTCGGCGGTAATGGACGCGCAGGCGCTGGTCACCCTTGAGGCACGCGCTTGCGGCACCTAGATCTCAAGCACTTGTAAAAACCGGGTTTCTTTGTCTGGGATTTGCGCTGCGCATCGACTTCATGGGAATCAAACGATGGGCATCAAACGCAAAAAACGCGACCCGTTCTTGATGTGTAAGTTTGGGCAATAAGCAGCCATGCAGGTGCAGCGAATTTACACTTTGCCCGTATATCCCCATTGCCCTCCATCCCGACACCGCCTACCGTCAGTCCCATGAAACATGTTCCCAAGAAAACAACAGATGACGCGCTTATTCAGGAGTTTCTGAACAAAGGCGGCAAGGTCAGTGTCGGCAAGACCAAACCGCTGCCCGCAGAGCTTGGTCTCAGCAACAACGTTTGGAACAACAAACTGACCAAGGAAGAAAAGATCGCGCGGGACAAGATTTCCCAGGACAAAGACAAGAAATAGCGCTTTCTGGCGTTGTTACTTAGGGCCGTATAGTGCCTCTGCCCGTGCCTCAAACGCTTTGACGATCCGCTGCATCGCCTCGTGGAAGACCACGCCAATAACGCCTTGTAACATGCGGGATTTAAACTCAAAATCGACGTAGAAATTGACCTCGCAGCCGTCAGGGACGTCCGTGAACCGCCACGTGCTTTTGAGGTACTTGAACGGTCCATCCAAATATTGCGTGTCGATGGTTTTGTCATCCGCATGCAAGATCACCTTGCTGCCAAAACGCTCCCGAAACACTTTGAACGAAATCACCAGATCCGCCAGCATCACCTCGGCAGCGCCGTCGGCTTCGCGTGACCTGATCCGCGCCGCTGCACACCACGGCAGAAACTCTGGATATTTGTCGACCTCTGCCACCAAAGCGTACATCTGATCTGCCGTGTATGGCAGGGTGCGAATTTCCGAGTGGGTGGTCATGATCGTCCTATGGCACTTTGGCACATGGTTTCGTAGGGTTGGCCGGAAAGTTCAAGAGGATTTCATGTCTTATCCCCCTTATGTCATCGACCAAATGATCTCGGCCAAGTCAATCGCCGCCCGGATCGAAACGCTCGCCCGTGAAATTCACGACCATTTTGAAGACACGGATAAGCTGGTTGTGGTGGGGCTTTTGCGCGGGTCTTTCGTCTTTATCGCCGATCTCGTGCGGGAGTTGGATCTGCCGGTAGAGGTCGATTTTCTGGAGGCTTCCAGCTATGGTGATGGTATGGAAAGTTCCCGCGAAGTGCGCATTCTGAAAGACCTGCGCGGCGAAATCGGTGGCCGCGATGTGCTGGTCGTGGAAGACATCGTCGATACCGGCTTCACGCTGTCACATGTGGTGCGGCTTCTGGAAAGCCGTAGCCCGAAGAAAATGGCTACGATTGCATTGCTGGATAAGCCATCCCGCCGGGAAGTCGACATTAAAGCTACCTGGACAGGGTTCGAAATCCCTGATGAGTTTGTCGTAGGCTACGGCATTGATTACGCACAAAGAAACCGCAACTTGCCGTTTATTGGCAAGGTGCGGTTCACTTCGTAGAGGTCTTTGGAGGAATGTCTTTTCGTTGGTTGATGAGAGCCGCGCTGTGGGTCAGATCCCCACCCTCCCCACAGCGCGTTAAGCTCTTCGTCGGTTTGATAGCCTTGTGTCTCGCCATTGCTTTCTTCGAGCATTATATTGGCTGGCCATCTTGGGCGACCATGGACAGGCCTCCCCGTATTCCCCGGTTCTAGTGTGTAGCGAGTGCCCGGGGGAGCGACTTCGTGTCAAGCCGCGATGAATGTTTCGCGTTCCGTGAGTGATGACTTTGGCATTTGCTGTGCTGCGCGTGCCGCCAGTCGAGGAAGAATAATTTCGATTGAGCGTTCAGCTTTCACGTCTTTCCGCTCAGCAAGGTTTGCCAAAAGGCTCGTGCGGCGGAGTTTAGATTTTTCCAACAACGTGATGGGCATGGTAGCCTCCAGAAGAATGTGGCCCCCACCCAGTCCTCTTGCAATTAAATCTCTATTAACCACCCCCTTTGAACAAGTAAGGCGATCCCTACCCCTGTCTTGAGATCATCGAAGTTCCGCCACATTTGCGAAAAAACGTCCTATCCTATTGTTTTTAATGTATTATTATGCCTTTCAGGTCGTCGCACTCCAAAACCGAAGGTAAGGGATGCCCTACCCTTTTTTCCCGCTGCGCCACGGGCCTGACATCATTCTGCTGAATTTTTTGATGCCAGAACCCGCAATAAGGCAGGGATTTCTAGCCCAGAGAATCGCCCCTAAAGCTAGGGTTTCGGGGCATTTCCCATTGCGGTCGCCAGTTCCAACGATCCTGCTTGCTCCAAATGAGCGATGACACTGTCGAAATCCCCTGCCTCACGGTTCTGGCTGAGTTTCGATTTGGCAACGACACGACTGACGTCAATCTCAATACCGATGATCGCGTCGATCATTTGCGCCATGAAGTCACGTGGTGCATCGCTCATCCGCCAGGCTTGCTTGCCATTGGTCTCTGTCTCGAAGCGTTTCGTCAGCTTGCCAACGATCCCGCGCAGTACTTTCGGGTCGTCAATCATGCGCAAATGCCCATAGCAATGCACGGCCTGATAATTGTAGGTCGGGACATGTTTGTGGTGATCGGCCTTGGACGGATACCAGTTGGGACTGATATACCCGTCCCCGGCCCGAAAGATCGCCATACCTTCAACATCGGACAAGGCGTCTTCATGCAGCGGGTTGTTGCGGGCGATATGCCCAATCAGACGCACTCCACCGTCTGGCAGCACCTCCTGCATCAGCGGGATATGGTTGGCGACAAGGCCGTCCTGCGTTTGCGCGACCAAAGTGGCCAGCGGGAACTCTTCTATAATGCGCGAAATTTCTGACGCGCGGGTTTCCTCAAAATGGCTTGGGACGTACATCTGCGTGCCTCCTGTAGAAATCGTCATAAAATGGTCGTCGAAAAAGAAAAGGGCCGCTCGAAGGCGGCCCTGTTCAAAATTCCATGTCCAGACTTTAGCGTTTGGAGAACTGGAAGCTCTTACGGGCCTTGGCTTTACCGTATTTCTTACGCTCAACCACACGGCTGTCGCGTGTCAGGAAGCCAGCGGCTTTCAATGCACCACGCAAAGATGGGTCATAAAGCTGCAGCGCTTTGGAAATACCGTGCTTCACCGCACCAGCTTGACCGGACAGACCGCCGCCTTTGACAGTTGCCATAACGTCGAACTGATCTTCGGTGCCAGACACTGTGAACGGCTGGCGCAGGATCATCTGCAGCACAGGGCGCGCAAAATACGTGTTCTGCTCTTTGCCGTTGACGGTGACCTTGCCGGAACCTGGCTTGATCCAGACACGTGCAATCGCGTCTTTCCGTTTGCCAGTAGCATAAGAACGACCAAGCTCATCACGCTGAGGCTCACGCGTGATCGCCGCAGACACAGCTTCCGCTGGGCTTGCCTCAGTGGTGACAACCTCGTTCAGGTCGTCGAGTGTTTTGATTTCATCAGCCATAATTAAGCGCTCCGCGTGTTTTTCTTGTTCATGGATGCAACATCCAGAACTTCAGGAGATTGTGCCTCATGCGGGTGCTCGCCACCTGCATAAACGCGAAGGTTCGTCATTTGCTGGCGGGACAGTGGACCGCCTGGCAACATACGCTTGACCGCTTGCATCACAACGCGCTCTGGGTGCTTGCCTTCCAGAATTTCCTGGTTGGTGCGGGATTTGATCCCACCCGGATGGCCAGTGTGCCAGTAGTTTGGCTTGTCACGTTTCTTGCCGGTCAGCTGGATTTTGTCAGCGTTCACGATGATCACGTTGTCGCCCATATCCATGTGCGGCGTGAAAGAGGCTTTGTGCTTGCCACGAAGGCGCATCGCCACGATCGACGCAAGACGACCCAGAACGATGCCTTCAGCGTCGATCAGGATCCAGCTTTTCTCGATATCGCTTGGTGTAGCGGTAAAGGTTTTCATGTCATTTCCCTTGAATATAAGGTCCATTGGGCCGAACGCCCTCCGGGATGGGCGTGTTTTAAGCCTTTTGCGGCCACAGTCAACAGCCTCTTTCCCAATAAAATTACGTTAATTCAATGACTTGAAATTATGGTATTATTTTACCCCATGCCGTGAGAGTTATTTTTCAGGTGGGATCGAATAGGTCAGCGATGCTTGCGCGACAGGTTTGCTCTTTTCCCCGTCATTATAAAGAAGCCCGCGCGTGACTGCCAAACTGCGACCAAGCTTCAACAACTCCATTTCGCATTTCAGCTTGCCTGCTTTGGGTTTGCGCATGAAATCGATCGAACAATTGGTTGTCACTGCCAAAGCCACCGGCCCCAGAACCGACATCACGCAGAAATAAGCGGACACGTCTGCCAGCGCGAACATCGATGGTCCGGATACGGTCCCACCCGGGCGGAGGTGTTTTTCCGAAGCTGACAGCGACATGACCACCCTGCCCGCCTCCAATTCGTTGAACTCAAAATCACCGTCAACCTGAGGGAATTGTTCAGACAGAAAGATCGCCAGATCCTCCATCGTTACCTTCAACTCCATTCTTTCCTCCTGCCCAATTCCTCTGTAGCCTGCCCGAAAATACGAGGAAGAAACAAGATGTCAGAGCCATTGGTTTTACGCGAAAGCACAGGGGCAACAGTGCGCCTGGTGATGAACAACCCTGCCAAGCTGAACGCGCTGAGCACTGACATGCTCAATGCGCTCCAGGCCGAGGTGGATGACATCGCAAATGATGACAGTGTGCGGGCCGTTATCCTATCCGGCGCGGGCAAGGCATTTTGCGCGGGCCATGACCTGCGAGAGATATCAGCCGCCCGCCAATCGCCCGACAAGGGCGCGGCCGAGCTGAAGGCGTTGTTCGACCGATGCTCAAAGCTGATGTTGTCGCTACAGGCCATGCCGCAGCCTGTTGTGGCACAAGCTCATGGCATTGCCACGGCTGCGGGCTGCCAACTGGTCGCGACATGCGATCTGGCCGTGGCCGAAGAAACAACGCGCTTTGGCGTTAATGGCGTCAACATCGGGCTGTTCTGTTCGACCCCTATGGTGGCCCTCAGCCGAAATATCCCGCCCAAGAAGGCGTTTGAGATGCTGACCACAGGCGAATTCATTTCCGCAGACCGTGCTGAGGATTTGGGGTTGATCAATAAGGTCAGTTCAGAGGCCAGTCTGGCCAAAGATGCCGAAGAACTCGCCGGCAAAGTCGCCAGCAAGCTGGCGGGCGCAGTTAAGATCGGCAAACAGGCTTTCTATACGCAACGCCATATGTCGACGGCGGATGCCTATACATACACAGGGGCCGTTATGGTTGAAAACATGGCGCTGGATGAAACCGATGAAGGCGTGAAGGCCTTTATTGAAAAACGCGCCCCAAATTGGGATCAATAAGGCTCAGGCCAGCAATAGGCGTCATTTTGGAATGCGCGCCGTCAGGCGCACCGCTGAATTGTTTTTGGTAGGCTAGCTGCCCAAAATCTTGCGCACGTAATTCTTGGTTTCGCGGTAAGGCGGCACGCCGTTGTATTTTTCAACTGCACCGGGGCCTGCATTATAGGCAGCCAACGCCAACCGCCACGTCCCGAACTTGCGGTACATCCGGCTAAGATAGCGCGCGCCCCCTTCCAGGTTTTGCGCAGGATCACGTGGATTCACGCCCAAATTGCGGGCCGTCGCGGGCATCAACTGTGCCAGACCAATCGCCCCTTTGTTGGACCGTGCGCTTGGATTCCAACCGCTTTCCTGCTGCACAAGGCGCAGGAACAGGTTTTCAGGAATATTGTGTTTGCGCGCCATCGCCTTGGCGGTTGCCAGATACGTGCCGCGATAAGACCCGGTATAATTCGGGATCGTCGGGGCTTTGCCGGTCAGGTCGTATTTCGGGGTCAGCTTAATCGACGCGCCATATTGCGACGACAACCGTCCATCCAACAGCCGTGATTGCGATTTGAAGATTGCGCTGCGCGAACTGGTTGAGCCGGACGACACAAGCCCTTCAGCCAGAACAGGTCCCGACAGACCACCCACCGACAAGACCAACGCGCCTGCGAGAGCAGCGATAAATCCGAACCGTTTCAAACCCTTGCCCACCAAACCGAACAACCTGTCTACACATCTGTCGCGCCCTTATATTGGGTTGCGACCTGCTTTTCCAGCATTTTGCCCTATCGGCTTTCTTGGGCTGATCGCGCCTCGCGCTCTTTTACAATTCTAAACCCTTTCTGCGTGATGTAGTGTCACGAAAATTCACGGATTCGGAGAAGAGCACTCACATGGCAGGTTCAGTTAACAAAGTTATCCTCATCGGCAATTTGGGGCGCGACCCAGAAGTGCGGACCTTTCAAAATGGCGGCAAAGTCTGCAACCTGCGCATTGCGACCTCGGAGAACTGGAAAGACAAAAACACCGGTGAGCGGCGCGAGCGTACGGAATGGCATTCCGTTGCGATTTTCTCGGAACCTCTGACCCGCGTGGCCGAGCAATACCTAAAGAAAGGCTCTAAAGTTTACATCGAGGGCCAGTTAGAAACACGCAAATGGCAAGATCAATCTGGTCAGGACCGGTATTCGACCGAAGTTGTGTTGCGCCCTTATACCTCGACACTGACCATGCTGGACGGTCGCGGTGATAGCGGCGGCGGTGGCGGCTATGGAGGTGACAGCGGTGGATATGGCGGCGGATATGATGACCGCGGTGGCTCCAGCCCGTCTACAGGCGCGCCATCCGGCGGCTCAAGCGATCTGGACGACGAAATCCCGTTCTAAAATACCAAGCAATCAAAAGTGGGTGGCCGGGTGAAGACCCCTGCCCCCAACCGGCTGGTTTTCAGCCGAAAAACGATCTCGCTTAACAGTCTCTTCAATCAATCTGCGTAGGTTCGTGGCAGTCTTCACAACTGTAGCCACATATGACAAGCGCCCGACAGATTTCGACGAAGCCCATCTTTGTACGCTCTGCCATTATCGCAGCGTTCATTGGTCCTATTCTGATCGCCTTAAATCAGTCTGATGCGATAATGCGTGAGGCCGACTTTCAACTTTGGGCCTGCATTTTCACGATCCTGATTCCGTTTGCGGTGTCCTCAACGTCAGGCCTTCTCAGTCGCCGACGTTTTCTGGCCATCTTGTCGGAGGTGGAAAATTCCCATGCCAAGGAATTGGCGGACGCGGCCTCGTCCACAGGGGCCAGCGCAAATAAAGAACAAAGAATTGTTCAGGAAATCGGACCGATCAAGCGGAGCAATGCACCTTCTAACGCATGTTCTGCATCGAAACTGGAACCGCTACAGAACTGTCAATCCTGCACCTCAGACGCCCAGGGTCTGGATCGCGCGATTGAGATCATGACACTAATCCAAAAGAACGCCACCAGCGTCAACGCGAGCTCTGTCGAACGGGTTCGGTTTATTTCGGAATTGATCCAACGGCTGGAAGACATTCAAGCGAACGTGTCCCATCTGGGCGTTGTTGCCGAACAGTCCGGCGAAGTTGTCGACGTGATCAACACCAGTACCGAAAAGATCATCAAAAGCGTCGGCAAGCTGAACGAAGGTGCTGATGGCGTCGTGGCGCGCGTGTCGCGGTTTTCCAGCATCGCACACGCCTTTGAAACACAGTTTTCCGCGGTCCGTGATGCAACCGCCGCGATCAGCAATCTGGCCGTACAAACCCGCCTACTTGCCCTGAACGCCGCGATTGAGGCCGCCCGCGCAGGTGATGCTGGCAACGGTTTTGCAGTTGTGGCGCATGAGGTTCGGACCTTGGCAGATCGGTCCCACAAGGATGTGCAGAACATCGACACCGCGATGGAGCATTTGAAATCGGTGCTAGAACAGCTGTCCGAAGAAATCATCGCCGTGACCTTTGATCTCAACAGCGCTAAAACCCAGAGTGCGGATTGTCACGCTTTATCGTTGGAAACCGGCGGGCAGATCACAAAACTCGGGGAACGGATCAAGGAATTCAGCCAGGATATCACAACCCAGTTTCCACTGGTCTTAAATTTGGTCAATGACATTGGCCAGATAAAACAAAACACCCAAGCGGCTGTGTCAGGCTCTGCCCAGAACATGTCGCTGTGTGAAGACGCGCTTGATGCGTTGGGTCAACCGCCGCAACCAGTATCGCGCAAGCAGGCTGTTTAAACCGGCGGTGGAAATCTACCTGGCCGCCAGGCCTTCCTCCAAAACAGCACGCACGACACCAAGATCAACATCAGATGTTACAAACGCATCGCCAATCCCACGTGCCATGATGAAATTCATCTGTCCCGCGACGACTTTCTTGTCCTGTCCCATCAAATCGATCAAAGCCCCTGCGGATGGCAGCTCGCCGTCGATATCGGCCAGGTCAGTTTTCAAACCCATTGCCCGGAAATGTGCCCGCACCCGACTGGGATCTTCTTGCGAACACAGCCCCAGTTTTGATGACACCTCAAAGGCCAAGGCACAGCCAATTGCCACACCTTCCCCGTGCAGAAGCCGGTCTGAATAGCCGGTCGCGTTTTCCAGCGCGTGGCAGAATGTGTGCCCCAGATTGAGAAGCGCACGCTCCCCCTTTTCAGTTTCGTCCCGGGCGACGATATCGGCCTTCATCTGACAAGACCGGCGGACAGCCTCGATCCGCAATGCGGCATCCCCTGCGGCCATCGCCTGCGCATTCGTCTCCAGCCAGTCAAAAAACCCGGCATCGCCGAGAAGGCCGTATTTCACCACCTCGCCATATCCGGCCAGAAAATCACGCGCGGTTAACGTACCCAGCAAGTCGATATCGGCCAGAACCAGTGATGGCTGATGAAACGCGCCGACCAGGTTTTTGCCGTGCGGCGAATTGATCGCCGTCTTGCCCCCGACAGAACTGTCAACCTGCGCCAAAAGGGAGGTCGGTATTTGAACAAACCGCACACCCCGGCGCGCAATCGCCGCCGCAAAGCCCACAAGATCACCAATGACACCGCCACCAAAGGCAATCACCAGATCACCGCGCTCGATCCTCTGGGCCAATAACCATTCCACCGTCTCGCCCAGATGCGCCCAGCTTTTGGTGGCCTCCCCCGGGGGGAGAATCAGCACTTCAGCCGCAAGGCCTGACGCCGCCAATCCAGCCTGCAATTGCGCCAGATGCAGCCCCGCCACATTGGTTTCTGTCACAATCGCCACGCGATGTGCTGGTTCAATCCCGGATAGAAGAGTGCCAACCACTCCTGTCAAACCGGCCCCGATGACGATGTCATACGACCGTGGGCCCAGCTCTACCCGTACTGTTTCTCTCACGTCTCGGCCTCCAGCGCCCGTCCATCTTCAATCAATGCCGTACAAACTGCATTTGCCATATCCTCGATGGAGTAATTCGGATCCGCGCGAACCGACATCGACGCCAGCGCATAGATCGGATCCCGGGATGCCGCGATCTCGGATAAGGTCGCAAACGGGTCCGGCGTGCGCAAAAGCGGTCGGGTGGTCTTATGCTTCACACGGCTCCAAAGCAGGTCAATATCGGCCTTTAACCACACGGAAATGGCGTTTTTCGCGATTAACTCGCGGTTTTGCTCAGACAAGAACGCCCCACCGCCAGTCGACAAAATACACGGCTCGGCGCTAAGAAGGCGGCAAATCACTTCGGTCTCGCGCGCCCGAAAAAAGGCTTCTCCGTCGCGCTCAAAAATCTCGGCGATGGACCGGTCTGCGGCCTTCACCAAGGCGTCGTCACTGTCGCGAAACGCGACCCCCAACATCTTGGCAAGCGCTGTACCAACCGCAGTTTTTCCGGCCCCCATCATCCCAACCAATACGATTGGTTTGAGAAGTTTGCGGGGCGCTGGTGGCATTCTCTTGCTCAATTCTCGGAATTATTGCCTGAAAGGCGTGAAGTTTCTAAACTGGGAATATATGAGTATCTCTAAGCGTGCAAAGCGCATTTCGCAAATGAGGCAACAAGCAGATGGTACGGTTTCTTAAACTACTTCTTTTTCTGATTGTCGTAGGTCTGTCCTCCATGATCGGGTACGCTATCTTTGGCGACCTGGAACCAAACCGGGTTGAAGTGAACAAACCGGTTGATCTGGATGGCAATTGACACGTTTAAAGCGGCTTTCGCAGCGATAGCAATCGCCTGCTCTGGCAGCGCTTTTGCGCAATCCACCTCCGAAGACCCTTTGTCGGCCATCGGCTGGCTTTCTGATGTCGTGCAGGACCCTCCTGAACCGGGACCCGCAGTCGCCACAACTGACAATGCGACCCCTCAGGAAATCACCACTACCCAACTTGGTCAGGCGAAGATCGATGCTGTCGGTCTGCTGGCCCCAAGCGTATCAGGCCTGCCGAAAAACTTCTGGGGGCCGTCTTCGGTGAGCGATCTGGTCGCGTTGATCACGCGCCAAAGGCCAGACCCCGCCCCGCCTATGGCTGCACTTCTTCAGCGAATTTTATTGGCCGAGCTGACGCCACCATTTGACAGCGACGACCGGGCGGCGTTGTTTTTAGCGCGCGTCGACAAGCTGCTGGAAATCGGTGCGCTGGACCCGGCGCAAGCCTTGCTTGAACAGGCCGGACCTCGCAACGCAGCGATTTTCCAACGGCTCTTTGATGTTAGCCTGTTGGCAGGGCGTGAAGACCGCGTGTGCAAAGCGATGCTTGATCAGCCAGAATTCGCGCCAACTTATCCGGCGCGTATCTTTTGCTTGGCGCGAGACGGCGACTGGGACGCCGCGGCTCTGACGCTCGGCACAGCGGAACTTTTGGGGCTCGTGTCCAAAAACGAAGACGCTTTGCTGGCCCGTTTTCTGGATCCCGACCTGTTTGAGGGCGCACCGCACTTGCCCTATCCAGATCGGATCACGCCCCTGAATTTCCGGATGCATGCCGCCATCGGCGAGCCGTTGTCGCTTGGCACGGTGCCTGACGCATTCGCGTACGCGGCCTTGGATACCTCTTATGGGTGGAAGACCCGCCTTAACGCAGCCGAACGTCTGGCGCGCAGCGGCGCGATTGTCCCCCCAGTTCTGATCGACCTGTACCTTGAACGTGAAGCCGCAGCTTCTGGCGGTGTCTGGGACAGGGTCGATGCGATCCAGGCCCTTGATGCTGCCATCGAGGCCAAGGACGAACCAGCCCTGATCCTTGCCTTGCCGCTGGCTATTCGGACCATGCGGCGCGCAGGGCTGATCGATGTTCTGGCCCAATATTATGGGCCAAAGCTGACTGAAAACCGGCACGAGTCGCTTGTGGCCTTGGACGCGGCCCGGTTGATCTTGCTGTCGCCCGCCTATGAATTGGCCCCTGCAAATGGATTGCTGCCCGAAAGCGCCCCACTGATTTGGTCGGCTGTCGCGACGGGGCAGATCGGAAAGCTGCGCAGCGACGACCCGCTGGAAGCAGCGATCCTTGATGGGTTCCGCACGCCCGAACTGCCAACCCAATACCAACAACTTCTTGACGACAACCGCTTTGGCGAAGCCAGTCTGCAAGCGATCGCGCTTCTGGGAGACACGGAGGTGCTGGATCCCTCCAGCGTGCAAACCGGCCTGGCTTTGTTGCGCGCCTTGCGTCTGGAAGACAGTGCGCGCCGAATGGCGCTTCACTTGTTGATCCGACGGAGCTTTTGATGTCGGCTGCGAAACCCGCCTTGCCGCGTGAGCTAAACCGCTGGATCGAAACCTTTCTGGATGCTCAGTCAGCGGAGCTTGATGCCTCAGAAAACACGCTTCTGGCTTATGGGCGGGACCTGATCGATTTCGGACATTTCCTGACAGACAAGGGCACCGATTTCGCGACAGCGACCCGACCCCAGATCGAAGCATACTTGATCGAGTGTGACACAGCCGGTTTGGCCCGCGCCACCCGCGCACGGCGGCTTTCAGCCATCAAACAATTGTTCCGCTTTGCCTATGAAGAAGGTTGGCGGGACGATCACCCAGCGATCCAGATCAAAGGTCCGGGTCGCAAGAAAGCCCTACCCAAAACGCTGAGTGTTGATGAGGTCGACAGGCTTTTAGGGGCTGCACAAACCAGCGCGCGCAGCAAAATGGACCGCGTGCGCAACACCTGCCTGATGGAGCTTCTATATGCCACCGGCATGCGGGTGAGCGAGCTGGTGTCCCTGCCCGTCGCCGCCGTTCGGGGTGATCCGCGCATGGTACTGGTGCGCGGGAAAGGTGGCAAAGAACGGATGGTACCATTGACCCCTTCGGCGCGCGATGCTGTCGCTGCCTGGCTGATTTTGCGCGACGAGGCCGAAGCCTTGGCGGAAAAGGCTGGGGCACCGCCTTCGAAATTCCTGTTTCCAAGCCGCGCGAAGCTGGGGCATCTGACCCGGCATCGCTTTTATCTGCTGATCAAGGAACTGGCCGTGACGGGTGGTGTCAGCCCAGACAGCGTGACCCCGCACACATTGCGCCACGCCTTCGCCACGCATCTATTGGCCAATGGGGCTGATTTGCGGGCAATCCAGATGCTTCTTGGGCACGCAGATATCTCCACGACCGAGATTTACACGCATGTGCTGGATGAGCGTTTGAGGGAATTGGTGCTGGAAAAACATCCACTGTCCTGAATGCCAGCTTTTGAAGCACTCGGAAATGCTACCGGCGCAAGCTTTGCGGCAGAACATCCTCATTCGGCCAAACGCCACTGCGTAAACTCTGATGATAGCCTTGCGTGAGGCCAGCTGCCTCCATCGCCATTGCCGCCGCGTTGTGGCCATAGGAAAGCCGCTCCAAGATGACGCCATCCGAAGATAAGATGGCGAAACGGGTTTCCGGGCGACCGTCATGGGGCGGCATCCCGATCACCCCCGAATTGATCCAATGGCACGCGCCTATGTAGCGCTGAAACCCGATCCCGCTATGGCCGCAAAAGACACCATCCACCGGGCCGCATGCCGCCTCAATGGCGGCAATTTCTTCCTGGAAGACAGCCTCAGCTGCGTCGGGCCAGATAAACCGCGCGATATCCGTGGCCCCGCCATGAATAACGGCAAAGCATCTGCCCGCATGTGTAAAGACCGCAATATCGGGACAGTTTTGGAGGGCCGCGCGATAGGGGCCTGCCTGCGCATCCGCATGGGCGAACCACCCTCGCGAGGCAAGATCGCACGCGCTGCCATCCTCAAACCCGCACCCACATTCCGCGGCACCAGCACCCAGTTGCATTTCGCAATTCCCGGCCACAACCGTCGCGCAGTTCGCAGCAACAAGCTCCCAGGTTTTGGCCGGATCTGCGCCATAGGCCATGACGTCGCCTGTGCAGATCAGATTGGAGCGCGCAATCCCGCGCGCGGTAGCTTCCGAAAGCAAGGCTTCAGCCGCCTGCGAATTTGAATACGGACCGCCAAATACCAGCACATCCCCGCGCAATTCGCCGCAGTCATGGATATTTAGCGCTGTTTCGGGCATCTTGCGGCCCTTTCTTATGGCTGACCCTTGAATGGGTGCGCACGGCCCCTCATAACATGAACAGACACCCTGATGACGAGATTAGATAAAGGACCCGAAAGCCGCAATGGACGACGTAACTTCGCTGCTTGATACAGCATTTTGGATCACGGCCAGCTCTATCATTGGTCTTTTGGTCCTTTCCGCGTTCTTCTCGGGTTCCGAAACCGCGCTGACCGCTGCATCGCGCGGGAAACTGCGTTCGCAGGCCGATAAGGGGTCAACCGGCGCGGTCCGCGCGCTTGAAATTACGGAAGACAGCGAACGGCTCATCGGCTCCGTGCTATTGGGCAATAATCTGGTCAATATCCTTGCAACATCGCTGGCAACAGCGCTTTTCACCCGCATGTTTGGGGAAAGTGGCGTCGCATTGGCCACGTTGATCATGACCCTGCTGGTGCTGATCTTTGCCGAGGTTTTGCCGAAAACCTACGCGATCACCAATGCGGAGACTGCTGCCTCCCGCGTCTCACGTCCCATTGGATTGATCATTTTCCTCTTTGCACCGGTGGTCACCGCCGTGCGCGCCCTCGTGCGTCAGTTCTTGAAGCTGTTCGGGGTTGTCACCGACCCGGACACGCAAATTCTGTCGGTCCACGAGGAAATTGCCGGTGCGTTGGCACTGGGCCATGAAGAAGGCGTTGTCGAGAAGGAGCAACGTGACCGTTTGATGGGTGCGCTTGATCTCAGCGAACGCGATGTCGAAGAGATCATGTTGCACCGCTCCGAGATCGAGATGATCGACGCGGATGATCCCCCCGAAGCGATCCTCAGCCAATGTCTGGAAAGCGCGTATACACGCCTGCCGCTTTATCAAAACGACCCCGAAAACATCATCGGTGTAGTCCACGCAAAAGACTTGCTTCGTGCTGTCGACAAGATGGTTCGCGGACCCAAGGGCGTGTCCGGAGATC
This sequence comes from uncultured Litoreibacter sp., assembly GCA_947493265.1. Classification (GTDB taxonomy): domain Bacteria; phylum Pseudomonadota; class Alphaproteobacteria; order Rhodobacterales; family Rhodobacteraceae; genus Litoreibacter. Next base: position 25,622 of record CANLQL010000003.1, on the reverse strand, counting down.
TTAGTAAATTCAATGTGATGGACGTCGTTCGTGAACCGTATTTTGTGCCCGAAACGACATCACTGGAACATCAGATGCGCCAGTTTCTCAGACGGCACACGCATTTTGCGTTGGTGGTCGACGAATACGGTGCCCTGCAAGGTTTGATCACATTGGAAGATATCCTTGAGGAAATCGTCGGTGAGATCACCGATGAATTTGACGAGGCTGACAACCCCGCCCCGAAACCCGGGTCAGACGGGAGCTACGTGCTGGAAGGCGCAATGACGATCCGCGACGTTAATCGGATGCTCGACTGGCACCTGCCGGATGAGGAAGCCAACACGTTGGCCGGTCTTGTGATCCACGAGGCGCAGACCATCCCGGAAAAAGGCCAGGTGTTTTCGTTCCACGGCTACCGGTTCGAGGTCATTTTGCGCAGCGAAAATCGTCTGTCTGAGTTGAAGGTGAGACCGTTATGAGTCCGCGTAAGGTCATCATCGACACCGACCCCGGCCAAGATGATGCGGTCGCACTCCTTCTTGCTTTGGCCAGTCCCGATGAATTGGAGGTACTTGGGGTTACGGTTGTCGCTGGCAACGTTCCGCTGGACCTGACCGTCAAAAATGCGTGTATTGTCTGTGAGTTGGCAGGCAAACCTGAGACAAAGGTTTTCGCCGGATGTGACAAACCTCTGGGCCGAAAGCTAGTCACCGCAGAGCATGTGCACGGCAAGACAGGGCTGGACGGTCCCGTTATGCCTGAACCGGTGATGCCGGTGAAAGACGCCCATGCGGTTGATTTCATCATCGACACGTTGCGTGCAGAACCTACAAACTCGGTCACGCTTTGCCCGCTTGGGCCCCTGACCAACATCGCGACCGCTTTGACGCGCGCCCCTGATATTGCAGATCGCATTCAGGAAATTGTCCTGATGGGGGGCGCATATTTTCAGGTCGGAAATATCACACCCGCTGCTGAATTTAACATCTATGTCGACCCACAAGCGGCTGAAATCGTTTTTAAATCAGGTATTCCGCTGGTGGTGATGCCGCTTGATGTAACTCACAAAGCTTTGACCACCCAACCACGCGTCGATGCATTTCGGGCTTTGGGCACCAAGGCTGGAATCATGGTCGCCGAATGGACGGACTTTTTTGAGCGTTTCGATAAGGAAAAATACGGCTCTGCCGGGGCACCGCTGCACGATCCCTGCGTTATCGCTTACCTACTGGAGCCAGAGATGTTTTTTGGTCGCCACGTAAACGTGGAGATTGAAACCAGTTCTGAACTGACGATGGGCATGACCGTCGCTGATTGGTGGCGCGTCACAGACCGCCCACCTAACGCAATGTTCATGGGGGACTTGGACGCGGACCGCTTTTTCTCGCTTCTGACATCCCGGATCGCCTTGCTATGAGCGCGCCGCATTTCGACAACAGCTACGCGCGACTTCCAGACAAATTCTACACAAAGCTCGACCCCACCAAGGTCGCAAACCCTGCGCTGATCCGTTTGAACACCGGTCTGGCGGAACAGATGGGCCTTGATCCCGATTGGTTGGGCACACAAGCGGGTCTCGACATGCTGTCGGGCAACCAAGTCCCCGTGGGGGCCGCGCCGTTGGCACAGGTTTACGCAGGTCATCAGTTTGGCGGTTGGTCGGGTCAACTGGGTGACGGACGGGCCAACCTTCTGGGTGAACTCGAAGGGCCTGACGGGCACCACTGGGACCTGCAACTCAAAGGATCCGGACCAACGCCTTATTCACGGATGGGCGACGGAAGATCGGCACTGGGACCGGTCTTGCGGGAATACATCGTCTCCGAAGCGATGGCGGCGTTGGGTGTGCCCACGACCCGCGCATTGGCGGCCGTCACAACCGGTGAAATCGTGCTACGTGACAAGCGCGAACCCGGCGGCATCCTAACCCGCGTGGCCCCAAGCCATATCAGGGTTGGCACGTTCCAGTTCTTTGCCGCCCAGCAGGATATCGACGGCTTGCAGACCCTGACTGACTACACCTTGGCGCGCCACTACCCAGATGCAGAAGGCGCTCTTGGGTTACTGAAGGCCGTCACAGACGCGCAAGCAAAGCTTGTCGCACATTGGATGAGCTTAGGATTTATCCATGGGGTGATGAACACTGACAACACCCATATGGGTGGGCTGACGATCGACTATGGGCCGTGTGCATTCATGGACACGTATCACCCAGCCAAGGTGTTTTCATCCATCGATCAGTTTGGCCGCTACGCCTATCAGGCCCAACCTGAAATTCTGGTTTGGAACCTTGCGCAATTGGCCAGCAGCCTGCTGCCATTGATCGACAGTAACAGCGACAAGGCGGTCGAAGCCGCCCAGACCGTCCTGCAGGGCTATGCCCCAAGCTATTCGAACGCGTGGCTTTCCCGGTTCGGAGCGAAGTTGGGCATCGCCGCCCCGGTTAAGGATGACATTGCCCTGACCCAAGACATTTTGACCAAAATGGCCGACAACCTCGTTGATTTCACGTTATTTTTCCGGGCGATTGCGCAAGAAGACCCGACATCTGCCCGCGACCTGTTTGTCGATCCAACGCAGTTTGATGATTGGGCAGAACGTTGGCAGACGCGGATGCCTGACCCCGCCCTGATGCGTGCATCAAACCCGGCCCTGATCCCGCGCAACCATCAGGTTGAAGCGGCGATTCAAGCGGGAAATACGGGCGATTTCGCGCCGTTCCATCGCTTGACCGACGCGCTTCAAGACCCGTTTACAGACCGCCCCGAGATTACCGATCTGCAAGCCGCACCGCGCGAAGAACAGTTGGTGCATCAAACCTTTTGCGGCACCTGAGCGGGCCTGTTGATCAAAACTAGCCCAATTGCCACCAAGGCCAATGCGCCAAGAATGGACAGGCTGATCTCTTCCCCCAAAAGCGCCCATCCAAGCGCCACGCCGAGGACAGGTGCCAGGAACGAGAAACTGGCCACGCTTGATGTTGGATAGATCGTCAGAAGCCAGAGCCAGAACACAAAGCCCGCCGAGATGATCACAACGATCTGGAAGGTCAGCAACGCCAGATGAACCGCTTGGAAGTCCCGCAATAAGGGCCCAAATAACGGCGCAATCAGCAACAATAGTCCCGCAGATATCACCACCTGATAAAACATCTGCAGCTCTGGCCGAACCTCCCGAAACCGAGTGCCCCGCGCGATCAATGCGATGGACGCCCAACAGAATGACGCTGCCAGTGCGAACAAATCACCCAGCAACGAGCCGTTGAAGCTTGCACCAGATCTATCAAAAAGCGCCCATGCCACACCGCAAAACGCGCAGATTAATCCAACGAGCTTCAGGATGGTCAAACGTTCGCCGGGCAGCAGGAAATGTCCGGCCAGCGTCAACCAAACGGGCATCGAGTAGAAAATGACCGAGGCACGCGATACCGATGTCAGATCAAGCGAGATAAACAGGAACAGGAACTCCAGCCCGAACACCATGCCGATCAGGAGCGTATGGGGCCAAAGGTCTTTTGGCACCCGAAACCCTTTCTTGCGGATGAAAATCCAGAGCCCGATACACACAATCGCACCGGCAGACCTGAGACCTGCGAAAAACACCGGTTGCAGGCCGCCATTGGTGACCTTGATCGCAACCTGGTTCAGCGCAAGCAGGAAATTAAACGCAACAAGCGAGCCGATGCCAAACGCATCGATACTGGATTTTCGGTCGATGGTGCTTGCTCCCTTGCAACGCGGCTTCACAATCGTGCAAGAGATGACCTGACATGGCAAGGCCAGTGCGGCTAGTCTGGCCGGGAAAACAGGCGCGAAAGACAAATACATGGATATTCTTCAGATTACCTCTTTGCTGCTGGTTATGGCGGCACTGTTCGGGTCGGTTAACTACCTGTTCCTCAAGCTTCCCTCGGCGATTGGCATCTTGATTGTGGCGTTGGCGGCCTCCCTCACGGTTCTGGCCGTTGACTGGGTCTGGCCCGCCTCCACCATCGCCGAGACCGTGACCGATGTGGTGCGCAGCGTTGATTTTTCCGACGCGCTTCTGGAAGGCATGCTGGGCCTCTTGCTGTTTGCAGGCGCGTTGCACGTGAAACTCAGCGATCTGCGCGGGGAATGGCGGGTGGTGGCCTTGATGGCCACGCTGGGCGTTGGTCTGTCGACCGTGATCGCCGGTGTTGGTTTCAGCTGGATCACCGGGATGCCATTGATGATCGCCTTGGTTTTCGGTGCCCTGATTTCCCCCACGGACCCAGTCGCGGTCTTGGGTGTGTTGCGCACCGCCAATATGAAGAAATCGATGGAAACCAAGATCGCGGGGGAAAGCCTGTTCAATGACGGTGTTGGATACGTGGTCTTTCTGGTCCTGGTCGGTATTGCCTTTCCGCATGGCGATGATCACGGATCAGGACTGAGCGGTGCGGCAACACTATTTGTTCAGGAAGCAGTGGGCGGCGCAATTCTTGGCATCGTTCTTGGATGGCTCGCCTTCCGGCTGATGCGCCGCATTGATGACTACCCTTTGGAGGTTCTGATCACATTGGCGCTGGCCTTCGGCGGTTATTCTCTGGCAATCGCGTTGCATGTCTCCGCCCCGATCATGGCGGTATGTGCGGGTCTATTGATTGGGGATGTCGGGACAAAGCACGGCATGTCCGAGACGACGCGTCAGTATGTGGACGGCTTCTGGGGGCTCATCGACGAGATCCTGAACGCTGTTTTGTTCCTGATGATCGGGTTCGAGGTCTTTGCCGTCGCCTTTTCCGCCGATGCGTTTACCGCAGGGCTCATGGCGATTGTGCTGGCGCTGATCGCAAGATTGGCCGCGGTGGCAGTGCCAGTTCTGCTTCTCAGACCATTCCGGGACTTTTCAAACGGCGTTATCCCGATCATGACATGGGGCGGATTGAAAGGCGGCATCTCGGTTGCCCTCGCCTTGTCTCTGCCGGAAAGTGAATGGAAACCGGTCATCCTGACCGCAACCTACATGGTCGTGATTTTCTCAATCATCGTGCAAGGTCTGACCATTGCGCCGCTGGCCAGAAGACTGGGCCGCGAGCCGGAGCTTATGTAATGCAGCCAAACCCAATCGCCGCGTTTGATATCGCCAAGGATGGCACCGCGCATCCAGCCCCCGATACTGCCCCTAATGGTCCGGCAAGCTACCGATGGTTGCATTTCGATATGAGTGATCCAGCCTTGCCAGCATGGATGACCACCCATCTGCCTGCGATCCCTGCCGCTGCAATGCTGCAAACCGAAACCCGGCCTCGGACTGAGATTTTTGACCAAGGAGTTTTGATCAACTTGCGCGCGGTCAACCTGAACGCTGGGCAAGACAGCGATGACATGGTTTCAGTACGTATGTGGATGTCGAAAGGCCTTGTCGTGACAGCCCGGTTTCGCAAAGTCTTCGCAATAGACGAGATCCGGCAAGCTGCTGATAGCGGGTCTGCCCCCGCCTCCCCGGCGGAGTTTCTGACCCGGCTGGTCAACGGCTTGACGCGGCGCATCGAAGATCATGCGGTTCACTGTGATGACGCAACTGTCGTTCTGGAAGACGCGATGCTGGATGGAGCCCCACAAGACCCAACCGCTTTGGCGCAATTGCGCCGCCAGATCATTCGTACAAAGCGTTTTGTTAGCCCTCAGCGTGACGCCGTCGCTGGGCTGGAAAATACTTCTGATAGCATTGTGCCCAAACATCAACGCGCCTTGCTGCGCGAGGACGCAAACCTTCTCAAGCGGAGTGTGGAACAGCTCGGTGAATTGCAGGACCGGTTGAGCACGCTGGCCGATCATTATGACGCGGACAATGCTGCCAAGATTGGTCGTCACGGCCATATCCTGTCGATCGTTGCCGCGATCTTCCTGCCATTGGGGTTTTTGACCGGGCTTTTTGGGATGAACGTCGCAGGACTGCCCGGAACACAGTGGCCTTATGCCTTTGCCGCGCTCAGCGGTTTGATGTTGATTATCGGGTTTGGCCTCTATTTGCTTTTTCGCCTGCTCAAATGGGTTTAACATCACCCTGACCCGTAGCAGAAGCTGCGGTTGTTTTTAACTTGGGAGGGTCTCCATGTCCTTAGGAAAGATGCTGACGAAGGTCGCAATTGGCTTTGTTGTCGCCAAAGGTATTCAAGCTGCAACCAAACCGAAATCGGGGCAAGGATCCGGTCAAGCACGCGAAATGGGTCGCGACGAAGCACCCGGCGGAGGTCTTGGCGACATCATGGGCAATCTTGGAGCGGGTAAGTCCACGCAAACCGGCAAAAGCGGCGGCGGTCTTGGGGATTTGATGGGTCAACTGGGCGGCGGTGCTGGTGGCGCGCAAGGGGGGCTGGGCGATTTGCTGGGCAAACTTGGAGGATCCGGCGGCGGATCAGGTTCACTTGGCGGGCTTGGTGGCCTGTTGGGCGGATTGGCGTCCGCACGCAATGGCGGCAAACCGACAAGCCTTGAAGACCTGCTGAGCCAGGACAACCCCACCCAGGAGCCAGAGCCTGAGGCCACAGCCGGTCTGATGATCCGCGCGATGATCATGGCCGCCCGTTGTGACGGGCAGATTGATGCAGGTGAAAAGGAAACCCTGATGGCCACGATCGGGGAAGACGCAACACCTGAGGATATGCAGTTTGTGCAAGACGCGATGGCGGAACCTGTTGATCCAGCAGCCCTCGCCCGCGACGTTCCAAACGGGTTGGAAACACAGGTCTATTCCATGTCCGTGATGGCAATTGATCCCGACAATCAGGCGGAAGCGCAATATCTGCACTCGCTGGCGATGTCGCTGCAAATTGGTCAGGCAACCGTCAATGAAATCCATGACAGCTTTGCGGTGCCGCGGCTCTATTCCTGACGCTTCGCCCTATTGTCGTGATGGACGCCTCCGGCGGGAGGTATTTTCGGCAAGAAGAAGTTGAAACGATGCATGAAGGGGGCCAGCGAGGCCCCCTTTTTCTGTTGTCTTAGGCCGCGCGGGATTTGTTGCGATTGCGGCGTCTGCGGTTGCCCGACTTCAGTTTTGGGCTGCCGCCGTCACCCCCGGCCCCTTGGCCAGGCTTTTGTGAAAAGCGACGTCCGCCGCCCGGTTTCTTGGGTCCCCGGCCACGCCCGCCACCGCCGCGTTTTGGTTTGTCCTCTTCCTCAAGTGCTGTCCAACGCGATCCACTTGCAACGGGAATCGCTTTTTTCAGAACTTTTTCAATCGATTTCAGCTCACCCATTTCGTCTGGGGCGCAGAACGCAATCGCTTCGCCTTCCTTGCCTGCACGGGCCGTCCGACCGATGCGGTGAACATAGTTTTCCGGCACGTTCGGCAGGTCGAAATTATAGACATAGCCCACGTCAGGAATATCGATGCCACGGGCCGCGACATCTGTGGCGACCAGAATGCGCAATTTGCCTTCTTTGAATGCAAGCAGTGCACGGTCGCGTTGGTTTTGGCTTTTGTTGCCGTGGATCGAGCCGGCCGCGAAGCCTTTCTTATCCAGCGTCTTCATCAGCTTCTCCGCGCCGTGTTTGGTGCGGCAAAAGACCAGGGCCAAGTCGTCGCGGTGCTTGTCCAAAAGCTCAACCAAAAGCTCCCCCTTGGCGGCTTTGGCAACGAAATGGACAGTTTGGGTGATCTTGTCTGCCGCTTTGCCGGGCGGGGCCACCTGCACTTTGCGCGGGTGATCCAGATAGGTTGCGGCAAGTTCTTCCATCAGTTTTGGCATCGTCGCTGAAAACAGCAACGTCTGGCGCTTCTCTGGCAGCAGTTTGGCGATCTGGCGAAGTGCATGGATGAACCCCATGTCGAGCATCTGATCCGCCTCATCAAGCACAAGGTAATGCGCGTCTTGAAGGGTCAGGGCTTTTTGCTCCAAAAGGTCGATCAGCCGACCCGGCGTAGCGACCAGAATGTCGGTGCCGCGTTCCAAGCGTTTCTTTTGCGCATGCATCGACAGGCCGCCGACGACCATGTTGATTTTCAGATGTCCGCCACCTTGAAAGACCACAAGTGCATCGCAGATCTGCTTGGCCAGCTCGCGCGTTGGGGCAAGGATCAGGGCGCGCACGGATTTCGGATCGGGCTTGGTGCCCATCTTGATCAGGTTGTGAATGATCGGCAGACCGAACGCTGCCGTTTTGCCGGTGCCGGTTTGCGCCAAGCCCATGACATCGCGGCCTGACAGGACGATCGGAATCGCTTCTTCCTGAATTGGCGTTGGGTCGGTCAAACCATTTTCAGCCAGTTTGGCCGACAGCTTGGACGAAAGCCCGAGGGCTTCAAATTTATTCAATGTATGTCCTTTCAAGACATATCGGACCCACGCCAGAACTGGCGCGGACCGCGTTAAAGGGTTGCGGAAAGCTGTGTTTCCGCCGGACCCAGTCGCGTGATGTTGGGAACGTCTTGCGCGACGCAGTGCACTGACCTTTTAAAGAAGGCTCACGCGGCACTGATTGCGTCGTCTTGAAAGGCATGTGGGCCTCTGGTGTGGATAAGTCAAGGAAATAAAGCGTAACTCAGGGGTGGAGCGCCCCTTTAGGATTTTGTAGAGAGGGCATGAGGGGACATCCGCCATGACCAAATCCACACCCGCCACCCTGCTTGAGCGCAGCGCCGCCAAAGGCTTGCGCATGACCGGACCCCGGCGGGTGATCGCACAGGTGCTGCAAGACAGCGACGATCATCCTGATGTGGAACAGCTACATGCCCGCGCCGCTGCAATTGATGCGGGCATTTCCATTGCGACCGTCTACCGGACCGTGAAGCTGTTTGAGGAATCTGGATTGCTGGAGCGGCTTGAATTTGGCGACGGGCGCGCGCGCTACGAAGATGCGGAACGCGACCATCACGACCACCTGATCGACATGCAGTCTGGCGAAGTGATCGAATTTGTCGACCCAGAGATTGAAGCCTTGCAGGAAAAGATCGCGGCCCGTTTGGGGTACACATTGAAAGGACATCGGTTGGAACTTTATGGTGTGAAAGTTTCCAAAGATGGAACCTAATACAAACCTCAAAGGCATTTTGTTGATGATCGGCGGCATGGCAATGTTTGCCATCGCTGACAGCTTCATCAAGCTGGCCGCGGGGACTATGAGCCCGGCCCATACGACGTTTCTGTTGATGGGTGGCGGCTTGATTGTCTTTACCGTGATCGCCCTTCTTGAAGGGCAAAAGCTGTGGAACAGGGACGCGTTTAACACGGTCCTGATGGTCCGCTACGTGGCCGAAATGGTCGGTGCGTTCGGAATGGTTCTTGCGCTCAGCTCTGCTCCGCTCTCGACGGTCGGGGCCATCGCGCAAGCGGCCCCTTTGCTGATCGTTGCCGGGGCCGCTCTGTTTTTGAACGAGCAGGTTGGTTGGCGGCGCTGGATCGCAATTTTTGTCGGGTTCTTCGGTGTGTTGCTGATCGTACAACCGGGATCAGGTACGTTTGAGCCGGCACTTCTTTGGGCTGTCGTTTCAGTGTTTGGCTTTGCCGCGCGCGATCTGTTGACAAAGCTGGCCCCGGCAACAATCCCGAGTTCCAGCATGTCGAGCTATACGATGTTGGCTGCGATGCCCTTCACGGCGGTTTGGTGCCTGATGGCTGAGGGCCAACTTTTGCCGGAAGACCCCAATTGGTTTTATGTGTTGGGCATGGTCGGATTTGGGTCCATCGGATACCTTTCGCTGATTGCATCCATGCGGATCGCACCGATGTCTATCGTGGCCCCGTTCCGCTACACACGGTTAATCTTCCTTCTTTTTATCGGTGTCTTTATCTTTGGGGAAACCCCAAGTGTCCTGATGCTAATCGGTGCCATTCTGGTTCTGCTTTCGGGTGGCTACACGATGCTTCGCGACAAGAAACTCAAGCAGGCCCTTCCAGTTGAGACCGGATCGGGGTAGGAGAAGCCCAACGAAATTTAGCCCGCGCAAAAGGATAGTCCCATGAGCACCATTATCGATATTTTCGCCCGTGAAATTCTGGACAGCCGCGGCAATCCAACTGTCGAAGTTGATGTGGTTTTGGAAGATGGCACGATGGGCCGGGCAGCTGTTCCATCCGGGGCGTCCACCGGGGCCTATGAGGCCGTTGAAAAACGCGACGGGGACAAATCACGCTACATGGGCAAGGGCGTTCTGGACGCAGTTGCCGCGGTGAATGGCGAAATTGCCGAGAACCTGTTGGGCGAAGACGCGACAGACCAGGTCGGCATCGACATGATGATGTGCGAAATGGACGGCACGGACAACAAGGCGCGCCTTGGAGCCAACGCTATTCTGGGCGTGTCGATGGCCGTTGCAAAGGCCGCCGCAGACTACACCACGCAACCGCTTTATCGCTATGTCGGTGGCACGTCAGCGCGGGTTCTGCCCGTTCCGATGATGAACATCATCAATGGCGGCGAACATGCCGACAATCCAATCGACATTCAGGAATTCATGATCATGCCGGTCGCCGCGGAAAATATCCGCGAAGCCGTTCGCATGGGCTCCGAGGTCTTCCATACCCTAAAGAAAGAACTGTCTGCCGCTGGCCTGTCCACAGGCATCGGCGATGAGGGTGGCTTTGCGCCAAACCTAAGCTCCACCCGCGATGCGCTTGATTTCATTCTGAAATCCATCGAGAAAGCAGGCTATAAACCCGGTGATGATATCCACCTGGCACTGGATTGTGCGGCAACAGAATATTTCAAAGGCGGCAAGTATGAATTCGCTGGCGAAGGCAAAAGCCTGAGCCCGGACGAAAACGTGTCCTATCTGGAAGCGCTGGTCAAAGACTATCCGATCATCTCCATCGAAGATGGCTGTTCAGAAGACGACTGGGACGGTTGGGTCGCGCTGACGAAAGCGCTTGGCGACAAGGTGCAACTTGTTGGTGACGATCTTTTTGTAACCAACCCGACTCGCCTCGCCGAAGGCATCGAAAAAGCCGCTGCAAATTCACTGCTGGTCAAAGTGAACCAGATCGGCACGCTGACCGAGACGTTGCGGGCTGTTGACATGGCCCACCGGGCGCGGATGACCTGCGTTATGAGCCACCGCTCTGGGGAGACAGAGGACGCCACCATTGCTGATCTGGCAGTTGCAACAAATTGCGGTCAGATAAAAACCGGCTCGCTGGCGCGTTCCGACCGGTTGGCCAAATACAATCAGCTGATCCGGATCGAAGAAGCCTTGGGCGAAACCGCCGAGTTTGCTGGACGTTCCATCCTGCGCAACTGATGGACGCTGACGACCTGATCAGACATCTTGACCTGTCGCCCCATCCGGAGGGCGGCTGGTACCGGCAAACCTGGGTCGACGACGGCCCGGGCAGACCAACGGGCACCTGTATCTATTTCTTGCTGAAAGAGGGCGAGACCTCTCATTGGCACAAGGTTGATGCCACCGAGATCTGGCATTTTTATGTAGGTACACCGCTGGTTTTAAGCTTGTCGGACACCGATGAAGGCCCGGCCACGGATCACCGGCTAGGCCCTGATCTGGCAGCCGGTCAGCTTCCACAAATCATCGTTGCAAAAGACCAGTGGCAAGCCGCAGCAGCCCCCGACGGATGGGCACTTGTCGGCTGCACCGTCTCGCCGGGGTTTCAGTTCGAAGGCTTCACGCTGGCCGCACCCAATTTCGATATCCCACGCTGAGCGCCGCCTTCATTGCCAGGGCGGCTGATCACCCCGCCCCCGATATGCGCCTTCACCCCAGTCGTCGTCGGCCCGGAGGTCGGAAGCCCCCGCAACACCCGCACCGCAAGATAGGCGAAGGCCTGCGCCTCCAACATATCGCCATCCAGCCCGACCTCTTCCACCGGAAGGACCGGAATGGTCAGCGCTTGCGCCAAAGCGGCCATAATCGATGGGTTCTTTCGACCACCCCCGGTGACCAAAAGTTGCGACACAGCATCTGGCAATTGCAACATGCCCTGAACGACTGATGCCGCGATGCAGGCCACCAAAGTCGCCGCAGCATCCGCATCGCTTAGATGAGACAAAGATGTCAGAAGATCCGGAAAATCGTTCCGATCCAGTGATTTGGGCGGTATCTTATAGAAATACGGTGATTTTAGAAACGTTGCGACACATTCGTCATCGACACGGCCTTTCGCCGCCAATGCGCCGTCTTTGTCCAACGGCTTGCCCAGGCGGGATTGCATCAAATCATTCAATGGCGCGTTTGCAGGCCCCGTATCAAAAGCCAACAGTGCCTCCTGCGCCGTCGGTCCCTCTGCCCTTGGATCGACATAGGTGATGTTACCAACGCCCCCAAGGTTCAGAAACGCAACCGGTGCATCTAGGTCGATAAATTTTGCACAGGCGAAATGGAAATACGGGGCCAGCGGCGCTCCCTGCCCGCCCATCGCCACATCCGCCGTGCGAAAATCCCACGCCACCGGGATGTTCAGAATATCTGCCAAGACCGCGCCATCACCAGCTTGATGCGTGCCGCGTCCTCCCGGATCATGTGCCAGCGTCTGCCCGTGAAACCCAACAAGCTCCGCCCCGGAAAACCCAGTCAGCAGCGCCGCATGGGCCGTCTCGACACCCTCTGACGCGGCCTCCACATCCTTGTCGCCCGGCCATTGCCCCAATGCCGCGCGCAGGACATCGCGTTCCGCGTCTGAATAGGGCCTATAGCGCGCCTCGCCAAATTCCAGAATATCAACGCCATCAGTGCGCAGCATCGCGGCGTCCACTCCGTCCAGCGACGTCCCCGACATCGCTCCCAAAGCCCAGATTGCTTCGCGTGATTTCAACGCCTTCCCCTCGCGCCTTTGCCTCATTATAGAAGGCTTTCATATGTCCGCAAAACTCTGAACGGAAATCAGATGACCTACCACCCTAAATCCGAATTTCTCCATGTGATGACCGAGCGCGGCTTTCTCGCCGATTGCACAGATTATCAAGGTCTGGATGAGGCGTTCGCCGCCGGGGTGGTGCCTGCCTATATCGGCTATGACGCGACAGCGAAATCGCTGCATGTGGGCCATCTGATGAACATCATGGTCCTGCGCTGGCTGCAAAAATGCGGCGGCAAACCAATCACCTTGATGGGTGGTGGCACGACGAAAGTGGGCGATCCGTCGTTCCGGTCTGATGAGCGTCCGCTTCTGGATGCCGCGGCCATCGACGCTAATATCGACGGCATGCAGAAAGTCTTTGCAAAATACCTCAGCTACGGGGACGGCGAAAATGACGCCACGATGCTCAACAACGCGGAATGGTTGGATCATCTCAACTACCTCGATTTTCTGCGCGATATCGGGCGGCATTTCTCCGTCAACCGGATGCTCAGCTTCGAATCCGTCAAATCCCGGCTTGATCGCGAACAATCGCTGAGCTTTCTGGAATTCAACTACATGATCCTGCAAGCCTATGACTTTCTGGAGCTGAACCGCCGCTACGGCTGCCTGCTTCAAATGGGCGGGTCCGATCAATGGGGAAATATCGTCAACGGGATCGACCTGACCCGGCGCGTGCTCGACAATGAAATATACGGCCTGACCACCCCCCTTCTGACCACCTCGGATGGGCGCAAAATGGGCAAGAGCCAGGGCGGTGCAATCTGGCTTAACGGCGATATGCTCAGCCCCTATGAGTTCTGGCAATTCTGGCGCAACACCACCGACGCGGATACGGGCAAATTCCTGAAGCTTTTCACGGAACTGCCCGTCGAAGAATGCGACCGCCTCGGCGCGCTGGAAGGGTCAGAAATCAACGAAGCAAAGATCATCCTCGCCAATGAGGTGACAACACTGCTGCATGGGGCCGAGGCTGCAAAAGCTGCCGAAGCAACCGCCCGAGAAGTCTTCGAAAAAGGCGGCGTCGGTGACGATCTGCCGACGCTGGAGCTGTCCAAGGCAGACCTTGGCGATGGGATTTCCATCGTCCAGCTTCTGGTGCGCTCAGGTCTTGCCGGGTCCGGCAAAGATGCCAAGCGGCTGATCGCAGAAAACGGCGCAAAGCTGAACGATGAACCTCTGACAAATGCAGGGCTCTTCCTGACGGCCGAAAACCTGTCTGAGCCTCTGAAACTCAGCGCCGGCAAAAAACGCCATGCCCTGGTCACGCTCTCCTGAACTTCTTCTTGCCGAAATACCTCCGGGGTTTGGGGCAGAGCCCCAAGAAGAAACTAATCCGGGGCGTTCCGTGCCCCGGCTACCGGACCATCCAGTTCCCATTTGGGTAAAACGCATGAAACGCAAAGGCGAACATGACGTCATGGGCGATATCCTTGCCCGTTGCAGCGTCGCGCACACGGATGGATCCGACCGATTTTGACCGCCCAATCCGTGCTTTATCCAAGGCCGAGGCTTGTTCGCCCGCCCAACTCAGCCGCACACCAGCCTCAACCACCTCGGGCTCTGCGGCCAGACGCGTGAGCGGCCAGGCTTTATTGCCCACACGCACCACCCGTGCCATCGGGTCAATGCCATTTGGTGGCAATTCACCGCTGTAAAGAAACGGCCGCGCCGAACTGTCATAATTCACGTATGGATTAGAGCCGTAGCTGATCCGTGGGTTCGGCGCGTCTAACACCAATCCGTCCGGGTTGCGCGCTGCGAACGCCTCCCAACTCTCCATCCAACTGGGAAGCTGGCGCAGGGTATCGCCCGCATGTGTCCCGACAATGCCTTTGCCAATAGCCTGTTGCCACCAGCTTTCGGTTTCGCGGTCATACATCACCATATCGGAATGGCGCAGATTGCCCGACACACCAAAGGTGCGCAGCTTGCTTCCGATACGCCGATCAAACACCATCGCGGAATTGCAAAGCGGGCAAAACGTCACCGCCACAGGCACACCACCGACCGTGTCATTCACAATCTCATGAACCATGAAATACCGGATCGGGTAGGCCCGCGAGCGCTGACCTTTGCGCTCAAACGCGATCACAGGTTCCCGAGGGCTCAATCGCTTTTCTTTGCTCACTTCGACAAATCGCGGCGACCAAACGGCCATGATCCCGTCCTTGCCCGGCCCGCCCGAGCGGATCTCGTTCAGATCAACAGTGGTTTTTGAAAAATCGGTGTTTGGCCATTGCGCGGTCAGAAATGGATTGGCTGACGCCAGCGTCGCCCAAACCAAAATCCCGCACGCCAAAAGAAAACGGACCATAATACCCTCCCCGGTTTTGCACCTTGGGACATATCATGGTCCGAAACTCTGTATATGCGCCAGCCCGCCTCACGCAGGCTTGAACAGATATCAGTCGGTGACGCGCACTTCGGTCATCACGTCTGGGGACCCTGCAACAGCACCGGATTGGCCTTGGCCACGCTTGATCGCGTCAACCACATCCATACCTTCAGTCACGCGACCGACCACTGTGTATTGCCCGTTCAAAAACGCACCTTCTGCGAACATGATAAAGAACTGACTGTTGGCGGAGTTCGGGTTTTGGCTGCGGGCCATTCCAACGACACCTCTGTCATAGTTCAGGTCTGAAAACTCAGCCGGCAGGTCCGGTCGGTCAGATCCGCCACGGCCAGCGCCCGACAAATCGCCATCTGCACGGCCATATTGCACGTCGCCCGTTTGCGCCATGAACCCTTCGATCACCCGGTGAAAGACCACGCCATTATAAGCGCCTTCCGCGGCCAGAGCGGTGATTTGCTCCACATGCTTTGGGGCCACATCTTCCAGCAGGTCAATCACGACAGTGCCGTTGGCTTCGCCGGTGATGTCAATCTCCAGACCTGTTGCGACTGCGGGGCTTGCCAAGAGGCAGCTTGCCAGAACCAGACTACGCATCGGCCGCGACTTTCACAGACAACATCCGATCCGGGTTCATCGGAGGCTCGCCGCGCAGGATTGCATCGACATGCTCCATCCCCTCAATTACGCGGCCATAGACCGTGTACTGACCATTCAGGAAGTGATTGTCGGAGAAGTTGATAAAGAACTGGCTGTTGGCCGAGTCCGGATTTGGCGACCGTGCCGCCCCAAGTGTACCACGATCATGAGGCAGTTTGGAAAATTCCGCAGGCACATTCGGCAAGTCAGAGCCGCCGGTTCCAGCCGCGCGAATGTTGAAATCTTTTTCAAAATTACCGTTCGCCACGTCACCGGTTTGCGCCATGAACCCATCGATAACCCGGTGGAAAACCACGTTGTCATACTGCCCGGACCGGGCCAGTTCTTTCATGCGGGCTGTATGTTGCGGGGCCACGTCGGGCATCAGCTCGATCGTTACCATGCCGTCTTTCAGTTCCATCAGGATGGTGTTTTCAGGGTCTTTGATGTCGGCCATCGGGCGCGCTCCTTCATATGAATTTGCGCCAAACTACCCCAGCCAGTGCGGGTGTAAACCCCTTCAGCGCAATCGGTCGACCAGCGCGCGTTCTACCGCTGGCGACACGAATTTGGAGACATTTCCATCCAGACGCGCAATTTCTTTCACCAGTTTGGATGCAATTGCCTGATGCTGCGCCTCAGCCATCAAGAACACGGTCTCAACGCTGTCATCCATCGCTCGGTTCATGCCAACCATTTGATATTCATATTCAAAATCCGCAACAGCGCGCAGACCACGGATGATCACTGACGCGCCGACATCACGGGCACAATGGATCAAAAGGTTCTCGAACGGATGGACGATGATCTCAACATCAAGATCTTTCGCCAAACCGCTGCATTCCGCCTCAATCATCGCAACACGTTCTTCCAGGGAAAACAACGGGCCTTTGTCACGGTTGATCGCCACCCCAATCACCAGCCTGTCGACAAGCGTGCACGCCCGGCGGATGATATCTGAATGCCCACGGGTAATCGGGTCGAAAGTTCCCGGATACAGTCCTGTTCGCATGGCCATCCCTCGCCGTAAATTCCCTCGCAAGAGGCCCTAAAAAGCTGCGAGTTTCAAGCCCTTCGCCTCATTCAGCGAAAAAGGCTTCGACCTCGGCCTTTGTCATATTCTTCGTGTCTTGCGCGAAGCTGTATGTTTTTGGTTTTTGATCAATGTACAATTGCAGGTTCAAGGAAAGGTCCTTGTGATCATCCAGCGTCCCTGCCCCGAAATGGTAGTCGCGGTGATACGGACCTTCGGCAGTTACCCGGTAAAAGACATTCGACCCACAGGTTTTGCAAAATGCACGTTCCGCCCACTCTGAGGACGTGTAGATGGTCAAATTCTCTTGTCCGCTGATCTCTGCCTCAGCTTCCGGGACAGACAACCCCATGAAGACGCCCCCCGTCCAACGTCTGCACATCGAACAATGGCATGCGCTGATCGTTTCCTTATCTGACAGCACTTTGTAGCTGACCGCGCCGCACACGCATTTTCCTGTCAACGCCATGGTATCAGTGCCCCATAATCATGCCTTCAAGGGCATCTTTTTCCATCGCAAGCTCGGTCAGGCGTGCTTTGACCACGTCTCCAAGGGTGATCAGGCCGACCATCTCACCGGCCTCGACAACGGGCATGTGGCGAAACCGGCCTTCTGTCATACGGCTTAGTATTTCGTCCGCCTTGTCATCGAGCGAGGCTGTAAACGGATTTTCTGTCATCATGTCGCCCACGGTTTCAGACAGGCATCCCGGACCCCGCTTGCCCACTTCGCGCACAATGTCGCGCTCCGACAAAATCCCATCGGCGGACTTGCCATCGGAAGACACCACCAGCGACCCAATCTTGCGCGTCGACAGCAGCTCTGCCGCATCTGAAACGCTTGCTGAAGGTGCGATCGTGACCACCCCGTCATCAGCTTTGGATTTGAGAATTTGACGCACCAGCATGGGTATCTCCTTTGAAATATTTTCCAGCGAATACCAGAAGTGTCGCGCCGCAATGCCCTATTCGTCAAGTCTGCGACCACCGCCCCCCGAAAACCCCAAGATTTACGGGGGTTCACGGGCCTATTTTTCGCTTTCCCAGCCATAGGGGGGCTACTATGGTGCAGCGAAATTGATCAAGGAGTGTGACCCATGCAAGAGCTAAGCCATTACATAAACGGGGCCCATGTGAAGGGAACATCGGGGCGTTTCGCCGACGTGTTCAACCCCGCAACCGGTGAGGTTCAAGCTAAGGTGCCATTGGCGAATGACGCCGAAATGGAACAGGCGATTGCCGCCGCGCAAGCCGCCCAACCCGCTTGGGCTGCCGTTAACCCGCAGCGCCGCGCGCGCGTGATGATGAAATTCGTCGACCTTCTGAACCGCGACATGGACAAGCTGGCCGAAGCGCTGAGCCGGGAACATGGCAAAACGATCCCAGATGCCAAGGGCGACGTTGTGCGGGGTCTGGAAGTGGTAGAATTCTGCATCGGCGCGCCGCATCACCTGAAGGGCGAATTTACCGACAGCGCGGGTCCAGGCATCGATATGTATTCGATGAAACAGCCATTGGGTGTCACAGCCGGCATCACACCGTTCAACTTTCCTGCGATGATCCCGATGTGGATGTTTGCCCCGGCGATTGTCTGTGGAAACGCATTCATCCTCAAACCTTCCGAGCGCGACCCGTCCGTCCCGCTGATGCTGGCAGAGCTTCTTGAAGAAGCCGGTCTTCCAAAGGGCATCCTTCAGGTCGTGAACGGCGACAAAGCGGCCGTTGACGCGATCTTGCACAACGATGTTATTCAATCCGTCGGGTTTGTCGGCTCCACCCCAATTGCGGAATATATTTACGCCACCGGCTGCGCCAACGGAAAGCGCGTACAGTGCTTCGGCGGGGCCAAGAACCACATGATCATCATGCCAGATGCTGATATGGATCAGGCTGCAGATGCGCTGGTTGGGGCTGGATACGGTGCTGCAGGCGAGCGGTGCATGGCGATTTCCGTCGCTGTACCAGTCGGCGATGAAACCGCCGACCGCTTGATCGAAAAGCTGATCCCGCGGGTCGAGGCATTGAAAGTCGGGCCCTACACGGCGGGCGATGATGTGGACTACGGCCCGGTTGTTACGGCCGCGGCGAAAGCCAATATCGAACGCCTCGTGCAAACAGGCATTGATCAGGGCGCGAAACTTGTCGTCGATGGCCGCAATTTCAATTTGCAAGGCTACGAAGACGGCTTTTTTGTCGGCGCGCATTTGTTCGACAACGTCACCAAGGACATGGATATCTACAAGCACGAGATCTTCGGACCAGTGCTGTCCACGGTTCGCGCCCAAAGCTATGAAGAAGCGATTGGCCTGGCGATGGATCACGAATACGGCAACGGCACGGCGATCTTTACCCGCGACGGTGATGCGGCACGGGATTTCGCCAACCGCATCAATATCGGCATGGTCGGCGTCAACGTTCCGATCCCTGTGCCGCTGGCCTATCACACATTTGGGGGCTGGAAGAAGTCCATGTTCGGTGATCTTAACCAGCACGGACCCGACAGTTTCAAGTTCTACACTCGGACAAAAACCGTGACCTCCCGTTGGCCATCCGGCATCAAGGAAGGTGGGGAATTTTCAATCCCTGTTATGGAATAACACTGTCCTATCAGCGCGTTACACAACGCGCTTAACCGACACGACCAAAAAAAGGCGGGTGGGTGACCCGCCTTTTTCTTGCAATTTTTAGATCTTCAGATCAGCTTTTCTTGCGACGCCGCATGGCTGCAAACCCAGCCAAACCGCTCAGCAGCATCAGGCCGCCCGCAGGAAGCGGAACAGTGGATACTGTCAGATTGCGAAGACGCCAGTCATCATTGCCACCTGTCGCCAGGAATGCGTAGACGTTGCCTTCAACAGATGGGAACCCAGAGAACGGGTTGTCATCTTGGTTGGTTGTTACGAAGTCACCTGTACCGATGTTGTCGTCGCCAGTGACATCATAGACAAGCCGGAAATCATCATTGCTTCCAAACGAACCGAACCGCGCTCTTTCAAGCTGAACGTCCTGATCGAATGTCAAAATGATGTAGTCATCCCAGCCACTGCCGTCTGTCGTGTCGCTTCCGTCACCGCCAGAATTGCGAACGCCAAGACCGTTCGGGCTGTCTGCTGTCAACCGTGCGCCGCCATCATAGCTGTTGGAGCCACGTACAGTGGAACCCCAGACCCGGTTTCCATCGTCATCATACATACGGTACGGAGACGTCCCGCTGTATCCGCCAATGAATGAACCTGCAGTAACCGTCAGCCCAATATCACCAACTGTGGTGGAATAGCTGCTTCCGATACCGTTCAAGCCTGAGAAGTTGAATGTATGTGTCGATGCGCTTGCTGCGGATGCGACACAAAAGCTCGTGGCGAGGACACCAAGAGCAGTTGTTATTTTATACATATTCCCTCACAAAAAGTACTATTACTTAAACTGGGCCCAACAAGTACACGTGTGCGCCCGAAGATATGTTAACCTAGCGTTAGCTTTAAATCAAATTTTTGGGCCGAAAATCGCCCATAAAACGCAAAAAAGCAGCTAAAACGCTGCTTTTTCGCAAAAATCTCACCGATATTAACTTTTTGAACGTCGCCGCATCGCTGCCAAACCGGCGAGGCCGGTGAGCAACAGCAATCCACCTGCAGGCAGCGGTACGATGGAGACCTGCAATTCGGCCAAACGCCAATCATCATTGCTGCCCGTCGCCAGGAAGCCGAAGACGTTGTCATGTACCCAAGGGAACGACGTCTGCGGGTTGTCATCACCGCTTCTGGTGACGAAATCGCCGTAGCCCAGTTCGTCGTCGCCGGTCATGTCGTAGATCATCCGATAGTCATCATTGCTGTCGAATGACCCAAACCGCGCGATATCCAGCTGAACGTTCTGGTCAAAAGTGAGGATCAGGAAGTCATCCCAATAACGCCCGTCAACGTCGCCGGTATTGTCTGTGGTTCTGCCGCGGCGCACATTGTTGTAGACGCCAAGACCGTTTGCACCGTCCGCATTTACATACGCGTTGCGATCAAAGGAATTATTCGACCCAATGACACTGCCATAAACACGGTTGTCTTCATCATCACGTACCCAGCGGGTCGTGCCATATTGATAGCCATCGACGAATGACCCGGCTGTGACGGTCAAAGTTAGCCCGTCCACTGTGGTCTGATAAGACCCGCCAGCGCCATAAAGAGATGAGAAATCGAAGTTGAATGTCGCGGCATTTGCTGCCGTTGACATGAAAGCACCGGCAGCAACAATGCTAAGTGCTTTAGAAACCTTGGACATATTTCCTCACGGGTTAAAAACCATCTACAGAACTTCGCCAGCACACATTGCTGACTTGCACAAATCTAACATTTTTGGGCGTCTGATACAACAATATATGAACGAATGGTTAACGCCTTGGTTCCGTTCAAAAAAGAAGGCGGCCACTGGGACCGCCTTCTCGATACTCAAAATACAAGTTACGCTTACACCGTTTTGCGACGCTTCATTCCAAACAAACCGGCGATTCCCGCCAGAAGCATCCAGCCAGCGGCCGGAAGTGGAACTGCGGACACCTCGATGGACGCGATCAGGAACTCGTCAGACGCACCGTCTGCACCAATCCCGAACAAGGTCCCAACCAGAACCGGCGCGCTAAATGTGTAGGTGTACCAACCGTTGCGGCCATCGGCCCCAAAGTTCACATCTGCACTGTAGCTTGCTGGCGTGGCTGTTGAGCCGCCGTCGAAAATAGCCAAGTCAAAGTCATCATCTGACCCCATCAGGGAGAATGTGATGGATGACAACAGAACCTCTTCGGTTCCGAAATCGAAGATCACCATTTCATCGGGATCATTCGGGTTTGCGACAACATTCACGTTGCTGGCTTGCTCACCGTCGGCAGCGCCGCCGTCGATCAAAGTCCAGTCACCGCCTTCAGCATTGTCGTCAATGTCGCCGTTCTCATCAGAGGTACAGCTGTAATACGCATCGCGCGTATCGCTGTATCCGGTGGAACAAACACCCAAACCGTAGCCTGCATAAGATCCGATCAGCGGACCTGCTGCAGATTGTGGCGGCGCGATTTGCGTCCCACCCAGGGTGTTAATGGCAGAAACACCGACAGAAAAGCCACCACCGGAGAAACCGATTGGACCTTGCTGGAAGCTATTGCCTGTTGTGAATTCGATTACTGCTGCAGATGCGGCCGACACGGATAGAGCTGTCGTCAGGGCTGCGATTGCAGATATACACTTTAACATCTTCTCTCGTCCTCTACTCTTTAAGCGCCCCACCGCTAACATCGGGAAAACATACACGGCTCCCGAAAGCCTTCTCACTAGATACGCGATAAGCAATAAACCGCCGAACCAATAGTGGCAATACGCGAACTTGGAAACAATCGCCACAACTGTGCCACAATCGCAACGCAATCCGGCCTTGATTGCGAAAAAGCCCTTATTTTCCAATATTTTTTGCGGTGTCCATTTCCTTGCATTTCCCCGCAATTTTGCCATAATTGAACGTACGTTAAATTAATTGGGCGCGACTTAGGCACGATATGGACTTCTCACTGACAGACGAACAGACCGCAATTTTCGATATGGCGAAGGACTTCGGTGAGACCAGGATCGCGCCATTCGCCAGCCAATGGGAGCGCGACGGAGAGATCCCGAAATCGCTTTGGCCCGATCTGGCGGAACTTGGTTTTGGCGCACTGAATGTCAGCGAAGACAGCGGCGGAACCGGTCTGTCGCGTCTGGACGCCAGCCTTGTTTTCGAAGCCCTCAGCCACGCCTGCCCGTCCGTCGCGGCGTTCCTGTCCATTCACAACATGTGCGCCACCATGATCGACAAGTTCGGCTCGGACGAATTGAAGGCCGAGATCATGGAAAAGGTCCTCAGCATGGAAACTGTGCTCAGCTATTGCCTAACCGAACCTGGGTCCGGATCTGACGCCGCTGCGTTGAAAACCCGCGCGGAACGAACGAACGAAGGCTACAGCCTGACAGGCACCAAGGCGTTCATTTCCGGCGGTGGATATTCCGACGCCTATATCGTGATGAGCCGCACGGGCGATGCTGGCCCCAAAGGCGTGTCCGCCATTCTGGTTGAAGATGGAAAACCCGGCCTCAGTTTCGGCGGCCTTGAAGACAAGATGGGATGGCGCGCGCAACCCACCCGGCAGGTACAACTCGACAGCTGCAACGTGCCCGCCGACCGCCTGATCGGTGAAGAAGGCAAGGGATTTACCTATGCGATGGCCGGGCTGGATGGCGGGCGGTTGAATATCTCTGCCTGTTCTATAGGCGCGGCCCAGTCCGCAATGGAAAAAACGCTGGCCTATATGAAAGAGCGCAAGGCCTTCGGCAAATCGATCGATCAATTCCAGGCACTGCAATTCCGCCTTGCCGATATGGAAATAGAGCTTCAGGCCGCCCGCGTTTTCCTGCGCCAAGCCGCTTGGAAGATGGACCAAAACGCACCGGACGCCACGCAAGCCTGCGCGATGGCCAAGAAGTTCTGCACAGAAACCGGCTCGCGCGTCGTCAATGGGTGCCTGCAGCTGCATGGCGGCTACGGATATCTGGCTGATTACGGGATCGAAAAACTGGTCCGCGATTTGCGCGTCCATGAAATCCTCGAAGGCACAAACGAAATCATGCGCCTGATCGTTTCCCGCGCCTTGATTTCTTCCTGAAGGCAACATCATGAGCGACATAGACATTCGCATTGAAGGTCGTGCGGGCCGAATTACCCTGAAACGCCCCGATGCGCTAAATGCACTTACCTACGATATGGTGCGCGCAATTGAGGCCGCATTGGACGACTGGCTGACGGCAGATATCGATTTGCTGCTGTTTGATGCAGATGGGGACCGCGCTTTTTGTTCAGGCGGCGATATCGCAGACATGTATACGGCCGGCACAACCGGCGATTTCGCCTATGGTCAGCAGTTTTGGCGCGACGAATACCGGATGAATGCGAAGCTGTTTGAGTTTCCCAAACCCGTCGTGTCGTTCCTGCAAGGCTTCACGATGGGCGGCGGCGTCGGCGTGGGGTGCCACGGCTCCCACCGGATTGTCGGAGACACCAGCCAGATCGCCATGCCCGAATGCGGTATCGGCCTGATCCCTGATGTCGGCGGCTCGCTGATGCTAGGTCATGCACCCGGCCATGTAGGCGAATATCTGGGAACAACCGCCTACCGCATGGGACCGGGCGACGCGATCTTCGCAGGGTTCGCGGACTACTACATCCCGCAAGAGGTTTGGTCTGACTTGAAAGATACGCTTGTCAAAACGGGTGACTATACGGAGGTCGACAAAGCCGCGCACCCTGCCCCGTCCTCGCCGCTGGCAGGCATGCAGCCGCTGATCGATCATTTCTTTGATGGCAATGATCTGGCCGGCGTGATCCGCGACCTCAAGCGCGAAGACAGCGAATTCACGAAAGACACTTTGAAACGTCTGTCCCGCAATGCACCGCTGGCAATGGAATGCACGATGAATGTCACCCGCAGGCTCAGATCGGCGCAAAGTATCCGCCAAGCTCTTGATCTCGAATACCGCTACACGTTTCGCGCATTGGAACAGGGCGATTTCATCGAAGGCATTCGCGCTGCCATTATCGACAAGGATCGCGCGCCGAAATGGCGACATGCCTCCGCCGAGGAGGTCGCGGCAATCGATATCTCGAACATGCTGCGCCCGCTGGGCAAAGACGCGTTAATCTGGGACTGAAACAGGGAGAATGGCGATGAAAATTGGGTTTATTGGATTGGGGAATATGGGGGCACCCATGGCCGAAAATCTCGCCAAGGCGGGCCATGAGGTAACTGGTTTCGACACAATGACCAAGCCTGACACTCTTCCGATGGCAGGCAGCGCGGCGGAGGCGGCAAAAGACAAGGATGTCGTGATCACCATGCTGCCCAATGGGGCAATCTTGCAATCCGTCGCAGACGAGGTGCTACCAGTCATGTCAAAAGGCGCGCTGCTGCTGGATTGCTCAACCGTCGATGTCGACACAGCCCGCGCCGTTGCAGATCAAGCCAGCGCACAAGGCTTGCTGTCCGCCGATGCGCCTGTGTCCGGCGGGATTGGTGGGGCCTCTGGTGGTACGCTTACATTCATGGCTGGGGGCAGCGACGCCGCGTTTGAAAAAGCCGCGCCATTGTTTGAGATCATGGGTCAGAAAGCTGTTCATTGCGGCCCATCCGGCAACGGCCAAGCGGCAAAGGTCTGCAACAACATGATCCTTGGTGTGACGATGATTGCCACCTGTGAAGCTTTTGCGCTTGCCGATAAACTTGGCTTGGACCGCGCCCGGATGTTTGACGTGGTTTCCACCTCGTCAGGCTATAGCTGGTCGATGAACGCGTATTGCCCGGCCCCGGGGATCGGGCCGCAAAGCCCTGCCGACAACGACTACCAGCCCGGATTTGCCGCAGATCTCATGTTGAAAGACTTGCGCCTCAGCCAGCAGGCCGCAACCAGTGCCGATGCCGACACGCCGATGGGCCAACACGCAACAGATCTTTATGCGGAATTTGTGGAACGCGAAGACGGTGCTGGCAAAGACTTTTCGGCCATGCTGCCCCGCTTTGTATCGCGCAGGC
Organism: uncultured Litoreibacter sp.; assembly: GCA_947493265.1. Classification (GTDB taxonomy): domain Bacteria; phylum Pseudomonadota; class Alphaproteobacteria; order Rhodobacterales; family Rhodobacteraceae; genus Litoreibacter. The sequence continues at coordinate 238 of CANLQL010000003.1, read as the reverse complement.
GCAGCTAGACTTCTTATTGGCAAAATTACCTTAAGGTCCGACATTCGAAGAATAGTGGCGCGGTTGACGGGGCTCGAACCCGCGACCCCCGGCGTGACAGGCCGGTACTCTAACCAACTGAGCTACAACCGCGCATCACGTTTCGGGATCAAAGGGGCAGCAGTGGCGCGGTTGACGGGGCTCGAACCCGCGACCCCCGGCGTGACAGGCCGGTACTCTAACCAACTGAGCTACAACC
>CANLQL010000002.1 GCA_947493265.1 uncultured Litoreibacter sp. | reverse complement strand
TGGCGCGGTTGACGGGGCTCGAACCCGCGACCCCCGGCGTGACAGGCCGGTACTCTAACCAACTGAGCTACAACCGCACTGGCTGCCCGTCCGATCCCTCAGACGTGAGGGACGTATTATGGGCTGCGCCCTGCCCCGTCAAGCGTATCTGATCGTGAAATTGCAGGAATAAATCAAAAGCCATGCATCCTGTCTGAAAACACGCACAATCACGATGGCGATGCAGCATGACGACATGTTTTGGCAGAGGCGGGAATGGTGGGTGATGAGAGGCTCGAACTCCCGACATCTTCGGTGTAAACGAAGCGCTCTACCAACTGAGCTAATCACCCGTGAGGCGCGGTTTAGCGCAAGGTGGGTGGGGTCTGCAAGACCTTTCGCAGCGTTTTTTCACAGCGACGGAATTGTCACTCCAGGCGGGTCTGCAAACCTTCACGCAAATGATAGACGACCCCCTGCCCACCCGGCAAATCGCCAAGATGCGCGTCAGCGATCCCCAGAACAATCGCCCGCAACATGCGTGAGGTAACGCCATGGGTGAAGACAAGCGCGGGGCCAGGAAGATCATCCAGAAAGTCCTGACATCGGCCCCGCAAAGCCGGGAAGTCTTCCCCGGTCTTCTTCAGTCGGTATAGCGCCATCGGATCGTTTGCCAGATCATCCAAGATACGTGCCCGCGGCAGAACATCTTCGCGCCGCTTTCCAGACCAATCCCCCATATCGATTTCGCACAAACGGGCGTCGCGCTTTATGTCAACCTCGCGACCGCGCAGGGCGATTTCCGCAGTATCCAGCACACGCTTAAGCGGGCTGGAAAACACACGATCCGGTATCGTTGTGAGCTGGCTCAGGATGTTGCGTTGATTTTCCGCCTGCGCCCGCCCGTGGACGGTCAGAGGCGAATCAAGCGCACCTTGAAACCGCCCTTCAACGTTCCACTCCGTCTCGCCGTGGCGACAGATGAGCAGTTCGGGATAACGCATCGAGTGTGAAGAACCTTAGGTGCTTTCAGGCTCGCTGGGGGCACCGGTTTTAAACTTGACCCGCACAACCGCCATCTTCCCGTTCGGTGTATCTTTTTGGCGCACAACTTTGAGCTTTCCCAAAGGCGGGGCCGAAATAGACCGTCCCTCGGCCAGAACCTCGCCCAAAACAGCCAAACTGGCTTCCAAAGCTTGTTTGGCGACGCCGCGTTTCAACCCACTTTTGGCTGCGACCCGGTCGATCAGTTCCTTCTTGCGCATATCCTCGCCCGCATCCGTTCCCGGCTTGGCGGACGTATCTTTGGCCAGTTCTTTGGCCGGTGCCACAACTGCGCTGCGCGCGGACTTGACGGGTTTTCTAGCAGCCTTGGTGGCCGATCGCGGAGATTTCTTACTGGTTGTTTTCTTCTCTTCAGCCTCTTCAAAGACTTTCTTCAGATCCGCCATTGCTGCTCTCCCCTTTTTGGGTCCGAAGACCATTGCCGAGACGTTAACAAATCCCACGGCCCTGGGCCAGCGCAGACCTCAGATGACTGAAAATTGGTCAGATGGTCGGAAATTGACATGGGTTTTGACGCGTTCGTGCCAGAAACCCACGCGCGCTCTGCCTGATGTTTAAACCAAGGGAGAAGCCGATGAACAAGCATTTCAGCGACAACCGCAAGATCGATCCATCCAAAGGAAGTCACCTGGGTGATGGCAACCTCAACGATAACAACCGCGTCGAGATCGGCCCGACCGTGCTGGCCTACCGCGAATGGGAAGAGGCCGGTTTGATCCTGCCAGATCTTGAGAAGATGCGGGACTATCGTTGGAAGCGCCTGACCCAACATATCGTAGACCGAGATTGGGGCGGATTGTTGATGTTTGACCCGCTCAACATTCGCTATGCGACCGATTCAACGAATATGCAGCTCTGGAACACCCATAACCCGTTCCGCGCGGTTCTGCTGTGCGCTGACGGATATATGGTGATGTGGGACTATAAGAACTCCCCCTTTCTATCCGAATTTAACCCGCTCGTGCGCGAACAGCGCAGCGGTGCATCGATGTTTTATTTTGCCAATGGCGACAAGGTTCAGCAAGCCGCTTCCAGCTTTACCGCTGAAGTAGATGACTTGATCCGGGCGCATGGCGGCAACAATCGCAGACTTGGCGTCGACAAGATTATGGTCGCGGGCCTGCGCGCTTTGGAAGAACTTGGCTTCGACGTCCATGAAGGCGAAGAAGCGACGGAACACGCGCGTTCCATCAAAGGGCCAGACGAAATCCTGGCGATGCGCGCCGCGTGCCATTCCTGCGAAATGGCGATGTATGAAATGGAAGCCTTCGCCCGGGAACAGATACCCTTTGGCGGCGTCAGCGAAGATGATGTCTGGGCTGTACTTCACGCCGAAAACATAAAACGCGGCGGTGAATGGATCGAAACCCGGCTTTTGGCATCCGGGCCACGCACGAACCCATGGTTTCAGGAATGCGGACCGCGGATCATCTCCGAAAATGAGATTGTCAGCTTTGATACGGATTTGGTCGGTGCCTACGGCATCTGCTGCGATATCTCACGCAGTTGGTGGATCGGCCCGGAAAAGCCCCCGGCCGACATGGTCTATGCGATGCAGCACGGCGTTGAACATATTCAGACCAATATGGAGATGTTGAAACCCGGCGTGTCGATCAACGACCTGTCTGCGAACACCCATGTGCTGGACGATCAGTTTCAGGCGCAGAAATACGGCTGCCTGATGCACGGCGTCGGCCTATGTGACGAGTGGCCAATGGTGGCCTATCCGAACAAACATGTGGCGGGCGCGTTCGACTATGAGCTGCAACCAGGCATGACGCTATGTGTCGAAGCGCTGGTCAGTCCGGAGGGCGGCGACTTCTCAATCAAGCTCGAAGATCAGGTTTTGATTACCGAAGATGGTTACGAAAATTTGACGAAATACCCGTTCGATCCGGCGTTGATGGGGCAATAGAGCTCACTTACGCGCACGTCTGCTCACCATAACGTGAGTTGGCTGTCACATGGCTTGAGTTGTTGGTCGCACATCTCCATCCTTGAACCTCACGGTAAAAGGCACGCGTTATGGGCATGGAAAAACTAACATTCACCGGACATTCCGGGCAGGATCTGGCCGCGCGGCTGGATATGCCAGATGGTCCGCATCTGGCGACAGCGCTGTTTGCCCATTGCTTTACCTGTTCCAAAGACATTCCTGCCGCACGTCGTATCGCCAGCCGTTTGGCGTCGATGGGCATCGCCGTGCTGCGCTTTGATTTCACCGGTCTGGGCCATTCCGGCGGAGAGTTTGAAAACACGACTTTCGCTTCCAACGTCTCGGACCTGGTATTGGCTTCGCAGCATTTGGCCGAATTGGGCAAAGCACCGACGCTGCTGATCGGTCATTCACTTGGTGGCGCGGCGATCTTGCGCGCGGCTGAACAAATTCCATCCGCCAAAGCTGTTGTGACCATCGGGGCCCCTTTTGATCCCGGTCATGTCGTGCACAACTTCCAAGACCATGTCGAAAAGATCAAACGCGATGGCGTGGGTGAGGTCATGTTGGGTGGTCGCCCTGTCCGCATCGGCCGCGACTTTGTCGAAAATGTCTCGGCAGAAAATCTTGAGACCGCAGTAGGCAGCCTGAAGAAAGCGCTTCTGGTCTTGCATGCGCCGAAAGATACCACCGTTGGCATCGAAAATGCGACGCAGATTTTTCTACATGCCAAGCACCCGAAAAGCTTCGTGACGCTCGATGACGCCGATCATCTGGTGACCCGCCCAGAAGATGCCGAATATGCCGCCGAAGTTATCTCGGCCTGGGCAGGCAAATACCTGGATTTGCGCCCGCCCGCGCCGCCTATCGGCGCGCCCGAAGGTATTGTGCGCGTGGCCGAGGCTGACCCAAACGGGTTTCTGCAAGACGTAAACGCAGGACCTGCCCATCACATCTATGCCGATGAGCCGCTGGCCTATGGTGGCACAAACAAAGGCATGACCCCTTACGGCTTGCTGGCCGCAGGGCTTGGCGCGTGTACCTCCATGACGATCCGCATGTATGCGCGTCGCAAGAAATGGCCGCTGCGCCGTGTTTGGGTTGATGTAACCCACAACGCAATGCACGCCCAGGATGCGGGTGGCCCGTCAAAGATCGACCAGTTCAATCGGGAGATCCACCTTGAAGGTGATCTGGACGAAACCCAACGTGCCCGTCTGTTGGAGATTGCCGACAAGTGCCCGGTGCACAAAACACTGGAAACCGGGGCGCAGATCAAAACGACATTGGCGAACTGACCCCGCACCCCGCTATTGCAATAGCTTACGCACTGAAAACCCCAACGCCGCAGTCGCGACATTGGGGTTTTTATCTTTCAGCCAGAAGCCAAATTCAGGATTTCTTGCGCTTAAGACCAAGCAGGACCAGTCCGCTCAGCAGCATTAGACCACCTGCAGGCAGTGGCACGACCGTCGCAGATGAAAATTCCAGCGTTTGTTCCAGAACCGGGCCTTCATCATCTTGGAAGAAAAACGCCGTGACGCTGCCGACAACACCTGTTGCGGTGCTGTAGAAAGATGGCAAATCAGACGTTCCGGTATAGGTCAAACCCGCATCCAACTGAATGTCGAAATCGAAACTGCGGCCGCCGGGGAACCCGAAGTCACCGGTCAGACCAGCAAGATTGCCCGTCACCGTCATGATGCCAGAGCCTGTGTCGTAGGCGTAATTGTTCCCCGTTCCTGCAGTCACGCCACTGACATTGAACGGAGAGCCGGGAAAGGACAGAAACAACAGTGGTTCAGGATTAACGGTCGTTGTCTGCAACTGAAACGTGCCGTCATCGCCGGTCATCGAATAGAACCCAAAGTCCGAGCTGGCCCCATCCCCGGTGATGCTATCGATACCGACTGTCAAAGTGACAGCGGCGGCTTGCGTCACAGAAAGGCAAAGAAGGGTAAGAAAGGCTGAAATCGTCCTGATCATCAAAAAGCTCCTCGTTAAATCAGCAACATCGCGCTCCACACACCCGACCAGACGGACAATGCCAAAGCCCCGAAACACAGGAAATAGCTATGCTTCGGTCCGGCACTGAGTGCGGAGAATATGGTTAACGGTACCACAATCGTGGATTTTGACCAAGTCAGATCGGAAAACAGGTCTACAGCCGCGTTGAAACAAGGTTATTCCGCAGCGACTTTCTTCTTCGCCACTAGCATATCCTTGAGGTAATGCCCGGTATAAGATCCCTCGACCTTGGCGACCTGTTCTGGCGTGCCTTTTGCGACGATCTGGCCGCCGCCATCGCCCCCTTCAGGACCAATATCGATGATATGGTCGGCGGTTTTGACAACGTCGAGGTTATGTTCAATCACCACGACCGTGTTGCCTTGATCGACCAATTCATGCAGCACTTCCAACAGCTTGCGCACATCCTCAAAATGCAGACCGGTTGTCGGTTCATCCAGAATATACAGCGTCCGCCCTGTCGACCGTTTGGCCAACTCCTTAGACAGCTTGACCCGCTGCGCTTCCCCGCCAGACAAGGTCGTGGCCTGTTGGCCAACCTTGATATAGCCCAGACCCACGCGCATCAGCGCGTCCATTTTTTCGCGGATCGACGGCACCGCTTTGAAAAACGCCTGCGCATCTTCAACGGTCATATCCAGCACATCAGCGATGGACTTGCCTTTGAATTTAATCTCCAAGGTTTCGCGGTTGTAACGCGCGCCATTGCAGGTTTCACAAGTTACGTACACATCCGGCAGGAAGTGCATTTCGATCTTGATTAGACCGTCGCCCTGACACGCCTCGCAGCGTCCACCTTTGACGTTGAAGCTGAATCGCCCCGGCTTGTAGCCGCGCGCTTTCGATTCCGGCAGCCCCGCAAACCAATCGCGGATCGGGGTGAAGGCCCCGGTATACGTCGCCGGGTTCGACCGCGGCGTGCGCCCGATGGCGCGCTGATCAATGTCGATGACCTTGTCCAGATGTTCCAGACCCGTGATCGTCTCACAGGGTGCAGGTGTCTGGCGGGCACCGTTCAATCGCATGGACGCGGTCTTGAACAACGTCTCAATGGTTAGGGTCGACTTACCACCGCCTGAAACGCCTGTGACACAGACAAACTTGCCAAGCGGGAAATCCGCCGTGACGTTTTGCAGGTTGTTGCCCGTGGCTTTCTTGACAGTCAGCTTCTTCTTGTTGCCCTTGCGGCGTTCCGCAGGCACCGCGATTTCCCGCGCGCCGGTCAGGTATTGTCCGGTAATACTGTCTGGATGCGCGGCAATTTCCGCGGGTTTGCCATGCGCCACAACCTGTCCGCCATGCACGCCCGCACCCGGCCCGATATCAAAGACATAGTCGGCTTCGCGGATCGCCTCTTCATCATGTTCGACGACGATCACGGTGTTGCCCTGATCCCGCAAGTTTTTCAGCGTGGTCAGCAGCCGGTCATTGTCGCGCTGGTGCAGACCAATCGACGGCTCATCCAACACATAGAGAACCCCCGTCAGCCCCGAACCGATTTGCGAGGCAAGTCGAATGCGCTGACTTTCCCCGCCCGACAACGTGCCGGAGTTTCGGCTGAGCGTCAGATATTCAAGGCCCACATTGTTCAGGAACCCAAGCCGTTCGCGGATCTCTTTCAGGATCGCCCGGGCGATCTCGTTCTTCTGGTCGGTCAGCGTGGCAGGCACGCTTTCGCACCAATCAAAGGCCTCCCGGATCGACATCTGAACGACCTGCCCCACATGTAGCCCGGCAATTTTCACGGCCAAGGCTTCTTGTTTCAAGCGGAAGCCATCACACGTTCCACAAGGGCGGTTGTTCTGGTAGCGCTCAAATTCTTCACGAATCCAAGAGCTGTCGGTTTCACGGTAGCGCCGTTCCATGTTCGGGATCACGCCTTCAAACGCGCGGGTCACCTGATAAACGCGCCCGCCTTCGTCGTAGCGGAACGGAATTTCATCCTCGCCAGACCCGTATAGGAAGACCTGCTGCACATGTGGTGCGAGGTCTTTCCACGGCGTGTTCTTGTCAAATTCGTAGTGTTTGGCGATGGCTTCGATGGTTTGCAGGAAGTAAGGTGATTTGCCTTTGCGCCAGGGGGCCAGTGCCCCGTCATAAAGCTTCAGTGCCGAATCCGGGACGACCAACCGTTCGTCAAAGAACAATTCCACCCCAAGCCCGTCACAAGACGGGCAAGCGCCGAACGGTGCATTGAAGGAAAAGAGGCGCGGTTCGATTTCCGAGATTGTGAAGCCCGACACGGGACAGGCAAACTTCTCAGAGAAGGTGTGGCGCTCAGGCTCCCCTTCAGATGGGGCGGTTTCAAGGATTGTGATCCCGTCTGCCAGATCAAGCGCAGTGCGGAAGCTGTCCGCCAACCGCGTCTCGAGGCCCTCACGGACAACGATCCGGTCGACGACTACGTCGATGTCGTGGCGGTATTTCTTGTCCAGTGTTGGCGGGCTTTCCAGCTCGTAGAATTCGCCGTCCACTTTGACGCGTTGGAAACCTTGCTTTGCAAGCTCTTGAAATTCCTTGCGATATTCGCCCTTCCTGTCACGAATGATCGGGGCCAGAAGGTAGCCGCGCGTCCCCTCTTCCATCTCCATCACCCGGTCGACCATGTCTTGCACCTGTTGCGCCTCAATCGGCAAGCCAGTTGCGGGGCTGAACGGTGTGCCCACACGGGCAAACAGCAGACGCATATAGTCGTAAATCTCGGTCACAGTGCCGACAGTGGAACGCGGGTTTTTGGACGTTGTTTTCTGCTCAATCGAAATTGCGGGCGACAGGCCTGCGATGTGATCAACATCCGGTTTTTCCATCATATCGAGGAATTGCCGCGCATAGGCAGACAGCGATTCCACGTAACGGCGCTGGCCTTCTGCATAGATCGTATCAAACGCCAAAGACGACTTGCCAGACCCCGAAAGCCCGGTGATCACCACCAGTTCGTCACGTGGAATATCCACATCAATGCTTTTCAGATTGTGCTCGCGCGCGCCCCGAACCTCGATATTTTTCAGCTCAGCCATCTCATGCCCCAGATTAACGGTTTAGACATAGTCTTCCGCCGCAGATTCTCCAATACGAATTTGAGAACATGTCGTGAACATTAGGCGGCGCGGCGCAAGGATGCCAGTAGAATATGCACAAGAAGCCCGGCAAGCATCGCCACTCCTGACAGAATTGGCAGCGCCGCATAGCCCAGAGAGATCACGGCGACCGCCATTACCGGTGTTCCAAGCGTGTTTCCCAAGTTCCCCATCTGCGCCAAGGCCCCGTTCGCTTGCGCCTGCGTGGCCGCATCCGCATTCAACTGTGGGACGGCAGCAAAGCTCGCGCCCTGCACCAACCCCATTGAGGCGGCCAATGCAAAACAGGCAAGCGGCGCGCCGGGTGTTATCCAAAGCCAGATTAATGACAAAACGCTGAGCGCGAAGCCAAGCTGAATGACCCAAACCGCCGATCTACGTTGCAACAACCAAACCCCCAATGTGAGGGAGCTGACGATCGACGCCAATGGCATCGCCCCCATCACGAGAACCCGCAAATCCGGTGCGATGAAGGGCGGCAAGACGGTCAAGACAGACACGAAGGTGAAGGTGTAAAACAACCACCCCGCTGCCGGGGCCGCAATACGGGGGGAGCGGTAGATGGCAACATGATCTGCCAGCAATCCAGAAACAGACAGCCGGGTGACAGGAGGGTTTTCTGACAGGGCTTTCAGGCAAACCATCATAACGGCGGCAAAAACCGCCATGTAGAGACTATGGGCCAAAAACAGACCTGAGACGCCAAACCGGTCAACCAACGGCAATCCACCCCAGTTGAGCACAGCAAAAGCGACACCGAAAAACGTCCCCCAAAGCGTCAACGCAAACCCGCGATGGCGGGGTGCACAAAGCTGCGCGATTAAGGTAGGGGCCGCAACAACCATTCCAAGATGCGAAATACCCTCAAGCGCGCGAAGGCCCAGGAAGATGTTGAACGGTGGCAGGAAGCTTTGCAGAAGCGATACCAGTGCGCCGATCCAAAGTGCCCAAATCAACGTCCGCCGATACCTGATCCGCGCCACCAGAAGCCCGGCCACAACGCCAAAGACGATCCCGATCAATCCGACAAGCGAAACGGCAAAGCCTATTTGTGCGCCTGCGTCTGGAAACAGACCCGGCAATTGGTCAAAAACAACCGACACTTTGCCGTATTGGGCGGCCGCCCCCAGCCCCGCACCCCAGAGCGCGAAGACCAGAAACCAGTTTGTGTGGGATCGATCGGACATGCCTTGCTTTGCGCCGATTTTTGCGCGGCGACAAGGGCCATGCCTCAAATCAAGAAAAAGGCGCACCCAGGTTCCTCTGAGCGCGCCAATTCAAAATTCTTGTGCAGCGGAACGCCGCCCGGTGTCGTCAATCGCTAGAAGTGGATCGCGCGGCCATACGCGTCGAGCACGCTTTCATGCATCATTTCCGACAAGGTCGGATGCGGGAAAACAGTCTCCATCAGGTCTTCTTCCGTGGTCTCCAGCTTGCGCCCGACGACGTAGCCTTGAATCAGTTCTGTCACTTCTGCGCCGACCATATGCGCGCCCAAAAGCTCCCCGGTTTTGCTGTCAAAGACGGTTTTGACCATCCCCTCGGGCTCGCCCAGGGCGATGGCTTTGCCGTTTCCGATAAATGGGAAACGACCGACTTTGACGTCGTAGCCCAACTCTTTCGCCTTGGCTTCCGAATACCCAACGGAAGCCACTTGCGGGTGACAATATGTACAACCTGCAATCGCTTCGGGCTTCACCGGGTGAACGTTGTTCTTGCCCGAGATCAATTCGGCAACCATCACCCCTTCATGGGACGCTTTGTGCGCCAACCACGGTGCGCCTGCGATATCGCCGATGGCAAACAGACCATCCACCGACGTTCGGCAATATTCATCAGTGATCACATGGGTCCGATCAATCTTCACGCCCAAAGCTTCCAACCCAAGGTCTTCTACATTGCCGACGATCCCAACGGCTGAGATCACGGTGTCAAAATCCATCTTTTCGACCTTGCCGCCCGCCTCAATATGCGCGGTGACTTTGCCTTTGCCGCGGTCCAGCTTCTTGACCATGGTCTTTTCCATGATCTTCATGCCTTGCTTGACGAATTGCTTTTTCGCGAAGGCCGAAATCTCGGCATCTTCGACCGGCAGCACGCGGTCCATCACTTCCACAACCGTCGTGTCGGCACCAAGCGTGTTGTAGAAACTTGCAAATTCGATCCCGATTGCGCCAGAGCCAATAACCAGCAGCTTTTTGGGCATCCGCTTCGGCGTCAACGCGTGTTTGTAGGTCCAGACCAGATCACCATCAGCTTCGAGCCCCGGCAATTCCCGTGCGCGCGCGCCTGTCGCAAGGACGATGTTTTTTGCCGTCAATTCTTCCGTGCCTTTGTCAGTTTTGACCGAAACTTTGCCTTTCGCAGGAATCGTCGCAGTCCCCATGACAGTGGTGATTTTGTTCTTCTTCATCAGATGACCAATGCCGCCCGACAACTGCCCTGCGACAGCGCGGGACCGCTTGACGACCGCGTCCAGATCATAGCTGACGCCTTCGGCTTTCAGCCCGAATTCCTTGGCGCGGTGCATCAGATGAAACACTTCTGAACTGCGGAGCATCGCTTTTGTCGGGATACAGCCCCAATTCAGGCAAATGCCGCCCATATGTTCACGTTCGACAATGGCGACATTCATTCCGAGTTGCGCGCCGCGGATGGCCGCAACATAGCCCCCCGGCCCTGCGCCAATAACGATCAAGTCAAATGATTTCGCAGCCATATCGTTTTCTCCTGAGAAAAATATAGTTTAGCATTAAACTAATTCTCAGGCAGGCTCAACAGCCAGCCCTGCGAGACAATGTCGCAAAAGCGTTTTTAGGCGCTGAGTGCGCGGACGGTGGCCCCATAGCCGCCGTCTTCCATGAATTCAGCTTCCTGCGCGGTGGCCCTGCGCGAAAGCGCGTCGTTGCGGAACGGAAAGCGACCGAATTTGCGGATCACCTCACGATGGGCCTGCGCATGGAGAAGGTTGGATTTGCCGCCCTCTGGCATCCGGGTCATGACAAGACGCACGCAACGTTCCTGATCAGTGATGCATTCCGAATGCATCATTGGCATGTAGAAAAACTGCCGCGCAGGTTCGTCGATCTTGAGGTCCCATTTCTTTTCACACGCCGCCTTCGCTACGGCCAATGCCGCGCGGTCCAGCTGGAAAGATCTTGGATCGCCGCGAAACATATTGCGCGAAAACTGATCGGTCAGGATAAGGTACGCCAGAACGCCACTGGGATAGGTCAGCCAAAGTGAATAGGCCCCTGATGCGGCATTTTCCCAAGTTTTCAGAAAACGTTTTCGGATTTCAGCGTCGAGCTCTTCGCCACCAGCATACCACCCCTCGGGGCCGATCTCGTCCAGCCAAAAGGCCAGAATTTCTTCAGGCGTCGACACGGTTTCGTCCTCCCTTGCCGCAATGCCCCCACGTGTAAAGAAACCGTTACAATTCAATTCAATTCGCGCAAGGGTTTTCTTTAGAGAGCCGTTGTTTTTCGGCAAGAATGGTTAATTCGGCGCATCTTCGTCTTTGTCTGCCATATCTTCAGCCGCTTCGACATAAAGCTCCTGTGCGGCTTCAACAGCCACCTGCGTCACGCCGATACCCAAATTGGTATACGGCACCGCGTCATAGTCATCCTCATCCGCATAGGCGCTTGGTCGCTGTGTCATCCGGTAGCCCGCGTAAGCAGCGATACTCACCATCAAGACCGCCAGGAACAACCAGAATGCCGAGGCGCCAATTGTGGTCATCATCCACCCGGTCAATACTGGCCCCGCAATCGCCCCAAGTCCGTTCACGAAAAGCAAACCGCCAGACGCCGCCGCCATGTCATCCGCGTCCAGGTAGTCATTGGCGTAGGCAATCAAGAGGGAATAGAGGGGGTTCGACATACCACCGATGATAAAGGCTGAAAGAAGTAACGCGTAGATGTTGCTGCCGCCAAACCAACCGATGGCGCATCCCAAGGCCCCCGCAACGGATACGGCCAAAATCAATACCCGCCGGTCCATGCGGTCTGACAACCAACCGATGGGATATTGTAAAACCAAAGCGCCAACGAAAATAGCTGACACGAAACTGGAGATTTCTCGCACGCTCATCCCGATTTGCGAGGCGTAGACGGCTGACATGCCGAATTGTGCCGAGAACACGCCGCCCAGCAAAATCATCCCGACAAAACTTGTCGGAGAGATTGTGTAAAGCTCTCGCAGGCTCATGTTTTTGGTCGTTCCGAAAGCAGGCGTTGGCACGATCGACAACAAGATCGGGGCAAAGGACAGCGACACCAGTACAGAGGGGATCACGAACAGAATGTAGCCGGCAGGATCTGCCACGTTCAACAATTGCTGGGCGATGACGATCCCGGCCATCTGAACGATCATGTAAAGCGACAGCGTTTTGCCGCGTGTTTCGTTGGATGCGGCATTGTTCAACCAGCTTTCTGCCGTGACGTAGACGCCGGAAAATGAAAACCCAATGATCACCCGCAACAATATCCACGCCCAGCTATAGGTCATCGCCGGATAAAGAATCAAAGCAGCCGAAATAAAGGAGGCAAGTGCCGCAAAAACACGCACATGGCCCACACGCCGAATGGCTTCAGGTGTCAGGCGTGACCCACCCAAAAAGCCAACGAAATAAGCCGATGTAACAAGCGACAGCTCGAACGTGGTGAAGCCCTCGATCTCCCCGCGGACACCCAGCAACGTGCCCTGCAAGCCGTTGCCGATCATCAACAGCAACATGCCCAGCAGCAATGCCCAAGAGGCCAGAAAAACCTTAACCATGACAGGTGCCTTTCGCGAACGGGTGAGTCGCACCCACCGTAGAGGGCGTGTAGTTTCTTTCAGGTCAGGAAACGACCCCGAAAGCGTCTTTTAGGGGATCAAAAGAGACGCATCCCCATATGAGAAAAACCGGTAGTTTTCCGCAACTGCATGGGCGTAGATTTTCTTGATCTCGGATTGGCCCGCCAAGGCGGACACGAGCATCATCAAAGTTGATTTCGGCAAGTGGAAATTCGTCATCAACGCGTCAGCGACATTAAAGTTGAAGCCAGGATAAATGAAGATATCGGTGTCTCCGGTCCAAGGCGCAATCTGGCCAGTGTCGCGTGCGGCCGTTTCGATCAGGCGCAACGCCGTAGTCCCAACAGGAATAACCCGCCTGCCCGCCGCTTTTGCCTTTGCGATCTTGTCTGCAGCCGCCTTGTCGACCCGCCCCCATTCCGCATGCATCTTGTGGGTCGTGATGTCATCGACCTTCACAGGCAAGAACGTCCCCGCCCCCACATGCAACGTCACATGCGCAAATTCGACGCCTTTCGCGGCCAATTGTTCCAGCAAGGCGTCATCGAAATGAAGCGACGCGGTCGGGGCCGCAACTGCGCCTTTGGTCTTGGCAAACACCGTCTGGTAATCTTCGTGATCTTTTTGATCAGCAGCCCGTTTTGCAGCAATGTAAGGCGGCAAAGGCATCTGCCCCGCAGCATCCAGCGCTTTGTCAAAAGCCTCCCCCTGCAGGTTGAACTGCAGTCTTGCCTGGCCATTTTCGCGCCCAAGACAGGTTGCAACAAGACCAGCGGCAAACGCCACCTGCTCGCCGTCTCTGAGTTTTCGCAGCGGTTTCACCAACGCGGTCCAATCCCCTTGAGGGGTCAAAGACAACAGCGTCACTTCGATATTGGCCGCGTTGCCATCCCGCGTCCGTTTGCCGAACAAGCGCGCCGGGATCACCTTCGTGTCGTTCAAAACCAATAGGTCACCGGGGTGCAGAAAATTTGCCAAGTCGTGGACATGGGCATCCGTTATCGCCCCTTTGTCCGAAACCAGGAGACGCGCAGCTGTGCGCGGAATGGCCGGGCGAACCGCGATCAGGTGTTCTGGCAGATCGAAATCAAAGTCGGACAGGTTCATGGGGTGCTCAGTTCTATCGGGCGGTGCAGGTCAGTTCTGCAACTTTGGCGGTGACCGGCGGAAAATTTCACGAAAAATCCCCGGTGTCAGCATCGAAAGCGGATTTACCGTCACCCTTGGCGCATCTGCCGCACCTCGCAATCCATAGTTGAACCCAAACAACCCCTCCCCTTTACGGGGTGAAAACAACGCGCCGAATAGTCCGTTCACTACATAGATCGGTGATACAACGCCCTGCATCTGCATCCGGTTTGTCGCGGTCTCGAAGATGCCTTCCATCGTAATCCCCATTGAGGGTCCGACAGCGGAGGACCGCTTCAAGGTGACACCTCCGGGCGACAGAACAAAATCCGCCTCAACATTGGTGAAAAGGATGCCATTGCCAGACAATTGTTCCAACAACCCGATAACCGACAATGCCGAAAGCAGGTCCGCCAAGGCAGGCGCATTCTTGACCCGGGCGTTTTCTATCTCAAGGCGACCGTCGAACTGGCCCCGTTGACCGTTTGGGCGCAGCACCAATGACATTTCCCCCTCGCGGGCGTTCTTGAAAATGCCTGATGCTGCAAGCACGGCCCCGCCATTGGCAGAGGTAATCCGGATCGCCGGGCCTTGGGGTGTCGGCACGACCACCCCGCGAACATTAGCCTTTCCGTTTACGCGACCGGAAAACTGTCCGTCCAATCCTGACGCGGTCGAAAAACTCCCGAGAAAGGGCCGGATCGAAATACTGTCAGATATCACCAACTCGTCCAAGGCAAGTTCCAGTGGCGCGTTGCTGCCCCCACCGCCATTGTCTTGCAGGCCAAACTTGCGGATATCCAACACACCTCCGGTGATGTTGACCCGCGCGGGTCGCCCGCGCCCTTGGCCGACCAGCTCCACTTGCGAATTGAACTTGTCGCCCACGGTCAGCTTGCTGAAGCGCGCAGTTTTCAACCCACCCTCCGGACGGATCTCCACTTGCGCCTCGGCCTCCAGTCCAGCGCCGGACAGAATTAACTGGTTAACACTTGGAACTGGGCCAAGCGTCACAGCGGTTTCCAACTGCATTTTCTGCGACGGTGATTTGCGCCAATCAAGCGACGGTATACGCAGCCCGACGCCATCCAATTCTGAGGTCAGCTGAAGTTCCGCGGGTTTCCCGCGATCAAGCTCAATTTCGATCTGCGCCGTTCCTTGGCCGGACACTGTGCCAGGTGGCAGTGCGATATTGAACGTGTCCAGTGCGGTGCGCGACAACTCGACCTCGCCGATGATGGCGGATTTGTTGCCAGAGCCTTTGCCAAGCGCACGCGACCACACGACATCGACCGGGACATCATCGACCTTCGCCTTGCCACCGATAGACAAGCGTCCGTCGCCAGCTGCCAGCGTCATCGCGTCCGACGTCAGCACGTGATCTTTGACCAAGGTCTCGGACCGGATGCCTGCAAGCTCGGCCGCGACTTCATAGAAGACTTCCTCGACTTTCAGCTTCTTGATTAAAGGAAAGCGAAGACCCGCCTGAACATCCGCTGTTCCGGTCGCGATGTCTGGCGACAGGTCGGACTTTTTCAAAAACTCAAACGGTGGGAAATCAAGCAAAGCCAAAGCTGGCAGGACATCACCGTCGACCTGCAAGTCGACCTCTCCGATCGCGGGCTTGGCCGTTATATCGCTGATTTCAAACGTAGATCCCGAAACATTCAGCGCGCCGCGTTCGGGCACATCAACCTGGCCATCGCGCACAGTCAAAAAGAAACGCGTGTCGGAAATAGACACATAGCCAGTTGCTTTTTCAATCACTGGTAGCGTTTTCAAATACCGCACCTGCGCGTCGTCAAAATCGAAACTGACCGCCGTTTTCGGGGGCGTTTCCGGGACAAGTCGGATCGCCGCGTTGGCCCGTTTGAGCAATCCGGCCTGAATGTTTTCCGTCAGCCATTCCCGCGTATTCCCCGAAACACTTTTTGGCCAAAGCGCCAGCAGCCGGGATTTTTCGATCTCTCCGATATTGGCGTTCAGATCAATCTCCCAACCTGTGTCACCCACCTTTACGGTCCCATCGGTGACGATCTCCGCACCTTCGTTGCGCAAGACGAATTGCCCCACATCCGCGCGCAGTTCCAGCGGTCGGTACCGCAAATCCAGGATGCCCTGATCGAAGCGCACCGGTGTTTCAAAAATCCCCTCAGGATCAATTGTGATGTCGCGGAAGGTTAGCTGCCCAAGCAAGGTTTGCGGCACGCCTGCATCCAAATCCAGCAGGTCGGCATAGCCTTCCCCTGTTAACCTTAATTCCGGCGCATCGACGGTGATCTCATCAAAATGCAGTCGCCCGTTGTCGGCCCCGTAGCGGACATAGAACTGCGCCCCGTCAAAGGGGATAGCGCTGGCTTGTTGTGCCGGGCGCACGAACCCTGACCCGATCTTCAGTGACCCCGCCAAGCCATCCAACGCGCCTTCGGCATTCAATTCAGCGCTGAGCGCGCCTGACGCTGGCGCTTCCAGCAGCGCCAGAAAGTTCAACGCGCCGATTTGGCGTCCCAACGAGGCTGCGCTGATCTCGTTGAAATTCACCATCAACGCTGCCCGGGGGGAGCCCTTCGGCTTGCTGGCGGCGATCTGCATCTGAGTGGCGTCACTTCCGCCCATCGACAAATCAAAGCGCAAATCCAACTCCAGACTTTCGGTCTGATTGGTCATGGTGAACGTGCCGTTATTGATCACCACAGTTTCACCGGTTCGCGCATCGGCAAAGTTCAACTGCAGGTTTTCTGCGGTAACCGTCTCCATATCCCGCACCAGCGGGTCTTCGAGGAAATTGTCGATCTTGGCCAAAACCTCAGCCAGAGAGCGGGTTTCGCCGTCACCAGCCAGCGCGTCACCGAAACCAAGCGACAGCTTGCCATCCAACCCCCGGCTTAAGTTCAGATTTGCGCCATCAAAGGTCAGACTTTCCGCGGCAAGGCGGCCCTGCAGGCTTTCTGTGAAATCAAACTTCGCTTGCACAGCGGGCAATGTCATCAGGCGCACGCCATCCGTGTCAAAAAGCTCCACGCCCTTCAAACGAAACGTAGGCCGGTAGGCTTCGTCATGCAGGCCGAAAGACACCGTCTCCACCTTGATCGTTTCACCGGAAAATTGCGCATTGGCCCGGTTCTCGACGTCGCGCGCGACCCAGTCGGGTAAATCCATCGTACGCCCAACCATGACTGCAAAAATCAGGATTGCGCAAAACGCCAAGCCCGCGATGATCATCGCCACAAATCCAGAGGCTACAGCCCGTCTGCGACTGCGTTTTTTGGTTTTTGCTGGGCGCAGTATTTTTCTGCGCGTCCCTTTCGACGGGGTCGCGGTCTCGGGCTCCGGCTTGTCTTGCGGGTCTTGCGCCATCTTCTCCCGTTATGGCTATGATCCACGGCACAAAAATTCGCGCCATCCGTTCTTTAACTTCTCGCACAATGCCCTAGCATTCAGGGGAACTCAAATCACGCCTTATGGAGAAATTGAAATGCTGACACCTGGCGATACGGCCCCGGATTTCACACTGCCACGCGATGGTGGATCAGACGTTACGCTGTCTGCCCTGCGTCCAAGCGCGGTTGTCGTCTATTTCTATCCGAAAGATGACACGCCCGGCTGCACCAAAGAAGCAATCGGATTCACCGAGAATCTGGACGCGTTCAAGGCCGCAGGCGTGCAGATCATCGGGATTTCCAAGGACAGCGTCAAAAAACACGACAAATTTCGCGACAAGCATGATTTGGGCGTGATCCTCGCCTCTGACGAGAACGATCAGGTTTGCGAAGCATATGGCGTTTGGAAAGAAAAGAGCATGTACGGAAAAACCTACATGGGGATAGAGCGCGCGACGTTCCTGATCGACGGCAGCGGCAAGGTTGCGCAAGCCTGGCACAAGGTCCGCGTTCCGGGCCATGTAGACGCTGTTCTGGAAGCGGCCCGCGCGCTATGACAGACCTTACCTTGCGGCAGATGGCTTTGGACGTTTTGACCACCGCAGACCCGCGCGACAAGACACGCAAATCGCGCGCCCATGCCGCAAGCTGGCAGCAGATGAGAAGCGAAAATCGCCCACCTGAATTGGGAACCGTCGCGGCCCCGCTGCGTCCTGCCCGCCCGCAAGTCCCTGAATTGCTTGACCCAAAAGATGTTCCGCATCGCAAGCCCGGCACCCCCGAAGGGCGCATCGCGATGCTGCATGCGATTGCACATATCGAACTTAACGCAGTCGATTTGCACTGGGATCTGGTCGCCCGCTTTCCAGAAATCGATTTTCCGCTGGGCTTCTTTGATGACTGGGTAAAAGCCGCTGATGAGGAGTCAAAACACTTCAACCTCGTCGCAGACTGCCTTGAAGCGCATGGAAGTTTCTACGGCGCCCTCCCGGCACATGCTGGAATGTGGCGCGCGGCAGAAGACACCACGGGCGACATCATGGGCCGTCTTGCCGTTGTTCCAATGGTTCTGGAAGCCCGCGGGTTGGACGTCACCCCAGGGATGATCCGGCTGTTCAAGCAGGCCAAAGATACGCAGGCGATTGCTGCGCTTGAGGTTATCTACGCCGAAGAGGTCGCGCATGTGGCCTATGGATCAAAATGGTTTCACTTCCTGTGTGGCCGCCACGGACTTGATCCAAAGCCGGAATTTCACCGACTTGTGCAGACCTATTTCCACGGCAATCTCAAAGCTCCGTTCAACGAAGAGAAGCGCGCAGAAGCCGGAATTCCGCCAGATTTCTATTGGCCACTGGCCGACCGACCGGCCCCAACACCCTGATTGATCGGCGATTTTTCGCCCATACAAGCCCCCACCCGCGGATATTGGTACAGTCAGGCATGCCATACTTGCTCTGACTGCGGTGATTGCATAACACCGTTTAGATACCAGCTGCTGGGGGCAGTCTGTAGGTTTGGGGATCAAGACAGCGGGACGGCTAAACGTGACACCAAGATTTTTTGACAGAGTAAACACCAAGTTAGAGCGCCACTTACAAGAACAGCGCGTCTTTCTGAAATCAGATGAAGGCACGCGGTTCATGCGACTGCGACCTTTGACGATCGCGTCCCTAATTGGCGGCACGGCTCTGATCATGGCTTGGACTATTGGTATTACTGCCATTTTCCTGATGGACACGATCAGCGCCGGCAATTCCCGCGATCAGGTCGTGCGTGAACGTGCACTGTTTGAAGCACGCTTGAACGATCTTTCCCGTGAACGCGACGCCCGCGCGTCTGAGGCAACCGCCGCCCAGGAACGTTTCAGCACGGCCTTGGCCGAAGTGTCCAAGATGCAGTCGATGTTGCTGCAGTCCGAGGATGACCGTCAGGAGCTGAAAAAAGGTATTGAAGTTATCCAGACCACGTTGCGCCGCACTATCGTTGAACGTGATCAGGCCCGCGAACGTGGCGATGTCCTTCTGGCTCAGTTGGAAGAAGACGAAGCCAACGACGCCCCCGCTCTGGCGCGCGCCAAAACACTGGGCTCTTCCGTGGAATTCCTGACGACGGCCCTGTCGAAAACTGCGGCAGAACGCGACAAGCACAAGACTGACGCGCAAGATGCGCAGGATCAGGCAGGCGAATTGCTGTTCGCGCTTGAGCTGACCAAAGACCGCAACGACAAGATTTTCTCAAAACTCGAAGATGCGGTCACCGTTTCCCTGGCCCCGCTTGACAAGATGTTCTCAGCGGCAGGGCTTTCGACCGAAAACGTGCTGCGTGAAGTGCGGCGTGGCTATTCCGGACAAGGCGGACCTCTTGGACCGGCGATCAAATCCACAAGTGGCGAAGATCCGTTTGAAAATGATGACCAGGCCCGGGCGACAACGATTCTCCGCGGCCTCGATAATATCAACCTGTTCCGCATTGCTGCCGACAAAATGCCCGTCGGCGTCCCTGTGAAAACCAATTTCCGCTACACCAGCGGATTTGGCTTCCGCAATGATCCGAAAAACGGCAGCCGCCGGATGCACAAGGGAACCGATTTCGCAGGCCCAAGTGGCACGCCTATTTACGCAACAGGCGAAGGTGTTGTGGTTCATGCTGGCCGACAGTCAGGATATGGACAATTGGTCAAAATCAAGCACGCATTTGGCTTTGAGACTCGCTATGCTCACCTGTCAAAAATTCGTGTCAAGGTAGGGGATAAGGTCTCGCGCGGTGATCGTATCGGTGATATGGGAGCTACTGGCCGGGTAACCGGCACTCATCTCCACTACGAGGTTCGCAACAACGGAAATGCTGTGAATCCCATGACTTACATCAAGGCAGGACGCGATGTTTTCTAAAAGCAAAATAAATGAGACAGGTGCAACCCCATCCGAGGGTGACGCAAAACCATCGACACCATCCACACCTGCAGCGCCCGCTGCAAAATCAGAATCAGTGAACACCGCGCCGCGCCCGAAGGCGCCGCCCTCGACACTGTCGAGCGATCTGGTTGTCACCGGCAACATGAAAACAACCGGCGACGTGCAGGTTGAAGGTCAGGTTGAAGGCGATATCCGTGCGCATCTTCTGACCGTCGGCGAAACCGCCACAATCAAAGGCGAAGTCATTGCAGATGACGTCGTCGTCAATGGCCGCGTCATTGGCCGTGTTCGCGGCTTGAAAGTGCGTCTGACATCAACCGCGCGTGTTGAGGGTGATATCATCCACAAAACAATCGCGATCGAGTCCGGTGCCCATTTCGAAGGCTCTGTGCAACGTCAGGATGATCCGCTGAATTCGGGCGCTCCAAAAACGCCGCTCGGTGGTAAATCTGCCGCTGCCGCGTCAGATGGTGACAAAAGCTAGGCACGATGGCTGAAACCTCAGCCTCAGCTTCTACAGAAAAACCGGGATCACTCGAACTCTGTCATCCGGACGCACGCAAGTATTTGCTTGTGTCCGCGATACTCGCCTCTTCATTGGGCTTTATCGACGGGTCGATGGTGGCCATCGCCCTGCCCGGTATCCGCGAGTCCCTAGACGGCAACCTTGTTCAGGCTCAGTGGATTTCCAACGCATATATGCTGACCCTGTCGGCGCTGATCCTTGTCGGCGGCGCGGCAGGTGATCGCTTCGGTCTCGCGCGGATCTTTGGTAGCGGCATCATGTTGTTCGTTTTTGCATCCATTGCCTGCGCCCTTGCACCAACGCCAGATTTTCTAATCATCGCGCGTGCAGTCCAAGGTCTGGGGGCCGCGTTCATGGTCCCGGGTTCATTGGCGCTAATTTCACGTGTGTATCCGGACGAAGAACGTGGCCGTGCCATTGGCATCTGGGCCGCGGCGGCGGCTGTGACGTCTGGACTTGGCCCGATCATCGGCGGTGTAGCCTTGACCTATGGTGGGCCGGAAACCTGGCGCTGGATATTTGGGATCAACCTGCCACTTGGCGGCATTGCGTTGTTCTTGCTGCTGACCAAGATTGAACAAGACCCTGCCCAGCCAGAACGGGGCATTGATTTTCCCGGTGCGGTTTTGGCGACCCTCGCGCTTGGCATGTTCGCCTGGGCACTGACAGGGGCTGAAACCGGGCGTAGCTTCGACACAACCTACGGGTTGATTGGTGTGGTCGCCTTCGTCGCGTTTCTGGTGGTGGAAGCAAAAAGCCCCCATCCAATGATGCCTTTGGGCTTGTTCCAGAACTTTGGCTTTTCGTCTGCCAATGTGATCAGCTTTTGCGTCTATTTCGCGTTTTCCGCGATCCTGTTCTACCTGCCGATGGTGACAATCGGTGGCTGGGGCGTCACCGAGATTGAAACCTCCGCCGCCTACGCGCCGCTGTCGGTCTTTATCTCATTGCTATCTGGCAAGGCCGGGAAACTGGCCGACAGATACGGCGCAGCACCGCTGTTGATGTCTGGTTCGCTTGTCTTGGCTGTGGGCTATGCCTGTCTCGCCGTGGCGATTCCCACGGAAAATTTCTGGGGGGCCGTGATGCCTGCGATGACATTGCAGGGGATCGGTATGGGACTGGTCGTGGCCCCGCTATCGACCGCGGTGATGAGTTCGGTCGGACCAAACGCCACCGGCACTGCCTCGGGCATCAACAACGCTGTCACCCGTATGGCAGGCCTGATGGCCGTTGCGGCAATGGGCAGCGTGGTCGCAATCGGCTATGCGCAGGCAGGTGGTCCGGGAAGCTTCGGCGAATTTTCCGATCTGCCATTGCATGGCTATGCGTCAGATCAAGCCTTCATCAATGTCGCATGGAGCGCGTCTGCCCTGTGCCTTATCGCAGCTTTGACCGCGTTTATCACGGGCCTTTGGCAGAAAAGCGCGCTGCACTAAGGCGTTACGCGATTAGTCGGCTTGGGCTTCCGCGCGGGATTTCCCAGCAACATCCATTGCCAAGGTCGCAGCCATGAACTTGTCGAGATCTCCGTCCAGAACCCCTGACGTGTCCGAGGTTTCCGTGTTTGTGCGCAGATCTTTGACCATCTGATAGGGCTGCAAAACATAAGATCGGATCTGGTTGCCCCAGCCTGCATCGCCTTTGTTTTCATGGGCTTCATTGATCGCCGCGTTCCGTCGGTCCAGCTCCATTTGATAGAGCCGGGATTTCAGCGCCTTCATCGCGATGTCACGGTTTTGGTGCTGCGATTTCTCAGACGATGTCACCACGATCCCTGTAGGTTCGTGGGTGATCCGCACGGCCGAGTCTGTCGTGTTCACATGCTGTCCACCAGCCCCCGATGACCGGTAGGTATCGATGCGAATATCTGACGGGTTCACCTCGATCTCGATGTTGTCGTCAACCACAGGATACACCCAGACAGAGCTGAAGGACGTATGCCGCCGCGCCGCACTGTCATAAGGCGAGATACGTACAAGACGGTGCACCCCGGATTCAGACTTCAACCAACCATAGGCATTGTGGCCGCTGATCTTGTAAGCAGCCGATTTGATGCCCGCCTCTTCACCGGGAGAACTTGATTGAAGCTCCACCTTGTAGCCCCGTTTTTCGGCCCAGCGTACATACATCCGCGCCAGCATCGACGCCCAGTCACAGCTTTCCGTTCCACCTGCCCCGGAGTTGATCTCCAGGAAGGTATCATTGGCATCCGCCTCGCCATTCAGAAGGGCTTCAAGCTCGGCCGCTGCGGATTTTTCCACCAGCGCTTTCAACGCGTCTTCGGCTTCGCGGACGACGTCGTCATCGCCTTCCGTCTCGCCCAGTTCGATCAGCTCGACATTGTCATCAAGCTCTTGCCGCATGGAGGTATATTTCTCCATCGCATCGACAAGCGACTGACGGTCGCGCATCAGTTTCTGGGCGTTTTCGGGATCATTCCAAAGATCAGGGTCCTCGACACGCGCGTTGAACTCTTCCAGACGGTGCGCCGCAGTCTCCCAATCCATGCGCTGCTGCAGCAGGCTCAGGGATTTTTCGATCGCTTCGACAGCGTTTTGAGCGTCAGCGCGCATAGGGTCTATCCTTGGGAATTTTCTTCTTCATTGGTGATAGGACGAAGGTTCGGTGGGGGCAAGTCCAACTGAAGCGCGGCCAGCCTAGTAAAGCCCACCAGCGCTGAGGGTCCCGAAGTTCGCGCGTTCCGGCACAATGACTTTCTTGCCCGTGGACGTGGTCACTTCTTTCACCGCTGTCACATCTTCCTGACCACGGGAATACAGGTTCAGGTTTGATCCCATCGCAAAGCCACCATCAAGGATCGCACCAAGACCATAGAACGGATCTTCGCCTTCGCGCATATATTCCGACACCACGTATTCGCCTTGCGCATCCTGCGGCAGGCGCGCGCCAGTAAAGCGGTCGATTTTGACGAAATAGCCACCGGGAGGCACGTCAAACGGTCCTCCGCCATATTTGGCAGTGGCCTGTTCCATGAACCGATCAAAAACTGGTCCACATGTCCCACCGCCTGAGGCACCTCGTCCCAAGCTGCGCGGGCGGTCATAGCCTATGTAGCAACCCGCAACGATGTTTGACGTGAAACCGACGAACCAGACATCCTTGCTGTCATTCGTGGTCCCGGTCTTGCCAGCAGTTGGCACAGGCAACGTGACCTTGCCAGCCGCCGTGCCGCGTTCCACAACGCCGCGCATCATCGACGTCAGCTGATAGGCGGTGATCGAATCCATCACCCGTGCTCTGTTCGACACGATCCGGGGCGCGAACCCTTCGTCGAGGCTTTCCTGAAGGCATTCTTCGCAAACGCGTTGGTCATGGCGATACACAGTCCGCCCCCACCGGTCTTGCACACGGTCAACCAACGTGGGTTCAACCCGCTCGCCACCATTGGCAAACATGGCGTAAGCGGCGACCATCCGGAACAACGTCGTTTCCTGTGATCCGAGGGAGTTCGCAAGGAATGGCTGCAAGTCATCATAAACGCCGAAGCGCTCTGCGTAGTCAGCCACGGTGCGCATGCCTATCTCTTCGGCCAGACGCACGGTCATCAGGTTCCGGGACCGCTCAATCCCTGTACGCAGCGGTGCAGGCCCGTAAAACTGGTTGGAGGCGTTCTTTGGCCGCCATATCCCTTGCGGTGTGTTGATCTCAATCGGGGCATCGACAACGATTGTTGCCGGGCTGAACCCGCTGTCCAAAGCCGCAGCATAAACAAAAGGCTTGAAGCTGGAACCCGGCTGACGCGTGGCCTGCGTGGCACGGTTGAACACCGAATGCTGGTAAGAGAACCCACCCTGCATCGCCAGAACCCGGCCGGTATTGACGTCCATCGCCATGAACCCGCCCTGCACTTCCGGCGTCTGTCGAACACTCCATGCGTCGCCTTTGGCGGTGACATGGAACACATCGCCAACCTGCAACAGATTGTCTACCGACCCGCGGGCCCGCCCGAGGGAGTTATCCTCCCGCCGGGGCCGCGCCCATGCCACGTCCGAGCCGCGCAGAACTTGTGGCTCTGCCACGCCTTCAACGCCAATGACCGCATCCGCCCCATTATGCGACAGCACGACGGCAGCTTTCCAGCCCGCGATATCGCGCGGGAATTTCGTGTTGGCCAACGCGTCGGCCCAGTTGTCCGGGTCGACATTTTCGATCTTTGCTTTCACCTGATGGAACACGCCTTGCGCGCGGTCGTAATCCTCCAACGCCCGGCGAAGCGACTTTGCGGCTTCCGCCTGCAACTCAGGATCGACTGTTGCGCGAATGGTCAGACCACCGCCAAAGAACTCTTCCTCACCGAAGTTTTTCGACAATTGGCGGCGGATCTCGTCGGTGAAATAGTCACGATCTGGGATCGAGCCCTTGAAGCCTTCGAAATCGCCGCTTTGAACTGTCAGCAGCGGCGCTTCCAACGCCTCTTCATATTTCGCCTCATCGATATAGCCGTTCTCCATCATCTCGCGCAGCACGAAGTTGCGGCGACTGATGGCCCGATCACGTTCCCGCACGGGGTGGTAATCGGACGGCGCTTTCGGCAGCACCGCAAGGTAAGCGGCTTCCGCGACATTCAATTCTGACAACGTCTTGTTGAAATAAGTCTGCGCAGCGGCGGCCACACCAAAACTGTTTTGGCCCAGGAAAATCTCGTTGAGGTACAGCTCAAGGATTTGCTCCTTATCAAGCGTGCCTTCGATACGTGCGGCAAGAATGATCTCTTTGATCTTGCGCTCAGCCGATCGTTCGCCCCCCAACAGGAAGTTCTTCATCACCTGCTGTGTGATCGTTGAGGCCCCCCGCAATCGCGCCCCGTTGGCCGCGTCATAGGCGGCTTTCGCGATACCTGCGGGATCATAGCCTTTATGGGTATAGAAGTTCTTGTCCTCTGCCGAGATAAACGCCTGCTTCACAAGATCAGGAATTTCATCAGCGGGTGCAAAAAGCCTGCGTTCTTGCGCGAATTCATCAATCAGATTGCCCCGGCCCGAATAGATGCGGCTGATCGTCGGCGGCGTATATTGCGCCAGCTGCGTGGTGTCAGGAAGGTCCCGGCCATACATCACAAAAACGGCGCTGACCAACAGCGCAACGGCAAACACACCGAGGCAAATCAGCGTGAAGATCGAACCGAAGAACGACAAGATGGGGCGAAGGATCACTGCAGAGCCTCTTTAAAAACTTGCCTTAGTATACGCGGGTCCGCGCGCGCCGTCAAAACCTCTCGGCGGGGCTTTGCCGTGACATAGCATCACTTTTTCGCGTTACATCGCGCTACTTGCGCAGCCTCTCCGCGCGTGCTGCATCCTCAAATGCCCAAAGCGCCAAGCCCTCGCTGATCGCGATTGCAAACCGCGACCGCCAAGCAGCGTCACTGATTTTTTCAAGGTCAGCTTTCGACGACAAGAACCCCAATTCGATCAAAACGGACGGAATATCCGGCGCTTTCAGGACGGAGAACCCCGCCTGCGATTTCGGGCGCTTATAGAGGTTGATCTCATTTTTTTCCAACGCCGTGATGATCGCATCCGCCAACGCGTCCGTGCGCGGCTTGGTTTCTCGACGTGCCAGATCCATCAAGACCGTGGCGATCTGATCATCCTGCGCTGTCAAATCCACGCCTGCCAGAAGATCGCTGCGGTCTTGCCGTTCGGCCAAGGCTGCACTGGCCGCGTCGGAGGCTTTGTCGGACAAGGTATAAAGGCTTGTTCCCAAGGCCCGGCCCTCCAACAATGCGTCCGCATGGAGGGAGATAAATACATCCGCACCGGCAGCACGGGCAATGCTGACACGCGCGGGCAAGGAAACGAAGCTGTCATCGTTTCGGGTCAGAAGCACGTCATAGCCTGCGCGGATCAAGATCTCGCGCAATTCACGCGCAAAGGTCAGCATCAAATCCGCTTCATTAATCCCCTCGATCTGAGCACCGGGATCAACGCCGCCATGGCCCGGATCTAGCACCACCACTAGCGGTCCGTCCTGATCCTTTGAAACCGTGTTTTCAGACGGCGTAACGGGGGCCGCTTGCTTGGCTGCGACTTCCGACTGGGTTGCCGGACGAAGGCGCAGCAACAAACGCGCCGTACCCGCAACTTCATCAACACTTAGATCGGCAGTGGCCAGGGCCATTGGTTCCGTCAGATCAAGAATTAACTGCGACCAACCCGGTTCAATCTGGTTATAACGGACCGCTTGAACCTTTTTTGATCGGTCCAATTGCGAAATCTCGGGTTCAAAGACCACTTCCCGGAACGCAATAACCGCTGTGGCAGGATCAAAGCTGACATGCGGGCGGAAAGGAACTGGCTGCGACAGAACCAGTGTCACAGTGACGTCTGGTCCGGTATCGGAAATAGCGGATGCGGTAGCGTCGACCCGGGCAAGCGCACGCAAGTCTTGCGCCACGGCCACGCTGCTGAACACGACCGCTACAAGCGCTGCAAGCAGAGCAGTCCAGCGCGCTGTCATTCTGCGCGCGCCTTGTACCACGCCTGCAAGCGGGCCAGTCCTTCGCGGATATCGTCCGTACTGCGGGCATAGGAAAAACGCAAAGTTTGGTGACCCCGAACTGGGTCAAAGTCCAGGCCCGGCGTGACCGCAACGCCGGCATTTTGCAAAATGTCTGACGCCAACACACGGCTGTCGTCGGTCAAATCAGAGACATCGGCGTAGATATAGAACGCGCCATCCGGTGGGGCGATTTTGTCGAACCCGGCCTTGGGGAGACCTTCCAGCAGAATATCCCGGTTGGCCCGATACACACTCAGCATTGCTTCCGTCTCATCCCGCGCCTGCAACGCCCCCAATGCGGCCACCTGTGCCGCGTGGGGCGCGCAAATGAACATATTCTGCGCCAAGCGTTCAATGATCCGCACATGATCGGGTGGCACAACCATCCAGCCCAAACGCCAGCCGGTCATGGAGAAATACTTGGAGAAGGAGTTGATCACGTAAAGATCGTCGCTGATCTCAAGGGCTGAAACAGCCCGGCCTTCATATTGCACACCGTGATAGATCTCGTCCGAGATAAAGGAGGAGCCGCGCGCCTGACAGTCCGCAATCAATTGCGACAGATCTGCCTTGGACAACATCGTGCCTGTGGGATTGGCCGGGCTCGCGACGATCAGACCGGCCAAATCCTCGTCTGGCAAATGCGGCACATGGCGCGCGTCAACATGGGTCGGCAATCCGACCGGAACCAAATCAAGAGCCTTGAGAATTTGGCGATAGGACGGATAGCCTGGTTCGGTGACACCAACCTTTGCGCCTGCATCAAAAAGTGCGGTGAAGGCCAAAATAAATGCAGCGGATGATCCCGCTGTGATCACGACACGCTCCGGGTCCAGATCGACATTGTACCAATCGCGGTAAAGCTCTGCGATGCCTCTGCGCAGATCGGGCAACCCAAGCGCAACGGTATACCCCAACGCGTCTTGATCCATCGCGTCCGCGAGAGCTTGACGGGCGGCTTTGGGCGCGGGCGTGCCGGGTTGGCCAACCTCCATATGGATTACTGAGCGGCCTTCCGCCTCTTGAGCGCGGGCGGCCTCCATCACGTCCATCACAATGAAAGGATCTACCTCTGCTCGCCTTGCACTTCGCACCCTGTCCTCGCATTCTGCTACTCAAGTTCGGTTCAATCAGCCCAAAGCCGCGAGGTCAATCTGTGAGACACGTAACAACCCGCCTTCAGGCATTTGTGATGGTGCTGCTGATGGTGCTCAGCGCCCCCGCGCAGGCCGCCACACTTATTCGCGACGCCGAGATCGAACGGTCGTTGAAAAACCTGATGCGCCCGGTTCTGGAGGCCGCAGGCATGGGCGCGGACCGGATCAGGGTGCTGGTCATCAAGGACTCCTCGCTCAACGCGTTCGTGGCCGACAGCCGCCATATCTTCGTGCATTCCGGCCTGATCCTGAAGCTCAATCGCCCCGAAGCGTTGCAAGCCGTGCTGGCTCACGAATTGGCGCATATCACCAATGGACACCTGACACGCCGAAGCGCCAATGCGAAAGCCGCTGGGCGCACCTCAGCCATCGGATTTGCCTTGGCTGTTGCTGCCGCAGCGGCGGGTGAAGCGCAGGCTGGTATCGCAATCGGGGCCGGTGCCAGCAGTTCTGCAAGGCGGGTGTTTCTGTCGCATACACGGGCCGAAGAAGCCTCCGCAGATGAAACAGCTTTGCGCACAATGGCGCGTGCCGGAATTGATCCAACCGCAATGACCGACATCCTGGAGCTGTTTACCGGGCAAGAAGCGCTAAGCCCCGGGCGGCAAGACCCTTACGCGCGATCCCATCCGCTTACCCGTGACAGATTGCGTGCCGTGAAAGGCTTTGCCGCCGGATTGAAAGGCAGCACCAAGCCAACCTCGGCCGAAAGTGCGTATTGGTACGCCCGCATGGATGCGAAGCTGGAAGGCTTCCTGCGCAATTCGCGCTACGTGCTGCGCCGCCCTGAGGCCAAGGGCAATGGAGAGGCGGCAATCTTGCGCAGGGCGTCAGCCTACACGGCGATGCCCAACACGAAAAAAGCATTGAAGGAAGTCGACGCCTTGCTGCGCCTACGCCCCCGCGATCCGTATTACCACGAACTGAAAGGCCAAATTTTGTTGGAAAGCCGCCAATATGGCGCGGCGGTAACGTCCTATCAAAATGCCAACAAACTGGCCCCAGGAGAGCCCCTGATCCTGTCGGGACTGGGACGTGCCCTGTTGGCCATGAACACCAAAGCGTCCAACAAAGCGGCGCTTTCAGCGTTAAGCAAGGCGCGCGCAAACGATCCCGGCGATCCTTCTATTTTGCGCAATGTTGCTGTGGCCCATGCCAAGAACGGCCAGCCAGGCCTGGCGTCTGCAGCAACGGCTGAACGCTACGCAGTTCTGCGCAAACACAAAGATGCTTTGCTGCACGCCAGACGTGCCTTAGGTGCTCTTCCGCGCGGGTCGTCCGGATGGCTGCGCGCGCAGGATGTGGAAACCGCATCCGAGCGGGCATTGGGAAAGTAGCCGCACCCGTCACCGACAAAAGTCGCCAACGAAAACGCCGGGCTGAGACCCGGCGTTTTTTATCTGTTGGATTGGTCTCAAAGGGGTGCTTAGCGACCCAACGACCACCAGCCTTTGCGCTTGGGCTTGTCATCCGACGGCGCGTCCTGCGGCGCTTCGGCCACGGCGACATCACCGCTTTCGACAGCTACGGGCTTACTGACCCGTGTCCGGCGCTTTTTCGGTTTCGGCTCGGATGTTGCGTCAGGTGCCGT
The DNA here is from genome assembly GCA_947493265.1 of uncultured Litoreibacter sp. GTDB lineage: Bacteria > Pseudomonadota > Alphaproteobacteria > Rhodobacterales > Rhodobacteraceae > Litoreibacter. The sequence continues at coordinate 892,687 of CANLQL010000002.1, read as the reverse complement.
GTCTGCAACCGCTTCCGGTGCAGGCTCTGCTGTGGTTTCCGCGACCGGTGCGTCTTCTGCTGGGGCCGCTTTCTTGCGTGTCCGCCGCTTCTTCGGTGCAGGTGCATCTTCCTGACTTGCATCTGCTTCTGGCGCTGCGGCGTCGCCTGCGTCTGCCTCAGTTGCTGCTTTTTCTGCTTCTGCAGCCGCTTGCGCCTTGGTTTTGCGACGACGGCGTGGTTTTGGCGCGTCTTCTGCCGCCTCTTCCGCACCTTGGACCTCGGACGCAGATGCGTCGTCCGCCTTCACATCGTCAGATTTCTCAGACTTGCCGCGACGACCTGTGCCTTTTTCAGCCGCTGACGCGTCAGCGGCTGCATCGGCATCAGTGTTTCCGTCAGAATTAGAGTCGCCGTTTTCGCCCTCAGCATTTTGGCCCTCGCCTTGCTGGTCGCCACCCTGCTGATCACCACCCTGTGCGTTGCGGTTGCGTCCACGACCACCGCGACGCCGCCGACGCTTGCGCTTGCGCGGTTGCTCATCAGTGTTTTCGTCCGAGGCATCTGGTGCCTCTGGCAAATTATCGTCACCGGCAGTCACGTCATCCAGATCAGACATATCGACAGAATCCATCGAAATGGCTGCCGCCATCGGATCAGCAACCACACGGGTCGCTGTCTTGAATTTCTCAATCTCGAAATCCGGGCTCACTTTATGTGGGTCCGCTTCCAGACGGATCGACAGGCCGTAGCGGGCCTCAATCTGTGCGATATGTTCGCGCTTGGCGTTCATCAGATAGTTGATCACAGCAACAGGTGCTTTCAGCAGCACTTCGCGGGACCGCTTGCGCGTTCCTTCTTCTTCCAACTGGCGCAGGATCGTCAAAGCAAGACTGTCGTCCGAGCGGATCAAACCCGTGCCATGACAGCTTGGGCATGGCTGCGTTGTTGCTTCCAACATGCCTGGACGCAATCGCTGACGCGACATCTCCAGAAGGCCAAAACCGCTGATCCGGCCCACTTGGATGCGCGCACGATCGGTTTTCAGTTTGTCTTTCAGCTTCTTTTCAACCGCGTTGTTGTTGCGGCGTTCTTCCATGTCGATGAAGTCGATCACGATCAGACCGGCAAGGTCGCGCAGACGCATCTGGCGGGCCACTTCTTCCGCAGCTTCCAGGTTCGTCTTCAATGCAGTTTGTTCAATCGAGCCTTCTTTGGTCGCCCGACCCGAGTTCACATCGACCGCGACAAGCGCTTCCGTGATCCCGATCACAATATAGCCACCAGAGGGCAGCTGCACCGTCGGGTTGAACATCCCAGACAGGTAGCTTTCCACCTGATGACGCGCGAAAAGCGGCATCGGATCAGCGTAGTGCTTCACGTTTTTGGCGTGCGACGGCATGATCATTTTCATGAAGTCCTTGGCAACGCGGTAGCCCGCTTCGCCTTCCACCAGAACTTCGTCAATCTCGCGATTATAGAGATCACGAATCGACCGTTTGATCAGATTGCCTTCTTCATAAATCGGCGCAGGCGCGATGGATTTCAGCGTCAGGGCCCGGATTTGTTCCCAATGGCGCTGGAGGTATTCGTAATCGCGCTTGATCTCGGTCTTCGTGCGTTTGGCCCCTGCCGTGCGCACAATCAGACCCGCGCCTTGCGGCACGTCGATCTCATTGGCGATTTCCTTGAGTTTCTTGCGGTCGGCCGCGTTGGTGATCTTGCGGGAAATTCCACCGCCACGCGCCGTGTTCGGCATCAAGACGCAGTACCGGCCCGCAAGGCTGAGATATGTTGTCAGAGCCGCGCCTTTATTGCCGCGCTCTTCCTTGACGACCTGCACCAGAAGGATCTGGCGAACCTTGACGACTTCCTGAATTTTGTAGCGCCGCGCACGCGGTTTGCGAGGGGCGCGAATTTCTTCGGTGACATCTTCTTGCGCCACAGACTCAATGTCGCCATCCCGCTCTGATGCGTCCAATGGCTTGGACTCGTCATCCTCATCCTCGCCATCAGACGCGGCATCCGCATTGTCATCGCCGTCATCGTCTAACGTTTCGTCAACTTCAGGCGTCTCGACAGGCGTTTCTGCCACGGTCTCCATCGGCGACAGGCCTTCGCCATCGGCAATGTCTGCTTCCTCCAGATCAACAACGTCCATACCGGGAATGGCCTTGCCATCCTCGTCGGTTTGCACTTCGGGATCAGCCTTGACGACCTCGTCGTCGCTGACGGTGGCTTCCGCTTTGGATTTGCCACGACCCCGCCGGGAGCGTGATTTCTTCGGCTTTTCGTCCTCTTCGGCCTGCGCGCGCGCATATTCCAATTCTTCGGCAATCAGCGCTTCGCGGTCAGCGACCGGGATCTGATAATAGTCGGGATGAATTTCCGAGAACGCAAGGAAGCCGTGGCGATTGCCACCATAGTCCACGAAGGCCGCCTGCAAGGACGGCTCTACACGTGTTACTTTTGCGAGGTAGATGTTGCCAGCAAGCTGGCGTTTGTTTTCAGATTCAAAGTCAAATTCCTCAACTTTGTTTCCATCTGCCACCACGACGCGGGTTTCCTCCGCGTGGGTGGCATCGATAAGCATTTTCTTAGCCATGATATCCGTATGCATCCGTCATCACGCACGCCTCCCGGGGGAGACGCAGGAAATAAGGAATGTCTGGTAAGGGCGATGGATTTAGCGGGGACATTGCACGCAACAGTGCCGGGTAAAACCCTGCCTGTTATGTTGCTCATGTCCCACTCGCGTTTCATCGCGTTTTTCTCCGACATCTGCTGCATTTGCAGGCAGTGTCTGTTTTCAAATACCGCTCCTGTGTCGGGGCGGGCGACCAGTTGGTCTATAATCCTGCGATCCGCGCGGTCGTTTTATCTTGCGACCGGGGCTGCAGCGAAACTCTAACCGTCCAATCCGCGCCTCGCGCGGACCGATCCGTTCTTTAGTAATGGGGGTTTTACAAGACAATTACAATCGCCAATCACCAAATCGCAGCAAATCGCTGACAGAAATTTCGATCCAGATGCACGATGTATGCCCTAACGTCACTATTGGGCATCAGTGGTTCGGGCCGCTACAGCCCGAACAGACTAGGCGGCGCGCGGCATGCGCACGTCCGTCAGATCAGCGCGTCACAGGTAATCTGAGCGATGCAGACCGTATTTGGCCATTTTTTCGTTCAATGTCCGGCGTGGCAGGCACAATTCATCCATCACCGACGCGATCGACCCTTTATGACGACGCATCGTATTGTCGATCAACATCCGCTCAAACGCTTCAACATATTCTTTCAGCGGTTTGCCCTCTGTCGTCATCACCGGACCGATCTCGTCATTGTCGGCCATCAAGAGCGAGGCGATTGACCCAGACCCGCGGCGATTTTGCAAAACGGCACGCTCGGCGACATTGATCAGCTGACGCACATTGCCGGGCCATGGGGCTTGCAACAGTTGCGCTGCTTCCTGCGCAGACACTTCCGGCGCTTCTGAGCCGTATTCCTCGCCGAACTGTTCGGCGTAACGATTGAACAGACTCAGAATATCCTCACCACGCGTTCTGAGCGGTGGGATCGTGATCTTCATTGCCGCCAATCGGTAGTAGAGATCAGCCCGGATCAGATCCTCGCAGGTTTTGCCTTCTTCATGCGTATTACAGATCGCGATGATCCGGGTTTCAGCCGGTGTGCCCTGATCGTTGATCATCTGCAAAAGACGCGCTTGCAGCGTGCTCGACAAGGCTTCGATATCTTCCAAGACCAACGTGCCACCACGGGCTTCTTCCACCATTGGCAGGGTGTCACCCTCTTCCACCGGATCAAACAGGCGCGCGCCAAGGCTGGCTTCATCAAATGCCGCGCAATTGACCATGACGAACTTCTTACCCGCCCGTGGGCCAACCGCATGCAGCGCATGGGCGACAAGTGTTTTGCCAGTGCCAGTTTCACCGTCGATCAGAACGTGACCATCGGCCTGCCCCAGATCCAGAATATCTTCGCGCAGCCGCTCCATTACCGGGGACGACCCGATCAGCTTGCTCATCAGGGCAGAGCCATCTGACAGCTCACGACGCAACGCGCGGTTGTTCAGGGTCAAGCGGCGCGACACGGTGGCTTTCTTCGCCAGTTCCGTCATCCTGTCCGGGTTAAACGGCTTTTCAAGGAAATCGAACGCGCCAACGCGCATCGCTTCTACGGCCATTGGTACATCGCCATGCCCCGTGATCATGATCACCGGCAGGGAGCTGTCCTGGCTCATCAAGCGTTTCAGAAACTGCATCCCGTCCATACCGGGCATGCGAATGTCACTGACGACGATCCCAGGATAGTCATTGCCGATCCCGCGCAACGCATCTTCGGCATTGGCAAAGGTTTCGGTGTCATAGCCCGACAAGGCCAGCCACTGGCTGATCGATTGCCGCATATCCTGTTCGTCATCTACGATTGCAATTTTCAATGCTGTTGCCATGAGATGGCCCCTTTCTGTCGTCCAGCCTACTCGGCTGCCTCAACTTTTTGTTTTTCATCTTTGAGAAGTGGCAGCTGTACTTCGAAAACTGCCCCACCATTTTGCCCATTGCGCGCCATCAGACGCCCGCCGAGATCATTGATAATGCCTGAGCTGATCGCCAGCCCGAGGCCCACACCCTCGCCCGGTTGTTTTGTCGTGTAGAACGGCTCGAACAACTCATCGAGATTTTCAATCCCGTCACCATTGTCCCGCATCGTCAGCGTCGCTGTCTCCCCTTCGGTCAATAAGATATCAACCTGTGGATTCTTTTCGCCCTTTGTCGCGTCCAGCGCGTTGCGGAACAGGTTGATCACCACTTGCTCCAGCCTGATCCGGTCACCCAGAACCAGAACCGGAGTTTCCGGCAGGTTTGTCACGACGCGAATGTCGCCCCGTTTCAATTGTGGCTCCATCATCGACAGAGAGCCCGAGACGACTTCGCGCAGATCAATCTCTGAGAACTCGTCCCCGCCTTTGCGGGCATAGGATTTCAGCTGTTTGGTGATTGCGCCCATCCGCTCAATTAAATCGTCGATACGCTGGAACGACGATTGCGCTTCATCGGGGCGCTTGCGTTGCAACAGCAGTTTCGCCCCGGCCAAATAGGTTTTCATTGCCGCAAGCGGCTGGTTCAATTCATGGCTAACAGCTGCCGACATTTCACCAAGAGCTGCAAGCTTTTGCGACTGCGCCAGACTTTGTTCCGCCACCTGCAAGTTCGCTTCGACCTTCTTACGTTCGGCAATTTCCCGGCTGAGTTGTTCGTTCAGCGCACGCAAATCCTGCGATTCCCTTTGGAAGAAGCCGGCTTGCGAAATAGCGCGACGCGACAGCACATAGAATGCCAGCGCCAGAAGCATCGCAAAGACCATAATCTCAAGCGCCAAAACGCCGTTTACTCGCTCCCGCACAGACGCGTAGCTGGAAAACAACGACAAGCGCCAGCCGCGGAACTGAATCCGCCCATCGACCCGCATCACCGCCTCGCCACCCAGATAGGCATCCGGCGCACCAAACTCCCAAAACTCGTTTGTCGCCTCAAAGGCCCGCCGCAAAGCCGAGGCCGGCGCGCGCGCCTGCAAGGCTTCTTCCGGCGTTCTGCCCCGCCAGCGCGGATCAGTTGCGATCACGATCTGACCTTCGCTGTTGGTGATCATCACCGCATCTGATGAGGTCCGCCAGCGCTGTTCAAATTGGCGCAGATCAACCTCGACGACGATCACACCGATGCCCTGACGCTCAGACTCAACCCGTCTGGCATAGGTAAAGCGCTGCGCCCCTTCGATATCTGTGATCGAGTTGAAAACCGTGTCATTCGCCCGCAACGCGTCGACAAAGAACGGTGCGCTGCGCAGGTTTGTGCCCAACTGATTTCTGTCAGAGCCGCCAACAACGCGCCCGACCTCGTCCAGAAGCAGGATCGACGCCGCGCCGATTTCTTCGCGGAACGAGATCAAACGTTGTGACGTTGCCGTAAAATCATCTGAATTCAGCGCCGAAATCAGCACCGGGTCGCGGGACAAAAGCAGCGGCAAAACCTGCATTCGCTTCAATTCGCTGGTGATCGCATTCGAATAAAGCGCGACACGCAGCTCTGCCCGGTTGCGCGTGTTTTCGGTGAAACGCTCCGTCAGCAAAAGATTGGAAATCCACACGACACTCACTGCAATCGCGATCAGTGTGATCACGATCAAGCGCACCATCAAACGCGCCCGCAATTGCGGCCGTTCCTGCACTGGTGGTGTCGTAGGTTTGTCTTTGCTCATGGCCGACAGATTAGGCCTAAGCCCGTCTATGCTCAAGACAGGCGTCGGCGGTTTTATGCCGTGGCCATCGCATCCATCAGACTGCTGAAAACAAGGGCCCCATCCGTGTTGCCATGGGCCGTTTCACTGGCCCGTTCCGGATGCGGCATCATTCCCAAAACCCGCCGGTTTTCTGAGAAAATCCCGGCGATATCCCCGGCAGACCCGTTGGGATTGTCGCGATAGCTGAATGCCACGCGATCACTGGCCCGCAATTCGGCCACCAACGCGTCATCGGCGGAATAATTCCCATCGTGATGCGCAATCGGAATCACGATCTCCTGGCCCTTGGAATAGCCGTTCGTAAACGGGCTATCTGCGCTTTCGACAACCAGCTTTTGCGCCCGGCAAACAAACTTCAAACCGGCATTGCGCATCAGCACACCCGGCAACAGTCCGGTTTCGCACAAAACCTGAAATCCGTTACAAATTCCGATCACATGCCCGCCTTTGTTTGCGAACTCAACCACTGCCCGGCAAATCGGCGACTGCGCGGCAATCGCCCCACATCGCAGGTAGTCGCCAAACGAAAACCCACCGGGAATACCGATCACGTCCAAACCGTCAGGCAAGCTGGTTTCCTTGTGCCAAACACGTGTCACATCTGCGCCAGCGCCGCGAAACCCTTCCACAAGGTCGCGGTCGCAATTGGAGCCCGGAAATACGATAACAGCGGCGCGCATCAGGCCATCTCCACCTGGTAGCTTTCGATCACCGTGTTCGCGAGGAGCTTTTCACACATCTCTTTCACGGTGTCCTCGGTGGTGCCATCAGCAAGGTCCAGCTCGATCACCTTGCCCTGACGGACACCTTCAACGCCGGAAAAGCCTAGCGTGCCAAGTGCGTGGCGCACAGCTTCACCCTGCGGGTCCAAAACACCTTTTTTCAGCATGATGTGAACGCGTGCTTTCATGGTCTCATTGCTCCTGTAGCTCGTAGTGGCCTCTTGCGAAGGGCCTTAGTTGATCAATGTTGGTTTGCTGGGTTGCGGGGCGTTTTGCGGCAGAACACCCAGACGACGCGCCACTTCTGTGTAGGCATCAGCCAGATTGCCCAGATCTCGGCGGAACACGTCCTTGTCCAGCTTTTGACCGGTCTCAAGGTCCCACAGGCGACAGCTGTCCGGGCTAATCTCATCAGCTACAACAAGGCGTTGGAAATCGCCCTCGTAAAGCCGGCCAATCTCGATCTTGAAATCAACCAGTTTGATACCGACACCGTACATAACACCTGCCATGAAGTCATTCACGCGCAGCGCCAGTGCCACCATATCGTCAAGGTCTTGCTGGGACGCCCAACCAAGCGCGATAATGTATTCCTCTGGCACCAGCGGATCGCCCAGGCTGTCATCCTTGTAGGAAAATTCAACGATTGGGCGCGGTAGAACGGTGCCCTCTTCCATACCCAAACGTTTGGCCATGGATCCGGCGGCGTAGTTGCGCACAATCACTTCCAGCGGGATAATTTCGACCGCGCGGATCAGCTGCTCGCGCATATTGATCCGTTTCAGGAAATGTGTTGGAACGCCGATCTGGCCCAAACCCGTCATGAAGAACTCGGACAGGCGGTTGTTCAAAACGCCCTTTCCTTCGATCACATCGCGTTTTTCGGCGTTGAAAGCTGTCGCATCGTCTTTGAAATACTGAACAAGCGTTCCGGGTTCTGGCCCCTCGTAAAGCGTCTTGGCTTTTCCCTCGTAAATCTTTTTGCGGCGCGACATTGGCAGCTCCTTAATATGACCCTGAAAACGCAGGTCAGGCTGGTCTGACGGGCGACAAGGCTAAAAAAGGACTCACATTTGCCACCACGCCCCCGGCTATAGGCGAGATGTGCGGGTCAGACAACTAGACCTTGTGTTTTAAGGCCCCTGCAAAGGGTAAATCACGACGAACCGCTCTTGTAGAGCCGTGGAAGCCTCGCCATATTAAACAGAACGAAAGTCATCAATATGGAGACCCAGATGAGCAGTTTCGATGATCGCGAAAACGCGTTCGAAAACAAATTCGCCCATGACGCCGAAATGCAATTCAAGGCGGAGGCGCGGCGCAACAAATTGCTGGGCCTATGGGCCGCTGGGGTGATGGGAAAATCCGGTGACGAAGCTGATGCTTACGCCAAGGAGGTTATCAAAGCCGATTTCGAAGAAGCCGGTGATGACGATGTGTTTCGCAAAATCTCTGGCGATTTGGGCGGAAACTCTGACGAAGAGACCATTCGCGCAAAAATGGCCGAGCTGATGGCGGAAGCCAAAGCACAGCTGATGAGCGAACTCTAAGACTTACAACAACTTACGGCGGGCCATTGATATGAAATCGCCCGCCGTTTTTGTGTGCGCGATCTAAATTCGTCGCCAATTTTATCTGTTAAGAAAATGCTAATTCAGCCCTGCCCAAGGTGAACGCGGTTCATTGAGGGGTTCCGGGGTTATGAAGAATACTTTGAAAGCCGGTGCAAATGCGCTCCGAACTTTTGGGCTGCCGTTGATTTCAATCGCGGTTCTTTTTGCCTTCAAAGACAGCTGGGCGACGCTCAACCTGTCTGAGATTACAAATCTGGTGCGGCAATACGAGGCTAAGATCTGGATTGCCGCCGTGATTTTCGCTGCCGCCAGTTTCTATTTCGTCGGAAAATACGACCCAATGGCGGCAGGCCATTTGGGCTACCGGATTGACTCAAAAGTTGCGTTTCGAACCGGGTGGCGGGCAACAGCCTGCGCGCAATTGCTTGGTTTCGGGCTGTTTTCGGGTGCTTTGGTACGCTGGCGGTTGTTGTCTTCCAGCTCAGGCGTAACCTTGCTGAAAGCCAGCAAACTCACGGCATTGGTCAGCGTTACTTTCCTGGCGGCTAGCACAATCCTGACTTGCGCCATGATCCTGTTTGTCGGAACTGACGTGCAAGCCGCAACGCCGGTGGCCTGTATCGGTTTAACCCTTGGTGCAGCGCTACTAGTTTTGTCCATTGCCCCGCCAAGAACCATTGCGCCCTTCATCCCCAACACCCGATACATGCTGCGCGCACTCAGCTATGCAGCCTTTGACACTTTCTTTGCATGCCTAATAATTTACTGCTTTTTGCCAGTAGGTTACACGTCATTCCTGACTCTCTACGCAGTATTTCTGATCGCACTTAGCCTCGGTACCGTCTCTGGACTTCCTGGCGGCGCAGGCCCGTTTGAGTTGTGCATGATCGCGCTGTTGGCTCCGGACGATCCCAGCCCGTTGGTTGCCGCCCTGATGGCCTACCGGATCGTGTATTTTGCCTTGCCCGCTGGTATTGCGGCACCCAGCCTGATCAATCCCGCCTTTCGGTTTCCGATTTTCAATCTGGAAAGCACACCAAAGATAGCAAAAGACCTGCGCGAACGGCCCGATCTTGTCCTGCCGCCACCTGCTGAGATGGATTTGACCCTACAAAACCAGCTAAAACACTTTCGCTTTGCGCATCATGGCAGCATTCTTGCGGGAACCGGAAACCACAGCCTCGTCGCATTTGGCGACCCTTTCGGGACGGATTCTAGCGACACAATCGATATGTTCTCGACCACGGCAAGGACACAGAACCGGATACCCTGTTTCTACAAGTGCAACGGGCGGACGGCACAAAAATTGCGATCCAAGGGCTGGAAAGTCGCGCGGATCGGTGTCGATGCGAAAATAGATCCTGAAAGTTTCGACCTTTCCCATCGCGATTGCCGCCAACTAAGACGCAAAATTCGCAAAGCGGAAAAGCAGGTCACCGCGGTTGAGGTCAATTCGCTCAACTACAGCGAGGCCCTCCATATCGACGCCGAATGGCAAATTCGAAATGGACCCGCACGGGGGTTTTCCGTCGGTCGGTTAACACCAGAACTTTTCCACAGGCAGACGGCTCTATGTGCAAAGAGTGGCGCGCAAAGCATTGCGTTTATTACAATTTCAAAATCCAAAAATCGCTGGCTGCTTGACTTGATCCGCACCAAGGATAGTTGCCCTGACGGCACAATATACATGCTGGTCGCAGAAGCGATCGCGCTGGCACGAAGCGAGGGGATCCCATGTTTTGATCTTGGGACAGCGCCTTTTTCGGGCACAGACGCGCCCTTGCAAAAATTGATCTACAGAAAGGCGGCCAGAGCCAAAGGTCTCCGGCAGTTCAAGCAATGCTTCGCCCCGCACTGGTCACCGGTTTATATGGCGGCCCCAAGTTGGAACGCGATGGCCTTTGCCGCGATAGATATCTGGCAGTTGGTTCACGCCCCCACGTCCCCTGAGGATGTAAATAGGGCCGCAGACAAAAAACCCCGTCAAATTCATAATGATTATGGTGATTATGAATTTGCTTCAGCAAAGATTTCGTGAGATCGCGGTAGCGACCTCCCACAGCAGGACCGCATATGCCCCAATCAACCCGCCCGAACCGCCTCGAAACCCTTCTGAAAAACAACGACTGGTTACTCGCCGATGGTGCGACCGGGACCGAACTTTTCAACATGGGGCTTAGCTCCGGCGATGCGCCGGAATTATGGAACGCCAACTATCCTGAAAAGATCAAAGCACTTTATCAGGGCCCTGTTGATGCCGGAGTTGACTTGTTTCTGACAAACTCCTTTGGCGGCAATGCCTCCCGGTTGAAACTGCACAACGCTCAAGACCGCGCGTTCGAGCTGTCCCGCCTTGCCGCCGAAATCGGCCGTGAGGTTGCTGATGCCTCCGGTCGTGACATTGTCGTGGCCGGATCTATGGGCCCGACCGGCGAAATCATGGAACCCGTCGGCACGTTGTCCCATTCCGATGCGGTTGAGATGTTTCACGAACAAGCCGAAGGTTTGAAAGCCGGGGGTGCGGACGTGCTTTGGGTCGAAACGATCTCTGCCCCAGAGGAATACAAGGCCGCCGCGGAAGCCGCGCAGCGCGCCGATATGCCCTGGTGCGGTACGATGAGTTTTGACACCGCCGGGCGCACAATGATGGGCCTGACTGCCCCGGGCATGTCCGCGCTGGTTGAACGCTTGCCACATAAGCCGATGGCTTTTGGCGCAAACTGCGGCGTCGGTGCGTCTGATCTGCTACGTACGGTTCTGGGGTTCGGCGACACGACGCGTCCGATCATTGCCAAGGGCAACGCCGGTATTCCAAAATACCACGATGGCCATATTCATTATGACGGCACGCCCGAATTGATGGCCAGCTACGCGGTGATGGCGCGCGACTGCGGCGCAAAGATCATCGGTGGATGCTGCGGGACCACGCCGGAACATCTGGCAAAGATGCGCGCGGCCTTGGAAACGCAGCCAAAATCCGCAGCCCCCAGCCTTGAGGCGATTACCAACGCATTGGGTGGATTTTCGTCCGAATTCGACGGAACTGGTGAACAGGAGCCCCCCGCACGCAGGACCCGCAGACGCGCCCGCGCGTAAAGCCCAGCCTCGCGCACAAACGCTTGTCACGATTGACAAATACCCCTGCGCAAGTCGGTTCAGAACCGTTGCGTGTCGTAATTTGTCGCGCTGCTTTGGCACTGAGTCGCCACAAATGATTAACCAGCCCTCGATGTTGGCCCGGTTGAGTATGGACGAGGAGACCTCTCATGTCTGAAGAAGACGACATCATTCTTGCAGAATTGGACGACGAAGAACTCGTTCAACAGATGTTTGACGACCTGTATGACGGGCTGAAAGAAGAAATTGAGGAATCAGTCCACATTCTTCTCGACCGCAAATGGGAACCTTATGACATCCTGACCAAAGCGCTTGTTGGCGGCATGACCATTGTCGGCAATGATTTCCGCGATGGCATCTTGTTTGTCCCCGAAGTGCTGCTGGCCGCGAATGCGATGAAAGGTGGCATGGCCATCCTGAAACCGCTGCTGGCTGAAACCGGTGCGCCGCGCGTCGGAAAAATGGTCATCGGAACTGTGAAAGGCGACATCCATGATATCGGCAAAAACCTTGTGTCGATGATGATGGAAGGTGCCGGGTTCGAGGTCGTTGATCTAGGCATCAACAATGCTGTCGAAAGCTACCTTGAAGCGCTTGAGAAAGAAGAGCCGGATATCCTTGGTATGTCCGCACTTCTGACCACGACGATGCCTTATATGAAGGTCGTGATCGACACGATGGTCGAAAAAGGCATTCGCGACGACTACACCGTTTTGGTGGGCGGCGCGCCTTTGAACGAAGAGTTTGGCAAAGCCATCGGGGCAGACGCCTATTGCCGCGACGCGGCCGTCGCTGTGGAAACCGCAAAGGAATTCATCGCGCGCAAACACAACCAAATGGCAGCTGGCTAACACCGCTTTTGAAGCTGCAAGTGCATGGGGCAGCGTTGCGCTGCCCTTTTTGCTTTCAGGGCGAATTTGAGCCTGAAGCAGATATTTGAGTAAGGTCTGGCAATGAAGCTCGACGATCACACATTGACCGACACGGGCATTGCGGCCCAAGGCACAGGCCGGGTGCTGATGATCGCGTGCGGGGCGCTAGCTCGTGAAATTCTGGCGATCAAAGAGGCCAACAAGCTAGACCACCTGGACATCACTTGCCTGCCTGCAATCTTGCACAATACTCCAAAACTGATCACCGAGCGGGTGGAACAAGCCGTTGCCCAGCACCGCGACGACTACGCCGAGATTTTCGTGGTCTATGCCGATTGCGGCACTGGCGGCCATCTTCAGGCGGCGTGCGACCGGCTGGGTGTGAAAATGGTCGCGGGACCCCATTGCTATAGCTTTTTCGAAGGCAACGAGGCTTTCGCCGATAATGACGAGATTACAGCCTTCTACCTGACCGACTTTCTGGTTCGCCAGTTCGACGCGTTTGTCACCAAACCATTGGGGCTGGACCGGCACCCGGACCTGCGGGACATGTATTTCGGCAACTATGAAAAGCTGGTCTACCAAGCGCAAACCAATGATCCCGAATTGGATAAGAAGGCGCAGGACTGCGCTGATTTTCTTGGGCTTCGGTTCGAACGCCGCTTTACCGGCTACGGGGATCTGGAAACGACGCTAAAGGCGCTTTAGTCCGCCGCGGTTGCTGCAACGCTTTGAATTCGTTCAACCATTGCGCGCAGCCCGTTTGAACGTTGCGCCGACAAATGATCGTTCAGGCCTAGGCGTTCCAATTCGGCCCGCGCATTAATCGCAGTGATCTCGGACACAGGTAATCCTGAATATAGCGCCCGAAGGATCGCAATCAGACCGCGCACGATCATCGCATCACTTTCACCCTCAAAGCTCAGCACGGCGCTTGGCCCCTGCCCCTCAATCGTTGGATGCAGCCAGACCTGCGATGCACAGCCGTCGACTTTCGTGGCCGGCACTTTCAACGCATCCTCAAGCGGGTCCATCGCCTTGCCCAATTCGATGACATGACGATAGCGATCTTCCCAATCGTCGAGGAACTCAAACGTCTCCACAATGTCTTCAAAACTTTCTTGCGCCACGCGTCGGGTCCTTCCTGAATTCCTGCAATATGTCAGATAGACCGCGCGGCAGGCCGGGTCCAGTGCGGTGCAGACTTTTCAAGCCAATGGATATGGCGTAGGTCTGATCTGGCAAGACAGGTGAGGATTGGTTGATGCGACATGTAACCCGGGCGGCCCTTTTGGCCATGGTGTTTCTGACAGCGTGTAGCACGGTGCGTGAAAGCCGACTGAACCCGTTCAACTGGTTTGGCCGGGATCGGGTCGAAGCTGTGGAAACGGTCGATTCTGTTCCGATCCAAGATCGCCGTCCGCTGGTGGGTCAAATTGCATCGCTAAGCGTTGATCCAACGCCCGAAGGGGCGATCATTCGCGCGGTTGGATTGCCAGACACCCAAGGCTTCTGGGCGGCAGATCTGGTTGAAGTGCCAAGCGACGACCCGTCACAAATCTTCTACGAATTTCGAATTGTTCCCCCGCTGGAGCAGCGCCGATCCGGCACGCAAAGGTCGCGGGAAGTGATTGCAGGCACGGAATTGTCCAACACCCGGTTGCGGTCTGTGCGCAGCATCACTGTGGTTGGACGGCAAAACCGGCGCAGCGTGCGCCGGTAGTATTTACACCAAATCGATTATCTTGACCGCGCCATCTTCCGAGCTGAGCGCGACCTCACCGCGACACAGTCGCAACGCATCTTCGCCAAACACTTTGCCGCGCCAGCCGCGCAGCGCCAAACCATCCAAATCACCCATCGCGATATTGTCGAGATCTGAGGCCGTCGCGATCAGTTTCTGTGCGACACCAGCTTCTTCAGCCTTGGCTTTCAAAAGCACCCGCAGCAAGTCGGCAACGGCGGCATTGATCTGGCTTTTGTCGCGCACAACCGGGGCCACGGGAAGGTCTTCTTGCGGGCAGGCCTGTCCGGCTTTGACTGCGGCCAGAATGCCTTCCGCAATATCGCCGCGCCGGGCTTCACGCAACAAAAGGCGCGATTTTCCAAGATCTTGTTCTGATTTGGGTTTTGTCGATGCTAGCTCAAGCAACGCATCGTCTTTATAGACGCGACTGCGCGGAACGTTCTTTGTTTGCGCGTAGGTTTCGCGGAACTTCGCAAGCTCACGCACAATCGCCAGAAACCGCGGCGCTGTGGAGCGAACTTTCACCCGACGCCAGGCATTTTCCGGCTCCACGACATACGTCTCGGGCGTGCGAAGAATATCCATTTCTTCTTCAACCCAAGGCTTTCGCTTTGTGCTGGCAAGACGCGCAGAAAGGTTTTCGTAAATCACCCGCAGATGGGTTACATCGGCCAGCGCGTAATTTTTCTGTGCGTCCGTCAAAGGACGGCGCGACCAGTCAGTAAAGCGGGACGTTTTGTCGACGCTGGTGCGTGCGATCTTGCGTACCAAAGTCTCGTAGCCCACCTGCTCGCCAAAATCGCAAACCATCGCAGCAACTTGGGTGTCAAACAGGGGCGCAGGAATAACCCCACCTTCGATATAGAAGATCTCCAGATCCTGTCTGGCCGCGTGAAAGACCTTGACGACCTGCGGGTTGCGAAACAACTCATAAAGCGGCTCCAGCGACATGTTTTCGCCCGCGATCGGATCCACCAAAACGGCAGCATCCTCGGCCTCATCGGCAACAGCCAATTGAATCAGACAAAGCTTGGCATAATAAGTGCGTTCACGCAGAAATTCTGTGTCGACGGTGACGTATTCGAAGCCAGCAGCATAGGTGCAATAAGCTTCAAGTTCTTCAGTGGTTGTTATCGTTTTCATTGGCGTCCGGTTGTTATTGGTCTTGTTTTTCCCCGCGCCAGAAGTCTTACGGCGTTCCCGTGAAAAAGGGAAGTAGCGCCGGATTAAGGCAGAATTACGGGCGAATTATCTCCGGAGGCAAATTTGCGTAAAACTGTCGGATAAAGCTGATGTTCCATCGCCAAAACACGTGCTGCCAGCGTGTCGGGTGTATCCTCCGGCTCTATATCGACATGGGCTTGACCCAGAATTGGCCCATCATCCAGCGCAGCTGTAACCAGATGCACGGTGCAGCCCGCTTGGCTGTCGCCCGCTTCAAGCGCCCGCGCATGTGTGTTGAGACCTTTGTATTTCGGCAAGAGCGAGGGGTGAATATTCAGCATTCGGCCCGCAAATTGGTCAACAAACCCAGAGGTCAGCACCCGCATGAACCCCGCAAGGCAAATGATATCCGCGTCTGCCTGCAATATCGGCTTAACCAGCTCAGCCTCAAATGCCGGACGGTCCCCTTTGAATGGACGATGATCAACAGATGCAGTCTCAACGCCCATGTCCCGTGCCCGCGACAAGGCCAGTGCGGAGGCATCGTTCGACATGACCAATACGGGACGCGCGGGATGATCCCCGGTCATGCTTTCGACCAGCTTGACCATGTTGGACCCACCACCAGAGGCCAGAATGGCCACCCGTTTCACAGAAGCGCACCTGTATAGTGAACGCCGGATTTTGCCGTGACCTCACCAACGCGCAAAACTGTTTCGCCCTCACTTTCAAGCGCTTGTGTGACACTTGCGACTTGATCCGCGGCAACGACGACGACCATGCCGATGCCCGAGTTGAAGGTTTTCAGCATTTCGCCTTCGGGGATGCCTGCCGTTTCAGACAACCAGCGGAAGACAGGCGGAACCTGCCAAGCGTTCAAATCGATTTGCACGCCGAGGTTTTCCGGCAAAACGCGTGGCAGGTTTTCGGTCAAGCCACCACCTGTGATATGCGCCAAAGCATGTACGCCACCGGACCTGATCGCGGCCAGCGCAGATTTCACATAAAGCCGTGTGGGGGCCAGCAATGCCTGCCCCAGTGTTCCGTCGGAAAACGGCGCGTTTGCGGACCATTCAAGGCCCGACATCTCCACGACTTTGCGCACCAGTGAGTAGCCATTGGAATGCACACCGCTGGACGCAAGCCCCAGCAAAACGTCACCTTCTTGCACGCCATCTGGCAAGGACGCACCCCGTTCCATCGCGCCAACCGCAAACCCTGCCAGGTCAAAATCCCCTTCCGAATACATTCCCGGCATCTCGGCAGTTTCGCCCCCGATCAGCGCACAGCCAGATTGGGCGCAGCCTTCCGCGATGCCTTCAATGATCGTCGTGGCCGCGTTCAGTTCCAACTTCCCGGTTGCGAAATAATCTAAGAAAAACAAGGGCTCCGCCCCTTGGCAGACCAGATCATTGACGCACATTGCTACCAGGTCGATCCCGATCGTGTCGTAATTTCCTGTATCAATGGCGATCCGAAGTTTGGTCCCGACACCATCTGTTGCACCAACCAGGATCGGGTCTGAATATCCCGCTGCTTTCAGATCAAAAAGCGCCCCAAACCCGCCAAGGCCGTCCATCACACCACTGCGTTTGGTCCGCGCTGCGGCAGGTTTGATCCGGTCGATCAGCGCATTGCCCGCGTCAATGTCCACACCTGCATCGGCATAGGTCAAACCGTTTTTCGTCTCAGAGGTCATGGCAGCTCCTTACGCAGTTGCCCGTTGCGATAGCCCAAGCCGAATGCAGTTGCAATGCGCGCCGTGATCCACATGCAAATCACCGATCAACACCCACACTGTCTTGACCCGCGCGGGGCATCTGATAGTCCATGATCTGTGACCATTGGGGGCCTGTAGCTCAACTGGTTAGAGCAGAGCGCTCATAACGCTTTGGTTGCGGGTTCAAGTCCTGCCGGGCCTACCACATCCCTTAACGCGGCAGCACGATATCTGCCGACAATCCCCCCAGCGTTTCACTTTCGCCAAGACGCAATGTCCCGCCGTGGCTACGCACGATATCGGCGGCAATGGCAAGGCCAAGCCCGACACCGCTACCTTCGTTTTGGTTCCGGGCCGCATCCAGCCTTGCAAAGGGCTTCAGCGCTTCTTCCCGAAGTTCTGGGCGGATACCCGGTCCGTCATCTTCAACTGTAATCCGGATCGCCGTTTCCAGGACATGCAATGACACTTCGGCCCGTGTTCCATAGCGAACTGCGTTCCCGATCAGGTTTTCCAACGCGCGTCGAACGGACATGGGCCTGATTTTCACGAGCACTTTGGATTTAGGCATCATGGTCGT
Source organism: uncultured Litoreibacter sp. (assembly GCA_947493265.1). Taxonomy (GTDB): domain Bacteria; phylum Pseudomonadota; class Alphaproteobacteria; order Rhodobacterales; family Rhodobacteraceae; genus Litoreibacter. The sequence continues at coordinate 874,893 of CANLQL010000002.1, read as the reverse complement.
TTGAACCTTCGTGCCAGAGCGTTGCGCATCCTGAACGACATCGACGACAAAACGCATAATGTCTGTGCGCGCCAACTCTTCCCCGGACTCTTCCTTGGCGAAATCCAGAAATGCGGTGATCAACTGCTCCATCTCCAGAACGTCGCCGCGCAACGCCTCAATGTCTTTGGTATCCTCTTGCAATGACAGGCCCAGCTTCAGCCGGGTCAAAGGTGTGCGCAGGTCATGGCTGACGCCCGACAGCATTAATGTACGTTGCTCAATATGACGTTCGATCCGGGCGCGCATATTTAGAAAAGCATTCCCAGCTGACCGGACCTCGACAGCGCCGCCCGGATAGTAGGGCTCCACCCTACCCTTGCCGAATGCTTCAGCCGCGCGGGCAAGTCTGCGAATAGGACGAAGCTGATTGCGCAAAAACAGATAGGCAATCAGCGTCATCAAAATCCCTGTCAGGACCATGAGCACAAGCAGTTGATGCGGGTTGGAGGCCGAAACGCGCCTGCGTGGGAAGGACATTTCAAGGATGCCAGCTTCCGTTTGCATGGCCAAAAGCACCAGCTTGTCATTGTCGCGCAAATCAACGCCAATCAGAGACGGAAACCGCGCCTTAAGCGTTCGCGTGATGATGCGCCCTGACAAGTCGTAAAACATTCGCCGATTGCGCACCTCTTGCCCGTCAAGCTTGGCATTGATCTGAAGCGCCTCCGCGGTTTTCGCCAGCTCAGCCGCAGGGTCACTTGATTGTTCAACCGCTTGAATCAGAAAGTTTATCTCAATCGCAAGGTTGTCGGTCATCTGTTGCGTGACGTCTTCATAGAGACGCTGGATAAAGCCAAAAGACACGACCAGTTGCACAGTCACGATCGGGACCAACAAAATCAGCGCCGCACGCCCGTAAAGCGAACGTGGTAGGTAGCGTTTGATCGAAAACCATGACATTTTCCCGATGGTATGCCGAGGCATGAAAAAGGGAAAGAGGGATGGTGTCAGTGAAGGATTTCAATCCGAAACCCGGCAAGCCGGAGGATCTGGCACCAGGCTTGCGAAGATTGCTTGCGCCGAACCCTTCCCCGATGACCTTCCGTGGTACAAACACCTACCTTCTTGGCACCCGCGATATCGCCGTGATTGACCCTGGTCCGCCAGATGACGCGCATCTGCAGGCGATCTTTGACAGCCTGACAGCGGCGCAGCGGATCAGCCACGTTATCGTCACCCACAGTCATGTCGACCACTCTCCGCTTGCGATGGTTCTGGCGCAAATCTCCGGGGCGAAAGTGCATGCGTTTGGGGACAGTCGCGCAGGCGTTTCAAAATCGCCCCTTTCGCGCAGTGATATCGGCGGCGGCGAAGGTGTTGATGAAACCTTTATGCCAGATGTCTTTATCCCACATGGCGGCGAGATTTCCGGCAGTGACTGGAGTTTGATTGCCCATCACACCCCTGGCCATATGGGCAATCATCTCAGCTACGAGTGGCGCGAAGGTCGTGCGCTCTTTAGCGGGGATGTGGTGATGGGATGGGCCACGTCGATGGTGTCTCCACCCGACGGTGATATCTCGGATTTCATGGCTTCGTTGGAGTATTTGGCCAGCCTGGAAGGCTGCGACACCTACTATCCCGGTCACGGTGCTCCAATTTTAGACCCCAAAGCGCGAGTCGCTGAATTGGCTGCGCACCGGAAATCGCGAGAGGCCGAAATTCTGGCCCAACTTGCAGCCGGACCCGCTACGCCAGACGCGATGACCCGCGAAATCTACGCAGATGTTGATCCTGCACTTTGGCCCGCTGCCCAGCGAAACGTTATGGCGCATTTGATCGATTTGACGCAGCGCAAAATCGCCTCTCCCCAAGGAGAATTTTCGCAACACGCCGCGTTTCAATTGGTTTGAAATTTTTCCTGACAAACCCCCTTTACGCTCGAAATACGTCTTGATATACGCGACGAACCGTTCCGGCGTAGCTCAGCGGTAGAGCAGTTGACTGTTAATCAATTGGTCGTAGGTTCGATCCCTACCGCCGGAGCCAATTTTCTGAAGGCCTTGCTTGGAAAAGCCGGGCCTTTTGCATTTTTGGATATGCTTGCGAGTTCGCAAAACGTCGGTTTTCGGAACCGGACACTGAGCGATAGAAACGCGATCGCCACCGTCCAGCCCCACACTGAACGGTGGCTGCCCCACCTAGCGAGATTCGATAGAGATCAGACGTGGATCGCGTCTTTAGGCCTTGCGGTCGCAGACCCGTTCGAACGCTTCAAAGCTGCATTTTGAAGCGCGTTCAGGCGTCGGTTTTTCACTTTCTTCAGCCCAATTGGTAAGGCGGCGACGCGGTCATCTTGTTGATCAGTCGCCGAAAGCGTGGCTGCGCGACGGTCTGAATTCTGGGTATAGGCATCCCCGCTTTGCGGCAATAGAACCACTGCATTGTTCTGCCGTTCGGCCTTGTCACGATCAATTTTAGCAATCCGTTCTTGAAGCGTCATCATCACGACGCCCTCCGAATAGAATTTGCATGGACTGGCCGGACAGACATGTCCGAAAAATGTGAGGGATTACCGCAACATGCGGACAGGCCCCCACCGATGCCGGGGCATCGAATAACATTGAAACTCATTACACACTCTCTTCTGCCCCCGGCGTTAACGAATAGGTGCCGGACACAAAGAGCGCAAGAAAATGCCACATTCCCGAGGGTGAAACACACTGTTTCCAAAAGAAATTTACGGCCTGCAGCCCGAGCTATTTACACGGACGGCATCTACTTCAAGATATCTTTTCTATCATTATTTCAATGCGTTAACTTGCATCTTCCAACCACTTACACAGCACAAAATCAGCCCCAATTTACCGCTATCCAGCCTAAGGCGGCCAATCGGGCGATATTGAATTATGGCGAAACAAAGGCGGATCCGGGCCTTTGATTTCAATCTTTCCAGAAACACTCCCTGCAGAACCTACCTCTCAAACCTCTCGAATTCAGCACTTTGATTCGAAGATCGTGGGGCGATACTATACTGAAATTACGCGATATTTTTCGTCTAGGCGGGAAAACCCAGAAACTTGGACAACCTCAAAGTCTTTCCGAAAATCGGCTGTTTCTTGCCCCACACTTACAGAATTAGCGTCACACGCTTGCCACATTTTCGCCCCAATCGACCTGCATCCTAAGATTACGGGTTCGAAAATGTATCTCGGACCTGCATGTTCGTTAAATGTTTTGAGGTTTGTTATGCCTGACCAAGCTCCTACCCCCACACCGCCTTCCAAGGAAACAAAGCCTGCGCCTGAGGCGCCGGTGAAGTTCACGGATTGGGCAAGTATCTAGATCGCAACTGACACGCGCATCTAGGAAATAAGTGACGGCTGCGATACGCTCCCCGCATGTCAGAGCCGATCAGTTCCATTCGAAATCTTGGCCCCGCCTATGAGCGAGAGCTGGAAAAGATCGGTGTCACCACAGCAGAGCAGTTGCGCGATATGGGCGCTGACGCCGCCTACGGTGCATTGCTAAATGCCGGAACCCGCCCGCATTTCGTTGGCTATTATGTTTTGGTCATGGCGTTGCAGGGACGGCCCTGGAACGATTGCAAAGGCGAAGAGAAGAAAGCCCTGCGGGTTCGGTTCGACAAGCTAAAGGAAGAGCGTTTCGACACTGGCCTGTCCAAACTGGAAGCGGAACTCAACGCCATTGGTGTCATCAAACGCTGAAGGCACAAAAAAGGCCGCACCCAATCAGGCACGGCCCTTCTAATTTGAATTCGTCGAGGCTTAGCCGACCAGCTCAAGACCAGAGAAGAAGAACGCGATTTCTTCTGCAGCGGTTTCTGGCGCATCAGACCCGTGTACGGAGTTTTCGCCGATCGACAGCGCGAATTCTTTCCGGATTGTGCCCTCAGCGGCTTCCGCCGGGTTTGTCGCGCCCATGACTTCGCGGTTTTTCGCGATTGCGTCTTCACCTTCAAGAACCTGAACCACGATCGGCTCGGAAATCATGAATTCACACAATTCACCAAAAAACGGACGTTCGGAATGCACGCCGTAAAATGCCTGCGCTTGGGCCAATGTCAGTTGGATGCGCTTGGACGCGACGATGCGCAGGCCAGCAGCTTCGAACTTCGCGGCGATTTGGCCAGTCAGGTTGCGTTTGGTTGCGTCAGGTTTGATGATCGAAAAAGTGCGTTGCAGTGCCATGTCAGATATCCTCGGGAGGTTGAATTTGGCGCTCCGTAACATGGGGCCTCGCTGTTGAAAAGGCAGCAATTGACAGCCCTGCCCGCTTGCGCCACACCGCGCGCATGCTCAAACTCATTGACCTTCGCTACGCAATCTCCGGCCGCACCCTTCTTGAAGGGGCATCTGCGGTCATTCCCCAAGGCCACAAGGTTGGTCTGATCGGCAGGAACGGAACTGGCAAGACAACGCTATTTCGCCTGATCCGCGGAGAACTTGCCTTGGAATCAGGGGTAATCTCCGTGCCCAGCCGCACCCGTATCGGCGGTGTCGCGCAGGAAGTCCCAAGTTCATCCACCTCATTGTTGGATACCGTGCTGGCCGCAGACACCGAACGCGCCGCACTTTTGGCCGAAGCTGAAACCGCCACGGACCCTGGTCGGATCGCCGAAGTGCAGACCCGTCTGGCAGATATTGACGCCTGGTCGGCAGAGGCGCGTGCGTCATCAATCCTGGCCGGCTTGGGGTTTACCAGCGACGAACAATTGCAACCGTGTTCCGATTTCTCCGGCGGGTGGCGAATGCGCGTGGCGCTGGCGGCGGTTCTGTTTTCGCAGCCCGATCTGCTGCTGTTGGACGAGCCGACGAACTATCTGGATCTCGAAGGTGCGCTTTGGCTGGAAAATTACCTGGGACGGTACCCGCACACGGTCATCATCATTTCCCACGACCGGGAACTTCTGAACCGGGCCGTGAACGGCATCCTGCATCTGGAAAACAAAGGTCTGACATTCTATTCCGGCAACTATGATCAGTTTGCCCGCCAACGTGCCGCACAACGCGCGGTGCAAGCGGCACAGGCGAAAAAACAAGATCTCAAGCGCGCGCATCTGCAAAGTTTCGTGGATCGCTTCAAAGCCAAAGCCTCCAAAGCCAAGCAGGCGCAATCGCGTGTCAAAATGCTGGAGAAGATGGAGAAGATCACAGCGCCCGAGGATGAAGCACGTACAGTTTTCACCTTCCCTGAACCTGAAGAATTGTCGCCGCCGATTATCAATACTGAGAACGCGGCAACGGGCTATGACGGGACGGTGATCCTGTCAAAGCTGAACCTGCGCATTGATCAGGATGACCGGATCGCGCTCTTGGGACGCAACGGCGAGGGAAAATCGACCCTGTCCAAGATGTTATCGGACCGTCTTGAGGTGATTTCCGGCAGAATGACCACATCGAACAAGCTGAGGATTGGTTTCTTTGCGCAGCATCAGGTGGAAGAGCTGCATGTTGATCAAACCCCGTTGGAGCATTTGCTGAAAGAGCGCCCGAATGAGGGTCAGGCAAAACTGCGCGCCCGTCTTGCAGGTTTTGGTTTGGGAGCCGACCAAGCAGAAACACTGGTCGGAAAGCTGTCCGGCGGCCAAAAAGCGCGGTTGTCGCTGTTGCTGGCCACCCTGCCCGCGCCGCATCTGCTGATCCTTGATGAGCCGACAAACCACCTGGATATCGAAAGCCGGGAAGCTTTGGTTGAGGCCCTGACTGCCTATACCGGGGCGGTCATTCTGGTCAGCCATGACATGCACTTGCTATCACTTGTGGCCGACCGGCTTTGGTTGGTGAAAGATGGCCATGTGAAGCCGTATGAAGAAGACTTGGCGACGTATCGCAAGATGCTTCTGACCAAGGATGAAAAGCCGAAAGCAGACAAGCCAAAGCCAAAACGGGCATCCCGCGATGACATTCTGGAATTGCGCGCGGATGTCCGTAAATGCGAAGCCCGCGTCGAAAAACTGTCCGAGATGCAGGCCGAACTGGCCAAGCGATTGGGCGATCCAAAGGTCTATGAAGATGATATGGCGCAGAAGCGCGCGGTTTGGCAAAAGAAGTATTCCGAAGTGATGGAGGCGCTGGATCGCGCTGAGGCAATGTGGGTGAAAGCCCAAAGCAAGCTGGACAAGGCGGAGGCATAAGAGGATGGAACTGGCATTTGCAATCACGGCGTTCGTAACGCTGTTTGTGGTCATTGATCCGATCGGAATGGCTCCGCTTTTTGTGGCCCTGACCCAAGGCATGGATCGGCGCGCGCGTTTAAAAATCGCGGTCCGGTCGTGCCTGATTGCAATCGGCATTCTGACGGTCTTTGGACTTGCCGGGGAGATAATCCTTGATTTCATTGGGATTTCCTTAGCGGCCTTCCGCATTTCAGGCGGATTGCTTTTGTTCCTCACAGCGCTCGACATGTTGTTTGAGCGGCGCACGCAAAGGCGCGAAGACAAGGCGGAAGAAAACGAAGACGACCCGTCGGTCTTCCCTATTGCGATGCCATTGATCGCGGGTCCCGGCTCCATGGCGACAATGATCCTGTTGACCAACACCCAAGGGGCCGACTGGACGTTTGTGCTGGGCATCCATGCGGTGATGATCTGCGTGATCGGTTGCGTTTTCGCGCTGTTTCTTTTGGCCGGCCCAATGGAAAAACTTCTGGGCAATACCGGCGTAAAGGTTGTCACCCGGCTGTTGGGAATGTTGCTGGCCGCGTTGTCGGTTCAATTCATCATCGACGGCCTGCGCGACATCGGCGCACTGGGTATTTCCTAAGCGCGTTCCTATATAAAGCCGCAGGAGGACATACATGTCAGGTGATGAATTCGGACGGCTGATCTATCTGGTGCTGTTGGGGGCCGTGATTGGCGGCTATTTTTTCTTGTCCAACCGGGAACGGATGGGCGAAATGGCGCGCCAGGCCTCGCTTTGGGGTTTGATTTTTGTGGGCGTAATTGTCAGCTACGGGCTTTGGAATGATATCAGCGGCGACATTGTCCCCCGTCAGGCCGTGTTCGAAGATGGGGGCCGGATCGAGGCCCCGCGCCGTGATGATGGGCACTACTACCTGACGTTGAACATTGACGGGGTCGATGTGGAATTTGTTGTCGACACCGGGGCCACCAGCATCGTTTTGTCCGAACAGGACGCTCTGGCCATTGGGATCAATCCAGACAATTTGAACTTCACCGGCCGCGCCTCAACCGCGAACGGGGAAGTGCGCACGGCACGCACAACGCTTGAAAACGTCCGAGTCGGCGACGTTGCCGAAGGCGACTTGCGCGCATGGGTCAATGAAGGTGAGCTGGAGACATCCCTGTTGGGGATGGATTACTTGCAACGCTTTGACAGTGTTCAGATCACAGGCTCCAAACTAATTCTGGAGCGGTAGCAAAACGGGGCGCAGCCCTCTCACCGGGGCAAATGACCCTCACCCGCGCGATATTTTCGTTAAAATGACCCTAGCTGCTTTCAGCCTTCTTTTCCCATCTGCCGGAATCCTGCGACCAGTATTTCGCGCTGCATCCGGCATCACAAAGCGTTTTCCACTGCTCTCGTGCATGGTTTAGTGCGGCATCGTCATTGCCATCAAACAAGATCATCGCGCGTTCCAAGGGCGCTATTTCGGCAGCCGAAATTTCGGCCCCGTCGATGCTGATCAGGCAATTGGCGGAATTGTGGTTCTCTGACGTATCAGTCAACAGGATCGGTTGGTCTGCATCAAACGCACCGCCCTGGCGGCCATGCGGCAAGAACCCGTCCGCAGTCCAGAGCCGCGTATCAAGCCAATCAAGCCGCGCAGTATCGCGGCCCCGCACCGCAATGCGCCACCCTGCCTGGCGCGCCTTAGCAAGCAGCGCGGGCAGTGTGGTTTCTAGCGGCGTCTGGGTCAGGTGATAGAAATAAACGTCCCCCATCGGGATGCCCTATTCCTGTTCAAAATTATCAGCGATCAGACGGTTGAGCGCACGCACACCCCACCCCGTCGCCCCTTTCGGCGCGAAAGCTGTTTCTGATTTCACCGATGCCACCCCGGCAATATCAAGGTGGATCCAAGGCGTTTCATCTTTCACGAACCGTTTAAGGAACTGTGCCGCTGTTATTGAACCCGCGGGTCTGCCACCGACGTTTTTCATATCCGCGATCCGGGATTTCAGCTGCTTGTCATAGGCCGGGCCCATCGGCATCCGCCAGGCCCCTTCTTCTTCTTGGTCCGCGGCTTTGAGAAAGGCATTTGCCAACGTGTCATTGTTGGAAAACACACCAGCATTTTCATGGCCCAATCCAATGATAATCGCGCCTGTCAGCGTGGCCAGATTGATGCATCCAACAGGCTTGAAGCGTTCCTGTGCGTACCAAAGGACATCGGCCAATACCAAACGACCTTCCGCATCAGTATTGATCACCTCGATCGTGTCGCCTTTCATCGAGGTCACGACATCCCCGGGCCGCACAGCATTGCCTGATGGCATATTTTCCACCAAGCCAACGAGGCCAACGACATTTGCTTTTGCTTTTCGAAGGGCCAAGGTTTTCATCGCGCCAGAGACAACGCCCGCGCCCCCCATATCCATGGTCATATCTTCCATCCCAGCGGCGGGTTTCAGCGAAATACCACCGGTGTCGAAGACAACCCCCTTACCAACAAGCGCAAAAGGCTGCGCATCGCCGCCACCGTTCCATTGCATGACAACCACTTTCGACGGGCTGTCTGATCCTTGTCCGACACAGAGAAGAGACCCCATTCCCAGATCAGTGAGCTGATTTTCTTCCAGCACCTCCACCTCAACACCCAGTTTTTCGAGGTCTTTCAAGCGGTTGGCAAACTCTGTCGTTGTCAGAATATTTGCGGGCTCATTGGTCAGATCGCGTGTGAAGAACATACCCTCGGCAACCGCTGCCAGCGGGGCGTAGGCTTCTGTCGCCGCGTCAGGTTCTGACACCATCGCCTGAATGCTGCGTGCAGCCGCTTTGTCTTCGCCCGTTTTGTGATCCTCAAACCCATAGCTGCGTGCGGCAAACCCAAAGGCCACATCCTCGGCGCGACGCAGATTTCCGCAAAGCATCATCACATCCCCTTTGAACGCAGCTTTTGCCAAGCTTGCGCCTGCCTTGCGGGCTTTCTCAACGGTGGGGCGGCGGGCAAGTTTAACGACGACAACCGCTTCGGCGTCTAGATTGCCCGGAAAGGCCATCGACATGGCATCACCCGCATCAAGCGCGGCAAATGCATCGCTTTCCACCAGTCTTGCCAGCGCCCCACGGGTCAATCGGTTCACCCGCCGTGCGGTCACATCCAAAGTCTTCGCGTCGGGCACGAAGACGGCGACCGTGCCACCTGCCTCCTTGATCTGATCAATCTGGGTTTCAATGAAACTGACAGGCAACGGAGATGACATATTTGGATCCTTGGCTTTGCCCGTATTCGGGCGTCGAAAAATAAGATTGCACCATAGCTAGCGCGACATCGCCTGCTTGACCAGAACCCCCTGTTCGCTGACAACCAGATCGGCTAGCTTGAGCCAAGTCACGTGAAGAGGGAGAGCTCGGTTGGGTCGATTCGACCGATATATGTTGTCGCAGCTTTTGGTTCTGTTTGGCTTCTTTTCCCTGGTTCTGGTGTCCGTCTATTGGGTCAACCGCGCAATCGGGCTGTTTGATCAACTGATCAGTGACGGCCAGAACGCCTTGGTCTTTTTGGAATTTACCGCGCTCACCCTGCCCTATGTGATCATGATCGTATTGCCAATCTCGGGGTTTGTCGCGGCGGTCTACGTCACCAACAGGCTAAGTTCTGAAAGCGAGATGGTCGTCTTGCAAACTGCAGGCGCAGGGGCATTTCGCATCGCGCGCCCGGTGCTGTTTTTCGGGATAATCGTTGCAATTCTGGTCAGTATTCTGGCTCATTACCTGGTCCCAGCGGCCCGGTCTGAGCTGGCAGGCCGAACCGTGGAAATCTCCCGCGACATCACAGCGAGGTTTCTGAAAGAAGGTCAATTCTTAACGCCGACGTCAGACATCACCGTCTACATCCGCAACATTACCGACCTTGGCGAATTGGAAGAGCTGTTTCTTGAAGATCAGCGCAATCCTGACGCGATCGTCACCTATACGGCGCAAAAAGCGCTGCTGGTGCGCGGCGAAGAGATACCCAGGTTGGTGATGTTTGATGGCCTTGCGCAAACTTACCGGCCTGAAACGGGGCGCTTATCTACAGTCGCCTTTGATGATTTCGCCTATGATATCAGCGGCTTGATCAGCACAGACACGCAAAGGACCCGCGATCTGCGGGAGCTGCCGACACGGGTTTTGCTGGACCCGTCCGCAAAAGATCTGGAAAGCGCCTATGGCGAGAAGGCGGATTTCCTGTTCGAAGCCCATGACCGTTTTGCCAGTGCGCTGATGGCAATCGTGGCCCCATTGATCGGGTTTGCAGCCCTTCTGGTTGGTGGGTTTTCCAGGTTCGGGGTTTGGAGACAAGTTGTGGTGGGGGTTGTTCTGATCATCATTGTCCAGATGGTTGCAAATAGCGCCGAAGAACTTGCACGCGCGGACGCCAAACTGTTCTGGATGGCCTATCTTGGACCTTTATCAGGCGGGCTCATTGCCTACGCCTTGCTGGTCTTTGCGTCGATGAACAAGATCCGCAGAGTATCCCTGCGAGCCACCCCATGAGGTTAGACCTTTACATAACCCGCCGGTTTATCTGGTCGTTCTCCATGATCTTTGCGGTGTTTTTCGGCGTGGTGGTTTTGATCGACATGGTCGAACAATTGCGCCGGTTTGACACCGGTGAAGTCAGCGTCTTCACCGCCGCGCATTTGGCGATGTTGAACACGCCCACGACAATGTACCGGATGCTTCCGCTATTGGTCGTGCTTGCAACGATCACCTTGTTTCTGGGCCTCGCGCGCACGTCGGAAATGGTTGTAACGCGGTCATCCGGCAGATCTGCGTTAAGGACGCTGATGGCCCCGGTTCTGGCCGCAGCCCTTTTCGGGGCACTCGGCGTCGCGGCGTTCAATCCGATCGTTGCCGCGACCTCCAAGCAATATGAAGAGATTTCGCGCAGCTACCAGCAAGGCACACAAAGCGTGTCCACTGTCTCGGACGAGGGCCTGTGGATCAGGCAATCAAGTGCAGGCGGCCAGATCGTGATCCGCGCCAAGCGTTCCAATCTGGATGGAACCCGATTTTTCGGGGTCAGGATGTATGGATTTGATGCCAACGGCCGTTCCAGCTTCCGTATCGATGCCGCAGAAGCGCTGCTGGAACCGGGTGCTTGGAAATTGTCCAAAGCCAAACGCTGGGATTTCGAACCAGCTGAAAATGCGGAGGTCGCCGCGACCACAAGCGCGCAGATGGAAATTCCCTCCGATCTGACACGCGATCAGATCCGCGACAGTTTCGGAAGCCCCGATGCAATCCCGATTTGGGAGCTTCCCGGCTTTATCTCCAAACTCGACAAGGCCGGGTTCTCGGCGCTGAAACATCGTGTTTGGCTACAGATGGAGCTGGCCAACCCGTTGCTTCTGGTCGCTATGGTTCTAATCGGCGCTGGCTTTACAATGCGCCACACACGATTTGGCCGCACCGGCATCATGGTATTGCTCGCCGTTCTCTTGGGATTCACGATTTATTTCCTGAGAAACTTTGCGCAAGTTCTTGGCGAAAACGGACAAATTCCGATCATTCTTGCTGCCTGGATGCCGCCGCTGGCCGGTATTTTCTTATCGCTTGGCCTGCTGTTCCACACGGAAGATGGGTAACGGCATGAGGGGGTTTCTGCACGCAATCATCTGCCTTCTGGTTCTGGCTTTTCCGCTTTCGGTTCAGGCCCAATCCTATGCGACGTTGATCGCCGACGACATTGCATTTGATCCGGTCAGTCAAAAACTGGAAGCCACTGGCGGCGTTGAAATCCTGCATGGCGACGCGCGGCTGAAAGCGCAAGGCATCACTTACGACCGCAGCAATGACAGCTTGCAGATTGACGGACCGCTCTATCTGGTTGAGGCGTCTGGCACCGTCATTCGCGCCGAATTTGCCGAACTTTCAGGCGATCTGCGCGAGGGCGTTATTTCTGGCGCGCGGCTTGTCTATGACCAGCAATTGCAACTTGCCGCCGTGGAAATACGCCGGACCGGTGGCCGCTTCACACAATTCTACAAGACCGTCGCTTCCAGTTGCCAAATTTGCGATCCCGACTCGACCCCGCTTTGGGAAATCCGCGCGCGGCGGATTGTTCATGATGCGAAGGAGCGCCAGCTCTATTTCGACAACGCAAGCTTGCGCGTCGCGGGCATTCCCGTTTTCTACACGCCGTATCTTCGCCTGCCCGACCCTTCTGTCGAGCGGTCAACCGGGTTTCTTGTGCCGGAACTCAAATCCAATGGTGATGTCGGATTTGGACTTAGGGTTCCCTATTTTATCACACTCGGCGATCACGCCGATCTGACACTGACCCCGTGGATCACCTCCCAAGGGTCGAACACACTGGAAACTCGCTATCGCCGAAAATTCACTTTCGGGGATATTGAGGTCAACGGCGCGATTACAGAAGATAATCTGACCAATGATCGGTTGCGCGGGTACGTTTTTGCAGATGGTCGGTTTGATCTTCCGCTGGGGTTTTCAGGCCGATTTGACATCGAAGCGGTTTCCGACCCCGGTTATCTACTGCTCTATGGGTATTCCGACAAAGACCGGTTGGATTCCGCACTCAGCATTGACCGGATTGCCCGGGACGAAGCCTTCACGTCCGATTTGATCCATATCCGGTCCCTGCGTGACGACGAGGACAACCGGACCTTGCCGACAGTCATTGGTGAGCTGAACTACGAAAAGCGGTTTACCCCGCGTGGCTTGGGGGGGATCGCCACATTCCGCGCGGAATCTCTGGGCTATTACCGCCGTGCAGACGAAGATCTGACGCTATCGGGCCTGGCACGGGACGTGTTGCGCGTCTCTGCCAGCGCGAATTGGCGAAAGGACTGGCAGCTTTCCAATGGGATGCTGCTGACGACCGAAACACTACTGCGGGCCGACTATTACGAGGTCCAACAAGACGCGCGATTGGCCTTTTCCGATACCCTCGAAATCACGCCTTTCGCTGCTTTGGAATGGCGCTGGCCGATGCTGCGGGAGTCCAATATGGCCCGCCACTTGCTGGAACCAGTTGCACAGATCGTGCTGACCGATACCGGTGACCGCGCCGTTGCAAACGAAGACAGTCTGTCAGTGGAATTCGACGAAGCGAACTTGTTTGAATTCAGCCGCTTCCCTGGTGTTGACGCTCAGGAAAAAGGGCGTCGGATCAATCTTGGCCTCACCTATACGCGCGAAGACGTACGCGGGTGGAGCCTTGGTCTCACCGTTGGCCGGGTGATCCGAGACTCAGATCAAGGCCAGTTCTCTGTGTCCACGGGTTTACGCGGAAAAAGCTCCGAATGGTTGTTAGCGACGCAGCTGGAAATTGGTGATGGGTTTGATTTCCTCAACCGCGCAATCTTTGATGACGCGTTGAGCCTTGCCCGCAATGAGGCCCGCGTCGCCTGGACCAATGACGCTTTGGCGATAGGGTCCAGCTATGTCTGGTTGGAAGCTGACACTGCCGAGGGCCGCCCCACCAACACGTCCGAGATCAGTCTGGACGGCGCTTACCGGGTGTCTCGTCACTGGACCTTGTCGAGCGATCTGCGCTACGATTTCGTTCAGGAACGCGCGATTGAGGCCGGTCTAGGTGCCAGCTATCAAAACGAATGTGCGCGGGTCGATCTTTCACTCTCGCGTCGTTTCACATCTTCGACTATTGTCACCCCGGTAACAGAGTTTTCGCTTTCGGTTCAGCTTGCTGGGTTCGGAGCGACGGGTATCGGCGGCGAAAGCTACGCCCGCAAGTGCAACGGATAACAGAGCAGCAACATGAAGATATCCCGCCCATTTTCGACTTTCACTTTTGCTATGATCGCTTTGGCAATCGGTCTTTTTGCCCAGACCGCGGCGGCCCAAGGCCTGTTTCGAACGGTGGTCACAGTCAACGACCTGTCGATCACGCAATTCGAGGTTGAACAACGCAAGCGTCTGCTGACCTTGCTCCGTTCCCCCGGTGATCTGGATGAATTGGCAATCGAAGGGTTGATCGACGACAGGTTGCGGTTCGGTGCAGCACGCCGTGCGGGGCTGGAATTGTCGCCAGAGGAAATTGAAGCGGGCATCGCAGAATTCGCAGGTCGTGCCAATTTGTCCGCAGAACAGTTTCTAGCAGCCATCAAAGCACAAGGCGTTTCCGCTGAAACCATGCGCGATTTTGTGTCGGCAGGACTTGTGTGGCGGCAACTGGTACGAGGTCGTTTTGGCCCCCGCGCACAAATCTCAGAATCTGAGATTGATCGTGCACTTGCCCTTGCAACAGGCCAGTCTGGGGCTCGCGTTCTGCTGTCAGAATTGCTGGTGCCGCTGACCCCGCAAAACGAAGATCAAGCCCGCCAGTTGATGAACCGCCTTTCCAGCAGCATCACCACGATCAGTGCGTTTGCATCGGCGGCGCGGCAATATTCTGCGGCCCGAACCGCCCGCATCGGTGGGCGGTTGGACTGGCTGCCGATCTCCAATCTACCACCGCAAATCCGCGCGCAGGTTCTGACATTGCAACCCGGTGAGGTAACAGATCCGATCGTTCTGGGTCCGGGCATCGGCATTTTCCAACTGAGAGCATTGGAAGAAACCGACGTCGATGAGATTGAAGCGCAAACACTTGAATATGCGACGATTTTGATCCCCGGCGGTCGATCCGCAGCGGCTGTCGCTCAAGCCGAAAAACTCGCTGAAACCACCGACACTTGCGACGACCTTTACACCCCCGTCAAACGCTTGCCGCCGGAATACTTTGACCGCACCGTCGCTCCGTCTGCAGACATTCCGGGTGATATCGCGCTGGAGTTGGCCAAGCTGGACCCCAACGAAGTGTCAACTGCGCTGACCCGCCAAAATGGCGAGTTTCTGGTCTTCCTGCGCCTCTGCGGTCGGACATATACCCCCGTCGTTGACGGCGATGGCACCGAAGTTGACCAACGCGCTGAACTGCGGGAGCGGCTGTTTCAGCAACGGATCACGTCCCTCGCTGATAGCTACCTGGCAGAGTTGCGCGCAGATGCCATCATCATCGAAAGATGACCAACAAAGTTGACGCAAGTCGCGATCTACCTCCGATCATTGTCAGTTGTGGGGAACCTGCAGGTATCGGTCTGGAGATCGTTCAGAAGGCCTGGACCACGCTTGCGGGGCGTATCCCGTTCGTTTTGCTGGGCGATCCGCGCCATTTGGATGGGCCGATACACAGCCTCAATAATTTGGCTGACTGCCCTGCCCAACCAGATGCTTTGCCAGTGCTGGGTCATGAATTTGCTGGACAGGCAGTTCCGGGGAAACCTGATCCAAGGAATGCCCAAGGCGTAATCGATGTGATTGCCCGGGGCGTCGATCTGGTCACGACAGGCCAAGCAAGCGCGTTGTGCACACTGCCAATTCATAAGAAAGCGTTGAAAGACGGGGCCGGTTTCCAACATCCGGGCCACACTGAATATCTGGCTGATTTGGCAGGTGTGGACCGTGTCGTCATGATGCTGGCCTGCCCCGATCTGAGGGTCGTTCCGACAACGATCCACATCGCGCTGGACGCGGTCAAAGCAACCCTAACCGCGGACCTATTGGAGGACACAATCCGGATCACCCATGATGCAATAGTCCGCGATTTCGGAATTGACGCGCCAAGATTGGCCATTGCGGGTCTTAACCCCCATGCCGGGGAAGGCGGCGCGATGGGCCTCGAAGAAAAACAGATGATTTCGCCGCTAATCACCAGACTGGCCGAGGAAGGTTACAATCTGACCGGTCCTTGGTCCGCCGACACAATGTTTCATGCTGGCGCGCGGGCCAAATATGACGCTGCAATTTGCATGTATCACGATCAGGCCCTGATCCCGATCAAGACGCTGGATTTTGCAGGCGGCGTCAACGTCACGCTTGGTCTGCCTTTTGTTCGAACATCGCCGGATCATGGGACCGCATTTGATATCGCCGGTCAGGGTGTTGCTGATCCGACAAGCTTTGTCGCAGCGCTTGAGATGGCCCATGAAATGGCCAAGGCGCGCGCGTCCTAATGGCCGCAATCGATAACCTTCCACCACTGCGCGAGGTTATCGCGGAACACGGGTTGTCCGCACGCAAATCACTGGGCCAGAACTTTCTTCTGGATCTGAACCTGACCGCCAAAATTGCCCGCCAGGCCGGTGATCTGAGCGGTTGCGATGTATTGGAGGTCGGCCCCGGTCCGGGCGGCTTGACCCGCGGCCTTCTGGCTGAGGGCGCGCGTAAGGTTCTGGCGATTGAAAAAGACTCCCGCTGCCTGCCAATACTCGATCAGATCGGCGCGGCCTACCCGGGACGACTGGAAATTCTCAACGCGGATGCGCTGGAGGTTGATCCACTGGCGTATCTGGAACGCCCGATCTCGGTCGTGGCGAACCTGCCCTATAATGTCGGGACCGAGCTTTTGGTCAGATGGCTGACCCCTGCCAACTGGCCCCCTTATTGGGACAGCTTAACACTGATGTTCCAGCGCGAGGTCGCGCAGCGCATTGTCGCGGAGCCGGGCAGCAAGGCCTACGGTCGCTTGGCCCTATTGGCTGGCTGGCGCGCTGATGCGCGCATCGTAATGGAATTGCCGCCCGAGGCGTTTGTTCCGGCCCCAAAGGTTAAATCCGCCGTGGTCCACCTAAAGGCCCTGCCCGAACCGCGCTTCCCGGCGGATGCAAAAACCCTGAACCAACTGGTTGCTGCCGGGTTCAATCAACGGCGAAAAATGCTGCGGGCATCCCTGAAAAGCATATCGCCAGACATTGAGGCGCATTTGGTCACCGCAGGACTAAAGCCCACGGATCGCGCCGAACAAATCTCACTTGAGGGGTTTTGTGCGTTGGCGCGCGTGGTTCACGCACACCGAACTGGTTGACTATTCTGCGGCGGGCTTTTCGCCCTCAGGCGCACCACCATCACTCACCTCAGTGGCTTCTGCAATTGGGTCCGTCTTGGGTTTCCGCGTGCGGTTGCGCTTTGGTTTTGGCGCGGCTTCAACCGTTTCGACCAGACCGCTGTCACCAGCGTCTGAACTGCCAAAATCAATCACATCAGGCTGCGACCCACCACCAGGCTGTTCCTGGTTCTGGGCATTGTTGCGACGCTGAGACCGCTTAGGCTCACCAGATCGTTCTGCGTTTTGCGTGCGCTCTTCTGAATTTTGCGTCTCACCCGCATCGCCTTGTGGCTGTGCTTGTTGATGATCGCGGTTTTGCTGATCACGCTGTTGATCCCGTTCGCGCTGTTGTGCTTCCTGCGCTTCACGGCGCGCTTCTTGTTCACGCTGTGCTTCACCCAGCATCCGGGCATAATGTTCAGCATGCTGCGCGAAGTTTTCTGCAGCCACGCGGTCATTGGCCAATTGGGCATCGCGGTGCAGCGCTTGATATTTTTCAATGATCTGCTGCGGCGTGCCACGCACCTTCCCCTCAGGGCCTGAGCTGTCAAACACGCGGTTGACGACATTGCCCATAGAGCGGTTGTTGTTGTTGCGGTTCTTGCCCCGCGACCGTGATTTTTGTGATCTCATGTGGTTCTTGTTCCAGCCATTTTCTGCAGGTCTGTTTACGATTTTATCCGCTTCCAACTGCGGCGTCCCGTTGACGAAGATCGTGACCTTTTGGGCTTAGCTATAGGGGGCGTCACCGCCACGTCCTATGAGATAACCAAACAACGCTGCGCCCAGATTTGCAAGGCAATTTTTGCCATCAAAAGGTGAATAACCATAAAATACGGCGGTTTTTAGCCCCATTTCCCGGAAATCACCCGATCTTTGCCGGCCAGATCGCGATGACAGGTCACATTTACGTATTCTTCGTTCAGAAACAGCTCGGTAACGGCTGCACGCTGATCATATCCGATCTCCACGACAAGCCGCCCCCCTTTGGTCAGAAAACGCTTTGCCTGCTCCGAAATGACCCGGTAAGCGTCCAACCCGTCTTTGCCTGCGGTCAGGGCCATTTTCGGCTCAAATCTGCGCACTTCGGGTTCCAACCCTTCAAATACCTGGTCCGGGATATAAGGCGGATTCGATACGATCAGATCGAACTTTCCTTCAACTTTTTCAAACCAATTCGACTGCGTCAGGGCCAGCCTGTCTGAAACGCCGATGTGTTCGGCGTTTTCCTGTGCAATATCCAAAGCTGCCGAAGACATATCAACGGCCTGACCCGTTGCAGACGCCCGTTCAGCCAGCAAGGAAATGACGATGCAACCCGATCCCGTGCCCAGATCCAGAACCCGATTAAACGGCAAAGACAGCGCGTGTTCGACCAGCGTTTCCGTGTCCGGTCGCGGATCCAAGACGTCCTTGGTTACTTTGAACTCATGCATCCAGAACGCCCGCCGCCCGGTGATATGGCTCACAGGTTCCCGGCGCGCGCGGCGCGCAATCATGCGCCGGAAATCATCCGCCACATCATCGGGCATCTGATCTATTGCAGCTGACTTCCGCCCGGCGGCAGCATCCAGCAGCGCGCTGGCATCAACTTGCGGTGTTGGCACGCCTGCGACTTCCAGCAGAAGGATCGCATCACGCAAGGCGGCTCTTACGTCGACACTCACAAGCCCTGCTCGGCCAGAAGTTGCGCCTGCGCGTCAGCCGCCAGCGCATCGATAATCTCGTCCAGATCGCCCTGCATGACTTGATCCAGCTTATACAACGTCAAGTTTATCCGGTGATCCGACATCCGCCCTTGCGGAAAGTTATATGTCCGAATGCGTTCAGACCGATCGCCCGATCCCACTTGAGATTTCCGATCCGCAGACCGTTCATCATCGATCTTCTGACGTTCAAGATCATAAAGCCGCGCGCGCAGGACCTGCATCGCAATCTCGCGGTTTCTGTGCTGCGACTTTTCCGAACTGACAACGATCATGCCAGTTGGAATATGGGTAATGCGTACGGCTGAGTCCGTGGTGTTGACGTGTTGCCCACCCGATCCAGACGCCCGCATCGTATCAATGCGGATATCGGTGCTGGGAATATCGATATCAACTTCTTCCGCCTCTGGCAGAACCGCCACCGTCGCCGCAGAGGTGTGAATGCGTCCGCCACTTTCCGTGACCGGCACCCGCTGCACCCGGTGAACACCGGATTCGTATTTGAGCCGCGCAAAGACACCCGTGCCTTGCACATGGGCGGTGACCTCTTTGATCCCGCCCAGGTCGCTGTCTTGCTGTTCGATAATCTCAAACTTCCAGCCGCGCGTTTCCGCATAGCGGCGATACATGTTCAAAAGATCGCCCGCAAACAACGCGGCTTCGTCCCCGCCCGTCCCCGGCCGGATCTCGATCATTGCAGGTTTTGCATCCGCCGCATCCTTGGGCAGCAAGGTCAGCTTGATCGACGCCTCAGCTTCCGGCAAGCGCGCACGCAAAGCAGGCAATTCTTCTTCGGCCAATTCCTTCATTTCAGGATCGGCCAGCATGGCTTCGGCCTCTTCAATATCACCAAGCAATTGCTGATAGGCCGCGACCTCTTCGGCGACGGGTTTCAACTCCGCGTATTCGCGGGACACGGCGGCGAAATCATCAGATGCGCCCGAGGCCAGCTTTGCCTCAAGATATTCAAACCGTTCAGAGATTTGCTGAAGTTTTTCAAAGGGAACCATGCGCACTTGTCGGCCAATTGCCGCAACGGGGTCAAGTGTGGTAATCTTCAATTCATGAGAAAATTGATCTTCTTATTCGCACTTGTGGCGGCCCCGCTTTCAGCGGATGTGACCAAACCCGATGGCAAAGTGATCGACTGCTATTGCACCGACAAAAGTGGTGCACGGGTAGAGCTGGGGGAAACGCGCTGCCTATCGGTCGGAGACCGCCTTTTTCTGGCCCGCTGTGAGATGTCGCTGAATGTGCCCATGTGGCGCGAAATCACCAGCAACTGCGTCTCGTCCTAGCGCAGCTGCGCCAGCCAGTTTTCCACCCGCGCCTGATTCACACCCAGATCAGCCGCGCCGTAGACCTGCCGCGCGTAAATTCTGAAACTGGAGGTCTGGTCGTCGATTGCGATCACCTTGACGGAGGTAACATCGGGAAATTGCCAGATCCGTGACCTTGTCACATAGGCGCGCACATCCGGGAATTTCGACGAAGACAAGCGCTGTGTCCGTGGCGTCGCCATGATCACCCGGTCCAACGCTTTAAGAAGGTCTTTTGCCGGGATCGCAAAGACAGGCGGCTCCAAATCACCGCCCTGTCGTAGCAATACACCCTTCGTCCCCGGAGCGTCTGCAACATCGGGTTCAGCGATATAGCGTTCGAAATCAACGGGCGCGAACCGCACATAGACCATCGCCGCAAACACAGCACTCAGGATAAGAAGAACGGCATATTTCATGTCGGGGCTGGTCCTTGGGGTGCGCGGCTATTGGGCCGCGACCTCTTCGGCGGCGCGTTCTTGTTCCAGCTCGGCGGCGCGCTTTTCAACCAGACCCACGATATGATCCACCATGCCCTCATTGCCCTGCTTGTGATCCTGCTTGCCCGCCAGATAGACCATGCCGGACCCTGCCCCGCCACCTGTGAAACCCACATCCGTCATCAGCGCTTCGCCCGGTCCGTTGACCACGCAGCCGATGATGCTCAGGCTCATCGGGGTTTTAATATGTTCCAAACGCTTTTCCAAAGCCTCAACCGTTTCGATCACGTTGAAGCCTTGGCGCGCGCAGCTTGGGCAGCTGATGATATTGACCCCGCGATGCCGCAGACCCAGAGATTTCAGAATGTCAAAACCAACTTTGACCTCTTCCACCGGGTCCGCTGAGAGCGACACGCGGATCGTATCCCCAATGCCCATCCACAGGAGGTTGCCCAAACCAATCGCTGATTTAATCGTGCCGGACATCAATCCGCCCGCTTCCGTGATGCCCAAATGAATTGGGGCATCTGTGGCCTCTGCCAGCCCCTGATAGGCGGCCGCCGACATGAACACGTCGGAGGCTTTGCAACTGATCTTGTAATTCTGGAAATCATTGTCTTCGAGAATGCGGATATGATCGAGCCCGCTTTCGATCATCGCTTCCGGACAAGGTTCAGCGTATTTCTCAAGCAAATGCTTTTCCAAAGACCCTGCATTGACGCCAATCCGGATTGAACAGCCGTGATCTTTGGCAGCCTTGATCACTTCCCGCACGCGTTCGGGTGAGCCGATATTGCCGGGGTTGATCCGCAAACACGCAGCCCCCGCCTCCGCCGCATCGATACCACGTTTGTAATGAAAATGTATGTCCGCCACGATCGGGACCGGGCTTTCCTTAACGATGTCTTTGAGTGCTTTCGAACTTGCCTCATCTGGAACCGACACGCGCACGATATCTGCACCAGCCTCCGCACAGGCCTGAACCTGCGCGACGGTTGCCGCAATGTCGGTCGTATCTGTGTTGGTCATGGTTTGCACAGCAATGGGTGCGTCGCCGCCAATTTCCACAGGTCCCACATTGATTTTACGCGAAACTCGGCGGTCGATCTGCCGCCAAGGGCGAATTGCGTGAAGCGACATGGGGAACCTCGGTTTAGCTGTCTGTCTTATCTCAGAATATAGGGATGTGCGGGCAGGCCTGCAATCAAACTGTCAACCAGACATGACAAAGTTACAAAGCTCGTGGGACTTATTCGGACGCGCCGCTATCATCCAGAGGCAAGGTCGCAGCCTCCGCCATCGCGGTCATGACTTCGGCAAGATCAGGATCAGCGCCCAAATCGGCCTGAACATAGTTTGACTTGATCGCATCTATGCCCAGCGCCACGGATTTAACCACGGACGTGCCAGAGCCCGCCGGGCCAAACGTTTTTCCCTGAACGTTGAAGTAGAGCGATCCGGAATTCCCGGCCCGCAACAACGGTTCCGCGTCAGATTGCGGCAACGTGTAGCTTTCACCCGCATCGAGGATCTTTTCGAAAATAACCGTGCCATCCGCCGATGCGATCCGCACCCAGGCCGGACGGACAGCAAACACCATCACATCAGGGCTGACCGCTTGGGTCACCTGAACCGGCGTCGTCGGTGCGATAGGTGCTGGGACGCCGCCCGGCTCCACGCTGGCGGGGCGCGACGCTTGGCGTTGGGCAATGTCTTCGGCAAATGTCCCGGTGGTCCGCGGATCAAGCGATGCAATCGGCCCGTCACGCGCGGTAAGTACAGGGGCTTCCAACGCTTGCGGACGATACAAGCGATCAAAGCTTTCCAGCGTTGGGGCAGCAAGGTTGGTGTCGATATCGGAACCCGTTGAGTTGGCAGCGGCGATCAGGTCTGCATCACCACCAACGCCACCCACACCACTGACATCAGCAACAAGGCCCGGGGATTGATCGACCGGGGCAAAGCTGACGCGTTGCACTTCTTGCAAAACAAACCATCCGCCATATCCGATCAGTCCGATCAAACCAGCCAGCACCGCGACAGAGCCGATAGCCCCTGGTTCGACCTGGCTCAGCAGGCTTGGACCGCTTGGAATATAAGGGGCCATCGGGCGGTTGAAGCTGTCGTCACTGCCCGCTTTGGCGTTGGCCTTGCCACGGGCGATTGCCTTGGCGTTGGTCGCACCAGACAGACCTTCGACGCCTGCAAATCCACTTTCGGCGCAGAAGCGATCGTAGGCCCATTCCGGGTCCATCCCCAGATAGCGCGCGTAAGACCGCACATAGCCCGCAATAAAGCCGGGTGTTTCAAAAACAGAGGGGTCGGAATTTTCGACGGCGGCGATGTAATTGGCTTTAATCTTCAGCTCGCGCTGAACATCCAGGAGCGACTTGCCCATCGTTGCGCGTTCCCCGCGCATGATGTCGCCAAGCTGCAGGTCGAACGCATCAAACCCGCGCAGACTTTCGACATTCTCCGATATGGGCTCTGATTTACGCCCTAGCATTACAATTGCCCGTTCTTGCCCCAGTTACGGCATAGCTACTGACGATTCGCCCCAATTCAATAACTAGCCCTTTGATATTAACACACTGTTTCAAACTTGTGCAGGGTTTCCCTCACGTGCACGTGAGCCAAGTTTTAGGCGGACAATTCGGCGCGATTAAGGGCACAATGCGACCACAAAGCGTCCAATCCTGTCACCAGATCGCCTATCATTTCGGCACTGTGAACAGGCGATGGGGTGAAGCGCAAACGCTCCGTCCCGCGCGGTACAGTTGGGAAGTTGATCGGCTGCACATAGATACCGAACTCATCCAGCAAACGATCAGAAATCATTTTGCACTTCACCGGATCGCCCACATGCACCGGTACGATATGCGACCCGTGATCAATGATCGGCAAGCCTAACCCGCGCAACCGCAATTTCAACACCGCCGCAGCGTCTTGGTGCTTCTGGCGCAACTCCTGATCGGTTTTCAGGAACTTGACGGACGCACACGCACCCGCAGCAACGGCAGGTGGTAGTGACGTCGTGAAAATAAAGCCCGGCGCATAGGACCTAATGGCGTCGCACATCTTGGCGGAAGCCGCGATGTATCCGCCCATCACACCATAGGCTTTGGCCAACGTGCCGTTGATAATGTCGATGCGCGCCATCAGCCCGTCCCGCTCGGCCACGCCGGCACCTCGTGGACCATACATGCCAACCGCGTGAACCTCGTCGATATAGGTCAAGGCACCGAATTCATCAGCCAGATCGCAAATTGCAGCGATCGGCGCGAAATCGCCATCCATTGAGTAGATAGACTCAAACGCAATCAGTTTCGGGGTCCCTTGTGGGATCGCTTCCAGATGCGCCCGCAAATCCGCTAGGTCATTATGTTTGAAAATCCGCTTTTCACCGCCATTGCGCCGGATACCTTCGATCATTGAGGCATGGTTCAACGCGTCACTCAGGATCACCAGTCCGGGAAATAGCTTTGGCAGCGTCGACAGCGTCGCATCATTGGCGATGTAGGCAGAGGTGAACAGCAGCGCCGCTTCCTTGCCATGCAGATCCGCAAGCTCGGCCTCGAGCGCGTTGTGAAAGACAGTTGTGCCCGAAATATTGCGTGTTCCGCCAGACCCGGCCCCGGTCGCTTCAAGCGCGTCATGCATCGCCTCTAGGACGACGGGATGTTGACCCATCCCAAGATAGTCATTGCCACACCAGATCGTCACATCCTGCGACGTCCCATCAGCCAACCTGCGTTTTGCATGGGGGAACTTGCCTTGCGCGCGCTCCACATCAATGAACGTCCGGTAGCGGCCCTCATCATGCAAGGTTTGAAGGGCAGACTCCAAAGCCGCATCGACGAATGCCGCTTTTGACGAGGACGGGGATTGCGTCATTGTAAACCAATGCTCCGGATATCAACTCACATGTTTGGACCGTTTATACGCAGAGTATTCCAACGCAACCACGGTACATTTTGACGCGATCAAATCCGCGTCAGCTACTCTCAGTCCTGCACTACGATCTTGCAGTCACCGGCATTGCTCGAAGCCTGTTCACAGGCCGCAATTGCCCGGCCCCCATCGCCACGATCAAACCCAAAGTGACCAGAGCTTGCAGAGGTCGCGAACGCTTTAGGGGACGCCATCTTGCGGTAGTCCTTTCGGAATACGGCATTCGCCTCAGCACTGAGGCTAAATTCTTCAGAGCCACCTTTTGGGGCCACATCCAAAATGATCACACAGTCGCTGGAACTGTCCTTCTTGGCCGAATTGCACTGTGCAGTTGCCGCCGCCCGTGCAGACGCTGTGGAATGAAACCCGCCTGCCCCGTTCAACCAATCAACAAATAGCCCCTCGTCCGGAGAAATCGCCATTGCGCCATAAACTGGCAAGGCCTGCCCGAGCGACGTCAGAACATCCTCCACCGATTGGCGTGCCTTGGTCAGTTGTGCCGCATCATTGGCAGGGATGGCATCAGGATAGGTCGCAATAACGGGCTTTGCATTGGCACGTGGCAGCAGTTTGCGGGCCTCTTTGAAATTCAGCACATCAGCGGACGCAATCCCCGCGCAACAGCATAGAATCACCCCACTCATCACCAAACGCCGCATCGCAAATCCTCTCTAAATATCGCTAAATAAGGCAAAATCTTTCCCCAACCGCGATCAGTTAATTGTTGTTGGGGGGCATTGTTTCGCAAAGCTAAAACAGTGTCTAGTCAAGCTGGACACTGCCCCGCCAAGCGTCCAATAAAGGACATCAAATAAATAGTTAGTCGTTACAGGTGGGGACCAAAACGATGTCAGTGGACAAAGTACTCGCGCAGGTGGATCGTGACCTGCAAAACGCAACAGATCGGTTGATGAACCTGTTGCGCATTCCGTCGATCAGCACAGATCCGGCCTTCGCACAGGATTGCGACAAAGCGGCTGATTGGCTTGTTGAAGACTTGCGCACCATCGGCTTTGAGGTGTCGAAACGCGAAACTCCGGGCCACCCGATGGTCGTGGCCCACACCCCCGAAAAAACCGGCACGCATGTCATGTTTTATGGCCACTATGACGTGCAACCTGTTGATCCATTGGAACTTTGGACGACACCCCCCTTTGAACCTGCACTGGAAGAAACCGACAAAGGCACTGTTATCCGGGGCCGTGGCACGTCAGACGACAAGGGTCAGCTGATGACCTTCGTTGAGGCCTGCCGCGCCTGGGTCGCCGTTCACGGCAGCTTGCCGACGAACGTATCGCTGTTTTTCGAAGGCGAAGAAGAAAGCGGATCGCCGTCGCTGGTGCCGTTTATGAAGGACAACGCCGATGAACTGAAAGCTGATGTCGCACTGATCTGCGACACTGGGCTTTTCGGCGACAGCACTCCGGCTATTGTAACGCGACTGCGTGGGATGCTTCAGGAAGAGATTACCATCACCGGTCCCAACAAGGACCTGCATTCCGGCATGTATGGTGGCATCGCCATGAACCCTGTTCGGGTGCTGGCCAAGATTATCGCAAGTTTGCATGACAAAACCGGTCGGATCACGGTTCCGGGGTTTTATGACGGCGTGCCGGATCTGCCAAATGATATTGCGACCCAGTGGAAAGGGCTTGGATTTGAGCCGTCAAACTTCCTGGGCGAAGTCGGTTTGGCCGTTCCTGCGGGCGAAGTGGACAAATCCGGTCTCGAGATGATCTGGTCCCGCCCCACTTGCGAGGTCAACGGGATCTCTGGCGGGTATGAAGGAGACGGTTTCAAGACCGTTCTGCCGTCCAAAGCAAGTGCAAAAATCTCTTTCCGGTTGGTGGGCACGCAAGATCCGCATGCAATCCGTGAAAGCTTCCGGGCATATGTGCAAGACATGCTGCCTGAAGACTGCACGGTTGAATTTGAAGGTCATGGTGCCTCACCCGCAGCTGAGATGCAGACCACCAACCCCGCCTTTGAAGCCGCGCGCGCTGCATTGTCGGAAGAATGGCCCAATGAGGCAGCTTTCGTCGGCTGCGGTGGGTCCATCCCGATCGCGGGTTACTTCAAGGACATTCTGGGCATGGACGCGATGCTGACGGGCTTTGGCAAAGATGACGACCAAATTCATTCCCCGAATGAGAAATACGACCTGACGAGTTTTCACAAAGGCATCCGCAGTTGGGTCCGTATCCTCGACAAACTGTCTAACTGATCCCAAACTGAAAATGGGCAGCCCAAAGCTGCCCATTAATACGTTTGCAACAGTGATGAGCGGTTCCCTAACCCTGGGACCCTTCCTGAATCCGTGCATTGATATACTGGGCAAACTCAAAATTCGGGCGCTCCAGATGGGACAGCGGCCCTGGATCTCCCAAGTCTGAGCTGAGGCCCTTGAAGACGCTTTCCGTGCACCCCTTGTCTTCATCATTTACCCGGTCGAGCACGTTTTTCAGCTCTGCAAAATGCTTCTCGCTTTCCGGGTCTTCGCGAAATTCCGGGGCCAGGCCGCCACCGTAAAGAATATTGACGTGGTCAGGCCCGTCAGGATGCAGGGACAGATACCAGAAATAGCCGGGGGTCAGCGTGATCATCAGCGCGGGATAGATCGACAACAGGTAGGTCTTGCGCCGATCCTCCCCTTCCAGATGCTTGTTGTCCGGATGCGCAAGTGTCAGCGCAAATGTCTCGTTCTTCATGATCCAGTGGTAGTTGAACGCAGGCGCGCCTTCGGGACATGTCATCTCATTCAGATCAACAGTTCCGCCAATTGTGCCCGCGTGGCACACCGGCAGATGGTAGCTTTCCATGAAATTCTCGGCGAGCACCTTCCAATTGGTGTTCCACCGATGGGTTTCGCGAAAGCTCTCGACGTAATTCTCCATCTTGTAGTGACCCACCAAGGTATCAATGTCCCTCAGCGCCTCAGACACAGGGGCCGCGTCTGGGTTCAATGTCACCATAATCCAACCCTGCCAGTCTTCGCAGCGCACTTGCGGCAGGCAAATCTCGGACTTCTTGAAGCTGTCATTCTTGTCCATTGCAGGGGCACCGCGCAATTTGCCATCCAGCGAATAGGTCCAGGCGTGATAGGGGCAGACGATTGATTTCGTATTGCCGCGCCCTTCCAGCAGGATCGACATCCGGTGGCGGCAGACATTGGATTGCGCGCGCAGGACCCCGTTCTGATCCCGGACGATCATGACGGGTTCGCCGGCGATCTCCATTGTGGTGTAGTCGCCGGGGTTTGGCAGCGACGAAGCGCGGCCGGCGCACAACCAATCCTTGCGAAAGATGTGCTGCAATTCCTGATCCAGAAATTCCTGCGAGGTATAGACTGAGCGCGGCATCGCGCGGGCGCGGTCAAACGGAACCGAGACGTTCTCGGCAAGTTCCTGCATTGCGTTCATTGTGGCCTCGTTCAAATGCTCTGAAATGACTATGCAGACTTGCAGCGCTGCATCAAGGTTTCAAAGCGGCAAAGCCGTGGTCGATTTGATCTCTTCCATCGACAAAAGCGCCGTGACGTTGAAGATTCGCACTTCCGAGATCAACGCCTGGTAAAACACATCATAAGCCCGCGCATTTTCAACGCGCACCTTCAGGATGTAGTCAATATCGCCCGCCAATCTGTGTGCTTCCATGACTTCTGGCCGTTCCTGCAACGCATGAAGAAACTTTTCCTGCCAGTCCGCCTCATGCTCAGACGTTCGAATAAGGACGAAAAAACAAGCCTCTAGGCCCAAAGCGTCCGGATCGAGAACGACCGTGTCCTGTTTGATTACGCCCGCGGCGCGCAACTTTTTGATCCGGTTCCAGATCGGCGTTTTTGAAGACCCTGTCTTGCGGGCGATATCCTCAAGAGATTGTGAGGCATCGCGTTGCAGCTCTGCAAGAATATTCCGGTCTGTAGCGTCTAAGCGGGCCGCCATTCTGAATTCTCCTGATATCGGAAACCTACGTTCCATTTTTCAATTCAAACGGAACAATATTCCTTATTTTGGCAGGTGTATAGCCGTTATTAGGGAAATTATCCTATATTAAGGGTAGGTATTGAAGGAAGAGCAATGAAACACTTTCCAATCTTCGTCGCATTGGCCGGACAGCGGGTCGTTGTATCAGGCGGTGGTGAGGCTGCGTTGGCCAAGCTGCGCCTGCTGATGAAGTCTGAAGCACGCCTGACCGTGGTGGCGTCCGAGGCCGCCCCAGAGATCAAGTCATGGGCGCAGAGCGGTCGTCTAACATTGATCAACCGCGCGATGGAGCCCGGTGACGCGCTGTGCGCGCGGCTGTTCTATGCGGCCAATGAGGATGACGCGGAGGATGCCCGCGTGGCAGGCCTGGCTCATGCGGACGGCGCGTTGGTTAACATTGTAGACAATCTGGCGGACAGCCAATTCATCACCCCTGCCATCGTCGATCGCGACCCGGTCGTTGTGGCCATTGGCACGGAAGGTGCGGCACCCGTTCTGGCAAGGTCCATCAAGAAAGACCTGGAAGAAAAACTGTCCCCGACCTTGGGCATCTTGGCGCGGATCGGCAAAGCCTTTCGCGCAAAGGCAGACGCTTTGCCGATGGGCCGCAAGCGGCGCGACTTCTGGACGTCATTTTATTTCGACAAAGGCCCCCTTGCCCATGAAAGCGCAGGAGACGCTGGCGTTGAGGCCGCTTTGGACGGTCTTCTTCATGAGTATTTACAGCAGGAGAAGCGCGAAGGGTCGGTCGATTTGGTCGGGGCCGGGCCCGGTGATCCGGAACTGCTGACCCTGAAGGCGCGCAAAGCGCTGCACGAGGCCGATGTGGTGATTTACGACCGTTTGGTTGCGCCCGAGATTTTGGAGTTGGCGCGGCGCGAGGCGGTGATGTTGTCGGCGGGCAAGGAAGGCTTCGGGCCGTCTGTCAGCCAGGATGAAATCAACGCGATGATCGTTGAGCACGCGCAAGCGGGCGCGCAGGTCGTACGATTGAAATCAGGCGATCCTACTGTTTTTGGACGGCTTGATGAGGAAATCGATGCCTGTGATGCCGCCGGTGTTACCTGGCGGATCATACCGGGCATAACCTCGGCCTCTGCGGCGGTGGCAAGCTTGGGTCAGTCTTTGACCAAGCGCGGGCGCAATTCTGGCGTGCGGTTCCTGACCGGCCATGACACCAAGGGCTTTGCCGATCACGATTGGCGCGCCTTGGCGGCCCCGGGCGAGGTCGCCGCGATCTATATGGGCAAGAAATCGGCGCGCTTTATTCAAGGCCGCTTGTTGATGCATGGGATCGACCCTGCAACCCCTGTGACGGTCATAGAAAACGCGTCGCGTGCAAATCAGCGCATTCTGGCGACCACTATTTCCGAGCTGGAACCAACCCTGAGCACCGCCGGACTGACCGGCCCTGCCCTGACCTTTATCGGGCTTGCGCCGCGTGCGGCCCTTGATGTGGCCGAAGACATTCACCCGCAGGAGATCGCCCTATGAGCAAGCCATTTTCCCCCAAGGTCGTCACCGCGAACGATCTTCTGGAAGGCGATGTCGTCTATCTGGCCGCTGATGACACTTGGGTGCGCGATTTGCAGGACGCCGAGATAATCGAGGATGAAGCGATTGCCGATCTACGATTGCTGGATGCGAGCGCTCAGTCTGATGTCGTGGTCGGTGTTTATTTGATTGATGTCATCCGTGACGAAGCAGGCCTTCAGACCACGCATTTTCGCGAAGAGTTTCGGACCAAAGGTCCGTCAAATTACAACCACGGCAAACAAGTGGAGTTGAGCTGATGTATCACTACAATGATTTTGACCGCGATTTTCTGGCGGAACGGAATGCACAGTTCCGCGCGCAGGTAGAGCGGCGCATCGATGGTTCTCTTAGCGAGGACGAGTTCAAACCGCTGCGCCTGATGAATGGCCTCTATCTGCAGCTGCACGCCTATATGCTGCGGGTTGCGATCCCTTACGGCACGCTGAACAGCGCGCAGATGGACCAGCTGGCGATGATTGCTGACAAATGGGACAAGGGCTATGGCCATTTCACCACGCGACAGAACATCCAGTATAACTGGCCGAAACTGCGCGATGTGCCGGACATGCTGGACGCGCTTGGTGAGGTTGGGATGCATGCCATTCAGACCTCTGGCAACACGATCCGCAATGTCACTGCTGACCATTTTGCAGGTGCCGCGGCTGATGAGATTGAAGATCCCCGTCCTGTTGCCGAATTGCTGCGTCAGTGGTCCACCGATCATCCCGAATTCCAGTTCCTGCCGCGAAAGTTCAAGATCGCCGTGACCGGGGCCGAACAGGACCGCGCCGTGACCAAAGCACATGACATTGGCTTGCGGATGGTCCGCAATGATGCGGGCGAGCCGGGCTTTGAAGTGATTGTCGGTGGTGGCCTTGGTCGGACACCGATGGTCGGCAAAGTGCTTCGGGACTTCCTGCCCAAAGCCGATCTGCTGCCTTATTGCGAAGCGATTGTCAGCGTCTACAACCTGCTGGGCCGTCGCGACAACAAGTATAAGGCCCGCATCAAGATCACAGTGCACGAAAACGGCATCGATGAAATTCGTAGGCTTGTTGAAGATCGGTTCGCGCTGCTGCGCCCGGAATTTTCAGGCGTTGATCAGGAAATGCTTGCTGGGATTGAAGCGCAGTTCGCTCCGCCTGCATTTACGCAAGCCTCTGTTGCGCCATTCAAAGCAGCCTATCACGAAAACCCGGCCTTCCGGTCCTGGGTGGACACGAATATCACCAAGCATCGAAATGACGACTATGCCATTGTTTCAATTAGCATAAAAAAACATGGCGACACGCCGGGGGATGCGACATCTGAACAGATGCGGGTCATGGCAGCGATTACACGGGAGTTTGGCCATGACGAGCTGCGCATCAGCCACGAGCAGAACGTGATCCTGCCCCATGTACATAAATCGCACCTGCCCCAGATTTATGCGCGCCTTCGAGATGCCGATCTCGCAACTGCGAATATTGGGTTGATCTCTGACATTATTGCCTGCCCCGGCATGGATTACTGTGCGCTGGCCACGGCGCGCTCAATCCCGGTTGCTCAGAAAATCGCGACCCGTTTTGATGCGTTGAAACTGGAGCATGAGATCGGTCAGCTGAAGATCAAGATCTCTGGCTGCATCAATGCCTGTGGCCACCACCATGTTGGTCATATCGGTATCCTTGGGCTCGACCGTGCTGGTGTTGAAAACTACCAGATCACGCTGGGGGGTGACGGCACCGAGACCGCTGTTATCGGCGAACGGGCGGGCCCTGGCTTTGCCTATGACGAGATCGTGCCTGCGATTGAGCGTTTGATCTACGCCTATCTGGACCTGCGCAATGACGCGGAAGAAACCTTCCTCCAGACATACCGCCGGCTTGGTATGGCACCGTTCAAATCTGCGCTCTATCCTGAGAAGGAGGCGAAAAATGCCGCTTAAGGAACTTGCAGAACGCCGTAACCTGCTACACCGCAAAAGTGATGCGGAAACGGTTTTGAAACACGCATTGGATGATGAGCAGATCGGGCGTGTCGCGCTGGTGTCCAGCTTTGGCGCGGAAAGTGTCGTATTGCTGCATATGGTCGCCCAAATCGATCCAAGCACACCCGTCTTGTTTCTGGATACAGAGATGCTGTTTCCCGAAACCCTGCAATATCAAAAAGACGTCGCTGAAACTCTCGGACTGACCGATATGCGGGTGATCCGTCCTTCGCGCGCCACGCTGATGGAGCGGGACGTAGATGGCATCTTGCACACTTTTGACACCGACGCCTGCTGCACCTTGCGCAAGGCTGAGCCGTTGGAAAACGCCTTGCAGGAATTTGGCGGATGGATCACGGGGCGCAAACGCGTTCAAGGCGGACAACGCGCGCAGATGCCGCTTTATGAAAAGGACGAAGGTGCTCGGATCAAGATCAACCCGCTGGCCGATTGGACACCGCAAATGATCGCGGGCTACATGGATGCGCATAATCTTCCCCGCCATCCGCTGGTCTCGCGCGGGTTCAAATCCATTGGCTGTGCGCCATGCACAACCAAGGTGGCTGAAGGCGAAGATCCCCGCGCTGGTCGCTGGCGCGGCCAGAACAAGGTCGAATGCGGCATCCACTTCGAAAACGGCAAAGTCATCCGTGAAACCAAGATTGGAGACGCAGCATGAGCGTTATCATCACCGATACGGGCTTTGCGCCAGAAGACTGGACCCACGGGTTCACAGCGCAGGAAGACCTTGCGGCAAATTGCGCGGCTCCGGCTGTTGCTGTCGATCTGGCCTCGGATGCTGATCCAGCGTCCCTGTCCAACAGATTGGCCGAGATCGATATGATCCGAATTGATTTTCCAACCTCGGCGGATGGTCGCGGCTTTACCATCGCACGGCGGTTGCGGTTGATGGGGTTCGAAGGCCGTTTGCGCGCAAAAGGTCATGTGATTGCAGACCAATACGCAATGGCGCGTCGGTCAGGGTTTGATGAGGTTGAAATTGACGACGCATTGGCGACCCGGCAACCAGAGGACCAGTGGTTGGCGCGTGCCAATTGGCAGTCCCATGACTATCAATCCCGCCTGCGCGCCTGACCGCCCGCATATTCATTCGCATACAAATGAAAACTAATGGACAAAGCAAGCGCTTTGCGAGAGAACATGACTGATCAAACACCGATAAAAGAAACCCGGACCGTGAACACACTCACCCTGCCCGACGCACAAACCGTCACTGAAGTTAAACACTGGACAGACCGCCTGTTCTCCTTCCGCGTCACGCGCCCGGCCAGCTTGCGCTTCCGGTCCGGCGAATTTGTGATGATCGGCCTGATGGGCGACCCGCATCCGGAAACCGGAAAGCAGAAACCGCTTCTGCGCGCCTATTCTATTGCCTCGCCCGCCTGGGACGAAGAGCTGGAGTTCTATTCGATCAAGGTGCAGGACGGTCCGCTGACCTCCAAGCTACAACATATCAAGCCGGGCGACGAAATTATTCTGCGTCCGAAACCCGTGGGTACGCTGGTTCATGACGCGCTTCTGCCCGGCAAGCGCATCTGGTTTTTTGCAACTGGCACCGGGTTTGCCCCTTTCGCCAGCCTGCTGCGCGAACCGCAAACCTATGAGGATTACGAAGAGGTCATCATCACCCACACCTGCCGCGACGTGGCAGAGCTGGAATATAGCCGCCAACTGATCGAAGACCTGAAATCAGACGAGATGATGTTGGAGCTATTGGGCGAAGAAAACCTGAACAAGATCAAGTACTACCCAACCACGACCCGTGAGCAGAGCCCGAAAATGGGTCGGGTGACGACCCTTTTGCAAGACGGCACGCTTTTCAAAGACTTGGGCATTGATGGCATTTCGCCGGAAACAGATCGGGCGATGGTCTGCGGCTCCCTTGGGCTGAACACAGATCTGAAAGAAATTCTGGAAGGGTTCGGCTTGGAAGAAGGTGCAAATTCCGAACCGGCACATTACGTGGTCGAAAAAGCTTTCGTGGGCTGACAAGAAGCGTTCTGGCAGACCACCAATCAAAAAAAGAAAAAGCCCGCAGTGTTAAGCTGCGGGCTTCTGTTTTTCAGGTGTCAGGCCTTATTGACCCAAGGCACTGCGGACTTGTTCCAGCACAGAATCCAGAACTTCTGGGTTGTTGCGCGCGCCTTCCAGGGCTGAGGTCAATGTCGACTTCATAACCGCGTTCAACTCGGAATTTTCTACCAGGGATACGGCTTGATCATAATCGAACCCATCCGTGCTCAGAACTTCTGACGCAGGTGCTTCTGTCGCATCTGTCGCAGCCTCTGTTGCTTCATTTGCAGTGTCCGCGACCGCATCAGCGGCCTCATTTGCCGTGTCAGTTGCCGCCTCAGTAGCTTCGGTCGCGGTATCAGTAACCGCCTCTGTTGCTTCTGCTGCTGTATCAGTCACAGCATCAGCCGCTTCACTGGCCGTATCAGATGCCGCATCAACGGCGCTATCAGCCGCATCACTTGCTGCATCGGCAGCGCCTTCAACGGTTTCTGTCGCACCTTCGACAACATCGCTGGCTGCTTCAGTTGCTGTATCAGCTGCCTCGGACGCTGTGTCAGTTGCCGCGTCTACAGTATCGGCTGCTGCATCTGTTGCTGCATCCGCACCTTCGCTGACCGCGTTTACGGTGTCGGAAGCGGCGTCTGTTGTTGCGTCAACTGCGTTTTCCACAGCATCAGCAGCCGCATTGCCTGCATCCTCAACGGCGTTTGCCGCGTCAGAGGCCAAGCCTTCAACAGTTTCTTGTACGTTTTCGGCAGCGGCTTCAGCCGCTTCTTGCGCTTCATTAACAGTCTCAGACACCGCGTCCGAGATGCTTTCAACAGCAGATTCAGTTTCCGTCGCTGTTTCTTCAACCGCCTCACTCACAGGTTCATTCGCGACTTCGTCGCTTGTTCCCAGGAATGCGTAGGCTCCGAATCCAAGAACGGCCAAAACCGCAATAATGATAAGTGCTCGCATAATTGTAATCCCCTATATTTTGGCGCGAAATGCGCGATCACCACGCATTTAGGACGCCATCATCGAAGATAAAACGGGGGAAATGGCTCAAAAGTTCCCCGCGCCCTGTTTTGAGCGGTTTCTTGCGGAAAAGTCGCTTGAACCATCGCGATGCGCCCATTACCTTATAGGCCTTGAAGTTGAATTACATGAAGGAAGCTCCGCTATAGCCCGCAGACCTCACAACGCGCCTCCACAGCGCGAAACCGGACCACGCGTCAATGACCGTATCCGCTCTGACGAAATCCGCCTCATTGGCGCAGAAGGCGAAAATGTCGGTGTCGTCACACCAGCCCGCGCCATGGAAATGGCCGATGAAGTTGGCCTAGACCTCGTAGAAATCTCACCAAATGCGAACCCGCCCGTGTGTAAAATCATGGATTTCGGGAAGTACAAGTACGAGACCCAGAAAAAAGAGGCCGAAGCGCGCAAGAAGCAAAAGATCATTGAGATCAAAGAGGTCAAGTTCCGCCCGAACACGGATACAAACGACTATGATGTCAAAATGCGCAACGTCTTCAAATTTCTTGAAAACGGCGACAAGGTGAAGATCACCTTGCGGTTCCGCGGCCGTGAAATGGCCCACCTGAACTTGGGCCGAGAGCTTCTGGAACGCGTCGCCGCAGATGTCGAAGGTCACGGCAAGGTTGAAAATATGCCGAAAATGGAAGGCCGTCAGATGATTATGCTGATCGGTCCGGTAAAGTAGGCGTCGACCAGGGCAAAACCCCCTAAGCCTCGCGATTTAGCGGGGCTTTTTTATTAGCCGCTCTTCTCATTGTCACTGATTTCTTCTGCAGATAGCATGAATGGTATGGCGCGTCGGACGTCATTTTTTTTACCGAGATTTACGCCGTGACAATAGAAGGTTGACGCAGGCGCGCCAGGAGACCAAATGAAAATCAGCATCGTCATACCAACCCGCGAGCGCGCGGAATATTTGAAGTATTCGCTTCAAACAGCTTTGCAAATTGAAGACCCCAACCTTGAAGTTGTTGTTAGCAATAATGCCAGCCAAGACGACACCGCGGACATCGTCGCCGCTATAAATGATACGCGCTTGAAATATGTGGAAACGACAAAACGTGTTTCCATGCGTGAGAATTTCAACCGCGCCTTTATGGCATCTAGCGGAGACTACATTCTTTTTTTCGGCGATGACGATGGCATATTACCCGGTCAATTCAAATACCTGAGATCCCTTCTTGAAACCCACAAGCCCGATGGAATTAGCTGGGGGCGTAGAACATATGGATGGCCTGTACCTGGATACGGCAAAAAAACCGGTGGCATTCGACTGCACCGCAACAATAGTTTTGGGTCGGTTTACGAATACGAAGCGGAAAAAAGCCGCAATGACCTTCTTGCCTGTAAGCTCAGTGACATGATGCCTATCCCCGAGATTTACCACGGATGCATCTCGCGAAACTTTTTGATCAGCACATCGCTTGATCCTAAGAACGTATTTGACACAGCGATCCCAGATTATTGCATTGCCTATCGCGCTATCCTTCACGGCGGGAGGTTTTTGCATGTTAACCACGGTTTTTCCGTCAACGGATATAGCCCTGCCAGCACCGGGGGCGGGCAGTCTTCGTCTGCAAAGAAAGGCGGCGACGATAAGACAAGCAAACTGTTCGCCGAAGAGAACGAGGCAGACCCCTTCAGTGACGTCGTGGAGTATGCAAGTTCGGTAGCGCTCGCGTTCTTTTCCACATTGGAAACCGTGAGATCCCGATATGATCTGACAGAATTCAGGCCAAACTATTTTGCTTGGTATCACTATGTGCTTAGTTCTGCGCGCAACAATACAACGCTAAGAGCTGAGCTTTCAGTCATCTTGAAGGCTTATGCAGAAAAGTCCGGTAGCACCGCTGAACTGAACCAAGCGATCGAAATGCCTTTGCAGGCAAAACGAACAAAGACAGAGCGGATCGAAAAGGTAAAATCCATTCTTCAAAGTTTCCGTGTGTCGACGGAAATTGATGGTGAAAATACGATCCTTTCTGCGGCCAACGTCGTCGATAGAATTCTGGGAGACAATTTCGGTCAGGTATTAGACGGCAATCAAACCGCGCGGGCTGCGTGGCGAGAGGCGAAATCACGCTCCAGACAGTTTGTTCGAGAACTCTAGGAAACGCGCTTCAGAAATCCGTCATGGGCGACCGTTACCAAAAGCTTGCTGGCGATGCTTTTATCAATCTCGAATTCAGTATGAGTTTTCAGATAGTCCCAAACTGCGGTTTTGGGATTGTTACCTGGCCCCCAGGATCTGTTGGGGTATTCATCCGCGGGCATGTCTTCAATCAATGTATCGAACACCACACAATAGCTGCCGACGGACGTGAGCGGGGCATATAATTCTAGTTCAGCGCGAACATGGTCATGCGTGTGATTGGAATCCAAACAGACAAGCACTCTTTCGTACCCTTCAGCGGCGTTTTGAATTTTGGCAAAAACCTCTGTATCGATGCTGGATCCTTCAAACATTTCGATGCGGGAGGCCATCGGATGTTTTTCAATCGCTTCACGATTGTGGGCGCGAATATCGATATCAACACCGATCACTTTGCGTTTTGAGGTTGCGGGATCAAGCGTTGCTCCGGCTTCAATAGCGTCGCACATATCCATCATTGCTAGTATTGACGCGCTTAAAATTAATGAGCCTCCGTGCGCAATACCTGTTTCAATCACCAGGTCAGGCCTTACATTCCATATCAATTCCTGCATCGCGACGATATCTTGCGGATACTGGATGATTGGGCGATCCAACCAGTGAAAATTGTACGAATACTTAGGCGAAGTAGACGCGCGTAAAAAGTTATGCGCAGCGTCCTGGAGATTTCTATCCGCATCCATCGTCGTGATGCGTTCGGAAATTTCTTTTTTAAATTCTGTCATGTAGCCCCCTTCGGCATGAATTCTGAGTATCAATCTGCGCGTATGCCGACAACCGATGGCGGATCAATTAAATTGTCTGGTCGAGCTCCGAAGTCCAACAAGTCCCGTCTCCCATACGTATCCGCGATCGATTCCGCCAGTGCCCGGATTGTAACGCCCTGACCGCTACAGATATTAACTGGTCCTTGGCGCGACGAAAGCGCCTCGGCCACAAGTAAGGATGCTGCATCCTCTACGTCCATAAAATCACGGATAGCGGTGCCACTGGTCAATTCTGCAACTTGTTCTGACCGTAGTTGCGTATGAAGATAAGGAACTAATCGGCGGCTATCCTCGCGCGCACCGTAGAGGTAGAAAAGTCGTGCCCAAAGGAACTCGACACCTTTTTGTTCAAGCCAGGATTTTAGGATTGTATAGGCCGCTACTTTAGCGGCGGCATAGGGCGTCTGAGGATCAAGTGGGGTGTCTATTGACTGGGCGTTCTCCGTCAGCGCGTATTCAAAGCAAGTACCAACACCAACAAAGCGGCCCACCCCAGCAGCAACCGCGCCTTGAGCCATAGAAAGTGTTCCTGTCAAACAGGCAATATTCTTATCCGAAGTCAGATATTTTCCGGGTTCAGCATACCACGCTAAGTGGATGATCAAATCAACATTGCGACAAACCTGCTGCCACCAATCAATCTCCTGCAAAAATAGGTCTTCACAATGCACAACTTGCACATTCAAAGCAGTCAATTCTGCATCTCGATCCGGGCGAGCGATACAAACGACATCATGCCCCTGCTCGATCAATTTGACGACAACAGGAAGTCCTACGAAACCGGTTGCACCCGTGACAAGAACGCGGCTCATTGATCGGTCTTTCTCTGCACTTGGTCACCTTTCTTGATCAACGGACACCAAAAAGTACCTCTGGAAACAAAGCTGCCTCTGCACGAGATTCATGCAGTTTTTGCTTGGCAATCAGATGGCATTTGAAACCTACCGCATCTGTTAAAGCAATATCAAAGCCTCGGTCTCCGGTCATTAGACTTTGCGACAAATTGACGGGAACATTTTGAGTAGTCTGCTCGACAAATCCTGACTTTCTTTCAACATTTGCAATCTAAGTTAAATTGGAGATTGACGGATCGAGTGAAGAAAATTGAAAATCAAGTTTCAGTGTCCCCTCACACTCTAGAACGACCCCGTTCGAGCAACTTTGGCTCAAAAAATCAATTGAATAGTCGGATAGCAAAACAACATATTGCACTTCTGAAAAATGCTAAGACCCTGTCGCAATTGCGAGAATGATCCAGAAAACCTCGTAACTACTTCTTCCAAAATTCATTTTCAGCTAGCGATTTCGTCGCACCAGTGGTCGTTTGGCTCCTTTTGTAGTGGCAACTTGGGTTTTGTGAGGCCTTTTACACCACTTGAAAAGTCGTCACAAAGCTAACCACGTCGCGGCTGGGGCCGTTGTGGAATTTCCTTCAGAAGGCCTCCAACACCCATCCGGGCGATATCATCGTCGGTGACGGGTACGCCGCAGATCAGACGCTCCAGCACCCAGTCCGCCCCGTTCAAAGCCGGGGAACGCGCGCATCCTGGAAGACCCACAACCGCCCGGCCCTGCAATGCGCCCAGAAACAAAAGGTTGCCCGGATCAACTGGCATCCCAAACCGCGTCACCTGACCACCTGCCCTGCGCAATGCCTCAGGGGCGGTGTCGAAAGGGTCGGATGTGGCAGAGCCGGTCAGCACCAGCGTGATATCAACCGGCGCGCCTGACATTGCCTGCGCGATCTCATCCTCACGATGCGCCACATGCACGATGTCTGTCAGGGTGACACCGAGCGCATGCAAGCGCCCCTCAATCGCAGGAAGTCCTGCACTGGGTTTCGGACCTGCACCCGTTGCGCTGACGATCAGGCGGGCCGTTTTCAAAACCGGCAAGGACAGCCCGATTGCTTCCTGCGCGAGCTCCGTTGCCTGTGTCAGCGCGGACTCCGCAACGCCGTAGGAGATGATCTTGACGGTCGCGATCATACCGCCGGCGTCCATCCGGGTCAGGGGCGCAACCGTCGCGCAACTTATCATCGGGTCAACCGCATTCACGGCGTGCAGTCTTTCCCTGTCGATCCGAACCAGCCCCGGCGTTTTAGCGAGCAAATTGACCCGACCCGTGAAAGGCTTGGTTAGCTCCACGCCAGGATCATCCTTGGCAATCAGGCTTTCAGCCAAGCGCAGCGCGGCGGCGTCTTCATGGATATCACCTGGTCCAAGGCGCGCCACGGTGACCTGATCGATCCCAGCAGATATCAGCGCGTCAACATCTGCTTGGCTCAGCCGGGTTCCTTTGCGCAGGCGTGTGCTGCCCGCATGCAAGGAATGAGCAAGGATCGTGCCTGCGGCATCTGCAATCGATACGGGGCCAAATTCCATCAGTCCTGTCTCAACCGGGCGATGATTTCCGCCATGATCGACACTGCAATCTCTGCTGGGGATTTTGCACCGATATCAAGACCGACAGGGGCGTGTATCCGCGCAATCTCCGTTGCCGAAAATCCTGATTTTTCAAGCCGCTCTACACGTTTTGCATGGGTGCGGGTTGACCCCAGGCACCCCAAGTAAAAACACGGGGAACGCAGGGCATATTCAATCGCAGGATCGTCCAGCTTGGGATCATGGGACAGCGTTACAATCGCGGTTCGCGCGTCGGGGCCGAAAGCCTCAAGCGCGGCATCGGGCCACTCATGCATCATCTTCTGGTCCGGAAAGCGAGCGGCGCTTGCAAAGGCTTCTCTGGGGTCAATCAAGACCGGATCAAACCCGGCCAGCCGCGCCATCTGCAACAGCGGTTGGGCGATGTGAACCGCGCCGATCACCGCCATGCGCAAAGGCGGGTTGTGAATGCACAAGAACGCCTCCCCCTCAAAGCCGGACTTGTCGGAACGGAACCGATCAGGCGCGTCCTCCGGGCCAATCAGATCCCGGTTCCAGGTTTGCAAATCAACCCGGTACCCAATGGGCGTTCGGGCCCCACGTTTCGCGACAAGTTTTGCAAGAATGTCTTCCGGCAGAGCCTTTCCAACAGGCTCAACCAGCACGCGAATATTGCCTCCACAGGCAAGGCCGACGGCAAAGGCCTCATCATCGCTGACGCCATATTCCAGAATTCTGGGCTCCCCGGTGTCCAGTGCCTCCAGCGCTTCCACAACGACCGCGCCTTCAACGCACCCCCCTGAGACTGAACCCATGATGTCGCCCTGCCCGCTAATCGCCAATTGGCTGCCGACCGGGCGTGGCGCGGACCCCCAGGTTTGGATCACGGTGGCCAGCGCCGCCCCTGTTCCAGACCGGTGCCAATCAAGCGCAATTGCGGGAATATCGTCGATATCTGCGTTCATCGCGTCAGCTTATGGCAGCCAGCCAGCGGGGGAAAGAGCGCAGCACGCCTTAATGCTGCGTTTCCTCCCGTGCGACCGTGAAGAAAAAATCCACCGGAATTTCGTCCATCTGCACAACGTCATCCGGGATAACATCCGGGCCAGCCAAGAATACATTCGCCCCAAAATACCCCAGCATCCGCGACAGCTTTTGCAGACGTGTTCCGGTTAATTGCGCAAAGAAGGCAGCGTAGTCCGGGCGCTGCTTCAATTCTGTAATCTTCGCACGATGGTTTTTGACACATAACGCGTGAGCGGCTGCGATTTCTGGGTCCTCCATCAAACGATCATACTCCGCCCGCAGCTTTGGAAGATGCGCATGAATGGAGCGGTCGGTATCCGTATTGTGGTTCATCCGAAACCAGTAACTCAGCCCCTGATCCCGGTCGACATGGTTCACCCGACCCCGGTCCCGTTTGACCAGAAAACTTTCAGCAGATCGCACGGCATAATGGTTCAGCGTCACCAGATCATACCCATAGCTGTCGGTGGTAGAGCGCCAGCCGTTCCGCAGCAAACTTCGCGGCATCTGCTTGCCCGATCCATTGACCCACGTAATTTGATCCCACAAATCAGGTTTGAGGCCCTTCGGGCGATGGACCCCCATCTTCTTGTAGATCCCGATATTTCGGAACAGCGTTTTGAACCCCCAGGCTTGATGCGGTTTGCGGCAAAGTTCGGGCGCGCATTTGTTGAACTGCGAAATCACAAAATCGTCGTCGAATTCCACCACATCATCATTGCCAAAAAGCCGCCAGGTCAGCGAAATCATGTTCGCATCCCCAACCGCCTTGAACAGCGATTTCAAGGTCCCGTCGCCGCAATGAATGTTGATAAATTCATCCACATCCATGCAGATCACCCATCCCGCATCGCGCACGATTTTTTCATCTTCCGCGGCCTGCAAAGCGGCGTGTTGCGGCTTCAGCTCGCCCCCCGGGACCCATGGGTTTTGACGGTGTTGTAGCAAGCCCTTGCGTTGCAAAAGCTCCAGCATGTCATCCGTGCCGTCGGTGCAATCATTTGTATAGACAAGGAAATCCGTGACCCCGATCGCCCTATGATAGGCGATCCATTCCAAAATGAACGGACCTTCGTTTTTCATCGTGGTCACAACGCAGGTGCGGCTCAAATCGCCGCCGCCCTCGGTCGGTTTGGTCAACTTGCTTTCAGGCGGTCGGACGGGTTTGTGGCCAAAAATGCCCTTCGACAAATTCAAGAGCGCGTCATCTTCGATCAACGATGTTTTTGCGACAATCTCGGACGGGGCGGCGTCGGGATGCCTGACAGCCATCGCGCGCCAAAACCCTGTTCCTTGCAAAAGTTGCGGCGTCAGATCGGTGATCCGCACCGCGCGCCAGATATTCTGTGGTCCCAGTTTTTGCGGCACCGCGACCCATCGCCGGATGCCGCGTGTCCGCTCAAACCGGCTGCAAATATGATCTGCAAATGTCGGGGTTTCCCCTTTTCGGATACGCCATGGGTAAATTCGTTCTCCAAGGATTTGCAAAACTCCGGAGGCGGTTTTCTGCACGTCCTCAAAAGGCTTTTTGTCTGGGCACAAGATGTCGCTGAGATCGAGCAGTGCGACCGCTTTTGCTTTTTCAAGAAATTGCGTGCGCAGCAGTTCATAAAGCGCAAATGCGCCAAACGGCGCGGATTGCGGATTGTTTTCGGGCACCTCCATGCGATCTTTGCCCGGCGCATCTGGCGCATGGATCGGGTGCGTCGCAGCCGGCAAATCGGCGAGCCCCAGTGGCCCAGACGCGCGCAAATGGACAAGCCGCGTGAGCCCCGACATGGCTGCGTATTCCGCAAGTGCCACGTCAAATTCCGGATCGCTGGGTCCGCGATCCAACAACAACACACCCCGCACACCGTGCTGGCTGCCATGATAGGCCATCCAATCTGCGATGACGCTTGCGGGTTCTCCATTGCGCTCCGTCAAGATAACGTTGAGATCGGCAAAAAGGTCCAACTCAGTGGGCTGCACAGGGACGCGAACACCCTCACCGCCGACATGGATCTCTACCATCCCCGTATCGTCAGTCCGATGCGCCAAGACGCTGAAGCCGTTGTTAATATTGACAACTTCGTCAACTATAAGGCCATCGTCAGAACTGGATTGCAAAGCATCCAGATCGAAACCGG
Organism: uncultured Litoreibacter sp.; assembly: GCA_947493265.1. Lineage (GTDB taxonomy): Bacteria > Pseudomonadota > Alphaproteobacteria > Rhodobacterales > Rhodobacteraceae > Litoreibacter. Next base: position 831,446 of record CANLQL010000002.1, on the reverse strand, counting down.
TGGCAAAACACAGCTTCAGACGGTTGACGCCTTCTGCGTCCTTCCAGCCCACGCAACCCAGCACGCGCGATGATCCTGCGCCGGCTTCTTGCATGTTTCGTTCGATATAAATCGGCTCAGGTGCCATGCGCGACACCGTAGCGCTGAATAAGCTCCGCCGACAATTCCGGGCTTGGCGGGACACTTCCACTGCTCAGCACGAGACGACCGAATAGTTTGAGTTCTGCCGGATCACGCATCAACTCTTCGAACCGGTTTTGATGCCATGCCACCGCCTGCTTGTGCAGATCGGAGACACCCGGTATTTCCCTCAACTCCTGCAAACAGCGAAGCGTCAGGGGCTCCACCCCCTGCATACTGGTGTCCTCAACCACATTAAAATTCCGTTCGACCCAATAGCTGAGATCAACCGGTTTCTTCTGGTGATTGGGCAGCCCTCGGTCGCGCTTGATCAAAAACTCGGCGGCAGAACGGAGCGAATAGTGGTTCAGCTGAACCGCATCGCTGTCGCGTGCACCTAGCGCCAGGATACGGTTGTCATCTTCCACCAGATCACGCGGCAGCGGCGTATCACTGCCGTCGGACCACACAGGCAATCCATGTCGGTCCGGGTTCTTTTGACGGGGGCGATGAACGCCAAATTGCCGGAACGGACCTTCGCGGCGAAAAAGCGTTTTAAAATAGCTGCCTAACGCTGGATAGCGCAAATCATGCGGTGCGGCCTTGGTAAACCGGCGTGTCGTCAAATCATCGTCAAAATTCGTTTGACCGCTATGCCCGAACAAACGCCAACGCAGCATGATTGCATCGCAATTTTGCCGAGAGATCAATTCAGGGATATCTCCGATCCCCTTGGGAAGACGAATAAACTCGTCACAATCAATACATCCAAGCCAATCGGAATCTTCCACCAGCGGATGGGTCCAAGCTGCCTTGAGCGCTGTCCATTGCGGGGATTTTGTAATTTCGCCCTGACGAATATGGACAACAAGTCCAGCGGCTTCCAACAAGTCCAAAACTGCATCCGTGCCATCGTCACAATCGTTGCTATAGATCAAAAAACCGGTGACCCCCGCCGCGCGGTGATGGGCGATCCATTCCAGCAAATACGGGCCTTCATTGCGCATCGTCGTGACGATTGTGATCTTTGGCGCGGTCACTCTTTGCCCTCAACATGCGCGATGGCTTGGGCCGCCGCCTGCACTGCAGCACGCCAGTTCGTTGCGTGATCAACCGGGGCGTCGCGGTTGCCATCTGCCAGATCGGTTTCGTCAAACAACTGATCAAGCTGCGGGCAATAGGTCCTGCGCAAAACCTCGTTCCGCTCCGCATGATGGGCCACGATTTTGCGCCGCGTGTCCAGATTGTAGACGTCATTTGACCGCACGACATCGGCGGGTTCCAACGCAATCAAAGCCCGGATCAAATCACGCGTGTTGAGCGATGTTTCCGCCGCCAACATCCCCAGCACCTCTGACATCTCCAAAGAAAACGTTTTGTTCGTCGACGTGTCAGGCCGGCTCAGGTTGCCCTTAAGATCGACGCCGATCTGGTCAACAAAATCCTCGATGACGTCGCCATTGCGGAAGTGTTGCCGCTCAAACGGACGAAGGATGATGTTTTCAGCGCCAAACCGGGACGCATAGGGGTCAAGCGAATAGGCATAGGCAAGGCTTTCCAGCTTGCGTTCAAAGAAGGCCATTGCCCCGGTTGGAATCCGGGCGTTTTTCACCAACTGTTTATATAGTGCTTCCAGATACCGATCCTGACGACGCAGATAGACGATGATCTTGGTCCTGCGGCGCAACCATTCCGGCAACCCGCCGAACAAATCCCGCCCCATGACCCGGGCGACAGCAGGGCGGAAGAACATCTCCGAAGAAATGATATGAACCGGAAAACGGCTTTCTTCGACCTCTGTGGCGATTTCCCCGCAAACCTCTGCCCCCTCGCCCTTGCGAAAGCTGCCCGCGATGCCGTTATGCGCGATATTGATCCGCCCAGCCGACATGTAGTTCACCCCGGCATGGCGCAACGGCTTGCCGTTGTTTTTCAAAAACCCCTGGATCGCCGTGGTGCCGGTTTTCGGGGACCCGATATGGATATAGAGCGTTTTTTCCATCAGCGCCTGCGCTTCAGGATCCGAAGCGACTCGTTCATCTGCTGGCGAAATTTGGGCGCGCGCCTTTGGCTTAGGATGTAGCGGCAAAACCGCACCAAAAGCGCATGTCGTCCCTGATCTCTGAGACGGTTCAGCATTTCCCGTTGGTAGCGGGTATTTTCTTTTCGGGCGCGCTGCCATTGGTACAATTTCAAAGGTGTGATTGACCCGTCGATGCAGGCTTCGGTGATCGGCTTCAAACATCCAAGCTGCGCCCAAAGCGATGCAATCCTGTGCCCCATGTAGCGGCATTTGAATTTGGTTGTGTTCTCACCCTGAAAAAGCGCTGCATGCATCGCATCAAGCGGGGCTGTCGGGTCGTAGAACAGATACATACGATCTGCCGCCTCAACCATCTCTGGCCCGTAGCCGTAGCGGTCGTTGAAATCGCGCCGCCAGACCTTCTTGTAACGCGTCTCCCATGAGGTCAGATCGCGATCTAGGGTCGCTTGCGGGCTGATTGCAATCACCGTTGAGCCTGGGGCTGCTGAAGAAAACACACACGCCGCGTAAGCCCCCATCGACGCCCCGTAAAACACAACTTTTTCAAACTGATCGAAAAAGCCATCTGCCTTTAACTTATCAAAGAAATCAAAGACTTTTGCGTCGCGGTACCAGGTCCAGTCATGCGCCATAAGGCCCAGAACAGACCAACCCTTCGTCTCGGTATAGGCAAAGCCCCAAGGCATCCGATCCTCGTTTCGCTCATAGACGTGATCGAGGTTGTCGAAGGTCACCACCAGCGTCTTGCCTCGTTCGACAAACAGCGCTGTGTGTTGCGCACCGAGGCTTTCGTAGAAACCTTCCTTGTCCCCGATCTCGGACAAACGCGCTTGCCAGGCTGCGAGCGTTTCTTCCTCGGGCACCACTTGATCAATTTTGCGAGCGTTGGATTTTGCGGTCATTGCGCCGCCTCCGCATTTGCTGCGCGCCGTTTGGCTTTTCGGCGACGTTTAAACGCCGTCTGGAATTTCAGCGCCAATGCCTCGCGATTTCGCGCCCGCATATGTTCTTCCATGATCTGCCGATACAAATACACGTCCTTGCGCGCCCGGATCAGTTTGTAGAATTCCAGCGGGGTCAGACTGCCTTCAATTGCACCTTTCATGACCGGTTTCAGACGGTCCATTCGGCGCAAAACCAACGCAGATTTATGCCCCAGGCCGATACCGTGGAGGCCGACGATATTGTCCCCCCGAAACCGGTAGAAGTGATCGCGATCGCTTTTGTGAAGCGGATCAAAAACGATGAACGCTTTTGACGCGCGGTTGGTGTGTTCGGTCGCGTCGGAGTATGGCAGGCTCCAATCCTGTCTGCGACCTTTTGAAAACCGTGTTTCCCAAGGCACCAGATCCGCATGAAGCGAACTTTGTGGGCTGAACGCCATCACGGTCGCCCCCGGTGACAGATCGCAAAACGTTAGCGCCCCGAAACCACCCATCGAGGTGCCACAGAACGCAACCCGTTCAAAACCTTCGAAAAACCCTCGGTCACGCAAGTCTTCAAGATAGGAGATCAACCGCGCATCCCGGAACCAAGAAGGCGGTTGCGCGAAGATGCCAAGATGGCTCCAGCCATTGTCAGCACAGAATTTCGCCGCCCAAGGTTCACGGTCATAACGCTTGCCACCGGCCTCGGCCAGATTGTCGAACGTGACGACCAATTGGTGCGCACCACGATCAACAAAGGCCACGGAATGATCGCCAAGTTTTTGGAAAAAGCCGTCACGCGGACCCGCAGGGAATATTTCCATGTACCAGCTTGGAACGCCGCCCAGGTCGTCTTCTTGGTCTTGCGGATCAGACATTTGTTGCGGCCTCCGCATCTTCCGGGATCTGCTCCATCGGACCTTGCGCTTCCAGCGCGGCCATCTCGGCCAGTGTTTCTTGCGCTTGCGTCGTTGCCATCACTTCCGCGATTTGTGCCTGATGGGTCGCGATTGCCTGAGTATGCAATGCCGCCAATTCAGGGTCACGCATAAGTTGGTTAAAGCCCCGCTTCATGGACCGTTGCAACGCCGAGATTGAGGTTTCGACCTCTTCATTGCGGTTCATCCAGTTCCAATAGGTCAAGTCCATCTCCCGACCGCCGAAGACCCGCCCGCGAAGTTGTTTCATCAGGAAAGACTGATGGGACCGAACCGCATAATGGTTCACTTGCGCCAGATCATAGCCGTATGTATCGCGATTGTGCCGCCAGTTTTCTGTGTGAAATTCCTCTGGCATCTGCCGTCCATTGGCATCGACCCAATTGATTTTCGACCAATCATCATCGGTCGGTGTTCGTGGCCTATGCGCGCCCAAACGCTCGTAAGATGCTGTTTTGAAGATTGTTTTCATCCCCCATGCCTGCGCAGGGCGCGGCGAAAACGGATGTGCGGCGCGGCGAAACTGCCGGGTGACGAAATCAGGCACGTAATCCACATGCCCCCCAGACCCGAAAACCCGCCAGGTCAGCGAAATCGTGTTTGCGTCCGGCACAGCTGCCGTCAGGTCCTGAACCGTTCGGTCGCCCACATGCACGTTTAGGAACTCATCGGCGTCCAAAATAGCGCACCATTCGGCCTGCAGATACATCGGATCATGGACCGCCTTGAGAAACGCACGCGCTTGGTGTCCGTCGCGCTGACCCTCTTTTTGTGTGTTATCCCGGTGCGTTACGAGCCCAAGTTGAGACAACCGGTCCAGCATAGGGACCGTCTCGTCATCGCAATCATTCGTGTAGATCAGAAAATCATCAAAGCCGATCGCGCGGTGATAGGCCACCCATTCCAAAATGAACGGTGCTTCGTTTTTAAAGCAGGTCAGGACCAGATATCGTTGCGATTTGGCCATCCGCGCTACGATCTCCTAACGTTTGTGAACGACGACGACCTGATCGCGTCGCCGCTTGTCAAACAGGTGTTGGAACATGAAGACCCCGGAAATGTCGTGACGCAGGGCGTTCATTTCAGCAGCAACCTCCGGGTCGCTATGGGTGAAGACACCCGTGCGCTGGTATTCGTAAAACAGCGCATCTGTACGGGTGATGCCTTTGCGTTCAAAGGTTTCCGGCTGCCAACGCAGGTCCTCGATAATGTAAAGACCACCTGACTTAACCTGCGGAAATAATTCCATAAACCCGAATTGCTGATGATGCGATGCATGGCTTGCATCATCGACTACAATGTCCAGTTCGGGCATGTTCTGCGCCGCCGCGGTGATATTGGCGCGATCATCCATATCGCATTGATGAAACGTAAACCGGTCGTCTTTAAACCAGGAGAAGTCTGACACATCTAACCCATGGATCTGGGCTTTGCGGAAAAACTCGAGCCACATCCGGATTGATGGCAAGTCTTCGGTGACCCGGGACGCGTCAAAGCCTTGCTCCGGACCGCCGATCAGCAGGCCCATTTCCAGAAACTCGATCTTGCGTTCGCGGAACGGCAAAAACAGCATCTGATACAGCTCCGAATACCGGTGCCGTCTCGACCCCTTGTCCGATCCGTATTTATCCGCCAGATCCGTCAGGTTCATCACGCCACGCCCCGCTTTTTCAGTCGCAGGAACAGGGGTCACTGCAGGGGTCTCGATTTCGATCGCAGGGGTTTGTGTCATGTCTTCCTCAGGAGCTGGTTTATGGGGGCCTGGGATCGGAGCCTTCAGCGGGTCGATCTTGTGAATTTTCAACAACCTGCCGATCAGGCTGTTTTCCTCCGGGATGCCATTGTATTTTTCCCGAAGTCCGGCCCGAATGCGGCGGCCGTAGAAATGAACCGAATAGGTGTCGTCGGTAATATAAGGGCCAGTATCGATGCCCGGGCGCATCATTTTGCGACGTTCCGCAAAAGGAAACGGATAAAGCCCGGTTGTCGGCAAGGCATATTTCGCCTCCCCCGTAACATGCAGAAAATGTGTCAACGCATGTGGGCCCCAAACGCCCCAAGGCAGTTCAGAGACATGGACTGGCTTTCCGGCATCACGGGCTTCTTCCAGCACGCGGATATAGCCCGGCCCATACCAAGGCGGGATCGAAAACTCGTCCTTGGTAAATTCCAGCAAGGCTTCCAAGGTTGCGCTGTCCTTTGGCAGGCCCAAGACACCCCCATTGATCCGCTTTTCAGATTCCCAACCGTAGAAATGGCCGTTTTCGGTTTCAAACGGCTTCACGCAATAGGCGTCCGTATCGGCCCAGATCATCCGGTCCTTAATCTCAAGCAGTTTGTAGCGGAACAGATCAGAATGCAGCGCGGGCGAGCCTGTACGCTCATTCAAAAGGAAATTTTCGGCAGGCAGGATTTCGTTGGCATCGGTCAACTCGATCCCGTTGGGGACATTTTGCAATGGCCCGTAATGGTAGAGCGTCACGTGGTGACCGGCATCCACAAAGGACTTTAGACAAAGCTGTTCCATAAAGCTTAGCGGGCCCTCCATCCAGAGCGCGCCAATCTGATAGTCCGGTTTCGCCATTGCCTCGCCTATTCCCTGCTACCGCGCTTTGGTGTCAAACCGCGTGTCGGCCAATACAGGCGCGTTTCGCGCCCAGCCACTTATGCCTCACGGACCTCTTGGCGGGTCCATTTACGTTTCGGTGATCTTGCTGTTTCCCGGCTGAGTTTGTCAATCAATCGGCGTGGTTGCGTCCAGGTTTTCAAGACAATTGGCGGCAAGACGCAACACTCAGCCCTGCGCGGCCTTGTGTTCCAGCCATCTTTCGATCTGGTGCTTGGAAAAAAGCTGCATGTTGCGCTGCACCGGGTTGCGCTCGGTCATGTGCCAATCTGGCAGGCTCGCGATGGGTTGCGGCAACCGGTACGGCGGTCGATGCAGGTTCAAAAGCCGGAACCCACCGGGACGCGCCAGATCAGTGTTGCGGCGGTTGAAATGCGTGCTGGTCAGCAGATATTCCGTCTCCCCACGCACGAAATTCTCAAAAAAACGGAAAATGTTGGCTTCAGGCAAATGAAACAACACATCGCGCACCATCATCAGGTCGGCCTTCGGGAAATCATCTGTCGTGATATCCGCCACATCAAACGTGATCGTCGCGGTCTCATGGTTGGTTTTGTTTTCCGCGATGATCTCGGGGACGATATCAAAACCGAAATACCGCACACCGCTTAGGTCGACATGCTGCATCCAGTTGAAATCCCCGCACGGCGCATCAACCAGAACTTTCACGCCAAGGTGCTTCATCAACCCTTCAAGCAACGTTCTGAATGCATGAGTGTAGGCTAATGTAGAACCGCCGCCCGAAATGCTTTCGCCGTTCTTGCCCCACTGCCCATAGCTGAAAAATTCTGACAAAGGTCTGTCTGTCACGGCTGCTGCTCTCCGAAATCATGCGGTTTTGAAACCTGTTGGCCACATCCTACGCAAAGACGCATCAGCGCGATAGTCACGCACCGGGCTTTCTGGCAAAAGGTGAGGCAAAAGAAAAACAACAGGCGAAACGCGATGGCACTTCCTCCTATTGGCATGCTCTGGATCGGTGGTCCGATGAGCTTTCTGGACATCCTGTGCGTCCAGTCCTTCCGTGATGCAGGTCACGAGGTCAATTTCTACACCTATGGCGATGTTCCCAATATCCCTGACGGTGTGCATGTGCTGGAAGCGCGCGATATTCTTGCAGGCCCACCCTTTCTGCGTCATGTGCGCAGCGGGTCGTTGGCCTTTCATGCTGATCTATTCCGGCTTCGGCTTTTGGCAGCGGTCCCGGGCATTATCTGGGCAGATACGGATGCCTATTGCGTAAAACCGTTTGAGACCAGCACCGGCCATTTCTACGCATTGCAAGCCCCCGCCAGTGTCGCGACCGGGGTTCTGGCTTTGCCACCCGACAGCCCGACGCTGAAAAAACTACTGGAGTTCACGGCGGACCCGTTTGCAATCCCCCCATGGCTGAATGCGGTGGATCATAAGTCATACTCCGACGCTGCCGAAAATGGTACGCCGGTCCATGTCACGGATCAAGCCTGGGGTGTCTGGGGGCCGCAAGCCGTGACGCATTTCCTGAACGAAACCGGAGAGATCAAATATGCCCTGCCCTCCGACACGCTCTACCCGATCAGTTTTCAGGCCCGTAACCTGTTGCTGCGTCGTCCCATGGTGAGCGAAGAATTGATGACGGAAAACACCGTATCGATCCATTTCTATTCCAGCAGATTGCGCCGGTTCATCTTGCGTCGCCATGACGGCATCCCGCCATTTCGAAGCTTGATCGGCCAGCTTTTGGCCAAGCATGGGATCGATCCCAAGGATGCCCCGCTGCCGCCAGAGGATCCAAGCGCAGAATAAGCAGAATGTTCGATTATTCATAGAAAAAGGCCGAAGGTTCCTCTCCGGCCTTTGCATCGGTTCGTTTTTGGTAAGAAATTGTGTGAATTCTGATCCGTTGGGCGCGTCAGATATACAGGATGTCGCGAAAAACGTAGCGCGCGATATCTTCGCGGCGAATTCCCAATTCTTCCAATTGCGCGTCCGTTTTCGCGTTCAGCCGTTCCATTTGTGTGACCCGGTGACGGGTACTTGCAGCAAGGTCGATCGACTTGCTTAGCCCTGCAAAGAATGCCCGCAGGTTTGGAAAAAACGGCGCGCGGATGTGGTCGGTAATAAAGGCCATGTGTCTGCTCCTTCTTGGCGGTATGTCCGCCGTTGAGACACAGGAAATATAAGACAGCGATGCTGACATGACATCCGCCAAGATTGCAATTCCGGCTTGCACCGGACGCAATGCGGGGGACACAGCCCTTAGATTATTCGCGGCGTATGTCGGACCCTAACAGGAGTAGACTTGTGCCGGCAGCTCATACACTTCCTGGTCTGCCGGAAGCGGATCAAATACGACTGTATTCCCGCCCTGTTCCACCGCTTTTTCCAAGGCTGCTTTTCGGGCTTCTTTCAGGCCAATCTCTGCCAATGGGCCGTAGACGCCGGGAATACCGGTTACGCGGCCGATCAATGTGCAATTGCCGACCTCGCTGGCCTGCGCTTCCTTTACACCCGCGACATTATAATAAACCGGTGAACACGCGATCAGACCCGCGAATAGTGCGAGACCCCAAACGCGCCGTTGAAGAAAAGATGTCATGACTGCTCCGATCTTGTTTTCCCTGATCATGTCGAAGCTGGGTCCACCAAACAAGCCCACTGCCTTTTCCTGCGCATTTGTTTGCTCAAATCGCGGTGTTGGTCTGGTCAAGGGCGTCCCCATTGGCTAACCCGGAGCGTGCAGCAGGGAATCTGACCACGGGGACTTATGAGCAACGCAGCACCCACAACACTGACGATCCGCCAACCCGATGATTGGCACCTGCATTTGCGCGATGGAGAGATGCTGAAAGGCATTCTGCCCGAAACAACCCGACATTTTGCGCGCGCGATCATCATGCCCAACCTGGTGCCACCGGTTTTAACCGGCGCTGACGCCGCCGCCTATCGCGACCGGATTTTGGCGGCAAAGCCAGACGGGTCGAAATTCCAACCGTTGATGACGCTTTATTTGACCGAAGACACGGATATCCGCGATTTGCGCGCTGCCTATGAAGTTGGGTTGATAAAAGCGGTGAAATTGTATCCCGCCGGTGCCACGACGAATTCGGCCTCTGGCGTGAAGGACTTCACCAAGGTCAAGCGCGTGCTGGAAAACATGGCTCAGATCGGGTTGCCGCTTTGTGTACATGGCGAAGTAACCGACCCAGAGATTGATATCTTCGACCGGGAGGCCGCGTTTATTGATCGCATCCTCGATCCGATCCGGCGCGATGTGCCAGAGTTGAAAGTGGTGATGGAACATATCACCACATTAGTTGCTGCGGATTATGTGCGTACAAGCGCGAACCTGGCGGCAACTATTACCACGCACCACCTTGTGATTAACCGCAACCATATTCTGGTGGGCGGGATCAAACCGCACTATTACTGCCTGCCTGTCGCCAAACGCGAAGAACATCGCCTTGCGCTGCGCCGCGCCGCCACATCAGGGGACGCGTCGTTCTTTCTGGGAACTGACAGCGCGCCCCATATTGACGCTTTGAAAGAACATGCCTGCGGATGTGCGGGATGCTTTACCGCAACCAACACGATGTCGATCCTGGCGGAAGTGTTTGACCAGGACGGAGCACTTGAAAACCTGGAGCGGTTCGCCTCGCTGAATGGGCCCGCGTTTTATGGATTGCCCGCCAACGACACGCGCATCACCCTGACCAAAGGTGCTGAAGTGAAGTATCCCGAAAAGATCGAAACCGGGGCTGGACCCGTTACCGTGTTCGATCCAGCCATGCCGCTGCATTGGTCAGTCAGCTAGATTTTCGCCTCCGGCGGAGGTATTTTTTGCAAGAAGAAGACGAGAAAGGTCGAGCCTATGATCCCCAGCACCTACCCCACCAAAGAGGAGATCGCGCGGCTATCTGCAGGGATGTTGCTGGAAATCGGCGCGGTGCATTTCAATGCGACCGAACCTTACACCCACTCAAGCGGAAAAAAGGCCCCGACCTATGTTGATTGCCGCAAACTGATCAGTCATCCGCGCATCCGGGCGACGCTGATGGATTTCCTGACATGTACCGTGATGCGCAACGCAGGATTTGAAGCGTTTGACAATATTGCAGGTGGAGAGACCGCAGGCATACCGTTCGCCGCTTTGGTTGCCGAACGCATGGGGTTGCCAATGACCTATGTGCGTAAAAAGCCAAAAGGGTATGGCAAGAACGCCCGGATCGAGGGCGACATGTCCGAAGGTCAGCGCGTCTTGCTGGTGGAAGATATGACGACGGATGGCGGCTCAAAACTGAGTTTTGTTGACGCCATTCGAGAGACCGGGGCCACATGCGGACACACGGCCGTGATTTTCTACTATGATATTTTCCCGCAAACGATCTCGACATTGGGAGATCACGGGGTTCAGCTGCACGCGCTTTGTACTTGGTGGGATGTGTTGGCGGTGGCGCGGGACACTCAGGCCTTTGACGACGCGACCTTGGCGGAAGTTGAAAAATTCTTGCGCGCGCCAGATGCTTGGCAGGCAGCGCACGCCGAAACCTAGCGCGATTCGCATTCTTCGCCGCGATCTGTCCTGCGGGCCGTGTGCAGGCAGATGAAATTGGCTGAAAGTTCTGAATGTTTTTGCGGCGCTAGGCTTATCCACAGGATATCCAGATTGATTGGACAGGGCAGATGGTTCATCAGAGAGAAGCGGAGCAAGAAGACAGGCAGGCGGGGCACATATGAACGATCTAAGCACACCACCGGGAGACAACCCGGCCTCGGAACCCGTTGCAAAGGCAAGCCCGTCTGAATTGCCGCACAATATTGAGGCCGAACAGCAATTGCTGGGCGCTATTCTGACCAACAATGATGTGTTTGACCGGGTCGCCTCGATCATCACACCCGAGCATTTTTATGACCCGGTTCACCGGCGTATCTATGAGACTGCAACGGCGCGGATCCACAAGAATTTGCTTGTCTCCCCGGTGACGTTGAAGCCCTATTTTGAAGAAGACGAAGGTCTGAAAGAGCTGGGCGGTCCCGCCTATCTGGTGCGCTTGCAAGGCGCGTCGATTTCAGCTTTTGCCGCGCGCGACTATGCGCAGATGATTTACGATCTTGCGATCCGGCGAGAGCTGATCGAACTGGGCTCTGAGATTTCTTTGAAGGCCGCAACCGTCGACACTGAAAGTGACCCAAAAAGCCAGATCGTCGACGCGGAACAGCGACTTTACAAGCTTGGCGAAGACGGCAAATCCGAAAGCGGTTTCCAGAGCTTTTTGAAAGCCGTGACGGATGCCGTGAACGTGGCGAATGCCGCCTATCAGCGGGAAGGCGGCCTGGCAGGTATTTCTACTGGCTTGATAGATATGGACAAAAAGCTGGGCGGCTTGCACAAATCCGACTTGCTGATCCTTGCAGGTCGCCCGTCGATGGGCAAAACCTCACTGGCCACCAATATCGCGTTCAACATTGCCAAGACCTATAAGAAGGGTCAGCGGCCCGACGGGTCGGAAGGGGCTGTTGAAGGCGGGGCCGTCGGGTTCTTCTCGCTGGAGATGAGCGCTGAGCAGCTTGCCGCGCGGGTCTTGTCGGAAGCCGCTGAAGTGCCGTCCGAACAGATCCGCAAAGGCGATATGACCGAGACCGAATTTCGCCGCTTTGTCGAAGCCGCGAAAGCGCTTGAGGCTTGCCCGCTTTTTATTGACGACACGCCTGCTTTGCCGATTTCACAACTTGCGGCCCGGGCGCGACGGTTGAAACGGACCCATGGGTTGGATGTGCTGATTGTCGACTATTTGCAGCTTGTCCGTCCAGCGACCGCGAAAGACAGCCGAGTCAATGAGGTGTCCGAGATTACCCAGGGCTTGAAGGCGATTGCGAAAGAATTGGACATTCCCGTCATCGCGTTGTCCCAGCTGTCGCGGCAGGTGGAAAACAGGGAAGATAAACGTCCCCAATTGTCCGATCTGCGGGAGTCAGGATCGATTGAGCAAGACGCCGATGTCGTGATGTTCGTGTACCGCGAAGAATACTATGCCGAACGCGAAAAACCATCTGATGACAAGTTGGAAGCTATGGCGGAATGGCAGGCCAGAATGGAGCATCTGCATGGCAAAGCCGAAGTGGTCATCGGCAAACAACGTCACGGCCCGATTGGCACGATTGAGCTAAGCTTCGAAGGCCAGTTCACACGTTTCGGCAACCTTGTGAAGCCATGGCAAACCGATGGCGATCAGGAGTTCTAGGCGGCGGGTCTGACAGTCTATGCCGAAAGTTTGGATTTAGGATCGAACCAGGCTTTTGCCTGCTGCAAATCCCCGGGTCTTCCCAACAGATACCCCTGCCCCAAGGGGACGCAGAGGGATTTTAGCGTTTCAAGCTCCTGCTCCGTCTCGATCCCTTCAGCGACCACAAGCGTGTTGGTCATACAGGCAAAGTTCACCAAGGCGGCCCCAAGCGATCGGCGCACCACATCCTGATCAATGTCCTTCGTCAGCGATATATCAAGCTTGATGATATCTGGCCGAAGCCGAACGATTTGTTGCAAACCGGAATATCCTGCCCCGGCATCATCGACCGCCAGCCGTATACCTTTCATGCGCAGGATCGACAGTTCTTTCATCAACAAATCAACATCCGCAATCTCGGCATGTTCGGTCACCTCAAGCACAATTCGTTCTGCTGGAAACTGCGCAAAAACATCGCAAAGTCGCCCAGTTTCGACCGTCGCTGGCGACGCATTGACCGAGATATAGATATGATCTGGCAGGCTATGAAGGGCGTTCAAAGCCGCTTCCATGACGCAGATTTCCAGATTGGCTTGCTGGCCGACCTCTGCGGCCTCATCAAACCAGACATTTGGCGGGCGGTAAGGTTCTCCGCGAAAGCGGCAAAGCGCTTCGAACCCTTTTGGGCTTTGGGTCGAAATATCCATGATCGGCTGATAGACGACGTCGAAATCCTTCTGCGCCTGAAGTCCACGAAACAATCGCCTGAGGTTTTGCTGGCGGATCTGCAACGACAGGGAATCGTTGATCTGCTCTGATGAGATTTGCGCAAACGCCCGCATCACATCCAGATCCCGACCATTCAGATCTTTTTGCGGTTGCCGACTAAGGCAACAAAACATCCCATAGGTAGATCCATCCTTGCGACGGATCGGCACGCTGACATGGGACCGGATCGGCAAGTCATGGGTCAGCGCGATGGTTTGTGCGAAGGGGATATCGGCCGTGTCGGGGATCAGTTCCGGTAAGCGGCCGTCCAGAATATGCGGGCAATACACCTGATCAAGCGGCATCGTGTCCCCGACATCGATCATTTCTTGCAGGCCCGGGGCGCTGACCGCGCGAAAGATCAACTCATCCTCGACAAATTCAGAGAGATACGCGACCTCCATACCCAGATGAGAACGTACAAAATCAAGCGCGTTGTTGATGACGTCACCGCTGCGGTCATCTTTGACAATTCCGGCAAAAATCGGGGTTGCCGTCTCCAAAACACTGTCCATTCGCCGCTCCTCACGCCTGATACAGACCTTCGATAAAGGAAGGCCCCTAACAGAACATTTAGCGAACAAAATATTTTGCGGTCAAATTTGTAACGCCTTTTAGCAAACGAATTTGGCGTCGCTATTCTGCCCGTTTCGTCCCGAGATGCTTGCGCAGCTTGCTGGGCCCTGGTTTCTTGCGACCCTTGAAAGGGTTTGCGTCGTTTTGCGACCGCATGAAGATCCGAATAGGTGTGCCAGGCATATCAAAGTCCTCTCGTAACCCATTGACAAGATAGCGAGAATAGCTTGCAGGCAACAGGTCCGGATGGGAGGCCATCACCACAAATCCTGGTGGGCGCGACTTGGCCTGGGTTATATAGCGCAGCTTGATACGCTTGCCTTGTGGTGCGGGCGGCGGATGCTGCTCCAGCATGCCGACAAGCCACCGATTAAGCGCCGATGTCGGGATACGCCGGTTCCAAACCTCATGCGCCCGCAAAACAGCCTCTTGAAGACGATCAAGGCCGCGTCCGGTCAGAGCAGAAACGGTGATCAGCGGTGCGCCACGCAGCTGCGGCAGCAACCGTGCAAATTCTTCTTTCAGCTCTTTAAGCTTGGCCTGCTTTTCGCCTTCCATATCCCATTTGTTGACCGCGATCACCACGGCCCGCCCTTCCCGTTCAGCAAGGTCCGCAATCCGCAGGTCTTGTTGTTCAAACGGAATATCGACGTCCAGCAGCACAACGACCACTTCTGCGAATTTTACAGCCCGCAATCCGTCCGAGACGCTGAGTTTTTCCAGCTTATCCTGAATTTTCGCCTTTTTGCGCATCCCCGCCGTGTCAAAAATCCGCGTCGGCGTGCCGCCCCAATTTGTCATCACGGAAATTGCGTCGCGGGTGATCCCGGCCTCTGGACCAGTCAGCAAACGATCTTCACCAATGATCTTGTTGATCAATGTAGATTTGCCAGCATTGGGCCGCCCAACAACCGCAATTTGCAAAGGTTTTGAAGCAGTTGGCGGCTGATATTCAACCTCTTCTTCTGCATCCTCGATGTCGATCTCAACCTCGGGTTCAATTGCGGGGGCGGTTTCTTCGGCCAGATCGATCAGCGGGCGGAGAACAGCAGCCAGATCGGCCATGCCTTCCCCGTGTTCGGCAGAAATACCGATCGGTTCGCCCAAGCCCAGCGCATACCCTTCCATCATCCCGGCCTCGGCAGCTTTGCCTTCTGCCTTATTGGCCGCAAGGATAACTTTCGCGGATTTTTTGCGCAGAATGTCTGCAAAAATTTCATCGGCGGGAAGCACACCGGAGCGTGCATCGATCAGGAACAGACATGCATCCGCCATGCTCACGGCGCGTTCGGTCAGCATCCGCATCCGCCCTTGCAGCGACTCGTCTGTGGCCATCTCAAGCCCGGCGGTGTCGATGATGGTGAATTTCAGGTCGCCAAGACGTGCAGCCCCTTCACGCAGGTCACGTGTCACACCCGGTTGGTCATCGACCAACGCAAGGCGCTTGCCAACCAGACGGTTGAACAGCGTGGATTTGCCCACATTCGGACGGCCCACGATGGCAAGGGTGAAAGACATGACGCACTCCAAAGACTCAAGATGCGCGTCTTAGAGGATTACGCGCTCAACGGAAAGCGGTGAGTTGCCCATTGGTGGTAATCACGTACAGCGTGCCGTTGACCACGACCGGATTGGACGCAGCCCCAGCGCGCAAAGGCTGTTCCGACAACAGCGCCCCGGTTTCCGGGCTAAAGCTGCGTATAAACCCATCCTCAGAGGCGACGACAAGACGCCCGCCCGCAAGAAGCGGCCCAAAATGCGCATAGATCGCATCGCGTCGTTTGAGGCGCGAACGAGTGTAATAAGGAAGTTCCTGCGACCAGATCTTTGCACCCGTCTCAGCGTCGAGCCGAACAAGCTCTGCCCGGTCGGAGATCAGGAAAACACTGTTGCCCGCCGGATAGACCGGGGAATACGCCCCTTCATCCGCGGTCCACAACCGCTCGCCATTGCCTGCATCAATGGCAACAGCCCGTCCACCTTGGTTGGCAGCGTAAATCTTTCCACCTACCAGCACCGGGTCTCCAGAGATATCCGTGATGCTGGCATAAGCGACACCGCGACGTTGGCCCGAGACGGATGAGCCCCAGACCCGAATACCGGACCGCTTCAAAGCTGCCACCAATTCACCAGAGCCGAACGGGAAGATCGCCAAGCGATCATTGACCACAGCACCAGATCCGCCTGCGATGACCGCGGGTGCGGGCGTGCCAGGAAGCCGCCATTTGATCCGTCCAACTTTTGTGTCCAGCGCCCAGGCACTGTTGTCACGGGTCACAACATAAATCAGCCCGTCCGAGATTGTCGGCGATGCTGTCACAGGCGCATCAAGCTGCTGACGCCAAATCACCGCGCCATCGGCCCTGTTCAGCGCATAAATGTCCCCAAACCCGGTGGTTACAACCAATAGATTGCCGTCAACGGCCAAACCGCCCCCTGAGGCATCGCCTGCTCGGTCGGTTGAGGGCACCAGATCACGCGACCACAAACTGGCCCCGGACGTGCTTGTCGCAAAGACCTTTGCGGCGGAATCCAAGGTGAAGATTGTCCCGTCTGAAACAACCGGGTCCGCAGTGATCCGCGCTTTGCGTCCGTTTCCGGACCCGATATTTGCGCTCCAGACTTGGGATATCTGCGACGCCAAAGCCGGATGGGCAATATAGCGCGACACGGAGCCACCACGATGGGTCCAGCTTTGAGATGTAACTTGTGGTGGTGCTGTAAACGCGCGCTCGACCTCGATCTGAGGTTCTGTGACGCCTTGCGCCTCACGGACACCTTGGCGTTCGCCATCCAGGATAAGCACATCTTCGCCACATGCGCCAAGCGCCAGAAGCAACAGCCCAGCGAACGATGTCCGCATCATCTGTTTGCACCCCATAACCATGCCACCCCTCTTGATCGCTCAACCGTGTTTCAGCGGCCTGTTCAGCCTTCGTCCGACGCTGCTTCGAGGGCCCCGGATACGTCCCCGCCAAGTGCTACAATCAACTCTGCCGCACGTTGTTGCAAGCCCGGTGTCACGTTTGCTTCTGCGATAAGGCTCTGAAGCAACTCTATCGCGGCCTCGGTGTCGCCGGAACTGATCAAAGCAAGCGCTTTTTGTTCTTGCGCCAAGACGCGAAACGCAGCCCCAGGCGCCGAAAGCGCGTCAAAAGCTGCGATACGGTCTGCAGCCGGTGTTTCGGGTGGCAGCGCCAAAGCCGCCTTGAAGGCCGCCAAATCACGATAGATCGCTGGCGCACCGCTTGCGTTTTGCACGTTTTCCAAAGCCTGCGCGGTCAGTTCCGCATCGCCAGCAACCAAAGCATCGGCAGCAGCCATGTGCCCGGCAATCGCGGCCTGCGCGTCATTCTTGGTCTCGACATTTAGAAGTGCTGCACCCGCATCATCGCTGTCGATACCCGCCAGCAAGGCATCACCAAAGGCTTGCGCTGCATTCCGCTCAGACGCTTTGCGCCATTCGTTGTAGGTCGCCCCGCCAACCAACAGCAGCACAGCAAGACCACCAACCCAGCCCCACCGCTTGAGCGTTGCAAATAGCCGGTCGCGGCGCACCTCTTCGGTGACTTCTTCAATAAAGCTGTCAGTATCGCTCACGGTGCGTGTCTCCCTGATGGACGTTCGGCCGAACATATCTGCGGTGTCTTACCGCGAAGCCCAAACCCTTGCCAAGAGCGAACGCACAAGAGTTGTGCTGTGATCCAGAGAAGTCGCCCTGCCGTCATCTTGCGCCGCGCTGCAGAAAATACTAATCTGAACCGGTCGGTTTAGCGTATCTCACTTGGATTCGCCGCAATTAGCGGGCCATAGGCTCGGGGCTGGCGTTACTTTGAAAGAAGGTGCCAAGCGCACCAATTAGGACCAAAAAATGCGTGTTTTATCTGTTTTAGTCGCAATTATTGTCTCGGCTGTCCTCTATCTCGCTGTTTTTGAGCGGGATCGACTGCTTTCTTTTGCCGGTGCCACCGACGCACCGACCAAGGCAACCGAGACTGTCGAAACCGCTGAAGAAGCGGAACCTGAAGCCGCAACAGATGATACAAGCCGCATCGTGTCAGTTGTCGCGTTGAAATCCGAAGCACGTGATATCGACAGTGCAGTTCTGCTGCGCGGGCGCACAGAAGCCGCCCGTCAGGTCGATGTGCGCGCTGAAACCTCCGGTCTGATTATTTCAGAGCCGCTGCGCAAAGGCACATCCGTCACCGAAGGCGATCTGATGTGTGAAATTGATCCGGGCACCCGGGAAACGGTTCTGAAACAAGCACAAACCAGCCTGCCAGAGGCCCGCGCACGCGTTACCGAGGCGATGGCCCGCCAAGCCGAGGCAGAGATCAACTACAACGCCGCAACGAAACTCAGCGAAGACGGCTTTGCGTCAGAAACCCGCGTGGCGTCTGCAAAAGCGTCGATTGAGGCTGCGATGGCGGGGGTTGAGGCCGCCAAATCAGGTGTCGAGTCCGCAGAAGTGATGATTGCGGCCGCGCAGGAAGATATTGAACGCCTGAACGTGAAGGCTCCTTTTGCGGGACTTCTGGAAACCGACACGGCGGAACTGGGCACCTTGATGCAACCCGGCGCACTCTGCGCAACCATCATTCAGCTTGATCCGATCAAACTGGTGGGCTTCGTCCCGGAAACAGAGGTTGTGAAGGTCAAGACCGGCGCTTTGGCCGGTGCGCGCCTGACATCGGGACGCGAAGTCCAAGGTCAGGTGACTTTCCTGTCGCGCTCCGCTGATCCGCAAACCCGCACATTCCGCGTGGAAATTCAGGTCGCAAACTCGGATCTGTCGATCCGCGACGGCCAGACCGCTGAAATTCTGATTTCGTCGGAAGGCGAGCTTGCGCATCTGTTGCCAGCCTCCGCCCTGACACTGGATGACGAAGGCGCGCTAGGCGTGCGCATCGTCGACCAAGAAGTCGCAGGCTTCACCCCGATCTCCATCCTCAGGGACACACCCGAAGGCGTTTGGGTCGCGGGGTTGCGTGAGATCGAGGACGTCATCGTCACCGGACAGGAATATGTCATCGATGGCGTAAAGGTTGATGTAACCTACAAGGATGTCGCGCAATGACCGGTATCGTTGATTGGGCAGGTGGCCGTGCCCGGATGATCATCGCGTTTATCGTGATGTCTGTGGTAATCGGCTGGGCTGCCTACACAAACTTGCCAAAAGAGGGTGAGCCAGACATCGAAATCCCGGCGCTCTTCGTGTCTGTGCCCTTCCCCGGTATTTCCGCGGAAGACAGTGAAAAATTGCTCGTCAAACCGATGGAAAGCAAACTTCAGGACCTTGACGGGCTGAAGACGATCTCTGGCACGGCGTCTGAAAACTACGCAGGTGTCGCACTGGAATTCGAGTTTGGCTGGGACAAGACAAAGATCCTTGCCGATGTTCGAGACAAGATGAACCAGGCCGAAGCGGAATTTCCGACAGGCGCGGACCAGTATTCGATCAACGAGATCAACTTCTCCGAATTCCCTATCGTGATCGTGGCCTTGTCGGGTGAGTTGCCGGAACGCACATTGCTGCGGGTCGCCAAGGACTTGCAGGACACGTTGGAAAGCCTCCCCCCTGTTTTGGAAGCGGGCTTGGCTGGGCATCGCGACGAGATGCTGGAAGTGATCATCGATCCCCTTGCGCTTGAGGCTTATAACGTCACCGCCGGAGAGCTGATCAACGTTGTTACCAACAACAACCTTCTGATCGCTGCAGGCGAGATTGAGACCGATCAAGGCGCATTTGCCGTCAAAATTCCCTCCAGCTTTGATGAAGCACGCGATGTCTACGCCCTGCCCGTCAAGGTCAACGGCGACAGTGTGGTCACACTGGGCCAGCTTGCCGATATCCGCCTGACCTTTGAAGATCGTGTTGGCACGGCGCGCTTTAACGGCAACGACACCGTTGCGCTGCAGGTCGTCAAACGCAAAGGCTTCAACATCATCGACACCTCGCAACTGGTCCGCGACACTGTCGAAGAGGTTCAGGAAGGTTGGCCAACTGAATTGCGCGAGGCGGTCAGTATTGACGTCACGCTCGACCAGTCCGACCAGGTTGCTAATATGGTGGGACAGCTTGAAGGCTCCGTCCTGACTGCGATTGCGCTAGTGATGATCGTTGTATTGGCATCGCTTGGCACGCGGTCAGCGCTATTGGTGGGTTTTGCGATCCCCACCTCGTTCCTGTTGTGCTTCATCCTTTTGGGGATCATGGGCATTTCGATCTCCAATATCGTGATGTTTGGTTTGATCCTGGCCGTCGGGATGCTGGTTGATGGCGCGATTGTCGTCGTTGAATATGCCGACAAGCGCATCAGTGAAGGCGCAGGCCCCATGCAGGCCTATACCGACGCGGCCAAGCGGATGTTCTGGCCAATCGTTTCTTCAACTGCGACGACGCTTTGCGCGTTCCTGCCCATGCTGTTCTGGCCCGGTATCCCCGGAGAATTCATGGGAATGTTGCCGGTCACGCTGATCTTCGTTTTGTCCGCTTCCCTCATTGTGGCGCTGATCTACCTGCCGGTTATGGGTGGTGTTGCAGGCCGGATGAGCCGTGTCATCACCCGCGTCTCGGACCGTTTGCGCGGTTTGAACTGGTTTATCCGCGCCGCACTTTGCGCGGCTGCGATGTTTGGCTTGTTCACTGCCGCCATGCAGCTTTTGAACCCGGGCTATCTGCTGGGTGTCGAGCGTGGGCAGGAAACGACATTCCACATGATTTTTGCCGCGCTATTCTTTGCTTTCATGGCGATGGCTGCATCCGCCGCTATGGGTGCAATCGCACCGGTTCGCCGCGAACGGAAGATCGACGCGCATTACCGTCGCACGGCCTTTGGTACATTTACCAAGTTCATTGCCGGTAATCCGGTGATGCCGCTTGTTGTGATTGGCGCAGTGATCGGCTTCGTGATGACCGTTTTCACCGTGTTCGGGGCCAACAATAACGGCGTTGAGTTCTTCGTCGAATCCGAGACGGAACAGGCGATTGTCTACGTCCGCGCACGCGGCAACCTGTCCCTGAACGAAAAAGACGCGCTGGTGCGTGATGTCGAAAATGTTGTGTCCTCGTTCGAAGCGATTGAATCTGTCTTTGCCTTCTCCGGCCAAGGCGGTCTAGATGCGAATACGGGCGGCGCAAGTGGTCCTTTGGACACGATCGGACAAATTCAGCTGGAACTGACCGACTGGGACGAACGCCCCACCGTACAGGAACACTGGTTCAATCTACTTGGGTTCATTCCGATCAGCAGGACGGTCGTCGACCCTGAAGCCAGCGGCAACAAGGTGATGGCCGCGTTACAGGCGGAAATGGACAAGATCCCCGGCATCCGCACGGAAATCCTCAGCCTTGATCGCGGCCCCGGTCAAGGCAAACCGGTCAACCTGCGCTTGAAGGGCGACAATTGGGAAGACCTGCAGGAAGCTGCACAAATCGCGCGGACGAAATTTGATAACTCCGCTGGTCTGTTCCAGGTTGAAGACACACGGCCCCTGCCCGGCATTGATTGGCAGATTGACGTCGATGTGGAAGCGGCGGGACGCTACAGCGCAGATGTCGCCACAGTTGGCGCAATGGTACAGCTGGTCACACGTGGTTTGCTACTGGACACAATGCGCGTCGACAGCTCTGACGAAGAGATCGAGATCCGCGTGCGCCTGCCTGAGGACGAGCGGGTTTTGTCCACGCTCGACAGCCTGAAAGTGCGCACACCTGACGGGTTGATCCCCTTGTCAAACTTCATCACCCGCAAACCCGTTGAGAAGTTGGGCCAGATCGACCGGATCTCGCAGCAGCGCTATTTCGACGTCAAAGCCGATGTGACACCGGGCCTTGTAGCGGTGTTTGGCACACCGGAAGACGGCGAAGAAATCTTCCTTGGTGCCGCGCGGGAACGAACCGCCGACGCCACCGGCACACCTGATATCGAAGGTGCAGAATTTGGCTATGACTATGTCACAGGACCGCTTGATGACACGGTTGATCCAAGCACCTTGCGCACCGAGATTATGAACCCGAACGAACGGATCGCCTATCTGACCAACTGGATCGAAACCGAAAATCCATTGCCATCAACCGTCAGCTTTGAATGGGCTGGCGATACCGAGGAAGAAGCCGAAAGCCAGGCGTTCCTAAGCTCTGCCTTTGCGGCGGCCTTGGGTCTGATGTTCGTAATCTTGCTGGCGCAGTTCAATTCCTTCTACAACTCCGTGCTGGTGTTGCTGGCGGTTGTTCTGTCGACCACCGGCGTTCTGATCGGCATGTTGGTCATGGATCAGGCGTTCTCCATCATTATGACGGGCACCGGGATTGTCGCCTTGGCAGGGATTGTGGTGAACAACAACATTGTTCTGATCGACACCTATCAGGAATATTCGCGCTACATGCCGCGTATCGAAGCGATTGTGCGAACAGCTGAGACTCGTATCCGCCCTGTTCTGCTGACGACAATCACCACGATGGCGGGCCTTGCACCGATGATGTACGGGCTGTCGCTGAACTTTGCCGATGGTGGGTATTCAATCAACTCACCAACTGCGCTTTGGTGGAAGCAGCTTGCAACGGCTGTGGTCTTCGGGCTTGGCATCGCCACCGTCCTGACCTTGGTTCTGACCCCGGCCCTTCTGGCACTGCGTGTCTGGCTGACGCTGGGGGCCTATGCCTCCGTCAAGCAATTGCGCGCGCTTGGTGGCCGTGGCTCAAGATCTGCGCGCGACCTGGCATTGCGCCGCGAAGCCAACAAGGTGAAAAACCCTGTTCTTTTGTGGTCTGACCCGGACGATTGGGATGATGACACGCAGGAGGCCGAGACACCTCCTTCTGCAAGCGAACCTGCTACGGAAGGATCATCCGACACGGAAGCAGACGCGGTGGCGAAACCAGATGACGCATCTGAGGCCGCAGAAAAGCCAAAGGCCAAGCCGAAGAAACGCAAACCAAAATCACCACCCCTGAAAGCGGCTGAGTGATGCAAGTTTGCAGGCATTCCCAGATTTGCGCTTGACGCGGCGACTGTCGCTGTCAAAACCCTAGGCTATGGCGACCGGACATCTCTCCATTGACCTGTCAGCACTGGCTGACAATTGGCAAGCGCTTAACCGGCTGAGCGGTGGCAAAGCCGCGGCTGTCGTCAAGGCGAATGGCTACGGCCTAGGGGCTGGCCGTATCGCAAAAGCACTGGCCGCTGAGGGCGTGTCAGAATTTTTCGTGGCCGTGGCAGAAGAAGCAACAGCCCTTCGCGCCACTTTGGGCCCCGATCCGGTAATCAATGTCTTTTCCGGCCACATGGCCGGGGATGGGCAGATCATCGCAGATTTGAACCTGACACCGCTGCTGAACTCTCCCGAACAAATCGCGCGCCAC
Organism: uncultured Litoreibacter sp.; assembly: GCA_947493265.1. Taxonomy (GTDB): domain Bacteria; phylum Pseudomonadota; class Alphaproteobacteria; order Rhodobacterales; family Rhodobacteraceae; genus Litoreibacter. Next base: position 807,881 of record CANLQL010000002.1, on the reverse strand, counting down.
AAAGCCACGCTGCCTGACCACCCGTTTGGGATACAGCTTGATACCGGAATGAACCGTCTGGGGATCGAGGCCGCAGATTTCACCGCCGACATGGCAGACGGGGCAACATTGGTGATGAGCCATCTTGCCTGCGCGGATGAACCGGACCACCCCGCCAATGACGCGCAACTCAAGACCTTCCAAAACATGACAGCCGGGCTGAACACGCGCAGATCTCTGGCGGCCACCGGCGGCACGTTGCTTGGAAAAGACTACCATTTCGACCTGACCCGACCCGGCATCGGCCTTTATGGTGGCGCGCCGTTTGACGCGGCCAAGCCTGTTGTGACCCTGACGCTGCCCGTCATCCAAACACGTGACGTCGCACCTGGCGAAACCGTCGGCTATGGCTGCGGCTGGACCACCTCAACTCCTGCGAAAATCGCCACCGTTTCTGCCGGATATGCTGACGGACTGATCCGGGCGATGTCTGACAAAGCAACACTATTTGCAGGCGACACGCCTTGCCCGCTGGCGGGTCGCGTCTCCATGGATCTACTCACCGTTGACGTCAGCCATTTAGAGTCAGTCCCAGACAGCCTGACCCTATTGGGCCCGCAGCAATCAGTTGACACCTTGGCCGAAGCCGCAGGCACAATCGGCTACGAAATCCTCACCTCCCTGGGTGGCCGCTACGCACGGAGCAACGCATGAGCCTTCTTGCAAACACTCTTGGCTCTCTCGGGGCGACCTTTTTCGCGTTCCTCGCAGCGATTGGGCGGGTTGCAATCTTTGCCGCCCAAACCCTGCGCCACGCCCTGACACCGCCTTTCTACATCAAGGAATTTGGCCAGGCTTTGCTGTCGGTGGGCTACTTTTCCCTGCCTGTCGTCGGCTTGACCACGATCTTCACCGGCGGTGCGTTGGCCTTGCAAATCTACGCAGGCGGCGCGCGCTTCAACGCCGAAGCCGTGGTGCCGCAAATCGTGGCCATTGGCATGGTGCGCGAACTTGGCCCGGTCCTTGTGGGCCTGATGATCGCCGCGCGCGTGACCTCCTCCATCGCCGCTGAAATCGCCACAATGAAAGTGACCGAGCAAATCGACGCCCTCGTGACGCTCTCCACCCACCCGATGAAATACCTCACCGTCCCACGCGTGCTGGCCGCCCTGCTGGTCGTGCCGCTTCTTGTGGGTATCGGCGACATCATCGGCATCATGGGCGGCTACCTCGTGGCAACCAAGACGCTGGGCTTCAACGAGGCTGCGTACCTGCAAAACACCGCCGACTTCCTGCAAGCCTCCGACATCATCTCCAGCCTGATCAAAGGCTCGGTCTTTGGCGGCATCGCCGCAATCATGGGCTGCTATTATGGCATGAATTCGGGCCGCGGCGCGCAGGGCGTGGGCAAAGCTACGAAATCCTCGGTGGAGGCCGCTGCCGTCCTGATCCTCGCCGCAAACTTCATTCTCACAGGGATCTTCTTTTCCGCATGATCAAGTTTGAAGGCATCAAGAAAAGCTTTGGCGACAACCATGTGTTGCGCGGCGTCGACCTGCACATCCCTAAGGGCGAAAGCATGGTCATCATCGGCGGCTCTGGCACAGGCAAATCTGTGGCGCTGAAATGCGTCCTCGGCCTGGTCACACCGGATGAAGGCACGATCCTCGTGGATGGCAAGGACGCCCGCGCAGGCGACCGCGATGCGTTTCTCGCCCGCTTCGGGATGCTGTTTCAAGCCGCCGCCCTTTTTGACAGCCTGCCCGTTTGGCAAAACGTGGCCTTCCGCCTGATGCGCGGCTCGCTCAAACGCCCCGAGGAAGAAGCCCGCGCCATCGCCATCGAAAAGCTGCGCCGGGTTGGGCTGAAAGCCGATGTCGCCGACAGGCTCCCGGCCGAGCTGTCCGGCGGCATGCAAAAACGCGTGGGTCTCGCGCGCGCCATCGCCGCTGAACCCGAAATTATCTTCTTCGATGAACCCACCACCGGTCTCGACCCGATCATGTCCGGCGTCATCAACGACCTGATCCGTGAAATCGTCGTCGAAATGGGCGCAACCGCCATGACCATCACCCATGACATGAGTTCCGTGCGCGCCATCGCCGACAAGGTTGCGATGCTCCATGACGGCGTGATCCAATGGACCGGTCCCGTTGCCGATATGGACAAGTCCGGCGATCCTTATGTGACGCAATTTATCTCCGGCTCTGCTGACGGCCCGATTGAGGCCGTTCGGTGATCCCCACCCTCCGCAGCGCTTCTTCTTGCCCCAAATACTCCCCGCCGGAGGCGCTTGAAAAATGACGCTTCTCTTTGGGATCATCCTGGCCGCGCTGGTCTTCGCGGCGCTCCTGTGGTCGATCTACCGCGCGGCCCTGACCTCAGGCACATTGCGCTGGAATGCCACCGCACTGGCCCTTTCCACCATCGGCCTGATGCTCTCGGCAACCTATTCCTGGCCTTTGCTTGCCTGGCCTTGCGCGATCCTTTGCATAGCGACTGGCGGCTATGAATTGCTCAAAGCGCCGCTTGGATCGAAGATATTTCCGTTGATCCAGATTGCTCTGGGGATCTTTGCGGTATTCGTCTTGATCGACATCGCGCCTTAGGCCAAAGCTACGCCATGGCAAAGAACCCCTCCTTCATCTGTAACGCCTGCGGTGCAGCCCATACCAAATGGTCCGGGCAATGCGAAACCTGCGGTTCGTGGAATTCGATCACCGAGGAAGCCCCGCTCAGCGCAGGGCCAACCAAGAAATCGCTTGGATCGGCACGTGGTCGCAATATGGAACTTAGTGACCTGTCGACCCACGAAGACCCGCCGCAGCGCATCCCTTCTGGCGTCGGAGAGCTTGACCGCGTCCTTGGCGGTGGCCTCGTCGAAAGCTCCGCCATTTTGGTGGGCGGCGACCCCGGTATCGGCAAATCCACGCTTCTATTGCAAGCCGCCGCCCGGTTCGCGCGCAATGGGCTGGATGTGATCTACGTGTCTGGCGAAGAAGCGGCGGAACAGATCCGCATGCGCGCCGCGCGTCTGAAACTGTCCGAAAGCCCTGTGCGTCTGGCGGCTGAAACCAACTTGCGCGATATTCTGACCACGCTGGACAAGGAACGCCCGAAACTTGCGATTATCGACTCGATCCAGACGATGTGGGCTGACAATGTCGACAGCGCCCCTGGCTCGGTCAGTCAGGTTCGCGCAGCGTCCCACGAATTGATCAGTTTCGCCAAGAAGCGCGGCACCTCTGTCATTCTGGTGGGGCATGTGACCAAGGAAGGTCAACTTGCCGGTCCGCGCGTGGTCGAACATATGGTCGACACGGTGCTTTATTTCGAAGGCGAGCGCGGCCACCAGTTCCGCATCCTGCGTGCCGTCAAAAACCGCTTTGGGCCTGCCGATGAAATCGGTGTCTTTGAGATGACAGGCCGGGGCCTGGCCGAAGTCACCAACCCCTCAGCGCTATTTTTGTCTGACCGCGACAAGCCAGCGCCGGGATCCGTGGTGTTTGCAGGCATCGAAGGGTCTCGCCCGATGCTTAGCGAAATTCAGGCGCTCGTGGCCCCCTCGCCGCATTCTCAGGCACGGCGCACGGTTGTGGGGTTGGACAGTCAGCGTCTGGCTACAATTCTGGCCGTGCTGGAGGCGCGCTGTGGTGTGCCGTTTGCAGGCTATGATGTCTACCTGAACGTCGCCGGAGGCTTGCGTATTTCCGAGCCCGCTGCCGATCTTGCTGTTGCCGCTGCGCTACTTTCCGCCCGCGAAGACACGCCGTTACCACCTGAATCCGTGGTTTTTGGTGAAATTAGCCTGTCAGGTGCGGTAAGAGGCGTCACACAGGCAGAAAACCGGTTGAAAGAAGCCGCAAAACTTGGTTTCACAACCGCGATCGGTCCAGAGCAAAAGAAACTCGCTCCGGTCGATGGAATGACACTGCGCACAATGTCCGATCTGACGACATTTGTGGGCGAAATGTTTGGCACCGGCGAAGACCCGGGCTGAGCGATATAGGAGACGGGCATGGAAGGTTTCACAATCATTGACGGGGTCGCCGCCGCGACGATCCTGATCTCGGCCATTCTTGCCTATTCCCGTGGTTTCGTGCGCGAACTTCTGGCCATTGCAGGCTGGGTCGCTGCCGCCGTTCTGGCCTATATGTTTGCGCCAAAAGCCGTGCCGTTGGCGCGGGAAATTCCCTACCTCAATACGTTGATTGAAGGTTGCGAGCCCGCAACGATCACCGCTTTCGCGCTGGTCTTTGCTGTGGCTTTGGTTGTCGTGTCGCTGTTCACACCGGTTTTTGCAGGCGTTGTGCAACGTTCTGCCCTTGGCGGCATCGATCAAGGCATGGGGTTCCTGTTTGGCGTCGCCCGCGGCGCACTTTTGGTGATCATCGCCTTCGTGATCTACGACCGTGTCGTTGTGGATGAAAGCATTCCGATGGTTGATGACAGCCGCACCGCACAGATCGTGGCGCAGATGTCTGCCCCGATTGACGAGGCTATTCCCTCAGACGCGCCGGGCTGGATCGTAGGCACATACGAAAATCTGATCGCCACCTGCGTTGAACCGGGTGCAGAAGGCGAATCCGACGCTTAAATTATCCCGTAACGGCACCGGATTGCTTGGGTGACAGAGGCGCGTTTTGCCCTTATGACATTTGTGTAACGATTACTCGGATTCGGAGCTGCTGCCACATGCCCCTTCCCACCTCGCCTGCTGACAAGCGCTGGCTCGCCAATCCTTTCGATGACAGCGATCCAGACAGCGATAAGCTGAAAGAGGAATGCGGGATATTTGGCGTCATAGGCACGCAATCTGCGGCAAACTTCGTGGCCCTTGGCCTGCATGCCCTTCAACATCGCGGGCAGGAAGCAGGCGGCATCGTTGCGCATGATCCCGAACAGGGCTTCAACAACGCCCGCCGCTTTGGCTATGTGCGCGATAACTTCACCTCCGAGACTTTGATGAAAACGCTGCCTGGGCCTCTGGCCATCGGGCATGTGCGCTATTCGACCGCTGGCACAAAAGGGCAGACCGCGATCCGCGATGTTCAGCCGTTCTTCGGCGAATTTTCGATGGGCGGCGCAGCGATTGCCCATAATGGCAACATCACCAATGCCGACGCCCTGCGCAAAGAACTGATTGAGCGTGGTTCAATCTTTCAAAGTTCAAGCGACAGCGAATGCATTATCCACCTGATGGCGCGCTCCTTGCAGCGCAACATCCCGGAACGAATGGAAGATGCACTGCGCCGCGTCGAAGGCGCGTTTTCCGTTGTTGCCATGACCCGCACCAAACTGATCGGTGTGCGCGATCCGCTAGGTGTCCGTCCGCTTGTTCTGGGCAAGCTGCCCTTGGAAACAGGTGGCTGGGTCTTGTCGTCGGAAACCTGCGCGCTGGATATCATCGGGGCGGAGTTCGTGCGCGAGATTGAACCCGGCGAAATGGTCGTGATCAACGCCGACGGTGTGCAATCAAACTTTCCGTTCCGGCCCCAAAAATCCCGGTTCTGCATCTTTGAACATGTCTATTTCTCCCGCCCGGATTCGATCCTTGGCGGTCGCTCGGTCTATGAAACCCGCGAAGCGATTGGCCGTGAGCTGGCGAAGGAAGCACCGGTTGACGCTGATCTTGTCTGCCCGGTCCCCGATTCAGGCACGCCTGCCGCGATCGGCTATTCCCTGCAATCGGGCATTCCCTACGCGATGGGCATCATCCGCAACCAGTATATGGGCCGGACGTTTATTGAGCCCACGGAACAGATCCGAAATATGGGTGTGCGGCTGAAACTGAACGTCAATCGGGCCTTGATCAAAGGCAAACGCGTGATCCTTGTTGATGACAGCGTCGTGCGCGGCACCACCAGCCGCAAGATCAAGGAAATGATCCTTGATGCCGGGGCGGCCGAAGTGCATTTCAGGATCGCCTCCCCACCGACAGCATGGCCCTGCTTTTATGGCGTCGACACCCCGCAGCGCGAAAAGCTTCTGGCCGCGACAATGTCCGAAGAAGAAATGCGCGACCATCTGGGCGTGGATTCGTTGAAATTCATCTCACTTGACGGGCTTTACCGTGCTGTGGGCGAAGCGCAGGGACGCGATGCGTCCTCACCTCAATATTGCGACGCCTGTTTCTCTGGCGAATATCCAGTGGAGCCAAGTGATCAGATTGAAAAAGGCTTTATGTTAAAAGCCGCCGAATAGTCCGGGGAGGATCGGTTTTAGACATGAAATTACACCTCACGTTCATTGCGGTTTGTACATTGGCGGCTTGCCAGCCAAATGACGGACCAATCCAAGGAACCCGCGATAGCCTGGTCAACACGATCCAAGTGGGCATGACCCCGGAAGAGGTCGAAGCCCGGATCGGAGCCTTTCAATTCGAGGTCTCTGAAGGCGGTTTGATGTGCCGCTCCTACATCTATGATGAGACCTTGTCGGTGAAATTCGCGCATGTGCTATTCGAAGATGGCAAGGTGATCGAAGCGCAAGATGGCGCACAGCAAATCTGTCGCATTTGAAGACGGCCATCCAAGGTTAGCCTAACGATCCTGTAAGCTGCATGTCCACGCCTCTTAGCGCGGTTTTGTCACCTGTGCGATGATATCCTCACCCATATCGCGCAACCTGAAAGGTGTGCGTGTGATGTCAAAGACAGCCATCCGTCCGACCAGGTCTGTCGGTTCGAAATATTGCTCCACGAAGTGGTAGGCATCGCGGTTTTTATAGTCGTCAAACAGCACGCGCGTCGGCTTTCTAATGCGCGCCATCACGGTCAGAAAACACCAGACCCGAAACCGCCCGTCGATCAGAATGACATCGGGACGCACAAAGTCGCCCCGCTGCCAAACAGAACGGGTATAGCGGCGGTATTTGCGAATATTGTCTTGCGAATAGTCCTTCGGATACCCCCAGGCCCGTGTCGGCCCGATATTGGCATAGTGGATATGGGTCCGACCCTTGCCATGAGCTGCAACCCAATTGGCCATCTTGGCCCCCCAGACAGGGTCGCTTTCCACCGAGAAGCACGTCACACCGTCCAGGGATGCCGCATAGGCTGTCGATCCTCCGGAGCCATATTCAAGGATGCACGAGGCCCCGCGATAGGTGCGCCGCACAAGATCTGCTTCGGCGTCGGGGAAGGTAAACTCTGGGGGCGATGTTCTATCCAAAGGGGGCACCTGACAAAAGAAAACGCCGCTCTGAAGTCAGAGCGGCGCAATCAAATTTCAGACCAATCATGGTCGGTCGCTTAGCCTTTGCGGGCGCGCAATGCTACCCAGCCACCTGACACGACCAGGGCTGCGAGAACGGCTTTAAGCGCATCACCCAGCAGGAATGGGCTGACCCAGTATGTCCAGATTGAAGATGCAGACGATCCGACCCATTTGCCTGTCGCACCAGTCAGTTCTGCGATGAACATCGGCCACGCAACGCCCGGAATATAGAGGACGATTGACGCGATGATTGCGGCTACAACTGTGCCGCCAAAACCTTTTGCCAGGCCTTTTTCAACGGCAAGACCGGCAAGATAGGCCATAACGACGAAGCCCAGAAGGAACCCAGCGGTTGGACCCATCATGTAAGGCAGGCCCGCGCCGCCATTTGCAAAGACCGGCAGGCCAGCGGCCCCTTCAGCCAGATAGGTCAACAACGTCACCGCCCCAAGGCGGGAACCGAATGTCAGACCAACGATCAGGATAGCGAAAGTTTGCAGTGTCAAGGGCACCGGAATGAACGGAATTGCGATTTGCGCGGCCAAGGCGATGAAAATCGTCCCGGCGATCACCAGAAGCGCTTTTTTCAGAAGGCTGTCTGTGCCGAATGCGGCTTGTGTCAGTGTCATGGCTGTCCCCTTGGGCTAGTTTATGCTCTGCCCCCGTTTTTGGCGCTGCAGCATATAAAGTCAAGCAGATCAGCCCTTGAAATGCCCCGCCCACAGTGAGAAACCCGGCCACATGAATGATACAGCTGACAAAATCGCTCTGGTCACCGGAGCATCACGGGGCCTTGGGGCCGCAATCGCCGAAACACTCGCGACACGCGGGTATCATGTTCTGGCTCTGGCGCGGACCTCTGGCGCGCTGGAAGAATTGGACGACCGCATTCAGGCGGCCGGCGGTGCGGCGACACTCGTTCCGGTTGATCTGTGCAACGACGATGCGATGCGCCAGATTTGCCGGTCGATCCATGATCGCTGGGGCCGGCTTGATCTGCTGGTTCACGCCGCCATCCACGCCCCACCCTTGTCGCCCATCGGCCATACGGACGAGCGCGATCTCGACAAGACGATTGCCAGCAATATCCGCGCCACCGCGCGCCTGATTGCCAATACGGAGCCGCTGTTGAAGGCCAGCCCAAATTCGCAAGCGGTGTTCTTCGATGATCCGACCCACACCAAGAAATTTCACGGCACCTATGGGCTTTCCAAAGCCGCGCAATTGCAGATGGCGCGGAACTGGCAGGAAGAGAATGCAAAATCCAGCCCGCAGGTTAAAATTGTAACACCCGCACCAATGCCCACGGCTTTGCGGGCGCGGTTCTATCCCGGTGAAGATCGCGACAAGCTGACGCCCTGCAATGACGAGGCGGCGCGGCTTTTGGAAGACCTGGGCCTTTAGGCGGCCTGTTCTTCCTCCGCCTGTTGGCGGTGCCAAAGCGATGCATAGCGGCCTTCCTTGGCCAACAGATCGTCATGCGTGCCACTTTCCACGATGATCCCGGATTCAAGCACCACAATCATATCCGCATCGGCAATCGTGGACAGCCGGTGCGCAATCGTCAGCGTCGTGCGCCCTTCGCTCATCGCTTGCAGGCTGTCCTGAATGTCATGCTCGGTCTCACTATCAAGTGCGCTCGTTGCTTCATCCAGTAGCAAGATCGGCGGGTTCTTCAGAAGTGTCCGCGCAATCCCCACCCGCTGCTTTTCACCGCCCGACAGCTTCAACCCACGCTCGCCCACTTGAGTCTCATAACCTTCGGGAAGATCCATGATGAAGTCGTGGATTTTTGCAGCCTGCGCGGCGTCCTCGATCTCGGCCCTTGAGGCCTCGGGGCGGCCATAGGCGATGTTGTATAGCACCGTGTCATTAAACAAGACCGTATCTTGCGGCACGACACCAATTTGGGCGTGCAGGCTGTCTTGTGTCACATCGCGCACGTCTTGCCCGTCGATGCGCAAGGCCCCCTCGCCCACGTCATAAAACCGAAACAACAGCCGCCCGATAGTGGATTTGCCGGACCCTGATGGGCCGACGATGGCCACCGATTTACCGGCCTCCACCTTGATGGAAACGCCTTTCAGGATCGGGCGTGCGGCGTCATAGCCGAAATAGACATTGTCCAACTCCACCTCGCCGCCGGTGACTTTGATTTCCTTCGCATCGGGCGCATCCTTGACCTCGGCAGGTTGGCCCAAAAGGTCAAACATCTCCCCCATATCGACAAGCGCTTGACGAATTTCGCGATAGACCGTGCCCAGGAAGTTCAGCGGCATGGTGATCTGGATCATGTAGGCATTCACCATCACGAAATCGCCCACTGTCAGAGTTCCGTCTTGAACGCCCATCGCTGCCAAAACCATGACGACGACAAGACCACCAGTGATCAAAACCGCTTGTCCGAAATTCAGAAACGCTAGGCTGTAGGACGTCCTCAATGCCGCATCGACGTATTTTTCCATCGCGCCGTCATAGCGTTCCGCCTCGCGCCGTTCGGCCCCAAAATATTTAACGGTTTCGAAATTCAGAAGGGAATCAATCGCTTTCTGATTGGCGTCCGTATCCTGGTCGTTCATCTCCTTGCGCTGTTTCACGCGCCATTCAGTGACTGCGAAAGTGAACCAAGTGTAGAGCGCGATGGTTACGAACACGGCAACCAGATACCAGATGTTAAAAACAAACGCCAAAATGACGGCGATCATCAGCAGCTCCAGAATCAGCGGCCCGATCGAGAATAAAAGAAAGCGCAGCAGAAACTCGACGCCTTTGACGCCCCGCTCAATAATCCGGCTAAGACCCCCTGTTTTGCGGGTGATGTGATAACGCATCGACAGGCGGTGAATATGCGTGAACGTCTCCAGTGCCAGCATCCTGAGCGCGCGTTGGCCCACAAGCGCAAACACCACGTCGCGCAATTGCTGGAAGCCCACATTCATCAGGCGTGCGACCCCGTAAGCAACGGTCAATCCCACTGCGCCTGCAGCCAGCAACCAGGCTTGCGAACCCGCCTCACCCGACAAGGAATCCACAGCACCTTTGTATAAGAACGGTGTGCCTACAGCGACCAGCTTGGACAGAACCAGCATCACCAAAGCGATGACCACGCGGCGTTTCACCCATCCTTCACCATCCGGCCAAAGATAGGGGATGACGCGCTTGACGGTCGACATGCCAGATTTGCGCAAGTCCTGGTTCAGGCGGGCATCGGTGACTTCAGTGGGCATGGGTGCGGCATTCCTAGAGCTTGGCAGCCTTATCTAGGACGCCTGCCCTCCAATGACCAGTGACGAGGACAATTTTCACACTGCTTCGCGCAGGCTGGCCTGAAATTCCGGGCCTTCGTTTCCAAGGCTACGTCTTCACGACCCAGCTAGAAGCGCTAATTTTCGGGAAGCGTAAACACCTGACCGGGATAGATCAGGTCGGGATCGCGGATCAAACTGCGATTGGCTTCATAGACGCGGACATACTGTTCCCCCTCGCCGTATTTGCCTTTTGCAATCGCCCAAAGCGTGAACCCCGTCTGCACGGTCACGGCTTTGACGGTTGAGTTGATCACGTCGATCGTCTCGCGCTGGAACGGCGTTTCAATGCGCGACAGCACCGACCCGTCAGATGCAACCTCGTCAATGCGCAGCCGGTAGACGCCCGCATCCACATCGGGCAGGTCCGATGTCCAGGTCCCGTCTGATCCGATCTGGGCTGTCTGAACTGGCTTGTCGTTGATATAGACCCGCACGAAACCCTGCTGCCCACCGCGACCGGACAACGCAACCTCGCCGCTGTCATCATAGCTGATCGTATCAATCACGATGTTTTCGACAATCTGTGGCAGCGTATCGGAGGTGTTTGCCCCCTCGGAAAGGGCAAGTTGCTCAGAACCCGGAACAGCGGGTCTGGCGGCTGGTTGCAACAATTTCACACCGCTTTCATCAGCCAAAACAATTGCCGGCGCACTTGGCTCTGGGGCAGCCGCCAAGGCAGGCGCTTCTGGCGCAGCGGCGACCACGGTTCCGTCACTTGGTGCAGGATCATCAGACGCGGTTTCTGTTGTTGCTGCCTCTGTCGCCTCTTGCGTAGTTTGCTCCGGCTCAACGGCGGCAGTTTCAATCGCCACCTCTGGGGCCAGGGTCGGCGCGATCAGTACAGTCCCAGCTGAGGTAATCGTCTCCCCTCCGCTGCCGGATATCTGCGCCGACAAGCTGCGCGGTTTGTCCGAGGCCGGAAGATCCAGAAACGCGACATAGTTGCCGGACGTGTCGGCAGTTGCTGTCGCCGCAACCGCACCATTTACCAGAAATTCCACAATGCTACCCGGTGCGGCCGTGCCTGCAATCACACTGGTTCCATCGGATTCGACCCGAACAAGATCAAAACTTGGGGCACCCGCTTGCGCTGGTGCGGCCGGAACGTCGGCATCTTGTGTTGCAACTTCCGCTGTGTCCTCCGCTGGCACCGCATCCGTTTCGGCTTCTTGAGCAACGTCATCAGTTTCAGAAGTTTCCGCGTCAGCCTGTGTTTCTTCTACAGGATCAGCCTGTTCCGCAGTACTTTCAACCGGCGTATTTTCGGTCGTCGCTTCTGGCGCAGTCTGCGCGTCTTCAGTTTCGGCAACGTCTGCTGCAGGTGCATCGCTTTCTGCAGCGCCCTGCTGGACCGCCGGAGTGGGCGTTGTATCGTCCTGCTGAACAGCTTCATCCCCGGCTTGCTGCGTCGGCGGCGTCACGAACAATAAAACCAGCAAGGCCACGATTGCCGCCGCAACCATGCCCGCAATAACAGCAGCCGGGCCGCTCAATCCAAATCTTGACCAAAAGGCCATCCCACTTGTCCTTTTCCCCAGGTCAGGCACTTCAAAAGCCCCGCTTGCGGGACAGTATCAGTGTCGCTATCACAAGGCAAAGCACTCCCGGAGGTCCAATCACATCATGTCATCAATCTGTGTCTTTTGTGGCTCTCGGGACGGAGCCGACCCCAAATTTTCCGCCGCCGCAGAGGATCTTGGCAAGGGCCTTGCGAAGGGCGGCCACAGGTTGGTGTATGGTGCGGGTGATGTCGGCTTGATGGGCCGGGTGGCGCGCAGCGCGCAAGCCAATGGCGGTGAAACCTTCGGCGTGATTCCCGTGCATCTGTTCGAACGTGAAGTCGTCAAGCGGGACCTGTCGACCTTTGTCGTCACCGAGAACATGCACGAACGCAAGAAAGTCATGTTCATGAATTGCGTTGCGATCGTCTTGCTGCCGGGTGGTGCGGGGTCGCTTGATGAGTTTTTTGAGGTGCTGACCTGGGCGCAGCTTGGCTTGCATGCCAAACCGATCCATATCCTCAACATAGCAGGCTACTGGTCGCCACTGATTGCGCTGCTGGACACGGTGGTCGACACAGGCTTCGCAGATGCGTCAATCAAGGATTTCGTTCAGACACATGAAGATGTCGAAAGCCTGTTGGCGGTTCTGGCCTAGCAACGGTATTTTCGACCTGAAGGGCCGTGCGCGAACAGGCGGTGCACAAAGGCTCCGCAAGTTGTGAACTGACATGTGCCCCGAATTTGTTAGGCTGGCTCCAGAATCAATACAGGGAGCCCGGCCAATGCGACGACTTAACTTCATATCATCCTGCTTGGCAGGTCTGGCGCTTTCCACGCCCGCCTTTGCGGTCGAAGGGGAACGCATCCAAGTCAGGGGCGAGATTATCGACACCTGGTGCTACTATTCCGGCGTCATGGGTGGCCCTGACGCGGTCACCGGCTCGGCCCATCATACCTGCGCGTTGTGGTGTTCGGCTGGCGGCATCCCCGTCGGGCTTCTGGCAGAAGATGGCACTGTCTATATGGTGCTGAAAATCGAAGGCGATGATCAGTCGGCATCCGGTGACACGCAACTTTCACTGGCCTCCCACGAGATCACTGCGGACGGCATGTTCTATGAACGTGACGGGCTGAACTATCTGGTCGTCGAGAAAGTGGTGACCGATCACGGCATCACCAATCTCAACCACGAAGATTACGGCGTGGTACCACCTTTCGCCATTCCAAAGCCGAAGAAGTGAGGTCTGATATGAAACGTTTCTCTATCGCACTTGTTTTTGCGGCCTTTGCGACAAGCCCTGTCGCTGCACAGGATTTCTCGGAAGGATCAGAGGCGAAGACCTGGAACCTTTATGCGGAAATCCCGGCAACCTTTGAAGCCGAAGTCGTCGATCTGCTGTGCACTGTTGCGGGCGATTGCGACAACCAATGCGCCGACGGGCGGCAGCTGGGTCTTTTGCGCAGTGCAGATAACGCGCTGGTCTATCCCAACAAGAACAGCCAAGCCGCGTTCACCGGTGCAGCCGTAGAACTGGCCCCCTATTGCGGCAAGATGGTCGATGTGGACGGCTTGCTGATCGAGGATGAAGATTTCCCGATCAAGAACGTCTATCTGGTCCAGAAAATCCGCGAAGCAGGCAGCGACGACTGGGTGAAAGCCAACAAGTGGACAAAAGCCTGGGCCAAAGAAAACCCGGACGCAAAAACTGTTGATGGCAAAGCAAAAGGGCCATGGTTCCGCCGCGACCCACGGGTTCAAGCCACGATTGCCCAAACTGGCTACACCGGTCTTGGCGAAGAAGCGGATGCCGCCCTTATCAAGGAGCTGTTTGAGTGATCAAAGCAGCGCTCCTGTCTCTGGTCGCGGTGTGTCTCCCCGCGGCCAGTTTTGCCGAGGCAAAACCTGCCCTGCCCTTTGACGTCGGCGGCGCTTATTCGTTGACCGATCAATCCGGGCAGCTTCGTACGGAAGCGGACCCGGAGGGCAAACATCAGCTGCTGTTTTTCGGCTACGCAACCTGCCAGCAAATCTGTTCCGCCGCACTGCCGCTTATGGCTGAGGTTGTTGATGAACTAGACGCAGATGGCATCGGCCTGACGCCCCTGATGATTACCATCGATCCTGTTCGCGACACCCTTGACACAATAGGTCCTGCACTGGCGCTGCACCATGATAATTTCATCGGGCTGACTGGCACGGAAGAAAACCTGCAAGTGGCCTACGATGCCTTCTCGGTAGAGCGGGAATACCTGTTTGATGACCCGGAATACGGGCCCGTCTATGCCCATGGCAGCTTTTTGTACCTGTTGGACCCGGACGGCGAAGTCCTCACGCTTCTTCCGCCGATCCTGGCCCCCGATGAATTGGCCAAGATCGTCAAAGGCTACACAGACGGGACAAGCTGATGGCTTTGATGTCACGCAGAAAAGTCCTGTTTGGTGCGGGTGTTGTCGTGCTTGGCGGCGCTGCCCTTGCCGCGGCTGGCGGGCGCAACGTCTTCTATTCGCTGATCACCGAAGAAACCTTCTCTGATGCAATTGATCCACCCACGGCGATGGCCCGCGCAAAAGCCGGTGAGATCGTTTTGCTCGACATTCGTCGCCCTGATGAATGGGCCAAAACCGGCTCTGGTGAAGGGGCGATCCGCCTTGATATGCGGCGCGAGGATTTCATCGCGGAACTCGACAAAATCACTGGCGGCAACCGGGCCGCTCCTGTTGCGTTGATCTGCGCACGTGGGGTCAGATCGGCCCGACAAACCAACCTGCTGACCAATGCAGGCTACACAAACATTATCGATGTGCCCGAAGGCATGTTGGGCTCTGCCGCTGGTCCAGGGTGGATCAAACGCGGATTGCCACTTGATAGAAGCTAGCCACAGATGACCAGAACCTTCCTTGCGCTGCTTGGCGCAGTTTGTCTGTCGACCCAAGCGCATGCAGGTTGCAATCACGACGCCACTGACCCTTGCGAAGTCCCTCTGGGCACTTACCATATTCAAACGCCTGATACGCCCGGTCCGCACCCCGCGGTGGTGTTTCTGCATGGTGCAGGCGGCAAAGGCACTGGCATTTTGCGGATGGGCAAATCCTTTCTGGATCGCGGTTATGCGGTGATCGGTCCAAACGGTTTGAAACGCCCAAACTCCCGCTTCGGGTCCAGCTGGTTTTTCCACCCTGATCGCCCAAAGCTGCGCAATGAAATGGCGTTCATGCGCGAAGTGATCGCAGATGCCGCCGTTAACCATGACATTGATGCGGATGAAATACTGCTCTCTGGGTTTTCCATCGGGGGATCGACGGCAAGCTATCTGGCCTGCGAAGATCCCAGCCTTGCCAAAGCTTACGCACCTGTTGCGGGCGGGTTCTGGCGACCTCATCCGGAAGCCTGCAATGGCCCTGTTGATCTGCTGCACACACATGGCTGGCGCGACAAAACCGTGCCGCTGGAGGGGCGCCCTTTAAGAAGCGGTGAGCTGTATCAAGGCGACATCTTCGTCACACTGCAAATCTGGCGTGGCGAAAACCGGTGCGACGGAATGCGGGCCGACAGTTTTGAGACATCCGGCGATTTCTGGCGCAGATCCTGGGACACGTGCCAGGAAGGCAGCCTGGAATTTGCCTTGCACCAAGGGGCGCATGGGATCCCCAAAGGCTGGGCCACGATGGCGATGGATTGGTTCGAAGGCCTGGACGTCGCGCCAGGCAACTAGCGTTATTCCGCAGGCATTCCGGTGGGCGCATCAAGTGCGGCAGCCATGCGTTTGCGTTCCCGTTTTGCAGATCGAATAATCGCTGGCGAGTTAAAGACCTCTGCCGTGCCCAAAAGTCGTGACAGCCACCGCGACCGGGTCAATTTGTAGCCGCTGAGCGCAGACAAAGGCACCGCAAGCGCAAGGCTGACCGCTATCGGCATCAGCCACAAGGTGACGACACCCGCACTCATCCCGGCGACCAGCGCCGCACCGATAAGCGTCTCTACCGCATGAAACCCGATCAACGTGCGCAGCCCGTACTGTCCGCCGCGACGAACCTGCGGGGTCCACTTTTCTTTCAGCCCCAGGAATGTGCGCAGCACCGCGATGGATTGCTGCACCATCAGGATCGGCGCATAGAGAATTGAAACGATGATTTCGGTCAGGAAGGACAGAAGGAATTGTCCCAGCCCGCCCAGATCACGCAGTTTCAGGCCCGCTTGGGTGATCGCAGACGCCCCCATGAGTTTTGGGGCAAGCAGCATCCCATACATGAACAATAGGATCATGAAGTTGTTGACGGTCGGCATTTCCGGCCAGTTCACCTGCGGATTTACGCCCGAGAAATACCGGATCACATTGGCGTTCTCGCCAACGCCGATCAGCGCCCAGATGGTCAACAGGCCAAACCAAACCGGCGACAACAGATAGCTCATCGCGCCATGAAACATGTGGAAGCGCGTTACCGGGTGAAACCCTTTTGAGCCGAGGATATTGAGGTGCTGCAGATTGCCCTGACACCAGCGTCTGTCCCGCCGCACATAGTCGATCAACGTCGCAGGCACCTCTTCATAGCTGCCTTTGACCCGTGGCAGGAACCGTACTGACCAGCCGGCCCGGCGCAACAGCCCAGCTTCGACAAAATCATGGCTGAGGATCAACGCGCCTTTGGACCGCACCGTGTTGAGTTTCGGCAAGCCCGCGCAGGACGCAAACGCCGCCGTGCGGATAATCGCGTTATGGCCCCAGTAATTCCCTTCCCGGTCCGCCCAGCTTGCCAGTCCTTCGGCCAGTGCCGCGCCGTAGATCGTGTTGGAAAACTGCTGAACCCGCCCAAACAGGGTCTCTGCACCGAAAAGCTGCGGGAAGGATTGGATCAGGCCCGCAGAAGGATCACGCGCCATCGCGTCTGACAAATCGACAATCGCGCGCCCGCTCATCAAGCTGTCGGCATCAAGGACCAACATGGCCCCGTATCCGCCGCCCCAACGTTCCACCCAATCGGCAAGATTGCCGACTTTGCGATCCGTGTTTTCTGCGCGTCTGCGATAGTAGATCCGGGCCTTGGACCCAAACCGTGCGCGGAGCGAGCCAAAAGCCCGAAGCTCCTGTTCCGCAATGACTTCGTCGCGGGTGTCCGACAGAATAAACAGGCTGTATTCATGGGCCGTCTGGGTTTGTGCCAATTGGCTAAGCATCGCGGTCGCGTTGCCGAAAACGTCTGCCGGGACTTCGTTATAGACCGGGACAAGAAGCGCCACCTTCATCGGCGTACCCCCGTCGCCAGTGTCGTGGTGAACAGTGCGCAACATGTTGACGATGCCCACTGTGACAGTAGACACTGACAGCGAAATCCAGAAAAACGTCACCGCGATCAGTCCGATCAAGACCGCCTCAAACGCGCTCAGACCATCCATCGCGAACCAATCCGTGAAGGCCGCGATCAAACCGAATGTCGTCAGAAAGGCAGGCAGAAAAGTTGCCCAACGCCACCCGATCGCCTCCGGCGCACTTGCGGATCCGGGGGCCGTTTCGTCGCGGTGGGTCTTGCGCAAATTCTGCACAGGATGCGCGAGCGGCTTTTCAGGGGGCATCACAGCTGTCATGCGGCGGTCCACCGATAAAGCCAAACTTCCGTCAGCGACGCGCCGTCTTTGACAATTTGGGCGCGCAGCTCGACCGCGCGCGCTTGACCGGGATCAAAGCTGAACGCCAGTCTGACACCGCCCGTGCCGGGGTTTCGCTGCAGGATCGGATCAGACACAGTGCCGCGATTGACGCTGACAAATTTTGTCAACGCGTCCAGATCGTCAAATCCCTCATGGTCTTCGAAATCAACGGTCACAACATTCTTGATCTGATCAAAGCCCTTGCCCTGACGCGTATTCAGCACGCGGGCCGCTGCGCGAGGCCGGGGCGGTTCATCCCCCCACTGCATTTTGTAGCTGAAGTTATGAGCCGCACCCGGCTGAAGCGGTTCGCGCGGACGCCAATAGGCGACGATATTGTCGTAGATTTCCCGGTCGGCGGGGATCTCCACCAAGGTAACCGCGCCCTTACCCCAATCCTCGCCCGGGGTGATCCACAGCGATGGACGTTCTTCGTAATGGGCTTCCAGATCGGCGAAGTCTTCGGGATCACGCGTGCGTTGCAAAAGGCCAAAGCCGCGCGGATTCTCATCAACGAAAGACGAAACCTGCAAGGATTTCGGATTTGCGAGTGGCCGCCAAAGCACCTCCCCCGCGCCGTTCCAAACCATCAGCCCTTCACTGTCATGCACCGCCGGGCGGAAATCATCGAACATGGAGCGGTTGGTTTCGTCAAACAGGAACATCGATGTCAGCGGGGCGAGGCCCACATGATCCAACGCGTCTCGCGGATACAGGCTGCAATTCACGTCCACCTCAGCAGGCGCGCCCGATGTGATGGCAAAACTATAGGCCCCGGTCGTGGACGGGCTGTTCAAGAGCGCGTGCACTTTGATCATCCGGTCACCGGGTTCTGGCGCTTCCATCCAGAAATGCGTGAATTCGGGAAATTCCTCGCCCGCAGGATCGCCTGTGTTCAGGGCCAGTCCTCGCGCCGACAGACCGTAAGTCTGCCCGGTGGCGATGGTGCGGAAATAGCTGGCCCCCTGGAACACCATAAACTCTTCGAAGATGTCTTTTTGCTTCAACTCCGCGCGCAGCCGCAGACCCGAATAGCCCATCGTGTCATCAATCGGCAGGTCAGGAAATTTGTCCGTCTTGTCAAAAAGCGAGATATCAAACGCCAAAGTGCGTGCCTGCCCAGCTTCGACGATATTGATCTCGACGGGGCGCGGAAAATAGAGGCCGGGATGGAAGAAATCGACTTTGAAAGGCCGCGCCGTATCCGTCCAGAGACCTTTGTGAGAATTGAACCAGATGGATTTATACTGGTCATAGCTGAGGTCGCGCCATTCCTGCGGCACTTGTCCCATTGGCGCGTAGGGTTGCTGCGCCAGTCGCGCCGCCTCGCTTTCCAGCCAATCGCGTGAAAACGGCTTGGCCTCGCCCTTGAACATCGGCAACGCGCGCGCGGCCCCGGCATAAGCCGTGGCTGCCAACATCGAAAGAAACGCGCGTCTGTCCATCTACCCCAGTATCCCCGCTATTTCACTGACTTAACGCGCCAGGGTTGGGATTTGATCCATCCCACGAAATAGGCAACCAGAATGAGCATCGCAATGCCCACGAAATTCATCAGTGTCACCGACAATGTCGTGCGCACAACCTGATCCAGAACGAAGCCTGTGAACCGCGCAAACACCATTGAAAACACGAAAACCGCCAGTGATTGCTGGCCAACCTTCATGATCACCGTGACGATCCGGTCCCATACGCGCGATGCCAGTGTCGCGCCGGACGCGATCAACCGGTGGCCGCCTTGGCCTGCCGCGACCCACGCCAGATAAGCCAGCGCCAGGAAGTGCACATAGCGCAGAATACCGAAATCGGATTTGTCGATCCACATCTTGTTGGCAACGCGCCAGTCAATCACCGGATTGCCTTCAAATGCCAGACCAAACCATTCGCGGTTCACAGCGCGCACGCCGATATTGGACAGCGGAATATTGGCCACAACAATCACTGCCGCCAGAATGATCAACCAGGTTTTGACGGGCGGGGCCGGTATCCAGCCGCGCATGAAGGCAAAGCCTGTAAAGAAGATCAGCTGCCAGCCGAACGGATTGAAAAACCACTGCCGGTCCGACCATGGCTCTGCCGGGAAATTCGTGGTCAGCGCTTCGGCCCCCCAAAGGCCCAAAACGCGTTCTTGGGCAAACAGCCACACGGTGGCGATCACCGCAAACATCAGGCCCAAATGCACCCGGCTGAGCGCCATGACGATCGGCATCATCAACAGGATCACCATATACATCGGCAGAATATCGAAATAATTTGGCACATATGTCAGCGTGAACAGCCCCACAAGCTGATCAGCTGTCGTCGACACAAGTTCCCCACTACGCGTCACACCTTCAAAAAACGGGATCAAGTTGAGTGTGCCGATATAGCGTTTTTCAAAGATCCCGAAGCTATCCCAAAAGGCCAGCATCATGGCGATGAAGAAGAACATCCCGATATGCGCCCAGTAGACCTGCCAGACGCGGTACGCCACGCGCCCGGTGCCCAGCACCCAACCCGCACGATCAAAGGTGCGCCCGAAAGCAATCGCGGATGCCATCCCGGAGCAGAACACGAAGATCTCGGTCGCATCCGAAAACCCCCAGCGCGCCGGAATCCATGAGGTGAAGAAATTCCCGGGCGTATGTGCAAACAGAATGATGAACATCGCGATCCCGCGGTAGAAATCCAACCGCGGGTCCCGCACGCGTGCAGGCGAAGCCGCGGCAGCTCTTGCCGGCTCAGATAAATCAGAAGGTGATGTCGCAGCCATGCTCATCGTCTGACAGGCCTTTTACTCGGCAGCAAGACGCTCGCCGCGCAAAAATGCAGAGCGTGCGTCCGAAATCATTGCCAATCGCGCGCTGGCATAGCCATCTTCGCGCTCTGCCCGGCGGGTCATCCGCTCTTTCAGAATATTTTCGGCGTCGTGCAGAAGTCCTGCGCGAATACCCGCATCAATCGTCAAACGCTCAAACACGTCGCGCTGTGCGTGGGAGCCACCTGCCAGCTGGATCGAATGACGCGCGTGGGACAAGTTGAGAAAGGCGGTTTTGAAATCCGCTTCGCCAAACGCTTCCAGCCCTGCAGCCGCGGACAATCCGGGGCGGGCCATGCGGCGGGCCATTTCATCCCGGTCGCTCATGGCATCGCGATACAGGCGCGCGGTCAGGCGTTTGATCTCCGCCTCACGGTTGTCGCCAATCAGCGCCAGAAGGTAGTGAAGATCGGCGAAGATCAAGCAGCCATCCTCGGTCCGGTTGGCAGAAATCTCAGCAAGCTCTTCCCAGCGGTTGCCAACATCGACGCCGTCCAGCTCAAGACGGGACAGAAGCGACGTTGCATTTGAGATGTCGCGATAATCGTCTGTTTTATCAGCGCGGATTTCAGTGTCATAAAGCGCCAGAACATCCGTGTGCTGGCCCAAATCCAAATGCATCAACGCTTTGTGCCACCACACGTGGTAGCGGAAATTGTTGCAATGCGCCCAAGCCGCTTCCCGGCCTTCGAGCCACTTCAGACCACCCGCCGCATTACACGTCATGTCGTAGACATGCGCGACAGCGTGCAATCCCCACGCGTCATCTGCGCTGACCCGCAGGCCTTTCAGAGCCGCTTGTTCGGCGGCCCCGTATTCGCCCGCCTCTTCCAGCGTAAACGCGTGGCAGCCCAACAAATACCCGCGCCCTGCGTGATCCGTGTCGTAATGGGGCAATACGCGTTCTACGGACCGGCGCATCCCTATGCCGTCGCCCAGCACGAAACGGATCGCGTGGGATAGCTTCATGGCCAGTGTATCTGTGGGGTTGTTAACCAGCACCTGTTCCATATGCCCAACTGCTTTCGATGGCGATCCCGCCATCCAGACATCCAACGCATCGACAAAGTGCATTTCGCGGGCCGTCACAGGGGTCTGCGCAATGGAAGCTTTGGCTTGCGCCAGCGCATCGCGTGCAGTTTCGATCAATTCTGAGCGACCCAAGAGCAGGTAGAACATCCCTTTAACCGCGTGGCCCAAGGCGAAATCCGGTTCTGCTGCGAAAGTTTCCCCAAGATGGGTAGGTGTCGCCGCACCATGCGCCATGAACGCCAGTAGTGTCGCATCCCAACTGTTTTGGGCTTGCGGCGTGGTTAAACTGGTTTGCTGACCAAAGACGTCAAAATGCATGCAGGTATCCGATTCTTGATTTGCGCAAAAAGCGCCCTGACAAAAGCCATAACGATTTGGTTTCACGGGTAAACGCTTCAGGCCCGCAAATAACAGACATGTGAGGTCAGGTGCTCAAACGGTGATCGGAACTGCTGAATTTCTGACATTTGGCGGCAAAAATCCGCCCGTTGACCTAAAGGCGCCCATCGTATCCTTGACGATCGATCACAGCGGCGATGACCGTAAACGTGTCGGCTGACATTGCCTTTTCAAGCGCGTCACGCAGCTCAGCCCGGTCATGAACGGTGTGCCCATGACCGCCAAATGCTTGCCCGACCGCAGCAAAATCATGCTGAATGAAATCAACGCCAGTGTTTTTCATCTGCCGTTGGCGCTGTTTCAACTCGATCAGCGCCAGCGAGCTGTCCACAAACACCACAAAAATCGTGTTATATCCGTGCTCTGCCGCGGTCGAAAGCTCGCCTGCAACCATAAGCATCCCGGCATCGCCAGAAAAACTGACAACCGTGCGGTCTGGATCTGCGTATTTCGCCCCCATTGCCAAAGGCACTGCGCAGCCCATTGTGCAAAGGCCACTGGATTGGATCAGCGTTTTGGGCGCGCTGCACTGCCACATCTGGCTGAGCAAGATGCGGTGCGCGCCGCTATCGACCGAAGCGATTGTATCCGCAGGTAAAACCGCACGGCATTCCGCAATCACACCTGCAGGTCCCCAGGCATCATCCATCGGGAATGCCTGCGCCAAATCTGACTTCAGCGCTTGAATTTCAGATTTCGGCCAGCCCTGACCGCGGTCAACATTCTTGCCCAGCGCCCCCATTGCCGCCCCGGTATCTGCGATAAAGTTGAGGTTCGCCTGATGCATGTAGTGATGGTTTGGAGCTGCTGTGATGTCGATCACCTTGGTCTCGCAAGGGTCCCAAACCTCTTGCCAGCCGGGGCGCATTTCGATCGGGTCATAGCCGATCAGCAGGATCAAATCTGCCTTGCGCACGAAGGGCAACAGATGCGTATCGGCCAAGGGCGACAACCCTGCCCCGCCCAGCGCTAAGGGATGATCTTCCGCGATCACGCCTTTGGCCTTGTAGCTGGTGATCACCGGGCAGCCGAATTTTTCCGCAAATTTGGTCAAAGCCGCGCCCGACTGGTCCTTAACGACATCCAAGCCAGCAATAATGATCGGGCGCTTGGCCGCGCTGAGCCAGGCTTGCGCGACGGACAAATCCTCGCCCACCGGTGCAACCGCGCTGGCTGCAGGCCTGCGGCGCAGTTTCGGGGCCGCAACCGCATCCGCAACTGTAATCGGCACATCGATATGCACCGGCCCTGAGCGGCCTTCCGTGGCGATGCCCACGGCCTTGTCGGCGACAATGTCAGCGCCCTCGGGCGTTAAGGTGAAGGTGGCTTTGGTGATCGGTTCAAACACTTTGCGATGATCAAGGACCTGATGGGTATAAGTCAGCGCCTCGGTTTCATCGACACAGCCCGTCAACACAATCAGTGGCACACGGTCCTGATCGGCATTGGCGACCACGTTGATGCCGTTCACCGCTCCGGGCCCCACGGTTGCAACCAGGATCGCAGGCGCGCCGTTGATATGGTGCACACCTTCGGCCATGAAACCCGCCGCATTCTCATGTTTGCAAAGGACAAATTCGATGCCAGCTTTCCCCAGCGCATCGATCAGGGTCAGAACCTCACCGCCCGGCATCCCGAACGCGTGGCGACAGCCCGCTTCATAAAGTCGTTGTGCCAGAAGATCGGCCGCGCGCAGCTTCTTTGTCATGAAGGAACTCTTTCTCTTAGTCTCACGCTCGCACCGTGTGCGGGCAAGCTACTCAGAAACGGCGCTGTCGGCAATGGCGAGGAAAATGGTATCAAGTTCAGACGCCGCAGCGACCAGGTCGTCCCCTGCCTCGTCGATATAGGGCGCGAAAACCGTGCTGGGGGTCTTATAGGACAGGCTTGCAGTCCCGTCGCTATTTTCGGTGACATACATCCGGATCGGCGCTTCGATCATCGCGGCCGTGCTCAGACCCAAAATCCGTACGGCAAACTTATTGTTGAACACACCGATCACCCGGTTGCCCGGAATGACGATCCCGCGTGACGCGGCCGCTTTGGTGGGGCCTGCTTGCGTGACAACACCCATCTTGTTGGCTTTCACAGCCTTAACGGTGGCGGAGACCAGCGTCGCATAGTCTTTCGACGTATCCTTCACAACCCAGCCATCCCGTGGCGCAATGTCGGCCAACACGGCCCCTGTCCCAAAAACCAAAGCAAGCAAAGAAACGCGAAGCTGGTACATGATACGCATGGGACATTCTCCTGTGGTTGTTTGAAAAACCTTTAGCGTGACCTTTGCGTGCGGACCAATCACAAGCCTGCGATGGCGCGTCTGTCCGATCAAAAGCAAACGCCCCGCCGGAGTGTATCCAACGGGGCGCTCAAGATCTTTAAACTGTTTCTGCGATCACATGCGCGACGCGACGTTTTCCCAGTTCACAAGGTTGTCCAGGAAGTTCGTCAGATACTTCGGACGCGCGTTGCGGAAATCGATGTAGTAGCTGTGCTCCCAAACATCGCAGCCCAGCAGCGCCGTTTGACCAAAGCACAGTGGGTTCACACCGTTTTCTGTCTTGGTCACTTTCAGACCGCCATCTGTGTCTTTCACAAGCCAACACCAGCCAGAGCCGAACTGTCCGGCCCCTGCTGCGGAAAACTGCGATTTGAACTCATCGACGGACCCGAAGCTGTCTTTCAGCGCGGCTTCCAATTCTGACGGCATCGCGGATTTGCCCGGACCCATCATTTCCCAGAACTGATTGTGGTTCCACAACTGAGAGATGTTGTTGAAAATGCCACTCTGCGCGACAGCGGACTTGTCATAGGTGCCGGTGATGATTTCTTCGAGGCTCTTGCCTTCCCATTCGGTGCCCTCAATCGCTTTGTTGCCATTGGTGACATAAGCGTTGTGGTGCAGGTCGTGGTGATATTCGAGCGTTTCCTTCGACATGCCATTATCTGCCAGCGCGTCATGGGCATAAGGAAGATCAGGAAGTGTAAAAGCCATTTGGGCCCCCTTGGGTTAGAATTCCATTGCACCTTAACTGAGCGTCAATCGCCTTCGGGTCAAGGTTCGTTTTACAACGTTTGGGTGGGTTGTTTTGTTCCTGCCAAGCCGCAATTCTCTGTCGCAGGTGACAAAGCGCTTACGGCTTTTGAAGCTTGCATCGCCCGGTCCCGGTCATTTGCTTGCCTGTATTGGCGCTTGAGACGCGGGTGACGAAATTCCCCTCCATCGCGAATTTGCCGTTCTTCAGGTTCAGCCGTGCCCGGTAATTTACGGTATCGCCATAAAACTTCGTCTCGGTATCGGGCTTCATCGCCCGCGGGATATTTTTCAAAGCCCAACCGAACAGCAAATCACTGTCGACCACCCTGTCAACCTTGGCGGCGATATCACTTTTGCCAAGCTTGGCCATGATGTCATCGCTGATGATAACGTCGCGATCTTTCAAAACGATCTTCAACGTGTCGGGCGTCACACCTTCAAACTTGTTTTTCCGCGTGATCTTGCAGTTATACGTATAGACTTTCGCGTTCGCCTTTTCGACTTGCTTGCGCACTTGCGGGTTGTTCAGCAATGCCGTGATTTTGGAGCGCTCGCTGTCAGGCAGTAGTCGGCATTTGCCGCTTTCACTGAAATCAACACCATAACCCGTCGCCGCCGCGTTCATCCGGATGACTTGGGTCTTCCGGTTGAAATTCGCGCTATAGGTGATCACGGGCAACGGAATATTGCTCGCCGTTTTTGCGCCTTTGATGCGCCAATTTAACGAAAGTTTATTGCCCCGATCCCGCAACCGCGCCTCAACCGGTTTGCGCAAAAAATTCTGGGTCACATCATCGGACACCAAAGCGGTCTTTGCCCCGGGCTCGTAGGCGAACACAACCGTCTGGGCGATAAATTCCTGCGGGCGCTTGTTCACGCTGCACTGGTAAATCTCCAAAGCAGAGGCAGCGCCGACGCTGCCGAAAATACCCGAAAGAAAAGCCAACCAAAACGAACGCATCATCCGAAAAACCCTATCAAAAAGAGACCTGTAGCAATCTCTCTTTCTAAGCTGGCACACAACGGAATGACCACCCGAAAAGCGGAAATTGATTAACTTTTCGGCAGATGAAAATCCACAGGGCCGTTTTTTGCTGCCTGAACGAGGATATCAAAGGCGTATTGCGCAACGGATCGAAAGCAGACCAATTCTACTGTTTCCTCATCCACCATCCAGAATGCAGCCGCAATCTGTGCAATGCGCGTCCGCCGGATCGTACCAGGTGCAAATTTATCAGACGCCATATCGACGGGGGCAAGCTTTGCAATCACCTCTCGGCAGCCGGCCCCCGCAATGCGAAAAACGGCCCGCGCGTCTGACACATTGGCGGCCAGCGCATGTTGTCCTGACAACGCCAATTGAAGATCCGCTGCTGTTTGGGTAGCCGCGCTATATGGCACCATGATCAGCAACTCATCGGGCGACATCCAGGCCACGCCATTGCTGCCTTTTGTCAAAACTTGCCGCTGCTTCGGAACACCTAAGCCTGTTGCCGCTTTCACAGCCTTGGCCAGACCCTTGTCCGCCAGATCACCGCGCAGGGTAATCATCCCACGCAGACCTGTATCAGCGACCTGCACCGATCCGTCATACTGCGCATTTGACAAAGCACTTACAGACATATCAGACATTCTGCTTCTCCCCCTCCGGGTCATAGAAGACCGGGCTGACAATCTTCGCCGAGATCGGATCATCGTTGATATTGGTAAATTGCAAAACTTCGCCCATCCGGTCCGGCCCATTGCGCACGAGGCCCATCGCGATGCCGCGTTTGAGCGTTGCGGAATAGTAGGTTGAGGTCACGCGCCCACAGGCCAGACTTTGCCCATTCGCGTTCACCGCAGCGTGCTTGCCTTCGGCAAATTCCGCAGCGCCGCGTTGCGCCCGGCTAAGGTCTGTTTCATACGCATAGGCCCCATCTGGCAGAACAGATCCATCTGTCGTCTCCAGCCCCACCAATTGCCAGCGATCAGGGTCGGTCATGTGGCTGCGCTGTTGCGCGCGTTTGCCAAGATAGTCGTCCTTCTTTTTCGACAAGGCCCAGTGCAAACCAAGATCCTGCGGGATCACAGTGCCATCAGTTTCGTCCCCGATCATGATGAAGCCCTTCTCGGCCCGCAAAATATGCAGTGCTTCCGTGCCATAGGCGGTCGCGTTCCATTCTGCCCCGGCTTCATGCAACGCGTCCCAGAATGCGCGCCCCTGACTTGCCGGTACCGCGATCTCATAGCTCAACTCACCCGAGAAGCTGATCCGGAACACTCGCGCGTCAAAGCCACCGATCTGTCCCTCTGCCCACTCCATAAAACCCAAGGCGTCTTTCGACACATCCATGCCGCCCAGCTTTTCCAACAGCTTGCGGGCATTCGGCCCGACAACGGCAATCTGTGCGAATTGTTCGGTCAGGTTGGCGGTGTAGACCTTCCAGTCCCACCATTCCGTCTGTAACCATTCTTCCATATGCGCATGAATGCGCTCTGCCCCGCCAGTTGTGGTGTGGCACAGCCATGTGTCGTCATCCATCCGGGCCACGACGCCGTCATCGGTTAGAAACCCGTTTTCCGTGCACATCAGCCCGTAGCGACATTTGCCCGGTTTCAGATTGCTCATCATATTGGTGTAGAGCATGTCGAGAAACTTGCCCGCATCCGGGCCTTTGACGATGATCTTGCCAAGGGTCGACGCATCCAACAGCCCCAGCGATTTGCGGGTTGCCAGAACTTCCCGGTTGACCGCATCTTCGACGCTTTCCCCTTGTTTGGGGTAAGCATAGGCACGCCGCCAATGGCCGACGGGTTCCCAGTCTGCATTGTTGTCGTCACCCCACCCATGAATGGGCGTGCGCCGCAGCGGTTGGAAAATCTCTCCCCGGGCTTCACCCGCGATAGAGGCCATGGAAATCGGCGTGTAAGGCGGGCGGAAGGTCGTTGTGCCCACCTGCGGAATTTCGGAGTTCAAACTTTCAGCAAGCACCGCAAGGCCGTTGATATTGCTCAACTTTCCTTGATCCGTGGCCATACCCAGCGTGGTGTAGCGCTTGGTGTGTTCCACGCTTTCAAATCCCTCTTGCGCGGCCAGTTGCACGTCTGAAACTTTCACGTCGTTCTGGAAATCCAGAAACATCTTGGACCGCAGCTTATAGCCCGCGCCTTGTGGCATCTTCCAAACCGGGGCCATCGGATTTTCATCCGCATCACTGGCCTTGGGGGCCTTCGTGGATTTCGGCGTCGACCCAGTTCGTTTGGCAGCTTCCTTGCCCGCCGCGTCGGCGTTGGCAAGAACCTCTGCACTGCGCATCGCACCGTCTGCGATGCCCGCCGTGATGACAAATGGCTGACCTTTGTCCCCCATCGGCGGGCGTGAAGCGTCTGGTTTGAAATGCGCCTGCGCATCATCCCAGATCAACTTGCCACCACAATGAGACCAAAGATGCACGACAGGTGACCAGCCCCCCGACATGGCGACAGCGTCACATGGGATCAGTGTCATCGTCTTGCCTTCACCGGCTTGTGGGCAAATCTCGACACCGGTGACCCGCTTGGACCCGTTCACCTTCGCAACCGCTGTGCCTTTTTCAACGCGAATGCCGAGACTTTCCGCCTCGGCTGCCAAAGGACCGCCGCCATCAGGGCGCGCGTCGATAATCGCGGCGACATCCAGCCCGGCAGCTTTCACGGCAATCGCCGTGCGGTACGCGTCGTCATTATTGGTCACGACAACAGTGCGGTCCCCAACAGACACGCCGTAATTGACCACATAATCCCGCAAGGCTGAGGCCAACATGACGCCCGGCACATCATTCCCGGCAAATGACAACGGGCGTTCGATTGCCCCGGTCGCCGTGATGATCTGGCCTGCGCGGATCTTCCACAACCGGTGACGCGGAAGGTCCGCATCTGGCTTATGATCGGCCAAACGCTCATAGACCAGCGCGTAGCCGTGATCGTAAACCCCTGCCCCCATCGTCCGGGTGCGGATCGTCACATTCGGCATGTTTTCAAGCGCTTGCAGAGCGTTCTTGATCCAATCGTCTGCAGGTGCGCCGTTGATCTCCACCCCGTCGACCGGGGCACGACCGCCCCAATGGGAAGTCTGTTCGACCAACAGAACTTTCGCGCCGGCTTCCCCGGCAGCTAGGGCGGCTTGCAACCCGGCAATACCGCCACCAATGATCAGAACATCAACAAACGCGTAGAAATGTTCGTACCTGTCTGCATCGGCAGATTTCGGGGCCGCGCCAAGACCAGCTGCGTGGCGGATGAACGGCTCAAACACATGCTTCCAGGCGGCCCGCGGATGGATAAAGGTTTTGTAGTAGAAACCTGCAGGCATGAACCGCGCGGCGTAATTGTTCACGACACCGACGTCCATTTCCAGACTTGGCCAGTGGTTTTGCGACCGTGCAGTCAGGCCGGCAAATAGTTCCGTCGTGGTGGCACGGGCATTGGGTTCAAATTTGCCGTCACGCCCCAGATTGACCAAAGCGTTCGGTTCTTCGGCGCCAGAAGCCACGATGCCGCGTGGGCGGTGGTATTTGAACGACCGCCCGACCAGCATCTGATCATTGGCTAGTAGCGCCGAGGCCAGCGTGTCGCCCTCAAACCCTGTCATCGTGCGGCCATTGAAGGTAAATTTCACCTGTGCGCCGCGGTTCAGCAAACGGCCTTGTGTTGCCAGACGTGTGCTCATGACGCGCCCCCTTCAAACTCAAATCCCGAACGCTTCTTCGCGATCTCAGCCAACAAAGCCTTTGGCGGTGTGAAGGTCTGCGCTGAATAGGTGCCAAACACTTCCAGCGTCATCGTGCAGCGCGCGGCATGAAACCACTTCCCGCAGCCATAGGCGTGCTGCCAGCGCTCAAAATGCACCCCTTTTGGGTTCTTGCGCATGAAAAGATAGGTCTCAAACGCTTGATCATCATCACCGACCGAGGCGCGGGTGATATGCGCTTCGCCGCCTGCGTGAAATTCCGTCTCCTCCCCGGAGACGCCGCAATAAGGGCACTCAAGAATTAACATCGGGCTGTCCTGTCTTGGAAATACGAGTGGCTCCAGCTACGGTCGCGGGATGGAACTCATTTATGGCATTGTGATTGTGGTTTTCGTGATTGGCGCGGCAATATGGATTGTCGAATGGCGACGCGGCAAACCTTTTGAGGCCAAAGGCAAAGCTGCCACCAGCGATCCCTACATGACCGGCGAAGTGGAACGCGCCAAAGACATGTTCGATCCGTCGCGTTCCAACCGCAATGGCTACTAGACGACGATCTGCACACATACGCAAACGACAGGCATCCGAGGATACCTGCCGCTTACCTTGGGCCATCCGTGAGTGACGGTTGCGTCTATTCGGACGCTGTTGGTGTACTTGTTGCTGCAGCCGGGGCTGAGTCGATCTCTCCGGTGCCGCCCATAAAGGCGAGACCGAGGATAAACAGGCCCATGAGGATGACAGCCACCAGCAGGCCTTTGCCGCTGACACCGTCGGTGGTGTTTGTGTAGTCAGACATGGTTGTTCCTCCATTTGCGTAGAGGCTAAAAACCCGGTTTTGGGCGACGTTTCAAACGCTGTCGCGAAACCGCTAAGATTCCGGCGGTCTGCTGCTTGTCGCCCTAAACCGGCTCGGCAGAACCCCGCCATGAGCGGAAATCCGAGCTTGTCTTTCCCGCGAAGATTAAATCGCGGTGCTGCAACGCAGCGCGAGGACCCGATCGAGAAGATCGGGCCCTTTTGCGTGCGTGGGGTCAGGCTTTTGGGGGTTTCGAATTCGCTAGTTTTTTGCGGCGCTGGTCTCAACGGCATGTTGTGCCGCTTGCGAGGCCTCACTGAGGTCGGGATGCAGATTGATCCAGCCGCTGGAGAAGATGAGATAGTAGAGCAGGCAAATGCCCGCGACGATCTTGATGAGCGTGCGCAATTCGCTTGGGTCATTGCGGTAACGGTCGTGGTGGTGATGTCCTTGCAGATGTGTCGTAGCCATGAGCAGTCCTCCCGGATGCAGGATACGAAATCACGCGACCCCGCTTCAAATCCCCAATTCGGGGGATGGCCGGATCGGCCAAATCGAGCGCGCCTTGGGGCGATATGTCGGCCAATTCTTGCCAAATCAGTGTGCCACACCAGCCGCGACGCTTTCATCGATAAACCGGCCTTCGCGGAATCGGTTCAGCCCAAACTCTTCGGTGAGCGGCGAATGCCCCTTGGCCATCAGCTCTGCCATCGCAAATCCGGAACCCGGGATCGCCTTGAACCCACCGGTGCCCCAGCCGCAATTGATAAAACAATTGCCCAGGGGCGTTTTCGACAGGATCGGTGAGCGGTCACCAGTGACATCGACGATGCCGCCCCATTGGCGCAGCATCTTCAGTCGTGAGATCATCGGGAAGGTTTCAACCAAGGCGCGCACGGTTTCCTCGATATGATGGAAGCTGCCACGCTGCGTATAGTTGTTATACCCGTCCGTGCCGCCGCCAATGACCATTTCGCCTTTGTCAGACTGGCTCATATAGCCATGCACGGTGTTTGCCATGACGACAATATCCATGCAGGGCTTGATCGGTTCGGACACCAAGGCTTGCAAGGCGACAGATTCGATCGGCAACCGGAACCCGGCCATTTCGGCCAAGTGCCCGGAATGACCGGCCACCACGATGCCCAACTTGTCGCAATCGATGTCGCCCTTGGTGGTCGTGACCCCTGTAACCTGCCCGCTCTCTTGCCGGATGCCGGTGACTTCGCATTGCTGGATGACGTCCATCCCCATGTCAGAACAGGCCCGCGCATAGCCCCAGGCGACCGCATCATGGCGCGCCGTGCCGCCGCGCGCTTGCCAAAGCCCCCCCAAAACCGGGTAACGTGGCCCTTCGATATTCATGATCGGGCAAAGTTCTTTCACCCGCCCCGGACCAATCCATTCCGTGGTCACACCCTGCATCGAATTGGCATGTGCCGTGCGCTGGTAGCCGCGCACCTCGTGATGGGTCTGCGCCAACATGATCACACCGCGCGGGCTGAACATGACATTGTAGTTCAAATCCTGGCTCAGCGTCTCATAAAGGCTGCGCGCCTTTTCATAGATCGCCGCGGACGGGTCCTGCAGGTAGTTGGACCGGATAATCGTGGTGTTACGCCCGGTATTGCCGCCGCCCAGCCAGCCTTTTTCAATGATCGCGACATTCTTGATGCCTTGGGTCTTGCCCAGATGAAAAGCCGTTGCCAGCCCGTGGCCACCGGCCCCGATGATGATCGCGTCATATTTCTTCTTTGGCGCACGTGCGGCCCACGCCCGTTCCCACCCCTGGTGGTAGCGTGCCGCTTCGCGGGCAATTGCAAAGGCAGAATAACGTTTCATCTGGCGGCTCCCGGCGGAATGAACTGGCATTGTTTTGCGACAGAATAGCCGCTGCAATGCGGCTTGGCCCGACATATCATGCGGAAGTTGCGACATGCCAGCGAGGGAAGCGGTTCTTCGATGCGGGACTTGGCGGGATTTGGCAGTGGACGGATGCCTCCGGCGGAGGTATTTCGGGCAAGAAGAAGGGGTGAGTTTGGCTCAGATTTTTGACGATATGGATGCGTTTGCGGACGCAATTGCGCCAATGCAGGCTTTGATCGGCCTGGATCTGGGGACCGAAACCATAGGGCTTGCGGTTTCCGACGCTTATTTGTCCATCGCGACGCCGTTGGAGACAGTGCGGCGCAAGAAATTCGGGATTGATGCGAAAGCCGTCTTAGCTGTGATGGAGGCGCGCGCAATCGGCGGTTTGGTGCTGGGCTTGCCGCGCAATATGGATGGCAGCGAAGGACCACGGGCTCAATCCACGCGGGCTTTTGCGCGCAATTTTGCGGCCCTGACCTCTGTGCCAATCGTTTTTTGGGATGAGCGGCTATCCACTGTTGCGGCCGAACGCGCCCTTCTTGAGGCGGATACGACACGAAAACGTCGCGCCGAGGTCATAGATCATGTCGCTGCTGGGTATATCCTGCAAGGAGCGTTGGATCGGATCAGCCATATCAGGCAGGCCCGAAACCAACCCGGCCTATAGGAATGGCGATGAAAGACAGTGACGAGATTTGGACCCGTGATGAAGTGCAATCGCCTTGCATCAAGATTTGCGTTGTTCATCCGGCAGAGCGGATTTGCACCGGATGTCTACGCAGCATCGACGAGATTGCGGCTTGGGGTCGGATGTCGAACCCGGCCCGCCAAGCGGTGATCGATGAATTGCCCGCGCGTGCAGACCGTTTCAAAAAGCGCCGAGGCGGCCGCGCGGCCCGGTTGGCCAACCCGCCGAAGATTTAACGGCAAACTAACCCAGTTTTTTCAGGCGTGCGTCCCGCAGCCGGGCGAAGTCTTCACCCGCGTGATAGCTTGATCGCGTCAAAGGCGTGGCGGACACCATCAAAAAGCCTTTCCCGTAGGCCGCTTTTTCGTAGCTTGCGAACTCATCCGGGGTCACGAACCGGTCGACCCGGTGATGTTTGGGCGTCGGTTGCAGATACTGGCCAATGGTCAGGAAATCGATATCCGCAGCGCGCATATCCTCCATCACTTGCAAGACCGCCTGTCGGTCTTCGCCGAGCCCGACCATGATCCCGGATTTGGTAAACATTGTCGGGTCCAGTTCCTTGACCCGTTGCAGCAACCGCAGCGAGTGGAAATACCGCGCGCCGGGTCGCACTTCGGGATAGAGACCGGGCACAGTTTCAAGGTTGTGGTTGAATACGTCTGGTCGCGCTTCCACAACCTTTTCAAGGACTTCAGGCGCGCACTTGATAAAATCAGGCGTCAGAATTTCGATCGTTGTCTTCGGTGACTTGTGTCGGATCGCGCGAATGGTCTGGGCAAAATGCTCTGCCCCGCCATCTTCGATATCGTCCCTGTCCACCGATGTGATCACCACGTGGT
Source organism: uncultured Litoreibacter sp. (assembly GCA_947493265.1). Classification (GTDB taxonomy): domain Bacteria; phylum Pseudomonadota; class Alphaproteobacteria; order Rhodobacterales; family Rhodobacteraceae; genus Litoreibacter. Next base: position 774,057 of record CANLQL010000002.1, on the reverse strand, counting down.
TCAGCCCCAGTTTCGCAACCGCATCGGCAACGCGGCCCGGCTCAAACACGTCCAGATCTTCCGGTGGCTTGCCGGTGGCGATGTTGCAAAACGTACAAGCCCGGGTACAGACTTCGCCCATGATCATCATCGTGGCGTGGCCCTGGCTCCAACATTCGCCGACATTGGGGCACCCGGCCTCTTCGCACACGGTGACAAGCTTGTTGTCACGCATGATCTTCTGAGTGTCCTTGTACCCTTGGCTGACAGGCGCTTTCACCCGGATCCAATCGGGTTTCTTGGGCTGTGCAGCATCGGGCCTGCGGGCTTTTTCAGGGTGGCGCTGGCTCGGGATTTTCAGATCGCGTGGTTTCGCGGCTCCATCTGCCATCGGTAGTGTCCTTTTCGGTGGTCGAGATACAGCTAATAGCTGGCGGGTGATTTGTCCAACCGATCCGGTCTGACTCGTCGCAAACCCGCCATGCTGTTTTTGCATCTCTGCCAACCTCAGCTGGCCGCCATCGCCATGTTTGCAGGCTGCGCGTAAAGATCTCGGGTCAAACTACGGCCATCTTCGGCATCCAGAACGGTCCAGAAATCAGAACCTGGCGTTGTTGTCAAAACCGACGCATCCCTTGCTTTCGGACAGTGCAAGCGCATGTCACCGCCTGCAAAAATAACTTCTTCATCTTCAAAACCGAAGCTGGTCAGTTGTACTTGGATACCGCCCGAAGCGACCTCCACACCCATTGCGACATCTAGGGCAGCCGCAGGCAATAAGACATCCGGCGTGCCGAAACGGACTTCCGCCAACGGGCTTGTCAGCAAGATCAGTTGTTCAGGCAACAAGACCAGATCAGAGACGCCGGGAAAAATTCCACCACTGACATGGATCAGGCCAAGCCCCCGAGGCAAAGTTGCAAAACTATGCTCCACCCGCGTCAATGGTTTAAGGTCCCCTTCCGTCGTGACCAGCATTTGGCCCACGGAAAGCGTTTCGACCGCGTCCCAACCCTGTTCGGTTTCAACCAGTGTTCCAACCGGCATGCCATAATTCAACGCAGGTTTTGCGTCCGTCCGGGCAGTGATTTCCAGGCCCGGAATTGTGACGATGTCAGAGTCGATAAAAGCAGTTTCGTTGCGCATAAACATATGTGTATTCCTTCACTTAGGCTTGCAAACATCCCCGATGGGAACACTCGCGGAGCGGTTTGGGTTCGATCTCGATCTTGTCGAGGACCCCTTCAAAGCGCGCCTTAAATCTGCCGAGATTTTGCCATTTTTGCGGCAAGGTCGCGGCATGGTTTCCACTTCCCGCGCAATCCTGCCGACAGCGCAAACACCTTGCGCGAGCCAGCACCCGATTTTACTTTATTTTAACGTTACCAATGCGTTAACCACGTTTCCTAACGTTATTCAGATCGTATCGCGAATCAAGATTTCCCCTGATAGTCGAAGGAATTCCCGGCTTTCGCACGCGATTGCCTATTGACGGCTTTGCCATGTCGCGAATGCAAAAAGCGCCCCGTCGCAGGAGCGCTTTTGTAAGACGTCAGCTCAAGTTTGGATCAGCCGATCATCGCGCTGGCTGCACCGTGTATTTCAGTGTAGTGACGCCGCAGTCGCTGTAGGGCAATCCGCAAAACCACTTTGCCCGACCGCGCCGACCACCCCATGCGTTTTTCAGCGGTTTCCAGACCTTCCAGAAAGCAACAGCAGCGCATAATGATGTCGCCCAAACCAGGACCTAAATCTTCCAAAGCGGACAGAATTCTGTCCCGCGCGGCGCGCGACCCGCTAGTGATTTCCCCTTCAGAGGCGAAACAAGACCGGTCGCCGGTGCTCATGAACCGTTCCCAGTTCTGCGCAACTTTCGGGCCCATCTGCGCCAGTTCAAAGTCTTCTCGAAACCGTTCCCCGGCCTGAACAAGTGGCGATTCAAGGAACGGATTTCCATCCTTTCCCTTCCGCCGTGCAAGCATGGCAAGCGGGCTTTCAGCGACATTATAGCGGATCGGCCGGATGGCCTGCGTGGTGTCACTTTCATCCCAAACCGCTTTTTGCACCGTGAACGGCCCTGTTGGTGCGTCCATCCCGACCTCGCGGCGGCGGCGGTTTTCTTCCTCTGCAATATAATGCTTCAGCGCGGCGCGTCCGGCGGCTGTAATTGCGTAGGTTGTGATCCGCCCTTTGCTGCCTTTGGTGACGGCGATCCATTCTTTCAGCGCGAAAGCTTGCGCTATATCGCGTTCCACGACGGCTGTTCGGGTCGGCGTCGCCTCCCCGTGGTCGCGCACAACAACAGCCTTATCCATCTCGGCGGCCAACGCGAGAACGGCATTGGTCTCACAAAGGCGTCGCAAAATTCGCCGCGCTTCCCGGGCCAATGATTTTTCATCAAGAGGAATCGGCGGGCAGTTCTGTACGTTCATCGATAAATTTCCTTGGTCAAATTTGTCAGAGGAGCGAGCCAAAATACGCTGGCCCAGGGTCTGCAACGCTTCATCGACAAGCGGATCATCCCGTCGCAATTCAAGTTTGCGCACCTGGCGCAGGACGGTAGAGGGGTGACATCCCTCCCCGCGGGCCAGATCTCTCAAGGATTGGCCTGTTTGAATATGGCGAAGATAGCGACACGCCGCGATCGGAACCCAATCGGGAAATTCGAATCCAGCATCACAATGAGATACAGAATTCATCGTTGCAGCCCCCGTTTCGTAGTTAACACACGCCGCAACTTTTGGTTGTATTGCTTACTAAGGAGTTAATAGGTCCGGTATTTTCTTCCAAATATTTCGAATGTGTAAACGCGGCTGAGTTTTGCGTTCGCAGGGTTCGGTCGGCCCGCAACAGGGCATTCTCTGGCTGTAAATTGACACAAGCATTTCAGCCAAAGGACGAATTTTATGACCGACCTCAATTCTGCTCTTGCCCGTCTTCGCCGCCCGCGCCTTTTGGTACGTGCAGCCCGCCATGGACTGTCCGAATATAATAGAAAGCGTGATCTTTCACGTATTTCCGGGCAAAGCGGCCATAAAGAAAGCAACGCGCTGGTCGCCAATCTGATGGAGCAGGAAGAACAAATCGAATGCACCCGCCGCGCGGGCGACGCCGCCTATTCGATCACGCGCCACATCGAAGTGCTTGTCGCTTTGATGGCAGAATGCCAACTGCTGCCGCGAAACCAACGGGTCTGACGCCTTAACAAATCCCTAACGTTCGCAATTACCGAAACTGCGCCAATTCTTAATGAATCGGCGCAGTTTTTTATCAAATTTTAGACAAATTGGAATCACCTGAGCAGCGAACCACGCGGAATTCAGGTGAACTTGGGCCTGCTAGATGAACGAATCCGGCATCGATTCCTTCTTCTTCTGGATATACGCCTTCAGCTCTTCATCAATCGCCGGATCCAGATGCGGCTGCTGATAGTCCGCCAGAAGCTTTGCAACCCGCGCGGCCGCCAGGGTCTGCGTATTGCGCGACCCTTCATCGGCCCAGGTTTCAAACGGCTTGTAGTCCAGCAGATCTGACCGCCAGAAGGCTTCCTTGAAATTGTTCTGCGTATGCTCGCAACCAAGGTAATGCCCACCGGGCCCGACTTCTGCGATGGCCCCCATCGCTTGCGCGTTTTCGTCGACAGCGATGCCTTTGGCCAACCCGTGCAAAACACCCAATTGGTCTGCGTCCATCACGAACTTCTCGAAGGACGAAACAAGCCCCCCTTCCAGCCAGCCGCATCCGTGCAGCATGAAATTCACGCCAGACATCAGCCCGGTCTGCAAGGAGTTCGACGTTTCATAGGCCGCCTGCGCATCTGGCAGTTTCGATCCGCAGAACGATCCAGCAGATCGATAAGGCAGTTTCAGGCGACGCGCCAGCTGGCCCGCACCATAGGTAATATTCGCCGCTTCCGGCGTGCCAAATGTCGGCGCACCAGAGTTCATATCGATGGAGGTCACGAAGGCCCCGAAGATTACCGGCGCGCCTTTGCGGATCAACTGAGAATACGCGACGCCAGCCAGAACTTCCGCAAGAACCTGCGTCAATGTCCCCGCCACTGACACCGGAGCCATCGCGCCGCCTACGATGAAAGGCGATACAATGCAGGCCTGGTTGGCGGCGGCGTATACCTCAAGTGCGCCCATCATTGTGGCATCGAACGTCATCGGGGAGTTGATATTGGTCAGCGATGTCATAACCGTCCGGTCATTCAACCCGCCAAATAGAATCTCGGACATTTCCACGGAATCTTGCGCGCGCTCAGGCTCGGTCACCGATCCCATATAGGGTTTGTCCGACAGCGACATATGCGCGTAGAGCATGTCGAGATGTCGTTTGTTGACCGGAACATCCGTCGGCTCACACACGGTCCCGCCGGAATGGTGCACATATTTCGACATGTAGGCCAGTTTCACGAACTTCTGGAAATCATCGATGGTGGCGTAGCGACGCCCGCCTTCCAGATCCCGCACGAAGGGGGGACCGTAGACAGGTGCGATCACCAGGTTCTTGCCACCGATGACAACTGATTTGTGCGGGTCCCGTGCGTGCTGGGTAAAGGAAGACGGTGCCGTGGAGCACAACTGACGCGCCAAACCACGCGGAATGCGCACCCGTTCCCCATCAACCTCAGCGCCTGCCTCGCGCCAGCGATCCAATGCCGCGGGGTTGTCGACAAAATTCACCCCGATCTCGGCCAGAACAGTTTCGGCGTTGGCCTCAATGATTTCCAACGCTTCTTCGGACAGAATCTCAAAGTTGGGAATATTGCGTTCGATATATTTCGCTGTTTCGATCCGCACCGCAGTCCGCTCTGCGCGGCGCGCGGCCCCTCCACCACCACGGGTACGGCGAGATCTTGTAGAAGTATCGGACATGGTGGACCCCCAGAAGTCTATGTTTGCTCTCTGTACCTACCGTCTGACCGCGCGGTTCCACAGACAAAATCCGTCGCTCAAGGGGGGAAAGCGACATCGTTCCCGCAGGTTTGCACAAATCGGTCGGAAAAATCTGGCTCGGGACAATTCCGGGGCCTTGCGCACATCCCCGCCAGTCCATAATCACGAGCTATGACAGATCATTCCGCACCGCCCCTTCGCGACGCCACGCATGAGCGTCTTCTGATCATCGATTTCGGCTCTCAGGTGACACAGCTCATCGCCCGCCGATTGCGCGAATTGAATGTCTATTGTGAAATTCATCCGTTCCAGAAGATCGACGCGGCATTCCTGACGGAATTCGCCCCCAAAGCGGTAATTTTCTCGGGTGGTCCCTGTTCAGTGATTGATGAGGATTCCCCTCGCCCACCGGAAGAAGTCTATGATCTGGGCGTCCCAATTCTGGGGATTTGTTATGGCCAGCAAGTGATGATGCAAATGCTGGGTGGTCAGGTGGAACGCGGCCACGGGACAGCAGAATTTGGCCGGGCTTTCGTCGATCCGAAAGGAATGCTTCCGCTGCTTGATGGCTGGTTCAAAACCGACAAGGAACAGGTCTGGATGAGCCATGGCGACCACGTCGCAAAAATCGCCCCGGGCTTTGAGGTTTTTGGCACCTCGCCAAACGCCCCTTTCGCGATCACAGCCGACCCTGAACGCCAGTTTTATGCTGTCCAGTTTCATCCCGAAGTGCATCACACCCCAAATGGCGCAAAGCTATACGAAAACTTTGTCCGCATGGCTGGCTTCACCGGCGACTGGACGATGGGTGCCTACCGTGAACAGGCCATTGCGGCGATCCGCGAACAGGTGGGCGATGCCAAAGTTATTTGCGGTCTGTCGGGCGGTGTCGACAGCTCCGTCGCGGCGGTTTTGATCCATGAGGCGATTGGCGACCAACTGACCTGCGTCTTCGTCGATCATGGCCTGCTGCGCAAAGGTGAGGCCGAAGAGGTCGTCACCATGTTCCGCGACAACTACAACATGCCCCTGATCCATGCCGACGATCAGGAGTTGTTCCTGGGCGAACTTGACGGCCAGTCTGACCCCGAAACCAAGCGCAAGATCATCGGCAAACTGTTTATCGACGTGTTCCAGAAACATGCCGGTGAGGTCGGTGGTGCGAAGTTCCTGGCGCAAGGCACGCTTTATCCGGATGTGATCGAAAGCGTCAGTTTTTCTGGCGGTCCATCCGTGACGATCAAATCCCACCACAATGTTGGGGGCCTGCCTGAAAAGATGGGCCTGAAATTGGTGGAACCCCTGCGGGAGCTGTTCAAAGATGAAGTGCGCGCGCTTGGGCGCGAACTTGGCCTGCCCGCGTCGTTCATCGGACGTCATCCATTTCCAGGACCGGGCCTCGCGATCCGCTGCCCCGGTGAGATCACCCGCCAAAAACTGGATATCCTGCGCGAAGCTGACGCAGTCTATATCGACCAAATCCGCAAGCACGGGCTTTATGATGATATTTGGCAGGCCTTCGTTGCGATCCTGCCGGTCCGAACCGTGGGCGTTATGGGTGACGGGCGCACCTATGATTTTGCCTGCGCACTGCGCGCCGTTACATCCGTCGACGGGATGACGGCCGACTACTATCCGTTCAGCCATGAATTTCTTGGCGAAACAGCAACGCGGATTATTAATGAAGTGCCGGGGATTAACCGGGTAACTTACGATATCACCTCGAAACCGCCCGGAACCATCGAATGGGAATGATGCGCGGCACCCTCACGGCTCTGGCGCTTTGCCCGTTCGCGGCCCATGCCATGGATATCAGCTGTTCTGGGACCGATCCTGACTGGGACATCTCCGTTACCGGTGAGACTGCGCAATTCAACTACGGAAAATCCGCGGACATGACAGTCCCGCAGCGTGGAAGCGCCGAAAACCGGGACTGGCCGCAAGTGCTGACACTTCTTGGTAGTCGCGACACGGCAATTGTGATCCTGCATCAAAGGGCGTGCGACACCGCCCATGTCACGGCCTGGCCTGTTGAGGCGACGGTTCTCACCCAAAAAACCGAAACCCCGGTGGTGCTATCCGGCTGCTGCTTACCAGCCAGCTGAGAACTCAGCTTTTTTCTGCTTCCAACAACAGTTCGGCACCCATGTCACCATTTGCGCAAGCCTGAAAATCCTGCGTACGATGCCCGCGGCGTAGCCATGTTTGACGCGCCGCAAGACCAATCGACACTTTTGGCCCGCCCGACAACGGCGTCCGCCCCCAATGACTTCCCGTAAACGGCTCTGCCCCGAAATTCTGGATCAAATCTGGCAGTGGCACATTTGCGCGTGCCAGCAAAACACCGGCGATACATTCAACCTGACGCGTGACCATGCCGCGCAATTCCGTCTCGCGCGGGCGGTTCGCCCGGATCATCGCCAGCGCCACATCCGCGACCCCATGTTTGACCTGCACCGCATGGCCGAGAACATGGCCAAGCAAATACGCCGCTTTCACGTCGTCTTTTATCGCCTTGGACAGATAAACCCGATCTTCGCTGCTGCAGTAGCGCACAAACATGTTGCTATCCGCGTCGCCGCGACATTTTCCAGCGACACTGTCGACGCGCACAATTTCGGGCAGATTGTCAAAGGTCTGGCGGGCCGTATTTTCCAGATCCGACACAGGTGTCGCCATGCCAGGCCCGGCAAGGCCAGTCGCCGCTGTAAACAGCCAGATCGCGAAACTTCTGCTTGGCAATGGACAATCCTTCTCAACCCGCCTACGCATCAAATCAATCCGGTCTGAAATTGTACAGGGCCGCGCCTTCCCGCGAGACACCAGATGGCTCAAGCCCCAACAGAATTCGACCAACCCGACACGCAGCCCATCAAGGCGGCGCTGTGGATGCTTGGGGCAATCGCGTCATTCTCGTCAATGGCAGTCGCTGGACGAATGATCAACAACGAGATCGATACGTTCGAGCTGATGATGTACCGCTCTTTCATTGGTATCGCGATCGTGCTTGCGGTTGCCAGCGTCACGGGAACCCTGTCAGAGATCAATCGCCAGCATTTTGGCCTGCACTTCATCCGCAATATTGCGCATTTCACCGGCCAAAACCTGTGGTTTGCAGCGCTTTTGATGATCCCGCTGGCGCAATTATTCGCGCTTGAGTTTACGTCCCCGATTTGGGTGATGCTTCTGTCGCCCTTGTTTTTGAATGAACGCCTGACCCGCACACGGCTTGCCGTGGCCGCGGCGGGTTTTATCGGCATTCTGATCGTCACCCGTCCGGATTTCAGCAATATCGAACTTGGGATCATCCTTGCAGCCCTGTCGGCGATAGGCTTCGCCGGGTCAGCGATTTTCACAAAGAAATTGACCCGCGTGACATCCATCACCTGCATCTTGTTCTGGCTGGTCGTGTTGCAAGCGGTCTTCGGCGTGATCACCGCCGGGTGGGACGGCGATGTTGCGTGGCCGTCACCGGCGATCTGGCCCTATGTCGCGCTGGTTTCCGTGGCCGGTCTTTGCGCCCATTTCTGCCTTACAACCGCATTGTCTCTGGCCCCTGCCACAGTCGTTGTTCCGATTGATTTCGGCCGTCTTCCAGTCATCGCGATCATCGGCATGCTGTTCTATAATGAGCCGCTGGATGTTTGGGTGTTGCTCGGAGCGCTCATTATTTTCGCCGCAAATTACGTGAATATTGCGCGAGAGGCCCGTTCGTGAGACAGTTTACCCGACGTCACATGTGCGAAAAAAGCCACGTATAGGCAACTTACGTAGCGTTTCAACACCAAACAATAAAATTACGTGGGGTCACAAATTGACGCAGTTTTCGAACTGCTCCAATTTTAGGCGAGGAGTTCACAGGGGAATGCAGGGGACCATGGAAATGAAAAAGTATCTAGGCGCAGCAGCAATGCTTGCCGCGACGACATCACTGGCAAGCGCGGGCAATCTTGACCGTTCTTTCCAAAATCTGGCGCCACTCTTTGAAGAAGGCGACTACGCAGAGCTTAGCTTCGGGATCGTAAAACCGAGCCTTAGCGGCGTCGATGGCGCGGCTTTCGGTGGCGGTGCGACAGGCAATGTTGCCAACAGCTTCGCGCAATTCGGATTGGCATATAAGCGGCAGTTCAGCGATGCGTTTTCGTTCGCACTGATTTTTGATCAGCCCTTCGGCGCTGACATCGCTTACCCGGCCGGTTCATCGGTCGCACTTGGCGGAACGACTGCCAATCTTGACGTCAACACATTAACCGGTGTCGGCCGCTACGAATTCGGTAACCGTTTCTCGGTCCATGGTGGTATCAAGCTGCAGGAAATGTCTGGCGCAGTTGATCTGGCCGGTGCTGCTTATGCTGGTTTGAGCGGATATTCCGTGACCTTCGACAGGGACTATGCCGCAGGATACTTGCTTGGTGCAGCCTATGAAATTCCGGACATCGCATTGCGCGTCGCGCTGACTTACCACTCAGAAGTTGAGCATAATCTGGATACGCGTGAAAACATCGCGCCTGGCGCAGTCACGGGGACCAACATCGTGACACCAGACTCGATTAACTTGGATTTCCAGTCTGGTATCGCGGAAGACACACTGCTCTTCGGTCAGATCCGCTATGTGGATTACAGCGAAGTTTCGGTTATCCCGACAGCTTTCGGTGGCGTAACGCCAGCCGGGACAAGCCTTGTTGATATCGTGGACGCAACTTTCGTCACTTTGGGTGTTGGTCGTCGTTTTACAGATAACTTCTCTGGCGCAGTCTCGGTGCGTTATGAATTTTCCGACACACCGCTTGTCTCTCCGCTTGGCCCAACGGATGGCAGCATTGGCCTGACCATCGGTGGCACATACACGATGGACAATATGAAGATCACAGGCGGCATCAACTATACCAAACTGGGCGATTCAACTCCTCGGACAGGTGGTGTTGCGCGCGCGAGCTTTGACGGAAACGACGCCATCGGTGTCGGCATCAAGATCGGCTACAGCTTCTAAGCAAGCCCTTCAAATCAAATTCAAAAAGCGCCCTGCCAGAAATGGTGGGGCGTTTTTCTATTTGCGACAACAATCGCGTATTTGCAGCATCTTTCGGGTCGCCCGGTTTAGTATGGCTCGCTAGAAGAGGCGTATGAACCAAAAAACTCTCTCTGCGCGGGCATGGGCCGACCTGCTGATCTTGTCCTTCATCTGGGGGGCGTCTTTTCTGTCCATCCGGCTGGCTTTGAACGAAGTGCCATTTTTCACTGCCGTCGCGCATCGTGTTTTCTGGGCAGCGCTGGTATTATGGGGATACGTCCTGATCCGCCGCCTTCATGTGCCCCGCGGGGTGAAAATCTGGGGCGCGTTTCTTGTCATGGGTTTTCTCAACAACGTCATCCCCTTCACCCTGATGGCATGGGGCCAGCTTTATATTGAGACGGGCCTGACCTCGATCCTGAATGCGGCAACTGCCATCTTCGGCGTCGTCGTTGCCGCGGTATTCTTTGCGGATGAACGACTGAGCGCCAACCGCCTCGTCGGAGTTCTGCTGGGCTTTTTGGGGGTTTCCATCGCCATCGGGATCGAAAACCTGCGCAACTTCGACATTCGGTCGCTTGCCCAGCTTGCGGTTTTGGGCGGTACCCTCTCCTACGCATTTGCCGGGGCTTGGGCGCGAAAAACCATGGCTGATCTGCCGCCACAAACAGCGGCTGCGGGAATGTTGGCAGGATCGACAATTGTGATGTTGCCCTTGGCCTACATCATCGACGGCCCACCGTCTTTCGACCTCAGCCCGACAGCAATTGGCGCAATTGCCTATTATTCAGTGATCGCAACGGCCGTGGCCTACATGCTTTACTACCGCGTGCTTGCAGTGGCGGGCAGCGGCAACCTGATGCTGTGCACGCTTCTTGTGGCACCGGTGGCCATCGTGCTTGGCGCATTGGTCCTGGGCGAAAGCTTGAACCCGAACGCCTATCTGGGCTTTGTAATTCTGGGTCTGGGGCTGGTGATACTTGATGGACGCATCCTCAGGATGTTTGCGAAATCGCACTAGATTGTCCCCCTTTTGGGCGATACGAAAGACGCCAAGAAGGATAGTGCGATGATCTATAAATCTGGCGATGACTGGTTGAATGCCCCGGCAAAACGCGTGCTGTTTTTCGGCATGTCCGGTCTTGGAAAAACGTATATTTCCAATATGTTACGCGCCTCAGGTGATTGGTTTCACTATTCCGTCGATTACCGGATCGGCACCAGGTATATGGGCGAGCACATCGTTGATAATTTCAAATCTCACGCCATGGACGACCCGTTTCTGGCAGAGTTGTTGCGCAGCGACAGTATCTACATCGCCTCCAACATCACATTTGAAAACCTGTCCCCGCTGTCGACTTATCTGGGAAAGCCGGGTGACCCGTCAAAAGGTGGCCTGCCTTTCGCGGAATATCAGCGCCGCCAGGCCCTGCACCATAATGCCGAAATCTCGGCCTTGCTGGATACAGAGCATTTCATGGCCCGCGCAAAGCAGCTTTACGGCTATGATCATTTCGTCTGTGACACCAGCGGGTCAATTTGCGAGGTCGTGGACCCGTGGGACGCCAGCGATCCCGTGCTCAAAAAGCTGTCTGAGACCCATCTCATGGTCTGGATCGAAGGCTCGGATGCGCACCGGGAAGAACTGATCCGCCGCTTCGATAAGGCCCCGAAACCGATGTGTTATGAACCATCATTTCTACAAGCCGCTTGGGACGAATATCTGTTCGAAAACAAATCGGTAGAAGCCGACGTTGATCCAAATGACTTCGTGCGGTGGACCTATTCCAAGGCTTTAGCGCATCGCCAACCGCGCTATGAGGCGATGGCGAAGAATTGGGGTGTCACGATCTCTACTGATCAGATCTCCAAGGCGCAAAGCCCCGCCGATCTCGATCAGTTGATCGCGCGCACTCTTGGCACTTGAGCCGTAGCGGCCTATCTAAGCCTTTCGAAACATTTTGGATTTCTAAGCCCCATGCCGATAAAACTGCCCTCCACCCTGCCCGCCTATAACGTCCTGAAGGACGAGGGTGTGATGGTCATGGACGAAGATCAGGCCGCGCGGCAGGATATTCGACCGCTGCGGATCGGCCTGCTTAATCTGATGCCGAAGAAGATCCAGACGGAAAACCAGTTTGCCCGCCTGATCGGGGCAACGCCGCTGCAAATCGACCTGCAACTGATCCGCATGTCCGAGCATCAGACCAAGACCACCGCCGCCGAGCATATGGCGGAATTCTATCGCCCGTTCCAAGAGGTCCGGGACGAGAAGTTTGACGGTCTGATCATCACTGGTGCGCCGATCGAGCATCTTGATTTTGAGGACGTTACCTATTGGGACGAATTGCGCGAGGTGATGGATTGGACGCAAACCAACGTGCATTCGACCTTCGGGGTCTGCTGGGGTGGTATGGCGATGATCAACCATTTCCATGGCGTGCAAAAACACATCCTTCCGGCAAAAGCGTTCGGCTGTTTCCGGCATACCAATCTTGCGCCTAGTTCCCCCTATCTCAACGGATTTTCCGACGATTGCGTGATCCCCGTGTCCCGCTGGACCGAGATGAAGCAATCCGAAATTGACGCAGCATCCGGGTTGGTCACACTTCTTGGCAGCGATCTGGCTGGCCCGTGTCTTGTCGAAGACCCGGACCACCGTGCCCTCTATATTTTCAATCATTTCGAATATGATAGCGGCACGTTGAAAGAAGAATATGATCGCGATGTCAAAGACGGCACGCCGATCAACGTGCCAATGAACTACTATCCAGCCGATGATCCCAGCCAGAAACCTCAGAACCGTTGGCGCAGTCACGCCCATCTTTTGTACGGCAATTGGGTGAACCGGATTTATCAGACAACCAAATTCAATATGGACGAAATTGGCACGTAAGGGCGCGTTATATGTGGCCCTTGCGCTGTGCCTGTTCGTCGCAATCTGCGGAGTGATCGTGACCTACAAAACCAACGCGCTCGCTCAGGATGTCTTGGAAGAATTTCCGCCAACCGGCCCGATCCTGCAAATCGATGGCACGCAAGTTCATGCCCATGTGGAAGGTGCAGGCCCTGATCTGGTGCTGCTTCACGGGGCAAGCGGCAATGCGCGGGAGTTCACGTTCTCCCTTGTTGGCAAGCTGAAAGACAGCTTCCGCGTGATTGCACTGGATCGCCCCGGTCACGGCTATACCGGGCGCATCGAAAGTCGCGCAGGTCTGGGCGAAAACCCGATTGAGCAGGCAAATCTTCTGTCGCAAGCCGCCCGCGAACTGGGTGCAGACAACCCGATCGTACTGGGCCAAAGCTTTGGCGGCGCGGTTGCTTTGGCGTGGGCGTTGGAGCATCCCGACAACATCGCCGCATTCGTCAATGTCTCAGGTGTATCGAACCCCTGGCCCGGAAAGCTGGACCCGTGGTACCGCCTGACCAACACGTTTTTGGGGCGCAAACTGGTGATCCCGCTTGTGTCGGCGTTTGTGCCGCGCAGCTATATCGAAAACTCCGTAGAGGGGATATTTGAACCTGATCCGGTGCCGGAAGGCTACCTTGAACATATCGGCCCAGCATTGTCGCTGCGCACCATCACGCTTCATTCAAATACACAACAAATCAATGGGTTACGGCCACATATTGTGAATATGGCAGAGCGTTACAACGGCCTAACCATCCCCGTTGAGATCGTGCATGGCAACGCAGACACGACCGTACCGTTGCCGATCCATTCGATACCGCTGTCCCAGCAAATTCCGGATTCAAACCTGGTTGTGTTGGACGGTGTTGGCCACATGCCGCACCACGCGCGCGAGGATGAGGTCATTGCCGCCATAAACCGCGCTGCAAAACGCGCTGGCCTGCGCTGACGCAACCCGCCATACTGCCCCTCACCAAACTGAAGAGGCCCCAATGACCCTGCCCTTTGATGGCGCGATCAGCGCATTTTACAAAGACACCGCCCCGGACGAGGTGCGCGACGCGATCAAAAACGCCAAGAAAAACCGCATCCTGTCAGATACCTACCCCTATGACACCCGCATGGACAGCGATGAATACGAAGACACATTGGCCGCGCTGCAGATCGAATTGGTCAAGATGCAGGCGCACCTGCGAGACAGCGGACAGCGGGTCGCCGTCGTCTATGAAGGGCGCGACGCTGCAGGCAAAGGCGGCACGATCAAGCGGTTTCGCGAAAATCTGAACCCGAGGGGCGCGAAAGTCATTGCCCTGTCCAAGCCCACCGAAACAGAACAAGGCCAATGGTATTTTCAACGGTATGTCAAACACTTGCCAAGCGCAGGTGAAGTCACTTTGTTTGACCGCAGCTGGTACAATCGCGGCGTCGTCGAGGATGTGTTTGAATTTTGCACCGACACCCAGCGGGCCCATTTCTTCCGCCAGGCCCCGGAATTTGAGCAGATGATCACGGAAGAAGGTATCACCCTGGTCAAGCTGTGGCTGAATGTCGGTCGGGCGGAACAGCTGCGCCGCTTTCTAGACCGAGAAAGCGACCCTTTGAAGCAATGGAAGCTTAGCTGGATCGACGTCGAAGGCCTCAACCGGTGGGACGCCTACACAAAAGCGATCCGCGAAACATTTGATGCGACCCATGTTGACCATGCGCCATGGACCATCGTGCGCTCGGACGACAAACGGCGCGCGCGTATCGCGGCCATTCGCGCGGTTTTGTCCAAAATCGACTATGCCGGGAAAAATGCAAAAGTGGCCTGCGACCCCGATGACAAGATTTGCGGAGGGCCGGAAATCTGGGATGCCTAAGCGCGGCTATCATCACGGCAATCTCAAACAGGCGCTGGTCGATGCAGCGCTGAGTTTGATTGAGCAGAAAGGCCCGACCGGATTTACCGTGGCGGAAGCGGCGAAACGCGCCGATGTGACCCCTGCCGCGGTTTATCGACATTTTGAGGGGCGGGAAGCTCTGATCGCGGAAGCCGCCTTGCAAGGCCACCGTATCTTTGCCGATCTGATGCACCATGCCTATGCCGACGGACAGCCAACGGCCTTGGCCGCCTTTGAAAGCACCGGGCGCGCGTATCTGGCCTTCGCGCGCAAGTTTCCCGGGCATTACATGGCGATGTTTGAAAGTGGTGTTAGCGTACAGGCCCATCCAGAGCTTGGGTTCGCGGCAGACCGCTCCCGCGCTATTCTGGAACAGGCCGCGGAGGCCTTGTCACAACACATCCCCGAAGACCGCAGACCCCCGGCAACGATGTTTTCAAGCCATATCTGGGCGATGAGCCACGGGGTCGTCGAATTGTTCGCCCGCGGAGCCCCCGGCGCACAAGCACCATTTCCGCCAGAAGACCTTCTGGAAACGGGGATTGGGATTTATCTCAGGGGATTGGGGCTGATAGAGCCCGATCACTGACGCTTATTCAGCAGGAATTCTGCTATTGGCCGCGACCGGTTCGTATTCGTAGGGTTTGCGGGCTCGAATAAGCGGCCGGCCCGTAAAGAAATCGAAGAAGACATCTGCGATCAAGACGGCCGTTCTTTGGATAATGACGATGAATGTACAGCTAATGGCGGCGTAGAAATGGCCTGCAAGAAACAGGAATAGCGTGCAGCTGATCACCATGATCAGGAAGACGCGACAAAATGTTAAATACATGCCCCGCCCCCCTAGACGACTGCGCTGCCACCCACCATGACAAGCGTTCCAGCAATGACGATAAATACATACGATTTCGCCCAACCAGGTACGATACTCAGTCCCAAAGATTCCATCAGCAGGAACGCTGAAAAGAAGAACACCAGAATATTTCCGAATTCCAATATCATTTGAGAAAGCCTTTGATCCCCTCGGTTATCGGCAAGTTGTCGCCTAAATTGGGGCGAAATATGGCCGGTATCGGGCGCAATTATGATTTTGTTAACCAGAAATCCGGTTATTTGCGCGGCCAAATATTCGAATCAAATCGGCCTATACCCCTGAATTCATGAAGATTCGCAGTGTGATTGGTGCGTTTTCCGAAAAATTTGCACGTTTCAAAAACCGCCGGATCAAGGTTTTATTAACGTGGGGTAAACAGCGTTTTTTGAGCATTTGGCGCAAAAATGGGCACAGAAACAGCGCAGTTCTGACAAAACGCTGCGTTCTCAGGGACCTACCCGGACAGCCAATCAGAAATGATACGATTCTCAGGTCGGAAATAAGCAATCATGCGCCCCTCCGGCGGGGCTGTTGCGCCATCCTGCCAAGGGGCCACGCCGTGCAGTGCAAGCCGGTGAATTACATAAGCTTCCCCCGGATTTGCATGGACGACGACGCGCGTGCAGGTGTCAAAGCAGACCTTGCGGGCGGTATGATAGGCCTCCGTCAGATCGACTTCCGACCAATTGTCCGGGGCAACATCTTCCAAGGCTTTGCGGAACGCCCGCTGCATGATCAGGTGACTGCCTTCCCAAACGACCATCGGGCTGGCCTGAGCGTCGGTATGATTTAGCGGAATCCCCAAAACGAAAGCGTGGGGTTCTTGCATGTGGCGGCGGCGATCCGGGCCAATTGGCAACAGCCCATCTACATGCGCCGCATCGCGGTTCTTGCGAAACCTGTGCGCCGCGTCGCTTTCCTGTGCATCCTGCTTTGGGTAGCCGGGATAGATCACCGACACTTGCGCATTGTCCCAATCTTGTACCCCAAACTGGCCCTGCAAAAACGACACCGCTGCACCGCGCAGCGGGCCAGAGCTGCCGACAGCCCCGCGCCCGTCATTTGGCAGAATGTTTACGCCCGCAAACCAGGTCTTGCCATGCCGCAACCAATCAGCCTGCGCTTTGGGATCGCTTGCGGCCTGCAACGCAGCTGGTTTGATCGCTTGAACCCAATCCGAAAGCTCCGCATCACAGCCAAAACGGCACCAGCCATGTGTCTGTAGATCGGACAGCGTTTTCATCCGGTCTGACGGAGATCTGTTTCTGGCACCAAGGCCAATGCCTGCGCCACAACGTCATAGCCAGCACCGGGTCGGTGCGCATTCTCAGACAGATGGCGGCGCCATTGGCGCGCGCCTGGACGGCCAGCAAACAGTCCAAGCATATGACGTGTGATCTGGCCCAGCTTGCCACCCGAGATAAGATGCGCCTCAACATAGCTCTGCATGTCAGTCACAACCTGATGGGGCGTTTTGGGAGCTGTCGCTGCGCCATAAATCCGTTGATCTGCATCCAGCAAAATATCGGAGGGCGTATGATATGCCGCCCGCCCGATCATCACGCCATCCAGCCCGGCCTCCAACGCTTCGACCGCCTGATCCAAGGACTCCACGCCGCCATTGAGCAAGATATCCAACTCAGGAAACGCAGCTTTCATCCGGTGAACAAGCCCATAGTCCAATGGCGGGATGTCACGGTTTTCCTTCGGGCTGAGACCTTGCAGCCATGCTTTGCGTGCGTGAATTGCGACGCGAGTAACGCCAGCATCCGCGATCCGGCGAAGAAAATCCGGCAGGACCAGTTCCGGGTCCTGATCATCCACCCCGATCCGGCATTTCACCGTCACTTCAACCGGTTGTGCGTCGATCATCGCCCGCACGCAATCGGCCACCAGTTGGGGCCGCTCCATCAACACAGCGCCGAAACATCCCGATTGCACCCGATCCGAGGGGCAGCCAACATTCAGGTTAATCTCGTCATAGCCATGCTGCGCGCAAATCACCGCCGCCTGTGCAAGCTCTGCCGGATCAGAACCACCAAGCTGCACCGCCACTGGGTGTTCGCTTTGATCATAGTCCAACAGATGCGTCGCCCCTCCCCGCACCAATGCAGGCGCGGTGATCATTTCCGTATAAAGCAGCGTGCGCGCCGACATCAGGCGATGCAGATACCTGCAATGCCTGTCTGTCCAATCCATCATCGGGGCGACCGACAATCTATGTGGCTTGATCTGGTCCATCAGCTTTTGCGCACGGCTTTCATTCGCAAGGAAGTGTTTCACCGATTGCATTTAGCGCAATCCTGGCGATGTCACCAGTCCACGGCGATGGCTAGGCTTTCAAGATACCGCGTTGGATCTGATCCTCTTCAATGGATTCAAACAATGCTTTGAAATTCCCTTCGCCGAAGCCGTCATCACCTTTGCGCTGAATGAACTCAAAGAAAATTGGGCCAATCACGGTTTTGGAGAATATTTGCAGCAAGATGCGCGTCTCGCCACCGCCGACAACGCCTTCGCCATCGATCAAAATGCCGTTCTTCTTCATACGGTCGATCGGTTCCTCGTGGCCTGAGACACGGGCGAAGGATTTGTCATAATAGACCTCCGGCGGACCCGGCATGAACCTAAGACCATTGTCCCCAATCAGATCAGTGCAGGAGTAAATGTCGTCGCAGCCAACCGCGATATGCTGAATACCTTCGCCTTTATAGCGTTTCAGGTATTCTTCAATCTGGCTGTTTTCATCCGCGCTTTCGTTAATCGGTATCCGGATTTTACCGCACGGTGAGGTCAAGGCCCGACTGGTCAGGCCCGTCATCTTGCCTTGAATGTCGAAAAACTTGATCTCTTTGAAATTGAACGCAGTCGCATAGAACTTGTACCACGTGTCCATATTTCCGCGCATCACGTTATGGGTCAGGTGGTCGAGATAATAGAACCCTGCCCCCACCGGGCGGGGATCCACCTCGCCAATCCAGTCGAATTCCTGCGTATAGGGCGATTTGCCTGCGTCGTAGTCTTCCACGAAATACAGCAGGGAGCCGCCAATGCCGATCACCGCTGGCACGTCGAGCGATTTGCCAGGACCAGTATATTCCTTCGCACCGTAATCCAGCGCGCATTTCAAGGCATGGGCGGCATCAACTGTGCGCCACGCCATTGCCGGCGCACAGGGTCCATGGTCGTCAACAAATTGCGCAGCATGGCTGCCCGGCTCGCGGTTGATCAGGTAGTTAACAGCCCCCTGCCGATACAAAGAGATGTCTTTGGTCTTGTGTCGCGCAACCTCGACATAGCCCATCTGTGTGAACAAATTTTCCAGAACGCCAGCGTCAGGATGGGCAAATTCTACAAATTCGAACCCATCGGTTCCGGCGATATTGTGGCTGTCAATTTTGGCTTTTGGTGCGTCATGTGGGAAGGGTCCCATAGCGGTTCTCCAACGAAGGTCTTGCGTGGATTCCGTGCCCCCCACGCAAAATTCAAATTGCCCCGGCCCGCGGGGGTTCGACTTCGAAAGAGATGCGCAGCCCCGAAGAGGGCGGCACCTTTTGAGCAATAATACCTTAGAAGCCCTGCCCATTTCCAGAAAATTTTGCAGCAGAGTTTAACCGCAGCCTCTCGCGTCTTTGCCCATGACCGCGCCGTCGGTTTGGAAAGCCCCGCCAAAATCACTGATAGAGAATCCGCGCAAACGTGGTAAAATAACAAAGAGATTCAGTATTTAAGTGAGGAATGAGATGGTTTTCAGAAATATTTCAATGGCTTGTGCCGCAGCACTTGTAATCATGAGCCCGACATCGCGCGCATCCGCAGATGCCGGTGATTTCGTCGCCGGT
The DNA here is from genome assembly GCA_947493265.1 of uncultured Litoreibacter sp. GTDB lineage: Bacteria > Pseudomonadota > Alphaproteobacteria > Rhodobacterales > Rhodobacteraceae > Litoreibacter. The sequence continues at coordinate 754,656 of CANLQL010000002.1, read as the reverse complement.
GCCGTTGTCGGTGTTGTTGGCAGCGCATTGGTGCGCAATTCACAGCGCAAACAGACGCGGACTGTCACCCGCTCAACCAGAAATTACAATTCCGCAGCGCGTGCCGAAAACCGGCAAATTCAGACCTCGCTGAACTACTTCGGGTTCCCGGCTGGGACGCCTGATGGAGTGATGGGGCGCAACTCCCGCGCAGCGGTTTCGACATATCAGGCTCATATGGGCTATGCGGCCACAGGCCAGCTGACACAGTTCGAAAAGGACTTCCTGCTGACGTCTTACAACCGCGCGTTGGCCGGTGGTGCCGCAACGAACCAGTTGATTGCCACGAACCCACAAGGGTCACGCGGCTTGCTACTTCAGTATCGGGACCAGCAAGCGGCAGGTGGCAGCGTTCTGGCAGTAGCTCCGGCTGTGACACCAGCCGCACCTGCGACAACCACAGTCGTCGTTGCACCTCAAGTTCAGCCAGCCCCGACACCGGCCCCTGCTGGCGTCGCCACATTGGTTGCAACACCCGCGCAGCCCGGCGCAGCTTTGCCGTCTTTCTTTGGCAGCGCGACAGAAACCACGTCGCTGACCTCCCATTGTAACCAGATCAGCTTGCTGACCTCATCAAATGGTGGCTTTGCAACGCAAGCGACCATGACCGATGCCAACTTCGCCCTGAACGAACAGTTCTGTCTGGCGCGGACCTATGCGGTGTCACAAGGTGAAGACCTGATCTCCAAAGTGCAGGGCTTCACACCGGAACAGATCGCTGCGCAGTGCAAAGGCTTCGGCGCGACACTGTCCACACTGGCTGCTTCGGTGTCTCAGAAACCGCGTGCAGCGGTGAGCCAAGACGTTTCAAGCTTTGTGCAAACCTCCGGCATGGCCCCAGCGCAATTGGCGGGCACATCGAAAATCTGCCTGTCTGTGGGCTACCGCACGGACGACATGAATGTCGCGATTGGCTCTGCCTTGCTGCTAAGCGTCCTTGGTGAAGCACCGTACGGAGAGCTTTTGGGCCACCACCTGGCACAAGGTATCGGGGCTGCGAAGCGCCCGGATCTGGCAAAAGACTGGTACGAGTCAGCGCTGAGCACGGTTGAATCAGGTGTGACACCTGTGTTCGCGCCGGGCCAACCAGAGCGCACAGCTTTGCTGCGCAAAGCGACACTGAATTTGGGCGCAGCGGCGACAACCGCAACCGCACCACAAGTTCAGCCAGTCAGCGCGCTGCCGACCTTCAAAGTCGAAAACTAAATCGCGACACAGAACAAAATTAAGCCCCGCACGGTGTCAGCCATGCGGGGCTTTTTCATGTCTGCTTGCCGGATACTAGGCCGCCGCGACAGCCCGCCCGGTCATCACCTTGGCAAGATGCGCCCGGTAGTCGCCCGTGCCATGCAGATCGGAAATCATCTCCGATCCGTCCAGCGAAAGGCCGGAAATCGCGTCAGCTGAGAAATGCGCGCTCAAAGCCTCTTCAGCCTCCGTCCAGCGGAACACACCGTCTTCTGATGCGCCGGTGATAGCGACCCGCACACCCTCCGAAAACTTGGCAACAAACACGCCCACCATCGCGAAACGGGACGCGGGCTGCACGAATTTCTGATAGTTTGCAGCTTCGGGCACGGGGAATTTCACCTCGGTGATAATCTCCTCCTCGTCCAACGCCGTCGCAAACATTCCTTCGAAGAAATCATCCGCAGAGATTTCGCGCGTATTGGTTTGGATCGTCGCGCCTGAAGCCAGAACTGCCGCCGGATAGCACGCGGCCGGATCATTGTTGGCAACGCTGCCCCCGATCGTCCCACGATTGCGCACGGCCGGATCGCCAATATGCGATGCCATTGCTGCCAGCGCCGGATAGGTTGTATCCAGAGCAACCTGAGCATGGGTCGTGGCCCCGCCAATACACAGCCGCCCCGCATCATCGGTGCAGATGCCAATCATCTCGGCAATGCCCGACAGGCTGACCAGAACTTCAGGGCTCGCAAGCCGCTGTTTAAGCGTGGGGATCAATGTTTGACCACCGCCCAGCGCTTGCGCCTCGTCAGAAGATAAAGCTTCAACCGCCTGCGCAATTGTCGCGGGTCGTTGCAGTTCAAAATCATACATTGGGCAGCTCCCTTCTTGTCTGGCAGTGCTACTGGGCGGCAATGTCCGGGACGTCCTGCCCCGACGCCGCAAGGATTGCGAAAACGATATTCTGGTACCCGGTGCACCGGCAGATATTGCCTTCCAGATAGGTCCGGATTTCCGCTTCGCTGGGCTTTGGATTTTCCTTCAGCAAAGCCGCGGCAGACATCACCATGCCCGGTGTGCAGTATCCACATTGCAAACCGTGATATTGCTGGAACGCCTGCTGGATCGGGTTCAACGTGCCATCGGCATTTGCCTGACCTTCGATGGTCGACACCTCTGCGCCTTCCGCTTCTCCGGCCAGCATCGTGCAGGATTTGACCGCCTTGCCGTCGACATGAACCATGCAGGCCCCGCATTGCGAGGTGTCGCAGCCGATATGCGTGCCTGTCAGCTTCAACTCGTCGCGCAGGAAAGTTGACAGAAGCGTCCTGCCCTCGACCTCGCCCGACACAGCTTTCCCGTTCACATTCATACTGATTTTGGTCATGGAAACGCCCTTTCCAGCTGACAGAATTTCTATCCAACCAGCTTCTTCAGCCAGCCTTTTTTCGCTTCCGCAGGTTCTACGCCGTCCTCGGACGGACCTTCCAAAGCAGTCTGAAACCGCTCAAAAAACTGGTCCGCCAGCTTCTTTGTAAACCCGTCAATGATGCGGGAGCCCAATTGCGCCAGCTTGCCGCCAACTTTTGCTTCAACATCGTAGTTCAAGCGCGTGCCATCTGCGCCGTTTTCCAGTATCACAGGCTCCAACCGCACCGTCGCACCACCCTTGGCAAAGCCTGCAGGACCACCCTTGCCTTCGCCTGTCAGAACACAGGTTTCTGGCTCCACCATGTCCGAGATTGTCACAGTGCCTTTGAATTTCGCCTTTACCGGGCCGACCTTCTGAACCACCACGGCTTCAAACCCGTCTTCCGCAGACCCGGTCAATTCTTCGCATCCCGGAATGCACGCCTTGAGCACATCTGCATCCAAAATTGCCGCCCAGACATCTTGTGGCGAAGCTTCGATATCACGGTAATCTGTCAGCTGCATATCAGGCCCTTCCCGGAAATAGCGTCATCGCTTTGCGCTTGCTCAGGCTCGCGCATCGGGTCTGATTTCTCAAGCGAATTCTGACCCGTCCCAAGGGCCGCAGGTCGAACAGCCGACTTAGTTCGCGGCCACCCCGAATTGGCCTGCGCCTTCGCGGTACCACGCCCGGATCATCGCACGCTCGTCGGGTTCGATATAGCTGAGATTTGAAGGCGGCATGGCGTGACTGACACCAGCTTGCAAATAGATCTGGCGCGCCTGCATCGCGATATCTTCAGGCGTCTCCAGATGAACGTTTTTCGGGGCCCAGCGGATACCTTCCCAGAACGGCTCCCGGGCGTGGCACATCGAACATCGACCCAAAACAACCTCCTGGACCTGCTCAAAACTGTCGAGGCTGGCAAATTTTTGCGCCTGGGGTCCCATAACCTGTGCGTCCCGATCTGGTTGACCCGCCGTCGACAGCCACGCGGCGATGATAAACAAGATCACCGTGGCCCCAATCGTCCAGTTGGGCACCCGCTTTTTCATATGCATCGTGTTGAAATAGTGCCGGATCGTCACGCCCATCAGGAACACGAGGCTTGCGATGATCCAGTTGTATTCCGTCGCAAAGGCTAGCGGGTAGTGATTGCTGAGCATCAGGAAAATCACCGGTAATGTCAGATAGTTGTTATGGGTGGAGCGTAACTTCGCGATCTTTCCATATTTTGGATCGGGGCTGCGGCCTGCCTTCAGATCAGCCACAACAACCCGTTGGTTTGGCATGATGATAAAGAAGACATTCGCGCTCATGATGGTGGCAGTAAACGCCCCTAGGTGCAAAAGCGCTGCGCGCCCTGTGAAAACCTGCGTGTAGCCCCAGGCCATCGCGACCAGCAGCACAAACAACAGCACCATCAAAGCCGTTGGGCTGTCGCCAAGGGCCGATTTGCAGAGGAAATCATAGATCAACCAGCCGATTGCCAGCGATCCCGCCGAGATCGCAATCGCTTGCCAAACTGCAAGATCAGCAACGTTTGGGTCAATCAGATACAACTCTGCCCCGGCCCAATACAGCACCGCCAGCATGGCAAACCCGCTTAACCAAGTTGAATAGCTTTCCCATTTGAACCAGGTCAGATGCTCGGGCATCTCTGCCGGGGCCACCAGGTATTTCTGGATATGGTAGAACCCGCCTCCGTGAACCTGCCATTCCTCTCCATCGGCAGGACCGGCGATGTTGCGGTTCAGACTGAGATCAAGCGCAATGAAGTAAAATGACGACCCGATCCACGCAATCGCCGTGATGACATGGAGCCACCGCACCGCAAACGCAAACCAATCCCACATTATCGCAAGGTCATACATGTCTCTGGTTCCCTATTGGTTGGTCCTAGCCTAGCGCGCTTGTGTTCCCGTCGGAAATAGCGAATTATGCGTGGCAGTTTCAAAAATGATGCGAAAATGAGTTACGTTGAAGGGATCAGAACGTTCATCCGGGTTTTTGACCTTGGATCAATGTCAGCGGCGGCCCGTGACTTGCGGATCTCCCCGGCTGTCGCGTCTGCACGCATTTCGCAGCTTGAAAACCACCTGAACACCCGGCTGTTTTCCCGCACGACCCGCAGCCTGCAGCCCACCGAACAGGGCCGCGTCTTCTATGAAGGTGCAACCCGCATCCTGGATGCGATCAGCGATGCGGAAGGTGCCCTAACCGATGCCACGCAGACCTTGCGCGGAACGATCTTTGCAGCCGCCCCCTTAAGTGTCGGGCGCAAACTTCTGGCCCCGCTGATCCCGGGTTTCAAAACGCTCAACCCTTTGGTCGATATCCGCCTGAGGTTATCGGATCGCAAAGTTGATCTTATTGCAGAGGGTCTGGATGTTGTGCTGTTTCAGGGCCAGCCCGACGATTCAAATTTGATGTGGCGTCAACTGACGACCTGTCCGCGTGTCCTGTGTGCCGCCCCCGACTACATCGCCCGGCGTGGTCTTCCGCAAACCGGAGACGCGTTGCTCGCCGATAAGCATGACTGCCTGACCCTGCGTTTTCCCGGAGCAGCGGAATTTCAATGGACATTGAAAACCCCGGAAGGTCCGCAAAAATTTCCTATCTCAGGACCATTTGAGACCGATGACAGTGATGTTTTGACAGACTGGGCGCTTGGCGGGTCCGGCGTGATCATGAAACCGGTTTACGAAATTTCCGACCATCTAGCCTCGGGTGCGCTTGTGGAAGTGTGCACGCAAACACCACCGCTTCCGGTGCCGCTCGGGTTTCTCTTTCCACATAAACGTCACCAAGACCCGAAAATCCGCGCCTTTATCGAACATATGGCGGGACCAATCCTAGCCTCTGTGACGCAAAACCAGACTTAGCTGCCGCGATAAGTTGAATATCCAAACGGGCTAAGAAGCAGTGGAACGTGGTAGTGATCTTCCTGCGACATCCCGAACCGGATTGGAATCTCGGCCAAAAACCTTGGATCTTCCGCCGGTATCTTGCAGGCATCCAGATAGGGCCCGGTGTTGAAGATCAATTCATAAACGCCTGTTTTGAAATCATTTTTAGGTAAGATCGGAGTGTCCGTTCGACCATCCGAATTGGTGACGGCTTCGGCGATCTTGCGGTGTGAATTTCCGCTCACCCGGTACAGAGTGATCGCAATCCCTTCCGCCGGGCAGCCCCGCGCAGTATCAAGAACATGAGTTGTTAAGTAGCCGGACATGGGTGGTCTCCGTGTTATCTGGACTGGGCGACAGCATCGTTGGAATAGACAGTCTCGAAAACAGAGGCTTTTGGGAAGGTCTTTCAAAAACTATTTGCAAGTCATACCCATTATTTTGATTTACCGTTTTGTTAGGAGAGATGAATGAAACGTTATCCACGTGATTTGATCGGATATGGCGCGACGCCACCGGATGCGAGTTGGCCCAACGGGGCCAAGATCGCTGTTCAGATTGTGTTGAATTACGAAGAAGGTGGCGAAAACAACGTCCTTCATGACGATGCCGCCTCAGAGGCCTTCCTGTCCGAAATCGTCGGGGCCGCTGCATGGCCCGGAATGCGCCACTGGAATATGGAATCGATCTATGAATACGGCGCGCGCGCCGGTTTTTGGCGCGTTCACCGTCTTTTCACCGAACTGAACATTCCCTTAACGGTCTACGGCGTCGCGACAGCGCTGGCCCGCAGCCCCGAACAAGTCGCCGCAATGAAGGCCGCGGATTGGGAAATCGCCAGCCACGGCCTGAAATGGATTGAATACAAAGATTTCGACGAAGACGACGAACGGGCCCACCTGCACGACGCGATTGCGCTGCACAAACAAGTCACCGGGACACGCCCGACAGGCTGGTACACGGGGCGGTGTTCGGACAACACGGTCGAGCTGGTCGCCGAAGAAGGCGGCTTTGACTATATTTCAGACAGCTACGCTGATGATCTGCCCTATTGGTCGCGCATTGGCGGCCGAGAACAGCTGATCGTGCCCTACACGCTTGATTGCAATGACATGCGGTTTGCGACGCCTCAGGGGTTCAACTCAGGTGATCAGTTCGAAGCCTATTTGCGCGACAGTTTTGATGCGCTTTACTCTGAAGGGGAAGCGGGACAGGCGAAAATGATGTCGATTGGCCTGCATTGCCGCCTGATTGGCAGACCCGGCCGGATCATGGCGTTGAAACGCTTTCTAGACTATGCGCAAAGCCATGCTGATGTTTGGTTCGCCCGCCGCATTGATATTGCGCACCACTGGGCAGAAACGCATCCGCCTGAAATTCGCAAACGCCCATCACAGATGTCAAAACCTGACTTTGTCGCAGCCTATGGTGGCGTTTTTGAGCATTCCCCTTGGATTGCCGAACAGGCTTGGGAGTTGGAAATGGGCGCAGCCCATGACACACCTGGTGGCGTTCATTCCGCCCTGTGCCGCATCTTCAGAAGTGCTGATGATACCAAACGGCTGGAAGTTCTGGACGCGCATCCCGATTTGGCAGGCAAGCTGGCCACGGCAAAACGCCTAACTGCCGAAAGTACAGCGGAGCAAGCTGGCGCAGGCTTGAACGCTCTGACCGACGCCGAGCGGGAAACGTTCACCCAACTAAATGAAGATTACACTACAAAGCACGGATTTCCTTTCATTATTGCGGTTCGCGACCACACCAAATCCAGCATCCTCGACGCGTTCCAGCAACGGATCAACAATGGCAGCCGGGACGAATTTCTGACCGCCTGTGCGCAGGTTGAACGCATCGCATATTTGCGTCTTGCCGATATGTTCGGAGTAGACCCATGACCGAATATGCATTTCCGCCCGGCGGCTTGCCGGATCAGTCACACTCCCCCGAAGGGCGTGCGATCTTCACCCCTAGCTATGCATTTCTGCCAGCCGATACGATGCGCGATATCGTGACTTCTTTCCTTCCTGGCTGGGATGGGATGCGCTGTTGGATTATCGCCCGTCCGCTCAGCGGATTTGCTGAAACCTTCGCGCAATACGCAGTGGAGCTTCAGCATGGCGGCGGGTCAGACACTCCGGAACCCGATGAGAACGCTCAAGCCATCTTGTTCGTCGCAAAAGGCAGCTTGCGCCTTTCGATCAACGGCGAGCCGCATAATCTGGACCCCGGCAGTTACGCCTACATTCCGCCGCAAGCCCATTGGACACTGCGCAACATGTCAGGTGAGATCGCGCAATTTCACTGGATCAGGAAGCGTTATGTTCCGGCCCCCGGCCTGCGTGCGCCCGACCCGTTCGTGACCAGTGATGCAGCTGTCGCGCCGACAAAAATGCCCGACACAGATCTTTGGGCCACAACCCGCTTTGTCGAGCCGACAGATTTGCGCCACGACTGCCACGTCAATATCGTCACCTTCCAACCCGGTGGCCTGATCCCGTTTGCTGAGACCCATGTGATGGAACACGGGCTTTACGTTTTGCAGGGCACCGCGCGGTATCTTTTGAATACGGATTGGGTTGATGTCGGCCCGGGTGATTTCATGTGGCTGCGCGCGTTTTGCCCGCAAGCCTGTGTTGCGACGGGCGATGAACCTTTCCGCTACCTTCTTTACAAAGACGTCAACAGGCATCCGTCGCTATGTCTGTAATCTATACCCAGCCTCTCACCGCCGACGCCTTCGCCCCTTTTGGCGATGTGATCGAGTGTTCAGGCGCACCCGACAAGATGATCAATCAAGGGCTCTGCGCGCGCTATCACGACAAGGCGGAAATTGATCTTGCGGACGGCCATGCAGGCATCAGCTTGTTTCGGTCTGAAATGCGGGCCCTGCCCTACAGCTTGGACATGATGGAGCGTCATCCGCTTGGCAGTCAGGCCTTCATCCCGATGAGCCATGACCCCTTTCTTGTCATCACTGCCAAAGATCAAGGCGGTGCGCCTGCGCAACCGCTTGCTTTTGTGACAACGCCCGGACAGGGCATCAATTTCCACCGCAACATCTGGCACGGCGTCTTGACGCCTTTGCATGCGCCCGGCCTGTTTGCGGTGATAGATCGGATTGCGGACGACGCGGACCCGTCAGCAAATCTGGAAGAATATTGGTTCGACACGAAGATCCTCATCCAAGAGGGCACGTAAAAAACGACGAAAACGGGGAGACTATAATGGCTGATACTTCACTGGGGACGGCAGCGCAGCTGCGCGATCCTAACTACACACCGGCATTGGCGAAAGCTGTGCCATTGGGCATCCAGCATGTGCTGGCAATGTTCGTATCCAATGTGACACCGGCAATCATCATTTCGGGTGCTGCCGGTTTCGGATTTGGCTCTGACGCAGGCGCGCAGGGTTTTCCGGACATGACCTACCTGATCCAGATGTCGATGCTGTTTGCCGGCGTCGCGACCTTGATCCAAACCATTGGCATGGGCCCGGTCGGCGCACGCCTTCCAATTGTGCAGGGCACAAGCTTTGCCTTCATCCCGATCATGATCCCGCTGGTGGCTGGTAAAGGTGTCGAAGCCCTGCCTGCTCTGTTTGGCGGTGTTCTCATCGGGGGGTTGTTCCACGTGGTACTTGGGACATTTATCAAGCAAATCCGCTTCGCCTTGCCACCCTTGGTCACGGGTCTTGTCGTCACGATGATCGGTCTGGCGCTGGTCAAGGTCGGCATCCAGTATTCGGCAGGCGGCATTCCCGCCATCGACAAGCCCGAATATGGCAGCTTGCTGAACTGGTCCGCCGCACTTGTCGTGGTCTTCGTCACGCTGGGGCTGAAGTTCTTCACACGCGGCATGCTGTCTGTGTCTGCCGTCTTCATCGGCATCATCGTGGGCTACTTGTACGCATTGATGGTCGGCATGGTGACCTTTGAAGGCATCGGAACAAGCTGGGGCCGTGCGGCCACGTTCGCAGCACCAATTCCTTTCAAATATGGGTTTGAGTTCTCCTTCGCGGCGATCATCGGCTTCTGTCTGATGGCCTTTGTCTCGGCGATTGAAACCGTCGGCGACGTCTCGGGCATCACCAAAGGCGGTGCCGGTCGTGAAGCCACAGACGTGGAGATCCAAGGTGCCACCTACGCGGACGGTGCTGGCTCTGCCATCGCTGGTATCTTTGGCGGCTTTCCAAACACCTCCTTCAGCCAGAACGTTGGCCTGATTGCGATGACCGGCGTGATGAGCCGCCATGTTGTGACCATCGGTGCGCTGTTCTTGATCCTGTGTGGATTGGTTCCAAAAGTTGGTGCCGTGATCCGCACAATCCCGATCGAAGTGCTGGGCGGTGGCGTGATTGTCATGTTCGGCATGGTTGTCGCGGCCGGTGTTTCGATGCTGTCAGACGTGAACTGGAACCGTCGCAACATGGTGATCTTCGCGATTTCCTTGTCCATCGGTCTGGGTCTGCAGCTTGACCCGAAAGCAGTTCAATACCTGCCGGATACACTGCGCATCCTGATGACCAGCGGGCTGTTGCCTGCGGCTTTGATCGCGATTGTTCTGAACTTGGTTCTGCCTGAAGACCTTGATCCAGAAGCCACCGAAGAGGTTTCTGGCGGCTTGTCCGGTGCAGGCAAAGGCAGCCTCGGCGACTAGGAAGGCGCACGAATAACACCCTCAAAGGGCCTGCGCATCTGCGTGGGCCCTTTTTGATTTGGTCGCAGAATTGCCGCGCTTTGCAGGTAAAAAACAAGAACGCCTTGGACTTTTTGCGATCACAAGGGTAGCCAATGGTAAATCTTTCAAGGAGCCTTTCATGACCCTCTTTTCGTGTTTCAAAAGCTACGACGTCCGCGGCCAGCTTGGCGTGAACCTTGATGAAGAGATTGCCTACAAGATCGGACGGGGCTTTGCCGTTGCCATTTCCCCGAAGCTTGTGGTGACCGGTCGCGATATCCGCGAAAGCTCCCCCGTGTTGCAAAACGCCCTGATCGAAGGGCTGTTGGATGAAGGCGTTGATGTTTATGACATCGGCTATTGCGGGACCGAAGAAGTCTATTTTGCCACGACACATTATGACGCCGATGGCGGCTTGATGGTCACAGCATCGCACAACCCGATTGACTATAACGGCATCAAGATGGTCCGTTCCGGCTCGCGGCCAATCTCTGGCGATGACGGTTTGGAAGAGATCAACGTACTGGCCTCAGCCAATGAATTTGGGGCCGCAAAGCCCCGTGGGACACGCACCGTGAAAGACCCGCGCGCGGCCTATTCGGACTGCATTCTGTCCTTTGTTGATCCCAGCGTCCTCAAGCCGCTGAAGATCCTGGTGAATGCGGGCAATGGCATCGCCGGGCCCAGCTTTGACGCGATTGCCGACAAATGCGCCGAGGCAGGCATTCCATTTGACTTCATACGCCACCACCACGAACCGGACGGAACCTTTCCAAACGGCATCCCGAACCCGCTTCTGGAAGAAAACCGCGAAAACACCGCTGCCCCTGTGCGCGAACATGGCGCAGATTTAGGCGTTGCTTGGGACGGTGACTTTGACCGCTGCTTCTTCTTTGACGAAACCGGGCGCTTCATCGATGGCGAATATGTCGTGGCGCTATTGGCCTCGGCCTTTTTGCCGAAATATGAAGGCGCTAAGATCATCCATGATCCCCGCGTGATCTGGGCGACATTGGACGCCGTGGAGGCAGGTGGTGGCGAGGCCGTGGCCTCAAAATCCGGGCACAGTTTTATCAAGGCCAAGATGCGCGAACTAGACGCGGTCTATGGCGGCGAGATGTCCGCCCATCACTATTTCCGTGATTTCATGTATTGCGACAGCGGCATGATCCCATGGCTTCTGGTGGCTGAGCATATGTCGCGCACCGGCAAGAAACTGTCTGAGCTTGTTTTGGACATGCAGACCCGCTTTCCATCCTCTGGAGAGATCAATTTCAAGCTCGATGACAAACAACCAGCCATCGACGCGTTCGAGGCGAAATACGTCTCAGCTGCGGATCATGTGGACCGGCTGGACGGTGTCAGCCTTGATTTTGGCGATTGGCGTGTGAACCTGCGGCAATCAAACACCGAACCTGTCTTGCGCCTGAATGTCGAAGCGCGTGGTGATCAGGCCCTGCTGGACGCCAAGGTCAAAGAAATCTCCGACCTCATTATCAACGCCGGCTAGTTCAACATCCGGGCGGCCATATCCAACATGCGGTTGGAAAAGCCCATTTCGTTGTCGTACCAGCCAAAAACACGGACGAGCCCGCCGCTTGTCACATGCGTCTCGGCCCCTGCCATAACGATACTTTCCGGGCGTGCGCGCAAATCTGACGACACCAACGGCAGGTCGGTATAGCCAATTAACTGTTTGTTTGCCTGTTTGAAGATTTCGTTCACGTCCTCTTCGCGGGCAGGTTTTTCAGTTTGTACGGTCAAATCAATCGCCGACACACTGGCCGTTGGCACCCGCACACTGGTGGCGGTGATCCGCCCTGCAAGATGCGGCAGAACCAGATCGCTGAGCTGCCCGGCAGACGTGGTTGTAGGCACCATCGACATCGCTGCTGCCCGCGACCGGGCCAAATCCCCGCGCGGCGCATCCACTGTAGGTTGCGAACCGGTATAGCAATGGATCGTGGTCATATGACCTGTGACCAACCCCAGTTCCGCATCCAAAAGCTGCGCCAAAGGGGCCAGCGCATTCGTTGTACAAGATGCGTTTGAGACGATCTTTTGATCGCCAAGCGCGGCCTCATTTGCCCCCAGAACACAGGTGATATCGGCGTCCGGGCACGGACCGGAGACCAGAATGCGCGCCGCACCAGCGCGCAAACCAGCTTCCGCAAACGCGCGTGTGTTTGCTTTGCCGGTGCATTCCATCACCAGATCAACGCCGCTCAGATCGACCTTCGACAAGTCAGACTGCGCGGTGAGCGGGTACCGCGTGCCATTGATCGTAAGGCTGTCCGCATCAAAGCTGACCTCGCCCGGAAAGGGACCGAACACAGTGTCATGCTGCAGCAGATAGGCGCAAAGCTCTGGCCGCGCGATATCGTTAAGGGCGACGACCTCGAACCCTTCATCCGCGCGCGCGCTTGCCAGCAATCGCAACACAGACCGTCCGATCCGACCCAAACCATTGATGGCAATTTTTCGGCTCATCTCACCAACCCTCACCAAGAACATTCAACTTTCTGAACGCCTTGCTGCGAAATTTGGGGGGATGTTTGGGCATTGTCAAATGAAGCTCTGTTCGTCTGACCCGCACAAATTTTGCACGATCCGACAGTGTCGTTTTCAAACTCGAATGGCTACTGCAATTGCTCCAGACCGCTTTCGACCATTTGCCGCTTCGGGTCATCTTCAGGCAGCGCATCGCTGAGCCGTTTGGCAGCAATCAACGCGTCACGCGCCAAATCCGTTTCGCCAAGAACAAGCCGCGCGCGGGCCAACTGCAACCACCCGTCCAGATCGTCGGGATTGTCCTGCAGCCGGTCCGACAGCCGCGTCACCATGGACCGGATAAATTCGGAACGATCTTCCTCGGACAACTCACCAGCGGCTTCGACGTCCTCGGCACTTGGCCCCACAGACGGGGCTGCCCCGACGGCCGATGCAAAAGGCGGAAGGCTGACCGGGTCCAACCCGAAGCCCGCGCCCATTCTATTGGCCTGCTGCAAAAACACGTCCATCCAGGGTTCCAACTGCGACGCGGCCGCAATTCGGTCGAGCAGTAGTTTCCGCCCGTCCAACGTCTGTCCTGCCTGATCCAAGGCTATCGCCGCATAATATGTCCCCGCCGGGTTTTGCGGATCCAGCGCACGTGCACGATCAACAGCTGCCTGCGCGCGCGGTGTCACAATCCCGTTTTCCGCCGTTATCAACGCTTCTGCCAACCGAGAAAAATCACCCGACGTCGCATCGTCGCGCTGGGTCAGCTTTTCAAACGCGTAGGCAGCATCGGTATAGCGGTTCATCCGCATATAAGTCACGGCGAGAAGCTCCCAACCTTCGGCCTCACCGCCATTTGGATCTTCATCCAAACGTTGCCGCAGACGCGATGTCAGTGTGTTGATCTCACGCGCTTCGTTCTGTTCTTCGCCGCGCTCGGCAAACGGAATGCTGGGCATGCCCGGCGTCCCTGTGATCGTATATAACCCCGCTCCCGCCAAGGGGATAACGATGGCAGCGATCACCAGAAGGGCCGCACTTTGCGGCGCACTTCCCCCATCGGCTTGCGTCTTGCCCGCGCTTAGCATCCGGCGCTTGATCTCCGTTCGGGCCGCTTGCGCCTCAGGCCCAGAGATCAAGCCGCGCTGTTCATCGCGGTCAACCTCTGCCAACTGATCCTCAAAAATTTCGAGCGCGTATTCATGGCGCGCTTGCGCCTTCTCCCCGCGCCGCAACACCGGCACAAGCATCGTGAACCCTGCCACGCCAGCCAGGCACAGGACCGCAAACCAGAACATCATGGCAGGTCCTTTTTCTGTGCCGCCCGGATTGCATCCAGCGCTTTTTGTTCTTCATCTGTCAGATCAGACGGGACGCGCGTCGCAGTCCTGCGCGCCCGAAACAGCATCATGAACACGGCCAAGCCACCGACACCGATGATAAAGATCGGGGCCAGCCACAATGCATAAGTGGACGGCTTAAAGGGCGGCTTGAACAACACATAGTCGCCATATCGCGCGACCAAGAAATCATAGACCTCGTCATTGCTGTCACCGGCGACCAACCGTTCGCGCACCAATAATCTCAGGTCACGGGCCACGCCCGCGTTTGAGCTATCAATAGGTTCGTTCTGGCACACAACGCAGCGCACATTGGCAGAGATTTCGCGCGCACGTTCTTCAAGCACCGGATCATCGAGGATTTCATCCGGCTCCACAGCCCAAACCGGGCTGGCAAGCAGCATAAAAACAAGCGCGATCCACTTCATGAGCCTGCCATCACCTTATCCAGCGCCTCTTGAAAACGCCGTTGGCCATCCCCGACAATCGGACCAGTGAAGCGGTGAACGATGGTGCCAGACGCATCAACAATGAAGGTTTCCGGCACGCCCGAAACACCCCATTCGATCCCGGCACGACCGGAAAAGTCGTGACCAATCGCAAGATAAGGATTGCCCAGTTCTTCAAGCCACGCACGCGCGTCATCGGCCCGGTCTTTATAGTTGATACCGACCAACCGCAGGTCTTGTGTCGCCGTCATCCGGGTCAGCACAGCATGTTCGGCACGGCACGGCACGCACCAGCTGGCAAAGACATTGACCAACGTCAGCTCCCCGGTTTTCAGATCAGCCGTCGCCAGACCTGGTGAGGCGACGCCTTCAATCCCTTCCAACGCAAATTCCGGCACGGGTTTGGAGATCAAAGCCGACGGGATTTCTGCCGGGTTGCGCCCGCCTTGCAGGCCCCAATAGGCAAACGCGCCGATAATCACGACGACCAGGACGGGCAAATAAGCCAAGGCTCGTTTCATCGCTTACTCCGCAGGGGTTGCAAGTTTTGGGGCGCGCGCTTTTCGCGGGGCTCCGATCCGAAGGCGACGGTCCGACAGGGACAAAAGCCCACCCAGAACCAGCATCGCCGACCCGATCCACAGGAAGTTGATCAGCGGCTCGTAGATCACCCGCAACGTCCATTTGCCCGCTGCATTGGTCGCGGCAGGTTCCGCGATAGATACGTACAGATCACCTGCAAGCGTCTGACGGATCGCGCTTTCCGTGGTGGAGGTTCCTGCGACCGGATAGCTGCGCCGCTCTGGGTAAAGAACCGTCACCGGTTCGCCATTCCGCGTCACAACCAATGATCCCACTTGTGCGAGGTAGTTTGGCCCGCGGACGTTTTCCACACCTTCGAAGGTCAGATCGAACCCGGCGATTGACACTTGCGTGCCAGGCTCGGCAAAGACGACTTCTTCCTCTTTCCAGGCTGACGCTCCGGTGGCCCCCATGACCAGTACCGCGACGCCGATATGGGCCAAGCTCATCCCGTGGGACGCGCGGGGCTGGCGGCGAATGCGCGCCCATGCACCTGATTGGAACAGTTTGACCCGGCGGGCCCATTCCAACGCAGAGGCACACAGCAACCAAAAAGCCAGGCCCATGGCCAGCACAGCCAGAACCGGGCCGCCTGTTTCAAGATACCAAACTACTAGCGCACCAACAGCACTCAGGACCATAACGGCTTTCATCCGCGACAAGACGCCTTTGAGGTCCGCGCGTTTCCAGCTGAGGAATGGCCCAACGGCCATCACAAGCACCAAGGCCAACGTGATCGGTATGAAACTTGCGTTGAAGAATGGTGGCCCAACGGAGATTTTGTCGCCTGTGATGGCTTCCAAAAACAAGGGGTAAAGGGTCCCAAATAGGACGGTACCGGTGGCCGTCGCCAATAGCAGGTTGTTGATCAGCAGACCCGCTTCACGCGAGACGGGCGCGAACAAGCCGCCCCCTTCCATCGCAGGCGCACGCGCCGCAAATAAGGTCAGCGATCCACCGATGGAAACGCCCAACAGCCCAAGGATGTAGACACCGCGTTCCGGATCAACCGCAAACGCATGCACGGAGGTCAGCAGCCCCGAGCGGACGATAAAGGTTCCCAGAAGCGACAGTGAAAACGTCAAGATCGCCAGCAGGATCGTCCAGCTTTTAAACGTGTTACGCTTTTCGGTGACAATCGCGGAATGCAGCAATGCTGTTCCCAAAAGCCACGGCATGAACGAGACGTTTTCGACCGGGTCCCAGAACCACCAGCCGCCCCAGCCAAGCTCGTAATACGCCCACCAGCTGCCCAAGGCGATCCCACCGGTCAGCGACACCCAGGCCGCCAATGTCCAAGGCCGCACCCAGCGCGCCCATGCGGGATCAACACGGCCTTCGATCAGCGCCGCAACGGCAAAGCTGAACACGATCGAAAAGCCGACATAGCCGATATAAAGAAGCGGTGGATGGATCGCGAGACCGATATCCTGCAGAAGTGGGTTCAGGTCCTGGCCGTTCAGCGGTGCCGGAAAAATCCGTTCAAACGGGTTTGATGTGAAAATCATGAAGCTGAGAAAGCCCACCGATATCCACGCTTGCACCGACAATGTCCGTGCCCGCAACGTCAGCGGGATATTGGAGCCGAAGACAGCAACGGCTGCCCCGAATATCGCCAGGATCAAGCTCCACAGCAGAAGCGAGCCTTCGTGATTGCCCCACGTCCCCGCCACTTTGTAAATCATCGGCTTGAGCGAATGAGAGTTCTGAACGACGTTGAGAACTGTGAAATCACTGACAATGTATGACCACATCAGTGCGCCAAACGCGAAGATCAGCAATACGCATTGCAAGACCGACGATGCGGTCGCGCTGCGCATCCAAAGCGTCTGTCCGCGCGCGGCCCCCATGATCGGCAACAGGCTTTGCACGCAGGCCGAAACCAACGCCAACGCCAAGGCAAATTGTCCAAGCTCTGGGATCATCCGGTCAGCCTCCAATTCCTGTGACTACTTGGGGGCGTAAGACCCGGAAGGTCAAGACTGGGACAGACCAGATCACGCCCATTTGCGCCCAAAACCCCGGACATAGTGCCGCGCCGGGAATTGCCGGTCATCTCATTGCGTGCAAATCCCTCTTGAATACGTATTCAACGCTGATAAACATGTGACAAAGGGAGGTTTTTCCATGGCAATTACTTACTTGAAACGGGGCAAACCGGAAACCGAGCGCGCAGAAGACGACGCGAAGGTGCGTCAGGTTGTTGAAGATACGCTCGCCGATATCGAAAAACGCGGCGACGCGGCGGTGCGCGAATTGTCGGAGAAATTTGATAAATACAGCCCCCCATCCTTCAAACTGTCCCAGGCCGAGATCGATGATTTGATGGCGCAGGTTAGTCCGCGTGACATGGAAGACCTGAATTTTGCGCAAGCGCAGGTCCGCGCCTTTGCACAAGCCCAACGCGACTCGATGTTGGATATCGAGGTGGAACCGATGCCCGGTGTTATTCTGGGCCACAAAAACATCCCCGTTCAAAGCGTCGGCTGCTACGTGCCTGCCGGGAAATTCCCGATGGTTGCCTCCGCCCATATGTCGGTTGCCACGGCCTCGGTCGCGGGTGTGCCGCGCATCATCGCCTGCACCCCGCCGTTTCAGGGCAAGCCAAATCCGGCGGTGATCGCTGCAATGCATTTGGGTGGCGCACATGAGATTTACGTCCTTGGTGGGATCCAAGGGATCGGCGCAATGGCGCTTGGCACCGAAACGATTGACCCCGTGCACATGTTGGTCGGGCCAGGCAATGCGTTTGTCGCCGAAGCAAAACGGCAATTGTTCGGGCGCGTCGGGATCGATTTGTTTGCGGGTCCAACTGAGACGATGGTGATTGCAGACGACACTGTCGACGGCGAAATGTGTGCAACTGACCTTCTTGGACAGGCGGAACATGGCTACAACTCCCCCGCGGTCCTGCTGACAAACTCCCGCAAGCTTGCGGAAGATACCCTGTCTGAGATTGACCGCATCCTGACCATTCTTCCGACAGCCGAGACGGCGAAGACCTCCTGGGAAGACTACGGCGAGGTGATCTTGTGCGACACTTATGACGAAATGCTGGAGGTGGCCGACGACGTCGCGTCTGAACATGTTCAGGTGATGACTGACCGGGACGATTGGTTTCTGGAGAAGATGACCTGCTATGGCGCGTTGTTCCTGGGTCCGCGGACGAATGTGGCCAATGGCGACAAGGTAATCGGGACCAATCACACGCTTCCGACCAAGAAAGCAGGCCGCTATACCGGTGGTCTTTGGGTTGGAAAATTCCTCAAAACTCACAGCTACCAGAAAGTCACCACGGATGAAGCCGCGGCAGATATCGGGGCCTATTGTTCGCGGCTGTGCCTGCTGGAAGGGTTTGTCGGCCATGCCGAGCAAGCCAATCTGCGCGTCAGACGATATGGCGGGGTCAATGTTCCCTATGGCGGCCCTGCCCCCTATAAGGATGCGGCGGAATAGAGAACAAAACGCCCAACGCCTCCGGCGGAGGTATTTTGGGCAAGAGGAAGCGAGAAACGGACATGCCAACTACCAAAGCGACATCACAAGACGTAGCGCGTCGCGCCGGCGTCAGTCAGCCGACGGTGAGCCGGGTTTTCACACCGGGGGTGAAAGTGTCAGAAGATCTCGACAAACGTGTGCGCCAGGCTGCGAGCGAACTTGGGTATCGGCCCAATACGTTGGCGCGCTCTTTGATAACCGGCCAGTCGATGACGATCGGACTGATCGTGGCTTACCTAGACAACCCTTTCTACACCGAAGCGCTTGAAAAGCTGAGCCGTACGTTGAAAGAACGTGGCTACAACATCATGATTTTTATGGCCGCGAACCACGCTGCCGATGTCGATGCAGTTGTCAACGATCTGTTGGATCATCAAGTGGACGGGATCATCTTGGCCTCCGTCTCCATGTCGTCGAAACTGACGGAACGCTTGGCGGAAGAAGGCGTGCCCCTGATCCTGTTTAACCGCGGTCATAGTGACAACAGCCTGTCCAGCGTCACCTCGACGAATTTTGCCGGTGGGCAGAAGGTTGCAGAATTTCTGGTTGCTGGCGGCCATTCCCGTATTGCGCATATTTCCGGCTGGCAAGGCGCCTCAACCGGGCGGGACCGACAGGCAGGATTTGTCGCAGGGCTGGCCAATGCTGGCATGACACCTTTCGCCGTTGTCGACGGATTGTTTTCGCGCGATGCGGCCGCTGCTGCCGTGCGCGGGTTGTTTGCCGATAGCCAGACGCCCGATGCGATCTTTGTCGGCAATGATCATATGGCTTTTGCCGTGATGGAAGTGATCGAACGCGAATTGGAGCTGAGCATTCCGGGCGATGTCTCCATAGTGGGATATGATGATGTTGGCATGGCCTCCTGGCCGAGCTTTGAGCTGACGACAATGCGTCAGCCTGCCAACCGGATGGTGGATGCTGTGGTGGCCCAACTTCTTGCGCAAATTGCAGGACAGAGCCCGCATCCGGTTCAAACCGAAATTGATGGTCCTTTGATGGTTCGGAAATCAGCCCGGATCCCAAAAGGATGGATATAGAATGCCAAAAGGACAGTATTGAGATGAAGGGTTTTTCGAACCAGTTTGCGGACCTGCCCGACTATATTTTGAAGATCACCAAGGAAATTTGGGAGGATCGCGGGCTGGCCACGTTGAACGATTATTACGCCCCCGATTTGCCGATGCGGTTCCCGTCCGGACTGGTCCGGGGCAACCAGGCAGTAATCAACGGCACAATGGCCACCTTGGCGGAATTTCCCGACCGGCAATTGATGGGCGAAGATGTGATCTGGTCCGGCGATGCGGAGGCCGGGTTTTTGTCATCGCACCGCTTGCTGACCACCGGCACCCATAAAGGCCACGGGTTTTTTGGGCCGCCCACAGGCAAATCGTTTCAAATCCGGGCGATTGCGGATTGTGCGGCCAAGGACAACGCCATCTATGATGAATGGTTGATCCGCGACACCGGTGGCATTGTCCGCCAACTGGGCATGGAGCCGCGAAGCTTCACACAGGATTTGATCGCGCGCGAAGGGGGTCCAGAAGCTTGCATCAAACCTTTCACCGCCGCTGATGATGTGGATGGGGGATATAATTCCCGCGGCAACGACAATGAATGGGGCGCGAAGCTGGCCGATATTCTGACGCGGATCATGGACAAGGACTTTGCCGTGATCCCGGCTGAATATGACCGTGCTTGCCACGTCCACCATGCCGGTGATCGCTCAGACATCAGCTGGGCGGGGGCAGATCAGCTTTGGTTGCCGTTCCGGTCCTCCTTCCCCTCGGCCACTTTCAAGATCGATCATGTCATCGGGCGCGAAGACCCGTTGATGAGCCCGCGCGCAGCTGTTCGCTGGTCGCTCAGCGGCAAACATGATGGGTATGGCAGCTACGGCGTGCCAACAGGTGCGGATGTCTACATTATGGGAATGACCCATGCTGAGTTTGGTCCTTGGGGGCTTCGCCATGAATACACCCTGGTCGACGAGATCTCGATCTGGAAACAGATACTGATCCACAGCGGCGCGCTATGAGAGACCAATATTACAAGACCCTTTTCACTCAAGCGGTTCAGGACCGCCAAAGCGCAAGCGGTACGCGCGAAAAGTACCAACATGTCACCGACCGCCCTGCCCCAGACGCTTTGGGCAACGACGAAAAAGCCTTCATCGAAAGCCGGTCTTCTTGCTATATCGCAACGGTTTCAGAAAGCGGTTGGCCATACATCCAACATCGCGGCGGACCGGTTGAGTTCATGAAGGTCTTGGGACCAAAGACGCTGGGATTTGCAGATTACGCTGGAAACAAGCAGTTCGTCAGCGCAGGCAACCTTGATACAAACGACCGCGTTTCACTGTTTTTTATGGATTACGCCCGCCGGGCGCGGCTGAAAATGCTGGCCACGGCGAAAGTCGTGGCAGCCGCAGACGACCCGGAATTGCGTCACCAACTGCATGTCGAGGGCGGGCCAGAGGCGGAACGCCTTGTGACCTTGCAAGTTCACAGCTTCGACTGGAACTGCCCGAAATACATCGAGCGCCGATTTACCGAGACCGAGATGCAATCGCTTCTTGGCCCGAAGCTTGCCGAAATGACCCAACATATAACTATGCTCGAAGCCCGGCTGACAGCCGTGGACCCGACCTGGAAGGAACAGAAATGACCCCCGCTAAAATGGCAGAAAACATCGTTCGTTATGGCGATTTGCAACCGTGCAAAACGGCGTTTATCGACGCACATACGCCGGGTTCTGATCAAAAGGAGAACTTTACGATCATTGGCGGTGGCGTCTCCGAGAGCCCCGATCAGCATGTCCATATTGCAGAACCGATCGGGTTCAATATTGGCGCGGCGGGCCAGCCACCGAAATGCCGCAACTCCCTGCATTCTCACACAACTGCAGAGGTTTTCTTTGTCCTCAAAGGCCGCTGGCGCTTTTTCTGGGGTCGCTACGGCACCGCGGGCGAGGTCGTGTTGGAAGAAGGTGATATCATCAATATTCCGACAGGCATTTTCAGAGGGTTTGAAAACATTGGAACCGACTACGGGATGATCATGGCCATACTTGGTGGCGATGATGCAGGTGGCGGTGTCACTTGGGCACCGCAAGTGATTGAGGATGCGACAGATCACGGGCTGGTTCTGGGAGAGAACGGTAAGCTCTATGACACCAAGCAGGGCCAATCCCTTCCAGAAGGTGTTTCCCCAATGCCGCTGCTGAGCGAGGCTGAACTGGAAACTTACCCGGAAATGACGCCGGCGCAGGTCGTTGGCATGGGTGTGCGACGCTACTGGGATATGGTGGCGCTGGCCAAGGACAAGCCCGTAAAGGTGATCGGCGAAAACGGCATCATCCGCGACCGCCCCGGCTTTGACGTGGACTTGCTGACCAGAAGTTCGGCCACTGAGGAACTGCACAGCCACGATCGCGCGTCGGTCCTGATGCCAATGCGAGGCCATTGGCGACTTGTTTGGGAGGGGGGCGAAACCAGCCTGAACCCCGGTGACACTGCAATGGTGCCCGCGGGGCTACGCCACACGGCTGTTCCCGCAATGTCTGGTGAGGCGAGCCTTTACCACATCGTGGCCACAGATGATCCCGCTGGTCCGTCGCAGATGGGCTAAACCCCGGTCTTTGATGTGGTTTTACGCGGCGAGGCCTGCTTTCACGAGAACGCGGGCCTCGTAGGATTTCAGGCTGTGACGGGCAGATTTACCGTAGCCTTCCCCTGTTTCCGGATCGATCTCCGGGAACAGCGTACAAATCTCTTCCATAACCTCATGCTCAAAACTGTTGAGCACTTGCGGCCCCGGCAAAAAGCTTTCCGTGGCCAGCCCTTCCGAGAACACGACTTGGTGGTCATCAAACAGGATATGGACATATTCGACATCCGGCGCGCTTTGATCGACGCGCACGCGACCGCCTGTGACCAGATCTTTAGCCGCGATCAACACCTCGCCCGCGCCGAACAAAAGCTCCGACATGTGATTGCGCACAAGAATGCGGTGATTGGGCGACACGCGCAATTTGCCGTGCTTGCCGAACGTCCCGGCCGCAATAGCAATCGGCGCGTAATCATCCGTTGCAGGGACCGTCCGCCGCCCGATCCATTTCAGCGGCAAAGGTCCATTGTCGAGCGTATCAACCAGATCCCCCGGTTGCAGGGTTTCGACATCCCTTTCCCCGTCCGGTGTCTGTATCTTGGTGCCCGCTACAAAGCACGGCACCGTGTCGATTTGGACAAACGCCACATCCTCAACGCCAGAGCCGTCCGTGATCGTGTAGGTGAAGTTGAAATCATCAGGCGATGACGTGTTCACAAGGCTCAACGTGCCATCGGCGTTCAGCGTGACAGTTTGCCCCAAAGGCAGCGTCACCGTATCTCCGACAGAAACATCGACACCATTAATCTGGGTCACGGTCAAAGCTGCCCCGGACGCAGCTGTGTCATTGGCCAAAACGTCCAGCTCAGGCGTGCCGTTCGTGACCACCGTATAGGCATCATCAGACGCCAGAACATCGCTTTGGATCGAACCGCCAGCAATCAGAAGACTCGTGTCGTAGTTGCTGTCACCGACATCCGCGACACCAATCTTTATCGAATTGATCATGTTCGGGACCACGTTCAGGGTTAGCGTCAGCGTCACTGTAAACCCGTCCATTTCAGTGTTGAACTGATCGCCCGTGTTGTCGTTGTAGAGGTTCTGGTTCGCGTTATCATTGATGTTGCCGATATTGGCGGTTCCGGACCCAACAGCGAGGTTGACCGCTACCCCGTTTATCCAAACCGCGACAATATCATTGAAGTTTGAGCCAACGAATTCCGGAAACTCTTCTGAGGCATAGACAAACTGGATCGAGTAAGTGCTTTCGGTGGGAATGAAATCCACCTCCAGATAACTGGCGTCGAATGTTGACCCTCCCGCAATGGCGTTGAACTGCGGGTCATTGTTTTGACCAGGTGTATTGGTGGAGGTGTTGGGGCGCTGGTTTGCTTCGCCGGAATTATTTCGGAACCGCGACGCACGCCCGGTGGACAGGATGACGCCGGTATCGCCGGGTGCCACGCCAGGCGACAGAGTGTCGCCGTTTGAATAAATCCCTGAAGATTGACTCCATCCGGTGTAATCTGCGTCCACAATCGTGACGCCTGCACCAAATATTTCCTCCGCCATCGCCGTTGCCGACGCATTCGTTGTCACCGTGACCATAGCCCGCCTCGCGCTATATCATGATGGCAGAGCGCCACGACCTCGGCCGCAACAACGCACGATCCGGGACGGACTTTTTTATAAAACTACTCGTGGTCCTTTTGCGGACCTAACCCTGCCTCATGGGTTTATTATTGAGGAAAGAATCGCACGGGCAGGCAAACGGGGCAAGCTTTTATTGCATAAATCCAACATTTTGGCCCCAAAACTGTCGTTTTTCGCCGGATTACATATGAAAATGGCACGTGACAGGGTTCGACACGTGCCATTTCCGTTCATGTGGTTCGGATCACTTCAAAGCGGCATCCGTGATCTCAGATGTCCATGCACCTTCCGGTGTTTTGGTGATCACTGGGTCGGACCCCCCCGCCAATAGTGTGGCCACTGTGCGGTCGAAATCTGCTTCGTCCAGCGATCCATCGGAACCCGCTGTCAGCTTGGCAATCTCGCCCATCATGCGAACCTGATGCGCCTCTGACTGGGCGCCTGTTTCGTCATTGTCGAGCACGATACCAGCGGCCTCATCCGGATTGGCTTCGGCATATTTCCAGCCCTTCATCGACGCCCGAACGAAACGCACCATCTTGTCTTTGAACACTGGATCTTCCAGGTTTTCTTCCAGCGCATAGATGCCATCTTCCAGCGTTGCGACGCCTTGGTCTTCGTATTTGAACGTCACCAATTCGTCCTCGGACACGCCCGCATCCAGCACTTGACCATATTCATTATACGTCATCGTGGAGATACAATCAGCCTGACGCTGCAAAAGCGGATCAACGTTAAAGCCCTGCTTGAGAACCGTCACACCGTCTTCGCCCCCATCGGTCGAAATACCTTCCTGAGACATCCAGCTGAGGAACGGGTATTCGTTGCCGAAGAACCAAACCCCAATGGTTTTGCCTTTGAAGTCCTGCGGGCTGAGAATGCCAGTGTCTTTCCAGCAGGTCAGCATCAGACCGGAGGTTTTGAACGGCTGCGCGATATTCACCACGGGCAGACCCTTTTCGCGCGCAGCCAAAGCAGATGGCATCCAGTTCAGCATGACATCAGCGCCGCCGCCTGCCAAAACCTGTGGCGGTGCGATATCAGGACCACCCGGCAGGATCGTCACATCTAGCCCTTCTTCTTCATAAAAGCCTTTGTCCAGCGCAACGTAGTAGCCTGCAAATTGCGCTTGCGTGACCCATTGCAGCTGCAGCTTCACACTGTTTGCATGTCCATCAGCGACCGCCGATCCTGTCGCCAGCGCCAATGCGAGCGCTGCGCTTGTCAGTAGTTTCTTCATCTTCATTACCTCCAGGTTGATTTAAGTTTGTTTTCGTTGTGACGGGTGCCAGAAGGTCACCGCGCGTTCCAATAATGTGATCACGCCGTAGAAGGCGGATCCTGCAAGGGCCGCGACCACGATTTCTGCCCAGACCATATCCAACGCTAGTTGACCCACCGAGGTCGATATGCGGAACCCCATACCCAGCGTTGGTGATCCGAAAAATTCTGCGACGATTGCCCCAATCAAAGCCAGTGTGGTCGAAATCTTCAGCCCGTTAAAGACAAAGGGCATCGCGGCTGGCAACCGAAGTTTTAGGAAACTTTGCCAATAGCTGGCCCCATATGTCTGCATCAGATCGTTTTGCATCGCCGTCGTCTCCCGCAGGCCAGCGACAGTATTGACCAGCATCGGAAAGAACACCATCACCACGACAACGGCCGCCTTTGACTGCCAGTCAAAGCCAAACCACATCACCAGAATGGGGGCCGTGCCGACGATGGGCAAAGCGGCCATGAAAGCGCCCACCGGCAGCAACCCGCGGCGCAGGAAGTCGAACCGGTCGACCAGAATGGCCAAGACGAATGCGGCCACACAGCCAATCACGTAGCCAGACAAGGCCCCTTTGACGAAGGTTTGTACGAAATCCGCCCAAAGGATCGCGGTTTCGCGCGCAAAGGTCGCCGCGATCTGGCTTGGGGGCGGCAAGATCACCAAAGGGACCTCCAGCCCGCGCACGACAAGCTCCCAAACGATCAGAATTGTGGCCCCGAAAATCAGCGGGATGCCCAGGGACACTGCTTTCGTTTGCGACGATGCGCTGTTGGCAAGGCGCACATTCAGCGCCCACCCCGCGACCCAGATACCAATGGCTGCGAGAACGAAACTCATCCCAACCCCATCCGTTTGACGACCAACCGTTCAATCAACGCGATAAGACCAACGAGACATGCGGCCAGGATAGCCGCTGCAAAAAGCGCAGACCAGATTTGCACTGTCTGTCCGTAATAGCTGCCCGTCAGCATCCGCGCGCCCAGACCACGCACAGCCCCTGTTGGAAGCTCACCCACAATGGCCCCCACCAAAGACGCGGCCACTGCGATTTTGAGGGAGGCAAACAGATACGGCATTGAGGCCGGAAGCCGCAATTTCCAGAACCCTTGTGATTTGTTGGCATTGTAAGTGCGCAGCAAATCAAGCTGCATATGATCAGGGCTGCGCAACCCTTTCACCATACCCACAACCACCGGAAAAAAGCTGAGATAAGCCGAGATCACCGCCTTCGGGATGATCCCCTGAATGCCGATCGAATACAGCACAACAATGATCATCGGGGCCAGCGCAATGATCGGAATGGTTTGACTGACAATCGCCCAAGGCATCACGCTCATATCCATGACACGGCTGTAAACAATTGAAACAGCGAGGATAATTCCAAGCCCCGTCCCAATTGCAAAACCCAGCATCGTCGCGCTTAAGGTAATCCATCCGTGAAAAACCAAGCTGCGTTTGGAGGTGATTTTCTTGTCTACGGTTGTTGACCAAAGCTCTGACAGAACCTGATGGGGCGCGGGCAAGCGCGGGCGCTCCTGCGCCCAGGTGTCTGCTATGGCAAAGGTATTTTGCGCCACCAAAGCGACTCCACTTGCGTCGCGCCGCTCAGAGGCTGTACCGCCGGAAATCTCTGCCCCAGCGCGCTCGAGCCCTGTTAGTGTTTCCTTGATATTCATCGGAACACAGGCCAGGTACCAGGCCGCAACAATCACGGCGAGAACACTGAGGACAGGCAACAGGCTTCTCATCGGTGCCATTCCAATCGCAGCTCCGGGATGCCGCCGCCGGACCGGTTTGGATCGCGGTCCACTTCTGTAAATCCTTCGCGGGCATAAAAGCGCCGCGCGCCGGTGTTCGGCTCATGAGTCCAAAGCTGGATATAGTCGCGCCCCGCTTTCGCACGATCCAAAAGCGCCTTGCCCAGACCATGTCCGGGTTTGGATGTGTAGAAACCGCCGATCAGATTGATCGTTGGGTCAAGCGACAGATAGCCTTCAATCGGGTCTCCGATAACGTAGAAATCGCGTTTCGGGATACCCTCGCGAATTGCTGTCGTGATGGCTTCCGGTGTGTCGGCGCGGCCCATCCACGGTGTTTGATCGATCCAATCATTGATGATCTTCGCGCAAGCAGGCGCGTCTGCCGTGGCCGCCATCCTTATGGGAAGGTCGCTACTCATCAATATGCCCTGCCCGCAATCCTTCGCGGACCCGGTGCGCAACTTCGATAAATTCGGGTGTGTCGCGAATATCCAGCGGGCGATCCCGCGGCAAAGGGCTGTCGATCACTTCAAATATCCGGCCGGGACGCGGGCTCATGACCACGATCTTGGTGGACAGATAAACCGCTTCTGGGATCGAATGGGTGACAAATCCAATGGTCTTGCCGGTGCGGTCCCACAGTTTGAGCAATTGTTCGTTCAGATTGTCGCGCACGATCTCATCCAACGCGCCAAATGGCTCGTCCATCAACAGAATATCCGCATCAAATGCCAGCGCACGGGCAATAGAGGCACGCTGCTGCATCCCGCCAGACAACTGCCATGGAAATTTCCCGCCAAATTCAGACAATTCCACCAGACCAAGGACATTTTCGACGCGTTTTTGTTTTTCCGCCTTGGAATACCCCATGATTTCAAGAGGAAGCTGGATATTCCCTGAAATCGTGCGCCACGGGTAGAGCCCCGCCGCCTGAAATACATAGCCATAAGCGCGGTTTTTGCGCGCCTCATCCGGACTGACCCCGTTTACGGTAATTTCCCCACCCGTAGGCGTCTCAAGCGCCGCGATTACACGTAGCAAGGTTGTCTTGCCGCATCCCGATGGCCCGATGAAACTGACGAAATCGCCTTTTTCAATCTCCAGCGAGATGTCTTTCAAGGCGTGAACGGGCCCGTCCGCTGTCTCAAACACGAGGTCGAGATTCTGAGCCGAGATCACGCTCACTGTGCTGTCTCCATCGGGACAGCCATCGTCCATCTAGTCATTTGCCACCTGCTTGGACCACAAACCGCCCAAAACGAAAGACGCAAAAATGAACAAGCCATCCGCCAACGGATTGGTGTTCACCCATGCGGCAATCGCCAACAAGATGAGCGCACCTATCAATACTACTTTCATATCGCCCCCAGCCTTGATCCTGTTTGCATTCCGACCCGTCTAAACGCCCGACGGAATATTCATTGGATCACGCTCGATCTTACGTGGTGTTGTCAGCGCTTTCCAACGGCTCAGCGCAGTATTTGCACTGGCGAAAGCAGGTCTGCGCACGAACTTACCGCGACCGGGTTGCGGCTGGCTGTTTTGGCCATACGCCCACACAACATCGCCTCGCGACAAGGTATATCGTGCCTGCGCTTTCAGCTCCATCCCTTCGAACACATTGTAATCAATGATAGATTTCTGCGACGCAACCGTGACAGTGCGGTGAATTTTCGGATCCCAAACAACCACATCCGCATCCGCCCCCGGCACTAATGCGCCTTTTTGCGGGTAGATGTTCAAAATCCTGGCGATGTTGCTGGAGGTAACCGCGACAAATTCCTCGGGTGTCAAACGCCCGGTTTCGACCCCGCGCGTCCACAGCATCGCCATGCGTTCTTCCAGGCCGCCGGTCCCATTTGGGATCATCGCGAAGTTGTCCAGTCCCATCTGTTTTTGCTTGTCAGTGAACGCCGCATGATCTGTGGCCACCACTTGCAAAGACCCTGCTGCAAGCCCTGCCCAAAGCCCGTCTTGATGATCTTTTGAACGGAAAGGCGGGCTCATCACACGACGCGCTGCATATTGCCAATCCTTGTTGAAATACTCGGACTCGTCCAACGTCAGGTGCTGGATCAACGGCTCTCCATAGACCCGCATTCCTTTCTGCCGCGCGCGCCGAATAGCCTCATGCGCCTGCTCGCAAGACACATGCACGATGTAAAGCGGCGTGCCAGCAGCGTCCGCAATCATGATCGCCCGGTTCGCGGCCTCGCCTTCCACCTCAGGTGGCCGCGAATAGGCATGCCCTTCCGGGCCAGTGATCCCTTCAGCGAAATATTTCTGCTGCAATTCCTGAACGATGTCGCCATTTTCAGCATGAACCAACGGCATGGCACCAAGTTCTGCACAGCGTTTGAACGACGCGTACATCTCGTCATCTTCGATCATCAACGCGCCTTTATAGGCCATAAAATGCTTGAATGTGTTGATCCCGCGTTTGCTAACAACGTCGGCCATCTCATTGAAAATATTCTCATTCCAGCCGGTGATCGCCATATGATACGAGATATCGCAGCAAATCTGGTCCTTCGATTTCTTGTCCCACGCGTCAATCGCGTTCAGCAGGCTTCCATCTTCGCCGGGCAGGCAAAAATCAACCAGCATCGTGGTTCCACCCGCCGCAGCTGCAAACGTCCCCGATTCAAACGTTTCCGCGGCGGTGGTCCCCATAAATGGCATCTCAAGATGGGTATGAGGATCAATCCCGCCGGGGATCACATAGGCGCCTTCCGCATCAATAACGTCATCACCTTTGAGGTCAGGCCCGATCTCAAGGATCTTTTCACCCTCGATCAGCACATCCGCTGCATATTGCCGGTCCGCCGTGACGACCGTGCCGCCCTTGATGACTTTAGTCATTGAGATGTCTCCCACATATTATTCTTTTTGAACCTATTCAGAGCCCGAGTTGCGCCGCAGCAAAATCTCCAGCACCACGCCCAGCGCAAAACCTGCCCCGCTGCAAGTCAGGATCGCCGCGAAGATGTTCGATCCCAAGCTGGACAGCGTCCCATCACCGGCGAAATTTAGACCCATTGGAAAAACCGCGATGAACGCCGCACCGACGCCGATCGTGGCCAGAAGGATCGCATAGACAAAGCTCAGGTTTTTCTCGGCGCTCAAGCCACAATCTCCGCTGTTTCGACAACGGCATGGAACAGGACATTTGCGCCTGCTTCGGCCCATGCCGGGCTAATTTCTTCGGCTTCATTATGGCTGAGCCCATCGACGCACGGACACATCACCATCGCCGTCGGGGCAACCCGGTTGATCCAGCACGCGTCATGACCGGCACCAGAGATCAAATCCATATGCGACAAGCCCAAGCGTTGCGCGGCCGTGCGCACGGCACTGACGCAGCCTTCGTCAAAGGTGACCGGATCAAACCCGCCGACTTTTTCAAATTCAACGTCTAGCCCCATATCGTCACAAATCGTCTTGGCCCCGGCCTTCAGCCGGGCTTCCATATCTTCAATGACGCTGAGATCCGGGGACCGGAAATCAATCGTAAAAACTGTTTTGCCCGGAATCACATTGCGCGAGTTCGGATACGCATCGATATGGCCCGCAGCCCCAACTGCATGCGGTGCATGGCTCAGCGCAATCTCGTTCACCAGCTCAAGAACCCGTGCCATCCCAAGCCCCGCATCCTTACGCATCGGCATCGGTGTGGAGCCTGTGTGACTGTCTTTGCCGGTGATCGTTACCTGCGTCCAGCTAAGCCCCTGTCCATGCGTCACGACGCCAATGTCGCAATTTTCGGCCTCAAGGATAGGGCCTTGTTCGATATGCAACTCAAAAAACGCATGCATCTTACGGGCACCGGTTTCTTCGTCCCCGCGCCAGCCAATTCGCTTCAATTCGTCACCGAAGGCTTTGCCATCTGCGTCTTCGCGCCCATAGGCCCAGTCTTGCGTGTGAATGCCCGCAAACACGCCCGATGACAGCATCGCCGGGGCATAGCGCGTCCCTTCCTCATTGGTGAAATTCGTCACCACGATCGGATGCTTTGTCTTGATCCCCAGATCGTTGAGGCTGCGAATAATCTCTAGCCCGCCAAGCACGCCCAACACGCCATCATACTTGCCGCCGGTTGGTTGGGTATCCAGATGCGAGCCGACATAGACCGGCAGGGCGTCGGGGTCCGTGCCGGGGCGATGGGCAAACATATTACCCATTTGATCAAGCCCCATCGTGCAGCCAGCGGCCTTGCACCAGCTTGCAAACAGCGCCCGGCCTTCCCCGTCTTCGTCCGTCAGTGTCTGGCGGTTGTTGCCTCCTGCAATACCCGGTCCGATCTTGGCCATTTCCATCAGGCTGTCCCAAAGCCGGGCTCCGTCAATTTTCAGATTCTCACCAGGTGCATTCTTTCCAGAACTGCTATTTTGGTTTGACATGAAACCCCCATCTCCGCTCTGATGATTTTTGACCGGCTGGTCAAAGCTACGCTAGCAGAGCAGGTAAGCCAGTCAAGGAATTCGACCGTCAAACCGCATATTTACACGCCAATTGAACACAAATTGAGCAATCACCGGACCGTACGAAAATGAACCAACCACCCGCGCCGATGAAACCCCAAACGCGCATCCAGAAAAAGAACACCGATCTGATCCGTACAGCGGCGTTGGAAGTGTTTTCAAACCACGGGTTTCGCGGTGCAACGCTGGACCAGATTGCCGCTGAGGCTGGGCTGTCCAAGCCAAATCTGCTGTATTATTTCTCCTCGAAAGAGGCGATCCATATCGATCTTCTCTCCGATCTTATGACCACATGGCTTGATCCACTGCGCGAAATGAACGCGGACGGTAACCCACTGGCTGAAATCCTCGCCTATGTGCAGCGCAAGCTTCAGATGAGCCGTGAATTTCCCCGCGAAAGCCGTTTGTTCGCGAATGAAATCGTGCAGGGCGCGCCGCGAATGATCGATGGCCTGCAGGGAGAGTTGAAAGACCTTGTCGACGAAAAAGCCGCGATCATTCAGGCTTGGTGCGACAGCGGGCAGCTTGCCCCGGTCAATCCGCACCATCTTATCTTTTCGATTTGGTCGCTGACCCAGCATTACGCAGATTTCGATGTGCAGATCCGGGCAGTCCTCGGGGACAAAGACCCGTTTGACGACGCGGCTGCCTACCTTGAAACGCTGTTTACCAGAACCCTGACGCCACCCTCAGAATAAACGCCATTCAGCGACGAAAATCCATTTCTTTCAGGACGTTATTGGCCCGATTGGCGGAGGATTGTATTTTCTCCGCAAGGCTGCGCACTTCGGTTGCAATGACACTAAAGCCTGCACCCTTTTCCCCGGCACGCGACGCCAAAACAGCCGCGTTCAACGAAATCATCCGCACGGTCATCGAGATGCGCTTGATATCACCCAATGTCGAACTCAGCGTTTCAGACAAGGTTTTCATGCCCTGCACCGCGTCATCACGTTGCGCGTCAAGATCGGCCCAAAGGTCCCAGATAATCGCCGTCATATCGTCCCGTACGACTGGAAAATTGTCGACGTAGAAATGGCGAACTTGGTCATAACTGGGCGACTCGCCCCCCGACAAGCGTTGAGACAGTGACCCCACTGCCCCCTGAACATCACGCATTCGCGCTTCGCGACTGTTGTTTTTGGCCGCGATCCGGCGAAGCCAGCTGAGCCGTTCCAACGGGATGCCATCAATCGGCGATGACCCGAACACCATTTCCAGTATCCGATCAAACTGCGCCGCCATTTCCAGAAACTCTTCCGCCGCGGCTTTCCGCGCATCTTCGTCTTCTGTCGCGACAATCATCGTAGCACGCAGCGACATCTGAATTGTCAGGCCACGCGTCTGCGCAAGTTCATCAATCAGAACACGTAATTTGTGCTGATCCAACGCTTCCTGCGGGGACGCTGGTTCATAATAAGTCGGCGTTGTTTGATGGATATCTGACTGGGGTTGCATCGCTAAGGCTTCAATTTTCGCAACGCCGTAACGCTGCCCGTTCAGAAGACCAAACACCAACGAGGTTAATTCTTCGCAAATTTGCGCCGGATTTTAAGGCTTCTGACGAACCCACACGTCAAACGGCGAGGCTGTCCCAGACAGGTTTTCCAGGACAACCTTGTCACGCGTGCAGGTATATTTATGCACGTGAACACGTTCCGTGATCGCCTCCATCCCCGCATTCATTTCCTGCAATACCGGGTTTTCGGCGTTTGGAATAACCAGATGCACACGGCCTTTGGTTTTCGCATCGATAATCTCGGAGGTCAGTTCGCCGTTCTTGGTCGAAATGATCAGTTCAAACCGCCCGGAGACGAACGCCTCAAAGGTTGCACCGCTTTGACGAAACGTCGCATGCCCGTCGCTGACGGTTCCAGTTAGCGCCCCATCAGGCCCAACCGTCGCCACTGCGAAAAGCTGCGCTTTTTCCAGGTCCACCGATCCAAGCCTGTTCTTCAGCACTTGCGTCACGTCCGGGTTGGGCAACTCCCACGTGCCAAGCAAACAGCCGTCAACAGCGGCATGAACCGGGCCGCAAAGTGCAAGCCCCAGCGCAAGTGCCAGTTTCATTCGGCCGCAACCGCACCGGGATTGTTGGGATGCGTTGTCCAGTTTGCGTAGTCAGGTTCGACAGGTTTGCCCGTACGCGGATCAGTTTCACCCGTGGCCATCGGCTCCATCGTGATGCATCCCTCGACGGGGCAGACATTCACACAAAGATTGCAGGCCACGCATTCCGCGTCGATCACTTCAAACGTGCGATCTTCTGACATTGAAATTGCCTGATGCGATGTATCCTCACAAGCGGCATAGCAGCGCCCACATTTGATGCAATCAGCCTGTGAAATCTTCGCCTTGGCAACATAGTTGAGGTTCAGATATTGCCAATCCGTGACATTTGGAATCGCGCGTCCGACGACCTCGTCGACCGAACTATATCCCTTTTCGTCCATCCAATCTGAGAGCCCTGAGACCATCTCAGACACGATCTTGAAACCGTAGGTCATCACGGCGGTGCAAACTTGCACATTGCCGCACCCCAGTGAAATAAACTCCGCCGCATCGCGCCACGTCGTCACGCCGCCAATGCCTGAGATGGGCAAGCCATGTGTTTCCGGGTTGCGCGCGATCTCGGAAACCATCGACATTGCGATGGGTTTCACAGCCGGGCCACAATAGCCCCCATGCGAGCCCTTGCCGTCAATCGATGGTTCCGGCGACATCGTATCGAGGTTAACGGACGTGATCGAGTTGATCGTATTGATCAACGACACGGCATCTGCCCCGCCGCGTTTGGCCGCTTCTGCGGGTTTGCGTACATCCGTAATATTGGGTGTCAGTTTCACAATCACTGGCATACGCGTGGTCTGTTTGCACCAGCGGGTCACCATTTCGATATATTCCGGCACTTGGCCCACCGCAGCGCCCATGCCGCGTTCTGACATGCCATGCGGGCAGCCAAAGTTCAGCTCAATCCCGTCTGCGCCGGTTTCCTCAACCACAGGCAAGATCGCCTTCCATGCGTCTTCCTCGCAAGGCACCATCAGGGAGACAACCATCGCACGATCCGGATAGTCCCGTTTGACAGCTTTGATCTCCCGTAAATTCGTCTGCAAGGGCCGGTCGGTGATCAATTCAATATTATTCAGTCCCAGCAACCGCCGATCAGCGCCGTAGATCGCGCCGTAGCGCGGTCCGTTGACATTGACCACCGGCGGGCCTTCTGCGCCAAGCGTTTTCCAGACCACACCGCCCCAACCTGCCTCAAAGGCGCGGCGAACGTTGTATTCCTTGTCTGTAGGCGGTGCCGAAGCCAGCCAGAACGGGTTGGGACTTTTGATGCCAATAAATGTGCTTGTTAGATCAGCCATGTGGGGCCTCCTTAAAGGATTCCAGCAATATCAAATTGTTTTCACTGTCGCGGATCATCAACCAACGCGTCCCAGGTGCCCAAGGCGCATCATCGGGACCGTTGGTGATCTCTATACCGCTTTTCTTGAAACGCACCGCGTCTGCATCCACATCGTCTGAAACCAGACAAAGCGCGGGCGTGTCGGTAAAACTCATCTCGCTTGTTTTCGCGAAATGAAGGCGGGTTTCGGCCCTCGGCAGGGTCATGAAAATCCACCGCCATCCATCCATATATGGGGCGTCGACCTGCACCTCAAAACCAAGATGGTCTTTGTAGAACGCGATGGCGCGGTCCTGATCTTCGATCGGAATGGATTGAAAGTTGATCCGCTTGATCGCCATGCTTAACCCATCAGCTTCGCGTGGATGTCTTCCGCCGCATCGCGACCCTCAGCAACCGCTGTCACGGTCAAGTCATCGCCGCCAGTTGCGCAATCCCCACCAGCCCAGACGCCCGTGATCGATGTGGACCCGT
The DNA here is from genome assembly GCA_947493265.1 of uncultured Litoreibacter sp. GTDB lineage: Bacteria > Pseudomonadota > Alphaproteobacteria > Rhodobacterales > Rhodobacteraceae > Litoreibacter. Next base: position 719,398 of record CANLQL010000002.1, on the reverse strand, counting down.
TGGCTCCGACTTTTATCTTGCCACCTTCAATCTCAAGCCCGTCCGGCGCACCGTCCAATGTCTGCCCGATTGCCTTGAAGACCTGATCTGCAGCCAAACGGAAGGTTTCGCCCGTGCCGGTCAACTTGCCATCTGCGCTGGTCGTATATTCAAACTCAACCTCCGCCGCAGCCCCGTTGCCATGCACCGCAACAGGTTGGGCGTGGGGCAGAATGCGCACCCCGTGAGAGGCCGCAAGATCCTGTTCAAACCGGCTGGCCCCCATCTGATCACGACCACGACGATACGCGATGGTGACGTTTTCAGCACCCAGCAACTTGGATTGCACTGCCGCATCGACCGCCGTCATGCCACCACCAATAACCACGACGTTCCGTCCGACCTTCAGCTTTGACAAATCATCAGCCTGCCTGAGATTGGCGATGAAGGAGACGGCGTCGGCCACGCCGTCTCGCTCCTCGCCTGCGGCGCGCAGGGAGTTCACGCCGCCTAACCCAATACTCAGAAAAACCGCGTCGAATTGTTTCGACAGAGTGGCAAGGTCAAGATCGCTCCCCAGCGCCTTGCCAAACTCTGTCGAAATGCCGCCGATTTGCAAAAGCCAATCGACTTCGCGGGCGGCAAAGTCGTGGGTGGTTTTGTAAGCCGCAATCCCAAACTCGTTCAGACCGCCGGGCTTGGGCTTCGCATCGTAAAGCGTCACGTCATGGCCATGCATCGCCAAACGATGCGCACAGCTGAGCCCCGCAGGCCCTGCCCCGACAACAGCCACAGATTTTCCGGTCGCTGCCGCGCGTTCAAACGGATGCTCCCCAGAGGCCATCAGGTGATCTGTGGCATACCTTTGCAATCTGCCGATCTCCACTGGTTTGCCTTCTGCAACCTCGCGCACGCAAACCTCTTCGCACAGCGTTTCAGTTGGACAGACCCGCGCGCACATACCGCCCAGAATGTTCTGACCAAGGATCGTCTTGGCCGCCGCATCGGGCGTCCCGGTCTGGATTTGGCGAATGAACAGCGGGATATCGATGTCGGTGGGGCACGCCGTCATACAGGGTGCATCATGGCAGAAATAGCACCGATCCGCGGCCACGGCAGCTTCATGCCCCGCATAGGGAGGATGCAGGTCTGCAAAATTCTCACTCAGTTGATCACTGTCTAATCTGCCCGCAACTATTCCGGGCGTCATCTGGGTGTTCGGCATCTGGGTTTTCCTTAGCGTCGTGTTGCGATCAGCTTGCCACAAGTTCATTTTTTATCAAATGGTAAATTTTAGGCGGTTTATGAAATGTGGCCCAATCCTCGGTGTGGCAATTTCGACCCTGTCAGAATTCCCTTTCGCGCTATGTTGCGGTATGGCGCGAAGCAATGCCGGGAAAGTATCGGAATTCTATGCTGTTAGAGGTTGAAAAAGTTCAAAAAACTTACGCCAGCGCGTCGGGGCCGGTAACGATCCTGAACGGTGTCAGCTTCCAGATGAACGCCGGTGAAACACTGGCACTGACGGGCGAAAGCGGGTCCGGAAAAAGCACGTTACTGCACATCGCCGCCGGGCTGGAGGCGTTTGATGCAGGCTCCGTACGGGTAGGCGGAACAGACCTCGCGCAAATGAACGAGCCCGCCCGCGCAGCGCTGAGACGCGATATACTGAGTGTTGTTTTCCAGCAATTCAACCTGATCCCATCGCTGAACGTTGCCGCCAACATCGCCTTTCAAGCGCGCCTTGCAGGTCGGGTTGACCCGGACTGGATCGCCACATTGACCGAAAGGCTGGGCCTGCAGGATTTTGCAGGCCAGTACCCGGAACAATTGTCCGGCGGCCAGCAACAGCGCGTGGCCATTGGCCGGGCGCTGGCAGCGCGCCCCAAACTTGTGCTGGCAGATGAACCTACCGGCAATCTGGATGAGGCCACTGGCGACGCTGTGATGGACCTTTTGCTTGACCTCGTCGCCAGCAGCAATGCGGGCCTGCTGATGGTCACGCATTCTGAACGGTTGGCGGCAAGACTGGATCGTCGGCTGCACCTGCGCCGGGGCGCGTTGGCACCATGATCCGCCCCACCCTGCAAGCGTTGATGTCCCATTGGCGCGCGCAGCCCTTGCAATGTTTGACGCTGATCCTTGGGCTGGCATTGGCCACGGCGCTGTTTTCGGGCGTTCAGGCGATCAATTCAGAGGCCCGGTCAGCCTATGCACAAGCGGCCGATGCGGTGTCTGGGCCCGGTGCGGTGTTGGAACGCGCAGACGGCGCACCGATAGAACAGGCACAATTTATTTCCCTTCGGCGGGCGGGTTGGATGGTATCGCCCGTGATCGAAGGGCGCACGCGAATATCTGGCACGCAGATCCGCTTGATCGGCATCGATCCCCTGACCGCCCCGCAAGGCTCGCGCGCTGGACAAGCCGCCCTATCGCAGGAAGATGGGACCGGTTTTCTAAGCGGTGGCACGCTGTTTGCTGCGCCCAATACCGCGGCTGGCCTGCCGGATGCGCAAAATATCCGTGCTATTGAGGGACTTGCCCCCGGATTGGTGTTTGCCGATATTGGTGTGGCGCAAGAAATGCTGAAGCGGCCCGGAGAATTTGACCGCCTTTTGCTTGCCGATGAACAACCGCTAAATCGCCCACAGCTGGCAGAAATTGCCCCGGAACTGCAGCTGCGCACAGGTGGCACCGAAGGCGATTTAGCCCGCCTGACCGATAGCTTTCATCTAAACCTGACCGCGTTTGGCCTTCTGTCTTTTGCTGTGGGGCTGTTCATTGTGCACGCCACGATCGGCCTCGCGTTTGAGCAGCGTCGGGCGATGTTTCGCACCCTGCGCGCCTTGGGCGTCCCTGCCCGTCTGCTGGTAACGGTTCTTCTCGCAGAGCTTGGTATCTTTGCCGTGACGGCAGGTCTGATTGGGACCGGGTTGGGGTATTTAATTGCCGCCGCATTGCTGCCAGACGTCGCTGCCACCTTGACCGGGCTTTATGGCGCAAATGTCGATGGATCACTGACCTTTCGGGCCAATTGGTGGCTGACGGGCATGGCCATCGCGATCCTTGGAACGGCAGTTGCGTCCACCAACAGCCTGCAGAAACTTGCGCGGCTTCCGGTGCTGGCCCCTGCCAAACCCCGGGCCTGGGTGATGGCGTCCGACAAGACCGCGCTTTTGCAAGCTGGTCTCGCACTGGCGCTGCTCGCGCTTGCGGCCTTGGGCGTGATTTTCGGACGCGGCGTGGTCGCCGGATTTGCCACGCTGGGGGCGCTAATGATTGGTGCGGCTTTCGCCCTGCCCATGATCTTGCGGCTTTGCGTCGGTCTTGCTGCCCGGGTTGCGAAAAACGTAAAACCGCAATGGTTCTGGGCAGATACGCGGCAACAAATTCCGGGACTATCGCTGGCCTTGATGGCTCTGCTGCTTGCGCTGGCGACAAATATTGGCGTCGGTACGATGGTTTCAAGCTTCCGGCTGACCTTCACCGGATGGCTTGATCAACGATTAGCTTCAGAGCTTTACCTGCGCGCAAGCGACGCTGAACAGGCTGCCGAGTTGCAAACCTGGCTTGCCCCCCGCACGGACGCGATCCTGCCGTTGATCAACACAGAGATCGAAATCCTTGGCCGCCCGGCAGAGGTTTTCGGCATCGCCGACCACCCAACTTACAGGGACAATTGGCCACTGCTGGAACGCCTGCCCGATGTTTGGGATCGCGTAGCCACAGGTCAGGCAATTTTGATCAACGAACAATTGTCTATCCGTGAGGGCCTTCGCACCGGTGACACCTTAACCCTTGGTCCTGATTGGCAAGCTGAAATCGCGGGCGTCTACAGCGACTACGGCAATCCGCGCATCCAAATATTGCTGAATACCGACGCGATGGACGCACGGTTTCCAGACCTGACCGCGTTGCAATTCGCGCTGCGCGTGCCGCCGGATCAAACCCAGCCTCTTATGGACGCGTTGAACGAGAAATTCGACCTCGGACCAGACGCGGTGATCGATCAAGCCTCAATCAAAGCATTTTCTCTGGAGGTATTCGAGCGCACTTTCACCGTTTCGGCCGCATTGAACATCCTGACCCTCAGCGTTGCAGGCTTTGCAATCCTGACCAGCCTGTTGACCCTGTCCGCCATGCGCTTGCCGCAACTGGCCCCGGTCTGGGCCTTGGGCATGACCCATGCGACATTGGCGCGGTTGGAGTTGTTGCGCGCGGTTCTTTTGGCCGCGATGACCTTGATCGCCGCCGTGCCTCTGGGGCTTGCGCTTGCTTGGGTCTTGCTCAACGTCATCAATGTGGAGGCGTTCGGCTGGCGGTTGCCGATGTACTTGTTCCCGACCGCATGGCTAATTCTGGCTGTCGCTGCCCTTGGCGCTGCCGTTCTAGCCAGCTTGTGGCCTGCTTGGCGGCTTTACAGAACCCCACCGGCGCATCTGCTGAAGGTATTCGTCAATGAACGTTAAGCACTTCTTGATAGCGGTTCTATGTGTCCTTGCCGGGCCATTGTTTGCGCAAGGATTTGCAGGATTGGGAACGGATGCTGACGGGTTCAGCACGCCCACGCGCGGGACCGAATTGACCTTTCCGGAAGATCACGGGGCACATCCCGACTACCGCATCGAGTGGTGGTACGTGACGGCAAATTTGAAAGGCGAGGATGGGAAGGACTACGGCGTGCAATGGACACTGTTTCGATCCGCATTGGAGCCCCAAACCAAAGACGGCTGGCAGGATCCACAAATCTGGATGGGCCATGCGGCCTTGACGACCCCGACGCGCCATTTCGTGGCGGAAAGATTTGCGCGCGGCGGCGTTGGTCAAGCGGGCGTCACCGCCACACCCTTCGCGGCTTGGATCGACGAATGGCAACTCGCAGGGCCTGAGATCGGGTCTGTAAACATGTCTGCGCAAGGCACCGATTTTGCCTATGAATTGTCCATGACGGCCGACGGACCTTTGGTTTTTCAGGGTGATGAAGGCTATTCGGTGAAATCGGCATCCGGGCAAGCCAGCTATTACTATTCCCAACCGTTTTACCGTGTCGAAGGCACGCTTTTTCTACCGGAAGGACCGGTCAAGGTCACAGGGTCCGCATGGTTGGACCGCGAATGGTCGTCCCAGCCCTTGTCGGACAATCAGACTGGTTGGGATTGGTTCTCCCTCAGTTTTGAGACGGGTGAAAAGATGATGGGGTTCCGGCTGCGCCAGACCGATGGCGCCTATTACACATCTGGCACCTGGATCGCCCCGGATGGCACCCCATCCCCTTTTGGCGACGGGGTTTTCAAAGCGGTCCCGCAAGGCACTGCACGCGTGAAAGACAAGGATGTTCCGGTTGAATGGCGACTGACCCTGCCCGATCGTGAACTTGATGTTGCTGTCAAAGCGCTAAACCCGAACGCATGGATGGACACCGCATTTCCATATTGGGAAGGCCCGGTTATGATCAGCGGAAGCCACAAAGGACGCGGATATCTGGAGATGACAGGGTATGACTGACGACGCATTTCACACCCTGAGAGGCACGCTGGATCAAACCTGGAAAATTCTGGAAAAAGGTGTCGAAAACGCCACCGCTCCTGCGCGCTACGTCTCGTTTGCCACAATGGGCTTGGATGGCTATCCGCAGGCCCGCACGCTGGTTTTGCGGGGCGCAAATCGGGATCTTGCTGTCGTTGAAATCTACACTGACGCGGCGACCACCAAAATCGCCGAATTGGAAAAGACACCGAAAGCGGCTGTGTTGGCTTGGGACCGGGAGGCCCTGTTTCAAATCCGCCTAAGCGTCGATGTGGAAATTGCCGAAGGCCCACCTGAGGTCTGGGCGCAATTTCCCGAACCTGCGATGCAAAACTACGGCGGATTGCCGACACCGGGAACACCGATGAAATCGGCGCAGGACTACATTGCCGGCGCAGACAAATCGCGCTTTGCGACCCTCAGCTGTTCCATCCAATCTATTGATACCGTCTATTTGGGTCCCGACCTGCATCGGCGCGCGGCGTTTTCACGCGCGGACGGCTTCAAGGGCACTTGGGTCGCGCCGTAGACCCGCCAGCCTAGACAAAATCCTGCGACGAATGCCCGCGATTGCGTGCGCCCCCTTCCTGCCGCCGTCGAGTTTGGATAAGCAGGCCGCACGCGTTCTCTATTCAAAAGGCAGAAATCCCGTGGCAGTAACTCGCGAAGACGTCCAAACAGCGCTGAAAACCATTGTTGATCCGATCTCTGAAAAAGACATCGTCACTGGCGGGCTGGTGCGCGCCCTGACAGTTGAGGGCGACGCCGTGCGCTTCGTTATCGAAGTGGCCCCGGAACAGGCGCAAAACTACGAAGCTTTGCGGGCAGTTGCGGAAAAAACGGTTGCGGCGCTTGATGGTGTTTCCAGCGTATCGGCGTTGCTGACCGCGCATTCGACAAAAGCCCCACCCCCTGATCTGAAAGGCGCGCGCAAGCCTGCCCCGAAAGGCCCCGAAAAAGTTCCTGGCGTGGCGCGTATTCTGGCGGTTGCCTCGGGCAAGGGCGGTGTCGGGAAATCGACGGTTTCAGCCAATCTTGCCTGTGCGCTGGCCGCGGAAGGCCGCAAGGTCGGTCTTCTGGACGCAGACGTCTACGGGCCATCGCAACCACGTATGTTGGGTGTGTCCGGTCGCCCTGCTTCGCCGGATGGAAAGATCATTATTCCGCTGCGCAATCATGGCGTTACGATGATGTCCATGGGTCTGATGGTGAACGAAGATCAAGCCGTTGTCTGGCGCGGGCCCATGCTAATGGGCGCACTTCAGCAAATGCTGATGCAAGTACAATGGGGTGAGCTTGACGTGCTGATCGTCGATCTGCCGCCCGGCACGGGTGATGTGCAGATGACGCTGGCCCAAAAGACCGAAGTGACGGGTGCCGTGGTCGTCTCCACCCCGCAGGATGTGGCGCTTCTGGATGCGCGCAAAGGCATCGACATGTTCAACCAGCTTGGCACGCCAATTCTGGGCATGATTGAGAATATGAGCACGCATATCTGCTCCAATTGCGGCCATGAGGAACATATCTTCGGGCATGGCGGTGTTGCGAAAGAAGCGGAAAAACTGGGCGTGCCGCTTCTGGCCGAAATTCCACTGCATCTGGATATCCGGTCGGCATCCGACAGCGGCGCACCTATTGTTGTGTCCAAGCCAAACTCCCCGCAAGCGGGCGCGTTCCGTGCGCTGGCCAAAAAGCTGATCGATGGCGGCAACGCCTAGGCGCTAGTTCGTATTCGCATTGAAGGTGAACAGGGTTTCCCCGTCGATCGTGTAGCCATCGATCAACGCTTGTGCCCGTGGGCCGGTCAGCCAAGCCTCCAAGGTTTGGGCAAGGTCATTTCTGACATGCGAATGGCGCGCAGGATTGACCGGCAAGAAGCTGTATTGGTTAAACAAAATCGGATCACCGGCAAACAAGATTGCCATCCCATCCTTGTTGCCAAAATTCAACCAGCTTGCCCGGTCTGACAGGATATAGGCACCCATGGCCGTGGCAGTATTCAGGCTTGCGCCCATGCCGGCCCCAACCGCGCGGTACCAGTCGCCAAATGCATCTGCATCAACGCCAGCATCAGCCCAAAGCGCCCGCTCTTTCTTGTGGGTTCCGCTGTCATCGCCTCGGCTGACAAAGCGCGGTTTCTGAGACGCAAGCGCCCCGAAAGCAGCGGCGGCAGTGTCCAAATCACGCAGCCCCGCCGGATCATCAGACGGCCCGATCAGGACAAAATCATTATACATGATTTCCCGTCTATGGGTTCCGTGGCCGTCAGCCACAAACGCCTCTTCTGAGGATTTGGAATGCACGAGGATCGCATCCACATCCCCCGCCTCCCCCAGTCGCAAGGCTTGTCCTGTCCCGACAATCAGCAATTGTACATCCAGCCCCGTGTCTTCCTTGATCGCTGGTAGCAACACGTCGGACAAGCCCGAATTATTGAACGAGGTCGTGACCGCCAACCGCAAAACCTCTGCCTGCGCTGCGGTGCCTAGGACAAACACGAAAAGAGCTGCCAACACCTTGATCATTCGACGATATCTCCACTTAAATAAGCCTGTGCCTGATCGGATTGCGGACTTTGCAAGAACGCCTCTGCTGGGCCGGTTTCCAATACCGTGCTCTTGTGCAGGAAGACGACATCATCAGCCAACCGCCGGACCTGCCCCAAATCATGCGTTGCCATGATAATCCGGGTGCCCGCTGCCAAAGCGTCTTTCAAGATCGCCTCAATCTCGCGGGTGGATCTGCCATCCAGATTGGCGCAAGGCTCGTCCAGAAACAGAACTTCCGGATCTCGGATCAATGCCCTGGCAAGCGCCAGTTTCTGTTTTTCGCCGCCTGACAGTCTGGTCGCATTTTGATCAAGCGAGTCGCCAAGATCAATTCGGGCGGCCCATGTCTTCACGCGATCCGAAATCTCCGCCTTGGTTCGGCCGATCAGTTGCAAGGGATAGGCGAGGTTTTCGGCAACACTTCGGCGCATCATGACGGGTGTCTGAAAGACGTAGGCCTGCCGCGATTGCGCGTCGTTCAAATCACCGGCCCACTTCATCTGGCCCGCACTTAGCCGCTCGACCCCATGAAGAACCCGCAATAGTGTTGTCTTGCCAGACCCATTGGGGCCCAGGATCATCGTCACACCAGTTTCGCCAAGCTGAAGCGAAACGGGACCCAGAATGGTCTTGCCGCGACGCCGGACTTCGGCGTTTGACAAGTTTGCGGGAAGCAAGGACTTCGTCACCACCGCCCCTCCCGTTCTGTGCGGGACAGCATATGGATCGCCAGATTGATCACCACGGCCAAGGCGATCAGAACAAAGCCCAGACCAAGTGCCAGACCAAAATCCCCTTTCCCGGTTTCCAGTGCAATCGCGGTGGTCAGAACGCGGGTCACCTGATCAATATTGCCACCCACGATCATTATCGCCCCGACCTCCCCGATAGCCCGTCCAAACCCGGCCAAGGCGGCGGTCAGAAGCGTGCGACGCCCGTCCCAGACCAAAGCTTTGATCCGCTGGCCGCGCGTCGTGTTCAGCGATATTAGCAAGTCGTGATATTCCGCCCAAAGATCGCGCATCGCCTGATGCGTGATGGAGGCGATCAACGGCGTGATAATGATCACCTGCGCGATGATCATGGCCGTCGGTGTGAATAGCAGTCCCAAAACACCAAATGGGCCAGACCGGGACAACAGGATGTAGACGATCAGCCCCACCACAACCGGCGGCAGGCCCATCAACGCATTTAGAAGCGCGATCACCGTGCGGCGGTGCCGAAATCTGCGGATGGCCAGCCACGTGCCCAAAGGCACCGCAATTGCGCAAGCAATGACCAACGCGCTGAGTGAGACTTGCAACGACCGCAAGGTGATGTTGACCAAATCGCTGTCCAGCGTCGCGATCAGCCAAAAAGCTGACCGCAGGCCATCATAAATATCGCCCATATGGTGGCGTTACCCCCTGTCGCGTGCTCCCGGTGCCTAGGCAAACCGGCCCAGGTTCGCGCAGCTTTTCACGTCTTTTCAGGGCGTGCAAATACGATTTGCTTATCTAGCCTTTTGCACGTCTGACCATGCCAAACAGATCACGCGGATCATCCGGATCGGCCAAAAGGTCCAGATCAACGAAATGCTTACGGGTTTGCAACTGATCATGGACATAGCGCAGCGCTGAAAAATCCTCGGTCGCGAAGCCAACGGAATCAAACAACGTGATCTGTTCCGGCGCAACCCGTCCTTTGGCAGCCCCCGTCATGACTTCCCAAAGTTCTGTCACCGGATGGTCCGGATCCAGCTGCTGAATTTCCCCTTCAATCCGAGTTTGCGGTGGGAATTCCACGAAAATATTCGAGCGCAAGAGAATATCGCGGTGCAATTCGGTCTTGCCCGGACAATCCCCCCCAATTGCGTTGATATGCACGCCCGCACCGACCATATTATCGGTCAGGATCGTCGCATATTGCTTGTCGGCAGTACAGGTGGTGATGACTTGCGCACCAGCCACGGCCTCTTCCGAGCTGGCGCATTTCACAATCTCCAACCCGGTTTCTGCAAGGTTTTCTGCAGCTTTATCAGTCGCTTGTGGATCAATATCATAGAGCCGCACGGTTTTGATGCCCAAAATTTCCTGAAACGCCAGCGCCTGAAATTCGCATTGCGCCCCATTGCCGATCATCGCCATCGTCGTAGCACCTTTCGGGGCCAGATATTTCGCCGCCAGCGCCGAGGTTGCCGCTGTTCGAAGGGCGGTCAGAACAGTCATTTCGGAAAACAGGATCGGATAGCCATTGTCGACCCGGGCCAGCACGCCAAACGCCGTCACGGTCTGAAAGCCGCGCGCCATGTTCGCGGGATGGCCATTCACATATTTGAAGCCATAGGTCTCCCCGTCCGAAGTGGGCATCAATTCGATCACCCCCTCCTCCGAATGCGCAGCGACCCGCGGGGTCTTGTCAAACAATTGCCAGCGCTTGAAGTCTTCTTCGATGTAGCCTGCGATCTCTGCCATCATCTTGGCCGGACCGATCTCATTGACCAGTTTCATCATGTTATCGACAGACACAAACGGCACCATCGCCATGCGGGACGGGGCAAGATTTACAGATGTTGTCATGAGATTTCTCCTATGTCTGGGTGACGTGGAAGGTGAACTTGTTTCCCCCAACGTTCACCCAAGGTCTTGAATTTCTGAAGGATTATGCAAATTGCCGCGTCGGCCGGTCGAGCACTTTTCGCCCCAATAGGCTGGCACACAGATCAACCATCAGTGAAGCTGTCCGGCCCCGGACATCCAAAAACGGGTTCAGCTCCACCAGATCAAGTGATGTGACAAGCCCGCTGTCGCACAGCAGTTCCATAATCAGATGTGCCTCGCGGAACGTGGCACCACCCGGAACCGTTGTGCCCACCGCAGGGGCAATCGCCGGATCCAGAAAATCGACATCAAGGCTGACATGCAGCGCACCACCTGCGGCCTTCACCTTGTTTAGGAAATTCACCAGCGGGGCTTTGACCCCCTCCTCGTCCATAGCACGCATGTCGTGTACCGCGACCGGGGTTTGAGTGATCAGTTCATGCTCAAAACTATCGACCGATCGAAGACCCATCATGAAGATGTTTTCTGCCGGGATCGGAGCGTCCATCTTGGGGTAATAGCCCTCAAAGCCCTCCTGCCCCATCAAGTAGGCCACGGGCGTGCCATGCAAATTACCGCTGTCGGTTGACGCCAAGGTGTGCAGGTCAGGATGCGCATCAAGCCAAAGCAAAAACTGCGGGCGGTCCTGCTGCGCTGAATGTTTCGCAATCCCTGCAACCGTCCCAATGGACAGCGAATGGTCACCGCCAAGAAAGATCGGCAAATCTGTTGAGCGTGCGGCTTCAAACGCGGCCTCCTGCAGCGCTTCAGCCCACCCGGCTGTTTCCGCCAGATTGTGGATCGCCACATTGGAATGGTTCAAAGGCGCGATATCGCGTGCGGCCACATCGCCGCGATCTTCGACGCTATGGCCCAGATCAACCAGCGTTTCCCGCAAGCCCGCTGTCCGGTAGGCATCCGGCCCCATCAAACATCCGCGCACACCCGCACCTGATTGCACCGGCGCACCAATTAAACTGCATGAAAGGGGTTGCATGTCTTGCCTCCTGAAATCTCTGATTTGCGGCAATCTTGCAAGAAATACAGTACAATTTGAGAGATCAAATTGATCAATTATCACTTTTAGCTTATCAAAATGAAAACTACAGGATCATATTTGATGCTAGATGACACAGACAGAGCATTAATTGGCGCTCTGAAAATGAATTCACGCGCCTCCGTCACCACCCTCGCGGCAGAACTTGGGCTGGCCAGGATCACTGTAAAAAAGCGCCTTGAACGCCTAAGCGAAACCGGCACGATCAAGCGCTTCACCATCGATCTGGAGGATCCCGGATCTGATGATCTGATCCACGCGATCATGCTGGTGGAAGTCCAAGGCAGCCTGACCCGCAGCGTCATTTCCCAGCTGCGCAAAATGCCGGAGATTTCCAGCCTGCACAGCACCAATGGTGCCTGGGACCTGGTCGCCCGACTGGAGACAACCTCGCTTGCGGAATTTGACCGCGCGCTGCGCCGCGTCCGCGAGGTCGCAGGCGTGTCCAACAGCGAAACCTGCCTGCTTCTGGATCGGGCCTACTAGGCGGTCAAAAATGCAGACAAAATGACCCTTTGGGTCGGAATCGGAACCTCTGATGTCCGTTTCCCGACTGGCCATCAAACAACATCCTGCTAGTTTCCTCCCAAAGGGAGCAAGACAGATGCGTTATTCTGGATTGAAGGTCATCAAAGAGGCACTTACCGGCCACAAAGGTTGGACGCCTGCATGGCGCGACCCGGAACCAAAACCATCCTACGATTTTGTCATCATCGGCGGCGGCGGCCACGGCCTTGCAACCGCCTATTACCTGTCCAAAATCTACGGCGAACGCAGCGTTGCGGTGATCGAAAAAGGGTGGATTGGCGGTGGTAATGTCGGGCGCAACACCACGATCATCCGCTCCAACTACCTGCTGGATGGCAATGAACCTTTCTACGAATTTTCGCTGAAGCTTTGGGAAGGGCTTGAGCAGGATTTCAACTACAACGCAATGATCAGTCAGCGCGGCATCATGAACCTGATCCATTCCGACGCGCAGCGAGATGCCTTCATCCGCCGTGGCAATGCGATGATCCTCAACGGCGCGGATGCAGAACTTCTCGACGAAGACCAGATCCGCGCAGAGTACCCGTTTCTGAATTTCAACGATGCGCGCTTCCCGATCAAAGGCGGCCTGGCCCAGCGGCGCGGCGGAACCGTGCGCCATGATGCCGTGGCCTGGGGCTATGCCCGCGGGGCCGACAGCAACGGCGTCGATATTATCCAAAATTGCGAGGTGACCGGCTTTCGCATCGAAAACGGCACATGCCTGGGCGTTGAAACCTCAAAAGGGTTTATCGGCGCAGGCAAGGTCGCGGCCTGTGTCGCCGGATCGTCCGGCCGCTTGATGGCCAAAGCCGGAATGCGCCTGCCGATTGAAAGCCATGTGCTGCAAGCTTTCGTGTCCGAAGGTCTCAAACCTGTTTTGCCCGGGGTTATCACCTTTGGTGCGGGCCATTTCTATGTCAGCCAATCCGACAAAGGCGGGCTGGTTTTCGGCGGCGATCTGGACGGCTATAATTCCTACGCCCAGCGCGGCAATCTTCCGGTGGTTGAAGATGTCTGCGAGGGCGGCATGGCGATCATGCCAATGATCGGGCGTGCGCGGCTGTTGCGGATGTGGGGCGGGATCATGGACATGTCGATGGATGGCTCGCCGATCATCGACCGGACCCATATTGACGGTCTCTATTTCAACGGCGGCTGGTGTTACGGCGGTTTCAAGGCGACCCCCGCCTCTGGCTACACCTACGCGCATTTGCTGGCCAAGGACGAACCGCACCCAACCGCAACGGCCTACCGGTTTGATCGGTTCGAAAAGGGCCGCATGATCGACGAGAAAGGGATGGGCAATCAGCCCAATCTGCACTGAACATGGTTCTATTTGGCAAAAACACCCCTTTCCTGACGACTTCAAAAGGTCCGGCCTCATGATCATTCACCACCCCACGCTTGGACCCCGCGACAGCGCTGAATTCGTCTACCTTGGTGACGCGTCCCTGATCAATCGACCCGATCCGACCGCGGAGACCAAAGCCCAGGACTTTCACGACTACGCTTACTTGCGCGACAATCCTGCGGGCCCGATCCGGGAGTTGTGGTTTCACGAAGGCGGCGACCGTTCCTGGCTGGTTGTCACCCGCGACACCACCACCCACGAAATAACAGCGGTAGAATTTGCCCGCGATGTTGCGCGCAAACAGGGGCGCTCCGTATGACCCAACCAACCCAGAAAAACCGGTTGCAAGGCGGGCTGATCGACAGGTCCGAGAAGTTCAAATTCATCTTCGATGGCAAGGACTATTTCGGCCATCCCGGCGATACGTTGGCCTCCGCGCTTTTGGCCAACAACGTGCGGTTGATGGGCCGTTCGTTCAAATACCACCGCCCACGCGGCCCGCTGACGTCAGGTTCCGAAGAACCCAACGCAATGGTGGAGCTGCGCGGCGGCAACCGGCAGGAACCCAACACCCGCGCCACTACCGCCGAACTTTATGACGGGCTGTTCGCCAATTCTCAAAACCGCTTTCCCAGCCTCGCCTTCGACGCGATGGCGATCAATGATCGGTTCTCAAATTTCCTGACCGCGGGTTTTTACTACAAAACCTTCATGTGGCCTGCATCCTTCTGGGAAAAAATCTACGAGCCAATTATTCGCAAAGCCGCAGGTCTTGGCAGCCTGTCGATGAAAGCCGACCCAGACGTCTATGACAAAGGGTTCCTGCATTGCGATCTGTTGATCATCGGCGCTGGACCCTCCGGCCTGATTGCCGCCCTGACTGCCGGACGCGCAGGCGCGCGGGTGATCCTTGCAGATGAGGATTTCCGCTTTGGCGGTCGCCTCAACGCGGAAACCTTCGCCGTTAACGATGGCCCTGCGCAAGATTGGATCGCGGAAACGCTGGATGAGTTGCGGTCCCTGCCGAATGTGCGCCTGATGAAACGAACCACAGTCATCGGTGCCTTCGATCACGGGATCTATGGCGCGGTGGAGCGGGTCAGCGATCACCTGAAAACCCCTGCCCCCGACAAACCGCGCCAGGTTCTGTGGCGGATCTACACAAAGCAGTCGATCCTGTGTGCTGGCGCTACTGAGCGGTCTATTGCCTTTGAAAACAACGACCGTCCGGGGATCATGCTGGCAGGTGCGATGCGTGCCTACGCCAACCGCTGGGCCGCGACACCCGCGCAGCGTATCGCGATCTTTACCAACAATGATGACGGCCACCGGACCGCTGCAGACATGCATGCGCAAGGGGTTGAGATCGCTGCTGTCGTCGACACCCGTCCAAATCAGCCCGTCAATCTTGACTATGAGGTGATCTCAGGCGCGCAGGTCATTAACTCCAAGGGCCGTCTTGGCCTGACATTTGCCGAATTGAAGCTCGCCGATGGCAGCAGCCGTACGCTGGAATGTGGTGCTTTGGGTGTGTCCGGCGGGTGGAACCCCAATGTTCACCTGACCTGCCATCAACGCGGTCGCCCGACATGGAATGAAGACCTTGCCGCCTTTGTGCCCGGTGGTACCCTGCCCCCCGGCATGTCCGTGGCAGGAGCTGCCAATGGCACGCTGTCAACGCATGGCGCGTTTGAAACAGGCCAAAAAGCCGCGAATGCCGCTCTGCGCGCGTTGGACCTGAAAACCAGCCGGCGCAAATTGCCGGAGGCCGAAGACGCGCCTTTGAATATCACACCGTTTTGGTACGTGGACGGGGCCAGCCGCGCCTGGCTGGACCAGCAAAACGATGTCACCGTCAAGGACGTCAAGCTCAGCCATCAGGAAGGTTTCCGGTCTGTCGAGCATCTCAAACGCTACACCACGCTGGGCATGGCCACGGATCAGGGCAAAACCTCCAACATGGGCGGACTTGCGATCATGGCAGAGCTTGCCGGAAAATCCATTCCGGAGGTTGGCACGACGATTTTCCGTCCGCCCTACACACCCACGGCAATCGGTGTGCTTGCAGGCCGGATGCGCGGCAAGGAATTTCACCCGACCCGCCTGACCCCATCGCACAAATGGGCCAGCGAACAAGGCGCTGTTTTTGTCGAGGTCGGCAATTGGATGCGCGCGCAGTGGTTCCCGCAACCCGGCGAAACCCATTGGCGGCAATCCGTCGACCGCGAGGTCTTGGCGACCCGAAACTCCGTCGGTGTGTGTGATGTGACAACGCTGGGCAAGGTGGATGTGCAAGGCGCAGACGCGGCAACATTCCTGAACAAGATTTACTGCAACGGCTTTGCAAAACTTGCCGTCGGCAAGACCCGCTACGGGCTGATGCTGCGCGAAGACGGGATTGCGATGGATGACGGCACCGCCGCCCGCATGGCTGAGGATCACTTCGTCGTCACCACCACCACAGCCAATGCGGTCAAAGTCTACCAGCACATGGAATTTGTCCGCCAATGCTTGTTCCCGGATCTGGATGTTCAACTGATTTCCACCACTGAAGCCTGGGCGCAATACGCAGTCGCGGGACCGAATTCGCGCAAACTTCTGCAAAAGATCGTCGATCCCGAGTTTGACATCTCAAACGACGGCTTTCCGTTCATGGCCTGCGGCAATATCACCGTGTGTGGCGGGCTTCGCGCTCGGCTTTTCCGCATCTCATTCAGCGGCGAACTTGCCTATGAAATCGCCCTGCCGACCCGCTACGGCGATGCACTGATCCGCAAGATCATGGACGCCGGCGCGGAATTCGACGTGACCGCATATGGCACCGAGGCGCTTGGTGTCATGCGGATCGAAAAAGGCCATGCCGCGGGTAACGAGTTGAACGGAACCACAACAGCGCTGAACCTTGGCATGGGCCGCATGGTCAGCAAAGCCAAGGACAGCATCGGCTCGGTTCTGTCAGAACGCGAAGGTTTGAACGAAGCGGATGCGTTGATGCAAGTGGGCATCCAGCCATTGGACCCGACCCAAAAGATCACCGCAGGTGGGCATCTGATGAATGCAGATGGCCCCGTCGATGCAGCCCATGATCAGGGCTATGTCACGTCTGCCGCGTATTCTCCGATTTTGGAGCGGTCCATCGGGCTGGGCTTTTTGAAAGATGGCGGCAACCGCAAGGGCGAAAAGATGCGCCTTGTGTCCCCGGTGACCAATCTGACCGTCGAGGTTGAGATCGTCTCTGCCCATTTTGTTGACCCAGAGGGGGAGCGTCTCCGTGCATGATCTGACACCCTTGAATGCGCTCGCTGGTGACGCGCCTGCCAACGACACGATTGGCACGCTGACACTGACCGAAAATCCCGAGCTGGCTTTGGCCAGCGTTGCGGCCCGCAAAGGCCAGGAACGCAAATGCAAAGCGGCGCTAAAACAACTGCTGGGCAAACCAGCCCCCGGCCCCGGCAAAGCCTGCTTGCGCGACCCGGAAGCCGCATTTTGGACCGGACCCGATCAATGGATGGTCGGGGCACCCTATGACACGCATGAAGACCTCGCTGATCAGCTTTCCAAATTGCTTGGCGCAGCCGCATCGGTGACAGAACAATCAGATGCCTGGGTGTGTTTCGATTTGCGCGGGGCCGCAATGGAAGACGCAATGGCATTGCTTGGGCCGCTGAACATCCAATCGATGAAAACCGGTGACGCGACACGGACCTCCATTCACCATCTTGGCTGTTTCGTGATCCGCCGTGACCCGTCTGATTGGGTGCGTATCCTTGGGCCACGGTCGTCTGCCGGGTCGTTGCATCACGCAATCATCGCGGCGATGAAATCGGTCGCTTAGAGCCTGTTCAGTTGGGGTGTCTGTTTGGCCGCGCTGTGTCGTAGCTAAGCAGTTTGACCTGACTGCGCGCGCGCATCTGTGTTGGTGTCGCCCCGTATTCATCACGCACTGCCAAAGCCAAGGTTCCTGTTGATCCGAACCCGGTCGCCACAGCGATATCCAGCAATGGCAAAATGGTTTCTTCGATCATCACCCGCGCGCGTTTCG
Organism: uncultured Litoreibacter sp.; assembly: GCA_947493265.1. GTDB lineage: Bacteria > Pseudomonadota > Alphaproteobacteria > Rhodobacterales > Rhodobacteraceae > Litoreibacter. The sequence continues at coordinate 701,781 of CANLQL010000002.1, read as the reverse complement.
TACGCAACCGCTTGTAAAACTTGCCCGGTGTTTCATCGAACGCATTGCGGAAGATCCGTTCCAGATGCCGTGGGGATACGCCCAAAAGATCTGTGAGTTCCCCGATCGAGTAAGGCTCCGAGATTTGGCCCTCCATCAATCGGATCGCCTCCGTCACGCGGCAATCGAACAGCGCTTCATTGTCTGACAGTGATCTGGGTTGTTCCGCATTGCTTTTGCGGATCGTGGGCAACAGTAAAAGGCTTCCCAATTCGGCGATTTGTTGCGCTGTCAGGTCTTTTGAGATCAGGCCGATGATCAGCTCGGCCGTGGCGCCATGTCCCGCCGCCGTGATGATCCCGGCGGAATTTTCCGACAGATTTACGGTCAGGTTCGGGAACGACCCCGTCTCATCAAGGATGGCCGCATCACGCCAATGGGTCGTCACCTGCCCCGGCGGGTTTCGCGTCGACCTGATGTAGGCCGTTGCTGCATCAGACAACAGCACCGCGACGCGGCCCATACGTTGCATCATCCGGGTCCGTTGCATCCAGGTTTTGCCAGCGGCATTGTCCCCACCGACAACACATAAAACGTCGTGAACCCCGTGATCATGCACGCAAGGTTCAGCGCGCAGGATAATTTCATCCGTGCTTGCGACATAACCGGGATCGTCCGACACGATCCGCCACGTGTAGACCTCGCTACCGCACACCTTGTTGGCAAGGGTGAGCGTGTGCACGATGGAACTGACCTCAAAGCTGGAAAACCCCTTTGAGACAAAAATCTCAAAGCGACAGAGCGAGACTTTCTCCCGCGCATCGAAATGCGCATCCCTACCTGCCATGTTCCCCTCTCGCGAACTGACACACACCATCAAACCACGCACCGCTGGCACGTGAGCTATCCCTAAAGATATACGCTAAATTGCTTTTTCAGCAAATAGTTAGAGAGAGCTGGTGATCCCACCATCCACATAAAGTGTGTGGCCGTTCACAAAGCTTGATGCAGCTGATCCAAGGAAGATACAGGCCCCGACAAGTTCTTCAACATTGCCCCAGCGGCCAGCAGGCGTCCGCTTTTCCAACCAAGTCGTGAATTCCGGATCAGCAACCAACGCAGCATTCAACGGCGTGTCGAAATAGCCCGGCGCGATTGCGTTGCATTGCAACCCGTGCTGCGCCCAATCCGTGGCCATGCCTTTGGTCAGGTTGCCAACGGCCCCTTTTGTGGCGGTGTATGGCGCGATCCCCGGACGGGCCAAGGCCGTCTGCACAGACGCAATGTTTATGATCTTGCCTTTGCCACGCCCGATCATATGCCGCGCCACGGCTTGGCCCACGTTAAATACGCTGGTGATATTGGTATGCAGCAGCTTTTCAAACGCATCCGCAGGAAAATCCTCCAACGGTGTCCGGTGCTGCATCCCGGCATTGTTGACCAGAATATCTATCGGCCCGGTGTCCGCCTCAAAACCATCAACGGCCGCGCGAACTTTCGCGTGATCTGTGGCATCGAAAGCGAGGCTGTGGACCGTTGCACCTCCTTCACGAAGCTTTTCGGCAGCCGCGTCCAGTTTCTCGGTATTGCGACCGTTGAGCACGATCTCGGCCCCCGCACCCACCAGCCCTTTCGCCAAGGCGAAGCCAATCCCTTGCGAGGATCCGGTGATCAGGGCGCGTGTCCCCGTGAGGTCGAATAAAGCGGCTGAATTGGTCATGAAGTCTCCCTGGAATTTCTGCTCGACGCTGAGTTGCAACAGATTTATGTTACCGGTAACTTACCGTCAACCAACACGTCAACCGGTGCATCCGTCACCACGACCAATCCGCCCCAGAATATACCGAGGACACAGATGAAAGCGATCGTTGCCCACGCGGCCAAAGACCTGAGACTTGAAGACGTCGCCTCAGAAGATCCCGGCCCCGGACAAGTGTCGATCCGCATGGCTGCAGGCGGCATCTGCGGTTCGGACCTGCACTACTACAACCACGGCGGGTTTGGCACGGTGCGCTTGAAGGAGCCAATGATCTTGGGTCATGAAGTGGCGGGTCACATCACCGCTTTGGGCGACGGCGTTACGGGATTATCCGTGGGTCAGCTTGTGGCGGTGTCGCCGTCCCGTCCCTGCCATGACTGCAAATATTGCCATATCGGTGCGCATAACCATTGCCTGAATATGCGCTTTTACGGCTCTGCCATGCCGTTCCCACATATTCAGGGCGCGTTCCGCGAAGCGCTTGTAGCCGATGCGACGCAATGCGCCGTCGCTGATGGCCTGAGCGCTGGCGAAGCGGCTGTGGGTGAACCACTCGCCGTCTGCCTGCACGCCGCAAAACAAGCAGGTGATATGGTCGGAAAGCGGGTTCTGGTCACCGGCTGCGGCCCAATCGGCATGTTGTGTATTCTGGTCGCCCGCCGGGCCGGAGCCGCCGAGATCATCGCAACTGACATCACCCCTTTCACCCTTGATATGGCGCGCAAGATCGGCGCGGATGCCACAATTAATGTCGCCGAAGACCAAGGTGCGCTGGACAAGTTCGCCAGCGACAAAGGGCATTTTGACGTGTTGTTTGAATGCTCTGGCGTCGCCACAGCGTTGGCCAGCACGATCCCCGCATTGCGTCCCGGTGCGACCATTGTGCAGCTGGGACTGGGCGGCGATATGATGTTGCCGGTGCAAGCCATGACCGCGAAAGAGTTGCAGTTGAAAGGCTCCTTCCGCTTTCACGCAGAATTCTTCACCGGGGTGGAGCTGATGCAGAAAGGCCTGATCGACGTCAAACCGCTGATCACCCATACCCTGCCGATGAAAGACGCGGTCGAAGCGTTCGAATTGGCGTCAGACCGCACGAAAGCAGTGAAAGCCCAAATCGCGTTTGCCTAGCCGGACGCCTTGATCAATGCCCGCCAGCTTTTGCGTCTGACTTGGTAAACATGACGAAGATCGGCTTGAGGATTTTGGTCACAATCGGGATCAACACGAAGCCAAGTGCCAGTCCGATAATGCCGTCACCTGTCGCCGTTACAAGCCACTTCACGAAGCCTTCCGCACTGCCTGCTGAATGCGCGACTATTTCTGCGAAGTGGTGAATCTCATCATAAAGGAACGGCCAGCCCAGGTCTTTGATCCCATGCACAATGATCGACCCGCCAACCCATAACATTGCTGCCGTCCCGACCGTTGCAATAATCGCCATCACCGCCGGCATGGATCGCACGATCCCGCGGCCAAGCGCGCGTGTACCAGCCCAACGACCAATCTGGGTCAATTTCAGACCTGCATCATCGGCCTTCACCAAAAGCGCAACTGCCCCGTAAACAAGCGCGGTGATCCCAATCGCCACGATGGCCAAGGCCGCGCCTTGAATCCACACACTGTCATTGTCGATGGTCGACAACGAAATTGTCATGATCTCTGCCGACAAAATGAAATCTGTTTTGATTGCACCGGCGACACGGGTTTCTTCCAGATGAGCCGCGTCCAGGGTTTCAGCAGGTTTTTCGTGGTGTTCCTTGTGAGGCACAAACAGGTGCCAGACCTTCTCTGCCCCCTCGAAACACAAATAACACCCACCAAGCATCAAAAGCGGCGTCAACATCCACGGAAAGAACGCGTTCAAAAGCAAAGCCGCAGGCAGCAAGATAACCAGCTTGTTGAAGATAGAGGCCCGCGCGATCTTCCAGACAATCGGCAATTCGCGGGCGGCAGGCAATCCGGTCACGTATTTTGGCGTGACGGCGGCATCATCAATAACGACGCCCGCCGCTTTCGTCCCGGCTTTGCCCGCATAGGCCGCAATATCATCCAGCTGCGTCGCCGCCAGCTTTGCAATCGCGGCCACATCGTCCAGCAACGCCAAAAGTCCGCTCATTTACCTGCCCTCAATTCTGTTCGCTTCTGTGTAACTTAAAGCAAATCAGGCCACATTCCATCGTTTGTCACCGTCTGGAGGCTGCGCCCTTCGCATTTGTTGAGCAAAGGCCACAGCAGGTTGCCTATTTCTTCTTGATTTTGTTGATCTGACGAATGATCTTGCCAAGTGATTTATCCTTGGATTTCCGCTCCGCCAATGTGGCGGAATTGAACTTGTCTTCGGCAATCAATTTTTGCCACCGCTCAAACCGTGCCTGATCAATATCCCCCGCCGCAAGTGCCGCTGTGACGGCGCAGCCCGGCTCGCTCAGATGTTGGCAATCGCGAAATTTGCACCCGGCCGACAGCGTTTCAAGATCGGCAAATACGTCGCCCACACCGGACGCCGCATCGGTCAATTGCAGCTCCCGCATTCCCGGCGTGTCCAGAACGGCGCAGCCGCCTGGGACAAAGTGCAATTGCCGCCTTGTGGTCGTGTGCCGCCCACGGGCATCATCCTCACGAATGGCCTGGGTTTCGATCTCAAGATCGTCCGATAAAGCATTGGTCAAAGTCGATTTTCCGACACCGGACGAGCCCAGGAAGGCGACTGTCTTTCCGGGTTTGCACCAGTCTGACAGCATCGTCTTTGGATCCTCGCCACGCGCATCCAGTGCCACAACAGGCACCAGATCGGAGATCGCCTTCGCCTGTTCAATATAGCCACCTGGCTCTGCACACAGATCAAGTTTTGTCAGAAGAATTACCGGGTCGGCATCTGCTTCAAACGCCAGCGCGATATAGCGCTCCAACCGGGCGACGTTGAAGTCCTGATTGCAGGACGTGACGATAAACGCGGTGTCGATATTGGCAGCGATCAATTGCACGCGCCGATCATGCCCCGGTGCACGGCGTTTGATCAGGCTTTTTCGCTCCAGCACCCGGCTTTGGGTCGGTTGTTCCGTATCCAGAAGCATCCAGTCGCCCACCGTCGCATCTGGCCCCGGTGGAACGACGGTGTCGATGCCATCACCAAGCACATGCAGTCCGTTGCGATGAACCTCCACCACCCGCACCGGCGGTGTGGACTGCAACGCATCTATATCGGTTTGTTGTGCGAAGAAACTTTGCCAACCCATTGCATTCAATGGGGAAATAATGGATTTTTCAGGGCTCTTTTTCTCGGCAGAAGGAAGAAATTGGGAATAGTCCCGTGTCATTTTATGAAGCTTTCATGTGGTGCCGAAGGGGTGCTTCGGCAGAGATATCATTAAAGATTTTCACATATGCGAACACCGCCCAGAGATATCTTCTCCAGAGCGTTTGGACGTTCGGAATATGCATCGGGGTGCGTTGCTGCACCCCACTTTAACGGGTCATAAAATCTCCATTTCTGATGGCATCAGGCTAGGGTGACAGCCCCCTGTTTGCAAGCTATTCCACAGACAGCATGCCCATCACTTTTTACCCGGCGTACCGTCAAACTTCTTCTCTAGCGACGTCCAGCAGTCGATATAATCATCCTGCAGCGGCGCTTCTTTCGCTGCAAATTCTGTCAGATGCTGCGGGAACCGGGTCTCAAACATGAAGCTCATCGTGTTGGCTAGGTACTCCGGTTCCAGTTTGGCATTGGACGCCCCGTCGAAGGCATTTTTGTCCGGGCCATGGGGCAACATCATATTGTGCAGCGACATACCACCGGGCACGAAGCCTTTCGGTTTTGCATCATAGACCCCGTAGATATTTCCCATCAACTCGGACATGACATTCTTATGATACCAAGGCGGACGGAATGTATCTTCGGCCACCATCCAGCGGTCGCGGAAAAGGACGAAATCGATATTCGCCGTGCCCTCCACACCAGATGGAGCCGTCAATAACGTAAAAATCGACGGGTCAGGATGATCAAACAGGATCGCCCCCACAGGGCAGTAGGTGCGCAAGTCATATTTCCACGGTGCATAATTGCCATGCCATGCCACGACATCCAGAGGGGAATGATCAATGGTTGTCTGGTGAAACTGCCCACACCACTTCACAGTCACGGTTGATGGCGCGTCCCGGTCTTCAAAGGCCGCAACCGGAGTTTTGAAATCGCGCCGATTGGCCATGCAGTTTGCCCCAATTGGCCCCCGCCCCGGCAGATCGAATTTCTGCCCGTAGTTTTCGCAGACGAACCCGCGGCATGGCCCTTCCAGAACCTCCACCCGGTAGACAAGCCCGCGTGGAAGCATTGCAATTTCCTGCGGGCCGATATCGATCACGCCAAGCTCTGTGCAGAACCGCAATTGACCTTCCTGCGGCACAACCAAAAGCTCGCTATCGGCTGAATAGAAATAGCTGTCTGACATGCTTTGCGTGACCAGGTAGATATGGCTGGCCATGCCGGTTTGTGTGTTCACATCCCCTGCCGTTGTCATTGTGCGCATACCCGTGAGCCATGTCAGCGGCGCGTCATCATGGGGCACCGGATCCCAGCGGTATTGTCCGAGCGAAGTCACATCATCGACGACATGCGGTGCCGATTTCCAATACGGCAGATCAATGCGCTCAAACCGGTGCGTGTGCTTGACCGAAGGTTGGATGCGGTAACACCACGTGCGTTCATTCTGATGACTGGGTGCCGTGAAAGCCGTGCCGGACAATTGTTCGCCATACAGGCCATAATTGCATTTCTGCGGGCTGTTTCGACCTTGTGGCAACGCATCCGGAAGCGCTTCCGTTTCGAAATCATTGCCAAACCCCGACATATATCCCGGTGTTGAGCCCAGATGGCTGGCAGCCTGTGTCAGGCCCGATATGTCCGTTTGCGTTTTCATGGCGTTTCCTTCGTTGCGACCTCAAAACGGTATTTGTTGCTTTTGTAACTAACAAGCCTCAAACTTCGCCGATGCAACACTCCGACGAATATGATCTGCGCGATTTTACCCCATATCTGCTGAACCTCGCGGCTGAGACGTCCAGCCTTGCCTTCCAGAAAATCTACCGGGCAAAATACGGAATGCTGAGAACCGAATGGCGGGTGCTGTTTCACTTGGGTCGGTACGGACCGATGCGCGCCAAGACAATCTGCGACCGCGCCCGCGTTCACAAAACCAAGGTCAGCCGTGCCGTCGCTGCACTCGAAGCCAAACGGTTTTTGGCGCGTCAGCAAGACGACGAGGACCGCCGTCAGGAAACTCTGCGCCTGACAAAACGCGGGGATGCAGTCTTTGCCGACCTCTATGACACCGCGCGGAGTTTTGATGCACAAATGATGGCAGAATTTACCCCCGATGAACGGCGCATTCTGCGCCACTGCCTGTCAAAAATCGCGGGCGTCTAGGACAGCTGCGCCATCAGATTTTCTCTGCCATGATTGCCCGAATATTTTCTGCCATCTGCGCCTCATAGTCCCCGCGACGTTCCCGGATCGACGCAAGGTATTTTTCGTTTTCCATAGGCGGGATCGCCGGATCGTAATGTTCGGCGGCCATCAACATCCCCTCCGCGTCGATATCGCTGAACACTTTGACGATCCGGTCGGCCTGATCTCGTGAATAGCCCAGCGCTTCGATGGTAGACCGTCCCATCCTGAGGGAGCTGTCGTAAGTCTCCCGAATGATATCGCGACACCCGGCGGCCCAAAGATCATAGACATGGTTGCGATCAACGGCCCGCGCCACGATGTGCAAATCGGGATAGGTGTGACGCAAATATTTCACCAGCTCGGTGATCTGTTCCTTGCCATCAATTGCAATGACGAAAAGCTTGGCATCTGCGACACCAGCAGACGCCAAAAGGTCCGGGCGCGTCGCATCGCCATAGTAAGCCTGCACGTCGAAGGCTTTGAGCATCTCCAGTTGCCGCGCACTGAAATCAATCACGGTTGGGGAAAGCCCACTGCCCCGCAACAGACGGCTGACGATCCCACCGACCCGGCCATGACCGGCGATGATGATGTCGCTGTGGTCTTCAATCTCGTCCATCTCCCGCTCGTCCGCGACGCCGAACCTTGGCGCGATGACCTTATCGTATAAGATGAACAAGGCCGGGGTCAGCAGCATGGAAACTGCAACAATCAGCAACAGCCGGTCAGCAAGCTCCGTCGGGATCACCGCATTGGCGACGGTAAAGGACAGCAGAACAAATCCGAATTCGCCCGCCTGCGCCAAGCCAAGCGCGAACAGCCACCGATCAGATCCTCCAAGTTTGAACGCGACCGCAAGGCCATAAAGCACCAGCGCCTTGACCGCGATCAATCCCAAGGTCAGACCGATGATCTGCGCGAAATTATTAAAGAGCAGCCCGAAGTTGATCCCTGCACCAACTGTCATGAAGAACAGTCCCAAAAGCAGGCCTTTGAATGGATCGATGTCGCTTTCCAGTTCGTGCCGGTATTCGCTATTTGCAAGAACCACGCCTGCAAGAAACGTTCCCAATGCCGGCGACAGGCCCACAAGCGTCATCAACAAGGCGATCCCGATCACCATCATTAACGCTGTGGCCACGAACAGTTCACGCAATTGTGCCCCCGCAATAAACCGGAAAATCGGGCCCGTTAGAAATGATCCAAGAAGAATGACCGCTGCAATTGCACCCAAGGTCACCAATGCCACGCCCCATCCGGGCAAGCCGTCAACAAGGCTCATTGATGCGCCATGCCCGTCCTCATCTCCATGGGCCCCGTGGGACAAGGCCTCGCTGAGTTCTGGTAGTGCGAGCAATGGCACCAGCGCCAGCATCGGGATCACGGCAATATCCTGAAACAGCAAAACCGAAAAGCTTGATTGCCCGCCGTCGCTTTTCATCAGGCCCTTTTCGCCCAAAGTCTGCAAAACGATCGCCGTTGAGGACAGCGCCATCACAAGGCCGATTGCAAGCGCCACGCTCCAGACCTGCCCCATCAGCATTGCTGCCGCCATCACCACAAGGGTCGTGATACCGACCTGACCGCCGCCCAATCCCAACAGGCGCGCGCGCATTGACCAGAGCAGCTTCGGCTCCAGCTCCAGCCCGACCAAAAACAGCATCATGACCACGCCGAACTCGGCGAAGTGTTGGATGGAGATAACATCGACATGCAGCAGCACAAGGATCGGACTGATCACGATACCCGCAATCAGGTAACCCAACACGGACCCGAGCCCCAGCCGCGACGCGATAGGTACAGCCAGAACGCCAGCAATCAGAAAGATAAATGCCAAGAGAAGAAAATCAGTCATCGTCACGCCCCCGCAAACTGCATTGGGGCAACCCTCGCAGAGCGATCAGAAATGTAAAGCCTGTCCGGTTTTAGCCCTAGCTTGGGTCTGACAGACCCGCATTTGATTTGAGCAGAAATTGCGACCAGATCGGACCGCAGGCGGCCCCGATTTCACGCGCCTTGCGCCCCATATCCCCCGCCTCGATCTGTGGGGGGATCAACCCGCGAATATCCTGGTTCAGAAGATAGCGCCGCGTCCGTTCCACCAGCGTCTTTTTCACGTCTGATGGAAGACCGCCGTCGATGATGATCGCTTCAAAGTCGATCACCGCGCAGGTCGATAACGCGGCTTTGGCAAGCTCCTGCGCGGTTTGGCGAATCCAGGGTTCCACATAACGCTCATAGGGGCTCCAATCATCGCTCGCCCAGAGGCCCTTGGGGTCCAGGCCAACCTCAACCAACCGCGCCTCCAGCAAATGGATAGAGGCGATATCGATCAACTGCCTGCTTTCACCGTTCGGCCCGACACTCCGCAAAGACCCCAGTGATCCCGCATTGCCTTGATGGCCTTCAAAGACCGAATGGTTCAAGACGATGCCGCCGCCGACAAAGGCTGCAACAAAGAAATAGGCGTAATCGCGAAACTCTTTGCCGCGCCCATAAATATGTTCCGCTCGACAAGCCGCTGTCGCGTCATTGACCACATGAACCGGCATGTCGAAAAATTCGGCGATCTCCTCCTGGAAGCTGACGCCTTTCCAAAGCGAAAACTCCTCCGCCGAGGCCCCAACCATCTCGTGCCAGTTCCACAATTCAAACGGGGCCGCGACACCGACGCCACAAATCCGTTCCCGCAGATCCGGCGACAGCACACTGGACAATTCTTCAAACCCGCGTTTGAGAAACGAAAATATCTCGGCGGGCAGAGGATACCTAAAACTGGTTGAAGTCTCTGCCCGGACATTGCCGACAAAATCCATCAAGACGATCTTGGCACTGCGCCGCCCGATATTGACGCCAAGCGAAAACACCCCATCCGGGGCTAACGCCATTGGAACAGACGGCTTGCCCACCTTCCCCCGCACCGGAGCCTGACGTTCTAAAAGCCCGTCATTTTCCAGTTTGCGAAGAATGACCGAAATCGTTTGCGGCGACAGTCTGGCAAGGCGCGCCAGATCACTTCCGGGCATGGGACCATTGCGTTGCAGCATGGACAGCAGAAGGCGTTCGTTATGGTCGCGCAAACCGCTTTGGTTTACGCCGCCACTGAGCGATCTGACTTTGGATCCATCCATACCGGAGGCCTTATACCCAAATTTATGTCGCGTTAAAGATGCCATGTTTAATTAATAAATCAAGTTTATTTATTTATTGACCTCCACAAGAGAATCGCGTTTCCTAAGGTCAATTCCGCTAAAACTGCGGGAGGCTGCTCCGATTGTTCGGACCAATTGTCTGGGAGGACACTATGAAAAAACTACTTGCTTCATCCGCTGTTGCACTGACCGCCCTGTCCGGTGCGGCCTTTGCCGATGGCCATGCCGTCACAGCCTGCCTGATCACGAAAACAGACACCAACCCCTTCTTCGTGAAGATGAAAGAAGGTGCTGAGGCCAAAGCAGCAGAGCTTGGCATGACGCTGAAATCCTTCGCGGGTAAAGTTGACGGGGATCACGAAACTCAAGTGGCTGCGATCGAAACCTGTATCGCTGACGGCGCGAAAGGTATTCTGCTGACTGCATCCGACACGTCTTCCATCGTGTCGTCCGTACAGCAAGCGCGCGACGCGGGGCTGGTCGTGATCGCGCTGGACACACCGCTTTCGCCAATTGACGCCGCAGACGCGACTTTTGCGACAGATAACTTTCTTGCCGGTGAATTGATTGGCCAATGGGCGGCTGCAACGCTCGGCGATGAGGCCGCGAATGCAAAGATCGGCATGCTTGATCTGGCCGTATCCCAGCCAACCGTTGGCGTTCTGCGCGACCAGGGCTTCCTGACCGGTTTCGGCATCGACATCGGTGATCCAAACAAATGGGGTGATGAAACCGATCCACGTATCGTTGGCAATGACATCACTGCCGGCAATGAAGAAGGTGGCCGCAAAGCCATGGAAAACCTTCTGGCCAAAGACCCAGGCATCAACGTTGTCTACACGATCAACGAACCTGCCGCAGCGGGTGCCTACGAGGCCCTCAAAGCGTTCGGTCGCGAAAATGATGTGTTGATCGTCTCCGTCGATGGCGGCTGCCCCGGCGTACAAAACGTCAAGGACGGTGTTATCGGGGCAACGTCCCAGCAGTACCCGCTTCTGATGGCTTCCAAAGGGGTCGAAGCGATTGCGGCTTGGGCCAAGGATGGCACGAAGCCAGCGCTGACACCGGGCAAAGACTTCTTTGACACCGGCGTTGCACTGGTCACAGACCAGCCAGCCGAAGGTGTTGAAAGCATTGACACCACCGAAGGCACAAATCTCTGCTGGGGCTAACACCGAAGCAAAATCTGACTTAAGCTGAAAGTTAAGAGGGGCGGCACTGTCCGCCCCTTCGCTATAACGGGGAGGGATATCATGGCGAATGTGAATACGGCCGAGGATGGCGTTGCCAAATTCGAAGACCCACATCGCGGCTTCTTGGGGACGGTACAACATTGGCTGCACGTCAATCCCGCACTGGTCCCGCTGATCGTCCTTGTCGCGTCCATCGCGGTATTCGGGCTCCTTCTCGGGTCCAAGTTCTTCTCCCCCTTCGCGCTGACCTTGATCCTGCAACAGGTGCAGATCGTGGGCATCGTCGCTGCAGCGCAATCGCTGGTGATCCTGACCGCAGGCATCGACCTGAGTGTCGGAGCCATCGCCGTCATCTCATCCGTGGTCATGGGGCAGTTCACCTTCCGATACGGCTTGCCGGTTGAAGTTTCCATCGCCTGTGGTCTGATCTTCGGAACCGCGATCGGCTATGTAAACGGCTGGTTGGTTGCGGTGATGAAACTGCCGCCCTTCATCGTGACGCTTGGCATGTGGCAGATCGTGCTGGCCGCGAACTTCCTTTATTCCGCCAATGAAACGATCCGCAGTCAGGACATCGCGGAAAATGCCGCCGCGTTGCAGCTGCTGGGGGCAAAATTCAAAGTTGGCGGGGCCGTTTTCACCGTGGGCGTCTTGTTCATGGTCTTGCTGGTCCTGATCCTGGCTTACGTCTTGCGCCACACGGCCTGGGGCCGCCATGTCTATGCCGTCGGCGATGACCCCGAAGCCGCGGAGCTTTCCGGCGTCAACGTCAAAGGCACGATTATTTCGGTCTATGCGGTGGCAGGCTTGATCTGTGGCATCGCCGGTTGGGCCCTGATTGGCCGAATTGGATCGGTTTCGCCGACATCTGGCCAGTTGTTGAATATCGAAAGCATTACGGCGGTTGTGATCGGGGGTATATCGCTCTTCGGTGGGCGCGGATCGATCCTTGGTACGTTCTTTGGTGCGCTGATTGTGGGTGTCTTCACACTTGGTCTGCGCCTGATGGGGGCAGACGCCCAATGGACCTATTTGCTGATCGGTGTGTTGATCATCGCAGCGGTGGCCGTCGATCAATGGATTAGAAAGGTGGCAGCGTAATGGAACCTATTCTCAAAGGCCGCGGCCTGGTGAAACGCTACGGCAAGGTCACCGCGTTGGATCATTGCGACTTCGACCTGATGCCCGGTGAAATTCTGGCCGTCATTGGCGATAACGGTGCGGGCAAATCATCCTTGATCAAAGCCGTCTCGGGGGCTGTGATCCCCGATGAAGGCGAGGTTTTTCTGGAAGGCAAACCGATCTCCTTCAAATCCCCTATTCAAGCGCGGGAAGCTGGCATCGAAACTGTCTACCAAACGCTTGCCATGTCCCCTGCCCTGTCGATCGCCGACAACATGTTCATGGGTCGCGAAATTCGCAAGCAAGGCATCATGGGCAAATGGTTTCGCCAGCTTGACCGGGCGACGATGGAAAAGCTGGCGCGCGACAAGCTGACCGAGCTGGGACTGATGACGATCCAGAACATCAATCAGGCTGTCGAAACGCTGTCGGGCGGTCAACGTCAGGGCGTCGCTGTGGCCCGTGCCGCAGCTTTCGGGTCCAAGGTGATCATCTTGGATGAGCCGACGGCCGCTTTGGGCGTCAAGGAGTCCCGCAAAGTGCTGGAGCTGATCCAGGACGTAAAATCGCGCGGCATCCCGATCATCCTAATCAGCCACAACATGCCCCATGTTTTTGAGGTTGCAGACCGCATCCATGTGCACCGTCTCGGCAAACGCCTTTGCGTGATCAATCCGAAGGACTACACCATGTCGGACGCCGTGGCCTTCATGACCGGTGCTAAGGAAGCCCCTGTCGAGATGGCAAACGCTTGAGCGACCCCACCCTGCAACAAGTCGCAGCAGCAATCAAAGCGGTGCCGTTGAGAAACGGTCGCAGAATAATTGCAATTGCCGGAGCGCCCGCCAGCGGCAAGTCCACCTTTGCCAAGATGTTGAACCGTCAGATTGCCAAATCCTGCGTTGTGCCGATGGACGGGTTTCATCTGGACAACACTGTTTTGGAACCGCTTGGCTTGCTTCCCAAGAAGGGCGCACCGGAAACCTTCGACGTCGCTGGGTTCATCGATATCATCCAAGCGTGTCGCACCACACCTGAAGTCGCCTACCCGACATTCGACCGCAGCGCGGACCGGGCAGTGGAGGACGGTGGCAAAGTCACCGCAGAAAATCAAACGATCCTGGTCGAAGGCAACTATCTGCTGTTGGACACCCCGCCATGGAACGCGTTGGAGGCGGAATGGGACTATTCAATTCATCTAGATGTTCCGATTGAAACCCTTCGAGCGCGGCTCATCACGCGCTGGCTGGATCATGGCCATGATCTGGCGGCGGCTACGGCACGGGCGGAAGGCAACGATCTGGCAAATGCCCGTATCGTTCACGACCAAAGCCGCATCGCTGATCTAGTTCTGAAATAGTCAAACCGTGTCGGGGCGCGAACACACGCTCGGAATCACATGTCCCGCGATTTGTGTTTCATGGGATCAAAAGCCGCCAAATCAATATTCGGCGTTTTGCCACTGATCAGGTCGGCAATGATCCGTCCGGTCTTCGGCCCGGCCGTTAATCCAAGATGCTGGTGACCAAAGGCACTGTAGCTTTTTCCTGTCGCATCATTGGCCCCAATTGACGGCAAACTGTCTGCTGGTGCCGGGCGGTGGCCCATCCATTCCACCTCCTCATCGCATTTCAGATCCGGCAAGAGTTGTGAGACCTGACGGCGCAACAACGCAAACGGCGCGCGGCTGGGTTCAAGCTCCAACCCGCCAAACTCCACAACGCCCGCGGCCCGCAACCTGCCTTCCATCGGTGTGATGACGAACTTGCCTGCAGCGACCATCATCGGGGCCTTTGGCATCACCGACGGGTTGATAAATTCGATATGATACCCCCGCTCACTTTCCAGCGGGACGTTTACCCCCAACTTATGGGCAATCGGTTTCGACCACGCACCAAGGGCAAAGACGATGTGGTCTGCCGTCATCTGTCCATCCGTGGTTTGCAACGCTGTGATTTCGCCCTTGTGAAGCGTGACGTCAGTCACTTCCGTGATCTGCAGCTTGCCCCCCTGCGCCACGAAGTGATCGGCAAGGGTCGCCACATACCGGCCCGGGTCAGATATGCGTCCATGATTTTTGCACCGCACCACTACGTCGAACCCGTCCCCGAAACTGGGGTCGTAACTTGCAAATTCTTCCGCGCTGAGCACCTCAAACTCAAACCCCTGGGCTTTGCGCTTTTCCCACCCGTATCGGTCTGCATCAAAATCAGCCCGTGTGGCATAGCCGAAGCAATAATCTTCATCGCCAACAAACCTTTCGGCAGGTGTGCCAGCCGCCAACGCAAGGTGCTGGGCATGGCAGTCATGCATCAAACTGGCCATCGCCTGACCGTAGTGGTCGACATGCGCATCGGTCGCGTATGACAGATAGCGCGCAAGAAAGGGCAGCAGTTTCGGCAAGTAGGACCACCGCAGGAACAGCGGCACATTCGGGTTCAGCAGCATCTTCGGTGCGCGCCTGACCAAGCCCGGCACTGTCACGGGTATGATCGCACTGGCCGCCAGCACACCGGCATTGCCGTGACTTGTTCCTTTCGCAGGGCCCGCGCGGTCCACAATCGTGACATCATGCCCATTGCGCTGAAGCCAGATCGCGCAGGATACGCCAACAATCCCGGCACCCACCACGATAACCTTTTTGCTTTCACTCATAGCTGGCTGCTGCCTCCCCTACCCGTTCCCTGCAATCGGCCATCCGAATTAAGGAACGTCAAGGGCTAGCTTTCTGATCTAGGTCAAAGTCCCGCCTGATCCGTTCGTCTAACCTCTGCCGTCAAAGAAGGAGTGATGAGATGGCGCAACCCAAAAATGCAACCGCCCCTGAAACCCAAGCCTCGCGCAAAGAAGCGATCCTGGGGTTTGAGCAGGGAGAGTATCCTTACGCTGAACGCATCAGCCGTGCGGCCTATGAAGAAGAGAAGGCGAAGCTTCAGGTGGAACTGCTCAAGGTGCAGCATTGGGTGCAAGAGACCGGTCAGAAATTCGTAATGCTGTTTGAAGGGCGCGATGCCGCTGGCAAGGGCGGGACGATTAAGCGCTTCATGGAACATCTGAACCCCCGCGCCGCACGTGTTGTTGCCCTGAACAAACCCACGGATGAAGAACGCGGCCAGTGGTTTTTCCAGCGCTACGTCAAGCATCTGCCAACAGCGGGCGAAATCGTTCTTTATGACCGGTCGTGGTACAACCGCGCCGGTGTCGAACGGGTGATGAATTTCTGCAAGCCGCAGGACTATCTGGAATTCATGCGTCAGACTCCAGAATTTGAGCGGATGTTGGTGCGCAGCGGAACCCGTTTGTTCAAATATTGGTTCTCGGTCACGCAAGACGAACAAAAACGCCGCTTCACTGCGCGCGAAACAGACCCGCTGAAACGCTGGAAACTGTCGCCGATTGACCGTGCAAGCCTCAGCAAATGGGACGACTACACGGAAGCGAAAGAGGCGATGTTCTTCTATACTGATACGGCGGATGCGCCGTGGACCGTGATCCGCTCCAACGACAAGAAGCGCGCGCGGCTGAATTGCATGAAACATTTCCTGTCGCAGCTGGACTATACCGACAAGGATGAAAGCGTCGCCCAACCCTATGATCCGAAAATCGTGCACCAGGCCGAAAGCATCGTGCACAATTCGGATCACATACTGACCTCCTCTCTGCATCCACAGGCCCGCAAGACCTGAACATTAGGGGGCGGCATCAGATCGTTTCAGCTGGAAATGGGCCACCAACGTGCGCCCGAATCCTGCTATGTTTTCGACAGCATTTCCGCAGACATGAGCGGTTTTTGCAGTTGAGACTGCTAGAAAACGTATATTTTGTATCTTTTGTATCGTTGATTGATTGTTAATCAGTAGAGCGATCACTTTTTCACCTGCAATATGAACAGCACAGGATTCGAGAGGAATCCGATCTGTGATTTCTGGGAGGAAAAACATGAAATCTCTACTCAACTCCGCACTGGGTCTGACGCTTTGCGCAACCGGTGCAATGGCAGACGGCCATGCCAAAGAACTGACAATCGCGATCGTGAACAACGGCCACATGATCAACATGCAAAAAGTTGCTGAAGCCTATACCGAAGAGACCGGTGTGAAGCTGAACTGGGTTTCCCTTGAAGAAGGTGTTCTGCGCGAGCAGGTCACATCCGACACAGCAACAGGTGGCGGCCAGTACGACATCATTAACATCGGCATGCAGGAAGCTCCAATTTGGGGTGCAGCAGGCTGGATCGAACCACTGGAATTCGGTGCTGACTACGACGTCGAAGACATCCTGCCAGCAATGCGCGCTGGTCTGTCCCATGACGGCACACTCTATGCAGCACCATTCTATGGTGAGTCCTCCATGGTCATGTACCGTAAGGACCTGATGGACGCTGCTGGCGTATCCATCGCTGACAATGACAGCTGGGAAAACGTGAAAGCAGCAGCAGCTGCGATCCACGATCCAGAGAACGGCATCTATGGTGCCTGCCTGCGCGGTAAGCCAGGTTGGGGCGACAACGGTGCGTTCATCACAACTGTTGCCAACTCCTTCGGCGCAGCATGGTTCGACGCAGACTACAAACCACAGCTTGATTCCCCAGAGTGGAACGCAGCCGTGAACTTCTACGTAGACTTCCTGGGCACATACGGCCCTCCCGGCTCCGAAGGTAACTCCTTCAACGAGATCCTGGCGCTCTATAACGAAGGCAAATGTGGTCTGTGGATCGATGCAACAATCGCGGCTTCCTTCCTGGAAGTAGACGGCGTTGCATACGCTCAGTCGCCAAACGCTGGTAACCCAGTTGGTGCAAACTGGCTGTGGGCATGGGCAATGGCTGTTCCAGCCGGAACACCAAATGCTGAAGAAGCAAAAGCGTTCATCGAATGGGCGACATCTAAAGACTACGTCCAAGCTGTTGGTAACCACCCAGACTTCGGTTGGGACAAAGTTCCAACTGGTCAGCGTGCATCCACATATGCACTTCCTGAGTTCCAGGCGGTTGCTGGCTTCGCTGAAGCTGAAATGAAAGCAATCGAATCTGCGGCACCAGAAGCCACAGACCTGAAGCCATATGTTGGTGTTCAGTTTGTTGCGATCCCTGAATTCCCAGAGATCGGTTCCGCATTCGGTCAGGAAATGGCAGCAGCCCTTTCCGGTGCCAAATCCGTAGAAGACGCACTGGCAGCCGCGCAAGCCGCAGCCGTCGCGATCATGGACGAGGCTGGCTACTAAGTCAGGTCCTTCGACCAAATCTGGCCCGGCAGTACGCTGCCGGGCCGTCCCAAACATACGAACCTGATTGCCCGGCATGGCGGCCCCGTTTTAAGGCACAGCCAGACCGCAGAACTTGACTATGGTCTTCGGTCAATCAACCATTCGCAGATACTTCCGTTGGCACATTGACTGCTTTGCAAGGGGTCCCGAGACATGTCTGATCGTTCGATACCACGCCTTCTCCAGACGCCTGCAGTAATCCTGCTGCTGATCTGGATGATCGTCCCGCTCAGCATGACGCTGTACTTTTCGTTCATCCGCTATGTGCTGAACAATCTGCGGCGTCCTGAATGGACAACCCCAAGCCCAAGCAATTGGCGCGGGTTCGGCAACTACGAATATGTCCTGAACGCCAAAGATTTCTGGTTCGCCATTCAGAACTCCGTTTTTATTGTCAGCAGCATTCTGATCCTGACGGTTATTTTGGGCCTCGGCATCGCTGTCCTGGTCAACCGATCCTTCCCTGGCCGCGGCATCGTACGCGTGCTTCTAATTTCGCCCTTCTTCGTGATGCCTGCGGTGAACGCCGTTTTGTGGATCAACATGATCCTGGACCCGGTCCTTGGCCTGCAAGGGATCGCCGTTGACGGCATGAACAGTCTTGTCGCCGGTCTTCGGGATTTCCCAGTTCTCGGCGCATTCTTCTCGCTCTGGCCAGAGATTGAGCCAATCTCGTTCCGGGCCACACAAACCTCGGCCTATGCGGTTATCATGATGGTGACATGGCAATGGACACCGTTTGCAGTTCTGATCTTCATGACGTCGCTACAATCTGAGGACGAGTCCCAGAAAGAGGCCGCGACGCTGGATGGCGCAAGCCCCTGGTCGCAATTCATCAACCTGACTGTGCCACATCTGGCCCGGCCCATCGCGATTGTGGTGATGATCCAGTCGATCTTCCACCTGTCGCTTTACGCCGAGATCGAGATCGTCAGCCGCGGCAACGGCAACAAGAACCTGCCCTATCTGATTGGCGAGTTCGCTTCGAACAATATTGGTGCAGCCAGCGCCACCGGAATTTTCGCGGTCATTCTGGCCAACATCATTGCAATCTTCTTGCTGCGCATGGTCGGCAAGAGCTTGATGGATTAGGGGAAAAGACAATGGCAGCTGTTACAGACCGTTCAAAACTCAGCACTGTTCTTTGGCCCGTCTTGGCCTGGACGATCGCACTGATTTTCTTCTTTCCGATCTTCTGGCTGGTCTTCACAAGTTTCAAAACCGACGCAGACGCGGTCAAACCGGAGATGCTATTTTCCTTTACCCCGACACTGGAAAACTACACCAACATGACCCAGAACTATGACTATTGGCGCTTTGCGACAAACTCGGTCATCACGTCTACATTTGCGACGTTGTTTGCCCTGTTTGTCGGCGTGCCCGCAGCCTATGCGATGGCGTTCAATCCAAGCCGGCACACAAAGGACATCTTGATGTGGATGCTGTCCACAAAGATGCTTCCAGCCGCAGCCGTGCTGTACCCGATGACCTTCCTGACAAAGAACTTCCTTGGGATTTTCGACACGCATTTTCTGGTGATCCTTGTGCTTTGCCTGATCAACCTGCCGATCGTGATCTGGATGCTGTTCACCTATTTCAAAGAGATCCCGAAAGAGATCATTGAAGCCTCAAAAATGGACGGTGTGACCACGTGGGGTGAAATCAAAGACATCTTGATCCCATTGGCTTGGGGCGGTGTCGCCTCCACAGCGCTGCTGTGCTTCATCTTCTGCTGGAATGAGGCTTATTGGACGGTTCGCCTGACCACGGTCGATGCCGCGACCTTGTCGAAACTTATCGAAGGCAACCGCGCGCCAGAAGGCCTGTTCTTTGGTCGCCTGTCCGCCGTATCAACCGCAGCAGTTATGCCGATCGTGATCTTGGGATGGTTCTGTCAGAAACAGCTTGTGCAAGGCCTGACCTTCGGAGCCGTCAAGTAATGCTGAACGCAGCGCCCACTGACCTGACAGGCAAGACGTGCCTTGTAACCGGTGCCTCTGGTGGCATCGGGACCAGTGCAGTGGCGCATTTTGCCACCCTTGGCGCGACAGTCTACGCGACCGATATCGCTGACAGTTTCGATGGCCCGGCGACCTATAAGCGATTTGACTTGCTGGACGATCAAGACCTAAGCGCCTGTTGCGATTGGATCGCCGAGATCAAGCCGGATATTCTGTTCAACAATGCCGCGCTGTTTGCGATGGGCAGCGTGCTGGAGGAAGGGGACCTAGACCAGCTGGACCGGTTGTTTGGTGTCAATGTCCGCGCCTTCTATGCGATCATGCAGGCCGCTGCAAAATCGATGGTGGCCCAGAAACAGCAAGGTTCAATCATCAATCTGGCCTCGCAGGCGGGTCATCGCGGCGAAGCGCTGGTGGCGCATTATTGCGCGACCAAAGCAGCGGTGATCAGCTACACTCAGTCCGCAGCACTTGCCCTCGCCCCGCATAAAATTCGCGTCAATGCGATCAGCCCCGGCGTGATCGACACGCCTATGTGGAAAACCGTTGACGCCTTGTTTGCGAAGTTTGAGAGCAAGCCTCTTGGCCAGAAAAAGCGCGAAGTCGGTGAAGCCGTTCCACTTGGCTATATGGGCGATCCGGCTGACGTGGCCCGCGCTGCGGTTTTTCTAGCCAGCGCACAATCTGAATATATGACCGCCCAGACCATCGGTGTCGATGGCGGCAATGTGTTGAGGTAGCGCGTCATGTCAATCATCGTTCCAAAGATTGAGGTTGTCGATCGCACAACGCGTTCGATCCGCTATCTTGAACATGGCTGGCCCACGGAGCTGTGCCGCTGGCACGCCCATGAAGAATACGAATTGCACCTGATCGTCGCCACCCGCGGCAAAGCCTTTATCGGCGACTATATCGGAGAATTTGAGCCAGGGTTCCTTTACCTGACCGGACCAAACTTGCCCCACAATTGGATTACCGATGACGTCAGCGACAACTCTGTCGCGTTGCGCGATATGCTGGTGCAGTTCAGCCATGAAAGCGTGGAAAAGCTGGCAACCGGGTTCCCCGAATTCGCCCAGGTGCGCGACATGCTGATGTCTGCAAAATCCGGCATTCTGTTCGAAGGGTTCAACGCGACGTTTGCGCGCGGCCATATGGAATCGATCCGCGACAATGAAGGCCCCGAACGCATTCTGGCTTTCATCCGGTTCCTCGTGCGCCTGAACGAACATGCCGAAAAACGGTCTTTGTCAGTGGCGAAGCTGTTCCAGCCTGAAGGCGGCAGCAAACATGCGCGTATCGGTATGGTCGTCGACTACATCACCGAAAACTACAAAGAAGACATCACCTTGGGCAAAGCCGCCGAAATCGCAAACATGACGGATGTCACCTTCAGCCGAAACTTCCAGTCGGTCACAGGCCACCGCTTTGTCGAATTTGTGACCCGGATCAGGATCGGCAAGGCCTGCGCGCTTCTCTATGCGTCCGACGACCCTGTCGTTGAGATCAGCCAACAAGCAGGCTTTCGCAACATTGCCAATTTCAATCGCCACTTTCTGAAAATGAAAGGGATGAACCCAACTGCGTATCGTGAAGCGGCACGCAAAGATTTGTTCCCTGACCCCGATGCGGAGATGACCACATGAATACCGCATCGCTGAGCCGGATCGCGGCAACGACCTATGATCGCAATGCCTGTGCTGTGGGCGTTGTGCATCTGGGATTTGGTGCGTTTCACCGCGCCCATCAGGCCGTCTATATGGACGACTATATGCAGGCGTCCGGCGATCTGAGATGGGGGATTGCCGCCGTGAATTTGCGCGCCTCGGAAGCGCAGCAATTTCAAAACGCAGCAGATGATATCAATCGCCATGACGGCTACTTCCTGAAATCCGTCAGCGCGAAAGGCGATGTTGAGTTGCGCCGCGTGCGCAGCCATGTGGCATTTTTCGACTGGAGCGCGCAGCGCGACGCGACGCAAGCGCTTCTGTCCGAAACATCTGTCCATTTGGTCACCATCACGGTCACGGAAAGCGGTTATTACACGGATCCAAACGGCAATCTGAATGCCGCGGATCCGGTGATTGCCGCCGAAGCAATAGGTGATCAGCCGCAAAGTGTTTACGGATATCTTCGGGCCGCACTGCAAGGCAGAATGACCACCAGTGCCGCGCCGCTGACAATCGCATGCTGTGACAATATTCGCCGAAACGGCAAAATGCTGCATCGCAACCTGCTGGCCTATCTGGCGCTTTGCGGTGACACCGATCTGGCTGCATGGGTTGATGAAAATGTGGCCTTCCCCTGCTCCATGGTGGATCGCATCACACCACGCAGCGCCCCTGCCCTGCGCACAGAGATCAGCGAACTGGTCGGGGCGGAAGTAACCTCGCCAATCATGGCGGAGGACTTTACACAATGGGTTCTGCAAGATAAATCCGCTGCTGCGATGCCAGACCTTGCCCAAGCGGGCGTGACGGTCACGCCGGATGTCGATCCCTATGAGGAAACCAAAATCCGGGTCCTGAATGGCGGCCACACGGCGTTGTGCTACCTGGCGGCTCTCGACGGGGTGGAAACCTTTGACGGGGCCATGCGTGTCCCACATCTTCTTGAGCATTTTCAAAGGTTTGAAACAGATGAAGTACTGCCTGCGCTGACCCTTGATCTGCCATTTTCCAAACAGGATTACCTCAGCGAGATTGCCTGCCGGTTCAGCAACCGGGCCATTGGCGACACGGTTGCGCGTATCTGTGCGGATGGCATGGCGAAATTCCCGATCTTTATCCGCCCGACGCTTGAGGGTTGCTACAAGCAAGGGATCAATCCGGAATATGCGATCCGCAGCATCGCAAGTTGGCACCAGTTTTCGCAACGCGCCGCTGCTGGAAAAATCCCGTTCGACTATCTTGAACCAAGCTGGGACCAGCTGAAATCCATGCTGGGCACAGACGAATTTATCACCAGTCGCCAACTTTGGGGCGACCTTCCCGAAACATATCCAGAATTTGCCGTCTCTTTGCGGCGCAATATAGCTGAGATGGAGGCAAAATGGCCGGTCTGACACTACGTGATGTAAAGAAAAGCTATGGCGACACGCAGGTGATGCATGGCGTCGACCTTGATATCGAAGACGGTGAGTTTGTCGTTTTCGTCGGTCCTTCGGGCTGCGGCAAATCCACCTTGCTCCGGATGATCGCCGGGCTTGAGGAAATCAGCGGCGGGTCTGTGGCCATCGGCGACAGAGAAGTCAACGATGTTGCCGCATCCAAACGTGGCGTGGCGATGGTGTTTCAAACCTATGCGCTCTATCCGCATATGACCGTTTACAAGAACATGGCCTTTGGTTTGAAACAGGCCAAAACCGACCCCGCCGAGATTGACCGCCGGGTGAAGGCCGCCGCAGAGATCTTGCAGATCACCGATTATCTGGACCGCTCACCGCGCAACCTTTCGGGCGGCCAGCGTCAACGTGTGGCCATCGGACGCGCGATCGTCCGTGACCCGGAAGTCTTCTTGTTTGATGAACCGCTCTCGAACCTTGATGCCGCCCTACGCGTGCAGACCCGTCTTGAAATCGCACGCCTGCACGAGCGGCTGAAAACAACCATGATCTACGTGACCCATGATCAGGTGGAAGCGATGACTTTGGCCGACAAGATCGTGGTTCTGCGAGATGGTCGGATTGAACAGGTGGGCTCCCCCATCGATCTTTACGAACGCCCAGCCAACGCCTTCGTTGCGCAATTCATCGGCAGCCCGAAAATGAATTTCTTCGGTGCCGCTGATCTGCCAGCCACCGCCCAGAAAGCGCTGGGGCGTGAGGTTTCCGACGCTGTTGAAGTTGGCCTGCGTCCTGAACATCTGTTGCCCTGTCCACCTGCGAACGCAGCGATCCAGGGCACATTGGAGCTGGTAGAAAACCTTGGCGAATATGCCTTGGTGCATTTGATCACCCAAACTGGGGTCGAGTTTATCGCCAAGACCGAACAGCCCCCGGCCGAGGAAAAAGGCGCATTGCTGAGCTTCGCGATCAAACCCGAACTGGTCCATTGCTTCGACAAAGCGACAGGCCTGCGCACCTGAGATGATCTGTAGCTCGCCGCGGTCAGAATTACCGCGGTGCGACTACATTACTGTTCATCGGTTTTGCAGGTCTCACTGCCAGACCAGACACAATCGCGGTTCCGGTCGCGTGTCTGAATGTGCTAGCGTGGCACAATTCTAACAACCAAGACCGATCCGCCATGTCCAACGAGCTTCCCCGCTATTATTTTCGCGTTCGTGAGAACGGCGCGGCCGTTTTTCTGGTCGACACCGAAAACCGCCACCGGCGCATTGATATGAACCAGATCGCGGTGATCAACATCCGCAACGGGGATATCAAGCCGCATGGAGATACAGAGCTGTCTGAAGACGATCTCGAGGTCATTCGCGACTGGATGGCGGAGCGTGAAGCCGTCCTGGAAACCCGGGCCATCGACGATATTTACCGGGCGGTCGACTACCTTAACCTGACGACCCATTGGGCCCAAACCCGTGCCACACCAGAACAATTGGACGAGGTGACGGATGATTTGCTGATGGCCATGCACGATCTGCGCTCTGTCCTCGTACGCAAAAAGGCCGAGGCGATGTCACAGGACTGACCGGCCTGCAGATTACGCCGCGCTTGCCTTAATTTCCATTGCGCGCAAAAGGTTCAAGAACCGCGCCCAGATCAGAACCGCAGCCAAGGCCAATCCGATCACAAGGCCAAGCCACACGCCGACCGGGCCAAAATTTAAGTGGATGCCAATCACGTAGCTGGAAGGAATGCCGACAACCCAATAGCTGATCGTCGCATAGATCATCGGCATCCGCGTATCTTGAATGCCGCGTAACATCCCCAGCGCCATCACCTGAACTGCATCAACCAGCTGGAACAATGCAGCGACGGCCAACAAGGTCACGCCGATCGCGATGATTTCCGTCCGCGCCGCTTCTTCCGGTGCAATGAAGCCGGACACCAGAAGTTCTGGCACTAACAGGAAGACTAAAACAGTCACCGCAACGAACACCATCGACAGACCGAAGGCCGTCCGCGCGCCGCGCCCCAACCCGGGCACATCGCCACGACCAAGCGCCCGGCCCGCCCGGATCGTCGCAGCCTGGCTCAGCCCCACATGCACCATGAACGTACCAGACGCGATTTGCAGCGCAATCCCGTGGGCGGCTAGCGGGATTGTTCCAATCAAGCCGACAAAGATGGCGGACACTGTAAACATCGTGGTTTCCGCCAAATTGGTCAGGCCAATCGGCCAGCCAAGGCGGAACACTTCGCCAAACGCGACCCAATCGGGCCGCCAAATCCGTTGGAACAACGCATAGACCTGTAGAGGTTTCAGGAAGACGATATAGGCCACGCTCAGCAATAGGCTTTGGGTTTGCGTCGCAACTGACGCAATGGCCGCACCACGGATGCCCAGTTCCGGAAACCCAAGATTGCCGAAGATGAACACCCAGTTTAGGCAGGCATTTGTCACGACAGCAAGCAAGGTGATCCACAAGATGATCTGGGTGCGCTCCAACGCGGACAAAAAGCTGCGCAAAACCGTGACCAGCAAGGCCGGGATCAGGCCAAATCCGGCGATCCGCAGATAGCTTTGCGCCAATTCTGCCAATCGCGGCTCTTGTCCCAAGATCAAATAAAGCGCGTTCGACCAGAACATAATTGGCAACGCGGCTGCACTGAAAATCACGCTGAGCCACAAGCCCATCCGTGTGACCCGGCGTGTGCGCACGATATCATCCCGGCTGGCGGCTTCTGCGGCCATGGGCATCACCGCGAAGGCAAAGCCCGCGCCCATTAAAAACAGCAAGAAAAACAAAGATGTGGCCAGCACAGAGGCCGCCAACGGCTCCACGCCGTACCATCCCAACATGATCGTATCGGCCAACCCGATCGCAAACAGCGCCAGTTGCGAGCCGATCAACGGCAATCCAAGCGTCAGGACAGCGCGAATATGCTGGGGATAGGTCATGGCCCAGCCCTACGCCTTCGCCCTGCCCCTCGCAATATCTTTCACCGCAATTCGAACGTTAGCATCCAACATCACATTCAGGACAATTGCGCAGGCAATTCTGCAGCGCCCCTAGACGCCCCGCCCCGCAATCCTTATATATTCACTCAACAATAGATTTCGCGTGCGAGATATGAACCAGCCATTCGAAGAACTACAGGGCGCGCCCCTGATCACGCCATCCACCACGGATCACCCGCTTTACGATGACGTCGTAAACGCGTGCCGCAGTGTCTATGACCCTGAAATTCCGGTGAACATCTACGACCTTGGCCTTGTCTATACCATTGATATCAATGACCAAAACGAAGCCAAAGTGTTGATGACCCTGACAGCACCGGGCTGTCCGGTTGCCGGTGAAATGCCCGGCTGGCTGGCAGAAGCCATTGAACCGATTGCCGGCATCAAACAGGTCGATGTCGAAATCACGTGGGAGCCGCCCTGGGGCATGGAAATGATGAGCGATGAAGCCAAGCTAGAGTTGGGGTTCATGTAATGTTTGGTATTCCCGGCAAACAAGCGGTCACGATCACGCCAAAGGCGGAAGTTCAAATCGCGAAGCTGATGGAAAACAACGGCCATCAGGGTTTGCGCATCGGTGTCAAAAAAGGCGGATGCGCGGGCATGGAATACACGATGGACTATGTTGACGAGGTCGACCCGAATGACGAAGTTGTCGAACAAGGCAACGCGCGTGTGATGATCGCACCGATGGCACAGATGTTCTTGTTTGGCACCGAGATCGACTACGAAACCTCGCTTCTGGAATCCGGGTTCAAATTCAACAACCCCAACGTCTCCGAGGCCTGTGGTTGCGGTGAATCAATCAAGTTTGATGAGTCACTTTTCCAAAAGTGAGCGTCTCTGACGAAGATATCGCGCACGCGCTTGACCTGTTCTCCGAATTTGATGATCTGACGACCCGCAAAATGATGGGCGGGCTGTGCATCTACGCATCCGGGACGATTTTTGCACTGCTCTATTCAGATGGGCAACTCTTTCTGAAAGCACAGGGTGAGATGGCCGAAAAGCTTGAAGATATGGGCGCAACCCGTTGGCAATACACCAGAAAAGATGGCAAGGTTACGTCGATGCCCTATTGGACGATGCCCGACGCCGCCCTTGACGACCCGGAGCTTGCCTGCTCTTTAGCTCGGGAAACACTTTCGAATTTGGAGGGCTAAGATGCGCCGCAAACTTGCAGCCGGAAACTGGAAAATGAACGGGCTTGGGGCAAATCTGGCCGAGATTGGCAAGCTGACCAAGCTGCACCGAACCCCTGTTTGCGACATCATGATTGCCCCACCTGCCACAATAATCACAAGCGCGCTGGTGGAAGCCGGGGATCACGCCCTAGCCATTGGCGGGCAGGATTGTCACGCCGCAACCTCTGGGGCGCATACCGGCGATATCTCTGCCGAAATGCTGCGCGACGCAGGTGCCGGCTACGTCATCCTGGGGCATTCCGAACGGCGCGCCGACCATGGCGAAACCGACGAAGTAGTGCGCGCAAAGACCGAAGCCGCCCATGCCGCCGGGCTGGTGGCTGTGGTTTGTGTGGGTGAAACGCTGCACCATCGGCAAACCAATTCCACCCTGCATGTTGTCGGCACGCAATTGGCAGAGTCCCTGCCCAACGGGGTGAGCGGTGCCAACACCGTCGTCGCCTATGAACCGGTCTGGGCCATCGGCACCGGTGAGGTCGCCACTTTGGACCAAATCGCCGAAGTTCATGATTTCATCCGTGCGGAACTCAAAACCCGTTTCGGTGACGAAGCAGACGCAATCCGTGTGCTATACGGCGGTTCGGTCAAGCCAACCAATGCCGCAGAGATTTTCGCCGTGTCAAACGTCGATGGCGCGTTGGTCGGTGGCGCATCCCTGAAAGCGGAGGATTTTTCCGGGATTATCGCCGCACTTGAAACCGCCTGACACGTGCAAACGGCCCATCAAGATCCGACAGAACCGGACTTCGTCCAAGACCCGTACCCGTTCTACGACCGCCTGCGCGAAATGGGTCAGTTGGTGCATTGGCAGGACTATGACATGCCTGTTTCAGCGCACCATGACGTTGTATCCAGGCTTTTGCGCGACAAGCGCTTTGGACGCGAATTATCACCAGACCTTCAGCAGCCGAACCCGGCCGATTTGCAGCCCTTCTACGACGTAGAAGCGCACTCGATGCTGGAACTGGAGCCCCCCCGCCATACTCGTCTGCGCGGATTGGTTATGCGGGCATTCACATCTCGCAGGATCGCCACGTTAGAGCCTGAAATCGTTAATCTTTCTCACCACTTGATCGACCAGTTTCCTGACGGCCCATTTGATCTTCTCAGCCAGTTTGCCCAACAACTTCCGGTGATCATCATTGCACGGCTCCTGGGGGTTCCAGAAGAAAAATCGCCGGAGCTTTTGCAATGGTCGAACGCGATGGTGGCGATGTATCAAGCCAAGCGAACCACAGCAGATGAACAGCGCGCGGTGGCGGCGACGCAGGCTTTTGTGGCGTATCTCAACAGCTATATCGACCAAAGACGGGCCGCGCCGCGCGATGACCTGATCTCTGCCCTGATCGCCGCCGAAGAAGACGGGGAGAAGCTGTCGCGGGATGAACTGTTCTCTACCTGTATTCTGCTTTTGAACGCAGGTCATGAGGCGACTGTGCATACCTTGGGCAACGCGGTCAAAACACTGCTTGAAACAGGCCTGCGCCCGTTTGACGACCCGAACGCACTGGCGGAAGAGGCGCTGCGCCACGATCCGCCGCTGCATATGTTCACCCGTTATGCGATGGAAGACATCGAAGCATTCGGTCATCATTTTAAACGCGGCGACCAGGTTGGTCTGCTTCTGGGGGCCGCCAATCGTGACCCCGCCGCTTATCCCAAACCGGCTGTTTTCGATGTCACCCGACGCAAGCCCATCCACACCAGTTTTGGCGGTGGCATTCATTTCTGCGTAGGTGCACCTTTGGCCCGGATGGAGATTGCACGCGCCATACCGATCCTGTTCGAACGCTGCCCCAACCTAAAACTGGCAGAGCCACCGAGATACGCAAATCTCTATCATTTCCATGGGTTAGAGCGTCTTGTTGTGACACGCTAGACTAGCTGGCCGGGAACACAAAGCAGCGGTCGCGCCCCATCGTTAACCACAAAGTCGTGCCGGGTTTTGGCAAAAACACTGCCGGAACCGTGGCCTTCAGGATCGACCCGTCAAACTCCATCCGAAACTCCACCAGGCTTTCGCGTCCCATAAACCGGGCGCGTTCCACGGTGGCTTTCGCGGGTGTGCCCTCTTGTGGTGTCGGGTTCGGACCCCGTCCCTGCCGATCAAAGTCGATCCGCAAATGTTGCGGGCGAATGATAATCTCCACTTCCGCCCCATCTGCATGACCCGGTGTCAGAAACTGGCCAAACGGTGTTTCCGTGAGCGCTCCGTTTGAGCGGCCACGAATGATATTGATATCCGAAAAGAACGCCGCAGCAGCCTTGTCGACCGGGGAATTGTACAGGTTATAGGGATTGCCAATCTGCACGATGCTGCCACCCCGCATCAGCGCAATCGTATCTGCCATCCGCATAGCTTCATCCGGTTCATGCGTGACCAGAACCACCGCAGTGCCTTCTTCCTTCAGCACCATCAAGGTCTCATCCCGGATGCCATCACGCAGACGATTGTCGAGGCCCGAGAACGGCTCGTCCATCAACATGATTGCGGGTTTCGGGGCAAGCGCACGGGCCAAAGCAACGCGCTGCTGCTCCCCGCCCGACAGTTGGTGGGGAAATTTGGTCTGAAACCCTGCCAGATGCACCCGTTCCAGCAACTCGCCGACACGTTTTGCCTTATTTGATTTCGATCCGGTCAGGCCAAAGCTGACATTTCCGGCAACGTCCAGATGCGGAAACAGCGCAAAGTCCTGAAACATCAACCCGATAGAGCGGTCTTCCGGGGCAAGATGAATGCCGTCATCGCTGACCACTGCACCGTTTTCAATAATCGATCCGCGGTCTTGGCGCTCGATCCCGGCAATGATGCGCAAAGTGGTCGACTTGCCGCATCCTGACGGTCCCAGAAGGCAGGTGATTTCGCCCGGAGCGACTTGCAACGATAAGTCATCGACAACGCGTGCGCTGCCGAAAGATTTGTTGATCTGTTGCAGCTCCAGCCTCGGCGTCACGTCTGCCTGCCCCGTATCCGATAGAAACAATCAGGATAGGCGGTATCAGCCCCGGCCAGCCGCGACAAGACTATCTGCCCGGTTTTCAGAGCGTTGCGTTGATCGCGCCACCGTCCAGCAGAATGTTCTGCCCGACAATAAAGCCCGCATGTTGTGAACACAGAAACGCGCAGGTCGCGCCAAACTCATCCGCAGTGCCATATCGGCGCGCAGGAATCGTGGCTTGGCGGGCTGCCTTTGCATCTTCCATCGAAATATTTTGCGCTTTCGATACCGCACCGTCCAACCCAACTGCGCGGTCAGTGGCGTGGATGCCCGGCAATAGGTTGTTGATCGTCACCCCGTGCGGGGCCACCTGACGTGACGTTCCCGCGACAAACCCTGTCAGTCCTGCGCGCGCCGAATTTGACAATCCAAGCTGTGGGATAGGCGCTTTGACCGACCCGGACGTGATATTGACCACCCGTCCCCAGCCTTTGTCGATCATCGATGGCAGCAGAGCCGTCATCAAGGCGATCGGTGTCAGCATGTTGCCATCAAGCGCTTTGATGAAATCATCGCGTGACCAATCGCTCCAAAATCCAGGGGGCGGGCCACCCGCATTTGTAACAAGTATATCAACGCCTTGCGCTGCATCCAAGACGGCCTGTTGGCCGTCAGGCGTGGTAATATCGGTGGCCACGCAGGTCACGTCAACGCCGAAATCAGCACGGATATCTGCTGCAGATTGCTCCACGGTTTCCGCTGTGCGTCCGTTCAAGATGACATCCACGCCAGCCTCTGCCAAAGCGCGCGCGCATCCAAGGCCCAGACCTTTGCTGGACGCGCCGACAAATGCCCGTTTTCCCGAAATTCCTAGATCCACAGCCGCGCTCCCTTTTCCAAAAATGCTGGTTTCAGGACTATCACCGCAGCCCCACGGCGAAAAGTGTTCTATTTACGGGGAAGCCCAAAGCGATTTTGCCCATGAAATTTGGACTCTACCGCCCTAGATCATAAGAAATGTGACACGTTTCGTCCGATGGATCTGCCCCATTTGACGAACGGAGAGATGAGGCTGCCACCTGATGAACCAAACTATGTTGAACGATATCGAAGCGAACCCGCGCTGTTTCGTCTATTTGGGACGGGATTTTCAAGTGACCGATGGGGTCAATCATCGCGATGGATTGCAAGACATCCCAGCGTTGGTAGCAGGCGATATCTACCATCTGGGCCAAGATACGACAGAACACGTTTTGCGTGGTGCTGTTACCTTCAGCTGTCAACTGACAATGATGACCGCACACGGCGACAGTCTGATTGTACTGGTCGGCAAGGACATGTGGGGGGAGACGATCTTGCAATGCGAAACAGCTATCGATCCCGCCGCACATTACGAACTGATACAGATCGAAACCTATGACACTGAGACGGTCCAAGCGAGCCACACAATCCCGCTGGTAGCCGTCCCTGCCGAGCTTGCTGACATGCCCGTTTCACCAATGCGTCAAAGCGCAACCCTCTAGCGGTCACACAGAACCGATTGCGCAGCGGCGCGCACGCGCCTATATCGCGTGCTATGTTGGATCGCAGCTCAAATACCCCCGAACTCCCGCCGGAAATTGCGCGTCGCCGCACGTTTGCGATCATTTCGCATCCGGATGCTGGCAAGACCACTCTGACCGAGAAGTTCCTGCTTTACGGCGGCGCCATTCAGATGGCTGGCCAAGTGCGCGCCAAAGGCGAAGCACGACGGACCCGGTCCGACTTCATGAAGATGGAACAAGACCGGGGTATTTCCGTCTCGGCCTCCGCGATGTCGTTTGACTTTGGAACCTACCGATTCAACCTGGTGGACACACCCGGCCACTCCGATTTTTCGGAAGATACCTACCGCACGCTGACCGCAGTTGATGCCGCCGTTATGGTGATTGATGGGGCCAAAGGGGTCGAAAGCCAGACCCAGAAATTGTTCGAGGTTTGCCGCCTGCGCGACCTTCCGATCTTGACCTTTTGCAACAAAATGGACCGCGAGGCCCGCGATACGTTTGAGATTATTGACGAAATCCAAGAAAACCTTGCGATTGACGTGACACCTGTTTCTTGGCCCATCGGCATGGGGCGCGACTTCCTTGGGTGCTATGATTTGCTCAATGACCGGTTGGAATTGATGGATCGCGCCGACCGTAACAAGGTCGCCGAAAGCATTGAAATTAAGGGCCTTGATGATCCGAAACTGGCCGAACACGTCCCCGCAAATTTGCTTGAGAAGTTCCTGGAAGAGGTCGAAATGGCGCGGGAATTGCTGCCGCAATTTGACCAGCAAGCGCTGTTGGACGGCACGCTGACACCGATCTGGTTCGGCTCCGCGATCAATTCATTCGGGGTGCAGGAATTGATGAAGGGCATCGCTGATTTCGGCCCGGAACCGCAGCCGCAAAAGGCAGAGCCACGGCAGATTTCCCCCGACGAGAAGAAGGTCGCGGGTTTCGTTTTCAAGGTGCAGGCAAATATGGACCCGAAACACCGTGACCGCGTGGCCTTTGTACGCATGGCTGCGGGCCATTTCAAACGTGGGATGAAACTGACCCATGTGCGGACCAAAAAACCGATGGCGATTTCCAACCCAGTGCTGTTTCTAGCCGCGGACCGCGAATTGGCGGAAGAGGCCTGGGCCGGTGATATCATCGGCATCCCGAACCATGGTCAGTTGCGCATCGGTGACACGCTAACAGAAGGGGAAATGCTGCGCGTTGCAGGCATTCCGTCCTTCGCTCCGGAACTTCTACAAACCGCCCGCGCGGGCGATCCGCTGAAGGCCAAACACCTTGAAAAAGCGTTGATGCAGTTTGCCGAAGAAGGCGCTGCCAAGGTGTTCAAACCGGCTTTTGGGTCCGGATTTATCGTGGGCGTTGTCGGCGCGCTGCAATTTGAAGTCCTGGCATCCCGGATCGAGCTGGAATACGGCCTTCCCGTGCGCTTTGAAGCATCGCAATTCACCTCTGCCCGTTGGGTGACTGGTGACAAAGACGCCGTTGAAAAATTTTGCGACGCAAATAAACAGCATATCAGCCACGACAATGACGGCGATGTGGTCTACCTGACCCGGCTTCAGTGGGATATCGACCGGATTGAGCGTGACTACCCCGACGTCACTCTGTCTGCGACCAAGGAAATGATGGTCTAGCCCCGCTTTTATTGACCTTTCGGGTGTTCCGCGCTACATGCAGCATACCTGTGGAAAACGTCTGCAGGACGACGCAGGGACGCGTTGGCACCTGCGTCCCAAATCACTGCCGCAAAATGCTGCAACATTTGGATATAAATGACAAAATTCACTGACCTGAAACTTCACGCCAAAGTCCTCAAAGCTGTTGAGGAAACCGGCTACACCGAACCCACGCCCATTCAAGCGGGCGCAATTCCCCCCGCTTTGGAAGGCCGCGACGTCTTGGGGATCGCACAAACCGGGACCGGCAAAACCGCCAGCTTTACGCTGCCGATGATCACGCTTCTCAATCGCGGACGCGCCCGCGCGCGGATGCCACGTAGCCTTGTTCTGGCCCCGACCCGCGAATTGGCGGCTCAAGTCGCTGAGAATTTCGACGCCTACGCCAAACACACAAAGCTGACCAAAGCTTTGCTGATCGGCGGCGTGTCCTTCAAAGAACAAGACGCGCTGATCGATCGTGGTGTCGACGTATTGATTGCCACACCAGGCCGCCTTCTGGACCATTTCGAGCGAGGCAAACTGATCCTGTCAGACGTCAAGATCATGGTCGTCGATGAAGCTGACCGGATGCTGGATATGGGGTTCATCCCCGATATTGAGCGTATTTTTCAGATGACGCCCTTCACCCGGCAAACGCTGTTTTTCTCGGCCACAATGGCCCCTGAGATTGAGCGGATCACAAACACATTCCTGTCCAATCCGGCACGGGTCGAAGTCGCCCGTCAGGCGACGACCTCGGATACGATCACCCAACAATTGTTTGAACTTGCCGGCGCGCGCCGCGATGCCCAAGCCAAACAGAAACGCGATTTCCTGCGTCAGTTGATCGATCAGGAAGGCGAAGCTGTGACCAACGGAATTATCTTCTGCAACCGCAAGGTTGACGTCGATATTGTCGCTAAGTCCTTGAAAAAATACGGACATGACGCCGAACCGATCCACGGCGACCTGGACCAATCCTACCGGACGCGGACCTTGGAAGGGTTCCGGGACGGCAAGATCCGTTTTCTTGTGGCATCTGATGTGGCCGCGCGCGGCCTCGATATTCCGAATGTCAGCCACGTGTTCAACTTCGATGTCCCGTCACATGCGGAAGATTATGTGCACCGGATCGGACGGACGGGTCGTGCGGGCCGCAAAGGTGCCGCGATGATGATCTCCACGCCCAAGGATGAAAAGCTTCTCAAAGCAATTGAGGACCTGATCAAAACCGAAATTCCACGCGGTGATACCGGGGCGCAAAAAGCGCCAGCACCACGGGAAGAGGCTGAACAGTCCGAGGACAAACCAAAATCCCGCCGTCGCAGCCGCAAATCTGCTGAAAAACCTGCACCGGAAGAAAAAGCCGCTGAGGACGCGCCAAAACAAGAGGTCGAGGCGAAAGAAACGCCAAAACCGGAGGCGCAGGCAGCACCGCAAGAAGACGCAAAGTCAGAGCCAAAAACCGACCCTAAGTCTGAGGCTAAATCAGATGATCGCCGCGACAACCGTAACGCGCGCGGTCGGGGCGGACGTGGACGCGGGCGCAACGATGATCGTGGCCCGAAGGTTGTGGGTCTCGGCGATCACTTGCCCGGCTTTATCGCAATGAGCTTTGACGAACGACGCGGGGGACCTGCAAACTCCACCGCGGAACCCGCGGCAGAGCCTGAAATTGCAGATCAGGCCGACGAAGCGGCCGAAAGCTGAAGCGTTAGGCAGCAAGCCGGGAGATCAGAACGATCACTTCCGGCTTCTTGCCAATTTCATTCAAGCAGGACTGGCGGACGAGGCGTTTGATCGCCTCTTCCAGCTTGTCATCATCCAAAATCGTCTTGTCATCGGCGCGGCCAAGGAATTGGCCCACGTCATCTTCAAGAATTTCCGCCAGCGGCGCGTTGGATTGCCCGGTTTCAGCCAGACCCTTCAATTCGCACCACGCATCCAGCAAAGGCGCGTCTTCTTCATCGATCAAAACACCAATCACCACCTGCCCGTTCAGCGCCATGCGGATACGGTCTCGAACGATGCCGTCCAATGCGCCGATTTGTACGGAGCCATCCAGGTAAAGCCTGCCGGTCTCAACAAACTCAACAATCTCGGGGCGGTTGCCAGACAGCGAAATCATCGTCCCGTTCGGTGCCACGATGGACGCTATCCCGTTTGCCGTTCCCAGCTTCGCGTGCTCGCGCAGCATCCGATGTTCGCCGTGCATTGGCACCAGGATTTGCGGCTGCACAAGGCGGTGCATTTCCTCTAGATCGGGGCGGTTGGCATGGCCGGAAACATGAATATCAGCCATCTTATCGTCGATCACATCAACGCCCATCTCGGACAAGGCATTGACGATCCGCCCAACGGAAACCTCATTTCCGGGGATGGTTTTTGAGGAAAATAGGAACAAATCACCCTCTTTCAGGGTCAATCCTTGGAATTTACCGCGCGACAATTGAGCCGAGGCTGCGCGCCGTTCGCCTTGGCTGCCAGTGGCCAGCAGCATCAGATGATCGCGCGGGATGCTTTGCGCCTCTTCCGGGGCAACGGTCGGGGGGAATGTGTCGATCACACCTGTTTCCAGACCTGCCGCGACCATCTTTTTCATCGCCCGGCCCATCAAGACAATCGATCTGCCCGCCGCAATCCCCGCATCCGCAAGCGTTTTAACCCGCGCGATATTCGACGCGAACGTGGTCGCCACAACCATGCCCTCAGCTTCCGAAACGATCTTGGTGATCGCAGGGCCAACGGTAATCTCCGACCGGCCTTCATGGCGCGAAAACACGTTTGTACTGTCACAAACCAGCGCTTTTACAGGGCCCAGATTGCCCCAGGCCTTCCGGTCAAAGGGTTCGCCAAGAACCGGGGTTTCATCAATCTTGAAATCGCCCGAATGCACGACACGGCCTTCTGGGGTGTCGATGATCAATGCGCTTGATTCCGGGATCGAATGGGAGATTGGCATGAAGCCGACTTTGAACGGACCGGCCTCAACCTGCGTGGGCATTGGACCCACAGTCTGTATCTGGGTGCCGTCAAACCCATGCTCTTCCAGCTTCATGCGGCCAATATGCGCAGTAAATTTGCGCGCATAAATCGGCGCATTCAAACGCCCCAACAGATGCCCGACAGCGCCGATATGATCCTCATGGGCGTGGGTGATGAAAATCGCGTCCAACTGGTCGGCGCGATCGGCGATCCATTCAATATCCGGGAAGATCAGATCGACCCCGGGGGAGCCATCCATATCCGGGAAGGTCACACCCATATCAACCAGGATGAACCGTTCCTTCCCCTTCCGGCCATAGCCGTAGAGATACATGTTCATGCCAACTTCGCCTGCCCCACCAAGAGGCAGATAAATGAGCTGCTCGCCCGCCATCGTTATTCCGATCTGTTATAGCTGTTGATGACGACCAGCCCATGCATGGTCAGTTCATCGTTGAAGTCATCAAATAGGGCTTCTGACTGCTGGAACAAGGGGGCAAGACCGCCGGTGGAGATAACCTTCATCTCCCGACCACGTTCTGCCTTGATCCGGGCGCAAATCTCTTTGATCAGGCCGATATAGCCCCAGAAAACGCCCGATTGCATACACGCCACCGTGTTTGTCCCAATCACCGCCTGTGGCTTAGAAATATCGACGTGAGGAAGGGCCGCGGCAGCTTGATGCAGCGCTTCCAGGCTTAGGTTTACACCCGGCGCAATCACCCCGCCAATATAGGCCCCGTCCGTATCAACAACGTCAAAAGTCGTGGCAGTTCCAAAATCGACCACGATCAGATCGCCGCCAAAAATATCGTGCCCGGCTACGGTATTGACCAACCGGTCCGGCCCCACTTGCGTACCTTCGTCAACGCGGACATCCACAGGCAGCTTGCAGCCATCTTTGCCGACAACCAACGGGCGCGTGTCGAAATACCGGTCTGCGAAGACACGCAGGTTGAACACAACCCGCGGCACCGTGGACGAGATGATGATTTCGGTGATCTCGACCTCGATGTCTTGATATTTCATCAACGTGGTCAGCCAGACGTAATATTGATCCGCCGTGCGCTGCCATTCAGTCGCTGTGCGCCAGGTCGCGATAAAGCTGCGCCCATCCCAGATCGAGAAGACGGTGTTCGTGTTGCCGCAATCAATTGCCAAGAGCATGGCCAAGTCCTCAAAAATAGACGTCTGCAGCCGGAATCGGGCGCAAACCTTTGGGCGTCTTTAGAATAAGAGTGCCCTGCGCGTCTATGGTCTCAAACACGCCGGTAACCTCTTCACGCGGGGTGCGCGCGGTGATGACCTCGCCCAGACGGGCTGCTTTGGCAAGCCAGCTTTCGCGAATTGGGGCAAATCCCAACTTGGCGTAGATCGCTTCTTCGGTCGCAAAATTGACGGCGAGCGCTTCCAAGAATTCCTCGGGGTCTGGGGCTGGTCCACCCGCGCTTGCAAGGCTGATCGGTGGAAACATCGCATCCGCTACGTCAGGTGTGGCCACGAGGTTGACGCCGATGCCGATGGACAGCCACGCAACCCCGGTTCCCTGCCCTGCGCTTTCCAACAGAATGCCCGCGATCTTCCCGCCATTCATAAGCACATCATTGGGCCATTTGACGGCCAATCGCGTACGATCTGTATAAAGGCTCAGGGTCTCATAAAGGGCGTTCGCCGCAAAAAACGACCGCAAGGCCGCATCCGCTGCGGTGCCTTCCGGACGCATCAGCAAAGTCGCTGCGAAATTGCCTTCGGGGTTTTTCCACGGACGGCCCTGACGGCCTTTTGCAGCAGTTTGCGTGCGGGCGATGATCCAGGTCGGACCCCTGAGGGACGGGGCCAGACGCGCGGCCTCCGCCATTGTGCTGTCCACCGTTTCCAGCGTGATCTTGTCGTAGCCTTCCGGCCAGAGGTTCGCCTCAGTTGACAAGAGCACCCGCAGCGGCCAGCGCCAAACCTTCGATCCCAAAGAGGTTGATCACACCGACAACCATGATCGCAGCAGAGCCCATCAGAAGCGTCCACCCCACGATCGGCATGGACCCATCCAGCGCGTCGCGTTCTTCGCCGAAATACATGTAGTAGATGATCCGCAGATAGTAGAACGCACCGATAACCGATGCGATGACACCTGCGACAGCAAGCCATGTCATATTGGCGTCCACGGCGGCCTTCAGCACGTAGAACTTACCAAAGAAGCCGACCAGCGGCGGAATGCCAGCCAGCGAGAACATCAACACCAGCATCGCCAAAGCACGGCCCGGCTCCTGCTTGGAATAGTTCTGCAGCGCATCGATATCCGTGACTGGATGGCCGTCTTTTTCCATGCTCAGGATGAAGGCGAATGTGCCGATATTCATCGTGACGTAAATCGCCATATAGATCAGCATTGCCTGCACACCTTCGGCAGTGCCAGCGGCCAGCCCCATCAGGGCAAACCCCATATGGGCGATGGAGGAATAAGCCATCAGACGTTTGATGTCGCGCTGCCCAATCGCAGCAATCGCACCCAGGAACATGGAGGCCACCGACAAGAACGCGACGATCTGTGTCCAGTCCCCAACAGCACCGCCGAACGCGTCATGCACAACCCGCGCAAACAGCGCCATCGCGGCAACTTTCGGGGCTGTTGCGAAGAAAGCTGTGATCGGAGTGGGCGAGCCTTCGTAGACATCCGGGGTCCACATGTGAAACGGCGCAGCAGAAACCTTGAAGGCCAGGCCCGCAGCGATAAACACCAGACCGAAGATCAGACCGAGGGAGTTATGGCCCTCATGCAAGGTCGACACGATGCCCGAGAACAGCGTGGTGCCTGCATAGCCATAAGTCAGCGAGGCACCGTAGAGCAAAAGGCCAGAGGACAGCGCGCCGAGCACGAAGTATTTCAGACCCGCCTCCGTGGACTTGACGCTATCGCGGCGCAAGGCGGCCACGACGTATAGCGACAGCGATTGCAGCTCCAGGCCCATGTAAAGTGCCATCAGGTCACCGGCGGAGACCATCATCATCATGCCGACGACAGCAAGCGCCAACAAGATCGGGTATTCAAAGCGGAACAGGTCATGACGGGTCATGAAGTCCTGGCTAAGCAGCAGGATTGCGGCTGCCGACAGCAAGATCGTCACCTTCGCGAACCGGGCGAACCCATCATCGACAAAGGCCCCGCCAAAGGCTTCCTGCGTGCCTTCCCCGGTGAACCCGATCCACGCGGCCAAAGCCACGAACAACCCGGCTGTCAGCCATAAGATAAGCGGCGCGGTCTTGTCCTTGCCCGTGTAGACAGCGCCGATCAAAGCCACCATCGCAAACACAGCGAGGATGATTTCCGGCAGAACAATGGCGAGATCAGTTTGGATCATGGCTCAGGCTTTCAATTCTCGGCATATGCCGTGGCCGCTTCTGAATTCAGAACGGCAGTGTCGTAATTGGAGACCAGCGCCTCGACGCTGGGTCCGATCATATCAAGGACGAGCGCTGGATAGACGCCCAGAAGGATCGTCATCACAACCAACGGCGCAAAGATCGCACGTTCCCGGCGGGACATATCGGTGATTGATTTCAGGCTTTCCTTGATCAGGTCTCCCATGACCACGCGGCGGTAGAGCCACAGCGCATAAGCCGCCGACAGGATTACACCAGACGTGGCCACAACGGCGACCCAGGTGTTGACCTGGAAGATACCCATCAATGTCAGGAACTCACCCACAAAGCCCGACGTGCCGGGAAGACCAACATTGGCCATGGTGAACAGCATGAAGATCATCGCATAGGCGGGCATCTTGTTGACCAGTCCACCATAGGCGTCAATCTCCCGTGTGTGCATCCGGTCGTAGATCACTCCAACACACAGGAAGAGCGCGCCAGAGATAAAGCCG
Source organism: uncultured Litoreibacter sp. (assembly GCA_947493265.1). Classification (GTDB taxonomy): domain Bacteria; phylum Pseudomonadota; class Alphaproteobacteria; order Rhodobacterales; family Rhodobacteraceae; genus Litoreibacter. The sequence continues at coordinate 661,612 of CANLQL010000002.1, read as the reverse complement.
TGGCTGATCATCTGGAAAATAGCACCGTCAACGCCCTGCTGGTTCACCGCAAAGATCCCCATTGTCACGTACCCCATATGGGCCACGGAGGAATAAGCGATCAGCTTTTTCATATCATGCTGCGCGAGCGCTACCAGCGATGTATAGACAATCGCGATTGCAGAAAGCCAAAGTACATATGGCCCCATAATCTCGGACCCGACCGGAAACATCGGCAGAGAGAAGCGCAAGAAGCCGTAGCCGCCCATCTTCAGCAAGATCGCCGCCAGAACCACGGAGCCTGCCGTTGGCGCTTGCACGTGTGCGTCAGGCAACCAGGTATGAACCGGCCACATCGGCATTTTGACCGCGAAGCTGGCAAAGAAGGCCAGCCACATCAGCGTCTGCGCGCCACCGATGACTTGAATGCCCAACAGGCTGAAGCTTTCCGAACCGAAGCTATGGCTGAGCAATGTTGGAATGTCGGTTGTGCCTGCATCCATATACATGGCGATCATTGCCACCAGCATCAGGACAGAGCCCAGAAGCGTATAAAGGAAGAACTTGAAGCTGGCATAGATGCGGTTTGCCCCGCCCCAGATCCCAATGATCAGGAACATCGGGATCAGGCCCGCCTCGAAGAACAGGTAGAACAAGATCAGATCAAGCGCGCAGAACACGCCCAGCATCAGGGTTTCCAGCAAAAGGAACGCAATCATGTAGTCTTTGACCCGGTGTTTGACGTCCCAGCAAGACGCGATGACCAGCGGCATCAGGAACGTGGTCAGCAAAACAAACGTCACCGAAATACCATCGACACCCATTTTGTACTGCAAGCCCAAAAGCCATTCGCGTTCTTCGACAAACTGGAAGCCGGTATTGGCCGGATCGAACCCGGTATAAAGGAAGATCGACAGCAAGAACGTGGCCGAAGTCGCAATCAGCGCCAGCCATTTCGCGTTGCGCTGCGCCGCTTCATCATCGCCGCGCAGGAAAAGACCCAAGATGACCGCAGCGACCAGCGGCATGAAGGTAATGATCGACAGAAGATTATCCATGATCTCAGCCCCCCAACCCGATGGCAAACCAGGTGATTAACACCACGATGCCGATCACCATTGCAAACGCGTAGTGGAACATGAAGCCCGACTGCGCCCGCCCGGCGATACGTGTGAAAAATGGAATTATGCCCATGGCCACCCCGTTGATGGAGCCGTCAATAACGTTGCCGTCACCCCGCCGCCAAAGGAACCCGCCCAGCCACTTGAAGGAGCGGACGAAGATCACGTCGTAAAGCTCGTCGAAATACCATTTGTTCAGCAGGAATTGATAAAGCGGCTGTTGCGCGGTCGCCAGCCTGCCCGGCAGAGATGGGTTTTTGATGTAGAAGACCCAAGCCGTGAAAAAGCCCAGTAGCATCGCGATGAAGGGCGAGACTTTGACCCATTTCGGTACGTAATGGGCGTCGTGCAGCACTGTGTTGCTTTCGGCCATGAAGATCGCGCCATCGCCGGGTGCGCCCACCACGCGGTGATCTTCGTGCTTGCCCTCTTTGCCGTCGCTATCGCCCGCCGCATAGGCCGGTGCAATCAGGCTCAGATCGGCAGGCTCAACCAGCGCGTGTTTTTCGGCGGTGATGCCAAAGAACTTCTCGACACTCTCGAAAGAGCCGAAGAACGGCTTGTAGAACACCATGCCGGCAAACACAGCACCAAAGGCCAGAACACCCAAAGGCACCAGCATCGTTTTGGGCGACTCGTGGGCATGTTCATGGGTGTGCTTGTCGCCGCGCGGCGCGCCGTAGAACGTCAGGAACATCAAACGCCAGCTGTAGAAACTGGTAAACAGCGCCGCGACGACCAGCATCCAGAACGCAAAGCCCATTGGGGAAGCTGCATAGGCGCTTTCAATGATCGCATCTTTCGAGACGAAACCCGCAAAGCCAACCGGGAAGCCCAGATAAAGCAGCGGAATACCCACGCCGGTGATGGCCAGCGTGCCCAGCATCATTGCCCAGAAGGTCATCGGGATTTTCTTACGCAGGCCGCCATAGTTGCGCATGTCCTGCTCGTGATGCATCGCGTGAATGACAGAGCCTGCGCCAAGAAACAGCATCGCCTTGAAGAACGCGTGTGTCAGCAGATGAAACATCGCCACTGAATAGACACCGACGCCAGCGGCCACGAACATGTAGCCCAGCTGCGAACAGGTTGAATAGGCGATCACGCGCTTGATGTCGTTTTGCACAAGCCCCACCGTGGCCGCGAAGAACGCGGTCGAGGCCCCGACGATCACGATGAACTGTTTGGCCTCTGGCGCAAACTCGATCAGCGGCGACATGCGGCACACAAGGAAGACCCCGGCGGTTACCATGGTCGCTGCGTGGATCAAGGCTGACACAGGGGTCGGGCCTTCCATCGCGTCTGGCAACCAGGTGTGCAGGAACAGCTGCGCGGATTTACCCATTGCGCCGATAAACAGCAAGAAGGCCAGAAGGTTTGCCGCGTTCCATTCGGTCCATAGGAAGCTGATCTGCGTTTCTGCAATCTCCGGCGCGGCGGCGAAAATGTCGGAGAAATTGATCGAGTCGACCAGCAGGAAAATCCCGAAGATCCCCAGTGCAAAGCCGAAATCCCCAACCCGGTTGACCACGAAGGCCTTGATGGCAGCGGCATTGGCCGATGGTTTCTTGTAGTAAAACCCGATCAGCAAGTAGGAAGCAACGCCCACGCCTTCCCAGCCAAAGAACATTTGCACAAGGTTATCCGCTGTCACCAGCATCAACATCGCGAAGGTAAAGAAGCTCAGGTAAGCAAAGAACCGTGGTTTATATGTATGGCCTTCGCCGAAATGTTCATCATGGGCCATGTAGCCGAAGGAATAGAGATGTACGAGGCTGGAAACCGTAGTGATCACGATCAGCATGATCGTTGTCAGCCGGTCCATGCGGATCGCCCAATCGGTGCTAAGCGTGCCGCTTTCGATCCAACGCAGTATGTTGATTTGCTCCAGCGTGCCGTCAAAGGTCAGGAACACGACCCAGCTGAGGATCGCCGATAGAAACAGCAAGCCGGTCGAGATGACGCAGGCCGCCTGCTCGCCCATGAACTTCCATCCGAAGCCGCACAGAAGTGCGCCAAGGAGGGGGGCAAAAAGGATAATGGTTTCCATAGCTCGACTAGCCTTTGTTCTTATTTGGTGCGGCGACATCCGGCCATGCAAAATACAGCACAGCCGCAGCACCTCCCGCGCCGGAAATCAGAATTGCGATCCACATTGCGAGGGTCATGTTCTTAGCCCTTCATCACGTTGACGTCTTCAACGGCGATAGAGCCGCGGGTCCGGAAGAAACAGACCAGAATTGCCAAACCAATCGCGGCTTCCGCAGCAGCCACTGTCAGGACAAACAGCGTGAATACCTGACCGACCAGATCGCCAAGGAAGCTGGAAAAGGCCACGAGGTTGATATTGACCGCCAGCAGCATCAGCTCGATCGACATCAAGATGATGATCACGTTCTTGCGGTTCACGAAGATGCCAAAGATGCCGATGACAAACAACGCGGCCGCGACCGTCAGATAATGTTCAAGTCCGATCATAGCCCCTGCCCCGGTTTGATGTCTTTCAGCTCCATCTGCTCGGCCGGGTCGCGGTAGATCTGGCTGAGGATGTTCTGGCGCTTGATGTCCGGGCGATGGCGCAGCGTCAGGACAATGGCCCCGATCATCGCAACCAGCAGGATCAGGCCAGCAGCTTGGAAAAGATAAATATATTTGGTGTAGATCAGCTCGCCCAGGGCGGCGGTGTTCTGGGTCTCAGACATGGCGGGCGTGACCGCGTCACGCAATGCGGTCGCGTTTTCGGCGGTTTCCCAAACGCCGAAGACCAGCGCCAGTTCCATCAACAAGATCACGCCGATAAGCCCAGCAAGCGGGACAAACTTTGCCAACTCGCCACGCAGTTCCGCGAAATCCACATCCAGCATCATGACAACAAACAGGAACAGCACCGCGACCGCGCCGACATAGACAATGATCAGCAGCATCGCGACAAACTCAGCACCCAGAAGCACGAAAAGGCCCGCCGAGGACAGGAATGCCAGGATCAACCACAGCACCGAATGGACCGGGTTGCGACTGACCACAACAAACAGCCCCGATGTCACCACTGTGATCGCGAAAAGGTAAAATGCAAAATCCGCAAACCCCATCAGCTTTTCCCTTCCTGACCTGCATCAAGCACTTCGGTGGCCAATTCCATCGCTTTGCTCATGGCAGGGACGCCGCCAAACATCGCGGCTTGCGCAATGGTTTCGGCAATTTCTTGTTTCGTTGCTCCGGCTTCAACCAGATGACGGACCGTTAGACGGATCTGGCTTTCGGCCTGTGCCCCCTGAATGGTCAGAGCCATCAATGTCAGCAACAACCGGGTCTTCGCGTCCAAACCTTCGGGGTTGAACGTCTTGCCCATGAATTGCTCCATCATGTCAGCCGACATCGTGGGCATCATGTTTTCAAAGCCCTTGGGCGTGAAGCCTTCAAGCGCCGGGTTCATGGCTTTTGCCATGTCCTGACCCATCTTCATCATGGCCTCAAAAGGGTTGCCTGCGTCACTCATCTGTAGGGTGCATCCATTTCCAGATTGCGCGCAATCTCGGCTTCCCAACGGTCGCCATTCTCCAAGAGCCTGGTCTTGTCGTAATACAGCTCTTCGCGTGTTTCGGTTGCGAACTCGAAGTTCGGACCTTCCACGATCGCATCCACCGGGCAGGCTTCCTGACAGAAGCCGCAATAGATGCACTTGGTCATATCGATGTCATATCGCGTGGTCCGGCGGGACCCATCATCGCGCGGCTCCGCATCAATTGTGATCGCCTGCGCCGGGCAAATCGCTTCACACAGTTTGCACGCAATGCAACGCTCTTCCCCGTTGGGATAGCGACGCAACGCATGTTCACCGCGAAAACGTGGGCTCAACGGTCCCTTCTCGTGCGGGTAATTCAATGTCGCTTTCGGGGCAAAGAAATACTTGAAGCCCAACTGGAAGCCCTTGGCGATATCCAGCAGCAGGAAGTACTTCAAAAAACGTGATGCAGAAACAGCCATATCAGCCCCCCACAGCCCAGCGAGCGTAAGCGCCGCCGAAGGCTCCGTATTGTGCAAAGAAGGCTACGATCACGACCCAAGCCAGCGAAAACGGCAAGAAGACTTTCCAACCCAAGCGCATCAATTGGTCGTAGCGGTAGCGCGGCACGATGGCTTTAACCATCGCGAACATGAAGAAGAAGAACGACATCTTGGCGACCATCCACAATGGACCATCCGGCAAGATCGGAATCGGGGACAACCAGCCGCCAAAGAACAGCAAGGAAATCAGCGCGCACATCAGGAAGATGGCTATGTATTCGCCTGCCATAAACAGCAGGAACGGCGTGGAGGAGTATTCGACCTGATAGCCCGCAACCAATTCAGATTCCGCTTCCGGCAAATCAAACGGCGGTCGGTTGGTTTCAGCCAATGCCGAGATGAAGAACAGGAACACCATCGGAAGATGCGGCAGCCAGTACCAGCTAAAGAAGCCATAATCGCCATCCTGCGCCCGCACGATATCGCCAAAGTTCAGCGACCCCGTGGACAGAACCACACCGATAATGATCAGACCAATAGACACCTCATAGGAGATCATCTGCGCCGCAGACCGGAGCGAGCCCAGAAACGGATATTTGGAATTCGACGCCCAGCCGCCCATGATCACGCCGTAAACCTCAAGCGATCCGATCGCGAAGATATACAAGATCGCAACGTTCAAATCCGCCAACACCCACGTGTCAGAAAACGGGATCACGGCCCAGGAAATCATCGCCAGAACAAAGGCAATCAGCGGGGCCAACATGAAGACGGTTTTATCCGCACCGGCAGGGATCACGATCTCTTTGACGACATATTTCAAGGCGTCTGCCACGGTTTGCAGCAGGCCAAAGATGCCGACAACATTTGGACCACGGCGCATCTGCACAGCCGCCCAGATTTTACGGTCACCATAGACGAGGAACAAAAGCGAGATCATCACGAACGCAATCACCGCCAGACATTGCGCAACAATAATCAGCGCGATGCCGGGTCCGGTTGTCAGAAAATCAGCCATGTCTTCTCTCGCCTTTTAGACCGTTGGGATGCCGGCATCCAAACAGCCGGACACCACAACTTCAGCGTCTATTGTTGTTTCGCCGCGCGGCAGCGACTTTGACAGCGTGTAAACCGCATCGCCGCGCCAGATACTACCCTCTTGATCCACTTTTCTGCGGATGTTTCGCGCAAATCCGTAGCCTTCATCCAATGCGTATTGTGCCGCCGCGCAATCTGCATAGGCCTGCACGTCTGTTTCCAGCTCTGCACCGGCCATCGCCACCTTCACAGCGACCAGATCTGCGTCGATAATTTCAAGGTTTGCCCCCTGATAATCGCGCAGAACGTCACCTGTCGGCGTGCAGGCCCCAAGGCCTGTGGCTATGATGGCCAATGGACGCATCATTCAGCCGCCATCGATGTACCAGAGCGCGCTTTCGCATTCGCGCTGAGTTCAGCCATCAAAGTGCTGGCCCGTGCGATCGGGTTGGACAGATAGAAATCAGAAATGGCTGATCCGAAGGCCGCTTTGTCAATCTTACCTTTTGGCAATGGCGCAAGTTCGTTTTCAACGACGTGGTCCACCTGACCCAGATGCGGAACCTCTGCCACCAAAGCACTGCGCAGCTGCGCGATGCTGTCGAAGGGCAGCGTTGCGCCCATTTCAGCGGAAAGTGCCCGCAGGATCGCCCAGTTTTCCTTGGCCTCACCCGGTGCAAACCCGGCCCGCAGCGCCAATTGGGGCCGTCCTTCGGTGTTGACGAACAAGCCTTGTTCTTCGGTGTAGGCTGCACCCGGCAGAATAATATCGGCGCGATGCGCACCCCTATCGCCGTGGCTTCCTTGATAAATCACGAACGGACCGGATGGGATATCGCCCTCATCCGCGCCAAGATTGTAGATCACCTCTGCACCCAGAACGTCGCTGATCCCACCCGGAGCGGTAGCCCCGACATCCATCGCACCAACCCGCCCAGCGGCGGTGTGCAAGATCAGGAGGCCCGATTTCGTGCTTTCCGCCAACGCGATTGCGCCCGCAAGCACCGCTTCGCCGTCAGCCCGGGTCAACGCCGCCTGACCTACGATGATCAGCGATGGGATTTTGCTAACGTCCGCATGATCGCGGCCCAAAAGTTCCGTAATTGTCTCAGGTCCTGCGCCTAAGTAATTGTGTTCATAGGTTAAATCGACCTTCTCACCGATAACGCCAATATTGGCACCTTCGCTCCAGGCCTTGCGAATTCGTGCATTCAGAACCGGGGCTTCTACAGCCGGGTTGGACCCGATCAGCATGATCGCTTTGGCACTGTCGATATCTTCGATCTTCGCCGTGCCGACATAGGCACCGCGATTGCCTGCTGGCAGCTTGGCCCCATCGGTGCGGCATTCCACGACACCGCCTTGGCCTTCGATCAGCTGTTTCAAGGCATAAGCCGCTTCAACTGGAACCAAATCGCCAACAAGGCCCGCGACCTTCTTGCCCGACATCGCCGCAGCGGCGGCCGACAAGGCTTCGGGCCAGCTGGCTTTGCGAAGTTTTCCGTTTTCGCGAATATACGGCGTATCAAGCCGTTGGCGACGTAGGCCGTCCCAGACAAACCGAGTTTTGTCGGAAATCCACTCCTCGTTCACACCATCATGGTTGCGCGGCAAAAACCGCATCACTTCGCGGCCCTTGGTGTCGATGCGAATGTTGGAACCAAGCGCGTCCATCACATCAATGCTTTCGGTCTTCGTCAGCTCCCACGGGCGGGCGGTAAACGCATAAGGCTTGGAGGTCAGCGCCCCCACTGGACACAGGTCAATGATATTGCCCTGCAGGTTTGAATTCAGCGTCTCCCCCAGGTAGGAGGTGATTTCGGCATCCTCGCCGCGTCCGGTCTGGCCCATCTGGGTAATCCCCGCGACCTCGGACGTGAACCGCACACAGCGCGTGCAGGAAATGCAGCGCGTCATATGGGTCTCAACCAGCGGACCCAGATCCAGATCCGTCGAGGCACGTTTGGCCTCCCGGAAGCGTGAGAAGTCCACGCCGTAAGCCATTGCCTGGTCTTGCAAATCGCATTCGCCACCCTGATCACAGATCGGGCAATCCAGCGGGTGGTTGATCAGCAGAAATTCCATCACCCCTTCGCGGGCCTTCTTGACCATCGGCGAGTTCGTTTTGATCACAGGTGGCGCACCCTCTGGGCCAGGGCGCAAATCCTTGACCTGCATCGCACAGGACGCCGCAGGTTTCGGCGGGCCACCAACAACTTCCACCAGACACATCCGGCAGTTGCCTGCGATCGTCAGACGCTCGTGATAGCAGAAGCGCGGGATTTCAACCCCCGCCTCTTCGCAGGCCTGGATCAGCGTCAAACGCGGATCAACCTCTACCTCAGTGTCGTCAATGATGATTTTTCGCAGGTCAGACATAGGTTTATTTCGTCCTCAGAAGAACGCCAATTTGCGTATTGCGTTCAATTTCACTTTGTCCCGCCGCGCAGTAGCTGGCCGGGTCATCTTTTTTCACACCTTGTTTGGCAAGGTAGGCACCCGCTTTTCCACGAACGCGCGCCTTGTCGGCTTCGCTGTCGAGATAGGCGTCAATTTCATCGTCTGAATAGCCCAGGGCCCGGGCCTGATTGTACAGCTTGCGCGCATAGCCATAGGCGCGGAACACACGCGGCGTGATCGTGTCGCAATTTTTGCGCAACGCGTCACCGATGGCCACGATAACCAGACCATCTTCAATGGTTTTGCTGTCTTGCAAGGCTACACGGGCATCAGCTGCCGCTGTTGAGGCCAATAAAACAAGGGTGAGTGTCATAGAACGGATCATTACGCATCCTCCTTACAGGAATGGGTCTTATGCAGTTTTGCCTGCTTAAGATAATCCCACCCGAAGGCGTTTTCGCTATCTCCGTGTTCACGTCTTGCGTCAAGACGTTTCAATGCGTCTTCAAGCGTTGGGTTATGGCCAACCGGCACCCACCACATGACAAAGTGCATTTCCAGCTTTTCGAACCATTCGCGGCGACGTTCGTAAAACTGCTTGTGAACCGTTCCCCAAACGAAGGTTTCCAGCGAGGCCACATCTTCCCAAACCGTCAGGTTCGGTACATATCTTTCGTCACCATCGATCTTGGTTCCGGTGTTCCCTTCGGCCCCTTCACTTTCCATCATCCAAACGAAGCCCGGCATACGTTTGCCAAGCCCGTTGATGCGGTCGATGTTGCGCATGAACTCGTCCACAAGCGGATCGTCCGGGGCGGTAAGAAGACGCCCGACATTCAGCTCAGCAAGATGATGTCCCTCTGGCTGCTGCATCACCGCACCGTACATCTGGCTGTGAAAATTAACTCATCGCCGTCTTGGGTGAACGCCCAATCATCTGTCGCAGGATCAATGTCCCAGTCCGTGTCAGAGCCACCGAAGTTGAGCAGACAATATTTCGTCGCCTCGAACCGAACGCTTTCGCGAACTTCTTCCAGACCGTTGCCTTCATGCTCAACCCGGACTGCGATATCACGCGGGTCCTCGCCCCGGTCCAGCTTGGTTTCAAAGGGCAATTCAACATTGGTCGTCGCATTGCGTGCCGGGTTGCGGTTGCCGCATGCCGCAAGTGCCAAGATCATCGAAAGCAAGAGAAGTATCCGCATTATCCGCGCCTCCGTGACCGCGCCGGAGAAATGCCCCGCATGCCCTTGCGCAGAAAATCAAATGCAATCGTGGCTGAACCCAAAGACAGCAACACCGCGCAGACATAGACCCAGGCAGGGGCCAGGTCTGCTGTGGCCGCGATATGGGTGAACCACGCCGGAACAAGCGCCACGAACAGAACAACAAGCCCGGCAAGCAGGCTCAGACTTCCATCCCATATGCGCTTGAGGAAACTCACCTAGATCACTCCGCTGCGACCAAGCCGCGTTTGTGCTTGATCCGGTCTTCGATCTCGTCGCGGAAATTGCGGATCAGGCCCTGAATGGGCCACGCCGCCGCGTCGCCCAGCGCACAGATCGTGTGACCTTCAACCTGTTTGGTGACGTCCAGCAGCATGTCGATTTCCTCAACGCCTGCCTCGCCCGTCACTAGGCGTTCCATCACCCGCATCATCCAGCCGGTGCCTTCGCGACATGGCGTGCACTGACCACAGGACTCGTGCTTGTAGAACTTCGCCAAGCGCCAAATCGCTTTGATAATATCGGTGTCCTGATCCATCACGATGACCGCGGCTGTCCCGAGACCGGACTGCAGATCATTTCGCAGATAGTCGAAATCCATGATCGCGTCTTTCATGTTCTCACCGCGCACGCAGGGCACGGAAGACCCGCCGGGGATCACAGCCTTCAAGTTGTCCCAGCCACCGCGAATGCCACCGCAATGCTTTTCGATCAGCTCTTCAAAGGAAATGCTCATGGCTTCTTCAACCACACACGGGTTGTTCACATGGCCGGAGACAGCAAAAAGCTTTGTGCCGGTGTTGTTCGGACGCCCGAAGCTCGCAAACCAGTCCCCGCCGCGACGCAGGATCGTCGGCACAACAGCAATGCTTTCAACGTTGTTCACAGTTGTGGGGCAGCCATACAGCCCAGCACCCGCCGGAAATGGCGGCTTCATCCGTGGCATCCCCTTCTTGCCCTCAAGGCTTTCCAGAAGCGCGGTTTCCTCGCCGCAAATATAGGCGCCTGCGCCGTGATGCAGGTAAATGTCAAAATCCCATCCGGATTTGGCGGCGTTCGGCCCAACAAGTCCGGCCTCGTAGCATTCATCAATCGCAGCCTGCAGCGCTTCTTTCTCGCGGATATACTCGCCACGGATATAGATGTAGCAGGCATTGGCATTCATCGCGAAGCTGGCGATCAGGCAGCCTTCAATCAGTGTATGCGGGTCATGGCGCATAATTTCGCGGTCTTTGCAGGTGCCTGGCTCGGACTCGTCGGCATTCACAACCAGATACGCGGGACGCCCGTCGCTTTCCTTGGGCATGAAAGACCACTTCAAACCAGTAGGAAACCCAGCGCCGCCGCGTCCGCGCAAGCCAGAGGCCTTCATCGTCTCGATAATAGAATCCCGGCCCGCCTTGATCAGCTTATCTGTTCCATCCCAGTGACCACGCGCCTTGGCCCCTTTCAGGGTCCGGTCATGCATCCCATAGAGATTGGTAAAGATCCGGTCTTTATCTGCCAGCATCGCTTAGCTTTCCTTATCATCCTGGCGGTTCCGCCAGATCAAAAACACTTCGACAAGCGCCCAACCAAACATGGCCAGAGCCGCAAGGTCGAAAAATGCCATAGCCCGGTTGGACCAGCCATAGATCGACCCGAACACCTGAACGACGACATAGACAATGCCGGTCGCCGCGATCATCAAAGCGATGATCCTCCCACGCGGCGGACCGGACTTATTGCTGTCGTTACTCAAGCGACCTCATCCTCAATACACGTCGCCTTTTTTGACGCGCTTTGCGAACTCGGTTGAGCCACCCTTCGCAAGCGTTTTGGCTTGCTTGATCCATTCATCACGATCGATGCGGCCTTTGAACTTCAGACGCTCATCGACCCATTCAACTTCTTTCTTGCGCCAGCCAGCGATCTGATCGAAATGCCAGAAGCCCAATTCGTTCAGAGTGCCTTCCAGCTTCGGACCAACGCCTTTGATCAGTTTCAGATCATCAGCACCACCCGCACGCGCTTTCTTCAGCATGGGCGGCTTGCCATCTTTGGCGACTGGCTTTGCAGCCTTCTTGGCCGCTGGCTTTGCAGCGGGTTTCTCCGTTGCCGCTTTCGCTGGCGCTTTCTTCGCAGCAGGCTTCTTGGCAGCCGGTTTCTTTGCCGCTGGTTTTTTGGCTGCTGGTTTTTTCGCAGCGGGTGCCGCAGCAGCTTTCGGCGCGGGTTTCGCATCCGGCACGTCCGAAACCAACGAGGCAGGCGTTGACGTTGCAACAGGGGCAGACGCGGCAGGTGCCGCCGCAGCTTTCACAGGTTCAGCTTGCACCGATGGTGTTTCTACTGTTGCCTCGTTAACCGCGGGCAACCCACGGCAGAACGCCCAGTTCAAAAAGAAAAACGCGAGGATGGCGGCAATACCACCAAAGAAAATCGCCGCGATAATTGCGTAATCAGCTAAAAACCACAGCATGGCAGCGACCATCGCGCCGCCTAGACCTGCAATCAGCAAACAGCCTATCGCGCAAGTCAGTCCTCCGGAATTCTGGTTCATGTCACTCTCCCTGTCCATTTCTGGTCGTAAACGCTTGTTTCAGCGCGATATTTGTCATTTTGCACCCTTTGCGAGTGTCTTCGCTTGTTTAATCCAATCGTCTCTTTCGATCCGACCCTTGAATTTCAACCGGCTGTCGACCCAAGCGACATCCGCTTTTTTCCATTTCGCGATCTGATCAAAATGCCAAAAGCCCATCTCATTGAGCGTTTGCTCCAACTTCGGCCCAACACCTGAGATCAGCTTGAGGTCATCTGCACCACCAGCGCGCGCCTTTTTCAGCTGCTCGGGACCATCAGAACTCGCCTTGGACGCTTTTGAGGCCGCTGGCTTACTTGCGGCCTTTGCATCCGTCCCGGTCTTGGGTCTGGCCGTTTTCTTGGCTTCCGCCTCAGCTTTGGTCAAAGGCACCGCTTTTTTCGCGGGCGTCTTTGCGGCAGGTTTTTTAGCGACAGGTTTCTTCGCTGTTTTACCCTGCCAAGGCGTAAGCAGCGGCACTTCCGTACCATCGATGCGCTTGACCGTATCGCCAATATCAGTGGCCAGCTGCACAGACGCATTATATTTGGTCTTGCCGCTGTCATATTCGGTCAGCGATGTCAGACCTTTCAAAGGCTCCGCTGCATAGCGGCCATTTTGCGGACCGGGCGTCGGCACATTGCCAACGGCCAACTCGTCAATAATCTCGCCCATTCGTTTGGAGGTCAGGTCTTCGTAGTAGTCTTTGCCGATCTGTGCCATCGGTGCGTTCGCGCATGATCCAAGGCATTCAACCTCTTCCCAGCTGAACTTGCCATCGGCTGACAACTGATGCGGTTTGGCGGCGATCTTCTCTTTGCACACGGCAACCAGATCTTCAGCCCCGCAAATCATGCAAGACGTCGTGCCGCACACTTGGATATGCGCGACCGAGCCCACAGGTTGCAGTTGGAACATGAAGTAGAAGGAGGCCACCTCGAGCGCGCGAATATAGGCCATGCCTAGCATCTCTGCGATGTGCTCAATGGCGGGACGGGTCAACCAGCCCTCTTGTTCCTGCGCACGCCAAAGCAACGGAATAATCGCAGACGCCTGACGTCCTTCAGGGTATTTCGTGATCTGAGCCTCCGCCCAAGCCTGATTGGCCTTGGTAAAAGCAAATGTCTCGGGTTGGTCGTGGTAAAGACGGCGGAGCATTTACTTCTCTCTCGTTTCTATATTTACGCTGAGGTCGCTGCTGGCCGAAATCCTGCACTCGACACCCGCAAGTGGAGGGTACTTGCCCTCCACGGCCAATGAGAGGTCGTAGCTGAAACCTTGTAATGCGTACCCAATCTGCTGCGCCGCACTGCGCAGGCGCTGAACACATTGCTCTTTGAGCGCATTGGGATCGTTCGAAGCGGCATCCTCGACGGCATAGAAGGTATCCTCGTACCCGCGAAGCAATTCCTGAAGGTACTCAGCGCCTGCGGTATTTCCTACCAGCTGTCCGGGTGGCGGAGCGTACAAAATCCAACCGTCATCAGCCACAGCGGAAGATGCCGTCGCCATCAGACCTATTAGGATTATCCCTTTCACCGATCAATCTCCCCAAACACGACGTCCATCGTGCCGATAATTGCGGCGACATCCGCCAATTGGTGGCCTTTGCAGATATAGTCCATGGCCTGCAAATGCAGGAACCCCGGTGCCCGAATTTTGGTGCGGTAGGGCTTGTTGGTTCCATCCGCGACCAGATAGACGCCGAACTCGCCCTTGGGCGCTTCAACCGCGGCGTAAACCTCGCCCTCTGGGACGTGGAAGCCTTCGGTGTAAAGCTTGAAGTGGTGGATCAGCGCTTCCATGGAGGTTTTCATCTCCCCACGGGTTGGCGGGGTCATCTTGCCGCGCGCCATGACATCGCCCTGCCCTTCAGGTGCGCGCAGCTTGGCAATTGCCTGCTTGATGATGGACGTCGATTGGCGCATCTCTTCCATCCGGCACAGGTAGCGATCAAAGCAATCGCCGTTTTTGCCGACTGGCACTTGGAATTCAAACTCGTCATAGCATTCATAAGGTTGCGCCCGACGCAGGTCCCAAGCCAGACCGGACCCCCGCACCATGACACCGGAGAAGCCCCAGTTTTGAATGTCATCTTCAGTGATGATGCCGATATCGGCGTTGCGCTGCTTGAAGATGCGGTTATCGCTGAGCAGCCCGTCGATATCATCAATCACATTGGGGAAATGATCCGCCCAGGCTTCAATATCATCAAGCAATTCGTTCGGCAGGTCCTGATGTACGCCTCCGGGTCGGAAATAAGCTGCGTGAAGACGCGCACCGCAGGCGCGTTCGTAAAACACCATCAGCTTTTCGCGTTCTTCAAACCCCCAGAGCGGCGGCGTCAAAGCCCCCACATCCAAAGCCTGCGTAGTCACATTCAACAGGTGGTTCAGCACGCGCCCGATCTCGGAATAAAGCACCCGGATCAGCGATGCACGACGCGGCACTTCGGTGCCCGTCAGCTTTTCAATCGCTAAGCACCAGGCATGCTCCTGGTTCATCGGAGCCACATAATCCAGCCGGTCGAAATACGGCAGGTTCTGCAGATAGGTCCGGCTTTCCATCAGCTTTTCGGTACCGCGATGCAAAAGCCCAATATGCGGATCGCAGCGTTCGACGATTTCGCCGTCCAACTCCAGCACAAGACGCAACACGCCATGGGCTGCCGGGTGCTGAGGCCCGAAATTGATGTTGAAATTGCGGATCTTCTGTTCGCCCGTCAGAGCGTCGTCAAACTTGTTGCCCCCGTCCATCATTGCGCTTTCTCCTCGCCCTTCTCGTCACCGGGAAGGATGTATTCGGCCCCCTCCCAAGGGGACATGAAATCGAACTGGCGGTATTCCTGAACCAGCTTCACCGGCTCATAGACCACGCGCTTCTCGACTTCGTCAAAACGCAGCTCGACATATCCGGTGGTCGGGAAATCCTTGCGCAGCGGGTAGCCGCGGAAGCCGTAATCGGTCAGGATGCGGCGCAGATCGGGATGGCCGGAAAACAGGATGCCGAACATATCGAAGACTTCCCGTTCAAACCAGTTGCAGGCTGGGAAATGCTCAATGATTGACGGAACAGTCTGATCTTCACGGATCGCCATCTTCACGCGCACTCGCTGATTTTGGTACATCGACAGATACTGATACACGACATCAAACCGCGCATCGCGCGCCGGGTGATCAATCGCCGTGATATCAACCAAGGTCGTGAACCGGCAGTTGCGGTCGTTCTTGAGAAATTCCGAAAAGCTGACCAGCGATGAAGGCGCAATGTGAATTGTCAGCTCGTCAAAAGCGATCTCGGTTGAAAGCACGCAATCGGGGCGTTTCAACTCGATATGCGACGCAAGTTCCTGAAGCGCTTCGGTCATCTGACAATCGTCCCCGTCCGGCGAATTTTGCGTTGCAACTGAAGGATGCCGTAAAGCAGCGCCTCGGCTGTCGGCGGACAACCCGGAACATACAGGTCAACCGGCACAATTCGGTCGCACCCACGCACAA
Organism: uncultured Litoreibacter sp.; assembly: GCA_947493265.1. Lineage (GTDB taxonomy): Bacteria > Pseudomonadota > Alphaproteobacteria > Rhodobacterales > Rhodobacteraceae > Litoreibacter. The sequence goes on along the minus strand of CANLQL010000002.1, from coordinate 645,789 downwards.
CGGAATAGCTGTAGTGATAATAGCCGCCACCATTGGCACATGACCCCATCGAGATCACATAACGCGGCTCTGGCATCTGATCATAAACCTTGCGCAAGGCCGGGGCCATCTTGTTGGTCAGCGTACCCGCAACGATCATCAAGTCCGACTGACGCGGGGAGGCACGTGGAGCAGTACCAAACCGTTCCATGTCATAGCGCGGCATCGCGGTGTGCATCATTTCCACCGCACAACAGGCCAAACCAAACGTCATCCAGTGCAAAGACCCCGTACGGGCCCAATTGATAATGTCGTCCGTGGACGTCACCAGAAAGCCCTTGTCCTGAAGCTCTGCGTTCAAGGCTTGTGTTGCGACATCCTTGTCCCAACCGGCCGTATTCGCGCCCGCAGCTACTCCCATTCCAGAGCTCCTTTTTTCCACTCATAGGCAAAGCCAATTGTCAGCACCGCCAGGAACACCATCATCGACCAGAACCCCAGCATGCCGACATCCTTGAAGGCCACCGCCCACGGAAACAGGAACGCCACTTCGAGATCGAAAATGATGAACAGGATCGACACCAGATAGAAGCGCACGTCAAACTTCATGCGCGCATCATCGAACGCATTGAAGCCGCATTCGTAGGCGCTTACTTTTTCAGGGTCGGGATTGCGGACGGCCACAACAACGGCGGCCAGAATTAGGACCAAACCAAGCGCTATGGCCAGCCCCAGAAAAATCAGTATGGGCAGGTAATCGCGTAGAAGATCTTCCACGTATGTCTCCTTCTTGCGCGCGGGCGTGCCCGAACGCTCTGTTGGCTGGCCGCATGTTTACGCCGCACGCGCGGGGGCGTCAACCAAAGCTGCCCCGACAAACTACGCTTTTTGGGCGGAATTTTAATGCGTTGTATCCGCGCAGCATCGCCGGGTACGAGAACAATTCGCCCTGCCACGCCTGCGCGTTAGAAACAAGACGTATTGCCCCTACCGTTCCGTCGCAAAACCTGCTCTAATCTGGACAACAAAAAACAAAAACAGAGCAGCCCAATGGCCGATGATCTTTTGTCCGCAACAGGACCCGACGCCTATGATGCGTCCTCCATTGAAGTGCTGGAGGGGTTGGAACCCGTCCGCAAACGCCCCGGCATGTATATCGGTGGCACAGACGAACGCGCGCTGCACCATCTGGTCGCCGAAGTTCTCGACAACTCCATGGATGAAGCCGTGGCCGGACACGCCAACCGCATCGAGGTGGAGCTGCACGATGATTTCTCCGTCACGATCCGCGACAATGGCCGCGGCATTCCGGTAGACCCGCACCCGAAATTTCCTGACAAATCAGCGCTTGAGGTGATTTTGTGCACCTTGCATGCGGGCGGCAAATTCTCGGGCAAAGCCTATCAGACATCAGGCGGATTGCACGGCGTCGGGGCCTCTGTCGTCAACGCGCTTTCCGACAGCATGGTCGTGCAGGTGGCCCGCGACCGGGAGCTGTACGAACAGCGCTTTTCGCGCGGCATTCCGCTGGGTCCTGTCGAGAAAATCGGCGCCGCCCCGAACCGGCGCGGCACCACTGTGACCTTCCACGCAGACGACCAGATTTTCGGCACCCACCGCTTCAAACCGGCCCGTCTGTTCAAATCGATCCGCTCCAAAGCCTACCTGTTTTCGGGCGTGGAGATTCGCTGGAAATCCGCGATCAATGATGGCGAAACCCCGACAGAAGCCACGTTCCACTTCCCCGGCGGACTGGCCGACTACCTGAAAGAAACGCTGGGGTCCGCGGCGACCTACGCCGAAAACCCGTTCGCAGGAACCGTGGATTTTCAGGAAAAGTTCAACACACCCGGCAAGGTCGAATGGGCGATCAACTGGACCCCTGCCCGCGATGGCTTCATCCAAAGCTATTGCAACACCGTGCCCACGCCCGAAGGCGGCACCCACGAAAGCGGATTCTGGGCCGCGATCCTCAAAGGCATCAAAGCCTACGGGGAGTTGGTGTCGAACAAGAAGGCCGCCTCCATCACCCGCGACGACCTGACCACGGGCGGCTCCGCGCTGGTGTCCTGCTTTATCCGGGAGCCGGAATTTGTGGGCCAAACCAAAGACCGCCTTGCCACCACCGAGGCCCAGCGCCTTGTCGAAAACTCCGTCCGGGATCACTTCGACAACTGGCTGGCCGCGGATACCAAATCTGCCGGTGCAATCCTCGATTTTCTGGTGCTGCGCGCCGAAGAACGCTTGCGCCGGCGTCAGGAAAAAGAAACGCAACGCAAATCTGCGACCAAGAAGCTGCGCCTGCCCGGCAAGTTGACCGACTGCACCTCCAAAACCCGCGAAGGCACGGAGCTGTTTATCGTGGAGGGTGACAGCGCCGGTGGCTCTGGCAAAGGTGCGCGCAACCGGGAAACCCAAGCGCTTTTGCCGCTGAAGGGCAAAATCCTCAACGTGCTGGGCGCGGCGTCCTCAAAGCTGACCACCAACGCCGAGATTTCGGACCTGTGCGAGGCGCTTGGCGTCGGCATGGGCACGCGCTTCAACATCGAAGACCTGCGCTACGACAAGATCATCATCATGACCGACGCCGATGTCGACGGCGCGCATATCGCGTCGCTGCTGATGACGTTCTTCTTCACCCAGATGCGCCCGCTCATCGATGCGGGGCATTTGTATCTGGCCTGCCCGCCCCTGTTCCGACTGACCCAAGGGGCCCACCGCGTCTATTGCCTTGATGAGGCGGAGCGTGACGCGTGGCTGGAAAAAGGCATTGGCGGCAAAGGAAAAATCGACGTCTCGCGCTTCAAAGGTCTGGGCGAGATGGACGCAAAAGACCTCAAAGAAACCACCATGGACCCCAAAACCCGCAAACTCATCCGCGTGACGATTGACGAGGACATCCCCGGCGAAACCGGCGATCTGGTCGAGCGATTGATGGGGAAAAAACCTGAGTTGAGGTTTGAGTACATCCAAGAGAACGCGCGTTTTGTGGAGGATGTGGATGTTTAGATGAACATTTATCTCAAAAGACTTATTCTCACCCAGATACTTAAACGGCCTGCGCCGCTAGGTTGGATTTCACAAAGCAAAGAAAATAATTTCATGGCCGCGTTCCTACACTTCGAGGGGAAGGGTCCAAAAGTACGAGTTCAGGAAGTAAGAAAAGGACACATCCTGTGCTACCAAATCGAAGACGAAAAAACGCGCTATGAGTGTAGCATCAGAGACGAAAACATTAACCAAGCACAGCTAATCGTTAGGCATTGGTTTAAAGGTATCGAAATCAAATATCTTGGCTACTTTGATTACTTAAAATCCCAGGTTACGCTTTTCCCTCAGAGGCAAATTCTTCGCGAGAAAATGAGCCAACAGTACTTCAACCGAACATTGAAAATCAGAGAAGATCGGTATGAAGTGCTGCAAACTGTCATTGATATGCACATTAGTCGGGCAGCAGAGCAATCCATACCGGTAATCTATGAAGGCGAAATCAACCCTTTTGAAATCTATCAGAACCTTTACAGCCATCAAATTTGGGGCCACCCGCAAAACCAAGAAATTCTCGCAAAACTAACGTTGATTCTAGACTCGTTTGTTGAATCCGGGGAATTAAGCCGGACCGGAACAAACTATAAATTACATGGCAAAGCCCTCGCTGAGATTGCATCTCACTCTCTAGAAGAGCGACGCCATAGGGATGCGACTAGGCAAACCCAGTGGATTATTAATTTAACAGCGATTATTGCACTGGCAGCCATACTGGAAATTCTTTACTGACCCTCGATCTGGCCCGGTGTAGCCGGGCGCGCCCGTATCCGGGGCTTCGCCCGTTCGAAACTGAAACTGTCTCCGAGACAGTTTCCAAGACATTTCTCACCCTCCTCCATGGGGAGGGCGCTTCTCGCCCACCCCTCGGTTCAGGCACGTTGGTACGTAGTATCAGCGGTTAAGACAGAGCGATAGCGCAGCTATTGCGGAGTCGTCGCGGCACTTCGTTCACGGCAAAGCGCTAAATATTAGTGCCCCGGGGCTCCACCCACGAAAACGCGCGACACGCCATTGGACAGTTTTCAATCCCCCACAAACGGCCTAACCTCCGACCAAAAATCGGGAGGGACCATGAACACATATGATCTGAGCGGCAAGACAGCCGTCGTCACAGGCGGCGCGCAGGGCATCGGTTTGGCGGTGGTGGAACGCTTGTTGGGCTCTGGCGCGCGGGTCGCCTCCTGGGATCAGAGCGCGGCGCAAAATGAAAGCATCATGAGCAGTCTGGACGGCGACACTTTCGCGGCCAGCTGCGATATCGCCGACATAGCTTCCGTCCGTAAGGCATTGAAATTAAGCGAAGAAGCGCTTGGCCCCGTCGATATCCTGATCAACTCTGCCGGGATCGCGGGGCCCAACGCGCGGGTCGAGGATTATGACGACGACGCCTGGGCGCAGATCGTCGCCGTGAACCTGACGGGCACATTCAACACCAACAAAGCGGTGCTGCCCGGCATGCGCGCGCGGGGCTATGGGCGGATCGTCAACATCGCCTCCATCGCGGGCAAGGAGGGCAACCCGAACGCCTGCGCCTACTCCGCCTCCAAGGCAGGCGTCATCGGGTTCACGAAATCCGCAGGCAAGGAAAATGCCGACATGGATATTGCCGTGAATTGCGTCACGCCAGCCGCCGCCAGAACGCCGATTTTTGACCAGATGAGCCAAGAACATATCGACTATATGCTGTCCAAAATCCCCCGCGCGCGGTTTCTGGAGGTTGAGGAAGCCGCCAATATGATCACCTGGATGGTCAGCGCGGAAAACAGTTTCACCACCGGGGCAGTATTCGATTTGTCCGGCGGCCGCGCAACATATTAGGGGGGCCACATGTCCAATACGTCCTACGCAATGATCATGCTGATCGCAGGCATCGGCATCCCGGTTCTGGCCGCTTTGAACGCCGCCTTGGGGCGCGAAATTGGGGCACCCGCCTCAGCCTCCGTAATTTTGTTTGCAGTCGCGTTTCTAACGTCGCTTTGCGTCGCGGTCTTCATGGGGGTGGAGCCATTTCAGAAGGCCATGCTCGCCCCGAAACACCTGTTTCTTGCCGGTGCGTTGATCGCGTTCTACGTGCTGTCGATCACCTTCATCGCCCCGCATTTCGGCGTTGGAAATGCGGTGTTTTTTGTGCTGCTTGGGCAGTTGATATCCGCCGCACTGATCGACCATTTCGGACTGTTCGGCGCGACCCAAGCCAGCCTGACACTGACCCGTATGGCGGGCATTCTGGTGATGGCAGGCGGCGTGTTTTTGACCCAGGTCGCTGGAAAATCTTAGGTCAGCTCAGACAGTTTTTCCCAAAGCGTATCAGCAACTTCCACGACGTTCTTCTCAGCGCGTTGCGCGCCCGGGATACGCGCGCCCTCTTGCTGGTCGACGGCATCAGCAACGGTTGCGAAACGGTCCGCGAAGGCGTCCGTATAGGTGCCTGGATCAAGCAGCAAATAGAACTGGCCCAACCCGTGGGGCGGCCCATCGGGCAGTTTCAAGCCACTGACATTCAGCGAGTTGACCGACCCGGTCATGCCCGCCGCCAAAACCTCTGCCATTAGGCCGAAGCCCCACCCCTTGTACCCTCCGACCGAGACCAGCGCGCCACCCAAGGCCGCTGTTGGATCAGTGGTCGCATTGCCCTCCGCATCCACGGCCCAGCCCAGCGGAATGTCTTCGCCCGCCGCCTTGGCCATGGTGATCTTGCCCAACGCAACTGCGGAGGTTGAGAAGTCGAAATGCATCGCAGGGGCACCCTGCCCCGGCACACTCATCGCGATCGGATTGGTGCCAATGACCGCCTTGTTGCCACCCGGAGGGGCCACAACCGGCGACGCGTTGGTAAAGCCAATGCCGATCAGGCCTTGTGCCGCGATTTGTTCGGTGAAGAACCCCAGCGACGTGCAGGTATGCGCATTGGCCACGGCAAAGCTAGCCGTGCCATTGGTCTTCGCAGCTTCAATCGCCACCGGCAGGCCGCGCGCAAAAGCGGCCTGCGCAAAACCAAACTTCGCGTCCGATTTGACGCTGGCTGGTTTCGGGGTGCTTACCTCGGGTTCCACCTGACCTTTGACCCGGCCAGAGGTCAGCTGCAAACAGTAGCTTTCAAGATAATAGAGCCCGCAAATCACGTTGCCGGTCTCTTCCGCGCGCCTTACCGCCTTGGCGACCTCACGTGCGACCCAATCCGAAGCACCATGTTTACAAAGCGCCATGAACGACAATTCCTCGATCTGTTCCAGCGTGACATCAACCATCGGCTTCTCCCCTAACCATTTGATTTTTCTTCAAGGTCCATCCATTCGTCTTCCGCCTCAGACAACGCAGTGTTGCGTTCGACCAAAGCGTCTGTGACTTTGGCAAACTTTGTAGGCTCCCGGGTGAATAGATCGGGATCAGACAAAACTTCGGTAAGTTTGGCAATCTCTGCCTCAAGCCGTTCTATTTCGGCGGGCAGAACTTCAAGCCTGTGTTTTTGCGTGAAACTCAGACCTTCCTTGGTATTGGTTTGCGTTGGTTTTGTAGCTTGTTTTCGAGCGGTGGGCTTCGGGGCGTCGGTCATCTCATCCGCGCCTTTTTGGGCGCGAAAATCGCTCCATCCGCCCGCATAGGTCACCGCGTGCCCGTCCTTGAGCGCCACGGTCGTCGTAGCGACCCGGTCCAGAAAATCCCGGTCGTGACTGACCAGAAGAACCGTACCGTCATATTCGGCAATCAGCTCTTGCAGCAGATCAAGTGTTTCAATGTCCAGATCGTTGGTCGGTTCATCAAGGATAAGCAAGTTGCTTTCCCGTGCCATGATCCGCGCCAACAAAAGCCGCGCTTTTTCGCCGCCCGACAAGGACCGGACAGGGGCCCGCGCCTGGGCCTCATTGAACAGAAATTCTTTAAGGTAGCCAACGATGTGCTTGGGGGTCCCGCGCACCATGACAAAATCGGATTGCCCACGCACGCGGGTTGCGGGATCTTCGGTCAGCGACGCCCATAGCGTGTCATCCGGGTTCAGTTCTGCCCGGTTTTGATCAAACACCGCTGGAACCAGATTTGTCCCCAGTTTGATTGACCCGCTGTCAGGGTTTTCGCGTCCAATCAGCATGTTAAGAAGTGTTGTTTTCCCCGCACCATTGGGTCCGACGAAGGCGACACGGTCGCCCCGCCCAACCTTGATAGAGAAATCCCGCACAATCTGCCGATTGCCAAACGCTTTCGAGATACCTTCCGCGACGACGACCTGCTTGCCGCTTTTGGGGCCAGCTTCAAAGGCCATTGCGGCGGTCCCCTGGCGTTTGATCTGCGCGGCTTTTTCTGCCCGCAATTCGCCCAGCGCCCGGACCCGCCCCATATTGCGCTTGCGCCTTGCCGAAATCCCTTCGACGGCCCAGCGCGCCTCTGCCTTGATTTTGCGGTTCAACTTGTGGCGTGCGTCGTCTTCTTCTTCCCACAACTTGTCGCGCCAAGCCTCAAACCCGTCAAACCCTGTTTCTTGACGACGCACCTGGCCACGGTCAATCCAAAGCGTCGCGCGCGTCAGAGCACGCAGAAATGCCCGGTCGTGGCTGATCAGGATGTAGGCTGTCCGGGTGGTCTTCAACTCGTCCTCAAGCCAGCCAATCGCTTCGATATCAAGGTGGTTTGTCGGCTCGTCCAGCAACATCAATTCAGGCGCTTCAGCAAGCAGCTTAACCAAAGCGGCACGCCGACGTTCGCCACCCGAAGCCGTATCAACCGACGCGTCAAGGTTCAGCTTCAACCCCTCTGCTGCGGCTTCCACCTTATAGGCCTCCGCGATATCGAGGCCGCTGATTGCAAAATCCCGCAAAGTGGAAAAGCCTGCTAGATCAGGGTCTTGCTCCATATACCCGGTCGTGACACCCGGTGCGAGGATACGTGACCCTGCATCCGGTTCAACCAGACCAGCCATGACCTTCATCAGCGTGGATTTACCTGATCCGTTGCGCCCAACCAAAGCAACCCGGTCCCCGGCTTGAACGACAAGATCCAGATCCGCAAAGATCGGATCACCGCCGAATGTCAGGGAAATGTCAGATAGTTGAAGGTGAGGTGCACGTGCCATACCGCCCGGCTAATTGGTCCGGCGGTGAAGGTCAACTGCCCGCTTGGGCCTGCGGAACAACAGCGCGAAGCACGCGTGCGCGCGCAGGCGGAATGGCCCTGACCTCCAGCCCCGTAAAGACGTGCAAGGTGTTTAGATCACGGTCGATCACCGCATGATCACTGACCCAGCCCCCCATCATCAGATAGGTGCGCAAGAGCGGCGGCATTGCCCGCATCGCAGCTTTCAGGTTCGGCCGTCTCAGCCGCAATTTTGAGGCGAACGGAAACACCCGTGGAGCTTTGACACGCGGCAACCAGCGTTTCGGCGCAAGGTGGCGTTCGCGCAACAGCGAAAAAGCATCAAGATAGTCAGCTTCTTCAATGCCCGCGAAGGAAGAACAGCCAAAAAGCAATTGTGCGTCGATCTCATCGACGTATCTCGTCAACGCGCCCCAGGCAGCGCGCAATATATCCGGGTCAGAGCAACCAGGATGAACGCAAAACCGGCCCAATTCGATCATCGGCCCTTCAATGCCCCGCAGGGAAGAAAGCTCGTAATATTGTGCGGAGTAGCTGTTTTGAATGTCTTCACCATCCTGCAGAACCAGCAATCGAAAGCAGCACACCACTTGCCCGCTGGCACCGTCCTCAATCAGGATATGTTTGCAGCGGCTGTCAAACTGATCCCGGTCATCGCGCCCTGCACGGAACACCAAACCGCGCAAATGCTGTGCCGCTGTCAGGTCCTCGACACTGACCGCTTCCCGCAGGTTGTAACGTCCGAACACGCAATCTTGCACGAATTTGCCCCTTTGACAGTGACCGCCCGCTTGGACGCAGGCCCCGGCGACCCTACATTAACCTCTGAACGGTACGCCGCTTTTGGTTAAAGCGGGACTGTAAATGAATGGCAACAACACAAAGAGAGGGTCGCTGATGGTCGAAAAAGTAGAGAAGACAGAAGCTGAGTGGCGTGAAAGCCTGTCTGATATGGCGTTTAAAGTCCTGCGCAAACACGGCACCGAACGCGCGCATACCCATGACAACTTCCCAAAGGCGGATGGGACATTTCGCTGTGCTGGCTGCGACGCGCCGCTATTTGACGCCAAAACGAAGTTCGAATCAGGAACCGGTTGGCCGTCCTTTTACAAACCGCTCGATGACGAAATGGTCGGCGAGAGCCAGGACAACAGCTGGTTCATGAAGCGCACCGAGGTGCATTGCAACCGGTGCGAGGGACATCTCGGGCATGTGTTTCCCGACGGACCACAGCCAACAGGTCTGCGCTACTGCATCAATGGGGCGGCGCTGAAATTTGACGAAGCGGACTAGTTGTCCAACAGGTTTCCGGCGTCGATCCGACCGATGTTGCGGATAATCTGACGAATAAACGTCGCGTCTTGGATCGTTGTTTCCGTGACGCGGCGTGACAAGGTCACAACCTGACCGCGCTCAAGCCCAAAACGCTCGATATTTTGGACGGTGTCGTTGCTATCAAACGTGATGGCGACGACCTCGCGGTTAATTTCCTCTGGTGCACGTGCACCGAAATGGCGCACTTGGGACCCGACATAGAACCAGTCACCACCCGCCAGAACTCCGGACGTGGATGGTTTGCCAACCACCTCTTCCACCGTGCCACGTGTATCCACGCCGACAACGATGTCCAAAAGCTCTTCATCGGTGGGGGCATAGCCGTGGTTGCGAATGACTTCTGAACATGCGGTCAGGGCCATCGCACTGAGCGCCACCAAAGCGGCCATCCGGCGCTTTGTGGTTTTGCGCAAACTCTGCGATTTCATAGCGCCCTCGTCACTTGCTCTTACCCGTCCCTCCGGCTTACAGAAGGTCGGGCGCGTGTTCAAGAACGATGCGCATACCACACCTGAACCCTGCGTGATCCAAAGAGGGAGGCAAGCCTTGAGCGATCTTGTATTTCGAACAGCTGACCTGAACCCGCGCCGCGACTATGACATCGCGTTTCAACCAAACGCCCCTGAAATGGCAGCAATTGCTGAAGACCTTGGCATCACTGCCTTGCGCAAGCTGCGCCTGGAAGGCGTTCTGAAAGCGCGTGGCAAGCAGGATTGGCAGTTTTCTGGCAAACTGGGCGCAACCGTTGTCCAACCCTGTGTTGTCACGCTTGAGCCCGTAACAACCCGGATCGAAGAACCTGTGATGCGGGTCTATCTGGCGGATTGGGACATGCCGGATGAAAGCGAGGTTGAGATGCCGGATGACGATTCTTCCGAGCCGTTGGAGGCCGAAATTAACATCCTGACCCTGACAAAAGAGGCGCTGGCGCTTGCATTGCCCGCCTATCCACGCGCTGAGGGGGCTGAATTGGGTGAAATGGTCTACACAAAACCCGGCGAAACCCCGATGCGCGACGAAGATGCCCGGCCTTTTGCAGGGCTGGCCGCGTTGAAAGGCAAATTGGAAGATAAAAACTAAGCTGCGAAGCGCTGATGTGGCGAGATCACCCTTGCCTATTTCCATTTTATGCGTATTTTCTCGCTTCTTTTGACAGATCAGTCTGGACGTGGGCCGCGAATGCCTTTAGACGCCCGTGAAACTGACCTTTACTAGAAACATTGCGGTGCGCGTTTGCACCCTTACACACCCGAGGACGAGACATGGCTGTCCAGCAGAATAAAGTTACCCGTTCGCGCCGGAACAACCGCCGGTCCCACGACGCATTGGTGGCAGATAACCCCAATGAATGCTCCAACTGCGGTGAGCTGAAGCGCCCGCACCACGTCTGCGGCGCATGTGGTCACTATGATGATCGCGAAGTTGTGGCTTTGGCCGACGAAGTCGATCTGGACGAAGACGCGGCCTAAGGCTAGTCTGCGTCGCAACAACTAAGCGGCAAAAGCAGGCAACCGGGTGGGCAACACCAATACAGTCATTTCGATCGACGCAATGGGCGGCGATCTTGGACCAGCGACGGTTGTCGCTGGTATGGCGCTTTCTGCCGCAAAAAATCCTGATATCCGGTTTGTCGTTCACGGCCCGAAGCTGGAACTCGAAACACTGATTGCCAAGCGCAAGATTTCTGACATTTGTGAGGTCCGCGACGCCGAAGAAGTCGTGCGGATGGACGAAAAACCCAGCCATGTCATGCGGCATGGCAAGCGCACGTCCATGTGGTCTGCAATAGAAGCCGTCCGCGCAGGCGATGCGTCGGTCTGTGTCAGCTGCGGCAATACCGGCGCGTTAATGGCCGTCTCCATGATCCGGTTGCGCAAGGTCGAAGGCGTCAACCGCCCGGCCATCGCCTGCCTTTGGCCGTCCCGAAACGCGTCGGGCTTCAACATCATGCTGGACGTTGGTGCCGATATCCGCGCCGACCAAGACGACTTGCTGCAATACGCCTTGATGGGCATGTCTTATGCCCGCAACGGCTTCGGCCTGACCCGACCGCGCGTTGGTCTGCTGAACGTTGGAACCGAAGAACACAAAGGCCGCGCCGAATTGAAAGTGGCCCATGACCTGATTGCCCAAGCCGCCGCCCCGAACAATTTCGACTATGTCGGGTTTGTCGAAGGCGGCGACATCCCATCCGACCGTGTCGACGTAATCGTGACGGATGGATTTACCGGCAACGTGGCGCTGAAAACAGCGGAAGGAACCGCCAGCCTGATCGGGGAGCTGTTGCGCGAAGCCTTCAAATACACGCCATTATCGCGGATCGCAGCCTTGTTGGCCTACCCGTCTTTGCGCAGACTCAGCAAACGGATCGACCCGCGCAAAGTGAATGGCGGTGTTTTTCTGGGGTTGAATGGTACAGTGGTGAAATCTCACGGATCGGCGGACGCCACGGGTGTTTCCGCTGCGATCAAGCTGGCCTTTACGCTCGCACAGACCGGATTTGGCGATAAGCTTGCCGCGCGGGTTGCATCGGCCACCGCGTCAGGTCAAGGTGATGAGAACGGGGACAAAAACAGCGTGGGACAACCATGACACTCAGAGCAGTGATGCGCGGCGTGGGGCATTATCTACCCGCGCGCGTTGTCGAAAATTCCGAACTCGAAACGATGGTCGACACCACCGATGAGTGGATCAAAACCCGCTCTGGGATTGAGCGTCGCCATTTTGCCGCTGACGGGGAGCTGACCTCTGATCTTGCAACGAACGCGGCCCTTGCTGCACTGAAAAATGCGGGGATGGGCGCCAGTGAAATCGACGCGATTGTTGTCGCAACATCGACGCCCGATACCACCTTCCCCGCCGTCGCGACCGTTGTTCAAGGCAAGCTGGGTATCACCAAAGGATTTGCCTTTGACGTGCAGGCCGTATGTGCCGGTTTCGTCTTCGCAATGGCCAACGCCAATGCACTGATCGTGTCCGGCCAAGCAACCCGTGTTCTGGTTATCGGCGCAGAGACATTTTCACGGATTATGAATTGGGAAGATCGCACCACCTGCGTGCTGTTTGGCGACGGGGCCGGTGCGGTCGTTTTGGAAGCCCAGGAAGGCACCGAGGCAGGCATCCTTGCCACGGACCTGAACTCCGACGGGCAATACCGCGATCTGCTGTATGTTGATGGCGGCGTGTCCTCCACCCAGACCGCGGGTGTCTTGGTCATGCAAGGCAAGGAAGTCTTCCGCCACGCTGTGGAGAAACTTGCACAAACCGCACATACCGCTTTGGACAAAGCCGGGCTCAGCACCTCGGATGTTGACTGGGTTGTTCCTCATCAGGCCAATCTTCGGATCATCAGATCAACCGCGCAAAAGATGGACGTCCCGATGAGCCAGGTCGTCGTCACAGTCCAGGATCATGGCAACACATCTGCCGCATCGATTCCCTTGGCGTTGTCAGTTGCGCACGAAAAGGGCACTTTTTCGCCCGGCCAAGTCCTTGTAATGGAAGCAATAGGTGGCGGATTGGCGTGGGGATCCGTGGTTTTACGGGTATAACGCTTCTAAATCCGCTTAAACGGCAGCTTACAAGCCCTTGATATTGACTCGGAAAATGCGCTTCCCGTACTGTTGGTCAAATTTTACAAACGGGGGATAAAATGAGTTCGAAGACATTGACGCGCATGGATCTGAGCGAAGCCGTATTTCGCGAGGTCGGATTGTCACGAAACGAGTCTGCTGATTTGGTTGAATCTGTTCTGACCCATATGTCGGACGCGCTGGTCTCTGGCGAGCAGGTAAAGGTTTCTTCTTTTGGAACATTCAGCGTTCGTGAGAAAACTGCGCGTGTCGGACGGAACCCGAAAACTGGCGAAGAAGTTCCAATTCATCCCCGTCGTGTTTTGACCTTCCGCCCATCACATCTGATGAAAGAACGGGTCGCGTCTGGGAATAAATCCTGAACCGGTCTGTGGTGAACCCAAACAATGCCGGATAAAGCCCGCGAGGCCTTTCGAACAATAAGTGAAGTTGCCAACTGGTTGGACATTCCAGCGCATGTCTTGCGATTTTGGGAAAGCAAATTCACGCAGATCAAGCCGGTCAAGCGCGCCGGTGGCCGGCGGTATTATCGCCCGGCCGATATGGAATTGATCGGCGGCATCAAAACGCTTCTGCACGACAACGGTTTGACCATTCGCGGCGTCCAGAAAATGATCAAGGATGAAGGCGTCAAAGCGGTTTCCGCCCTGTCGCCCCCGATCACGAATATCTCGGATGACGAAGCGGACGCGCGACGTGCTGCAAGACGCGCGCGGCGGGCTGAACGCTTAGCCGCACGCAAATCTGCACAGATCGAAGATGCAGAACTCGCAGATACTGCCAGCGCATCCGACGAAGACGCCGCACAGCCAGATGATGCGAACCAGCCCGCCCCCGCTGAGGAGTTAGTCCGCGACGAAGCCTATTCACAGGAAGAGGCTGATGAGGCTGATGAGGCTGATGAGGCTGATGAGGCTGATGAGGCTGATGAGGCTGAAAATGACGCCGCGCCGCAGTCACGCAATGCGAAACGTCAGGCTTCTATGGACGAAGAAGCCGCGCTGATCGAAGAAGAAGCACTACTTGAACGTGCGGATAAATCCGGGGCACCTGCAGGTCTGGAAGAAGACCAGGCTGGCGACGAACAAGCCCCTGAAAAGGCTGACGAAACTTCCGGTGATCAAGGCGAAGATCAAACGGAAACAGCACCTGACGCTGCGCCTGAAACAGCACCTGAAGATCCGCAACCTGCGCCCCCGCCCCCGGTTTCTACCGATTTGGAGAGTGTCAACTTGTCACCGCAACAAACCGCCAAATTGGAAGCCGTGCTGGCCCTTTACGATGCCGGCCTGCAAACGGCGTTGGAAGACAAGCCCGCGCGCGCTGATCTGCAAGAGTTGCACGACCGCCTCGCAGCCCTGCGTGATCGGATGGCGCAAGAGACCGGCACCTCCTGATGCGCGCCCTGTGTTGGGGCTTGACCACCCTGTCTGATGCCAGATTTGACGCAGCAAGGCCTTGCCCCTGCCCGCAAATTCCGTATGAAGGGGCATTCGTCGGGCTATGGCGCAGCCTGGTAGCGCGTCCGTCTGGGGGACGGAAGGTCGCAGGTTCGAGTCCTGCTAGCCCGACCAATATCAAAACGCCCGTGGGCTTTCTGCCGCGGGCGTTTCGTGTCTTTTGACCGGGGACAAGGCGGAACTGACGATGACCCATTATGTAAACGGCGTTCTCTCAGATGCGCAACTCAAGCAGCTTATTGCGGACCGTGCGATCACGTCAGACACCGCGATCACACCTGGACAAATCCAACCGGCATCCCTTGATCTTCGTTTAGGAACAACTGCTTATCGCGTTCGCGCTTCCTTTCTCGCGGGCAAAGGCAACACCGTTTCTGACCGGCTCGCCGCGTTCCAGATGCATGCGTTTTCGCTGACCGACGGGGCGGTTCTGGAAAAAGGCTGCGTTTACGTCGTGCCATTGCAAGAGGCGCTGAACCTGCCGGGCGGCTTGACCGGGGCAGCATCGGCGAAATCGTCCATCGGGCGGCTTGATCTGCTGACCCGTGTAATCACCGACAATGGGACCGAATTTGATCGCGTGCCCGGCGGTTATTCCGGACCGCTTTATGTCGAGATTTGCCCCCGCTCCTTTTCCGTGGTCGCTCGCACAGGCCAGATGCTGAACCAGATTATCTTCCGCTGCGGCGAAACTGAGTTTTCCGACCCCGAACTGGCGGAACTGCACAAAACGACGCCAATCGTGTCGGGCGTGCCGGTGATCAAGGACGGGCTGGGCTTTTCAGTCGATCTAAAACCTGAAAACAGCGATCTGGTCGGCTACCGCGCAAAACCTCATACCGGGGTCATCGATCTGGACAAACTGGGGTTCTATGACCCGTCTGACTATTGGGAAGAGGTCCGGACCACAGAAGGTCGGATCATTCTTGACCCAGGCGCGTTCTATATCCTTGTCAGCCGTGAAGCGATCACCATCCCGCCAAATTGCGCAGCCGAAATGGCCCCCTATTTGGCAATGGTCGGAGAGTTCCGTGTCCACTACGCCGGCTTCTTTGATCCCGGCTTCGGACATGCCGAAGACGGCCAAGGATCCCGCGGAGTTTTGGAAGTTCGCTGCCACGAAGCCCCCTTCGTATTGGAGCACGGCCAAGTCGTTGGACGTCTTGTCTACGAGCGGATGTCAGAGGTGCCGGAGCAACTTTACGGCGCAGAATTGAAGTCCAATTACCAAGGCCAAGGCTTGAAATTATCAAAGCATTTCAAAGCGGTAAAAGCCTAGCTTATATCACGCTCAGTACTCGGTGACCAAAAGTCGTCTCCAGACCCAGCACCCCTGCATCTGCATGTTGCGCAAGCTTCAACTGCAACATTTGCTGCATGCTTTGCTTCACCGGGCGGGTGTTCGTGTCATCAACGATTACATGCGCCCCGCGGGTTAAGACCGGTTGAGCTGCCAGAAATTCGCGCAGATGCGTGTCTTTGGCCCCATCAAGATGCAGAAGGTCGATTTTTTCATCAGGATTGTCCAAGACAAAGCGCGGAAGCTCCACCAGTGAGTTGCCCGTGACGAAGGCCGTGCGTCCAGGAAACGCTGCGGCCAACCATTCAAACGCCGCTGGCACATAGATATCGACCCGCGCCCAGGTGGGCGATATCTGCGCGCAGATATCAATCCCGATACAGTGCAGGTTCGGGTTGGCACTCAGCGCTAGGAACAGGCTGTGGCCTCCGTTCACGCCAACCTCAAGAAATTTGCTGGACCCTTGCGCCAGCTTAAACAAGTTGCGCCGCTTGCCTTCATAATCTTCAAGCAAGGGTTTTTTCTGAAATTCCAGATCTTTATGGGCGTAAAATAAGTTCCCATTCAGGGACACTTCGGCATTTTCCGCAACTAATGCGGCAGCGAGATGTGAATTCAAAGATGCCAGTGCCGCGCGCCATTTCGGGCAATCCGACATGCCTTCAAAAGACGTGTAAGCAGGAAGATCAAGCGGGTCAGTTGGCACAGAGGTTTTCCTTTGAACGCGGCAGTACTGCGAAGACTGCGGCTCAGAACCGCATAAAGCGACGGATAATTCTGATCGATTGGCGCATCTTTTGGGTCGCCTCCTGAGACTTCTTCTTTTGCTCCGGCGTCGCGTCGGGGCGATCTTGGCGCTTGGCCATCGCGTCGATGCCTTTGTTGATCCCAACGTTCAAAAATCTGCCAACGACCATTCGAATGATCATGTTGATTGCGCGACCAGCGTTCATTTCAATCCTCAAATAGCTCGTTTTGACCTTCTGGGCTTTCATCTTCATCTTCGTCATCATCCAATGACAAATCTCCGCCCGGAGGTGGCCTGTTGTCCAACAACCCAGAGGCACGAAGCTCCTTCAGGCCCGGAAGGTCACGCGCATTCTCCAACCCGAAGTGGTCGAGGAAGTTCTGTGTCACCACGAATGTGATGGGTCTGCCCGGCGTCATGCGCCGACGTCCAAAGCGGATCCATTCCAATTCGATCAACTGATCTATTGTACCACGAGAAACGGAAACACCGCGAATTTCTTCGATCTCGGCCCGCGTCGCCGGCTGGTGATAGGCCACAATCGCCAGGGTTTCGATCGCCGCACGGCTCAGCTTGCGGGTCTCAACCGTTTCTTTTTGCATCAGAAAACCAAGATCACCAGCTGTCCGAATAGCCCAGGCATCGCCCACACGGATGACCTGGACGCCCCGCCCCTCGTAGCGCTTCTTGAGATAGACCAGCGCTTCCGCAGGATCAGAGCCATGCGGCATCCGCGCCTCAAGCTCGCGCACCGTGATCGGCTCGGATGTGGCAAACAAAATGGCTTCGACCATCCGCTCCTGTTCAGCCATAGGAGGGGCTTCGAAAAGGGTCTCTTCCTGAATTGTATCTTCAGCCATGCGGCGCAGACCTTTTGCGGATTTGGATCGGGGCGAATACGTCGCCCTGCCTTAACTCAATTGCGCCTGCTTTGGCCAGTTCCAGAGACGCCGCAAAGGTTGCCGCCGTCGCTGACCGGCGCTTGACCGGGTCGGTTTCCCACCCTTCGGGCAAATAGGATGTCAGGTCGGACCAATCGCCAGCAAACCCAATCAGTCCGCGCATCCGATCCAGCGCTTGCTCCATCGTGAAGACTTTTTCGCGGTCCATCGTGAAGGGGCGGAATTCATCCTTCGTGCGGATGCGGCTATAGGCCTGCATCAGGTCCAAAAGCGTCGCAGTATAGGTGACGCGCCTTGTCCGCGTGACATCTTCCGGGATCCCGCGTTTGAAGAAATCGCGGCCCAGCTGGTCGCGCGCCATCAGCTTTGCAGCGGCATCACGCATGGCAGACAGCCGTTCCAACTGGAACGCGAGATGCGCGGCCAATTCTTCCCCAGACGGGCCGTCCTCAGTTGGATCGGGCGGCAATAGAAGGCGCGATTTCAGGAAGGCCAGCCAAGCCGCCATCACAAGATAGTCCGCCGCCAATTCCAGCCGCAGTGATTTGGCTTTGTCGATAAAGGCCAGATATTGCTCTGCCAGTTGCAAGACAGAGACGTTGCGAAGGTCAACTTTCTGAGTGCGCGACAAGGTCAACAGAATATCAAGCGGGCCTTCAAACCCATCGACATCAACGATCAAGGCTTCGGCTTCCAGCCGCGCCTCAACATCGCCCGTTTCCCAGTTATCTGTGTCGGTCATTTCCTACCCGCCAATGAGCGTTTGAAACTCACGCTCGAGCGCTGAAATGTCAACAGGTGTTGGCGTTTGACGCTGTGCCAGCGCTCTGTCGCCACGTTGAACCGCATCCTGCGTCATCGACCCGCTGATATCTGAGACACCGGCCATTTCATCCAGATTGCCATTGCAATGCAGCACCAGATCACACCCCGCCGCCAAAGACGCCTGCGCGCGTTCCGCGACACTGCCCGACAACGCTTCCATGGAGATATCATCGGTCATGATCAGCCCACCAAAGCCGATCTCGTCCCGGATCATCGCCATCGCTTTTGGCGACGTCGTGGCAGGCAGATCATCAATGCAAGGGAACACGATATGCGCCGTCATACCCATCGCCATATGGCCAAGCATCTTGAACGGAGCGAAATCAATGGTGTTGAGTTCTTCCCGGGAGACATCCACCCGCGGCAGGTCCTTGTGTCCATCTACCACCGCGCGGCCATAACCCGGAATATGCTTGAGCACAGGCAGCACGCCACCTTGCAGCAAGCCGCGTTCGGTTTCCATGCAGTGGGCCACGACGCTGGCGACATCGCCGCCATAACAGCGGTTGCGCAAAACAGGATGGCTGTCGGGGCGCACAACGTCGGCCAACGGCGCGCAATTCACGTCAATTCCAACGTCATGCAATTCCGCAGCAATCAAGCGGTTGCGTAGAAACGTGGCCCGCAGGGATTTGGCCCCGGTCTGTTCGATCTGATCAAGCGCGGGCAAGTATTCTCGCCAATGCGGTGCCCGCATCCGCTGAACCCGCCCGCCTTCCTGATCGATCAGGATCGGCGCGTTGCGCCCGACCGCGTTGCGCAAGGAGTTTGTTAAACCCCGCAACTGGTCCGGAGTTTCTACATTGCGGGCAAACAGGATAAAGCCCCAAGGTTGGGACGTCGCAAAAAAGGCTTTCTCGGGGGCGCTGAGTTTGGTGCCTTCGCAGCCAAAAATATAAGCGCCATCAGGCATTTAGCGCGCCAATATCGGGATGCAAACTGCGTTCTTTGCAACCAGAACTGCACAGAAACGGCGTGAGGAACTTAACCCGTCAAAACCCGCAGCCCGCAAGCGGAAGAAGGTTCGGCCACCGCTTTCGGTTTCCTGGATCACACGTTGTTTGTCGACCATATAGTCGGAAAACTGCCCAGCGATCTTATCCCAGGCGGCTTCCGCAGACGCGCGATCATCGAATGCACCCAGTTGCACAAGACGCGTGCCAGGTGCGAGCGATGCCGCGTCAACTTCGACGGAGCCCAGGTTCAACGCCGCAGCAACCGCAGCGGAAACTGCGGCCGATTGATCAAAACTGACAGTGGTGGTCTTGGGGCGCACGCCGGGGCGCGGCGACTGCTTCACACCGGGAATGGCTTGCGAAATAACTTCGATACTTGGCGCATTCTCTTCCACCGGCGCAAGCGGCTCCAGCGCTTCGACACCTTGCGCAAGTTCGTTGGCCAAGGCTTCAGCACGCGCGCGCGCTTGTTGCAGCACATCATCTTCTGTCGGGGTGGCCAGCGCCGTTTGGGTCTGTGCCTCTTCCTCAGATGCTGGGGCAGCCCCTAGAACAATGTCGTCTTCGCTAAGTTCAACCGGGGATGGGGCCAACACGATCCGCGGCGCGGGGCCTTCCGCCTCACCCGCAGACTGGACTCTGTTCACGGCAAGCCCCTGATGCGATGCCAATTGTCCGCCGGGGTCTTCCGGTTGTACCCGTGACGGACCATCCAACGCGCGGATCACCGGCACATTGGCGACATCGCGCACGGTCAGCTCGTAGCCCCAGTAAAGAAGCCCAACCACCAATGCGATGGAACTTAACGCCCCAAACCAATGCAAACTCGCGGCCATAATGCCGGTTTGTGTGCCATCTGAATTTGAAGAATTACCGCCGTAACCCGCGTCGTAATGCGCATCTGCCATATCATTTGCCTCTTTGCCCCCAGCTTTTGTGCCGGGTGGTCGTTCCGCCTGCTCGTTTCACTCAGACAGAGGCCCTGATCATGATGTGTCAGCGCATTTCTTCTGCCGGAGCTACCCCTAGAATACCAAGACCTGCAGAAATAACAATCGCCGAGGCACGCGCGAGGGCGATTTTTGCTTGTGACGTGGCAATATCATCCTGCAAGAACCGCAATTCCGGCGCGTCATTGCCCCGGTTCCACAAGGCGTGAAACTCCCCTGCCAATTCATACAGATAGAACGCGATCCGGTGCGGCTCGTTGGTCCGCGCGGCGATCTCTACCAAACGCGGCCATTCCGCCAGCTTGGCCGCCAAGGCTTGTTCGGCCTCATGCGCGTTCAGGCTCAAGTCTGCCTTGGCCAGAGTTGCGTCATCGCAAGCGATCCCCGCCTCTTGCGCTTTCCGCAACACCGAGCTCACCCGCGCATGTGCATACTGCACATAGAAGACCGGGTTGTCTTTCGACTGTTCCAGCACCTTGTCGAAATCGAAATCCAAAGGCGCGTCGTTTTTCCGCGTCAGCATATGGAACCGGGTGACATCCGCGCCCACCTGCGCGACCACATCGCGCAACATGATGAACGTCCCCGCCCGCTTGGACATCTTGAACGGTTCACCGTTTTTATAAAGCCGCACCAATTGCGTCAGCTTGATATCCAGCGGCACCTTGCCGTCAGACAAGGCAGACACAGCCGCCTTCATCCGCTTGACATAGCCGCCGTGATCCGCGCCGAAAACGTCGATCAAAGCATCAAATTTGCGTTCTACCTTGTTGAAATGATAGGCAATATCCGGTGCGAAATAGGTCCAGGAGCCATCGGATTTCTTCACGGGCCGGTCGACATCATCGCCATGCGCCGTGGACCGGAACAACGTCTGTTCCCGTGGCTCCCAATCTTCCGGCACTTTCCCTTTCGGCGGCTCAAGCGTGCCTTCATAGATCAGATCTTTGCCTTTCAGATCCTCAATCGCCGCTTCGATCTGGCCTGTGCCATACAGCGATTTCTCACTGAAATAGACGTCCATTTCGACACCGACGGTTGCAAGATCGTCTTTGATCATCTCCATCATCGCGTCGGTGGCAAAGCCCCGGACGTCTTCCAGCCAATACTGTTCGCCCTTGTCGATGTACTGATCGCCGACCTTGTCCTTCAGCGCCTGCCCCACTTCGATCAGATAGTCGCCCGGATAGGTACCATCTTCAAACGCGACCTCTTGGCCATGCGCTTCCAAATACCGCAAGTAGACAGACCGCGCCAAGACATCGACCTGCGCGCCGCCATCGTTGATGTAGTATTCCCGCGTAACCTCATGGCCTGCGTAATCCAGCAGGCTCGCCAAAGCGTCGCCAAAAATCGCGCCCCGCGTGTGACCCACATGCAAAGGACCTGTCGGGTTGGCTGAAACATATTCGACATTGACCCGTTTGCCCTGCCCCATGTCGGATTTCCCGAAATCAGACCCTTGCGACAGGATCGTCCCAACGACGCCTTGCCAGACAGACGCCCCAAGCCGCAGGTTCAAAAACCCCGGCCCGGCAATATCGGCCCCCTCGATCCGAGGATCAGCAAGCAAGAGCGGGGCCAGAGCCGCCGCGATATCGCGCGGTTTCAAACCTGCGGGTTTGGCCAAAACCATCGCCGCGTTGGTCGCCATGTCACCATGAGCCGCATCCCGCGGGGGCTCCACTGCGACATTGGCAAATTCCAGACCTTCCGGCAGCGCGCCGTCGCGCACCATCTCATTCAAAGCTGAGATGACGACGGTCCGGATTTCGGCAAAAAGGTTCATGGCGCTGGCCTTCAAAACATGGGTTTGGTCTTGACGCGCGGTTTAACATGCCCCGCGCCCACGTCCAGCCCTTCAATCACCGGACGCGACCTTGGCATGATGCCGCGCAGTGAGGCACTTGGGCCGAACAAGCCAAAATATCATGGGCAGCGAAGCTGCGCCTTTAGGTGGCGACCCGCTTGCGATCGAAAAGGCGGGCATGTTCCTGAATGGCAAACCGATCCGTCATGCCCGCAATATAGTCTGCGACGATCCTAGCCAGTGCGGTTTCATCTTCCCCCGCATCGGCCACATCCTTGCGCCATTGCTTTGGCAGCAATTCCGGCTCTTCCATGAAAAGTGGAAACAGCTCCATCACCACGCTTGTGACTTTCTCGCGCATCTCGATCACTGCCGGGGCGCGGTACATCCGCACAAACAGGAATTCGCGGATCACTTTTAGGTCGGTCCACAAAGCTGGGGTAAATTGCACCATCGCGCGCCCGGCCCCGCGAATATCTTCCACGCGGTTCGGGGCCAATTCGGTTAAGCGGCCCCGTGCCACCCCAATGACATCCTCAACCAAAACACCAAAAAAACGTCGCAAGGCTTCGTGCCGGCGCCGGTAATAGTTCAAATCAGGGTAAATCCGGTCAACTTCCGCAAAACAGCTGTCCAAAATGGGCAGCTCTGCCAGCTCGTCGGTGGAAAACAGCTCTGCCCGAAGTCCATCGTGCAGATCGTGATTGTTATAAGCAATGTCATCCGCCAGGGCGGCCACTTGCGCTTCCGCACTTGCAAAAGTGCCCAATTCCAGGTCGTGACGCGCCGTGTAGTCGCTGAGTGCAAAGGGCAAATCACCCGTGACAGGACCGTTATGCTTTGCGATGCCTTCCAGACATTCCCAAGTCAGGTTCAGCCCGTCCCACTCGGCGTAATGGCGTTCCAGCGAAGTTACGATTTTCAGCGCCTGCGCGTTGTGATCAAATCCACCATACGGGGCCATCAGCACATTCAATGCGTCTTCACCTGTATGGCCAAAGGGCGGATGACCAAGGTCATGGGCCAACGCGACCGCCTCTGTCAGTTCGGAATTCAGATCCAGCACGCTGGAGATTGTGCGCGCCACCTGCGCCACTTCGATCGAGTGGGTCAACCGCGTGCGGAAGTAGTCGCCTTCATGTTCGATGAAAACTTGCGTCTTGTGCTTTAAGCGCCGAAACGCGCTGGCGTGGATAATTCTGTCCCGATCCCGCTGAAAACAGCTGCGAAAGGTACTTTCTTCCTCAGGAAAAAGCCGCCCGCGGCTGTCCTTTGGATCGCACGCATAAGGTGCAAGCGTCATATTCTGCCCAATCTTGTTTCAGATTCTTGTGACTGTCCCGTTCCCTCCCTATATTGAAATCAACCCAGTTTCGAGACGGATCACAGATATGTCGCTGACATTGCCCCCCACAGTTACCGATCGCGCCTTCGCGCGGCTTGCTGAAATTGGTGCAGGCACCCAAGGCCAAGCCTTGCGCGTGGCCGTGGAAGGTGGCGGATGTTCCGGCTTTCAGTATGAGATCAAGCTTGATGATCCCGCGAAAGATGATCTGGTTTTGGAGAAGGACGGCGAAAAAGTTATCGTCGACACCGTATCCCTGCCATTTCTGGAAAATGCCGTAATCGACTTCACCGAAGAGTTGATTGGGGCCCGGTTCGTGATCAACAATCCCAACGCCACAAGCTCGTGCGGATGCGGGACAAGTTTTTCAATGTAAGGCAATCGCAGGGGATGGAAACTAAGGCGACGGATGCCTTCTCAGACATCCGCCGCAAAACTCGTTACCCCCACACTCATTACATTAGCACGATAAGCAAGATTTCGCTCATCTAAAATTCACCTTCGTTCAATATTTCGAATAAATCCTTGATGAAAAGAGAGAATTATCCCGGATTTGGCGCTAATTATTCGGCTTTTGAGCTAGATTTGAGCGAATCGCGCCCTAAATTCTGGCCAATTCACCAAGGAGTAGCGTCATCAATTCCGTCTTGATCCTCGGCAGTGGACCCAATGCTGTTCAGGCGGCGGACTGGCCGAAACCCTCATTTGACCACTGGATGGCAATCAATAACGCTTGGCGCGTTCGCCCTGACTGGGACGAGTTGATCTTTCCCGAAGATTTCCCAGTGGACCGCTTGCCACCAAGCCGTGGCAATACCCAGAAACTGACCCGCGCCGACGTGTTTGTGCCCGCGCAAAACGCCTATGGCGGCTTTGTCTATGCCGGTGGCACAATGGCGTTTACTGCCGCCTATACAGCGCTGAAATGTCACCAGCCGCAGGTTCTGGCCTTCTTGGGATGTGACATGGTTTACCGCCCCGATGGCCCGACGCACTTTTACGGAACCGGAGATCCGGACCCCCTGCGCGCCGATGTAACCTTGCAATCGCTTGAAGCAAAATCAGCGCGCCTGATGATCCTTGCCGCAGGCCAGGGCTGTGCTTGTGTGAACCTGTCCACCGATGAAAGCCGGTTGGTATTCCCGCGCGCAGCACCGCAAGAAGCGCTTCGCAACAAGCCCCAGACGTTTGATCCGGAAAAGGTTTCCAGGGCTCAGGCGTTGGAAGCAGAGCTTGGATATTTCGTGGCCTCTGGTCGCTATTGGGAAGAGGCCAAGAAATTTGATGCGGCAGCCTTACGCAGGCTCGATACGCTTTGGCTGGAGGCCGCAAAAACAGCCCATTGAACGCTTGCCCTGCCCCGCGCTGTGGGCGATACATTTTGCAATAGGGGGCACGCGACCATGAAAATCGCCACGTTTAACATCAATGGCATCAAAGCGCGGATAAACGCATTGGGGGATTGGCTGGACGAAGCGCAACCGGATGTGGCGCTCCTTCAGGAAATCAAATCCGTCGACGAAAACTTCCCGCGCGAGTTATTTGAAGACCGCGGCTACAATGTCGAAACGCACGGTCAGAAAAGCTTCAATGGTGTGGCGATCCTGTCCAAAATGCCGCTTGAGGATGTGACCCGCGGCTTGCCCGGTGACGACGAAGACGAACAGGCCCGGTGGATCGAAGCCACCGTTGTGGGTGACGTAGCTTTGCGCATCTGCGGATTGTATCTGCCCAACGGAAACCCCGCCCCCGGCCCGAAATACGACTACAAGCTTGCGTGGATGGAACGGCTATATAAGCGCGCGCAAGCCTTGCTGGACAGCGAGATGCCGGCGCTCATGGCTGGCGATTACAACATCATCCCGCAACCCGAGGACGCAAAGCGCCCAGACGGCTGGCGTGAGGACGCGTTGTTTCGCCCTGAAAGCCGCGCGGCATGGCGCAAGATTGTCAATCTAGGCTTCACGGAGGCGTTTCGCGCCCGCAACCAAGCCCCTGAACAATATAGCTTTTGGGACTACCAAGCCGGTGCCTGGAACCGCAATGACGGGATCCGGATTGACCATTTTCTGATGACACCGCAATGCGCAGATCTGATGGTGGACTGCCAGATCGATGCAGGTATCCGCGGCCGTGAAAAGCCGTCGGATCATGTCCCGGTTTGGGTTGAACTGGCGGCCTAAACCCGCGTTGCCGTCAGCGCGGCCAGCGCGACAACCCCCAGCATTGCACAGGCCATCGCGATATTGATGATGCGTTGCAAACGCGCGGACAGATTCAGCTTTTTGATCGAACTGCCCAGCCAAAGCCATAGGAAATGGATCGAAATCCAGATCGCATTGACGATGAGAAACTTGACGGCCACCTCGAACAGATACGTACTTTCAAAGAGGACAAACCCCGAAAACAGGGTCGTGTTCACCACATAGGCTTTTGGATTGACCGCTTGCAGCAAAACCCCGTCGCGAATACCGGGCTGCCGCGTGGCCGGTGTGAAGCCGACATTGCTGCCCGCAGAGGCGATTTTCCACGCGAGATACAGCAAGTATGCCGTTGAAACCGCGAACAAAACCGTCCGAATAACCGGGCTGGCGAGGATTAGCGCGCCTAGACCTGTGACAACCGCAAGCGCCACAAGATTGGTTCCAATGAACAAACCAATGTAGTAGCGCAAGCCCGCCTGAAACCCGTATGCAGCCCCGACACCTGCCAGCGACAAGACGCCAGGACCCGGGGTGATCATCAGAAGAAAAACCGCAGTGGCGAAACTTAGCATTGTCGGCTCAGAAATAGACGGATGAACAGAAAACGCCGGGACAAAGCCCGGCGTTCAATCTTGCTATCTTGGGATCAATCGTCGCGATGAACTTTTTCGCGACGCTCGTGACGTTCTTGCGCCTCAAGGCTGAGGGTCGCAATTGGCCGCGCATCAAGCCGTTTCAGTGAAATCGGCTCCCCGGTGTCTTCGCAATAGCCGTATTCACCTTCATCAATCCGGCGCAGTGCCGCGTCGATTTTGGAAATCAGCTTGCGTTCCCGGTCCCGCGTCCGCAATTCCAGCGCCCGGTCTGTTTCTTCGCTTGCGCGGTCGGAAATGTCGGGGATATTGCGTGTCCCCTCTTGCATCCCTTCAATTGTCAGCGCCGATTCCTCAAGAATCGAATTCTTCCAATCTGTCAATTTGCGTCGAAAATACTCCGTCTGGCGATCATTCATGAATGGCTCGTCTTCGGCTGGATGATAGTCATTCGGTAGAAACGATTCTGCTTTCATACCCGCTCTCCCCTGCATTTCTGAATGTCTCCCGTGTCTTGCGACTCAGCACAAGGAGGCATCCCCGTCTTACTGCGCCTCCAATATCGAATGCTCTGACCCTTGTCACGCAGAATAGGCACGCTATGACGAGCATGGGAGATGTTGTTAGTTCAAATTGTCTTGAAAACGGAAAGTGGAACCCTGATGAAATTTACCGGCACCAATAGCTATGTCGCAACTGACGATCTGACAGTTGCCGTCAATGCGGCCGTTACGCTTGAACGCCCGCTGCTGGTCAAAGGGGAGCCCGGCACCGGCAAGACGGAACTGGCCCGCCAAGTTTCAGACGCGTTGGGTCTGAAGATGATCGAATGGCACATCAAATCCACCACGAAAGCCCAGCAGGGACTGTACGAATATGACGCCGTCAGCCGATTGCGCGACAGCCAATTGGGCGACGAAAAGGTCCACGATGTGAAGAACTACATTCGCAAAGGCAAGCTTTGGCAAGCTTTTGAGGCGGATGAGAAATGCGTGCTGCTGATCGACGAGATCGACAAGGCCGATATCGAGTTTCCAAACGACCTTTTGCAAGAGCTCGACCGGATGGAATTCCATGTCTACGAGACCGGTGAAACCATCAACGCGCGCCAGCGACCGATCGTGATCATCACCTCGAACAATGAAAAAGAACTGCCCGATGCCTTCCTGAGACGGTGCTTCTTTCACTATATACGGTTTCCTGAAATCGACACGCTCAGACAAATCGTTGAGGTACACCACCCAGGGATCAAACCAGCGCTACTGACGTCCGCTTTGACCGAATTCTATGAAATCCGCGACACAGCCGGGCTGAAGAAAAAGCCGTCGACATCGGAGGTTCTGGATTGGTTAAAGCTTCTGCTGGCCGAAGATCTTGATCCATCTGACCTGAAGCGGGACGGCGTAAATGCCCTGCCGAAACTCCACGGGGCCTTGTTGAAAAACGAACAAGACGTGCACCTATTTGAACGCTTGGCTTTCATGGCACGGGGCCGCGCGTGATCCAGATCCGGCCCCTTCAACGTGCTGACCGGGAGGACTGGACCCGGCTTTGGACGGCCTATCTGGATTTCTATGAAACATCCGTCTCAGAAGACGTCTACGACGTATATTTCGAACGCCTTTTGGGCGATGATTCGCAAGACTATACTTGCCTGATCGCCGAACTTGATGGCACCCCGGTTGGATTGACGCATTTTTTGTTTCACCGGCATGGCTGGAAGGTTGAAAATGTCTGCTATCTTCAGGATCTCTATGCCGACCCGGCCTGTCGCGGCAAAGGGATTGGTCGTGCATTAATCGAGGCTGTCTATGCCGCCGCGGACGCCCAGAACGCCCCCGGTGTTTACTGGTTAACGCAGGACTTCAACACGACCGCACGTCAACTTTACGACCGCATCGGAACCGTGACTCCCTTTATCAAATACAATCGGGTATAGCTGCGTGATGATACGTATTCTGTTGCCCCTATTGGCCTTTTTGGCTGCATGCGCGCCGACCACGCAGCCGGAGGTTGCAGCCCGAAGCACGCCAGAGCTGGCTTTGCCGCCGATGAAGTCATTCGCCGCAGGCCGAGGAGCCCCTGCAACACGATCCAATGCCCAGATAACAATGGATTTTCTTGACCTTTCCTTTGAAATGGAAAGCGGTCGAAAACTGCCCTACATGACCCGGTTTGAGGGGCCTGTACGGGTAAATGTACTCGGCTCCGCGCCTGCAAGTCTGGAGCGTGATCTGAGCCAACTTCTGGCGCGATTGCGCAATGAGGCGGGCTTGAATATCGCACGCGCACGCAGCGGAGAAGCCACGCAGATCACCGTGGAGGCGATCCCCCGCCGAGAGCTGCAACGCGCGGTTCCGCAAGCCGCGTGCTTCGTCGTTCCCGGCGTCTCAGGCTGGAAAGATTTCAAGCGCAACCGCAATCGACCGATAACGGACTGGACCTTGCTGACCTCGCGCACGACTGCCACGGTGATCATCCCATCTGATGTCAGCCCACAGGAAATTCGCGACTGCCTGCATGAAGAAATCGCGCAGGCTTTGGGGCCGCTAAACGACCTCTACCGGCTCCCCGACAGCACCTTTAACGACGACAATTTTCACACCGTTCTGACCGGCTTTGATATGTTGATCCTGCGGACGTATTACAGCCCGCTTTTGCGCAATGGCATGACCAGAAGCGAAGCGGCACAAGTTGTCCCACGCGTTTTGAATTCATTGAACAGCCGCGGGCGGTCTCGTGGGAATACGGCGGCTCCGGCCTCCCCCGCGCAATGGCAAAACGCGATTGAGGTCGCGTTGTCGTCGCGCACGTCCTCCACCAGACGCATCGCTGCGTCCGAGCAGGCCGTGAAAGTCGCCCAGAAATTCGGATTGCGCGACAACCGTCTGGCGTTTTCACTGTTCGTACAAGGCCGGGTTTCCCTGGTCAGCAAGCCAGAAACTGCGATCAACGCATTTTTGCAATCCGGTGCGATCTACAAATCGCTTTACGGAAATTCGGTACACACAGCCCATGTCGCGACACAGATGTCCGCCTTTGCCCTGTCCGCAGGTCAGTTTGAAACGGCAATCAAGATTGTAAACGATGCCTTGCCCGCGACCCGCAATTCCGAAAATGCCGCCCTGTTGTCGACCCTTCTGATGATCAAAGCGCGCGCTTTGGACGAGATTGGCCGCCCGCAGGAAGCGCGCATCGTCCAGCTTGATAGCCTTGGATGGGGCCGCTATGGCTTCGGATCTGACGCAAATGTGCGCGCCCGCAGTGCCGAGATCGCGTCGCTTGTGCCGCGCAAATCCTGATCACTTCTTGAAAGGCTTGATATGGCTCCCGTAATTGGACTGGTTCTTGGCATCGCAACTGGCGCAATTGTTGCCAAGCGGCGTGGCGGAAAACCGATGGATATGGCGCAATATGCAGCCGGTTTTGGCATCCTTTTCGCACTTATCGGTTTGTTTATTGCAATCTTTTTGGCCCGCAGCGCGCTCTAAGCACCCATGTTCTTGTCTTTTTTCAACAATTTGAGGAATGCCAAGGTTCCCGTGTCTTTGCGGGAATATCTGGCCTTTCTTGAAGGGATGAAAGCGGGATTGGTTACCTATGATATCGACGGGTTTTACTATCTTGCCCGCACAATCATGGTGAAAGACGAACGCCATATCGACCGTTTTGATCAGGCCTTCGCCGCGACATTCGACGGGTTGGAGGCGATAGATACAACCGAAATGTTGGAACAGTTGGAGCTGCCGCAAGACTGGTTGGAAAAGCTTGCTGAGAAGACTCTGACCGACGCTGAAAAAGCGGAAATTGACAGTCTGGGCGGGTTCGACAAACTGATGGAAACGCTGAAAAAGCGTCTTGAAGAACAAAAGAAGCGCCATCAGGGCGGCAGCAAATGGATCGGGACGGCTGGCACCTCCCCGTTTGGGGCCTATGGTTATAACCCAGAGGGTATCCGCATCGGTCAATCGGAAAGCCGCCATCAGCGCGCCGTCAAAGTCTGGGACAAACGCGAGTTTCGAAACCTTGACGGGTCTGTCGAGCTTGGTAC
The DNA here is from genome assembly GCA_947493265.1 of uncultured Litoreibacter sp. Classification (GTDB taxonomy): domain Bacteria; phylum Pseudomonadota; class Alphaproteobacteria; order Rhodobacterales; family Rhodobacteraceae; genus Litoreibacter. The sequence continues at coordinate 615,605 of CANLQL010000002.1, read as the reverse complement.
GCGCAACATCAAAGTCGCCTTGAAACGATTGCGCCGCTGGGCGCGTGACGGCGCGAATGAAGAGCTTGATCTTAACGGCACAATCCGCGCCACGGCAGAAAATGGCTATCTTGACGTCAAGACACGGCCTGAGCGACGGAATGCCGTGAAAGTTCTTTTGTTTCTGGATGTTGGCGGGTCGATGGACCCGCATATAAAAGTCGTGGAGGAGCTGTTTTCGGCGGCGAAAGCCGAATTTAAGCATCTCGAACATTTCTACTTCCACAACTGCCTTTATGAGGGCGTCTGGAAAGATAATGTGCGGCGCTGGAACGATCAAACACCCACCTGGGATATTCTGCGGACCTATGGGCCTGACTATAAATGCATCTTTGTCGGCGACGCCTCGATGAGCCCGTATGAGGTCGCCTATCCCGGCGGGGCCAACGAACACTACAACGCCGAAGCAGGCCAGGTCTGGCTGGAACGCGCCCGCGATCAATGGCCGAACCACATGTGGATCAACCCGCTGGAGCAACGGTATTGGCGCTACACCCAGTCAATCTCGATGATCCAGCAGATCTTCGGCGCAGACCGAATGGTGCCAATGACACTGAACGGGATCGAACAGGGGATGAAAATTCTCAGCCGCTAGGACGGAAATTATTTGCCAATCCGCGCGGGCGCTCCCATATCAAACTTATGTTGAAACTTGCCCCGATCCTTTTGGCCATTGGCTATGCGCTGGTCATGTACCGGTTTTCCGCCTGGAATACGAAACGCACATTGGATGCACGTTCGACCGTGCTGGCCGACCCGGTCATGGAAAAACTGAACAAGGATATGGCGCGTGCTTTGGATCTGGACCGTATTCGCGTCCATATCTACGAGATCGACCCCATCAACGGTTTGGCGGCACCCGATGGGCGGATTTTTATTACGCGCGGCTTTTTCAACAAATACAAAGCCGGGGATGTTACCGCCGATGAGATGGCCAGCGTCGTGGCCCACGAACTGGGCCATGTGGCGCTTGGACATTCGCGCCGCCGGATGATCGACTTTTCCGGACAGAACGCGATCCGGGTTATTCTGGCCAGTGTTTTGGGCCGGTTCATCCCGTTTATCGGCGTGTGGCTGGCCAATATCCTGACATCGATGTTGGCGGCACGCCTGTCGCGCCAAGACGAATATGAAGCGGATGAATATGCCTCTGCACTATTGACGAAATCTGGTATCGGAACCGGGCCGCAAAAATCCCTGTTTTTGAAATTGGACAGCCTTACCAATGGGATAGGTGGCGCAACGCCGGCTTGGCTTCTGAGCCATCCTAAGACCGCTGAACGGATTGCTGCCATTGAGGCAAACGAAGCCAAATGGGGCGTCGCAGGTCCTGCCGGATAGGTCTAGCCCAGTGCCTTGCCGAGTTTAGGCAACCGTGCGCGTTTGAGCAAAGCGCGCAAGTCAATCGCCTCCCCCGCCATATCCACAGCTGTTTCATGCACTTTTGCCACTGCGTGGTCTACAACCTCGGGGCTTTCCAACCAGCATCCATACAAAAGCTCGTCCGGGGCGATCCTGTCCAAACCCTCCTCTGCCAGAATGTGTCGTGGGAAGTCCTTCGCATTCACCGTGACGATTTTGTCAGCAGAGCCAGAGATTGCAGCCGCAAGCACATGAATATCCCCCGGATCAGGCAACCAAAGCCGCGCCAAGTCTCCATCTTTCGCCACCACACATGCGTCAGGCCAGTCGACCCGCAACAGAGCGATCTCTGCGCGGGCTTGTAGTTCTCCGGTGGGTCCGATTTTTCGGGCGGCCCGCGCCCATTCTTCCAGCAAACGTTCTGACCAGATTGGCGTAAACGCGCCAGTTTTTGCGACGCCCAGAAGAATTTCGCGCTGAACCGTTGGAAACAGAACGCAGGCGTCCAAAAGCAGGCGCATCAATCGAGCCGGAAAAACAACGCCTTGAGGTAGCTGCTTTCTGCCAAATAGGGGTGCGTCGGATGATCGGGACCTGCAGCCCCTGTATGGATAAGCTGTGCGCTGCGCCCTGCCCGGCCGATCCCACGCAGGGAAGCCTGCCGGAATTTCGTCAGATCTGCTGCGTGGGAACACGAACAAAGAACCAGATACCCACCTTCCCGAACGAGGTTTGCGGCCATCATCGCAACACGCGAATAAGCGGTCAGCCCGTTCTGTAGCGCTTGCTTGTTTGGCGCGAATGCCGGCGGGTCAGCAACAACCAGATCGAACATGCGCCCTTCTTGACTGAGTGCGTCCATGACCTTGAAAGCATCGCCTTTCTGGACCGAAAACCGATCCGCAACGCCGCTTGCTTGTGCGCCTTGCTGGGCAAGCGTCAGCGCAGGTTCAGAGCCATCAACCGCGAGGCCAGATTTCGCACCATTGGCCAGCGCAGCCAAAGAAAACCCCCCGACATGTGAAAAAACATCCAACATATCAGCGCCTTGCGCCAATCGTGCAGCAAATGCATGGTTTGATCGTTGATCAAAGAACAGGCCGGTTTTCTGGCCTTCTAGGAGGTCAGCAATATAGGTTGCGCCGTTCATCGGAACTTCCAGAACATCCTGAAGGCTGCCCCGGATCACGCCAGAGACGTCGTCCAGCCCTTCCAAGGCGCGTGATCGTCCACTGGCGTTTTTGACGACCGTTTTGATGCCAGTCACCTTGGTCAATGCGTCTACCAGCGCGTCCAGTCGTACATCCGCCCATGCCGCATTTGGTTGCACGACAGCGACGTCCCCAAAGCGGTCAATGACCACACCGGGAAGACCATCGGCTTCGGCATGTACCAACCTATAGAACGGGTCTGGGAACAGCCGCGTCCGCAGATCCAAGGCACGGGCGATTTTTGTTTCGAACCAGCTTTGGTCGATCACTGCTGCGATGTCGCGATCTAGTAATCGCACCATAATCTTGGAGTTTTTGTTAATCGTCGCTAAAGCGATATCTTCGCGACCGGCATCCTGCAGAATTGCCAGCGCACCGGGATCCAGCGCTTTGGTCCGCCGATCGGTCACAATCTCATCAGCATAAGCCCATGGTGCGCCGTTGCGCAAAACCTGCGGGTTTGATTTCGGTTTCAGGCGAATAATTGGATAGGGCGTGGAGGTCATCCACGCCCTATAGTCTGTTTCTCAATGGTCTGAAAGTGGCTTCAGATGCGTCCCGATACGACAGCCGTTTTTGCTGGACCAAGGGCCGCGGCAGAAAGTCCGCGTATCCGCTGATTTGGCGGCAGGTTTCCAGGGAATTCCAGCCGCATGACATTGCCAAGATGACGCTTGATGCGCACCTTCTGCGTGTCGCCGCGTCTTTCGGCGGCAGTCGCCTGAGCGCCGCCATAAGCGTTCAAATCAGGTTCAAACAGGATCGGGCTGACAATTTGCGTTCCGGTTGCGCGGTCGATTACCGCCAAAGTGAAGCGCATATTGTGCACGCCACCAACCGACGCGCGGGTCTTTTCAGACAGCGAATGGAACCGCCGCACAGTGATCTGAAAATCTACGTCCTGTGGTCCATTCAGATGCTTCAGCCCGTCGCTAATGCCATCAAACATGAGCTTTGCAACTTGTGCACGCCGATCACCGGGTGGATCATCGCGCCAAACGATATCACCACGGGGGTAATAGGAATTCGCTTCGCTGACTTCCAATTCAGCCGGTACGATCACTCTGACACCAGCCACGTTCCATTTCGCGGCCCGCTGGCCTATTTCAGCCGGGACAACAACCGCTGTTGTCTGACCAATGTCGTCGCCGCGCCGTCCATTCGAACAGGCTGCCAAAACGACAAGCAAGGCCCCCATTGCCACTGCTGTTATCAATCTCATCAATTCTTACCATCCATGCATTACGCGTCCCTGCGCGGAACTTAATGCAATATGGGCAGGTAAAAAATGAAAATTACTTAACAACACCGAAAAACGACGATTTCCGCTGCTAATTGTGTTTTTTATGCAGTATTCTGCGCTTTTGTGCCGTGGAGACGGAACATCTCGACAACCGAATTCCGTGTTGCGACCATCAAGGAACGCAAATATTCGGCGCGAATTGCTTTTGCCTTTTTCAGGATCGCAACTTGCGAGCCCAAGTCAGGTTCGGAGAAAAGAATTTCGTTGGTATTCATCGTATTGCCCTTTGCAAACGTGTGTTTTTGTTTCTGGACAACAGATAGGCCTGCTAGGGATGGATGACATCCCACACTTCCCGAAACCCGTTATGCATTAGATGCAAGGGTTATGATTTAAGATCGGCCACCGCTTTCTTTGCGCCTTGCAGCATCCAGGCATGTTCTGACGCGACAACCAGTGTGGTAAATCCAAACGCGTCCCATTCCGCTGCTTTTTCCGCATTCGGAACCCAGGTGATCAAAGTTGTCCCGTGGGCGCGGGCGGCGTCGCCAACCTTTTTCATGGCGGCCTTCAACTCCTCAGAATTGATGTCGGTCTTGCCGTACGCGACACTCAAATCTGCCGGTCCAATGAACACACCGTCGATCCCGTCTGTGCCCGCGATGGCATCAATTGCATCCACGCCCTCAGGCTCTTCGATTTGGGCGATGACGATGGTTTCGGACCTGCTTTGCGCCAAGACATCGTCCATCGCCCGGGTTGCATACCCAGCCCACCGGGTTGAGCCTGCATAGCCCCGCCCGCCATGGCCAAATCTTGATCCGCGGGAAATTTCTTCTGCCTTTTCAGCAGAATAGACATGCGGGACGACCACCCCAACGGCACCACCATCCAGCACTTTCAGAAGATCATCGGGGCTTCCAGACGGCACGCGGACCAACAGCGGGAAATTCAAGGCGCGTCCGATGGCAAGACACCCATCAAGCCGCGCGCGATCATATGGCGCGTGTTCCGCATCGAGACACAGGAAATCGAGGCCTGATTTCGCGAGGATTTCGATCAGTTCTATTGACGGTGTTTTGAGAAATGTTCCGACAAGCCTCTCACCCGCCAACATCCGGTCACGCAAATTCATTCTACTCTCCCACTGCATTGCCGAGGCAGCTTAGGAAGCAATCGATCAGATGGAAAGGGAGGTCTGCCTTTCTGGTCAGAGAAATTGCCCCTCGCCCCACCCTGTACGCGTGCTAGGTTTGGGTTATGGTTTTAGAGTTTCGAAAAGAAGGCATTTATTGCCCGGCGGGTGATTTCTATATCGATCCCTGGCGTCCCGTTGACCGCGCCTTGATCACGCATGGTCACGCAGATCACGCGCGGCCCGGTCATAACCGGTATCTGGCCACCCATGCCGCGGCCCCTGTCATGCGCCACCGGCTTGGCGACATCACCCTGCAAACAACTGATTTCGGGACAAAAACCACGATCGGCGACGCGGTCGTGTCGTTCCACCCCGCAGGTCACGTTCCGGGATCCGCCCAGATCCGGGTGGAGGTCGGCGGGGAGGTCTGGGTGGCCTCCGGCGATTATAAAACCACTGATGACGGGTTTTCTGAACCGTTTGAGCCGGTGCAGTGCCATGCCTTTATCACCGAATGCACGTTCGGCTTGCCGGTGTTCAAATGGCAGCCACAAGCCGTTGTCATACGCCAGATCAACGATTGGTGGCGGGAAAATCAGGCGGCCGGCAGGGCTTCTGTTCTTGGGGCCTATGCGCTTGGAAAGGCGCAACGTATCCTTGCAAATGTCGATGCATCAATTGGTCCAATCCTGACCCATGCAGCGATTGAGAACACCAACGAAATCCTGCGCGCGCAGGGCTTGGCCCTGCCAGACACGAAACGGATCACACCTGATCTTGATATCAAAGCCAATCCAGGCGCGTTGGTCCTTGCCACACCCTCTGCGATGAACGGTGCCTGGATGAAGCGTTTTGGAACAGGTGCGCAAAGCCCGTCGACTGCATTTGCGTCGGGCTGGATGGCGTTGCGCGGGGTCCGGCGCAGACGGGCCGCAGATCGCGGGTTCATCATGTCAGATCATGCCGATTGGACCGAGCTGAACACAGCAATCAAGCAAACCGGGGCGGAACGCGTTTTTGCAACCCATGGATATACGCAGGTATTCTGCAAGTGGTTGAAAGAACAAGGATATGACGCCGCAATCGTCGAAACCGAATTTGAAGGGGAAAACCTGGATCAAGCCACCGAGCAGACAACAGATCAACCTGCAGAGGCTGCCTCATGAAGCAGTTTGCAGCCCTTTTCGCAGCCTTGGACCAAACCACAAAAACCTCGTTGAAAACCGCCGCTTTGGCGGACTATTTCCGCAATGCGTCTGATACGGACAAGCTGTGGACGATTGCGCTGCTATCTGGGCGAAGACCAAAGCGCGGCGTGACCACGACCTTGCTGCGCGAATGGGCGGCAGAGCAAGCTGGCATCCCATTATGGCTGTTCGAAGAATGTTACCCGATTGTGGGCGACCTCAGCGAAACCATCGCGCTGGTCCTGCCCAGTCCGCGGGAAAGTTCAGCACGCACGCTGACCCAATGGATCGAGGACGTTGCCGCGCTCAGCACCAAAGATCCGGAGACAAAGAAACAGGTGGTGTTGTCGGCATGGGACAGCCTTCCCCCACAGGAACGGTTTATTTTCAATAAGTTGATCACTGGCGGAATGCGCATCGGTGTCAGCCAGAAACTGATGACCCGCGCGCTGAGCCAAGCCACCGACATCCCCGAACCTGAACTTGCGCACCGCCTGATGGGCAATTGGACCCCGCAAACCACCAGCTTTGAGCAGTTGATCCTGTCGGAAGACAAAACTGTTGATCTGTCAAAGCCCTACCCTTTCTATCTTGCCTATCAACTTGAAGACGTCGCGGCCCTTGGAAACGCAAGCGATTGGCGGGCAGAGCTGAAATGGGACGGCATTCGCGGCCAGGTTATCATCCGCGACGGGCAACACTTTGTGTGGTCGCGCGGTGAAGAACTGATCACGGACAGGTTTCCCGAATTCAAAACGCTTCCGGATTTCGTCCCGGATGGCACGGTGCTGGATGGCGAAATTCTGGCCTTCCAGGAAGACCGTCCACTGCCGTTCAACGCTTTGCAAAAGCGCATCGGGCGCAAGACGGTCCCGAAAAAGTTGCTGACGGAGGCACCGGTCATTTTGATGGCCTACGATCTGTTGGAATGGCAGGGTCGAGACATGCGCGAAACCCCTTTGGATCAACGACGCAAGACGCTTGAGAAAATGGCCGCAGCGCTTCCACCAACAACACCAATTCGTCTGTCTGAGCAGCTGGAATTCAGCTCTTGGGACACGCTTGCGGAATGCCGCGAAACGGCCCGTGATCAAGCCGCAGAAGGGGTGATGCTGAAACGCGGCAGCTCCCCCTATCTGGCAGGCAGAAAGAAAGGCGATTGGTGGAAGTGGAAAGTTGATCCACTGACCATCGATGCGGTGATGATCTACGCGCAATCCGGCCATGGTCGCCGCGCGACATTGTTCACAGACTTCACTTTTGCAGTTTGGAACGGCAATGATCTTGTGCCATTTGCAAAGGCTTACTCTGGCCTGACCGACGAAGAATTTCGCAAAATCACCGCCTGGGTGCGCAAAAATACGCTGGAACGCTTCGGCCCTGTCCGCTCTGTCACCCCGCATCATGTGTTTGAGATTGCCTTTGAGGGCATTCAGGAAAGCACCCGCCACAAATCCGGCGTCGCACTCAGATTTCCGCGGATGGCCCGGTGGCGTCATGACAAACCGGTACAAGAGGCCAATACGCTGGACGATCTGAAGGAAATGCTGGCAGAATACGGTTAACCTTCTTTCAAAAAAGCAGATCCAATGATCCCCACAAGCGCCCCACCCCGCCCTGCCAGTGAACCCGCTGAAAAAGCCCTGCACGGGGCCGTTGATACGCATATCCATATCCTTTCAACCGCGTCAGAATTTCCGCTTTGGGAAAACCGCGTTGAAGATCCTGCGGATGGTGTGGATATGGACGGCTTTATCGATCGATTCCGGGCACAAATGCAGCGCCTTGGAACGCAGCGAACCGTCGTGGTGCATTCGATCCTCTTTGGCTCTGACAACAGCGTCACCACCGAAGTAATTTCCCGGATGGGCCAGGACACAACCCGCGGCATCGGCTTGCTGGTCGACGGCGCAAACGAGTCCGAGCTTGATACGCTTTATGATGCCGGGATTCGTGGCATTCGGCTGAACTACGTCCATGGTGGCGTGTTAAGCTGGGAAGGTGCAAAAGCACTGGCTCCGGCCTTGGCCGCACGTGGCATGCACCTACAAATGCTAATCAACACGCACAACCATCTTGTTGATATTAAATCAGAAATCGAACGATTGCCGATACCGGTTGTCTTTGATCATTTGGGCTGGCCTGACCTGTCACAAGGCCCAGAAGAACCTGGTTTCCAAGCACTCTGCGCCTTGATGGCAGATGGCCATGTCTACACCAAACTCTCCGGTCTATACCGGCTGGCCAGCGCCCCATTTGCAGAAACCGATCCTTTTGTGGCCGCAGCACTTGCTGCAAATCCGGATCGATGTCTTTGGGGATCGGATTTCCCGTATATCATGCTTGCAGATGCCGACATGCCAGACGCGGCCGATTTGCTGGACGCGTTCCACAGGGTTGTTACAGACCCGCAGGATCGGCAAAAAATTCTGGTCGATACACCAGAGGACCTTTACGGATTTGATCCGCTTCCGTCAGGCTGAGCGGAGTACTCCAGGCCGCTGACCCGATGCCCAGTCCCGCGCGGCATCGCCAAACGCGGAAAACAGACGCTTGGAAACCGGGTCTTGATCCGCTCGATATTCCGGATGCCATTGAACCGACATCGTGAAGCCAGGCGCATCTTTGACATAGGTGGCTTCCGGCGTGCCGTCAGGCGCATGCCCGTCGATCACCAACCGCTCGCCAACCGTCTTGATCCCTTGCCCGTGAAGCGTGTTTGTCATCACCCGCTCAGTGCCCATCAACTGGTGGAATGGCCCGTTTTTCGTAAACGTCACCTCGTGGCGCAGCTCAAACTTCTCGTCCAGGGTTCCATCGGGTGGCATCCTGTGGTTGGACCGCCCCGGCAGATCACGAATTTCAGGGTAAAGCGTGCCCCCCATCGCGACATTCACCTCCTGAAACCCGCGACAAACCCCGAAAAACGGCTGCCCGCGGTCAACACAGGCCCGCACCAGCCCCAGAACAAGCGCATCCCGCTCGCGGTCAAACTCGCCATGGGCTGGGGTTTCGTCCTCGCCATATTCCTCCGGATGCACGTTTGGACGTGCGCCGGTCAGCAAAAACCCATCAAATGTCTCAAGAAGTTCATCGACGCTCAGAAGCGACGGATCAGACGGAATGATCAATGGCACGCATCCGGCAACATGCGACACGGCCTTGGAATTCATGGTCCCTGCCGAATGCACCGGATATTCGTCATTCAAAAGGTAGAAATTTCCGATAATCCCAATCTTGGGTCGAGTCATTGCCATCGCTTTCCTAATTTCAGACAAGCTATAGGCTGAAATTACGAACCGGTCGAGCCATCACGCCGCACAACCAATGTTCACACGGCAACAGAACTGAGCACCAATCGCGTTGGTCGCTCAGCTTTCGCCGGTCAATCCAGCGGCCTCCACCCCGGCTTGCCCAGCCAGAACGTCATTGTCCGACGTATCACCCGTCACCCCTACAGCCCCGATCACGGCACCTTTTTTGTTTTTCAACAGGATACCACCGGGAACCGGAATAACCGCACCGCCAAAAGCCCCGTTCACAGCTTCCATGAAATAAGCTTGCGCCTCTGCCCGTGCCATCTGCGCAGAACCCGGCATGCCCAACATGACCGCCCCGTAGGCTTTGCCATGAGCAATCTGAAAACGACCGGGTGACGCACCGTCTTCCCGCTCAAACGCCTGCACATGACCGCCCGCATCCAGGACCACGACCGACAAGGGTTTCAGATCCATCGCGCGTCCTTTTTCAAGGGTCTTGCGAATGATTGTCCGGGCTTTCCGCAGGGATATATCGGCCATGTGTCTCTCTTCTTCTTGCTTGAAATACTTTGGGGGTCCGGGGGCAACGCCCCCGGCGCTTTAGGATTGCGCTTTGCACTCCAGACGGCGGCGATGCAAAACCGGTTCCGTGTAGCCGGATGGTTGCGCGCGGCCCGCAAAGACCAGATCACAGGCCGCTTGGAACGCAACCCCGTCAAAATCAGGGGCCATCGGAACATAGGCCGGATCACCAGCATTCTGACGATCGACCACGCCGGCCATCTTTTTCATCGCATCCATGACCTGCGCCTCACTGACCACATCATGATGCAGCCAATTGGCCAGCGCCTGAGAGCTGATCCGGCACGTCGCGCGATCCTCCATCAGGCCGATATCATTGATATCAGGCACTTTTGAGCAGCCGACCCCTTGATCAATCCAGCGCACAACATATCCCAGAATACCCTGCGCGTTGTTTTCAACTTCGCGGATTTTCTGCGCTTCGCTCCACTTCTGATAAGTTGCCAACGGAATATCGAGGACAGTATCGACGTAGGCCCGGCGGCCTCCGGCTTTCAATTTGTCCTGCACGGCAAAAACATCGACCATATGATAATGCAGCGCGTGCAATGTCGCGGCAGTCGGGCTTGGAACCCAGGCGCAATTGGCCCCTGCTTTGGGATGTTCGATCTTTTGTTCCAGCATTTCGGCCATCAGATCGGGCATGGCCCACATGCCCTTGCCAATTTGCGCTTTGCCCTGCAGACCGCATTCCAGACCAATATCGACGTTCTGGTTTTCATAGGCACCAATCCAGGCCTTGCGTTTGATGAAATCTTTGCGGCTGAACGGACCCGCCTCCATCGAGGTGTGGATCTCGTCGCCGGTTCTGTCCAGAAAGCCGGTATTGATAAACGCCACACGAGATTTCGCGGCCCGGATACATTCCTTGAGGTTGACGGAAACGCGCCGCTCCTCGTCCATAATTCCAAGTTTCACTGTGTTCTTCGGCAGGCCCAGAACATCTTCCACCATCGTGAAGGTCTCATCTGAAAACGCGACCTCCTCGGGACCATGCATTTTAGGTTTCACGACATAGACCGACCCGTGGACAGAATTGCCGCTTTCGCGCGCCAGATCATGCTTCGCGATCAACGTCGTGACCATCGCATCCATCAGACCTTCAAATACTTCATTGCCATCTGCATCCAAAATGGCCGGGTTCGTCATCAGGTGACCGACATTGCGCACCAACATCAACGCGCGCCCTTTAAGTGTCAGCTCGCTGCCATCGGGTGCTGTGTAGTGGCGGTCATCGTTCAGCTTGCGCGTCTGCTCGGCACCGCCCTTGACGAACGTGTCTTCCAAATTTCCCTGCATCAGGCCTAGCCAGTTGCGATAGGCCACAACCTTGTCTTCCGCATCAACGCAGGCAACCGAGTCTTCGCAATCCATAATTACAGAGATTGCACTTTCGATCACGACATCAGCCAATCCAGCCTGATCACGACTGCCGATCATGTGTGTACGGTCAAAAACCAGCTCCACATGCAGGCTGTTGTTGCAAAGCAAGACCGCGTCTGGCGCTTTCGGATGGCCCCTGTAGCCTACGAACTTCTCTGGCTGGGCAAGCGGTTGGTCGTCAATCATCAACGCCCCGTCACGCACCGAATAGCGCTGCGCGTCCGCATGACTGGTATTTTCGACAGGAAACGCCTGATCCAGAAAAACACGCGCGCGCGCTACGACGCGGGCCCCGTGGCCTTTATCATATCCGCCTATTGGCGGCAGCGATCCCATAGCATTGGTGCCGTAAAACCCGTCATATAGGCTTCCCCAGCGCGCGTTCGCTGCGTTCAACGCATAGCGCGCATTGGTTACTGGCACCACCAATTGAGGACCGGGGATCGTTGCAATTTCAGGATCAACATTGGCCGTATCAATCTGAAAATCTGGACCCTCAGCAACAAGGTAGCCGATATCTTCCAGAAACGCTTTGTAAGCCTCGTGGTTATGCGGTGCGTCCCGGTTGGCGATGTGCCAGGCGTCGATCTTTGATTGCAACTCTTCGCGCTTCGCCAGAAGGGCCGCATTTTTCGGCCCTAACGTCGCTGTCAGATCAGCCAATCCAGCCCAGAAATCAGCCGCGCTAACATCCGTACCCGGCAAGGCTTCCGTTTCAATGAAATGTGCCAAATCCGGATGGACGGACAGGCCTGCGCGGTCGACATGCGCGGCGTTCAGATCTTTCATGGTGGGCAGCTCCTAACGGGGGCGGTATACGATTGCACACCCCATTAGAAAAAAAGTTTCCGATAGGCAACAGGACTGGTTCGGAATTTAGACCAAATTCTACTTTTTCGTTGCCAAATCAGCCGCCTGCCCTGCCCCACGGCACCTAGCAGAACAATATTTGACCTCCGCCCAATCCCGGGCCCATTTCTTGCGCCAAGTGAACGGAAGCCCGCAGGACATACAGGTTTTTGTCGGTAGATCTGATTTCTTGATCATCTTGGCCATAAATTAACGACCTATCGCGTACCTTCCAAAAGACAAGACGCCCCGCAATCGTTTGCAGAGCGTCTTCTCAAAAAGAATTTGTCGCGAGCGGCAGTTAACTTCAGAGAGTTTCCTGTCCAACCGGCCTATTCCGTGATTGTAACGGAAGATCCTGTGATCTCAACTGTGCCATCGCGGCCGTCGATTTGCAGTTCAGCCCCCTCAGGCTCCCCGCCTTCCCAGACGACCCACGTGGCAAGACCTGCCAGCAACACAAACGCAAAAATTACGCCGATCGTGATGCCTATAAGAGGCCCTTTGTGGCGGCTCTTTTGTTTCTCAATATTTGTGTCGGGCGCTGACATGGTTTTCTCCGTTTCTGCTTCCTGCAACCTCCACTGCAAAGGTGAGTTGCGTGAGGTGCTTCACCGACATAACGTCTGAAACGACCCTTGGTTCCCAAGAAATTCTCGAACAGGAAAAATCCGATGAAAGATGCAAGCCCCGCGGCCCCTGAAAGCGAACCTCTGGAGATTTTCCTGCGGGACTACACGCCGCCCGCCTATTTAGTTGATGCAGTCAGCCTGACGTTCAAACTGCATCCGACGAAGACACGGGTAATCTCAAAGATTGAATTCCGGCCAAACCCGGACGCGGCTGACAAGACTTTTTACCTGCATGGTGAAAAACTGGACCTGCAATGGGCCAAGATCAACGGATCGCCAGTAACTCCGCATATCACGGATCTGGGCTTGACCGTGCAAGTGCCCGACACAGCCTTCATCTGGGAGGCGGAGGTTGAAATCTCACCCTCCACCAACACCGCGCTTGAAGGGCTTTATATGTCGAACGGCATGTATTGCACCCAATGCGAGGCCGAAGGGTTTCGCAAGATTACCTACTATCCCGACCGCCCCGATGTGATGAGCGTCTTCACCGTCCAGATTGACGGCGAAGAGAAGATCAAACTGTCCAATGGCAATGATATGGGTGATGGCAAATGGCACGATCCTTGGCCGAAGCCCGCCTACCTTTTTGCCCTCGTTGCCGGTGATCTGGTCAACCATCCCGGCAGCTTTACCACGATGTCCGGGCGCGAGGTGGAGTTGAACATTTGGGTGCGTCCCGGCGACGAACATAAATGCGCCTTTGGGATGCAGGCGCTGAAGGACTCGATGAAATGGGACGAAGAGGTTTATGGCCGCGAATATGACCTTGATCTGTTCAATATCGTGGCCGTTGACGACTTCAACATGGGGGCGATGGAGAACAAGGGCTTGAACATTTTTAACTCTTCCGCCGTTTTGGCCAGCCCTGAGACCTCTACAGATGCAAATTTCGAACGTATCGAGGCAATCATCGCACATGAGTATTTTCACAATTGGACCGGCAACCGGATCACCTGCCGCGACTGGTTTCAGCTGTGTCTGAAGGAAGGTTTGACAGTTTACCGTGACCAACAGTTCACGGCTGATATGCGGTCGGCCTCTGTGGCGCGGATAGAAAATGTGATCGGGCTGCGCGGGCGACAATTTCGCGAAGACAATGGCCCGCTGGCCCATCCGGTACGACCCGAAAGCTTTGTAGAGATCAACAATTTCTACACGGCAACGGTTTATGAAAAAGGGGCCGAGGTGATCGGCATGTTAAAAACGCTGGTTGGAGATGAAGCCTATTACAAAAGTTGCGACCTTTATTTCACCCGCCATGATGGCCAAGCCTGCACAATCGAAGACTGGTTGGCCTGTTTTGAAGAGGTCACAGGCCGTGACCTGACGCAGTTCAAGCTATGGTACGAACAAGCCGGCACACCGCGATTGAAGGTGGACGAAGACTTCAACGACGGCACCTACACGCTGACTTTCACCCAATCGACGCCACCAACGCCCGGCCAGGACAAGAAAGATCCCAGAGTGATCCCGGTCGCTGTCGGGCTTTTGGATCAGTCAGGCGCGGAAATTCAGGCCACGCGCATCTGCGAAGTCACAGAAGACATTCACAAATTCCGCTTCACCGGGTTGGCCGAAAAACCAGTGCCATCGACCCTGCGAGATTTCTCGGCCCCGGTCATTTTGGAGCGCGATCAGACAAACGCGGAACGCGCGTTTTTGTTGGCCCATGACACTGACCCGTTTAACAAATGGGAAGCTGGGCGCGCCCTGGCGCGGGACGTCTTGGTGCGCATGGTCAGCGATGATGCAACCCCGGATCAGGCCTATCTTGACGGACTGGTTGCCGTCGCGCGTGATGCGTCCCTTGATCCTGCATTCAAAGCCCTGTGCTTCAGTGCCCCGTCCCAAGATGACATCGCGCAAGCCTTGTTTGATGGTGGCACAACGCCGGATCCGACAGCAATTTACCACGCCAGCCAAACACTGGGGCAATCCATCGCAGACGCAATGCAGGACCTTTTGGCCAAGATCTATGCAGAAATGCAGGTGGATGGTCCGTATTCTCCGGACGCGGATGCGGTGGGCAAGCGCGACTGGGGCAATACCGCGCTTGGACTGTTAAGTCGGCTGGATGGCGGCGCCCAGGCACAAGCGCAATATGCTAGCGCTGACAATATGACCCAACAACTGGCAGCCCTTGGGAATCTGCTGAAGATTGAAAAGGGCGAAGCTGAAAACGCCGCGTTTTATTCTCAATGGCAGGCCGATCGTTTGGTGATCGACAAATGGTTTGGTTTGCAGGTGGGGCTTGCGAAACTGTCAAAAGCAGCCCCGAAAGCCGCCGAGATGACCACGCATCCGGATTTCGCCTTAACCAACCCGAACAGGTTCCGCGCGGTCTTTGGGGCGCTTGCCGGAAATACGGCGGGCTTCCATGATCCAAGTGGGGATGGCTATGCGTTGATGGCTGATTGGCTGATCAAACTTGATCCGAAGAACCCGCAAACAACGGCGCGAATGACCAGCGTGTTTGAGGCCTGGAAACGCTATGACGCAGACCGCCAAGAGATGATGCGGACCGCGATGGAACGTATCCTGGGCACGGAAAATCTCAGCCGCGACACGACCGAGATGATAAGTCGAATTTTAGCGGCATAAACGCCATATTTCTGCCAAATCGACTGCCCATCAAGCGGCATGATATTTAAAAAACTGGTGACCGGCATCCGGCACCATCCGACGACATATTTCGCTGTCGGGATAAGCATTTTCATAGGCTTTCTAAGCCATTTCTTCGGACCTGCTCCATTCTTTTGGTGGTTGATCTGGGGCGGGTTCACCGTGATTTCCTTGGGGGTTCTATTTGCGAGCCCTTTACGAAAAATTGCGTTTAATCTATTTGAAAACAGAGCGTTAAAGCGGGACACATCCGAAGATACAGGCTGTATTTCCGCGATTGAGCTGCAAGACTGTAAGTCAGGATATAAGTTGCGGATTGATGGTGAAGACAGCCACGAAATGCACCCTCTGACAGCGATGCCGCCTGTATCCTTCCAAGATGCAAAGACCACTTCCCTACGCTGATTTTTCGCCGCTTCTGGCTTTCCCATTGTCAGCAACCCCTCTAGGCTGCACACAGGCTTGAGAAGGGAAAGAAGATGAGCAGACCAACGGTAATTGTCACCGGCGCAAGCGCAGGTATCGGCGCGGCCAGCGCAGTCTTGGCAGCCCGTGCAGGCTACGATGTCGGCGTTCACTACAACAGCGACCGCGCTGGCGCGGAACGAACCGCAAGCCTTGTCGAAGCCGAAGGGGGCAAAGCCGTTCTGATCCAGGGAAATGTTGGTGATCCAGCAGACATTACACGTATTTTTTCGGAGTTTGACGCGGCCTTCCCCAAGCTCAACGCGCTTGTCAACAATGCCGGGATCGTTGATCAAAAGGCCCGGCTGGATGAAATGTCACCGGAACGGCTACAGAATATGGTGAACGTGAACCTTGTGGGCGCGATGCTTGTGGCGAAAGAAGCCGTGCTGCGCATGTCAAGCAAACATGGGGGGTCAGGCGGAAGCATCGTCAACCTCAGCTCTGCGGCGGCGACGCTGGGCGCAGGCGGGCAATATGTGGACTATGCGGCGACCAAAGGCGCGATCGACACATTCAACACTGGGCTTGCCAATGAGGTTGCGACCGAAAACATTCGGGTCAATGCCGTGCGTCCGGGCATTATCGAAACCGAAATACATGCCAAAGGCGGCTTGCCCAATCGCGCCGCCGAAATGGCACCGATGGTTCCAATGCAAAGATCTGGCACCGCCGAAGAGGTTGCCGAGGCAATCATCTGGCTGATGTCGGATGCGGCAAGCTACGTAACCGGCACTGTGATCAACGTGAGCGGCGGGCGTTAAACCCCACTGTTTTCGGTAAAAACAACGGGTTCGGCGGTGAAATGCCGCCGATTTTCCCTTGGATTGCCACATCTCTGCCCCGAATTTCCATCACCTTCTGACCCGAAGATCGTTCAGAGGGACCTATGGTAGATATTCGCACAAACACTGAAGCCATGTTTTCGCGCGCAACCGCGCATTTGGATCAGGTGCTGGACTACCCCCTTGATTTGATCGGTGCGTTTGTCTCCCTGCCGGAACGCGGGCTTTCGGGGTTGAAGCAAGACCTTCTCAAACCATTCACGCTGCGCGACCTGCGTCGCCGGTTGATCATCACCGCAACGGATATGGACGACGAAGCATCCGAGCGTCAGGTGATTTGCAATGATGTTCAGGAGTATCTGGATCAATCAGACTGGCACATGCTGGCGGATTATATTGGGCATCTCGATCGGACACGCAATTCAACGCCATCCGGTCTTCGCCACCTTGAAATTGCAACGACCTATCTGCGCGCCACACTGGCCACGGATGTTCAAGCCCCGGACGCAAGCAACTATTTGGCAAGCTACAATCAGTCTGAGGCAACTTTGCGCGACCTGCGTAAGGCCAGCGACGCGGATCCCGACAATTACACGCTGGCTGCGCTTCTTGCGCTGCTGCATCTGGATTGCGGTTGGTTTGCGCGCGGCAGTGGCTGGGCAAATGCGGTTGGCGAAAGCGGCTGGGCTGCGATGAACACGCATTACCACATCGCCCGCGATGTGATCACGCGGTTTGATCCGATTGCCTATGGCTCCCCCCTTCTGGCGGAGATTCAGTACCGCCTTTGTGTCGGTCTTGAAAATGGCCGCGACCGATTGGCGGCATCGTTTTTGGATTGGGTGGATCTTGATCCAAGCAATTTGACCGTCTACCGCCAACACGCCTATCACTGCCTGCCGCGCTGGTTCGGCGACTACAAAATTCTTGAACAACAAGCCCGACTGGCAGCGGAAACCTCCCGCGATGCGTTGGGTGATGGCGCTTATTCCGTGATGATGATGCACGCGATGCGCTTCGAAGACGGGGCCGCCCATTACCTCAAGCCGGAGCGGTTTGTGGACGGGCTAAACGACCTTCTCACCCATTTCGAAAGCGAGCCTTACCGCGTGACAGCGACGTTTTCAGAAATGCTCGACAGTCTGCAGCCGCACTATCACCATCTGCTGGGAGCAAAGCGCGCCAAGAAGCGGGTGTCGCGCCAAGTGACCGCCCGCATCGCCCCAGTGATCCGAACCCATCTGAAGCTGTTTTGCAGCGTTGCGTGGTCTCAAAAAGAAGATCAGTTTTTGACCCTTGCCGCGCGTGGCTATCAGCAAGACCTGAAAGACGGAGCCACCGTTACAGTGGGGCAAAACGGCGTGCGCCGCTTGCAAGCCTCTGCAAACAAGTAGCTTTTCAATAGACTACGGTGCTGCACTTTAGGGCCCACGGGGCTGCGTGCGCAGTATTCTATTGTCGTTTACCCTTTGCGATCATCTTAAATACCAGACCCGTTGATGTGTGATTTGAGTCATCCATATCGCGACTAAATCGCGGAGACCGGGCACCCGATGGCAGGGTTAACCGCCAAATTCCACAACTGAGTAAATTTCACCTGACGCGAATTTTCTCGCGACCCCGCCTTTTGTTGCCCCCCTTCCGTTGCTTTGAAAAACGCTCGAACAGGAGCCGGAACATGAAAAACTGGTACCAGTCAAAAACCGTTTGGTTCAACATTCTTACGGTCCTTGCCGCGATAAGCTCTGTGTCGCTGCTCTATGTTGGCAAACTTGGGATGACCGAGCCTCAGCAAGCCTTTGCCGGCATGGGTCTGACGATGGTCAACACGTTGGGCAATATCTACCTGCGGCTGATTACCGACAAAGCGATCAAATAGCCCCGAATTCGCGATCCGTCCGATCCCCGGTCCGTCGGGGACTCGCCCCTTTTTAAGGAAAAATCGATGTGTCTTTTTTCAAAACCCTCTTCGGGAGGCTTCTCATGGCATTAGGTATTGGCCTTCGCGCCGGGCAAGCCGGGCATCCGCGCCGGGGCAACAAATTGCGGGGACCGATTGTTGATGTGATGCCGTCGGTTGATGGCACCAACGCTGTGATCGGGTCGCAATTGACGGGCGATCTCGGCACAGCCACGCCACGTGGCAATGGGAACGTGAGCATCACAGCCCGGTGGCTGGTCGCTGGAATTGCTGAGGCAACAACCCCAGCATTTACCCCGCAGCCCAGTCAAAACGGTTCAAACCTGGTTTTTGAGGTGACCTATACCGAAAGCGGCGGGCCAAATAGCGGTGCAGTCGTGCATGCTGTGAACTTGGGCAATATTCGCTACGTCGCGCCGACGCTCGCCAATGATCTGGATGATCAGATCTTTCCAGAGAATAGCGGTGTGCAGTCCTTTGACATCACCGCAGGCTTTGGTGGTCAGGATCTGAGTTTCGCGGTCACGTCCGGGCCGGGCATCATCTCGAACGCCGGGATTTACAGTGTCGACACCAATACGCTGCCACCGCAATCGGTAGGTGTAACCATTGCTGCCAGCAGTTCCGGCGGCAGCGTTTCCACAGGGTTCCAACTGACAATCGACGCGGTCATCGTTCCTGTCACCCAATCAAACCCAGCAACGTTTTCAGGTGTACTTCGGGTCGGAGAAACCCCGCTATCAAGCTATGCGCAAGGCAGCTACGCCCATCCGTCTGGAATTGCGAGCGTTACCACATTTATTGGCTTCCAAGGCGGCACCACGGATCAGGATTTTGTCCTGCAAGCGGCAGATATCGGCGAGCAGATCACATTCGAAGATATCGTTGCGGCCAATGACGGCCAGATGAGCGGCCCCGCCGAATTTATCCTTGGTCCCTTCACGGTCGCCCCTGCGCCTGAGATTGCCGCCACAATCCCGCCAGCGACATCAGCACTTAGCGCCGGACAAAGCGTTGGTGACATGACCGACTTCGCGGCGATGATTTCGCAGTCCAACTTCAGCTCCAATGCGGGCAGCATCCAAAGTGTTGTTGTCAGCTTTCAAGGCGCGATCAGCAGCGAAACCGATCTGGTGAGCGAAGGGCAACAGGCTGGGTTCTCGGTTTTGGTGACCGATAGTGTCGGCACGCAGCGGACTTTCACCACGGCGCTGATCACAGTGCCCTATATCGCACCGGTTGCAACTGGGGCCTTGCCGGGACAAACTTTTGCGAATGGTAGCGGCACCCAAACCTATGATATTTCGACAGATTTCACCGGCACCGCCCTAAGCTACACAGTCAGCACAGGCCCGGGGACGGTGAATAACGCAGGCCTGTATTCCGTTAACACAGATGCCGTCGGTGAGGTGTCGACAACGGTCGCTGTCACTGCCAGCAATCCCGGTGGATCAGCGTCGTCACCATTTTCGCTGAACATCATCGCAGGCACGATAAGCGCCGCGATTTCCCCGGCGACATCCCCAGTCAGCGCAGGCGAAAGCGTGAGCGACATGGTGGACTATGCCGCGATGGTTGCGGCGGGTAATTTCAGCTCGGACGTGGCACCGATCTCATCTGTTGTGGTTTCGTTTCAAGGCGACACATCTTCGGCAACCGATCCGCTGGCAGAAGGAGAAACCGCAAGTTTCTCGGTCTTGGTGACAGATGCATTTGGCAACCAGGCCACATTTTCAACAATGCTGATCACAGTGCCCTACAACGCACCGGTTGCTGCGGGCGGGTTGGTGGACCGGACGTTTGGCGACAATAGCGGACTGCGCAGCTACGACGTCTCCGGCGATTTCACCGGAACAGCGTTATTTTACGCTGTCGTCTCAGGTCCCGGCAGCATCAACAGCGCAACCGGTCTTTATTCGGTTGATACGAATGCGTTGGGGGTGCAATCCGACACCCCTGTCGTCATTTCCGCAACCAACCCCGGCGGGTCTGCGACCAGCGGGTTCAGCCTGACAATTTCAGGTGCATCTCAAGTCGCTGACCTGTCTGTGCTGACCGCGTTCTCGCAAGAGGGCGACGGCGATGTTCCGATCTCTTACACGATTGATATCGACAGCGACGTCCATTTCGTCCTGAGCGATGCCGCAACCCAGCCAACAGCATCCCAAATCATGGCGGGTCAAGATCATACTGGCACCGCGGCCCCGGAAAGCTTCACGGTTTTGCTGGTCACCACCGGCGGACCCGTCAATGAAAGCATGATTTCCACCGCCTTGGATTCCAGCTACTACATCCACGCGGTGGTTTCCGGCGGTACCGATGGCGACGTGATCACGGCGACCGGCAGCCCGATTGCGATCCTGACGGCACCGCCTGCACTTTCTGCGCCGGGGTCTGGCAATTATTCCAGCACGTCGGCCACAGGCAACGTCGTTTCCAACAGCAGTCGCGGAACGCTTTACGCGGGCGTTTGGCCAGATGGCGCAAGCCCGACAGAGGCCGACATTATCGCAGGAACTGGGGCGATCTACAGCACGTCGGATGTCAGTCCCAACGCCGGGTCAAACAGCTTTTCGGCCAATGGCCTGACAGCGACAACGGCCTATCAATGGCATTTTTACCAAGTTGATCACTTGCCGGCTGCGTCGAATATCGCGACCTCCGCGACGTTCAGCACCACGGACCAAGCCCCTGTTTTAATGGACCAATTCAACCGCGCAGACGAACAGCTTTCGGCGGGGTCAGACTGGGCCCTGCGTGATGGCGGCGCCGCTGCATTGCAGATCGTCTCAAATCAACTGAGGTCGCAAATTTCGGGTGGAGCGTTCGGCGCATTGGTCGCCAATTCCAACCCGCTTGCCAACGATCAAGAAGCCGAAGTCACGATCACAGGGCAGACCGGAACTGGCGAAAACATCACCGGGGTTTTCGTCCGCGGAAGCACCGGAACAGCTTGCTACGCGCTGCATATCGACATGCTGGCAGGCTGGATCAGGATCATGGAAGGCAGCGCATTCAACGTCTTCAACACGGTCACTTTGGCGGACGCTTCCACTCAGACAGGCGAAACTTTCACCGCACCGTTTTCGATCAAACTGCGCGCGGTCGGAACCAGCCTGACCGCCTACATCAACAACGTTGAAATTACCGGACTTGCGACCACAGATGCCACCCATTCCAGCGGCGATGCAGGCATCTGGACGCTTTATTGCGACGGCACCAACGCCACCACTTTGGATGATTTTATCTCGGGAGACGTATGATGCCCAATTTCGTATTTTCCAACGTGACGGTGCAACCAATCCCGTTGATTGTCAGGCGCACACCCGGCGCGGTCGCACCTGATACGGTGCAACTGGAGGTCGATCTGTCCACCGGTTTCTTCGACACCGGCCCCACAGATCCGAGCTATAACAGCTTCTATAACCCGCAATATCATCAGCTGGTTTTCCTGTGGGACACGGGTGATCCGGACAACTGGACGGCCCCCGAAAAAACGCCTCCGGAATGGCGGGCGAAAAGCCGCGCCTTTGGCTATAAAATCCAACATTGCTACCAGAATGCCGCTACCTACACACCAAGCTGCATGATCTACGAGCCGTCCTCCGGCAAAGTCGCAATGGCCAGCGCGACGGTAGTCGTAGGACAAGCTGACGCGCGGTATAGCGGCAATCAGACGCTTTGCGTGAACCCTGTGGGCGACAGTGACTTTTCTGCAGCGCCAGCGGGCGCGTTGACCACCAACAGCAACAACATCGGGACCGACCTGTCGCAATGGTCAACTCTGCGATCCAGCGGCGCACCCGTCAGGGTTCTGGTCAAAGCCGGGGCCACCTATGGCGATTTCCGCTTCACGTTCGGCCCCTCCGATCCAACAGAGGTTCTGATTGGAACTTACGGGTCTGGTGCAAAGCCCCGGTTTACCGGGCTGTCCGGCGGGCTAAAGCTGAACAAGACGGTCAACTATCCGCTGAACGCCGCCATTCGTGTTCAAGGCATACGCTTTGAGGCTGGGTTCAACCCGGCCGGAAACCCCAATGTCACCGGCAATCACACGTGGATCTACGAGGCCTCCCCGGGCACAACGCTGATCACCGGATGTGAGTTTGACGGATTTGACAGCGCGGTAGCCGTCAACGGATTTGAAAGCCCGAACAACTATACGCAACGTCGCCTAACCCATTGGGATGATTGTGTTGTCACCAATATGGGCGGACAATATCCGTTTTCCACCGGTCAAATGGAAGACCCGACGGGCGGTGATATTTTCACCGGGTGCCGGATCATGCGCAACCCGCTGACCCCAACCGAGGCCAACACTTACCGCTCCCCCATTCGGATCAATGGCTCTGCCTTTAACTATGTTTTTGGCTGCGACATTTTCCAGACCACGAAAGACCACCAATGCATTAAATTCGATGAAGAGCCGCATTTTGACGGCGCTTATACGATGGTCGCAAATTCCTGTTTTGAAGGCGGTTGGTTCGCGTTTTCAACAGCCCAGACATCGTTCAATGGGGCCAACACTTGGCCGCAAGGCGGGCGCAACGGTGGCCCGATCGCCAATTTCATTGCCGACGGCAACTTGATCCTGGCCAGCCATACCAACGCCAATATGATCGAATTTCACCATCAAGGCGCGACGGTCCGCAACAATTTCGCGCTGCAACCCGATAACCACGCGACGCAAGCGATCAGCGCGTTCGTCTCCTATTCGGAGCGTGGTCAAACCAATGTTGCACCGGGCAATTCTGCCCCTATCGAAGTCTATAACAACACGTTTGTGTCGCTCAGAAGCAATAGCGGCAATGGGATCGCGACCAATTGGGCAACCACGCCGCAAATCATCGCCGGATCCAGTTATTCTCTGGTCAGCGCTCACAACAATATCCTGCACGCCCCGAACGAAGGAAGCCCGCGAACAAGTTTTGCCCCCTTGGACACGACGGCACCGGTTTGGTTCACACCGCGAAACGTTGGCAAAGTTGACAATTCGGGCGCGGTTGATGCGAATTTCAGCACGGGCACGAATGACTTCCGGCGGTACTTCCCGCTGTCGGGATCGGCTGCGATTGGTGCTGTGACCTCCGGCAATCAAGCGTTCACCGATTTCACGATGCAAAGGCGCTTGGGACAAATCATGGCGGGTCTAGTGCGCAGCAACAAAACCGCCGGATATAAGGAAGTGTCCTTCGAGAACTAGATCATGCAACCGCGCAGGCAGGCCCGTTCAGAGTTGATCTGAGCGGGCTTTTCGCCCGTCAACTTTTCGGGGTCGGACGCGGGGAGCTTCCCAGCTGGCAATACGGTTGTTTGCGGGTGAACCGCGCCATCTGGCCGCGCTTTTTAGCAAACCGCATGGGCCCCCAATCAGCCGCAATTCCAGCAAGCTTGCCACCCTGAAATGCCACCGCGTTGTCACGCAGAACGGTCGTGGACCAAATCCGGACGGCACATTTCAGGTTTGCAGTACCGGTTTTCAACGCTTGGCCGCTGCGCGCCTCGCAGCCATATCCACGTGCTGTCGCGGGTGCGATCTGTACCAGACCGTACCACTTGCCACTCCCAACCGCGGCGGGTTTCCAGGTGCTTTCATGGCCCGCCAAGGCGGACATCAGACTGGTCCAGAAGGCCGCGCGCCCATGCGCGTTTTGATCGGGATATGCCGGGCACCACTGGGCAATGTCTTGCGGAACCGTTTCCAACAACTTGCGCCCATGCGTGTCCAATGCGCCCATCATGGCCTGTGTCCAGTCCTGCCCTTGTGGATGAAAGTCCCATTGGGCCACTGGCGGAATATCTGTGCGGCTAATCGGTCGAACTGTGTCGGCACCCGCAGGCAGGGCGAAGAGCATGGCAAAGATCAAAGGGGTTAGCATTTGGCGCATAGGGCATTTAGGACACCCGCGCGCAAACAGACAAGTCAGGCATCAGTTATGACGCACGGGTTGGCGCGAACTCGCCGAAGCGACCACATAAGGTTGGGCCTTGTCGGGCTGCGCAGGCTCCCCTAAAACCAGCGCAAGAAGCCAAGGAACATGCCATGCTAGATCTGACCTATGAAGCCCCGAAGCCCAAAGTAATTGCAGGTGCAAAGCACGATTGGGAACTGGTCATTGGCCTTGAGGTGCATGCGCAGGTCCAGTCCAACGCAAAACTGTTTTCCGGCGCCTCGACGAAATTCGGGGCAGAGCCCAACAACAACGTGGCCTTTGTTGATGCGGGCATGCCCGGTATGTTGCCAGTGATCAATTCGGAATGCGTCGCCCAAGCCGTGCGCACCGGGTTGGGCTTGAAGGCCGACATCAATCTGTATTCCGCGTTTGACCGGAAAAACTATTTCTACCCGGATCTGCCGCAAGGCTACCAGATCAGTCAGCTTTACCACCCGATTGTGGGAGAAGGTGAAGTTCTGGTCGATATGGAACCGGGCATCGCCCGTGTTGTTCGGATCGAGCGTATTCACCTGGAACAAGATGCAGGCAAGTCTATCCATGACATGGACCCGAACATGTCCTTCGTGGACCTGAACCGGACAGGTGTGGCTTTGATGGAAATCGTGTCCCGCCCGGACATTCGCGGGCCGGAAGAGGCTGCAGCCTATGTTTTGAAGTTGCGCCAGATCATGCGCTATCTGGGCACGTGCGATGGCAACATGCAAAACGGCTCCATGCGGGCGGATGTGAACGTGTCCGTGTGCCTGCCCGGCGCCTATGAGAAGTATAAGGAAACCGGCGATTTTTCCCATTTGGGGACGCGGTGCGAGATCAAGAACATGAACTCCACCCGGTTCATTCAGCAAGCCATTGAGGTTGAGGCGAAACGCCAAATCGCGATCTTGGAAGCCGGTGGCGAGGTTGATCAGGAAACTCGTCTGTATGATCCCGACAAGGGGGAAACACGGTCCATGCGGTCAAAAGAAGAAGCGCATGATTACCGCTACTTCCCCTGCCCCGATCTGTTGCCGCTGGAAATCGAACAAGCCTATGTCGACGATCTGAAAGCCGCATTGCCGGAATTGCCGGACGAAAAGCGCGCGCGCTTCATGTCAGAATTTGGTCTGTCGGAATATGACGCCAGCGTCCTGACGGCAGAGGCAGAAAACGCCGCCTTTTTTGAGGACGTCGCCGATGGCAGTGACGGCAAATTGGCCGCCAACTGGGTGATTAACGAATTGTTTGGCCGTCTGAAAAAGGATGATGACCGCGAAATCACCGACAGCCCGGTTTCGCCCGCGCAGCTGAGCGGGATCATTGCTTTGATCACCAAGGGCGACATCTCCGGCAAGATCGCGAAAGACCTGTTCGAGATCGTCTATACCGAAGGTGGCGACCCGGCTGAGATCGTCGAAGCCCGCGGGATGAAGCAGGTCACCGACACTGGCGCAATTGAAAAGGCCGTGGACGAGATCATCGCCGCCAACCCAGCGCAGGTCGAAAAAGCCCGCGAAAACCCGAAACTTGCGGGCTGGTTTGTGGGCCAGGTGATGAAAGCCACCGGTGGTAAGGCGAACCCAAAAGCCGTTAACGAGATCGTGGCGGCAAAATTGGGCGGCTAACGCCCACCCGTTTCGCAGATACGACAAAAAAAAACGGCGGCCCTTTCGGAGCCGCCGTTTTGAATTCTATGTCGCTTAGATCAGCTTTTGCGACGACGGCGCGCGATGCCGAAGCCTGCAAGCGCTGTTCCCAGCAAAAGAAGACCAGCAGGCAATGGTACAGCAGACAATCTGATGTCGTCGATCAGACCCCCGTAGGAATCAGACCGGCCAGCGCCTGCGAAGAACAATGAATGTGTCCCGGCTTCCGTGATTTCGAAACGGCGTGTCACGGTTGTGAACTTGCCTGGCGTGTATTCACCTTCCGGACCAGCGACTGCACCGGCCAGAATGTCACCGATACCAAATTCAATGTCATTGCTGTCTGTGCGTTTTGTACGCGGGCTATATTCGAAGCTCAGGTCATAGATGCCCACATCAAAGTAGATCTCTTGGGAGATCCGCGTGTTGTTGCGGGTGTCCAGCTCTGCGTAGAAATCGCCATCGGCAGGTGTCAGGCCCAAAGTCCGCCCCGTCTGCAATTCGATCCCGTTGGAACTTGTGGTCCATCCAGCGATGCCGGATGTCCAGATGCCCCAGGACCGACCGCTTGTCGGAATATCTGCGAAAGTGGAGCCAGCGCCATGTCCTGATACGCCTTGGCTGATCACACCGGGATCGACTTCGAAGCTACCGTTTACAACTGTGGCTGCGTGGCCAAGTGCCGGAAGCATCGCGATAACCGCTGCTGTAATGAAGGATGATGTTTTCATCTTTTCCTCGTTAAAACTAAACCTTTGCGCTCTTATTTCGCGAATTGCTCAGGATTTAAAGGGGAAAAGCGCAAAAAATGCCTCCCCCCTTGGGTGAAATTGCACAAACGCAACACTTGGGAAATCGCCCCCTAAAATTGGCAATATGTGGGGTATTTTCCGCTTTTTCCGGCCTCAGAGGCCAAGTTCCACAGTTTTTTAACTCTCTATTCACACCCAAATCACGCTGCCTTCCGCAACGTCAGGTCATAGTAGGTCCATCCAGTCACGGTGCTGGGGTTCCGGAAATTTTTCCACCGGAGAAGATAAATGGAGGGCAGGAAGTGTCTGTTGCTACTATGATCGTAACGAGTGTTGAAATGCCTTCTGTTTTCCAGACTGCAGGGGTCGCGGGGTTCATCCTCTATATTATAGGGTTCGCATCCCTGCAGTTTGGTTTCCTTGACGGAAACGGGAATTTCTACGCGTTTATCAGCGTCGCCGCGGCCAGCCTTGTGCTGATATCGCTGACGGAGATGTTCAATCTTGCTTCGGCCCTGATCCAGCTAAGTTGGATCATGATCGGCCTGACGGGCATCGCCTTCCGAACGCTTCGCAAACGGCGCAAAGCAGTTCCGGCAGCCATTCCGATCTCTGTCGCGAAAACGCCGATACCGCGTCAAAGCACGCTTTTCCTGAGGCCAAACACCCAGATCGCCGAGTGCGCTGGAGAAACCACACCGTGTTCAGGTTGCATCAATTTCACGCAACATTCGCAGAATAGCTTTGAAAGCGCCGCACCGTGAATTATGCAACAGCGACTGGGGAGAAGAATGTCAAAGTTTGAATATAAAGCAATCGTCGCACCACGACGTGGCAAGGCTGCAAAAGGCGTGCGCGGTGGTCCGGATAAATTCGCCAATGCCGTCTCATCGGTGATGAACGAAATGGCCGCAGACGGGTGGGAATACCTGCGCGCGGATACGCTTCCAAATGAAGAACGCCAAGGCCTGACCGGCCGGGTCGTCAAATATCAATCCTTGTTGGTGTTTCGACGCGCCAAAGCGGACATCGCCAACATCGACACGTTGCTGGCAGAAGCTGAGGCGGAGAATTCTCTGCTGGAAGAAGACCACCCTATGGCCGAGATGGACGAGGATCTGGAAATTGAACCCGATGACCTCTCCGCGTCAGAGGATCACCCAGATGTCGATCCGGATCTCGAAACCTCGTCTGAAACCGACGGAACTTCAGATCCTAAGAGCTGATTTTCAATCCCAAAGCATGAATACGCGTCGTGATCTCTTTGCCTAAGGCGGCATGAACGGCGCGGTGCTGTTCAATGCGGGATTTTCCTTTAAATTCAGGGGCTGTGATCTCTACGTTAAAGTGGCTTTCGCCGCCCTCTTGAAACCCTGCATGGCCGCGATGGGCTTCGCTGTCATCCACCACTGACAGATGTGTCGGGGAAAACGCGGCCTCCAAAGCGGCG
This sequence comes from uncultured Litoreibacter sp., assembly GCA_947493265.1. Taxonomy (GTDB): domain Bacteria; phylum Pseudomonadota; class Alphaproteobacteria; order Rhodobacterales; family Rhodobacteraceae; genus Litoreibacter. The sequence continues at coordinate 587,142 of CANLQL010000002.1, read as the reverse complement.
GCAATTCGATCTTTCATATTCTGGGCCATGATTTCTCTTTCCTTCAAGCGCGGGGCCGCGCAAATCGCCGATTTGGTAAAAAGTGAAAACGCCCCTTCACCTCGCCGTAGAAAACCCTAAACTGCTTGTTCCGAGTCGAAAAGGTGAAGTCATGGCACGTGCCCCCTTTGATCCGTTTGAGTTCGATATTTCCGTCTCCACAGACAAAAAGCGTCGGGCGAAGACCCGCCGCGGCATGTCTGGTGCGGTCGAAACTTCGCAAAAGACATGTGAAGCCCCCGGCTGCGAAGAAGCGGGGAAATACCGTGCGCCGAAATCGCCCGATATTTTGGACGATTACTACTGGTTCTGCAAAGATCATGCGCGGGAATACAACCTGAAATGGAATTTCTTCGAGACCCATACGCAGGAAGAAATGGAGCGGCAAATGTCGTCCGACCGTGTTTGGGAACGCGAAACCAAGCCCCTTAAAAAGGGGGAGGAACAGCGCGCTTGGTCCCGGCTTGGTGTCGATGACCCAATGTCTGTGCTGGGTGAGAATGCGACCCGCAATCCAGGCCGTGTACCAGGCGGCGGAACTGGCCGGAAACTCCCCCCGACAGAACGGCAAGCCTTGGAAATTCTTGAGGGCGACTCGCGGATGACGAAGACGGATTTGCGCAAGAAATACAAAAGCTTGGTCAAAGATCTTCACCCCGACATGAACGGCGGAAACCGGGCCGACGAGGAACAGCTGCAAAAGGTTGTGTGGGCCTGGGACCAGATCAAAGTCAGCCGGAATTTCGGCGAATAACCCGCGGGAACACCCGCTCAGAATTGGGTCGGTCGGCTTCGGTTTTTACTTAGGGCTCGGGCTGGCATTTTGAATTGGCAGAACTGGACTCATAACAACCCGGCGGGATGGTCGGACCAACGCAGACAGGATATCGTGGCAAAGTAGCGCATCAATTCTGCGAATTTGCACCAGAAACTCCCCTGCCCGCCCCTTGCTCTTGGCTGCATAATCAGGCATCCCGGACCCGTTATCTAAAAGGGCACGACATGGCTGACGGAACGATTGATTTGAGCGCGAAACCCACCGAGGACATTTCGGTCCGCGAGGTATTCGGCATCGACAGTGATATGGTAGTTAAAGGCTTCGCAGACCGCACGGACCGCGTGCCGGAGTTGGACTCCACCTACAAGTTTGACCGCGACACCACATTGGCGATTTTGGCGGGCTTTTCGCACAACCGCCGTGTGATGATCCAAGGCTACCACGGCACCGGTAAATCGACCCATATCGAACAGGTTGCCAGCCGCCTGAACTGGCCGTGTGTGCGCGTTAACCTTGACAGCCACATCTCCCGGATCGACTTGATCGGGAAAGACGCGATCAAGCTGAAAGACGGCGTTCAGGTCACGGAATTCCAGGAAGGCATCTTGCCTTGGGCCCTGCGCAACCCAACAGCGATTGTGTTCGATGAATATGACGCCGGCCGCGCGGACGTGATGTTCGTGATCCAGCGGGTTCTGGAAACAGACGGCAAACTGACGCTTCTGGACCAGAACAAAGTCATCAACCCGCATCCAAATTTCCGCATTTTTGCGACCGCCAACACGGTTGGTTTGGGCGACACGACCGGACTTTACCACGGTACGCAGCAGATCAACCAAGGCCAGATGGACCGGTGGAGCCTTGTTGCGACGCTGAACTATCTCAGCCATGACGCCGAAGCTGCGATCATCCTGTCGAAGTCGCCGACCTTCAATACGGCTGACGGTCGCAAGACCATCGGCCAGATGGTTACCGTCGCCGACCTGACCCGGACCGCGTTCATGAACGGCGATCTATCCACGGTTATGTCCCCTCGGACTGTAATCGCCTGGGCGCAAAATTCGTTGATTTTCAAAGATGTAGGTTATGCATTCCGCCTGTCGTTCCTGAATAAGTGCGACGAGTTGGAGCGCGAAACCGTGGCCGAATTCTACCAACGTTGTTTCGATGAAGAGCTGCCCGAAAGTGCGGCAAGCGTGAGCCTTGGCTAACAAAAACGACAACCCCGCCGATCCTTTCAAGAAGGCTCTGGCAGAGGCGACGAAAACACTCGCCAATGACCCTGATCTGGGCGTCAGCTTCTCGGTTGACCCCCCCGGTATGACCAATGATCAGGTCCGGTTGCCGCAGGTCACGCGCCGCATGACGAAGGAGGAGGTGCTGCTGGCCCGCGGTACGGCCGATGCCTATGCACTGCGCCGCCGGTTCCACAATCCATCAACGAACAACCGCTACGAGCCGCAAGGCAATATGGCGCGCGATCTGTATGACGCGATGGAAACTGCCCGCTGTGAAGCAATGGGCGCACGCGCAATGCCCGGCACCGCAGGCAATATCGATGCCAAGATCGGGTCCGAGGCCAGCCGCAAAGGCTATGAACAAATTACGGAGCCAGGACAGGCCCCGCTGTCAGTCGCCGCGGGCTATCTGATCCGTCATCTGGCCACCGGTCGCGACCTGCCCAAAGGCGCGGACAATGTGATGAACCTATGGAAGGATTTCATCGAACAATCCGCGGGCGGCACGTTGGAAAACCTCGAAGACGTGCTGGACGATCAAGCCAGCTTCGCCAAATTTGCCCGTCAGATCATCGACGATCTGGGCTATGGCGATCAGCTTGGCGATGATCCGGACGACATCGATGACGACCAAAACGATGAGGCCGAAAACGACCAGCAGGAGCAGGCCGAGGAAGACAATTCGAACGCGGACAAAGAAGATAATTCCGAGGACGAGGACGCACAGGCCGAGCAATCCCAGGAAGAGCAGCAAGACGCCTCGCAGGCGACGGTGCAGCTTGACGATATGGCCGATGCCGAAATGGGCGACGAGGCGGAAATGCCAGAAGGCGACGCACCGATGGAGCCGCCCGTGCCGCCGCCTCATTCCGATGCTGATCCGAATTACATCGTTTACAGCACTGAATTTGATGAAGAAATTCGCGCGGAAGACCTTGCAGAACCGGCCGAGTTGGAACGCCTGCGCGCCTATCTTGATCAGCAGCTGGAACCCCTGAAAGGTGCCGTTTCCCGGCTGGCCAACAAATTGCAGCGCCGCCTGCAGGCCCAACAAAACCGATCTTGGGAATTTGATCTTGAGGAAGGCATTCTGGATGCTGGCCGTCTGGCGCGTGTCGTTGCCAACCCGACCACCCCGCTGAGCTTCAAGATCGAAAAAGATACGGAGTTTCGCGACACTTGCGTGACGCTGCTTCTAGACAACTCCGGCTCAATGCGGGGGCGTCCGATCTCCATCGCGGCGATTTGCGCCGACGTGTTGGCCCGTACACTGGAACGTTGCCAGGTGAAAACCGAAATTCTGGGGTTCACCACCCGTGCCTGGAAGGGCGGACAATCGCGTGAAAATTGGCTTGCCGAAGGACGTCCGCAACAACCCGGGCGTCTGAATGATCTGCGCCACATCGTCTACAAATCTGCCGATGCCCCTTGGCGGCGCACCCGGCCCAATTTGGGTCTGATGATGAAAGAAGGCTTGCTGAAGGAAAACATCGACGGTGAAGCGCTGGAATGGGCGCATCGCCGGATGCTTGGGCGTCCTGAAAGCCGCAAGGTTCTGATGGTCATCAGCGATGGTGCGCCTGTTGACGACTCCACACTGTCGGTGAACCCGGCCAACTACCTGGAAAAACACCTGCGCGATGTGATCGCGATGGTTGAAAAACGCCGCGCGATAGAACTGATCGCCATCGGTATTGGCCATGATGTCACGCGGTATTATGACCGCGCCGTCACGATTACCGATGTTGAACAACTTGCCGGCGCAATGACCGAACAACTGGCCGCTTTGTTTGACAGCGACCCGCGGGCGCGCGCCCGTGTGATGGGCATGAAGCGGGCCGGATAGATGTTTCAGGGTTTCGATGTCGCGACCTCTCCTGAACATGGGCCTGCAAGGCTCACAAAGCTGCGAAACCTTCTGAAAGAACAAGATCTTGCGGGGTATATCATCCCGCGCGCAGATGCCCATCAGGGTGAATATGTTGCGCCCTGTGATGAACGTTTGGCCTGGCTCACGGGCTTTACCGGGTCCGCCGGGTTCTGTATTGCGCTGCACGACAGCGCTGGTGTGTTCATTGACGGACGCTATCGGGTCCAGGTGAAAGATCAGGTTGCAACCGACCATTTCACCCCCGTTCCCTGGCCCGAAACCAAACCAGCTGACTGGATCAAGAGCCAGATAAAAACTGGGACGGTCGGGTTTGATCCATGGCTGTTCACCAAGTCGCAAATTGATGAGATTTCCGAAAACCTGAGGGGCTCCGGTGTTTCGTTGAAGGCGGTTGAAGGCAATCTTGTCGATCAGATTTGGCCGGATCGCCCCGCCAAACCTCAGCGCAAGGTGGAAGCCCATCCTGTTGAGTTGAGCGGGCAGCCTTCCCCCGAAAAACGCGCCCAGATTGCAAATGTCCTGCGCGATGCAGGCGAGACGTCTGTCATCCTCACCCTGCCCGACAGCATTTGTTGGCTTTTGAATATTCGCGGCACGGACATCGCCCGCAATCCAATTGTTCAGTGTTTTGCGATCCTGCACGCCGATGCCCGTGTTGATCTGTTCATCGAGCCCGACCGTGTCGCCGATCTGAGGCCTGATCCTGCGATCACAATCCATCCTCCTGAAAAGATGGCCGATGTGGTCGCGTCATTGAACGGCACAATCCGCCTTGATCCGGCATCTGCACCGCTGGCATTGACAGAATTGATCACAGCCAGCGGAACGGCCAAGATTTCCTACGCCCAAGATCCGTGTATTCTGCCCAAAGCCTGCAAAAACGAGGTGGAGATCGAAGGCGCGCGGCAGGCCCATCTGCGGGACGCGCGCGCGGTGATCGACTTTCTGGCTTGGCTCGATGCGCAGACCCCTGGACAGTTTACCGAGATTGATGCCGTGAAGGCCCTTGAAGGCTTTCGCCAAGGCACGAACGCACTTCGCGATATCAGCTTTGAAACGATCTCAGGCGCAGGGCCAAACGGGGCCATCGTGCACTACCGCGTCACCCATGACACCAACAGAACCGCCCAAGACGGGGAGTTGCTGCTGGTCGATTCCGGTGGGCAATATGTCGATGGCACGACGGATATCACCCGAACCGTTGCTATCGGCACGCCAACCGACGAACAGAAGCGCTGCTTCACACTTGTGCTGCAAGGCATGATCGCGGTGTCCCAAACCCGCTTCCCGAACGGCGTTGCCGGGCGGGATCTGGATGCGCTGGCGCGCGCGCCGTTGTGGCGCGAGGGTCTGGACTATGACCACGGCACCGGGCACGGCGTCGGGTCTTATCTGTCAGTGCATGAAGGCCCGCAACGAATATCCCGGATATCAGAGGTACCGCTGCAACCCGGTATGATCCTGTCCAACGAACCGGGCTATTACCGCGAAGGCGCGTTTGGAATTCGCATCGAAAACCTGATCGTGGTGCAACCTGCGCCAGATCTGGGCGACAACCGAGACCACCTGCATTTTGAAACGCTAACCTGGGTCCCGATAGACCGCAGGTTGATTAATTCTGACATGCTCAGCCCTGCTGAGGTTGACTGGATCAATTCCTATCACGCTGAAATCGTGAAAAAATTGGAAGTTTCGGGAAAATCTGCTAGTTGGTTGGCTCAGGCGACAGCTCCGCTTTAAGCTGGCAGCCACGTGACATCAAACTGTTACGTCCGTCGTCGAAATACAGATAGTTTTCAAAAAGGGGTCACCATGGCCGATCATATCAAGTTGCACAAAGCCAAAGGGACATTTTCCATCCGCGCCGCGGGGGCTGTTCTGGGTGAAAGCAACAATGTGATTGAGCTTGTGGAAGGCAGCTACACGCCGGTTTTCTATGTCCCGCGCGCGGACCTTGCGATGGCGTTTTTCGATGAGACAGACCACAAGACCGACTGCCCGCATAAAGGCACGGCAAGCTATTTCACGATCCAGGCCAAAAGCGGGCCAATCGAAAACGCAGCCTGGTCCTATGAGACACCAAAAGCCGGGCTCGAACAGATCGCGGGCCATCTGGCATTCTACCCTGACAAGGTCACGGTTGAACAACTTTGATTAAGAATGTTCCTCGGCGGCGGTCGCCGCCAATGCACGGTTGTATTGCTTCAACGCATCCACCTGAAACAGCGCACCGTCGATTGAGGGCGGCTCGCCCTCGGCTCCGAAAGTCGCCACCGGAATAAAGCGCCGGTTTGTGGTCTCAAAGATCGGCATTGCGTCTTCAAGTGTGGCGTTGGGGCCGATAAAGACCCCCTCTTCGATGACTTCCCAGATTGCTTCTTCTGATGCGGCATCAGGGTGATCACTGGTGCGCATGACATTGCCCACACGGAACATCGACAAAAGATAGGCTTGCGGGCCTGCAGCCAAGTGAATGTCGCGCCGTTCCAGTTGGGTCAGGAAGAACGATCGATCAACAAGGCGGCTGGCCAATGCGGTGGACAGCGACACGGCAACCATCACCGCCAGACCGGTTTGCCAGTCACCGGTCAGTTCAAAGACAATCAAGGTCGTTGAGATCGGCGCTCCCAAGACTGCGGCCGCCACAGCCCCCATGCCTGCCAGGGCGTAAAGCGTCTCTGCCCCTGAGACGTTCGGGAAGATCCCTGTCGCAATCCCGCCAAACGCCAAACCAGTGAGCGCGCCCACCATCAGCGATGGGGAAAACACACCCCCGCCCATGCGCCCGGCCATCGTGACAGCGACCGCGATCACCTTGAAAATGGCAAAGATCACAGCCTCGTAGAACAGCAGTTCCCCGGTCAGCGCTTGCGTCGTCGTGCCGTAACCAACCCCGATGATATGGGGAAACTGCAGCGCAATAATCCCCAGCAGAGCGCCGGCAACAGCCGGGCGCAGCCATCGCGGCATCCGCAATTTTTCCTGTACGATATTGCCCATATCATCGGCCCAGAAGATGGAGCGCATGAGAACCACGGCCACAATCCCGCACAAAAGGCCGAGGATCAGGAATGCCGGTAACTCCACGTAAAAGCTTAGAATATTCTCTGCAGGCAGGCTGAATTCGGTGACATCGCCGAATTCCAAACGGCTGATCACCGTGCCTGCCGCTGACGCAATCACAATCGGGGCAAACGCATGGACCGCGAAGTGGCGCAACACGACTTCCAGCGCAAACAGAGCTCCGGCAATCGGCGCGTTAAAACTGGCAGAAACCGCCGCGGCAACCGCGCAACCCAGAAGGTCGCGACCGGTGATGCCATCGGCACGGATCAACCCGCAGACCCAACTTGAAATGACGCCCGCAAGGTGGACGACCGGCCCTTCCCGGCCGGTTGAGCCGCCCGATGAAAGTGTGATCATCGAGGCCGCCGCAGACGCAAGGCCCGCGCGTTTTTCCACACGCCCGTCATGCAAGGCCGACCCCGCGATCACATCCGCAACCGACCGGACTCGCCCATCAGGCGTAAACAAATGCAAGATGATCCCCGTGCACAGCCCCCCAAGGATCGGGATGGCCACGATCCAATACCAAGGCAGGCTGGAGGCAAAATCGGTCAGGGAGTGAACGTCACGCGCGCCATAGAGAAACGACTGCAACGCATCGATCCCTTTGCGAAATGCAAGCGCTGCGAAACCCGCGGCGATCCCGATCAACAACGCAATGAACCAGAATTGAAGCTGTGACGGGCCTTTGCGACGCATCACCTTCCAGCCGTCGCGACAGGCACAGACGACATCGTCGAGCTGCTTTCCGATCACGCCTTTATCCGGCTCCGCCATGTCGCGCGCCACTTTCCGTTCACCGCGGGATGCGGTTGTTGTCGTCCCCAATCCACGCACCTCTCACGAGGCGCATGCAATGTCAAAACCCTATGCCAATCAGGCGCGCACCGCTACCCGTTCAACAAGGCCCGCGCCGCGTCACGCGCTGCGTCCGTCACAGTATCACCCGCGACCATCCGGGCGATCTCATCTATTCGGTCTGCCGCATCAAGCGGTTCAACCGTCGAAATCGTAGCCCCTTTGCTGACCTTCTTTTCAACCCGCCAGTGATGACCACCCAAAGCAGCGACTTGCGGCGAATGGGTGACAACAAGCACCTGCGCGTCGCGGGCGATTTCGGCCAATCGTCTGCCAACCGCGTTGGCGGTAGCCCCGCCAACACCGCGGTCGATCTCATCAAAGATCATCGTAACACCCGCGCTGCCATCGCTGAGACAAACCTTCAACGCCAGCAAAAACCGCGATAACTCGCCACCCGAGGCGATCTTGTTTAAAGGCCCCGATGGCGCACCGGGATTTGTGGCAACGGTAAAGCTGACATCATCAACGCCGCTTGGGCCGGGATCGGCGGGGCGCAATTCCGTGGTAAACACCGCGCGTTCCATTTTCAGCGGCGCGAGTTCCTTAGACATCGCTGCGTCCAATGCCTTGGCGGTTTTTTCCCTTTTGGAATGAAGGGCTTGCGCGAGCTTATCAAAGTTGGATTTTGCGTCCACGACAGCGGCTTCCAACTGTTTGATGTGATCCGCGCCACCTTCAACCGCGTCAAGCTTGTCGCGCAACTCAAGGCGCAATGCACCCAGATCGTCGGGCAAAACTCCGTGTTTGCGAGCTAACCCTCGCAGGGCAAATAGACGTTCTTCGGTGTTTTCCAATTCGCGCGGATCAAACTGCATGGCGTTCAACGCGGTCTCGATCCCGTCCGTGGCTTCGCCAAGCTCGGTGATCGTGCGCTCCAAAGATTGCAACGACGCGTCAAGCTTCCCTTCCGCGCTGTCCGCGACATTTTCCAGCCACCGCGTTGCGTCGCGCAAATTACCATCGGCACCATCAGATCCCAAAGCCGAAAGCGCTTTGGCGATATCTTCGCGGATACGTTCCCCTGCTTGCATCAACCGGCGACGGGTATCCAACTGCGCTTCCTCACCGCTTTGCGGGTCCAGCGCTTCCAATTCGCTGACCGCGTGGCGCAGAAATTCCTCTTCTTTCTGAGCTTCTGCCAAGGCCGTTCGCGCCGAGGCAAGATCTTTCTGCGCGGTCGAATACGCCCGCCATGCCGCCCGCATTTTGGTCAGATCAATCCCTGCAAACGCGTCAAGAACCGCCAAATGACCTTTCGGGTTCAACAGCCCGCGATCATCATGCTGGCCATGCAATTCGATCAAGCTGTCTGACAGCGCCCGCAACACTTCGCCACTGGCGCGTCTGTCATTGACGAATGCCTGCTTGCGCCCGTCTTTGAAATTGATGCGGCGCAGAATTAACTCATCACTCGGTTCAAAACCGGCGTCTTCCAGGATCGCGTGGGCAGCGTGTCCAGGTGGCAAGTCAAAGGCGGCCATAACCTCGCCGCGCTCCGCCCCTTGGCGAACCAGCTCAGCACGCCCGCGCCAGCCCAGAACAAAACCCAATGAATCCAGCAAGATAGACTTGCCCGCCCCTGTTTCACCCGTCAAGACATTCAATCCCGGTTGGAACTCCAGCGTGAGCTTGTCGATGATCAGCATGTCCCGGATATCGAGACTGCGCAGCATGTCAGATCTCCCGTAGGGCGCGCATCTTCGGGCCGTGTCTCACAGCCATGCGCCCCGGATCACCTGCCGGTACACATCGCGCAGCCAACCACGCCCAGCCGCTTCCGGATCAAGCCCGCGTTTGCGCAGCAAGTTGAAACTGTCGGTGTAGAAATCATTGGACTGGTAGTTATAGCCCAGGATGGCACCGGCGGTTTGTGCTTCATCGGTCAGACCCAGCGCCAAGTAGGCCTCAACCAAACGGTGCAAAGCCTCGGGCGTATGGGTCGTTGTCTGAAATTCTTCCACCACAACGCGGAACCGATTGATCGCAGCTGCATAATGACCGCGTTTCAGATAGTAGCGGCCAATCTCCATCTCTTTGCCGGCCAAGTGATCGAAGGCCAGGTCAAATTTCAGGATCGACGACTTCGCATATTGCGAGTCCGGATAACGCTCAATCACCGTGCGCAGGGCTTGCAGCGCCTGGAAAGTCAGACCCTGATCACGGCCAACCTGTTCGATTTGGTCGTAATAGCTGATCGCCAGAAGATATTGCGCATAAGCGGCATCCTCATCAGCTGGATAGAAGTCGAGGAAGCGCTGAGCCGCGGCCCGTGATTCTTCGTAGTTTTTCGTCTGGTGCAGCGCGAAGGCCGACATGATCAGCGCGCGTTTTGCCCATTCGGAATAGGGGTACAAACGCTCCAACTCGCTAAACAGCACGATCGCTTCCTTGGCGTCGCCATCTTCCAGCTCAAACTCAGCTTTCTTGAAGATATCTTCTGCAGCTAGCGTATCCAGCGGCACTTCACGTGATGCACCGCCAAATCCGCCGCAGGCTGTCAGGCTTGCAGCAACGATAAGCGCAATCGTCGTTTTGGCAGTTTTTACCGAGCGCGCCATAAGCTAGCTACCCTTTATCAAATTCAGACCGAAACCCGGCACTTCGCACACATCTAGCACATGTTTTGGGAAGGCAAAATGTCTTTGAAAGGGTTTTTGTCACTGCTGACAAAGGTGTCAGGCAACCATTGGCAAATCAGCGCGTTTCACGCCGACACCTGGCAGGCTTTGAAGCTGCGCGGGCGTACATGTCACGATCCGAAACGCGTCTGGTGTTGCAAACAGTTTGCGCAGAAGACGGTTGGTCATCGCATGACCTGCGCGCCGACCGGTATACCGACCCAGAATTGGCGCACCGGCCAAAGCCAGATCGCCCAACGCGTCGAGCATCTTGTGGCGCACCGCTTCGTCACTGTGGCGCAGACCGCCCGGCGTCAAAACATCGTCGCCATCAACAACAACAGCATTTTCGTAAGTACCACCAAGGGCCAGCCCATTGGCATGCATCATGTCGATATCGGATTTCCGGCAGAAGGTCCGGCTGTCGGACAATTCGCGCACGAAAGTTCCGTTTGCCATTGTCAGGCGCTTTTCCTGATGCCCGATAGCTTGATCCTGAAAGTCGATTTGGAAATCGATCTCAAGTGAGGACGCCGGGCTCAGCATTGCGAACGCATCGCCGTCGCGTACAGAAACCGGACGCAGAATTTCGATTGCCATCAAGGACGCATTTTGCGTTTGAACGCCTGCTTCAATCAGACCGGCAACAAAACCGGCAGAACAGCCATCCATGATCGGCACTTCGGGGCCATCAAGCTCGACCAGGGCATTGTAGATGCCACAACCTGCCAGAGCCGCCATAATATGTTCGATTGTCAGCACTTCCGTCCCGGCCGCATTGACCAGACGTGTGCAAAGCGGCTTCTCGGAGACCGCGTCAAAGCGCGCTGGAACCATTGCATCTTGATTGACGACATCCACACGATGAAACACCACGCCCGACCCGATGGGGGCTGGTTTCACATGCATGGTTACAGCTTTGCCGGAGTGTAGACCTACACCCTTGAACGTAACCTGAGTTTTTACCGTCGCTTGCACAATTGTGTCCCTTGGTTCACGCCCGGATCAGCTAAGAGTATCTCGCTAGGGCGCGTGAGAAGTGACCCATATGTATGTGCAGGTGCAGCAACGCTCAACTCACTCTTTATGACTGTTTGCAACATTGCTGTAACAAAGGGAAATCTACAGCGATGAAATTCTCAAGTGGTTGTTTTAAATAGAAAAAGGCCCGCGCTTGCGGGCCTTTAACGTTACGTCAGAAATATTTCGGCTAGTTCGCCTGACGGCGCAGGAATGCCGGAATTTCGATTTTTTCCTGCTCTGGGTCAGTTTCTGCCGGAGCCGCGGGGGCACTTGAAACAGAAGGTTGGCTGCGTTGGACGGGCTCTGCCCCCTCTGCGCCTTGACCAGTCATGCGCCCGATCAGGGAGTTGATCCCGAACCGTGCCTTGTCACTTGGTGCCGCTTGCGGTGCACGTGGCACGCCTTGTCCGACGGGCTGTTTGTTCACCGCGGCGCGCAGACGTTCCATGGCTTCCGGTGTCGGCGTGCCAGCTGACGCAGGACCTTGCGGTGCAGGCGGTGTTTGAACAGCAGCACGCGGTTGGTAAACCGGCTCCGGAACAGTGTCGGTTGCTTGGCCTACCGGCTGATGTTGTGTGGCTTGCGGCGCGAATTGCGCGTGACGCCCGCCGCCTTGTGCGGCAACAGCTTGCGGCTGCTCAACTTCTTCAAACAGTGTCGGCTCAGAGACTGCCGCGGCCTGCTCAGGAACGAATTTCTCAACATTCACGCGCTCAGCGGCTGGTTGAAACTCTTCTGCACCCGGGATCGCTTCCTTCGCCAACGGTGCCGCCATTGAGCGACGTGGCACGGGTGTTTCCAAAAGCTCTTCAGACGCATCAATGCCAGTGGCAACAACGCTGACACGCATTTTGCCTTCCATCTCGGTGTCCAACGTAGAACCGACGATGATGTTGGCGTCTGGATCGACCTGCTCGCGAATTTTGTTCGCAGCTTCGTCCAGTTCGAACAACGTAAGATCGTGCCCGCCAGTGATGTTGATAAGAACACCTTTGGCACCGCGCAGCGAAATTTCGTCCAGCAGCGGGTTGGCGATGGCTTTTTCGGCAGCTTCGATGGCGCGTGTTTCGCCCTCGGCCTCGCCGGTGCCCATCATGGCTTTGCCCATCTCGTCCATCACAGCGCGAACATCTGCGAAGTCGAGGTTGATCATGCCGGGGCGCACCATCAGATCGGTCACACCTTTCACACCTTGGTACAGAACGTCATCTGCCAGAGAGAACGCCTCGGTAAACGTTGTCTTTTCATTGGCCAGACGGAACAGGTTCTGGTTTGGAATAATGATCAGCGTGTCCACGACCTTTTGCAGGGCTTCGACACCCTCTTCGGCCTGGCTCATCCGCTTGGCCCCTTCAAACTGGAAAGGCTTGGTGACGACACCAACGGTTAGGACACCCAACTCGCGGGCGGCTTGCGCGATGATCGGGGCCGCGCCGGTTCCGGTGCCACCGCCCATACCGGCAGTGATAAAGCACATATGTGCGCCTGCCAAATGGTCGACAATTTCTTCAATGGTTTCTTCAGCAGCGGCAGCACCAACGTTTGGTCGTGCACCAGCGCCAAGTCCTTCGGTGACTTGTACACCCATCTGAATTTTGGAAGGCGCTTTGCCTTGCTGCAATGCTTGCGCGTCTGTGTTGGCAACCACGAACTCAACCCCGTCGAGTTCCTTGTCGATCATGTTGTTGACCGCGTTACCGCCTGCCCCCCCGACACCAAATACAGTGATGCGTGGTTTCAGGTCATTTTGTTCGGGCATCCGAAGATTTAAAGTCATAATACGTGTCCGCCTGTCTGTACCGAGTGAGATACTTTTCACAAAAGCTGGACCTTTTCGGTCCTTATCAAATTTGCCCCATTTCGGAGAGTATTACAGAGAGTCGCTCCTGAGGTCACGCTAAAAAAGGGAATTATCCACAAAATATTGACAACTCATTAACGAAACCGGCTGCATCTCGCTTATCCGTGTACTGGTTGTGGCACAACGCCAAGCAGCAACAAGCCATAGATCACAACGGCTTGGAGAGCACGGCTCACCTAGCCAAAACGGGTCGTTTCAATTTTTCAAAAAGGCTGCTCGGCCTTCGTTTTCGCCTCTTTGGACGTTGGAATCATCATACCAGAACCAGCCTCAAGAGTCATCGGAAATCATCGAATTGCCCGATCACCGGGTTTCGCGAACTGTCCGGCCCAACTGTTTGGCAAAATGAAACAATAGCGATTCTCTGGTGGCAGCGTTTCCAGAGTCGGCCAGCCTACCAATTGTCGCGAAACCAGCGCACTGCGCGCTTCAAGGACCGCGCCGGGTAGCTGTCCATCGGAACATCGAAATCCCACCATTCATCCTGCGGATGCGCCGCGAACAGGCATGTGCCCACAGCGCTGGAAAAACTCGGTCCTGTCACGGATTGCGGCAGGCCCTGAACCCTGAGCGGGCGACCAAGCCGCACTTGTTGGCCAAGGATTTTCGTGGCCAACCCGTCAAGGCCTGGGATCTGACTGCCGCCGCCAGTCAGAACGATCCGTTGACTTGGCAGATGATCAAAGCCGGCTGCATCCAGAAGCCCGCGCACCTCTTCCAGGATTTCTTCCATCCTCGGGCGCATGACGCCAATCAACTCGGACCGGCTGACGGTCCTGCGGTCATGTTCCCAATCGCCGGTGTCACTCGACAGGTCGATCATTTCCCGATCATCCATGCCGGTGGCGCGCACGCCGCCGTAAAACGTCTTGATCCGCTCGGCCAAGGATAGCGGGATCTGCAATCCTTGCGAGATGTCAGAGGTCACATGATCGCCTCCCATCCGCACCGTGTCCGAGAAAATCATGTGCTTTTTCATGAAGATAGACAGCCCCGTGGAACCGCCGCCAAGATCAATGCACGCCGCACCAAGCTCTTGCTCGTCCTCAACAAGGGAGGAGATTCCAGACGCGTAGGCCGACGATGCCAAACCGGCAAGATCAAGATCACACCGTTTGATACAGTATAGAAGGTTCTCAACAGGGGTCCGGTCAACGCTGAGCATATGCATGTCGACCGAAAGGTCATTGCCCGCCTGTCCGCGCGGATCGCCCAACCCTGACCGGTGATCGACCGAGAAATTCACCGGCTGCGCATGAAGGATTTCCCGCTCAGCGCCATAGTCAGGCAGATCGCAGCTGGCCAGAACGCGCGCCACGCAATTGTCGGTCACAGTGCCATCATGCAGATCCACCTTGCCTGCCAATCCGTAGCTGCGCGGACGCGCGCCGGAAAAGGAGACGATCACATGATCAACACGCACATTCGCCATCTTCTGTGCGGCCTGAACCGCAGTGCGGATCGCGCGTTCAGTCTCATGCATTGCACTGATCTCACCAAACTTCACACCGCGCGACCGGGTCGTGGCCGCACCGATCACCCGAAAGCTGGACTGCCCCGCCATGGAGCCGATCCCCTCATCCTCCATGAACCTGTCAGGGCCATCAAATCGCAACACGAAACAGGCAATCTTGGAAGACCCCACATCAAGCACCGCAATCACGCCCCGTTGCATCGCTGCTTGACGTTTGTTGCGCATCGCGCGCTGAGATTGATAGAGATCGCTCATAGTCTAATTGTCCTTCACGTCGATCAGACCGCCACGCGCGTCACGGTCCACATAGGCCCCCTCGG
This sequence comes from uncultured Litoreibacter sp., assembly GCA_947493265.1. Lineage (GTDB taxonomy): Bacteria > Pseudomonadota > Alphaproteobacteria > Rhodobacterales > Rhodobacteraceae > Litoreibacter. Next base: position 571,973 of record CANLQL010000002.1, on the reverse strand, counting down.
CCAATCGCAAAATTGGCCGTTTAGGGTTTCTGAAATCAATTCGGGTAACTTTGCCTGCGCGGATAAGCGCCTGCGCTTCTGCCATCGCAACCGCCTGATACAGCGCGGTTTGCGGGTCCTCTTCCGGCAACATGATCCGGTGACCGCCATTGAGTACAACGTCCCACCGCAACTCAGCGATGCGCATCAGGCCGATCAAATCTTCGGTCAGCGGTCCAAGTGCTGCGGCCAGCGCCATCGCTTCTGGCACCGCGGCGTCAGCCCCTGCCCCTGCAACCAAAAGCAGTTCTGCGTGTGACTTGCGGCTTTCCAACCCGGACACTCGGTTGCCTTTTGCATCCAGCAATTCCAGCCCCGCTTCGCTGCGCCAGACAACAGACGGCACCCGTTCGGTCACGACAATCTGCAAAACGCCACCGGTTTTCACCTGCATGTCAACGCGCTGCACCGCATCAAGGCTTTCGACCTGAAGGCGCATCGCCTCCAGATCCAGATCAAAGGAACTGGCGGGCAAATCCACCGGAAGCACTTCGCGAATATCCATCGCAAGGTCATCTGTGGCCCCGTCGATGGCCATAAGGTTCACCATAAACTCCGGCCGTTCTTCGATGGACCGCTGAATCTCCACAACCCAATCACCCATCGCGCCACGGCGTTCTGCATCCGAGAAGATCACGATCAATGCAGATGTGATCAGCACCATCGGCAGGCCAAGGCGCAGAAATCTGTGAAAGCCCGGCGTCAGCCAAAGACGGTTCAACCGGTAGGCGACGCGGCTTGGTGCGGGATCGCTGAACGGACGACGACGGAGCGCTTTTAGCGGTCGCATGACGCATCCTCCACCATCCAGGCGCATAACTCGCCCATCGACATGCCGCAGACCTGCGCCTGTTCCGGCGTCAAAGAGGTCGGCGTCATACCGGGTTGTGTGTTCGTTTCCAGAAGGATCAACCCGCCCGCCCCGCGGGACTCGTCCCAGCGAAAGTCGGTGCGAGTCACACCGCGACAACCCAAGACGTCATGCGCCCGCAGCGCGTATTCAAGACATAAGGCGTGAATCTCTTTTGGAATATCCGCCGGTACTTCGTGGCGGGAACCGCCGGGTTTGTACTTGGCGTCATAGTCATACCAGCCATCGGTTAGGATGTCGGTGACCGTCAGGGCCCTATCGCCGACAACCGTCGTGGTCAGTTCGCGGCCAGGCGCGAAAGCTTCAACCATGACAATACCCGGCATCGACGGATCAAGCTTGGGCGGACCATTGGCCGCCTCATTAACCAAATACACCCCAACAGACGAGCCTTCATTGTTGGGTTTGACCACATAGGGCGGCGTCATCAGGTGGTTTTTGGACACCTCGGCTTTCGGGGCCAGCAGGCTTTCCACGACCGGCAGATCAGCGCGGCGGAACATCTCCTTGGAGCGCTCCTTGTCCATTGCCAGCGCCGAGGCCAGAATACCAGAATGGGTGTATGGGATGCGCAGCCATTCCAGCATGCCTTGCACACAGCCATCTTCGCCCCACCTCCCATGCAGGGCGTTAAAGCAAACATCTGGCGACAGCTCCGCCAGACGCGCAGCCAAATCCAGACCGGCGTCCAGTTCGGTGACTTTATACCCATGTTCCCGCAGCGCAGCAGCGCAATCACGCCCAGATGTCAGCGACACCTCACGCTCCGCGCTGGGTCCGCCCATCAATACTGCCACATGCTGGGATGCCCTGCTCGACATGCCCGTGTGCCCTATTTTGCGCATCCTCAAACGAATGCGTCGTTTACCGCCCTTTACCGGGCCTTCGTTTTCTTCAACAAGGCCTTAATGGCCCCTTAATTTGTATGTCGGATCGAGTGAGACCCTATATCTTGTGGTTGTGCTGCGCAGGTGGTTGGACGTTACTTTCGCCCAATGCGGAGCACTTCCCATTGTAACTCTATTGCACTGTTTTGGAAAACCTTTTTCCGTACCAACTCCCCAAGATCTTCAAGTTCCGCGGCAGTTGCGCCACCCGTGTTGATCAGGAAGTTTGGATGCTTTTCGCTCATCTGTGCGCCGCCAAGCCTCGCGCCGCGCATTCCAGCGTCATCGATGACCTTCCATGCCTTCAATTCATGCGTGTCATCTGCCCGCCCGGTGGACGAATACCCCGCCGGATTGCGAAACGTACTGCCCGCTGTGCGTTCTTTCGTCGGCTGTGTTTCGTCACGCTTGGCCAGTTGCGCGGTCATCCTGTCGTGCAACCCCTGCGGGTCACCCTCCGGCGCATTCAGAACCGCTTGCGTGATCACGACGCCTTCCGGCAAGCTGCTATGTCGGTAGCCAAATTGCAGATCCTCAGCCGTTAGCGTGATCGGATCGCCTTGGCGGGTCACACCGTGCAGATGGTCGAAAACATCGGCGATGTAGCTGCCATAGCACCCCGCATTCATCGCGACAGCCCCACCGATTGCGCCCGGGATCGTCCGCAAGAAAGTCAGATCGCGCCCCGCATCTGCCGCCTTCCGCGCGACATGGGCGTCAAGCGCCGCAGCCCCGCAACGCACTTGGTTGCCGTCTATGGTGATCTCATTGAAGCCGCGCCCAAGGCGAATGACGACGGCGTCCACCCCACCATCGCGCACAATAAGATTCGACCCGACACCCATTGGAAAAACTTCGACAGACGGATCAAGGTTGCGCAGAAAATGCTGCAAGTCTTCCTGATCCGCTGGTTGAAAAAGCGCCATTGCCGGGCCACCCACGCGCAGCCAGGTCAAATCCGCCAGCACCCGGTCCGGCGTCAACGTTCCGCGAACCTCCGGCAAGGTCATTCTGCAGGTCCCGTTGTGTCCCGCGAAAAGGCCCGCTTGATCCAACGGCCCAAATAGCGAACAGGCCAACGCAGGATCGAAACCGCCCCTGCCAGAAAGGCCAACGCAATCCACGGCCCATTTTCAACCGTGATCCAACCAACCAACGGGATGCCAATCGCGATCAGCAGATAGGCAACTTTCCAATGATTGTCCTTGCTGGGAAACATGCCGATGACATTCGCCAGAACAAGCCAAAGCAGCCCGGAGACCAGTGACCAGTTCATTCCGCCCCCTCCGTGCCCTTTGCGAATGCTTTGCGCCAGAAATATCGCAACGGATTGCGAAACATCGACACGAACGCGGCCAGCCCCAGAAGCGCGACCCAGAAGCCGTGTTGATAGCCGATAAAGCAGATCAACACCGGTGCAAGGATCAGCAACGTCAACCCCGGCACAAACTGAAACCGCATCGGCAACAACGCTGTCACTGTCGCTGCAAGCGCCCAGAATATGCCAAGAAGAAGCGAAAGGCTCATGCAAGACGCTCCGGCAAGGCGTTGGCCCAAGCGCTGATCGTACCTGCCCCAAGGCAGACCACGATATCACCTGATTTGGCCTCTGACTGAACCAACTTCAGCAGCGCGTCTTCATCTTCCACGGCCAACGCATGGCGATGCCCTTGCCGCTTTAGACCTGCGACAAGATCATCGCGCGATGCGCCCTCAATCGGGTCTTCCCCGGCGGCAAAAACATCTGAGATACCGACAATGTCGGCATCATTAAAGCAACCACAGAAATCATCGAAAAGCGAGTGCAAGCGCGAATAGCGGTGCGGCTGATGTACGGCGATCACCCGGCCATCACTGGCTTGGCGTGCGGCTTTCAAGACGGCAGAAATCTCCACCGGGTGGTGGCCGTAGTCGTCAATGATCGTGACGCCATCCACTTCGCCAACTTTGGTGAAGCGCCGGTTCACGCCGCCAAAATTAGCCAACGCCTGTTTGATCTCGGAGGCTTTCATGCCCAAATGGCGCGCCACAGCAACGGCGGACAGCGCGTTGGAGACGTTGTGATCCCCCGGCATCGGCAAGGCGCAGTCTTCGATCACCATCGCATCGTTTTGCAAGGCAATGTCAAAATGCGCGACGCCGGATTTGTAGTGCAGGTTCACCGCCCGCACATCCGCCTGCGCGTTGAACCCAAAAGTGACGATGCGCCGGTCCGTGATCTTGCCGACAAGCGTGCGCACGTCAGGATCATCGGTGCAGCACACGGCCAGACCGTAAAACGGGATGTTGGAGACGAAATCCAGAAAGCCCTGATGCAAGGCTGCTTCGGTGCCCCAATGTTCCATATGTTCGGGGTCAATATTGGTCACGATCGCAATGGTCGCAGGCAAACGGTTGAATGTGCCGTCGCTTTCATCCGCCTCCACGACCATCCATTCGCCCTGCCCCATCCGCGCGTTCGAGCCGTACGCATGAATGATACCGCCATTAATCACGGTGGGGTCGATCCCGCCTTCATCAAGCAAGGCCGCGACCATCGTCGTGGTTGTGGTTTTGCCATGTGTGCCCGCGACCGCAATGTTGGATTTCAGGCGCATAAGCTCTGCCAGCATCTCGGCCCGGCGCACAACGGGAAGGCCCCGCGCACGGGCCGCGTCCAGTTCAGCATTGCCCTTTTTGATCGCAGACGAAATTACTACGACTTCGGCGTGATCAAGGTTTTCGGCCCGTTGTCCTTCGAAGATCACGGCCCCCAACCCTTTCAGACGGTCGGTGATTTTTGAGGCTTTAAGGTCAGACCCCTGAACTTTGTAGCCGTGGTTCAAAAGCACCTCGGCGATGCCGGACATGCCAATACCACCGATGCCTACAAAATGGATGGCACCAAGCTCAAGCGGGAGTTTCGTGGCTGCGCTCATGTCACCTTCTTCGCTAACAATTCAACAATCTCAACCAAGGACTTTGTCGCGTCCGGACGGCCTGCAATGATCGCATTCTGAGACATTTGCAAGGCGGCGTCTGGGTTGGTCAGGATGGCTTTGATCTGATCGGCCAGATCGTCCTCGGTCAATTGACTTTCCGGGATGACCACGGCGGCTTGTGCTTGCGCCAAGCCGCGTGCATTCGCGCTTTGATGATCACCGGCGGCGGCCGCATATGGGATCAGAATAGACGGGCGACCGATCACGGAAATATCGGCGACAGACGACGCGCCGGAACGGGAAATAATCAGCTGCGCTTCCGCAAACCGGTTGGGAATGTCGTGAAAGAACGGCTCCACATCCGCGTTGATATTTGCGTCGAAATAAGTTGCGCGCGCCATGTCGGCGTCCTCGTCGCGCGCTTGATGGGCAACCCGCAGACGCTCACGCAAATCATAGGGCAACCGGGCCATCGCTTGCGGCACCATTTGCGACAGGATGCGCGCGCCTTGGCTGCCGCCGATCACAACGACAGACATCGGGTAATCACCCGGCGGAATATAGCTGGCCCCGGCCCGTTCCAGAACGGCTGCGCGCACAGGATTGCCTGTGAATATCCCGTCCACACCGTCGGGCAGGTCCGTGGGCCATGTCCCGCACGCGACCGCATCCATGCGTTTGGCAAACAACTTGTTCACTCGCCCAAGGACACCGTTTTGTTCGTGCAATGCGCGGGGCCTCCGCAAAATCCAGGCCGCAGCCATTGCGGGAAATGCAGGATAGCCGCCAAAGCCCACCACGACGGTCGGCTTGTCGCGCAACATCTTTCCCATGGCGGCAATGACGCCGGCAGCCAGCTTGAAGGGGGCTGTCACTTTGCCTGCGATCCCGCCGCGCGCAAAAGTTGCAGACGGGATTTGTTCGATTTCAACCGAATGCGGGAAACCGCCAGTATACCGCGCGCCGCGCGCATCCGTGGACAGCTTGACCCGCCAACCTTTGCGCAACATCGCCTCGGCCAAAGCTTGTGCGGGAAACATATGCCCGCCTGTGCCACCTGCGGCAATCATGAGCAGCGGCTGGGTCATCTGCGGTTGATCAGGATATCGCTGATCTCCCCTTGAGGGCGGGTGCGGGTGAAAGCCAGCAACATGCCGATCGCGATACCGCCTGCGATCAGCGACGATCCACCGTTGGAAACGAAGGGCAGTGTCATGCCTTTGGCGGGCAGCAGCCGCACCGCGACGCCCATATTGATAATTGCCTGCATTGCAAACATCGCCGCCAATCCGGTGCCTGCCAGACGGGTGAAGGGGTCCCGCTCTTTGGTCAGCCGGTGAAGCGCGCGGACGGTGAAAATTGCGTAAAGCGCGATAATCAGAAGAACCAGCACGAGGCCATATTCTTCCGCTGCCACCGCGATGATGAAATCGGTATGCGCATCGGGCAGCGACCATTTCACGGAGCCTTCCCCGACGCCAACACCGAAAAATCCCCCTTCGACGATGGCATTGGTCGCAAAGCCCAATTGTGTATTCGGGTCCACCTCGGCAGACAGAAAGCCATCGATCCGACGCGCGAAGTGGTCTGACAGGTTGTAGGCGGACATGCCCGCCGCCACGACGATACCTGCCATCCCGATCAGCAAAAACAGCGGTGCACCGGCGACAAAATAAACCACGCCCCAGCCGAACAGGACCAGACAGGCTTGCCCAAAATCAGGCTGCAACGCCAAAAAGCCCACGATCACCAGCGTTATGACAAAGGAAAACAGCTTGCCCGGGGGGCCGTTAATCTCCTGACTGGCCGCGATCAACCACGCGGACAGAACCAGGAAAACCGGCTTAAGAAACTCGGACGGTTGCACACTGGCAAAGCCCAGCGAATACCACCGCATTGCACCCTTGCCGAAATCGGTGCCAAACACGGGCAGGAAGATCAGCGCAATAAAGGACAGCGCAAAGCCCAAAACGGCCAATCGACGCACGACCTGAACAGGCAACATCGACACGATCACCATCAGCGACAGCGCGATGCAACCAAAGAAGGCTTGCCGGGACACATAGTGGAACGGGTCCAACCCGTTTTTCGCGGCCAATGGCGGGGAAGCTGCCAAGCCCAGCAAAAGTCCAACGCCAAATAGCGCAAAAACGCAGGTCATCGACCAACGATCAACCGTACGCCACCAACGGGGTAAAATTGGTTCCCCGGGACGTGCGGATACGGTGCCATACACCATCTCAGTCATGAGAATACCGCCTGAAACTGCCTCAACGCCCGAGTTGTCTCGGGTCTATCTTGTCAGCATAGCGGCAGTTGCGCACTAAATCCAGTGGGAGTTTGCCGCAATGGGCGTTGTTTTGCTGAGCTTGCCAGCCTATCGTCATCGAAGACAAATCAGGAGGCAAAAATGAGCGAACCGCTGCAAATCTTATGCAAATGCGGGGCGTTTCAGGCCCAGGTCGATGCCGACAGTCTGCGAACCGGCAATCACGGCATGTGCTATTGCAAAGATTGCCAGGCTTTCCAGCGCTATTTGGGCCAGCAAGGCACTTACCTGGACGCGCAAGGCGGCACCGAGCTGTTTCAAGCGCAAAGCTGGCAGATCAAGATCACCCAAGGCAAAGAGAATTTGCAGATCGTCAAACTGTCCCCAAAAGGGCTCTACCGTTGGCATACATCCTGCTGCAAAACACCGCTTTTCAACACAGTCGGCAATCCCAAGATTGCATTTGCCGGGATCATCGCCGGAACCATCCAAGTCCAGAACGAACGGCTTGGTCCGATCAACTTTCGCTACAAGACCGAACAGGCCACCGCGCCTGTAACCGAGCCCAAAGGGTCGATGTTCAAATTTGTCTTCCGCACCATGCGCAATATACTGGGTTCCCGGATCAGCGGGCGCTGGAAAGATACGCCGCTGTTTGATCCAGACACAGGCAGAAGCATCGTCAAACCTTACGTGCTGAGCGAGGCCGAGCGGGCTAAGGCGTATTCAGCCTAGCTTGGCGACTTGCGCGGCGAAATCCTCGCCGCGTTGTTCGAAATTGTCGTATTGATCAAAACTGGCCGCCGCAGGGGCGAGCAGCACCGTATCCCCAGCCTCCGCATCTTGGGCCGCAGCTGCAACGGCAGCCTCCATCGTTTTGCAAATCTGGTGCGGCAGGTCCCCCAATTGCAGGGCGAACGCATCGGCTTCCCGCCCGATCACATAGGCTTTGCGCACAGCGCCCAGATGCGGCTGTAGGGCAGCGATCCCGCCCTCTTTTTCCAATCCGCCACATATCCAGCGAATATTTTGAAACGCCTGCAACGCTTTCGATGCGGCGTCAACATTGGTGGCTTTGCTGTCATTGACGAAGCGGACATCGTCAATTTCCGCGATCGTCTGTGACCGATGCGGCAACCCGCCAAAGGACCGGAACGCAGCCTCGATCACCCTTGGGGCCAGACCCAGACTGCGGCACACGCCGTAAGCCGCCGCTGCATTTTGGTGGTTGTGACTTCCCGGCAGCCCGGTGATGTCGCGAAGATCGATCAACGCCGTCTGACGCCCCTTGCGCCATTCGGCCAACTGGCCTTTGCGCACGAAAACATTCCAGCCATCCCCCGTCAGCTTCTGACCCGAGGACACCCGTAACACGCGGTCATCACTGCCAGCGGCGGACAATTGGCCCGCCAGGTACTGACCTTCAACTTCATCCACGCCGATGATCGCCCGATCCGGGCCGCCTTCGGCAAAGAGCCTGCGTTTTGCTGCAAAATAGCCCCCATGGCCCGCGTGACGGTCCAGATGGTCAGGGCTGAGATTGGTGAAGACCGCGATATCCGGTGTTAACGCACGGGCCAGTTCCAGCTGATACGAACTCAACTCCAGCACCACGACTTCAGCCTCTATCGCGGGGTCAAGGTCCAGCACGCCGCGTCCGATATTGCCAGCCAATTGCGTTGGTCGCTCGACCTTTTGCAAGACGTGATAGATCAGCGCTGAGGTTGTCGATTTTCCGTTGGAGCCGGTGACCGCGACAATCTTCGGCATCTGGTCGAAGCTGTCCCAGTCCCGCGTCGCAAAGGATCGGAAGAACAGGCTGATGTCATTGTCGACCGGCACGCCTGCCTTGTAGGCCGCTGCAATTGCGCGGTGCGGCTCCGGATAAAGATGCGCAATACCGGGGGATGTGATCAGCGCGGCGATATCGTCAAATGCACCTGCACGGGTAAAGTCGTGCAGCGCGAAACCTTCGGCCTCGCCCGCTTTGCGCGCCGCCTCATTGTCATCCCAAACCAACGGCGTTGCCCCGCCTGCCTGCAATGCGCGTGCTGTCGCCAGGCCAGAACGGCCAAGCCCAAGCACGCCAACACGGGCCCCGGAATATCCCTGAACCGGGATCATCTGATCTTCAAAGTGGCCAGGCCGATCATCGCCAGGATCAGCGAAATGATCCAGAAACGGATCACGATCTGTGGCTCCGCCCAGCCCTTCTTTTCAAAGTGGTGATGGATCGGGGCCATCAGGAAAACCCGCTTCCCGGTCAGCTTGAAATAACCCACCTGAATGATGACGCTGAGCGTTTCCACAACGAACAGCCCCCCAATGATGCCCAAGACCAATTCATGTTTGGTCATGACAGCAATCGCGCCCAATGCACCGCCCAGCGCCAATGATCCGGTATCGCCCATGAAGACAGCGGCGGGTGGCGCATTGTACCAAAGAAAGCCCAGGCCCCCGCCGATAAGACCTGCTGTAAAGATCAGCAATTCCCCTGTCCCCGGCACGTAATGGACGCCTAGATATTCGGTGAAATCGACCCGGCCCACCGCATAGGCGATCACGCCCAGCGAACCTGCGGCAATCATCACCGGCATAATCGCCAACCCGTCGAGCCCGTCTGTCAGGTTCACTGAATTGGCCGAGCCCACGATGACAAACATCGCAAAGGGGATGAAAAACAACCCCATATTGACCAGCGCATCCTTGAAGATCGGCAGGGCAAGCTGGTTGGTCAGCTCTGCCGGGTGCAACATCGTAGCCCCGTAGCCCGCGACCACAGCAATCAAAATACCCAAGGCCAAGCGTATCCGCCCGGACAGTCCGGCATGAGAATTTGAGGTGACTTTCGCATAGTCATCGACAAAGCCGATCGCACCGAAACTGACGGTGACAAACAGCACAATCCAGACAAACCCGTTGTCAAGCCGCGCCCACATCAGGGTTGAGATCAGCACCGCCCCGAGGATCAATACACCCCCCATTGTTGGCGTGCCCTGCTTGCTGATCAGATGGCTTTCGGGGCCATCATCGCGAATGGGCTGTCCATTGGCCTGCTTTCGTTTGAGCAGGTTGATCAACGGACGGCCGAACAGGAACCCAAATATCAGCGCTGTGAAAAACGCGCCACCCGCGCGCAGGGTGATGTAGCGAAACAGGTTAAAGACGTCACCGCCATCCGAGAAAGTGCTCAGCCAATACAACATCTAGCGTGTGTCTCCGGTGTGATTGTCTATGTCTGCGTCTGGTACCGCTTCGCCCAAATTGCTGACCGCGTCAACAATCAGCGCCATTTTCATCGACAGCGACCCTTTCACCAGCACGCTATCTCCGGCATGGACCAGTTTGCTTGGACGGGCCGCCAGCTCTGCCGATGTTTCCGCCCAAAGCCCGCGTTTTTCCTCAGGCAAGGCATCATGCAACGCGCGCATTAAGGGCCCCACACAATGAATGACAGATAAGACGTCGACGGCCTCAGACCTGGCAATCGCTTCGTGCAATTCCATTTCGGTTTTGCCGAGCTCTTTCATGTCGCCCAGGATCGCGACGCGCCGTCCGCGCGGATTGGGCGGCGTCGTGCCCGCTAAAACATTGAGCGCTGCCCCCACCGAAGCCGGGTTCGCATTATAAGCGTCATCGAACAGATCAATTCCGAGGCTTTCATTGGTGGCATCGAGCTGGATAAAATGCCGCTGCCCGCGTCCTTGCGGCGGTTGCCATTGACCCAGGGCAATCGCCGATTGGCCAAGATCGGCACCGGCGGCAACGCAAGCCGCAATCGCCCCTAGGCCATTCATCGCGAAATGAGTTCCGGGCGCATTGACCTTAAAGAGAAACGACACGCCATTATAAGAGGCCGCACAAGCGGTGCAGTGTTCGGTCGGCGTGATCTCTTGCAGATGCCATTCGGCAGCGGCACTGACCCCGAACCGCTCGCACCCGAACGGGGCTGCATCCAGTAGCATGTCAGTCACATCAAGATCGCCATTGATGATTGCGACGCCGCCGGTTTCCATCAGCCCTTTGAAGATGTCCGCCTTTTCCCGCGCGATGCCTTCAATGCTTTCGAACGCCTCCAGATGCGCAGGGGCAACGATGGTGATCATTGCCACGTCTAGCTGCGCCATCTTCGCAAGGGGGGCGATTTCACCGGGATGGTTCATGCCTATCTCGATCACAGCGAAATCGGTGTCCCTGGGCATCCGCGCTAAGGTTAACGGCACCCCCCAATGGTTGTTGAAGCTTTTTTCCGCTGCGTGCACTTTGCCTTGGCCGGAAAGCATCGTGCGCAACATCTCTTTGGTGGAGGTCTTGCCGACGGACCCAGTGACCCCGATCACCATCGCGTCCGTGCGCGCACGCGCAGCTTTGCCCAAGGCTTCAAGCCCTTCCAGAACGTCATCGACGATCAGCAGCGGCGCATCCGCAGGAACGTCATCCGGCACATGACTGACAAGCGCGGCGGCGGCCCCTTTTTCCAAGGCTTGCGCAACAAAATCATGACCATCGCGGATGTCCTTCAAGGCAACGAACAATTCCCCTGCGACCAGCGTCCGGGTGTCAATCGACACACCATTGGCCTGCCAGTTGCTCGTGGCGGTTCCGCCCGTCGCTTGTGCGGCGTCCTGTCCTGTCCAAAGGCTCAAAACGCACCTTCCAGCGCAGCGATTGCGACCGAGGCTTGCTCCACATCATCAAACGGCAGGACATCATCGCCGACAACTTGCCCGGTTTCATGTCCTTTGCCTGCAATAAGCAGCGTGTCGCCGGCGTTCAGCGCATCGACCCCGCGCAAGATCGCTTCTGCCCGGTCAGCCACTTCATTGGCGTTCGGCACCGCTTCCATGATCGCGCGCCGAATATCGGCTGGCGCTTCACTGCGCGGATTGTCATCTGTGACAAACACGACGTCCGCATGATCGCGCGCCGCCGCACCCATCAACGGACGCTTGCCCTTGTCACGGTCTCCACCCGCACCAAACACGACGATGATGCGTCCCATTACATGCGGTCGGATCGCTTTCAATGCCGTTTCCAGCGCGCCGGGCGTATGAGCATAGTCCACAAACACCGCCGCCCCGTTGCTACGCGTGCCCGCCTTTTCCATCCGTCCACGCACGGTCTTGAGCATTGGCAGCGTTTCAAAAACGTCCGATGGCTTCGCGCCACACCCAATTGCAAGCCCTGCGGCGACCAGCACATTGGAGGCCTGGAAGCCGCCGATCAGGTCCAAGCGCACCTGATGCACATCGCCTTGATAGGCAAAACGCAGTTCTTGCCCCGTCGCATCAAAGCGTTGATCGAGCAATTGCATCGTCGCCCGCTCTGTGCGGCCGACGCCAAAAACATGGTGACCGCGACTATTGGCGATCCGGGCCATCTCGGGGCCGCGCGGATCATCAAGATTGATCACTGCGACCCCGTCTTGCGCCAACACCCGGCGGAACAGCCCGGCTTTGGCGTCAAAATATTCGGCGAATGTTTCGTGGTAGTCCAGATGATCTTGCGTGAAGTTGGTAAATCCGGCCGCCATCAAATGCACGCCATCCAAACGACGCTGCGCCAGCCCATGGGAAGACGCCTCCATCGCGGCATGGGTAATTCCGGCCTGCGCCATCTGCGCCAGAAGCCGGTGCAACGTGATCGGTTCAGGGGTCGTATGGCGCAGCGGTGCCGTATACGCGCCCTCGACCCCGGTTGTTCCAAGATTGGCCGCTTCCAAACCCATTTCCATCCAAATCTGACGGGTAAAATTGGCAACGGAGGTTTTTCCATTGGTCCCGGTGATGGCCACCATCGCGCCGGGCTGCGTTTCAAACCAAAGTGCGCAGGCATAAGCCAACGCCTGCCGGGGATCCTCGGTGACAACAACCGCGACGTCCTTGCCTGCCAGATCATCGGCGGCCAATTCTGCTCCGGCAGGGTCGGTCAGGATCGCCGCGGCGTCCATCCGCAAGGCAAATTTGATAAACTCCGCCCCATGCATTTGTGCACCCGGCAAGGCCGCGAACAAGTGCCCCGGTTTGACATCACGGCTGTCGACCGACAATCCCGTTATCTGAGCGTCCGCGCCGCCCAAAGCGGTCAGCCCCAACGCCGATAGGCTGGATTTCTTTTGCTTTGATGCGCCGCCTGACATGCCCCGGTCCCACTTTGGTCGTCTAGAATTTCGCCTCTGTTACCTTGGTTTGTGCCATGGCTTCAATATCTGGTCTCAACCCCAAGAGCGGCGCTGTCCTGCGGATCATCTCGGCGGCAACCGGCACGGCGGTCCAACCGGCCGTCCGGCGCGGGTCCCTGCCCGATGTCTCGACCGGTTCATCCAACGTGACGATCAACACATATTTCGGATCGTCCATCGGGAAAGCCGCAGCAAAGGTCGCGATGACCTTGTCCTTATAATAGCCGCCAGCAGGTTTCGGCTTGTCGGCTGTGCCGGTTTTCCCGCCCACATCATAGCCCGGAACGTCCGCAAAACTTGCGGTTCCGCGCGACACAACCTGCCGCAACATCTTGCGCACCTGATCCGACGTCCGTTCAGAGATCACGCGCGGCCCCGGTTTGACACTGTTTGATTTCAACAATGTCGGGGTCACTTGCGTACCGCCATTGACCATCGTGGCGTAACCTGCCGCAAGATGCAGGGGGCTGACAGCCAGACCGTGACCGTAGCTGATAGTCAGTGTTGAAATCTCCGACCACTTAGGCGGCAACAGTGGCCGCGCACCGGGCGCTTCGACAAGCTCCACCGGGGTGGGTTGCAACATCCCCAGGGTTTCCAAAAACGCCCGTTGGCGCTTGCCCCCGATATTGATCGCCATATGCGCCGTGCCGATGTTGGAGGATTCGACCAAGACATCGGTGACACTCAATCGCGGGCCGTAATCGTGGAAGTCTCGGATCTTGTACTTGCCCCATTTCATCGGGCCCTTGGTGTCGATCATTGTGGATGGATTGACCAAGCCCAACTCCAGCGCTTGGGCGATGGCAAACACTTTGAAGGTCGACCCCAATTCATAAACGCCCTGCACAGCACGGTTGAAAAGCGGGCTGTCGGATGCGTCCCCTTTTGAAGGCACCGGTGGGCGCTTGTTCGGATCAAAGTCCGGCAGGGAAACGAGGGAAATCACTTCCCCGGTTTTCACATCCATCAAGACAGATGTCGCGCCCTTGGCGTTCATCAGCTTCATGCCACCAAATAGAACGCGCCGCGCCGCAGATTGGATCGTTAGATCCAGGCTCAATTGCAATGGCGTGCCTTCCAGAACCGGATCGCGCAGATATTCGTCGAATGTTTTTTCAACACCGGCGGTGCCCACGACTTCGGCGGAATGCACGCCTTCGCGGCCAAAGCTGGCCCCGCCCAGAACATGGGCCGCCAGCTTGCCGTTTGGATAAAGCCGCATTTCACGTGGACCGAACAGCAAGCCCGGCTCTCCGATATCATGGACGGCCTGCTGCTGCTCCGGGCTAAGTTTTTTCTTTACCCACAGGAACTTACGCGTGCCCTTGAAGTCCTTCTTCAGACGCTCAACATCCATGTCAGGGAAAATCGCGGCCAGTTCAGTCGCGGCGCGATCAGGTTCAATCATCAAATGCGGTTGCGCATAAAGCGAATTGGTCACGAGGTTCGTCGCCAGAACTTTGCCGGTGCGATCCACGATATTTGCCCGCTGCGCCACGATCCGGGCAGAGGAATTCGCCGCCTGTGGTTCCACCACGTCCGAGCTGGCCAGCACCATCATCCGGGCCGACACCATCACAAAGCCGACAACGAACATCAGGCCCACAAAAAGCAGGCGGCTTTCAGCTCGAAGGCGCATCCGTTCGCTCATTTCTTCATGACGAACGCGGATATTTTCACGCTCTATCTTGTCGGGGTTTTCCCCTTTTGAGCGGGCTTCCAGAACACGGGCCAGTGGGCGCAAAGGCGTGCGGATCATTGTGACACCTCGCCTTGTACTTCGACTGACCCCGTCAGATCACCCAGATCAAGACCCGGCAGTTCCGGCGGTGGAGCCATGACTTGGTGCACGTCAGCAAATTGGCGCGCCTCGATCGGCATCAACTCCAGAACCGGGAAGTTCAACTCGGCCAGATCGCGCAACCGGTCCGGACGGTTCAGATAGGCCCATTCGGCCTCCAACACACTCAGCGTTTCACGCGCATCACCGATGGAACGCTGCAAGCTGGCCGCTTCCCGAAGTGCTTCCTGCGTCTCGTAATTCTCGTAATAGGCCCAATAGGCCAGCGTCATCACGATCAAAGCTGATACTGTATAAAGTACGCCGCGCATTACGAGAGTTCCTTTCCAAGTTCTGTTCCAACAAGTTTCGGCAGTCCCAGACCGGTCCGATCAGGGCTACGTGCCGGGGCATCTGTACGCTGTGCCACCCGCAGTTTTGCCGAGCGGGACCGAGGATTGCGCGCAAGTTCCTGTGCATCTGCAACCACGGCCTTGCGGGTCTTCAACTCAAAAGTTGGTGCTTGCGTAACGGTCTCAGGCGCATACCGGCTGCCCCCGCCTGTGCGCCCTGCGCGCGACTGCATGAACTTCTTCACGACCCGATCTTCAAGCGAATGAAACGTCACAACTGCCAGGTATCCACCGGGCTTCAATGCCCGCTCTGCGGCTTCCATGCCTTTGATAAGCTGGCCAAATTCATCGTTTACCGCAATGCGGATCGCTTGAAAGCTGCGCGTCGCCGGATTGCTTTGGCCGGGTTTTGGCTTCGGCAAGCAGGCTTGGATGGTTTCAGCCAATTTTGCGGTTGTGGCGATCGGCCGGGCGGAAATGATCGCTTTCGCAATCCGCCGCGAGGCGCGTTCTTCCCCGTATTGAAACAGGATATCGGCCAGGAAGGCCTCCCCCGCGTTGTTAACCACGTCTGCGGCAGACGGCCCGTCATCCCCCATCCGCATATCCAACGGACCATCACGCAGGAAGGAAAACCCGCGTTCGGCTTGATCCAACTGCATCGACGACACGCCAAGATCCAGAACGACACCGTCCAGGGGCAGGAAATCCGCGGCCAACTGGTCAAGATCGCCGAACTTGCCCTGCACCAGCGCCAACCTGTCGCCAAGATCGCCAGCCCAGGCTTGCGCCATCTCAAACACCATCGGGTCACGGTCCACGCCGATGACCCGCTGCGCGCCTGCGTCCAGAAACGCGCGACTATAGCCGCCCGCTCCAAACGTGCCATCCAGCCAAGTGCCGGACGGATCAACATGTTTCAGAATATCATCAATCAATACAGGGAGATGCGGTGCCCCTTGATCCTGGTCACGCACCTCAACTGCCATTGGATCAGACCTCGCGAAGTGGCTGCGGCGCCGCCAACTCCAGCAATGTCAAAGGATCGAAATCATCGCCCTGCGTGGCCAACCAATCCTCAATATCCTCGTTGCGCGCGTCATGCGCGTCCGGAGCCCAGATTTGGAACGTATCGCCAGAGGCCTTGAAATAGGCCTCATTGGAAATGCCGATCTTGTCGCGCAATTTCTGCGACAACACCAAACGCCCGGTATCATCGGTCTGCGTGGTCATGGATTGGCTGTTGAAGATGTGCTCCATCACCCGCCGCTCTTTCGAGCCACGCGGCATCCGGGCAATCTTGTCGTCTACTTCCGCAATCGCTTCCTGCGTATAGGCTTCAAGGTATTTCTGCGAGGCACCGCCATAAACAATCACCAGATTTGGTGTCAGCCCGTCGGTCCAGTCAGGATCGCCTGCCTCAAGCACACGGCGAAACTGGGCCGGGATAGACACCCTGCCCTTACCATCCACCTTATGGATGCTTTCACCTCTGAACCTTTGCGCCACGTTTCTGTCGTCCCTCAGCTTGTCGGCGTTCAATCTCGTCTGTTACGGCCATTCGGGCCTTAAAAATGGAAACGGCGGATTGAGCTGCTGCCACTGCCCAATCCGCCGCATTGTTCCCACTTGGGGAGGTGACCGACCCGCGCCACCTGGGGGGATGTCTGCTCGCGCAGGGTCGATCGTCTTGGATGAAAAGCGAGTGCCTGTATGAAACCTTTTGGTCGCCTATGGGGTTCTTTGTCGCCCCGATTAAGTGTGCTCGTCTTCAACCTGCAATCAAACTACATGGGTTTTCATGGAAATCAACACCACTTTATGGACTTTTATGGATTCTGTTACCCTCTGAAGCGTTCACCCACTGCCATACCTCACTGCCTAACGCGACAAATAGCGCTCGCCGCAACCGGAAACACAACATATGGTATAGTTTCGACCAAACAGGCTAAAACCACAATTTCCCATAAAAAACCGAGATATTCACCTTATCCAGCGCCTTCTGGACAGTTTCCCCCGAAAAGTTCGCAAAAAAGTGATTCGTTTTTGAACTCAAACCCCAGTGGCGCAAACCCGCTTGTGCCTTCAGAACAGGCATACCCTCTGAAAGCTGCCCTAGGGTTAGACATGCAATTGCTGCATAGCAGCATTGAAGACTTGTCTATTGTTGCGCTGCAGCATTTGCCTAAATATGGAAGGCAACAAAGCAGACATCTGCTTAACCAGAAAGAAAAGACGATGGCCTTTTATACTGAAACACTGAAAACACCGCTCTTCGCTGGCGTTTTGGCCGGAGTGAAGACACGTCTCGAAAACTACCGGGTCTACCACAAAACACTGAACGAGCTGCAATCGCTCTCTGCGCGCGAACTAAGCGACCTGGGACTGAACCAATCCATGCTGACAAGCGTCGCCCACGAGGCAGCTTACGGCAAATAAGAATTCTGCGACGTGTTCTCCTCCTCCCTTGGACACGCACAGAAAAATGCAGACCCGCCTCTCTCCTCCCTTGAGGTCGGTATGCACCTAAGACACGAGGCTCCTCCTCCCAGAGACCCTCGTCGAAATAGAACGGCAGTGCCTCCTCCCGGCACTGCCGTTTTTTTATCGCCCGCTGCAGTGGTGCCTATCTTGCCTTGGCATCCACCTCCCGCGAGCCCCGCTTCTTCTTGCTGGAAATACTCCCGCCGGAGGCAAAACTCTAAAACGGCAGGTCACCTGCAGCGTCGGCAGAGACGACAAACTTCGCCACGACCTTCTTCACCCCGGTCGAAAACGCGATATCCAGCTTGTCCCCTTCCACCGCCTCAATCCGGCCGTATCCAAACTTTTGGTGAAAAACCCGTTCCCCCACGGTAAATGACGACACAGCCTGCGCGTCGATCACCATATTCTTGCTTTCGCGAGGTTGCGACAAGCCACGCTGCGCCTGCCGCTCTTGCAAGCGCCGCCACCCCGGCGAGTTGTAGACATTGGCGCTGGCCGCTTTCTCCTGCAGATCGCTTTCAGCCATCGCGGACATCACCGGCGACGCCGTGGCCGCGTTGCCCTGATGGCCATAAAGTCCCGGCGGCGTCAAAATTTCCACATGTTCTTCAGGCAGCTCATCCACAAAGCGCGATGGCAGCGCGTTTTGCCACTGACCATACACCCGCCTGTTGCCCGCAAATGAGATCGTGCACAGCTCTTCTGCCCTCGTGATGCCGACATAGGCCAGCCTGCGCTCTTCCTCCAGGCCTTTCAGCCCGCTTTCATCCATGGACCGCTGCGACGGGAACAGCCCATCTTCCCAGCCCGGCAAAAACACCACTGGAAATTCCAAACCTTTGGCCGCATGCAACGTCATGATGGAGATCTTTTCCTCTCCACCGTCGCTGTCATTGTCCATCACCAACGCAATATGTTCGAGAAACCCTTGTAGGTTGTCGAATTGCTCCAGCGCTTTGACCAATTCCTTGAGATTATCGAGTCTTCCCGGCGCATCAGGCGATTTATCGTTTTGCCACATCTCGGTGTAACCGGACTCGTCAAGCGCCATCTCGGCCACTTGAATATGAGTGTCTTCCTCGGCCCGCAATTGCGCGTGCCAACGGTCCAGCCCGGCGACCAGTTCGCCCAGCGCTTTACCGCCTTTTCCTTTGATCAAGGACGCCTCAACACAAAGCCGCGCGCCTTCCACCAGCGATACACCATTGCTACGCGCCACTTGCTGAATGGTCTGTACCGCCTTGTCGCCCAATCCACGCTTGGGTGTATTCACGATCCGCTCAAAAGCCAGATCATCATCTTGCGACACGATCAGCCGAAAATAGGCCATCGCATCACGAATTTCCAAACGCTCATAGAACCGCGGCCCGCCGATCACCTTGTAGGGCAACCCAATTGTCAGAAACCGGTCTTCAAAGGCCCGCATTTGATGCGAGGCTCGGACCAGAATGGCCATGTCATTTAGGGAAAACGGTTGCAGGCCCCGCGTGCCACGTTGCGCGGCTTCCACTTCATCGCCGATCCAGCGGGCTTCTTCCTCTCCGTCCCAATGGCCGATCAGGCGCACTTTCTCGCCGCCCTTTTCCTCGGTAAAGAGTGTCTTGCCCAGCCGGCCTTTATTGGCGGCGATCACACCGGCAGCCGCGCCCAGAATATGTTCGGTAGAGCGGTAATTCTGCTCCAGCTTAATTACTTTCGCGCCCTCGAAATCCTTCTCAAACCGCAGGATGTTGCCCACCTCGGCCCCGCGCCAGCCATAGATCGACTGATCATCATCGCCCACACAGCAAATATTTTTGTGCCCCGCCGCAAGCAATCGCAGCCACATATACTGCGCAACGTTCGTGTCCTGATACTCGTCCACCAGGATGTATTTGAACCAGCGCTGATACTGCGCCACCACATCGGGGTGCTGCTGGAAGATTGTGACCATATGCAAAAGCAAGTCGCCAAAATCGACCGCGTTGAGCGTTTTCAGCCGCGCTTGGTAGCCTGCATAGAGCTTCCCGCCCATATTGTCATAGGCCCCTGCCTCTGAGGCAGGCAGAGTTTCGGGAGTAAACGCCCGGTTTTTCCACCCATCGATCAGCCCTGCCAACATCCGCGCGGGCCAACGCTTATCGTCAATATTTTCCAAAGCAATAAGCTGTTTCAACAGCCGAAGCTGGTCATCAGTATCAAGAATGGTGAAACTGGTCTTCAGACCTACTAGTTCTGCATGACGCCGCAATTGTTTTACACAGATTGAGTGAAATGTCCCCAACCACGGAACGCCCTCAACAGCTTCCCCAAGCAGCGACCCGACCCGGACCTTCATCTCCCGTGCGGCCTTGTTGGTGAAGGTCACGGCCAGAATTTCGTTAGGGCGCGCGCGCCCTGTCGTCAGCAAATGCGCAATACGCGCAGTCAATGCCCGGGTCTTGCCCGTACCAGCGCCCGCCAACATCAAAACCGGGCCATCAAGGGTTTCCACAGCCTCGCGCTGCGCCGGGTTCAAACCTTCCAAATAGGGTGCCGCGCGCGCCGACAGGGAAGCCCCCATTGCGCGTTGCGACAGAGGGACGGCGGCGGCCTCGAAGGCGTCTGCATCATCAAAAGTGCTCATGGGTTCGAAGATAACGAAAAGAACATTCGAGCGAAAGGGGTGTTCTTATTTCGTTCCGCCCTCTACTCTGGACAAGGCAAAGGATTGCAATAACAACAGCATGATGGACCTACACAGCAAATACCCCGCGATCTCTGACCTGAAAGCCAAGGCACGCAAACGTATCCCGCATTTCGTTTGGGAATACCTTGATAGCGCGACCGGACTGGAGGCAACGCTCCATCGAAATCAGGCAAAGATGCGCGATGTTTTGTTCAAAACGTCGATCCTGCATGGAGAATTCACACCCGACCTGACGACGCAGTTTCTGGGCCGCGACTACCCGCTGCCATTCGGAATCGCACCTGTCGGGATGTCCGGGCTAATCTGGCCGGGGGCTGAGAAGTCGCTGGCCAAAGCGGCAGTCAGTTTGGGCATTCCCTACACCATTTCGACCGTGTCCACGCAATTGCCGGAAGACATGGCCCCTTATATTGGCGATCAGGGCTGGTTTCAGCTGTATCCGCCGCGCGATCCTGAAATTCGTGCCGATATTCTGACACGGGCCAAAGCGGCCGGGTTCCATACGCTTGTGATGACGGTCGATGTGCCTGTGGCCTCCCGCCGGGAACGCCAAACCCGAGGAGGCTTGCAACAACCGCCACGCCTGACCCCGCGCCTGGCCATGCAAGCCGCAGTGTGCCCGGTTTGGCTGAACGGCATCCGCCAGACAGGGATGCCGCGCATGAAGCTGATGGACGGGTATGCCACGGATATGAAAGGCTCCCTGCCCTCGACCGAGCATATTGGTTACCTGCTCAGAACATCGCCAGACTGGTCCTACGTCGAAAGACTTCGCAACGAATGGGACGGCGCGCTGATCATCAAAGGCGTCACAAACCCTGAAGACGCGGAAGCGCTGGAAAAAGAAGGCGTTGATGCGCTGTGGGTGACCAACCACGCAGGTCGGCAATTTGATGGGAGTATCTCCACCATCGAAGCGTTGCCCGGTGTGCGCGGGGCCACCAAACTGCCCCTTATCTTTGACAGTGGTATTGAAGGCGGTCTGGACATCATGCGGGCGCTGGCCCTGGGGGCTGATTTCGTCATGCTGGGTCGCGCCTGGCACTATGCATTGGGCGCTGTTGGTGAAAAGGGCCCGGCACATCTGGCCGATATGCTCAGGCGCGATATGGAGGCGAATATGGGTCAGATCGGGACCAAAACCCTCGCTGATCTGAAAGCGCGCGTGGTCCCTACCCACTCTTGACCATAGACGCTGCGTCAATTTGGCCCTAAAGAATGCTGCAACTGCGAAAGATCCGAGGGGACCCATGGCCGAATTTAAGAAAATCCTGATCGCCAACCGCGGCGAGATCGCCATCCGCGTCATGCGCGCCGCCAATGAAATGGGCAAACGCACGGTCGCTGTCTTTGCAGAAGAAGACAAGCTGAGCTTGCACCGTTTCAAGGCCGATGAGGCCTACCGGATCGGCGAAGGCATGGGGCCAGTTGCGGCCTACCTGAGCATTGATGAGATTATTCGCGTGGCCCTGGCCTGCGGGGCTGACGCCATTCATCCGGGTTACGGTCTTCTGTCCGAAAATCCGGATTTCGTTGATGCCTGCGCAAAGAACGGCATCACCTTCATTGGCCCGAAAGCCGAAACCATGCGCGCGCTTGGTGACAAAGCCTCTGCCCGCCGGGTGGCGATGGAAGCCGGTGTCCCTGTTATTCCGGCCACCGAAGTTCTGGGCGATGATATGGATGTCATCCGCAAACAGGCCAAGGAAGTTGGCTATCCGTTCATGCTGAAAGCCTCTTGGGGCGGCGGCGGGCGCGGTATGCGTCCGATCATGTCCGAGGACGAACTGGAAGAAAAAGTACTGGAAGGTCGCCGCGAGGCCGAAGCCGCTTTTGGCAATGGCGAAGGGTATCTGGAAAAGATGATCCTGCGCGCGCGCCACGTGGAGGTGCAAATTCTGGGCGACCAGCACGGCAATATCTACCACCTTTATGAGCGCGATTGTTCCGTGCAACGCCGCAACCAGAAAGTGGTTGAACGCGCGCCAGCCCCTTATCTGTCCGGCACCCAGCGCGAACAAATCTGCGCCTTGGGCAAGAAAATCTGCGAGCATGTGAACTACGAATGCGCAGGCACAGTCGAGTTCCTGATGGATATGGATTCGGGAGAATTCTATTTCATCGAGGTCAACCCGCGCGTTCAGGTTGAGCACACTGTGACCGAGGAAGTCACTGGCATCGACATCGTCCGCGCCCAAATTCTGATCGCGGAAGGCAAATCCCTGATGGAGGCCACCGGGACCGCGTCGCAATATGACGTGAAGCTGGACGGCCACGCTTTGCAATGCCGGGTTACGACGGAGGACCCGCAAAACAACTTCATCCCCGATTATGGCCGCATCACCGCCTATCGCGGGGCCACTGGCATGGGCATCCGTCTGGATGGCGGCACGGCCTATTCCGGCGCTGTCATCACCCGCTATTACGACTCGCTTCTGGAGAAAGTCACCGCCTGGGCTCCGACACCAGAGGCTGCAATTGCCCGGATGGACCGCGCTTTGCGAGAATTCCGTATCCGCGGCGTGTCGACAAACATCGCGTTTGTAGAAAACCTCCTGAAGCACCCGACATTCCTTGATTATGGCTACCACACCAAGTTCATCGATGAGACGCCGGAGTTGTTTGACTTCAAAAAGCGCCGCGACCGGGCCACGAAAATCCTGACCTATATCGCCGATATTACGGTCAACGGGCATCCTGAAACGCAAGACCGCATCGCACCGGCCGAGGCGCGCATCCCGCGTGCACCAAAGCCGTCCATGGTGACCCCGCCCCATGGCACCCGCAACATTCTGCTGGATCACGGGCCGCAAGCCGTGGCCGACTGGATGGGCGAACAGAAGCAACTGCTGATCACTGACACAACCATGCGCGACGGCCACCAAAGCTTGTTGGCAACGCGGATGCGGTCGATCGACATGATCCGTGTCGCGCCGAAATATGCCGCCGACATGCCGGGATTGTTTTCGATGGAATGCTGGGGCGGTGCGACGTTCGATGTGGCCTACCGGTTCCTGCAGGAATGTCCTTGGCAACGTCTGCGCGACCTGCGCGCCGCTATGCCAAACCTGCTGACGCAGATGCTGGTGCGCGGCTCGAACGGGGTGGGCTATACGAACTACCCTGACAATGTCGTACAGGATTTTATCCGCCAATCTGCTGAAACCGGTGTTGATCTGTTCCGCGTTTTCGATCCGCTCAACTGGGTTGAAAACATGCGCATCGCGATGGATGCGGTTCTGGCGCAAGATAAAATCCTGGAAGCGTCGATTTGCTATACGGGCGACCTGCTGGACCCCGACAACAGCAAGTACGACCTGAAATACTACGTTGAAACCGGCAAAGAGCTGAAGAAATCCGGCACCCATATTCTGGGCTTGAAGGATATGGCCGGATTGCTGAAACCGACAGCAGCAACAGCTCTGGTCAAAGCCCTGAAGGAAGAGGTCGGCCTGCCGATCCACTTCCACACCCATGACACAGCGGGTGCAGGTCTTGCCACGATCCTCGCGGCGTCCGAAGCGGGCGTCGATGCGGTCGACTGCGCAATGGACGCGCTGTCTGGCAACACGTCGCAGCCAACTCTGGGATCACTGGTTGAGGCATTGCAGCACACCGACCGCGACAGTGGCCTGGATATCGGCACCGTGCGGCAAATCTCGGATTATTGGGAAGCGGTACGCGGGCAGTATTCAGCTTTCGAATCCGGCTTGCAGGCCCCGTCATCCGAGGTCTACCTGCACGGGATGCCCGGCGGCCAGTTCACTAACCTCAAGGCACAGGCCCGTAGCTTGGGTCTGGAAGAACGCTGGCATGAAGTGGCGCAAGTCTATGCGGATGTGAACCAGATGTTCGGCGACATCGTGAAGGTGACGCCGACCTCCAAAGTTGTGGGTGACATGGCGCTTCTCATGGTCAGCCAAGGGCTGACACGCGCCGACGTTGAAAACCCCGACATTGATGTGTCCTTCCCCGACAGCGTTATCGACATGATGCGCGGTCTGATCGGGCAGCCTCCGGGCGGGTGGCCGAAGGCGATCCAGAAAAAGATCCTCAAAGGCGAAAAGCCGATGACGGACCGCCCCGGTGCCAAATTGAAGCCGGTTGATCTGGAAGCCGCCCGAAAAGACCTGTCCGAACAGCTGGGTGGGCGCACGATCGATGATGAGGATCTGAACGGATACATGATGTATCCGAAGGTTTTCCTCGACTATGAAGCGCGGCACGAAATCTACGGACCAGTGCGGACCTTGCCGACACGAACCTTCTTTTACGGGATGGAACCCGGCGAAGAAATCAGCGCCGAGATCGACCCCGGCAAGATCCTTGAAATCCGGATGCAGGCCCGTTCCGACACCAATGAAGATGGCGACGTGAAAGTCTTCTTCGAATTGAACGGCCAGCCCCGTGTTGTCCGTGTCCCGGATCGCAAAGTCACAGCCGCCACCGCCGCGCGTCCCAAGGCGGACCCGACAAATGCCAACCATATCGGGGCACCCATGCCCGGTGTCGTGGCGACGGTTGCTGCCAAAGCGGGCTCCAAGGTCAAGGCGGGTGATCTCTTGCTGACGATCGAGGCGATGAAGATGGAAACCGGCATCCATGCAGAACGCGACGCGAAAATCGCCGCCGTGCATGTCACGCCGGGGGGCCAGATCGATGCCAAGGACCTGCTGATCGAGCTGGAATAACCCGCTGCAAATACAATCGAGATACCGCGTCTGGTCCCCGGGCGCGGTATTTTAATTTTGTCAGCTTCGCCATGGAAATTTTGTTGAATTGTTGCAATGCCCGGATACGCTTTGGCCAAGCAATTCAGGGGCCGCACAGCTATGGCAAATTACACGAAAATTCTGGTCTTCAGCGACATCCACTATCAAGACCCCGGGGAGACGATTATCGGCCTTGATCCAAGGGAAAGGTTTGAAACCGCTTTGGCCCATGCGCTGGCACATCACCCCGACGCGACGCGGATCGTCTTGCTGGGGGACCTGACCCATCACGGCCGCCCGGTCCAGTATCAATCACTGCGCGAAAGCCTGCAGGCAACGGATCTGCCTGTCACCTTTTTGATGGGCAATCACGATCGGCGCGATGCGTTTTTGCAGGTCTTTCCGGAGGCCGATGTGACACCATCGGGCCATGTCCAATCCACGCATGACCTTGGCGGCACACACCTGATCACGCTTGATACGCTTGACGGGCCGCCCTACCCCGAAGGCCTGCACTCGGGCAGGCTTTGTCACGCACGTCTGGACTGGTTGGAAACGGCTCTCGCCGCCGCAGGCGACGCACCGGTTTTGCTGGCCATGCATCACCCGGCGTTTCTGACGGGCTTTACCGGCATGGACGAGATCCGCTTGCTGGATGACGAACGGTTCTGGGACATTCTGCAGGCATCCCCGTCCCGTATCCATATGCTCTGCGGTCACGTGCACCGGACGATCTCCGGACACGCGCGGGGCGTTCCATTCAGCATCTTGAAAAGCACCTGCCACCAAATGCCGATGATGCTTGGCGTCGAAGGCTCCAGCCATTCCACAGATGAGCCCGGAGCCTACGGCATCGTCGCCTTGATGGACGACCAGATCATCGTCCACACCGAGGATTTCGCCCTGGCAGCTTTGGCCACCCCAACGTCAGATCTGTCATCGGAATAGGGTGAAGTTCGGGAGTGTCGGAGGAGGTGAATGGCGGGTTTGAGGCCATAGCTACCAAGATACCGCAGTATGGCGAAGGTCAGCTACCGCCGCCGCGCTAGCTCACGATAAAGCGCGGGTGCCGAGACGCCGATTTGGTCGGCGACCTTATGCCAGTCACCTTTTGAGACTTCCCCGTGAATATCTAGCCACGCGTCCAATCGATCCGAAACCCGCCGCAGGCGCAAGATTTCTATCCGCGCACGCTGCGTTTGAACGGCTTTCGCACTAGTCTCGATCATACTTATGGCAGCGTCTGGCGACCGTCGCAGCGCACCTTCGAAGTCACCTCTCGTGACAACTGCTACTGAGGCATCGGAGCGTGCGACTGCATCGCAATGGTAGGTCTCTGCGAACAGCGATGCCTCGGCGAGTGCGTTTCCTGAAACAGCGATATGCAGTGTAAGAAGCCCGCCATCCGAAAGCGGACGTTCCAGCGCAATCAAACCTTGCTTGACAAGAAACATCGACCGTACAGGGTCATCACGGCGGAACAGAAGTTCTCCCTTTGCAACGTCCCGTATCGGTGCACCCTCAAAAATATCTATCCACGCTGACATGATAGAGATCATACGAAATTCGGCCGCAGTCCGATAGTGTGGAACGAAAGGAAAGGGAAAAACATGCGACTTCGTATCAGTATTGCGGTTCTCCTTATGTTCAGTGCAGCGGCTGTCGCAATTGCGCAAACGAAGCATTCTCGGCATGGCGAAAGGAACGATCACAACACGCATCGGCAAATTGGCGGGGCTAGCGCGACGGCGCTGTTGGAGCCGGGGCAAGGAGCGTTTGCAGCACTTTCCGAAATCGTGCGCGTTCTCGAAGCTGACGCGGACACAGACTGGTCTAGCGTCGATCTTGCAGGCTTAAGGACGCATCTAGTCGACATGGATCGATTGGTCATGGCTTCGGTGGTTTCGGAAGAGCTGCTACCGAATGGGCTGAGGGCAATGGCCACAGGCGACCTGGAAACGGTCGAGACATTACGGCGAATGGTTCCAGCACACGCTAGGCAACTTACACACGATGGCCGTTGGTCCGTCGCGGTGTCGGAGACTGCCGAAGGTATAGTATTGCAGGTGACCAGTGATGATCCGGATGTCGTCAAGCGCATCCGCGGTCTCGGCTTCTTCGGACTGATGGCAAGCCAGGATCACCATCGCGAACATCACCTGATGATGGCGCTTGGAAAGGATGCCCATGCGCATTGAAGCCTCACAATAACGGACATTGGCGCATGCGCAATGAAAGCGAACTTGTCCCAAAGCCGCCCTCTAAACCTGACCAAGCCGCGTTCAAAACCGCGCGCCCTGCCCCGCAGCATCACGCCGGATCACGCAATATTTTGAACAAGCGCTTGAGGCTGGGCCGTGCAAAGCCTACCTATCTGGGAACGCAGATATAAAGGATCCCAGATGACCGCTCCATTTCGCCCGACCCGCCCGATCTTAACGCGTGATGTTGCTGAAAGCGGCGGCGGACTTGGGGATTTGCCGGAATGGGACCTGACCGACCTGTACCCCGCACCCGATGCCAAGGAATTCAAGCGCGACATGGATTGGCTGGAGCGGGCCTGTGGTGACTTCGCAACCGATTACGAAGGCAAGCTGGCCAATCTGGACGCAGACGGCATGCTGGAATGCGTCCTGCGTTATGAGAAGATCGACGTTATCGCAGGCCGGATCATGTCCTATGCAGGCTTGCGCTACTACCAAAACACAACGGATGCCGAGATCGCCAAATTCATGGCCGATGCGCAGGACAAGATCACCACATTCACGACGCCGCTGGTGTTCTACTCGCTCGAGATCAACCGCATCCCCGATGACCAGATCGACGCGCTGTTCAGCAACAAGGACCTCGCCCGCTACAAGCCCGTCTTTGATCGGTTGCGCGCCATGCGCCCTTACCAGCTGTCTGATGAGTTAGAGAAATTCCTGCATGACCAGTCAACCGTAGGCGCTGCCGCGTGGAACCGGCTGTTTGATGAAACCATCGCGGGTCTGAGCTTCGAGATGGACGGCGAGACGCTGAATATCGAAGGCACATTGAATTTCCTCACCGATCCGGATCGCGCCAAACGTCAGGCTGCTGCGGAAGAACTGGCGCGGGTCTTTGGCGACAACGTCAAACTGTTTGCCCGTGTGCACAACACGCTGGCGAAGGAAAAGGAAATCGAGGATCGCTGGCGCGGTATGCCAACGCCTCAAACAGGTCGGCACTTGTCCAACCATGTTGAACCCGAAGTGGTCGAGGCCCTGCGCAATGCGGTTGTCGCCGCCTACCCAAAGCTGTCGCACCGCTATTACGAGCTGAAGCGAAAATGGCTGGGCCTGGACGTGATGGAGGTCTGGGACCGTAACGCGCCTTTGCCGATGGAAGACCCGACATTGGTAGGATGGGAGCAGGCAAAAGCCACCGTGCTGGAAGCCTATTCCGATTTCGCCCCTGAAATGGCCGCAATCGCGGAGCCGTTTTTCAACCGCGGCTGGATCGATGCGGGCGTGAAGCCCGGCAAGGCACCGGGTGCATTTGCGCATCCGACCGTTACCGAAGTCCACCCTTACGTGATGCTCAACTATTTGGGCAAACCACGCGATGTGATGACTCTGGCCCATGAGCTTGGCCATGGCGTGCATCAGGTGCTGGCCGCCGGTCAGGGGGAGCTTCTCAGCTCAACCCCCCTGACGCTCGCCGAAACCGCCAGTGTGTTCGGCGAAATGCTGACTTTCCGCAAAATGCTGGAAGGTGCCCAAACACAAGCGCAGCGAAAAGTGATGCTGGCGGGCAAGGTCGAGGACATGATCAACACCGTCGTGCGCCAAATCGCGTTTTATGATTTTGAGTGCAAACTGCATGACGCCCGCCAAAAAGGCGAACTGACCCCGGACGAAATCAATGCCCTTTGGATGAGCGTCCAAGGCGAGAGTCTCGGCCCTGCGTTCCAGTTCATGGATGGCTACGAGACCTTCTGGTCCTACATCCCGCATTTCGTCCACTCGCCCTTCTATGTCTACGCCTACGCGTTCGGCGACGGCCTCGTGAATGCGCTTTATGCGGTCTACGAGGAAGGCGGCGACGATTTCCAGGACAAGTATTTCGAAATGCTCAAAGCCGGCGGCTCCAAACACCATTCCGAACTGCTTGCCCCCTTCGGCCTGGACGCCTCAGACCCGAAATTCTGGGACAAGGGCCTGAGCATGATCTCCGGCATGATCGACGAATTGGAGGCGATGGAGGCGTAGTTTGAGTGGCGGGTTTGCGGGACAAAGCCGCCGTTCACTTTCTTTGAGTGAACGCCTCACTGCCGACAAAAGCGCCGTTGACGAATGGCCATCTATCCTCGTAGATTCTCGCGATGTCTCTCTTAGATTTATTCCGAGTTCGCAATCGTATTGTTCATGAACTGCCAGCAGAAACATACGTCTTTTTACATTTGCTTGATCAAGACGCGAACGGACGGCAGATCAGTGGAACGGTCGAGATTGCTGAGGGCTCATTGTCAAACCAACTTGCAACTCTCGCTTATACCCTTGACTTAGAAGCAAATTGCTTAGCTGACGTCGATATCAAAGAGTTGACCATTAACACGTATCTGACGCCGATTGTTGAACATGATAGCGACTTTCGTGAGAGAATTTTACAAATGGCGAGCAGAAAAGAGCCGTCTTTTGATGGCTTTACGACCGCGAGTTTATTTGGCGGAGATGTTTGGAAACACCGTGACACAACATATTGCGGTAGCTGGCTAATAGAGCTTAATTGTCATGATCCAGAGCTGCTGAATTCGAGTGCGGATGTCTAATACGGAAATGGCTGCTTTGAGCTCAAAGCAGACTTGTGGCGCTGCGGTAGCAGCAATGCGAGCTCAGATGACCGATATGCGGGACGAAGCGGGCGTTTGTACATGCCCCAATTGCTGAGGCAGCATTCAATCGCGCGAGCGGTCCTGATTGTTTGACCACGCAACACACCCCAGCATACTGGTTGTCCCAAACGCCCTAAACAAAGTAGCTCAACAGAATTTTTTTGTGTCGTTGTTGGAACGGCCCAGACGCTGACAGTGCGCACCACAACCATTGAACAGTTTGAGATTGCGCTAAGAAACCTGGCCCCCCGGTACGCTCCGTTGGCAGCTCTCTTGGGTGCGCGCCACCAAATCGTCAGCAAACAATCCCGCGCGCGGTCAGGTTGGCCTTTTGGTGCGCATGGAACATTTCGCATTCTCAAGAGTTTCAATCCCGTGCGCAAACGGGATCGGAGCAAATTATGCAGTTCAAAGAAGGCGACGAAGTCAAATGGGCTTGGGGCAACGGTCATGCGACAGGGGTCATTCAATCTGTATTTCCTGAAAAAACGACCCGAATGATCAAAGGAACAGAAGTCACCCGCAACGGGACCAAGGAAGACCCCGCTGTCTATATTAAACAGGATGACGGCGACGCGGTGCTCAAGCTTGCCTCGGAAATTGAGAAAAAATGAACGGCAGTTTGGTATATGTGACGGACCAAGACCCTGGGATCACACGCAGCCGACGCGGCCGTGGTTTCACCTATATCGCCCCCGACGGAACAACGATTGCGCGCGGTCCAGAGCGCAAGAGGATTGAAGCGCTCGCAGTCCCCCCGGCCTATGAAGACGTCTGGATTTGTAGCAAGGCCAACGGGCATCTGCAGGCAACAGGGCGAGACGCGCGCCGACGTAAACAGTATCGATACCATCCTGAGTGGTCAGAGGCGCGCTCAAACACCAAGTTCGACGAATTGGCGACGTTCGGGGACGTCCTGCCGACCATAAGACGGCGTGTTGAGCGCGACCTGGAGATGGAACCCGGAGACACCGAATTCGCACTTGCAGCGGCCGTAAAAATTATTGATCGAACTGCCCTGCGCGTTGGCCACCCGGAATATACCCGCCAAAACGGAACCTACGGCGCATTGACCTTGCGCAGCAAACACTTGTCATTGGGTGACGACGAGATTGCCCTAAATTTCGAAGCCAAAGGCGGCAAGAAGGTTAGAAAACTGATCACCGACCAGAAACTGCAAAAGCTGTTGCATGTCATTAACGATCTGCCCGGTGCCACGTTGCTGACTTGGACTGATGCAGATGGCATGCCGCAAAAATTGTCGTCACAGGCCCTGAATGCGTACCTGGCAGATGCTGCGGGCGATACAAACGTGACGGCAAAATCGTTCCGCACGTGGGCAGGCACTCTGGCCGCATTTTCCTGCGCGGAGGGTGGCAACGTCACCATCAAAGACATGGCGCAGGCCGCTGCGACCCGGTTGCACAACACGCCAACCGTGGCGCGAAACAGCTACATCCATCCTGCTGTGATCGACCTTGCTGGCCAGGAATTCGCACCCATTCAACCCGTGAAGAAAGCTGGGCTGTTTGCGGCTGAGCAACGGCTTATGGGGCTGCTCTTGTCACTGCCCGCACGCAGCAAAAACTGACCAAGGAACAATATTTTGAGCTCGAGCAACAAAAGGGACCTGACAACAGGACCCGTATGGAAGGCTTTGGCCGCCATGTCCGCGCCCATGAGTTTGGGTATCTTTTCAGTTATTGCGGTTGGCCTTGCGGATGCATATTTTCTTGGGAAGGTCAGCGGTGCGGCATTGGCGGCAGTGGGCTTTATTTACCCCGTCATCACGGCAATCACCTCCCTGTCTATCGGGCTAAGCGCTGGCGCAAACGCGGCGATATCGCAATATGTCGGCGCAGGGAAATCCGACGAAGACACCCGGCGCCTGGGCATTCACGCCATCGGACTGGGCGCGCTGTTAGCTAGCGTCATCGCGATCGCAATATATCTGTTTTACCCGCCGCTGTTTTCCAGCCTTGGGGCAAGCGATAAGGTCGCCATTGAAATCGCCGCCTACATGCCTTTGTGGGCGCTGTCCTTTCCTTTTCTTGTCGTCATGATGATTGCCAATTCTGTCTTTCGCGCTCATGGCGATGGCAAAACCGCGCCCGCCATTATGGTCTTTGCTGCGTTTTTCGGGATCGCCTTGAATCCTTTGTTCATATTTGGGTGGGGGCCTGTGCCCGAAATGGGCACGGCAGGTGCCGCATTGTCCACTTTGGTTGGTCGCGTCGTTGCGATGTTTGCCGCGCTCTGGATCGCTTGGCGGCGTGGCCTTTTGGGATTTTGCGGCAATATCCTGAGCGGGGCTTACAAGAGCACAAGCAAAATTCTGTCCGTGGGCCTTCCAGCATCGATGTCGAATGCGATCAACCCGGCCGGAATGGCTTTGGTGACCGCAGCGGTTGCCACCGTCGGCGATGCAGCGGTCGCGGGGTTCGGGGCAGCTGGCCGGGTTCAGTCAATTATTCTGGTACCACTCATGGCGCTCTCGGCTGGTATCGGGCCTGTCGTGGGTCAGAACTGGGGCGCGAAGGAAACCGGGCGCGCAAGGTCCGCAACAGCTTGGGCCTTTGGCGTTTCTGTGGCGTACGGCACCATAGTCGGACTTGCGTTGCTGCTGTTCGCCATGCCTATTGCTGGACTGCTTGCCGCGGGTGAGGAGGATCTCACATACGCGGCCCAATATCTGCGACTGGTCGGACTGACCATGTTTGGCTACGGCTTTGTTGTGATTGCCAACGCAGCTATGAACGCGCGCGACAAAGCTCTGTGGTCGATGTCGCTCAGTTTGGGGCGCATTTTCGTCGTCTATTTGCCGCTGGCTTGGATCGGCGTTTCGGTCTTCGGGTATTTTGGCATTGTCGGCGCTGCGGCCGTTGCAAATTTGGCAGGAGCCGCCGCTGCCGTCTATGCAGTGTACCGGACCGATCTGTTGCAAGTACGGATGCCTCGCATCGGCAGAGTCACTGAGTAGAACGGGTCAATATCATCAGGACAAGCCGTCAGTCGGGGATGATATCGTGCCCTCCCCATTACAATTGTTCATGCTCCGAGGTCGTCTTCGGTGCGAAACAATGCTGGGCCTGTTAGAAAGTCTCATCAATCTTGCCCAAACGCTCTGTCAGGGCCATATTCTCTCGGTAGTCGATTGGGATGACGACCATCGACGGCCCTTGGTGGTCCAACGCCTCCGTGAGGGCAGATTGCAGGTCCTCTGCATTGTCGCATCGGATGCCCTTCCAGCCCATGGCGTTACACAACCCGATCCATTCCGGGTTGTTAAATGATAGGTCAGTATGAGATCCAAACTCCTGCTCTTGCTTCCATGCGATCAGGCCGTATTCAAAATCCTCCTAAACCAACATGGTGATATCCGAGCCAAGGCGACTTGCCGTTTCCATCTCTTGAATATTCATCATCACATCGGCATCCCCAACAACTCCGAGAACCCGCGCATCAGGGCAGGCATATTTGGCTGCGATCGCACCCGGGAGCGGCATCCCCATCGAACAGAAACCGTTCGATATCAGGCAAGTCCCCGGATTGTGACATTGATAATGTCGCGCCACCCACATCTTATGCGCACCGACGCCAGACAACAGAATATCGTCGGGCCCGAGAACCGCGCGTACATCCGCCAGCGCTTTCTGAGGACGGATATAGCCCTTTGTGGTGTCGTCCGCGTGTTTCGCAAACTCGGATTGCATTTTTTTGCGCAGCTTCGCTTGGGCCGTCAAATCGTAGTCTGGCGACCCATCTCTCGCAACGCGCTCATTTAACATCGCGAGGCCATGTGCAAGATCCCCGACCACCTCGATCTGCGGCTGGTAATGCGCATCACTTTCAGCGGGAAGAAAATCCATATGAACAATATCGAGATCACATTTGGCATTCCACTTTTCGGGGCCATATTCGACGGGATCGTATCCAATTGTGATCACCAGATCGGCGGCGTCGATGGCCAATTGCGGATAGTCCCGTTGCCCCAGACCGACGGTGAACAGGCAGCGTGGATCATCAAGATCCAATGCACCTTTGGCCATGAAGGTCATCAAAGCACCGATGCCGGTCGCGTCGCAGAAGCGACGAAGCTCTGCGCTCGCGCGTGTGCGGATTGCCCCATTTCCAGCAATGATAAGTGGGCTTTTGGCGGATTTGAGACGATCCCAAGCATCGTCAATTACTTTGCTGTCGGGTACAGGGCGACGGGCACGCATGGCGCGCATCGGTGCCGCATCTGTCTGAGTTCCGGCAATATCCTCCGGCAACTCGATATGGCACGCGCCGGGTTTTTCCATGACAGCCAACTTGATCGCTTTGTGAACAATTTCGGGAATATTATCTGCGTGATTAACCGCGCAGGACCATTTCGTGACAGGGCGATACATCTCGACCACGTTCATGATCTGATGGCTTTCCTTGTGCTGGCGGGTCAAAGCGCCCTGGCCCGTAATAACAAGCATCGGCGCGCGGTCCATGTTGCCGTCTGCGACACCCGTGATCAGATTTGTGGCCCCTGGGCCGAGCGTGCCAAGACAAACACCGACAGAGCCTGTCAAACGTCCATAGACCTCTGCCATGAAGGCCGCGCCTTGTTCGTGGCGCGTGAGAACAAATTCGATGGAAGAGTTTTCGAGCGACATCATCAAGTCGGCATTTTCTTCACCCGGCACGCCATAAATTCTGGTCACGCCCTCTTCTTCAAGACAGCGAACAAATAGATCAGATGCTTTCATCAACGGAGCCTTTCCATACTCGGCAAGAGGGACAATTCAGGTTCACCCTACGCCTTGCGACAGTACAGCGTCTGCAACTTTTCTGAACCCTGCGATGTTTGCCCCTGTGCTGTAGTTAACACGTCCATTTCGATCCCGGTCCTACCGCTGGCTTCATAGGGCTATCAAGCGCTGCTTTAACTCTGTTCTTGTTGCACTTCAGACAGTCGATACGCCGAGAGTATCGCTGACAGACTGAAGCCAGCCAGTATGGCAAGAACACTTTCTGGACCCGCCATGTTGGCGACCAGTCCGAAAAGCCCACCCAGCACCAGAAGCGCCCCGATCAGCGTGTTTGAAAGAGCCGTGTAGACAGATTTGCGTCCGTCGCTGTCCATGTCTGTCAGATGCGTTTTACGCCCTGCACGCGCGCCTTGATAAGCAATCTGCGACACAAAAAGAAATCCCGCGAACAGAAAGCCTGTTTGATCGTTCAAACTGAGGAACCCGCTTATCGCCGCAGCCGACAAGGTTAGGCCAGAAGCAGCGCCCGCCAACATCAGCGTTTTCCGACTGGACCAGTCAGAGAGCGCGCCCCAGAAAAACGAGGAAACGATTGACGCAACCGATGAGGCGAGAACGAGCAATCCAAGATTGCCAAGCCCGCCATCCCCGCTGCTCAGCATAACCAGAAAAGGTGGTGCCAAAGCTGTTGAGATAAGAAGCGCGCGCGTTGCAACGTAGTTGCGAAATTCTTCATCTTCCTGCAGCGGGTCGAGAAGCGCAGACAGCGAGACATCAACATCAGCCGCCCGATCATCTTTGTGCTCGTCCAGTCGCGAAAAGACAAGCGCTGCCAAAATCCAGAGAAATCCAGCGACCGCGATCACGCCAGAAATTGCCAGAGGCTCACGAGGCAGAATGCCCGTGCTGAGCAAGATTGCAAACGCCAATACGGCAACGGATGCCAATGTACCTGCACTTCCGGACACTTTGCCACGTTTTCCTTTTTCGACGGTTCGTGCCAACACGTCCTTGTAGCTTGCTGAACACGCAGAGCGCGCAATCGCAAGAACCGCCAGCAGGACCAGGATCGTCCATCCGGCGATCGCCCCAGGCAAAGCAATTGCCGCGATGGCCATGCCCAATGCAGCAATTCCCTGCAACGCTGCCCCTGCGGTCCAGAAATACTTTCGAATTTCGTTTCTCTGAATCAGGCGTGCGAGCATGAGTTGTGGAAGCAGCGCGCCAGACTCGCGCACCGGCACCAGCATGCCAATGAGATATCCCGGCGATCCGATGGCGTTTAGCAACCAAGCGAGGACCAGTTTTGGATCAATCAATCCGTCCGCCATCTTGGTCAAAGTCAGCGATGCAAGATGCGTGCGAAAAGACTTGTTCATGGTATTAAATTCATGGTGTTAAATTGCGGTGACAAAACCCAATTTGACCTCGCGACCTCTTAATTGCGTTGACCAGACTAGATACGGCGACCACGTGTGAAATCAAATCCGTTTTCAGCATTTGGGGTGTTTGAAAGCCCGTTTCATCAACCAAAGATGGCGACTGTCATTATAGGCTTTTCGTGCCGACCCGTTCAGAGCTGGAAACCACCATTCGCCAGTATCACACTTCAAATCAAAGAAAGCTTCAAAACTTCTCCGGCAACGCAGCGCGCGCCATGTGATCGAGCACGGCGTTAACGAACTTGCTTTCTTTGCCTTCCGGGAAGAAAGCTTTGGCGACATCGACGAATTCGACGATCACGACTTTCGGGGGCGTAGATTTGGCCAGAAGTTCAGCCCCTGCTGCGCGAAACAAGGCGCGCAATGTCGGGTCGATGCGGCCCAGGGGCCATTTCTCGACCAGGGCGGCGTCGGTCAAACGGTCAATCTCTACCTGGCTCTCAACGGCCCCTTCCAGAAGCGCGCGGAACGTGTCCACGTCGCCTTCGGCCATTTCTTCGCCCTCATAGACGGCACCGAACCGGTGGTCTTCAAACTCAGCCCGCACGGCGTCAATGGATTGGTCGGAGTGCTCCATCTGAAACAACGCCTGCACAGCATAAAGCCGCGCGGCAGATTTCATTTGGCGCTTTTGATTGCCAGATAGGGTCATGCGATTTGAAAACTTCCATCGTCATCATCCAGCCCACGCGGCTTGAAGCCGATGCCGGATTTCGGAGCCCCGTATTTGCGCTCCAACGCAATCAGATGCAAGGCCGCAGCCGCAGCCCCACCACCTTTGTTCTGGTCCTTTGGATCAGCGCGAACTTCGGCTTGTTTGCGATTTTCCACTGTCAGGATGCCGTTGCCGATATTGGCCCCTTGCAGACCCATCAGCATCAACCCACGGGAGCTGTCATTGCACACCGTATCGTAATGCGTGGTCTCACCCCGAATGATGCAGCCCAAAGCGACATACCCATCAAAGTTGGCCTGCCGATGCGCAATCCGGATCGCGGACGGAATTTCCAGCGCGCCGGGCACTTCGATGACCTCGACCTCCGCCCCTGCAGCTTCGGCCTCTGCTTTCGCACCAGCAACCAGGTTGTCAGCGATATCTTTGTAGTATGGCGACACGACAATCAGCAGCTTCACCGGGTCGGAAAAACTGGGCGTGTCCATGATATAGTGGGTCTCAGATCCAGCCATCGGGCTATCCTTTGCTTTGCACGATCGGGCGCGTGCCGGTGATTGACAGGCCGTAAGCCTCCAGACCAACGACCTTGGGTGACGGGGAATTTGTCAACAATTCCAATTCACTCAAGCCCAAAGCTGCTAAGATTTGCGCCCCCAGCCCGTATTGGCGCAGCGTTTGCGGTGAGGCTTCGTCCTTCATAACCAGCTTCATCGTTGTGTCGCGCAGCAAGACAACGATCCCACGGCCTTCGCGGCCAATTTCGCGCATGGCATCCGCAAGCTCTCCGGTGGGACCATCGCCGATACCCAACACATCCTCCAGCGGGTTCAGCGCATGCATCCGGGTCAGAACCGGACCGCCAGAGGTCAGATCGCCCTTGGTCAGAACGATATGCTCATCACCATGTGTCTCGTCGGTATAGACGCGCATCATCCAGTCACCACCAAACGTAGAAGTGACTTCTTTTTCAACGCTTTGGCGGACGAGGTTGTCATTCCTGCGGCGATATCCGATCAGGTCGGATATCGTGCCGATCTTCAGGTTATGGCGCTGCGCAAAGGCAACAAGGTCCGGCAGGCGCGACATGGTGCCGTCTTCGTTCATGATCTCGCAAATCACACCAGATGGGTTCAGACCCGCAAGACGCGCAACATCAACCGCGGCCTCAGTATGGCCTGCGCGCACCAGCACCCCGCCTTCTCGCGCCCGTAGCGGGAAAATATGCCCCGGTGTCGCAATATCCGCACTTGTCTTCGATTGGTCAATCGCCACCGCTACGGTGCGGGCGCGATCATGGGCAGAGATCCCTGTGGTCACGCCCTCGCGCGCCTCAATGGAGATCGTAAACGCTGTTTCATGCCGCGAGGAGTTGTAAGACGCCATCAAAGGCAGGCCCAATGCGTCAATGCGGTCTCCTGGGAGGGTCAGGCAGATCAGACCCCGTCCGTGCGTTGCCATGAAATTGATCGCTTCCGGCGTTGCCATTTGCGCGGGGATCACCAGATCGCCTTCGTTTTCGCGATCTTCATGGTCGATCAGAATAAACATCCGGCCATTGCGCGCGTCATCGATAATTTCCTCTACCGAGGAGATCGCGTCCGAATAGTCAACTTCCGTCATGGCGAGGCCCTTACTTGTGTCGAAAGGCAGATAGACCAGCGCGCCCCGATTGAAAAGAGCACCGCGACGTCGAATTGATCAAAGCGGTGCAAAATAAAGGTCTGCTGGCAGGTACCCTGCGAGTTTTCCAGCCTCCGACCAGTCCCGCTCCAGCGTCTGATCGCCAACAACCAGCACCCCGTCCAGCGGCAATCCGGCCGCACGGATCGGCTTGCGTGCAAGGGTGCGGATTTCGGACCAGCGCGCGGTGAAATGCGGCGCTTGGCTTGTGTCCAAATTGATCTGCGCATCTTGCGCAATGCGGGCCAAATCAGCCGCGCTCAACGGCATATGGACCAGGGCCGCAAGATGGGTATCGTTCAGTTGGCGCAGCTTTTCAGCGCGCTCTCGCGGTATCATATCGTGTTTAGCTATGACGCGTAGCGCATTGTTTGAAAACAAAAAGCCAACCACGTCCCGGCCTGTTGACGCGCGGACGGACGCATAGGTTTTATAAGGAAGCCCCAACTCTGCCGCGCGACGAACGCGGGTTTTTAAAACCTCTATCGGTAGGGTCGGCAGCAGGTCCTTGCGGGCTTTCCTCCAGGAAAATTTGCGGAAGGCGAAGCCCGCTTCCATAGTGGGGCCATTGTTGTGACCGGGTCCAGCGGGCCGCGCGCTCATCCCGCATACTCATTCAGTCGGGCGACATAGCGCGCAAGCGTGTCGATTTCCAAATTGATCCGATCCCCTTTGTTCACCTGACCCCAATTTGTCGCAACCTTGGTGTGGGGGATGAAATTGACCCCGAATGTCGCGCCTGCGACCTCGTTCACGGTCAACGACGTTCCATTCAATGCCACAGACCCTTTCGGGGCGATGAATTTTGCAAGCTCAGAGGGTGCTGAAAACGTCACGCGGGTGCTGTCGCCCTCGTCCGTGATGTCAGTGACTTCGGCCACGCCATCCACATGTCCCGAAACGATATGACCGCCAAGCTCGTCCCCGACTTTCAACGCACGTTCCAGATTGATTGCCGATCCAACCACCCAGTCGCCGATATTGGTCTTCGACACGCTTTCGGCAGAGATTTCTACGTCGAACCAGTTTTGCGGCGTGTCCCCGGTCGCAATCGCTGTCAGGCAGACACCGTTGCATGCAATCGACGCCCCGATATCGATGCTGGCTGGCGTATAACGGCAACCGATCCGCGCACGCAGATCGCCACGCTGCTCAAGCTCCAGAACCTCGCCAATATCCGTGATGATGCCCGTGAACATTCGACTACCCTTTTGCCGCTTTGCCGTCAGGATCAGACCTAGCCCGGCGCGCCCCTAAGGGCAAGTTGTGCAACCCCCCTCAACTTTCCCCTTGGAGGATCTTAACGCTTTGGTCACTATGATGATGGAAGAGTAAACCGGTCCCAAACAGGCAAAGCAAAGGCAAACCGTGCAGACAGAGCTTTCAGATCGCAAGTTTTTGTTCCTGCAAGGGCCACATGGGCCGTTCTTTTACCGCCTGTCCAAGCATTTACAGAAGTCTGGCTGCAAGACGGTGCGCGTCGGCTTTAACGCGGGCGACAGCATGTTTTGGCCAAAGAGGTCAAATTTCATCCCATTTCGCGCAAGCGCTGACCAGTGGCCAGACCTCTTCCGCGCGCTCCTGCGTGACCGAGGCGTAACCGATCTGGTTCTCTATGGTGATGCTCGCAAGATACACGCAGAAGCGATTGAAATAGCGACTGAAAAAGGCGTTACGCTTCACGTGTTTGAGGAAGGGTATCTGCGTCCGTATTGGGTCAGTTACGAACGCCACGGGGCCAACGGATTTTCGCGCTTGATGAATATGGACATTGCGCAGATGGCAATGGCCCTGCAAGGCCAACCCACGGATTTGCCCGATGCCCCGGCCCATTGGGGGGACATAAAACACCATGTCTTCTACGGCGCGCTCTATCACTTCTTCGTCTTTGCAGGTCGGGGCCGCTACCCGAAATACAAACCTCATAGAGGTCTCACGGTCGTTCGGGAATTTCTTCTATATCTCAAACGGTTGACGCTGTTTCCTTACATATCTTTAGAACGCACAATTGCGACGTTTCGCATTCGTCAAAGTGGTTATCCATATCACCTCGCGCTTTTGCAGCTGGCCCATGATGCCAGCGTTCTTGAGCATTCCGGTTTTGACAGCAATGCGCAGTTTATCGCGGAAGTGATGGACGGGTTTGCAACCGGTGCCCCTGCCCACCATCATCTGGTGTTCAAAGCCCATCCGCTGGAAGACGACCGCGTGCCCTTGAAGCGGAATCTGCGCAAACTTGCCAAGACCTACGGGATCGAAGATCGCGTGCATCTGGTGCGCGGCGGCAAGTTGGCGGCACTTCTGGATACAGCCTCAAGCGCTGTGACGATAAATTCCACCGCTGCACAGCAGGCACTTTGGCGTGGTCTGCCCGTTAAAGCTTTTGGACGTGCCGTCTACAGCAAACCGGAATTGGTGTCTGAACAACCGATCGAGGCGTTTTTTGCAAATCCGCAGCCCCCCAATATGGACGCATACCGGACATTTCGATCCTATCTTCACGAGACCTCGCAGCTGCGCGGCGGGTATTATGCGCGGGGTGGTCGAAACTATCTTGCCCGCAAAATCGTGGATGTGATGCTTGATCCGCTGGACCGCTACGACCGGTTGGCGACAAACAGCTCAGCGCGCAAGGGCACTGCGACGCCACAGCAACAGTTGCGTCTGGTTCACAGCGCCAAGGACTAGATTTTCAGGCAAACCCTGATAACCTCCCACAAAATATAAAAATAAAAGCAGAAAAAAACTGAGGCAGTTTCAGGCACGAGGAGCCCACAAGGTGACATTATTGGGAAAGAAAGGTGCGCGCGGCGCGACCTTTTTGTTGGTTGCAACAATCGTTGCTTCCTGCGGCCTGCCCCGTTCAGGACCGGGCAAGCAAGAGATTTTCAACGGCTCCGTCCAGAAAAACGGCGACGCCTACATCGTATCCGTCGACAACCGCGTCACGCGCGCAACGTCGGCACAACCAGCTTTGGGCTTCAGTCAGGAATTCTTGAACGCAGGCCTGTCCGTGGCCGATGTGATCAAGCCCGGTGACACGCTGGGTCTGACAATCTGGGAAAACGTTGATGACGGTTTGCTGGCCAGTGCTGAAACCGGCACCAGCAACCTTGACGAGGTTCAAGTTGACAGCGCCGGGATGATTTTTGTCCCTTATGCGGGCCGAATCCGCGCCGCGGGCAACACACCCGAAGCGCTGCGCCAGATCATTACATCGAAGCTCGACTCGCAAACACCTGATCCGCAGGTCATCGTGCGTCGTCTTGCAGGCAACGGATCGACTGTGTCGCTTGTAGGTGCCGTCAGCGCGCAAGGTGTCTATCCAATCGAACGTCCAACCCGGACCCTGTCCAATATGCTGGCTGCGGCTGGCGGTGTCGCGATTGAGCCCGAGATTGCACAAGTATCGGTGATCCGTGGCAATATGACATCGAAAGTCTGGTTCGAAGATCTGTTCACCCATCCCAGCTTTGACATTGCCCTGCGTGGTGGGGACCGCATTCTGGTTGAAGAGGACGAACGCTCCTTCACAGTGCTGGGCGCAACGGGCGGCCAGGCGCGTGTGGCCTTCCAAACGCAAACCATCTCAGCCATTGAGGCGATTGCTCAAGTTGGCGGTCTGAACTCAAACCTCGCCGATCCGACCGGTGTGTTTGTCTTCCGCACAGAGTCCTCCAATATTGCAAATGATGTTCTGCAACGCTCTGACCTGCATGGCGAACAGCGCATGGCCTATGTGCTGGACCTGACGGAACCAACCGGCATGTTCGATGCGCGTGATTTCATCATCCGCGATAAAGACACGATCTACGTGACAGAAGCACCATTCGTGACCTGGAACAAAACGATCTCTGCTTTGACAGGATCGCTTGCATCCGCCAACGCCATCGCGTCTGCGGCAGGATCGAACTAAGCGGTGCAATGAGCCCAACAGATCTAGAAACACAAGCCGCCGGCGCTGCAAAACGCCGGCGGCTTTTTTACTTTAACGGCGGTTTTTTCCAGCAGAAAACCGTGCGGCGCATCCTAAATCTGGCAGGGTTTGATTTGCAATTGGGCAAACCGGACAAAGATGATCTGGTCGCTGTCTGGGGCAAAAGCCCAACCTCCCATCGCGGCGAAAAGGTAAGCGAGATCACGGGGGCCACGCCGCTTTATGTCGAAGACGCCTTTCTGCGGTCCGTGGGCCTCGGGCGCGAAGGGACCGCCCCGTTGGGGCTGTGCCTGGATCGCCAACGTCCGCATTTCGACAGCTCCGGCCCGTCTGATCTTGAGGAGTTGCTGGCCAGTGAGCCGTTCGACGACACCGCATTCTTGAACCGCGCCAAGGCCGCGATGGCGCGCGTCAAAGATCACCATATCACCAAATACAACACCCATGACGCCGCACTTGCCCCACCCCCACCGGGCTACGTCTTGGTGATTGATCAGACCCGCGATGATGCCTCTGTTGTGCATGGCGGCGGCTCTGTCGGCACGTTTCGCGAAATGCTGGTTTTTGCGCAGGAAGAACATCGCGGCGCGCAGATTATCATTAAAACCCACCCTGATACGGTCGCAGGCCATCGCGAGGGGTATTTTTCGCAAGATCACACCACCGATCAGATCAGTCTGCTGAGCGATCCGATATCCCCCTACGCACTGCTGGAGGGGGCAATCGCCGTCTATACCGTCAGCTCCGGCATGGGGTTCGAAGCGATCATCGCAGGTCATAAACCAGTCGTCTTCGGCCAGCCTTTCTATGCCGGTTGGGGTTTGACCGATGACCGCCAGCCGATCGATCGCCGCCAAAGGAAACTGACCCGCACCCAGCTATTTGCAGGCGCGATGATGACCTACCCGAGATGGTATGATCCCTACCGCGACGAAAGCTGTGCGCTGGAAGATGTGCTTGCCATCCTGGAAGCCCAGACCCGACCACAGCGAGAAGATCAACGGGGATACACCGCACTGTC
This sequence comes from uncultured Litoreibacter sp., assembly GCA_947493265.1. Lineage (GTDB taxonomy): Bacteria > Pseudomonadota > Alphaproteobacteria > Rhodobacterales > Rhodobacteraceae > Litoreibacter. Next base: position 528,446 of record CANLQL010000002.1, on the reverse strand, counting down.
GATGAAGCCTTGGAAGCGCAAACACTTGCAGGATTTCTTCGGTCGCGTACATCCGCTGGTCTTCTCTGACAGTCCGAAACCCGGCACGAAAACACTGGTCTGGGGCAGCAAGCCCTATGACTTTCCAGCCTTGCGCATTGAAGACGGGTTCCTGCGGTCCCAAGGGTTGGGCGCACAGCTGATACCGCCCTTATCCTTGGTGATGGATGATCTCGGCATCTATTATGACTCGAGCCAGCCAAGCCGGTTGGAGCAGATGATCAGCGACAGCTTGGATTTGTCTGATGCAAGTGTTGCGCGGGCGCGCGCCTTGAGAAAGGAGATCATCCGCACAGGTGTCAGCAAGTACAATCCTGACGCAGATAGCGCGCGGATCGACGAACCAAACGCGATCCTAGTCGTGGGCCAGGTGGAGGACGACGCCTCCATCGTGAAAGGTGCACCACTGTTTCAAACAAATGCAGAGCTTTGTCAGGCCGTCCGCGCAGATTTCCCCGATGCGCATCTGATCTACAAACCCCACCCGGATGTTGAGGCGGGCCTGCGTGCCAGCGCATCAGTGCCTGATACGCTCTATGACACAATCGCGCCCGTAAGTGATCCGATTGCGCTATTGGAAAACGTGACAAGGGTCTGCACGAACACGTCCCTTTTGGGGTTCGAAGCCCTGCTGCGGGAGGTTCCGGTGACATGCTACGGCAATCCGTTCTATGCCGGATGGGGTCTGACAGATGACCGCGCGGGTCCCCCGAGCAGAAGACGGGCGCGACCCAGCCTTGACCAGCTGACCCATGCCGCTTTGATCGACTATCCGAGATACTTTGATCCGGTGACGTCCCTGCCCTGTCCGCCTGAAGTTGCCCTGCACAGGCTGGCAATGGGTGGCATTCCTGCACCGTCTCGAAAGCTTTGGGTTTTGGCACGGCTGCAAAACCGGCTGGCACGGTTTTCGTCCCTTTGGCGCGGCTAATCCGCAGTCAGAAAATCAACGTCCCCGTCCGGGGTTATCATCGCGCAGCTGAGTGTCCCGGTTGTCCATGCGCCAGTATCGATTGAAATGCGGCCCTTTGCGTAGATCGGCGCGTCCATCACGGTGTGACCATGGGCGACCCAAAGCCCGTCGCGACGGTCCCGGGTCAAAAACTCAGGGTGCCCCCAAACCAAAACCCGCGCGGATTGATCATCGATCTTGCGGCCGGGATCAATCGCGGCGTGGACCACATGCAGGTTGCCACTGACGATTTGTACCGGCAGCTCGCGCAACCAGTCTTCCAGTTCCGAACCAAGCGCCTTTTTCAGCGCCCCAGCCAAGCTTTCAGCCTCATCGACCATGCCCGGATCTTTGGGTATTTCCAGATCAAAGCTGGCCATCGTTTCTGCCCCGCCATTGCGCAGCCAGCGCGATTGCCGCGCCCGAGGGGCATCCAGAAAATCCAGCAACATCTGTTCATGATTGCCCAACAAGCAGCTGACATTTTCCGGAAATTCCGTCGTCAATTCGTACAAGCGGCGCAAAACTTGCTGGCTGTCGGGCCCGCGGTCAATCACGTCCCCCACAAAGACCAGTCTTGGATCGGCCACCATCGCCGCCCCGATTGCCGCATCAATCTTTTCCAAGATCCGCTCCAGCAGGTCGCTTCTTCCGTGCAGGTCGCCGATCACGAAGGTGGTTTGCTCTGGCATCGGCGGACCGTCAGCCACAGGCGGCGCAGACGCGCTTTCCTTTGGAGCTTTCTTCGCAAGAAACGTTGGCAGCAATCGCATGAACGGACCTACACCGTGAATGTCTGGCCCCGATGTTGGTCAGGAATGACAAATTTGCAAGAGAAACCCATGCTTAGACTTTGCGCACAGGCGGTCTTTCACCTAATTGTCACAGGAACCTATGAAAGGACCGTAACGAATGGGTGAAAACAGGACAGCTTTGGTCACAGGCTCAGCGGGCTTTATCGGCTATCACCTCTGCGCGCGCCTGTTGGCGGATGGCTTCAAGGTGATCGGCCTGGACGGGATGACGGATTACTATGATGTCCGCCTGAAAGAACGCCGCCACCAAATGCTGAGCCAGAACGCAGGCTTCATCCCCGCCGAAGGTCTTTTGGAAACCGATGGCGTTGTTATGGACCTGTTCGCAGCTCATAAGCCTGACATTGTTGTGGGGCTCGCCGCACAGGCCGGTGTGCGCTGGTCCATTGAAAACCCACGCGCCTATCTTGATGCCAACCTTGTGGGCACCTTTAACATTCTTGAAGCTGCACGCGCACACCCGCCCGAACATATGTTACTGGCCTCAACCTCATCGGCTTACGGCGCGAACACTGTGATGCCCTATGCGGAAACGCAAAAAGCCGACCATCAGATGAGCTTTTATGCGGCAACCAAAAAAGCCAACGAGGCGATGGCGCATTCTTATGCGCATTTGTTTGACCTGCCGACCACAATGTTTCGGTTTTTTACCGTTTATGGCCCCTGGGGTCGCCCGGATATGGCCTTGTTCAAGTTCACTAAGGCAATTCTTCAAGGCGACGAAATCGACGTTTATAACCACGGCGACATGAGCCGGGATTTCACCTATATCGATGATCTGGTCCAAGGTATCAGGTTGCTGATCGATACCGCCCCTGTGAGGCCTGCAGTTGCAGAAGATATCGCAGACGGGGACAGTCTGTCGGCGGTTGCCCCCTACCGGGTGGTCAATATCGGCAATGGCGAGCCGGTAAAGCTTCTTGATTTCATCAAGGCCATTGAGGCGTCTCTGGGCATCGAGGCGAAAAAGAACTTCATGGATATGCAGCCCGGTGATGTGCCCGCGACCTGGGCGCAAGCGGATTTGCTAAAATCCCTAACCGGCTACACGCCCGAAACATCCGTTCCTGAAGGCGTCGCATCCTTCGTTGAATGGTATCGGGACTATTATCAGAAGTAGGGTCTGAAAAGAAAAACGGGCCTCGCCTGTTGGCGAGACCCGAATTCGGAGGCGTAAATCCTCGGCGACAGAATTAGCGGTTGGTTTCAGCCGCGGAGTCGTTGTCCATTGCGAAGAAAGAAATCAGGCTCTTTGCTTCGGCGCGTGTTGCGTTGTTTTCGTGTGTAGGATCGATCTCTGCAGCAGATTCGTTATACATAGCCAGCTCTACCTTGACTGCTTTTGTGTCACCGATAGAGGAGCCGCCCAAAGTGCGCTCTGCAGCGGAGTCGTTGCCCAATGCGAAGAATGCTTGTGGGTTTGAGACGTCTGCGAAAGCAGGTGCAGAAACGGAAAGAGCGATAGCGGCTGTTGCGATAAGTGTTTTCATTTTGTGTACTCCAATTTTGTTTTTATGCCGTTGTTCGGCTTGATGTGTTCAAGGCTGTGTGCCTTTCGATGAGATGAATATGGGGGCGGGATGACTGTAACTCAATGCACGTACACGTGAGAATAGGTCATGAAGGGTGCATATGTGCACATACTTCCGCGCCCCTCCGCGCAACGCCTCACACCCCCGTGAGAAACCTATAAAATCGCGTGAAGAGGTGATCCAACAAGCCCACCGCCGCGTAAAAGCAGCCGCGCAGACGGGCGGAAGTTCGTAAATTTTTGCGCCTAGGAAGCGCTTTGCCCGATAGTGATATCTTTTCGACGCCATGTGTGAAGCGTATCGCCCCCGACAACAGACAGCGATGCCAACTCAAACCTCGGGGCATCATTTAGGGCCGTTAGCCCAACCGGCCCGATCGCAGCAAGCCCATCGCCACCTATCACGACGCCGGCGGTAAACCCTGCAAGCTCGTCAACAAGATCAACGCGCAAAAGGCTGCCTGCCAAAGACGCCCCGCCTTCGCAGAACACCCGTGTGATCCCTGCTTCTGCCAATGCTGTCATCGCCGCCGATGGGCTTAGCACGCCATCCGCGTCATCAATCTCAATCAGCTTGGCACCGCGGTCCGTCCAGAACGTGCGCGCATCAGATGAAGCCGCACGTCCATGCAACAGCCAAACCGGGGCCTGATCTGTCCCTTCCACCAATGGGCCATCACGGGGAATATCAAGCTGCGCGCTGAGAACCACCCGCACAGGGGTGTTCCAAGCACCCAGCCCCCGCACTGTCAGGCTTGGATTGTCCGACCGCGCTGTCCCTGCCCCAACCAGGACCGCATCATGGCGCGCGCGCATCGCATGAACGGCGCGGCGCGCCTGCGGTCCGGTGATCCATTGGCTTTCGCCGGACGATGTCGCAATCCGCCCATCAAAGGAGCTGGCAAGCTTCAGCGTCACAAAGGGCCGCTGCTGGGTGATCCGCAAAAGAAAGCCCGCATGATCATGGACTGCCTGCCCAGCGCCAACACCGAGCGTCACATCTATACCCGCCGCTTCCAGATCTGCGATCCCACGCCCAGCCACTCGGGGGTCAGGGTCTTGCAACGCGACAACCACGCGGGCAACGCCAGCGGCGATCAACGCCTGACTACAGGGCGGCGTCTTCCCGGTATGGGCGCATGGCTCAAGCGTGACAAAGGCGGTCGCATCTTTTGCCGCGGGTCCAGCCTGTTGCAGGGCCATAACTTCTGCATGGGGTCTGCCACCGGGTTGCGTCCAGCCGCGCCCAACGACGCGACCGTCTTTCACCAAGACGCACCCTACGGCGGGGTTCGGCCAAGTCCGGCCTAACCCACGCGCGCCCAAAGACAGCGCCAGATCCATCCAGCGCTGGTCACTGGTCATGGTCTACTCTTCTGATGGTTCAGGCGGACGCAATTCTGAGACAAACTCCTCAAAATCATCCGCTGCCTGGAAGTTCTTATAGACGGACGCGAACCGCACATAGGCGACCGTATCGATCCGGGCCAAAGCCTCCATCACGATCTCGCCGATGGCGGTTGATTTGATATCCGTCTCGCCCATGCTTTCCAGCCTGCGCACAATCCCAGAGATCATCTGGTCAATCCGCTCAGGCTCCACCGGACGTTTCTGCATCGAAATCCGGATTGAGCGTTCCAGCTTATCGCGGTCGAAATCTTCGCGTTTGCCCGATGACTTGATGACAACGAGGTCGCGTAGCTGCACGCGTTCATATGTCGTAAATCGCCCGCCACATGCGGGACAAAACCGCCGGCGACGGATCGCAACATGATCCTCCGCAGGGCGTGAATCCTTAACCTGAGTGTCTACATTTCCACAAAACGGACAACGCATTAAATTTTCCCCATATCTGCCTGTTGGGTGTTGTTCCCCAATTATCCACAGGCACTATAGGCCAGCCTCTAGGGTTTGGGTAGTAGGGAAATACGCTTCTATATCTGGGGTTGGCGAGTGCGATGAAAATGCAAAACCGGGCCGGGAAGTTGTCAGGAAAATCAAACCAATAGTGTTGCCGCCAGCCCCAAAAACGCAAAGAAACCAACAACATCTGTGACAGTCGTCACAAACGCACCCGAGGCTAAAGCCGGGTCGACCCCAAGTTTGTCCAGCAAAATCGGGATCAAGATCCCCGCAAGGGCTGCAACAACAAGGTTGATCACCATCGCCGCCGCGATCACGGCACCCAGAACGGGGGTGCCGAACCAGATGATCCCGATGACGCCCATCACGACCGCAAAGATCAACCCGTTGATCAATCCCGCCATCGCTTCACGCCGCACGACCCGCCAAACGTTCGAGCCCGTGAGGTCTTTTGTGGCAATCGCGCGCACCGCCACGGTCAGCGACTGTGTGCCCGCATTCCCGCCCATCGACGCCACGATTGGCATCAGCACGGCAAGGGCCACAATCTGCGTCAAAATCTCTTCAAACTGCGAAATCACCATTGAGGCCAGGATCGCGGTCACAAGGTTCACCGCAAGCCAGGGGAACCGCTGGCGCACAGTTTCCAATGTCCGGTCGGACAGGCTTTCATCGCCGCCCACACCGGCAAGGCGCAGAATGTCTTCTTCGGCCTCTTCATCCAGAACGGCCATCGCGTCATCGATTGTGATCACGCCGACCAGTCGATCATCTTCGTCTACAACCGGGGCTGAAATCAGGTGATATTGGTTAAACGCGTAGGCGACCTCTTCTTCGGGTTGGGCGACCGGAATGGTTCGGAAGCTGTCTTCGTGAATTTCGGTCAGTTTCACCGCGCGGGGGGAGCCCAGAAGCTTGCCAAGCGTGACATAACCCACCGGATGATATCCGGGATCGACAAGGATCACGTGGTAGAACTGGTCTGGCAAATCGTCATGCGACCGCAGGAAGTCGATCATCTGACCGACATTCCAGTCTTGCGGGGCCACAACCATTTCGCGCTGCATCAACCGACCGGCGGAATATTCCGGATAAGACAGCGCGCGCTCAACCGCGACCCGGTCTGCATCTTCAAGCGTGTCCAGAATAGTCTGCTGCTGGTCGTCATTCATGTCTTCGATCAGATCGACGACGTCATCGGATTCCAGTTCGCGAACAGCTTCGGTCAGAACCGCACTGGGCAGGAAGGCGATAACTTCCTCACGCAGGTTTTCTTCAAGCTCGGACAGCACTTCGCCGTCGATGCCCATTGACCACAGCGACAACAAACCGCGCCGTTCCGGCCCGCTGATTTGCTCCAGAAGGTCGGCGATATCAGCCGGGTGCAGCGGGTCCAGCAAACCATCCAACGCAATCGCATCCGTTGCATCAACGGCATCAAGCACGCGCTCCACCAGACCGCGTTCCAGCGCATAACCGTCTTCGGTCGTCTCGGTGGTGATTTCTTCTGGCTCGCTCATCGGGGGACCCTGCCTTGGCACATTGATCGCACCCTACCCAAGCCCGACGTGCTGCGATAGGGTCTGGCGGCTATTTCCTTTCCCTGACAAGGCACTTATTGCGAAGACATGATTGACGCGACGCATATCCTTTTTGGCCAAACGCTTTCCTTCACGGCCGACCCGTTCGCCACGGCCCCCGAAACCTCGGTTCAGCACCACACCAACGGGGCTGTTGTCATTAGGGCGGGCAAGATAGAGGCCGTTGGCCCCCGTGACCAAATTGCCATTCCGCAGGGTGCAACCAAGCATGAATACGGCACGCAGGTGATTATGGCCGGGTTCATCGATGCGCATGTGCACTATCCGCAGACAGCCATGATCGCCAGTTGGGGCAAACGGCTGATCGATTGGCTCAACACCTACACATTCCCGGAAGAGGCGCAGTTTTCCGACCCGGACTATGCCACGGAAATTGCCGGACGATATTTCGATCTGGCACTGAGCCACGGCACGACGACACAAGCCAGCTTTGCCACGATCCACCCTGAAAGCGTTGACGCATTTTTCAGCGCCGCCCAAGCCCGTGGGTTGCGCAGCTATACCGGCAAAACCTGTATGGACCGCAACGCCCCCGATGATCTGCGCGACACCGCGCAATCTGCCTATGAGGACAGCAAAACCCTGCTGGAACGGTGGCACGGTCAAGACCGGTTGGAATACGTGATCACGCCGCGGTTTTCGCCGACCTCAAGCCCGGAGCAACTTGAAGCCCTGGGCAGTCTTTGGGCGGAACATCCAGATTGTCTGATGCAAACCCATCTGAGCGAACAGCACGAAGAAATAGCCTGGGTGCGCGATCTGTTTCCAAAAGCGCGAGACTACTTGGACACGTATGAGACGTTCGGCCTTTTGGGCGCGCGCGGGCTATACGGTCACGCGATCCATCTGGAGCCCCGCGAACGCGACCAACTGGCAGAGGTCGGCGCCGGGCTGGTCCATTGCCCGACCTCAAACACGTTCATCGGATCAGGTCTGTTTGACATGGCCGGTCTGAAATCGACGGGCCAACGGGTCGGACTGGCCACGGATACCGGTGGCGGATCCAGCTTTTCGATGCTGCGCACAATGGCCGCTGCCTATGAGGTTGGCCAGCTAAACGGCACGGCGCTGCATCCGTTGCAATTGTTGTGGTTGGCAACTTGCGGATCCGCACAGGTGCTGCATGCCAGCGATAAGATCGGCAATCTTGTACCGGGGATGGAGGCCGATCTGGTCATTCTTGATCTGGCCTCGACGCCGGTTATTTCGCAACGCCATGCGCGGGCCAATGACCTGTCGGAAGCGCTGTTTCCAACAATCATGATGGGGGACGACCGGGCTGTCGCCCAAGTTTGGGTAAACGGCCAACCCGTTGCCCGCTCAACAGTTTGAGCTGCCCAGAACCATCACCCAGATATCGCCAGCTTGTGCAAACCCAAGCTCTGTTGCGCGCGGATCAAGCATATTGCGGCGATGGCCGGGTGAATTCATCCAACCTGTCATGACACTTTCAAGATCGGGTTGGCCCTTGGCGATATTTTCCGCGATGAAGCAATAACGATATCCGACACGATCCGCGCGATCGATCAAATCGGACCCGTCCGTGCCTGCATGAGAAAACCTGTTGTTGCGCACAAGATCCTGCGCATGAGATCGCGCCATCTGATCCAACTTGGTCACGCGCAAAACAGCACCGCGACCATTGGCTGAGCGTCGGGCATTCGTGGCGGCCTGTGGTGCGGAACCAGAAGAGCTGGCCACTGGTGCCGATTGCGGGGGCGGTGCATCGGGGCCGCAAGCCGCAAGTGCCAGAACCGCGGAAACTGCTAGAAATCGGATTATAGTGACCCCTTTCAATTGGTTTGCCCGCGACGGATCACCCCGCGAGGTTTTGCGCCAAACTGTTCTGGCGCGAAATCGCACTTGGCAGATCGATTGTCGCCATCTGACCGTCGCGCACAATATGGCGGCCTTCAACAAAAAGGTCCCGCACCTTGGTCGGACCAGCAAGAAGCAGCGCAGAGCGATCCCAACTGCCAGCACTTTCCACCGCGCCCGCATCCCAAACTGCGATATCCGCGCGGAAGCCTTTGGCGATCTGACCGCATTCGCCTGCACGGCCAAGCACCTCGGCCCCGCCTCGCGTGGCAATCCGCAGCGCTTCGCGCGACGACATTGCATCTGCCCCATTGGCCACGCGCTGCAAAAGCATCGCCATGCGCGCTTCTGCGGCCAGATTGCCGCTGTCATTTGACGCAGACCCATCAACCCCAAGACCAACTTTGACGCCTGCATCGCGCATCGCGCGCACCGGCGCTATGCCTGAGCCAAGCCTACAATTGGAACACGGACAATGGGCGACCCCGGTCTTGCTGCGGGCAAAAAGATCAATTTCCTGCCCATCAAGCTTCACACAATGGGCGTGCCAAACGTCATCCCCCGTCCAGCCAAGATCCTCTGCATATTGGCCGGGCCTGCATCCGAAGTTTTCCAGCGAATAAGCGATGTCTTCGTCATTTTCCGCCAGATGCGTGTGCAACATCACGCCTTTGTCGCGCGCCAGAAGTGCCGCGTCACGCATCAAATCCCGGCTGACCGAGAAAGGTGAACAGGGTGCAAGTCCAACCCGGACCATCGCACCAGGATTGGGGTCGTGAAACGCGTCAACGACACGGATGCAGTCTTCAAGAATAGCCGCTTCCGCCTCAACAAGACTGTCTGGCGGCAAGCCACCTGCGCTTTCTCCGATACTCATCGCGCCACGGGTTGGATGGAATCGCAGTCCAACCTCACTGGCGGCAGCGATCGTGTCATCAAGTCGCGCGCCGTTGGGAAAAAGATAAAGATGATCAGACGTCATCGTGCAGCCCGACAAGGCCAGCTCTGCCAATCCGATCTGGGCCGATGTGAACATTTCTTCCGGGCCGAACTTGGCCCAAATCGGGTAGAGGCTTTGCAGCCACCCGAACAGCAACGCGTCCTGTCCACCCGGCACTGCGCGGGTCAGTGTTTGAAACAGGTGATGATGGGTGTTGACCAGTCCCGGCGTTATCACGCAGCCCGACACATCAATCGTGTCACCAGTGGCTGATAGATCAATGCCGATCTCGGCAATCACCCCATCGCTGAGCCGCAGGTCAACACCGGAAAGCTCCGTATCGGCGTCATCCATCGTCAGGACGGAATGGGCGTTTTTCAGAAGAATTTCAGGCATTGGCCCTCAGGATTTCCAGCGCAGCTGCATGCAATTCAGGCGTGGCCGCGGCAAGCGCTGTGCCACCTTGATCTGCAGGCTCCCCGTTCCAATTGGTCAAAATCCCTCCCGCAGCTTCGACAACGGCAATCGGGGCTTGAATGTCATAGGCCGCAAGCCCGGCTTCGATCACCAGATCAATCTGGCCCAGCGCCAAAAGCCCGTAGGCATAACAATCCATCCCGTAACGCGTCAGCTTGCAGGATCCCGCGACGGCGTGAAATGCACGCGCCTGCTGCGGCGTGCCCACTTCGGGGAAAGTGGTGAACACGATCGCCTCCCCCAACTCCTTGGTATGCGTGGTCGTCAACGGCGCAGTGCTGTGCGGCCCATTGAAACTGGCTTGCCCCAAACCACCCACGAAACGCTCACCAATATAGGGTTGATCAACAACCCCCAGGATTGGCGCGTTTCCGTCATGCAGGGCAATCAGCGTGCCCCAAGTGGGCGTGCCAGCAATATAGCCGCGGGTGCCGTCAATCGGATCAAGCACCCATGTCAAACCGCTTTCGCTAGGCTTGGCTGGAAATTCTTCGCCCAAAACCCCGTCCTGCGGGCGGTGCTGGGCCAAAACCTCCCGCATTGCGGCTTCTGCAGCGCGGTCCGCAACGGTTACCGGATCAAAACCGACATCCCCTTTGGAGGCCGTCGCAAGCTCCCCGCCGCGAAAATAGCGTAGCGTTTCGCCACGCGCGCTGTCTGCCAGCGTTTCTGCCAGCGCCAGTAGGGCCGCTTTTTCTTCCTGTTCCATCGTGCTCTCGCCACTATTTTCTGCAAATCCCGGTCGTCGCAATGACGCATAAACGGGAGGTCTTAATGATCAATGCGCAGGCGCGTCGATACCATGCTGCAAGTCCGGACTGGCAGCTTTCAAAGTTTTACAAACCTTCGAAGAAATAGTCGATGCCAACCTCGAGCGTTTGGGACAATTCCCACAAACGCGACGCGCTGATCCGGTTCGCACCACTTTCATATTTCTGGATTTGCTGAAAGCGAATGCCCACAGCCTGAGCAACCGACGCTTGCGTCAGGCCCAACTCGGAACGCCGGTCGCGCAGGCGCGCGCCGACATGGAGGTCAACCGGATGTGTCACCCAACCCCTTTACCCTTCAATTTTTCTCGCAATTCCCCAGCGAGTTCAGACATTCTCCAATGATTTTTCACAATCGCAAAGGATTTTATTCGCCAAAAACTTCCCACGCGGCAGAAATGCCGCCCTTTATTCCGACGCCAGAGCCGGTTAGATATCGCGCAACCAGGCAGGTCCGTCTGCCCTCCCGAGTGAACCCCGAAAGGCCCCGTAAGACATGCGCGCATATCAAGTCATCGAATTCGGAAAACCGGCAGAGTTTGCCGAAACAGACATTCCCACGCCGGGTGCGGGCCAGGTGTTGATCCGCACCAATGCTTGCGCGTTGAACTTCGCGGATTTGCTGATGATCAAAGGCACCTATCAAGTGTTGCCGCCGCTGCCCTTTTCCCCCGGTATGGAAGTCGCAGGCGAGATTGCAGCGCTGGGTGACGGCGTGACCAATCTGGACATCGGTGCGCGGGTCGCGGTGTATGGCGGCAATGGCGGGCTGGCCGAATACGGTGTCTTCGATGCAAACCTCTGTGTGGCCCTGCCCGACGAAATGGACTTCCCGACAGCGGCTGCGTTCCAGGTGGCCTATTCCACAAGCCATGTAGCGCTGGACTACCGAGCGGGTCTTAAATCCGGTGAGACATTGCTGGTTCTTGGGGCCGCTGGGGGCGTCGGCCTGACGGCGGTGGAACTCGGCGCGCAGATGGGGGCGACAGTTATCGCCGCGGCGCGCGGGGCAGATAAGTTGGCTGTGGCCAAAGCGCATGGTGCCCACCACCTGATCGACACGGATACAGATGATCTGCGCGAGGTCGTGAAATCCTTAGGCGGTGCGGACGTTGTCTATGACCCTGTCGGCGGCGACCTGTTCAAGGCCGCTTTGCGCGCCTGCAATCCGGAAGCGCGCGTCCTGACCATTGGCTTTGCATCAGGTGACGTGCCGCAGATTGCCGCCAATCATATCCTCGTCAAGAATATCACCGTGATCGGGTTTTACTGGGGCGGTTACGTCAATTTCAAACCGGAGGTGCTGACAGACAGCTTGTCAGCCCTCTTTGCGATGTACAAAGACGGCCGGATCAAGCCGCATATCAGCCACCAATTGCCATTTGACGACACCGCAGACGCCCTGGAGCTTCTGAGGTCGCGCAAATCAACCGGCAAGGTCGTGGTTACGCTGTAAGCGCCATCTGTTCGTTCGGCATCCATTCCGACAGATACGCATTGCGGATCAGATCGCGCAGCTCTTTCAAAGCGGGCTCTTCAGATTGCTGCATATACAGGACGATGCCGGTTTGGCCGGGATCGGGCAAACTGCCATCATGGGGCACCGGGCTGGTCTGGCGCGGGTAAACCCCTTTGATGCACGCGTGCACCGCAAGATCAGCGCTGACCACAGCCTCTACCGCATTGTCGAGATCGGAGTTGACGATCATCTGCCAATCGAAATCCGCTTCGTCCAGACGCCTCAGAACATCTGGTCGGAAAATACAATTGGTGCAAAACGCGACCGGAAGCGGGCGTGACTTCCAGGCAGACCCACCCGTCGCGCCGACCCAGACAAGCGGAAGCGTCACCAACACTTCGCCGCCCGGACCTGGCTGCTCCTCCGTCGTCAGGATGACATCGCATTCGCCACGATCAAACATCTCCCGCAGTTGTTTGGTTGGCGCGGAAACCAACCTGATCTGAACGCGGGGATAGTCAGCTGCGAAGCGGCGCAAGATTGGTGGGATATAGGGATAGATAATGTCATGGGGGACACCCAGCGTGATTTCCCCCTCATATTCCTGTGAGGTCAGGCGCGCATATATATCGTCATTCAGCGCCAGCATCCGCCGCGCGTAACTCAACAACTGCTCTCCCTCAGCAGTAAGTCCGATGGAACGGTTGGAGCGGTCCAGCAGCGACAAGCCCAGCGACTCTTCCAGACGCTTGAGCTGCATCGACACCGCGGATTGGGTCAGGTGCAAATAGCCTGCCGCTTTCGTCACCCCACCACTGTCAGCCACGGCAACAAAGGAGCGCAGAGACGTCAAATCAAGATTTCTAGCCATATCAATTTCCGTGATGTGTCAGTTGTCAATCATTCATTTTCAATATGGAGCACGTTCCGGCATATACATCAAGGAAAATGATTCAACCGATGGCTTACATCACAGAAGAAAGAGGTATCGACATGGCATATTTTACACAGACTCTCCACATGAGCCAGCCTCGCACCCGTACAACCGGCCTGCTTGGATATATGGAGCTGTACCGTCAACGGCGCGCTTTGGCGCGGATGGATGCGGCCCAATTGGACGATCTTGGATTGACCCTCGAGCAGGCCAAATCAGAGGCACGCCGGATGATTTGGGACGCTCCAAACAGCTGGTTGCGCTAATAACTGCGGCATTTTAGGCATTCCAGGCCCGTTTCCGACGAAATCGGTCTGGAATTCCTTGAAATTGAGCGCATATCGCCCCACATTCATGGCACAAGGGTTTGGATTTTCTGAGCCTCTATCGAAATGCCAAAATGGGAGTTTATTTCATGGCGCAATATGAAACGATGACGTCCGTCGGCGCGGGTACCCGCTCGGCAGCCATCGATGCGGGCCTCAAAGCCCATATGAGCAAAACCTACGGGCTGATGTCCATCGCAATGGTGATCACCGGTGTCGTGGCATTCGTCGTTGGCAACAACGATGCAATGTTGGCAGCGATTTTCGGCACACCGCTGAAATGGGTTGTTATGTTCGCACCGTTGGCCGTCGTTTTCGGCTTCGGCGCGATGATCAACCGGATGTCCGCAGGTGCCGCTCAGCTGGTGTTCTGGGGCTTCTCCGCATTGATGGGTCTTTCCATCAGCTACATCTTTGCCGTCTACACCGGCATGTCCATCGCGCAGACATTCCTTGTCACAGCGATCGCCTTCGCGGGTCTTAGCCTTTACGGCTATACCACGAAGAAAGACATCTCCGGCTGGGGCACATTCCTGATTATGGGTGTGATCGGTCTGATCGTGGCCTCCGTGATCAACATTTTCCTGGGCTCCCCTGCGATCCAATTCGCAGTGTCTGTCCTGGGTGTGCTGATCTTTGCGGGCCTAACAGCCTATGACACGCAGCGGATCAAGAACGATTACCTGCAGATGGCGACGCATGGCGCAACTGATTGGTTGGCAAAATCTGCCATCATGGGCGCGCTGAGCCTGTACCTGAACTTCTTGAACATGTTTATGTTCTTGCTTCAGTTCATGGGTGGCCGCGAGTAAACAGCCACACGGCTAGAACGAAAGAAGGGCCAGCGTTTCGCTGGCCCTTTTGCTTTGGGTCATGTGGTCTTGAAAAAACCTAGCCGCAAGACACTGGATAGACCAAATGTGATGCGCGGCGACGGTTCGGCCCTAGAACGAAAGGCTCCGACACGCTGGCGCAATCTGTGAGAACCGGGATCGCTTTTGCGTAGGCATCGCTTTTCTTCAGGTCCAGCTTACTGCCACCAAACCGGCCCGACTGGGCCTGAAATACCACGTAGGAATAGGCCCCAACCTGCGAATGGCTGGCCAGAACAATATCGCCCCCCACATTCACAACCCGGCCCTGATTGCCAACTTGTTCCGCGGCGCGTGGCGCGTTGGCCTTGTAGGCAGCACTTGTTGCCTGCCCAGACGCTGTCCCCGGAACCGGGGTCGCGGAAAAGAAGCTGGTGCTGTCATTCAGCTTGCCCGATGTACCCGACCCGGTGCGGTAGCTCTGCGCCGTGGTGCGCGTCACATCAGAATTGCTGGATGATACGGTGGCTTGCCCTGTGACACGCGCATTACTACCGGCTGACAAGCCCGGCTCCCCCCGCGCGGCGCGCGCTTGCCATTCGGCAACGGTGTAAGGGCTGAAGCCCGCACCTTGGTTGGTGAACCGGAAGATATTCGATGATCTTTGGCCATCGATGTAGTCCGCACAGCCGGAGACGAGCAAGACAGACGAGATGAGTAGCAGCTTTTTCACACTGAATTTCCCTAAATGTTGTGGGGGGCATCGTAGGCACGCACAGGCCTTGCATCAACATAAATTCTCAGACATGGGTCTAGACCGCCCGACGCATCGCGACAGCAGGGAAATCTATCCCCGGTCTGAGCGGCACCAAAATCGGTTTGATCCGCTCAAAACCCATGGCTTTGTAGTAGGGCTCTGCCGTCAATGTTGATTGGCAGGCCATCTGGGAAATACCCGCCAAGCGCGCCGTATCCAGGATATGGTCCATCAAAGCCCGGCCAATGCCGGACCGCACGCGCCGGTGATCTGTAACGACGTGGCGAATATGCCCCATGCGGGCTGCCCTGCGCGCACCCCCCGGTGCGGCCTGCGTCCATCCCCCTGCCCCGACCAGAACGTCTGCGTCAAACACGCCAAAATACGTGCCGCATGTCACCAATCCCGGCTGTGCCCGTGATATCAGCGGCAGCGCAGTTACCAGGACCGACGGCTGATACGCATCTTTTAGCAAAATTGGATAGCTGCGCGCCAAAAGCGCATCGACTGCAGAAATGTCAGGATTGGTTGTTGGTCTGATCTCAAACATATGTGTGGGTCCAAAACGAAAAAGCCGCGCTCGGAGGCGCGGCTTTTTAAAGATCGAAAGAGGGGAAGATTACTTGATCTTGCCTTCTTTATATTCGACATGCTTGCGCGCAACGGGGTCGTATTTGCGCACCACCATCTTCTCGGTCATGGTGCGGGCGTTTTTCTTGGTCACATAAAAGTGGCCCGTGCCAGCGGACGAGTTCAGGCGGATCTTGATTGTGGTTGGCTTCGCCATGTTTCTCTCCAGTCAACGGGGCAGAGATTCTGCCCGTGAAATCCTTGAAGCTGCCTTTTACGCGAGGGGACAGGACTGTCAACCTTGAAAGGCGTCAGAATTGCGAAACCAAGACCCCAAGCACTGCGCTTAGCCCAAGCACAGCCAATAAGTTCCATTTCAAGCGCAATAGCAGCCAGGTACTGATCGCCGCCAACCCGATCGCCATCGGATCAAAGCTACTGACATCGGGCAACCAAATGCGCACCGGTCCGACGTTTCGCTGGCTGACATCTGCAAAAAACACATGAAGGGCAAACCAGATCGACAGATTCAAAATCACCCCGACCACCGCCGCTGTTATCGCACTAAGCGCGCCTTTCAAACGCGGCTGCGCGGAAATCCAGTCAATGTATGGCGCGCCTGCGAAAATCCACAAAAAGCAGGGCGCGAATGTCACCCATAATGTGATGAATGCTGCGGCAACACCCTGCCCCACGGTTTTTTCGGCCGCCAGATAACCGACGAATTGCGTTACCAAAATCAGCGGCCCCGGCGTGGTTTCCGCCAGACCCAACCCTTCCATCATCTCGCCCGCCTCAAGCCAGCCAAACGCCGTGACCACGTCCTGCGCCATATAGGCCAATACCGCGTAGGCCCCGCCAAAGGTCACAACCGCAAGCTTGGAAAAGAAGAAGCCGATCTCGGTCAGGATACTATCCGGTGCGATGATCCAAAGCCCACCAAGCGGGACCAACCAGATGGCCAGCCAAACCAAGATCGTGCGAACTGTGCCACGCACCGTTGTGGTCAACGGGACAGCCGCCCCGGCAGGGCCCGGACGGGCAAAAAACCCGTAAAGCGCCGCCGCCAGAACAATCAGTGGGAACGGAATATTGAGCGCAAATATTCCCAAAAACGCCAGCCCTGCCAGCACCCAACCGGCAGCTGACCCCAGCGCCTTGCCTGCAACCTTCAAAAGTGCTTGCAAGACTATGACGATGACGGTCGCTTTGATGCCCAGAAAGATCGATTGCATCAATGGCAGGTTTCCAAAGCTTGCATAGCCCGCCGCCAGCACCAGCATCACCAGCGCGCCCGGCAGCACGAAAAGCAGCCCGGCCAGCAAGCCGCCCAACGTCCCGTTCAACCGCCACCCGGCATAGGTTGCAATCTGCATTGCCTCTGGTCCGGGCAGAAGCATACAAAAGCTGACCGCGTTGAGAAATTGTTGCTCTGTAAGCCAGCCGCGGTCTTCAACGATCTCCCGGTGCATGAGGGCAATCTGGCCCGCTGGCCCCCCAAACGAAAGCACACCGATTTTGGCCCAGACGCCTGCGGCTTCCGTCAAACTCGGCGCTTGCATCCTGACCCTTTCATCTTGGTTTTGATCCTGCCTTTAGGGCCAATTTCTTCCCACGGCCCTGCGGTTGAACCCTCGCAATGCTCTGCAATCGTTTTGTAACAGCGGGAACAGTCTGAACAAGATAGGGAGCCAACCTCAGCCTAACCGTCTCGTCCCGGTTCATTCGGATCGCTTGAAAACAGCGCGATCTTGTTGCCTTGCGGATCACGAAGGTAGCTCACGTAAAAATGCGCGCTATACGCGGCCCGAAAACCCGGCTGACCCTCATCCGACCCGCCAGCGTCCAGCGCGGCGGCGTGAAGATCGCGCACTTGTTTCTGATTGCGCGCTTCAAATGCAACCATTGCGCCATTCCCGGCCGATGCAGGACGACCATCGAAGGTTGGTTTTACGTAGAAATCAGGCGAAACAGGCGATTGCCCGGGTGGGACCGGCAATGCAAAACTCAAGCCCTCCGCCCCTTCTTCCAGCCCATAACCAAGGGCGGGCAAGAACGCTGTATAGAACTGTTTCGCACGGGGAATATCGTCTGCACCGACAGTCACGTATGCGATCATTTCGAAAGGTCCTCTGCGGTGTTTCGCGAAGGGACAGTCTAAACGACGGGACCTGCCAACTCAATCATCCCGGCGCAGCACAAGGATCACGGGTTTTGCTGCCAAATTGCAGGCGAAGAAATATGCGCGGATGGCCTGTAAGCCGGATTCTGTCCAGAAGAGTTGCCCCTTCGTGGATGATCATTCCTCTGGATCATGCGTTGCCGCATAACCTCTAGCTGCCAACCCGGACCGTCTCGGGCCAAAGCAGCCCTGTGGTTGCCCACGCGAGGTCCCTATTTGGCATTGCTCCCGGTGGGGCTTGCCATGCCGCCGCTGTTGCCAGCCGCGCGGTGCGCTCTTACCGCACCGTTTCACCCTTACCCCGGTGGATCGCAAGCGATCTGCTGGGGCGGTCTGTTCTCTGTGGCGCTTTCCGTCAGATTGCTCTGCCCGGGCGTTACCCGGCACCGTTGCTTTGTGGAGTCCGGACTTTCCTCCCAGGGGTCGCAAGCGGCCCCGAAGGCGATCATCCAGCCATCCGCGCGAGGATCGTGTTAGGCCAGCGAAGGGTGCGACGTCAATCCCGCTGCCAATGCCTGATCTTCCACTTCCAGATCGCGTCCGCGCGCCGATGGTCGAAACCTGAGCCGGAACGCATCCAGTAAGACGTCAAATTCAACATCAGTGCGGTAACCGAATGCGGCGAGATCCGCACAAAACTGCGCTTTGCCCGCCGGTTTGCCAGGTTTTGGCCAAACCGCTAGGTCTTGGCGGGCAAGCCTTTGCCAGTCGAACCGCGCGCCGGGATCTATCTTTCGTCCCGGTGCCATATCGGAATGACCGATGATCCCTTCGGGCGGAATATTCCAACGCGTCATGATCCCCGACAATAGAAGCTCTAGCGCATTCATTTGTCTGGCCGCAAAGGGCGAAAAGCCGCAATTGGACAGCTCAATCCCGATTGAGCTGGAATTGACATCACAAATGTCGCCCCAGCGCCCGGCCCCGGCGTGCCATGCCCTGTCTTCTTCCTGCACCATCTGAAAAACCTGTCCAGAGGTGTCGATCAGGTAATGGGCGGAGACCTCATTCTCTGGATTGCAAAGCGTCCGAAGCGCGGCCTGACAATCTTTCATGGCCGTGTAGTGAACAACGATCAGGCGCGGGGTCGCCCCGTCCCGCCGTGGCCCGAAATTGGGTGACGGATGCCAATCAGGCGTCAGGTCAGTTATTGCTGACACCGCGATAAATGCTTGGATTCCAACCACATGCGTAGCCGTCTCCATCGGGATCGATTCCAAACCGGTCACGGTCTGGTCCGCCCGCTTTCAGAAACGCGTCTTGCGCCTGCTCATCCGAGCGATAGCCCGCACACCGTTCCGCGGCTTTGCTGCCACCAATCCCGCTGCGCCTATATTGTTTGGAGCCCACCGGATGCCGTGTCGCCAAGGCAAATTCGATTGGGGTCTGAACATCGCTGCCGGGCCGTCTTGGCAAAGCGGAAGGCGCAATAACCGTATATTGCTGGCGGCTTGCCTTCAAACGATCCGCATCCGCGTCGATGGACCGACGGGCGGAAACCGCACCGAAATCCTGCTCGTCGGAGATGCTGGGATTGTCGAGGTTGGGCGCTGCAGCTGCGGTCCGAGTCCCGCCCACTGCGGCGACGGCATCCGAAGCAATCGCGTCAGGGCTGTTGGGATCAGGTGGCAAAACGGTTTGCGTGTTGACGACCCCGCCTTGCAATTCCGCGTCGCGGTTGCGGCGTTCTTGTTCGGCAAGGTATTCGTCATAATTTCCAAAGCCCACACCTTGGACCGGATCATCCGGCGGTGCCCCAGCACAGCCTGCCAAGGCCAATAGGCCACAACTGATCAGAAAAACACGCATTTATTGGACCCTCTTGAATGGGATATTGTCTGCTTTGGGCAGTTTTACCACCATTTCTCAGGCTTCGCCACAAATCCAGCCGCCTGTTCAAGCACATAAGCGGTATTGAGCAGATCACCCTC
Organism: uncultured Litoreibacter sp.; assembly: GCA_947493265.1. Lineage (GTDB taxonomy): Bacteria > Pseudomonadota > Alphaproteobacteria > Rhodobacterales > Rhodobacteraceae > Litoreibacter. The sequence continues at coordinate 508,669 of CANLQL010000002.1, read as the reverse complement.
TTCCCAAGGACGCCCGATCAGCTGCAAACCGAGCGGAAGCCCTTGTTTATCAAGGCCAGCAGGCACAGCAATGCCCGGAAGCCCCGCCAAGTTGACTGTGACCGTGAAAACATCATTGAGATACATTTGCACGGGATCCGCGTCTTTCATCTCCCCCAGACCGAAGGCACTGGACGGGGTCGCGGGTGTCAGGATTGCATCGACACCTTGCGCAAAGACGTCTTCAAAGTCCTTCTTGATCAATGTGCGCACTTTGCGGGCGCGGTTGTAATACGCGTCGTAGAAACCGGCACTCAGAACATACGTCCCGATCATCACCCTGCGCTGCACTTCTGGCCCGAAGCCTTCTGCACGGGTTTTTTCATACATCTCCGTGATGCCGTCGCCTTGCGCCAAGCTTGCGCGATGGCCAAAGCGCACCCCGTCATAGCGCGCCAGATTTGACGACGCCTCCGCCGGGGCGACCACGTAATAGGCCGGAAGCGCGTATTTCGTATGGGGCAAGCTGATATCAACGATCTCGGCGCCGGCGTCTTTCAACATCGCCGTGCCATCAGCCCAAAGCTGTTCGATCTCATCCGGCATCCCGTCCATGCGGTATTCTTTCGGAATACCGATTTTCTTGCCTTTGATATCCCCACTCAGTGCGGCCTCGAAATTCGGCACCGCCAGATTTGCGGACGTACTGTCTTTTGGATCATGACCTGACATCGCTTCGAGCATGATTGCCGCGTCCCGAACCGACTTCGTCATTGGTCCTGCCTGATCCAGCGACGACGCAAACGCCACAACGCCCCAGCGCGAACACCGTCCATAGGTGGGTTTCATCCCGGTAATGCCGACAAAAGCCGCTGGTTGCCGGATGGAGCCGCCCGTATCCGTCCCGGTCGCGCCCAGACACAGATCCGCCGCCACCGCAGTGGCTGATCCGCCGGACGAACCGCCCGGTGTCAGGTTCCGGTCATCGATTTTCCAAGGGTTGATCACGTCGCCATAGACGGAAGTTTCATTGGACGATCCCATCGCGAACTCATCCATGTTCAACTTGCCCAGCATGACCGCACCGGCGTCCCAAAGCTGCGTTGTGATCGTGCTTTCATATTCCGGCTTGAAGCCTTCCAGGATGCGTGAGGCCGCTTGCCCCGGCACACCCTTGGTGCAGAACAAGTCTTTGATCCCCAATGGAATCCCACACATATCGGGCGCATCGCCCGACTTGATCCGCGCATCCGCTGCCTTCGCTTGATCACGGGCAATTTCCGACGTGTCATGGACAAATGCGTTCAGCGTTTTTGCACCGTCCACCGCGCTCAGGCAGGCCTCAGTCAACTCGACCGCGCTTACGTCACCGGCGCGCATTGCATCGCGCGCTTCGGCGATGCCCAATTTATTCAGATCGCTCATTCCACCACCTTCGGAACTGCAAAAAATCCTTCGCGCGCATCCGGCGCATTTGCCAGGACCTTGGCTTGCTGATCCCCGTCCGTCACGACGTCCTCACGCTGCGGCAGCGCCATTGGTGTGACCGATGTCATCGGCTCCACGCCCTCAACATCCACCTCATTGAGCTGCTCCATAAAACTCAGAATGCCGTTCAGCTCATCAGCGAGTTTTGGCAAAGCGTCTTCGGGCACGGCGATCCGGGCCAGTTTTGCAACCCGCGCTGCGGTTGTGCGATCAATGGACATGTCGTCTCCGTCTTCAGATTTGACCTTCGTTTAGCGTCCCCTCGGCGCAGCTTCAAGCGCAACCACGACATGACCGGACCCCCAGGTTCCCTAGGCCATTTGAGGCAGCATCACAAATCTTGGAAAGGCGGGCCGGACATCTGCCCGGTGCCGTCGGATCATGGAGTTTTCTGGTCTTTCCGAAGCCCGGCAAAGAACGCCTTCAAAACCGCCTCACATTCCGCCTGCGCGATCCCGTCATAAATTTCAGGAACGTGATGGGCTTGTGGATGGGAAAATACTTTTGGACCTTGGGCAACTCCGCCTGATTTCGGGTCGGACGCACCATAGTAAAGCCGTGCTATCCGCGCCTGGGAGATCACACTGGCGCACATCGGGCATGGCTCCAGTGTCACGTAAAGATCATGGTCTGGCAATCGCTCCGACCCTATTGCGGCACAGGCCTCCCGGATCGCCAACAGCTCCGCATGGGCCGACGGGTCGGACAATTCGCGTGTGCGGTTTCCGGCAGTGGCCACAACTTTGCCCTCTGGGGACACGACCACCGCACCAACAGGCACCTCCCCGCGTGCGGCCGCGTCTTTTGCTGCCCTCAGGGCTGCTGCCATATAGCTCGTGAATTCCATATCCTTCCCTGCCCTGATATGAGGGACGCAATCAACCCTTTCCGATCTAGCCCTTTCCCTTGACCGACAGAGAATGTAGGTCCTCGCCATGACCGATAAAACTCCTCCCGGCGACCGTATCGCAAAAGTTCTGGCACGCGCTGGCATCGCGTCGCGACGTGGTGCCGAGGCGCTGATCCAAGACGGGCGCGTCACGGTGAACGGCAAAACCATCGACAGCCCCGCTTTGAACGTGATTGTCAGCGACAAGATCACGGTGGACGGCAAATCACTGGGTGCGCCTGAACCGCTGAAAATGTGGCGATACTACAAGCCGATCGGCCTGGTGACCTCCGAAAGCGATGAAAAAGGTCGCGAAACGGTATTTGATGCCCTGAAAGACAGCTTGCCCCGCGTCGTCAGTGTCGGGCGTCTTGATATCAATTCCGAAGGCCTGCTGCTGTTGACCAATGACGGCGGCATCAAGCGCAAGCTGGAATTGCCCGCCACCGGGTGGTTGCGCAAATACCGGGTCCGCGTGAACGGTGCGCCAACAGACGATATGCTGGCCCCCCTGCGCAAAGGCATCACTGCCGACGGCGAGAAATTTCAGCCGATGGATGTGTCCCTTGACCGAATTCAAGGCGCAAATGCTTGGCTGACAATTGGTTTGCGCGAAGGCAAAAACCGCGAAATCCGCCGCGCATTGGGCGAAGTCGGGCTCAAAGTGAACCGTCTTATCCGGGTCAGCTACGGCCCGTTTCGCCTCGAAGACCTCAAACCCGGAGAGGTGGAAGAGATCAAATCCCGCGTCATTCGCGACCAACTTGGCCTGCGAAGCCCGGATCAGCCCCCGGCATTGAAGAAAAAGCCGCGCGGGCCCAAAAAACCGACCCGAAAATAGCGCGGGCCGCCGTCAACGGGGAAAAAACCACTGATCTGGCCTGTGGTAAATCTACGCCTGCGCCCTTATGTTCCTTCCAACGCAGATTTTGCGGGACACAATCGAAATTGGGGCCCATGTCAGCCGGTGGACTACAAAAAATCGCCTATGTGATGCTGTTGATCTTGGTCGCTTCGGCATCTTTTGGATTGCTGTAATGAGCGACCGGTTCGGCGACAAATTCAGCCCTGATGCAAGTGGGCCTTTCACCAATAAAGCGCCTCAGAAGATGCGCAGCCGGGCCAATCTGCTGTTTTTTGCAGGCCTGCCTTTACTATTTACTGCATTTGGCGATGGCCCGTTTGAGCTTGCCCGCAACCTGTTGGCATTTGGCGCGATTGCGTTGGCGGCATGGTTAACGCGGGAAGGTCTGGAGGCAGAGGAAGCCTATCAAACCCGCACAATCGCACGCAGACCCGCCATTCCACGCAAGGCGTTCGGGGCATGCCTCACTGGTCTTGGGGTCTTTTTGGCCACCGCAAATGTAGGAATAATTGGCGCAAGCGTTTACGCCCTTGTGGCAGGCGGTTTGCACCTGTTTTCGTTCGGGATGGATCCGTTGAAAGACAAGGGCACCGCACAGCCCGGCGATTTTCAGATCGACCGCGTCGCCCGGGCCGTGGATGAGGCGGAAAGCCATTTGACCGCAATGCTGCAAGCTATTGAAAAAGTTGGGGATCGCCCCCTTCTATCCCGGGTAGAGACATTTCAGGCGACGGCTCGGAAAATGTTTCGTGCAGTGGAAGAAGACCCGCGCGAGCTGACCTCGGCGCGGCGCTATCTGGGGGTTTATCTTCTGGGTGCGAAGGATGCATCGGAGAAATTTGCAAGCTTGTATTCAAAAAAACGCGACCCTGAAATGCGCGCAGATTTTGTCCAGCTGCTAGATGATCTAGAGGCGAATTTCGCCAACCAGACCGGTGCGGCGCTTCTTGGCAACCGCGCAGATCTTGATATCGAAATCTCTGTACTGCGCGATCGTTTACAGCGCGACGGAATTTCGACAAAATAAACCGTCAGGAAAGGTTAACCATGTCCGATGAGATCGCTAAAAAGGCTGCAGAGACAGCTGTTTTGGTTAACGAAGCCAGCGCGGTCGTCTTGCCTGAGCCTGAGCAAGCCTTGCCAGACCTTGCCGATGCGCCAGCCGAAATCGCAGAAGATATCAGACACCGGATGGATCAGATCGACCTGAACGATACAAACTCGATTGTGTCCTTTGGTGCAAATGCGCAGGCCGGCCTTCAGAAAATCAGCCAATCAATGCTGGCCGATGTGAAGAACAAAGATGTCGGCCCCGCCGGTCAGTCGTTGCGCAATATCGTTGCCACCTTGCGCGGTTTTTCTGTTGATGAACTGGACATGCGCACCGAACGTTCCTGGTGGGAAAAAGCGGTTGGCCGGATGGCCCCAGCCGCCAAATTTATCGCGCGATTTGAAGAGGTTCAGGAACAGATCGACAAGATCACCGGCAATCTTCTGACCCATGAACACAAGCTTTTGAAGGACATCAAATCGCTTGATCAGCTGTATGAAAAAACCTTGGATTTTTATCGCGAATTGGGGCTGTACATCACAGCCGGGACCGAAAAACTCGCCCTGATCGATGGGGAAGAATTGCCCGCACTTGAGGCCAGCATCGCGAAGGCCCCAGAGGCCGAGAAAACCCTTGAAGCCCAGAAGTTGCGCGACAGACGGGCGGCGCGTGACGATCTGGAACGCCGTGTCCACGACCTGAAATTGACCCGCCAAGTGACCATGCAATCGTTGCCATCACTGCGACTGGTGCAGGAAAATGACAAAGCGCTGGTTGCAAAAATTAACTCTACCTTGGTGAACACAGTCCCGCTTTGGGAAACCCAACTCGCGCAGGCATTAACCATAGAACGCTCATCAGATGCCGCCCGCGATATCCGCGCCGCGACCGACCTGACAAACGACCTGCTGAAAGCAAACTCCAAGAACCTGCGCGAAGCCAATGTAGAAATTCGCACCGAAATGGAACGCGGCGTGTTTGACATTGAAGCAATCAGGGAAGCCAATGCCAACCTGATCGGAACGATCGAGGATTCACTCCAAATCGCAGATGATGGAAAAACCAGGCGCGCTGACGCCGAGCGGGAGCTGCAATCGTTGGAAGACGGTCTGCGCCAATCCCTGTCCGCGGCCTCATCCGGGCAAGGCGGCGATTGATGGCTTTCATACGAAAATTCGCGATTGGCATCGCTTTGGCTGGCTCACTTGCAGGGTGCGACCCGTTGCTGGACAGCCCCCGCCCAGACCCGCGCGAGGGCGTCGAAGTCGCCGTTTACGAGCCATCGCAAGACAGCCTGGCCTTGCAAGACTACTACCTTCGGGTAGAACAAAATCTTCTAAATCAAGGGCTTCTTCGGACTGACGGTGGCGGTGTCGACACGCCGTTCACAAAACGGCAGCTGGTTCAGAATTTTGTTCAAATTGGCGTTTTTAACGAATTTACGTTGGAAAACGGCAGGTACACGAACCGGCGTTCGGAAGGCCGGGTCCAACGCTGGGAAAAGCCGGTTGCAATCTCCATGGTGTTTGGCGCGTCTGTGGATGCAGAACAGCGCAAGGCAGATACGAAATTTGTAAACGAATTCGCCGCAAGACTTTCGCGTGTGACAGGGCATCGCATATCGCGCAGTTTTGGGCGCGGAAACTTCCATGTCGCAGTTCTGGATACGGATGAAATTAAGGCCTTTGGTCCGAAGCTGCAGGAGCTTATCCCGGGGCTTGAACCATCTGTGGCCGAGCAGATCACGCAAATGACACGGCCCATCTATTGCGCCGTCTACGCGTTTTCAGATGCCGACACGCCGGACAAATTCCATACTGCCGTCGCAATTGTCCGGTCCGAGCATCCGCCTTTGCTGCGCAAGAGCTGCTTCCACGAAGAAATCGCGCAAGGTTTGGGCTTAAGCAATGACAGCCCCGCCGCGCGCCCATCGATTTTTAACGATGATGACGAATTCGCCTTCCTGACCCGCCATGACGAGCTTCTCTTAACCATGCTGTATGACCCGCGCCTGCCTTTGGGCGGCACACCGGATCAGGCAAAACCGGTTATCGAGGTTCTGGCGGCTGAATTGCTCGGCGGCGAAAGCTAGACCAAAAGAAACGGAGACAAAGATGGGTATTTTGGATTTTCTAACCGGTGAGTTCATCGATGTCATTCACTGGGTCGATGACACGCGGGATACAATGGTCTGGCGATTTGAGCGTCATGGCCACGAGATAAAATATGGTGCAAAACTGACTGTCCGCGAAGGTCAGGCGGCTGTCTTTATCCATGAAGGTCAATTGGCGGATGTATTCACCCCTGGCCTTTATATGTTGGAAACCAACAACTTACCGATCCTCACAACGCTCAACTCGTGGGATCACGGCTTCAAAAGCCCGTTCAAGTCCGAAATCTATTTCGTCAACACCACCCGGTTCACCGACCTGAAATGGGGCACCAAAAACCCGATCATGCTACGTGATCCGGAATTTGGCCCGATGCGCCTGCGCGCCTTCGGAACCTACTCCGTCAAAGTCGTCGATCCAGCACGGTTCTTGCAGGAAATCGTCGGCACAGATGGCGAATTTACGATGGATGAGATTGGCTATCAGATCCGCAACGTGATCGTGCAAGAGTTTTCCCGCGCGATTGCAAGTTCGGGCATTCCGGCATTGGATATGGCCGCGAATACAGATGATCTTGGAAAATTGGTTACCAAGGCGATTAACCCTATTGTTGCCGCCTATGGCGTAACACTCCCCGAATTCTACATCGAAAATGTTTCGTTGCCGGAAGCGGTCGAAGCCGCGTTGGACAAGCGCACATCGACCGGGATCGCGGGCGATCTGGGCAGGTTCACACAATATTCAACCGCTGAAGCAATGACAGCCGCCGCAAACAATCCCGGCGATTCCGGCATGGGCGCTGGATTGGGAATGGGCATGGGCATGGCGATGGCCAACCAAATGAGCCAACAACGCCCCCCAATGACCCCGCCGCCTGCCCCGGTGGAAGCGATCTGGCATTTGGCGGTGGATGGGGAGACCTCCGGCCCATTTTCGCGCGCAACCCTAGGCCAAATGGTCGCACAAGGCAGCTTGTCCCGCGATACCTTCGTTTGGACACAGGGCCAGGACGGCTGGAAACGGGCTGAAGAGGTCCAAACGCTTGCGCAACTCTTTACTGTTATGCCGCCACCACCACCTGCCGGCTGAAATGCGAAAACAGTCAATTCAATCAACGCGTTGTCGGGTGAAATGGATAGTGAGCCCTAAACCGTCAAGCCTTATGCGCGCTGATCAGAAATGGCGCTAGAAACCGTAGAACAGATAGAGCGCGGTTTTCCGTGTGAGACCTGCGGGTCAGACCTAAGGTTTGATCCCGCGTCGCAAGATTTGAACTGTGATCATTGCGGAAACCGCCAGGCGATCGATACCACCAACTCTGCGCCGCTGCGGGAAAAAGACTACCGCGCCGCCCTGGACGCAGAATCGCAAACCGCGCATGAAGATACGGTTATACGCACAGCCTCATGCCCAAATTGCGCAGCTGAGGTTGGGTTTGATCCAGATATCGACGCGCTTGAGTGTCCGTTCTGCGCAACCCCTTTGGTGATTGGCAGCGCGGCGTCCAAGCATATCAAACCTTCCGCTGTTTTGCCATTCATGTTGGACGAACCAAGCGCGCGCGACGCCATGACCAAGTGGCTCGGACAATTGTGGTTCGCACCATCTGGCCTGCAAGAATTTGCCCGCAAAGGGCGCAAACTTGACGGCATCTATGTCCCCTATTGGACCTATGACGCCCAGACCCGCACACGATATTCCGGACAGCGCGGCACTGTGTACTATGAGACGCGCCACTACGTGAAAGATGGTAAACGCCACAGCCGCCGCGTCGCCAAAACGCGCTGGCGGGCCGTTTCCGGACGGGTTGCGCGCGCGTTCGACGACGTCCTTGTTCTGGCGTCAAAATCGCTGCCCAAACAACACACTGACAGATTGGCCCCGTGGGACTTGTCATTCCTGACACCCTACGATCCACAATACCTCGCCGGATTTCGCGCCGAAAGCTATACCGTTGATATCGAACAAGGTTTTCTACAGGCCCGCACCTATATGGACCGGATGATCGCACGGGATATCAAGTTTGACATTGGCGGTGATAAGCAGAGAATTACGTCTGCAGATACCCAGGTCAGCGACGTATCCTACAAGCACGTCCTGCTGCCGATCTGGATCGCCGCCTACAAATACCGCGGAAAAAGCTACCGATTCGTGGTGAACGGCCAGACAAGCGCTGTTTCAGGTGCCAGACCCTATTCCGCAGTGAAAATCGCGTTTGCGGTTGTCGCTGCGGCCATCGCTGCGGGCGCAATCGGATTTCTGATCGCGTCCAATCAGTGAGCGCTCATTGGCACTTGCCTAGAAATCCACCTCAATCGCCACGCCTTTTTCAACGGCGATATCAACGACGGCTTGCGCAACCGCAAGGTCCTGCAAACCAACACCTGTGCCATCAAAAATCGTAATTTCGGCGTCTGAAGATCGGCCAGGATGTGCGCCATTGATCACCGCACCGATCTGATGAACATCCGCCTCCGCAATCAACCCTTCTGCAACCGCATGTTGCGCCTCGCCAATGCTGATCGATTGCGCGACCTCATCAGTAAATACCACAGCGCGTGCAAGCAGGGCCGCTTCGACCTCTTGCTTGCCTTTCGTATCCGTCCCCATACAGGCAAGATGCGTGCCCTCAGTGACATGGGCATCCAAAAGTGACGGCGCAAAGGCCGAGGTGATGGAGATGATGACATCGGCCTGCGCACCAAGGTCTTCAAGCGAAACCGCTTCAAAAGGCAATCCCAGCTCAGCGGCTGTTTCGCCAAGTTTGGGCAACATATCCGGATGGTAGTTCCAAGCCACGACCTTCTCAAACGGACGATGTTTCACAGCCGCGCGCAGCTGAAAATGCGATTGGTGCCCGGCACCGATCATCCCAAGAACACGGGCGTCCTTGCGCGCCAAATGCTTGATCGAAACAGAGGAGGCCGCAGCCGTACGCAGTGCCGTCAGTAAGTTGCCCCCCACCATCGCTTTTGCTTTGCCCGTATCCGGATCAAACAGAAACACGGTGGACTGGTGGTTAATTATTCCACGTGCCTCAAGATTGTTGGGCCAATACCCTCCAGCTTTCAGTCCCAGAACCAAACCCGATTGGTCAAACCCGCCCTTGAAACCGTAAAGCGCGTCTTCATGGCCAATCGCTTCACGGACCACCGGAAAATTATAGGCATCTCCTGACGCCATCGCGCCAAAAACGCTTTCCACAGCATCAAAACTGGCCTCTGGGGTAATCAATTCGGAAATTACGCTCTCTGGCACGATCCACATGGGCTTATCCTTCGCACTTCAAAATTCAGGCCAGCACATGCGCACTGGCCCGCTTCTTCTTGCCAAAAATACCTCCCGCCGGAGGCAATCGGCCCCTAGTAAGCCTTGCCGCGGGCGGACACGGGCCACAAGGTTTCCACCTTGCCGTTCCGAACACCCACATACCAGTCATGCACGTTGCATGTCGGGTCGCAATGTCCTGGGACCAACTTCAATTTGTCATTCACTTTCAGGACGCCTGACGGATCTGCGACGACACCATGCTCGTCCGAGCATTTGACATATTCAACATCCGTCCGCCCAAAGATCGTCGGCAGGCCACTGTCGACAGATTGCGCTTTTAGGCCCGCATCCACGATGGCCTTGTCGGCCTTCGCATGGCTCATCACGGAGGTCAGAATGAACAGCGCGTTCTCCCACTCCCCCTGATCGATACGGTTGCCATTTTCATCCAGAATGCGCCCGTAATCGGCATCCATAAACGCGTAAGATCCGCATTGAAGTTCATTGAACACGCCCGACGCGCTTTCAAAGTAATAAGACCCTGTTCCGCCGCCGCCGACGATATCGCTCTCAATCCCCTCGGCTTTCAGAAGATCAAGCGTTTCAGCGACTTGGTTGATCGCAATCGTGGTCTTTTCTTTGCGATCCTCATAGCTGTCCATGTGCTGCATCGCGCCCTGATAGGCCTGGATTCCTGCATATTTCAGCCCAGGGGCCGCCTCAATCGCTTTGGCCAATTCGACGACAGGTGCCCCGTATTGCACACCGCACCGACCCGCGCCCACGTCAATCTCCACAAGGCATTCGATCTCGGTCCCATGCTTTTGCGCTGCTGCTGACAGATCTGCGACATTGTCGATATCGTCCACACAGCAAATCGTGCGCGCGCCCAGTTTTGGCAACCGCGCCAACCGGTCGATCTTTTCTGGTTGGCGAACCTGGTTTGACACCAGCACATCCTTGATGCCACCGCGGGCAAACACTTCTGCTTCCGACACTTTCTGGCAGCAAACCCCGCAAGAACCGCCCAGTTTTTCCTGCAACAAAGCCACATCTACAGATTTGTGCATCTTGCCATGGACCCGGTGACGCATCCCGTGGGATTTGGCGAAATCGCCCATCTTCTTGATGTTGCGCTCAAGCGCATCGAGATCAAGCACGAGGCTTGGCGTTTGAATATCGGCCTCATCCATCCCCGGCAATGCAGGTACGTCGTAGCCAACTTCCAGATCTTCGTAGTTAATGACGTCTTTCATGAGAGGGTCCTTCTATTTCAACATCCAAGGCAGCTTGTCGAGATCGACATTGCCACCGGTGATAATCACACCGACACGTTTGCCAGCAAACTGCTCTTTGTTTTTCAGTATCGTGGCCAGCGGCACGGCGCAGCTTGGCTCCATGACCAGCTTCATCCGTTGCCAGGTCAGCTTCATCGCATCGATGATTTCCTGCTCTGATGCAGTCAGGATATCAGAAACGTGGTTCGACACGAAATGCCAAGTCAATTCCTTCAACGGAACCTTGAGCCCGTCCGCAATCGTATCAGGCGCATCATCGGCGATGATATGGCCCGCCTTGAAGCTGCGATAGGCGTCATCGGCCTGTTCCGGCTCGGACGCGATGATCTTCACCTCCGGAGCGATATTGGACAGGGTCAGACAGGTCCCCGAGATCATGCCGCCGCCGCCGATCGGGGCCACAACCATATCAAGGCCGTCCGTCTGTTCCATTAATTCGCGCGAACAGGTTCCCTGCCCCGCAATCACCCACGGGTCATTGTAGGGATGGACGAAATTCCCGCCAGTTTTGGCCTGAACCTCTGCAAAGACGGCCTCGCGCGATGTGGTGGACGGCTCACATTCCGTGATCGTTCCACCGTAGCCTCGAACGGCCGCTTTCTTGGCCTCGGGCGCTGTGCGCGGCATCACCACGTTGCACGGTATGCCGCGACGTCCGGCCGCGTAGGACAGGCTGAGCGCGTGATTGCCGGAACTGTGCGTGCACACGCCCTTTTCGGCCTCGTCTTCCGACAGGCCAAACACCGCATTCGACGCACCGCGAACTTTGAAGGCACCGGCTTTCTGGAAGTTCTCACATTTGAAGAACAGCTCCGCCCCGGTCAGCTCGTTGAAATAGCTCGATGTCAGAACCGGTGTGCGGTGAATATAGGGACTGATGCGTGTATGCGCGTCAACCACGTCCTCAAAGGTCGGAATATACATTTCGCTCACGTCTTTCATTTGCTTACTCTGCGGCGAGGGCGGATGCTTTCGGCCCATGTCGGTAAACTTCTTGGGCTGCACCAACGCCTGACCCCAGCTTAATCGGATACCCAAGATCAGCCATACACATTTCGGCGACGCCCAGACCTGACAACATCATTGCGTCCGTCAGGCTGCCCAGATGACCGATCCGGAAGACCTTTCCTGCCACCTCACCCAAGCCAACACCAAACGCCATATCATAGCATTCCGCCGCGTGGGTCACGACATCGGTTCCGTTGAAGCCTTGCGGCACGACAACAGCGGTCACCGTGTCGGAATACAGATCCGCGCTTTGCGCGCAGGGCGTCATCCCCCAGGCTGCGATTGCCGCCCGAACACCATCCGCAATGCGCGTGTGGCGGGCAAAGACATTGTCCATTCCTTCGGCAAGCAACATGTCAACAGACACGGACAGGCCGTTCAGTAAGCCAACTGCTGGTGTGTAAGGATATCCGCCAGCCGCAACCGCATCCCGCATATCGCGGAAATCAAAAAACGCCCGCGCGAGTTTTGCAGTTTCGATTGCAGACCAAGCCTTCTGACTGACGCCGACAATCGACAAACCTGCAGGTAGCATGAACCCTTTCTGGGATCCTGTGACGGCCAGATCGACGCCCCAAGCGTCCATCTCAAAAGGCATCGATCCGATGGAGCTTACCCCGTCAACCATGAACAAGGCCGGATGGTCCGCTGCATCAATTGCATTGCGCACACCGGCAATGTCACTTCTTACGCCGGTTGCGGTTTCATTATGGGTGGCCAAAACCGCCTTGATCTCATGACCTTTGTCAGCGGCCAGGATCTCTGCGAATTTAGACACAGGCGCACCTTGCCCCCAAGGCGTCTCAACGATTTGAACTTCCAAGCCATGACGTTGGCACAGATCAATCCATCTGTGGGAGAACATGCCGTGCCGCGCGGCCAGAACTTTGTCACCAGGCGACAGCGTGTTTGCGATCGACGCTTCCCAGCCACCCGTGCCGGTTGCGGGAAAGGTGATGACTTCGCCAGTTTCCGTCCCGAGGATTTTTTTCACACCGGCAAGTGCGGGCGTGATAATTTCCTTAAACGCCGCAGACCGGTGATCCATCGTGCCCATGTCACACGCCTTGCGCAGGCTTTCTGGGATATTGGTTGGTCCTGGAATAAAGACTGGGTTCTGCGATGTCATAGCGTACCTCCTTGAGAAACTGACATTTGTATAGGGGGCCAAACACCTCCATGCAATTTTTTTGAAAAAACTAACCGCGATATGAAAAATGTATTTTACTATTTAAAAACAGCGTGTTAATTTTTTCACATTGCAAATGACTTTTTCAAAGGAAAATAAATGATCGGCGAAAATAGGGACGAAACACCCGTAAAGCGCCCGCGTGGACGTCCAAAAGCGTTCAACGACAAGACCGAACAAAACACGATCCAGTCGTTGGATCGGGCAATTTCTGTCTTGCGACATATGGCAGATCGCGGGGGCATGGCCCTATCAGAGCTCGCCAAGGAAACCGACCAATCCCCTGCCACGCTCTACCGTATTCTGACGACCTTCCAGCAGCATGATTTTGCGGAATTTAACGAAAACGACCAGGTTTGGAACGTCGGCTCCGGGGCGTACAGGATCGGCTCCGCCTTCTTGCGGCGCACCTCCCTTCTTGAGGTCAGCCGCCCCGTCTTGCGCCAATTGATGCAGGATACCGGCGAAACTGCCAATCTGGGGATGGAACGAAACGATCAGGTGCTTTTCGTCTTTCAGGTGGAGACCCATGAATCGATACGGGCGTTTTTCCCACCGGGCACCCAAAGCAAGATGCATGCATCCGGCATCGGCAAGGCCCTTTTGGCCCATTTCCAAAAGGATAGGTTTGAGGATTGGATTGCCCGTCACGGCCTTGAGAAATTCACCGAAAAAACCCTGACCGATCCTGACCAATTGCGGGAAGATTTGGCTCTGACACGATCGCGCGGCAACAGTTTCGATGATGAAGAACGCAATATCGGTATGCGTTGTATCGCAGCCCCGGTGTTCAATGCCTTCGGAGATCCGATCGCGGGGGTTTCCGTCTCTGGACCGGTCAGCCGGATGAATGATGCCAAATTGAGTGAAATCGCGGAAGCCGTACGCGAGGCCGCAAACCGAGTGACCAGAGCCATCGGCGGCACACGCTAGGAGATTGAAATCAGGTGATTTTTCCGATTTTTCGCGGAAACACTAGCCGACTGGAACGATAAAAAACGGGTCGATTTCTGTCGTCCGGTTTCACGGAATAAGGCAAGAATATGTTGCCAAAGGCTTAAAGACTCCTTCTTTGCGCCTGAATGAGGCCACCAGACACTGCGATCTATTTCCCTGCGAGCGCGCCCAAACGGTGCGAAAAAGGGAACGATCACATGAACACTGTTGCTGCCACGCAATCCAAATCCGACTGTAATGCGCGCCTGCGCCTGGCCCATTTGGGCATGGGCCTCGCTGTCAGCGCAGCTGTTGCTTTCGCAGCCCTGGTCGAGCCGGCACATGCAGAAACCACGAAAAGCCAAGCCTTCCTCGTCGCCAAGCAAGCCACATCCGCCCCTGCAGGTGCGTCACAGATGTGCACAACATTTCAGTGGGCCTGCGCCGTATCAAAGGGTGCTGCCCCCGTGACCAAGGCGCAATTGACCGCCATCAAGAAGATCAATTCAAAAATCAATCGCCGCGTGAACGAAGTTTCTGACGCCAAGCAGTACGGCCGCGAAGAATATTGGGCCTTGCCAACATCGCGCGGTGGCGATTGCGAAGATTTCGCCCTTCTTAAGAAGCGCGAGCTGATGAAGGCAGGCATTGCTGGCCAAAACCTGTTGATCGCAACGGTTCTCGACAACCGCCGCCGGGCACATGCGGTTCTGGTATTGCGGACCGCGTCAGGCGACTATGTGCTCGACAACCTGACCAACAAAATCAAGCATTGGGACAGCACCGGATATGTATTCCTGCGGCTCCAAAATGCGAATGCGCCAAGCCAATGGACCGCAGTTCTTTCGATCGCATCAAAGCGCGCCTAATTCGAATTCAGTGACAAAAAAAACGGGGCTCAACAGAGGGCCCCGTTTTCGATTCTATTGATTTATCGGTGACTTAGTCGTCACCACCGGGACCACCATCACCTGGGCCGCCATCGCCGGGGCCACCAGGACCACCATCACCGGGACCGCCATCACCAGGACCGCCGTCGCCAGGGCCGCCATCGCCGGGACCACCGTCACCTGGGCCACCATCGCCAGGACCACCGTCACCAGGACCGCCATCGCCAGGGCCGCCATCACCTGGGCCACCATCGCCAGGGCCACCATCACCGGGACCGCCATCACCGGGACCACCGTCACCGGGGCCACCGTCACCGGGTCCACCGTCACCAGGGCCACCGTCACCGGGACCACCATCGCCGGGGCCACCGTCACCAGGGCCACCGTCACCGGGACCACCATCACCAGGACCACCGTCACCGGGGCCGCCATCATCATCATCCCCTTCGGAGAAATCATCCTGGCCGCCACCGCCCCCGGTCGAGGCCGTCGCGATATCGGTCAAGGCAAGAAGAAGGCTCGGGCAATTGGTTGCCATGTATTCGACAATCTCATCCAGATCAGCGCTACGCAAAATCGCGCTGGCCATACCTTCAGGCAGCGGATCGAAGCGGCAGATGTCGTTGCGCTCATCTGTGGAGTTTGTCGCGACATTGGTAACGCTCAGCGCCAGATCCGGGCAGGACCGGAACATATATGTCAGAATGCCATCGAAGTCGCGGCGTCCTGCAATCCCGGCAACCAACCCGGGTGTCGCCCGAGAGATTGAACAGATGTCGGCTGTTTGCCCATTGCTGCGAAGAACTTCGTAGCCGTTTTTGGACGGTGCAGCGCTTGCAGCTGTCGCAAATGTTGAGAGAAGAAGTAGAGCTGTTGAGGTCAAACTGACCTTCTGGCGCAGTGCGCCCATGGTGAAAGACATGGCTTTTAACCCTTGTTACTATTTACTGTCCGCCACCCAAAACTCACTCTATTTGCATAGCCGTTTGACTAAACTTTGACAAACAAAAACCATAAATCGCCGATTTCTGCCCGAGATTGTCTATTGCTTCGTGACAGTCACTGCCATTTGCGGCCAAAAACACCGTTTTGCAAACAGTATAGGTCCAAAATTAACCAAAAAAGGCAAAACCGTGGCTTTTTGAATACGGGCCAAAAACCTCGATTCTGGTTAACTTACAGCGACTGCGCGGCCAGATTCCAAGGAGGTCAATGCTGCCTCTGCCAGCTTCAAAGCTTCTAAACCGTCAATGCCTGTGGGTGTCGGATTCGTGTCGCCGACAATCGCGTTGACGAATGCTGTGATCTCTTTTGAATAGGCGTCTATGTAGCGCGTCATGAAGAAATCATGCAGCGGTGGACGTTGGTAGCCATCTGCTGTCGCCAGTTCGATATCAACTGCACGTTGGTTTTGTGCCGTGACAGATCCGAGCGATCCGTGCACCTCCACACGCTGATCATAGCCATAGCTGGCGCGGCGCGAATTGGTGATCACCGCAAGTTTTCCGGACGTCGTGGTTAACAGCACATTGGCCGTGTCATAGTCGTTCAACGCGGAAATGCTTGGGTCAACCAACGCGGAGGCCGTTGCTTGCACAGTTGTAATGTCTTCATCCAGCAAAACACGCGCAATATCGAAGTCATGGATCATCATATCCCTGAAAATCCCACCGGATACCGCAATGTAGTCTTTCGGCGGCAGGCCGGGATCGCGGCTGGTAATGATGATCTGCTCAACCGCGCCAACCTTGCCTGCGGCGACGGCATCAATGACCCCCCCGATATGCGGATCGAAGCGGCGGTTAAAACCAAGCATCAACTTGGTGCTGTTTTTCGCCACCGTTTTCAAACAGTCCTCGACCCGTGCACGGTTCAGATCGACCGGTTTTTCGCAGAAAACCGCCTTTCCGGCATGGCTGAACAACTCAATCAGGTCCGCATGTGTGTCAGTTGGCGTGCAAATCAACACACCATCAATCGCCGGATTTTTGGAAATCGCGTCGATATCTGAAATTTCGCAGCCGTATTTCGTGGCAATCGACTGGGCCGCGTCACCAAAGGGATCATGCACCACCGCAAGATCCGCAAGGTCATGAGACGCCAAAGCGCGCGCATGCACCTGACCAATGCGTCCTGCGCCAAGCAAGGCAAATTTCAACGGCTTCATTGTATTCTCCTATGCTCGCAAATCCGGGGCCGCGAAGGCTTCCAGAACCGACCGCGCGGCCTGCCGAACGGGGTCAATCGTCTCTTTCAGAATACTTACGCGGTCAAACCGGTCAGGGTCAGATGTCACCGCTGCACGCAAACCCGCGCCAAAGGCCATCCGCAATTCCGTTCCGATATTGAACTTACAAATTTTCGACGTTTTTGCCAGTTCTGTCCGGTCGGACACCAGTATTCCGGACCCACCATGGATGACCAGCGGGATGGACACACCGGCCTCGATCTCGGCCAAGGCGTTCCTATCAATCTTGGTTGCACTTTCTTGCTGCAGGTGAACATTGCCAACTGAAATCGCCATCGCATCAATGCCGGAGGCTTTTGCAAACGCGTGTGCTTCTTCGGGGTCGGTACCATGTGAGTTTTCGCCAGCATCATAACCGACAAAGCCGATCTCACCTTCAACGGACACACCATGCGGTGCTGCCATCTGGACCACCTGCCCAGTCAAATCTATGTTTTCAGACAATGACTTACGCGATCCATCAAACATGACGGAGGTAAAGCCGCTATCAATCGCCTCGCGGCATTCGTCCAATTCGTAGCCATGATCAAGATGGGCCACCACCGGCACGCTGGCCTGTTCGGCAAGGTGGCGAAACATCTTGCCCAAAATCGGCAAAGGTGTGTGTGCGCGGCAAGACGGCCCGGCCTGCAAAATCACCGGCGCACCGATATCTTCGGCGGCCATCACATAGGCCTGCATATCTTCCCAACCCAGACAGACTAACCCGCCAACCGCATAGCCACCGTCCAACGCTGGATCCAGGACCTGCTTGAGCGTCGCAAGCGTCACTTGAATTTCGCGATCATGTCTTTGATGCCGGGGATCGTTTCGATCTGGTAGGCATGTTCCGGCTGGAAATACTGGACCAAAGACCGCTGCGACAGACCACCAAGGATGGTGAAATAGTACATCTCGTAACCGGGCATCGCCACGCAAGGATGATAGCCCGATTCCAGACAAATCGTGGAGCCGTCAACGATGTGATGGGGCGTGCCGATCCTTGCGCCATCGGCTTGGATCAGCTGAATTCCAGACCCGTGGTTTGGCTTGAAACGGAAATTGTAAGTCTCGTCATGGCGGGTTTCATCGGGCAAACGGTCCGTGTCGTGCTTGTGGGGCGGAAACCCGGACCAGCCGCCAGCGCCAACCGTAAACAGCTCGGACACTAGCAAGCGCCCAACCTTATCATGCTGTTTTTGCCCAAGAATATGTTTGATCTTGCGATGCGTCTTGGTGTCGTCAGAGCCGTATTGAACCAGGTCAATATCAGCTGCGCGGACATCAAACGGATCAAGTACCTTGTCGTATTTCGCCCCTGCGATGAACACCTCGGACTGTGCCACGCAATCCAGCGTGACCTTGGCACCGACGGGAACGTAGACGCCTTCGGGCTCCCCGTCCCAGACATCTTCACCACGATTTCCCAGTGCATCGTAGGCCGTTCCTTCGACATCGACTTTGACCGTGCCCGTTGCCGGAACCACGCACGTTTCGTAGCCGGGCACCTGATAGGTGAAACTATCACCCGGGTTCAGCTTGACGATGTTGAAATAATTCAGCGGCACCGTTTCGTTTTCAGCCGCGACAATGGCCTGATTTTCGTTGTCAAAGGGTGGAATATGCATCGTGTTCCTTTCCGGTCCTCAGACCGTTTACGAGGCCGGAAGGCTTGGGTGGGAAAGACCGGGGTGACCAGAGATAAATTCGTCAATCTGCGTATCATCTGGCAAGGCAGGCGCGCATCCCGGACGGGTGACTGTGATTGCCGCCGCCGCTGAGCCGCGCTCGATACAATCGCGAAGCGGTTTTCCCGCCGCCAGAGAGGCGATAAATCCACCCATGAAGCTGTCCCCAGCGCCAGTGGGCTTCAGTGCGTCAACTTTGAAAATTCCGGTGGCGATTTCTTCGCCGCCCTGAATGGTGATGGACCCGAGGGGGCCCATCTTATAGACGATTATCTTATCGGCGGATTGTCCCAATTCGCGCGCCAAATCCAACCCGGCACCCTCTTTTCCGGCAACAAAATCAAACTCTTCATCGTTTCCGATGATGATGTCCGACATATCTGCGGCTCGCGTTAAAACTTCCGAAGCCAGCGCAGCAGACGTCCAGCTATAAGGCCTGTAATCAATGTCAAAAATTACCGGAATATCAGCGTCCCGGGCCAGCTCCATCGCGCGGTATCCGGCGTCACGTGACGGGTTGGCGGCAAAGACTGTACCCGTTGTGACCATCGCGCTGTAGGTGCTGTATTCGGGGCCTTCGACATCTTGCATCTCCATCTGAAAATCAGCCGCATTGTTGCGATAGATCACCGTCTTATGGTCCTCTATCCGGCTTTCATAAACTGCCAGCGACGTGCGGTATTCGCCAGTGATCGTGCGGACATAGCGGTCACTGACGCCATAGTTGCGCAGCTGCTGGCGGCAGAAATCCCCCACCGCATCCGCAGACACTGTCGTCACCAGTGCCGCCTGCCCGCCCAATTTGGAAATCGCCACCGCAATATTGGCGGACGAGCCGCCCAGCCCGGAATGAAATACCGAACCGTCCTGAACTTTCGTCCCCGGCGGGTCCGGGAAGAAATCCATCCCCGCGCGTCCCACGACCAGAAAATTGCGCCCAGCGAGCTTTGAAAGCTTGCTCATCTACACACCCCTGCGCTGTTTCTTGCGGCCATCTTCCACGTCGCGACGGGCTTTTTGAATGGACTTGTGTGGACTAACCTCGGGGGAGCCGACCTCCCACCAGGTGTGACCTTCACCGGTCCAGCCCTCATAGGCATCGACCTTGATCTCGATCACATAGGTCTTGTCGCTGGCCTGCGCGCGGGCGAAAGCGGCGTCGAAATCGGCCATGCTTTCGATAAACTCAGCCTCGGCCCCCATCGCACGGGCATGCGCCGTAAAATCGACCGCAAACGGAGCCTCAACAGTTGGGGCATCCTTGATCAGCGTGTTAAATGACGCATTGCCCGTGTTGTTTTGCAGTTTGTTGATCACTGCAAACCCGCCATTGTCGCACACCAGCAAGATCAGTTTCTTGCCCGTCAGCACTGATGAATAAATGTCGGAATTCATCAACAAATACGATCCGTCGCCTACGAAAACGATGGTTTCCGCGTCTGGTTCTTGTTCGGTTTGTGCAATTCTTGCGCCCCAACCACCGGCGATCTCATAGCCCATGCAGGAGAAGCCGAACTCCACGTCCACAGTGCCGATGTCCAATGTTCGCCAATTTGCTGTCACTTCTGCCGGAAGCCCGCCCGCGGCCGTCACAACGCGGTCCCGGGGGCTGCACAGCCGGTTCGCCGCACCAATTACCTGCGCATAGGAGGCAGGGCGGTTGCCCGGTGCCACATTGTCGGCGACATATGTGTCCCACTTTTTTCGCTCCGCCTGCGCGGAGGATAACCACGCCGTCGGCGCAGAAAGATCAGAAAGCCCAGCCTCAAGCGCTTCAAGCCCAAGCTTGGCATCGCCAACGACGGCCAGACTTTGGTGCTTGCTCGCGTCATAGCGACCGACATTCAGCGCAACGATCTGCGCATCTTGTGCGAACGCCGTCCACGACCCGGTCGTGAAATCCTGCAATCTGGTCCCAACCGCCAAGACAACATCCGCGTTCTCGGCCGTCCAATTTGCGGAATTTGATCCCGTGACACCAACAGGCCCGATATTCATTGGATCATCGTTCAAAAGATTGGCACGCCCCGCAATGGTTTCGATCACCGGGAAACCGAGCGACGTGGCAAACTTGGTTAATTCTTCCACTGCTCCAGAATACTGCACCCCACCACCGGCGATAATCACTGGTCGTTTCGCAGATTTAAGCATTGCACATGCGGCCTCAACCTCGCGCGGATCGGGGGTTTGCCTGCGGATATGATGCACACGTTTGGAGAAGAAACTTTCGGGATAGTCATAGGCCCAACCCTGAACATCCTGCGGCAGGCCAAGAAAAACCGGCCCGCAATCTGCGGGATCAAGCATCGTCGCAATTGCATTTGGCAAAGACTGAATAATTTGTGCGGGATGCGTGATCCGGTCCCAATACCGCGTGACGGCCTTGAACGCATCATTTACGCCAAGTGTCGGATTGTTGAAATGCTCAAGCTGCTGCAATACCGGGTCAGGCAAACGCGTCAGAAACGTATCGCCACACAACATCATCATTGGCAATCTGTTGGCATGCGCCAGCGCAGCTGAGGTCAACAGGTTCGACGTCCCGGGTCCGGCGGAGGCGGTGCAAAACATGAACCGCTTGCGCAGGTGATATTTCGCGTAAGCCGCGGCAGCGAACCCCATGCTTTGTTCGTTTTGACCACGATAATGCGGTAACTCCGCGCGATGATCATACAAAGCCTCACCCAGGCACGGCGCATTGCCGTGACCGAAAATACCGAAACCGCCACCGCAAAACAGCTGCTCTTTGCCGTCAATTTCGATATACTGATTGGCAAGATAACCCATCAAAGCCTGCGCCATTGTCAGTCGGATCGTCCCTTCAGGTTGGGTCATCTGTTGTCCTCCCGCGCAAAATTGCAATCTTCGACGTTGACTCGCTATGGTGCCAAAGGTAACGGTTTTGCAACCGGTTGCAACATCCTTTTCAGCAACCTCTGGAGAGATGGTGAAAATGCCCGAGCTGAACATCGGAATTATTGGTGGCGGATACATGGGCAAACGCCATGCGGTTGCCTTTGCTGCAGTCGGCGCGGTGTTTGAAACGACACTGCGACCCAAGCTGGAAATGGTATGCGCCACATCGATGAAATCTGCCAACCGCTACAAGGATGCGTTTGGCTTTGCCCGCGCAACGGATGACTGGCGTGTCTTGGTCGCTGACCCGCAGATTGACGCGGTCATTATCGCCTCGCCGCAAGACACGCATGAGGCGATCGCAACAGCCGCGTTCAAGGCTGGCAAACACGTTCTCTGCGAAAAGCCATTAAGCATTTCTCTGGAAAGCTCTGCCCGGATGGCGGAAGCGGCAACCGCGTCAGGATGCTGCCATATGTCCGGCTTCAACTACATCAGAACACCCGCCAGTCAGATGGCCCGAAAGATGATCGCGCGCGGTGATTTGGGCGACATTACGCATTTCCGCGGCGAACACACCGAGGATTTTTTATGCGACCCGCTGACCCCTGCGAATTGGCGCACAGACGGACGCGCCAATGGGACAATGGGCGATCTGGCCCCCCATATGGTCAATGCTGCGCTGGCGCTCCTTGGCCCTATCTCTGCCGTGATGGCAGATATTGAAACCGTGCATAAAACCCGTGCCGGCGTCGCTGTGACCAATGATGACCAGGGGCATATGTTGTGCCGATTTGCGCGCGGCACGATGGGACATCTGCATTTTTCCCGCGTCGCGACCGGGCGCAAAATGGGCTACGCCTACGAGGTGACAGGCACAAAAGGCGCGCTGCGATTTGATCAGGAAGATCAAAATGCCCTGTGGTTTTACGACGCCGCACTACCCGCGGAGACACAAGGATTTCGCAAGATATTGACCGGCCCCGAGCATCCGGATTATGAGCCATTTTGCATCGGTCCTGGACACGGGACAGGGTATCAAGATCAGATCATCATTCAGGCCCGCGACTTCCTGCAGGCCATCGAAACTGGCCAGCAGGTTTGGCCAACTTTCGAGGATGGATATCAGGTCGACCGTATCATTGACGCCGCCTTCAAATCATCTGACACCAAGACGTGGCAGACCATCGACACCTAAATTTCAGGAGCACTCTACGTGACAATCAAGATAGGCAACGCCCCGTGTTCCTGGGGCGTAGAATTCGCAGGTGACCCCCGCAATCCAAGCTGGCAATCGGTTCTGAAAGACTGCGCTGACGCGGGCTATAAAGGGATCGAATTGGGACCCGTGGGCTTCATGCCAGAAGACCCTGCCCTTCTTGGCGACGCCCTCGCCGAACACGATCTTGAGCTGATCGGCGGCGTTGTCTTCCGCGCTTTCCATGACCCCGATGCGTGGAACGATGTCCTGGACGGCACCGTGCGAACCTGCAAGGCGCTGACGGCTCATGGTGCGAAGCATTTGGTGCTGATCGACTCGATCTCTGCGCGGCGGGCACCGACCGCTGGGCGCGCCTCAGAAGCCGAGCAAATGGTTAACGCTGAATGGAAAGCCTATGTTGATCGCATCCGTGAAGCTGCAAAGATCGGCGTTGATCACGGGCTGACTGTCGGCATCCATGCACATGCAGCGGGCTTCATGGATTTTGAACCAGAACTCGACCGTCTGCTGTCTGAAGTCGATGAAGATCTTTTGAAAATCTGCTTTGATACCGGCCACCACTCCTATGCGGGGTTTGACCCGGTCGCGTTTATGAAGCGCAATATCGATCGGATATCCTATATGCATTTCAAGGATATCGATCCGAAGGTGAAAGCCGATGTCATCGCAAACCGCACCGGGTTTTACGATGCTTGCGGACAGGGAATTTTCTGCAACCTCGGCCAAGGCGATGTCGACTTTCCAGCCGTTCGCCAAGTGCTACTGGATTCTGGTTTCGAAGGCTGGTGCACGGTGGAACAAGACTGCGACCCGACAATGGATGTTCGCCCCATCGACGACGCTGTGGCCAACGCCACATACCTGAAATCTATCGGCTTTTGAGGTCAGTATGAGCAAATTAAACTGGGGACTAATTGGTGGCGGAAAAGGCAGCCAGATCGGCCCCGCGCACAGACTTGGCGCGAATGTAGATGGACTTTTTTCCTTTGTTGCCGGTGCGTTAGACCACAGCCCCGAAGCTGGACGCGCTTATGGGCGAGAGCTGGGCCTTGATAAAGATCGCGCCTATGGCGACTGGCAGGAGATGCTCGCGGGCGAAAAAAAGCGCGCCGACAAGATCGATCTGGTCACAGTGGCAACACCAAACGCAACCCATTTCGAGATCACCAAAAGCTTCCTTGAAGGCGGTTTTCATGTGCTTTGCGAAAAGCCCATGACGATGACAGTGGAAGAAGGCGAGGAGATTGTGAAAATCGCCGAGAAAACCGGGCAAATCTGTGCAGTGAATTATGGTTATTCCGGCTACTCGCTTGTGCGCCACATGAAGGCGATGGTGGCCCGTGGCGATCTGGGAAAAATCCGTCTGGTCGTCGCCGAGTTTGCGCATGGG
The DNA here is from genome assembly GCA_947493265.1 of uncultured Litoreibacter sp. GTDB lineage: Bacteria > Pseudomonadota > Alphaproteobacteria > Rhodobacterales > Rhodobacteraceae > Litoreibacter. The sequence goes on along the minus strand of CANLQL010000002.1, from coordinate 484,312 downwards.
CACCATGCAGATGCCGCCGACGCAGACAACCCTCGCGTTCGCTGGCGCTATGATCCGGCACAAATCGGCGTGTCGGCACAATTTGCAGATTGCGGCATTCACGCTTTGCACATGGCAAGTTTTGTCACCGGCCAAGAGGTTGAAAAACTGTCTGCTGACCTGGCCTCTTGCATTGAAAGTCGCGTGCTTGAAGACGACGCTATGGTTAATTTCCGGATGGACGGCGGCACCGTTGGCAGGCTTTGGACATCGTCTGTCGCGATTGGCCGACAGCACGGCCTTGGCATTCAGGTCTTCGGAGAAAAAGGTGGCCTCAGATGGTCGCAAGAGCAGCCTAACCAATTGTTTTGGATGCCACTAGGTGGTCGGTTGCAAACGATTGAACGGGGCGAAGGCGATCTGTCGCCCGAAGCGGACAGGTCTACCCGCGTAACCATCGGTCACGCCGAAGGCATGCCGCTGGCATTTGCAAACATCTACACCGATCTGTCCGAAGCAATCCGCGCCCGAAAGGAAGGGCGTGCAATGGATCCGGCTGCGGACCTTTACCCCCGCGCCGAAGACGGCTTGCGGTCCATGGCGGCGGTTGCAGCAGTCGCAAAGTCCGGCAAGGAAGACGGCGCGTGGCTTGACGCACGCCCACCGATGTTTCGCTAGTTACTTCAGCGTATTGCGATAGACCACGTGACACGGAAAAAGCATCGCAACAGGTGCTTTTTCCGGCTCATCCAACATAGAGACGACCTGTTCAACCGAGGATTTGACAATCTCGTCAATCGGCATCCGGATGGTCGTCAGATTGATGTTGTTCCAGCGCGCCATTTCCATGTCGTTCAGGCCGATCAACCCGATATCTTCGGGCACTCTGCGCCCTGATTGCTGCACCGCACTTAGCGCGCCGATGGACAATACGTCATCGGCACAGAAATAGGCCTGGGCAGGTGACACGGACAGCTCTTGCAGCATCGCGGTTCTGCCAGCATCAAAGGAATACGCCGACGCAAAGCGGTGCACCATCTGCACGTCATTGCGCGCCTCCATAACCCGTTTGAACCCTTCGAATCGGTCAATCGCAGAGGTCGCCGTATCCGGCCCCCCCAGATAGCCCACATGCCGGTAGCCTTTGGCCAGCAGCGCTTCCGCGGCCATCCGCCCGCAGGCGACATTGTCGATCCCAATCGTATGCACATCCGGGTTTTGCGCGTATCGCCCGAATGTATGAACCACAGGAATTCCGCTGTCGCGAAACATCTTGGAAAATTTCGGTGGCAAAGTTGACGATGCGACGATGACCCCGTCCACGCTATATTGCCGAAGCAATTCGATGGACTGTTCGGGGTTGGTTTCATCACTTAGATTAACCAACAATGGGCGCAGACCTTTTTCCTGAAGGCTCCGCGTAAACAGATCAAATACTTCAAGAAAAACCGGGTTGTGGAAGTTGTTGGAAACCAGTCCGATCAGCTTTGTCCGATTTGTCGACAAACCGCGCGCCAGAAAATTCGGTCGGTAATTCAATGCGTCCGCTGCGGCCATGACCTTGTCGCGTGTCTTCTTCGACACTGACGCACCTTCGGTAAATGTCCGCGAGACCGCGGAGCGCGAGACCCCTGCCCGCTGCGCAACATCCTTCAGTGTGATTGCCATTCTTCCGTGTACATCCCTGGATAACCGCAGCCACTCTAAGCCCCCGCGGCGGGAGAAAAAAGCCAGCAGGTCATTTAATGTTTGCAACCGGTTGCAAAATTACGCCAGCTATGGTTACGTTGAGGCATGAAGCGGAGATGCCGCTCATACTGCGTTCAATTAGGGAGGAACGAATGAATAAACTTCTTTCAAAACTGGCACTGGCGGCAACGGTAGCACTGGCTCCGCTGGCCATGACCGGTGCAGCCGTGGCAGATGGCCACGAGAAACTGAAATATGTTCTGGTCAGCCACGCACCGGATTCTGACAGCTGGTGGAACACCATCAAAAACGGGATTGCACTTGCGGGCGACCAAATGGGCGTCGACGTTGAGTATCGCAACCCGCCCACTGGCGATTTGGCAGATATGGCCCGCATTATCGAGCAGGCTTCCGCGTCCGGTCCAAACGGGATCATCACGACGCTTGCTGATTTTGACGTTCTGAGTGGCCCGATCAAAGCCGCTGTGGATCAGGGCATCAACGTGATCATCATGAACTCAGGCACACCTGAGCAGACACGCGACGTTGGCGCGCTGATGTTCGTTGGTCAGCCTGAATATGATGCAGGCTATGCTGCTGGTCTGCGCGCGAAAGGCGACGGGGTTGAGTCCTTCGTTTGTGTGAACCACGTGATTTCCAACACGGTTGTTGGTGAGCGTTGCCGTGGTTTTGCTGACGGTCTGGGCGTAGATCTGGGCGACAGCATGATCGATTCCGGCCAAGACCCGGCAGAGATCAAGAACCGCGTAATCGCTTATCTGACAGCAAACCCTGAAACCGATGCGATCCTGACGCTTGGCCCAACCTCTGCTGACCCGACCATTCTGGCGGTCGAAGAAATGGGCATCTCCGGCGACATCTACTTCGGCACATTCGATCTGGGTACAGAAATCGTGAAAGCGATCAAATCTGACGTGATCAACTGGGGTATTGACCAGCAACCATTCCTGCAGGCTTACCTGCCGGTTGTGATCCTGGCCAACTACGACCGTTACGGCGTGCTTCCTGGCAACAACATCAACTCTGGCCCTGGCTTCGTCACAAAAGACGCGCTTGGCAAGGTTGAAGAATTCGCTGGCGAGTTCCGCTAAGTCGTTCTCCGGGCGGCTCCCCTTTGCGGGGTGCCGCCCTTTTTTTCATCTTTTATCGGGACCAAGCAGATGTCTGATACGGCCAATAGTGACGAACGCGTAAAAGAGATGTCGGGGCTGCGGCGCGCCCTCATCCGACCAGAACTTGGTGGCATCGTTGGCACCATCGCCGTGTTCACCTTCTTCGCGTTGTTTGCTTTTGACAGCGGAATGTTCAACGCCCAAGGCGTGATGAACTGGTCAATTGTTTCAGCGCAATTCATGATCATTGCCGTTGGCGCATGTCTATTGATGATCGCGGGCGAGTTTGATTTGTCCGTTGGCTCCATGATCGGGTTCGCCGGGATGATGATTGCCATCCTGGGCGTCACGCTAGGCTTTCCAATCTGGCTCGCCATCATCATCACCTTCGTCACATGCACGCTTATTGGCGGTTTGAACGGGCTAATCGTGGTGAAAACCGGATTGCCGAGCTTCATCGTCACGCTGGCCTTTCTGTTTATTCTGCGGGGTTTCACAATTTTCCTGCCCCAGACAATCGAACGCAAAACCATCATCGGTGGCATCCGGGAGGCTGCGGAGGGCGACTGGCTCGCCCCGCTCTTCGGGGGCAAAATCGGTGGCTCTATCTTTCAGTGGATGGGCGACAACGGCATCATCGCCGTCTTTGAACGCGGCACCCGCAAGGGCCAGCCTGTGGTCGACGGCATCCCGATGTTGATCGTCTGGGCCATTCTACTGGTTCTGTTCGGCCATTTCCTTCTGACCAAAACCCGCTTCGGCAACTGGATTTTTGCTGCCGGTGGCGACGCACAAGCCGCGCGCTATGTGGGCGTTCCCGTCAACCGCGTCAAAATCCTGATGTTCATGTTCACAGCCTTCTGCGCCACCGTTTTTGCGACCTGTCAGGTAATGGAGTTCGGGTCCGCCGGGGCCGACCGTGGCCTGCTGAAAGAGTTTGAGGCCATCATCGCCGTGGTGATTGGCGGCGCACTTCTAACCGGCGGATACGGGTCTGTTCTAGGTGCCGCGCTAGGCGCGTTGATCTTCGGGGTGGTCCAGCAAGGTCTGTTCTTTGCAGGGGTCGAAAGCTCATTGTTCCGGGTATTTCTTGGGGTGATCCTGCTGCTTGCGGTGATCCTGAACACCTATATCCGACGTCTCATCACAGGGGAGAGATAAGATGACCCAACCTTTGATTGAGATGAAGAATATCGAAAAGCATTTCGGGTCCGTCATTGCCTTGGCGGGGGTGTCGGTTGATATCACGCCGGGCGAATGTCACTGCCTGCTGGGCGATAACGGGGCCGGGAAATCAACCTTCATCAAAACGATGTCGGGCGTTCACAAACCCACCAGCGGCGAGATTTATTTCGAAGGCAAGCCGATGCATTTCGAAGACCCGCGTGACGCTATTTCGGCGGGCATCGCAACTGTTTACCAAGACCTCGCGATGATCCCTTTGATGTCCGTGGCCCGCAATTTCTTCATGGGCAACGAGCCGCAAACCACCAAGCTGGGATTGCCGGTTTTCGATCATGCCTATGCGAACGACGTCACGATGTCTGAGATGAAGAAAATGGGCATCAACCTGCGGGGTCCCGATCAGGCTGTGGGTACGCTTTCAGGGGGTGAACGTCAGACAGTGGCAATCGCCCGCGCTGTGCATTTCGGGGCCAAGGTTCTGATCCTGGACGAGCCCACTTCGGCCCTTGGCGTGCGTCAGACATCCAATGTTCTGGCGACGGTCGACAAGGTTCGCAAGAACGGCATTGCGGTCGTCTTTATCACCCATAACGTGCGCCACGCGATGGCTGTTGGTGATCGGTTTACAGTTCTGAATAGGGGCAAGACCCTCGGCACAGCGAAACGGGGAGAGATCGAACCGGAAGAGCTTCAGGACCTGATGGCAGGTGGTCAAGAAATGGCGACGCTCGAAGGCTCGCTCGGCGGAACCGTCTGATGGCCGATCTGCTGCGCAAACCCAAGGGCAGCACCGGACATGTTCATGCAATCACCCCCGAAGATGCGGGTTGGGGATTTGTGGGCTTTGATCTGCACAAGCTGGCCAAGGGTGAAACGGTTGTCTCTGAAACTGGCGCGCGTGAGGTGATCCTGGTTCTTGTCGAAGGCAAAGCCCGGCTTAAAGCCGGGGGCGAGGATTTTGGCGAACGCGGCGACCGGATGAACGTGTTCGAAAAGACGCCACCGCATTGCCTATACGTGCCCAACGATTCCGATTGGCAAGCCACAGCGACAACGGACTGTACGCTTGCTGTGTGTTCCGCGCCGGGAAAAGGCACCCACAAAGCGCAAATTCTGGGACCGGAGGGGATCACCCCGGCGGATCGGGGCAAAGGGGCAAACCTGCGGCTGATCAACAATATCGCCATGGAAGACCGTGACGTGGCGGACAGCTTGCTGGTCACCGAAGTGTTCACGCCAAACGGCAACTGGTCCTCCTACCCGGCTCATCGCCATGACGAAGATGATTACCCGAACATGACGTATCTGGAAGAGACCTATTACCACCGCTTGAACCCGTCACAGGGCTTTGGGGTGCAGCGTGTCTACACCGAGGACGGAGACCTGGACGAGGTCATGGCCGTCAAAGATGGCGATGTCGTTTTGGTCCCGAAAGGCCATCATCCCTGCGGTGCGGTTTACGGCTATGACATGTATTATCTGAATGTCATGGCAGGGCCTTTGCGAAAATGGCGCTTCCAGAACGACCCTGATCATGATTGGATTTACCAAAGGGACACCGCGCCCTGATCAACAGCTCAGGGAGGGGCACATGGGACATCACGAACCGCGCGTCGGCATTGTCGGTATCGGCGATATGGGATCGGGCCTAGCCCGCAACCTGATCAAAGCGGGGTTCATGGTCTCAGGGTATGACCTGAAGCCAGAACGGATGCGTGACTTCTCGCAGATGGGTGGGTCAGCCTGCGCGTCGTCCGCTGAGGTCGGAGCTGCCAGCGACGTGGTTTTCATCATGGTCATGAACGGCGCGGAAGTGACCGAGGTCGTGTTTGGGCCTGACGGAAACGCCGGCCTGGCCGCCACCCTGCCCGCTGGCGCGACGATTGTGCTGACCGCAACAATCAAACCCCGCGAAGCCCGCGAACTTGCCTCAGCACTCTCAGACCACGATATCCTCATCGTTGACACGCCTGTTTCCGGCGGCAGACCTGGCGCGGATGGCGGCACATTGACTCTGATGGCGGCCGGCAGCGACGCGGCGTTGGCCAAAGCACAAGGCCCGATGGAAGCGATCAGTGGTACGATCCACCGGGTCGGCACCGAAATCGGCGAAGGACAAACCGTCAAAGCCTGCCTGCAATCCCTGATCGGGTCGATTTTCTCAGGCGCGTTTGAAGCAACCGCACTGGCCGCCAAGGCAGGGGTGCCGGGTCAGGTTCTTTTCGATGTGTTCTCAACCTCCGCCGCTGGCTGTGGCATCACCAACGCAGCCGTCGGATCCGTCATGGCCCGCAAGTTTGAGGACACAGGCAGCCATATCAACACGATGCACAAAGACCTGACGATCTCGCTCGATCTGGCGATGGAATTGGGCGTGCCGCTGTTCACGGCCAGCACCGCGATGCAATTGTTTCAGGCAGGCAGAACCCGCCACCCCGATGGTGACAACCAGGTCGTGGCAAAAATCAGCGAAGAGATCATCGGAACCGGATTGAAGGCCTAAGCGATGAACCAGATTATCCTTCTTGGCGTCAAAGGTGGCCCGGCAATCCGGCGAGGTGGCGCAATGCCGACGTCATCGCTCTTGCAGATGCAGGGGCAGAATATCGTTGTTGATGCCGGTATCGGTGTCGCGCGCAGCATTGTGGAGGCTGGCACCTCCCTGCTTGATCTGGACACGATCTTTATCACCCACCTGCATTCCGACCACGTGCTAGAACTTGGCCCACTTCTTTACACGGCTTGGACAACTGGCCTGAATAAAGCAGTACAAATCTACGGACCGGACGGGATCACGGCTTACTGGGACGGGTTTCTGGCCTCAATGGCATTTGATCAAAACATCCGTATCGAAGATGAAGGGCGCACCCCGATCCGGGAGTTGGTCCAAATCGAGGAGTTCGCAGAAGGCCCGGTTTGTATGCTGGATGGGATCGCAGTAAGCGCGCTTCGCGTAGATCATCCGCCTGTGACAGATTGTTTTGCGCTGAAATTTCAAAATGACTCGTCAAAAATCGTGTTTTCTGCAGACACCTGTTATTTCCCACCCTTGGCAGCGTTCGCTAAAGGCGCTGACGTCTTGGTCCATGAAGCAATGCTGACCGAAGGGATCGACGCGGTTGTACGCAAAACAAATGCCGGGGAGCGGTTGCGCGCGCATCTGCTTGCCTCTCACACGCCAGCCAGTGATGTTGGCAGGATCGCCGCCGCTGCCGGCGTGTCGAAACTGGTGCTTCACCATCTTGTTCCAATTGATGATCCGGCGTTTACAGATCAAAACTGGATCAACGAAGTTGCAAAAACCTGGGACGGTCCGATGATCGTTGGCAAGGATGGTCTTTGCATTCCGTTCTAAGCACGGCAAAACAGCGGGACGCAGGAAACGCTACGGAGGGCCAGATGGCAAAAGCATTCGCATCACAAGGTGATATGTCCGAAAAGAAAATCACCTTCGATGAGATCGGGGACGGGCTGTGGGCCTTTACCGCAGAGGGCGATCCGAATTCCGGTGTGATCATCGGCGATGACAGCGTAATGATCGTGGAAGCGCAAGCAACCCCGCGTCTGGCCAACAAGGTGATCGAAAAGGTGCGTGAGGTCACCGACAAACCGATCAGCCACCTTGTCTTGACCCATTATCACGCGGTCCGCGTGTTGGGCGCCTCCGCCTACAACGCCCCGCAGATCATCATGTCTGACGCGGCGCGCGGCATGGTGGAAGAACGTGGCCAAGAGGATTGGGACAGCGAGTTTCAGCGGTTCCCACGCCTTTTTGAAGGCCATGAAAGCATCCCGGGCCTGACTTATCCCACCACGACTTTTTCCGACAAGATGACTGTTTTTCTGGGCAAGCGGCGTGTCGATATCAAACAGATCGGACGCGCCCATACGGCAGGCGACGCCGTCATTCACGTCCCAGATCAGAACGTGATGTTCACCGGCGATATCGTCGAAGATCACTCCGCCTGCTATTGTGGGGATGGCTATTTTGCCGAATGGGGCACGACACTGGACGCCGTTAAAGACTATGATGTTGATGCGATCGCGCCGGGACGCGGCGGCGCGCTGGTGGGCAAGGACGCGGTTGCGCGCGCTATCGAAAGCACCCGTGATTTTGTTGCAAGAACCTATGCCCCTGCCGCACGCGTTGCCGCAAAAGGCGGAACACTGAAGCAAGCTTGGGATGCAGTTCGCGATGCCTGTGATCCGAAATTCAAAGACTACGCGATCTATGAACACTGCCTGCCTTTCAATGTCTCCCGCGCCTATGACGAGGCGCGCGGCATCGCCCATCCGCGCATCTGGACCGACAAACGCGATCTGGAAATGTGGGAGGCCCTGCAAGGGTAGCACCGCATGATCGCGCCACGATATCAGACAGCGTTTCGGCTTTACCCTTACAAGAAATCCCCAGCGCAGGATGCTGGGACAGCGATGCGACACCCGGTTGTTATCGTGGGTGGCGGGCCTGTCGGCATGGCGCTAGCGCTTGATCTGGGCAAGAAAGGGATCGCGTGCCTTGTCCTTGATGACCATGACGGCGTTGGCATGGGCAGTCGGGCAATTTGCTTTGCCAAACGCACGCTGGAGATTTGCGACAGGCTTGGATGCGGCGCGCCAATGGTAGACAAAGGCGTCGTCTGGAATGTCGGTCGGGTCTTCCGCGAAGATCGCGAGATTTATTCGTTCAACCTGTTGCCAGAAGACGGGCACAGACGCCCGGCCTTCATCAACCTGCAACAACCTTATTTCGAACAATTCCTGGTCGAGGAGATACGCCTTCAGCAGGCCGACGGACTGCCTGTGGAAATTCGCGGCCAGAACCGTGTGATCGGCCAAGCGCAGCAGGATGACCATGTATTGCTGGACGTCGACACGCCGGACGGCCCCTACCAGATCGCAGCCAATTACGTTGTTGCCTGTGATGGCGCGAATTCTCCGATGCGGCAGATGTTGGGGCTGGGCTTTGAGGGCCGCACGTTTGAGGACAACTTCCTGATCGCGGATATCCGCATGACCGCCGATTTCCCGGTGGAGCGACGGTTTTGGTTCAACCCGCCCTTCAACCCTAATGAAACCGCCCTGATGCACAAACAACCCGATGATGTGTGGCGATTGGACTTCCAGCTTGGATGGGACATTGACCGCGATGCCGAACTTGATCCGGATAAGATTCGTGCGCGCGTTGCAGGCATGATCGGGCAAGACACACCGTTCGAGCTGGTCTGGACATCGATCTACACATTCCGGTGCTGCACGATGAAAGACTACCGCCACGGTCGCGTATTCTTTGCAGGCGACAGCGCCCATCAAGTCAGCCCTTTCGGGGCGCGCGGGGCCAATGGCGGCATTCAGGACATCGACAATCTTGCCTGGAAACTGGCCGCGGTGATCGACGGAGACGCGCCCGATGCCTTGCTGAATACGTACCACGAAGAACGCAAACACGGGGCGCTGGAAAACATCAAAAACTCCAGCAGGTCCGCAGACTTTCTGACCCCGCGCAATCCTGCCCACACGCTGTTTCGCAATGCTGTTCTGGATTTGGTGGAAACCTATGAATTCGCCAGGCCTATGGTGAATTCGGGGCGCTTATCTGTGCCATGTACCTATGATAGCTCTTCGCTGAACAGTTTGGACGGGTTGCCTGACGGTCCGGACCGGTCACGACCCGGAAGTCCGTGCAGTGACGCCAAAATGGCAGAAGGCTTCCTTTTGGACCATTTGGCCGGCGGGTTCACTCTGCTGGCAATCAACGCGCCCCTGCCCTCTGATATAGACGGGGTCGCGGTGGTGTCTTTCTCAACAGATAAAGACCCAAGCGGCCCGCTGGCCAAACGATATCTTGGCCCTGCCCCCGGCGCGGTTTACCTGATCCGTCCGGACCAACATGTCGCGGCCCGTTGGGAGACTTATGATGCAGGCGCGGTCGCGACTGCGCTGCAAAAAGCCAAGGGAGGTGCCTGAGACATGGCCGATCTGAACCTGTCGCCCAACTTGCCAGAGTGCGACGACTTCTATGCCGCCTTGCTGGAAACCCATGAAGGTCTGGAGGAGGCGCAAATGCACGCGCTGAACGCGCGGTTGATCCTGATCTTGGCAAATCACATCGGCGATACGGAGGTTCTGACCCAAGCCCTTCAAGCCGCCCGAAAATCGTCATGAGCGGCCTGCGTCGATCCTGGATCGAAAGCGCGAAATCTGCACAAACAGATTTCCCGCTGAACAACCTGCCCTACGGGGTGTTTTCCGTCGCTGGGGATACGCCCCGTTGTGGCGTGGCCATTGGCGATCTGATCCTTGATGTTGCCCTGCTGGAACGCGAAAACATCATTTCACTGAATGCGGCCCCGTTATTTGCCGCGCCATCTTGGAACCTATTCATGGAACAAGGGCAGCAGACTTGGGCAGCTTTGCGCGCGCGCTTGCTTGATCTTCTATCCGAGGATGGCGATCCCGTTTTGTCAGGCAATGCCGATTTGAGGCGGGACGCTTTGGTACCAATGAATACCGCGCGCCTGCACATGCCTTTTGTGGTTCGCGAATACACAGACTTCTACGCCAGTCGTCACCACGCGGAAAATGTCGGCACGATGTTTCGGGGCCCCGAAAATGCATTGCCGCCAAACTGGCTGCATATCCCGATCGGCTACAATGGTCGCGCGTCTTCCGTCGTAGTTTCGGGCAGCGAGATCCAGCGTCCTTGGGGGCAACTCAAAGGACCTGAGGATGACCTGCCGCGCTTTGCTCCAAGTGAACGTTTTGACATCGAACTGGAGATCGGCGCGGTTGTAGGCGTGCCCTCAACTGGCCCGCTTTCTGTCGCCCAAGCGGATGCAAATATCTTTGGATATGTATTGCTGAACGATTGGTCCGCCCGCGACATTCAGGCCTGGGAATACCAACCTTTGGGCCCGTTCCAATCAAAAGCCACTGCGACAACAATCAGCCCGTGGATCGTCACGGCAGCGGCTTTGGATCCCTTCAGGCGCGACACACCCGCGCGTGAATTTGCGCTGCTGGAGCATCTGCAAGACGATGGCCCAATGCTCTATGACATTGATTTATCTGTAACTTTGACGCCTGAGCAAGGCTCGGAAACTGTCATCTCCACCACCAACCACAGCGAATTATACTACTCCTCCGCCCAGCAATTGGCCCATCACGCAAGCTGCGGATGCCCGATGAATACGGGCGATCTTTTGGGGTCGGGGACGGTTTCAGGACCAAAGGCCGAAAATCGGGGAAGCCTGCTGGAACTTAGCTGGGGCGGGAAAGAGCCGTTCAAACTATCCGATGGAACCAGGCGCAGTTTTCTCGAAGACGGAGACGAGGTAACACTGCGCGGCGCGGCACTTGGCGACGGATTTCGGATTGGCTTTGGCGACTGCTCCGGCACGCTGCGACCTGCCAGAAGCCGCGAAAGCGACGCCTAGCAGGTCAGGTCAGCGCGGTGTCTATTCAAACAATCCTAGATGTCTGAATAGATCGGGAAGCGTCCGCACATTTCTAGAACTTCGGCTTTGACCTTGGCTTCAACAGCCGCGTTGCCATCTTCGCCATTGGCCGCCAAGCCGTTCATCACTTCGACAATCCAATCGGCGATTTGGCGGAATTCAGGTTCCGAGAACCCGCGCGTCGTCCCCGCAGGGCTGCCCAGTCGCAGACCCGATGTGATCATCGGTTTTTCCGTATCGAACGGAATGCCATTCTTGTTGCAGGTGATATGCGCACGACCCAGTGCTTTCTCTGCCGCGTTGCCTTTGACGCCTTTCGGGCGCAGATCAACCAGCATGACGTGGGTGTCCGTGCCACCTGTCACGATGTCCAACCCACCCTTGATCAACTGATCGGCCAAAGCCTGTGCGTTCTTGATCACTTGTGTTTGGTATTCCTTGAAACCCGGCTGCAGGGCCTCACCAAAAGCGACGGCTTTTGCCGCGATGACATGCATCAATGGCCCACCTTGAATGCCGGGGAAGATGGCGGAGTTGAACGTCTTGGCCATCGCCTCATCATTGGTCAGGATCATACCGCCGCGGGGCCCGCGCAGGGTCTTGTGGGTTGTTGTCGTGGCTACATCGACATGCGGGAACGGGGATGGGTAGACGCCTGCGGCGATCAAACCTGCGAAATGGGCGACATCGGCCAAAAGGTAGGCCCCGACCTTGTCTGCAATCTCCCGGAAGCGGGCGAAATCCAACTGACGCGGAATGGCAGAGCCACCGGCGATGATCATCTGTGGCTTGTGTTCCAATGCCAGCGCTTCCAGCTGGTCATAGTCCACATCCAACGTGTCTTCCCGCACGCCATACTGCACCGGGTTGAACCATTTGCCCGACTGGTTCGGCGCAGCTCCGTGGGTCAGGTGGCCGCCTGCGTCAAGGCTCATCCCCAGAATCGTATCACCGGGCTTCAGAAGCGCTTGGAACACGCCCTGATTGGCTTGCGAGCCAGAGTTCGGCTGGACGTTTGCAAATTCACATCCGAACAGTTGCTTGGCGCGGTCAGTTGCAAGGTTTTCAGCGATATCAACATATTGGCACCCGCCGTAATAGCGACGGCCCGGGTATCCTTCGGCGTATTTGTTGGTCATCACGCTGCCCTGCGCCTGCATCACCGCCTTTGAGACGATGTTTTCAGAGGCAATCAACTCAATCTCGTCGCGTTGGCGACCAAGCTCAGATGTGATGGAGGCGAAAAGCTCCGGGTCGGTGTCGTTCAAGGAACGGGTGAAAAAACCGTCTTCGCGGTAGGTTGCATTCATGATCTGTCTCCTGGATTTCAAGCCACGCGGTCGCGTGGGGCGTACCCTTCAAAAAAGTCGTTAAGATTGTCGAGCACGCGATAGCCCATCGCTTCGCGGGCCTCGCGCGTGGCACTGCCAAGATGTGGCAGCATCACTAGATTGTCGCATTGGGCGAGTTGCGGATGCAGCCGCGGCTCGCCGTCGAACACATCAAGGGCCGCCCCTCCGATTGTGTCAAACATCAAGGCTTGCGCCAGCGCGGTCTCGTCAACGATCTCGCCGCGTGCTGTGTTGATGAGAAAGGCATCCTCTTTCATCAGATCAAGCCGGGCAGAATTGATCATGTTGCGGTTCGCAGCCCCGCCGGGGCAATGCAGGGAAACGAAATCGCACTGCGGCAACAGCGCTTCAAGTGTATCAATCTGACGGGCGCTATAGCGCGCCAGACTGGCCGGATCGACGGGCGACCGGCTGTAAACAAGGATGTCCATGCCAAAGCCATGATGCGCCCGGCGCGCCATTTCCTGGCCGATCCGCCCGAACCCGACAATGCCCAGAGTTTTGCCAGACACTTTAGTCCCGATCAGATGCGTGGGCCGCCAGCCAGTCCATTGACCGGCCCGCAACTCCCGCTCTCCGTCGCCTGCGCGGCGGGCAACCATCAACATCATCGTCATCGCCAGGTCTGCGGTGCATTCCGACAGAACGTCGGGGGTGTTGGTGATCGTGATCCCCTGCTTGGTGGCGGCCCCCACATCAATATGGGTGAAGCCGACGCCGTAATTGGCAAGAATCTTGGTGCGCGCTTTCGGCACATCGAGGCTTTCCGCGCTGATCTTGTCGGTGACCGTGGGCAGAACCGCGTCGTATTTGGCGATGGCTTCCTTGAATTCAGCCGGTGACAAAGGACGGTCGCTGCGGTTCAGGTCCACGTCATAGGCTTCTGCCAGCTTCTGTTCGACAACAGACGGCCAGCGACGGGTGATAAGAATGCTTGGTTTGACCATCACGCGGCCTCCATCACTTTGGCAATTGTTTCACCTATGACTGCGGGGTTTTCCGCAACGGTTACTCCCGCGGCCGACAAGATTTCCACCTTCTCGGAAGCACTTTCACCAAACGCCGAGATGATCGCGCCCGCATGACCCATGGTCCGGCCTTTTGGCGCGGTCAGACCCGCGACATAGGCCACCACCGGCTTGGTCACGTGATCGCGAATGTATTCTGCGGCTTCCGCTTCCTGTGGGCCGCCGATCTCACCGATCAGGGCGATCACATGAGTGTCTTCATCTTGTTCGAACCGCTCAAGAATGTCGCGAAAGCTCGACCCGTTAATCGGATCGCCACCGATACCCACAGATGTGGAGACGCCGATGCCGCGCTCTTTCAGCTGCGCCGCTGCTTCATATCCCAATGTGCCGGACCGCCCCACGATGCCGACATGTCCCGGCATATAGATATGGCCAGGCATGATCCCCAACATTGCCTTGCCAGGACTGATTGTCCCAGCGCAGTTAGGCCCGGTCAGAACCATGCGGCGATCTTTCGGATAGCGATACATGTAGCGCTTCACGCGGATCATATCCTGCGCCGGAATGCCATCGGTGATGCAGACACAGTAGCGGATACCTGCATCGGCCGCCTCCATGATGCCGTCTGCGGCAAAGGGTGGCGGCACGAATACCAAGGAGGCTTCGGCCCCGGTTTCGCGAACAGCATCTTCGACCGTGTCAAAAACAGGCACACCTTCAACAGTTTCGCCGCCCTTGCCGGGGACAACACCGCCCACAACCGATGTGCCATAATCCAGCATATCTTTCGTGTGGAAGCGGGCCATCTTCCCGGTAATGCCCTGCACGATAACTTTGGTGTCGCGATCCAGAAGAATGCTCATGATACAGCCCTCACTTTCGTGCCCTGAGACAGGTCGTTTTTCCAAGCCCCCACGGCGCGTTCTGCAGCCTCGTTCAAGGTGGCCGCGCGGATGATGGGAAGACCCGATTGCGCAAGGATTTTCTGGCCCGCTTCGACATTGGTACCCGCAAGGCGAACGATGACAGGGACATCGACCTGAACTTCTTTCAGGGCTTGAACAACGCCTTCGGCAACCCAATCACACCGATTGATACCGGCGAAAATATTCACAAGGATCGCTTGTACATTCTTGTCCGACAGCACCAGGCGAAACGCTTTCGCGACCCGCTCGGGCGTGGCCCCACCGCCGATGTCCAGAAAGTTCGCAGGCTCGCCGCCGGCCAGTTTGATCGTGTCCATCGTGGCCATCGCAAGTCCGGCCCCGTTGACGATGCAACCAATATTGCCATCAAGCCCGACATAGCTGAGCCCTCGGTCCGCCGCACGGCTTTCGCGCGGATCCTCTTGGGACTTGTCCCGCAACTCGCTGATCTGCGGGTGCCGGAACAACGCATTGTCATCAAAGGTCATCTTCGCATCAAGCGCGATCACGCGATTATCTGAGGTGATCACCAACGGATTGATCTCGACCATCGTCGCGTCCAATTCGGTGAAGGCCCGGTAGCATCCTTGCAAGGTGCGCACCATTTGCTGGGTCATCCCGGCATCAATACCAAGTTTGAACGCGATCTGACGGCACTGAAACTCCCGAAGCCCCACAGCCGGTTCAACTGTGGCCCGCACAATGCTGTCAGGCTTCTCGGCAGAGATATCCTCGATCTCCATCCCACCTTCGGCACTGGCCACGATCATTACCCGTTGCGACGTGCGGTCCAGCACGAAGCCCAGGTAAATCTCCCGATCAATTGGCACGGCGGCTTCCACATAGACGCGGTAGATGCCTTTGCCTTCTGGCCCAGTTTGATGCGTCACCATCTTCTGGCCAAACATGCCTTCCGTGGCTTCCTGAATTTCGACATCCGTGCTGCAGACCTTCACGCCACCGGCTTTGCCACGACCACCTGCGTGGATTTGCGCTTTCACAACCCAGCGGTCTCCACCAAGTTCCCGCGCTCGGTAGGTGGCCTGTTCCGGGCTGTAGGCCAACGCCCCATCCGGAACCGTAACGCCGAAATTCGCGAGCACTTCTTTGGCTTGGTATTCATGGATATCCATGTCAGCTCCTCCCAGAGGCGATGTCGTCTTGTCGCCCTATTCCGCAGCGATGGCCCGTCCATAGTGACGATCAAGTGCGGCGTTGACGGCGTCTTGGCTGAATTCTGCGCCCAGATCGCGCATTGCTTGGCCGAAGCGAACAACGATATCTTCGATCGCCTGCTGGTTGAGCAGGTTGAGAATACCAATGCGCACTTGCACAGGCTCAGACAATGTCGGCCAGATGCCGAAATTCTGCGCGCGGCAATGCTGTACCAGCTCCATCTCGCGCCCCGCCATGTCATAAGGCAGGTTCAGCACAATAAGGGACGTCATATTCGACGTCACTTCACAGCCCATGGCCGTCACGGCATCCCGCAGCGCCGCTTCATGGAAAGTGTAATCCTTGGCACGTTGCGCAACCGTTTGCTGCAAGGTGATGCGCAGCGCCTCGTGGAACGCAGCGACCGCATAGGCAGAATGCGTCCGGTGATAGGTGCCCGTCCCCACATCCTTCCCGTCAATGATCCCCCAATGCCGCGCTTCCATGATCGGATGGTGCACAAAGGTGCGCGTACCTGTGGATTTCAGAACGTCGATATAGTGATCAGTGAAAGACACCGGCGCGTAGGTCAGCGGCAGGCAGCAAATACCCTTCTGCGGGCAAGACGCCCAACCGTGTACACCGGGGAAGTCATCGATGCGGAAATCTTCGACACCAAGCGAGGATACGGCATCGACCAGACCCATCGCACCATGCGCTTCACAGGCATCTGAAAAGCCTTTGATGTCGTTCACACGTCCCGACCCCGTTTCCCAATGCGCCATAGCAGCCCATTTTGGCTTGTGTTCGGCCAGTGCCTTTTCGACGATCTCGCCAGTTACGGATTGACCATGCGGGACAGTGACGATTGTGACGCTCGCAGGTTGCGGGTCCATCGGGTTTGCGGCCAATTCTTCAGCGGTTGCCGCCTTCATGCGAACGGTTAATCCGTCAATGCCCGAGAACGTGCCGTTGACAAACATCACGACCGTATCGCCCGGCATCACGGCGCTGAACATCACGTCAAGACCGGACCAACCGGTGCCAGCGACGCCGAAAGTATGAACGTTCTTGGTGCCCATCACGTCGCGCAGCATCTCTTTACATTCGACCATCCCACGAAGAACCGCAGGATGCATGTGATCTGCAAGACCTGCCCCCGCAAACCGCGCAAGGACGCGCGCGTCGGTGTTGCCTGGTCCAGGACCAGCAGCAATAGTCTCAGGGATCGTTAATTGTGGGTGAATGGTCATTCTGTCCTCCGGGTGGGCAATAGAGTATCGTTCTTTGGCGTTACCCCGGAACATAATGCGGTAGACAAACCGAACAACGCCCCTTACTCCTGCTTTTAGGTAGCTAAATGGGTGGTACATTACCCACCCATAGGTCTAAAAATACCATTGTATACCGAATACGCACCCACTCTTATGGGTAGTAAATCAGGATTAACGCTTATGAATCAAAGTATTGATCAAGCTGGACGCTCCATCGACGTCATGCTTGCCGATGGCAATCCGCTGGTTTTATCCGCCCTGTCAGAGATCATTGACCGAGATCCGCGATTCTCGCTTGTGGCGACATCGGCGACGGCGGAAGGGTTCTTGGGAACGGTCATGCGCGTCCCCGTGCAAATCGGGATCATTGATTGGGGGTTGCCGGTTTTGGGTGGTGCGAAGCTGATTGAGGTCCTGCGTGAACAGGAAAAGGCACCCCGCATTGTCGTCTATGCCGAAGACACCGGGGATCTGCCCCGCCTCGCGATGACCGCAGGCGCTGCCGCATTCGCCCCACGATCCAGCCACGCTGAAGCGCTTCTGGAAACCTGCATCGACGTGGCGGCAGGCAAAATGGTGTTCCCATTTCTCGATGTCAGGGAATTGCAGTCCGATCCCATCCACCAGTTGTCCCGAAAAGAGCGCGCGATCCTTGAAGCGTTGTCAAAAGGCCTGACCAATCGGGAGCTTGCCAAAGAGCTTGAAATTTCGATCAACACGGTGAAGTTTCATCTGTCCAACTTGTTTGAAAAACTGTCAGTTAAAAACCGGGCACAGGCCATCGCGTTTTACTACTCCTCCCGGCTGGCGCTGGAACGCGATGACGCAAACGGTATACCAAGATAGACCCAAAGAGTGCTTGACATAATCGGTCCTCGGAAACCCTTCTGCCGCAATAATATTACCGGCACGAAAGGCCCACCAAGATGTCATTCCACCCCGTAGAGCAAGCACCAGGCCGTCTGAACCGATCCGAGCTTGCAGTCCCCGGCAGTCAACCGCAAATGTTTGAAAAAGCAGCAGAATCTGACGTCGATGTGATTTTCCTCGACCTCGAAGATGCCGTTGCACCGGATGAAAAAGAACAGGCCCGCAAGAACATTATCAAGGCCCTGAACGAAGTTGACTGGGGTAAGAAATCCATGTCGATTCGGATCAACGGGTTGGACACGCACTACATGTATCGCGACGTTGTCGACATCGTGGAGCAAGCAGGTGAGCGTCTTGACCTGATCATGATCCCCAAGGTTGGCACGGCTGCAGATGTCTATGCGGTGGACATGATGGTGACCCAAATCGAGGACGCAAAAGGGTACAAAAAGCGGATCGGTTTCGAACATATCATCGAGACCGCTCTGGGCATGCAAAATGTCACCGAAATTGCCGGGGCGTCGAAGCGCAATGAAAGTCTGCATTTCGGCGTCGCCGATTATGCGGCCTCCACCCGCGCGCGCACCACAGTGATCGGCGGCGTGAACGAAAAATATGCGGTTCTGACTGACCCAGACGACAAGGGAAATCGCGAAACGCATTGGGGCGACATGTGGCATTATGCGTTGGCGCGCATGGTTGTCGCTGCCCGTGCGAATGGTCTGCGGCCAATCGATGGACCCTTTGGCGATTTCCAGGACGCTGATGGATATCGCGCCGCGGCCTACCGCGCTGCAGTTCTGGGATGCGAAGGCAAATGGGCCATCCACCCCAGCCAGATCGCCTTGGCCAATGAAGTGATGAGCCCATCTGACGCCGAAATCACCAAGGCCCAGCGCATTCTGGAAGCAATGGCCGAAGCCGAAGCGGCCGGTAAGGGCGCGGTGTCGCTGGACGGTCGCCTGATCGACTACGCTTCCATCCGGCAGGCAGAAGTTCTGGTGGAAAAAGCCAAGCAGATCTCGGGCGGGTAAACCTTAAATTGTTGGAAGGGCAGAAGTTTCGCTAAGTTAGAACTCTTCGATCCGTAGATCGGCGTAAACCTTGTGATACTTGCCCTTCCGACGCGTATGATCCAGACGCACCAATCGCTAAATTGAGCGTTGTCGCTGGCAAAATGCCTATTGGATCCGGATCAAATTGTTTGAAATGGTGCCCAGGGGCGGAATCGAACCACCGACACGAGGATTTTCAATCCACTGCTCTACCCCTGAGCTACCCGGGCACCGGAATCCGCAGCTTGTTTGGTGGTGGGTTTTCACCAGCGGACTTTGCGGGTTTTACGGCAGGGTAGCGGGGCTGTCCAGAGGCGAAAGTCGAAAAATCCACGTCTGAGGAAAAGTCGAACCAGTAATCGGCAAACCCAGCGTGCATGCCCCGCCAAGCGCCACAAATTTCCTGTTAATGCAGCGGCTTATCTGACGGGTGCGTCGCTTCAGAGAGCGCTTGTTCAAGCTCTCCCTCCTCGTCTGCATCCTGGCTTGGCACGGCATATTGGCCTGTCATCCACTTGCCTAAGTCAATATCGGCACATCTGCGCGAGCAAAACGGACGATACTTCTGGACCGGCTCTTTGTTGCAAATCGGGCAGCTCATGAAAACAGACCTTTCGGCAGGGGCAAACGCTCGCGTTTTCTTTGCAACTCAAAATGGCCCAGCGGGGTCCAGCCGACAAGGGCTGTATCCACGGGGTCAGTCCGGAAGCTGGCGCGCAATGCCTGTTCGAATTGACGGCGATCCTTTTTGGCCATGGGTGCGAGATCAAGAACAACCTGCCCCCCAAGCCCCCGCAGCCTGAGCGCTGCCGGCAAAGCCCGTGCTACGGCCAGATTGGCCTTCAGACCGGATGCCGGAGAAAAATCACCGCCAGTATTCACATCGACGGCGACCAGCGCGCGGGTCTGTTCGACAAACATTGATGCTTGTCCCAAGGCGACTTTGTCGCCGCCAGACAGCGCCAACGCATCCAGAACCCCGTAGCGTTCAAAAGCGCCATCCTCGTCTATGATGTCCTGCTTGCCCGGCACGGACCAATCCCGCCATGCCAGCTCCGCCGGACCCGGTGCATCAACCAGAAGCTCCGGCTCGGTGTCGGTATCGGTGACCACGGCATGGGCCAGTTGCAGCAGGTTCTCGACCTCATCGGCTATGTCGTCGGCGTCAGCTTCTGCGGCGGCAGATCGCACGATCACACCATATGGAAACGCATCCAGTTCAGCGCGATGCACAGCTTCTTTGAGACGCTCTTTCTCATCATCATCCTTGATCTGGCGCGACACATTGATGCCCTTAGCACCTGGTGTCACAATGACCATCTGGCCCTTGAAAATAAGCTTGTCGGTGACAGGAACCGCCTTGCCTTCCTCGGCATAGCTGGTGACCTGCACAACCAGTTGTGCGCCGGGTGCCAGCCCTTTGGCTTGCCGGAACAATGCTGTCTGGCCATCCGGCAGCCGCAGCATCATACCGCCCTGCCCCTTCATCGGCCGATCAGCAATTGCCCGGAAAATTGCACCGGGTGCAGGGGGGGCATCTTCAAGCGGTTCGATCAGCAGATCATCCAGCTTGCCATCGATCATCAACGCGGCCACCTCCCGGTCGTCGAATTGATCGATCAGGATCTGACGGCCCTTCACGCAGACCACACGGACAGTCCGGCTGCCTCCAGCACTTGTGCGGTTTCTGCCAGCGGCAAGCCGACAACTGCAGAGAATGAACCTTGTATCCAAGGGATCAACGCAGCGGCAGGGCCTTGGATCGCATAGCCACCTGCTTTGCCCCGCCAATCGCCCGTTGCCAGATAGCCCTTTACATCTGCATCTGACAGTCGTTTCATCTTCACATCCGTGACCACATCGCGTTGCCAGACCTGGCCTGCGCGCTTCACAGCCACCGCCGTTATCACCTTGTGGCGCCGCCCGGACATCGCGCGCAAAAACGTCTCCGCCTCTGCTTCGTCCGATGGCTTGCCCAAGATGCGGCGGCCCAGCGCGACGGTTGTGTCAGCACATAGTACAACTTCCGCCGCACTTGCCTTAACCGCTTGCACCTTTTCAAGCGCCATGCGCACGCAATAAGGGCGCGGCAATTCGTTTTTCATAGGGGTTTCGTCAATATCAGGCGCGCGAATGTCTGAGGGAACAACACCAAGTTGATCCAGTAGTTCCAATCTGCGCGGAGAGCCGGACCCCAGAACAAGCGTCAAAGGGTCCGCTGATTTCAAGCTCACTTGAAGCGATAGTTGATCCGACCTTTCGTCAGATCATAGGGGGTCATCTCGACCTGTACTTTGTCGCCTGCCAGAACTCGGATGCGGTTCTTGCGCATCTTGCCTGCCGTATGTGCGATGATCTCATGGCCGTTTTCCAGCTCGACCCGAAATGTCGCGTTTGGCAGGAGTTCCTTCACGACGCCGGGGAATTCGAGCAGTTCTTCCTTGGCCATGGTATCTCCTTTGTTGAGGCCCACCAAATGTGGACGTGGCTCTAAATGCGCCCGTTATTGTAGGATTTCAAGGGGTAACTGTCGGATGTTGCGACGCATCACAGGTCTGTGGACGCGGTTGCGGGGCCAAATCGTTTCAAGATCCGCTCCTTGATCTGATCTCGGGCCTGCCGGTAGGAGTTCAGCTTCTCCTCCCGCCCTTCCCCAAGCCCTGTCGGGTCCAGAATTGGCCAGTATTCCACATCAAGGTGATAATAGCGGGTCAGCTCCAGCGCTTGGCGTTGGCTTGCGGGGCTCAGGGCCACCACCAGATCAAAGCCCGACAGGTCGTCGCCCCATTCCTGCATCTCTTCAAACGATCTGGTGCGGTGGCGCGACAGCTCCACGCCTAATTCGGAACAGACCGACACGGAAAACCCGTCGATATCGAGGTCGTTTTTCACACCAGCCGATTGCACATAAATTTCGGTGCCGTAGAAAAACTTCATCAAGCCTTCCGCCATCGGAGAGCGCACGGCGTTGTGGTCACAACAGAACAAAACCGATTGAGGGGTCTCTGCGCTCATCCCTCAACCCCCGAAATGCAGAACGCAAATAAGCGTAAACAGCCGCCGGGAGGTATCAATATCGATATCAGCTTTTCGCTCCAGCCGTTCCTGCAAAACGCGCGCGCCTTCGTTGTGAATGCCGCGCCGGGCCATATCAATCGCTTCAATCTGGCTGGGAGGCAGGCGTTTCACCGCGTCAAAATAGCTCTCGCAGATCTGGAAATAGTCTTTCACAACTTGCCGGAACGGGCTGAGCGACAGGTGAAATTCAGCCGCTTTCAGTTTGTCTTCTGTCGCCACATCGAACACCAAACGGCGGTCGCGGATCGACAGACCCAAACGGTATGGACCATCTGGGGCACCCTCTGCAGGCAGCGCGAAACTGTTATCTTCAAGCAAGTCAAAAATTGCGACTTTGCGTTCCTGCTCAATCTCCGGGGTCGGTGTTGGCAGGCCAGCATCATCAAGCGATATGTGAACAATTTTGCTCATTGCTCGTTCAACCGATCAAGGCGCGCGCGCACGGACAGGCCATGCGCTTCCAAGCCCTCAGATGTGGCCAAAACTTCCGCCGCCGGGCCGATTTCACGCAAGGCTTCGGGGGTCATTTGTGCCAAGGTTGTCCGTTTCATGAAGTCCAGCACAGACAACCCGGACGAAAACCGCGCCGAACGGGCGGTGGGCAACACATGGTTCGGACCACCGACATAATCGCCGATGGCTTCGGGCGTCCAGGAGCCAATGAATATCGCGCCTGCATGGTGGATTTTCTCAGAAATCTCGACAGCATTTTCACATGCAATTTCAAGATGTTCCGGCGCAATCCTATCAGACAGATGCACGGCCTCTTCCAAATCAGATACGACGATAACCGCACCAAAATCACGCCAGCTTGCTCGCGCAATGGCGCGGCGCGCCAGCCGCTCGAGACGGGCCTCAACGGCCCGCGAGACGGCCTCCCCGAAGGCCGCATCATCGGTAATCAGGATTGATTGCGCGCTTTCGTCATGTTCCGCCTGACTAAGCAAATCGACAGCGATCCAATCGGGGTCGTTATGCTTGTCCGCGATCACCAGAATTTCGGACGGCCCGGCAATCATGTCGATGCCAACCTTACCGAAAACGCGTCGCTTCGCGGCTGCCACGAAGGCGTTGCCGGGGCCTGTGATCTTGTCGACCGGCGCGATGGTTTCTGTCCCATAGGCCATTGCAGCCACGGCCTGCGCACCACCGATCCGGTAGATCGTTTCGACCCCCGACAGAGACGCCGCCAACAGCACCAACGGGTTGCAAATACCATCCGGTGTCGGGGCGCAAATTGCCAGATGCTCAACCCCCGCAACTTGCGCCGGAATTGCGTTCATCAAGACGGAAGACGGATAGCTTGCAAGCCCGCCCGGCACATAAAGCCCTGCTGCCGAGACCGGCGTCCAGCGCCACCCCAGCATCGCCCCAGTGGGTTCTGTCCAGCTGTCATCACTGGGCAATTGCCGCGCGTGATAGACGCGGATACGGTCTGCTGCCAATTCAAGGGCGGCCCGATCTTCGGCCGGAACCTTCGCGATCTCTTCGGCTATTTCTTCGGCGGAAAACGCCAGCGTTTCAGGCGTCAGATCCAGCCTGTCAAACTTCGATGTCAGGTCGATAACAGCGGCGTCACCCCGCTCCCGCACATCTGCGATAATCCCGGCAACAACTGCGTCCACATCCGGGCTGTCTTCCCGCTTCGCCCCAAGCAAAGCGGTGAAAGACGCCTCAAATTCCGTGTCCGTGCTGTTCAAAAAAACTGGCATTTGCATCCCTTACTTCGTGTCACACGCAATCTCAATGAGATTTGCTTACGCGGGATGCTCCGGCACCTTACCAGATGGCGCCAGATAGGGTTTGGTGACGTCCTGCAATGTGACGTTGATGCATTCGACCGACAGCGCAACCGCGCCATCACCTGCCAGCGTCAGGGTTATGGTTCCTGCCCCGTCCGTGCTTTCTTGCCAATCAAGCGCCAAGGCGGAGAAGACCAGATCTGTTTCCGCCCGATCAATCCCTTGGCTGGACACGCGCGCGACATCATCAAAGACCAGCAGGCTACGCACCCGCTCAACCGCGTTGGGTCTGGCAGAGGCAACCTGATCTTCCCACCGCATCCTGTTTACGAGGACCGCAAACCTGCGCTTTGACGCCTTCCACGACATCTCAGCAATCGGGAAGACTGCGTCTTGGATCAGGGATGAGATCACCTGCAGGTCTTCTCCGTCCTGGGCGACAACCCGGACCGGACGGTCTGCAGCATCTTCAAATCGCGCGTCTTCCACCATGCTGAAAACCCGATCCTATTCCGGCAACCGTTCGATCTTGGCACCACATGCGCCAAGTTTTTCTTCGACGCGTTCATAGCCGCGATCAAGGTGGTAGACACGGCTGACAACCGTTTCTCCTTCTGCCGCGAGCCCGGCAAGGATCAGCGAGACAGACGCCCTAAGGTCCGTGGCCATCACAGGGGCACCTTTCAGGCGTTTAACGCCAGTGACTGTCGCAAGGCCACCTTGCACATCAATCTCCGCGCCCATCCGGATCAGTTCCGGCGCGTGCATGAAGCGGTTTTCAAAGATCTTTTCTTCCAGGACGGACGTTCCATCCGCCGTACAAAGAAGCGCCATCATCTGGGCTTGCAGATCAGTCGGGAAACCGGGAAACGGTTCTGTCGTGACATTGACGGCCTTCACCAAATCACCAGCGCGACGCACTTTCAGGCCTTTGTCAGTTTCCTCGATGGCAACCCCAGCCTCTTCCAGCTTGTCACAGAATGCGCCCACCAAAGCGCGCGTTCCACCAAGGCATTCGACCTCGCCACCAGTGATCACCGGGGCCAGCATGTAAGTCCCCAATTCGATCCGGTCTGTCACAACAGGATGGGTCGCGCCGTTTAACCGGTCAACACCTTGAATGGTAATTTCTGAGGTTCCGTGACCTTCAATCTGCGCGCCCATCTTGATCAGACATTCCGCCAGATCGACGATCTCCGGCTCACGGGCGGCGGTTTTCAAAACCGTTGTCCCCTTGGCCAAAGTTGCCGCCATCAGCGCGTTTTCTGTTGCGCCCACGGACACGAAAGGAAACTCGTGCACGGCCCCTTTCAGACCGCCAGTGGCCTTGGCATGCACATATCCGTCGCGCAATTCCAACTCCGCACCCATTGCCTCAAGCGCTTTGAGGTGCAGATCGACGGGACGTGCGCCGATCGCGCAGCCGCCCGGCAGGGACACAACCGCATGCCCATCACGCGCCAGCATCGGACCCAGAACAAGGATCGACGCACGCATCTTGCGCACGATATCGTAGTCCGCCTTGTGGTTGTGGATGTCATGGGACGACATGGCAAGAACCTGCCCGTCCTGCAAACTCGACACTTCCGCGCCCAGCGAAGCCAGAAGCTCCGACATCGTTTTGATGTCAGACAGGCGCGGTGCGTTTGTCAGCGTCAGCGGCTCTTCCGACAACAGTGTCGCCGGCATCAATGTCAGACAGGCGTTTTTCGCACCCGCGATCGGGATCTGGCCATTCAGAGGGCCATTCCCGGTTACCACAATTTTATCCATCCCGCTCTGCCTTATCTTTTTGTTTTTGTTCTTCTTTATCCGCATTCGCGGCATCTCGCGCCCGTGCCTGCCCCTTCCGCCGTGCCATATTGGCCTTCAGCGCCTGTTTGAGCCGCTTTTGGCGGGCCGAACTTTCTGAAGATGGGCGGTTCGTGCTCATGAACCTGTCTTAGCGCAAGCCCTCGAGAGGGTCCAGATAGGGCTTGCGCCGCATCGTTTTTGATCGTATTCCCCCGGCCACGGATGGCGCAGGCTGTGGTAGCTCAGTGGCAGAGCACACCCTTGGTAAGGGTGAGGTCGAGAGTTCAATCCTCTCTCACAGCACCACCCGGGTCCCTTTCATCACAAACGAATTTACCTGCCCGTTTTAGAACGGGATCAGGAACAGGGTAATTGCCGGGAACAAGACCAGAATTATCACCCGCATAATGTCTGAACAGATAAAAAACATCACAGCCTTGTAGGTGTCGACCATCTTCGTATCGCGATCTATTGCGTTGATAACAAAGAGGTTCATGCCAACGGGTGGTGTGATCAGTCCAACTTCGACAACGATCAGAACCAGGATGCCAAACCAGATCGCGGTTCGCTCCAGTTCGATACGGTCAGCCATGCCTTGTGTCACGCGAATATCGATCTCACGTTGTAATTCGCGGGGAATTTCGGCTCCGGCCGCCAAAAGCCCTTCGACTTGCACACGGATATCAGGGGCCAGATCGCTTGCTGACGCGAGTGCGGCCCGGGCCGCGTCATGCTGCATGGCAATGAGATCGACCAGACCGAAATCAAGCTCTGACACCACTGGAAAAAAGATCGGTATCGTCAACAGGATCATACTGAGGCTGTCCATCATGCAACCGAGAACCAGGTAAAATATCAAGATCACAATCAGAACCGTCCAAGGGCTAAACCCTTGGCTGACCACATAATTCGACAGCTCTTGTGGGACGTTGGAAAGGGCCAGAAACCCGTTATAGAACCCTGCGCCCAATATGATGAAAAAAATCATCGCAGTGGATTTCGCCGTAACGGAAAAGCTTTCCATCAGTGTTCCGCGGGTCAAACCACCATTGAAATACGCGATCAAACCCGTGCCAAAGGCCCCGATCGCAGCCCCTTCCGTCGGCGTGAACCACCCCGCATAGATGCCACCGACGACCACGCCAAAGACCAGCAAGACAGGCCAAACATCGAACAAAAGTCGAAACCTTTGTGAAAACGGGATCGGGGCGCGCGTTCCGGCGCTTTCGGGAAAGATTCGAACGTAGATCGAGATTGCGATGACATAGCCCAATGCCGCCAAAAGGCCGGGCACAAACGCTGCTAGAAACAGCTTTGCGATGTTCTGTTCGGTCAAAATCGCGTAGATCACCAGAACCACGGATGGCGGGATCAAGATCCCCAATGTGCCCCCTGCGGCCAGGGTCGCGGTCGAAAAACCGCCTGCATAGCCGTAGCGCTTCAATTCCGGCAAGGCGACGCGGCCCATCGTGGCGGCGGTTGCAAGCGACGAACCACAGATCGCTCCAAAACCCGCGCAAGCCCCGATGGAGGCCATGGCAACTCCACCTTTGCGGTGCCCCAAAAACCCCTCTGCCGCCTTGAAAAGCGCTGACGACATACCGCCCAACGTTGCAAAATGCCCCATCAAAAGGAACATCGGGACGATGGACAAGGAATAGCTTGAAAACGTTGTGTAGGTTTCTGCTTTCAAACGGCCCAGCGGGATGTTGAAGCTACCCGTCACCCAGAAAATCCCGAAGATGCCGGTCAAAAACATCGCCAACCCGATGGGTACCCGGACAAACACCAGCGCCAGCAAGGCCGGGAAGGACAAAAGACCGATTGTCAGGTCACTCAACGGGGCATCTCCTGACCGGTCAAAACGCACAGAACCCGCATGTATGCAACGTAGACCCCGACAATCGCGGCAACAATTGCCGCGACAAGGCTAACCGCATAGCCCCACCAAACCGGGAATTGCAGGATAAACGTGTTCTCGCCAAACCGCAGTTTTGCAAGCATGCCGCCTGACAATTGCACAGCGATCAAAATCAGCACCGCGGCGAACACGATGTCGATCACCATATTCAAAAGGCGATCCGCCTTTTCCGGCAACTTGGAGGTGAAGATGTCCACGACCGCGTGCCCGCCGGTCAATTGACACAGCGGCAGGAATGCAAAGATCGCAAACGCAATGCCGACCTCAACAAGTTCGAAATCGCCGTTGATCGGCCCGATGCCCAAACCTAATGCCCAACTTGCGAAATCCGGTGCGACCTCACCGATCCACCCGTGCAGAACCGTGTTGAGAGACCGGCCAAGCACAGAAATACAGATCAGCAAGATCAACGCACTCAGCGCGATGCCACCCAGAAGCGCCATAAACCGCGCGAGCTTATCGATGAGGTGATGCATGCCCCCTCCGGGAACATCCCGCAGCGCTTCCAAAACCTGGCAGCGCTGCGGGAAACCATGTCTGGCTGACTAGCTTCCGTTTTCGCTCATCAACGCTTTTGCGCGATCGATCAGTGCGTCACCATCAAGACCGTTGTCTTTCATGCCAGCCAGCCAATCATCATAGACAGGCATCGCCGCCTCGGCCCAAACAGCGGATTGATCCGCATCCAGCGTGACGACGTTGTTGCCCCGATCAAGCGCAATTTCGCGTGCGGGATCGTCTTTTTCCTGCATGATCCGGCCCGCAAATTTTGAGAATTCCAGCCCGGAATTTTCTTCCACGATCTTCTGCAGATCAGCAGGCAAGGCTGCAAACTTGTCTTTGTTCATCGCCAGAACGAAGGTCACAGTATACATCATCGGACCCGTAAATTCCGTATGGTTTTCAACCAATTCTGGGACTTTTAGTGCCTTCGTAACTTCCCAGGGGATCGTGGTGCCGTCGATCACGCCTTTTGACAACGCCTCCGGCACGGCTGGGACGGGCATGCCCACAGGCGTTGCGCCCAAGGTCGACAAAAGCGAGTTGATTTGCCGCGATGCACCGCGGATTTTCATGCCGTTCAGATCGGCAGGAACGACCACTTCTTTGTTTGAATGGATCACGCCGGGGCCGTGGACCCAACCGCCCAGAACTTTGAAATCAGAAAATTCGCGCGCTGCGATGTCTTCTTCCAGCATTGTCCAGAAGGCGGCCGACGCAGGGACCGCGTCATCGACGAGGAACGGAAGCTCAAACACTTCAGTCGATGGGAACCTGCCCGGCGTATAGCCGATGACATTCCAGGTGATATCGATCACGCCATCAATGACTTGGTCCAGCAATTCCGGTGGCTTGCCGCCCAACTGCATCGATGCATAACGATTGATCTTGATCCGGTCGCCGGATGCCGCTTCCAGATCGTCTGCCCAGACATCAATGATCTTGGACGGGATTGTGGCTTGCGCAGGCAAGAAACTCTGCAGGTTAAACTCAAATTCTGCGGCGGATGCTGGTGCGGCCATACCAAAGGCCAGCACGGCAGCTCCGGCGATTTTCAATGCGTTTCTACGTGTCGTCATGATTTTCTCCCTCATCAACGCTCGCCTAAGTGTGCGTCCGATTTTCCCGACGCTGCAAGCACCAAATGTGAAACTTTGTACTGCAAAGGTCCAGCGCCATAGGCCCCGAACCTGTATCATTTTGCAAAATTTAGGCTACCGAAAAGTTGCGCGCTGGCAAAGCACGCCGCATTCGACACGACCAGCACATCGCGGCGCAGCGCTTGCACTGAGGCTTAATCCACATGCATTTCTTTACAGATCCGATGGTTTGGCTAGTGCGGGCGCCGTCCAAACAGCTTCGGTTTTTCCGATTTTGGCTCCATTGCATTCGCCTTTGGCGTCACCGAGGGTTTTTCGCCAATATCGATCAGCGCGAACTCCTTACGTTCGTGATCTTCGATGTCAGTCATGAAATCCAGTAGCCGATCACAGGAATTCGCAATCTGCGCAATCGCGGTTGCGTATTTTTCGGGATCGTTTCGCGCCACCGAAAGATCGCGGACATGGCGGGTCATTTTAAACAACATCGGCTTTAATTCATCCGCACATTCCTTGGCATAGCGGTTCAAAACCAGTTCGACCTTGTTGCGCATGACATGCTGCGATTCCAGACTGCGGTTCAGACCAGCTTTTTGCAGCGCGTTGATTGTCGCGCGCCGCACTGTTTCATTGCTCAGGTCGTCTTTGGTCAAGAAGTCGCTGCAGCCGCTTTTCATCGCATTAATTGCAATCTCTGATTGCCCGTCCCCGGTCACCATAATGGTCGCTGCATTGCGGTTGCGGGGGTCAAACTGGATCGATTCAAGCGCTTGCAACCCGTTGCCTTCAGGAAGGTGGTAATCCAGAAAGATCAGGTCAAACGTGTCCAGTTCCAGCGCGGTGCCCATGGATTCTAGCGAATCTGCCTCAGAAACCGAGACCGCAAAATCAAGCTGTTCGCACATCCGGCGCAGCCGTGCCCGGTCAAACCTTTGGTCTTCAACAATCAGAATGCTCGCAAATTCCGGAGTTTGAATTGCCAGTCGTTGCGCTTTTTGTTGGATACTCTGCATTTTGTTCAAAGGGCCGCTCCACGAATTACCAGTGGATGGACTCAATGGCAGGAAGGTGAATTTAGTATCAACAAAATGCCTGATCGCTAAAATTGAAATCAGAATTCCGGGACCTGATAACGCACCCGATCACGCACCCAATTCGCAAAGGCAGCACACCCACTATTGCGGCAACTCGACGACTTTGGAGAATGTGTCGATCATATCCAGCGCTTTTTCGATGCTGTCGCCCAGTGAATCCTTCACGATATACCCTGCAATATTGTTGCTATAGGCCGCCGCCACATCATCGGGCGCATCTGACGTCGACAGGACGAAAATAACAGCCCGCTGAAGTTTCGGATCAGACCTGATTTCGTCCAGAAATTCAAAGCCATCCATGCGCGGCATGTTCAGATCAAGCGTCACCAGATAGGGCGGTGTCAGCTTGTCAGCCCCACAATCGCCCCGCAGGATATCAAGCGCCTCCTGCCCGTCCTTTGCAACCAACACTTGATTGACGATCTTCAGCTTTTTCAAGGCCCGCTTGATGGCCATGACGCTTACCTCGTCATCATCGACGATCAGAAACTTGATTGGCGCAGTTTTGAGGTCGAAGATCGGATCATGTTGCAATGTATTCATAGACTTATCCTGTGCTCTTAAGCTGCTTCGTTGATCGTAGAGGTTTGCGCGGGTCGCCCCGGCAAGCTGAATTCAAAGGTCGATCCGCGACCTTGGTCCGGATTTGAGATGACCTTGATGGTGCCGTCATGATATTCCAGCAGTTTGCGAATGATCGCGAGGCCCAGACCGCTCCCCTCAATGTCATCGCGCGGGCGCAGGGTCTGGAACAACCCGAAGATGCGTTCGTGATATCTGGGTGGGATGCCCGGCCCATCATCAGATACCGCGCAGACAAGTTTGTCGTCTTCAAATCGGGCCTCGACCTTGATCGTCCCTGACGCCAGATCATGGTGTTTGATGCCATTATTGATCAGGTTCAAGACGATCTGGCGAAAAGGCGTGGCAAATGTCACGGCCAGATCATGGGTTCCCGCAAACGAGATCTTGAAACGGCCAGAGCCATCCAACAGTTCGGTGGTTTCTTCCACAATGTCTTTCATGGAGACTTCTATGAAGTTGTCAGTTTCCTTGCCGGCCCGTGCATATTCCAGCAAGTCTTTGAGCAGTTGGTTCAGCCGGAATGTTCGCCGCAAAAGAAGTGCCATGTTCTTCCGACCATCGTCCGAAAAGTCGTTGTCTTCGTCATCCAATGTCCACTCCGCCAGATCCTGAACCGCCCGCAAGGGCGAACGCAGATCATGCGCGGCCGCGTAGGCGAATTTTTCCAGCTCTTTATTGGACCGCTGCAACTCTTTTGCATTGGTTTTGAAGACCTCAAGCGCGGTTGCCATTGTTGCAAGCTCATCCTCGCCGGTGACACCGACCTCGTATTCGGTCTGGCCATCGGCAATTGCCAGAACCGCATGGGTCAGACGCGCCATGCGCTTGTTCATCTGCCATTCAACAATCGACACCATGGCCCAGCAGATCGCCCCGACAGAGGCCAACATCGCCAGGGTCTGGATCAGGAAAAGCTGCTGTATCGTGTCTGACAGAATTTGGCCCGACACATCGACCTGCGCGCGCGCAATGCCGGTTAGATCATGCGCAAGATCGGAGATCGTCTTGACCGGCGTAATTTGGTTGGCCTTATGCACTTCCAAAGCCTCGCGATGCCGTTGAAGGCGCGCCGCTTCCGACAAGAAACCAACGTCGTCGAAAACGAAATCCCTGACCTTCGAAAGTTCTTCCGCCAATTCGACTCGATTTGTTGTTTCCGGAAGCTGTCGGATTAGCACGAAAATGCCGCGTAGCTTGAAGCGTAGGGAGGCCTCATATTGTTCGATCTGACCAACATCGCGCAGATTATTGAGCGCTGTTGCAGTGTCGAAAATTCCCTTCGCCTCAAAAGTTATCGTCGTGATCGTATTTGCCAGCGCGATACTTCGGTTCATCGACTGCTTCAATTGCACTAGACTGGTGGCCGTTGGCGTATCAGCCAGATCAAGATCCCGTTCCGCGGTGACGGACACGTTATAGGCAAGCTCTTCCAATAGGACCCGAAGCGTTTCCCGACGTGCCTCCAGCGATTCAATGCCTCGCGTCAGCTTCTGTTCGCTTTCGATGATTGCCTGCTTGGTTTCGATAATAGCCAAAGCTCCAAGATCGATATTGTTAAGCGCTGCTGTTAGTTTGCGCGCATATTCGGATGTCGGGCCTGAGCTGGACAATTGTTTGGTATTCGTCTTCAGGCTGGACAATTCATCCGCCAAACGGGCCTTCAGAGGGGCCAGATCCACAAGACTGCTCGACGAATCAATGCGCCGCAATAGCAACAGCAGGTTCTTCAGGCTCCGCTCGGTTTCAGCGGCGCGAACGAAGACCGGAACGGACGTTTCTGTTAACTGATCAGCGGAATGCCGGAGCGCTTGTGACTGAAAGATGCCGACCGCCAGAACGCCCGCCAACAGAACGGAGATCAGCAGAAACACCATGCGAAGGCGAGACACGATCCCGGGCGCAAAAGTAAAGAGGGTCTTACCTAGCATAGCGCCTTTCGATGACTTTCGACTAAATTTCTCCGTAAAGATATTCGGCAGGACTTAAGGGCGAATTAACACTGTCTCGCGATTGTCCTCACAAGACTATTTGCGAAGGGACTGGTGCGATGGATCGCATGTCAGGCAGCGGTGTTACGCGCCGCGCGACACTTATGGGGTTATCATCTCTGGCAGGCGCGTACGCGTTGCCAGCATTTGCCAACAATTCCCAATCCGATGCGCTGCATGAAAATGTTGCGCGTCGCGTACGCGTGCTTGCCAAAGGCAAAGACGTCAAATTGCGGTTGTTGTTGCCAAATGGCTCTGGCGGTAATGTTGATCCTATAATTGCAGAGTTTCAGCGTTTGACAGGCGTCGATGTCGTAACACACGAAACCCCTGTCGACGAAATCAACACCGAACTTTCCCTTGATGCCCTTAGCAAGTCGCAGAAATACGATGTAGCACTGCCCGCAACCTTTGGTTTGCCCGACCTTGTTGCTGCTGATGCGCTGCTTCCAATCACCAACTTTGCGCGGCGCTATGAACCGGCTGGGTTTCGCAAGGACATTCTGTTCGGCGTTGGAGATAGCTTTGACGGGGAGCTTTACGGCTTCCAAACCGATGGCGACGCCTACACCATGTTCTACAACAAAAATATGATCGAAAAAGCGGGTGAAAAATCGCGTTTCGAAGACCAGTTCGGGGAACCATTGCACATCCCGCAAACGTGGCAGCAGCTTGATCGTCAAATGGCCTATTTCAATCGTCCCGACGACGGGCAATGGGGCGGTTTGTTGTTCAGAACACCGGGCTATGTCGGTTGGGAATGGTGGTCGCGATTTCATGCGAAGGGCTACTGGCCGTTTTCGCCAGAGATGGAGCCGCAGATCGCATCTGATGCAGGTGTCGAAGCCTTGGAAGAAATGATCCGGGCCACGCGAAACCTCTGCCCCGAAGCAACCTATCTTGGGCTTTTTGACAATTGGGAACGGTACAGCCGCGGCGATATATACTGCAATATCGGTTGGGGCGGCACGCAAAAATATCTGAACCGTGAAGGCTCGAAAATGCGCGGCAACATGGTCTTTGGCCCGACACCTGGCGGGGTTATCGACGACATCCTGTTGATCACGCCCTATTTTAACTGGGGTTGGAACTATGTTGTGACCAGTAACACGGCGTTTCCGGAAATTGGCTATCTCTTTGCGCTGTTTGCCTCGTCTCCGCAAATGTCCACATTGGCTGTCCGGCAAGATGACGGGTTCTTCGATCCGTTTCGCCCCGAACATTACGAAGACCCGGGGATTGTGGCGGCCTATACGCAGGAATTCTTATCGGTGCACCGCGCAAGCTTGGAAAACGCGATACCGGATCTCTATCTTGAAACCCAAGGGGAGTATTTTCGGATGCTCAACGAGTCCTTGACCCGCGCGCTCAACGGGGAGATTAGCCCGCGCAAAGCGCTGGAACGCGTGGCGCGGCGGTGGCGGTTGATCACCAAAAGCGCAGGTCTTGCCGTTCAGCGGGACAGATGGATGCAGCTGCGCTCCAAATACCCGCCGCATATCCGCTCAAAACTTCGAGATATTGGATAGGCTTCACCGTTGCACATTAACGCCGACTTAAACCTTCAAACGTACCCACAGAAAACCATTCAGTGCCGAGGACCCCATGAACATACTTAACGAGAGCCATCTGGACGCGAACCGCTCGAGGGTCCCAAGCCAAAGACTCGCCTCCAGAGATTTTGAGGATTTTGTCTATCTGCTCAGCCATGATGTGCGAAATTCGGTCCGCGCGCTGCTGGAACTTCCGCAATGGATCAAAGACGACCTCACCGCGGATGGATATGTAATCGATGGCCCGATTGCCGGGCATTTCGACCTGATGGAAACACACACCCGGCGTCTGGATCGGATGTTGATCGACCTGCTGTCCTATTCTCGTGTCGGGCGCAAACAATCAATTGAAACGATAGATCTCGAAGCTGCGATCAACCTGGTGATCGAACAGCTTGCCCCCTCCAAAAGCTTTGACATCACAAATGATCTGAATTGCCAGCAGCTCAATATCGGGGAACGGGACATCATGACGCTGTTTTCGGCGCTTTTGTCCAATGCAGTGAAGCATCACGATAAGACTGCCGGCAAAATTCACGTTGCATCACGAAAGGATGGCGGTGACTGCGTGATCCGTGTTGAAGATGACGGACCGGGCATCCCCGAAAAATACCTCGAACGGGTCTTTGAGGCGATGACGACCTTAAAACCGCGCGATGACGTGGAAGGCAGCGGCATGGGTCTCGCCATCGTCAGAAAAATCGTTGAGGTTTATGACGGCAGGCTGGAATGGGTCACCCCTTCAACCGGGTTCAACACAGCGCTTGAGATGCGGTTCGCCGACAAGTAATCACAAATCGATCTGGCAAAAATTGCGCTTGCTCATTGGATAAAAATCGCGATCACAGGCGCGCGAATACCGTCCGCCAGACCCTTTTGCGTTTACAAATCTGTAACCATTTCTTCACGATCCGGTTTCAAATTCGATAACAAACGTTGAACTGCGGCCCCTAAACCCCCGTCAAACACGGGGGTACAAATGTTAACGATAAGCGAGCTGACAAAACAATTCGGTCCGAAAACAGCCGTAGACAACATCAGCTTTCATGTCGAGAAACCGGCGATGATCGGCATAATCGGGCGATCTGGCGCTGGCAAATCAACCGTTTTGAGGATGCTGAATTGTCTGAGCGACGCCACAAGCGGATCGATCAGGTTCAACAGTCAGGAAATCACAGAGCTTAGCCGAAACCATCGACGCGCCTGGCAATCGCAATGCGCGATGATTTTCCAACAATTCAACCTCGTCCCACGAATGGATGTCGTCTCCAACGTTTTGCACGGCACTTTGAACAGCCGCTCGACGCTTGCCACGGTTTTCAACCTGTTTCCAAAGCGCGACATTCACCGCGCGATAGATATCCTCGACCGCCTCGGAATTGCAGAACATGCAACAAAACGCGCCGATGCGCTTTCAGGCGGCCAGCAGCAACGGGTCGCCATCGCACGCGCCTTGATGCAGGACCCGCAGATCATTTTGGCTGATGAGCCGATTGCCTCTCTTGATCCTATGAATGCCCAAATCGTCATGGATGCGCTGCGGCGTATTCACGAAGAAGACGGCCGGATGGTCATCGCCAATCTGCACACACTGGATACTGCACGGCGCTATTGCGATCGAGTGATTGGCATGCGCGACGGGCGCATCGTTTTTGACGGCACACCTGACCAACTCACAACAGGTGTGGCCCGCGACATCTACGGCGCGGGCGCAGATTTTTCCGAAGCCGCAACCTCTACCCAAATCGAAACACTGGATCGCACGGGCCCGAAAGAAACGGTGCCCGCCTAACCCAGATATTGCCCATTCCGGGCCCTATTCCATCATGGAGAACACGATGAAGAAAATTTTAGCCACAATTCTTGCAACCACCGCGCTGGTTGGGACCGCGAACGCTGATGACATCACCGAATTCCGCATCGGAATTCTGGGCGGCGAAAACGCACAGGATCGCATGAATTCCTACAGCTGCCTTCAAGACTATGCGTCAGAAGCGCTTGGGGTCGATGTGAAACTCTTCGCGCCTGCTGACTATAACGGTGTGATCCAAGGCCTTCTCGGCGGAACGATCGATATGGCTTGGCTGGGCGCATCCTCCTACGCCGCAGTTTACCTGCAAGACCCTGAGGCGGTCGATGTTGCCTTGGTCAAAATCAATCTGGACGGCTCCTACGGGTATCATTCTATCGGATTTGCCCGCAAAGAGGCTGGCATCACATCGCTGGACGACATGAAAGGCAAAGTCTTCGGCTTTGGCGATCCAAACTCCACATCTGGATACCTGATCCCGTCTGTCGAGATTCCCAGCCAAATAAATTCAACAATGGAATCAGGAGATTACTTTGGAGAAGTGAAATTCACAGGTGGCCATGAGCAGACCATCGTCGCCGTGTTTAACGGAGATATCGACGGCGGTGTTACCTGGGCCGACGCCCAGGGCAATTGGGAGGATGGCTATAATTCCGGGGCATTGCGCAAAGCGGTCGATGCGGGTCTTGTCGACATGAATGAGCTGGTGCAAATCTGGAAATCCAATGTCATCCCGGAAGGTCCGGTGGTCCTGCGCCGCAGCCTTCCAGATGATGTGAAATCAAAGATGACAGCACTTGTGGACGGTCTTTACGAAAAAGACGCTGATTGCGCTTATGGTGTGGCCGCCGGGGACACGCTTGGGTTCGACCCGATCACCCACAACGCCTATCTGTCCGTGATTGAGGCGCGTAAAGCCAAAATCGGCGGGTAATTTGACCCAGGCAAATGCGGATTTCGGACAGGCCCACAGAGGGCCCGCCGTCGCCTCACGAAAATGCTCCCGACTTTTCACAGTCGGGAACACAATCCGAGTACATTCATGACAGATGCAAGCAACACCGGTCCCGCTGCGCCTTTGGGCACGGTTCAAACCAACTACATGGCGCAGCTGCAACGCCGCCGTCTTTATGGTGGACTGACACTGCTGTTGTTTGTCGTTCTGATGATTTCAGGCTTCAATGTTGCGGACGGGCGAAACGCAGGTGGGTTCTGGGACGGTCTACAAAATATCGGCGACTATCCCGCCGATGTGTTGTCCGAAGCCTGGGCCAAGCGTGCTGACCTGCCAGCTTTGATTTGGAAATACGTCCCCGCCCTTCTTGAAACCATAAACATTGCCGCAGTCTCCACGTTGATCGGGGCCGCAATTGGTCTGGTGTTTTCACTGCTTTCAACGCGTGGTCTGGCAAGATGGCCACGCTTGATCCCACTTTTTCGCCGGATGATGGATATTATGCGTGCGGTGCCAGAGATTGTTATTGCCCTGGTTTTGATCTTCGTGCTGGGCGGTGGTCCGGTGCCTGCGATGATTGCGATTGCCATTCATACCGCTGGCGCGCTCGGGAAAATGTTCTCAGAGGTTGCAGAAAATGCCGATCTGAAACCTGTTGAGGGCCTCGCCTCAACCGGGGCCACGTGGTTTCAGAAGATGTGGTACGGCGTCCTGCCGCAAGTTGCGCCTAATTTTTTAAGCTACGGATTGCTGCGGTTCGAAATCAACATCCGCGCCTCTGCCATTTTGGGTTTTGTCGGTGCGGGCGGTCTTGGGTACGAATTGCGGAACTCGATGTCCTGGGGCCCCGGAAGGTTTGATGAAGCCACTGCGATCTTCATTTTGCTGTTTTCGACGATCGTGTTTTTCGACCAACTCTCAAGCAGGTACCGAAACCGCTTGGCTGACGGAGATGCGATATGACGGTAGTTGACCTTTCCCCTGCAAAGACCGAGGCTGAAGCCCTATTTCGACGCAAGCGGTTGAAAATGTTTGTATTTCCAGCCGTTATTCTGGCCTATTTTGTCTATGTCTTCTTTGCATTTGATGTGATGGGACTGGCCAAGCGGGCAAACTGGGACAATGCGGTGACCCTGGTTTCAGACAGTTGGTCCCACAAGGTGCACGTGACAAGAACCAACAAAACCGGTGAAATGTCCTACGCCGTCGAGGGGGAGCGTAAAGGCACCTATCCTGACGGTACGTATCCCGATTGGGTGACCGTCAACGACATCGTGACGGTTGATCTGGGGCGCGATCACTACGTTCGATTTCTGCCAGACAGACGCACCGAAATTGACATACCCGGGTTTGGGACCATCGCAGCGCAAGCAAATGGCCGTCAGATCGCGACCAATCTGGGCCAGGAAATTCCCAACTGGATCAACGCGTCCAACCGCAGGGTTGCCGTAACCACGCCCGAAGGCCGCATCACGATCACCGGCTCAAAAACCGAAATATTCAATTATTTCCCCGGGTGGGAGCTGTTCTGGTTCACATTCAACAGCCCTTACTACGGCGTCCCTCTCACTGACATCTTGTTCGGGGCGCGTGTGGACCCGGATCGCCACAACATCACCGGAGCAATCACAGATTGGTGGAACAACGCGATGTGGCGACACAAGGATGTTGCCTGGGCCATCGGCGAGACCATATTGATGGCCTTTCTGGGCACGTTCGGCGCCGCAATCATCGCGTTGCCGCTGGCGTTTCTGGCCGCAAAAAAATTCGCCCCGTTTGCATTGATCCGCAGTGTTACGCGACGCTTCTTTGACTTTGTGCGCGGCGTCGATGCCTTGATATGGACCGTTGTTCTGGCGCGTGCATTCGGTCCCGGGCCGCTAACGGGGGCTTTGGCAATCTTGATCACGGACACAGGAACTTTTGGGAAGATATTCTCTGAAGCCCTTGAGAATGTTGACGACAAACAGATCGAAGGGATCAGCTCCACCGGGGCGAACCCGGTGCAACGCTACCGGTTTGGCGTGATCCCGCAGATCATCCCGGTGCTTCTGGCGCAAGTGCTTTACTTTCTGGAATCCAACACTCGCTCCGCGACGATCATCGGAGCAATCACAGGCGGTGGCATCGGATTAATGCTGACCCAGGCAATACAGACCCAAAAAGACTGGGAAGAGGTTGCCTACTACATCACGCTGATCATTTTGATGGTCATGGTGATGGATTGGTTCTCTGGCTGGTTGCGGGCCAAGCTGATCGGGCGAACAGACGCTCACACCTGACTGAGGTGATCCTGATAAATGGCACCCTAACCACCCAAGGTGAGGGTCACGCGGTCCCCGGCGAACCAGGTTCGACCAAACTCCACAGGGGTTCCGTCGCTGTCGACGTTGACGCCGGTGCTGTGCAGCAAAGGATCGCCTTCCCGCAGGTGCAAATGCAGCGCTTGTGTCGCCGTTGCACTGACCGCAGTCAGTCGGGTTGATGCACGCGTATAGTCTTCGACGCCCATCTGCGCCAAGGCATGGGTTACGCTTGCATCGGTTTGCAGGATGGACCCAATTCCGCGAAGGCGATCCGCCGGAAACAGGCTTTCAAACAACGCAATCGGGTGCCCATCTGATAGCGACAGCCCGTGATACGCGTAGACACCGGCCCCTTTTTCAATTTGTAACGCCTCAGCCTCGCCCTTGGTTGCTACGCGGTTTTCCAGTTGCAAAACCTTCTTTTGCGGTGTGTGGCCTGCAGCAAGCAGGTTTTCGTGGAACCGAACGCGCCGCCCGATAGGATATTCTGTCGGTTGCGCGGTCACGAACACCCCTGCCCCGCGACGCGTGCGAACCAACCCTTCGTCAACCAGTTTTGACAAGGCATGTCGTGCTGTATGGCGATTGACCCCGAACCGATCCGCCAACATGGCTTCCGTTGGCAATTTGTCCCCGACGCCATAACGCCCCGCAGAAATATCAGCGCGCAGCGCCGCCGCAATCGCCAGCCAAACAGGTGTTTTGCGCCGCGCGCTGTTTGCAGTGTCATTCAACTTTCACAAATCTCCTCTGGGCTGATCCGCTATTTCTGCTATGATATGTCTAGTTGTATAGGAATAGCCAGAGTTGTCGAGATGAATGACATGAGCGACCCCGTCGCGCCGCGAAAATCCTGGATGGGCCTGCTGGCGAAAGCCAAACCGGGCAGCGTTTCAACCTATCTGGATGCCCGTTTCAAAAGGCCAGACTTCGCATGGCTTCGACCGCCCGAGATCGGCAGCGTCATGGTGCAAGGCCGCACAGGTGGCACAGGATCCCCATTCAATCTGGGCGAGATGACCGTGACCCGCTGCACGTTGAAACTGGCCACCGGCGAGGTAGGATTTGCCTATATCCAAGGCCGCAGCAAACCCTGCGCAGAAGCCGCAGCGCTGGTGGACGCGATGATGCAAACTGAAATGGCCGAAGATATTCGCACCCATGTCCTTGCCCCGTTGCAAGCGGATGCGGCCGCCGCAAAGAAAATTCGTGCCGAAAAAGCCGCGGCCACGAAGGTGGATTTCTTTACAATGGTCCGGGGGGAAGACTGATGGAAACGGCCACCTTAACCGGAGGGTTCGCGTCCCCTCCCATCGATGCGGCCCGAGCGTTTCGCGCAATAATGGAGGCGATGGCACGTCCCGGTACGCTGCACGACCTAGACGGATGCACCCCACCTGCCCCGCTAGCGCCCGCAACAGGGGCCGTGATCCTGACCCTTTGTGATGCAGACACGCCAATATATTTGGCAGGAAATGTGGACTGCCCGGATGTTCGGGACTGGATCGCCTTTCATACCGGCGCGCCGCTGACAGGCCCTGAGCACTGCATGTTTGCGTTCGGCACGTGGGGCGATCTGATGCCCCTGAACCGGTTTCCAGCGGGGTGCGCAGAGTATCCCGACAGATCATCTACGCTGGTTGCTCAATCTGAAAAACTATGCCCGGAAGGCGCAACACTTACGGGACCAGGAATTCAAACCCAAGCCCAACTTTCGGTGCCTGACCCGCATCTTCTTCAAGCCAATCACGCTCAATATCCGTTGGGGGTTGATTTCATCTTCACCTGCGGCACGCAAATTGCCGCCCTTCCCCGCTCCACGGAGGTGAACTGAGATGTATGTAGCCGTCAAAGGCGGAGAGCGCGCTATTGAAAACGCCCATGCCTGGTTGGCAGAAGAGCGTCGCGGCGACCTAAGTATCGACAGCTTGACCGTGCCGCAAATACGCGAACAGCTCAGCCTTGCAGTGAACCGCGTGATGGCAGAAGGCTCCCTTTTTGATCCTGATCTTGCCGCTTTAGCCATCAAGCAAGCCCGGGGCGATCTGATTGAAGCGATCTTTTTGATCCGCGCCTACCGCACCACACTGCCGAGATTTGGCAGCTCCGCCCCCATCGAAACTGGAAAAATGGCGTGCGACAGACGAATTTCTGCGACTTTCAAAGATCTGCCAGGGGGCCAGGTCCTTGGCCCGACATTCGACTACACCCACCGACTTCTGGACTTCAAACTTGCGGCCGATGGGGAGGTTCCGGAAGGCCCGACTGCCCCAGCGACAGGTGCTGACGTGCCCCATGTGACCGAGTTTTTAAACCAGGAGGGCCTAATAGAAGACGCGCTACCGGATGACACGACGCCCCGCGATTTGACCCGGGAACCGCTGGAATTACCCGCCGACCGATCCGTGCG
This sequence comes from uncultured Litoreibacter sp., assembly GCA_947493265.1. GTDB lineage: Bacteria > Pseudomonadota > Alphaproteobacteria > Rhodobacterales > Rhodobacteraceae > Litoreibacter. The sequence goes on along the minus strand of CANLQL010000002.1, from coordinate 442,429 downwards.
CCTGCAAGCTTTGGCGCGCGCCGATGAAGGCTTCACGCTGTCGATGGCCTATTCCACGCAACGCGGCTATGCGCGCAATCACGCCTTTGTGGGCGAGCTTCGCATCGGCACCGTCCCGGTAGAAATGGAAATTCCGGAATTGGGGTTTTCGATTGAGATCGGCGAAATCGCAGTCACTGAATGCGAAACCGTCAACCAATTCAAAGGGTCAAAAACCGAGCCGCCGCAATTCACGCGCGGCTATGGTCTGGTTTTTGGCCAGACCGAACGCAAGGCAATCTCCATGGCGCTGGTTGACCGCGCATTGCGCTGGGAAGAACTGGGGGAAGATTTTGAGGGCGCGCCTGCGCAAGATGCGGAATTCGTGCTCTATCATGCCGATAACATTCAAGCGACAGGCTTTCTGGAACATATCAAGCTGCCCCATTACGTCGACTTCCAATCTGAGCTTGAACTTGTGCGCAAGCTGCGACGCGAAGCCACTGCCCGCACGCAACAGGAGGCCGCAGAATGACCGATCAAGCGTATAATTTCGCCTATCTTGATGAACAGACCAAGCGAATGATCCGGCGTGCGATCCTAAAGGGTCTGGCGGTGCCGGGCTACCAGGTTCCCTTCGCCAGCCGCGAGATGCCGATGCCCTATGGATGGGGCACAGGCGGCGTTCAGGTCTCAGCCGCGGTTCTGACGCCTGAGGATCGTTTCAAAGTAATCGATCAAGGGGCTGATGACACAACCAACGCCGTCTCAATCCGCAGCTTTTTCGAACGGACCGCCAATGTCGAAACCACGACAAAAACGGAAGACGCCACAGTTATCCAGACCCGCCACCGCATCCCCGAAGTGGCCCTGAGCGAAGGGCAAATTCTTGTCTATCAGGTCCCAATTCCTGAGCCGCTTCGGTTTTTGGAACCGCGCGAAAGCGAGACCCGGAAAATGCACAGCCTTGAAGAGTACGGTCTAATGCATGTGAAGCTTTACGAAGATATCAGCCGCCACGGACATATCGCGACTGCCTACGCCTATCCTGTCACCGTGGAGGCACGTTATGTCATGGACCCGTCCCCCATTCCGAAATTCGACAACCCGAAGCTGGGCGACAACCCGGCGATCCAATTGTTCGGGGCCGGGCGTGAGCAGCGCATCTATGCCTTGCCGCCATACACGAAGGTCGTCAGTCTCGATTTCGAAGACCACCCGTTTGACCCGTCGAAGGCCGACCACCCGTGCGGGCTTTGCGGGGCGGAAAACAGCTATCTTGATGAGGTGATTACCGACGATGCCGGCGGGCGGATGTTTGTCTGCTCGGACACGGACTATTGCGAAGACCGACAAGCATCAGGTCATCGCGGAAAGGACGCGGCATGAGGGATACTGCACTTCTGTCCGTTCGCGGATTGGCGAAACACTACGGCGCACATATCGGCTGCACGGATGTAACATTCGACCTTTTCCCGGGCGAGGTCATGGGGATTGTCGGCGAAAGCGGGTCAGGAAAATCAACGCTTCTCAACTGCTTGGCCGGTCATCTTGATCCTGATCACGGAGAGGTCTTCTTTGACACCCGCGCCGAGGGTCTGCGCGACACGATCCAAATGTCAGAACCAGGGCGGCGGATGCTGGGGCGCACGGATTGGGCCTTTGTGCATCAACACGCCCGCGACGGCCTGCGCATGGGCGTCAGTGCTGGCGGAAATGTTGGCGAACGGTTGATGGCGGTGGGTGCCCGAAACTACGCGGATATCCGCACGCAAGCCGAGGACTGGCTGCAGCGCGTCGAAATCGATACAACACGCATCGATGATCGGCCGACGACATTTTCAGGCGGTATGCAGCAGCGCCTGCAAATTGCGCGAAATCTGGTGACCGGGCCGCGACTGGTCTTCATGGACGAACCGACCGGCGGTCTTGATGTGTCTGTGCAGGCACGGCTGTTGGATTTGTTGCGCGGGCTGGTGCGCAACATGGGACTGTCCGCGATTATCGTGACGCATGATCTGGCGGTGGTTCGGCTTTTGGCGGATCGCCTGATGGTGATGAAATCAGGTCGCGTTGTGGAGGCCGGGCTCACCGATCAGGTTCTCGACGATCCGCAACATCCCTATACACAGCTGCTTGTCAGCTCTGTCCTGCAGGTTTGAGGTGCGCCATGATTGAACTTGAAAACGTGTCCAAAACCTTCACGCTGCACAATCAGGGTGCCGCCGTTATCGAAGTGCTGACCGATGTGTCCTTTTCCATCAAGCCCGGCGAATGCGTGGCACTGACCGGTGCCTCCGGGGCTGGGAAATCTACGTTGATGCGGATGATCTATGGCAACTACAAAGCCCAAAGTGGTGCTATCAAAGTGGGCGGCGTTGATCTTGTCACCGCAGCGCCACGGCAAATCATCCAGTTGCGCCGGGAGCATCTGGGCTATGTCAGCCAGTTTCTGCGGGTGGTGCCCCGCGTGCCGACCCTTGATGTCGTGGCAGAGCCCCTTTTGGCATTGGGCACACCCGAAGATCAGGCCAAAGCCCGCGCCGCAACGCTATTGTCGGACCTGAATATTCCGCAAGGATTGTGGGGGCTGTCGCCCACGACTTTTTCCGGCGGGGAGCAGCAGCGCGTCAATATCGCACGTGGATTTGCCCATACATACCCCGCAATGCTGCTTGATGAACCGACAGCCAGCCTTGACCCCAAAAACCGGGAGGTCGTATTGCAACTGATCGAACAGGCCAAAGCGCGTGGTGCGGCAATTGCCGGGATTTTCCACGACGCCGCCGCACGGGACCGCGTTTGCGACCGGGAGATCGATGTCACCTGTTTCACACCGGTGGCGGCCGCATGACGACAGGCCGTCTTATTGCTGTTGTGGGTCCCTCTGGCGTTGGCAAGGACAGCGTTATGGCCGGTATCGTTGCGTCCGCACCGCAAATCCAGTTTGTCCGGCGCGCGATTACCCGTGCGCCTGAATTGGGCGGAGAGGATTATGATGCGATGCCCCCCGACGCGTTTGAGCGTGCGGTAGAACGCGGCGCGTTCTGTATTCATTGGGGCGCGCACGGTCTGCGATACGGCATCCCCGCCAAGGTTCGGAACGACGTTCAAAACGGGGCGCACTGTCTTGCCAACCTATCGCGCGGCGCGTTGCCGGACGCGGCAGCGGTCTTTCCTGATTTGTGTGTTCTGAACATAACGGCGGCCCCCGCGACCTTGGCAAAACGCTTGTCGGCCCGAGGTCGGGAAAGCACCAAAGAGATCGAACGCCGCCTAACCCGCGTTCCGCATCCGTTTCCTGAGGGGATGCATGTCATCGATATCTCAAATGACGGTCCTCTGGATGAAACCGTCCAATCAGCGCTTGCGGCGCTTCAACCTGTGAGGGCGTAGCGATGGATCAACTCAAACGCGCCGCCGTCCCGCTCTCCCGCCAGGGCGATGCTGCCTATCTCGAACGGCGCGGGCAAGTCAGGCAGGGTTTCCGCGGCACGGTCCTGCCAATGCGCCAACGCGTCCGGATCGAGCTTGCCCGAAAGTGTCATGTGGTACCGAAATTCCTCCATCACATAGGGGTATCCCCAGCGGACCAGCATCTCGTCCTGCCTTGGGCTAAGGTCGGCCGCACGACGGCGCGCAAGTTCGGCAGGTCCGGGGGGTGCCCGAAACTGGTCCAGCTTGGTCACACAGGCGGTTGCAATATCGCAGAGCCCGGACATATCCCCGACAGGCGTAAGCGCCAGAAAATTCCCCAAAGTGGAAAGCTGCAAACCAGCACAAACAGCGGGCGCGACCTGCGTCGCAAGCGCGCCAACCGCGTGTTCCAGTCCCGCCTGACTGCACCCGTCGGCAAGGCGAAACGGCGCTTTCAGAGTTCCGTGGAAGCCGTATTTGCGCGGCGTCACGGTCACATCATCAAGCCCGGGCAAGTCGAAATGCCGGGCTGGTTCTCCACGCGCGACATCCCATCCAAGCCACGACGCACCGAAGGTCGCAAATGCGCCGTCGGGCGGCAAATAATAGATCGCAAAACGAGTAAATGACATGAACTCACCTTTCAGTCCCGCCGATTTGACAGATTTACATGACAAGACCATGTCAGGCACGATCTGCTTGGCCAATGCCAAATTGGTTCTGCCAGACGAAGTTGTCACCGGGTGCGTGACGATCACCGATGGCACCATCACCGACATCGTCCAAGACGCAGATATTCCAGCCGGCGCGATGGATTGCGAAGGTGATCTGGTGATGCCCGGGCTGGTTGAACTGCACACCGACAATCTGGAGCGTCATATGGAACCGCGTCCGGAAGTGCATTGGCCGCATCTGCCCGCGCTGATCGCCCACGACGCAGAGCTGGCTTCGACCGGGATCACGACAGTGTTCGACGCCTTGCGCGTCGGCTCCATCCACAACACCAAGGCCCGCTACAAGGCCTATGCACGCGGTCTGGCCAATGAGCTTTTGGAAGCCCGCGCCGCCGGTTACTTCCGCATCAGCCATTTCCTGCATCTGCGGGCCGAGGTCTGTTCAGAAACCCTTCTGGAAGAAATGGCCGAATTTGGCCCGGAAGATCGCGTCGGCATCGTCAGCCTGATGGACCACACCCCGGGTCAACGGCAGTTCCGCGACATGTCCGCTTTGAAAACCTATGTCACCAAGAAGCGCGGGATGAGTGACGACGACTTCAAAGATCATGTCGTCAACCTCAAACGCCTGCAAAGTCTCTATGGTGAGAAGCACCAAGCCGGTGCATTAGAGGAGGCAAAACGCTACGGCGCGGTTCTGGCCAGCCATGACGACACGACCGCCGAACATGTGCAGACATCGAAAGCAAACGGCGTGCATTTCGCGGAATTTCCAACCACGAAAGACGCAGCAGAGGCTTGCCGCGCGCAAGATATTTCAGTGATGATGGGGGCACCCAATATTGTGCGCGGCGGGTCACATTCGGGCAATGTGTCGGCGATGGATCTGGCGAAGGCCGACCTTTTGGACATTATTTCGTCCGACTACGTGCCATCGGCCCTGCTGATGTCGGCGTTTACGCTTGCTGATCTTTGGGACGACCTGCCCCGCGCGATTGCAAGTGTTACACAAAACCCCGCGAAAGCCGGCGGACTTCAAGACCGTGGGCAACTTGCCATCGGTCAACGCGGCGATGTTCTGCGGGTCACAAGGCTTGGGACAACACCACTTCTGCGCGGAACATGGTGCCAAGGCCGCCGCGTCGGATAGCCAGGATGAAACCTGAACATTAATAAACCACTTGCTTAATTAACCATACGGTTTATTAAAGTGAGAATGCAAAGCGATCCTCAACTCGACCGCGCCTTCGCGGCGCTTTCCAACCCGACACGCCGGGCAATCCTTGCACGCTTGGCAACGGGCGAGGCGACGGTCAAGGAACTGGCAGAACCTTTCGATATGTCTTTGCCGGCGATCTCGAAACATATCCGCGTGCTGCAAGATGCAGGCCTGCTCACGCAGGGACAAAACGCGCAGTTCCGTCCCTGCACACTGAACACAGCCCCCTTGGAAGCCGTCGTCAGTTGGACAGATCAGTATCGCCATATCTGGGATGCCCGCTTTGACATGATGGGAACACTGCTGAGCCAAATGAAGGAGACGGGCCATGACTGACACGCAACAATGGGTAAAGATTGAACGTGTCTTCGATGCCCCCATCGACACGGTCTGGCGCATGTGGACAGATCCCGACTTGTTTCGGCAGTGGTACGGACCAAACGGCATGTCCGTCCCAACCGCCGAAATGGATGTCACTGTTGGTGGCGAACGCAGAATCTGCATGGAAATGCGCACGCCTGAGCGTCACATGCAGATGTTTTTCAAAGGGGTCTACAAGGAAGTCAACGCGCCGCACCGGTTGGTTTACACCGAAAGCATGTGCACCGAGGACGGGACGATCATCTCACCCAAGGATATGGGCATGCCAGATGGATTTCCCGATATCACAGAAGTCATAGTTGAGCTTAGCGAAGAAGACGGGAAAACCCGCATGGTCATGGTCCATGTGGGCGTGCCGGAAGGCTCTGCCGGTGGTGGCGGTTGGACGCAAGCGTTTGACAAACTGAACGCGTTTCTCGCGACAGGCTGAAACTCCGGAAAACACGCGCAACCCGCCGCTGACCATTGTTGTCGGCGGCGGCTATCGATGTTAGCGTTTTCCAAGTACCGATTATCGTGTGACCAGAATAGACTGTTCCCACTTCTTTCGTTAGTTGCGCAGATTTCCAGCCAGTATTTTTGGAGTTTTCCATGTTCCAAGCCCTCAGATTTGCAATTCTTGCTCTGAGCATCGCCGCACCAGCCGCCGCCCAGGAAAATCTGAAACTGGTCAAGCTGGTTGAAGTAACCACCAGCAAATCAGAAATCACGCGACAGTTTTTTGGCCATGTCGCCGCTAAAGAGACTGTAGATCTGGCTTTTCAGGTCGGCGGACAGGTTATTGATATCCCGATTGTCGAAGGGGAGCCGGTCGCCGAGGGCGCAACCATCGCCCAGCTTGATCTGGAGCCGTTTGAGATCGCGCTGGACCAAGCATTGGTGCAAAAAGACCAAGCCGACCGCACATTGGAGCGGTTGCAAAAACTTCAGGGAAGTTCGGTCAGCCAAGTCACTGTTGATGACGCAGAAACACAGACAAAATTGGCCGAAATCGCGGTCAGGAATGCCCGGCGGTCTCTGAACGATGCCAAGCTGATGGCCCCTTTCGACGCTCTCGTCGCTGCACGAAATGTCGCCAAGTTTTCCACGATTGCTGCTGGTACCCCGGTTGCCCGCCTGCATGACATGTCGGAACTGCGGGTCGAAATTGACGTGCCCGAAGTTCTGTTCCAGCGGGCAGGTCGCGATCCAGATGTCGAACTTTGGGCGAAGTTTCCGTCCAGCGAGGACCGCTTCAAACTCGAAACCCGGGAATTTAATGCCGAAACGTCCCAAGTGGGCCAAACATTTCAGATCACGCTTGGCATGCAACCGCCTGAGAACCTTGTGATTCTGCCAGGCTCTTCGGTTACCGTCTTCGCCACGCTCTTTGGCGGCCCCGAAACGCTGCGCATTCCAAACTCAGCAGTGATCACGCGCAATGACGGGACCCCGATTGTGATGGTTTTCGAACCTGACACAGAGAACGAAGGTACCGTAAGCGCCGTGGAGGTTACGATCACACCCAGCCCAAACGGATTGGTTGATGTCATCGGCGGGCTTGAGGTTGGCCAGGAGGTCGTCGCCAGCGGTGCCAACCTTCTATCTGACGGGGAGCGGGTTTTGCGCTTCACCGGCTTTTCGAATTAAGCGCGCCTCATGAATATTGCGCGCCTGTCCATTGACCGTCCGATCCTGACCTGGATCATCATTCTTGGCTGCCTATTGGGGGGCATCTGGGGGTTCTTTTCGCTGGGCCGCCTAGAAGACCCCGCCTTCACAATCAAAACCGCCGTCGTGGTGACGCAGTACCCCGGGTCAGACGCGCAGCAAGTGGCGCGCGAAGTCTCCGAACCGATTGAATCGGAAATCCAGAAAATGGCCGAGGTCAAAGAGGTTCGGTCCATGAACCAACCGGGCCTGTCTTGGATAACTGTCGACATGAAGGACCAATATGACGGCACCGAGCTGCCGCAAATCTGGACAAAATTGCGCAACCGGGTTGGCAGCGCGCGCTTGCCCAGTGGTGCAGGTCAGCCATTTGTGAATGACGGCTTTGGCGACGTGTTCGGAATATATTATGCGGTCACTGCACCGGGTTATTCGGACGCGGAAATCTACGAGCTTGCAACCTTTCTCAGGCGGGAGCTTTTGACCGTCTCAGGCGTGGCGGATGTGAACCTGTCAGGCCTGCCAAACGAAGTCATTTACGTGCAGCCAGATCTGGTGATCAGCACAAACCAAAACGTGCCACCATCGGCAATTCAGAACGCGATTGCCAATGCCGATACCGTCACCGATGGCGGGTCGTTGCAAAGCGCCGACGGACGTACCCTGATCCAAGGACCGGAAGGCAATGACAGTGTTCGCGAGATCGCCGGTCTGACCGTAGGTGTCGGCGGAGAAATCCTGAACTTGTTCGACTTTGCCGATGTGTTTCGCGCGCGCGAACAGAACCCCGACCTGATCATTCGCCACAATGGCGCCGAGGCATTCACCCTCGGGATCGCCGGATTGTCGTCTGAAAACATCGTTGATGTCGGGCACAGAGCTGACGCCAAGCTGGCAGAGCTTGCCCCGCAAATCCCGTTGGGTGTTGAACTTCAGCCGATCTACCAACAACACCTTGTTGTCGAGAAGGCGTCGAACGATTTTCTGGTCAATCTGGCAATGTCGGTGGGCATCGTTGTTATTGTGTTGGCCCTGTTCATGGGCTGGCGTGCTGCGATTGTTGTCGGATCGACGCTTCTACTGACGGTTGTTGGTACACTGCTTTTCATGGCGTTTTTCTCCATCGAGATGGAGCGGATTTCGCTTGGCGCATTGATCATCGCAATGGGGATGCTGGTCGATAACGCCATCGTGGTGGCAGAAGGCATGCAGATTGCCATGCGGCGCGGGCAAAGTTCTCGGGATGCGGCGGAAGATGCCGCCAAGAAGACCCAAATCCCGCTATTGGGAGCGACAGTGATAGGCATCATGGCCTTTGCCGGGATTGGACTCAGCCCGGATTCAACCGGGGAGTTTCTGTTCTCGCTCTTTGCAGTGATCGCGATATCGCTGATGTTGTCGTGGCTGTTGGCACTGACCGTCACACCGCTTTTGGGCCACTATTTCTTCAAACAGGGAACGGGTGGTGAAGCCGATGCTTACGGCGGTCCGCTGTTCCGGCTATATGGCAATTTCCTTCGCGCCTGCTTGAAGCTTTGGTGGCTGGTGACCGCGGTTCTTCTGGGCGTCACCGTCATGTGTTTCATGCTCTTTGGACAGATCAAGCAGCAGTTTTTCCCCGACAGCAACACGCCGCTTTTCTTCGTTCATTACAAGCTTGCCCAAGGCGCATCGATCCACGAAACGTCACAAGATCTGGAAGTGTTGGAAGCCTGGCTGGCGGATCAACCCGACGTCGTCTCTGCGACCGCTTTTGCGGGCCAGGGCGCAGCACGGTTCATGCTGACCTACCAAGCGGAAGACCCCAATCCAAGCTACGGCCATATCATCGTGCGCACGGATACCATCGACAAGATCGCGCCATTGATTGCGCAGATGGAAGAATTTGCGGCAACCCAACTGCCGCAAGGTGAATTCAGGGCAAAGCGCTTGGCCTTTGGCCCCGGTGGTGGTGATCCAATTCAGGCACGTTTCTCTGGCCCAGATCCTGAAGTATTGCGCGATCTGGCAACCGAGGCGATGACGCGTCTTTCAGACGCCTCCCCCAACATCATCGCGCCGCGCATTGATTGGCGCGAAATGGAACAGGTCCTGCGCCCGGTCTATGCAACTGATCGCGCACAGGAAGCGGGCATCACCCGCGATGACATCACCAACGTTCTGCGGTTTGCCACTGTGGGCATCGATGCGGGCGTCTACCGCGAAGGGGAACGTCAGATCCCGATTGTCCTGCGCGCGAACCCGCAGGAGGATTTGTCCCTGACCGATCATGTGGTCTATTCTGAAAGTGGGCAAAGCTTTGTGCCCTTCGAACAGGTCACGGACGGCTTGCGATTTGAATCGCAAAACACGCTTGTAATGCGCCGCGACCGGGTCTTCACCATGACCGTGGGGGCCGACATCACCAAAGGGCTGACCGCAGCACAGGTGCAGGCAGAGGTGCAAAGCACGATTGAAGAAATGCCCCTGCCCCCCGGCTACAAGATGGAATGGGGAGGAGAGCTTGAAAGCTCCAGCGATGCGCAAGCCAGCTTGGCCCGGCAATTACCGATGAGCGTGATCATTATGGTCCTGATCTCCGTGCTGCTGTTCAACGCTTTGCGCCAACCGCTGATCATCTGGCTGCTGGTGCCAATGTCGGTAAACGGGGTCAGTCTGGCCCTTTTAGGCACTGGCCTGCCTTTCACGTTTACCGCGCTTCTGGGTCTTTTGTCGCTGTCTGGCATGTTGATCAAAAACGGCATCGTTCTGGTCGAGGAAATCGACATCGTCCGCGAGGAGGACGAGACCACGCCGTTGCAAGACGCCATCGTCAACGCCTCCATGTCGCGGCTTCGTCCTGTCATCTTGGCTGCGGCGACAACGATCCTGGGAATGACGCCTCTGATCTGGGACGCGTTTTTCCAGTCCATGGCGGTGACGATCATGGGTGGTCTGGCATTTGCGTCGATCCTGACACTGATCGCAGCCCCGGTCTTCTACTACGCAATGTTCCAGCGCAGCGCGCAACCTGCGCCAGCCCCCGGTTCCTGACCGAAAAACGGGGGCTCTGGGCCCCCGCTTCACATCATTTGCAAGCTGTCTTCCGGGACTACTTGCCCCAGATCGCTGCATAGGCTTCGCGGTACGGGCTGTCAGGGTCGAACGCATTGCTGTCACCCAACTTGGCCAATCCTTCTTGCGTCACCAGGGCTGGGGCTGTGATGTAGCCGGAACACGCCTCGCCCTGGATCGCGCGGTTCAGCTCATCCACCAACTGCCAGCCTTGCAAGTTCAACGGCTCCGCCACGGTGATCGCCTGATACTGCGCGCTGCGAATGCGCTGAAACGCTGCTTCAGAGCCGTCACCGGCAGAGCCTGCTTTCGGTGCGCCATCCCCGGAAATCCCGGCTGCGGCAAGCGCAGGGCCCATGAAGTCGAAATACAGATCGTTGATCGCCAACGCATGGGTCCAGCTTGCCCCGTATTTCTGCAACAAGCTTGTCGTCAAAGGCCCCATCCGGGTCGAGGTGTCGGCAATCGGGGTGTCCACATATTCCAGAACCGTGCCACCCATCGCTTCGATGGTTTCCTTGATGCGGTCGGCTTTGTCGATGGCGATCTGGTAAGTTGAATCAGTGAAGATCACGGCACCGACACCGTCGCCTGCATCCTCAATCGCCCATTTGGCCGCGACCTCGGACACCGTCATCGCATCTGTAGAAACATTGGCAAAGATGCCACCCGGCGCGTCACAGCCAATGGTCGGACCGGAATGCCAGGACACCATCGGGATGCCGGCTTCTGCCACGCCTTCCAGTGCTGCCTGCTGTTCGACCGCGTCAAATCCGTTGATGATCAAGCCATCGGGTTGCAATGCCATGGCCTGACCAATCGCCCCGGTCCGCCCTTGGATGGAGCCTGCACCGTCAAGAACCCGGACCTCCCATCCGATCTTGGCCGCAGCCTCTTCAACGCCATTGGTTACACCCAGAATACCGCCATTTTTCAAGTCAGCCGCAAGCACAACAATGGTCTTGCCTTCCGCTGCCTTCGGTCCAGAAGTCGGGCCATCAAATGGGGTTTCCGCAAGGGCTGGCAGGCCCATGCCTGCGATCATTGTGCTGGTCAGTAAGGTTTTCAGGAACGTTCGTTTCAGCATGGTATCCTCCCAGTTGCTGTCGTTGATTTACTTCTTTGCTGCGCCTTTGCGCCGTTGCGCATAGCCAGCAATCCCAATGGCGATCAAAAGCGTGACGCCGTTAAACATCGGCTCAACCCAGAACGAGCCGCCAAATTGTTGAATGCCCGAAATCCCTACGGCGAGGATCGCCACCCCAACAATCGTGCCCCAGACATTGACCCGGCCCGGTTTGATTGTTGTGGATCCAAGAAACGCGCCCACCAGCGCAGGCAACAGGAATTCCAGCCCGACCGAGGCCTGCCCGATCCGTAATTTTGAGGCCAGAATGACGCCCGCAAGCGCCGTCATCGTGCCTGACGCAATAAACGCGCTGATCACATATTTTCGGGTGGGAATGCCATTTAGCTGGGCCGCGCGCTGGTTTGCGCCTATCGCGTAAAGATATCGGCCCACAGGCGTATATTCGAGGATGATCCACATCACGATTGTAATGGCGAGCAGATAGAACCCGGTGATAGGTAGCCCGAAGATGAACGTGTTGTTCAGCGCATAAAAGCCATCAGGCAAAACCCCAACCAATTGCCGGCCGCCCGTATGCCAAAGCGCCAACGCATAAAGCACCGTGCCCGTTCCAAGGGTTGCAATGAAGCTGTCAATCTTGGCAACTTCGACCAGCATCCCATTGAGAAACCCGGTAAAAGCCCCAAGCACCAGAACCACCGCAACAGCCATCGGCCAGGGAAGACCCAGCAGGGTCTGCAAGCTAATCGCCAGAATATGCCACAGCACAATTCCGTAACCGACCGTCAGATCGATCCGCCCCGCAGCCATAGGGATCATTGCACCCAGGGACAGCAAGGCAATGATTGCCTTGTCCGACACAATCGCGCGCAGGTTCAGCATTGTTGGGAACGTGTTGGGCAGCAAGATCGAGAACAGGATGATCAGAAAGACCGTCAGAATGACCAGCCCGTAGACAGGCAAGAGGCGCAGAATTTTCCGGCCCCGGCTTTGACCTTCCAACTCGGCCCGTGTCGGCTCAAGCGCGCTGCTTTCAAGCGATTGCATTCGAATTTTCCTTTTCTTCAGCGATATTTCCGGCGGAGGCGGACTGGATCAGGTTTTCTGTTGTCAGCCGACTTCCCGTCAGCTCGTCCACAATTGCACCTTGGCTAAAGACGATGGCCCGGTGGCAGATCGTGGCAATTTCTTCAAAATCGGTCGACACGACGAGGATGCCGACCCCATCTGCCAAGGCCGCGTTCAACAACGCATAAATCTCGGCCTTTGCGCCGACATCGACACCGGCAGTCGGGTCTTCGCAAATTAACAGCTTGCGCTTCATCGCAAGCCAACGGCCGATCACAACCTTTTGCTGGTTTCCCCCTGACAAAGCCTCAATCGCAAGGGTCGGGTCATTTGGCGACAATCCAAGATCGTCGCCAATTTTCGCAGCCTGCTTCGCCTCAACCCCTGGTGTCAGCAGGCTCATCAAACGGCGTCCGACACCTGCCGGGTTTAGAAACGTGTTCTCACGGATCGTCAGGTTCATCGCAACGGATTCTTCCGTGCGGTCTCGTGCAACCAAACCAATCCCAGCGCCCAGCGCATTCTGGGGGGAGGTCAATTTCGGCGTCTTCCCCAGCAGAGAGACTTTTCCTTGATAGGGCACCAGCCCGAACAGCGCCCGGGAGATCACCTCGTGCCCTGCCCCGCGCAAACCGACCAAGCCAACCATCTCCCCATGCCTGAGCGTAATCGAAAGCGGTCCGATATCACCAACCGTGACTTGATCGAGGTTCAGAATATCCGCGCCCGGCTTTTCCTGCGACTTCAGCGTGACCCGGGTTTTGCGTCCGACAATCTTTTGCACCAGTTCTTCCGGCGTGGTGTGATCAATCGACCTGACCCCCACCATTGCCCCATCGCGCAAAACCGCCACCCGGTCGGCAATCCGAAAAATCTCATCCAGCCGGTGGCTCACATAGATCATTCCAACACCGCGATCACGCAACGGGCGCAGGGCTTCAAACAATCGCTCAACCTCGTCTGCAGGCAGGGAGGCTGTCGGTTCATCCAGCACCAGAAACTCGCTGTCCACCGCCAGCGCCCGCGCAATCGCGACCAAGGACTTTTCCGTGCGGGTCAGATCCTCAACGCGGGTTGTTGGATCAAATGCGCAGTCAACTTTCTTCAGCGCGTCGGTCGCGAAGGCTTCCACGTCACGCCAGCGGATCAGGCCTTTTTTGCGTGAATAGCCCAGCGCCAACGCAATATTCTCGGCCACGGTCATCCATTCGATCAAGCCCAGATCTTGGTGAATGAACGCCACTTTCTGACGTTCACCAAACCCTGCCGGGCGGTGTTGGTAAGGTTGGCCGTCAATACGCACCTGGCCAGCATCCGGTTGATGGATGCCCCCTAGCACTTTGATCAACGTTGATTTCCCGGCACCGTTTTCGCCAAGCAGCGCAACAATTTCGCCGCGTCCGACAGCCAAAGACACGTCTTTCAGCGCATATGTACCGCCGAAATGTTTGTCGATCCCATCAAAGAACAAGCCTTTTTGCGCGTGCTCGGTCATTCACCCCCCTGTCGCTACGGAAATTCTCAGCAGTGTTGAGTTACCTGTAACGTTGTGTCATCGTCGGCCTGACAAGCCGAGTCTGTCAAGAGCTAAAGTTACCGGTAACGCAATAGATCTGAGTATGACCGAAAAGCCGAGCAAAAACAACAAAGTAAGCCTTGCCGAAGTCGCACGCGCGGCGGGTGTTTCAAAGATGACTGCCAGCCGTGTTCTGCGCAGCGAGGGTGGATATTCCGAAAAAACCCGCGAAAAGGTGATGGCCAAGATTGACCAGCTTGGCTACCTGCCCAATCGGCTGGCGACAGTCTTTGCGGGCGATCAGACGTCCACATTTGTTGGCGTTTCAATCCCTGATCTGGGCAATGAGGTCTTTGCGCAAGTCCTGGAAGGGATCGACCAGAAGCTGGGCAGCTTTGGTTATCAAACTGTCTTAGGTCTGACCCAACATACCCATGAACAGGAAGAGACTTGGATCCGCACGGTTTTATCCTGGCAACCTGCGGGTCTGATCCTGACGGGGCGGTCGCATTCTGCCCGGTCGCTTGAGATGTTGCGCAACGCAGGCATTCCTGTGGTTGAAATTTGGGACCTGAACTCCAGCCCGCTTGATATGAGTGTCGGGATTAACCACTTTGACTGCGGCTTTGACATGGGGCGGTATCTGGTTGGGTGCGGCTACCGGCAATTTGGCTATGTCGGCACATCACATAACGCCGCCAATGCCGCGACCGCGCGGCTGGATGGCTTTACGAAGGCTGTTGAAGATGGTGGCGGCAAAGTCCAACGCCAGCTTTGCCTGCATGACACAGCAAGCTTCTACCCCGGCTATTACGGAACCGAACAATTGCTGGCCGGTGATACGCAAGCGGAATGTATTTTCTTTCAGAACGACTCCATGGCGTTTGGTGGATTGCAATATTGCGCCCGCAACGGAATATCTGTGCCGGGCGAAATGGGCATCGCTGGTTGGGGAGATTTGCCCGTGGCCTCCGTTCTGGGGACCCGCCTGACCTCCGTTCGGGTTCCACATCTCAAGATCGGCCAAAAAGCGGCGGAGATCTTGGTGGGCCGCTTGTCAGGCGAACCGGTGCAGACGGTTTTTGATGCAGGCTTCCACCTAATCCCCGGCTCAACCGTCAGAAATATAGAGACCCTGTAGCCCTTAAGATCCCAGCCCTTTGGCCAGACAATCCACGAAAGCCTCTGCCCGGCGGGTGATCCGGCGCGTCGACGGGAACACCGCATAAAGATTGAGCCCCAGCCATTCGTGATCGGTCAGAACTTCGACCAGTTTTCCATCCGCAATGTGTTGATCGACAACAAATTCCGGCTCCACCATGAAGCCCAGACCTGCAATCGCCATCTGCGCTAGAAAATCACCATTGCTGGCCCGCACACGTTGCGGCGGACTGATCTTGCCCGGAGAGCCATCGGGGTTGTTAAAGTGTAAAACGTCCCGTCGACGCAAATTGACGTAGCGCAGAAATGGCAGCGTGCTCAGATCATTGGCGGTCTTTGGATTGCCATGAGTTTGCCAAAAGGACGGGCTGCCAACTGCGCGGTATCGAACAGATGTAATCTTGCGCACAATCAGCGAGGAATCCGGCAAATCACCAATCCGAATGGCAACATCGAACCCGTCCTGCACCAAATCCACCTGCCGATCAGAAAAATCCACGTACAGATCAATCTGCGGGTTATCGAGCATGAATTGCGTGAACACCGGCTCCATCTTTGACAGCCCGTAGGACACGGGTGCTGCGACCCGCAAAATGCCGGACAACTGCGCGCGCTCTTCCTTAACTGCGCGTTCAGCGTCGTTCAGCGCATCTAGCGCAAGTTCAGCCCGATCCAGAAACGCGATACCTTCCTCGGTCAGGCTGGACCGTCGCGTTGTACGCAAGATCAACTGTACCCCGAGACGGGCCTCAAGATCAGACAACCGGCGGCTTGCGGCAGATTTGGCGATCCCCAATTGGTCCGCTGCCCGGCTGATCGACCCGCTGCGCGCAATCGACACGAAGGTTTCAATTTCATCGAGGCGTGACATTGTTCTCCTAATCGCAAATATAATTTGCCATTTACGCCACTAGTTCTTGTATTTGCAACGGTTATGTATCCCTCAACCAAGAACGAAAGAGATTTTGACATGACCCAAACAGTCTTGAATATCCAATCCAGCGCCCGCCATGCGGGATCGATCACCCGTGACCTATCAGCCGACGTTCTTCGTCAACTCGGCGCAGAAAAGGTGATTGAGCGCGATTTGACCGACGCCATCCCGGTTCTCACGGAAGACTGGCTGGCTGCAAATTTCACACCGGAAGCGGAGCGTACGGAACAGCAGCGCCAAACGCTGGCATTGTCGGACGACCTGATCGATGAAATTCAGGCCGCAGACACAATCGTGATCGGCGCGCCTGTTTATAATTTCTCGACACCGGCTGTGCTGAAAGCCTGGATCGATCAGGTCTGCCGTGTCGGTGTGACGTTCAAATACACCGAAACGGGCCCGAAGGGGTTGCTTGAAGGCAAGCGCGCGATCCTTCTGATCGCATCCGGCGGCACCAAGATGGGCAGCGAGATCGACTTTGCCTCAACCTATCTGCGCCATATCATGGGATTTATCGGTATCACCGATGTAACCATCATTGCCGCTGACGCTTTGGGCAAAGACGCAGACGAGAAAATTGTTGCGGCGAAGTCCGCAATTGCGAAACTCTCATAGAAGGAACGGATCAATGACGACCGTAACAGACACAACTTTGCGCCTTACCCACCGACCTGCACAAGATCGTGGGCAAGCCGACTTCGGCTGGCTAAAGTCAGCCCATAGTTTCAGCTTTGGCCAATATCATGACCCTGCGTTTATGGGCTTTGGCAACCTGCGCGTGATAAACGATGACCGCGTCGCGGGCGGCATGGGGTTTGGCGAACACCCGCACCAGAACGCCGAGATATTCTCCTACGTGATGGGTGGCGCGCTTGAGCATAAAGACAGCATGGGCAACGGTTCTGTCGTTGGTGCTGGCGGCGTTCAATACATGAGCGCAGGATCCGGTGTCACCCATTCGGAGTTCAACCCCTCCAATACCGAAGAAATGCGGTTCCTGCAGGTGTGGCTTTTGCCGGAAGTTGGCAACACCGCGCCCGCCTACGATACAATGGACCTGACAGCAGCCGACAAGGATGGGCAGTTGAAGCTGTTCTTGTCGCGAGACGGGCGAGACGGGTCGATGAAAACGCAGGCGGATGCCAGCGTTTATGCTGCAACATTGCGGGGTGATCAGCAGATCACCACCACGCTTTCTGCAGGTCGCAAGGCCTGGGTGCAGGTCGCCGATGGCGCTTTACGTGTAAACGGCGTGTCCCTGTCAAAAGGCGATGGTCTGGCCATCGAGGGCGAAGGCCAGCTGACGTTCGACCAAGGCCAAGACGCGGAGATTCTGTTCTTCGATCTGGCCCCCTAAACAAAGAATAGCGACTGGCGGGACCGCCGCCAGTCGTCACGCCAATAAGGAGATAGAAGATGAGCTGGAACCCTGCCCTTGAGCCGCATTACCCAGATGCCACCACGCTGGACGCGATTGACACGATCGTCGTGCCACGTGCGCGCGACATCGGCGATTTTGAGGTCCGCAGGGCCCTGCCCTCGGCCCAGCGCAAGATGGTCGGCCCCTTTGTCTTCTTTGATCAGATGGGGCCTGCGGAATTTCTGACCGACCAGGGCATCGATGTACGCCCGCATCCGCATATTGGTCTGGCAACGGTGACATATCTTTATCAGGGTGAATTTCAGCACCGCGACAGTCTGGGCACCAACCAGATGATTTACCCCGGTGAGGTCAATTGGATGATCGCCGGCAACGGCGTCACCCACTCAGAGCGAACAAGTGCGAAAACCCGCCAGAACCCCAGCAGCCTCTTTGGCATTCAGACCTGGGTTGCGCTGCCTGAAGAGCATGAAGAAACCGATGCAGGGTTTGAGCATCACAGCGAAGGCGCGCTGCCGTTTCTGGAAGGTGAAGGCAAACAGGTGCGCTTGATCCTGGGCACCGCCTGGGGGGAACGCGCACCGGTGCAAACATTCTCAGAAATGTTCTACGCCGATGTCGTGCTTGACCCCGGTGCCGCAATTCCGCTGCCGCAAGAACATGAGGACCGTGGGCTTTATGTGACCTCTGGATCTATCGAGGTTGCTGGTGATGTCTTTGAGGCGGGACAAATGATGGTGTTTCGTCCTGGCGATGCAATCTCGGTGAAAGCCGGGCCTGCGGGCGCAAGGCTGATGGCACTGGGCGGTGAGACGTTGAACGGACCACGCCATATCTGGTGGAATTTCGTGGCCTCATCGCGTGACAAGATCGAGGCCGCGAAAGTCGCTTGGGCGGCGGGCGACTGGGCCCATGGGCGCTTTCAGCTGCCCCCGGACGATAAGGACGAATTCATCCCCCTGCCGTGATGCAACCAGTGTCTGGGCTAAGGCATCTCAAACGCGCCGCGCGACGGATAATGCGGCCTTGGCTTGCCGTAGAAATCATCAAAAGCGGCCGGTCCGCTAAGCGCATCCCCCAAAGCGGCGGAGCCTGAGAGCGGCGCGTAGGTGGCCACCACATTGCGCGGCGTGGCGGTGTGTTTTTGAAGTCCCAGAACACTGGATCTGTAACCGCGCTCCCGCGGTGTCCACAGGATCTTAGACGTCTCCAGCGGCCCATCAACAACCGTCGCCGGTTTGACGTTGGGCATATGCTGCAGGTTGTTGCCTTCCGTGACGTTTGAAAAATACTGCTTGCCGATCAGGGATGCGGGCGGGGCATCAGGGAACTGGTAGCTCGATTGCGGTGTCAGATGGATATAGGTGTTGTTGTAGATATTGATCGGTGTGCGCGCATTGCGCGCGTTCCCCTGCACGTTTTCCAATTGGATGAACGTATAAAGCTCCCCTGAAACTTTCAGCGAGGCCTCATTGGGCTGCACAAGGATGTTGTTGCGGATGGTTGTTCCGCCATAGGCAATCACGACGGTCGACGATGTCAGGTGGCAGCCCAGAATATAGTTCTTTTCGATCACTGCATTGACGGCTTTGCCCTCCAACCCAGCCTCGGGCGTAAAGATCAGAACCCAATATCCACCTTCAAGCGCATTGGCTTGAATATTTGCGCGCGGCCCCTCCATCCCATCGGTGTTAAACCGAATGCAGGCTTGGCTGGCTTGAAACACACCGCCAAAGGGGGACCAGCCGTTCCGACTGAACATATCGCAATTGGTAATGATCGTCCGGTTCAGCCGTGCCCCATTACGGAAGGGTCCGTTATTGTTGCCTTTCAGGTCGGTTTTTCCGGCGAGCGCATCGACATGTTGGCGAATACACGACCCGGTCAACGCGATCCCGGAATTGTCACCATCGATGACACCGAACCCCTGCCAATTGGTGATCGTTGTGTCGTTAATAACAGTCATCCGGTGCAGGACATTGTTGCCGCTTGTGGGGACAAATGCGCCGGTGAACCCGTCGAAATGGCACCCGTCAATCAGCGTCAAATTGGGGGAGTTTTCTTGCGGGCCAATCCCGATCACAAGCGCGCCACGCTCTGTCGTGGAATCCCAAGGTCCATAGAAATCGATGTTCTGAAACACCCAGTCTTTTGACCGTCCGTTCGTCACGGTCCGCACATCATTCCAAGTCCATTGCCCACTGCATCTGAGAACAGGATTGGTGTCATTGCCCGGCCCTGCCACGATGTGAAGGCTTGGGACATGCGCCCCGCTGCCAAGTGACGTCCCGCCAAAGGCATAGGTCTGCCCCCGGCGCAGCATGATCCGCTTGGGTGTCGATTCCTGCCCCGACACGGTTTGGATCGCTTGCGCAATCGAGGTGACAACCCGCGCACGATCCGGCGCGCCTACACCCCGGCCCGAGGGATCGACAAACACCGTGTTTGTTGCTGCAAACATCCGATCGGGATCGCCCACGGCAATAGTCGTCTCTGCCAAGGCGGTGATGCCCGTGGATGGCTCCACAATCAGGCAGGTGACCTTGAAGCGACCGGGTTTGCGGTAGGTATGCGATACCATCGGCCCATAGGACTTCCCAGAATCGCGATGCGCGTCCGGCAGGTTTTCCGGTGCCTTGAATTGGTAGCTGTCCCCGAAATCCCAGAAATAATACAGATCATGAAAGCGCGGATCGTAAATCTCGCCGCTGCGGGGGCCTTTGGTCTGGAACCCGGCTTGCGTGATATCAAGCTCAAAGAATATCCCGTCCGGGGCGACCTGCGTTGTCGATCTGCGCGCAATAATGATCTTGGCAGTCATGGCGGTCTTTCTCTTTAAGCAAACACCGACAGCACGCCAAGGCAATGCGGTCAGGCGTCAGGTTACGAACCAATAAACGTCAATTTCTGTCATCAAGATGACACGCGCCAATATAAGACTAAACCCGCATGCGGCCAAGCGCTGAGATCAGCGCCCCATCCAGCCGCCATCCACAAGCATCGTATGGCCGTTCATATAGGCAGACGCGTCAGATGCCAGAAAGACCACAGGCCCTTTGAAATCGTCCGGCGTGCCCCAGCGTCCGGCTGGAATGCGGTCCAAAATGGATTTCGATCGCACGGGATCAGCCCGCAAAGCCTCGGTGTTGTCAGTGTCGATATAGCCCGGCGCAATGGCGTTCACGTTTACGCCTTTTGCAGCCCATTCGTTCGCGAAAGCCATCGTCAATTGACCGATGCCGCCTTTGGAGGCCGCATATCCAGGCACCGTGATGCCGCCCTGAAACGTCAGCAGGGACGCGGTAAAAATGACCTTGCCAGACCCGCGCGCAACCATTTCGCGGCCGATCTCCCGGGTCAGGATGAATTGCGCGTTGAGGTTCACTTCAATCACTTTATCCCACATCTCGTCGGGATGAGTTGCTGCGGGTTCGCGCAAAATCGTTCCCGCATTGTTGACCAGAATATCGATCTGCGGGTGATCTTTCAAAACCTGCGCGCAGAACGCGCTGACCGCCGCGCGATCAGAAAAATCACAAGCGTAACCGCTGAATTTCCGACCCAGAGCCGTGACACTTTTCGCAACGTCCGAACTTTCCGGGTCCAGCGATGCACTGACGCCGATGATATCAGCTCCCGCCTCTGCCAAGGCTTCTGCCATGCCGCGCCCGATGCCACGTTTTGCCCCGGTGACAAGTGCGGTTTTCCCCGTGAGGCTGAATTTATCCATCAAGCTCATTGCAAGTTCTCCGTTACGCGGATCATAGATTTCATCGCATTTGGGTTTTCGGTCAGCGACTTGAAAGCCGCCTCGATGTCGTCAAGACCTTGAATATCCGTAATAAACGCGTCGCAATCAATCACACCGCGCGCCAGGATTTCCATCGCTTTGTCGTAGTCTTCAGAGCGGTAAACACGCGCGCCGATCAGATCAAGCTCGCGCCAGAAAAACTGGAACAGATCAATCTGAGGTTTCGTCGCGTGAATGGCGACCATCACGATCCGACCGCGCGTTGCAGCAGCTGCCGTCATCAAATCCACGCCGGGTTGGCTGCCGGAAACCTCAAAAACGACGTCCGCCCCTTTCCCGCCTGTACTGCTGTGGATCGCCTCGGCGACGTCCGTGGTTTTTGGGTTCAGCGCCGCAAAGCCGATCTTTTGCGCAAATGCCAGCCGGTTCTCATTGATCTCCGAGATCGTGACGTTTGCACCTGCATCGCGCGCCGCCATCGCCACAAGCATACCGATTGGACCACCTCCGATCACAAGAACATCTTCGCCGGGTTTTACCTTGCCGCGCCCAACGTCATGAACCGCTACCGCCAACGGCTCGATCAAGGCCGCATGGCTAAGCGCGAGGTCGTTCGGCAACACATGGATCGTATGCGCGGGCACATTCCATTTCTGCTGAAACGCACCATCCGTGTCGATGCCGATAAACTTCAGGTTGTGGCACACATGCTCGTGGCCCGCATTGCAAGCCGGGCAATCACCGCAATGATCCAGCGGACGCACAACAATCCTTTGACCGGGCTCAAGGTTCTCAACGCCCGCCCCAACGGCCGCGATCACACCCGACATCTCATGACCAATTGTGCGTTCAAAACCCACACGCCCGTCCATGTGTCCCAGGTAAATATGCAGGTCCGTTCCGCAAATCCCGCAATAGGCGACATCAATCTGAACCTCACCGGGTTTCGGTGCGGCCACCTCTGTCTGTTCGATGGAAAAGTGCTTATCCCCGCGATAAACAGCTGCTTGATGCGCCATGGGCTCGTCCTTTGGGTCTTGCAGAGGCAAACAGCCGTCTGGGTTGTGCGGTCCTGTCTTCAGTTTTCACGCAGTCAGACAGGAAGGTTACCAAACGTCTTTAGACGCCAAAACAATACTTGTGTAGATGCCATTTCTGAAACCAAGAGAGGGTTTAGGTGGCACTGTCTGATCAAGCACCTGCAACGCAGCGCTGAGCGAATTGTTGACAGGCAGGGTCGCCAAGGTACACTTTTTGCCTATGCGCAGCATCATGCGACGCGCATTCTAGACGTATAGTTTTTAGATTTTTTCGCGATTTCGGTGAATTTTACCCGCCGAAGCACACCCATTTTTGAAGGAGGAATTCAATTGGACCCGATCGTTTCTTCAATCGTCGCTGCCGTGACCGCCGGCGCTGTCGCTGCAAGCAAAGACGTTGCATCCGGTGCCGTAAAGGACGCCTATAACGGACTTAAAACCATTCTGACAGACACTTACAAAGCAGCATTCTTTCCAAGTCTGGAGAAAAATCCCGACTCGAAAAACGCTAAGGGAACGGCTGCTGAAGAGATTGAAGACAGCGATGCCCCGAAAGACGCCAAAGTCATCGAAGCTGCTGCGAAGGTCATCGAAGAGATCGAAAAGGATACGGGCTTGCATTCCGCTCTCGAAGAAGGCGGCATCGTTGTGAAAAACCTGTCCTCCGAGCGGTCGATCATTCTTGGCAAAATCAAAGCGGAGCGCGGTGTTGTGGTCGATAACCTGAAGGCTGGCTACGATATTAAGATTGACGAAATCACCTCCGGCAACTCGGGAAACTAACTGGGGCTTCAACTTATTCTCCGCCCAGCGGAGCCCAGATTTCAGCGGAAAACCTGACGGCTGGTCGTGACATCATTGTGCAAATTGGCGCGCATGTCGGACCATCTGAGTATCAACTTTCGATCCGCAAGTTCATGCAGCATTATCTGGGCACGCCCAGACGACCCAAACCGTTCGGGGGACGAAGCAAAGAAATTGCGGGCCTGAACGCGTGGGTTACCGGCAAACGCGCCAGCCCCGCGATGTTGGTAGCAGCGCCAGCAGGACGCGGTAAATCCGCTTTGCTGGTGCGCTGGATCAATCAACTCGAAACAGGGTTTCACAAGGTTTTTGTCCCCATATCCATTCGGTTTGAGACCAACCTCGCTCCTCTATTTTATCAGGCACTTGCGGGCCGTCTTGCGGACATTCTGGGAGAAAAACTACCTTCGGCCCCGTCTGAGCCAGCACAGTACTACCGCGAAAAAGTCATTGAGTATTTCGATCGTATTTCTCGCGACGCCATACCGACCCTTGTCGTTATCGACGGCCTAGATGAAGCCACGGGTTGGCGATTTGATCCCGATATCTTTCCGCTCGACCCACCGGCAACGCTGAAAATCCTTGTATCCGCTCGGGTCCTCGCAGGGGACCGCGGTCCGAAAAACTGGTTGCAGCGACTGGGTTGGTCGCGAAGCCGTGGCTTCGCCGACGTTATCGAGCCCCGCCCGCTTGGCCGAAGCGGAATTGCGGAGGTTCTCGAAAGCATGGGCTGTCCATTGGATGGTCTGGCAACGGATGTGGATGTGATCGGGGAGCTTCACCGCTTGACAGAACGCGGGGACCCGTTGCTGCTTGAGTTCTATGTCAGCGACCTTTGGGCAATGGGGGAAGACGCCTCCCGATTGCGACCGGAAGATCTGAAAAAGCTAGAGCCCGGCTTTTCAGCCTATTTCAAGCAATGGTTGGATGACCAAGGAGGTTTATGGCGCGAACACGCACGTTTGGACCCCAAGGTCATGGAATACATATTGCTGATCTTTTCATGCGCGATGGGACCGCTGAAATTCGTGGAGCTGGAAGCGCTGCTTTTTGCGGTTATGAACGAAAGACCGTTGATCTCATTGAAAACGTTGGAGCCATTGCAGCGTTTTGTGGTCGGTGACGGAAGCGACGCGGGCTACGCGCTATCGCATCCCAAACTTTCTGAATATCTTCGGGAAGATCATTTCAACAATGGCAGCCACGTGAAAGCCGCAGATCTTGCATTCAACGATTGGTGCCAGCAAGTCGCCAAGAACCTGAACGCGTCAACGATGAAGCCGGACGCCGCACCGTCCTATCCGTTGCTTTACTACACCCAACATCTGAACACCTATTCCGGCCCTGATCTGGTTCCACGATACCGCGAATTGCTGGAAGATGGCTGGCGCAAAGGGTGGCTTGCTTTGGAGGATGGCGAACAGGGTTTTGCCCGTGATGTCGCTGCATGCCTGGACGCGTTGCAAACATATGCAGATACCGATCCGGCACGCCTTCTGGAACCAGAGGTTGGGTTGGGTGGTCAATTGCGGGCGTTGCTGTGCTTGACCTCCATCAACAGTATCGGGATCGGCATCCATTCTGAATTGCTGGTTGAACTGTATAAACAGGGCAGTATTTCTCCTCGGCAGGTTTTGACCCTTGCCCGCCACCAGCACGACTACGCAAAAGCAGAGATTTTCGCCGAGCTTGGTGCGGAACTTCCCGAAGAACTTGCCTCCGAAGCCTATGGGCTGTTGAGCGAGGTGCCAGAAACGACGAAAGGGTTTCGCTATCTTGAAGCGCTGCTAACCGTCGCTTTGCGGCTGCCCAAGCATCACAAAACCCGCGCAATGCTGTCCTTGGAAAAGATCCTGATAGAGGAGCCAGACGACTATTTCGTCACTTACAGACTGGAAAAATTTACTGACCAACTGCCCGACGGCTTTGTTGATCACGTCCAGAAACAGCAAAAAGAAAAAGCGCAAGACCGTTCGCGAGATCAAGACGCGCAGGAACCTGTTGCAACCCAACCGCCCCCCTCTGCAGAGCCAGAAATCCGGTCTGCCGAAACTAAAAAGATAGAGGACGACGCTTGGCAATTTCGGCACGACATCGAACAGCAGGACGCCGCAAATGATGATCTGACAACGCGATTTTTGGACTTCACAGCGGAGAATTCAAACAACGAACGGGTGCTTTGGTATTTTGGCAAACTGGTTCCAACAATTGTGCAGCAGACGGGCCAGAAATACACAGACCGCATGGTGGAAATTGCCAAGACGATCGACCCACCAAAGCCATTCTATGAGTTGAACTTCTTTGAGGCGCTGTTGCCAGTTGTTCCTCAGTCCATGCAGCTTAAAATTCTAGACTACGCATCAGAGCGTTTCGAAAGTTACGAGCTGCGCAAGCTGTTCGACGTCGCCAAATCCGTGATCCCGGTTGAGGTGATCGCCAGCCAATATATCGGGCGGGGCGCGAAAGAGGGTCCAAAGGCAATTTTTGAACTGACAAAGAAGATCCCTTGGGCCCTTCCCGAGTCAGAACTCCGCTTTTTGTTCGATAACTTTCGCGAGTTCAGCAGCTATGATCGAACGACAATACTTGAACAAGTTGGGCCCCATCTTTCTGAGCCACTGCAAAAGATCGCCATCGAGAACATCGGCGAATTTGACAGTGCATGGGACATCGGAAACAGCCTGAACAAACTTGTCCCACACCTGTCAGACGAAAATCTGGTGACGGTTGCGAATATGGCCCATGCGTTGCCAGAGATGCGCGACCGCGGCAAAGTGCTTGCCAGTTTGATCCCACTTTATCGCGCGCGTGGCCTGGACGGAAAAATTGAGGATGCGCAACGTTTGGCCTTTACGATTGGTCAGGAAGACCTTGGCAATCTTGCGGCTCTCAGCCTGACCTGGAACGCCAAGGATTTGCCTGCTGAAACAATCTCGCGGTTGGTGCACGAACAGCGTGACAAAACTGTTTTGCAAAATGGCATTTTCGAAATTTTCGCAGCCAGCCTGGTGATTTCCACACTGCCAGAGGCTGACCGCGCGATAGCGCTGGAACAATCGATCGACAAGACGAGGCGGATTGATCAATTCGAAAACAAGATCTTGGGAACGATGCTTATCGCCGCGTTGAAGCCTGCGCCGGACCGCAAGGACATGATCGACGAGATGATTGAAAAGTTTGAGATTGAGATCAAGGAAAACCCTGACAATGATTTGGTTGTCATCCTGCCCTTCCTGTATCCGTTCTCCACCGAAGATCAGCGTGCAAGACTGAAGACTTTGCGGGCCGAGTATGAGCAATCCGACCATGAAGACCCCAATGAAGAATCAGTCCGGCGGTGGTTGGAGTTCGGCCTGATGGAACCGGCTGATCATACAGCAGAACGGCTGAACGATTTCCTGCGTCTGGAGGTAGAAGGCATGGACGAAAAGCATGACCGGGACGCCTGGCTCATGCTGCGAATCCTGGCCATGCTTGTCTTCTCAAAGCTGTCCCCAAGCGAGACGGCCGACGCCGCGCGTACTTTGTGGACCGAGGTCCGGCAGACGAAAATAGAAAGGCAAAACGCCATGCAATTGGCGATGCTTATCCCCCTGATGGACAAAACGGACCTACCAGTCGCGTTTTCAGAATTCATTAAGGCCTCGCAAGAATTGTCACGGCCCGATGTGTTGAACCTGTTTCTGGTATTGAACGGCGCTTTTTTTAAATACCTCGAACCACTCAAGACCGCTGAACAGATGCAGCAAGGCACGTCGGCCCTGCACCGATTGGGCGGGGATCACGCAATCACTGAAGTGCGTCAGGCGATCCGCGATGTGGCCAGTTGGTGGCCATGAACAACGACGACAAAGACCGGAAACCCGAAGACGTTTGCGATTTTGGAATAAAATGGAAAATTCTTACGCAATCGGCAGGCGGCAAATCCAAAAAATTAATTTCTTTGAGAGTCGCTTCGCAGGTGCCGCCCGAAAATTCGTCCAATTGATCAAAAATTTCGGCATACCCTTGTCAGAAAATCAGGACTCTCGCGCCTAAATGCGAGGCAGCACCCTCAAATTTAAACTTGAGAAGCGCGACGTAATGCGCTGCTAAATAAAGATTTTCTAGGATACCTTCAAAAGGTGCGCTTTCTCAAACCGCGCGTGATCAACATCGCAGCAGTTGACTCGCTGTCCGTCCCGCACAATGCTTCGTTTATATCCGGGGGGCCACTAAAGCGCGATGACGATGTCATACGCGTGTTACCTCACCCCCTCTATAGCACTTTGACGACGTGATCTGAGATCCTAAGAAAGGGGCATATTAATGAAATTGTTTACTCTAGTGACGGCGGGCATCATGACCGTTGCAGCCCCCGTGGCTGCACAGACTGATATCCAGTTTTGGCACGCCATGGGTGGTCGTTTGGGAGAGGTCGTTGAAGAGATCGCGACCAAGTACAATGCCAGCCAGGACACCTATAATCTGGTTCCAACCTACAAAGGCGGCTACGAAGACACCATGACCGCTGGCATCGCCGCGTTCCGGGCAAAGCAGCAGCCAAACATCATCCAGATTTTTGACGCCGGTGCCGCGACAATCATCAATGCGAAAGGCGCAACGATCCCGATTGAAGACCTGATGGCCGAACATTCAGGCGGGTTCAACGGTGAAGACTATATCGAAGGTGTGCGCTACTTCTATGCCGACAGTGACGGCAAGATGATCGGCATGCCGTTCAACTCTTCGACGCCTTTGCTGTATTACAACAAAGACATCCTGTCGAAGGCTGGTATCGACGCCCCACCCGCAACTTGGGAAGAGTTCGAGGCGATGGCCCCGAAAATTAAAGAGGCCGGTTACCAAGCCCTTGCGCAAAGCCACAGCCCTTGGATTTTCTCTGAAAACTTCCACTCGCGCCACAACTTGCAGCTGGCGACGGGCAACAATGGCTATGACAGCACAGACGTCAAAATCCTCTACAACAATGACGAAATGAAGATGCATTGGAGTAAGGTAAAAGAATGGTTGGACAACGATTGGTATGGCTTCTACGGCCGTGGCTGGGGTGACAACCAAGACGCTTTTGTTCAACAAAAAGTGGCTATGTGGCTGGGCTCTTCCGGGTCCTTCGGCGGTCTGAGCAAATCCGCTGAATTTGAGTTTGGCGCCTCCTACCTGCCTTACTGGAAGTCGATCATTGAAGAGCCGAAAGGCACCTTTATCGGTGGCGCGGCACTCTTCGCGATGGCTGGAAAGCCTGACGAGGAAAACAAGGGCGTTGCAGACTTCATGGCCTTCTTGACCAGCCCGGAGATGCAATATTTCTGGCACAAGGAAACGGGCTACGTTCCAATCACGAACGCAGCCTATGACCTTGCAAAATCTGATGGCTATTACGAGTCAACACCAGACGCAGAAGTCGGCATCCTTCAGCTTTCCCAACCGGGCGGCGAATGGACCAAAGGCTACCGTCTTGGTTTCTACGTTCAAATCCGCGAGGCGATGTACAAGCAATATGACAACATCTTCTCGGGCGCATCTACAGTTGATGCCGCCTTCGACGCGATGGAAGAAGAGAGCAACGCGCTGCTCGAACGCTTCGACGCAAGCATGAACTAAGACACTTTGGCCAGCGGGAGGGCGTCCCGCTGGCCAACACCTTTGCAAGACCCTGAAAGTTCCCAGAAATGAAGCGCGTTCAATTCGAACACAGCCCTATTCCTTATTTGTTTGTCGCCCCTCAGATCATCATCATTGTGATTTTCTTTTTGTGGCCTGCTGCACAAGCTGTTTACCAATCCTTCCTGCTTGAGGACGCCTTTGGCCTGTCCTCGCAATTCGTTTGGTTTCGCAACTATTCCGACACGATCTTCTCCAGCGCCTGGTTGCAGGCATTTGGCTTCACGATCATCTTCTCCACCCTTGTGACGTTCTTGTCTTTGGGGATCGCACTCCTTCTGGCGGTCAAAGCCAATGAAGTGATCCAAGGCGCAAGCACCTATAAAACGCTGCTAATGTGGGCCTATGCTATCGCCCCACCCGTCGCAGGTCTTATGGGCAATCTGATGTTCAATCCCCTGATCGGCGATCTTTATGGGTTCATGAATGCAGTCGGCTTTGATTTCGACCACAAGCTTGATCCCTATGACGCGGGTTTCGTGGTGATCCTGATCTCGGTCTGGAAACAGGTCAGTGTGAACTTCATTTTCTTCCTGTCCGGCCTTCAGGGCATCCCGAAATCGGTCAATGAGGCCGCGATGATGGATTGCAACAGCTCCACCCGCAGATTCTGGACGATTACCTTCCCGCTGCTTGCTCCGACTACATTCTTCCTGATGGTGATCAACATCACCTACGCGTTTTTTGAAACCTTCGGCATCATCGACACCACGACCCAGGGCGCGCCAGGTGGGGCCACGACGACGCTGGTCTTCAAAGTGTTCCAGGACGGCTTTCGTGGGGCTGATATCGGCGGATCGTCTGCACAATCGGTTGTATTGATGTTGCTGGTTCTGGTCCTCACGGTGATCCAGTTCCGCTTTATTGAGAAGAAGGTGCATTACTGACATGACACGTTCCACGCTCATCACTCACCTGATCCTGATCAGCGGCGCGATCTTCATGACGCTTCCGGTTTGGGTCGCCTTTGCCACCTCCACCCATGCGCCGGAAACCATCCTGCGCGAAGGGTTGCAGATCATCCCAGGCGGACACTTCTTTGAAACCTACAACGAGGTTTTGTTCGTTGAAGGCGGGGTCATGAAGAAGGTCACCGCTACGGCAATGTTGAAAAACAGCCTGATCCTTGGGATCGGTTTTGCCGTGGGCAAGGTGATCATCTCCATGCTGGCGGCCTATGCCATCGTCTATTTCCGATTCCGGCTTGCGGTGCCGCTGTTCTGGATCATCTTCATGACGCTGCTTTTGCCTTTGGAAGTGCGCATCATCCCATCCTACAAAGTCGTTGCTGATTTGGGACTTCTGGACACGCATACCGGCCTAATTATCCCGCTGATTGCATCCGCCACGGGGACATTCTTCTTCCGGCAATTCTTCCGATCTGTTCCCGATGAATTGCTTGAAGCCGCACGCCTAGATGGGGCGACCTCATGGGGGTTTTTCATCGACATTCTTGTGCCGCTGTCCAAAACCATGATCGCTGCGATCCTGATCATCATGTTCGTGGTGGGTTGGAACCAATATCTCTGGCCGCTCATCATGACCACCAAGGAAGAAAACTACACCTTGGTCATCGGGATTAAGCAGATTTATCAGGTGCTGAACGAAGGCGGCGAGCTACCGCAATTCCAAAAGGCCTTCGCGCTGACCATCCTAGCCACCCTGCCCCCGGTTTTGGTGGTGCTGATCTTCCAAAATTGGTTCGTTAAGGGCCTCGTCGAAAGTGAGAAATAATGTCGGGTGTTCAACTTAAATCTGTCCGCAAAACCTATCCCAACGGTGCCGAAGCGATCCGCGGCGTCGATATGGACATCAAAAGCGGGGAGATGATTGTTTTCGTCGGGCCCTCTGGTTGCGGCAAATCCACCTTGTTGCGGATGGTCGCTGGCCTCGAAAGTATTTCTAGCGGCGATATCAGCATCGGGGATCGGGTGATCAACGATGTCTCCCCGTCCGAACGCGATGTCGCGATGGTGTTTCAAAACTACGCGCTTTATCCCCATATGAGCGTGCGCGGAAACATGTCCTACGGCTTGAAGAACCGCAAAATGGACAAGGCTGAAATCGACAAGCGCGTCAACGATGCAGCCACCATGTTGAAAATCGACCAGTTTCTTGACCGGCAGCCAAACCAGCTGTCCGGCGGTCAACGCCAGCGCGTCGCGATGGGCCGGGCCATTGTGCGCGATCCGCAAGTCTTCTTGTTTGACGAGCCTTTGTCCAACCTCGACGCCAAGCTGCGGGTGCAGATGCGCATCGAGATCAAGAGGTTGCAGCGGCGGATGAATGTAACCTCCATCTACGTGACCCACGATCAGACCGAAGCCATGACATTGGCGGACCGGCTGGCTGTCATCAATGACGGGCGTGTGGAACAGATGGGCGCGCCGATGGACCTCTACAACGATCCCAAAACCCTGTTTGTCGCATCCTTCATTGGCGCACCGCAGATCAACCTGATCCCCGTACGCTTCGATGGCATTGCCTTAAGCAATGGGAACCTTAGCTTGCCGGGTTTCAAGGACCTGCCCAAAGACGCGGACCTGGTGCTGGGCGTCAGACCAGATGTTCTGGTCGAAACGCCAGATGGGCAATTCGAAATGCGGGTTGATCTGGTGGAACAACATGGCGGCGAGAACCTCGTCTATGGCGCGTTGACCGGGGCCACCAATGAGGAAGGCGAAGATCTGGAACTGTGCTTGAAAGCCAGCAAGGAAACCTTGCCTGAGCTGGACGGAAAACTAACCTTGGGCTTCGATCCTGCAACCGCCTTCGTGTTCCGCAAGGACACCGGAGAACGCTTGATATGACGTCCGACAGGCTGAGCGCCGCAAAGTCTATAGCGCGTGAGGCCGGAGCGATGGCGCTGGACTTTTTCCGCGATATTTCCGCGCTCGACATCAAATCGAAGGGTGCGCAGGACATGGTGTCCAACGCCGATCTGGAGGTCGAAACCTTCGTGCGTGCGCGGATCGCCGATCAGTTCCCAGATGACGGCATTGTCGGCGAAGAGCATGAAAATGTGGCCTCGCAGTCCGGGTGGACATGGGTGATTGATCCGATAGATGGCACCGCAAATTTTGTGCGCGGCATCCCGCAATGGTGCGTGATCCTTGCCTGCGTTCATCAGGACAAGACTAGGATCGGCGTGATCTTTGAGCCCTCTACCCAAGAAATGTTCTGGGGTTCCGAAGGTGAAGGTGCGTTCGTAAACGACACCAAACTGGCTGTCGCCCGCACCGAAGGACTTCACGACGGCAGCGTCGGGATTGGCATGAATGGCCGGGTCGAAACGCATATGGCCGCCGCGGTTATTGCGATACTGTCAGAAAAAGGCGGGATCTTCTTTCGCAACGCGTCCGGCGGACTGATGCTGGCCTATGTGGCGGCTGGACGGCTCATTGGATATTCCGAGCCGCATATGAACGCCTGGGACTGTCTTGCCGGGCAGCTTTTGATTGCTGAGGCCGGGGGCCGGGTGGAAGTTCAATCCGCGACTGACATGCTCGAACATGGTGGCCGGGTGGTTGCTGGATCGCCGGACATATTTGACGAGCTTCTCGCCATGTCCGAGGTCGCCTACAAAACGTGACATCCTCAGCTCGACACATGCTGCGCGCGGCAGGAAATCACCTGATCTTGCTGTGTGGCGTTGCGTTTATGATCCTTCCGATCCTGCTGATTTTCGCCTCCTCCACCCATGAGACAGGACTGCTTGTCACAACTGGCTTGCAGTTGTTTCCCGGCAGCGAGACTATCGAAAACTACACCAAGGTTCTGACGTTGGAGGCGGGATTTACCGACCAGATAACCGCGCTTGATATGATGAAGAATTCCCTCATCATTGCGATTGGTGTTGCAGGACTAACAACGCTGATCTCCCTTCTTGGGGCTTACGGCTTGGTCTATTTCCAACTACCCGCCGCTGGGATCTTGTTTTGGCTGACGCTGACAACCTTGCTGCTGCCATTGGAAAGCCGGTTCATCACCACCTTTCTGGTGACCGATGCGATGGGCTTGATTAACACACATCTGGGAATGGTTCTGCCAACGCTTGCTGTCGCCTTGGGCACACTCTTTTTCCGGCAGCTTTTCCTAAGTTTTCCCAACGAATATCTGGAAGCTGCCAAATTGGACGGGGCGGGTCCGGTCCGCTTCTTTGTCGATTTCATCCTACCTTTGTCTTGGAAGCGCGGCGGGGCGATCTTCGTGGTGACCTTTATGATCGGCTGGAACCAGTATCTTTGGCCGCTGATGATCAGCACGGATGAAAGCCGCTACACGTTGGTACGGGGCATCCGCCTGATTGGTCAGGAAAGCGGACCGGGCATGGCCCTGATCGTGCTGTCCATCCTACCGCCACTTATTCTGGTGCTGATCTTTCAACGCTGGTTTTTCCAGGCACTGGCAGATGAGAAAAATGCCTTCTAAGCGCGCGATGACGGGTCAGGCAAAGGCGGCACTTCTGTTGCTTCTGACCGGTGTGATCTGCAACGCCGCCGTCATTCCTTACATGAGCGTTTATATTGTTGAGACGCTTGGAAAAGACCCTTGGATAATCAGCGTCTACGCCACGATCACTTTGACCCTGACGCTGATTGTGAACCGCCAATACGGCGAATGGATTGATGCGGGCAGCGCTATCGCCCCGCTGGTCCTGGCATCAATCGTTGCGTTTGGCGCGGCGATCGCCTCCATCCTGCTGTTTCCAAACTTCTGGGTTCTCGTTCTGTTTGCCAGCCCTTGTTTTGCAATCTCGAATGCTGCGGTCTCGACGATGTATAGCTTCGGCAGGTTGCTGGCAGACCGCGAGGGTTTGGACATCCCGCGCTACAATTCCTACCTGCGGGCAATGACATCGCTGGGTTGGATGTTGGCCCCTGCCGCCAGTTTCTACATCGCCAGTATTTCAACGGCCTGGGCCGTCTTTTGGCTAGCGCTTGGGTTGTGCGTCCTGTGGGCGATCCTCTGGACCATTACCATGCCGAAATCCTTCACCGCGGAAACCGGCACTGACGACGACAACACCGCCCCTCTTCCCGCGTCCCGAAACAAAGCCTTGTGGTTGGCTGCCGCCGTCTGCCTTGCGTTTGCGTTGGCGCATTCAATGTCGATGAGCGCCCTGCCCCTTTTCTACATTCAGGAAGCGGGCCTGCCGAAATATGCGCCGGGTATCTCGCTCTCTGTCAAAACCTTCGTAGAAATAACAGCGATCCTGCTGGCCCCGTGGATCATGCAAAAGCTG
Organism: uncultured Litoreibacter sp.; assembly: GCA_947493265.1. Lineage (GTDB taxonomy): Bacteria > Pseudomonadota > Alphaproteobacteria > Rhodobacterales > Rhodobacteraceae > Litoreibacter. The sequence continues at coordinate 408,401 of CANLQL010000002.1, read as the reverse complement.
GGTGCGCGCGACGCCCTGAGACTGGCGGCATTGCTGGCCATCGCCGCATTCTTCATTCTGGCAGGGGTCACCACGATCCCGCAACTGATCTTCGGGGCGGCATTGGAAGGACTTTACTACGGGATTTTTGCGGCCGTCGGTCTGACTTATATGCAGGATTTTGCAAAAGGCAGGATGGCCCGCGCCACGTCGCTTTATATGAACAGCCTATTTATGGGTGGCTTGATTGCCAGCCCGCTGATGGGATTGACCGCACAGTTTTTCAGCTTCGGTCTGGCCGTGCAGCTTTCCACGATCTGGGCGGTGTTGGCGTTTGGCCTTCTGACATTTCTGGGCCGGAAGGTGACATAAGCTGGACAGCCCAGCCGCGCAGGTTAAGCTGATTTTCGACACCGCCACCGCATTTCAAAAGACACCAAACAGGTAGGTTCATCATGTCCGGCACTTTAAGTTTTGACGCCCTGAAATCGCAGGTTGCAAGCGGCGCAATCGATACCGTGCTGGCCTGTTTTGTCGACATGCAAGGCAGGTTGATGGGCAAGCGGTTCCACGCGGACAACTTCGTCGAGACTTCTTATCGGGAAACCCATTGCTGCAACTACCTGCTGGCCACCGATCTGGAGATGGCAACACCGGATGGTTACGCCGCATCAAGTTGGGAAAAAGGGTATGGCGACTATGTCATGAAGCCTGATCTTACAACGATCCGACCGGTTCCCTGGCTCGAGGGCACGGCGATGGTCCTGTGCGATATCCTTGACCATCACACCCATGAAGAGGTTCCTCATGCTCCGCGTGCCGTTCTGAAACGCCAAATCGCCAAACTGAAGGAATTGGGATTTACGGCGATGATGGCCACTGAGTTGGAATTCTTCCTGTTTGAAAAAAGCTTCGATGAGATCCGCAAATCAGGCTTTCGCGATCTGACGCCGATCAGTGGCTACAATGAGGATTATCACATCTTCCAGACCACCAAGGAAGAGGCTGTGATGCGCCCCGTGCGCAACCACCTTTTCGCGGCAGGCATCCCGGTTGAAAACACCAAAGGGGAAGCAGAAGCCGGTCAGGAAGAACTGAACATTCGGTATTCTGAGGCCTTGGATTGCGCCGACCACCACACCATCGCCAAACATGCGATCAAGGAAATCTCGTGGGCGGCCGGCCGTGCTGCAAGCTTCCTACCCAAATGGCATCCTGACAGAGTTGGCAGCGCCGCCCATGTGCACCAGTCCTTGTGGACAGGCGACAAGCCCGCGTTTTTTGACGCAAATGACCCGCTCGGCATGTCAGAGATCATGCGCCACTACATGGCCGGTCTGATCGCATACGCCCCCGACTACACTTATTTCCTTGCCCCCTACGTGAACAGCTACAAGCGGTTTTCCAAAGGAACCTTCGCCCCAACAAAAACTGTCTGGTCGGTCGACAACAGAACCGCCGGGTTCAGGTTATGCGGGGATGGCACCAATGGTGTGCGGGTGGAGTGCCGCATCGGCGGATCCGATCTGAACCCTTATCTTGCGCAGGCCGCAATGCTGGCCGCCGGGATCAAGGGAATAGAAGACAAGTTGGAATTGGCCCCAGACACCTCCGGCGATGTGTATGAAAACGAAAAGGCCGCAGATATTCCCCGTACTCTGCGGGATGCAACGGTCACGCTGCGCAGCTCAAAAATGTTGCGCGCAGCAATGGGCGATGAGGTGGTCGATCACTACGTACGCGCCTCCGAATGGGAACAGGAAGAATTTGACCGTGCCGTGACCGATTGGGAAATCGCGCGCGGATTTGAAAGGGCTTAGCGATGACACTGACAGCAAATTGGTCCTACCCGACCGCAATCCGCTTTGGTGAGGGGCGGATCCAAGAGCTTGCGGAAGGCTGCAATGCCGCGGGCATGAAGCGACCGCTGCTGATCACCGACCGCGGCTTGGCCCAGATGGAGATCACAACCAGAACGCTGGCGCTGATGGAAGATGCCGGGTTGGGTTCCGCGCTTTTTGCGGATGTCGATCCGAACCCGAATGAAAAGAACGTCGCAGAGGGGCTCAAATTTTATCGCGATGGCGGTCATGACGGGGTTGTGGCTTTTGGTGGTGGCTCCGGCCTCGATCTGGGCAAGACCGTTGCGTTTATGGCGGGGCAAACCCGCCCGCTTTGGGACTTTGAGGATATCGGCGATTGGTGGACCCGGGCCGACCCGGATGCAATCGCGCCAATCGTGGCCGTTCCCACAACGGCTGGTACCGGTTCAGAGGTTGGCCGCGCTGCAGTGATCAGCAATTCCGTCACGCAGGAAAAAAAGATCATCTTCCATCCCAAGATGCTGCCAAGCGTCGTCATTTGTGACCCCGAACTGACCGTCGGCATGCCCAAGTTTATCACAGCGGGCACGGGTCTGGATGCATTCGCCCATTGCGTGGAGGCGTATTGCTCCCCGCATTATCATCCAATGTCTCACGGCATGGCGCTGGAGGGTATGCGTCTGGTGAAAGACTATCTGCCGGTTGCGTATGCGGATGGTTCAAACATGGAAGCGCGCGCGCAAATGATGTCAGCGGCGATGATCGGGGCCACGGCGTTTCAAAAAGGGTTGGGTGCAATTCATGCCTTGTCCCACCCGATAGGCGCGATCCACCTTACCCATCACGGCACAACCAACGCGGTTTGCATGCCAGCTGTCTTGCAATTCAACCGGCCCGCAATTTCAGAAAAGATAGCGCTTGCGAGCCACTATCTTGAAATCGATGGCGGTTTTGACGGGTTTTGCGACTTTGTGGATCAGCTGAACGGGTCAATGGCGATCCCCAAAACGCTGTCAGGCCTTGGGATAGACGCGCCAGATGTTGACCGAATTGTTGCGGGCGCACTGAAAGACCCGAGCACGGGCGGCAACCCGATCGAGATGACTGCAGAAAACACAAAAAACCTTTTGCAAAAGATCCTCTGACCCAGTTAGCACCGAAGCCCCGTATGGCAGCTTGGCGGCTATCTCGGGGAAAACAAAAGCTTCAAATAGGTTCGGAACAGCATGATCTGCTCGGACGCGTTGTTATGCTCCCCCAAGGCGCGTTGCAAAACCAAGCCCCCTTCGACGACGCCGGACACCATATCGCCCAGCGCATCCATGTTGACGGGTTCTCTTGGCTCGTACACGTCTGCGATGTCTTCAAACATGCCGCGGAACCTCTTGCGCCAACCAAGGATGGCTTGGCGGTTCAAGTCACGAACCCCCTGATCAAACAGCCGATCTTGATAGGCGGTCGAAGCAATCACACAACCCGGATGTCCGGCGGGCATTTCCTCAAGCAATTCGGCCAGAAGCTTCAGCCCGATTAACATGCAGTGAAGCGGATCATCATTGAGTTCCCGCGCGCGCGCAAACAAATCGTCATAAAGCGCGTTTTCCACTTCGATGTAGCGTTCCAACATCGCGCGGGCCAACGCGTTTTTGTCTTTGAAATGATAGAAGAACCCACCGCGCGAAATCTCTGCGCCCGCGACGATCTCTTCGATGGAGGTGGCTTCGAACCCCTTTTCCAACACGGCCGCCTCGGCGATATCGAGGATTCGACTGCGTGTATCAACTTTCTTGTCCATTGGTCCTGTCCTGACTGTACTGCGAGTCCAGTTGACATCGTTTCTGTGGTGAACCTTTCGTCAATGCAGGCCCCACATCGCCAAAAATATGAAGAAACCCGAAATTACACAACCGTACCACGCGGCAACTATCAGCCGGCAGCAAGGATGGGATAGGTCCTCCCCATCAATTTTCAAAAGGATAACGATGATGAAAATTTTAGACCTGCTGAACACCAAGCGTTTTTTCCTCTCGGATGGAGGGCTCGAAACCTACATGATCTTTGACAAAGGCTATGACCTGCCCTGCTTTTCGGCTGCAGTATTGCTGGATTGTGAACCGGGGCGTCGCGATCTGACCGCGTATTATGAAAAGTATATCGATATCGCACGGCAAACGGGCCGCGGGTTTATTATCGATGCGCCAACATGGCGGGCCGGAACTGCCTGGGCGGGTCCTCTGGGCCAAACCGTGATGGAGGTCATGGACACCAACGCGCGCGCTGTTGCCTTCGTCTCAGCGATCCGCGACCAACATGCTGACAAAACGCTTCCGATCATCGTCAACGGTTTGGTCGGCCCGGCTGGGGACGCCTATGCGCCGGATGTGGCCTTGGCACCGCAAGATGCGTTGCTGATCCACGCACCGCAAATTCATGCCTTGGGCCGGGCGGGCGTAGATATGATCAGCGCGATGACCCTCACCCATTCCGGCGAGGCCATCGGCATCGTTCAAGCCGCCCAGGAAGTTGATGTCCCGGTCGTGATCGCGTTCACTTTGGAGACGGATGGCCATCTGCCATCCGGCCAATCGCTCGGGGATGCCATTGCAGAAGTGGACGCTGCGACCGTCGGCGGTCCGATTTACTACATGATCAACTGCGCCCACCCGGATCATTTCCGCGATATTCTGGACGCTGATGCGGCCTGGACGAAACGTATCGGTGGGGTACGCGCCAACGCCTCACGGATGAGCCATGCTGAACTGGACGAAGCCGAAGAACTGGACGCAGGCAACCCTGTAGAGCTTGGCCAGCTAAGCGCTGATCTGTTGAGCTATCTGCCCAACATCCGCGTTCTTGGCGGGTGCTGCGGCACGGACCACCGCCACGTTGCCTGCATTGCGGGCCACCACCACGCGCAATCCGCTGCCTGACCAGAACCAACCGGGCGTTCCGTCCGGTTGGTTCCTCCTTCCCCCAAAACGCTTAGAATAGACGACATGCAGAAACATACAGATATACAAACCCGCCCTGCGACCTCGGAAGATGCGGCCACCCTGGCCAAGTTGATCGATATCGCGGGCGAAGGTATCCCGAACTGGCTTTGGACAAAGCAATGCAGCGCAGGTCAGTCCCCGCTGGAGATCGGCACAGAACGCGCCAAACGTCCTGAGGGCGGGTTTTCCTACTCAAACGCCGTGATTGCTGAACGGGATGGAAATCCCCTTGGAATGGTCCTGAGCTACGGCATTGATGCCGCGCCAGAAGACGATCCAGATGATTTGCCCGCCCCGATCGCTCCCTTTGTCGAGCTGGAAAAACAGTCCGTCGAGACATGGTACATCAATGCTTTGGCGGTCTTTCCCGGACACCGCGGGTCAGGCACAGGAACGCAACTTCTGACCGGGGCAGAACAGCTTGCCAAGCAGAACGGCTATAAAGCGGTCAGCATTCAGGTCTATGGTCAGAACGACGGCGCGGTGCGCTTGTACCAACGTCTAGGCTACGAATTGCATAACAAAGCCCCGGTGCGCGAGCATCCTTGCCAGCCCTATTACACGGGCGATGTCTTGTTGCTGATCAAGCAAATCTAAGGTGCGGCCAACGGCGAAAGAAAACGGCTTTAGCTTTCCAGACCCAAGGCTTTCTTTCGATCATTCGCCCATTTCAACAAGGTCATGTCGAAGGTCAACGCCATCAGGGAAACGCAAAGGCCAAGCACGAAGTTTTTGCCCATATCTGTTCCCGCCAAGGTGCGTTGAAGTTCCTGACCAAGGTCCTGGGTTCCGATGAAGGCCGCAATGATCACCATGAAGAAGGCGAACATGATGGCCTGGTTGAACCCGATTGCCATGACCGGCAGCGCCAACGGTAACTGAACGCTTCGCAGTTTTTGCAGCCGGGTCGCACCCGCCATATCCGCGGCTTCCGTCATCTCGGACGGAACGCCGCGCAGGCCTTCGATGGTGTACCGGACCAGCGGAACCATCGCGAAAATCAGGATTGAGAAGATCACCGCGATATCCGTGATCCCAAACAGCATGATCGCCGGGATCAGGTAGACGAAGCTTGGGAACGTCTGCGCGGTGTCACAGATCAATAGCACGCGTTCCGACCATTTCGGACTGCGGGCAGCTGCGATTGCAATAGGCAGACCGATCAGCGACGCAAGCGCGACAGCAGAGATGACAGAATAAAGCGTGATGACCGAGCGGTCCCACCACCCCGACAGCGCCACGAGCGAGAAGAACACAGCCGCAAGCACCGCCTGACGCTGCCCACCCAACCAAAGCGAGAACGCTGTGATCAGCAAGATAAATGCAGGCGTTGGGATGGACAAAAGGAAGTTTCGGAACGGGATCAGGATTTGTACATTCAAAAACGCCCGTAAGAACCCGGTCGTCGATTTCACAATATCAATGTTGAGAAAGCCCTTGATCAGGTTGTCGATCTCTTTGCCCTGGCTGAAGTTTTGCGTCCGGCCAAGCGTCTGCGCCTCCGGTATGACCTTGGAGACGAGAATGAACAGCACGAAAAGAACAATACCCAGCAGCAGCATCGCGTGCTTCTTCCACCAAGGTGTGCCTTTTTCAAAATGCTCAGGCTGCTTGACGACCCAGGCTTTCGACATGCGGTCAAGCATCACCGCAAGCAACACAATCGTCACGCCGATCTCAAAAGACCTGCCCAGTTTGAAGCTGCCCATCATCGCCAGAAGCTTCGCCCCGAGGCCCGGCATGCCGATAAAGGCGGTCAAAACAACCATCGCCAGACAAAGCATGATCACCTGGTTCACACCGACAAGGATCTCTGTCCGGGCGGAGGGAATGTAGACGTGGCGCAGCAATTGCCACTTGGTGCAGCCGCTCATATTGCCCGCCTCGACCACCTCTGGAGAGACTTTTTGAAGCCCCAGTGTCGTCATCAGGATCATTGGTGGGATCGCATAGATCGTTGTCGCAACGGCCCCGGCAGTTGGCCCAACCTTGAAGAAGATCACTGCAGGCAGAAGGTAGGTAAAGAACGGCAATGTCTGGAGAACCGACAAGATCGGCTTCAACGCCCGGTCCAGCCAAGGCTTTTTCCATGCAAGGATGCCCAGCGTCAGACCGATCACAAAGGCCAACGGTGCTGCAACGACCAGCACTGACATCGTTTCCATCGCGATTTTCCACTGACCAATCAACGCGGTCCAGGTAAAGACGCCCGCCCCAAGCAGCGCCATTCGCCACCCCCCCAAATAGTAGCCGATCACGCCAGCAACAGCTGCGATTGAGGTCCATGGGATGGGGCCAATATTTGGCCATCGGCGTTTGCCGAATAACAGGTTCGCCGTCACATCAAGGAGCCATTGCAAACCGCCGGTCAGCCACCGCGTAACAGCCAGCAAACCCAGATCATCCTTCACGAAGGTGAAGATTGCATCCAGCCAAATTGCAAAAGGCGGTATCATGCTTTCGGGCAAACGGAACAAGGCGGCGGGCAGAAGCCCCGCATACTGTGCGATGGTCAAAACAACCGCGATTGCCACGAACGCCAAGGACACCTGCGACCGGGAAAACCCCGCCTGCATCTGTTTCGTCGTGTTCATCTGAGTTGTTATATCGGCCATCAGCTGGTCCCCAACAACACTTCAAGCGCGTCGTTGCGCTTCATTGCCCCGATAAGTTTTCCGTTTGCTTCAACCGGAATGATCTCGCGCGTGTCTTGAACAAGCAACCGCGCCAAGTCCTGCACAGATGCCTTGCCGTCAACCGGGTCTCCTGTCCCGGTAACGTCCTTGTTGGCCAACACGGAGGCATGAACGACGCGCGCCTTATCGATGTCTTCGGTAAATTTGCGGACATATTCCGTCGCCGGGTTCAGCACGATCTGATCGGGGGTGTCGCATTGTTCCACCGCACCGTCCTTCATGATTGCGATCCGGTCGGCCAGACGCAGCGCCTCGTCAAAATCGTGTGTGATGAAGACGATGGTTTTGCCCAACATGTCCTGAAGACGCAGAAACTCGTCCTGCATTTCACGGCGGATCAGCGGGTCGAGCGCTGAAAACGGCTCGTCCAGAAACCAGATATCGGGCTCAATCGCCAGTGAGCGAGCAATGCCAACGCGCTGTTGCTGCCCGCCAGAAAGTTCCCGCGGAAAATAGTCTTCGCGCCCTTCAAGCCCGACCAGTTTGACCACTTCCAAAGCCCGTGCGCGGCGCGTGTGCTTATCCTGTCCACGCATTTCCAGCGGGAAGGCAACATTGTCCAAAACTGTACGGTGCGGTAACAGCCCGAAGGACTGGAACACCATGCCCATCTTGTTGCGACGCAGTTCAATCAGTTCTTTTTCGGACAAGGACATGATGTCCTGCCCTTCAACCTCAATGGTTCCGCCTGTTATGTCATGCAATCTGGAAAAGCACCGCACCAATGTCGACTTACCAGAGCCCGAAAGCCCCATGATCACCAGCATCTCACCGCGTGAAACCTCGATGGACACATCTTTCACGCCCGCGATATACCCATCGGCCCGGATGGCATCGAAACTGTGCCCTTCCGGCATATTCGCCAAATAACCTGCGGGGTCCGCGCCAAAGATTTTCCAGACGTTCTTGCAGGAAATCACGGTGTCGGTGGTCATTGGTTACTCTCCCCGTCGGTGCTTTTTAGAACCGCTGTTTAAAACACCCGCCCGAAGCATAACCTCGGACGGGCGATTGTCTTACACATTTTTTCGTGGCTTAGGAGCCAGTCCAGCCCTGCCAAACGTCAGGGTTCGCTTCCAGCCATGCAGCCGCTGCTTCTTCTGGCTCCATCTCGTCAACATCAACGAATTTTGCCATTTCAGCGATCTGTGGGTTTGTGAAAGAGATTTTGGTCAGCACGTCGTAAGCAGCTGGCCACTTGTCTTTCATGCCGTCCCAAGCTGCTTTTTTCAGGTAACCTTTTGCAGGATTACCACAGTCATAAAGCGCGTCTGGGTTCGGACCAACAGCTGGGTCTTTGTCACAGCCGTCAACCCACTCTGGGAATTCAACAAACTCACCTGGCCATACGGCTTCGGCGAAGTTTGGTGTCCAGTTGAACACAACAACCGGCTTCTTGTCGGCTTCTGCGGCACCAATTTCGGCCCACAAAGCTGCGGCGGAGCCCGCGTTTACCACGACAAAGTCCATGCCCAGCGCTTCAACACGCTCTTGACCGTGCTTCAACCAGTCAACTGGTCCGTCTAGGTAGCGACCTTTGTCGCCTGTTTCCGCTGTTGCGAAGACCGCTGCGCAGTCGTTCAATGCTTCCCAAGATGGCAGGCCTGGGCATGCATCTTTTGTCCACATCGGGTACCACCAGTCTTCGCGTGTTACCGCGTCGTGGTCGCCCGCGTCATGCAGTCCGCCTTTTTCCAAAGCCGCACGGAAGGATGCGCCAAACGCGCCTTCCCAAACTTCAAGCTCCAGCGCGACGTCGCCCAAACGAACGGATTCGTAAACCGCTTGGCTGTCGGTTGTGACAAACTCAACGTTGTTGCCCATGGATTCGAAAATTTGGCCAACCACATGGGACATCACGATCTGTGACGACCAGTTGTGGATCGGAATGACAATTGGATCGCTGCTGTCTTCTGCAACAGCAACGAGTGGCATTGATGCAAGCACCCCTGCGCACAACGCTGTCGTAAATCTTTTCATTCTTTTTCTCCCATTTGTTTCGCGGTCATAGCGCCGCTTTCTTTTGGACTGCGACAAAAAGACGGTCGCAAGAAGGATCAACTGATTCCGGAAAATCCCCCAAAATTCCATGAGGGACATACTTGCATGTTTTTCCTAGCAATCAAGTTTTTTTCTTAACAGGGCAATTTATGAATGCATAAAATAAAGGGTCGGACGCCGTTGCAGCGATACGGGCCCACCTGCCTGAAATTGATGCAGCGATGGAAAAGTTAAGAAAACTGCTTGAGTTTTTGAAAGATTTTCACGCAATATTCCTCTCAGGAAAATGTGCTGAGGAAAAATTGTGCGCAATAAGAACAACAAAGCGGTCCCGGCATGGCAACGAAACTGACGCAAGACCCACACAGCACACGGGATAGTGAACGCGAAAAGGTTCTGGAGGTCGCCATCGGCCGGGAAGTTCGCGCCTTCCGCCGCCAGCAAGATATCACCGTTGCGGAGCTTTCGAAAATTACTGGCCTTTCAATCGGAATGCTGTCGAAGATCGAAAACGGCAACACCTCCCCGTCGCTGACGACATTGCAAACACTGGCCAACGCGCTTTCGGTACCCCTGACGGGATTTTTCCGACGGTTCGAAGAAACGCGTCAAGCGGTGCATACGAAGTCCGGTGAAGGCGTCGAAACCGACCGGGAAGGAACCCGTGCAAATCACCAATACAACCTGCTTGGACATATCGGCTCAAACGCATCAGGGGTGATCGTGGAGCCCTATTTGATCACGCTGACCGACACATCAGATGTTTTTCAAACCTTTCAGCATGGCGGCATTGAGACGATTTATATGCTGGAAGGCGAAGTCGACTATCGCCATGGCGATGAGATTTATTCGCTGAAGCCCGAAGACACATTGTTCTTTGATGCCGATGCCCCGCACGGGCCAGAGAAGCTTGTCAAATTACCGGCGCGCTACTTGTCGATCATCAGCTATCCGCAGAACGCCTGACGCTAAGCAGCATCGGATTTCAGCGACGTGGCAATCACGTTGGCCCAATTGCTGTTCTGGTCTGACAGCGCTTTGATTTCGTCTGCAACCACCGCAAAGCCCAGCCCGGCCTGACCGCTTCGCGCCGCTTCTATCCGCGCGTTGATCGACAACATGTTCAACTGCTTCAAAGACGCTGTGATCTGCCCGATCAGGTCCAGGATTTCTTTGTTCTTTGCTTCGCTTTTCTGCAGGTGCGCCTTCATCTGGTCTTGCAACAGCTGTTCCTGTTCCGCCCCGACCACAAGCCCTTGCAAGTAAGCCAACTCCCCATCTTTGTAGACCGCGCACCCGCGTTCGCGCACATGGACCAGATCGCCCGCAGAACTTGTCAGCCGGTAGGCGACATCCCACGGTTTTCGCGCTTCAATAGCGGCATCGACATCTGCAAAGACCCGGTCGACATCATCCAGATGGGTCAGACCAACATAAGACACTTTTGAATTGCCAAGAATATCGTCCACACCGTAGCCCGTCAGCTCCGTCACGGCGCCTTCCATGAACTCCATCGTGTAAGTCTTGTCGTTGCGACACCGATAAGCAAATGCAGGGATGGTGGAAAATATGCTCTCAAATACACTTAGCACGCGCGTACCTCAGTTGAAGTTTCGCTGTTAACTATGCGTATTGTCTATATATCCGGTTAACTGCAAACCGCGTCAGGTCTTCAAGGGCGGCTCCGTTTCCAGGTCCGGAAAGACGCCCGGGGATGTCGGCAGCCCGTCATCATATTTTGACAAGTAGTCGAGCATCATCGGCCGATTGTCGATAAACCCTTTATACGTCGCCAGTTCTTCGGGAAGGTCCCGGATCACGCGATGCAGACGACGGCCCCATTTTGGCATCGTCATCAGATCATCGAAACAGCACAGGTAGCACCGGATCGGAAAGACCAACGCGTTTGACCGCGGCAAGCGGAAGAACGACTGCAGTTCCACTCGCAAATGCTGCTTTTGGCCGATATTTTCCGGTGTCAGCGTTGTCTTCTGAACGCCCCATTTGTGGTAATTCTCAGGGCTGGTATCCAGCAGCGGATTGACGGTCATCGTCCAGTTCAATCGGCGCGCAGGCGCCCCTTGCTGAATGTTAAGAAGAAACTTCAACGCCCTGACAAAGATACCTTTTTCATGCGCCAACGGCACCGGAGCGTGCCATTCAAAGAAGTTCATCCCGATGTCAAAATCAAGCGACCAATCGGCTTGCGTGGTAACGATGCCAGCATCCATCCACAAGTTGTCTTCGCGTTGATCCAACACGCAAAAATCGCCCTGGGTCTGGCGGGTAATGTATTCCATCGGACCGTAAGGCAGCGTTGTTTCATCCATAAAGGTGAAGCTGTCATCAATTCCCAAAGGCTTGTTGATCCAGCGCCACTTGTCACCGTCGCGGTGCAGCTCGAACAAGTCAGGGTAGTCTTCTGATTTGGAGACCATGATCAGCTCCAGCAGGTCCCATCCCGCCAGCGTCATATGCGGCAGTGACTGGCAGCGCAGCGGATCATCCGCCAACACCATCGCCCGGTCGCGCATTTCGGCCACGTAATGCTCATCCACATCAAACCGCTTTTCATAGACTGATCCTTCGGGGCCCCCGCGATGCTGCTCCATATTGACCGCATACATGTAGCTGTCTTCATGAAACGGAAACGGGAAGCGTTTGATCGCCCAGTCGGAATTGCGGAACGTGTAGTCGTCGCGGAAGGTTTCATCGTTGAATTGAATGGTCATCGGTCTAACTCCAGATACTTGCCAACAAAGCGGCTGACACAAGGCATGATTTTCTTGCCCGAGGCGTGTTCGTCGTCATCCAACCAGTGATCACGATGCACGAACTCCCCGACGCTTGAGACGACATCCGTCTCGCACTGACCGCAGGACCCGCCACGACACAGAAATGGCGCTTCGACCCCTGCCCGCTCAATCGCTTCCAGCAGACTTTCATGTTCGCCGACGGTGATGGTCTTGTCGGATTTGCAAAGGCGGACCTCAAAGGGCTTTCCGGGCTGCGGGGCCAAAAATTCCTCGGAATGCACATTGGCATCGGGCCATCCGGCAGCTGACGCTGTTGCATGCACCCAATCGATCATGCCTTTGGGACCACATACATAAGCGTTTGTGCCCAATGGCTGCCCGTCCAATAGGCTTTCCAACGCAATCGCTTCGTTCTGATCGTCGTAGTAGACATGCACTTTGCCCGGATATTTATACGTCAAAACATCGACATAGCTACCAAGGCTTTCAGTTCGACACGCGTAGTGCAGTTCCCAATTTCCATTGGTTTTTTCAAGCTGCGCGATCATCGCCATGAACGGTGTGATGCCAATGCCGCCCGCGAAAAAGATGTGCTTCTTGGCGCGCAGGTCCAGCGAAAACAGGTTCACCGGATAGGTGATCGTCATCGCATCGCCCTGCTTGACGTTGCGGTGCATAAAAAGCGAGCCACCCCGGCCTTCGTCATCGCGCCGCACGGAAATTGCGTAGGTCGACAGGTCATTGGGATCAGACATCAACGAATACGGGTTCAGGCGTGTCCGGCCGTTATCTTCCATGGAAACGACCGTATGTGCACCGCCCGAAAACGGTGGAAAATCAGCGCCGTCACGGCGGCTGAATTCGAACCGGGTCACCAGATCATTAAGCGGAACAACCGCGCTGACGGTAACCTCGATCTTCTCGGCACCGGGTTTGGCTTTTTGCGGCGCAGCACTCATTCGTAAATCCCCTTGGATGGTGGCACGTTTCCGGGGTCCTCCGCATCAATACACACGCCCTGATAGGCGGCCAGACGGCGGGAATAGTGATCGCGGACAAACAGGTTCAACCCGCAATGCGAACAGACGAACGGGTCAATCTCCACGTCTTCGGTTATGCCCTTGCAGTGAACGCATTGCATACGCCGCGCGGTCGATCCGCGATGTTCGGTCTGGATGGCAGAGAACGGATAGCCCGCTTGCATCGCTTCGTTCTGCGCCTGACCCATCAAGCCTTCCGTTCCCGTCAGATAAATCTGCAAACCCATATGCGCGTCCTGCAACACACGCTGAATGCGCGTGACTGAGGCCGCGTAGGTTGGACCTTCGTAGAATTGGGCCGGGTTTAACGCCCGTAATTTATCGGCATAGTCCGTGCCGCGCGGGATGTAGATAATATGCGTGTTTGCCATCAACTCGGGCGTCGCGATCCCCAGGATCGCTTCAGCGCCTTCCGCATCTGCGATCATCAAATGGTGCTTGCCCGGACGCGCTTCCAAAGTGCCGTAAACCGGACGGCTTTTGATGGAAGGCGGAAATTCAAATTTCGACATCGGTGTCCTCTTGAATGCGAAAAGGCGCGCATCTTGCGATGCGCGCCCCAACCCTTACCCCTTCGCGGCGCGGATCTTTTTGTCTTTGTCGTAGAAGGGCATCTCTTCTGCGGTTGCCGCCAGCTCGGTGCCGTCGGGCTGTTTGACCACAAGCTTGGTGCCCGCTTTCGCCACAGACGGATCAAGCCGCGCAATCGCCACGGAATAGTTGTTCAGCTCAGACGACAGACCATAGGTGATCACGCCAACATCCTTGCCGTCATGCAGGACGCGGGCATACATCTCCATCTGATCCATGCTGTCGGACAGCTGCACGCCGTAGATCTTGAAGCGTTCCTTGCCCTCGGAGGCGTAGTGGTTCTCCGCGCCGATGAAGCCCTCTTTGCCGGGCGAGACGGTGAATTCCAGCCCAAGCTCCCAAAGCGTGTCGCCGCAGGTTTCGTTCTCGAACGGGAAGGTTTCCGAATTGTCGCCAGGATAGAACAGCAAGTAGCTTTCGATCCGCAACATATCGAGCGTGGAGAATTGCGTCGGCCGTACGCCGAGGTCTTTGCCCTTCTCCAGAATGTTGTCCCAGATATGAACCGCATCCTTGCGCGCGCAGAAAATCTCATAGCCCCGCTCACCAGTGTAGCCCGTGCGCGAGATCATCACATCGCGACCATAAAGCCGCGTTTGCATCAGACCGAAATAGGCCAGATCGCGAATACCATCGATGTCCTTGGCCAGAATTTCGACCGCGTTCGGACCTTGCAGCGACATGTCATGCAGATCGTCGTCAAACAGAACCGCGCAATTTTTCGAAGCCGCAACTGTCGACAATTGCTCCATCCCTGTGCCTGTGCCGTGCACAACCATCCAGGAATTCACTGCGAGGTGGTAGATAATGCAGTCGTCGACGAACTTCCCTTCGGAGTTCAGGATCGACGCATAAGTCGACCGACCCGGTGCAATCTTTTCGACGTTTCGTGTCGTGACACGGTCGATAACATAAGCCGCATCCGCGCCGACCACGTGGACTTTCTTGAGACCCGATACATCCATAAGGCCCGCTTTCGTGCGGATCGCCTCATAATCTGCCTTGGCCCGTTCCGGGGTGTCATCATAGAACCAAGCGGTTCCCATCCCGTTCCAGTCTTCCAATTCGCCGCCAATTTCTGCGTGCCTACCGGCAAGTGCGGAATGTCTCCAAAGAATGGCCATGATTATTCCCCCGTTGTCTGAGTCTTTTGTTCACTTCATTCAGCCTCACACGCTATCAAAAAGCAAGAACGTGAGGCAAATTATTTTCCTGTCAGGCAAGTTTTACCCGATAAAAAAAAGGGCCGCCCGAATGAGCGGCCCTTTCCTGGCTTAGATTGCTTACTTATCGAAGCGCTTTGCTTTCTTTTTCTCGGACGCGTTGCCGATCACAAGAACCGCTGCGCAGATCACCGCGGCGATCAGGGTGTAGAAACCCGGCGCAGCCGACCCCCACCCCATGAACATCGCGCCATCAACGACCGACCAGCTTGCTTCATCATATGGAAAACCCATGGTTCTCTCCTTTTCCTATCGTTATTCAGCAGGCGCTGCCGAGGCTGGGATGCCTTCGGGGTAGCCCTGAGCTGGTACTTTGACGGTATCCATACCGGCAAGCTCTGCGCCTTCTGGCACGCGCAACATTCCCATACCTTTGAGAACAAGCGAGACCACGTAGCCCGGTACAAATCCCAGAAGGAAGAAGACCACCGCGCCCACAATCTGGCCGATAAGGCTGATTGTCGGAGCTTCGCCTGCCGCACCTTGCAAGGAAGGATAGCCGGTTGCGAACACACCCAGCATGATCACACCGTAAAGGCCGATCGTGCCGTGGACTGTTACCGCACCCACCGCATCATCGATGCCGCGGTTCTCAAGCCAATTCGCACATGGTTTCAGAATGACACCTGCCGAGAAGGCAATGATGAACGTCAGAGCCGGGAAGTAGATATCCAGACCAGAAGCGGCCGAGATGATCCCCGCAAGCGCGCCGGACATCATCCAGAACGGATCCTTGGTCATGATCCAAGCACCGATGATACCACCTGCAATCGCCATCAGAATATTGAAGGACAGCGCCGACAACGTAATTGGCGTGCCGTAGATTGTCGCAGGTTTGTCACCAAACCAGCTCCAGGCTTCACCCGGAACGATCACACAGGCCATCAAGAAGCCCCAGAAACCGACGATGATGAACATCAGGCCGACAACTGTCATAGGCATGTTGTGACCCTTGATATCATTGGCGGTTCCATCTGCGTTGAACTTGCCGATCCGTGGTCCAAGGTTGATCAGAACACCAAGGGCGAAGAAGCCAGCGACCGCGTGCACAAGGCCCGCTGCACCGAAGTCATGCACACCCCATTGTGTGACCATCCAACCATCTGCATGCCAGCCCCAAGCGGCGGCCACGACCCAGGCAAAAGACCCAAGCACAATCGCCAGAATCACGAAACCCACAGTCTGGATACGCTCAATCACCGCGCCGGACATGATCGATGCCGTGGTTGCAGCGAACAGTGCAAACGCGCCAAAGAAGACACCGGAGGCCTGATCTGCGATGTTTGGACCCATATATTGAGCACTCTCGCCCCAACCCCAGGCAATCGCGTTGGCATATTCAATGCCCGAGATACCCGCAGGTCCAGGTGCGCCCGGGATCCCTGTTGGGAACCCCCAGTAGACCCACCATCCAAAGAAGTAGAAGGTTGGGATCATAAAGGCGAAGGCCAGAATGTTCTTCACGCCGGAAGACAGCACATTCTTCATCCGCGACGCGCCCATCTCGTAGGCCAAGAAGCCCGCATGGATGATAATCATCAGCGGGATTGTTAGATAATAAAATGTTTCGGCAAACATGGTGTTGGTGACTTTCGCACCACCCCCTGCCGCCTCTAGCTCGGCCACTTTGGCGACAAGCTCTGCGATTTGTTCTTCCACGATGAACCCCCGTGTATTCTGTTGGTTTTCACTGCACCGTCTATCTTCCGATAAAATCGTTCGCGCGATGCTAACGAAAATGAAGCACGACTTGACCGTTCTGGCCACTCCTTTTTTAACTTAGGTGAAAATTAGTTTCCCACGGGTTGAGCGTTTGAATTTTCGGTGCTAGCGTTTGAGTCGGAATTTTTATCACCTTTAGGAGGGCCCCGGCCATGTGCGGGATCGTCGGACTTTTCTTGAAAGACAAATCGCTTGAGCCTCAATTGGGGAACATGCTGACAGACATGCTGATCACTATGACAGATCGCGGCCCAGACAGTGCCGGGATCGCAATTTATGGTGACGAAACAGCGGGTAACACGAAATTGACGGTGCAGTCTGACACCCCCGAAAGTGACTTCGCAAAGCTTGATAGTGAGCTGCAAAAGAAGATCGCGGGCAAGGTCGCAATGCGTGTGAAAGACACCCATGCCGTGTTGGATATTCAGGCCGATCAAGTGGCCGCTGCGCGGGCCGCACTTGCCGAAATCCGGCCAGATGTGCGCGTCATGAGCTACGGTGAAACGCTGGAGATCTATAAAGAGGTCGGACTGCCCAAGAAAGTGGCAGAACGCTTTGACGTGCGAAAAATGAGCGGTTCTCATGGAATCGGTCACACCCGCATGGCAACTGAGTCGGCGGTCACAACAATGGGTGCACATCCGTTCAATACTGGCGCCGATCAGTGCCTGGTTCACAACGGATCACTGTCGAACCACAACTCTTTGCGCCGCAAATTGCGTCGGCTCGGCGTTCACATTGAGACAGAGAATGACACCGAAGTTGGCGCGGCTTATCTGACATGGAAAATGCAAACCGGCTCGACATTGGGCGAAGCGCTGCAAAGCTCGCTTGATGATCTGGATGGGTTCTTTACCTTCCTCGTCGGCACCAAGGACGGGTTCGGCGTTGTGCGCGATCCGATTGCCTGCAAACCCGCTGTTATGGCTGAAACTGATCAATATGTGGCCTTCGGTTCGGAATATCGAGCGCTGGTAAACCTTCCGGGCATCGAAGACGCCCGCGTCTGGGAACCCGAGCCTGCAACCGTCTATTTCTGGAGCCACAACGCCGCTCCGACTGCGCAAGAGAAAGCCGCTTAAATGCAAACATTCGATCTGGAAGCGCAAGGACTGCGCGCTTTGAATTCCACCCTGCATGCACAGGCGGAAAACACCAATCAAACCCAATGGGAGATCATCAATCCCAAGGGAAGCCACGCAATCGCCGTGGGTCTGGACGCGCCGATAGAGGTAAACGTCAAAGGCTCCACCGGGTACTATTGCGCTGGTATGAACAAGCAGGCGACCGTCCATGTGCATGGATCTGCAGGACCGGGTACAGCCGAAAACATGATGTCGGGGACTGTGATCGTTGAAGGCGATGCGTCGCAATATGCGGGCGCGACGGGCCATGGCGGTACGTTGATCATCAAAGGCAATGCGTCCTCCCGCTGCGGCATTTCGATGAAAGGCATCGATATTATCGTGCATGGCAACATCGGCCATATGTCCGCCTTCATGGCGCAATCAGGCAATATCGTTGTGTGTGGTGACGCAGGCGACGCTTTGGGTGACAGCTGCTACGAGGCACGTTTCTTTGTCCGCGGATCGGTCAAATCCCTTGGCGCTGACTGCATCGAGAAAGAAATGCGCCCCGAACATATCGCGATTCTGGAAGAACTTCTGGAGCGCGGCGGGTGTGATGCCAAAGCGTCCGAATTTAAACGCTACGGTTCTGCCCGAAACTTGTATAATTTCGACGTCGACAACGCTGCGGCCTATTAAGGAAGACCCGATGAAAGATCATGACGCACGGGGCATCCCGCACACAACGCCGCGCCAATCAGCGACGTTTACCCAAGACGCCAACAGCGACATCCGCCGGGCTGCGGCCACTGGCATCTATGACATTCGCGGTGGCGGAGCAAAACGCAAAGTTCCGCATTTTGACGACCTGCTGTTTCTGGGCGCGTCAATCTCGCGTTATCCGCTGGAAGGTTACCGCGAAAAATGCGGCACGGACGTCACGCTTGGCGGCCGCCACGCCACCAACCCGATCAAGCTGGATATTCCGATCACCATTGCAGGCATGAGCTTCGGCGCATTGTCTGGCCCCGCAAAAGAAGCGTTGGGCCGTGGTGCAAGCGCTGCTGGCACGTCGACCACCACCGGCGACGGCGGCATGACACCAGAAGAGCGCGGACATTCTAGCAAGCTGGTCTATCAGTATCTGCCGTCACGCTACGGGATGAACCCTGATGACCTGCGCAAAGCCGACGCGATCGAGATCGTTGTCGGCCAAGGCGCGAAACCAGGCGGCGGCGGCATGCTGCTGGGTCAGAAAATCTCTGACCGTGTCGCTGAAATGCGCAATCTTCCCAAAGGGATCGACCAACGCTCGTCTTGCCGTCACCCGGATTGGACCGGCCCCGATGATCTTGAGATCAAGATCCTTGAGCTGCGCGAAATCACCGGCTGGAAAGTCCCGATTTACGTAAAGGTCGCAGGTGCGCGGCCCTATTTTGACACAACGCTCGCCGTGAAAGCGGGCGCTGATGTTGTTGTGCTGGACGGTATGCAAGGCGGCACCGCTGCGACGCAGGATGTGTTCATCGAACATGTCGGCCAACCGACGCTGGCCTGTATCCGGCCCGCCGTAAAAGCGCTGCAGGACCTTGGTATGCACCGCGAAGTTCAACTGATCGTCTCGGGCGGCATCCGTAACGGCGCAGATGTGGCCAAAGCGATGGCGCTTGGTGCGGATGCTGTTGCCATCGGCACCGCCGCATTGATCGCATTGGGGGACAACGACCCGAAATGGGAGGCGGAGTATAACGCACTTGGCACAACCGCAGGGGCCTATGATGACTGGCATGAAGGTCAGGACCCGGCCGGGATCACAACCCAGGATCCTGACCTGATGAAACGATTTGATCCGGTTGAGGGTGGACGCCGATTGAAAAACTACCTCAAGGTGCTGACCCTTGAGGCCCAAACAATCGCGCGTGCCTGCGGCAAGAACCATATGCACAATCTTGAACCCGAAGACCTTGTCGCATTGACAATGGAGGCCGCAGCAATGGCTCAAGTTCCGCTGGCTGGCACTGACTGGTACCCCGGCAAACCCAACACCTCATTCTAAAAAACATAGGGCGCGGCCACCATGGCACGCGCCCTTACTACAAAAGACCAACAGGGATAAACGACAATGGCAACTGATCTTGCAAAATTCGCCAAGGACAATGGCGTCAAATACTTCATGATTTCCTTCACCGATCTGTTCGGCGGTCAACGCGCCAAACTGGTTCCGGCGCGTGCAATCGCGGATATGCAGGAAGATGGCGCGGGCTTTGCAGGATTTGCCACATGGCTCGATCTGACCCCGGCCCATCCAGACATGCTGGCTGTTCCGGATCCCGAAGCGGTGATCATTCTACCTTGGAACAAGGAGATCGCCTGGGTTCCAGGCAATTGCGTGATGGAAGGCGAAGACGTCGCCCAAGCCCCACGCAATGTCTTGCGCAAGCTCATCGCCGAAGCTGCCGCCGAAGGGATGCATGTCAAAACCGGCATCGAAGCCGAATTCTTCTTGCTGACCCCGGCGGGCGATCAGATCAGTGATGAATATGATACCGCCGCCAAACCCTGCTACGATCAGCAAGCCTTCATGCGCCGCCTTGATGTGATCCGCGAAATCTCGGATCACATGTTGGAGCTGGGCTGGAACCCGTATCAAAACGACCACGAGGACGCCAACGGTCAGTGGGAAATGAACTGGGATTTTGACGATGCGCTGGCCACAGCCGATAAGCATTCCTTCTTCAAGTTCATGGCCAAATGCGTTGCTGAAAAGCACGGCTACCGCGCCACGTTCATGCCAAAACCCGTCGAAGGTCTGACCGGCAATGGCTGCCACGCCCATATCTCGGTCTGGGATGCGGCGGGAAGTGCTGCAAAAACCAATGTCTTCGCGATGGAGCCCAATGACAGCTCCCAAACGGCAGAACTGGGCCTGTCGGAAAAAGGCCGGCATTTCCTGGGCGGCATCATGAAACACGCGTCCGCGCTGGCTGCGATCACGAACCCAACGGTGAACAGCTACAAGCGCATCAATGCGCCCCGGACAATGTCAGGTGCGACTTGGGCCCCAAATACCGTGACATGGACCGGCAACAACCGCACACATATGGTCCGAGTCCCCGGCCCCGGCCGGTTCGAATTGCGGCTGCCAGATGGCGCGGCAAACCCCTACCTGCTGCAGGCTGTTATCATTGCGGCCGGTCTTTCCGGGGTGCGCAGCAAAGCCGATCCCGGCAAACGTCATGACATCGATATGTACGCCGAAGGCCACAAGGTACGCGGCGCACCAAAATTGCCGCTAAACATGCTCGACGCGATGCGCGCCTATGACAAAGACAAGGACCTAAAATCAGCGATGGGGGACGAATTCTCGGCCGCTTACCTGAAAATGAAACAGCAGGAATGGAACGACTTCACATCGTATTTCTCGCAATGGGAAAGAGACAACACGCTGGACATCTAGTCCAAACGACCAAGCAGTTGCCCGGTTGGGATTAGGTATTTTTGGCAAGAGGAAGCGAAATCACCCCGCATTCTCCTTGCTAAAATACCTCCCGCCGGAGGCACCTGCCCTTTCAACACAAAACCACCGGAGCGCTTTATGACCAAACGTATTGCCATTATCGGAGCCGGGCCATCTGGGCTGGCACAATTGCGGGCTTTTCAATCTGCCAAGGAAAACGGCGAAGCCATCCCAGAGATCGTTTGTTTTGAAAAACAATCCAATTGGGGCGGCTTGTGGAATTACACCTGGCGGACCGGTGTCGATCAATATGGCGAGCCGGTTCACGGCTCCATGTATCGGTACTTGTGGTCAAATGGACCGAAAGAAGGCCTTGAATTTGCAGATTATTCCTTTGAGGAACACTTTGGAAAACAGATTGCGTCCTATCCGCCGCGGGCGGTCCTGTTTGACTATATCGAGGGCCGCGTCAAAAAGGCCGGCGTGCGGGATTGGATCAGGTTCGAAACTGTCGTGCGCCGTGTTGAATTTGAAGACGGGGTGTTCTCGGTAACGGTCAAGGACCTGCCGAATGATCGGGAATATACCGAAGAATTTGATCATGTGATTTGTGCATCCGGTCACTTCTCCACACCGAATGTCCCAGAATTTGAAGGGTTCGAAAGCTTCAAAGGCCGCGTGCTGCACGCCCATGACTTCCGCGACGCACTGGAATTCAAAGATCAGGACATCCTGATTGTTGGCACCAGCTATTCCGCCGAAGATATTGGATCGCAGTGCTGGAAATACGGAGCCAAATCGATCACCGTGTCGCACCGGACCGCGGCGATGGGCTATGACTGGCCCGATAATTGGGAAGAAGTTCCGCTGTTGACCAAAGTTGATGGCAACACGGCCCATTTCAAGGACGGAACAAGCAAGCATGTTGATGCGGTTTTGCTGTGCACTGGCTATCAGCATCACTTCCCTTTCATGGCTGAAGAACTGCGGTTGAAAACGGCAAATAGGTTGGCCACGGCAGATCTGTATAAGGGTGTGGCTTGGGTTCATAACCCGGCGCTGTTCTACCTCGGAATGCAAGACCAGTGGTTCACGTTCAACATGTTCGATGCGCAAGCCTGGTGGGTGCGCGACGCGATCATGGGCAAGATTGCAATGCCGTCAAAGACCGAAATGGATGCCGATATTCTGAACCGTATTGCACGCGAGGATGCGGGTGAAGATGACTACGACGCGATCTGGTACCAGGGCGACTATATCAAGGAGCTGATTGCCGAAACCGACTACCCGAGCTTTGATGTCGAAGGCGCGTGCATGGCCTTCAAGGAATGGAAGGGCCACAAGAAGCAAGGCATCATGACCTTCCGCAACAACAGCTACAAGTCAGTCATGACAGGAACGATGGCCCCGGTTCATCACACGCCCTGGAAAGACGCGCTGGATGACAGTCTAGAGGTCTATCTGCAAAATTGACGGCAGGTATCAGTACCACTCATCCGTCAACTGCAGTTTGCGATCTGCGACGAAACGGTCAAGATCTGATCTGACTGTTTCGTCCATTTCGGGCGGCGTGTAGGCCTCCAGCATTTCCTGCCACAGGCGATTTGCACGTTGCTCGGAGGTGTGGCTGCCGGTTTCTGACCAAGTTTCGTAAGGCCCAGGCTCGGCAATGGCGGGCGCGTAATTGGCGTCCATGAAATTTGCGATCGTGTGCTCTGTCGACAGGAAGTTTTCTCCCGGGCCAGCCTGGCTATAAGATGGCTTCGACAGGGTTGCTTCGGACACGGCCATACCGCCGAGCATCTTCAGGACGGCCCCGCAGGCGTCCAAATCCATGACGAATTTCTCGTACCCCATTGTCAGCCCGCCCTCCAGCCAGCCTGCCGCGTGCCAGACTTGATGCGAGCCGGACAAAACTGTGGCACACATTGCCGCGACGCTTTCCGCCATTGCCTGCCCATCTGCGGCATTCGCCCCTGTGATCTGACCGCCACCGGATCGAAACGGGACGTCCAAGCGACGGGCAAGCTGGCCAAGCGCAAAAATGGCCAAACTGGCTTCTGGTGTGCCGAAAGTGAGTGCGCCTGATTTCAGGTTCATTGTGTTGTGAAAGCTGCCATAGACGACCGGGCAGCCGGGGCGCAGGATTTGTACTAGCGCGATGCCTGCCAGAATTTCAGCATGGGTTTGCGCGGCAATTGCTGCAGGTGTCACCGGTCCCATCGCCCCGCCGAAGATTGCAGGCGAAATGCAGACGCATTGACCGGCCTGCGCGTAAACCTTCAAGGCGCCCGTCATCGTTGCGTCATAAACCATCGGCGAATTCACATTGATATTTGCCTGAATGACAGCAGCCGTGTCCATCTGCGCACCAAAGACGATGCGCGCCATTTCCAAACTGTCTTTGGCGCGGTGCGGTTCCGTGACGGCCCCCATAAACGGTTTGTCGCTAAGCGTGAGATGCGCGCGGACCATATCAAGGTGACGCTTGGATACGGGGATATCCGTCGGTTCTACGACAGTCCCGCCGGAGTGGTGCAGGTAAGGCGACAGATAGGCCAAGCGGACGAAATTCTCAAAATCCTCCAAAACCGCGTAGCGGCGACCTTTCGCGAGATCAGTCACAAAAGGGGAGCCATAGCCAGGCATAAAGACGATGTGATCGCCCCCAAGCGTGACAGTTTTGCTTAGGTTGCGCGCATGAAGATCAAACTGCGCGGGGGCGGTTTTGCAAAGGTCCTGGGCAAGTCCGGATGGGAACCTGACGCGTTCATCCGTAACTTTGGCCCCTGCACCGTGCAACAGTTCCAAGGTTTCGGGGTCATCACGAAAATCGATACCAATCTCAGACAAAAGCCAATCGGCCTGGGCTTCCAGCGCGTCGATATCTTTGTCGGGAAACGGCGCGTAAGGCGGGATCAGGCGGCGCATTTTCGCGGGGCTGGCACGCGTTTCAGACACGCTCAACCGTGCTTTTCTGCCACGACGTTTCGGTGCGCTAGTCATCTGGATCAACCCTCCTTCCGCAACAATCAGTTGCGCAGGACAAAGAGGTCTACCCGGTTTGCGACGTCGGTTTTCGGCTATTTGGCAGGCGTTGCACGCAAGAAAACATAGGTTTCCTGCAAACCGCCCTTGTCTTTCAACGAAACACCGACCTCGCCAATCGGAGCATTGAAAATTCGTAAATCATAAAAGTCGGGATGGTTCACATCTTGATCCAGAACGCTTGTGTCCACCTCAAGACAACTTGCGACGGAAGCCACAAGCGCCTCAAACGCGCGGGCGGCGTCCGGGGCGCGGTAGTCAAACGGCCAGGCACAATTCACCGAGGTTTCCCCAGATAGCGCAAGCGAGGTTGAACATGTCACCTGCGTATCAGCGCTGCTGGGCAGCGACATGGTGCGTGACGCGTCAAAAACATCGCGCAATTGCTGGCAGAATGTGTCGCCCATTACCGGACTGGCGAAAGCCATCAGGGAGAACACAAGAACCCTCATCGGGCGACCAACTGCTCCCCCTCAAGAACTTCGAAAGGTGTCGGCGGCGTCTTCTTGGACACCCAGAAATACGTCCCCGCATATTCCATCACGAACCACCCTTCCCAATCCACGTCGCGCGGCCAGATCGACTGATATTCGTCCCGCTCCGTGTCGATCCGCCATTCACCCAAGGTGGAGCGACTGCCCTCCTGCGCATAGATCGTTGACCCGTCGCTGGCAAAAAACTGACGATAGGGCGCGCCCTCCCAAGTTCCGACCGCCGTATTTCCCGACAAGAGCGCGTCAATCTCATGGGCTTTAAGTTTGACGGATTGTGCCATTGCCGGCACCGTGAGAACTGCTAGGGCCGCGACAAGTACTGTTCTTCGTTTCATGCGCCCTGAACCTCACCATTGTTCACCAAGATCATAGCCACCCGGCGCAGCGTCGCACGTAGACGGTCGATATGGCTGCCTGCATGGTTCAGATCACTGAGGGTCTTGTCCATGATCTTCAGCCAATTTTCGGCATCTTCAGGATGAATAGGCACATGAGCATGAATTTCTTTGACGTTCATATGCCTATGTTTTTCCATATAATATTGCTGCCCGCCCATGAAGCCAGACAGAAAGTTAAACTGCTCGACACGTGTGTGCGCAAGCCCGTGGTTTTGCAAATGCAGAGACAGGATTTGCCTGCCTTCCGGTAGCGTTTCTACCAGATCATAGAAATGCTCCACCAGGTCGCGCAAGGCGTCTTCGCCGCCGATCTGGTCAAGCACGGATTGGGTCATGAGCGCGGTCTTTCCTTCTTCGGATCAAAGGCTGCAAGGTCTGTCCGGATCGTTGCCGGTAAGCGTTTTTGATGGCCGTCCAGCTTGCCAATCTCCAGAACGGTTCCGGGTTCTGCATGGGCGACATCGACTCGCGCCATTGCAATGTTTTTCCCCAGAAGCGGCGACCGCATGGCGGAAGTAACCTC
This sequence comes from uncultured Litoreibacter sp., assembly GCA_947493265.1. GTDB lineage: Bacteria > Pseudomonadota > Alphaproteobacteria > Rhodobacterales > Rhodobacteraceae > Litoreibacter. The sequence goes on along the minus strand of CANLQL010000002.1, from coordinate 382,590 downwards.
GCCGATTTGCGCACGTCCAATATGAACGCAATCGCCGTGACCAACATCGACATTGCTGTCGACGTCCAACCCCACCAGTTTGCGTTGCGGGTTTTCCTTGCGCCGGATCAACGCGTCGCGGCCAATGAAATCGTCCGGCTTCGTTTTCAATGGAACCGTAAAGCCAATACCGGCTTCAAACGGGTCGGTCTGATCGGAAAAGTCATAGCCTGCAAAAATCAGGCCCGCCTCGATCCGGACCAGATCAAGCGCTTCCAAGCCCATTGGGCGCAGGCCATGATCTTTGCCAGCCTCCCAGATCGCGTCGAAAATCTCGGTGCAGTCTTTCGGGTGGCACATCACTTCGTAGCCCAACTCGCCCGTGTAGCCCGTGCGCGACAACACGAACGGCGTCCCGCTTTCATTGTGGAGGCGCGCAGGCGTGTGGCGGAACCAGCCGAGTTGATCAAACTCAGGGTTATGCGGCGCGGTCCAGGTGATCTTACGCAACAGGTCCCGGCTTTCTGGCCCCTGCACCGCAACATTGTGCAACTGATCTGTCGAAGACCGGACAAGCACTTTCAAGCCAAGCTTCTCGGCCTGCTCGCGGATCCATTCACCACCGTAGTCATTGCCACCGATCCAACGGAAATTGTCTTTGCCAAGCCGGAAAACCGTCCCGTCATCGATCATGCCGCCATGCTCGTAACACATCGCCGTATAGACGACGCCCCCCACGGCCAGCGTTTTCATATTGCGGGTAAAGACGTATTGGCAAAGCGCTTCGGCATCTGGACCGGTAATTTCGAACTTCCGAAGCGGGCTTAGATCCATGATCACCGACTGTTCGCGGCAGGCATGATATTCCTCGATCGGTCCCGCTTCGGCAAAGCAATTGGCCAGCCAATAGCCGTTATATTCAATGAAATTGCGCGTGTGCTTGGCGAAGCTGTCGTGAAAGCCGGTCTGCTTGGTCATCTTGGGTTCCGCATCTGGAGTGGGCCGGTACGCGACCGAGCGTTGGAAAGTTTCTTTGCCGCTATAGGTGCGGACATGGATATCTGTCGGGTTCCAGCCATTGGCCGCTGTGGTGTCGTCAGGACAAGCAGATGACACACAGACAATGTCGGTCAGCGCACGCAGCAATACGTAGTCACCGGGACGCGACCAAGGCTCGTCCGAATACATCACCCCGTGTTCATCAAGGAACGTGTTGAAAAAGAAGTTGATCGCCATCCAACCGGGACGCGCACCGACATCGTATTTCATCAAGGCGAGGTTGAAATTTTCAGAACAGTTTTTGTGCCCGGGATAGCCGATATCGTCGTAGTATTTCGCCGAACAGGCCAGCGCAAAAGCGTCATGGCGACCACAGGTATCTTGCACAACCTCGACCAGCGGCAACATCTCCTGATCATAGTATTTCGCATGCAGACCGGGCATTGGGTAGGCATGACCCATCAATGTGCGGGTCGTTGTCACGTCCAGAGCATGTTCGATACCCTTATCCAATTTGCGCGCCGAAAAGCATTCAAAATCAGTGCATTGTCGACCATCTACATCGATAATCTGAATGTAGTCGCCGGCTTTCACGAAGAACGCTTCCGCCGTTTGGGTATGCACGCGGATGTCTTGCGTGGGGTCGGCCAGAGGATCGGGAAGTTCAAACTTCACATGCGACTTTACCGTCGCGCGTTTGACAAGGACTGTCAGCGGCGTCGTCGTGTTTTGAACCTCAAAATCCATCGCGTCACCGGGTGCCGCAATGATCACGACACCGTCGCGTTGGGCACGAAACTCTTCCTCCGACCCCGCACGTGTCTGGGCGTCAAAAACCCGGACCGCTTGCGCGTCGGCCAAATCGATCTTGCGCGCATCTAGCCCCATACGCATCCCGCGCAAGGATTGGTCGCTGCCGGTCAGCAGTTCGCGCAATCCTGCAGCGGGCGCATTTGCCGACGCGCCCAGAATGCCTGCGTCAATCTTTCCCTTACCATCGGCGGCTACGATCTCGGCAATCTGTCCGCCTTCGGTATTTGTCACTGTAATCTGGTCGCCGGCCTCAATTGGGATCAAAACCGCGCCGGATCCGTTCACCACATAACGTTCCGTGCCCGGCGGCATGGAGAAGACACGCGGCTGAATAATCTCGCTGGGACGCGGTGGACCCGGCTGGACCTTCGGATACAGATCGTCGAGCATGCGGAAGTACCTCCCAAGCTCATGTTGCATGAGCGGAATAAAACTTTAACAGTGAGAATATCAATGGGCAGTGAGTCCCGCAAGAGAAGGGATGCCCAGCAATGAAATTTCCGACCTTATTCCGGCAGGGGTGCTGATGGGCGCGCTTACTCTGGGCTTAATCGCCGCTGTTTGCTGGGGCGTCCACGATATCTGTGTGCGCTACGTCTCCCACAGAACCGGGATTCTGCCGGCGTTTTTTACTGTATTGTTCGTAGGCTGCTTGATCGTTGTGCCTTTGGCTTTCTGGATCGAAGGCGAATGGCCAGACCCGCAAGCGACGAAATTTGCACTTATGTCCGGCGTCATGTTCGGATTTGCCGGAACGGCCCATTTCAAAGCTTTTTCAATCGGTCCGGTTCGATTGGTGGCTCCGATCATCGGAGCTTATCCAGCCTTGTCTGTTGGCTGGGCCGTCTTCAACGGAGAGCCCATATCGATCCTGCAATGGGGGGCCGTCTTTCTGATCATCGGCGGCGTAGGCTTCGTTGCTGCCTCATCAGATGAAGAGAAGTCTGAACAGAATACGCTCGAAGCAATTCTGTGGTCCGTCTTGGCAGGCACCTGTTTTGCAATCACCTTCGCGCTGGGACAAATCGCAACCGCAGGCGGGGACGAATTGGTCACCATTGCCATCGCGCGCGTTGCGGCTTTGGGGGTTGTTCTGGCAATTGCCATCGCGCTGCGGTCGAAATTCATCCCCCAGCGTGGCCAGCTCCCGGTTTTGGCGATGATGGGGTGCCTTGATGCAACAGCGCTTGGGGCCGTCATGATCGCAGGCGGTCAGGACAATCCGGAATTTGCCGCAGTTGCCGCGTCAACGTTTGGGCTTCTGACGGTCGTTCTGGCATGGCTTTTCTTGAAGGAAAAGATGACCGCCCGGCAATGGTTGGGTGTTCTGCTGGTCTTTGCCGCGATTGGGTATCTGGCCCTTTAGGATGCGCTGAACCGCAACAGATCAATCGTTTTACGCGTCCGCATTTTCGACGGCGAAAGTCCGTATTCCGCTTTGATCGACTTGGAAAGGGCCGTGCAGGAATCAAACCCTGTCGCAACCGCGATCTCGGTCAGTGGCAGCAGCGTTTCTTCAATCAACTTGCGCGCATGCTTGGTTCTGAGCCGCTTGTAAAACCGCGCAGGGGTCTCATCGAACGCTTGCCGGAAAATCCGACCTAGATGGCGATCAGACAACCCCAGTTTCTGCGTCAGGCTGGCAAGTGAAATCGGATCAGAGATCGTGTCTTCCATCAGCCGGATGGCCTTGGTGACATGTGTATCAAACAGCCCTTCGTTGTCTGCGATCTTGCGCGGCTGTTCCGCATCCGACTTCCGAATTGTCTGCAACAATAGATGATTGCCAAGCTCCGCGATCTGCGCCGGATTCAGAAGCGGCGCGATAAGTCCGATGACCAATTCGCACGTGGCTCCAGCCCCCGCTGCGGTGATGACGCCATCGCTAACCTCCGAAAAGCGCGCCGTAAGGTTTGGATGAAACCCGGTTTCCGTCAACGGATCAATGTCGCGCCAATGGGTCGTGACCTTGCCCGAGGATGCTTTGGTTGCCTTGATATAGGCCGTCGCAGCGTGCGACAGCAGCACCACCGGGCGCGCCATACGTTGCATCGCACGGACCCGGTGCAACCACTTGGCATCCACCGCATTTGCCCCGCCGACAACAACCAGAAAATCGCAATGCCCGACATCGGACGCGACGGGGTCCGCCTGCACCATCATCCCCGATGCACCAGCGACAATACCGGGTGTATCAGACACGAATGTCCATTCGAAAGTTTGGGTTCCCAGAATGTCATTGGCCGCAGACAACGTGTGGATCACGGAAGCCAGTTCTAGATCAGAAAACGCCGGAGCCACGAAAAGCTCGATCAATCGCTGGCCATTGGCGCGCGCGACAGGGGCATCAATGCTCAGGTCGCTGGAAAAGCCAGTGTGCCGCAGACCCATGGCGTTATTCCACCCAACCTGCTGCCAATTGGCGCTGATAGGCAACGACTGCATTGCGCATCAGAATAGCGACCGTGACGGGTCCTACCCCGCCGGGCACGGGTGTGATCCATCCGGCGACCTTTTTGACAGCATCAGTGTCCACGTCGCCAACCAGCCTTGTTTGTCCGTCAGGGTCTGTGATCTGATTGATGCCGATGTCGATGACCACAGCCCCCGGCTTAATCATATCCGGACCAATAAAGGCAGGTTTGCCAATCGCCACAACCACGACATCCGCGCGCCGCGAATGCATCGAGACGGAGCGCGTCATGTGATGACAAACCGTCACCGTTGCCCCTTCAGCCATCAGCATCATCGCAGCCGGTTTGCCCACGATTTCCGAATGGCCGATCATCACAACCTCTGCGCCTTCTAACGACGCGCCTGCGGCCTTTATCAGTTCGACGCTGGCAGCAGCGGTACATGGGGCCAATGCAACATCGGAATAGACGATATTGCCGATAGAGGCCGGGTTCATCCCCTCCACATCCTTCAATGGATGGATCGCCGATTGAAGAGACCGGACATTGATATGTTCGGGAACCGGACGTTGCAAAATGATCCCCAGAACATCCGCGTCGTCGTTCATTTTTTGGAGCTCGGCCTTGGCTGTGTCCTGCGCCATCACCTCGGACCAGACAACCGATTGAAACTCAATCCCGGCGCGGGCAGCGGCGCGAGCTTGGTTGCGCATGTAAACCGCTACTTCTGGCTTTTCGCCGAAAGATACGGACACGAGCCGAGGCATCTTGTCGACGCCTTTGGTAACAGCCTGACACTCATCAAGTATTCGTTGCGCGACGGCCTTTCCGTCAAGGTAGCCGTGGGTATCCGATACGTCTTTCATTCACCTGCCCAGATCTGCTTTCACCCCCAGAAGGGATTCGATCAATATTCCTAGAGGTAAATTATTTTTCCTCAAGGTCAACCACAGATCGAGCCGAACCGCTCAAAATACGCGCCTGGGCCGGCAAGTCACACTCAGCCGGTTCGCTGCTTATAATAGGTGTCCTTGTGCGAGATCAGGCCATCCTTGAAGGTCAGAATATCGACGCTCAGATATTCCTCGGTGCTGCCGTCCATATGATTGGCGATCCGGCGATATTCACAAAACGCCTTGTCGCCGGAGATGCGGCAATCAAGCGTTTCCCAATGCACGTTTTCAACTTTGGAAAAAAGTCCCGCAAACACGGTGCGAATGGTCGCGCTGCCCTCAAACCGGATGCCATGCGGCTCAGGTCCAACGGCATGATCGAAGATTGCGTCTTCGGCAAAAAACGCCATAACAGCGTCAATATCATTGGCATTGAACGCGTCCCCGATTGCGTCAACAAGCTCTCTGGTCACATCAGTCATATCTTGTCCTTATCATCCTAAAATGGCGCGTGTTTTGGTGAAAAACGGGCTGGTTGGATCGACCAGTACATTCAACTCGTCGAAGTGGTCCACATTTGGCACCACATATAATTCGACCTGCCGCGCAGCGGTGGCGAATTTGTCCACATACATCTGGGCTTGGCGGTGAAACTCATCCGTTTCAGCCCCACCGACCACGACCATTTGCCCTGCATTGGTCAGCGGAGGGTGGTTGGTCATCGGGCTTTCCGCCTCCGCCTCTGCTGCATCCATGCGAATGCCCGCATTCAATGCCTCAGTTAGACGCACAGGTTCCAGATAGCTGAGGGGAGAGACAGGGATCCCGGCTTTCACCAAATCGGTAGGAAGTTTAGCATCAAAAGATGGCCAATCGGTCGCCATCATCATTTGTGTGATGTGCCCCCCGGCAGAATGTCCCATCACAGTAATCCGGTCCTGGTTCACACCCAATTCGGCCGCGTTGTGCCAGACATAGGCAACCGCTTCGCGCGCCTGTTCTGAAATTTGCGTGATCGTGACCGCCGGACAAAGATCATAGCCCATGACCACGACATTGACCCCATCAGCCACGAATGGTGTGGCGATAAAGCTGTAGATGGCCTTGTCGCCCCGCTGCCAATAGCCACCATGAAAATAGATCAGAGTTGGGGCGTCGACGTCACCGCACCGAAACACGTCGATCTTCTGTTTTTCACCCTTGCCATAGCGAATATCGAGTGTCGCATCCAGCGTTTCGCGTGCAGTGGCGCTTTTCTCCAGCCACCCCGGAATGACCGTCTGTTCGTAGTCTGGCCTGCCCGCGCGCAGGTTATACTGCGCGTCAAATTCTTCCGGCGAAAAGCGCGTGTGATAGCGCAGAACATCATTCATATTCAAATCACTCCTTCCGAGGCGCAGGCCCGTTCCAACGCGGCCCACTCCTCCGGGTTGGTTCCAAAATGGCGCATCACATGGGCTTGATAGGCCGGCCGTTCCGTCAGGCGCTGATACCAGGCCTCCACATGCGGCAAGGCCGGGCGGTCCACATCAACGTTGAAATAGCGATACGCAACACATCCAATCGGAATATCCCCCATCGAGAACGTGTCGCCACATACATATTTGCGGGTTGCCAAATGGGCGTCCAGAATAGTCAGCGCGGCATGGGCCTCATCACGCAACGCTGCGATTTTGGCGGCATCTCTGTCATCTGGCTGCGTCCGAACCGTCGCAAAGAACAGGTAAATCACCGGACCAAACGCCTTGCTGGCCGACCATTCCATCCACTGGTCGGCAACAGCGCGAGTCTCGATATCCGTAGGGCTGAGGCTGCCAGCCCCATATCGATCACTCAAATAGCGCACAATCGCGAGGCTTTCCCAAAGCGCGAAATCCCCATCCCGGATCGCCGGGATCATCCGGTTCGGGTTGATCTTAGCATACGCGTCGGTGTCGAGTTTTCCAAAACTGCCACCTGCAAGTTGTAGCGTGTAGTCCAGCTTTAGCTCGTTGGCGGTCCAGATCACCGGGATCACGTTGGAGGAATAGGGGCGGCCCCAAATCTCAAGCATCCAAAAGGCTCCGTTTTTGGGCAATCGACTGCGTGCCGAACCGCGGCACGACATGTTCAAACAATCGGTGCCAGCTTGCCAGAATTTTCTCATAGGGCACACCGGTATATTGCTGCATCAACATCAAATGATCCAACCCGGTCGTTTCCTGTTTTTCTGCAAACCGGTCAGCAACAAACTCGGCGTCGCCCACCACTATGATGCCGCGCTTGTTCAGAAAATCGAACCAATCGCCATCTTCGTCTTCCGGCGACATTTCTTCGCCAATGTCGAGATAGCCATGCTTGGTCCACTCTCCGGCAGGACGCGACCCACCCAGAAAATCGTAATAGGCATTGATCGGGGGGCGGATGGTCTGTTCAGCCTCTTCCATCGTTTCGCCGACATAGAAGGCCGTGCAGACGCCAACACCCTCCCCCAGCTTCACGTCGCGCCCTTCACGTTTCGCCAACGCGTCGCGGTAAGGCTCCCAACAAGCCAGAGTGCGTTTCGGTGCAGAAGACATGGAGATCACACCCCAACCCTTTTCGCCCGCCAATTTGAACGTCGGCGGCGCATTTGACATCAACCAGACCGGCGGATGCCCCGGCTGATAGGGACGCGGATGCACGTACATCGCCTTATATTCTCCATCAGGCCCGTGATAGCGATCGTCCAGCGGTTCGAAAAAGCGGTTTGTCTCCTTCCAGCCTGGCACAGGAAACTCATAGAATTCGCCTTTATGGGTGAAACATTCGTTGGTCCACGCCTTCAAAATCACGTCCAGGCTTTCCTGAAATAGGCGCATAACTTTCGCATTGTCACGCCGATCTGCATCCTTGTTGAACTGGATGGTGGAGCGTTCGTTGATGCCTTTTGCGACCCCGAAATCCACGCGCCCCAACGTCATGTTGTCCAGCATCGCCACATCTTCGGCGACGCGAAGCGGATGCCAGTCCGGCAAAATAATCGGCGAGGTTCCAACCCGCAGCTTTTTGCAATGCGCCGCCACATGGGTGCACATCTGAACCGGGTTTGGCGGGGCGTTCATATAGCCATTATGGGCAAAATGGTGTTCGGTGAACCACGCGGTCGTAAACCCTGCCTGTTCCGCCAGCGAGCATTGCTCCAGGATCATTTCCAAAGTGCGCGTCCACGGGATCGTCTCCCCCGGACTGAAATTGGCAATCAAATCAAAACGCATCGTGCTTCCTCCCGCATCGACTGAAAGCTGGTTGAAATTCTCAGCCAAATTAAACTTGTTGAATTTACCAGGAAAAATCAACTAAAATCTGAAGATGGAAATCAGCTCTGAAACAGCCGACGCAAAGCGCTTGGGCAGCGAAATTCGGGAGGTCCGAAAAGCCCGGGGACTGACCTTGAAAACACTCAGCGCGCAGCTGTCCTGTTCTGCGGCCTATCTGAGCAGAATTGAACTTGGTACGGCGCGCGCCTCTGCCCTGCTGCTGGATGAAATCGGAACGGCGCTGAATGTCGATGCACATTGGTTTTTCCCGCAGCAATCCGGCGACGGCCCGCTTGAACGCCAACATGTCGTGCGGGCTGAAAACCGCAGGCCCTTGTCGGGAATGTACACCCGCAGCAAGGAAGAGCTGGGCTTCGAGGATGAGCTTCTTTCCAGCACTTTGTCGGGACAATGCTACTTGATCCTGTCGCGTTTTGCCCCCGGTGCCGGTGCCCCGCCAGAACCCACAGAAGGCTACGTGTTCGAGGGGGAGCAACATGCAATCGTCCTCACCGGGGAGGTCGAATTACGCTTGGGTGATGAAGTGATCGTCCTGCGCGCGGGCGACAGTTTTTCCTACCCATCAATGATCGCGCACCGGTTTCGCAACCGCACCGACAGCGAAGCAACAATGGTCTGGGCCATGTCGCCCGTGCGGATCAGCTGGTAGTGGCACGGACGTTGAACCGTTTTCCTAATCGCAACTCAAATCGCCTTCCGACATCACGATGCCGGCCGGTTCAGAGATCCCGGCGAACGGCCGCGCGCCATCGACGATAAAGCTGGAAAATTCCACCTCGGCGACAGCCCGATGCCCCAGTAGGTCAAGCACGACATGCTGGGTCGCGGCCGATGAAAGCTCCCCCAATATAAACCGGTAGCCCCGATCCCGTGCGATCTGATCAACCTCCATCCGCATCGCTTTGTAAACACCCTGCCCCGCCGCATGCGGCGGAACCGCCCCCATATCCACCAGCACGGCTTCGCCTTGCGAAAGTGAACGCTTCGTCTGGTACATTGCGACCAGTTCGGAAGTTAGCGCCACTAAAGGCAGGAATTGATGCGCCACCTCACTAGTCGAAAAATTTTCCGGGTTGAAGGCTGTCACGATCAGACATCCCAAGATCTGATCGTCTGCAGGGTCGACCGCAACGACGGACAGACCCTCAGAAATCATCGACCGGAATGAAGGCCATAAGTATGCGCGGTAGTCTTCCAATCCGATGTTCAACGCGCGATGCAACGTGCTGCCGCGCACGAAAGCCTCTGTCGCGAGGGCGAAACATGAAACGATTTCGGCGTCACCCAAGGTGCGGATAGCTACCGGGCGTGCGTTTGTGCAAAGATTGGTCATCGGCGGCAAGATGCGTCGGGCAGTGTCAATTGGCAACTATCAGACCCGGCACGGATCAGGTCACAGCCGCCCAAGAGGATGCTCCGTCTTATGGCACCACCCTAATCTTCTCGCTTCAAGGTCACGTCAAATTCGACGTAAAGGTACGGGTCGGACACGGTGCCCGATATCTCAAATCCAGATGGAAAATCAGCGGCAGGTTTCTCAACGTAGTGCATCACCAGATCATCGCGGACGCCAAAGACAGTGTCCTCATCAAGGTAGGGGTCATCATCAGGAAAAATCTCGGTCACAAGGGATCGGTAGCCCGGTGCTTTGACGATGAAATGCAAATGCGATGGACGCCACGGATGCCGCCCGCACGCCCTGAGAATGTCACCTACCGGCCCATCAGTTGGCACAGTGTACTCGACAGGTTTGACCGTCGTGAATGCGTAGCGCCCATCATCGCCAACCGTCATCAGGCCGTGGAAGGAAAACGTATCCTGCTCGGCGTCCTGGCTTGCATAAAGCCCGTTTGGCGCTGTCTGCCAGATGTCGAGCTCTGCGCCCGCAATCGGCTTGCCATCTGTGTCCTTGATCATCCCTTCAGCGAGCAATACCGGCCCGCCAAAATCGCGCTTCATATCGCCGCCAATGGCCAAGGCAGGAGCCCCCGAGACGTGAAACGGCCCCAACACAGATGACGATGTCGCCTCTGGGCTGGAATGCAGCATATCCACCAGCGAGGACAAACCAAGCACGTCCGAGGCCAGCACAAATTCATGTCGGTCTTCAGTTTCAATCGCCGCACAGCCTTCCAGAAACGCAATCCCTTTTTGCCATTCGTCATGGGTCAGGTTGGTCTCCCGGGCGAAGTCGTGCAGGTGTTTGACCAGAGAGCCCATGATCTCCCGCGTGCGGGGGTCGGTGTCCTGAGAAACATAGCCCATAAACACATCGGTGATATTGTCTTTGGTGACGTTGCGCATGCTGCGGCTCCTTAAAGCAGGGCGAGGCTGAGGATCGGAAACTCGATCAGGATAAGTAACACGATGAGCATGACAAAGGCGAATGGCAGCGCCCCCATGAACACATCCTTGAGCGAGATACGATCATCGTTCAGCGTGGATTTTATGACGAAACAGGAAATACCAAGCGGCGGCGTCAACAGCCCGATCTCGGCACCGACGACTGTGATGATCCCGAACCAGATCAACGACAGGTCCAGTGCCTCAACCAGTGGCAGGAACAGCGGCACGACGATCAGGATGATCGAGGCTGTGTCCAAAATTGTGCCGAGGAAAATCATCAACAGCACATAAAGCAGCATGATCGTCCAAAACGAGGCAGAGTTGCCCGCCAGCAAATCCTGCAATTGGTTTGGTAAGCCTGCGAGGCCCAGCATCCGGCTGTAGATGGACGCAGCTGTGATCAGAAACAGGATCGCTGCGGTGATGTGGCCGGTTTCCAGCAAGGCCTCCCAAAACCCTTTCAGCGACATTGACCGGCGTACCACCGCGATGATCAGGGCAACCAGCGACCCGGTTGCCCCGGCCTCCACCGCTGTCATCCAACCGGTGTAAATGCCGCCCAAAACAATCGTGATCAGGCCCAGGGTCGGCAGGGTTTTCGACGCGATTTCGCGCTTTGACATCCATTCGGTATCTTCAACGACACGCCCGCCAACAAAGGTGGGCGTGTAGCGCCCCATGAACCAGATCGCACCGACATAGGCGATGGCCAGCATGATGCCTGGGATGACGCCTGCAAGAAACATATCACCCACGGATTGTTCGGCCACAAAGCTGTAGATGATCAACATCGCCGAAGGGGGGATGATCATGCCCAACACGGACGATCCCGCGACCACGCCGACAGCAAAGCGCGGGTTATAGTCCTGATTGATCATTTGCGGCACGGAGACTTTCGTAAAGACGGACGCCGATGCGATTGACGATCCTGTTACCGCCGCAAACACCGCGTTTGCCCCGACAGTCGCCATGCCGATCCCGCCTTTGACCTTGCGAAAACGCATGGTCATAACCTCGTAGATGTCCCTGCCGAGCCCGGCTTTTGAGACGATTAACCCCATGAAGGTAAACAGCGGGATCGTTGCAAAACTGTAGACCATCGCGCTGTCACCGACCGCGATTTTCAGCAGGTTCAGGGACAAGGTGAAATTGTCTCGCATCAACCAGATCGAGATGACCGACACCGTGCCCAGCGCGACAGGAATGTACATCCCCGCATAGATTAGGAAGACAATGGCAACGACCGAAATCAGGCCGATTTCAATCGGGGTCATGCGTCGTTCCCGTCATGCTCAGGCGTGCGGATCAGGTTTGGACGATCCTGTGCAGTGATAACTTTTAGAACGAAGATCAGACAGGCCAGACCGCTGCCAGCGGCGATGACGAACTTGATCGGCCACCAAGGCAAAGTGAACACGCCGGGGACACCGAAATAATCCTGCGTGCCCCACATCTTGAGAAATTCCGGGAAAGTGATGTACGCGATCAGGCCCATGAAAATCGCTGAAACTGCGTTGATCACCCGCCGCAATCCCGCTGTAAGGCCAGGGCGGCGGCTATGAAGAAAATTCAAATACCCATCAGAGCGGGTTAGCCTGTCGACCCGGACAACATCCGCTAGCTGCAAAAAGACAATGAAGACGACGGCCAATTGGACGATCTCGTAAGTGCCTTTGAGGGGCGTGTTGAACACCCCGCGCATGACGACATCGATATTGAGGATCGCGACTAAAGCCAAAACCGTCAGAGTGCCCGCAACATTGGCCGCAATGGCAAGCGCATTTGCGACCCGGGACACGCCTGCCAGTGCAATTTTCAGCATGATCGTGGCCCTTCCCCGGATCGCATTCTTTTGTTCAGACTATCCGCTACTTCGCGGTCCAGTCCCGGACCCCAGTGAAGCCTGCAGCTTCCAGTTTGCCAAGATAGGCCGCCAGCATTTCTGAGCCTTGTTCCCCTTTGCCGTTCAGGTTCTCTGCCCATTCCTGTGCAACATTCGGCATCGCATTGGCCCAGGCTGTACGGTCTTCGGCAGATACCTCAACCACGGTTCCGCCCTGCTCCACATAGGCTGCGCGAGACGCTTCGGCGCGGTCCATCGCAATACCCGCCAGATGATCCCGGTAGTCAATCGCAACCGCTTTCAGCACGTCTTTGACCTCGTCAGGCAGACCTGACCAGTAATCGGCATTCACGGTGATCGTCTTGGAGTTCACTGCCCCAAGATCCGCTTTCAACATGTAAGGCGCAACTTCTGCGATCTTGAAGGTTTTGGCAGCTTCCGGCCACAACATCCCGCAATCAACCAAGCCGGTCTGCAGCATATTGTAGAAATCGGTCAGCCCGCCGCGCACACCTGCTGCATCTTTGATGCCTTCAAGATACCGCAGGTTCAGACCGGCACCGGCGATTTTCTTGCCTTCCAGATCAGAAATCGAAGAAACCTCGGAGGTACAGAAGATCTGATAGGTGTCCAGAACCACACCGGTGGCCAGATAAACCTGGTTCTGCGCGGCAAATTCATTGTTCATCGCCGGAAATTCGCGGGCGATCTCATCAACGGCCTTGGCCACAGCGCGCGCGTCCGATGCCACAAACGGGGTGGAGCCGGAAATGCCCTGGCTTGGCAACTTGGAGGAATGGAAAATCGTCGTGACGATCCCGATATCACCCAGGCCCAGCTGCACACCTTCCAGCACACCTTTTGGCTTAACGATGGACCCACCGTAGTTTTCCTGCCAACTCATCTGGTAGTTGCCGGTTTCCGCAAGGCGCTTATCAACCTCAGGAATAAAGAAGTTGGAGAATTCTTTGACCCACAACGCGCGGTCTGGATACCCGTCGATAACCACAGCAGAAATGGTTTCCTGCGCAGCAAGCGGCAGCGACGCGACAGTTGTCAGCGCAATCCCAGCAATCGCTTTCTTCGTCCAATTCAACATTTGTCTTCCTCCCAGAATGTCAGGCTTTCGCCTTTGTTGATTTATGTGTTCGTCTTCACCCAATTCACTGTCAGGTCTGTTCCCGCGGCCTCAAACAGCTTTGCAATCGCGCAGTATTTGGCGGTTTCCACACCCACCTGCGTCAGCGCGTCCTGGCTGGCGGGGCTGTCGCAATTCACCGTCAGCGTAATCGCCGGAAACGGCACGTCGATCTCTTCCTCCAAAAGCACGCCGCGCCGATCAAATTTGCAATCAGCATCGATCGTAATCGTCCCCAAATCGACGCCCAGCTTTTTCGCATTCTTGTGGCCTATGACATTCGTGCACGCGATCAGCGCTGTCATTGCAGCCTCTGTCGGCGATGGGCCCATATTCGTGCCGCCCCGCTCAATCGGCTCGTCAATGACAACGTTCAAATCCCGCACCGGAATTTCGGTCCGCGAATGAGATGGGCACTGCGCGGTTGTGCGGTAGGTCACGACTGTTTTCATCTTGATGGCCATGATCGTCCCCCTCAGGCGTAGCTGCAGACTTGGTCAAATTCGAAACGCGGCAGTTTCTGAAACAGCGCTGTTTCATCCGCGTAGCCGATATTGCACAGGAAATTCGACTTGAGCGTTGTGCCTGCGAAGAACTCTTCATCCACAATCGCATTTGAAAACCCAGACATTGCCCCAACATCCAAACCAACAGCGCGGGCCGCGATCATAAAATACGCGCCCTGCAAGGTACCGTTCCGGTAGGCCGTGTCGGCGATATAGTCTGGCTTTCCATCGAACATGTGGCGCCGGTCTTCATGCGGAAACAGAAACGGCAATTCCTTCCAGAAATCCATGTCATAGGCGATGATTGCCGTGACCGGAGCCCCCATCATCTTGCCGACATTCGCGGGCTTGAGCGATTTTGCCAGCCGCTCTTTCCCTTCCAGCGTTTTAACGAAAACAAACCGAGCCGGCAGCGTATTCATGCTTGTCGCGCCGTTGATGGTGATGTCGTAAATCTCTTCCAGCAGTCCATCAGGGATTGGCTTTTCAGTCCAAGCATAATGCGACCGCGCATCGCGCAAGATCAGGTCAATGGCGTCGTCCGACAAACGGTCGATGCGCGCGCGCAAATCGCGATGTCCCTGCTGGGCCTTTTCGCGTAGGGCTGCAAGTTCATCTCCGGTTGGGGCTGTCATTCGGCGGCAACCTTGGTCTCATCGACAATTGGGCTTGCGCAGATGCCAATGCCTTCAATCTCGATCTCGACCGTTTCGCCGGGAACCAACCAACGTGGGTTCGGCTTCTTGGCGTGGCCAACACCCGGCGGTGTGCCGAGCGCGACCAAATCACCGGGGGCAAGTGTTGTATATTCCGAAAGTATCGCCATGATCTGGCGAACACCCCAGATCATGTTGCCGGTATTCGAGCTTTGCAATATCTCGTCGCCCACCCGGCTTTCGATCTTCAGACCGGACGCTCCTTCCGCAATTTCATCAGGCGTAACAACGTAAGGACCAATCGCGCCGGTATTGTCGAAGTTTTTGCCCGGCGTCCATTGATGCGTCTTGCGCTGGTAGTCGCGCACAGACCCGTCGTTAAAGACCGTGTATCCAAATACGTGATCCAGTGCGTCCTCTTCGGAAATGTGACGCCCGCCCTTGCCGACGACCAGCATCAGCTCCGCCTCGTAGTCAAGCTTGTCTGAACAGGTGGGTCGGACCAAAGGCTGCCCCGCCGCCATCAGCGAGGCTTTGGAACGCATGAAAAGCGCCGGATAATCAGGGATATCATAGCCACCTTCCTTGATATGATCGGTGTAGTTAAGACCCACGCAAATTATCGCGCCAGGGTCTGCGATTGGCAGCGCAGGCGTAATCGTTGAGACCGGAACCGTAGGTGCTGAGGCAATCTTGTCAGCAAGGGCATCGATCAGATCACTTTGCGCAGCGAGTGCAGAAAGGTCTGTCCCAATCGCAGGATCAAGGTCCGTTATGTTGACGGCATCCTGCCCATTTACGACGAATACAGCGGTCCCCTTCGGAACCTCACCCACCAGATATTTCATCAGTCGATCCTTGTCAGTTTCCAAAATTTCTGCCTACAATATAGCGTGATGTCAACAAATATCGATTTTTTAGAAGGCGAACTTATGGTTGCTTGGGCAGACTACAAGAAAGAAGCAAAATCACGCGGCGCATTGGCGCTGGAGCTTTATGCGGCGATCTCGACACCGGCCCTTGCGCCAGAAGATGTTAAAGCTTCCCTTTCTGACCACCTTGCCTACCAAGCCGATCTTGAACGTG
The DNA here is from genome assembly GCA_947493265.1 of uncultured Litoreibacter sp. Lineage (GTDB taxonomy): Bacteria > Pseudomonadota > Alphaproteobacteria > Rhodobacterales > Rhodobacteraceae > Litoreibacter. The sequence goes on along the minus strand of CANLQL010000002.1, from coordinate 366,618 downwards.
CAGGCTCTTTGGCATTCGCCGGTCCGATGTCGGATGAAACCGGGGACCATATGCAGGGAACAGGGCTGATCATCTACCGTGCAGACAGCTTGGAAGCAGCGCGCGCGTTGGCAGACAATGATCCGATGCACAAGTCCGGGGCCCGAACCTTTACCCTGCGCCGCTGGATGATAAATGAAGGATCAATGACGTTGTCGGTGGGGTTGTCGACCAATACCACATCGCTCAGCTGATCCGGTAGGACCTAGGATGAACATGATTGATCCCGATAGTGGCAAGGAAACCTCCGCAACCCATGCGGCCTATCTTGCTTTGCGGAAGATGATCCTGTCCGGAGCCCTACCTGCGGGACAAAAAATCAAGATCGAAACACTGCGAAACTTGCTTGATACAGGCGCGTCACCGGTGCGCGAGGCACTGAGCCTATTGACCTCCGACATGCTGGTGGAGCGGATCGATCAACGCGGGTTTCGTGCAGCCCCTGCAAACCCGGGAAATTTCGCAGAGATTTTGAAATTGCGCTGTGCGCTGGAAGACATGGCCCTGCGCCAATCCATCGAACAGGCCACGCCTGAATGGGAAGAACGCCTTGTGCTGGCCCATCACCACATGAACCGCGCAACAAATACGGACCGATTTGAAGAAACCCATAAAGCCTTTCACATGACACTTCTCAGTAATGCCGCTTCACCGATGATGGAACGCTACTGCAGCCAGCTTTACGACCTGAATATCCGGTACAGGAACCTCGCTGCCAGCCAAGCGAATTATCAACGCCGCGACATCTCGGCCGAGCATGCCGAGATTTTTGAGGCAGCGGTCAAACGCGACGCAGACGCGGCATCCACTGCCCTGCTAAGCCATTATCGCCTGACAGGCGACTATCTGGCCAAGCAACTTACAAGGCTCTGACGTGACGAATACTCTTTTTGATGCGCTGTTCGCGCGCCATGCCGGCAACGACGCGACTTTTCTAACGCTCGATGACGGATCTAGGCTGAGCTACGCAAATTTCGTCGCGCGCATCGCGCAACTTGCCCGCGTGCTTGCAGATGCAGGCGTCGCACCCGGTGACCGGGTCGTCGTGCAAGCGCCGAAATGCGTTGATACGATCGCGCTCTACGGCGCGACGGTCCAAGCGGGCGCAGTCTATCTGCCCCTGAACACGGCCTACACGCAAAGTGAGCTGCGCTACTTCATCGAAGACGCAGCCCCGTCATTGGTGATCTGTGACGCGCAGGATCACGCCAAGATCAGCGCGGTTTGTGGCGCAGCAACCAAAGTCATGACATTGGACAGTCAAAACACCGGCAGCTTGTCTCGTGCAGCCAACGGGCACCCGAGCAATTTTGACACGGTGCCGCGCGGCCCCGAGGACCTTGCAGCGCTTCTTTATACCTCTGGCACGACGGGGCGGTCGAAAGGCGCAATGCTCAGCCATAAAAACCTTCTGTCCAACGCCGAAAGCCTGACCGCGTTGTGGCGCATCACGGATGCTGACCGGCTTATCCATGCTTTGCCCATTTTTCACACGCACGGTCTGTTCGTGGCCATAAACACAGTGCTTCTTGCCGGGTCAGAAATGCGGTTCATGGCAAATTTTGACGTCGATACGCTGATTGCGGAGCTTCCCAAATCAACCATACTGATGGGCGTTCCGACCTTCTATACGCGTCTGCTGGGCGACACGCGCCTGACGCGAGAGCATTCCGCAAATATGCGGTTGTTTGTATCAGGCTCCGCGCCATTATTGGCCGAAACACATATTGCATTTGAGGACCGCACGGGTCACCGCATCCTTGAACGGTACGGCATGACCGAAACCAATATGATCACCTCCAACCCGTATAAGGGTGAGCGGGTCGCAGGGACGGTTGGATATGCACTTCCCGGAACAGAGGTCAGAATTACCGACAATGGCACCGCCGTGGACCCCGGGCAGATTGGTATGATCGAAGTGCGCGGCGACAACGTTTTTCAAGGCTATTGGAAGATGCCCGAAAAAACCGCGGAAGAGCTTCGCACAGATGGTTTCTTCATCACCGGTGACCTGGGCGTGATGGCCGAGGACGGTCGCATTTCTATCGTAGGGCGAGAAAAGGACCTGATTATTTCGGGCGGATACAACATCTATCCGAAGGAGATTGAGGACGTCATCAACGATATCGAAGGCGTAGTTGAAAGCGCGGTATTTGGCGTGCCTCACCCCGATTTCGGGGAAAGCGTTCTTGCCGCTGTCGTGCTGTCGGATACGTCTCTTGCGCCGGACGAGATCGAAGAATTGGTGGCTCCACATCTTGCGCGCTTCAAGCACCCAAGACGCTACCTGATCCTGGACACCCTGCCCCGCAATACGATGGGAAAAGTTCAAAAGAACCTGCTGCGTCAGCAATACCAGGACTAAAGGCCACGAATTCCTATGGCTGCGTCCAAAGTACATTCGCGACTAACCGGAATCCTGGTTCTAAAGGAAATCATCTCGTCTCGGCGTGAAGCAATCGATCAGGGAGCCTGGCTCCAGGCATATGCATCCATGGGTTTGCATTGACGGGACAACGAAACTATCTCCAGGGCCCACTTCGCGGACTTCGTCACCGAGTGTGAAGCGAAAGCGGCCACTTTCAACATAAGTCGATTGAACATGTGGGTGATTATGGAGCGCGCCTTCTGCACCTTTTGCACCGAACCGAAAGGCAACGACCATTAGATCGGAGTGATCTGACAGGACCTGTCGGGTCACATCCGGTCCGGTTTCAACGATTGGGAAATCAGACATATCAACCTCTGCCTTATGAGAACAACATACCGCCATTGATATCAATATTTGACCCTGTGATGAAGGCGCTGTCATCGCAGGCCAGGAACAAGACAAGGTTGGCCGCGTCTTCGACATGCCCTTGACGCTTGAGCGGTGCGGCGGCTTCAAACCCGCGTCGTCCCGCGTCAGGTGTGTGGACGTTGTGGAAATCGGTGTCGATCATGCCAGGGCACAACGCGTTGACACGAATTTCCGGCCCCAGTTCTTTGGCAAGGCCGCGTGTCATTGTCATCACCGCGCCTTTCGACGTCGCGTAAGGCACTGCGCCCGGTCCACCGCCATCACGTCCGGCTTGCGATGCAAGGTTTACGATCGTCCCTGTCTTCATGTGCTTCAGTGCGGCATTGATCATCATGAAAGTGGACGTCAAATTTAGGTTAAGGACAGTGTGCCAATGCTCCAGCGACATATCCGCGATCTTTTTTCGTTCGACAAGTCCGCCTGCGTTGTTAACCAAGATGTCGATGCCACCAAAGGTTTCAACCGTTTTGGCAATCAGTGCGTCAACACCATTCTGAGTACTTAAATCCGCTTGAACGGCCTCAGCCTTGCCACCGTTGGCTTCGATTTTGGCAACAACGTCATCGGCACCTGTCGAACTTGCGAAATAGCTGATCGCAACATCAGCGCCTTCAGAGGCAAGCTTGAGCGCTGCTGCCGCACCAATGTCACGCCCGCCACCGGTTACAATCGCCGTCTTCCCTTTTAATTTCATCTCGGTCTCGCTTTCTTAAGTGTTTGCCAGTTTTTTGAGAACGACTTTGAACGTGTTCTCATCGGCATCGGTAAAGTAGAGATCAGCGTCGTAGCCCTGATCATCCATGAAGTTGAAAATCCGCTTTGGCGCGTCGAGCTTGTAGGGCACCAACAGCGTCGCAATTCTGTGGCGGGTGGCCGCGGGGTAGCGCGCAGTCAGGCAGGTACTGACCGGAAGGCCCTCGTAATCGGCCGGGTCGACATCTGGAAAATCGGTGAACTGAGACATCTGCGGCTTCCCGGCTTCGGACCAGACGACCTGACCGTAAAAACCCGCGCGCTCGCCGGTATTGCGAAACGACGTCTTGCCGAGCTCGAAAGGCGCGTTTGCATGCAATAGCCAGTCAATCGTGACCGGGGTTTCAGCGTCGATCTTGTCGATGAACACGAAATAGCTGTTGCGCACGAAATAAATCTCGCGCTCGGCCAGTGTTACTTCGGGTGACAGGCTTTGATATGCGGGGGTCGCATCGCCTTTGATGAAGATGTGGTCTTCGCGCTGCTCTGCGGCAAGGATGCGACCTGTCGCGGCCATGGCCTTTGACTTGTCCTTTTCGGCATATTGGCCTTTGCCATTGATCAGGATTGCGTTTTTGGATCGCGTTTGTCGGCGCCAATTGCGGTGCATCGACGAATTAAACGCCACATAGTGGCCCGACTGAATGGCCAAATCTTCACCATAGGCCGAAATACAGAACGCATTTTGGTCGCCGTGACTGTGGCTGATAGACCCGAAGGAAGAGGATTTGAAGACAAACTGGATATGCTCGTCCGGGTTGTCCATAGCGTGCTGGACCCCGACCCAGCCAATCCCCTTGAAATGGCGCAAACCGCTTTCAGGTGGCGTGGCTTCAATGACCGGGAAATCCGTCTGAAAGACCAATTCGTCAAAATTCGTGTCCCACCAACCCCAATTGTAAAACGCCATCTCGGTGCCGGGGTTAAGACGCAGGTTTTCATCGCAATACCACTGATAGGCCCCCTTGCCGGTCGCACCTGCGAACTGTCGTAGGTTCAAGCCGGTTTTGATGCAGGCGTAATCACCCATCGTGCTGTCGTCGCCAAATGTGCCGCGCCGCGTGTTGGGGGCTTTGCAATACAGTGGGAAATCTCCGGTATTTTGGAAGAACGGCCGCTTGTACAGGTCGATGCCTGTGTAGGATTTCAAACGGTTTGCCGCATCAATCAGGTAGGCGATGCCCATCATCCAATAATGCGTTCCCTCGGCCCAGCCACCGTCGCTGTCGCCCCATGGCGTATAGGGGTTTGCAAGGAATTCGATGCAGTAATGCAGCCAATCCTCGGCCTCTTCAGCGTCACCCAAGAGTGCGATGCAGGCAGGTAGAATGGTCAAAGAGACAGACCGCACAGCATGGCTGTCATAGGGGAACAAATGGATCTTTGCATTCAGGATCGCGTGGTCGGCAATGTCGCGTGTCCGCTCAAGCAAGGCCGCGCGCACTTTTTCACGCTCGTCTTCGTTCAGATCGTCATAAAGCCAGTCATACCCCCACGCGAGCGCGTTGCAGACGCGGTAGGCCCATTCGTCAGTATACGCCCGCGAGGTGACGCCCATCGGGTCCCACCTGGCCGCCTCCAGTAGCCATTCCTTGGCCCGGGCAGTCATCTCGGCGTTGTCGGTGACCTTGCCGCCAATGGCCAGATGGCGAATTGCGTACCAAAGCTCTTGTAGATCAATATAGGTTTGACGCCAGATCGGGGCCACGCGTTTGTGGTCAGGATAGCCCGCGGGCTCGCGCATCACCTCCCGGTCCATCCAAGGCAGCACGGATTTTTCGTAAAAGGTCGACCAGGTGCAATGGGTGGGATCGCTCGCCACTGCGTCCTTAAAATCACTCAAGCGATCTTGGGTCATCCATAAGCGTGGATGTGTTGTCGCAGATTTTGCGAGGCGATCCTTGCGAGCGGGCAATGGCGTTTCCGCCAGATCCTTACCCAATGTGAAACTGCGGGTGCTGCTCCATGAGCTGGAGGGGGCTTTGGCCTCGGTGTTCCAAGTTGCGTAGGACCAGTGATAATCACCTGGCTTGAAAATAGTATCGGGCGTGAAGAAATTGAGTGGCACGCCCTCGTAAATTTCTGTTTTGCCCTTTGGATAGGTTGGGTCGGATGAGACGCGCAGTACATAGCGCGCATCGTCATCAATCACCGGCAACCAAGAAAATCGGGGCGGGTTTTCTGTCACATCTGTCTCGGGCGTTGGCCCGTATTGGATGGTCAAACGGCCAGCCTTGGGTTCATCAAGCAAAGGAAGGACATCGCCCGGCATGAGGGAGCTCATCATCTTTTGTTGCGGGAAAAAGCGGGGGCGGCCACCGATGCAGCCGCTCCCTTTATTTGCTTAGCCGCCGTATTGACGGGCATAGGCAGAGTTCATCGCGTCCAGAACGTCGTTGAAGCCCATTTTGTCGAGTGTGGCCATGTAGTCGTCCCACTCAGCCTCGACGTCAGCAGATCCGAGAATCCATGCCTGTTGCTTCTCAAGCATGTAGTCGCGCACTTGGCTCCATTTCTTGTCATAGACGCCCTGTTCTTCTTCGTTGAACGCCACGCCTAAGAACTGAGGCACCAGATAGTCGCCAGCATCGTAAAGCTCGATGCCTTTCAGGGCCGATGGGTTTGTCCACTGGATCTCGTAGTCGAAGTCTTGGAAATAACCACGCTGAACCTGTGCACCAACTTGGTACAATTGGCTGTTGACCGGACCAGCTTCCATGAACTCTTTCTTGAAGATCGGTTTGCCGTCGACCATGTCATACTGCTCGCCTTCGATGCCGAAGTTGGCCAAACGACGGCCCTCTTCAGTAAAGTAGAAATCGAAGTATTTGATCGTCGTCACCGGATCAGGATTGGTGTGCGAGATCGCCCAACCATCTGGCTTCACCGGAATACGGCGATGCTCGGCCATTCGAACACCCGAGATTGACGCAGGCGGTGCGATAACGGCCAGATCAAACCCTTCGATCTTGTCTCTGAGCTTCGGGTTGTAGCCGGAGGTGGACGCAAACCAGTCATGTGTCATGCCGCCCAAGTTTTCGGACAACAGGTATTCACGTGCGGATGAGCCACGGGTGAACACTTCTGCATCGATCAAGCCTTCCTGATACCATTTGGCAATATTCTTGATGCCTTCACGGTATCCATCGCCGACATAGCCATGTGTGATTTTACCATCTTCGATAAGGAAGTCATGTGGTGTGTCCGAACCAGAGGACCGGCCATCCCAGAATGTCACAAGACGCAACATTTCCTGCCACTGACGAGCAAAGAAAGGCACTTCATCTTTTTCGCCGTTGCCGTTTGGATCGTTGTTACGGAATGCAGTCAGAACTTCGTAAAGTTCGTCCACATTGTTTGGAACTTCCAGTCCCAGCTTGTCCAGCCAGTCCTGACGCATCCAATAGGCCCGGCCATATTTCCCGTCTGGCAGATATGGGATGTAATAGAGGTTGCCGTCAAAGGACGATACAGCAGCCTGTTTGTCAGGATACTTGTCAAAGAAGGCTTTGATGTTTGGGGCATGTTCATCGATCAGATCGTTGAGCGGAACAAACGCGCCTTGCGGACCATATTCGTTGACCATGTCTTTGATTTTGTCACCGCCCACGATATGCGGGATATCGCCTGAGGCCAGCATCAAGTTGTGAGCCTCTTTCGAGCTTGGCGTATTTGTCCCAAACGTCGCCCCCTTCAGAGCCACGCCAGTCAACGCACGTGCGGCTTGCTCAACAGGCCAGTTTTCATCGTAGAAATAGCGTTTGTTGTGCAGATGAACGGTGAATTCCACCGGCTCGTCAGTGATTTTCAGATGGCCATCCGCAAGCACGGGGGCCGTTAGTGATGTTGACAACAGGGTTGCTGCCAAGGCTGTTAAAATGCGCATAGTTTCCTCCCTTTTACGCTTTCGGTTCTTGATTGTTATTCTTTGACACCACCAAGCATGATGCCCTTGTTGAAGTATTTCTGAATGAACGGATAAAAGATCATCACGGGGATAATCGAGCACACCATGATCGCGGCGGTGACCGTCTCAACCGAGTATGTGGCATCGATGATCGACAACCCAAACTCTTCATCGTCAGCGAGCGTCGCAATGACCTGGCGCAAATAGACTTGAAGCGGAATTTTCTGCTCATCCTTCAGCAGAACCATCGCCCAGAAGAACCCGTTCCATCTGGCGACCATGCAAAACAGGATGATCGTGGCAAGCGCGGGCTTTGACAGCGGCATATAGACCTTCCACAACACCTGAAACTCATTGGCACCATCCATCCGCGCGGCTTCTTCAAAAGATTGCGGGATCGACTCGAAGAAATTGCGCAAGAGGATGATGTTGAACGCGTTACAGGCAAACGCGATGATCAGGCCAAAGTAGCTGTCCATCAGGTTCAGATCGCGCATATTCAAAAAGAACGGGATCAAACCGGCGTTGAACCACATGGTGAACGCGACGAACAAGTTGAAGTAGCGCCGCCCAAACAGCTGCGGTTTGGACAGCGCATATGCACCGGGCACGATGATTAGCATGCTCACGAACGTGCCACCAAACGTGTAGATGAAGGTGTTGCGGTAGGACGACCAGAATAAGGGCTCAGCGAGCACATAATCATACGCCGCAAGCGTCAGGCCGATTGGCCGCCAAAACACAGTACCAGCACTTGCCGCCGACCCCTCGCTGAGCGAAACGGCAGCAATATAGATGAACGGATAGAGCGTCGAAATTGTGAAAATCGCGATCAAAAGCATGTTGAGACGAACGAACATTTTATCGCCGCGAGAATAGAGGTTCATGTTTGCCATTGCGTGTTCCCCCCTACCAAAGCGATGTGTTCGACAGACGCCGAGAGATTGTGTTTGCTGTCATCACCAAAACAAAGGCGACCACGGCATTGAACAGACCCGCTGCCGCCGCGAGATCATATTGCGCGCCCTGGATACCTTGCCGGTAAATGAAGGTGTTGATCACGTCGGCGGTTTCATATGTCGCTGGCTGATACAGAAGGATGATCAACTCAAAACCGACCTCCAGAAGGTTGCCGATCCGAATGATGAGCATGATGATGATTGTCGGCAAAATAGAGGGCAGCGTAATTTTCCACATCATCTGCCAGCGGCTTGCACCATCGATCACCGCGGACTCGTAGAGCGACGGGTTAACGCCTGCAATTGCCGCAAGGAAGACGATGGAAGAGAAGCCCGCCTCTTGCCAGATGCCAGACCCGATGAAGATTGGGCGGAACCACTCTGGCTTGATCAGGAAGTAGATTGGTTCAATCCCCAGCCATTGCAGGAACTGGTTGACGATCCCGGCCGAGGGTGAAAACGCTGTAATCACGATCCCCGCAATAATCACCGTTGAAATAAAGTGTGGCAGATAGACGATGGTTTGCGAGGTCCGCTTGAACAGTTGGTTCGTGATCTCATTGAACATCAACGCCAGAATGATCGGCACCGGGAAGCCAAAACACAGGCTCAACATACTGATCATAAAGGTGTTTTTTAGCGCGCGCGCGAATTGGTCACTGTATAAGAGGGTCTCGAAATGTTCAAAACCGATCCAAGGGCTTCCAGCAACACCTCTGAAGATGGAGTAATCTTTGAACGCGACCTGAAGGCCATACATTGGCTTGTAGAGAAACACGACAAACCAGAGGATCATCGGCAGCAGCATCACATAGATTTGCCATTCGCGTTTAAAGTGATCGACAATTCGGATCCAATGCCCATCTTGTGCAACTTCGCGTCCCGGTTCATTGACCGCAGCGGAGGAGGTGTGATCCACCATCCTCAGGCTCCAAAACTCATAGCTTGTCCGGTCTCGGCGTCGAATATTTTGACCAGCGAGGCGGGAACATGCACATGATCTACACCGGAGAATTGTGCGATATCACCGCCGGTTTCGGTCTTGAAAACAACGGTTTCATCGCCAAAACGTGCATGGAGCAACGCTTCTGAACCAAGTGGTTCGACCAGGTCCAAAGCAACCGGAAACGGCGATGTGTGATCGCCCGCACGTAAGCTAACATGTTCAGGGCGGATGCCTACGATCACTTCGCGTCCAACATGACCATTCACTTTGGCATCGAGTTTGATCTCGGAATTGCCAACCTTGGCCCCTGTTTCGGTCAGCACACCTCTGACTTGGTTCATCGGCGGCGATCCAAGGAAGCCCGCAACGAACGTATTGACCGGATTGTTGAACAGCTCCATCGGCGTGCCGACTTGCTCGATCCGGCCATCATTCATCACGACAATCCGATCGGCCAGCGTCATAGCTTCTACTTGGTCGTGGGTCACATAAATCGACGTCACACCAAGCCGGTTGTGCAATCGCTTGATCTCTGCACGCATCTGAGTACGCAGTTTTGCATCGAGATTGGACAGAGGCTCATCGAACAAGAACACCTTGGGGTGGCGGACAATGGCCCGGCCCATCGCCACGCGCTGACGTTGACCACCGGACAAATCTGCAGGCCGACGGTCGAGATATTCGGTCAGTCCAAGGATCTGCGCCACTTCTGCAATTGTTGTCTTGATTTCTGCTTTCGGCATACGACGAATACGCAGCCCAAACGCCATATTGTCAGCAACGTTAAGGTGCGGATAGAGGGCGTAGTTCTGAAACACCATCGCCACGTCGCGATCTTTGGGCGCGATGCGATTCACGCGCCGCCCATCGATGGTCACATCGCCTGCGGTAATCTCCTCCAGGCCAGCAACCATGCGTAGGGTCGTTGATTTTCCGCAACCAGACGGGCCGACAAGAACCACAAATTCTTTTTCCTGAACTTCGAGATCAATGCCGTGCACAACCTGCACTGCGCCGTAAGCTTTGACGATCCCTTCAAGATGAACCCCGGCCATAGTGCCTCCCAAACATCCCAACGCTCAATCGCTAGTCGAATCGAACGCACGCCGTCTGGTATACTAGTCGATTATCTGGGATACTAGTCTAGCGCGTGATTTTTTTCTGTGCTACCAATGCAGCCGAACTCCGTATAGGGAGCGGTCTTATGGTACTAGCAACACAACTTGGCGAGCGACGCACGAGCGTCGATGACGTCTTTGACGCCTTGCATGAAGAGATCAGGTCACTGGAATTGAAACCGGGTGATCGTATTTCCGAGGCGGAGATTGCCACACGCTTTGGCGTCTCGCGACAGCCCGTTCGCGATGCGTTTAACCGATTGGCAAACCTCGATCTTTTGCTGATCCGACCGCAACGCGCAACCGAGGTGCGCCGCTTCTCGATGCGCGAGATCGAAAAGGCCCGGTTCGTGCGATCCGCCATTGATACGGAAGTTTTACGCCGCGCTGCAAAACTGTGTTCTGCATCTGGTGCTGCGGCACTTGATGGCGAACTGGCCAAACAAGACGCTCTGCTGGCCGCGGAAGACTACGAGGGATTCGGTGAGTTGGATTATGCCTTCCACAAGACCCTCTGTGAGATAGCCGAGGCCGATTATGCGTTTGACGTGATCCTTGAGGAAAAGGCAAAAGTTGACCGGCTCTGCATGTTGGGCCTGTCCAAAGAACAACGCATGCCAGAGCTCATAGCCGATCATCGTGCCATCGCGGACGCTGTAAAAGATCATGATGCCGATGCTGCTGTTCGTGCAGGTATGCTTCATCTTTCGCGTCTTGATGCAACCATCGAGCGGATATCTCAGACCAACGCAAACTACTTTGAGCACGTTCACCCATGAAGTGTACAGGTCTTGGGCCCGCCTCGGATGTGCCGAGCCAAACGAATGACCCCAGCCACGATTAACCCCTCCACCCTTCCGGCACCCGGTGCAGGAAGGGTCGTCTCGCTGGCATGGCCAATGACTTTGAAGGCCATATTCTTGCATGGCACAGTCGTCATCGACGGGCTTCTAATTTCCGCGTTGGGTGAGACGTCGCTGGCTGCAGTGGGCTTGGCGGCCGCAATCGGAGGCCTCGTGTCTGGCGCGATTTTCGCCTTTTCGAGTGCCTTGCAACTTCGCACAGCACAAGCGTTTGGAACTGGGGATCCGGTGTTCAGAAAATCTGTCCTTGCTTCGGGATTGACCATCGGATTGGGCATTGGCCTGCTTGGCGTCTTCGTGATCGTTTTCTTTGGACGAGCCATTCTTGATGCGACGGCACCTAGCCCAGAGATTGCCGCGCAAGCTTGGTCATACCTCTCGATATTCGCCGTCGTTATTCTGGCCGAGGCTGTCGGACAAAATCTTGCAAGTCATTTCAACGGATGTGGTCGAACAAAACTACCGCTCTATGGTTATTGCGCTTCTGTTCCGGTCAATATTCTGATCAGCGTTCTTTTGATCCATGGGCTTTGGGGCGCGCCTGCCTTAGGGATCGCAGGTGCCGCTATTGGCAGTGCCTTGGCCGTTTCCCTTCAAGCACTCTATCTGATCTATCAGCTCTACCGCACGGACGCGGGCCTTCGAAACGTCGCCGGTTGGCGCAACTTGACCTTCGCTGCATCGCTTAGACGTCATGTGTCTTTCTCCTGGCCAATCGCCGTAACCTTCATCAGTGCAAATTATGCCGCACGGGTCTGCATGCTCATCTATGCGCAAATGAGCATCACCGCATTCGCCGCGATGACACTTATCATGCCTTGGGTCATGGTGGCGGGCACGATCGGGATGCAATGGGCGCAAGCGACCGGCATTCTGGTGGCGCAATTGTTAGGGGAAAACCGCAGCGCGCGGGAATTGGACCACTTCCTGTCCGCGGCCTGGCGTGCGTCATTTTTCGCCGCCGCAACGGTGGCCCTGGTTTATGTGGCGATCTGCCTGGCATCGCCCGTTCTGTATCCAGCACTCAGTGATCAAACCCGCAATATCCTGATCGGATTTGTGTGGGTCCTTGCGCTCTTGCCATTTCCCAAACAATCAAACGCAATTTGTGGCAATACGCTACGCGCCAGCGGCGACACGATCTACGTCATGCACCTCTTTGTCTGGTCGCAATGGCTTTTCCGCGTCCCCGCAACTGCCTTGGCTGTCCTATACTTGGACCTGTCCGCTTTTTGGGTGCTGTCCCTTTTGTTCTGGGAAGAAATCCTCAAGTTTCCTCTCTTTCACCTCAGGCTTTGGCAAGGAAAGTGGAAACAAGCGGATGTGACGGTATGAGGGGATTCTATGTGTGCCAACGTGGCCGCACCTGCAACGTCTGGGATAGGTTGCCCGACGCGTCAATTCAACGGGGAGACATGCAATGAAGATCACAGATGCCAAGGTGTTTGTCGGCGGGCCGGGAAAAAACTATGTCACGCTGAAGATTTTCACCGATCAGGGCGTCTACGGGCTGGGCGATGCAACACTCAACAATCGCGAGACATTGCCAGCTGCCTACCTGAAAGACTATTTGATCCCATGTCTGATCGGCATGGACCCTCGCAAATCCGAAGACATTTGGCAGTTCTTTTATCGCGGGGCTTATTTCCGCGGTGGACCTGTCGCGATGGCAGCCATCGGGGCGATAGACATGGCACTTTGGGACATAAAGGGCAAGATCGCAGGGCTGCCGCTCTACCAACTTCTAGGCGGAAAAAGCCGCGACAGCGCTTTGCTTTATGCGCATGCGACGGGCCACGATCTGGAAGATCTGATGGACAGCGTCGCGCGCTACGTCGACGAGGGTTATAAAGCGGTACGCGTGCAATGCGGAATTCCGGGCATGCCGACGGCGAGCTATGCAACGCCAGACGGCAAACACGCCGATCAAGACTACATCACCGATTTTTCCGGGATCATCCCCAAGACGGAGATTTGGGACACAGATCTCTACATGCGTTTTATGCCCGATGCGTTGGCAGAGGTTCGGGCACGTTTCGGGCCGGAATTGCACATTCTGCATGATGTCCATCACCGGCTATTGCCGCGAGAAGCTGCAGAATTTGCAAAAGCGGTAGAGCCTGTTGGGTTGTTCTGGCTTGAAGACCCGACGCCTGCGGAAGATCAGTCTGCCTTGCGGCTTATCCGCCAACACTCAACGACGCCGATTGCAATCGGAGAAGTCTTCCATTCGATCTGGCAGTGTAACAAGCTGATCTCTGAAGAGCTCATCGATTTTATTCGTGTCGCGGTTACCTATGCAGGGGGCATCACCCCCACACGACGGATCGTCGACTTGGCTGGGATGCATCATGTCCGTACTGGGTTTCACGGTGCCCCTAGCCATTCACCGATTTCAATGGCTGCACAGGCCCACCTGAACGTCTGGGTGCCCAACTTCGGCATTCAAGAATATCTCGTGCTCGGAACCGATGCCTGCGGGGCGCTGTTCCCTTCGGAGCATTCTGTCAAAGATGGATTTTCCATTGTCAGCGACGCACCCGGCATTGGTGTAGATTTTGATGAAAAGGAAGCAGCTCAATATTCCTACAAACCTGGTAGTCACCCGGTTGTCCGACTTAAAGACGGTACCCTCTGGAACTATTGACCAGGTTCTATGCCTAAATACGGTCACAAAGCGTGCTTACCTAGCGCATGTTTCGCACCTGCAGCGAATAACTGCTTCCGCCGAATTTACTGAAGGAAGTAAGAAATACCAAAAACAGAAGTGAATGAAATTTCGGTGGATAAATTTGCAGCCGCCCTAACTCTCCGGTCACTTGAGCGAGATACACGCTTGACGCCATTGGGCCAGTAAAATATAGCCTAAATCCTTCGAGCGGGTATGGTGAAATGGTATCATAAGAGCCTTCCAAGAAAACGTTCTGCGTTTCACCGAGCATCACCTGACTACTAACAGCTTCAATTTATTAAATTAAACCTTGTATTTGGCTTCAGCTGATATCACGCTGTATCATATCGTTTCCTACAAAAGACCTACAAAAAAATGCCGAAACTCACAGAGACATTTGCTCGAAAAGTCGCCCAATCTGGTTCTGGAACAGACAAGTATTGGGATACTGAGATAAAAGGCCTTGTGCTGTTCGTCGGCAAGAAAGCTAAGACTTGGTACTTTCAGAAGGACGTTGGAGGTCGAACGCAGCGCATCCTTATCGGGCGTTTCCCAATGATCAATACTGCCGCTGCAAGACAAACGGCGATGCAGCTCGCACTAGAAATGGGGCGCGGTGCGGGCCGGCAAATACAGCTTGGAGCGCCGACGCTTGAAGTTGCGATGGAAGCATATCTCGCGCGGCCTAAACTTAGATCTGAGGCCCACAAACACAGTATCAGGTTGCAGTTTGCAAATCACCTCAGCGACTGGTTGCGTCTACCTCTTGACGAGATTTCTAAATCACAAGTCGCGGATCGCCACCGATCTTTAAGATCACGTCCGTCAGCAGCAAACCACACCCTCAAAGTGTTTCGGACAGTTTGGAACCATGCGCGGCGAACCTTTGATCTTCCCGAATGCCCCACGATGGCGATCGAATGGTACCAAGAACAACCCAGTGGAGATATCATTTCAGACTTAAAAGCATGGCGCGCGCAGGTGCAATCGTTGGGCAATCCGATACACAGGACATTCTATGATCTCATCCTGTTCACCGGCCTGCGGCGGACGGAAGCGTTGTCACTTCAATGGAGCAATGTGTTGGAAGACAGAATACACCTACCAATGACCAAGAACGGTAGGAGTTTCGACTTGCCTATATGCGATATCCATCAAGACATTTTGGACCCAATGCGATCGTTGAGCAGAAAGTGGGTCTTCCCCTCCCCCAAATCCAGCACTGGCCACGTTGGACAACCAGAAAAGATACAATGGTCACCACATGCCCATAGGCGGACGTTTGCGACTGTGGCAATGGAAGCTGGTGTACTAGAAGAAGTCGTCGGCAGACTGCTGAACCACACTCCGCTATCAATAACTGGGCAGCGATATGTTAAACCAAGTCTCGACGCTTTACGGCCATCAATGCAGATCGCATGTGATGAGTTGTCAATTCGATTGAAACGTTCGTAAGCAGCAATCAAACATTCAAAACCCAGAAAGTATCTCATGAGTGGCAGCAAGGATTGGACGCTCATCAAACGCGATGAATTAAATGGTGATTTTCACGAGGTTGAATGCTCTGAAACTGAAGCAATCGAGGTCCTATCAGTAGGGATGGGAAGACTGGCTAAGTCACCAACCAGTCCACCGATCGGTCTTCTTAACCTGTTAAGAGAACGTGTGGCAGATTTGGACGTTCTTGGTTCTGAAATTACTGAGCCACAAGTACTTGTTCGAATTGTCAAAAAGATTTTCCCCTCGGCAGTACGCCAAACCTTCTTCGAAGACCACGAGTTGTTTTGGCGCAAGGGGAAGATTGGCTTGAGAGAGCTTGTTGGAAGACGTCTCAGCCAATGCTCCGATCCGACTTGCGATCTATTCTACCACTTTTCTCTTGCCACATTCGGAGGATCTGTTTGGCCCAGCAATAGCTTGCCCGAGCTAAGAGAACGAACTTACGGAAGCGAGCTTTATCGATCACCACCTGCTGACAAAAAGGCTATGAAAATCCTGGCTACGTCCATCCACGTTCCTTCTCAATCTGAAGAATTTACCATTGCAGCGCTAGAACTTCAGAAAGAACTCGAAGATGCAATTGACCTCTCTCTTAGTTCAGGACGGATCATCGTATCGCAAGAAACACCTGCTGGTGATCGCTTTATTCCGCCAAGAGTGGCAAAGACTCTTTCTCGGGATGAAATGGATGACGGATATTCCTTTTTACTTTCCAGCGACCTTCCTGAATCCATTCTTGGTTCCAAAACGTCACTTCCGAATAAACGCAAGAGAGCGAAAGACTGGCTGAGCAGAGTATGGGATTACTTTCTTTTGTCAGAAAGGCAGCCAAGTCAGGAAGATCTGATGACGGTTATTCAGGAAAAATTTGGTTTAACAGCCAATGCAGCGAAAGAAGTTGTCAAAGGCTATGCAAAGGAAATTGAGGTGCCAGTCGGTCGTATTGCCCAAAGAAAGCAGGTAAACATAAGTGAAATCAGAGGCGTAAATTAATGGGGTGGGGTTTTTGAAAGGCTCTCCATATTAAATCGGATGCAACGAGGCGAGACTCTAAGAAGTTCGAAACTTGTTGGAGAAGTAACATGCCCGAGACTTACGAAAATAGATTGCTAAACCGCTCTGAGGTTGAGCAGTATTTCGGAGTATCCAAGAGATATCTAGAAATCTGTGTCGCCCGTGGTGATGGGCCGCCGATTGTTCGCATCGGTAGACTTGTGCGTTATCGCCAGCAGGATTTGCAATCTTGGATCGAAGCAAACACAACTGGTAAAGTCTATGGTGGTCCAAATGACTAATGTGCTCTCATCAGATTGGAACAAACGTCGGTTTGTATGGAAATCTCACATATTGAAATGCCAAGATCTACCCCGCGGGGCGAAACAACTTGCAGTGGTTTTATGTGATACCTACGCAAATCGGGACACTGGGCAATGCTGGCCCTCGAACGAAACCCTGGCGACTTGCCTTGCAGTTGGCGTGCGCTCGATTCAACGATATATGGCCGCGCTGTTTGCCAATAACTGGGTCAAAAAAGTACCGCTAAGAAACAAGCGTCGCGGTCTTCAGCTGACTTTTCCGGAGATAATTAAACATGACACTGAGCACGACAGGAATGGCCACTACGGAAAGAAAAACCTGTCGCGTAAACGTGACAGATCTGTCACCTCCTATTATAAGAAGAAACCAAGTAAGAACCAATTGCAGGGCCGCAAGGCCCGACAGGACTTTGCGGTCATTCTTGTTTCTGAAAGTGAAGTTATCGCCTTAGCAGCTTGGCGCAGCTGGGTATGTTCAAACACCGAGTTTGATTTTGATCTACTCTTGCAACAGCTTGCCGAGGGAACTGCTTATTGCTTCCCCTCCCGTTTCCCGTCTGAACATGATGACAAAAACGCCGAATACCACGCTTTTTTCCAAGCGATGGTTGCGAAAGCAAAGAATGGTACTGGTGAATGAAATACTATTCGAACGCATGGAGATTGAGTTCTAGTGAGAGCGATCACGCTAAGGTCAGTTCAATTCTTTGGCGACTATTCGCGTTTTTTCCAAGAAAGACTGGACGCGGCGGACCGTATATCGGCACGCAGTTGCTCGGATGCCAACACTTGGACAGGGGGGTGGGTCAATTCCTCAAAAACTAGTCAGTCGCATACCCGCGTGTGATCGAACGCGCAGGTTTTTTTCCCGTAAACTCAGAATTCCTCCATGCATTGTCGTCTACCTGATAGCATAGGCGGGCCTTCGCAAGGACTGGTATAATTACATAAATAAATCAGCATGTTATGTAGGTAGCGTGAAGGCAGAATAGGCTTTTTGGACAAATTCAGATTCTTGAGATCATATTTCCCGTGCCATCACTTTTGAATCGCATAAACAACTCGAGAATATCTCAGAATATCAAACACCCTCCCGAAGTTCGTAGCGTATTCAACTTTTATGGAACCAGCACTTGGGAGCAATTGTGCGGCAAGCAGTACTTCTACCAATGGTCTCAGTGCAGCGAATTAGGGTCGTCAGGCCAACACCAACGCTCTATCTGTTGATTCAACTACCAACCACAGACTCTGCATCTGCTCTAAAGATAACTCCTGCGGCTGCCAAACGCGTGGCATCTTCAGATAGCCTCTGAAAACTTCGCAATCGAGAATCCATTCCGATATCATTTGAAGCGCGAATTTTTGAAATCTCATTCGCGTTTTCGCGATCAACAACCAGCAACTCAGAAACCACTGTCCGACCCAATCTACCGGTATTTGTGCACTCAGAACATCCACTACCGGCACAACAGTGACAGACGCGCCGTGCAAGCCGCTGAGACAAGACCCCACGAAGTGTCGACCCTATAAGATAATTTGGAATACCTAAGTCTAGCAACCGGTCTATCGCAGATAGGCTATCATTCGTGTGAACGGTTGAGAGAACCAACCTACCGACAAGCGCAGCCCGTACAGCGATTTCTGCTGTTTCTCTATCTCTAATTTCACCGACAAGTATTACATCAGGATCTTGCCTCAAGATTGCACGCAGCGCCCGTGCGAAGGTCAAATCTATCTCTGGGTGAACTTGAACCTGTGTGGTATCTTCGATTGCATACTCTATTGGGTCTTCAACCGTTACGATCTTCTTCTGGGTAGCTTTTATTGTTTCCAAAGCAGTATAAAGCGTTGTTGTTTTTCCGCTGCCTGTGGGGCCCGCGACAAGAAACAAACCATTCGGCTGTTTCAATACGCTTTTGATCTCATTGATCATCTCAGGATCAAAGCCAAGCGCATCCCAATCAAGGGCAGTTCGTGTTTGATCAAGGATCCGGATAACGAGGCTTTCACCAAATTGAGACGGCAGAGTTGAAATGCGAAAATCAATGTCGCGCCCAAGAAGCGCCATTTTTGCACGACCGTCTTGCGGCAATCGCTTTTCTGATATGTTCAAATTCGCCAGCACTTTCAGTCGAGAAACCAACATTTGCGTTTCAGCCGAACTCAGGGATTGAATAATTTCAAGTACGCCATCTTTGCGGAACCGTATTCGCCCAAGACGCTGCATCATCTCGATATGAACATCCGATGCGCCATCAGACACCGCTTTGGAGAGGAGATCATTCGTGAGCTCAACAATTGGACCATCATTTGCAAGCTTCCGCAATCGCTCTGCATCCACAAGTGGGTCTATCTGAACCTGTTGGTCTGCTTCGGTGATTCCTGCTAAGATTTGCCGTAGTCTCGACCTGGTCGTCATGATTGGCGAAATTGGGCAGGAGAAATGGAAAGCAAGCGTATCTAGCGTGTCTTGCATTCGCGGGTTTGCCGAAACGACAACGATCTCCCCCTGTGCAGTCTTGGAAATCGGAACAACTTCCGCTTTCTCCATGAATGCGCGCTGTAGGGATAGTGAGCTGGCAAACTCGCTATCAATTTCGGGTCGTTGCGTAAATTGCAGATCCAACCATTCTGCGATTTCCTCGTAGACAGCTGTCTCGGAGGCAAGACTAAGCTCAAGGATTGTACGCTCTATCGGCGCTCGAGAGCTGTCGCTGGCTCGGAGTGCGCGTTCTGCATCCTCAGGCTGCAGCAGGCCTGATCTCACCAGCGATTGGGAGAATTCTGAGTCATTAAAATCACGAAGTGCCATGAAATTCCGATGAAGCGGCGTCACGCTGTTTTTTTAGCAGATAATTCGCTAAACAGAGACATTAAGTCCCAAAAAGACAATTAAGAAATAGGGGCAGGCAGGTATTTGATGGGAAGTTCAGCTTCCATTGGTGTTTTTCGGTCGCGAATTGGCGTCCAGGAGGTTTTTCCTGGGTGGTTCCGATCAATGTTTCTCGGAGAGCCCAAGGGTATTTCTCTGCGTTTCGCCGACGAAACCAAACACCTTTCAAAGAAGCATCATGAATTTGTTGCACCGATGTCTTGGCTCAACGGACCCGTTACTGATGCTGCGGAACGTCGAGAGACACTTGTCGAAGTGGCTCTCCCGCAAAGTTTCTTTCTTCGACGCGAGATCCCTCACCGGAACCTCCCAACACGAGATCGCGAAAAAGCAATAGTCCTTAATACGCTACAAGAAACGCCATTCTCAGCGAATGACATTTCGTTCGTTGTGACGAGACCGCAATTATCAAACAGTCAAAGTTCGATTCAGTGGATCGCAAAGAAAACTGAGATCGAGAGAATAGCGGGAACGCTTCGTCAAAAAGGCTTCGTCCCACTTTCTTTCGAAGTTGAAGGGGTCCCGGGCGCGATCGTCGAAAATTACAAGAGCAGCATAAAACCCGGCCGAACTAAGGCTTTCCGAGCACTCAATGCTATTTCTGCAATGATCATTGCAGGAAGCCTGTCCTATTCGAATGCGATGCCGGGCTTTCAAAAGCAGCAGGTCACTAAGAAACTCGAAAGCGAAATCGCTGCCCTTTCAAGAGACGCCCTGCAACTTCGCCAACAGCTAGATGAAGCGACGTCTCAGGAGCAAGTCGTCGCTAATTTTGAAAAGCTCGTTTCCGAACGTGTTTTCTCAACTGAGCTCTTGGTTTTTCTGACTGATATCCTTCCAGATGATGTCTGGTTGACAGACATCAGTTACAATCAGTCCCAAGCGACCATTCGGGGCTCAATAAGCGGCTCTGCCGCTCAATTGCTTCTGTCATTGCCAAGAAATGCTAAGTTCGCCAATCCTGCCTTCGTCGGGCCGATCTCAAAAACTGCAGAAGGCCGAGAACGATTTGACCTAAGGTTCAAGATCGGATCCTCGCAATGAACAGTTCCTTGTCTCGATCCGCAAGTTATCTAATCCGTATAGGAGCTGTTGTGGTGCTGTCTGCGGCTCTCTTTTTTGGGTTAATCAGTCCTTGGGTTAACTGGTCTGAGCGCGTTGAGACGGACTACAAAACAAATCTCGATCGCGTCAGCCAGCTTCACGACTCCATTACCTACCTCAACCAACAGCTTTCAACATCCAATAGCGAAGCGGCTTTTGGTGACGTCTTGAAGGCAAGTGATATGGGTTTGGCCAGAGCGCAGATTCAGGCGTCACTTGGCGACTTGGCCGTAGCACGAAACATTCGGTTTCGGTCCATCTCGCCTATTAACGCGCCAGAGATCGACCAATTTGAATCTCTGGCATTTCGGATAGAATCTGAAACAGATCTTGCAAGCTTGCGGGACTTCCTCGCCTCACTGGAACAAGCCAAACCAATGATACTCGTGGAAACGGGAAGTCTAAGGCGGTTGTCCAGAAACTCATCAGACGTACTTCAGCCGATGGTTAACGTTCAACTCGACGTCTTTGCGCCCATCATTCTTGAGGATGAGGCCCTTCCATGAGCGTCCTCCCATATTTAGGCACTGCAAGTTTGGTCACGCTCGCCGTTTTGGCGCTTCAATCATCACTTGCCCTGGAACCGCTGCAGCGCGAAGCCTTTCGTCCGTCCGAAGTTGAACTCGTCTCAACGAAAGCTGAGAAAGCCTCGCCAGCAGTCGGAAATTCTTCATTCTCCAAACCTGCCCCCGAGTTGAATTCGATCACAGAAAGACCACTCTTCGCGGAAACGCGTCGGCCCAGAACTACCATGGCCACGCCAGAGATTGCCATCCTCCCCAAGCCAGAACCAGTTGAGCAACCGAAGCCAGCGGCGGTAGAACCGAAACCCGACCGAGACCCTGTTTTTCAGGTACTCGGAATTCTGGGCAAGGAAGCGCGTCCTTCTGCGTTGATTTCTGTAGACAATGAGAGCGCCGCCTGGCGGTTCGAGCAAGATATTATCAATGGCTGGACGATCATTTCGATCCAACCTGAACAAATCCTTCTTTCAAAAAACGAGCGCAAACTGAGCGTCAAACTTTATAGAAAGTGACAGAAATGGCTTTTTCAAAAGAGATTTCAATTTTTATCACACTGTTCGCATTGGGCCTCTCCGGTTGCGGGGAAACAGCTGACGGAGATCGGAAATTCAGCCTACTCGCCAATTCAAACAACAAGCCTGGTTTGTTCGGCGGAAATACAGCGCAGGATCTCCGCACGT
Organism: uncultured Litoreibacter sp.; assembly: GCA_947493265.1. Taxonomy (GTDB): domain Bacteria; phylum Pseudomonadota; class Alphaproteobacteria; order Rhodobacterales; family Rhodobacteraceae; genus Litoreibacter. The sequence continues at coordinate 344,545 of CANLQL010000002.1, read as the reverse complement.
CGCTGAATTCGCAAACCGGCAACACTCGTCGGTTGGGCACAGACGATTTTCTGGGGGATGCTGGCGATCAGTCCAGCCGAGCTCTTTTTGACGTCGCACAGGACGGAGCGATTACGCTGAACTTGATCAATGTCCCAATCGAAGAAGCTGCTCGTGCGGTTTTGGGCGAAGCTTTGAACAGGAACTACGCCATCCAGCCAGGTGTGAGCGGCACAGTCACGCTTCAAACAACAAGACCGCTCACGCAACAAGCACTCCTAGAAACCTTTGAAACCATTCTTGAGCTGAACGGGGCAGCTCTACAGGTAAGCACCGATCTGATTTCCATTGTTCCCGCTGCTTCTTCAACCCGTCGCATTAGCAAAGTCGGCCGACCGGGCGCGATAGGAGCGCGCGTTGTTGCTGTTCCGCTGGAGTTCATCGGAACCAGCGAAATGGTCAGACTACTCGAACCGATTGCGGGTTCGACCATAGCCTTGCAACCGATCCCAAAGCGAAACATCCTTTTGGTGTCGGGAACAAAAGACGAGATCAACGCCGCGATTGAAGCCGTCAACCTCTTCGACGTTGATGTCCTGAAAGGGAAATCTGTCGGGCTGTTCCGCCTACGTGCCGCAGAACCCGAAGCTGTCGCAGAAGAACTTGGCGTAATCTTTGAGACCGGCCAAGGTGGATCGCTCGAAAACGTCCTCACATTCATACCGTCGCAAAGGCTTGGAGCGGTACTGGTCGTCTCTACCCGTTCAAGCTATCTCCCCAAGGCGGAGGAATGGATCAAGAATTTGGATCGTACCGCTGGTGGGGAAAGACGCCGCCCAGTCGTTTACTCGCTTCAAAATCGCAGTGCGTCTGACCTCGCACCAATCTTGACGAATATGACCGAGACGCAACAACTAGCGGAAGACGACGGCGCGCTTCAGGCCAAAGGTAATGTAAGAATTGCGGCTGACGAGACAAAAAATGCCATTATCGTTTGGGGCAATGACAGCGAGCAGGAAAACTTCGCTCGCCTGATCAATTCGCTCGACACCATTCCGGTTCAGGTCTTACTGGAAGCTACCATCGCGGAAGTTTCCCTCAATGACGATCTGGATTTCGGTCTCCGTTGGTTCTTCCAGGAAGGCAACTTCACCGGGACATTCTCCGATGCAACCAGCGGCAGTACCGGTCCAACCTTTCCGGGTTTGAGTTTTGCGTTCCAGACGAACTCTGCAGCCGCGACTCTCAGTGCGTTGTCCTCTGTCACGAATGTAAATGTCGTGTCGTCGCCGTCGCTTCTTGTGCTCGACAACAAGGAAGCGACGCTACAAATCGGGGACCAAGTGCCTGTCGCCACACAACAAGTTGTGGACACGGCGAACCCGAATGCGCCAGTGGTTAACACTATCTCATTCCGCGACACGGGTATTATCCTGACGGTTAAGCCCAGAGTGTCCTCCTCAGGCCGCGTCATGCTGGATATTGAGCAGGAAGTGTCGAGCGTTTCGACGACAACAACCTCCGGCATCGACAGCCCGACGATTTCCCAGCGGAGAATTTCCACGAATATCGCAGTTGAGAATGGCCAGACAATCGCGCTGGGGGGATTGATCCAGGAAGGCAAGAACCGGACCAAATCCAAAGTGCCAGTAGCCGGTGACGTGCCGCTGCTTGGCGCGTTGTTCCGAAAGAAAACGGACCGGTTTGAGAAGACGGAATTGCTGGTTCTGATCACCCCTCAGGTGATCCGAAACGGGGCGGAGGCGCGGTCGGTGACCAATGAGTTACGGCAGCGAATTCAGAAGGCAGATGGGTTGATCAAGACCGGGATCGAGCGGGAGCGGGAGCTGCATCGGGTTTTGAAGTAGTACAAAAAAGCCGGGGTTTCTGGGCTTTTTGTCAATGATTTACTGACCAGCCATTGCTTTTAGTGGCGAATTTGGCAACCCATATTTTTCAGATACATCTAATAGCACATCAATTGTCGCCGTTACAAATGCAGCCTTTACAACGTCTTTGCTGGCTGTTCTTAGTCCTGACAACTCTAGCTCAACCCCTACAAGAAGTTCACTATGTCTTGCATTTATTCGATCGTATTGAGGTGTTAGGTCATCTTTCTCACCAAATCGAATGATCATACTTATAGTTTTGAACGGTGCCTTATCCAAGAAACCAATGCCTTGGAGCATCGGCTCTAGTTCATCGCAAATCTCTCTCATTACAGGACCTGCTTCTCTAACTCTGCCTCTGACCAGAGAAACGCCACCAATCAATAATATTCTTTGGTCAACCATATATTATTCCTTATCGGTTAGTCTTGTTGCCCGGTAGTTTATCTTGACCATACATACTTCTGTATCTCTCGATCAAATTCGTTTCATATGTTCTGGCGGAGTCTTTATTTGGGAATGTTTTTCTAATTTCGGAGGTATAATCAGGACCGTCTGTGCGATTTAGCGCTCTAGGAAGGCAAAAACCGGACCAAGTCCAAAGTTCCCGTCGCCGGTGACGTGCCGCTGCTTGGCGCTTTGTTCCGGAAAAAACGGATCGGTTTGAGAAGACGGAGTTGCTGGTTTTGATCACGCCTCAGGTGATCCGAAACGGGGCGGAAGCGCGGTCGGCGACCAATGAGCTACGGCAGCGAATTCAGAAGGCCGATGGGTTGATTAAGACCGGGACTGAGCGGGAGCGTGAGTTGCATCGGGTGTTGAGGTGAAACCTTGGACAATATTTGTTTCAAGGTATTCTCACTCACTGCCTATAAATTTGGTTGAGCAAACCGACAATATCATCTTCATTGGCCACGTACGGGAACATCCAATCTGTCAAAAGGTCGCGTAGTGCAGGTTTCTTTGTTCCAAATTCTCTAAAGTGTTCTCGCGCCGCCGCAGATACACAATCGATAAGCGGAACTTGAATTTGAAACTGAGTTTTCATGAGCTTGATTATGTATTCGATATCACCATCATCGTAGCTCCGGTCCAGCAACTCCACTATGCATTTGTTTGCGATAGATAGTTGGCAAAGTTCGTCCGAGCGGTCCGCTGTGAATTTTGCAGCTAGTGTAAGTTGCAACAGCCGAAGCGCTTCTTGGTCAGACAGTTCTTTAAAAACGGCCACAAAATCTTCCTAAGTTAAAATGGGTTTGAGTAGGGTCCGACAAATTGCATTCCACTGTACTGTCTAGTTCTGATTGAACCGCTATGAAAGCTACCAATTGCGATGCTGCGGTCTTCTCTCAAATTCGCCGCAAAAGCTTCGGTTCCTAAAATTGAAATTACATAATTTCCTCGCCCATTGAAATCTGGGTTGCCGACAAACAACGAAAGTTCAGCTAGTCTAGGGCCTAGTGCTTCCTTGGTAACGTAAACTCCACCTTTATAACCTGCTGATATTGTCGCGTTTCCTTTCACAATAGATTTATAGATACCGATGGCACCTTTGAGGTCTGTGTAGTGGTAGTAGTGTAAGCTCTTATTTGGTCCCTTCAAAGCGTTTGCTATTGTAGCTGCGCCTGCAAGTTTTTTATTCAGACGCTTTGGCACCCTCGGAATGCTAGAATTGGCTCCTGGCAAGTTCGTTATATCAGTTGCGGATTGCGATACCCCTACGGTTCCGGATTGGCGAGAACGTGATCGATAACGACCAAAGCTGATCCCCGTAATACTCTCAAACGCGGAATAACTAAGTGGGTCTCCTAGATAGTACGAAGCAAGTTGGTATGTCGCGTCGTTTGAACGTCCATCCCCCGGGCTCCATCCGCTCTCCGCCCGGCTGTTGTTGCTTGCCGATAAAGCGCTTCGCCCAAAATCCTCCGCGGCGCTATCATTGCCACTGCCCCAGAAGCTATTCCCATTTGGATCCAGCCGGTTCACCGGATCATTCGCCGAATAGGCATACCTGTTCGTCCCGACGCCTGCATCCGTCACCTCGAACCAGTCGGGCTGGAGGAACATGCCCAGGGCGGGGTCCATATAGCGGGCGTTCAGGTACATCAGCTCGGGCGAGGCGTCGTAGCGTTCTCCGATCCAGGCTTTGGTCTCGTCGGTGAAGCTTGGGTCGGCATAGCCAGCCGTTTTGCCGAAGGGCCGGATGGATTGCGTGGTGCGCAGGGACGCATCGCTTTCGCGCATGATCTGCGTGACCGAGCCCAGGTGATCGCGGAACAGGTAATGCGGATCGGGCAAAGCTGCTGGGTCTGATCATCTCTCAGGTGATCCTGATCAGACCGGCGGCGCGGTCGGTGACCAATGAGTTACGACAGCGGATTCAGAAGGCAGATGGGTTGATCAAAACCGGGATTGAGCGGGAGAGTGAGTTGCATCGGGTGTTGAGGTAGCTATCTGCAATGAACTCATAGGATCCAAAGGGAACCAAGTTAGGTATCTCTTGAAGAGAGAACCCAACACATTTCGACCCCTCATCCTAGTCTTGTAAATTGTACAAGGCCAGGCCCAAAGACAACACTCAACTTGTAAAACCAACTGTTTTCTAGGTCGTCCGAAGCATAAAGCAATCTTGAGGCATTTTCCTCAGGAATTCGAAAAAAGATTTCGTTTGGAACCCGACTTTCGATAAACTTAAATTCATTTATAGCATAGCGTTCTTTCGTCAATTCATCTACACGCCATACTGTTGAGGTCTGGTCCAAACAGTCATGAGTCCGACAAGGGTGGATGAAAAAGTACTCCCGACCTTGTACTGAGACGGGAAGGTATTGAATATCCTTCGAGATAACCCCTTCCGGCTGCAACTCTAACTTAAATTTCTTACTGACCGCTAAGCTACCTGGGTAGTAGAAAACATCTACAAGTTTTTTGGAAGTCCCCTCTAACTCGTATTCTGCGATTGGCCAATCTCGATAACGACGCGCATTCAGGAAGAGATCTGTCGAGTACTTACTTTGAAGGATATCATTGTCTGAAAATAAGCCCGCGACGGAACCATCCAATTGCCCTGTTATTTCAAATACTTCCAATTCGATCCCCATCAGTACGGGAAAGAACCCGATAGCAAATCCGCGCGAATGCCTCTCAATGTTTGAGATACACCCACTGTCGTTTGATTCCCAGCGCGAAGTCTAGCTAATACCGCGCCATAATACTGTCGTGTGTGGAGCCTATTGTGAATGTCTCCCCTTCGGCCTGGCAAGAATACACCATTAACTGGAGAACTGATCGGTATGTCGAACCGCGAGAAATACTGCATAACCGCTTTACTTTCGACAAATCTCCCATCTCGTACCGGCACTATGTGATGTGCTGCTTCTCCTCTTCTAGGAAGGAAACCTGCTTGAATCAGGTTTGCTCTCAACGCCTTTGATGATGAGCGCGAGTATTGTGCGCGCAACAATGTCACCTGAAGTGATGTTGATTCAACTAGACGGAGAGAAGGTACTTGCGACCAAGCCTGTGGTCTACCGGTCCAGCTTTGGATCAAAGCCAGATTGTTTTGGATCGTAGATTTATTTAGTCGCGCGGACGCACTGGACGAATAGCCCCGGCTACTGTTGGTCAACCTGCTCGTACTTCCAACAGAATTCAGAGTGATTTTCTCACCAAGAGCAATAGTGTGATAATTTCTTGCTGAAATGTTTGGATCCAATCCAAACTGAGCCCAAGTAGCCGCTCCGCCAAATTCTTCACTATTTTCCAGATACGAAGCGAGTTGAGCTTCCTGCGCTGCACTTCTATTCCCATTTGGATCCAGTCGGTTCACCGGATCATTCGCCGCATAGGCATACCTGTTTGTCCCAACACCTGCATCCGTCACCTCGAACCAATCGGGTTGTATGAACATACCCAGGGCGGGGTCCATGTAGCGGGCGTTCAGGTACATCAGCTCGGGCGAGGCGTCGTAGCGCTCCCCGATCCAAGCTTTGGTCTCGTCGGTGAAGCTCGGGTCGACATAGCCCGCCGTTTTGCCGAAGGGCCGGATGGATTGCGTGGTGCGCAGGGACGCATCGCTTTCGCGCATGATCTGCGTGACCGAGCCGAGGTGGTCGCGGAACAGGTAGTGCGGATCGGGAGGAACTGCTGGGTCTGATCATCCCTCAGGTGATCCGAATCAGACCGGAGGCGCGGTCGGTGACCAATGAGCTACGGCAGCGAATTCAGAAGGCCGGTGGGTTGATTAAGACCGGGATTGAGCGGGAGCGTGAGTTGCACCGGGTGTTGAGGCGGCCACCGCAATTAGCCGGGTCATTACTCGACTAGTGATTAATGGCATTCAACAAATCGTTTCTCTTCGTCAAAGGAAATTCTAGTGGATGTGGGGTTTCATCAATTGTGGGCAGAAGACTCTCTCTCATTGCCAAATGTACGAGAGTTTAATTCGGGCTGTCGGAATAGTGGCGAAACAAAACCTTGCAAACGAGTAAATTTCACAGTCGCATTCTCACGATTTACCAGCTAATTCAATCCATTATACGACCCGAAACGCTAACCTACACAGCGTTTTAGCGCAATATATTCTGCATATAACTGGTTCAATTTCTTTGAGACGTTTGTTCTTACTAACACACCACTTGTAAATTAATAATGGAGCCAATTGTCTGGCTTCCGCTACGAATGCCAAGTCGCGGCGCACTGCTCAAAATGACATCTTGAAACTCCTTTGAGAGTACACGCAATTCAACTTGTTCCTGCGATCCCATCATCCAAGGTGAGGGAGAGTGCCGAATAATCTCAGCAATCCAGGCTTGCTCTGGTTTAGTTTCTGCGAAAACTTCAACTCTCAATTTTTGAACCGTGATCCCGTCAATTGGAAAATGGTTCAAGTCTTCAAGCAACATTGCCGTCCCAAAAATCTTCATTTTCCTCTTCATCTTAGTTCCCCATTAAGTTGGGCTTTAATTTTGGCAAAGCACCACGTGGCACCGTAATTGCAACTCCCCTCGGTATATCAGCAAAAGGTTGCTTCGTTGACTGGTTTATCACATTAGCAGGAGCACGAGCACCGACAATCGTTTGATTCCCTCCAAAGAATTTTGAGAATTTTTGTCTTAGAGCTTCTGCATCTTCTAAGTTATCTACGAACTGTTTGCCTTCTTCCAAAGTCCCGGGGGGTGATCTGAACATTTTTGTACTTCTTAAATCTTCGAGTTCAGCATCATCAACTACACGGTACAAGTTGTCAGTATCTGATTTCAAGCTCCCTTCCGCAGTCACTTGTGTGGTAGCGGATCTTGGTTTTTTTCTTCCACGAATTAGGTTGCCAATCCGCGAACCTGTTTTTGCGGCAATCGAAGCCGCTTTGACAGGTTTTCCAGCAACCCCAATAGTAGCGGCGTCAAAGGAGGGTCCAGCCGCGTCTAAAGTTCTCAAAATTTCACCGTTCAATTGCTCGATTCTAGTCGCGTATTCATCCAACTTTGCAGAAGAGCCTAATCCAAACGTACGATCAAAAGACCCCCCTCCAAACAGAGAATCCCAAGCTCGATCAAGCCATGCGTTCCCGTTCGGATCGCTCAAATTAATCGGATCATTCGCCGCATAGGCATACCTATTCGTCCCGACGCCCGGGCCCGTCACCTCGAACCAATCGGGCTGGATGAACATGCCAAGGGCGGGGTCCATGTAGCGGGCGTTGAGGTACATCAGCTCGGGCGAGGCGTCGTAGCGTTCTCCGATCCAGGCTTTGGTCTCGTCAGTAAAGCTCGGGTCGACATAGCCCGACGTCTTGCCGAAGGGCCGGATGGATTGCGTGGTGCGCAGGGACGCGTCGCTTTCGCGCATGATCTGCGTGACCGAGCCCAGGTGATCGCGGAACAGGTAGTGCGGATCGGCCCCGTTCTCCAGGCGGACATTGGCGTGGGGGTAGGTCAGCACGATCTCATTTGTCGTGCCATAATTGCGGATCTCGACATTGGCGAAGGTCAGTGTCGTGTTGCCGCCCTCAACCCGTTTGATCCGGGTGCCATCTGCGCCGTAGACGTAAGATGTCGTCGACCCGTTATTGGTGGCAGATAGGGGCCGGTTTTCCCCATCATAGGTCATGGTCTTGAAGTTAAGGCCCGTCTCCATATTGCCATTGGCGTCATAGCTGAGCGTTTGGCCCGCGACTTGCGATGGTGCGTGCGGGTGGTTCCCGTTGGCCGCGTTGTAGGTGTACGAGCCAAGCCCGGTTTGCGACGCCATTGAGCCTGCAGCATTATAGGTGAAGACCTCATCAAGGTGATCCCACCCGCCCGCGACGTTGTCAGCCGTCAGCAAACGACCGGCGTAGTCATAGGTGAAGTCAAAGTTGGACCAGATCTCAAACATCGTCTGGCCTTTGATCCGGCCTGACGCCGCGCGGGCCAGAACCTGTGATCCAAGCTCCCAATTTTGCGGATTATAGAGCTTGGTTTGCATGAGCCATCCGCGATCGGCGTCGTAAACGGCCGCCTCATGGATATTGCCGCCGTAGTCTATTCGAGTGGCGTTGCCCCAAAGATCATAGGTAATATCTGTGACATATGTCCCGAGGTCAGCGACCCGCCCAGCCTGGTCATAGGCATAGTCCGGGTTCCAATTGGTCGTCGTCGCGCCGGGTGTTTCAGGAAGCCGCTCTCGTTTCAGCAAACCTGATGTGTAGTACTCGCGCTCTAGTGCATAAACGCGATTGCCACTGCTTTCATAGAATGTATGGGTTTCCTCCGCGAGGCCAGAAGCAACATAGTCATATTCGATCTTATGGTCTGCATTTTCCGTATCGGTCAGCTGGCCCGCATTCACGAACCCTGTGCGGCTGCGATCGTATGTGTAGGTGGTCACAACAGGCTGGCCGGTCGACGGATACACCGTTTTCGAGAGCACACGGTTCAACGCATCATGGGTGAAGGTGATGATTTGACCTTTGGCATCTGTTTGGCGATCGAGATTGTCATTTGCATCATATTCAAGTGACCAAACGCCGAGGTCAGGATCATCTGAAACCGTTCTGTTTCCAAAGCTGTCATAGTCATAAGACCACAGGCTGCCTTGAGGATCTGTGACACCGGTCAACCTACCAAGTGGGTCGTAGCTATAGGTTGTGATGCGATCCGTACCGACCCCGCCAACATCCGTCAGCGCCGTGTCGAACTGAACCTGCTGTGCGGTTCGGCCAAACCCATCTGAGACCGTCAAAGCCTCGCCACAAATCGTATTCGGAGCGCTGTCAAAGCAATCTGCATTGCTCGACAAAACCGTTGGGTAAATGATCCCGGCTACATTCCGGGTCCCGTAGTCTTGGGTCATATATGTGCTGTCGGCATAGTCTGTACGAACCAAACGGTCCCGCGTGTCATAGGTGTAGCGGGTCGATTTGTCCGATGCGCCGGTGGAATATTGAGCAGCGGCAGATTTCCGGTGTGGCAAGCTCTCCCAACTTAGATTGCCGCGAAGGTCAAAGCCGCGCTGTATAGTGACGCGCTCACTGGCAAGATTGCTATCGGTATCTGCTTCGCTCAGATACTCCTGCCCCAAACCATCGAAATACTTGGCTTCGACATTTTGCACACCCGTCATAACGTCAGTTGTGACCTCAACCGATTGAGTATTGGGGTTACCAAAATTCAGATAGCGGGTGCTGGCTGTACTTCCTACAGGCAGCGTTCGGTCATATTCTCGGCAGAGGGCATCATAGGTAATCGTCGTGACAAGCCCGTTCTGGTCTGTGATCTGGCTCGGAGCCTGACATATCGCATTCCAGGTTGTTTGCACTGCTTGTGACAGCGCGTTCGTCTCTGATGTGCGGAACAGGTTCTTAGCCGTATCATAGCCAAACGTCGTTGAATTGTTCTTCGCGTCCGTTTCCGTCGAGACATTGCCAAAGGCGTCGTAGGATGACGTGGCCCGGTCAACATAGTTGGAACCTGTTCCGGTCCACCCAGAAACTTTTGTGACGTTGCCTGCGCCGGTGAGCGATTGTAGCGCTTGGCCATCATAGTAATACCGCGTGCTTGTCAGCCATTTTGTCAGGTCGGTCGTCACCTGATCATGAGCCATTTCGGTCATCTGATAGGGGTGAGACACCAAGTAGCGGCTCAGATCCTGCCCATATTTATATTCGGTCGTGAGATCATCTGTCGGATCCAAATTGGTGTTTCCATACTCATCAGAAAACCCAAGCTCACTACCCGACAGCAACTCGCCAAAATCATTCAAGACGAATTTTGTTGTCCGGGTTGTCCGAGTGCCGTTTTCCCACTGAGATATGGACGTTTTTGTTCGTTGGGAACGGTACGGCCCGTTACCGAACATAACATAGGTATAGCTGTGATTTGTCCGCCGCTGAACAGTCCCATCGACGACATATGATTGGCTGCTGACATTCCCAGCCTGTGCCAATTTGTTATTAATATAAGTCGTCTCTAATACCGGCGGGTTAGTCTCACCGACCAAAGTCGGAAGTGTTGCTGAGACTTTGGCAAACCCGAGGGAACGACGATGTTCCCAGTCAAATCTGCCGCCCTCATAGGCATATTCTGTGCGTCTCGTTTGACCTCGCCCGTCAGATACATCAATTGCGCGCACCAAGTGCCGGACACCGGGGATCTGGTCATCAGAATTTACATCCGGATGGGTTGACGCAAGGTATTCAAGAGTGCTTGTACCGCCCATTTCGTTGGTAACAGAGGTCAGTAGATGTGGAATGCCACCGTCGCTGTAAATCACAGTCACCGGTTTGTTGACTGTTCCTGCACCAGTTCCACGGGTGAAATAGAGGTCATTCAGACCATCACCGTCTAGATCTGCGATCCCTTTGAACCGGTCGCTACTGTTGACCGGGACGACAATCTCTGGGCCAAAACTATCCCCTTCAGAAAACTGAATAGAGACGGCCGAACCTGTGGAATTAGTAATAACCAAATCCACCATCCCATCATCGTTGATATCGGCAAAGTCATAGTTCGTTAGAGTGTCATTTGAAAAATATTTTGCAGTCCCAAAGCCTGATGATGCCTCAAAAAAACGGCCATTAGAGAAGGAGGTTCTCGCCACTCCGTTTCTTATTGTTACGAAGTCATCTTTTCCATCTCCGTTGACGTCAACAAGTGCTCGTCCACGTGCTGCTGTGACATCCAAGTTTACAACAAACCCACTGCTGCGGCGCTCAAATAGAAGATCATTCAATTCACATATGAACTGAGTTTGCCCCACATAATTGTCAAAGTAGAATGAGTCTGTTTGGCCATTTCCCGATACGTCACCGGTGAAATTGTGCACTCCTGCGGTATAGAGTGGGCACCCAACGCTCGAATTTAAAGCTTGCAGACCTGTTGTCGTCATCGAGTATGTAGGGGGATGACTGTTGTTTGACCGGTAGAACTCAGACTTCAATGGCGAGCCCAAAGCTATTGGCTGGTAGGGTTCTTGAGCGTTCCAGTTATATCCGCTGTCGACGCGATACGTCCCGCTATTAACGATGACATTCGAAAGCTCATTGCCCTGCAAATCAAACCGATAGAGCGTGAACCGGTATTCGAGAGTATTATCATTGATGATAGTTGAATGTGTTGTGCGAACGACCTTCGCACTCTTTGCGTCGAGATCAAAAACCTTCACGCCGCCTAAATGATTTTCAAGGTCGCCTAGGACGTTTTCAGTCGCAACCCGGCTCGCATCGATTGAGATGTATTCATCGTCATCAGAAACAATCTCCAAAACGCCATTGTCGTAGAAATCGTACCTCTGCAGCGAATTGTCTTTCGCATTCACGCTCGCATAGTGCTGTTCCGTCAAAGTATTCGTCGTGCTGGTGTAGCCCAAAACGACAGGGGGCAGGCTTGTTCCCCCGCTGATGGCAGCTCCGGACACAGCGAAATCATTGCCATATTCCGTCACCTGATCAAGCCGCAGTGCATTCGTCGTTGCATGGCTGCTGTAGTCCAATCCGTAAGCCCGGATTTGGCTCGCCCCGTCAAATAGCTGGACAGACCGCAACCGCTCTGTCTGTTTGCCCATATGACCAGAGGCACCGGTCCCAAAAGTCGGTTGGAAATTCGGGTTTGTATCGTATTCAAACGCAACCCTATAGCCCGCGTAGCTCACCTCTTCTGGCCGCCATGCGTACCCGTTTGCGGGATCGACAGTGTAGTCCACCGAGACAACAGCCGGTGAGGTCTGAGTGTTCTCGATAGAGGTCAAAAGCCAAACACGGTGATAGGTTGAACTATGTGCGGCATGAGACGTCGCCAGCGACAGGTTTCCAACTTCCGCTAAGGTCTCAAAGTTCAGCTTCGTTCCGTCTTTCCTCCAAAGCGTGAAGGTCGAAGCCTTGTCACCCAAGGTGCCGTCAAACCTGATCTTCGCATAGTTCTCTACAAGCGGGGCAAAATTGCCACCTGCCAAACAAGACGCGCTCACTTTGTCCGTTTTGTATTTGTCGGGATATGTCCCCGTCCAAGGGCTGGTTGCATCTGGATCGTCACAGGCGAGCAGATCCATTCCGTCCAGGCGGAAAACGTCTCTCGCGGGGTTCCATGTCGGCGTTCCGCCTCCAATGGACACCAGTTCAATACGAGGCAAGCCTGTGATCTTCCACCCAGGCCCCATCAATGTATCGACACTGTTCTTCTTTCGCAGAGAGGTTGAATAGGTCAGACCAAGGTTTGGAACCAGTCCGCGAAAATCAGGAGCCTCGATGTCGATTGTGTAGTTGAATGCCCCATCACGATTTGACTCCGTCAAATCCACAAAATCCTCTGAGGGGGTAAATCCACTCTGTGCAAGGCCAGGAGAGGTCGAAACCAAAGAAAAAAGACAAATTGATAGCGGGCGCACAAATGCGGTAAGAAATGACTTCAAAACAAAATCCTCAAAGAATTACAATAAGCAGAGTAGATAAGAATTCGAATGTCAACTAGGATTTGATGAAATTTTTTTGACACAGATTTTTGGGTCGGTTCTTTCTCAAGCCGCGCTAAATTTTTCAATGGTGAAATAGATTTAACCTCATGAAGCAGTTCCTCTACAAAGCCAAAAATCGAAATGGGATTCTGAAACAGGGCCTCATTGAGGCCAAGAGTGATTTGCACGCAATTGAGATGCTCTCGCAAGACGGGCTATTGCCGCTCGAAGTTGAATCAAGTCGGGCTCAGGGCCCCTGGTGGCAGCGTGAAGTACAGCTTTTCGGCGGATCCGCCGTTTCGAACAAAGACTTGCTATCAGTCTTCGTACCGCTCGCCGCGCTCTTGAAACATAAATTTCCTTTGCCTGAAGCGCTTAAATTCGTCGAAGCACAATCCACGTCTAAACGCCTGTCCAACGCGTTATCAAGTATCCGTCGCCAGGTCGAAAACGGCCTAAGCTTAGAAGAGGCTATCAAGCAAAGTGACCATGTATTTCCAGATCAAATAACCAACTCTCTCGCGATTGGGGAAAAGTCAAATTCGATGGCCGAGACTGTTGATCAAATCGCAATAGATCTGGCCGCGAAAATTAGGATGCAAGGGCGCATCAAAACCGCGATGGTCTACCCAAGCATATTGCTAATGATGTCGATATTGGTTTTGTGTTTGATCGTGTTTTATCTGACGCCTGCGCTGGTACCCGTCTTTGAGACTGCCGGAAAGTCACCCCCTAGACTGCTCTCAGTTATGAACGGTTTCCGCAGCATCGCGCTGGAGAGCGGAACACTTATCGCGCTGGTGTTGGCCTGTGTGGCTTTATTAGCTTTTCTACTTAGACGATCGATCACGAACATGGTCGACCCGCTTGTCCGTCGCCTCCCTCTAATCGGGTCCCTCTTGGAAAAACAGCGAAGTCAGCGTTTTTGCAACAGCCTATCCACGCTTATCGTCGCGGGCGCGTCGGTTCCCGAAGCAATCTCCAAGATCGCTGAATCTGAGAAAGATCAACGCGTTCAATCGCAATTGATTGAAGTACGAGACCTTCTTGAAGCAGGTTCCGATATCCCAACAGCATTCAATAGACTGGAGTTTCTAGATCAACTTACAACGTCGCTGGTTGCGGCTGGAAGCGCTAGCGGCAATCTAGTGGAAATGCTAAACGCTGCTCGGCAAAACCTTGAGGGTCAAACAAATGCGGCCTTGGATCGCGTGATTGGGCTCCTTACTCCGGCCATAACACTGGTCGTCGGAGGGCTCGTAGCAACATTGATCCTAACAACACTGGGGGCGATCTTGGATCTCAATGATATTGCCATCTGAAAACCTCAATCAGAGATCCGGTTTCACCCTATTCGAAACGCTGATTGGTCTGGGTGTCTTGTCCTTGATCTTAACGGTGACAGTCACAGCAATTCGCCCGCCAAGCGCAGCTCTACGCCTACAACAGGCTCAAACAGAGCTTTCGCAGAAAATTTCTAAAGCACAGCTCGACGCCATTCGGTCCGGCGAGACAACCGTGTTTGTGACAACCCTACGTCCGTGCATATCGAAAGGTACTTCCGAGATCCTTGTCTACCTTGACGGTTCAGTACGAGCATCAGAATTCTGCGTCGATGATGCAAAGATCACGATCCATCCACTAACTGGAAAAGTCACGCCGGTGCCCAATGAGTAGGAAAACCGGGTACTCGCTCTTCGAGGTTTTGATCGCCTTTGCGATCATGAGTATTGTGTTAGTCACGCTAATTCCCGGGCAAGCCACACTACAGGGCAGAACGGAAACCACTACAGAGGAAGTTCTTGCCCATGAGCTTGCGCTCTCTGTTTTGGATCTCGCGCTTGAGGTTGGTGTCGAAAACGCCAGACAAGGTGTGATTCTGCCGGAGTCTTGGAAGATCAAATTGGAAACCAGCGAGTTGGGACCTGTATCCGATCTTGAACAATTTCTAGTGGTCGAAATACTGACAGACCAAGATAGATCATTGGCTAAGCTGAATGCGCGTTTCGATGAGTAATAACGTATCCTCAAGATCCGGGTTTTCGCTGCTGGAGCTATTTGTTGGCCTGGCTTTGATGTCTCTGATCGCTGTTGGGCTTTCTTCATCATTTTCCGTCGCCGTGAGCCTATGGAAAAGGTCGATTGCGGTTGAAGCAACTGGCCATGACCTATTTTTGCGTCAGCATCTGAGACGCTGGATCGCGCAGGCCGCACGTCCTGATGTCAGGCAAGTCCCGCAAGCCGTGCAAAACCAATTCGTCGGAGACGAGCTTGGTTTTTCGTTCGCGACTAGGGCCGAATTTCCATTTCAAACCGAAGCGTCATTTCACCGAATTGAGGTTTTAAAACGAGATGGCCAACTCGTGCTCGTTCGGCTTGGCTACGGCGATGACGGTGTCGAGCTGACCAACAGCTCAGATATTTTGAACGACACAGCGGAAGACTTCACCTTCTCCTATCTCGCGAAGCAAGGAAATGAACTTTCATGGGTTTCAACTTGGGAGACCGAGAGTTTACCGGTGCTGATTTCTATCTCCTCAGTTTCTGACCGATCTTGGCCGGTTTTTATCGCCCGTCCACTTTTGGACTAGCGACGATCAGCATCTTCTCCAGATCCGCCTTCGACACCGTCCCGACCGAAGGACATGATCGAAAACACACGATCCGTTGTTGGTGGTTCATACATGTACCCCCGCCCCCAAGGATCGTTGAGCGCACTTGGATCCGACATGTAAGGACCGTTCCATCGTTCATCACCAGCAGGTCGGTCAAATAGTACACTCAGACCTTCTGCCTCAGATGGAAATCTACCGGTGTCCACATAGAAAAGCTGCACAGCGCTTGAAAGGTTCTTGATCTGCAGCGAGGCCGTTTCGCCTTTTGCGTGCCCCAAATAACCCACGACCCGAGGACCGACCACCGCCGCAATCAGAGCAATGATCGTAAGAACCACCAAGACTTCAAGGATTGTGGCTCCTGAATTTCGCCGGTTAGGTATCTTTTTTGAAATCATGAAATAGTACTTTGTAGCCAGGTGACCCATGCAGAAAGACAAAGAAACGGCCCAAACGCAATCCCAACAGGAACATCTTGACCAACCCTTCTCCAGTTCGCCAGGTTACTCACCGTCAAAACGAAGGACGCTGCTACGGAAGCACCTAGGACAGTGTAGATCGGCAGGATTGGGCCAAGGCAGGCTCCAATCGATCCCATGAGTTTTACATCCCCAAAGCCCAACGCATCGGTTCGAAGGATGGACTTTGCAATCGCGGAAACAAGCCAGAAGAGCGAAAACCAAAACAAAGCAGCTGCGGCTATGGCAGTCAGGCTTGCAAAGCCGGAAAAATTCATACCCAGACCAAGCAAAAGCAAGCTCAATGACGCCAGATCTGGTATCTCAAACGTCAGCATATCGTGAATACTTATCCAAATGAACACGAGCGCCAGCAGAATAGATATCGATGATATGGGCCGCTGGAAAAACAACAAAAAGCCGCTATAAAAAGCTATATGTAATCCCAGAAGGCCAACTATTTTCATCAGGTCCCAGACATCATAGCTAGACGAAATCCCACGCACATGGCTAAGCCTACACAACGGTCGAATAATGGTTTTGCGCTCATCGTTGTGTTGTTCTCTCTCGCGACATTGACGCTGTTGGTTAGTGTCGCCTCTACACGGACATTTACACATATTCAATCAAGCCAAGCCCATTTAGAGATATCCAGATTCAACCTCGACAACAGGTTGGCCTTGGAGAAACTCCTGGCAGCTGGTCTACCCTCCAACGGTAACTGGACTTCAGTCTCTCAAGATGAAACTGAGCTTACATTTGTTCTTCAACCGGTTACAGGATTGGTTGATCTAAATATGGCCTCGGATGCACTCCTGGCCGCGCTGCTTTCTCATTTTGAACTCACAGCTTCCGAAATATCCAGCGCGCTTTCGCATTTCAGGCAATGGCAAGAAACATATTCGAAATTATCCCGTGTCTCAGACTGGCCCAGAGCACTTGGTTTCGATAACCGTGAATTTCCAAATCTTGCAAACTTGGCGACGGTCCATTCCGGAAATGATGGGCTAAACGCTCGTACGGCGCCAATTTCTTTGCTGCAAATTTTAGCTCAATCCAGCGCCGTAAGCCGTGATCTGCTTACGGCCGCTATCCCGACCAATTTCTTGAATCAAGCAAGCGGTTCCTCCTTTCTCGTGCAGAGAGAAACTGAAGAAGTACTTGGATTACCGATAGCAATTGTGAGGTATGGCTCGTCACGAGCAAACACCAAATTGCTAGCTCTTCATTGATTTCTTTGTGCTGAATAGTTGCTGCTTCGCATTTTAAAGCTCGAAGACAACCATATTTTAAACCTGGATAACCCAACAAACGCGAAGGAAGTCCGACAAATGGGGGCAACCCCAAAGTTGGCGATAACGCACGTCGTTCTTCAGTGGCAGAAACTTTTGTCCAAATGGTAGGATAAATCATCAAGAATCTATCATCGATTTTCAATCAAACTTGACTGGACGATGGCTTCGATGTTTTTCTCGCCCTTATTGTTTGGGATTTTCTTTGCGATTTAGTTTTTTTGTTGCTGGCATGGTGATGTATTGAAACGGAACCTTTTTTCTCTTCTCAGTTTGCTGCAGATCATAACACTGATTTCTTTCGCAGTTTTTGTTCTCTCGCTGGCTCGGCTTTTTCACCACCAGACAGATTCGGCTTTCGTGGGCTTTTGGGACTACGTTTCTTCATTCAGAATTGCGTTCCCACCTTTGGCTATACTTTTTACATCGTATGCACTGGCTTTCTTGTCCGGACTAAGGCTTGCGGATTTACCGACTTCGATTATTTCATTTTTGAAGAATAATTACCTTCAATCAGCCTCAAAAATGGCCACAGGTTTTTCTCTCATTGCTGGAATTTGTGGCGCGATCTTGTGGTTCACAGAAACTACTCCACCCCCAAAATACGAGAAACTGGTGGCTGCTATATTATCCGGAGAGGTGGATGAATCCGCACAAGCTCGAAAACTCTTAGAGACGGTTCAAAATCTCAATCCGACCTCTGCAGACCAATATGAGCTTGTCATAGAGGCATTTGAACTTAGACGTCAGATAAACTTGGAAGCCCGTGTTTCAGATATTGTTCACTCTAGGTTGTTAATCAGAGCACTTTCAAACCCAATTGATACCGCTTGGAAAGAGCACCCATTACGCAATCATGCCCTAGCAGAAGCCTATTCGCTACTTGCACAAGGGGTAGCGCAAAACCGAAATAGGACACTCACTTCCGGCCTCGGTGTCTTAGAGCCGAACGAGCTTTTCTCACGCGCGTACGACCTTTATGCCACCGTCAGGAACGGAACAGACTTACGCCGCATAACCCCGCAATTGCGGTATAGCGCATCAAACAATATCGCGAACATAGCGCTTTACCAAGGGGACTATGAAAAGGCACTGTCCAGCTATCTTTCGACAATACGTGATTTCCCCGAAAGTAAATCACCTGGGATCCTTGGAAATACTATTGTCGCTTACATATTCTTGGGCGACTACGAAAAGGCAATCCAATTTGGTGAAGATGCAAGGATTTGGGCTGAAGAAAACGGAAAGGCATTGCAAGACACAACCCACTACGTGAGTATTCTAACGAATACCGGGTTTGGCTACCTGGCAAACGGGCAGTTTGATCAATCCGCCGAACTGTTCGAGTTTTCTGCGCTTGTTGTTGATGACAACGATACTCGGTTAAACATTGCGCTTAGCTATTCAATGGGCGGCAATGCAAAAGATGCGGAGGCTTCTCTGAGAAAAGTCAGCGAACCAATTTCCTATAATTTCACCAAGAAATCGACATCCATGAGTGCAGAAAAAAGATGCTCATATCTAATTTGGGCGCTCCATGACGCAGATGCCGATCCAAGGAACATTGCTGCTTCATTCTATATCTTCCTGGGTGAACACCGAGCTGTATCTGAGTTAGAAAAATATTCCAATCCCGAGAAACTAGCTGCTCTTCGAGAAAGGGTTGCAGGTTATCTTCCCAAGTTTCCAGGAAGTTGTGCAAATCTCAGTGCAATTCCCTCGATTACATTGTTCGTAGCTAACGGACATATCTAGCGGTGCACGCAAACATGCTCTTTTTATAGCAAATTTAGTGCGGTGTGGTCTTAACTCTGCTAACGGTCCGAGGCAGCGCTCTAGCAGATGCGGCCCATAAGAGACATTCATTGTGCCCACTCCTCGCCGCGCTGCAGCCCGTCAGAGAAGACATTCGCTGCATGCGCCAAAATCGCGGACGGGTGAACTCACGGTCTGGGGACCTTTGAAACCTTCGTTTGTAAGTCCAAATCGTTGAAAACGGTGGATAGCGGACCGACGCCGGGTCCGAGGTAAATGACCTTTACAGCTATGTCGTACATCTAAATGGAGCGGCTTCTCTGCAATTCGCTTACGACAGGTTTCACGAATTCTTTGTTCTGCTAGGGTTGCGACCATGGACATTGCCTGGTTCTTCCGCAAGCGCACGCGCTTCATCCGCTTCACCTACGAGCGAGCGGCTAAACCATTCGTCGAGATGAAGCGGCAGATCGAGGGCGGTTTCCCGCCTTTCGACGATCCGCCTCTTTCCGAAGACCCCGAACCGCCCTTCATGGAAGAGTGGAGCGATGCCGAGACGGCCATTGTGGTTGTCGGACGCTCATGCGTCTCCATGCTCTCGGCATCCCTCAAGCTTTATTTCGACACTTGGGAGAAGGAGCTGAGTGTTCAGTGGGAGAACAGGCAGAAGACCAAGGCATGGAGGAAGGGATTTGCCGATGGCTACCTCTTAGAACTGTGCGATGCTCTAAGTATTGATCTAAACGACAGCCATGCCGATCTGGCCGTGATTGAGCAGGTATTTCTGGCCCGTAACCGGGATCAACACCCAGAGAGTATTCACAGCATGAGGGTGACGCATTCTTCGAGCGACCGCGCCAAGTATCCGAACCCATTCTTCATATCTGAATCTGAACGCACAATGTACGTGGAGGGCGAGCTTGGCGATATCAGCTTCATGAGCCCATCCGTGCATGTGGATGCCGAGATGCTGCACCACGCAATTGCGGAAGCGGAAAGCCTCGTGGATTGGCTGGAGCCGCAGTTCTCAGCAGTGAAGTATCCTAGGTCTGCCGAACCCAAAGCCTAAGAGGAATTCTGGAAGGATGAGCTATGGTGCCTTGTTTCGATGAATGTGGATGCTTTTGCGGGGGCAACGCAGGATCCTTCGACAAATCCATAGCAGTGGAAACGAATTTTGAGTTCAAGCTCTACGATGTCACCCACGCTGGAATCCACTGGTACACAGACAAATCTATGGATGATAGCGGGCTGGACGGAGTGACATTCGCCGAGAAAGAAGGCGTCTACATCCTTTGGCACAAGAACGACTACTGCCCCGAACATGATCTGTTTCACATGAAGGGCCTGTATGTCGGCAAAGGTGATGCGGGCAAGCGACTGCGGCATCACTGGAAAACAAAAAACACCGCAGAAGAGATGCTCATCTACTTCACGTTTTTCCCGTGCGAGAACCGCAAAGCAAAGTACATCGAGCAGCTCTTACTCGATATCTATGACCTGCCGCTGAACACAGGCACCGAGACTCTGTGCGCATATTTCACTCAGTTCGAAGTTGACTAGCCAGGGGGAAGACCAATCGAAGCTCCGGGTTTCGATTGATTTATCATATGTAGCCGAACTCCATAGTTTCTTATTGAGTCCATTTCGTCTCGAATGGGTGTCGAAATAGACATTCATGCATAGCGCAGCGTTCGACACTTTGGGTTCTCTACCGCCATCGGAGCAACCGCAGCATCGTGCAGAACCAGCCGTTTTACAGCGATGATGACGGCCCATTCCAGCCGTTCATCGGCCCAGTTAACGCCGCAATGCAGCGTCACCGAAGCAGACTTTTGCTACAAGAGCAGAACTAACGCTTGTCCAACTCACAGGCAGCAGGCACTTGCTCTTACAACTGCTTTGCTACGACAATCAAAATGAACGAACCTGTTATGTTTGGTCCGTTCAATCTTAAATGAAACCGCCGGACGTTCTTGAGACGAGGCCATGACAAACCATTTGACCACATCGACGAAAGAAAAGCCGAAAAGGCTGACACCCAAGTCGGATGTCGTGAGACGCTTATACCTTCTATCGGGGAACGAGTGTGCTGAACCCAGCTGCAAAAATGTACTGATCGACTCCAATCAAACCATGACCGGTGACATCGCACATATCGAATCCGCTATGCCGGACGGCAAACGGTTCAACAAAAGCATGACAAACGAACAACGGCGATCCTTCGACAACCTCCTGCTCCTATGCGCAGCCCACCACCGAGCAGTTGACGGAAAAAACGCGCCTCACGATGTGCCGCAACTCAAAAAATGGAAGGCCGATCACGAACGACGATTTGCTGCCGCTGAACAGACCTTGCTGAAGAGGTTCCAAACTAACTACCCCGATGCGAGTAGCGACCTGTCACCGACCTTGCCAGTCGAGTTTGTCTCCTTTCGGTCGGTAATGGGCTCCGACATTCTTGCGGATAGCGAGATCGCTTCCACGGCAAAAGCCATTGCGGACTATGTGGACAGTCTAGAAAATGCACCACCGGACCACCGTGATCTAATGCTTTCCGTCCTGAAAGGTGCGCTCAAACGTAACAGCTTTCAATGGGACAGACCGACCTTATTGTGTGACGAACTCACAAGCTCCTTCGGTGTTTCGGCTTACAAGCTAAAGCGGATGGTGCCCACACTAGAGAAATACGGTCTCGCCTGGTTCAGCGAAGATATGAGCGACAACGCAACACTTGAGCTTGCTAACCCGTGTGATGAAATTAGTTGGGCTGTTATTGCCGATTTCGGGCAAGCAGTTGGAATCGACCTTGAGCGTTTCGTAATTTCCCTCCAGTTTGGTGATCTTGACTGACATTAGTCAGTAACTTCACCAATGTGCTGCAAAACCTACGGCCCAAAGCCATCGTTCATCACGCTTGCTGTCACTGCAGTGCTGTCTCTCAACAGCGGACATTCAAGCATCGGCAACTGCTTACGGCCTGTGCAAGGCGCTGTACTGTTGGTATCGTCAGGCAAGAGCGAAAGGGATGAACAGGTTTGAAGATCAGTAGATTAAAAATTTCAAATTTTCGCTCGATCAAAGAGGCAGACATTCAGTTTGGCGCAGTAACCGTCCTCATAGGGACTAATAACGCGGGAAAGTCGGCAATACTGGATGCGATCCGCATTGCGCTCACCAGACGGTGGGGCCAGCGCGGAACTGGGTTCACTGAATACGATGTGCATCTGTGCGAAGGTAGGCCAGACCCTAAAGTCGGTGATCCCGTCGTTATCGAGGTCGAGCTCCAGGAAGCTGTTGCCAACGAGTGGCCCGAGGACCTCCACAGCGAGCTCGAAGACATTATCCAGCTTGACCCAATAACGGGTCGCGCCTCCATCATCATGCGAGTCAGTTGTTCGTGGGAAGCAGCCGAAGAGAGTTTCGTTCCACGATGGG
Organism: uncultured Litoreibacter sp.; assembly: GCA_947493265.1. Lineage (GTDB taxonomy): Bacteria > Pseudomonadota > Alphaproteobacteria > Rhodobacterales > Rhodobacteraceae > Litoreibacter. Next base: position 322,193 of record CANLQL010000002.1, on the reverse strand, counting down.
AATTCCTGAATGTCGACAGGAACGCACTGGCCGGGCGCGGCGCCCGCGCAGTCAATCTGCAAGAATTCTTTCAGTTTCTGCCTGTCTTCTACCTTGAGGCGCTCCGTGACGTCGCGGATGAGTTTTCATCAAGGAGTCAGTTTTGGGGCAAGTTGCTACGGACAGTTCAAATCCCCGAGCCTCTCGAGCAGAAATCAAAACGCATTTTTGATTTGCTAAATCGACGCTTACTCGAGGCCGATCCACTTCTGGCCGATCTTGCCACTGGTCTTTCCAATATCAGCCGTGTCGCCACCTCCGACGCCCCGGGCCAAGCGGACTTGCGGCTGCTACCCCTCAATACATGGGATATCCTCTCGAAGGCGGAGGTCATTTATCAGACAGAGGACAACAAACCTTGGCTCCCTTTGGCGCGGCACGGTCAGGGAGTGCAGAGCCTTTCTGTAATGTTCCTCTTCAAAGCATTCGTTGAACTGATCTTGAAAGATCTGTACCGGCCTGAAAGCGCTGCTGTCCTGGCTCTAGAGGAGCCGGAAACACATCTCCATCCTCAGGCAGCCCGCAGTCTTTGGCACCATGTCAGTGAGCTTCCGGGCCAGAAGATCGTAACGACACATTCGCCGTACTTCCTTCAGCATGTTCCATTCCGCGATATCCGTGTTGTCCGCGTAGAGGCCGACGGTACTAGAGTTAGCTCACTCCCTCGTGAATTCCGCGCATCAGTTCCGCATGTTCCTCAGATCGACACCATCGTCGCAAATTCTGGAGGACTTATCACCTATGACCGCGGCCTTGCTGAATTAGTTCTATCCGGCGCTCTGCCCCAAAACCAGTATCGCGATCTCCTTGTGGCGTATGGCGGACGCCCTGACACAGCAAACATCCACGCTGCGCTACGAAAGGCATCCGAGACATCACAGGAGTTCATCTCAGACGCAGAATTGGAGAAACTGGAGACATTTGCCCGCCGAATCCGTGGCGAAATTTTCTTCGCACGCCGATGGCTTCTCGTTGAAGGGCAATCCGAATACCATCTTGTTCATGGCATCGCCAAAGGCCTGGGCTATGATCTCGATGAACACGGCGTGGCAGTCATCGACTTTCAGAATAATGGCAGCCCGGAGATATTTGCAGTACTTGCAAGAGCGTTAGGTTATCCATGGCTTGCCGTCGTAGACGGAGACCCCGCAGGTGATGATTACATCGCCAGGATCAGCGCCAAATCTTTCTCTGCGGAAGAAATCACACGACGTACCTCCTCTTTGCCGGCCGGTTTCCTTGAGGAGCAGCTCGTAGCAGATGGTCTGCAAAATGAATTGAAAGGAATACTTGTCTCATTTGGAAACGTTGGAGCAGTAGGTTTTGACGATGCGACATTGATCGCGGCGCTCGAGAACGACAAGAGCGGCTATGCAGCCGTGCTCGCGAAACAGTGCGCCGAAAATGCGGCGCTGGCGCAGCGCATGCCTGAACCTTTCCGCAATGCAATCCTAGCACTCAGAGGTCTGACATGACCGATACCGCCCTCAGCATCGCATTGTCAGAACTGACTGAGACACAAAGCGTCGCGGTCGATTGGCGCGATGGCCCAATGTTCGTACTCGCAGGCCCTGGCTCCGGCAAGACCCGCGTCCTGACGACGCGCGTCGCCAAGTTGCTCTCCGACACGCCGGATCGTTCGTTCCGTGTGCTGGCTCTGACCTTCACCAACAAGGCGGCTGACGAAATGTCCGCCCGCGTCACTGCATTGGTACCCGAACAGGAGCGGCGCGCTCTGATCGGAACCTTTCACTCTTTCTGCATGCAGATGCTGCAGCAGCACGGTTCCCATATCGGTATCAACCCTGACTTTGCGATCTATTCACTAGATGTCGATCGTCAGGATATTCTGCGCGACGCGATCAAAAGGGCAGGACTGAGCCAAGATGATGTTCGGCTTCTGTCTACAATTGACAAGCTCAAGTCGCGGCTCATTCAACCGACAGGCTCGTCCCGATACTTTCATGATGCGTCTGACGGAGCTCGCGTTGAGCAGGTATACGCCGCTTACGAAGCTGCGCTCACCCAAGCCAATGCCCTCGATTTTGGTTCGCTCATCGCCCAATCCCATCGCCTTGTAACAGACTTCCCAGGCATCGCCGGACGCTATCGTAAGACTTATGCCTACTGGATGTTCGACGAGTTTCAGGATACCACTGACGGGCAGTACCGACTAATCCGCGCGCTCGCTGGCGAGGATTTCGGGAATGTCTTTGCCGTCGCGGACGATGACCAAATCATCTACCAGTGGAACGGTGCGAGCTACCAACAGATTCAGCGGTTTCGAGCCGACTTTTCGCCGCATGAACTGCAGCTCCCCACAAATTATCGTTGTCCGCCCGCCATTGTTACCGCTGCGAACCGTCTTGTGGTCCATAATAGTCAACGCACGAACGCCAAGCAGCCGCTGGAAGCGGGAAAAACCTTGCTAAGGTATCCCAATGAACAGCAAATCCGCATAATGCGCTTTTCATCAGATGAGGTGGAAGCCACATCTGTTGCAAAAGGCATTGCCAAAATCGACCAGGTTCGATGGGGTGAAGTCGCAGTACTGGCCCGTACGCGCTTCATGCTTGAAAAACTGCAATCCGCCCTTACGCAAAATCAGGTCAACGCGGTCATTTCTCAGCGACGCGATGATTTCCGATCGCCTCAATTTCTATGGCTGGCTGCCGTGCTTCGCCAGGCGCTGCGTCCACTTGACCGGCGCGCGCTGGAAACCCTGACCGGCGCTTTCAATCGTTGGTTTGGCACTGACGCCCGTGTCGACCTCATCATTACGGCCGCCGAACTCACCGAACGCTCTCTGCTCGATGAATGGGCGGTAGCGGTCAAAGCCGGACTAGATGACGACGTCAATGGCAACGCCCTTGTCGATCTAGCTGCCTCGTTTGCAAAAGAACCCTCGCGTTTTAAGCATTTCATTGACAAGGTCCTTGCCATGATCCCTGCGCAGGACGATGAAGCCAGCGACATTGCAGAAGACCGGGCGGCTTGGTCCGATCTCGTGAGAAGCATCGGCAAAGCCATCGGCCACGATGCGCCGCTTGAGCAATTCCTTCAAGAACTGGCCCTTCGTTCAAAGGAGGCCCCGGTCGGTAGCAGTACCGTGACCCTCATGACGATCCACGCAGCCAAAGGGAAGGAATTCGATCATGTATACGTGGTCGGGATGGCGGAGGACATCTTGCCGAGCTTTCAAAGTCTAAAAGCCGGGGAAAACAGCGCCGAAATGGAGGAAGAACGGCGCAACTGCTTCGTAGCCATCACACGCGCACGAGAGTGGCTCTGCCTCTCATATGCAGACAGCTATCGAGGATGGAGCAAGAAGCCGTCACGTTTTTTGGGTGAGATGGGCTTCGTTTTGCCAGAACAGCCAGTACAGTGAAATTCGGTTAGTTTCGGCGGCAGGTATTGAGTTGCTGCCTACTGATAGCAGACCCACGAATGTCCGCACCCGTCATTGTGCAGTGTCCCCTGCGCACCCGCAGCGAATGTCCGCCTCCCGCCCAAGTTTGTTAGAAGAAGAAAAAATTACCAAAAAACTAATGTGAATGTAAATTCGTTGCACAAGTTAGCGGCTGCTCGAAGTCCCATGCCACTTGAATGAGATATACGCTTGACGCCAATGACCCAGTAAAATATAGCCTGAATCCTTCGAGCGGGTATGGTGAAATGGTATCATAAGAGCCTTCCAAGCTTAAGGTGCGGGTTCGATTCCCGCTACCCGCTCCAAGAAATCAAATCAGACAAATTACCTACCAAAAGAGAAATGAATTTCACCTAAATTCATGTTTACATTCGTTTTTTGGAATTTTAAACCTCAGCCTTCCAAGCTTAAGGTGCGGGTTCGATTCCCGCTACCCGCTCCAGGATTTTTCATCATCGTTTTTCTACGCCACGCTTGCGGGTTTGCAGACCTTTGGGTAAGCCAGTTTAAGCGGTTTCGGGGAACAGATGTCAGACGTCAATTCAAGCGAACAAGAACGGGAAAAGTCGAAAAATTTTCGGGCTTTGAGCGCGCTTTGGCCATTCATGCGCCCCTATACCGGCCTGATGCTTCTGGCTATCGCGGCCTTGACGATGACTGCGGCGGTTTCCCTTATTTTGCCAATGGCTGTTCGGCGCGTCATCGACGGATTTGAAACCGACGAGGCCGCTTTGCTTGATCAGTATTTTCTGGCAGCACTCGCCATTGCGACGCTTTTGGCGCTTGGCACGGGCCTTCGCTATTATCTTGTCACGCGCCTTGGCGAACGGGTTGTCGCCGACATTCGTAAGGCCCTGTTCGACAAGACCATCGGCATGAGCCCCGCCTTTTTCGAAAAGATCATGACCGGGGAAGTCTTGTCCCGGATCACAACCGATACCACGTTGATTCTGTCGGTGATTGGGTCGTCTGTTTCGATTGCCCTGCGCAACGTTCTGATCTTCTTTGGCGGCTTGGCCTTGATGCTTTTGACATCCGCAAAGCTGACCGGGCTGGTGTTGCTGATTGTGCCTGCCGTGATCATCCCGATCATCGTTCTGGGCCGGCGCCTGCGGGTTTTGAGCCGCGAGAACCAGGACCAGATCGCCGCCAGTTCTGGCAATGCCTCAGAGGCTTTGCTTGCTGTACAAACGGTACAAGCGTTTACCCATGAAGCCCCCTCCCGCGCGCGCTTCGGCTATTTCACCGAAAAGTCTTACGACGCGGCGCGCAAACGGATCGGTACTCGGGCGGTGATGACCGTGATCGTGATCTTCCTCGTTTTCACCGGAATTGTCGGCGTTCTTTGGATCGGGGCCCGCGACGTCCGCGCAGACACGATGACCGAGGGAGAACTGGTTCAGTTCCTGATCTACGCGATCATGGTCGCAGGCGGTGTGGCCGCGCTCTCAGAAATCTGGGGAGAGCTGCAACGCGCCGCCGGAGCCACGGAACGGCTGGTTGAGCTGCTGGAGTCGGAGGACAATGTCAAAGACCCTGGCGCGCCCAAGGAATTGCCGAAACTGACGGGGGCGGTTGGCTTTGAGAACGTGACATTCCACTATCCGTCCCGGCCAAATATTGCCGCGCTGAACAACGTCTCGCTGGATGTAAAACCGGGTGAGACGATCGCACTTGTGGGACCGTCTGGCGCGGGGAAAACCACGATCATTCAGTTGTTGCTGCGTTTCTACGATCCTGATCAAGGTCGCATTACAGTAGACGGAACCGAGCTGAAAGATGTCGCGCGTGAAGCGTTCCGCGCCTCTATCGCGCTGGTGCCGCAAGACCCGGTGATCTTTGCCACCTCAGCACGTGAGAACATCCGCTTTGGCCGCCCCGACGCAACGGACGCTGAGGTTGAAGACGCAGCCAAGGCAGCCGCCGCCCACGAATTTCTCAGCGCGCTGCCCGATGGCTATGAAAGCTACGTCGGCGAACGCGGCGTGATGCTGTCGGGGGGCCAAAAACAACGCATCGCGATTGCGCGCGCTATTTTGCGCGACGCGCCGATCCTTTTGCTGGACGAGGCAACAAGCGCGCTGGATGCCGAAAGCGAAGCCGCGGTTCAAAAGGCGGTTGAAACCCTGTCCGAAAACCGCACCACGCTCGTGGTCGCGCACCGCCTAGCAACCGTCAAGAAAGCCGACCGGATCATCGTCTTTGACAAGGGCGAAATCGTTGCGCAAGGCAGCCATGACGCACTTGTGGCGGAAGGTGGGCTTTATGCGCGGCTGGCGCGTCTGCAATTCACCGCTGACATCGCGGCCGAATAATTCCCCCCTAAAGCGCTTGCCTAACGCCGCACAACCGACCATCTTCCCTTCACGTTATCAATATCGTTTCAAAAATGGGGGCCCCGATGGGACTTTGGAATTTCGTAAAAGACGCTGGCAAATCGCTTTTTGGATCAGCAGAAGCTGCGCAACCTGACGCAGACACCCTTCAAAAAGAGATCAGCGACCTTGGGTTGGACGCATCAGGGCTCGACATTACTGTCGATGGTGACACGGTCAAAGTCGAAGGCGACGCCGTCAGCCAAGAGATCAAAGAAAAGATCATCCTTGCTGTTGGTAACGTCGAGGGCGTGGCCGCAGTTGAAGATGAAGTCAAAGGGTCTGACCCGGTGTTCCACACAGTCGTCAAAGGCGATACGCTTTGGGGTATCTCAGCAAAAACACTTGGCAATGGCGCACGTTACCAAGAAATCTTTGAGGCCAACAAACCAATGTTGACCCACCCGGACAAAATCTATCCAGGTCAGGTTCTGCGCATCCCGCAGGACTGATCCGATCTACGCTCACGGGCAATTAGTCTGTCAAAACGGTCGCAGTTCCGCTGCGGCCGTTTCTTTTTGCAAGCCCAAAAAACGTTATGGCGTAGCGTCAGACTTGCGAAAAAACACATTTCCTTCCATCTTGCTTGGAGGGAGAAAAACCCGCGTTTGACGGGTAAAGGGAGAACATCATGGCGACATATGCAGGACGCGTGGACCGCGACCGGATCGAAGCGGAATCGAAATGGGAAGATCGCGACCTGCCAGCGACGATGAACCAATTTCTCAAACGGACGCGCGATGCGTTTCCTGATCGCGATGCGTTCAGCTACCAGCTGACGTCTGGCCCGACAGACCCGAAAGAAACGCTCAGCTGGTCAGAGCTTTACGCCCGCACCTGTCAAACCGCGAACCTGTTCCGGTCCCTTGGGATCGGTGAAACGGACGTCGTTGCCTTCATCCTGCCAAATGCAACCGAAACTGCGCTGACGCTTTTGGGTGGCTCCATCGCTGGGATCGTCAACCCGATCAACCCGCTGCTGGAACCGACGCAAATCTCGGCCATTCTGCGCGAAACGGAAGCCAAGGTCGTGGTAACCTTGAAGGCGTTCCCGAAAACTGATGTAGGCCAGAAAGTTGCTGAAGCGGTGGCTGGCGCGCCGAATGTCACCCATGTGCTTGAAGTTGACCTGCTGCACTACCTAACTGGCCTGAAGAAGCTGATTGTTCCGCTGATCCGTCCGAAAAACCCGGTCAGCCATTCCGCGACCATTCTTGATTTCGAGGCCGAGCGCAAAAAGCAAAACACGACACTGGACTTCGCTGACAGCGAAGGGGACCGCGTGGCGTTCTATTTCCACACTGGCGGCACCACCGGGATGCCGAAAGTGGCGCAACACAAATATTCCGGCGTGGTCTATAACGGGTGGCTGGGCAAAACACTGCTCTTTGATGAAAAAGATGTGCTGATCTGTCCGCTACCATTGTTCCACGTCTTCGCAAGCCACGTGGTCTTGATGAGTGTGATTGCGTCCGGGTCGCATGTGGTCTTCCCGACCCCGCAAGGCTATCGCGGCGACGGTGTGTTCGACAATTTCTGGAAACTGATCGAACGCTACAAAGTTACGTTCATGATCACAGTTCCCACGGCGATCTCTGCGCTGATGCAACGCCCGGTGGACGCGGATATTTCAACGATGCAAATCGCGTTCTCAGGCTCATCCCCGCTGCCGGTGGAGTTGTACAAACGGTTTGAGAACACTTGCGGGCTGACCATCGTGGAAGGCTACGGGCTGACGGAATGCACCTGCCTTGTTTCGATCAATCCACCGCATGGTGAAAAGAAGATCGGGTCCATTGGGCTTCCGTTCCCGCATACCGAAATCAGCATCCGCAGTGTCGCGAACGGCAAAGAATGCGCGCCGGATGAAATTGGCGAGATCTGCGTGTCCAACCCCGGTGTGTTTGAAGGCAACACCTATACCGAAGCCGCAAAGAACGTCGATTTGTTCTATGAAAACAAATTCTTGCGTACCGGCGATCTGGGCCGCGTTGATCCTGATGGCTATCTGTGGATCACAGGTCGGGCCAAGGATCTGATCATCCGAGGAGGTCACAATATCGACCCTGCCGAGATTGAAGAGGCTTTGGCAGGCCATGAAGACGTCGCATTCGCAGGTGCAATCGGACAACCCGATGCGCATTCCGGCGAGCTTCCATGCGTCTACGTAGAACTTGTTGCCGGAGCGACCGCATCCAAGGACGACCTGATGGATTATGCGAAGAAACATATCCACGAACGCGCCGCGCATCCGAAATATCTTGAAATCATGGACGAGTTGCCAAAAACCGCCGTTGGCAAAATCTTCAAGCCAGACCTGCGAAAGTCAGCGATCACACGTATCTACAATGCAGCCCTGTCGGACGCCGGGCTGGATGCCGAAGTCGTCTCCGTCATCGAAGACAAGAAACGCGGTCTTGTGGCACAGATCAAAGCGCAAGATAGCGTCGACCAAGCCAAGCTGAGCGCGACTTTGGGGGACTTCACACGTCCTTGGGAAAACGCCTGATCTGGCAAGCCAGGATTTCTAGCCCTTCGGGGCTGGAAACCCGAACGCACCGCGATCACTGTCCTCACGCGCCCGCTTGAGACGTCTGGCGGATGGCTTTACTCCGTTTCGCATTTGCGCATCCGAGCTGAGTTCGGGCAGATCAAGCTTGGTCTTGGACAGCAAGATAGCGCCCGCCCCGGTGGAGCCTTCAAACCGGTACAAATTCACATCGTCCCAGTCCAGATGACCGCCGTCGCGCAGGGCCAAAACCTCTTCGACGAAGTTATGACACTGCACGTTTTCCATCAGCAACACATACTTGTTGGCCAACCGCACGATGTTCGACAATGCAACGAAATGGCTGACGGCAGTGTGGATATGCATTAAAACCGCCTGCGTATAGACCAGATCAGCTTTCGGCCACGCCTTTGAAAACGGCATGGTAATGTCCTGCAAACCCAATTGATTGCTAAGATCAGGATGGCGCTCCATGGCCAGGGCCAGCTGTGTCGCGCCCCGATCCCCACCAGAAACCGCGATGTCAGGAAACAACGCTTTGGCATGGGCCACGTGATCCCCTGCCCCGCAGCCGACCTCATGAACTGAGGCTGGCTGAAGCTGACCAATCGCTTCCAGAATAAGATGGTGGTTGGGATGCAATGGCTTCGATCCGGTAGAGACCACGCCGGTCGCCTGATCAAAAGTCATCGCCGCGTCGTCAGATGTCGTCGCAAACTGCGGTTCAATATCTGTCGTTATCCGCCGCTTGTAGCTGTCTGCCGTGTAATTTTCCCAGTCAAAGTCGTCATCATAATACTTGCGCTTTTTGTAGAAAAGTCGGCGGATCAAGTTCAATTCCATAGTCGTATTCCAGCCCAGCTTCGCGAATTTCCAAGTTGCTTAGCATTGAACTGTGTTTGGATCACCCCGGATTTTGCGGTGGCCCCTTGTTTCCATCATCAGGCCCTGATCCGGAAACACAATTCCGGTGTACCCAACAGCACTTATCGGCTAGCTATTGGGTATGAATACCGTCGGTTTTGTCATCCATTTGCGTCGTGCGGAAGCGCGGCTGAAATATGCAACCGATCTCTGCGACAATTGTGGTGTGCCTTGTGAAATCCTCGACGCCACAGACGGGCGGCAACTGTCGGACGAACAACTGGCGCGCGCCTACCAACCGTCGCAAGTGCCTCCAGAATACCCGTTTCCCCTCGGACAAAGTGAGGTCGGCTGTTTTCTGAGCCACCGCAACGCCTGGCAGGCCTTGCTCGCGACAGATGCGGCGTCCGCGCTGATCATTGAGGACGATATGCAAATAAGCACCGGCTTCCGCGAAGCATTGGCCTTGGCACAACGCCATATCAAAGCCTTGGGTTACATTCAGTTCCAGACACGATCTGTAAGCGGCGCTGTAGTAGACCAAGAGGGGCCTGCAAAACTCTACGTTCCAGAGGTTACGCCATTGCGCACGTCCGGCCAGTTGGTCAGTCGCAAGGCGGCCAAAAAACTGCTGGAATTGACCGCTCCCTTCGACCGCCCCGTAGACACATTTTTGCAGATGCATTGGCATACCGGCATTCAAGTTGCCGCCATCGACCCGTCGGGCCTTGTCGATGTTCTGGCCGACAGTACGGTCAGCAGCAACAAGTCTATCCCGGAAAAAGTAACCCGCGAATGGCACCGCCTGAGCTACCGACGAACCGTCGCGCGGCTATCAAGAAAGAGTGTTTCTGCATGATCATCACACGGCTTCATGGCGGGTTGGGCAATCAACTGTTTCAATACGCGGCCGGGCGCGCGCTGGCGACGCGTCTTGGGACTGATCTGGCGATAGATGAACGCACCTTGCCTGAGATCGGGTTCAGGCCGTGCAAAGCGCATTTCAACTGGACGCTGTCATCTGCAGACCAGCTGCCACCGATCAAATCCGACGGGTTGGTGAAATACGGGCTTTGGCGGCTTTTCGGACGCCACCCGAAATTACAGCGCGAGAAAGGCTTGGGGTACGATCCGAGCTTTGAAACCTGGTCGGATGACACTTATTTGCATGGTTATTGGCAAAGTCAGCAGTATTTTTTGCCCATCGAGGCGACGCTGCGGGATGACCTGCAAATCACGACGCCGCCCAGCACCCAGAATGCCGAAATGGCCGCAAAGATCTCGGAACACGCCGCTGTCTCGCTACATGTCCGACGCGGCGATTATCTGGCACTGGCCGCGCATAATGTCTGCACGGAGGCGTATTACCAAGCTGCATTGGAAAAGGTCGCCACCCTGACAGACGCCACGCCGCATGTGTTCGTCTTCTCTGATGAACCGGACTGGGCGCGCGAAAACCTGCCGCTGCCGTTCGAAAAAACCATCGTCGATTTTAACGGACCAACAACAGATTACGAAGACCTGCGCCTGATGAGCCTTTGCCAGCACAACGTCATCGCAAATTCGTCGTTTTCGTGGTGGGGGGCCTGGTTAAATTCGAACCCGAACAAAGTCGTCGCCGGGCCTGCGACATGGTTTGGCAACGATAAATTGCACAATCCCGACATCCTGCCCAAAACTTGGCACCGGATCAAAACCGCGGGTTGACCTTAGATACGCTCCCACTCTTCCCAGACAAATTCGTAATTCCAGCTACAGGTATGGGTCTTTGAAAGACCTTCGCGAATGGCCTGTCTTGCGGCAACCGCGTCTGGCGCGAAATCATGAAATTGGACGGTCAGCGTGCGGAACTTGGAAATTGCCCCGGTTTCGATCAGATGGGGCAGCACGTCGAACTCCCCCCCTTCGATATTGATCTTGGTGGCGGCGATTTCGTCGCACCCTAAGGACGCGATGAACGGGTCTGCGGCCCGGACCCGCCCTTCGACATTAGGCGCCCCCTTTGAAAACGCCGACGATCCGTCCGCAGCATCTGACAACATCAACACTCCTTCGCCAGAGCCCAACGCGCAGGCGTGCACGACCACTTTCGGGTCATCGGCAAACCGCGTCTCTATTGTCTCTGCAAAGCCGGGATGCGGTTCAAAAACATGGACTGTACAGTCGTATTTCCCCCGCATCAGCGCGGCCCATTCCCCCCGATAGCCGCCGAGGTCAAAGACCACAGAAGACGGTGTCAAATCCGCGTAGTCACTTGGCGTGCCACGTCCCCGTTCCCGGAAGAACCGCTTAATCTCGGCGCGGAACGCACGGTAGGACGGGTCGGTCAGGATACGCCAGCGTTTGGTCAGGAACTTCTGCAGTTTGGAGGGCAAAGGTGCTTTCCTCTTGTGGGTGGAGCGCTCTGGGGGACATATGTACCCTATGGATGCCAACATCCAGCGCAAGTTTCAATCCATACCGGGGCCCACCATGGACGACGCAGAACCGGCAATCGCTATTGTTCCCTACGGGATGCGTCCGGACGCGGAGTTTGCGACCTGCGCCTTGTCTCAATTGGATTGGCCGCTGGGAAAACCTGACAGGCTTGTCGGCGGGACCATAAACGACCTGCGCGCCAGCGACCATTTGGTCTTCTATCCCTCCAGCAGCCTATGGCTGACCCGGTTGAGATCACTGAAGGCACAAGTGTCGCTAATGATCGTGGAGCCCGCAGCGATCCACCGTCGCCACATGCGACTTGCACGTCTGTTTCATCGCCGTTTTACCCATATCCTGACCTGCAATCCAAAACTGCTGGCCACCGCGCCAAATGCGGTCTTTCTGGCCTTTGGCACAAGCTGGGTTCCGGAATGGCGCGATCTTGCCCTGACAAAACACGAAGATATTTCGCTGATCGCGTCCAACAAGCGTGATCTTGAAGGCCACAAACTGCGCCACACGATGGCCCATTGGGCAAAGAAAAACGCACCAGAGGTTCATCTGCTTGGCCGCGCTTTTGAGCCCTTTGACAAGAAGTCTGACGGCTTGGCCCCGTACCGGTATTCAGTCGTTATCGAAAATGTGCGCGAACCCGGCTATTTCACCGAAAAGCTGATTGATGCCCTGTTGTGCAAGACCGTCCCGATCTACTGGGGCGCGCCGGACATCGCGAAATATTTCGACACGGACGGCATGATCATTTGCGAAAAACTTGCTGACCTGAAGGCCGCTATAGCAGCCGCGACAGCCGAAAACTATGAAACCCGGAAAACCGCACTGGCGGCCAACCAGGCGAAAGCGGCTGAATTCGTTGATCTGCATCAGCGTGCGGCAAACACGATTGCCAATGCCCAGGGAATTGACCGCTAAATATCGCCCTTGGCCCTGCCCGTGATGTTCCGTAATGTGCATCGAAAATGGCCCATGGTGACAGGCACCATTTCAGCCCAACGAAACGGCCCGAAAGGAAGACCTTGAAACGCGCATTGATAACAGGGATCACGGGGCAGGATGGCTCCTACTTGGCGGAGCTTTTGTTGGAAAAAGGCTATGAAGTTCATGGCATTAAGCGTCGTGCGTCCTCGTTCAACACGCAGCGGATCGACCATATTTTCCAAGACCCGCACAACAATAATCCGCAGCTGAAATTGCATTACGGCGACCTCAGCGATACATCGAACCTGACCCGCATCCTGCGTGAGATTGAGCCCGACGAGGTCTATAACCTCGGTGCCCAATCCCACGTCGCCGTCAGTTTCGAAGCCCCAGAATATACCGCCGATGTTGACGCGATCGGCACGTTGCGGCTGCTCGAAGCCATTCGGTTTTTGGGCTTCGAAAAGAAGACCCGCTACTATCAGGCTTCAACATCCGAGCTTTATGGCTTGGTGCAGGAAACACCGCAGACCGAAAAGACACCGTTCCACCCCCGCTCCCCCTATGCGGTGGCAAAGCTCTATGCTTATTGGATCACGGTGAATTACCGCGAAGCATACGGGATGTATGCGTGTAACGGGATCCTGTTTAACCACGAAAGCCCCCGCCGCGGAGAGACCTTCGTGACCCGCAAGATCACCCGGGGCATGGCCAATATCGCCCAAGGTCTGGAGCCGTGTCTTTACATGGGCAATATCGACTCGTTGCGCGACTGGGGCCACGCGAAGGACTACGTGCAAATGCAATGGATGATGCTGCAACAAGACGCGCCGGACGATTTCGTTATCGCGACAGGTGTGCAGCACACAGTGCGGGAATTCCTGCAATGGTCCGCAACCGCGCTGGGGATCACCTTGCGCTTTGAGGGCAGCGGTGTGGATGAGGTTGCGATTGTCGACCAGGTGACCGGCGATGATGCACCCGCGCTTAGCCCGGGCGACGTCGTGATGCGCATTGATAAGCGGTATTTTCGTCCTGCTGAGGTCGAAACCCTGCTGGGGGACGCCACCAAGGCAGAACAGGCGCTTGGTTGGAAGGCGCAGATCACGGCGCAGGATATGTGCATCGAAATGGTGCGCGAAGACCTCAAGGCAGCCCGCAAGGCCCGCCTTCTGGTCGATGCAGGCTATGACGGACAGATGACCCGTGGTGAGTAGCCGATGACCTCCAAACCCAGACTGCTCTTGACCGGCGCAGGCGGAATGGTTGGGCAAAACGTCCTGCACCATCCGGATGCTGCCAACTGGGAAATCTTGTCACCCAGCAGTGGCGAACTTGACCTGACCGACAGCAGTGCCGTTGCGCAATATCTGGCCAAGCACGCGCCCGATGCCGTTCTGCACGCCGCGGGGCGCGTCGGTGGCATCCAAGCCAATATCGCCAACCCAATCGCGTTTCTGGACCAGAACACGATGATCGGTCGCAATATAATCCTGGGCGCGCATAGTGCAGGGATCAGGCGGTTTCTGAACCTTGCCTCAACCTGTGTCTATCCGGGCAATGCGCCGAATCCACTGACCGAGGACATGATCCTGACGGGCGAACTTGAGCCCACAAATGAAGGCTATGCGCTTGCGAAAATCATGGCGCTAAGGCTCTGCCAGTATATCCGCAAGGAAGATGAGACGGCCCAGTACAAAACTCTGATCCCCTGCAATCTTTATGGCCCCTTTGACAAGTTTGACCCTAAAAATTCCCACCTTGTACCCGCGATTATCGCAAAAGTGCATGACGCTAAGGTGCAAGGTCACGCCAGTGTTGAAATCTGGGGCGATGGCACCGCCCGCAGAGAGTTCATGTATGCCAGTGATCTTGCAGATGTCGCACTGAAAGCCTTGGATCAGATCGAAACCCTGCCCGATCTGATGAACACGGGCATCGGCCATGATCATGCGATCAACGACTATTACACCACGGTTGCAGAGGTGGTCGGCTGGGATGGGGAATTCACCCACGACCTGACCAAACCCGTTGGGATGAAGCAAAAACTATGCTCCACCGCGCGGCAGTCCGAATGGGGCTGGACCGCGCCGACATCCCTCAAGGATGGATTGCACAAAACCTATCGCCATTATCAGGAACATGTCCTCCAATGACCGTTAAATACCCACTCGCGACCTCTTCCTGGGATCAGGCGGAATATGATGCGCTGAACCGTGTGATTGCTTCCGACAGGTTCTCTATGGGGGACGAAGTTGCCGCGTTCGAGACGCAATTTGCCAAGCAATTTGGCACGAAATACGCCGTCATGGTCAATTCAGGCTCGTCTGCCAATCTGTTGATGACAGCCGCACTGTTTTTCACCAAGAACAGCGCCCTGAAGCTGGAACGGGGTGACGAAATAATCGTGCCAGCGGTCAGTTGGTCAACGACATACTACCCGCTGGCGCAATACGGGTTAAAGATGAAATTCGTCGATATCGATCTGGAGACTTTGAATTACGATCTGGATGCATTGGCCGAGGCCGTGACCGACAAAACCCGTGCGATTATGGTCGTCAATCTGCTGGGCAACCCCAACGAATTTGATACCATCTCCGACATCATCAACGGCCGAGAGATCGTGGTGATCGAAGACAATTGCGAGTCGATGGGCGCGACTTACAAAGGCAAACAGGCCGGAACATTCGGCGTCATGGGCAGCTATTCGTCATTCTTTTCCCATCATATTTCAACGATGGAAGGCGGCATTGTCGTCACCGATGACGAAGAGATTTACCATGTCATGCTATCCCTGCGCGCCCATGGCTGGACCAGAAACCTCCCTAAATTCAATCATGTAACAGGTGAGAAAAGCGATGACCCGATGGAAGAAAGCTTCCGCTTCGTCCTTCCTGGCTACAACCTGCGTCCGATTGAAATGTCAGGCGCTTTGGGGATAGAGCAACTGAAAAAGCTGCCAGACCTGATCAAAGGACGGCGCAAGAACGGTGCCTTGCTGCAAGACAAACTGGCCGATCATCCCAAATTCATGATCCAACGCGAAATTGAAAGCAGCAGCTGGTTCGGCTTCTCGCTTGTACTGCGCCCTGGCCTTGACCTGAACCGGGCGGATTTCGTCAAGCAGCTGCAGAACAAGGGCTTTGAGTGCCGTCCGATTGTGGCGGGGAACTTCACCAAAAACGAAGTGATGCAGCACCTTGATGCCGACATTCACGGGCAGATGACCAATGCTGACTACATCGACCGGTTCGGGTTGTTTGTCGGCAATCACCACTATCCAATCCCTGATGCGATTGAGACGCTTTCCAAGCTTTAGATCGCGTTGATCGCCCAGATTCATTGGCGCGAACGGCTTTCGACACATAAACATCTTTACAAAACTAGTTTTATAGTTATTTAATGCTGTATGACTTTTGTACTTACATCCGATTCCGCCGCGAAAGCACTTGCCGCTTTGGGTCATGAGGCGCGTCTGTCCGTTTACCGCTTGATGGTACGCGCGGGCCATGACGGGTTGAATATCAGCGACATTCAGGAACAGCTGGACATCCCTGCCTCGACACTTGCCCATCATTTACGGGCCCTCGTTCAAGCTGGACTCGTTCTTCAAGAAAAACGCGGTCGGGAAATCTTCAACCGGCCTGACTTCGACGCCATGGACCAAATTGCAAAATTCCTGATGGAAGAATGCTGCCAAGGCGTCACCCGCAAAACCGATGCAGCGTAATTCATAGCAAAGCGACACGAGGTCTGATCATGTCTCAAATGACCGAAAACCCAAAGCTGCCCACCGGCGCGGCCGTAGCAAGCGCGATTTCAAAACATCGTGTCTGGGTGATCACAGCGGCGATTCTCGCGCTGCTGGCCCTGATCGATCCCCCACAAAGCGCGTCCAGCCTTGCGTTCGTGGCCGATGCTCTGATCCGCACCTCACCGTTTCTGTTGCTGTCCATTTTTGCCGCAGCCTACGGCACCGCGTCCGGGGCGGACAGCATGATCGCACGCGCATTCACAGGCTCCCCCCTGCTAATGATCGCATTTGCCGCAGCGCTCGGGGGGTTGTCACCGTTTTGTTCGTGTGGCGTCATTCCGTTGATCGCAGCCCTGCTTGCGATGGGTGTGCCACTTTCGGCTGTCATGGCGTTCTGGCTTGCCTCCCCCGTTATTGATCCATCGATGTTTGTTCTGACCTCAGGGCTTCTGGGCGTTGAGTTTGCGGTCGCGAAAACCCTGTCTGCAATTTTCCTGGGGCTCTTTGGGGGTTATGTTACCTACGCGCTGTCGCGGTCGGGCTACCTGTCCAACCCGCTCCGCCCCGAGGTTGGCAATGGCGGCTGCGGGGGCGCATCTGTTCGTGACCCCAAGAAAATCGTCTGGAAATTCTGGACCGAACAGCCACGGCGCGAAAAATTTGCCCGTGAGGCCCAATCGACAGCGCTGTTTTTGGTGAAGTGGCTGACCTTCGCGTTCCTTCTGGAAAGCCTGATGCTGGCCTATGTTCCAGCCCATTGGGTCGCAACCGCTTTGGGTGGCGAAGGCCTGACCCCGATCCTGACCGCAACATTCGTCGGCGTGCCCGCCTATCTGAACGGCTATGCAGCGCTGCCGTTGGTCTCGGGATTGGTTGAGCAGGGGATGGCTCCAGGTGCTGGTCTGTCCTTCCTTGTGGCAGGCGGTGTAACCTCCCTGCCCGCAGCAATCGCAGTGTTTGCTTTGGTCAAACGTCCGGTTTTTGCGCTTTATATCGTCTTGGCGCTGACCGGGTCGATGGCCAGCGGTCTCATGTATCAAGCCTGGCTCGGCTGACCTTTAGTAGTCGGACACAAGCAGATGCATCGGCGCTTCGTTTTCATCAATCGACGAAAACCGGCCGATAAGCATTTCAAACACATTGTCGGTGCGGTCATCATTCACGGTTGAGACCTCACCGACAAGACAATCGGCTTTTTCCGCCCAAAACGCATGCCAGATACCCGGCATCAGCGTCACGCTTTGCCCCGGAAGCAGACGCAACTTGCCGCCCGCCTGCAACGTCACCTCAACGCCGTCAGAGGGCACGGTTACGTCGCTGTCGCGGTCGATGCCCCCATCAACATCAGGTGCAAATAGTTCGATGATCAGGTCACCGCCACCGCGGTTAATGATATCTTCCGCCTTGATGTTGTGGCGGTGCATCGGTGACAGCTGGTTTTGGCGCGTGATCATGACCTTTTCGGCATAGAGCATCCCACGCGACGAATTCAGGTCTTCCAGCGTGCCGTTACGGGTCGTGAACAGGAACAATCCCATTTCGTCAAAGCGGCCTTCGCCATAATCCGTGATGTCCCACCCCAGACCCCGGTTGCGAATGGTTTGTGCGTTGTCCGCCCGAATTTGATCCGGCGTCCAATACGCGAAAGGTGGCAGGATTTGCCCAAAGCTGCGAATAAACGCGTCCCCTGCTGCCAGGATTTCGTTCACTTCTGATCTTTGCATGACAGGCCCGCCTTGGTTGTTATGCTTCGGCTTTTACTGGAGCGTTTTGCCAGACGCATCAAAAAAGACGCGCGGCAGCTTTTGAGGCATAGATCCAGAATGCAAAACTGCGACAGTTGCCACGCTGCGCACATCCTGCGCTTGGCGCGCGCAACAGGGGTGTCTATAAGCGCGTGAAATCATCACCCAAGGTGTTACGGAATGCGGACCTCAAAGATCACGCGCAAAACTGCGGAAACGGATATCTCTGTCGAGCTGAACCTCGACGGAACTGGCGTATATGACAATCAGACCGGTATCGGATTCTTCGACCATATGCTGGATCAGTTGGCCCGCCATGCGCTGATCGATATGACCGTCCGGTGCGCCGGGGACCTGCATATCGATGATCACCACTCGGTCGAAGACACCGGCATCGCAATCGGGCAGGCCCTGACCGAGGCGATGGGCGACAAGCGCGGCATCCGCCGCTATGGCGAATGCCACCTGGCAATGGACGATGCACAAGTGCGCTGCGCGCTAGACTTGTCCGGCCGGCCGTTCTTGATCTGTAATCTTGATATGCCCACTGCAAAAATCGGCACCTTTGATACCGAACTCGTGCGGGAATTTTTCCAGGCCCTGTCGACCCATGGGGGCATCACGCTGCATATCGACCAAATTCACGGCTTCAACAGCCACCACATCGCAGAAGCCGCGTTCAAGGCTGTTGCGCGCAGTTTGCGCGACGCGTTGGAAACCGACCCGCGTAAGGCCGACGCTATCCCGTCAACCAAGGGGATCTTGTGACGTGCTGACCGCCTTGGTCGACTATGACAGCGGCAATCTGCATTCTGCCCAAAAGGCCTTTGAGCGAATGGCCCAGGAGGTTGGCGACGGCGAGATCACGGTAACCTCGGACCCGGACGTCGTTGCGCGCGCAGACCGGATCGTTCTGCCCGGCGATGGCGCGTTCCCAGCCTGTCGCAACGCATTGATGCGCGACCGCGCCGGGCTTTATGATGCGATTGAGGATGCGGTAAATTCAAAGGCAAAACCGTTTCTGGGCATTTGCGTCGGTATGCAGATGATGGCCAGTTGGGGCCGCGAATACACGGATACCAAGGGATTTGATTGGATCGGTGGGGAAATTGTCAAGATCACCCCCGACAGCCCAACCCTGAAAGTCCCCCATATGGGATGGAATGACTTGGTTCTGGACGGAACTCACCCTGTACTGGAGGGTGTTTCAACGGGCGATCACGCCTATTTCGTGCATTCCTACCACTTCAGGACGACCGATCCTGCACACCGCCTGGCACATGTGGATTACGCAGGCGACATCACTGCGATTGTCGCCCGCGATACAATGATCGGTATGCAATTTCATCCTGAAAAAAGCCAGAAAACCGGCCTGCGGATGATTGCAAACTTCCTAAAATGGACGCCTTAGGCGTTACTTCAGGCGCGACCACGTCTGCTTGGAACAGAGCAGGCCACCGGCGATGCAACCGCGCAACTTCAAACTATTGCCGCTGACATCGATCTTGCCGATGTAGATTTTGTTGTTCGAGGGCCGCCAAACCTTGCCAGCATAGCTGCCATTGCCTTCAGCCGACATATTGCGCACCAGCTGCTTGCCCTGGTTCGGAGATTTGTATTCGCCCGTATCATTGAAGGTTCGGGAAATAACGCCACAGAAATTGCCGCCACAAGGTGCGATGGTGACATGCGCGTAGGCACCGTCGTCAACTTGCGTTTTCCAGACGCCCTCAATCGGGTCTGCTGCAAATGCTGCGCTGCTCATGCCAAGCAGAAATGTGAATGCCAATTTCAGATGTTTCATAGTGTCCTCCCAAACAATTTCACTCATCTGGCGCGATCTCGTGGGCTCTGGCAAGCCTGACGTGGGGTCCAAAGCCCTTTGCATCCCCCAACCGCCTATGATTAACAGCGCGCAGCAAACACTTTCCAAAGGCGATCCGATGATCTTGTACCCTGCGATTGATCTCAAAGATGGCAACTGCGTCCGGCTCTATAAGGGGGAAATGGATCAGGCGACTGTCTTCAATGACAACCCCGCCGCGCAGGCATTGGCGTTTCAGCAAGCGGGATGTGAATGGCTGCATTTGGTCGATTTGAACGGGGCCTTTGCGGGCAGCCCGGTGAACGCTGCCGCCGTTGAGGCGATCCTGGCGCAAACCGCAGTTCCGGCGCAGCTTGGCGGCGGTATCCGCGACATGGCCACGATTGAGATGTGGCTGACCAAGGGTCTGGCACGGGTCATTTTGGGCACGGTTGCGGTAGAAGATCCTGATCTGGTTCGGCAAGCCGCCAAAGCGTTTCCGGGAAAAGTAGCGATTGGATTGGACGCGCGAAACGGGATGGTTGCCACACGTGGCTGGGCGGAGGAAACCGACATAAACGTCACCGATCTGGCCCGAAAGTTCGAAGATGCGGGCGTCGCGGCCCTGATCTATACCGACATCAACCGCGACGGCGCGATGCAGGGGCCCAATGTGGAAGCGACAGCGGCGCTTGCCAATGCGGTCTCGATCCCGGTGATCGCCTCTGGCGGCGTGTCCTCCCTTGACGATCTCAGGGCGTTGAAAGCCACAGGGGCGCCCCTTGACGGGGCCATTTCAGGCCGCGCGCTTTACGACGGCGCGATCGACCTGAAAGAAGCTCTTTCCGTCCTGAAAGCCTAGTTTGCCGCCGCCCCCGTAAGCTTGGCCAAAGCCCCTTGCATGGTTTTCACGTAGGGCGCATCCGCGGGGACATCGAGCCCTTCGAACATGTCCGCCGGGTCTTCATAGGTCAGGACCACGCCGCCGTCAGGGGCCGCATAGACCGCGACTTTCAGCGGCAAGTAAAGTGACGCGCGGATGTCGGAATTCATCGCAGGCGTGCCAAGCTTTGGATTGCCGAAAATCAGCGTCTCCGCGAAATCCATCTCAAGCCCCGCAGTTTCCGCCCCTTTGCGGTGATTGATGCGGGCAAATACCGTGGCCCCGGCATTGCCAACCGCGGCCTCCAGCGCGTCCATAGCCTCCGCCACGGACTTTTCGGTTTTGACGACGATAAGCTCGGCTGAGGCTGGCATGGAAAGTCCTAACGACATGAAAAGGGCGAAAATGATCTTGCGCATGAATAAGCTCCTGTTGGATTGGTGTCACCAAAAACACCCGATCTTTGCGCGAAACACCATTCACGTCTCTGGCATCAGCGAAGGTTTGCCGGTAGGACTTGCACGATTGCAAAGAGAACCGCCATGCTGAAAACCCGCATTATTCCTTGTCTGGACGTCAAAGATGGACGCGTCGTCAAAGGCGTGAACTTCGTCGATCTGATCGATGCAGGCGACCCGGTGGAGGCCGCCAAAGCCTATGACGCCGCTGGCGCGGACGAGCTATGTTTTCTCGACATCAACGCCACCCACGAAAACCGCGGCACCATGTTTGACGTTGTCACCCGAACGGCAGAAGCCTGCTATATCCCGCTGACAGTTGGCGGGGGCGTGCGCACCCATGAAGATGTGCGAAATCTGCTGCTGGCAGGGGCCGATAAGGTCAGCTTCAACTCTGCCGCGGTTGCCAATCCGGATGTTGTGCGCGAAGCCGCAGACCGGTTCGGATCCCAGTGTATTGTCGTGGCGCTGGACGCCAAGACCACCGCCCCGGGCAAATGGGAACTGTTCACCGCGGGTGGCCGCAAGCCCACCGGCATTGACGCTGTCGAGTTTGCGAAACTGGTCGTCGAAAAAGGTGCCGGAGAGATCCTGTTGACCTCCATGGATCGCGATGGGACGCGCGCGGGGTTCAATCTTCCGCTCACCAAAGCGATCTCGGACGCCGTTTCAGTTCCCGTAATCGCCTCGGGCGGTGTCGGCACGCTGGATCATCTTGTCGAGGGCGTCACCAAAGGCGGCGCGGACGCGGTTCTGGCTGCGTCCATTTTCCATTTCGGGGATTTCACCATCGGCGAGGCCAAAGCCCACATGGCCGCGGCAGGTTTGAACATGAGGATCGGCGCATGAGCATTCTGGACGACTTGGCGGCGACCATCGCCGCACGAAAAACCGCAGATCCAGACCAGTCCTGGACGGCCAAATTACTGTCAAAAGGCCCTGCGAAATGCGCTGAAAAATTCGGGGAAGAAGCGGTCGAAGCCATCATCGCCGCCGCACGCGGTGACCGTGAAAACCTGACCAACGAGGCCGCAGATGTCCTTTATCACCTGCTGGTTATGCTGGAGGCATCCGGTGTCGAATTTGAAAGCGTCCTCAAAGAGTTAGGAAAACGCGAAGGCGTTTCAGGTATCGCTGAAAAAGCGAGCCGCTAGCGCATCCAAAGCCCAGCCTTCTTGATCCTGTTGCGGATCATTTGTTCGCGGCGCGGCAGGTTTTCACGATCAAACAACGCCCGCACTTTCTGACCACGCCCTTGGTAGACCATCCGCTTGATCGGGTCGTATTCCTTCAGCAGTTTTTTCAGCTTGTTCGGCGCGGCGACCTCTTCCAACAGGGCGATCACGCGATCTTCTTCGCGGGCATAAAGCAGTGGAAACACGCGGTAATGGCAGCTGACCTCATGGTCCATCATCTGACTGACCTTCGGATCACGACCGCCGCCCAAAGACGTTAGAACCAACGGCAACGCAATCTGGTCGAGCCACGGTTTCAGTTCCTGGCATTGCAACGCCTCTGGCGGGTCATCACGGATCGCGCGGGCATAATCCAGATAGGTTTTTCCAAACTCATCTGGGCACCGGAAGTAAAAGAAACCTGCGTTGAAATACAGAAAGCGTTTCCAATATTCCTCAGGCTGGCTTTGATCCAGGGTTGGAGCGATATCCAACCCGAACTTGTCATAAAGCGATCCCCAAATCTCGCCGTAGCCGGGGCCATAAAGCTCTATATTTGGCCAGGTTCCGTCGCGCTTCAGCGATGCGGTCGGTCGGTTGAAATCAAACGGAACGGACGACAAATCATCTGTGACAAGCGTGTCCGTATCGAGGAAAAGAAACGGCTCCCTTTTCGGCAGGGTCGCCAATCCTTCGATCTTGTTGCCATAGGGATAGCCGCTGCCAAATGTCTCCGAGGAAAACGGCACGATCTCTCCACCCAGCTGTTCGATCATGTCACGAACACCGGGGTTTTTGATCGTCGGGTCATTGTCCCAGCGGTGGTTTTTCTGCGGCTCAGCTATGATCACCCGACCGGCAAAGTCCGGATTGGTGTGGCGCAAACTTGCCAGCAACAGCAATGCTTCATATTGCAACCGACCGCCTTGGCCGACCAGCATCAGGTTGAACGTCACGGGTTTTGCTTTGCGCGCCATATCTAAGTTTTTTCGGTCCGTCTTGGTATTTTGTTCTGGTGTGTCGCGGGCTCAGGCCTTCTTTCGATACGCGCCCGGTGCGCATGCCGCAAGGCCAGCGCGGTGCGCGACCAAATCGCCGCGTCTCTCAAACCACAGGTTTACTACCACGACCGGCATTGGCCATGGTATCCGCGATGGCTTGCAGACGCGCATCCTGTGCCAAATCTTCCAAACTGACCGCATATTTGCGCCGCCAGTTGGGATGCTCATGAATTGTACCGGGCAGGTTTTGCGCTTCCACATGATCCAAAACGTCATCGAGCTGCACACTAACCATCGCAGCAGGCGACTTTGCCAGCCCGTCGGTGACTGCATCCGCCAGATCAGGATCGGCGGTGTTTGACCCGATCTGCCTGAGCGCTTCAACATCCCTGGCCCGTTGCGCCGTTGTGTCATCAGATTGCGCTTGATCTGTCCAACCCAGCTTTTGCCACCATGCGATATCTCGCCCTGCCTCATAGCCGCGCAATGTCGGCGTATCATGTGTCGCAAAACAGGACAGAACTTGTGGCGGACCCTGATCGGGATGGCGAAATCCATCGCCCTGTTTTTCGTATTGCAACACGGAATAGCCGTAGAACCCGTTCTCACGCATCACGTCGCGAAACCCGTCTGGAACAAGCCCCAAATCCTCACCAATTACCAGCGTTTCGGCGCGCGCAGCTTCGATCTTTATGATCGCCAGAAGGGACTGGAACGGCTGGGTGATATAGCCCCCCGGTGCCCCGCAATCAGGAATCCAGAAACTGCGGTTCAAGCCGAGGACATGGTCAATCCGGACAACGCCCGCGTGCCGCATCGTGTGCGAAAGAATGCGTTTAAGTGGCGCGTAATTCTGGTCCTGCAAACGTCTTGGTGAAAATGCCGCGAGGTTCCAGTTCTGGCCCGCCGGGCTCAGGTGATCAGGCGGTGCCCCGGTCGACACACCGGGCGCTATGGCATCCCGTTCGCACCATGCTTCCGCTCCGTCGCGCCGTGGACCAACAGCCAGATCAAGATAAAGACCCAAGCCCATTCCTGCATCTTTCGCATCAGCTTGAGCCTGTGCCAACTGATCTTGCGCAACCCATTGAAGCCACTTATGAAATTCAACGCTATCCGGTGAAAATGACTGCGCTTCGTTAGGCCATTGCCGCCAATCAGGTCCGAACTTCTCGGACCGACCTTCAAATTCTGCGAAAGTCTGCAGGGCGGACCCTTCTGTGCTGCAAAACGTGTCAAACTCATCCTTCGCGGCAGCACTCCGGGCAGATTTAAATGCTGCAAACAGTGTGCGCAAAATCGTGTTGTGTTTTTGCTTATGTGACCCGTGCTGAATAAATTCGGCCGAGACTTCGTCGGCGAAAACTTTCGGTAGGTCTTTAAGAATTTCTGTCGCCGCAGCTGCGTTTTCCAGGCCCTTGATCCGCTCTGGTGCGATATAGTCGGTGTTCAGAAATCCGCGATGTGAAGGGGAATACGGGCTGATCGCATCCTTCACCGAAAACCCCATGTTGTGGACCGGATTGACGCCGACGAAATCTGCACCTTTTTGACCGGCCAGACCCGCCACTGTCCCAAGATCGGCATAGGATCCCAAGCCCGTCCCGCGCCCGGAGGTCAGGCCATAAAGCGCAAGCGTCATTCCCCAAATTCGACCGGTGCCGGTGACCTGTTTTAGCGATGGCAATCTGTCGGGTGCCGCCAGAATACGCACGGTTTCGACCCGCCCGCTGACCCGTGCTGTCAGAAGGTAAACCCCTGCCGCAAGCGGTGGCAGAGCGATGAAATCCGCAGGCGCGCCCTGCGCAACCTC
Source organism: uncultured Litoreibacter sp. (assembly GCA_947493265.1). Lineage (GTDB taxonomy): Bacteria > Pseudomonadota > Alphaproteobacteria > Rhodobacterales > Rhodobacteraceae > Litoreibacter. The sequence goes on along the minus strand of CANLQL010000002.1, from coordinate 296,986 downwards.
ATCGCCTGTTTCAGCATCGTCTAGGGTCCAGTCAGCCCCCAGACCGAACTGCAAATCCCAAGGGCTGTTGTCACGAATGATCACCTCGGTCGGGAACCAGCGATCATTTGCTTTTGCGATCAGGCTGTTCAGTATGTCACGGCACGCATCTTCGGTCTTCGCGTCATACCCTTCCGCTTGTAGCAGCGCCCGGTAGGTTTCATCAGACGTCACCCGCTCTGTCCCGTTCAGATCATAAAACCGCGGAAGGATGCCGCAGTGCTGTCCCAGGGCAACAAGCGCGTCATTGCCGCTCATGCGATGGCGTCCTGCTGCGCGATGAAGGCTGACAGGCTGTGTTCTTCCACCACAATCGTGTTGCCCAAGACCCCGGCGCCGCTGTCCAATCCACTGGTGAAGCCCAGTTGCCAAGCGGCCCCGTCCGCCCGGTCCGGCAACGTCAATTGCTGTGCTTGATCTGTCCGGTTGAAGGCCAGCAGCACATCATCGTCGGTCTGGGCAAATTCCGGCGTTTGCGCCGCACCCCGCACAATCATGCAAAAGCACCCCAATCCGGGATCGTCCCAATTTACCGATCCGCCCTCAAAATTTATCCATTCGACATCTGCCAGCCCGTCTGAGGCACGGATCGCCCCATGCAAAAACCGGGTCTGACGTAGGGCAGGATGGGTCGCGCGAAACGCCGAGATTTGTGCAGTGAAGTCTGCAAGCGCTGTGTCTGCATCCGCCCAGTTCAGCCATCCGGTTTCGTTGTCCTGACAATAAGCATTGTTGTTGCCAGCTTGCGAATTGCCGAACTCGTCACCTGCCAAAATCATTGGTGTTCCTTGCGACACCATCACCGTCGCCAACATACTGCGTTGGACTCTTGATCTTTTTTGCTGGGTATCCGGGTTGTCTGTTTCGCCTTCAATTCCCCAATTGGCGCTATAATTTCCGTTGTGACCGTCGCGGTTCTTTTCGCCATTGGCCATATTATGCTTTTTGGAATACCGCGTCGTGTCGGCCAGCGTGAACCCGTCATGAGCCGAGACAAAATTCACGGAGCTGCTTGCCCGTCGTCCTGAATGGTCGAACTTTGCCGCTGTTGCCAAAAGCCCTGCCGCCAAGGCCTGCGCACCGTGATCATCACCGCGCCAGAACCGGCGCAACGCATCGCGGTAGCGGTCATTCCATTCCTGAAATTCGGGCGGAAACTGCCCCAATTGATACCCACCGGGGCCTATATCCCAAGGCTCTGCGATCAAGGTTACGTTGGACAGGGTAGGATCTTGCCGCAAGGCATCGAAAAACCCGCCACGTGGATCGAACCCGTGATCTTCGCGCCCCAAAGACGTCCCCAGGTCAAACCGGAACCCGTCAACACCCATAGAGGTGACCCAAAACCGCAGACTATCCAGCACCATGCGTAGAACGAACGGATGGGCCACGTTCAACATGTTGCCGCAGCCGGTGTCATTGACGTAAAAACGCGGGTTTTCCTGGCTCAGACGGTAGTAAGACGCGTTATCGAGACCGCGAAAGCACAGCGTTGGGCCCAAGTGATCAGCCTCGGCGGTGTGATTGTAGACCACGTCCAAAATCACATCGATCCCTTCGTCATGCAGCGCCGCAACCATATCGCGGAACCCTTGCAGACCTTTTGGTCCGAAATACCGTGGTTCAGGCGCGAAGAATGCGACCGAGTTATACCCCCAATAATTGCGCAGACCTTTTTTGACCAAGAACGCATCGTCGACAAAGCCATGCACCGGCAGCAATTCAAGCGCACCGATCCCCAGTGTCTTGAAATGCGCGAGCAACGAAGCCGTAGCGATCGCTTCATAGGTGCCTTTCAGGGCATCCGGCACATCTGGATGGGTCTGGCTGAGGCCTTTCGGATGCGCCTCGTAAATCAGGTCTGACCGTTTGAGTTTTTGTCGGCGTGGCACCCGTGCAAAATCTGCGGGATCAGACACAACAGATTTTGGCACCAAACCCGCACTGTCAGTTTCACTAAACGACATGTCCAATTCGCGCAGGCTGGGATCATAGCCCAAAACTGCATCGCCGGTTTTCCACGTACCCGACATTTCGCGCGTGTAGGGATCAAGCAGCAGCTTGTTGGGATTGAACCGATGGCCCTTTTCTGGCGCAAACGGACCATGGGCACGGTATCCATAAAGCGTTCCGGGTCCAACACCTTCCAAAAACACATGCCAGACCGGGCCAGTACGTTCCGGCAGGAAAATCCGGTCGGTTTCTTGGGTGCCATCCGGTGAAAACAAGCAAAGCTCTATCGCGGTTGCATTCTCAGAAAAGACAGCAAAATTTGTGCCATGCCCAAGATAGCGCGCCCCCAATACATGCGGAGTGCCTTCAGAGATCTTGATCTGTTTCATTTCGTTGAAATTAAAACCTAATTTATGTTTCAACCAAGGCGCTATAAAGCTGGTGATAGGCCTGTGCCGAGCTTTCCCACCCAACCGGATGGCGCATCGCGCGCCGCGTCATCTTGTCCCATGTTTTGCCTGCGTTAAACAGCGCGCAGGTTCGGCCAATCGCAACATCCAGCATCTGTGTTGTGATCGGATTAAATTGCACCCCGGTCGCACAATCGGCGACCAAGGCAGCCTCGTTGGCGTCGATCACCGTGTCCGCCAAACCGCCTGTCCGAGCGACGACCGGGATCGTGCCATATCGTAGCCCATAAAGCTGCGTCAAACCACATGGTTCAAACCGTGACGGGATCAGGATCGCGTCCGCCCCGCCCTGCAACAGGTGCGAAAGCTGCTCGTCATATCCGATGATTGTGCCAACTGACCCTTGGTATTTCGCTGATGCGTCTTTGAAGGCTTTCTGAAAATCCTTGTCACCAGTGCCAAGTACAGCAAGTTGCGCGCCGCGCCCGACCAGACCGGGCAGGCAATCGACCAAAAGATCGAGCCCCTTCTGCTTGGTCAAGCGGCTGATCACACAAAAGAGCGGTCCGTCAGACGGCGCGAGCCCGAACCGCTTTTGGACGGCTTTCTTCGACTTCGCTTTGTTCTTCAGCGCGCGCGCCGAATAGACCGCTGGCAACACAGAGTCGTTTTCCGGGTTCCAGACATCTGTATCGATCCCGTTCAAAATACCACTCAGATCGCCTTGGCGGGCCTTCAACAGCCCCTCCATGCCCATGCCAAATTCCGGTGTAAGCAATTCGTTGGCATAGCTTGGACTGACGGTTGTGATCTTGTCGCTCAGCGCCAAACCGGCCTTGAGAAAACTGACCTTGCCCCAGTATTCAACCCCATCAGGTGTAAACAGCGTTTTGCTGAGCTTCAGCTCTGACAACGTGGATGCCGGGAAGACGCCTTGAAACGCAATATTGTGAATTGTCATGACAACTGGCGGCGCAGGCTTGCCGCTCTGCTTCAGGTAAGCCGGGACGAGACCCGCCTGCCAGTCATGGATATGCACAAGATCAGGCCGCCAGCTTTTCAATGACCCCTGGGCGACGTCCGCTGCCGCATAGGACAGCGCACCAAACCGCAGGTGGTTGTCGTCCCAATCCTCCCCGTTCGCATCGATATAAAGCGATCCAGTGCGGTCAAAAAGATGCGGCGCATCCAGCAAAAGAAGATCAATCCCTTGGCTGCTTACAGACATCAGCCGCGCAGACCCACCGAACAAATCTTTGTACTTTTTCAAAGCCTTGCCGGATTTCAACAGGTCCGAAAGCGCTGGATAGGCGGGCAGCATGACCCGCACGCCCGCCCCCATGTCCGCCAAAGATTTTGGCACCGCCCCGATGACATCAGCAAGCCCGCCGGTTTTCACAAACGGCGCGCATTCGGAGGCGACATAAAGCAGCTTCATCAGCTAGAGATCCAATTTATCAATCATCGGTTGGGTGATCAGGCACACACCACTTTCGGTGCGTCGGAAGCGTTTTGCATCAAGTTCGGGGTCCTGTCCAACCACAAGTCCAGCAGGGATGACGACCCCGCGATCCAGCACAACATTCGTCAGTTCCGCCTTTCGATTAATCTCCACATAAGGCATCGCGACAACGCCCGACAATTGCGAGAAGGAATGGGTTTTCACACCGGTGAAAAGCAGACACCGATCCAGCGTCGAGCCTGAAATGATGCATCCGCCAGACACCATCGACGACACCGCATGGCCGCGCCGACCTTCCTCGTTATGAATGAATTTCGCAGGTGGGGTCAGTTCTGAATACGTCCAGATCGGCCATTCATTGTCGTAAAGGTCGAGCTCCGGCAAAAAGTCAGTCAGATCGATATTGGCCTGCCAAAATGCATCCACCGTTCCCACGTCGCGCCAATATGGTTTGCGCTCCATGCCCGAGCGGACGCAAGAGCGGCTGAACGGATGCGCGATGGCCTTGCCACTGGCCACGATCTGCGGGATCAGATCCCCCCCGAAATCGTTTTTCGAATTTGGGTTCGCCGCGTCCTGACGCAGAAGATCAAACAGATATTCCGTCTCAAAGACGTAGATACCCATGCTGGCCAAGGCCATGTCAGGATGGCCCGGCATTGGGGGTGGGTCCGCCGGTTTTTCGACGAAATCGAGGATGTTATCATCCTCATCAACCTTCATGACACCAAAACCTGTCGCTTCCATCCGGGGCACTTCGATACAGCCCACGGTCACATCCGCCCCACTTTCAACGTGATGTTTGATCATCAGCGAATAGTCTTGCTTGTAGATGTGATCACCCGCCAAAATGATCATGTATTTCGGCGCGTAGCCTTCGATAATGTCGATGTTTTGGGTCACCGCATCGGCCGTGCCCTTATACCAGTTCTCTTCGTCAAGCCGTTGAGATGCAGGTAGAATATCAAGCGACTCGTTGCGCTCAGCACGGAAGAAACTCCACCCCCGTTGCAAGTGCCGGATCAGCGAATGCGCCTTGTACTGGGTTGCGACACCGATCCGCCGAATGCCCGAATTCACCGCATTAGACAGCGCGAAATCAATTATCCGGCTTTTGCCGCCGAAATACATTGCCGGTTTGGCCCGCCTGTCAGTCAGCTCGTATAATCGGCTTCCTCGCCCACCTGCCAAAACAAAGGCCATGGATTGCTGCGCCAACCGTTGAGATGCTCTGTCCATTCGTCGTCCTCCCCTAATGCCGTTCTTGGTTCGTCAGTCCTGCTTAAGTTCAAAAAAGACGGTCGATAGTGGCGGCACCACAACACTCAGCGAATAGGGCTGCCCGTTCGCTTCGATGTCCTCACTTTGGACGCCACCTAAATTGCCGATATTGCTGCCACCGTAATGCTTTGCATCTGTATTCAACCGCTCCACCCAAAGGCCCGCATGCGGCACACCGATACGGCGCGCTATTCGTTCAATAGGGGTAAAGTTGCTAACCACCAGCACGGGGGATGAATTTTCCAACCCGTAGCGGCACCAGGCGAACAAGCTTTCTTCTTCTGCGCCACCATCCATCCACTGGAAGCCCTCGCCGCGGCAATCCAGGACATGCAAAGCGGGTGTTTCGCAGTAGAGCGTGTTGAGATCCCGTACGAGGTTTTGCAATCCCTTGTGCTGCGGTTGGTCGAGAAGATGCCAATCTAGGCTTGAGTCATGGTTCCATTCCGCCCATTGCCCGAACTCCTGCCCCATGAACAAAAGCTTCTTGCCCGGGTGCCCCCACATAAATCCGTAATACGCCCGCAGGTTGGCAAATTTCGCCGCGTCATCGCCGGGCATTTTTGTCAGCATGGAGCCTTTGCCGTGCACGACCTCGTCATGGCTGATTGGCAACATGAAATTCTCAGAAAACGCATAGTGCAGGCCGAACGTCATCCGATGATGGTGGTATTTCCGATGAACAGGGTCCTCTTCCATGTAGGACAGCGTGTCGTTCATCCAACCCATATTCCACTTGTAGCCAAATCCAAGACCGCCCTGGCTTGTGGTCGCACTGACACCGGGAAAAGCGGTGCTTTCCTCGGCGATGGTCATGATGCCGGGAATCTCCCCGTAGGTGGTTTCGTTCATCCGCTGCAAGAACGCGATTGCCTCGTAGTTTTCGCGCCCACCGTCCTTGTTAGGAATCCATTCGCCATCTTGGCGTGAATAGTCCCGGTACAGCATGGAGGCGACAGCATCGACGCGCAGCCCATCCACATGATGCTCACGCAGCCAATAAAGCGCGTTTGAGGTCAGATAATTCGACACCTCGCGCCGACCGTAATTGTAAATCAAAGTGTTCCAGTCCGGGTGGAACCCCTCTTTGCGGTCGGCATGTTCATAAAGCGGCGCGCCGTCGAACCGCCCCAACCCGTGTTCGTCTTCCGGAAAATGCCCCGGCACCCAGTCAATAATCAATCCGATCTCGGCTGCGTGGCAGGTATCAACGAAGGTGCGAAACTCAGCCAGCGTGCCGTAACGAATGGTCGGCGCAAAAAGTCCAACCGGCTGATAGCCCCAACTGCCATCAAACGGGAACTCGGAAATGGGCATCAATTCCAAATGCGTGAAACCCATATCTTTTGCATAATCAACAAGTTGCGTTGCATGCTCCAGATAAGAAAGCGACCTATTGCCTTCTTCAGGAACCCGTTTCCAAGACCCTAGATGCACCTCATAGACAGAGATCGGCTGATCGAAGGAATTGCGCCGCTCGCGGGTGCGCATCCAATCATAGTCGGACCATTTGAAACCTTGAAGATCACGAACAATCGACGCTGTTTTCGGCGGATGTTCCGCCCCGAAACCAAGCGGGTCAGCCTTTAGCGGCAAGCGCGCACCATACGCGTCGGTCAATTCGAACTTGTAAGGTTCGCCCTCGCTAAGGTCGGGCATGAAGATTTCCCAGACACCACTATGGCCACGCCTGCGCATCACATGGCAGCGCCCATCCCAGCCATTGAAATCGCCAACAACCGAGACGCGGCGCGCGTTTGGGGCCCAGACCGCGAAATGCACGCCATCGAACCCCTCATGGGTGATCACATGCGCGCCAAGCGCTTTCCACAGTTCAAGATGGCTGCCTTCATTGATCAGGTATTCGTCGGTCTCTCCCAAAACAGGGCCAAATTGGTAGGGGTCACTGACGTCCCAGACATGGCTGTTCTTGGTGAACTTGATCCGGTACGCAAACGTCTTTTTGCGGCGCGCGGCAACGGCTTCAAACAGCCCCTTGCCCTGCGGATCCAGATCAACCACCTTCCGGCCGGATTTTGCATCAATGATCTGGGCTTTATCCGCGCTTGGATGAAAGACGCGAAACAGCAACTTTCCGTCAACAAGATGCTGCCCCAGAACGGAGAAAGGGTCGGAATGCCCGCCAGCCACCAACGCCGCGGCTTCAGCTGCATTCATCCGCGTCAATTTGTGGGGCTCCCCGGGCTCATGAGACCACTCTAGCCATCCTTGAGCGACGTCGCACCCCAAATATCTTTTGCATAGCCAAGAATGGTGCGATCTGACGAAAACCACCCCATGCCTGCCGTGTTCAGGACGGCCATCTTCGTCCAGCCTTCCACATCTCGATACGCCGCATCAACATCCCGTTGTGCCTTGAAATAACTGTCAAAATCGCACGTGACCATGAAGTAATCATGTTCATAAAGGTTATGGACGATGCCTTCATAACGGTACCTGTCGCCCTGCGAAAACACGCCGTCAGAAATTTGCCCCAACACGCGCTTCAAGCGCGGACTCGCGGTGATTGCGGCGCGTGCATAGCCGTCGACCGTCCGACGCTCAGTCACTTCGGCCGCGTCCAAACCGAACAGGAAGAAGTTATCAGCCCCGACATGTTCGCGAATCTCGACATTGGCCCCGTCCAGCGTGCCAATCGTCGGGCTACCGTTCAGCGACAGCTTCATATTCCCGGTTCCTGACGCCTCTTTGCCCGCGGTTGAGATCTGTTCGGACAGGTCAGAGGCCGGGATCAGCACTTCCGCCATTGAGACGTTGTAGTTCTCGGGAAACACGATCTGTAGAAGGTCCCGCGTCTTTGGGTCTGCGTTGATCAGCTTGGCCACATCATTGATCAGGTGCACGATGGATTTGGCCATCACATAGCCCGGTGCGGCCTTGCCGCCGAACAATTTCACCCGCGGGGTCCAATTGCCATTGGGATTGTCCTTGATGTCATTCCAAAGCGCGATGGCTTCGAGAATGTTCATCAATTGGCGCTTATATTCGTGGATACGTTTGATCTGCACATCATACATTGCAGACGGATCAATCACGCTGCCGTCGCGGTCTTTCAACCATTGCGCCAGCCGGATTTTATTGTCCAACTTGGCCTTTTGGAACGCGTCCCGGAACGCACTGTCCTCGGCGTATAGACGAAGCTGAGACAGCTGGTCCAGATGATCCGGCCAGTCTGTTCCAATCGTGTCATTGATCAGGTGCCGCAAAGGCGGGTTGCAGGAATACAGCCACCGGCGCGGCGTGATCCCGTTTGTCTGGTTAATGATCTTCTCCGGATAGGCCTTGTGCAGATCGGAAAACACCGTCTCTTTGACCAGTTCCGTATGCAAAGCCGACACGCCATTGACGTGATGGCCCATGATGAAGGCCAATTCACCCATCTTTACGTTGCCATGCTCGATAATGCGGATGCCGCTGCCGGTCACAAACAGATGCGTTTCCTGAATCATCTCAATGATCCGGTGATGGCGCGGCAGGATGCGCGCAAACAGCCCTTCCGGCCAGCGCTCAAGCGCTTCTGGGAGCAACGTATGGTTGGTATAGCCCAGACACGCCCGTGCGGTTTCAATTGCCTTGTCCATCGGCATGCCGTGCACATCTGCCAGCAGGCGCACAAGTTCGGGCCCTGCAATCGCCGGATGCGTATCGTTAAGCTGGATGGCCACATGATCCGCCAGATCTTCCAGCTTGCCGCCTTTTGACAGGAACCGCCGCAGCAAATCCTGGATCGACGCAGCGGTGAAGAAATATTCCTGCTTCAACCGCAGCTCTTTGCCGATGTCGGTGGTGTCATCAGGATACAGAACCCGCGAGATTGTCCGCGCCAAAGCCTCTGGCGCGGACGCGCCGATATAGTCGCCACGATTGAAGCTTTCGAGATCAAAGAGCTTTACAGGCTTCGCCGCCCACAGCCGCAACGTATTGGCCCACTGCCCCTTCCAGCCCACAACAGGCGTATCATAAGCGGAGGCGATGATCGTCTCATCGGGATGCCAGACCGCTTTGCCGTCTGAGCCGCTGACATAGCCACCAAATCCGATCGGATAAAACACCTCGGGGCGTTCAAATTCCCAGGCATGGCGCTGCGTCAGCCAACCTTCAGCGGTTTCAACCTGCCGACCGTCTTCAAAATGTTGCTCAAAAAGACCGTGCTCATAACGGATGCCATAGCCATATGCCGGGATCGCGAGTGTTGACAGACTGTCCATGAAGCACGCTGCCAACCGGCCAAGGCCGCCATTGCCCAGCGCGGCATCAGGCTCATCCGCGACAACGTCGCCATAAGATTGTCCAAGGTTCTCAATCGCTTGCCGAGCGATATCTTCAACGCCAAGGTTGATCGCGACATCTTCAATCAGCCGCCCAATCAGAAATTCCATCGACAGATAGTAGACCCGCTTGCTTTTGCCTTCATAGGACGCGCGCGAGGACGCAAACCACGGATCCACAACCAGATCACGCAAAGCAAGCGAGAGTGCCATGCGCCAATCATAAAGCGTGGCATTTGCTTCATCTTTACCGATCGAGGTTTTGAGATGTCTCAAGATTTCAGACTGCAAAATCTCGGACGTCGGCTCCGGTGCGTGGTCTCTTGGCATGTTCATCCGTTCACGTCTGGACCAAAGGCCCGGTTAAAATCAAATTCAGTTGCTCAATTCGTTGGCCCAAGGCGGGTTCGCGCCGTGGCGCGACACTGTCACGCCCGCAACTTTTGCCCCATAGGCCAATGCCGCTTCCAATTGCGCGGCAGACACATCGCTTAGCGCGTGCTTGTTCAATGCACCACCCGCGTGAAGATTGGCTAAAACACCGGCGTTAAATGTGTCCCCGGCCCCGACAGTATCGGCGACCTTCACCTTTTGGGCTGCGACATCGACACGTGCGCCATCAGCGAAATAAGCACTCGCCCCCTCGCTGCCACGGGTTACGATCACAATCTCAGGCCCCTTCGCCCGGATCGCCGCGGCTTTTTCATCTAGGGATTCTGAACCGGGCAAAATCCAATCCAGATCCTCATCGGAAACTTTTAAGATGTCGGTCTTTGCAATCAGCGTCTCCAACCGGGCTCGGTAACGTGGCGCGTCCGAGATAAAGCTGGTTCGGATATTGGGGTCGACCATGATGACCTTCTGCCCCGCTTCGCGCAAAGCAAGCGCCAGATAAAACTCGGCACAAGGCTCACTGATTAAGCTGATACCCCCAAAATAGAGCGCGGAAACATCTGCCGGTAAGTCCGGCAAGTTGTCAGGATCAAGCATCCGCCCCGCTGTGTTTTCATCATAAAACGAATATTTCGCCTGGCCGTTGTCCAGCTTCACAAACGCCAGCGTCGTCGGCTTATCAGATAAGACCACATGCGACGTGTCGACATGACTTTGCGCAAGCGCGTCCGTCAGTATGTCGCCAAGCAGATCGCGTGAAATGCCCGAAATGAAACCTGTCGGGACGTCAAGCCGGCCCAACGCAATGGCGGTGTTGAACACAGCGCCACCTGCGTGCGGCACAAAACTGTTTTGCCCATCCGCTGTTTGCGCCGGGATCATATCAATCAGAGCTTCGCCACAACAAAATATCACGCATGCATCCTTTTGGTCGGCCAGAAAGGAGCCCGAAATCGGGTCATTCCAGAGAAATATGGCAGTTTCATGCTATACGCCCCAGAAAACGGCGATATTCAACAGCAATCTGACCATTTCCAAGCCCTGCTGAGCAAATCCACGGTTTTGGCAAAAAATTGCGACGTTTTTTGTTCAGGGATTGGCGGAAAGATATCGCTGCGAAGAATGTTGCCAGCTAGGGCACGACCACGATGTTGCCCGTATGGGTTTTCTCGATGAATTTCGCTTGGCCTGCATGAAAGTCTTCTAGTGGGAAGGATTGGGCCAGCATCGGCTTTATCTCGCCCCGCTCAATATATCCCACGAGGTCGCGGAATATCTGCGGCGGAATGACGGTGGACCCGGTAAAGGTCAGATCGCGCAAGTAGAACGTGCGCAAATCAAGTTCGACAATCGGACCGGCAATAGCCCCGGAACAGGTATAACGACCGCCCCGCTCCAGAACATCAATCAGAGAGCCGAAATAAGGCCCGCCAACAATATCAGCAACGACGCCGACCGTCTTCTGGCCAATTGCTGCCTGAAGTGCGGCCTGCAAGTCATCTGGTGCGCGCGGCAAGATCGCATCTGGGCCCAGCGTGGCAAGCTGGTCATGCTTGGCTTCACTTGACAGGCAAACAACACGCGCACCGCGCCGTTTCGCCAGTTGAACAAGCGCTGACCCCACGCCACCCGAAGCGCCAGTCACCAAAACCGTGTCTTCACCCCCGACACCGGCCCGCGACAACATTCCTTCCGCTGTGGAGTAAGAGCATGAAAACGTTGCAAGTTCCGCGTCACTCAACACGCTGTCAATCACGCCGACATTGCGATGATCAGCAATCGTGTATTCAGCGAAACCACCGTCACATTCTGATCCGAAATACCCGGTTTTGTCCCTGTTCAACGGATCGTCCCAATCCCGTAGCCAACAATCAAGCATCACGCGTGCGCCCATCAACTCGCGGGGGACATTCTCCCCCAACGCAACAACGCGTCCAACTGCGTCTGCACCTTGAATACGTGGGAACGCAATCGGGGAACCACCCCATGCGGGGTCTTCGTCATTTAGCGCGTCATACCCGTCATCGCTTGTCGCTTCCGTGACGGCTTTCGAATACCAGCCGACCCGGGTGTTGACGTCCGTGTTGTTCATGCCGCAGGCCCCAACTTTGATCAAAACCTGGCCCGCAGACGGTGTGGGGACAGGCCAGTTGTCGCGCAATTCCAAAACCTCTGGCCCGCCATGACCGGTCAAAACTACGGCCTTCATCGTTTTGGGAATAGTCATTGTGAGGCCTCTTACAATCTAGGTGTTCCAGGGGTCAGTGCTAGCAGATCAACGCCCCACGTGCATCGTCGTTTTCTACAAGTTCAAAACAGGCGCGGTCGTAGGGATAGATCACCCATTTAAGCCGAAGTTCACGGCCATTTTCAGCCGGAACGCCTTATCAAAGGTTTCCCCTGTTCAAATCCTTCTCTAATACTGCACTTAGCAACGTGTGGTCGCATCGCCGGGCGTATTGGACATTTGAAACCAGATTTCAGCGCTGGATCTTTTGGAGCACTATTTTGAAAGCCGTCATCCTTGCAGGGGGTCTGGGGACCCGGATCAGCGAAGAATCTCATCTCCGTCCGAAGCCAATGATCGAAATCGGCGGCCTGCCGATCCTGTGGCACATCATGAAGACCTATGGCAGCCACGGCATCACCGATTTTGTCATCTGCTGCGGGTACAAAGGCTATATGATTAAGGAGTACTTCGCCAATTACTCCCTGCACACCGCCGATGTGACATTTGATCTGCGCACCAATGACGTGGAAATTCACAACCGCTACGCGGAGCCGTGGAAAGTCACGCTTGTTGATACAGGGCCAAAAACTCAAACCGGCGGGCGGCTGAAGCGGATCGCGGATTATGTCGACGGCACGTTTTGCATGACATATGGCGACGGGGTATCTGATGTGGACATCGCTAAGGTCGTTGCATTTCACAAGGAAAATGGTCGTTCGGCGACATTGACAGCCTCGCAACCCGCCGCCCGTTTCGGTGTTTTGGAAATCGACGGAAATCTGGTCACGCGGTTCAGCGAAAAGCCTGAGGGCGACGGCAATTGGGTAAATGCTGGGTACTTTGTCTGCGAACCTGAAGTGCTTGAGTTAATCGAGGGCGATGACACAAGCTGGGAACGCACACCGCTTGAACAGCTTAGCGCTAAAAACCAACTCGCCGTGTACAAACATTACGGCTTCTGGGCACCGATGGATACCATGCGCGATCGCACGCAGCTTGAAGCGCTTTGGCAGTCCGGAAAGGCCCCTTGGAAAATTTGGGAATGAGTGAGTTTTGGCGGGGGAAACGTGTCCTGATCACCGGGCATACCGGTTTCAAAGGATCGTGGCTGTCGCTCTGGCTGACAGAGCTTGGGGCGAAAGTCACAGGTGTCGCGCTTGAGCCCGAAAGCCCGTTTTTCGGCGCGCTTGATCTTGAAACCCGTTTGTCCCACCACATTGGCGACATCTGCGCCCCTGGGATGATGACCAAAGTCGTCGCCGACACGAACCCTGAGATTATTTTCCACATGGCCGCACAATCGCTGGTTCTCCAAGCCTATGAGGCACCTGTGGCGACCTGGACGACCAATGTTCTTGGATCACTGCATGTGATGGAAGCCCTGCGAAATCTGTCGGGGCCGCGCGCCGTCGTCATGGTCACAACCGATAAAGTCTACGCAAACGACGACAGCGCCCAACCGTTTGTTGAAACCGACCCGCTTGGGGGGCACGACCCTTATAGCTCCAGCAAAGCAGCCATGGAGATCGCCGTTGAAAGCTGGCGCAAATCGTTTTTTCATGACACCGATATTCGCATGGCGTCCGCCCGCGCAGGCAACGTCATTGGCGGCGGCGATTGGGCGAAAAACCGGATCGTCCCTGATATCGCCCGTGCGCTGGCCGATGGCCGCCCCATCGACGTGCGCAACCCCGATGCCATCCGGCCTTGGCAACATGTGCTGGAACCCTTGCGCGGCTACATGACACTTGCGGAAAACCTCTTTACATCCAGCGACGTGAATCTTGCCAGCCAATTCAATTTCGGCCCAACAGCGGAAGGTGTCAGAAGCGTCCGCGACGTCGTCGAAACTGCGCTGAAAACCTGGCCCGGCAGTTGGAAAGATATCTCTGGCGATGCATCCGCGGTACATGAAGCGCGGGTTTTGACATTGGCCACCGAGAAAGCGCAAACCCTTCTGGGCCATGACGCAAAATGGGGGTTCGAACAAAGCGTGACGCAAACCATGAACTGGTACAAAGCCGTCGCAGATGGCCGCCCAGCGCGCGATGTTACCTTGAACCAATTGAAAGACTATGAGGCCGCGTGAAACTGATCCCGCAAAAAATCGATGGCTTGTATGAGGTTCAGCTGACGCTGCATTCGGACGCACGCGGTGCATTTGCCCGCACATTCTGCGCAGATATCTTTGCCCAGAACGGCCTGAAAACCACGTGGTCGCAAATGAATATGTCGCAGACCAATTCTCGTGGTGCTGTGCGCGGTCTACATTTCCAACGCGCCCCAAAGGCCGAGGCCAAGCTGATCCGGGCCACCGAAGGCTCAGTTTTCGACGTTGCCGTTGATCTGCGGGCGGGCTCTGCCAGTTTCGGACACTGGGTCGGGATCACCCTGTCAGCAGAGGTCGGGAACGCGGTCTACATCCCTGAAGGTGTTGCGCATGGCTTCCAGACGCTCAGCGACGCCGCGACGTTGCACTACTGCCATTCTGAACCTTACGCACCGGATCTGGAAGGCGGTGTAACCCCGCTTGATCCAACACTGAACATCGATTGGCCCCTGCCCGTCGGTGTGATGTCTGAGCGTGACCAAAACCTTCCCAATTTGCAGGACATCGTCCCTCTATGACTAACACTTGTCGCCATTGCGGGTCGAACCAGACCATGCCGTTCCTCGACCTGGGCACTGCACCGCCTTCGAACAATTACTTGCGGGCCGAGGCCTTGGATCAGCCTGAAACGACGTTCCCGCTTCGCCTGTTTGCCTGCCAGAATTGCCGCTTGGTCCAGACCGAGGACTTTTCGTCCGGAGAAGCCCTTTTCACCGAAGACTATGCCTATTTCTCCTCCACCTCTGCGTCTTGGCTGGCACATGCGAAACGCTATTGTGATGCCGTAACTGAACGCTTCGCGCTTTCGGAAAACAGCCATGTGATTGAGGTCGCATCCAATGACGGCTACCTGCTGCGCAACTTCAAACAGGCTGGCATCCCATGCCTTGGGATCGAGCCGACCCATTCCACCGCGCGCGTCGCGACAGAGCTTGGTATTGATGTCATCGAAGACTTTTTTGGGGAAGAACTCGCCAAGAGCTTGCCGAAATCTGATCTGGTGGCAGGCAACAACGTTTTCGCGCATGTCCCTGATATAAATGACTTTTCAAAGGGGCTAGCCACCTGCCTGAAGCCGCAAGGCGTTGTGACTTTGGAGTTTCCGCACCTGATGAACCTCGTGCTCGAAAACCAGTTCGACACGGTCTATCACGAACATTTCTCCTATATCTCGCTTCTCTCAGCAGAACGGATTCTGGCGGCGGCCGGATTACGGGTCTTCGACGTTGAACAATTGCCAACCCATGGGGGCAGTTTGCGGATTTATGCTTGTTTGCAAGACGCAAAACACTCCGAAACCCCCGCCGTTGAAAGATTGCGCACGCTTGAAGCCTCTCACGGGATGGACCAGGACGATTTTTACCGTGGATTTCAGGCCAAGGCCGAAGCCGTGCGCGACAGCTTTCTGGAATTCCTGCACAAAGCCAAAGCGGATGGAAAATCGGTCGCCGGATACGGGGCGGCAGCAAAGGGGAATACCCTTCTCAACTTCGCGGGCGTCGGGCCGGACCTGGTCGAATTTGTCTGTGACGCCGCCGAGCTGAAAATTGGGAAGTTCCTGCCGGGCAGTCATATCCCGATCCTGGCACCCGACAAATTGCGCAGCACGCAGCCCGACTATATCGTGGTCTTTCCCTGGAACATCGTCACGGAAATCACGCAGTCGCTTGATTGGCTCAAGGACACCAAATTCGTTACGGCAGTGCCAGAGTTAAAAATCCTCTGACCGCCAAACACAGCCCCAAAAACCACCCGAGACACAGCAGCTTCTAACCTAAAGCCCTGCAATCTGAGGTATTCTCGTCAACATCGCGCAACTATCGACCCACGCCTATTTCAGTTTCAGTGGCGAAATGCGGGGATCAATGTTAGGGGTGCGGCAACGCGCAAATGTTGCGAATGTGTAATTTGAATAGATGTAGGTCCAACAAGTGAACGACGTGAAAGACGCGGGGCAATTGTGGAAACTAAAGCGGATAAACGTCAGCATCATCGTGCCCGTTTACGCTGGCGAAGCCTATCTGGAAGCGCTTGTTGACGCGATCGAGAAGGTCCGCTTGTCGTGGGAGCGTCAAGAAGCCCCTGCCGTCCTGACCGAGTTGATCCTGGTCGATGACGCGGCAATCGACGGCTCTGCCGCAGTAATCGACGAACTTGCGACGCAATTTCCTTGGATCACAGCGCTGCACCTGTCACGCAATTTTGGCCAGCACGCGGCAACAATTGCAGGCATCCTGCACTCGTCCGGCGATTGGATCGTCACGCTGGATGAAGATTTGCAGCACCCGCCCGAACGGATTGACGACCTGCTGCTTCATGCCGTGACACAAAACGCCGATGTTGTTTATGCGCGCCCTGCCTCAGCCTCAATCCACGGCAAATCCTGGCGCGACGGCTCTTCGCGCGGGTTCAAACGCCTGATGGAGCGTCTGACCGGCAACCCGACCTTGCGACTGGTTAACAGCTTCCGCCTGATCCGCGGCGAGATTGCCCGCTCCACCGCAAGTGTCTGCAGCCACAACACCTATTTCGACATTGCCCTTTTCTGGTTCACCCAGCGCATCGAAGCCGTGCAGATGGAATTGAAGGACGAACGCTTCGCGACCACTGGCAAAAGCGGCTACAACCTGAAAACGCTGATGAATCATGCGCAGAAAATGCTGTTTTCCAGCCAGTTGCGCTATCTTGCCTTGGGGTTGTGGATCGGCATCGCGCTGTTTGTTTTCTCGGTCTTCGCAGGTCTGTATTTCACCGCCGTTCGGCTGATCGCGCCGGAAACCATTGGCGTCCAAGGCTGGACCTCGCTTTTTGTCGTGATGACCATGTCTGCGGGGCTTTTGGCGGTGATGTTGGGACTTTGCCTGCAATATCTTGCGACGCTGGTCCTGAAGGCGCATGGCCGCCCGACCTTTTTCACGATCGACCGCTCTGGTGATCATGTGCTGGCCAATTGGTACGCTGAAAAAACCGCGCAGACCGCAAAAGAGAGCGAACTTGCATGATCATGCTCGACTGGAGCGACAGCGCCCGGCAAGCGTCCGGTGTCGCCCTGATCTTTGGTGCAGGACTGGTCGGCGGTGCAGCACTTCGCGCCTTGAAGCACGCCCTGCCCGGCGCACGGGAACGCCAGTTCGCCTGGACTTGGACCAATCTTTCTGCAGCCGAAACCAACGCCGTTGAGGCCGCAGCCCGCGACGCGCTATCTGCGCAAACCGCTCCAAACCTGAGCGTGATTTGGGCCGCTGGCCGGGGTGGCTTTGGGTCAGACAGCAGCGATATGGACCAGGAATTTCAATCGTTTCAAAAAGTCATCGGCATCACAAAGCGGATCGGCGATGCGGTGCCCGCAAACCGCCGCAAATTCATTCATGTCAGCTCTGCCGGGGGGTTGTTTGAGGGTCAGGTTGGTTGCAACGCGTTTGCCGACCCCGCCCCGCTGCGCCCATATGGCGAAGGCAAGCTGGCACAAGAACATCTTGTCCACGCTGAAGGCAGTCTTGGCCAACGCCATATTCTGCGCCCCAGTAGCGTCTATGGCTACGCACCGACCGCCCGGCGCGGATTGATCGCCGCGCTTGTAGCTGCGGCGATCCACGGACGTCCCGCAACGATCATGGGTGCGCTGACCACGCAACGCGACTACATCTACGCCGCTGATATCGGACGATTTATTGCCGAACGCGTATTGGCTGACAGCGACACTGAGACCCGTGTTGAAACCGCGCTCTTGGCGTCCGGTCGCCCGGCCGCAATCTTCGAAGTACTTCACCTGATCGAGGCGCGCTTGGGCAAACCGCTTTTGCTGCGCATTGACCCCAACCCTGAAAACGCGCGTGACAATACATTCCTACGCTCAGCCCTGCCGCAAGGGTTCCAACCGACGCAACTGTTCGAAGGCATCGCCCTTACCGCCGCAACCGTGGCCAGCGACCGCCAAAGCGGAGCGATCTTATGAGCCCGCAACTACGATTTGGACTTGCCGCGATCTGGTTGCTGCTGATGGCTGGTCTGGCCTTGCTTTACACAACAGTGCCCCCATCGCCCGATCAATCGCAATTTGATTGGATGGCGTTCATCGCAACGCAGGGCGGTCCGTATTACGCGAACAGTTTTGATATGAACTGGCCCGGCGCAATGGTCTTGCACGAAGCGGGCATTCGACTGTTTGGCGTCCACGCCTGGACGTGGCGGCTGACAGATTTCCTGATCATGCTGGGCTTCACATTCGCCGGGGCACGGTTTCTTGCACGCAGCGAGTGGTCCTTGGCTCCAACGCTGTTTATCTTCTTCTACCCCGCCCTCTACGTCACTGCAGGCTCCTGGATGGCGGGCCAACGCGACATCATCGCAACTGGTTTTCTGCTATTTGCCTGCCTTTTGGCATTGCCGGGTGGTCGTCGGGAAGGGATCGCCGCAGTCGGCGCAGGCCTTTGCGTGGCAGCTGCCGTTTTGGTGCGCCCCCCATTCCTGAGCTTTCTGGCTGGCCTGATGCTGCTTGAAGCCTTGCCAATGACATTGCACGCTGCGCGCAGATGCACGCGGATGGGCCGCGCCTTGCGGTTCCTGTTCGGCTGCGTCCTTGGTTTGGCAGCCGCTGTCGCAACCGGGTTCATCATGGGCAATCTTGATGACTGGTTCCAGCAAAGCTTCCAATTCTCGACATCGATCTATGTCGGCGACCCACCGGCAGATTGGCGCGAAACGCTGGCAACCCTGTTCCTGCAATCCTGGCACTGGATCACGGCCCTGGCCCTGGTCGGTGCAGCCTTCTGGGCGAAGCGCGACAAATTCGGTTACGCCTTTGTGCTGCTAATTGGCATCGCCGCAACGCTTGCCGTGTCTTTTGCAGTCCAAAACAAGGGCTTCGGTTACCATCTGGGCGGCATCCTGACCGTTCTGGTGCTACTTCTTTGCGTCGGCCTCGATGGCCTGAACCAGATGCGCCTGAAGGCGAAAGATGGGCTCTGGCGCGGGGCTGCAACGGCGGTGCTTGCCGTTGCAGTGCTCTTGGCTTTTGCCGGGACAGCCAAGAAATTCACCAGCATGTCTGAAGGGGTCCAGCGGCTGATGGCCGGTCAATTCGGGCCAACCGACCTGTATGGCCTTACCGAAAGCGAACGCCAAAGCATCGTTTCGATGATCCAGGACGGCAGTACCTCGGACCAAACCGTGATCGTCTACGGATCTAGCTTTGAGCTGGCCTACCGCGCAGGCCGTATGCCCGCATACCGCTATTTCACACCTGCTGCGGACCAGATCACACCGGAATTTGCCCATTCCGACGCTTGGCTGGCCGAGATTGATGCCGGGTTGAAAGACACACCGCCGGCCTTTGTCATCATCGACCGCAAGGACGTTGGGCCAAACCCCGAAACCCCGGCCGAAGGGCAGCCAGACAAGCTAATCCAATCCCGTTTGCTGGCCCATATCGCAACGGGTCATGAGGTCGTGTTCGCAAATGATACGGTCGTCGTCTATCGCGCGCTGCCATGAACGCCGAGCTTGCCCGCACCCTGCGTTTTGGCCTGATCGGCATCGCCTCAACCGGGTTCTACTTCCTTCTCCTGATCATCCTGCGACCCCTGATCCCGTCAACTATGCTGCTTGCGGCGATCTGCTATGCCATTGCAATGGCGTTTAATTTTCTGGCCCAGGGGCTGTTTACGTTCCAGACGACCAAACTGACCGGGAAGCAATTGGGGCGCTATATCGTTGTGCAAGGCAGCGCATTGATCGTGAATTCGGTCGCTCTGGCGGGCGCTGTTGATCGGATGGGGTTTGCGCTGATCCCATCACAGCTGGTGATCACTGCTGTCGTGACTGTCTGCGTCTATGTCGTGTCCAAAAGATGGGTATTCGGCTAGGTCCAGCCTGCTCCACATCGCTTCAATTTCCCAAAACCAATCCCCGGTTTATTTCCGACTAAAATTGTCAGATTGACTTATCTGACTAAATCACTCAGATTTATAGCCAGAAGCCAGCCGCCGATTCTCGTGCAAGCCAACCTTCCAAAAAGCGAAAGGAATGGGCTAATGAAACTCGTCTTCTTACAAGGGGAAGTTACGGGAACAGACTGGCGCGAAGCACTTGCGATCGCCTTTGACCTCGGCTCACCCGGCCTCTTCAATGTCGAATGGCTGATCGACAAGGCGGAACGTGGCGAATGGAGCGGGCTATGGTGGTAAACATCGCACGAGAGGTGAAGATACCTGTCGAGGAAAAGATACCGGTCTACGAGGCCAAGGATCTTACCAAAGGTGGCGACCTTGCCCGGATCAAACTGGATGACCAGCTATACACCCTCCGCGTTACCCGTGCGGGCAAGTTGATCTTGACGAAATGAACGCCTCACCCCCGCATCGTGGCGGTGCCCCGGTAGGCTATCTGTCAGAACTCGGTCCGTTGGAAGCCGGGGCCATCTTATACCTTCGTCTGTGGTGTGATGGACATGTCGCGCAACACCAGGTTTGGAACGATTTCGCAAAATCGCTAGGTCCGGCAACAGGGCGCAAAGCGCTGGCATCGTTCGAGCGGCTTTGCGAGCTTTGTCTGCGGCACGGAAGAAGGCCGCTCATGCGTCACCACGTGGCCTGCAGCTGCATCGGTGCTGACGAGTCCTGCTTTGCCAATCTGATCGGCTATGCCTGTGACGGCGAACGAGAAGACGCGCTACAAATCGCGATGACATTCGTGCGCCCTGATATCGCGCCATCGATTGTTACGCTGGCCCAAGATTTTGGTCTGGCCCTCAAACGTATGGCGATCAAGACCGACCGCCCCAGTGAAATACCAACGACACTTCACTGAAAAAGACTGGTCGCTGATCAGGTTGCGCTAAATCAAGCACCTTTGCCAGAACCGCTCAGCTATTGAAGCGGCCAGTTTTCAATGCGTTGCGATTTCTTGGCCAACATCCCAAAGACCGGGCTGAGGACACCCACCATGCGTCCCGTAAAGGCAGGTTTTCCAGTTTCGCAGATTGATTTGAGGTTGCTGCCGATAAAGCCCTGCGCACCGGCCATTTCCTTGATCAGCTTTCCACCTTCCAGCGCGCCCTCAATGGTGAGTGTAAAGTCGGTCCCGCCGTCTTTCTCGACCAGCTCATAGGTGACCTTGCAGGGAGGTTCATCGATATTTGTCATGCGGAATGTGTGTGAATACAGCCGCGGCGGGTCGAAATCGATCACTTCACCTACGACCATTGCAACCTTTTTGTTCGGGTGCACCATCCGGTACTGCGCCCCGGGTTTCAAACCATCCTTGGTTTGACAGATGGAGCCGAAGAAAAACGGAAGTGCCTTGTCTGTTGCGACCAGTGTCGACCAAACCGTTTCAATTGGTGCCTTGATCAACGTGCGGTTGATGTTGGTTTTTGCATATGTCGGCTTAGACATCCAAATCTCTCCTTCTGGTCTTGTTTGCGACGGCCTCGGCCGCATGTCTGATTATGTTCACCCGGTCCGCCCAATGGGCAGAGTAGCAATCCGTCCAACGCTCATGGATGTCCTGAATCGGCATCGCGTTCAGATAAAGCCGCCGCGCGCGCCCATCCTTTTCACTGATGATCAGGTTGGCTTTTTCAAGCACGGCAAGATGGTTCATCACCGCGATGCGGCTGACATCAAAATTCTGCGCCAACTCGCCGACCGTTAACCCCGGTTTTTCCTGCGCATAGTCCAACATCGCCCGACGCGTCGCATGCGCAAGCGCTTGAAAAATCGAATCCATATGATCATTAGTAATCATGTAATTACATTATTACATAATTTAGCGCAGTCAACTCCGGGCAATCAAAACTGCGGATCGATGTCTCTTGGAGCAGTTGTTCCCCACGTCTCGCGGCAAACCGCGACGTGGGGACTGGTAAGCGCTACTGTATCGTCACGTCAAACGCCGCTTCGACAGGCTGCGGATCAACGGCATTCAGATCAGTGAAGATAAACGCAACCTGATAATCGCCGGGTACATCAAGACCGATACCTGCGGTGATATTGTTGTAAAACTGCGTCTTGTCGACCGGGTAAAGCTGCAAAGAATTGCCTTCATAAACATAGTGGCTGTCCCGGCGGGAAAGGACGCCTCCCGACGTATCACGGATCTCCAGATCAAGCTGGATCTTGTAGCTTTGCAACGGGCTACCGACCTGATCTCTGCGGACATTTTCGAAATACGCTTTCAAGAAGATCTCTTCATTCGGGGCAAAAACGTTTGTTTCACGCTGCAAGAAACGACCCCGATCGTCTTTCCTGGTTTTATCGGCAAGATAGGCCGAGTGCAGCTTGAAGTCTGGCAACTGCTCCTGAAGGATCATAGCCATCGGATCGACGAAAACAGGCGCTGGTCTGGTTCCATCTTCACCGGGTGGTGTCATGAAATAGCCCATGGTCGCCTGGTAGCAGATCACTTGCGCATCGGCGCGATCAATGGCCGCGAGAAAATGCAACTTCTCGGGGCCGGGCCCATTGGACGGCAATTCGTAAAGGCGGCACATCGGCATCGAAAATAGCAATTGCGTGTCTTTTAGTTTTTCTGTCTGCGCAGCGATACCTTCATCCATACTGCGAGTCCTGTCGCGAAATTCACGCGAGTTCGCAACAGGCAGATTGGCGGTCGTCATCGAAATGACAGGCTGCTCCCAACCAAAGGACGCGGCCTCGGATTGAGCCTCCCTATAGGCTTCCACGCCACCTTTGTGCAGGTAGCCAACCATGTCGGGTCCACCGGAGTTTCGAACCGCCTTCTCCCAAGGCTCGCGTGCAAAATTCCACTCTTTGCCCTGGCTTTCGATGTGGAAATACACCGGCAAATCTTCTGCAACAGCAGGCGCTGCAAGAAGCGAACAAAAAGCCAAAATCCATGAAACCCGCATGTGTCTACATCCCCCAAAAACCGTAAAGATAGCGCAAGTCTGACCTTTGGCCACTTAGGTTGCAAGCGGCCGAACAGCGCTGATCAGCCCCACGTGGACCGCCCCGATCCGCCTGTCACTTGATACTCTGTAGTAGGGTCTTCCAGCTTAAATGACACCGCCACCAATGGAATCATTTCAGAATGCCCAGATCCCAGATGCAATTTTGATCCTGCGCTGCTTGTACAATGTTTTGACGATGCTAGGGTTTTCCTCCAACAATACCAAGCTTTGTTGGAGGAGGATCAGTATGGGAGATCCGTTTCAAGATGTAGATGCGGCGGGAGAGGAGTTCATTTCCGCTTTTGCTGACTCTATGGATGAACGCCAATCCGACCCAATAATGGAGGAGATCGTTTCGAGATATCTTAGTAAACTTGAGTTTACCGAGGATCGATTGACGGTTGAGGTCGGGTGCGGTGCAGGAGCTGTCACGCGGCGCATTGCCGAGAAAGCCACCCCTGGGCGTGTCATTGGTTTCGAGCCATCTGTAGGCTTTGTAAGTGAAGCGAAAGCTCGGGTTGGGGGCTACGACAATGTGAAGTTCGAGGTTGCAGATGGCGCATCATTGCCCCTGGATACTGGATCCGTCGATATTCTGGTTATGCACACGGTGCTCACCCACGTGGAAGAGCCAGCAGCACTTTTGTCCGAAGCACGTCGTGTTCTAAAGTCAGGTGGAAACCTGGTTGTGTGTGATGCTGACTTTTCAAAGGCGTCATTGGGAAACCTGCCGAACGATCCCCTTGATGCCTGCGCCAAGATATTTGTCAAAGAGTTCGTTACAGACCCATATGCTGTTGCGAAGCTGCAAAGGCTCGCGACTACCGCCGGGTTCTTGATTGAAGACTTCAGTTTTCAAAGTCGCAGTGTCTTGAACAATGACCAGATGCTCCCCTGGGTCGAAGAAACTGGAAAGGTGCTGATGAAACGCGGGGAAATTGGAGAGGAACTGCATAAAGGCTTGGTTGCTGAATATCGCCGTCGTGCAACAGAAGGCACTCTCTACGGCTATCAGGTTTTTGCAACGCTGATAGCCAGAACCCCGTAGCCCATCAGAAACCAAACGTTCATGCGCTGCACAACGATTGGTATTTTTGGCTTCACTGCAGACATCTGGGTTTCGATCAACCAAGTCTTTCCAAAATAGGTTCGAGTATCGCTCTGCGGAACCAAATCGATCCTTCCTTGCGGGCGTGCAGAGAGCTCTCGTTGGTTTGGGCATCTCGCGGACTGGGATCTTCGATAGCTAGTTCAGCGGGTCTGATGGCATTTCCGGCAGTCTGCAAACGCTAGCGAATTAGTCGCGACCAAAGCCTTCGAGGAAATTCCAACGTTGAAATTCGTCGGACTAAGGTCTGACGTGCATTCCGACCAATGCATTATCTTTTCCGACCAGAGTTGGATGCTATCGCGATCTGACAGGCGCATTTTGAGTTGCATCATTCACCGATCGGCACGTCGATCACTATACGGAGAAAATGAAATGAAACTCTCGAAACTCTTGCTAACGACCTCTCTTTGCGCGGCGGTGTCTGGACCCGCACTTGCTCAGGGAAAACCCTTCAGCGACGTTGACGCTGACGCCAGCGGCTCGTTGTCGTTCGAGGAGCTTGTGTCAGTCTTTGGTCAAGGTTCAGCGGAACGGATTTTGGTCCGGGCCGACCGAAACGGTGACGGCGAACTGAGCCGGCTTGAGATCCGCGTGCGCAACGATGATGACGAAGATGACGAAGAAGGGGGCGATGAGTCTGACGAGTTGGATGATGAGGAAAATAGCAGCGACGAAGGCGACGAATCCGATGATGAAGAAGACGAAAGTGACGAGTCGGACGAAAGCGACGAATCTGATGGCGGTGATGAGTCTGATGACGCAGAGGATGCGGAAGACTGATCTCCCCCGGTAAGACTAGAATGGAGGTAACGCTTCACTATTGTCCTTCGCGGTCTCATCCCGCGAGGGACTTCCAGTTTACGAGGGTATGATGGGTCTTCTCGAACAGACAAAATACGAAAAGCTGTTTTCAACGCCGGTTCTGCGATTCCACATGCCAGAGCATCCAGAGTTGAACAAAGCGCTTTTGCACGAAGGTGCCTTGATGCGGGCTGAATCTGACGGCGTAAACAAGTCGAACCGCGGGGGATGGCATTCGGAGGGCAACTTACTTGACCGCGATGTGCCTTGCGTAAACGTGTTGCGCGCAATGGCCGAGGAGTGCGTTCTCACATCATCGCGCAAGATTGGTGCCAAAGCAGATTTCTCGGCGTTGCGTTTGAAGCTCTTTGGCTGGATGAACGCCAATCCGGCAGGCGGGTTCAATGCGCCACACACTCATCCCGGCGCTCAATGGTCCGGTGTCTACTATGTGTCGCAGCCGAAGGTTGAGAAAGGTAATTCGGGCATGATCGAATTTCTTGACCCAAGGTCTGATCTTCCGAACTGGCGAATCTTGGAGGCTCCGGCATTCAAACTGAAAAAGAAATTCCGTCCGATGCCCGGCGATATGATCCTGTTTCCATCCTACCTCGTCCATTGGGTTTATCCCAACGAAACGGATGAAGAGCGGGTTTCAATCGCGTTCAATGCAACCTTCATAAAGAAGAAAACCTAAACCGTTCCTAGATGATGATATGATCTCGCGTGTGTCAAAAACCTTCGTCCTCCTTATTCTGATCGTCGCTTTCTTGATTGGTCCGAACCGTGTTGTGATGTCTGTATCCGGGTATCCAAAGTTCCAACTTGCTGCCGCCTATGCACAGAGCGGTTCCGGAAGCGACGGCAATAGTGGCGATGACGATGAAGATGACGACAGCGAAGATGGCAGTGGTTCAGACGATGAAGATGACGATGATGGCGACGATGAAAATGATGATGGCGACGACGACGATGACTCTGAAGACGATGAAGATGACGACGGAGAAGATGATGAAGGCGAAGAGGAGGACGCTGGTTCCGGGTCCTCTGGATCCGGTTCCGGCAAATCGACATCAGGGCAGAACGGAACGGAGTCCGGGGGTTCCTACCAGCCAGGCCGCGCCATTGTTCGCATTGAAGTGTCCAGCTCTGGCGTGAAAATTCGATATGCCGATGGCGGTCGCGAAGAAATAGAAAATGGGCAATATGAACTGCGGGATCCATCCGGCCGCCGAGTCGAGCAGCGGACAGCCAAAGGTTCGGACATTGCCCGGCTGAAAGCAGTGTCTACGCGCGTTTCAATTCGCAGCGTCACACGTCGGGATGCGCGGCAAGACGACGTGCGGAGCGTTGGGTCATCCAGCAATTCAATACGCGTGACTTATTCGAACGGTTGGATCGAAGACATCTCTCGGGGAACGTACCGTTTGATTGATCCATACGAGCGCGCTGTTGCCACCCGACCGGCAACGCGCGCGGATCGCGCAAGATTGCAAAAGCTCGCAAGCGGGCGCTAATCCTCTTTACGCCATTTTTCATGGGCCATGACCGCAGCCTCCACCCGGTTGCGGGCATGCAATTTTCCCATGATCGCGGTCATGTAGTGTTTCACTGTCTTTTCTTGAAGCTTGAGATCATTCGCGATTTCTTTGTTGCTCTTGCCTTGCGCAACCAGCCGCAAGATATCTTCTTCGCGTTTGGTCAGATCATCGAATGGAGAAGACGCTGATCTTCTACTTTCGTCTTTTGACATGAAAGTAAGAACCTTGGCCGCCAAACTGGGCGACACATGGGCTTCGCCGTCAGCAACACCCTTCAGAATGCCACGGAGTTCTGCGGCAGATACCCCCTTCAATATGTAGGCAATCGCGCCGTATTTGAGAGCTGTCGCTACGTTGTTGTCGTCTTCGGAAACCGTCAACATTGCGACTTGGTCTGCGGTTCCCGCCAACGAAATCTCTTTAACGGCACTCAAGCCGTTTCCCGGCATCGACAAGTCTAGTAGCGCAATATTTGGACGTTTTTGATCCGCCAATTTGATTGCTTCCGGCGCAGAGGATGCGACGGCAACAACCCGAAACTCGCCAGTTTCTTCAAGGCTTTGTATCAAGCCATCTCGAAAGATAGGGTGGTCATCGGCCACGAGCATTCGAATTGTCATTCTCGCACCCTTTCAACTATCGGCAGGACAAGCTTGACGGTCGAACCTTCATCTGGCGCAGAAGTCAGTTCAACACTTCCATCAAGCGTCTCTGCTCTGTCCCGCAGACCATGTAATCCTTGGCCTCCATCAAGACGCGCATTCGTAACGGCGGATACATCAAAACCTTTGCCATTATCTGCGACAAGAATTTGCAATGTTCCTCCAGCAACAGAAGCCTCCACACTGGTGACAGTTGCTTCCGCGTGCCTGGTCGCATTGCCCAAGGCCTCCTGAATGAAACGATAGGCGCAAAGCTTAATCGGGTACCGCACTTCCAAGTCTTCTGGAACACCGACGTTGTTAATCACTTGGACGTTATAAGCGCTCCGATGATCATCAATCGCACGGTCAAGCGTAACGCTTAGACCAAGTTGCTCAATGTCGGGAAGTGCAAGACCGCGCGATATTGCCCGGAGCTCTGTCATCGCTGTATTCATTGCCTGTCGAACAGTAGTCGCGTTGCTTTCGTCCTGTGGGCTTGCCGCTTCGAACCTCAGACTGGCCAGCGAAAGGTGTTGGGCGACACCATCATGTAAGTCTTGACCGATACGTTGCATCACCCGATCAGCTTGAGCGGTGGATCTTTGAGCCGCCGCGACCACGCGATCTTTCAGAAGCTTATTTTGCGCAGATACGCGCTGGCTCTCAGCGAGTTGGGTTTCCAATTCTTTACGCTGTCGCGAGATAAGCCTGCTTCCAGTCTGGACAATACCAAAGAGCAATAAGCCACTTGTTGCGAATACGGTGGCCACAATGAGCCAACTCGTTCGTTTCGCATCACGAAGCTCATCGGCAAGCGTGTCTGCGCGTTCGTAAAACTCTGCGACGGCAACAATCTCGCCTGTCCAAGTTTCCCGGATTGGGCTGTAAACCTCAAGCAGCGGAATACCAAGCTCTGCCTCAATAGCATCTTCATCGTCGTTCAGTTGTTCAAAGGAAGCAGCAACACGCCCTTCCCAAGCTGCAAGTAGATCATCTGATGGCGCAAAGACTTGCCCGCGCAGGTCTTCATTGGATGCGTCAAGAACCAGACCGCCCTTCTTCCATATTTTGTAAGAAACGACTCTGTCTCCGAGAGCGGGTCCAAAGAAAATTTCATGAAGAGCGACCCGCGCTGGCTCGGACAACTCACCGTCAACGGCAAGTTCCGAACTGAGAGGAGAGACGAAACCTTCGAAATAGAGAGCAGCGGACGCCGCTGAGTTCTGCACCACACCTTGCTCAATACGAAGTGAAACCCAAGCCCCCACAATGATTGCGGCAACCGACATGACGAGACCGCCCGCCAAAGCGAACTGGCCCACCAAAGACCTTGGGATAAGTCGGCTCACCACATTCATTTGATTGAAATACATGAATTCCGTTCGTTTTGGCCACAGACCTTGGTCTGAACACGACCTTCCGACGTAGGAAAGTCCCGGCACAACACTGCCGAGCACCTCTTTGTTTGTATCTGACCTTCACAGGAGCCGACGTATTTTTTGGCGACGAGGTTGTACCAATGTGCACATGTTAGGTTTGAGTTCTCCATGGTCATCGGGTGGGGTGCAGAATTTGCAAAATTTCACCTCTGGCCAACAATACTTGCGGTTCAAGTATTCTGCCTTTGCATCCCACTTTCTAGAAAATCGCTGCGGATGCTCCCGAGGCAGGTTCAGGAATTCTCAACGTCTTTGATCTTGCCGATGACCCGGCGCATGTAGCTTAGAAACGCGCGCGTCTCATCCTCGGAAAGATCGGCGAGCACCTCTTCGTTGATCTGCATCGCTGCTTGATAAGCGGAGTCACGGATTGACCGCCCTTGGTCGGTCAGGTGGATCGTGCGCGCCCGTGCATCAGCGGGGTGTTCTTTCCGAGAAATCAATCCGTCGCGTTCCATCCTTATCAGCGTATTTGCAAGTGTGGCCTGTTCGATATCGAGCATGGCCAAAAGCTCCTTTTGTGTCAGACCGTCTTTTTCCCAAAGCGCCAACAATGCCGGAAACTGCCCAGGGACGATTCCAAGCGGTGCGATACGCTTGCGAAGCACCTCGACAAGAAGGCGGGCCAAATTGTTCACGAGATAACCCGCGGAGTTCATACGATCAAATTCCATTGTGCCATTTTAGCATTGTATAGCTAACTATGTAATAGTATATAGCTTGCTATGCAATTCGAATCATAAGGGATACTGATATGAGAATTCTGACAACAGCTTGTGCGGTACTTCTGACCCTTCCTGTCACTGCCTTGGCACAGGCAGACGAAGTGACACCGGGCCGGGAGCTGGCGGAACTGATCTACGGATCAATCGAAGACAACCCAAACGGTGCTGCCGATATGGGTGAGTTTGTTGACTTCGGTCAGGACATCTTCGTGTCCATGGACTCGGATGAGAGCGGGTCGATTGATCTGGGCGAGTTCACTGAATGGGACTTTGGTTTCAACTTCATCGCAGAGGATGAAAACCAGAAACGCGCCTATGAAACTGCGCAAAAGATACTTTTTGCGATCTGGGATCATGACGGTGACGGCAAGATCGGGCGGCAGGAGTATCACAAGTCGATGGTTTGGGATTTCCGCCGTGCGGACACCGATAACGATGCATTCCTGACGCGGGACGAGTTTCTCAATGGCTACATAATAAACCTCGCCTATCGCGCCGCAATCATTGGTCAGTAACTCTCTTTTGTCTGAACTGGAAAGCACGTCTCATGAAAAGCACCCCTACCCAATACGGATCGGTTGCCGTCACCATTCATTGGCTGAGCGCCATATTCATTCTTGCGATGCTCGGTTCAGGCTTCAGAGCCGCATCAATGACAGAAAGCGCAGCTAAGGAAGTCGTTCTGATGTTTCATGTCCCCTTGGGCATATTCATCTTAGGTCTGACACTCTTTCGCTTGTTCTGGTGGTGGCGCGTCGATCAGAAACCGCGTCCTGTAGAAGGCGATCCTTCTTGGCAGAGGGTCACTGCAAAAGCGATCCATGTGCTGTTTTATGTTGTCATTCTAGGGATGGCTGCAAGCGGTATTGGCATGCTGGCACTGTCTGGCGCAGGCGGTGTTTTATTCGGCGAAAGTGCAGAGACCCTGCCGAATTTCTCAGAGTTCCTGCCGCGCGTGCCACATGGTCTCGGTGCAAGGCTCATGGTGGCGCTGTTTGCGCTACATGCAAGCGCTGCGCTCTACCATCATTTCATCAAACGGGACGGACTGATCTGGCGGATGTGGTTCGGCTCAAAGGACAACGGAGCCGGATCATGATCAAGACAACCTTCAATATACTGGCTATCTGTGGGGCAGCGGGATTTGCAGGTGTCATGCTTAGTATCGGCGTGACCTTGGGTGGATACTGGCGCAGCCTCCCGACACAGGCATTCCTGGATTGGTTTGCAGCCAACAATCAATTCGTCTCCCGATCAATCCCACTGATCTTCATGCCCACCCTGATCGGCCTCGTTGGATCGGTTTGGTTGTCTTGGGGCAGCCCAGATTTGAAATATTGGCTGCTGAGCACGCTGTGCATTGTCATTGTCGCGATCTTGACCTTCGCATTCTTTGTCCCGACGAACACAGCATTTGCGAGCGGAGCGATGGACGAAGTGACGGGAGCGGCCAAGCTTAGCCAATGGCTGACAATCCACTATTTCCGCATCGGATTTGGTATGGCGGCTGCGGTTTTCGGCTGCATCGCAATCAAGGTCTGACGCGCACTCCATCCGCTACTTACAGAATTGCCACGCAGAAGAGGACGACCCAATGAAAACCCGCATTCATGCCATCGCCGGAGCTGTCGGTCTGCTCATGATCTTCACGTTCTGGACTTCCACCATCATCTCAGAACTATTCGGATCATATGAAACCATCGCGGCGGTGAAAGGGTGGATTCTGAATGGGATGTTCATCTTGATCCCTGCGATGGCGATTGTCGGCGGCTCTGGCATGTCCCTGGGAACTGGTCGATCTGAAAAACTTGTTTCCACAAAGAAAAAGCGGATGCCGATCATCGCGGCGAACGGCATTCTCATTCTACTTCCGATGGCCTTTATTCTTGAAGCTAAGGCCTCGGCAGGCACGTTCGATACGCTTTTCTACGTATTGCAGGGTGTTGAGCTGATCGCGGGGGCAACAAACCTGACACTAATGTCCTTGAATGCCCGCGATGGCGTAAGGCTAACAGGCCGAAACAGCCGGGCGTCCACGGTAAACCTACTCGGCAAAGAACTGGTTGCGGAAAACACACTAGCGATACGCCTTACAAAGCCCGCCGGGTTCAGCTTCAAACCGGGTCAAGCAATCCGATTGACCATTCCGGCTGACGCCCCTGAAGCTGCAGGCGAGGCGCGCATCCTTTCCATTGCCAGTGCGCCGCACGAAGAATATCTGAGCGTGATCACCCGCCTGCGTGACAGCGCTTTCAAGCAAGCTTTGGCGGCATTGCCGGGCGGAACAAACTTGCAGGTCGCTGGCCCATTGGGAAGCTTCACATTGGATGAGGATCAAGACCGTCCGTCCGTGTTTCTGGCAGGCGGGATCGGCATCACCCCCTTCCTGTCGATGATCAGCGACGCGGATCACTCCGGTCGATTGAGCGACACCACATTGTTCTATTCCAATCGCAGCCCCGCCGACGCAGTCATGTTGAAAGAGCTACAACGGATCAGCGCGACAAATCCGGGTTTTCAAGTGATTGCCACCATGTCGGATATCGAAGATAGCCATAGTTGGGAGGGCGAAACTGGCCGGGTCGACATAGATATGCTGCATCGGCATTTGCCTGACATTAACGATCCAGTTTTCTACTGCGTGGGGCCCTCATCTTTCGTTTCAGGCATGCGTGAAATGCTGGAAAATGCAGGTGTGGCCAAAGAAAGCATCCGGTTTGAGCAATTTAGCGGTTACTGAAACCTGAAATAGTGATTTGGTTCGACTACGGGCTTTGGGGCTTTTTGCAGCATCCGCCAAGAATGGCTCAAAGTTAAAAACATATGCAGAGCAGCATGGGCTTAATCACACTTACAACTGACTGCACCCATGCGCTCAAACCTGCAGCTTATCTTGCATCCCGGTACTGCGGTGCAGCCGGTCAGACGCGGCATTCGCCGCGCAAGAGAAGCCTTTGATCGTCAGAATTCACCCGTCACGGAACAAAGCTGATCTTTGTTCGGACACAGGAACTGTCTTCTCTAGTCCGTTTAGCCGTCGCCAGGGCTGAGAGGTTCTCTCTCTTGGCCGTAGCGTAGGTCATGCTTTGCTGGGCGATATCCACGCCCATGTTTCCAAAGTGAAGTGTTGCATGTTAATTGTTAGCTTACTTTTTGGCTGACCATGCCTTCACAATAGAATTTGAAACCATGCCGTCCGTATTAATCATCGTAACCCAATATTTTGCAGGTGCTGCAGGTTTTGCGCTGACGACGGAAGGAAAACTGTCCTACGGCGGAGAAACACTGATGCAGGCCGCGGTGAAGGACGGCAAGATCACGGCTGAGGCGCATTACGAAATTCTGGGACTGGTTGCCGAACGGGCCCCTGACCGCGCTGCCGTCTCGGTCCGGCACGCGCAATCACTTGATATTGATAAATTGGGCACGCTTGCGTTGGCCTGCAAAGCGGCCCCAAATGTCGGCGGGGTGCTGCAACGCATGGCGCGGTATCACTCGCTCCTGTCCGACAGCGTACGCTACCAATTGGATGTTCAAGACAACGCAACATTGCTTCGACAAGATGTACTGGTCGGGTCTGGCCCGGGTTTGGTGTTTTCACCTGAAGCCGGATTGTCGGCTATGTTTCAAGCTATTGACCAAGTGGCCGCTAAGAAGATTACGCCGGAATTGGTTACGTTCCGACACTCAGCGCCGCGTGATGCGCAGCTATTTGAAGATTTCTTTGGCTGTAAGGTCACGTTTGGCGCGCAGGCAGACGGGATACTGTTCTCGCAATCCAGCCTTGAGATAGAGAACAAACTCGGTGATCTGGCTCTATCCGAATTTCTGACAAAGCACCTCGATGCTGAATTGGAGCAACTCAACACCGACCCGACGCTGGTGCGCACCACAAAGGAAGAGATCGCGCGGGTCTTGAGTGAAGGGTTGCCCAAGATGGCAGACGTGGCCCGCGAGTTGGGATTCAGCGTGCGGTCATTTCACCGTCGACTTGCCGATCACGGTGCCAGCTTTCAGACGCTGGCCGAAGAGACCCGGCGAGAAATTGCGCTCAGCATGCTGCGCGAAGCGAACTGCTCCTTGTCCGAGATTGCATTTCTAACTGGGTTTTCGGAGCAGAGTGCATTTAACCGGGCCTTCAAGCGCTGGACGAATGAGACACCAGCAAATTATAGAAAGTCGCTGGCAAAATAATCGTGTCTTTGGCCGCTTAGGTCAAAAGGCTGGCGGTCGCTGTCAATATATCAGCGTGTGGAATGCTTATCCCCTGGTGACAACTCTCAACCAAGGAGCATCACTAATGCCAACTCAACCAATCCTCGTTGTCGGCGCGAACGGAAAAACCGGATCGCGTGTTGCGGCGCGCCTGGAGGCAAAACACATCGCTGTCCGGCGCGGATCACGCGGCGCGGACATTCCCTTTGACTGGGACGCACCGGAAACTTGGACGCCCGCGTTGACAGGAGCGAGCAAAGCCTACGTCACCTATTTTCCAGACCTTGCCTTTCCGGGCGCTGTGGAAAAGTTGGAGGCCTTTGCAAAAGTAGCAGGCGAGACGGGGCTTGAACAAATCGTCTTGCTATCTGGACGCGGCGAGCATTTTGCCAGCTTGGGCGAAGACGTCGTACGCAATTCTGGGCTCGCGTTCACCATCGTCCGCGCTGCCTGGTTTGCGCAGAATTTCAGCGAGGGCTATCTGCGCGACCCCATTGTGGATGGCACGCTACCCATGCCCGGCGGTGATATCACTGAACCCATCATCGATATTGATGACATCGCGGACGTTGTTGTCGCATCACTGACCGAGGACGGTCATATCGGCGAACGCTACGAGGTCACCGGCCCGCGTTTGATGAGTTTTTCCGAGATGGCGAAGGTGCTTTCGACCACCTTGGGGCGACATATCCAACATGTGCCAATCAGTTTTGAAGACTTTCACGCAAATGTTGCAGCTGCAGGCGGTGACTTTGTCGCCGATGTCTTCACCCAGGTCGCACGCGAAACGCTTGATGGACGCAATGCCAAAGTCGCTAACGGGGTTGAACGAGCGCTTGGTCGCAAGCCTCGCGATTTTGCTGCTTTTGCTGCAGCGGCGGCCTCTCGAGGTGCTTGGGCCACGGCGGCCTGACACGGAAACTTCCCATATTCTACTGGAGAAAAGACATGAGAATTCTGACTTTCGGCGCAAGCAACAGCAAAACCTCAATCAACAGAGCGCTTGCGAAATTCACTGCGACGCTTGTTCCTGATGCCGAAATTGAGGTCTTAGACCTCAATGATTACGCGCTGCCGATCTACAGCGAAGACCTTGAGAAAGAGATCGGCCAACCGGCCGCGGCGAAGAATTTCTTTGAGAAGATTGGCTCCGCGGACGGGGTGATTGTGTCGTTCGCGGAGCACAACGGGACCTATTCCGCCGCTTATAAAAACTTGTTCGATTGGGCCAGCCGGATTGATCAAAAGGTGTTCCAGAACAAACCAACAGTCTATCTTGCTACCTCCCCCGGCCCTGGCGGTGCCGGTAGCGTGCTGGCTTCTGCAAAAGGGTCGGCCGAGTATTTCGGAGTGGACCTTAGAGCAGCCGTATCCGTTCGGAATTTCTACGATGTCTTTGATACCAGCAGCGGACGCCTTACGGCCCCAGACGTGTTGTCAGATCTGACGTCAGCAGCCCAGACGTTGGCTCTGCACGAAGGTGCCGAACGTCTTGCATCGTGAGTCACCAGAATGGGCGGCGGTTTAGGGCCGCCCATAAGAACCACAATCATCCAAAGGACCCGTGAAATGGAATCGCTGAAACTTACCACGCTCGCGATGCTCATTCCCTTTGGGTTGCTGTTGCCTGAAACCGCAGCGGCCTACCCTGAGCCTCTCAATCCGCTCGATGGCTTGGAAACGACCTGTGTTCTGAGAAAGATCAACTCACCAGAGCTCAAAGAGCAAAACGACAAGTCGCATGCTCTTCCAGAGCTTGTCGAGAGCCTGATCGCGCCCCTAAACACGGCGCTGCTTCACCAAGATCAAGACACCCAAATTCGCATCTGTCGCTTGGATATCGAGCTGATCGAAGCGGACTAAGCCAAAGCGGCGGCTTAATCAAAACGCGCTGCTGCAAGCCCTCAAAAAATTAGAGAGACTAGACACATGACCCTGAATACACTTGAAAAAATCACCCTTTGCATCTCTGGCCTCACAGCTATCGGGATTGGCGGTATGATCATGCTATCGCCGCATGTCTTTTACGCCAGCTATGGCATTATCTTAGGCGAGAACCCCAGTTTGCTAAGCGAATTGCGGGCACCTGCGGCTGGCCTGACAACACTCGGTATCCTGATGCTTCTCGGTATCTGGCGGTCTGCCCTGGCGCAATTGGCCGTGGCTTCGACACTCATCGTGTTTCTGGCCTTTCCCGCCGGACGGTTCATTGGTTTGGCTGTCGATGGGATTCCATCTTCCGGCATCATTGGTGCGCTGCTTCTTGAGATCGCGATCGCCGCCCTGTGCCTCTTTGCCTTCCGCAAGCGCTTGGTCGGTGGCTCGATCAAACCCTGAACAAACATGTGGCCCGCTGAATTTGCGCGCCGCCCATTCCCCCGTCAGATGA
The DNA here is from genome assembly GCA_947493265.1 of uncultured Litoreibacter sp. GTDB lineage: Bacteria > Pseudomonadota > Alphaproteobacteria > Rhodobacterales > Rhodobacteraceae > Litoreibacter. Next base: position 261,043 of record CANLQL010000002.1, on the reverse strand, counting down.
AGAGAGACTTCCAATGTCACCTTTAATTTTTTTTGCCCTTCAATTCGCCATCATCGCCTATGCGCTCGTCAGCGGAGTCTTTCTGGCATTTTCCGACTTTATCATGCGCTCGCTTGCCCATACCGGTGGGATTGGCGGCATTGACGCCATGCAGGTCATCAACCGAGAGGTCTTTCGCTGGGTGTTCATGACGCTGTTTATTGGCATGGCCCCTGTGTCACTTGCGATTGCCGCATACGGAGGATTTGTCGTCGGAAGCGGACCCGGAACCCTGTTCGTTTTCGCGGGGCTTGTCTATTTTGTAGGATGCTTCGGTGTCACCGTTCTCTTCAATGTGCCAATGAATGAAGCCCTTGCCAGAATGGACGCTTCGTCGGCAGAGGCGAGCGGCTATTGGAAAAGAACCTACCTACCGCATTGGACCTTCTGGAACACCATTCGGACGGCAGCGTCCGCTTTATCTGCCGCCCTATTGCTGTTTGGACTGCTCTCTATAACGCAGAACCAGACACAACCTGTCTGAACCTTCTGAGCGGGGCCAGTGCGGCCCCGTTCAAGATTATGCTTGGTCATGGATAACAAGGTCAAAGCCTTCATCAAGTGTCGGCGGCAAGAAGTAAGCACTGATTTGATGGAACTGCTCTTCGTTCACGGTGAACGGATGACGACCGCTTTCGTTTCGCGCCCGCAACCGCTCCAGACACACCTCATCGGGTGGCATCAACACGTGAAACTGATGATCCGCGTCTGTTTGATCGAGCAAACTGCGCATCCATGCGCGGCTTTCGACCGTATTGCCCTGAAAGTCGAGTACCACCGAGACGCCTGCATTCAGCAGCTCTATGATATGCGGCGCGATTGCGGACCGTAACTTTTTCGCACACCGCAGGTAGTCTTTTGGATGTTGCAATTCCTCCGAAAAGAGCGATGCAAGCCACTCATCTTCGGCGATCAGAACCGTGGTGTCCGCGGTGGCCAGTTTTGCCGCCAGCGTTGATTTTCCCGCAGCGATTTTGCCGCAAAGAAAGTTGAGTGTTGGGCGATGCTCGGTCATGAATACCTCCTCCAATTCGAAGTAAATACCCAGTGAGCCTGGGCTGCTGCACAACCATAATCAGTGCGCGAAAAGATCGGCAACTGGGCATCCCGCATATTGGCCGGGCAGGTCAAAACGCTGGCCCCGTCGGTCAATTCTTTGGCTGCAAGCTGACTTATTCGTTTCTGAACAACATCGAACGGGGACGATCAAATGCAGTTTTACGTGATCTACTTCTCATCACTTTCTGTGCTGCTCGTAGCCGGATGGAACGTCGCGTTGTTTCTTTGATTGTTCGTGATCCAAAACGGCGCTGTCTCGGCCCATCGCCTACATTTCTTGACCAGAAGGAGACCACCATGAAAGCTCTCATCATTTGTTCTGTCCATGCCTTGTGCGACATCTCTCAGCTTGAACGTGAAGCGTGCAATCGTGCGTGCGAGCACCACGGGGTTCCTGCGTTTCTGACATTTAAGGACCATGCGCGGCTTGTTTCAACGACAACAATGCTTGGCTTTCTCAATCTCCTCCCGGCGTCGAAAGAGAAACGCGAACGCTTGATTGCCACGTATCTCGACATACTCAACGATGACCTCTGGGGCACGACACTTACGCCGTACAAGTCCGTGTCGTCAGCCATTTTGGGCCCGGATAATTTTGCGCAGCAAAAGGGTTTCGTTTCAGACTATCCCCTGCTCACAACCAATATCATGCGGTCGGCGGCTTTGCTAACAAATGCCTCAAGACTGGGAAATCTGACGGCTTTATCCGACCCTTTGTGTGTAGGGACGAGCGCTACTAACCTCGCCGCGTGTGCGACCAAAATGGACGTCGTACATCACGAGATAGATGTTCTGGTCGCCCATAAGCGCGATTTCATCGCCGCGCAGTTAATTGGCATGACACCGCGCTACGTCAAAGGACTTTGGTCAGATGCCAGCTCAAGAACGGAATGCTTTGACCTCAGCACACCTTTTTCCGCAAGCCCCATGAACACAATCACGTCTCCTCCGCATTCTCTCGCGCTTCCAGCCTGAGAAAACCTGATCCCCCCGCTCCCAGGCCAGCCCACCGCGCGCTCGTAAATTATGCCGCAATCGCATATTCTACTGGCACTTTTGAAGTCCTATAGGAGTGGGGTCGACGGCACATGGACGTATTTATTTCGGCGCTTCTGCCATTTGCTGTTGTGGTCATCATGTTCAGCCTTGGGTTGGGGCTTACACCATCGGACTTTCAACGGATCGCAGAACGTCCGCGCGCGTTCTGGATCGGGGCTTTGAACCAGATCGTTCTTCTTCCGGTCATAGGTTACACAATTATCCGGATCTTTGGCTTCACGGGCGAGACCGCCGTTGGGATCATGATCCTCGCCGCATGTCCTGGCGGGGCCGCAAGCAACATCGTCACAAAGCTTGCAAACTGGGATGTCGCGCTTTCGGTGACGCTCACGGCCACGTTCAGCCTGACTTGCGTCATGACCATCCCAGTCGTTCTCGATTTCGCTGTAACCCAATTCATGGGGTCCACTGCGCCCGAAATTGATATTGCATCAACGGCGGTCACAGCCTTTCTTCTAACTGCGCTGCCGATAACGCTCGGGGTGGGACTGCGGGCTGCAGCACCGACAGCGACGAATGCGATAGCACCTGCGTTGGCAAAAATGGCGGTGGTTCTATTCGTCGCGGTCATTGTTGGGGCGATCAGTTCAAACTGGCAAGTTGTTACAGATAATTTCGCACGGCTAGGGCTGGGATTGTTTGCTCTGGTCGCCGCTTTGTCGATTATCGGGTTCACACTCTCACGTTTACTCGGCGCATCTGACCGAGAAGCAAAGACCATCGCAATAGAGACCGGCGTTCAAAACGGGGCGTTAGCGCTGGCAATCGCTGGACTATTGGTTGCGAATGGCCCTGCGTTCAACGCCTATGCCATTCCAGCAGCGCTTTACAGCGTCGTGTGGCTTGGAATTGCACTTCCGGCGTTTTTGCTTCTTGCCAGACACCGGTAACTTTGGAGCCAACGCAGCAGAGAATGGACAAAAGGAAACAGACGTCAGCGTACCGCGCCTAGTACGGTGAGTTGGAAAGCGTGGTCATGTTACTGCCCCCGTTCAAACGACAACGACATTGCCACGCTTACGGCCTGTCTCTACATAGCGATGCGCCTCGACCAGATCGACCAGGGGGTAGATCCTATCCATCACAGGTGAGAACTGATCGTTACCCATAAGCACGAGGACTTCTGTCAATTCCTCGCGATGGACCGCGGGGGTGGACATGCCAGCTGCCGCAAATTTGGCTTTCTTGTCGCCAAACAATCCGCTCCAGATCATGTCGCGTAGCAATGTATGTCCAAGCACCGGGCACAAATAGCGGCCACCTTTGACCAATGCGGGTTTGGCTGCACCGAAAGACGAAACACCAAGCGTGTCAAACACGACATCATAAGCGGCATAGCGGCTCAAAGGGTTTTCTATTTGATAGTTTACCACCTGATCCGCGCCGAGAGACCGGAGAAGCTCCTTGTTCTTCGCACTGGTGCTTGCGGTTACTTTGGCCCTCAAGGCTTTGGCAAACTGAATTGCCGCTGTCCCAAGACTTCCGGACCCGCCCAAGATAAGCACTTCGTCCCCCGGCTTTACTTTCGTCACGCGGGTCAGAAAATGCCAAGATGTCATCGCACCATCGAAAAGCGTGGCGGCTTCCTCATAGTTGACTGTGTCTGGCTTCATTAGAAGGCTGGCACCCGCATCGACGCAGATGTGGGACGCATTCGCACCGAACTGCAACCCAGCCTCGCCAAAGACCGCATCGCCGATACGGAATTGGGTCACATTGCTCCCAACCGCGACAATGTCGCCGGCAAAACAGGTTCCCACCAACCCAGATCGTGGACGCTTTAACCCCAAAAAAAGACGCACGAACTTTGGTTGACCTGCCCGCATCATCCCATCAGCCCGAGAGACGGCAGAGGCGCGAATCCGGATTAGAACCTGTCCAGCAGTTGGTTTGGGGACTGGGCGCGATACTGGTTTGAGGACTTCGGGGCCACCGTAGCGGCTGACATTCCATGCATTGAAAGTCGTTTCCATGTTGATCTCCATCGTTGAATGCGAAAGGAAATACCGGATTTATTTTGACCCAAAAATTGTCTAAAATGATCCACTCTGGTTTAAATACGTTACGGTTATTATGGATTGGAAATCACTTCCTGCCTTTCTTGCTGTTGCCCGTTCAGGATCCCTGCGGGCGGGTGCGGAGCAGATTGAGGGCACGCACGCCACAGTTCGACGTCAGATCGAAGGGCTTGAGGCCCAGCTAGGCACAAAACTTTTTCGCAGAAACGCAGCAGGGTTCACCCTAACCGCAGCGGGGCGGCGTTTGCTGCCACAGGCCTTGGACGCGGAAGCTGCGTTGCTAAAGGGTTTCAACGCTGTAAAGGGCCTTGATCGTGAAGCGTCAGGGCGCATTCGCCTGTCTGCGGATCCATTGACCGCACACTACCTGCTGGCACCCGCCCTAGCGGATTTCGCGATGCTCTATCCAGAGATCGAGATCGAGTTGAAGCTGTCCTATTTTATTGATTCCATTGAGAAAGATGAGACAGATGTGTCGATCCGACATGTGGTCGAAGTGGAAGAAAATGCAGTCGGACGGAAGCTTTTCCCTTTGTCGATAGGAGCCTTTGCAGCGCGAAATTATATCGATCGGGAACTGCCCAAAGCCGGACCAAAGGGGAAAGGTCTGACTTGGATCGGGTACGGTGATGTGCCGGAGCTGCAATCGCTGATTGATGCCTCACCATTCCCTCGCGCACGCATACGTCACATTGTGCAAGATCCGCAGATGCACCTGCACCTCGCGCGGCACGGAGCGGGGATGACATTCGTCGCAAACTGGGTGCAAACTGTCTTTCCAGAGATGCAACGCGTGCCCGGAACTGACTTGGACCAACGCCGGTCAACTTGGATCCTGCTCCATAGCGGATTGCGACGCGTGCGTCGCGCGCGATTGCTCGTTGACTATTTGTCCAGCGCGTTACTCGAGCGCCGAGCTGATTTTCTTGGGCAATAGAGTATCAAAGCAGTCATACAAGCGTCACGCAGCGTCAGACACTTTCGGCTCACCGCTGGCGTAGGGGTCGTATCGCATACGTCTACGGCTGGCACGAGCTTTGCAATCGTTAAAGATCGCTCATGTTTTCGCCAGGGCACGGAACCTCAGGTTAATCGCGACCATGTCATCCCGGTGCTCATCTTTTGCAGCCTCTACAAAGCTAAATCCGCCATCAACATATCTTTGCTATAGTTCGACTTTTCAGCAACTTGTTTGACGCGACCTTGCTCCATGATCGCAATGCTATCAGCGATCCGATAAGCGAAATCTGCATTCTGCTCGACCAACACCATTGCCATTTGCCCCTGGTCTCTAAGAAGTTTCAATGCATCGCCGATCTGTTGGATCACGTTCGGCTGGATGCCCTCTGTCGGCTCGTCCAACAAAAGAACTCTTGGTCGGGTGATCAGCGCACGGGCGATGGCGAGCTGTTGTTGCTGTCCGCCCGACAAGTCACCGCCGCGTCGCGCCCGCATATCGCGCAGGACAGGGAACAGATCAAAAACAAAATCGGGGATTATATGATCTGGCTTGTCTAGGCAGGCAAAGCCAGTCTCAAGATTTTCTTGCACACTCATCATTGGGAACACCTCCCGCCCCTGGGGCACGTAGGCGATGCCCGCCCGCGCGGCGTGATAGGCAGAGATCAGCGAAACTGGTGTGCCACCCACTGAGACGGCGCCACGCGCAATCGGGTGCCGTCCCGATACAGCTTTCAGCAGGCTGCTTTTACCGACGCCATTGTTGCCCATGACGGCGGTGATTTGGCCGATCTCCGCTTTTAGCGCCACATTGAACAGAATCTGGCTTTGGCCATATTTCAAGTCGACCGCGGTAACATCAAGCATGGGCACGTCCCAGGTAAACGTCGATCACGGTTTGGTTCGACGTGACATAATCCAAGCTGCCCTCGGCTAGAACCGCGCCCTCATGCAGTACCGTGACTTTACAATCGAGACGGCGAACAAAGTCCATGTCATGCTCTACCACAACTACGGCCGTTGTCTTTGCGGCCGCTTTCAAAATGTTCGTGGTCTTCTCGCGCTCGTCCGGGGTCATTCCAGCGGCGGGCTCATCGACCAGCATCAAGCGCGGTTGTTGTGCCAGCAGCATACCAATCTCCAGCCATTGTTTTTGACCGTGACTCAAAGCGCCCGCTGTGCTGGTCATACTGTCGTACAGGCCGATCTGCTCTGCCACTGCTTCAATTCGCTCAGCGTTCTTCTTCGTTTTCTTGTGCATCAACACAGCAAGTGGTCCACGCGGAGTTTTCAAAGCCATCGCAAGGTTCTGACGCACGGACTGTGCTTCGAACACTGTGGGCTTTTGGAACTTCCGCCCGATCCCTACCCGAGCGATTTGGCTCTCTGATAGTCCCAGTAGCGAGATGTTCTTCTCGCCCCAGACAACGCTGCCCTCATCGGGTTTTGTTTTGCCGGTGACGATATCCATGAAGGTGGTCTTGCCCGCGCCATTGGGCCCGATAATCGCCCTCAATTCGGCTGGGGCGAAATTGATCGACAGGTTGTTGATCGCGCGGAAGCCATCAAAGGTGACGGAAACACCGTTAACTTCCAAGAGCATACTCATGGCTGCTTCCTAACCAGATAATCAAAAAGCCCGCCGATGCCTTTGGGGAAAAACAACGTGACGGCAACAAAGGACAGGCCAAGCAGGACCAGCCACCAGTCGGTCCACTGAATGGTGTAGAATCCGAGGTTTATGTCCGGGGCACCGCCGCCCGTGAACCAGCTTGACAAAAGCGACACGAAAGCCGCACCGATCACCGCTCCGTACAGCCTGCCGCGACCCCCAATAGCGACCCAAACAGCGAGATAGATCGACGCGATTGGGGCGATCTCGCCTGGATTGATGATACCTGCCTGCGGATAGTACAAGGCACCCGAGATGGCTGCTACGACCGCCGTGGTGGTAAAAATGAACAGCTTGTAGCTCTCTACATGATAGCCAAGAAACCGCACCCGCGCCTCGTTATCGCGAATGCCTTTGACCACGCTGCCCATTTTTCCGGATACGATCCACGCGAAAAAGACGTAGCCCGCACCCAGCGCCAACGCGGAAGCCATGAAAAAGACGATTGAGATCGTGGCCTGTGATGTGTCTTCGAAACCGGGAATGTTTTGCAGGCCGGACAGTCCGTTGTTGCCTCGCAACCCGCTGTCATTTTGGAATAGGTACAGCGCCAATGCCAGGGTCATGGCTTGGGTCAAGATCGACAAATAGACACCGGTGACGCGGCTTCGAAAGGCCAACCAACCAAAGACCAGCGCCAGCAGACCGGGGACCAGAACGACCATCAACAGTTGTAAAAATAGATTATCTGCAAAGGCCCAAATCATCGGAAACTCCGAACTGCCAACGACCCCAAAGATCTGGTTGCCGATGGCGTCGGAAATCTCTTGCGACGTGGGCGGGATCGGCTGACTTGCAAGGCTTTGCGCCACGATGGTCTCGGTCCGCGCATACATAAGCCACATGCCGATGGCGTAGCCACCAATGCCGAAAAAGGCGAAGTGCCCAAGGCTCAGTATCCCGCAATATCCCCATACGACATCCATTGCGATAGCAACGAGGCAGAGGCAAAGGGTCTTGCCCAAAGTCTTGATGAAAGAGGTTGAGATCAAGCTCACGCCTGTGGCTTCAGACATTAACGTAACGGCGATGGTAAACACTGCCAGCAGGCTGATGAACCACAGAACGGACGGGTTTTGCATGAGAAATGTTTTGCGCATGGGTCAGTCAGCCGCCGCGCGACCTTTTAGGGCAACAATGCCCTTCGGCCGGAATTGAATGAATAAGATGATGAACAAGATCATATAGGTCTGCGCGGCGAGCGTGTTCGACGGGTAAAGCCACTCGATCCCTTTTTGCAGGAACCCGATCATCGACGCACCTGCCAGCGTGCCCCAGACATTGCCAACGCCGCCGACCACAACCGTCATGAAGCTTTGTACAATGTAGTCCGCGCCCATTTCAGAAGTCACTTTGGCATAGAGACCGATCGCCACGCCGGCAATCCCAGCGATGCCAGAGCCAAGACCGAAGGTAAGCATATTGATCCGATCCGGATTGATCCCCATCGACGCGGCCATACCTGGATTTTGTGTGACGGCACGGACCTCCAGCCCGAGTCTGGTACGTTTCAGAACGAACAGGATCAGTGCCAAAAACATGAGCGCCAGCGCAAAAATGGCGATGCGAATGTAGCTGATTGCAATGACGTCATTGAACGCGAGCGCACCGTCAAGCCATTCCGGCGAGGTCAGCGGGCGCGCCTGCGTGCCAAAGATATTCTTGGCAAGCTGTTGCAGCGCTATTGAGATGCCGAACGTTGCAAGCAGGGTTTCAAGCGGGCGTTGGTAAAGGTGCCGGATCACCAGCCGCTCCATCAAGACCCCCGCAGCGAACGTAATCGCAAAGGCCAACGGAAGCGCCACGACGATCGAAACAGTGTAGTCGGGCACGAACTGCTGCACGACAAAGCCTGTATAAGCGCCCATCATGATAAACTCCCCATGCGCCATGTTGATGACGCCCATGACGCCGAACGTGATCGCAAGGCCGATCGCTGCGAGGAAGTAGATCGAGGCAAGCGACAGCGCGTCCAGCCCAAGATCGACGGTTTGGCTCAGCGCAACTTTTGTTTCAATAGCGGTCAGCGCCTTTTGCGCGGCGTCGGTGATCGCTGGATCTGGCTCGGTATAAGCCAGATAGAAGACATGTTCGGCGATGGCATTTGCGCGTTCTGCCTCTTTCACTCGCGGTGGTGCCAAGCCCTCGGCGGCAAGTTGATCATAGGCGAGCGCCCGCGCGGCTTCGGTGTTTAGCGCCGCTACGGGCAACGTGCCAACCATTCCTGAGTTGATGTTAGTCAGCAAAGCGTCACGGATTTGCGCATTGCTAACCAGCGGCGGCGCAAGCTCGGCCTCGACCAACCACGCATAGGCATTTTCAGCGGTGATGTCTTCGCCTACCTCCAGCACACGCGCGATGTTTTCGTTATCAGGCAGTTTTGCTGCGACGCCCGCTTCGCTGGCCAAAACCTTATTCAGAACCGCACGCACATCGACAGACAAATCACCCGCCAAAGTATTTATCGCCTCGACCCGTGCATTCGTCGTATCTTCAAAGAGCGCGCGCAGCATACTGACAAGTCGTGACTTTCGCGCCTTGAGTGCTGCGTCAGCCTCGGCGTCGATCGATGCAGCAAGCGGCTCTAACTGGCTCGCATCCATGCTGCGCGCAACGGCATCAACGGCAGCACGGCGTTTGACGATATCGGGGTCGGACATTTGGAACTGAACCAAGGCGTTTGCAATGGCGCGACGCACACCGCCATTAGGGCGCGAGGCGGTCAGGTTGTTTTTTTCGAATACGCCGATCACCTCGCCCGTATCTAGATCGTAAAGGCTCTGCTTGCGCGCGCGAAAAAACAGTCCGTCACTGTCCCGCTGCACAATCTCGCGGTCACGCCATGCCTCAAGAAAAGGAAGCGCCTGAGGCAATCCACTCGCAACCAGATCGTCAAGCACTATGCCGACGCTGCGACGGCCGGGTTTCAGAACCTCATCTCGGTGGGTCTGCAAAACATCTTGCAGAGATTGGGCGAACCCGGCAGGCGGCGCAGTGAGGTACAGCGCAAGCGCCAAAACAAGCAGTCGTATCATCTGGTTTTCGAGCCGATCTGTCAGGCGGGAAAGAAATTTAGGGCAGGACGCACACCATGGTGCCCCCTGCCCGTGCACTCAGTAATTTGAGGTCAACTGAACGCAGGTCTTGGTCTCGGTATTGTACATCCCGCAGCCCAACTCCTTCCAATCCGAGGTCAGAACCTTCGAGTCCGGCAAAAAGTCTGTCCACGCATCACCTGGTACTTCTGCGGTTTGGCTCACAATATCGAACTGGCCGTCCGCCGTGATCTCACCAATCAGAACCGGCTTGGCGAGGTGATGGTTTGGCAGCATCACCGCTGTGCCGCCTGTCAGGTTCGGGAATTCCTGCCCATACATCGCCTCACGCACAGCATCGACTTCCGTTGTGCCGGCCTGCGTGACTGCGTTCACCCACATGTTGAAGCCAATGTAATGGGCCTCCATCGGGTCGTTGGTCACGCGCTCTTCGCCCATCGCGTCCTTCCATGCGCTAACCCATTGGGCATTGGCGTCTGTCTCAGCGGATTGGAAATAGTTCCAGGCGGCAAGGTGACCCACCAGATCGGAGGTATCGAGCCCCGACAACTCTTCTTCGCCTACCGAAAACGCAACAACAGGGATATCATCGGCAGATACACCCGCCGCCGCCAGTTCCTTGTAAAAGCCGATATTTGCATCGCCATTGATTGTCGAGATCACACCGACTTGCTTGCCGTCTGCGCCCAAAGCAACCACATCGGCCACGATCGTCGCCCAATCGGAATGACCGAATGGCGTGTAGTTCACGAAGATATCTTCCTCTGAGATGCCTTTGTCTTTCAGATACGCCTCAAGAATATTGTTTGTCGTACGCGGATAGACATAATCCGTGCCGAGCAGCGCAAACTTCTCGACGCCAAGCTCTTCAAGAAAATAGTCAGTCGCCGGGATCGCTTGTTGGTTCGGGGCCGCGCCGGTGTAAAACACGTTCTTGGAACTTTCCTCGCCTTCGTATTGTACCGGGTAGAACATCAGCCCGTTGAGCTCTTCAAGCACCGGCAAAGCAGATTTACGGCTCACGGAGGTCCAGCTTCCGAAAATCACATCAACCTCATTTACAGTCAGAAGTTCACGAGCCTTTTCGGCAAAAAGAGGCCAGTCAGAGGCCGGATCGACGACCACAGCTTCGATTTGGCAGTCTAGCAGGCCGCCCGCTTCGTTTTGTTTCGCTATCAAAAGTTCCATGGTGTCTTTTAATGTCGTCTCGGAAATCGCCATCGTGCCCGACAGCGAGTGCAGCACACCAACTTTGATCGGATCAGCGCACTCAGCAGCCGCGTAAGCAGTGGTTCCCAAAAGGGCTGTCAATGCCAAAGCAGAGGTTGTTAGTTTCATAGATCATAAGTCCCCATTGTCGTCGCGGGCCGCCGATGGGACGCAGACGCCCCTTTTCAACGATGCACCAACCTTTTAGGCAGGAACCGCAACAGTGATGTTGTAGTCATGTGAGGGGATCAATCTGCCAGGATGGCCCTTCACGTGAAGCCCGACTCATTCGGACCTACACAGTTCATGCTGCGCTGCAGAAGATGGCGAGTGAATACTGTTGTTGGGTCTAAAGCAAAGTTCAGATGATCATTAATTGCGCAGGGTCTGCCATCTTTGCTTTGTTTTTCAGCATCCCTACAGCTCGATTGTACAGTTCGGCCTCCAAAATCGGTGGAGTTGCGTTATCTTAACCGACCGTCGGAACGTTCGGATGCGCTTTGAAATAGAACTAAGTCAGAGTTTTGACTGCAGACTGCTTCCGATGCGGCGCCTCATTTGACCAGTCTGAACCAGACTTTTCGTCGAGTTGTGCCACGCGCATACGAATAACGTCATGCCTTCTCGCCCAGACAGTATTCCAATGCTTCGGAGCGTTCATGGCTTAGCCACACTCGGATGGGTCCAACGGAACGTCGTTCCGGCGGATCAATGCGGACTATCAGCAGTTCCGCACACTTAAATTGCGTTTACTAAAGCCAAACTCGGGGGCCACTCCATCAACACAGGCTACTTATCCAAAAGATCGAACCTCGCATAGGTCCACTCAACGACCGACCTGACCTTATCGACAAGGCTCATCTCAGGCACCTCGCAGGATGCGTTCGCGGCCTCTGAAAGGCAATCGCAGACCGTTTACAGGAAGCCGTACATGGTCACAACTTCGACCTACAGACGGCACAGGTCACCTCCTAGCATCGGGGCCGGTGTTCAGCCCCACCCGCATAACCTTTGAATATAAAGGAAAAATCCGGCCTCAGCCGGATCAGGAGAATAGTTTCTAAAGGGCAAGTGGCGGAGACGAAGGGATTCGAACCCTCGAGACCCTTCCGGGCCTACTCCCTTAGCAGGGGAGCGCCTTCGACCACTCGGCCACGTCTCCGCCGACGGGTTTAGCTGGCATGTCCTGCAGGCGCAAGCGTAGAAAACCGATCCGAATTCCCTACCCCACCGCTGACGTATTTTTTAACAAATTTATGACAGTATCCGTGGTATCTTCCACAGATACCGTCCGACCGACGCAAAAACGGGAGGGAAGATGAATCGTATCAAGACCTTTGGGGCCGCGCTGATTTTGGCGTTTTCACCACTGATAACCTCGGCCAGCCCGTGGGTGGGCTTCGATATTGCCGAGACGCGACAAACCTGCATTCACTATGACAACCGGGCGCGGTTCCGAGACTTGAAATCCGGCCTCGCTTTTGAGGCGATGCTGGCGGATTCCTGCAAAACCGCCTTGGACCAATTGGTCGGGTTCTCTGTAGACAGCCCTTACAAGGCGAAACGGGCCCGCACCTATCTGGAACGGCTAACGGACTTCCGCAAAACAATCAGCGAAATGAACCTGCAGGTGTTCAACCTGTCGCGGCAAACGACGCGCACACGCAAATCCACCTCACCTTTTGAAACGCGGCAGGGCCACAGGATGGTCAACCGGACCGGGGAATATCTGATTGCACGCCAAATGGGTGTTCTGAACGCCTATCGCGACTGGATCGATGCCACAGGCGTTGAAATGGCGGTTCTGCCGGGCGCGCCCGTTCAGTAGGCGAGAAAGCCCGCTAGGTGTTGAACAGGAAGTGCAGCACGTCGCCATCCTTGACGATGTAGCTTTTGCCTTCCGCGCGCATCTTGCCCGCTTCTTTGGCAGGCTGCTCACCCTTCAAGGAAACGTAGTCATCATAGGCAATGGTTTCGGCCCGGATGAAGCCTTTTTCAAAATCGCCGTGGATTACACCTGCCGCTTTCGGCGCGGATGTGCCTTGTTTGATCGTCCAGGCGCGCGCTTCTTTCGGCCCGACCGTAAAATAGGTCTCCAGATGCAACAATTCGTAGCCTGCGCGGATCAACCGGTCGAGACCCGCCTCCGCAAGCCCCATTTCTTCTAGAAACATCGTCGCTTCATCGGCATCAAGCTGGGCAATCTCTTCTTCAATCGCGGCAGAGATCACGACATGCGCGGCCCCCTGCTCTGCGGCCATTTGGGCAACTTTTTCGGAAAACTCATTGCCGGTGGCCGATGACGCTTCATCAACGTTGCAGACATAAAGAATGGGCTTCGTGGTCAGCAGTTGCAACAGCTTCCAGGCCCGCTGATCATCCTCGTCAACGTCAACCGTGCGGGCGGGTTTGCCATCTTCCAAAGCGGCCAGCGCCAGCTTCAACAGGCGCTCTTGCTGAACGGCTTCCTTGTCGCCGCCGCGCACTTTGCGCACGATGTTTTGCATGCGCTTCTCGATGCTTTCCATATCGGCCAGCATCAGCTCTGTTTCGATCACTTCCGCATCGGCAATAGGATCAACCCGGCCTTCGACATGGGTGATGTCGCCATCTTCAAAGCACCGCAAAACATGGGCAATCGCGTCTGTTTCGCGAATATTAGCCAGAAACTGGTTGCCCAGCCCTTCCCCTTGCGAGGCCCCTTTTACAAGACCGGCGATGTCCACAAAGGTCATCCGCGCCGGGATGATCTGTTTGGAGCTTGCGATTTCCGCCAAAACATCCAATCGCGCATCGGGCACGGCCACTTCGCCTACATTGGGCTCAATCGTGCAGAACGGAAAGTTTGCGGCCTGGGCCGCGGCCGTGCGGGTCAACGCATTAAACAAGGTGGACTTGCCGACATTTGGCAGACCAACGATACCCATTTTGAAACCCATGACACTCTCCTAAAGCGGCTTTCGCGCATGTAGAGGTGGTGCGGGGGGAGGGTCAAGCCTGCGTATGGTCTATTGCGCAATCATCCGTGTTTGGCCGGCAATTTTTACAGGCGCACCCGCCCCAGCCAAAGGCGTGACGCGCAGCCGTGACGGAGCCCCCATATCGACGCCCTGAAGCACATCATAGGGGTGTGCGCCAAACCCCGCATCCCGCAAATATCCTGCGAGTGCTGCATTGGACGCCCCCGTGGCCGGGTCCTCATAGACACCGTGACCTGCAAAAGGGTTGCGACTGTGAACTGTGCCGCCTTCATCGTGCCAGAACAGGTTGAAGGTCACGAACCCACCGGCCTGCATGAAAGCAGCACCCTCAGCCTGATCATAGGCCATCTGCCGCAGGTCGTTTTCATGCTTCAACGGCAGGAGAAGAAATTTGGCCGATCCCGCGAACCCAATAGCGGGCGGGATGGCCTCCGCCAAACTGGACCGATCCCATCCAAATAGCGCCAACGCCCCGTCAAGAAGCGTATCGGAAACAGGGCCGTATGACGTCGGGGGGGAGGTCAATTCCGCCCCGCCATCTGCAAGTGCATCAACCGAAATTTCCGCATCATTTAGGGCCAGCCTGTAAGTGCCTGCGCCATATGCCTCCCCCAAGGCAGCCCCAAGGGCAATGGTGGCATGGCCGCAAAATGGCACTTCGGCTTCCGGCGCAAAATACCGCGTGCGCCAAAGATCACCTTGCGGGGCGGCAAAAACCGTTTCGGAATAGCCAACCTCTGCTGCGATTCGTTGCATATCTTCGACACTTGGAAGCTGGTCAGAAATCAGTACACCAGCGGGGTTGCCACCCTGCCCGTCTTGCGAAAAAGCGGCTCTGCGTTGAAGGTCCATTTTGCGTCCTTTCGTGATTTCCGCAGACAAAACCATGCGCATTGACGAAAGAAAATCGGCATTTCGTGATGCAGCCCATGCCAAATTTGAATAATTCGGTTGGTTGCGATTGATTTTCCTGCTGCGTTCGGTGCAGATCATCCGAACGCAAGACAGGGGACCTCAATGACTCGCATCGATGACACATTCGCCCGACTGAAAGCCGAGGGCAAGAAAGCCTTCGTGACCTATGTCATGGCGGGTGATCCGTCCTATGACGCCAGCTTCGAGGTCGTCAAAGGCTTGCCCGCAGCCGGTGTCGATATCATCGAGCTTGGCCTGCCTTTCACTGACCCGATGGCCGACGGCTCCACCATCCAGCTTGCAGGCCAGCGCGCGCTTGAGGCGGGGATGACCCTGGAGAAGACCTTGCAAATGGTCCGCGACTTTCGCGCTTTGGATGACACGACCCCGATTGTGCTGATGGGCTACTACAACCCGATCTATTCGCGCGGCGTTGACCAGTTTCTGGCGGATGCAACAGACGCCGGCATCGACGGGCTGATCATCGTTGATCTGCCACCTGAAGAAGACAGCGAGCTGTGCATCCCGGCGCAGGCAGCCGGTCTCAACTTCATCCGGCTGGCGACCCCGACCACTGACGCAAAACGCCTGCCTGCTGTTTTGAAAAACACCTCGGGCTTTGTCTATTACGTTTCGATCACCGGGATCACCGGCGCCGCAGAAGCCCAAGCCGCAGACGTTGCCCCGGAAGTGGCCCGGATCAAAGCCGATACCGACCTGCCGCTGGTCGTGGGATTCGGGGTCAAAACACCTGAAACCGCGCAAGCCATTGCGGCTGTGGCCGACGGAACCGTTGTCGGCTCCGCCATCGTGGAGCGGATCGGCAAAGGCGAAAGTGCTGCGGATGTTTTGGCATTTGTCAAATCGCTGGCCGACGGCGCACACCGCGCATAGCGGCTATTCGGACAAGGCTCTTGAATAAAACAGCCCGCATTGGTAACCAAATCTTACCAATATAGGAAGTTTGCGATCATGCCCGCTATTGCCGAGATTGAAGACCTGAAGCGGATCTACAAGCGCCGCGTCCCAAAGATGTTCTACGATTACGTCGAAAGCGGCAGCTGGACGGAACAAACCTTCCGCGAAAATATTTCGGACTATGACCTGATCCGGCTGCGCCAACGCGTGGCCGTCGACATGACCGGGCGCAGCGTCAACAGTCAGATGATCGGGCAAGATGTGGCGATGCCTTTGGCACTGGCTCCTGTCGGATCAACTGGGATGCAACACGCGGATGGCGAAATTCTTGCCGCCAAAGCCGCCGAGGAATTTGGCGTGCCCTACACCCTGTCGACAATGTCCATCGCCTCGATCGAAGATGTGGCTGCAAACACGTCCAAACCCTTTTGGTTCCAGCTTTATGCCATGCGCGACAAAGACTACATCAAACGGGTGATCCAACGGGCCAAGGACGCGAAATGCTCTGCGCTTGTTGTCACGCTTGATCTGCAAATCCTCGGCCAGCGGCACAAGGACCTGAAAAACGGGCTGACAGTGCCGATCAAGCTGGCCCCGCACACAGTTTTCGATCTGGCGACCAAATGGCGCTGGGGTCTTGAGATGATGCAAACCAAACGCCGCAGCTTTGGCAATATCGTGGGTCATATTGACGGGATCAGCGATATGACCTCGCTCAGCGTCTGGGCCGCCGAAAGCTTCGATCCGCAACTGGATTGGGAACAAATCAAGGAAATCAAGCGCATGTGGGGCGGTCCGATGATCCTGAAAGGCATCCTGGACGCCGACGACGCGAAGATGGCGCTGAATGTCGGTGCCGACGCGATCATCGTGTCGAACCATGGTGGACGCCAATTGGACGGCGCGCTCAGCTCCATCCGGGCATTGGCTCCGATCCTGGATGCAGTTGGCGACAAGATCGAGGTTCATATCGATGGCGGCATTCGGTCAGGTCAGGACGTCTTGAAAGCCATCTCGATGGGGGCCAAAGGGGCCTATATCGGACGCGCGTATATCTACGGGCTCGGGGCGATGGGCCAAAAGGGTGTCGCAAAAGCGCTGGAAATTATCCACAAAGAGCTCGACACGACTATGGCGCTTTGCGGTGAAAAATCCGTGCAAAATCTTGGCCGCCATAACCTTCTTGTGCCTGAGAATTTCGAAGGCCGCTGGCAGGACTAAGCGCCGCGACGCTTGAGCAAGATCAGCAACGGAAACAGCGCCAGCACCAGCACCGCCACTGCGGCAAACGCCATGCGCAGCCCGTACCCTTGAGAGATTATCCCCATCGCCGCCGGGGCCAGGAAAAAGCCGGAAAACCCGATCACCGCTGTGCGTGAAATGGCCAGCGTTCTCACTTGTGGTCGCACCAAACGTCCGACCAAAGCCAGACCCAACGGTCCAATGACCGATACGCCCAAGCCCAATGTTCCAAAGCCCAGATAGGCCACCGCAGGTGTCGGTGCGACTGCCGCGATCAAGGCACCTGCAATCGACAGACATGCCGCCCAGAATATGACCGTGGTGTCGCGGAACCGCTCGGACACGGCCTGCCCGGCAAACCGCCCGACAGCCATTGTGAGCCCCAACGTGGCCGGACCCAGCGCCCCTTCCGCCGCGCGTCCACCAAGTGTCCGTTCCACATGCAGCGCAGACCAGCTTTCAACCGCCGCTTCTGCCATGAAGGCCAGCAACACAACGCCGCCGCACAACAGAACCACACCATAGGGGAAACGTGCGGTCACGTCAGTTTCTTCCGTAAGCTCTGCCACCTGCATCTTCATGCGCGGCACCAACACCAGCACCAGGACTGTCATCACAGCAAAAATCGCCGGTGGGGCAAAACTGGCCTCCCGCATAAGGCCAGTATAAAGCGCACCTATCGTGTAACCCACGGAAAAGACGCCATGATTTGCGTTCATCAAGGGTCGCGCATGGCGGGCTTCCAACTCGGACACGCGCGCGTTCATGATCACATCGCACAGGCCTGACGCCAACCCGGCCACGACCATCAACAGGAAAAATACCAAAGGCGTGGTCGCCCAACCCGGCAGCAAAAACGCCAGTGCGAGGCCACAGGCAGCCAACGGCATCGCCCGATTTCCCTGCCATTTGTCGAATGCCGGGGCCAGGATCATCGTCGACAGCAGGCCAAAGGATGTACCCAACAATAACAACCCAAACAATGCATCTTCCGCGCCGATCTGCGCCTTGATCTGTGGGGCCATCGCGGCAAAAGATCCCCAGAACAGGCCAACGGCTAGAAACGCCAAAGCTGGCGCACGGGATAAGGAGATGGCGTTCAAAACGGACATAGCGCAGCCCTATGTCGCATCTTGCCCTGATGCAATTCACTAAACGTGTCAGAAACCCTCTTTCCATCACGGCGATTCCCCCCTAAGAGAAACGCTTCACGCGGCCCGACACCCTTGGAGGCAGCCGCATAACATTGAAGGAATAAGCTAATGGCTGGTGAGATCCCTGATCTTGTAGCCGAGGCACGTACGGGGACAGGCAAGGGGGCCGCCCGTACAGCACGCCGTGAAGGCAATGTGCCCGGTATCGTATATGGTGGTGGCGAAGACCCACTGCCAATTCAAATCCCCTTTAACGTCCTGTTCAAGAAGCTCAAAGAGGGCCGGTTCCTCTCGACGCTGTTCAACCTCAAGGTTGAAGGACAGGACGATGTGCGGGTTATTTGCCGTGACGTTCAGCGTGACGTCGTCAAAGACCTTCCGACCCACCTGGACTTCATCCGTCTGCGTCGGACCACAAAAATCGCTCTGTTTATCCCGGTTGAAGTCGTCGGCGAAGACGTCTCCCCCGGTTTGAAAAAGGGCGGTGTTCTGACCATGGTGCGTCCAGAGGTTGAGCTGCGCGTGACCGCGGGCGATATCCCTGATCACATCACAATCGACGTGTCCGAAATGGAAATTGGCGACAACGTGTCGATCTCTTCCGTGGACCTGCCGAAAGGTGCAAAAGTCACCATCGACCGTGACTTCGTGATTGCCAACCTGACAGCCCCATCCGGTCTGAAATCCGCTGACGATGAAGAGGATGAAGGCGAAGAAGGTGCAGAAGAGGCAGCAGCCGAAGACACAACTGAAGAGAACAGCGAAGAGTAATCTCGCACCTCACAGTGATACAATTGAAACGCGCGTGGCCCGAAAGCCACGCGCGTTTTTCGTCAATAGGGTCGATGCCGGGCGGGCAAAGCATCATGCGACGCCGAAGGCGTCACCGCCAGATCACGCTCTGCTCTGGAAAGCGGCCAAAGAACCAAGTAAACAGCGCGCATGAAACTCTTTGTTGGCCTTGGAAATCCGGGTTCGAAATATGCCCGCAACCGACACAATGTCGGCTACATGGCCTTGGACCAGATCGCGGCCGATCATGGGTTCGGACCTTGGAAATCAAAGTTCCAATCCAGCCTCAGCGAAGGTCGTCTAGGATCAGAGAAAGTCGTTTTGCTCAAACCCGAAACCTTCATGAACCTTTCCGGTCAGGCTGTTGGTGAAGCAATGCGGTTCTTCAAGCTCGACCCCGAAGATATCATTGTCTTTCAAGACGAAATTGATCTCGCACCGGCAAAATTGAAGGTGAAAACTGGCGGCGGGCATGCCGGACATAACGGCCTGCGGTCTCTGCATCAGCATATCGGACCGGAATATGTTCGCGTGCGAATTGGCGTCGGCCATCCGGGTCACAAGGATGCCGTTCCAGGCTATGTTCTGCGTGATTTTGCCAAGGCGGATGCCGATTGGCTGGATGATCTGTTGCGCGGTATCGGCGATGGTGCCCCGCATCTGGCGGCTGGTGATGCAGGCAAGTTCATGAACGCAGTGGCCCTACGCACCAACCCGCCACGCTCATCGACCTCGCACCCAAAGAAAGCACCGGCTGAAGCCCAAAAGCCAGCCCCAACTGCCGCACACGAGACCAAACCTGAGCCACAGGCAGAACGCAGCCCGCTTCAGCGTCTCGTGGACAAGTTCAGATGAGCAAACTCGCAGACGCGCTGCGCGGCCAAGCCACGGCCTGCGCCGCGTTGGGCTCCCCTTTCATGGCGCGGCTTTTGACGCTTCTTGCCCAGCGCTTGACACCAGACGGCCCCGTTGCAAAACGTCTCTTTGACTGGCCCGGTGATATTTCGCCCGCTGTTGCATCCGTTCCCTTGCGACTGACCGGCGCGCTGCATGCGCAAGCACTGGCTGATCCCGATGGTCCACTGGCGCAATCCTATCCCCCGAACGAGGTCTCCGACGACCAGTTGTGGGACGCGGTCATGCATGTCTTTGCGACCCACACTGACACGCTGATGAGCTGGCTCGACAGCCCGCCCCAAACCAACGAGGTGCGGCGCTCCGCCGTTTTGATCGCCGCGACATCCTATTTGGCGGAAAAGCTTGGGTCTGACTTTGTCTTGTCAGAACTTGGCGCAAGTGCCGGGTTGAACCTGATGTTCGACCGCTTCGCCCTGCAAGTATCTGACCAGACCTTTGGGGCAAGCGATCCGGTGTTGACGCTGACCCCGGACTGGCAAGGCCCCCTGCCCCCGCCCCAAGGATTTAACGTGACTGACCGTGGCGGCACAGACATCAACCCGCTTGATCCAACCGACGCGGAAGATCAAATGCGGTTGCGGGCCTATCTATGGCCTGATCAGCCCCATCGTCGCGCATTAACCGACGCTGCAATTTCCTGCGCTGAGGCGAAAGTGGATGCCGCCAGCGCAGAAACCTGGCTGAAAGACCGCCTGACCCAGGCCCACCCGAAAAGCACCCATCTGATCTACCACACGGTTGCATGGCAGTACTTTCCCGACACGATCCAGCGTGAATGCACCGCCCTGATCGAAGCCGCAGGGACAAAAGCAACGCCGGATGCGCCCTTGGCGTGGGTGTCCATGGAAAACGACGCCAATCCCAACCAGGCGGGAGCAGCACTTACCTTGCGCTATTGGCCCGGGGATCATCATGTTGACCTGGGACGGGCTGATTTTCACGGGCGTTGGGTTCGCTGGAACCCTGTGACGCGCAATTAGTCACATCTGGCCAATTGCCAAGGGCTGTCGAAACACTATCCTAACCCTATCATTTTACGGAGACTGTCATGCCAGACGCCCCCAAGATCGCCCAGAATGCGCCATTTGCCATGCCGGTTGAGGCAGGAAAATCCTATTTCTGGTGCTCTTGCGGTCAGTCGTCGAACCAACCTTTCTGCGATGGCTCGCACAAAGGCTCAGAATTCGTACCCGTCAAATTTGAAGCGACCGCAGACAGAACCGTGTTCTTTTGCGGCTGCAAAGCCACCGACAACGCGCCACTATGCGACGGATCACATAAGGACCTCTGATCATGACCACGCGTGAGGCCTCCCTCAACGTCTACGGACAGGACCTCAAACCCTGCTCAAAGGACCCATTGACCGGTTTTTTCCGGAATGGCTGTTGTGACACGGGGCCGATGGATCATGGATCCCACACGGTCTGTGCTGTGATGACGGCAGAATTTCTGGCCCTGTCGAAATATCTAGGCAATGACCTGTCGACACCAATGCCGCAATATAACTTCCCGGGTCTGAAACCCGGCGATCAGTGGTGCCTATGTGCGGCGCGGTTCTTGCAGGCCCATGATGAAGGGGCCGCCCCGCGCGTCAATCTGGAAGCAACCCATCAGCGCGCGCTTGATGTGGTGTCTCTCGAAATTCTGGAGCAATACGCGCTCACGGTATAGCTCAACTCGCAAGCTGGCGTTCAACCAAAGCGTCGAGGTCGGCTGAGAACACGTCTGGCGTGTGACCTGCCTCCAGCGCTCCCAAGAACAACGCCTGTTGCGTCACCGGGGCCAGCCCGCCTACCGGCGGATCACGGTCCAGATTGGTTGGGAAAGAATAGCCTTCCGCACAGGCCGCCACCGCCGATCTGATTTCTGACGGGTCCAGCGTGCTTGCCGCAACCGCAGCCTTCGCCGCCGGATAAAGCAGCTTGCACATCTTGCGCCTGTCGACCGTCTCCATCGCGCGGCCAAAGGCAGAGGATATCTGCAGCAAGTTGACCATCCGGTGAATATCGGCGCTGGAATTTGCGCCCGCCGCATGAAACAGCGCCGGGCTGAAAAACAGCGCATCCCCTTTTTCCAACGGCAATTGAATGTAGTGATCTTCAAAATAGGCGCGGAAGTCATCGCGTCGCCAAGCGGCATAGCCGGCGCGGTATTTTTGCGAAAACGGCAACAGCTTTGTCGGCCCGCCTTCGACCGGGATATCGCAATGCGCAATGCCGCCTTGTAAGGTTAAAACCGGTGATAAATCATGCACATGCGCGGGATAACTGGCGCTGATATCTGCGCTTTGAAATCCCAAATGATAGTCACGGTGCGCAAGCTGTGCTGCCCCACCGGGATGGACCAAATTAACCTGCGCCGTCATCTGGTAGTTTGGCCCCAGCCATGCCTCACACACTGCCGCAACCGCTGTGTTTGAGAAATACCGCAAGAACACCTCTGGTGAAGCCACGCAAAGCTTTTCCAGTGAATTCCAGATGCGGTCATTGGCCCCGGAGGCCGCGAAGTGATCCGCCCCGCCCCCCGATGCATCCTTTTCTTCCGCAATGATCTGATCATAGATCGCGGTCGCTTGGTCCAGAACTTCGGTGTCGGCGTAAGCACCGCGCAGCACCAACACGCCCGGACCAGACAACAGCACATCCGCCCATTCTGACATCAATGCCCTGCGTTGATCTGGGTCTTCCAACTTTGTTCGATGCCCGGCCACGTCGTAGATCGGGACGTTCTTTTCGATCTGATCGGCCAAAGGGACGGTGACTTGGGTAAGCGTGACCTCCACCAATTGCGAAAACTCGCTAAGTGAGCATTCCTGCTGCTGAAAATAAGCCACGCGCATCTCTCCCTATATCCTGCGCAGACATTCCTACGTCGATGGGCAAACATCAAGCGCAGCCTTTTGGGGTTCTAGCTGGCCAAACCGCTTGCTAAGATCGCCCAGACCACGGAGACGCATTTTGATGACCGACCTTCTTTTTCTCATCCTCGTCATTGCAGCGATTGCCTTTTATTTCCGATTGAGCCGCCGCATCGACAATCTGGAACGCGAAAATGAACGTCTCGGCAGCCTGTTGGACCCTCAGCAAGGTGTTCCCACGACGCAAACACCATCGCCAGCAGTCCCACAAACTGCATCCGGCCCATGGGACAAAACCGCGACGCCCGCCCCCGCGCCACCGCAAAAACCCACGAAAAAGCGCCGAAGCAAACCCGCTTTTTTCGTGTTCACACAGGAAAATGCGACCTCGTTCTTTCAATGGATCAAGGAAAACTGGTTTTATGCCGTCTCGGCCGCGTCCTTGGGCTTGGCGGGGATATTCTTCGTTCAATACGGCATCGAAAACGGCCTGCTACCGCCCGCAGCGCGGGTCGCCGCCGCTGCCTTGTTTGGATTGGTCTTGCTGGGTGCTGCCGAATTTATCCGGCGTCGGTCTGGTGATCATGAAGGCGTCAGCACCGCCTATATCCCCAGCGTTTTCGCCGCTGCCGGGATCGTGTCGCTGAACGGTGCCGCTTATTCTGCCTATGCACTTTACGGGCTGATATCACCGGGGCTTGGCTTTGCCGCGATGCTGCTCGTCGCCTTCGTTGCGATTGTCTTTGGCTGGTTCTACACCTCCGCGCTGGCCGCTATGGGGCTGATCGGTGCCTTTGCCGCGCCCTTTATCATGGGCAATTCCGCAGACGTTCCCAATGCCGCGTTCTTCTATGGCTACATCGCACTGGTCACCATCGCGGGCTTGGCCATCGATGCGATCAAACGCTGGGCATGGGTGTCAGTGCTGGCCGTTCTGGGCGGCTTGGGGGCTGCGTTCTTCTCGTTCTCCAAAGGGCTTGGCACGCTGGAATATGCCGCGCTCCTGACCGTTATCGCCATCGCGGCCTGCACCATCCCCATCAGGTCGCTTTTTCCACAACATCGCGGTCCCAGCGCTTCGCAGGTGATCCGCCGAAAATTCGCGGTTCTACCAGATTTTCCAAGCAGGCTCGCGATTCTGGCCATTGCACTTACATTCCCGCAAATGGTCTTCCAGCTTGAGTTCGGCGAGGCCGAATTCTGGGGAACCGCAGCCTTGTGCATCGCCATGTTTGTCCTGATCTCAGGCATCTGGCGCAGCTATTCCATCCAGGAATTGGCCCTAATCCCTTTAGGCAGCTTCCTTGCGTTGATCGTTCTGGCCCCGCTGAACGGGCATGTTGTTGTGGACCAGATCCCTGTCCCGCAAAGCGGTCTCGATCAAGCGCGTTTGTCGTGGAACACCACATTGATCAGCCTGATCGCCTTGGGTGGTCTGGCGACACTCAGCGCGACTTATCGCAGCTTGTCAGCCAAATCGCACAAGCTGTTCTGGGCCGCCGTCGCCGCGAGCGCCGCCCCCATCACCGTCGCCATTCTGGAGCTGTGGTGGCGCGAACCGTCTGGCATGAACCCTTTGACCTGGGCCTTGTTCCCAGCCGCGGTTGCAGTGGTCCAGATCGTGATTGCCCAGCGCTTTGCGCAGCAAGACGGGACCCCCGGCCATCGCACGGCGCTGGCACTTCTGGGCACTTTGGCGATGTGGTCACTGGCCGCGACCATTGTCCTAACGGATGCCGCACTTGTCATCACATTGGCCGCCACTGTCGCCGTCGCGACCCTGCTGGACAAGCGCTTCGACTTGCGCCTGATCAATTTGTTCGTCCAAGCCACCACCTTAACAGTCGGCTATCTGCTTTTGCTTCGGGCAGAGCTGTTGATCGACCAAGACGCGGGCCTCTGGCGGGTGATCTTCGAAAATCTGATTATCTTCGCGCTGTTGCTCTTCGCGTTGAGGATACTCGTGTCTTTGAAGCGCCATGCCACGGTTGCTGTCGTCGAATCCACACTCTGGAGCCATTTCGCAATCTTCTGCGGAATTCTGACCTACCGCGCGCTAAGCGAACTGGTGCCAGCACTTGAAAATCAGGAACCGGCGCAAATCGGCATGATCGTCAGTGTTCTGTTGATCCTGATGGCCTCACAATTGTATCGCCGCGAAAAAATGCCGAACCTGAAATGGCTACGAGCCATATTGGCCGGGATTTTTGGGGTCGCCGCGCTGCTCCTGCTGTTCGTCAGCAGCTTTGTTCTCAATCCGGTCATCGGATATAATGAACCTGTCGCAGGACCTCCGATTATCAACTCTCTGGTTTTGGCCTATCTGGTGCCAGCGGGATTGCTGTTTTTCATCGCCCGCAAGTTCCAGTTCAACCGCATTCTTCGGATCGCGATCTATACTCTCAGCGCGGGCTTGGCCGCACTCTATGTCAGCCTCGCGATCCGGCATTTCTGGCTTGGCGCGGATATTTCCGAGCGTCAGGGCATCAATCCTTATGAGCTTTACAGCTACACGGTTGCCTTGATCCTTCTGGGGGCGGTTCTGATCTATCTGTCGATTTCGCGCAGGTCCCATGCGATCCGCATCGCGGGTCTTGCGGCAATCGGCCTTGCCACCCTGAAGGTATTCCTGATCGATGCCTCTGGTCTTGATGGCTTGACGCGTGTGTTTTCGTTCCTCGCCCTTGGTCTGTCACTGGCCGGTCTCGCTTGGCTCAACCGGTGGTCGCAGCAACATATCAACAAGGGCGAAGACGCGTAGCCTACATCTTCGGGAAGTAGTCCTCGCAAACACCTTCGCGGTAAACGTCAGCGGTGCAGCAATGCAGCCCGCCACCGAAGGCGTAGGCATCCCGCAATTCAACCTCGACCACGTTCATGCCAAGCTTGTCCATCTGTTCGGCCTGATAAACCTCTGATTTCTCGACACAAACCGTCTTGGGATCAAGGACAAGGACGTTCATGCTCAGCCATGTTGACGAATAACATAGCGGGGGCGGCGCGTTGTGGGCTGGCTGCGCCGCATCTACGATTTCCCAGCCGTTACGCTCAAACATACCGCGCTGATCCTCTGGCAAACGGCGCTGCGGATTATTGAGGATCAGACCAGGGCGCAACGGCGTGAAGGTCGCGTCGATATGGATCGGATAAGGGTCGCCCGGAAAATTAACCGTGTGAACCCGGTGATCGGGGAAATGGCGCCGCAACCACTCAATCCCCTTCAGATTGGTCGTAAAGCCGTGTTGCACAACCAGATCGCGACCAAACCGCAAGACGTCTGCGGCATCAAAAAGCGGCTCTTCTTCGGTCGTGACAAAGAATTTTTCCGCGGCCCATTTCAGCCGCTTCTCAACGCCGATCTTATCGCTGAGGTAATCTGGATGGTAATCCTCATCGGTCAACCGCGGCTTTGGTGCGCTTTCATGACGGAAATTCGGATCTTCATCGAAATACTTCTGCATCAAAGGGCGGTAGTTCAGATATTCGAACCAACGACACCGATAGGACATCGTGGCTTCCAGCATCTCGGAGCCGACCGTCAGCAGCACATCGCGTGGCGGCATACAGCCAAACTGGCTTTCGGTATGAAAGTCCGGCGTCGTGGCAGGCAGTGAGTGATCAATGGAAGTCGGCCGATCCACGCGCACGCCGCGCGCTTCCAACTGCGCCGCGAAATTATCAAGCAGCTCATTTGCCCGGTCGATCGTCTCTTGCGGGCGGCGGCCCCATTGGCCACGCATGTCGCTGTCTTCAGGAACTTTGGCGTCCAACGCAGGTTCTTCCGGGGGGATATGGCAGTCATCCGCCCGCCCAACGATCACATGCTTCAGCGGATCCCATTCGTTCCAGCTGTTCACAACGGTTTTCTGCATTCTGACCCCTCCCTGAGCACATGACCAAATACTCCTAGGGCGAAAAAATCCCGCCTTCAAGGTGCTCTGCGACCCCTGACCTTCCACAGGCGACGCGCCCAGTTGTAGCGAGGCCGCGATTGGTCCCCAAAAGAACCGGACATCTGAAAATTATTTTGCTAAGCATCATGCATGAAAGAGAATTCGGTCTTTGATTCAATCGTGATCGGCGGCGGGCCAGCTGGCGCACAATGCACGCTTTGGATGACCAAGCTGGGCTTGAATTGCCGCCTGATTGAGCAAGACAAGATCGGCGGGTTGCAAAACCGTTCCCCCTATACCAATTCTTGGCTTTCAGCGGTTCAGGCGACAACCCGCGCGCAGGACGTGGCGCGAAATATTGCGGCAAACCTCAAAGATCAGGGATGCGAAATCCTGTTTGATCGCTGCAATTCGGTCACCGTCGATCCCGACAGCGGCGACTTTCTTGTCGCGACAGAACAGAAGAATTTTCGCACCCGCACATGCGTTATTGCAACCGGCACTCGCGAGGTCACTGGAGGGTTCGTTCGCAGTGACACCACCCGCATCGGACTGGTGGATGTGGCCAGCGGTCACTATCAGGGCAAAAGGGTCGCGATCCTCGGGGGCGGCGACGCTGCGTGTGAAGCCCACGCGACCGTCACCGAAATGGGCGCGGCAGAAATCGGCGTTTTCGCAAGAACCGTGCGGGCCCGTCCACAGCTATGGGCCGAGATCCCGCAAACCCAGCGGTTCGCCACCAATTACACAGTCACCGACGGAAAAGTCCGCCCAACCAATGCGCCTGAATTTGAGTTCGACGTACTGGTCGTGTGCTATGGCTGGCAACCAGTTGTGCCAGAAAACATCACCGCAGAGCGGGACGCGTTGGGCCATTTCATCACCGACGAACATATGGAAACCTCGGTCAGAAACCTTTTCGCAATTGGCGATGTGAACACCGGGCCGGTTCCTTGCGTGGCAACCGCGTTGGCCGATGGCGTCTATGCGGCAAAAGCAATTGAAAAACGACTAAGCGGTAATTCTTAATGAACACGTTTAACCAAATCCAGATAATCTACATCCCTTGGTGGGCGCGGCTTCTGATCCTGGCACTTGTGATCGCGGTCGTTGGGCTGTCGGGATACCTGCTTTATGAAGCGCTGTTTAACCCTGCCCGTGACACTTGGGTCGATGCCGCAGCGATCCTGCTGGCGGTCGTCTTTCCGATCCTGATCATCGCGATTGTGCTAGGAGGTGGTGCAATCGGGGATCAATCGATTATCCGACGCACAGAACATATCCTGCGCGACACGATTCCCTACCACTTACAGTTCATTCCCGAAGAAGCCCCTAAGTTCAAAGACTTCCGCAAAATCCGGCGATCCCCCAAAACGGCCGAAAGCGATCTCGCAGCGATCCAGCTGTTTCACACGAAAGGCCGCTGCTACGCTGATTATCGCATTACCGTGCCACGCAAAGAGGAAGACCTGTATCTCAGGATGCGGGTGGAGTTGAACGTCAAACGCGTCAATCTCAACATCGTCTTTCCGCGCGAAAGCCTGCTTCGAAAAATGGAAGAGGCCGGTGCGACCGTCACCCTGCCCGAGTTTCTCAGAAAGCAATTCCCCCATTCGCTGGAGGTTGAAAAGCTGCAAGCCGATGCGATCGAGGCCGGCTCATCCGAGGGCGGCGGCACAATCGCGTATCGGTTCAATCAGGAATTTTTGACCCGTACCGTTGACGGGAAGGACTATATCGTTGTCGTGGCGACCACACGCGTCGCGGACGATCTTGTCTGGAGCCCGTCTGAAAAGGTATTTTTCGCCCAGGATTTGATGTTTATGATCCGGGCTTTCATGCAGGAAAACGCAGATATGTTTCGGGAAGAAAAGCCAAGTGCCTAACGTTCTGATCACAGGGGCCGCCAAAAGGCTGGGCGCAGAATTCGCCAAACGTTTCGCAAAAGACGGCGCGCATGTCGTGGTGCATTATAACAGTTCTGCAACCGATGCTGAGGCGTTGCAAAAGACCATCAGGGAAGACGGCGGCACGTGTGAGATCGTGCAAGGCGGGCTGACGTCACGCGCCGATGTGGAGCAGATATTTGCCAAGGCACGCGCCGCTGTGGGGCCGATTTCAGTTCTGATCAACAACGCGTCGACCTTTGTGAATGATGATATTGAAAACATCACCGAAGAACATTTTGACCTCAACATGATGGTCAACCTGAAAGCCCCACTGATCTTTGCCGACCTGTTTGCCCAGCAGCCAGAGGCGTTTGAAGATCGTTTCATTCTCAACATGCTCGACAACAAGATGTACGCGATGAACCCGGACTTCTTTTCCTACACGCTGTCAAAAATGGGACTGGCGCTGGCCACGGAAATGCTGGCGATGCGCTATGACGGCCAGCCGCGCGTTTGCGGCATTGCGCCCTCCATTACCTTGATCAGTGGCAAGCAAACCCAGGAAAACTTTGAAAAATCCAGCAGGGTCAACCCGTTGGAACGCCGTGTCTTTCCGAAAGATATTTGCGACACCGCGATGTTTTTGTGGAAAAACCGGTCTATGAACAATCAGGTGATCACCGTGGACGGGGGTCAAAACCTGTTTTCGCTGCCCCGCGACGTGGCGTTTTACATCAAGGAAGGGGTCGAGTTTGAGTAGCTTCACCATAGAACTTGTCGATCAGGAATTGCAGATGTTTCTGGGCATTCACCAGTTTGAAAAGGACGCGCAGCAACGGGTGCTGATCAGCGCGACGATCAAGGTGGATGGGGTCGACGGCTCGGAAAGCGACATGTTCGACTATGATGCGGTGGTGGCTTTCATCCGCACGTTCAGCGGCACCCGGATCGACACCCAGGAAGAGCTGATCCAGAAAATCCACGCAAATATTCTGCTGAATTCAAACGTGACGTGGGCCCGTGTTTCATCGCGCAAACCCGATGTCTACCCGGATGTGGAAAGCATCGGCGTCAGCTTTGAGGGCCCAGCAGCCTAGTCCCAATCGACGTCAAACTGCGTCACAATATCGGTGATCTGCGCGGGCGTTAACTGGCGCGCCTGATAGCCACGCATCATCATCGCAAGGCGCGCGGTGTCTTCCAGCTCTTCAATGGCATTGCACGCCGCCTCGACATCTTTGCCTGCCACGACCGGTCCATGGTTGGCCAGCATGACGGCGGACCTTTTGCCCGCCAATCCACGCACCGCCTGTCCCATCGCCGGATCGCCGGGTCGGAAAAACGGCAGCATCTGAACCTTGCCCAATTTCATGATCGCATAGGGCGTCAGGGGTGGCAGAAAGTTGTCCGGATCAACATCGGGCATCAACGACCACGCAACCGCGTGGCATGAATGCAGGTGAACCACCGCCCCCGCCGTGCTGCGCGTGTCATAAAACGCAGAATGCAGCGGCATTTCCTTGGTCGGTGCGTCCCCATCAATCAGCTTCCCGCGTGCGTCAAACCGGCTGAGCCGCCCGGGATCAAGCCTGCCAAAACTGGTGCCTGTGGGCGAAACCAGCAAGCCGCCATCCTCTGTCCGCGCCGAAATGTTGCCAGTGCTGCCACCTGTCAGACCGCGCTCAAACATCGACTTGGCCAGAAGGCAAATCTGGTCGCGCAACCGCGCCTCGGCACTCACGATGTCCCCTCCAGAATACCGGCAGCTTTCTCAAAGAAATCTGGCGCACCAAAGTTCCCGGATTTGAGCGCGATGACCAAGTCAGGTCCTGCGCGCAACGCGGGCACGCCGGGGTCAATCTCCGGGCCGATCTCAAGCGTTTGCAATTTCAACCCCTCCACAACGGCCCCCGATGTTTCGCCCCCTGCCGTCAACAGCCGTGTCACGCCTTGGGCCACCAAGGCGCGGGCAGTCTCGGCAAAGAAGCCCTCAATCGCCTCTGCTGCGCGGTCGCGACCGAATTCATCCTGAACAGCCCGCACAACTTGCGGATCGGCAGAGGAATAAATCAGCGGCACCCCAGATTGTTGCACCGCCCAATCCGCCGCGTCCTGCGCGGTGAGACGCCCACCGATGACCTCGGCAGCCACAACTTCGAAGCCTGGATTTGTCTGCAAATGTTGCTCAACCTGCGCGCGCGTTGCGACCGAACACGACCCTGACAGCGCCACACAAGGCCCGTTCTGGCCAGCCCATGCGCCAGCTGTCCCTTTGATCTGCCCGCGCGCTTTGAAATTATCCGGCAGGCCCAGAGCAACGCCAGAACCACCTGTTATTAATGGTAAATCCGCGACAGCCTTCCCAATCTCAAGCAGGTCCGCATCCTGCAATGCATCGACGACGATATGCCTGTGACCGGCCTCATGCTGGGTCTGAAGACCTGCCCGGATCGCGTCGGCACCTTGCAACACATCGCGCGCCGCCACATGTCCGACGCGATGTTTCGTCTGTGGCTTCAGCCACCTTCGGATGTCGGGATCTGTCATTGGCGTCAGCGGATGGTTCTGCATCCCAGAGGCGTTCAACAACACGTCGTTCACAAACAAATGCCCCTGATAGATGGAGCGT
The DNA here is from genome assembly GCA_947493265.1 of uncultured Litoreibacter sp. Lineage (GTDB taxonomy): Bacteria > Pseudomonadota > Alphaproteobacteria > Rhodobacterales > Rhodobacteraceae > Litoreibacter. The sequence continues at coordinate 229,783 of CANLQL010000002.1, read as the reverse complement.
CCTGTGCCCGGAAAAGCCGGGCAAAAGATTACCTGATGGGCGTCCAGAGCCTCCGCCAAGGCGTCGGCAACCGGCCCGATATTGCCATCCGCAGTTGAATCAAAGGTGGAGCAATATTTGAAGAAGAACTGCGTGCAACCCTGCGCCTGCAACCATGCCAGCGCGTCCAAGGATTGCGCAACTGCCGCAGCCGGATCAATCGACCGCGATTTCAGTGCAACCACGCTCGCTTCCACATCATCAGACGCAGCCTCGGTCGGCACGCCGGTATATTGCACCACGCGCATTCCCTGTTTTGACAGCGTGTTGGCAAGGTCGCTGGAGCCCGTAAAATCGTCGCCGATACATCCAAGAAGCATAACTTAACCCTGACCTTCCAATGGGTTGAACGAGCCAACGGGCCCGGTGTCCAACCGCCACGCGAAATCGACATTCTCAACCGGCGCAAACAGTTTTGCGACAATCGGATCATGTCCGGGAATGACCCGCGCATCCGTCCGGCCAAGCGCCCGGATCGTGTCAAAACCGCTGAGCATGTTTTCCAGGTTCTCCACGATTGGAAACGGCTTCCCGGCCATGAAATTTTCGTAGTAATGCGCCGCATCGGACGCCAGGCAAAGCGGGCCGTGCTCGGTATCAACTTCGACAACCTGCAATCCGCGCGAATGTCCACCCACACAATGAACCCGCACGCCGGGGGCCACTTCCCCGGACCCATCATGAAAGATGACCCGACCTGAATAGACATGGCGCACCATGTCGCAAACATGGTTTGCGGTGAACGGCATCTGTAAGACCGGGTGACACATGCACGGGCCGGTTGCATAGGCCATCTCGGCCGCTTGCAGGTGGAATTTTGCGTTGGGATAGCGGTCCAAGGCACCGGCATGGTCGTAGTGCAAATGGGTTATGATCACCGTGTCGACCGTTTCTGCCGCGACGCCAAGCGCACCAACTGCAACCGCAGGGTCGCGCAAGATCGGCCGGTCGCGCTGCGCCGCTTCCGACGCATCATAGCCCGTATCAACAACAATCTCGCGGGTCCCGTTCCTCAGCACCCAGACAAAGTAGTCCATCCCATGTTGGGCCGATTTGTGATCATCGAAAATGAAGCTGTCGGCCCGCGTACGCTGGTTTCGATCCGCGTATTTCACCGCGTAGACTTGCCAAAGATCGCTCATTCCGGCCCATCGCCCTTGTTGTTTTTTCGTTTCAATCCGGGGTTTTGCCCCATCCTGCCCGCCATCACTGTGGTTAGTTATTTACAACGGTCAAGACTTGCTTCAAATAATGTATACATAAATTCCGGAAGAGGAAAGGCCCAGCAAAGGGCTCAAAACCGCTTCCGCAGGAGGGACGACCCATATGACAACCGCGACAACAGTTGCCTTGATCCGCGGGGATGGCATCGGCATCGATGTGGCAGACGCCGCCATGCAGGTAGTCAATGCGGCAATGACGATCATCGGCGATTGCGGCTTTGACATTGATGAGATCGACGCGGGCGCGGCTTATTTTGCGCAAACCGGCAAGGATATCGAACCGGGCGGCGAAGACCGCGCAGGTGCCGCGGACGCGATCTTTTTGGGCGCAATCGGCCTTCCTTCTATCCGGCATCCGGACGGCACCGAAATTTCGCCGCATCTGCGATTGCGCGACAAATTCGGGCTTTACGCAGGCATCCGCCCGGTGAAAGCCTACCCAAATGCGCCACAACGTCTGGCCGATCCACGCGCGGCAAGCATTGACTTGATCATCCTGCGCGAATCTACCGAAGGGCTGTTTTATTCCGCCGCCGTGCACAACCGCTCTGAAATCAAAGGCGATAGTGAAGTGCGCGATACCCTCCTGATCAGCCGCGACACCACCGAAAAGCTGCATCACTTCGGCTTCAAGCTGGCGCAGCGGCGCAAGGCGCGGGGCAAACCCGGGCGGTTCACCTGTGTCGACAAGGCCAATGTGTTCCGTTCTATGGCGTTTTTCCGCAAAATCTACGACGAGGTCGCACCCGCCTACCCCGATGTCGAAACCGGCTACAACTATGTCGACGCTCAGGCGCTGGATCTGGTGCGAAAGCCTTGGGAGTTCGACGTTATGGTCATGGAAAACATGTTTGGCGACATATTGTCGGACCTCGCGGGCGGGCTCGTCGGTGGCATGGGTATGGCCGCTTGTGGCGAGATCGGGGACAACCACGGCCTGTTCCAACCCGCCCATGGCAGCGCCCCGGATATTATGGGACAAGACAAGGCCAATCCATTAGCTGCGATCCTTAGCGGGGCGTTGATGCTGGACTATCTGGCAGAGAAAACCGCCAACCAAAAATTCGCCAAAGCGGGCGCTTTGATTGAGAAGGCGGTGGAGGACGGGTTTGCCGCCAATGATCTGCGCCCGATGGAATTTGGCGGCGATATGGGCACGAACGCGGTAACCAACGCGGTTCTCGCGCACCTGAAGGCCACTTGAAATGGCAGATCTCCGCGTTTGTGTGATCGGTCTGGGCTACTTCAGCCAGTTCCATCTTGAGGCGTGGCAAAAGATCGACACCACCCAGATTGTCGGCGTATCTGACCTTTCGCCCGACAGGCGGGCTTGGGCAGAACAGGAATTCGGCGTCCAGACCTTTGATGATGTCGCGGCGATGTTGGAGACCTGCAAGCCGGATATCGTCGATATCGTGACACCGCCCCCGGCCCATGCAGCACTGGTGCGCCTCAGCCTTCAAAAAGGCCGGACGCTGATTTGCCAAAAACCGTTCTGCGTCGATCTGGAGGAAGCCACGCAAATCACCGCGGAAGCCAAGACCAAAGATGTGCCCATCGTGATCCACGAAAACTTCCGTTTTCAACCTTGGTATCGCACGGTGAAGACGTTCCTTGAAACCGGTCAAATGGGCCAGATCTACCGCGCATATTTTGCGCTCAGGCCCGGGGATGGCCGCGGCGCGGACGCGTATCTGTCCCGCCAGCCCGCGTTTCAGACCATGCCAAAGCTGCTGATCCATGAAACCGGTGTGCATTTCATCGACCTGTTTCGCTGGCTTTTGGGTCCGGTCACCGACGTTTATGCCGACCTGCGCCGTCTAAACCCGGCAATTGCCGGCGAAGATGCGGGCCTTTTAGTTCTGGATCATGCTTCCGGTGCGCAAAGCATTCTTGATGGCAACCGGCTGTCAGATCATCAAACCGACCAGCCCCGCCGCACGATGGGTGAATTTGAATTGGAAGGTGAAGGCGGGACGCTTCGCCTTGACGGAACTGGCCAGCTAACGTTCCGCGCGTTTGGCGATCAGACCTGGACCAGTATCACGCTGTCAGAGCCGGTGGATGACACCCGGTTCGGCGGCGGCTGTGTCGAAGCGCTCTGCCGTCATGTCGCCCACGCAATCCAATCCGGCACACAGCCCGAAAACCTCGCCGCTGAATATCTTGAGGTGCTGCGTATTGAGCGTGCGGCCTATCAATCCGACAAATCCCGAACCAAACTCCCTGTTTCGCAAAGCTAAAGGCCAAACGCATGTATATTGTCGCCGTTCATTTCCAGATCAAACCAGACCACCTGCAAGAGTTCCTGCCGCTTATCGCGCAGCAGGCTGAGAACAGCCTCAAGCACGAACCTGATTGCCTGCAATTTGACGTCTGCCGGTCAACTGAGGACGAAAACCTGATCTATCTGTATGAAAAATACACCGCGCGCGCCGCCTTTGAGGCGCATCTGAACGCTCCCTATTACGGCCCGTTCAATGACGCGGTGACCCCGATGGTGCAGGAAAAAACGGTTGAGTTTTTCCACATAGTGACCCGCTGACAATCGCGTCAGCTCGCAAATTGCACATTGTTTTTTAACCTTTGGTTCGCCATGATTTCAGAACGCAATCATGCAGGAGCAAACCGTGCAGCACCGCTATTTGGGACTAGTCGTGACGATTTTGCTGATCGGTGCAACGACACCGGGCCACGCCAACCAAATCGAACGGGCTTGCCTCAAGGCGGACCGGGCGACGGCATCGCGGGCGTTATGCGGATGCATTCAGGATGTCGCCGACCAGACATTGCGCAAGACCGATCAAAAACTGGCCGCGTCGTTCTTCAAAGACCCTGCCAGAGCACAGGAAATTCGCCAGTCAGATGCGCGCCGATATGAAGCGTTCTGGAAGCGCTACAAATCCTTCGGCCAAACGGCGCAGCGCTATTGCGCCGGTTCGCGGAACTGAGCCAGCAATCCAGCGGTTGCCGTTTCCAGCTGATCGATAACCGGCATGAAGCGGCCCGAATAATACGGATCAGCGATGTCTCTGGCACTTCTGCCCTCCAGAAATTCGGTCATCAGATGAAGCTGCGCTTTGCTATTGGGCGGCTTCATCTCCTGCAGGTCAGAAAGGTTGTTCTGATCCATCGCGATGATCATGTCGAAATCTGCGAAATCATGCGGACTGACCCGCCGTGCGCGTTGTTCTGAAATCTCGTACCCACGCGTTCTGGCTGCAACAATTGCTCTTGGATCAGGCTGTTCTCCGGCGTGCCAGGCCCCTGTTCCCGCGCTGTCAAAGATCAGGGGCAAACCAAGCTCTGCGGCACGCGACTGCGCAATTCCCTGCGCCAGGGGGGAGCGGCAGATATTGCCAAGACAAACGAACAAAATATGTTTTGGCACAGATCACCCCCCATAAACTGACGGCGACCTTAGCGGCTGGTCGAAACCAATCAATACACAAAGTTCTGGTGGTCCGGTGATCGGTCTTTTTTCGCCGAAAATTTCCCTGTTAAGGTTAATGCGCAGTCATGGTTAATGCGCGAACACAGCGTCCATGTCCTTGAACCCCTTGATTTCAAGAGGATTTCCGGATGGGTCGCGGAAGAACATCGTCCATTGCTCACCGGGTTCTCCTTCGAACCGAACCGACGGGGCAAGCACCCATTCTGTTCCGGCACCCTCAAGACGGTCCGCAACCTTGCGCCACTCATCATATCCAAGCACCAGCCCAAGATGCGGCATCGGAACCATATGATCACCGACTTTGCCTGTATTCGTCGTCTCAAAAGGTTTGCCCAGATGCAGCGAAATCTGGTGACCGAAGAAGCTGAAATCCACCCAAGTTTCGGTGGACCGCCCTTCGGCACAACCGAGAATTTCACCATAGAACTCCCGCGCAGCCGCAAGATCCGAGACGTGATAGGCGATGTGAAAAGGTGTCAGCATTTGGTGTTTCCCGGTTTTTTCGCTACGCTCAAGGTATCGCGGTGCGATTGATGTGAGGCGTGGGGCATATCAGTCAAGAAAACGAGGGATCGAAAACTGCCATTTTGGCGGACGTCCCTGACGCTGATTTTCCCACAACGCATGTTGTTCAATTTGTTTATGCGCAGTCTGCGCAATTTTAAAAGGGGAAGTGAAATGAAACTCGCTATGGTGCTTGGCACTGCTTTGATCGCCGGAATGACCCAATGTTCAACAGATCCCAGTTCAAGCCTTCCAGATTATGAAAGCCCAAGCGGCAAGGAGCGCCTCGCCGACACCTCCGTCGAGATCGATGGGGAGACCTATGTTGTGCGTCAGAACCGGGTTTTCTACCCCAGTGGCAGATCGTCCTTGGGATGGGCCATTGAAACCGATGGCCGGGTGATCAGCTGTGGCGACGCCACCCCTGAAAGTTGCCGAGGTGCCTTGGCGCGGGCCAACGCAGATTCCAATGAAGACAGCGGAATGGGATACTAAATCCAGCTAACCCAAGGTCAGGTGCGGGATTGTCGCCACCCCCGCACTATTCTACTGTGCCCTCAAATTTCAACTTGGGGGTACATTCCGAATGTCCGACACAGAAAGCTACGGCTTCGACACTTTGCAAATCCATGCGGGCGCAAATCCCGACCCGGCGACAGGTGCGCGTCAGACGCCAATCTACCAGTCTACCGCCTATGTTTTTCGCGATGCCGAACACGCCGCCGCCTTGTTCAACCTGCAAGAGGTTGGCTACATTTATTCCCGCCTGACCAACCCGACCGTGGCTGTCTTGCAGGAACGGATCGCGACGCTGGAAGGCGGCGTTGGCGCGGTTTGTTGTTCGTCAGGGCACGCAGCACAGATCATGGCGCTGTTTCCGCTGATGCAACCGGGCTGCAACGTCGTGGCCTCCACCCGGCTTTACGGCGGGACGGTCACGCAGTTCAGCCAAACCATCAAACGCTTCGGCTGGTCCGCGAAATTCGTCGATTTCGATGATGAAGAGGCCGTGAAAGCCGCCATTGATGACGACACCCGCGCGGTATTCGGCGAAGCCATTGCCAACCCGGGCGGCTATATCATGGATGTGCGCGCCATCGCCGACATTGCAGATGCGGCCGGCATCCCGCTGATCATCGACAACACCTCCGCCACGCCGTATCTGTGCCGCCCAATCGAACACGGGGCCACGCTGGTGGTGCATTCGACCACGAAATACCTGACCGGCAACGGTACTGTCACTGGTGGTTGCGTGGTTGATTCCGGCAAGTTTGACTGGGCCGCGTCCGGCAAATTTCCCTCCATGAGCGAGCCTGAGCCCGCCTATCACGGCCTCAAATTCGCAGAAACCTTTGGCCCGCTGGCGTTCACATTCCACGGCATCGCTATTGGTCTGCGCGATCTTGGCATGACCATGAACCCACAAGCGGCGCATTACACATTGATGGGGATCGAGACCCTGTCACTGCGGATGGAGCGTCACGTCGAAAACGCCGAAAAGATTGCGGCCTGGTTGGAAAAAGACGACCGGATCGACTACGTCACCTATGCCGGACTGAAGTCATCCCCCTATTTCGACCGCGTTGCAAAAGTCTGCCCGAAAGGTGCAGGTGGCCTGTTCACCTTTGCAGTCAAAGGCGGCTATGACGCCTGCATCAAGCTGGTCGACAGTCTGGAAATCTTCAGCCATGTGGCCAACCTGGGCGACACCCGCTCGCTGATCATCCACTCAGCGTCAACGACACACCGCCAATTGACTGCCGAACAGCAGGAAGCGGCGGGGGCTGGCCCGAACATCGTGCGAGTTTCAATCGGAACCGAAGACGCCAACGACCTGATCGCAGATCTTGATCAGGCCCTGGCAAAAGCGACGGCGTAAAATCAAAGTGCCCCGGTCAATGGCCGGGGCAGCTTTCAGTCAGCGATGCTGAAGACCACAGACACACGCGATGTCAGGCTCAGTTCGCCCTCTGCAATCGGCACTGCGCTGTCCATCGCCATGCGCGATTCGGCCATCGCCACAGGACTCGCACGCCCCCCAGACTCGCTGATGTTCTGAATTGGTCCCAAGGTGACGCCAGCCGCTTCGGCCAATTGCGACGCCTTGCGCAATGCGTCTTTCACCGCCGCTTTGCGGGCGTCATCTTCCAGCGTTTGTGGATCATCAAACCCAAAGCGCAACCCATTGAAATTATTGGCCCCACTTCGCACAACGCCATCAAGCACGGTCCCCAGTGATCCAAGATCCCGCACCTTGACCGTCACCATGTTCGACGCGGTATAGCCGGTAATTTCGTTGTATTCGCGGTTGTTCACCTTGCGATACGTCCATTTCGGGTTAAGCGTCAGTTGGCTGGTCTGCATGTCCCGGTCAGCAATTGCCAACTCTTTCAGACGCGCCAGCACGCCCCGCGTTGCGTTTGAAACCGCATCCAACGCTTCAGCCGCGGTCTTGGCCTCTTGCGTCACACCAAGCGAGATTGTCGCCAGATCAGGTGCTGCGGCCACTTGGCCTTCCCCAGATACCACGATCTGACGCATGTTTTCTGCAGCAACAGCCGCGCTACCAAAGGCCAGCAACGCGCCTATGACCAAACCGGAAATTGACAATCTCATCTCGAAATCCTCGCTTTTTTCAATTTTCTGCAGCTTAACACATAGACGCCACCAAAATGGCGGAGAAAAGTGTTAACGACTTCTCCTTTATAAGGGTATGGATTTACGATAAGACAAGGTGGGTGGAAACAAGAGCGGTCAAACCGACACCGCCATCGTTTGAAACGGGCTGAAACGACAAACTATGACACCAAATTTCGCGTTGGATCTTTCTGAGGACGGGATTGTCCTGCTTCATCGGGACACCCCCGAGGATCCGTGGAATCCTGTCAGCGAGGTTGATCTGGACGCCCCGGACCTGTCGGACCGCCTGAAAGAGCTGCGCCAAATTGCAACAGACCTTGCCGGGGAAGATTTCCGGACCGAGGTAATTCTGCCGCCATCGCAGCTTTTATATGCAACACTGAAAGTCGACAGCGACGCGGCCCGGGAAGTCCCGCGCGCCTTGGAAGAACTGACGCCCTACCGGATCGACGAGATTCGTTATGACATCGACGAAAGCGGCGAAGATGTGCGCGTCGTTGCTGTTGCGCGCGAAACTTTGACGGAAGCGGAAGACTTTGTCGGGCCTTACGGGCTGAACATGGTTCGCTTTACCGCGCGCCCGTCGCCGGACAATTTTGGCGGTCCACCTGACTTGGGTCCGACCCGTTTCGCGGCAGAGCTTGCCCCTGCCGCAGACCCGATCCCGCAGGACGTCGAAGCGGAAGAGCCCGCGCTTGCGCAAACGGCTTTTCAAGAAACCGTCACCGAAGACGTCACCGCACCCCCGGAACCCGCCCGCGTACCGGCAGAGGCTGAAAGCGCCCTTGCGCCTGCAACTGGCTTTACCACCAACCGGCGCTATTCCTCCGGCGATCCGCTGGAAGAGGTCGGAAAAACTGTCGCCCGCGTGCAGCCCCGGATTGCTGTTCCAACGATGCCAGCGGCCAAGCCATCTGCCCCAAAGCCAAAAAAGCCAAGCCCGGCGATGCGGGCAAGCTCGGCCCCGAAAACCACACCAAAACCAGCAAAACCTACGCAGCCACTGGCGTCCAAAGACAAACTCGCAGAACCGATCAAAGGGTTCGCAACACCTGTGACACAGACGTCCCCGGTTGTTTTGCGCCTTGTCGCGGCGCTGTTTATCTTCCTCCTCGCGGGTTTGGTGACAGCCTATTCCAGCGGTTGGCTGGACGCATTCTTGGTCACGCGTCAGGAAAACTCCGTCTCGCTGGAAGAGGCACTTGCCTCCGTACCGGCGGATGCTCCGGAACTCTCTGAAGTTGCGCCGCTTGATCTGGACGCCACCACCCCGGAAGCTGGCGCCCCCGTCGACGTGGTACAGGAAACCGCCCCCGCGCTTCCCGAACCCCTTACCGAAAGCGAAGCCGAAAATGCATATGTTCTGACCGGGATCTGGCAAAGATCGCCGGAACTGGGGCTGGCTGTCAGCCCCGGTACGCTCGACAATCTTTATATTGCGTCGCTGGATCCGGGCCTCGCCTTTGAAGACGCCCCGGCCCTGCAAGCGTATACAACCGACGAAGGCGGCATCATCGATGCCCTGTTGCCGCCCCCGCCTTCAGATACGGTGTTTGATCTGGGTCCAGACGGCTTGGTCCGGCCAACACCTGATGGTGCGTTGAACGCCGATGGCATTCGAATATTCGAAGGACCGCCCAGCAAGGTCACCGGACCCCGTCCGGGCAGCGCGCCGGTACAGGCCGAACCAGAAGCCAACACCAGACTGGCTGGCATTCGCCCCGCGCCACGGCCCAGCGGGCTGAGCGAGGCCAACGAACGCTCCACATTTGGCGGCCTGACCCGCAATGAACTTGCAGCGATCCGACCGGCGGTCAGACCAGAATCCGCACAATCGCGCGCCGAAGCCATCGCCCGCGCTCTGGCCGAAGCCAGCACCGAAGGGCAAGCAGATCAAGGCACGAGATTCGCCGTCGCATCGTCTGTCACACCCCGCGCACGACCCTCCAACATTGATCAGATCGTCGCCCGCGCGGTGCGCGAAGCGCCTGATCGCAGCAATCCCGCAGCCGCCGCATCAACTGCCGCAATCGGTGCAACCGGTCCTGCCGTGGCGCGCAACAGCCGCGCAAGACCATCCGGGACAACCCGTGCCTCCGTGGCGCGCGCGGCAACAGATAACAACGCGCTGAGCCTGGGGCGTGTCGCATTGGTGGGTGTTTTTGGTCCGACCTCAAACCGTCGCGCATTGGTGCGTATGCCCAATGGACGGTTCAAAAAAGTGTCGGTCGGGGACCGTATCGACGGCGGACGCGTGGCCGCCATTGGCGAAGGCGCATTGCGCTACACCAAGGGCTCCCGCACGGTTACTTTGGAAATGCCCCGAAGCTAAACCGCTGTTAAAGCTGTGAATTTACCCGCCGGACGGTTTCGATACGCTGTGCGTTGGGCGGGTGTGTCCCCAAGAAACGATCACCGGGATCAGGGATCCGCGTGAAGAATTCCGCGCCCCGAACCGGGTTGTAGCCCGCGCGTTTGGTAATCACGGTTCCCAATGCATCGGCTTCCAATTCGTTGTCCTTGGAATAGACCCGCGCGCCCACCGTGCCACCGATCTGTTGGAACACGCCGGTTTGCACGCCCAAAAGCGCATCGCCAATGCTGCCCAGAATAGCCCCGGTCAAGGCTGATTGCCGCTGACGCTGCAAATGCCGTGAGATGTGGTGCGCCGTCTCGTGGCCCATCACAAACGCCAATTCATCGGTATTGCGCGCATCATTTAGCAGCGCAATCGTGAACCCGATAATCGGGCGGCCATTTTCATCCAGAGTTTGGAACGCGTTTGGCGGCTGGTTTGGATTCTCGTCAATCACGATCTTGAAATCGCAATTCAGATCAGGTGTTCGCTGGCGGCATTCGCGCTCTGCCACGGGCTCCACGGTGCGAATAACCCGGCGAAAAGCGGCGGGCGACACACGTGCGCCGGAATCAGCTGCCCGTGTTGCTGGTGCCGTCGACGGTCCGGATTGCGCTGGCGGGGTGGTTGAAACCTCACACCCGGCAAGGCCAAGCACACATATCAAAGCCACATGTTTCATCATTGCAGTACCCTCATCTTCTCTTGCCCCATCATAGGCCGCCTGCCCTGCGCCGCCAAGCCACGAGTTTTCACGTTTGCCAAACTCCGCTTGCCCTGATTTGGTGGGAAAACGAAGCGGAGAGCCTGAATGTTTACCATCGAACATGAATTTGACGCCACCGTCGTCACCTTGATCGACGAAGGCAGCCCCAATTTGGTGGCCGACATCGCCGTTAACGCCTTTGACGATTGCGTCACGCTGGAACAAGAAGATCCGGTCACCGAACGGCTGCAACGCGTGACCTTTTCCATGCGCCAGATCCGCGATCTTGCTGCGGCCCTGGATTTGCCCGAAGGCAGTTACCGACTGCGCAACCGCCCATGAGTGCGGTCAACAAAACCGGCTTTTTCTGGGACGAACGCTGCTTTTGGCATTCCGGTGGAAACTACGCGTTGACCATGCCTGTGGGCGGCCTTGTCCAACCCGCAACCGCCGGGGGCTTTCCCGACAGTCCTGAAACGAAGCGCCGCCTGAAAAACCTGCTTGATGTCACCGGTCTAACCGATCAATTGCACGCGCGCACAGCCCCGCCCGCAACCTGGGAAGACTTGGCCCGCGTCCACCCGGAAAGCTATCTCAAGAAATTCAAAACCCTCTCTGACACGGGCGGCGGGGAAATCGGTCTGCGCGCGCCGTTCGCGCAAGACGGGTTCGAAATCGCCTGCACATCGGCAGGTCTGGCAAAAGGTGCTCTGTTTTCCGTGCTCGAAGGCGATCTTCAGAATGCCTATGCCCTGTCTCGCCCGCCGGGTCATCATTGCCTGCCAGACTTCCCGAACGGGTTTTGCCTGCTGGCCAATATCGCCATCGCCGTTGAAGCCGCTTTGGCGCAAAACCTGACCTCCCGCGTGGCCATCGTTGACTGGGACGTCCACCACGGCAATGGATCAGAAGCGATTTTCTATGACCGCGACGACGTGCTGACAATCTCGCTGCATCAGGAACGCAATTACCCAATGGACACAGGCGATGCGGAAGACCGCGGGGTTGGTGCGGGCGAAGGCTACAACCTCAACATCCCACTGCCGCCCGGCGGCGGACACGCACTCTATCTTGACGCGATGGAACGGTTGGTGATCCCGGCGCTCGAGGCGTTCGAACCCGATGTGATCATCGTCGCCTGCGGCTTTGATGCCGCCGCCGTTGATCCGCTTAGCCGCATGATGGCCACCGCTGAAACCTTCCGCAAAATGACCAACCAAATGATGCAGACCGCATCAGACCTGTGCGATGACAAGCTGGTTCTGGTCCATGAGGGCGGCTATTCCGAAGTCTATGTCCCGTTTTGCGGCCATCATGTGCTGCAACAGCTTTCTGGCAGCGACATTTCCGCCCCCGACCCGTTGGCAAGTACCTTGGACGCAAGGCAACCCTCTGACCGCCTGCACCGAATGCATCAGGAACTGATCACCGAACTCGTGCGATATTTCGACCTCTGAGCGTTTGCTGCAGTGCGGAATTGCACGTTGACTCTGACAGGTCCGAGCGTCACAAATCTGCCAACTCAACTCCGGGGGATCCTATGAAGAAAGTCTATTCCAATGCCGCCGAGGCCCTAGACGGGCTTTTGCACGACGGCATGTTCATCGCGGCAGGCGGGTTCGGCCTATGCGGCATTCCAGAACTTTTGCTGCAAGCCATCAAGGATGCGGGCACCAAGGACCTGACATTTGCCTCAAACAATGCCGGCGTCGACGATTTCGGCATCGGCATCCTGCTGCAAACGCGCCAGGTCAAGAAAATGATCAGCTCCTATGTCGGTGAAAACGCGGAATTTATGCGCCAATACCTGTCGGGCGAGCTGGAGCTTGAGTTCAACCCGCAAGGCACTCTGGCCGAGCGGATGCGGTCAGCAGGCTGCGGTATCCCCGGCTTTTATACCAAAACCGGCGTCGGCACCGTGATCGCCGAGGGCAAGGAACACAAAGACTTTCCCACCGGGCCCAATGGTGAGGATGAAACCTACATCATGGAAACCGGCCTCTTCGCTGATCTCTCGATCATCAAAGCCTGGAAAGCCGATGCCACCGGCAATCTGGTGTTCCGCAAAACCGCCCGCAATTTCAACCCGCCCGCTGCCATGTGCGGTAAAACCTGCGTGGTCGAGGTCGAGGAGATCGTGGAAACCGGATCACTGGACCCCGACAGCATCCACTTGCCGGGCATCTATGTGCACCGCATCATCCAAGGCCCCCATGAGAAACGGATCGAACAACGCACAGTGAGGGCAGCATAATGTGGGATCGCAACCAAATGGCCGCCCGCGCGGCCCAGGAATTGCAAGATGGCTGGTATGTGAACCTCGGCATCGGCATTCCAACGCTGGTGTCAAACTACATCCCCGACGGGATCGAGGTTACGTTGCAATCGGAAAACGGCATGCTCGGGATGGGTCCCTTCCCGACCGAAGATGAAATCGATGCCGACCTGATCAATGCAGGCAAGCAAACCATTACCGAGCTGCCGCAAACCGCGTATTTCGACAGTTCTCAAAGCTTCGGCATGATCCGCGGCGGCAAGATCGCCATGGCGATCCTGGGTGCGATGGAAGTCGCCGAAAACGGCGATCTGGCCAACTGGATGATCCCGGGCAAGCTGGTCAAAGGCATGGGCGGCGCGATGGATCTGGTCGCAGGCGTGGGCCGGGTGGTCGTCGTCATGGACCACACCTCCAAACACGGTGACAGCAAGTTGTTGAAAGAATGCACCCTGCCGCTCACCGGCCAAAAGGTCGTTGACCGGATCATCACCAATCTGGGCGTGCTTGATGTGGTGGAGGGTGGCCTCAAGATCGTTGAAACCGCAGAGGGCGTCACCGAAGACGAACTGCGCGCGGCAACTGACGCCACAATCGTCTGACCAATTCGGGCGGGGCCCAGTCACACTCCGCCCGCTTCTTCTTGCCCAAAATACTCCCGCCGGAGGCAAGGTCTCAAAGCGCCAGGATCAACACCAGAATACTCAGAATAATCAGCGCGATACCACCAATTTCGCGCATCGTGCTGCGCTCTTTGAAGATGAAGTAGGACGCCAGAAACGTGAACACCAATTCGATCTGGCCCAACGCCTTCACATAGGCCGCGTTTTGCAGCGAGAACGCCAAAAACCAGCCATATGACCCGATCATCGAGGTTATCCCTACCAGTGACGACACCCGCCAAGACCCCACGACGCGCGCGATCTCGCCGCGTTCCCGCAGCGCTAGATAGGCCACCATCGCAAAAGTCTGCATCATCGTCACCAACGCCAGCGTGACACCTGCGCGCAGAAACACATCATCGGTGACCAGTTCCAAGGACGCCCCGCGATAGCCGATCGACGACACGCCAAACAACGCCCCAGAGGCCAATCCAAGTCCCGCCGCCTTGTTGAAAATACTGCCACCTTTGGGCGGGTCAGACAGGCACAAGACCCCGACAAATCCGATGGCAATTGCAACAATGGCAAACGGCCCCAAGCCTTCCCCCAGCACCACAAGGCCAATCAAAGCGGTCTGCACGACTTCGGTTTTCTTGAACACGATGCCCACCGCAAAATTCCGCTCTGCAAACAGGGCAACAACGCAGGCCGTGGCCAGGATCTGGCCCAATCCCCCCGCAATCGCAAAGGCAAAGAACCGTCCGTTTAAGGCGGGCCACCCCTGCCCGGTGATCTGCATATAATTCAGGATCAGGACCATCACCAATGGCGCGGAAAACAGGAACCGCGCGAAGGTCGCGCCCCCGGTCGAAAGCTGCGTCGCTTTCAGGTGCTTTTGCAGCATGAAACGCAGATTTTGCGCAAACGCTGCCAAAATCGTGACGGGTATCCAAAGGCTCATGGCGTCTCATCGCATGGCGAGACGCGCGCGACCAGCCCTATCCCTCGCGCCGCCACAACGGGTGCACCACCGGATCTTTCGCGCGCCAAAGATGTTTGGAAATTACCTGCCAGTAAGAGGCGTAGTAATACCCGTCATTGCAGCTGAGATAGCGCTGCTTGCGCGCCCGAAACAGCGCTGGCAATTGATACCAAGGCACGGTCGGGTGCATGTGATGAACCACATGGTAATTGTTGTTCAAAAACAGCAGGGCCAACGGTCCGCGATCCTCAATCACGACGGTGCGGCCACGGGATTTTTCATGGGCCTGATGCTCCAGAAAAGTTCTGATCTTCAACACCGCAACCCCAAAATAGGCCGCCAGGATATAGCCCCAGACCGGCATCGGCGCGACAACAACGACCGCCAGCACGACCGCCACCGCAGGCACATGCCACATCCAGGCCCTCAGAACCGCACGATCACCTGCGCGAATGGCTCGTATATCACTGACAACAAACAGATATTGCGCGATGAATGGCCCGACGATTATGCGACCAAGAAGTGTGTTATTCAGCCGGAAAAGTGCTCGTCTGAAGATGCACAACCGATCCCACGCCCCGGCATCCAGATAGTTCGATTCCGGATCATCATACGGATCCGTGAGGTTGGCATCCTTGTGATGGGCCAAATGCGTGTCGCGAAACCGCTGGTATGGAATAAACAGGATCAACGCGGGAAAAATTAGCGCCTCATTCAGGCCCTGATATGGCGTTGGATGGCCATGAATAATCTCATGCTGGAGGGAGCTGTGCTGCGCAATCGCAACGCCACAAACCACAATCGCCAAGGCAAGGTTCAGCGGTGCGAGCACGAAAATCGCAAGCGCCCAAACCGCGTAGCACGCGATCAAAACCGCCAGCGTCACCCATTCGACGCGTCCCAATTTCCTGTGCATGTCCCCGTGCAGCATGCCGTGACAGTAGCCTGTCAGGAGCGTTCGCGCACGTTCAAAAACGAACGCCCAATGCCGTTTTTAGACTGTGTTTCAGAGGCTTGCAGCTAAACTTTCGGGTCGGGATTTTCGGTATGTCCATCGACCGCAATGACCTGTCCTGAAACCAGCCGTGCCGCGTCTGATCCCAGAAATACAGCCATATTCGCGATGTCCTCGGCCTCGACAAAACGCCGCATGGACGTGCCTTTCGCATAGCCTTCATAGACCGCATCTCGGGTCATGTTCTTTGCTGCTGCCTCGCGCGCCAGGACACCTTCCATCCGCGCGCCCTCGACAGCGCCGGGGCAGATCGCATTGGCACGGATGCCAAACGGGCCCAACTCCATGGCCAGTGTTTTCATCAACCCGATGATCCCCCATTTCGCCGCTGCATAGGGGGCCCTGTTGGGGTAGCCATATTGGCCCGCGGTGGACGAGGTCAAAATTATCGCACCCGCACCTGCCGCCTTCATCAACGGGGCCGCATATTTGGCAGCCAGAAATGCCCCTTCCAGATTGACGCTGACGCAGGTCTGCCAGTCGTCCAATTTGACGTCTTCAATCAATGCGGTTGGCCCGGCAATCCCCGCATTTGCGCATAACACGTCCAGACCACCCGTGCTTTTAAGTCTTTGAAAAACCGCATCCATTTCAGCCTCATTGCGGGCATCAGCTTGGGTCGCGGTCCAATCCTGCGGAAGCGCCGACAGCGCGTCAGCATCAACATCCGTCACCCAAACCTCGGCGTTTTGGGCTGCAAAGGCTTCGCCCATTGCGCGCCCGATGCCCGAGGCCCCTGCGGTGATCAGAACTCTCACCGGACACCGACCGCGGCACCAATGCCGTCCGGGCGCGGAAGGGAGGAATGCGCCTGCGCGATAGCCCCCAATTTGTCGGCCACCGCATCAGACGGCACGCAGGCACGCCGCGTCTCAAGGCTGACATGGATCATCATATGCTCCCCGGTGGCCAAAAGCCGATCGCCTTCCATCATCTCGTGGAACAAATGCATCTTCTTGCCTTCGCCCAGAAGGCAGGTGGTTTTCACTTCAATCTTGGTGCCCGCATGGACCTCATCGATATGGCGGATATGGGTCTCGGCGGTGAAATAGCTCAGCCCGCTGGCAATGTAGTCAGCGTCACACCCGACCAGCTCCATGAAGAAATCTGTCGCGTCTCCAAAGGCTTGCAGATATTTCGCCTCGTTCATGTGACCGTTGTAGTCGGTCCAGTCCAAAGGAACTGCGCGCGCCACCGTCACGATCTTGTCACTGAAATCTGTGGGCATGATCTTGCGCGCCTGATCAGCCGCCTTCAGCAGCGCCCCGGCACCGTAATCCTGCACTTTCAACGCCCGCAAGATCGCGACAAGATTGTTGTCCCGGATCTTTTCCAGTTGCCGGATGGAGTGCTGACCGGACTGCACATCGGACTGATCGGCGATGGTTTTCACCAGATCATCGGTCAGTTCAGGCACGTCCATCAGCTTGGTCCAGGGCCAAGCAAGACAGGGGCCGAACTGTTCGATGAAATGCGCCATGCCGGCTTCCCCACCCGCAATCCGGTAGGTTTCAAACAACCCCATTTGCGCCCAGCGCAGCCCGAACCCGTAGCGAATGGCATCGTCAATCTCTTCAGTCGTGGCGATCCCATCCTTGATCAGCCAAAGCGCTTCGCGCCAGACCGCTTCCAAAAACCGATCCGCGATATGGGCGTCGATTTCCTTGCGCACATGCAGCGGATGCATGCCAATCGAGGTCAGAATTTCCTTGGCACTTTGCAGGATACTGGGATCGGTACGCTCTGATGGCACCAATTCGACCAGCGGCAAAAGATAAACCGGGTTGAATGGATGGGTGACAACGATTTGTTCAGGCCGGGCAGATCCGTCCTGCAACTCGGATGGCTTGAACCCAGACGTCGACGATCCAATCACCGCATCTACGCGACACGCCGCTTGAATATCGCTGAATATTTTATGCTTTAAATCAAGGCGTTCCGGAACACTTTCCTGGATCCAATCTGCATCACCGACGGTATCAGGAAGCGCGTCGTGAAAACTAAGCGCGCCTTCTGCAGGCATCGCCAAATCGCTAAGCCCCGGCAGCGAACGGCGTGCATTGTCCAGAACTTCGCTGATCTTTCGTTCTGCCTCCGGGTCGGGATCGAAGATCCGCACATCCCAACCCATCAGCAGAAATCGCGCAGCCCAGCCGCCACCAATCACCCCGCCACCGATAATCGCTGCAATCTTGCTCATTGCTGTGTCGCCTCCAATTGGCTCAGATCATAACCGTTGAAATCCAGAACTTCGCGTGCGGCCGCCAGTTTGTCCGCCCGGATCGTAGGTGTCCGTGACAAAATCCACCCTGCACGGCCCGACGGCACGCCGACAACGGCTGTCTCATAGCTTTCATCGGTCCAAAGCACCCAGTATGGCGCTTTGACGAAGGGCACTGTTTCGAAAGACACTTTCAGACGCCCCGGCCCGTCCGAGACTGCAAAGCCTTCGATCTGCTTTTCGACCCCATCTACGCGGCAAGAATTGACCACCTGAAACCCACCAGAGTTTACCGGTGTATAAGTCGCAGTGGTTTTCGTGCAGCCCTTTTGAAACGGCACCGGAAAGCGGGCGATTTCATACCAAGTGCCCGCATATCTTGCCGGATCGAACAGCGCTTTTGAGGCGATCTGCACATCCGTATCCCGGTAGCTGGCGCCGCATGCCGCCAGGACCAGAACCAAAAGCAGCGCCCTCACGCGGGGGCCCGCTTGGTCAAACCCAGTTTCGCGCGCACATCCTGCGGTCCGATGACCTTCGCACCCAACCGCTCGATGATTTCCACTGCGCGGGTAACCAGGCTTTCGTTGGTCGCCAAAACGCCCCGATCCAGCATCAGGTTGTCTTCCAGCCCGACACGCACATTGCCCCCGGCAAGCACCGAGGCTGCGACATAGGGCATCTGGTTGCGGCCCAGCCCAAAGGCTGAAAACGTCCAATCAGACGGCACATTGTTCACCATTGCCATGAACGTATTCAGATCATCCGGTGCCCCCCATGGCACCCCCATGCACAGCTGCACCAAGGCGGGGCTCTCAAGAACCCCATCCTCAACCAGTTGTTTTGCATACCAAAGATGGCCTGTATCAAACGCTTCGATCTCGGGCTTCACGCCAAAACCGGTCATCATGGTACCCATGGCTGTCAGCATACCCGGCGTGTTGGTCATCACGTAATCGGCTTCCGCGAAATTCATCGTGCCGCAATCCAGTGTACAAATTTCTGGAAGGCAGTCTGCAATATGGGCGACGCGTTCCTCTGCGCCGATCATGTCGGTGGCATCAGATACCGGGAAAGGCTTGTCAGAAGACCCAAAGACGATATCGCCGCCCATGCCCGCCGTCAGGTTCAGAACCACATCGGTTTCGCTGTCGCGAATGCGTTCCGTCACTTCACGGTAATACTTCAAGTCTCTGCTGGGTGTGCCCGTTTCCGGATCGCGCACATGGCAATGCACCACGGCAGCCCCGGCCTTCGCCGCTGCAATCGCGCTATCGGCAATTTCCTTGGGCGAACGCGGCACATGTGGGCTTCGGTCCTGTGTCGACCCAGATCCGGTCACGGCACAGGTGATAAACACCTCCCGGTTCATGGTTAATGGCATCGCTGGTCCCCCTTTTCATTTTGCCAAGGGGAACGCGATTTTCTATCGCCGCGCAAGACAGAAAATTCACCCCAAGATGGGGGCTGCCAGCCAGAGGATGTCTAGTACGGCATCGGGTGGGCTTTATGCACTGCGTTGATCTGGGCCAGAACGTCATCTGACAGGTTTAGATCAACAGAACCCAAGGCAATTTCCAGTTGCGCGATGGTCGTCGCCCCGAAAATAGCAGAGCACATGAACGGCCGCGTGCGGCACCATGCCAACGCCATCTGGCATGGGTCCAGATCGTGATCACGCGCAATCGCCATATAGGCAGAAACCGCTTCCCAAACACGCGGACTGATCCGCCCACCCAGGTTTTCGCTCAGGCTACGGCGCGACCCTTCCGGGGTGACATCGCCTGCATATTTGCCAGACAACAAGCCCGTTGCTAACGGAGAGAACGCGATGAGCCCCACCTCCTCATTGACGCAAAGCTCGCTGAGGTCCGTGTCAAACAACCGGCAAAGCAGCGAATACTCGTTTTGGATCGTCTGAACCCGCGGCAAGCCATGTTGCTCTGACAGGCGCAGGAATTGTGATGTTCCCCAGGCGCTTTCATTCGACAGCCCGAAATGGCGGATCTTCCCGGCATCAACCAGCGTTTGAAGGGTCTCCAGACACTCCAGCATATTGTCCAAAGTGTCCTGCTTGTTTTGGCCAGACGGATCAAAGGTCCAGTTCTGACGGAACATGTAGGAGCCGCGGTTGGGCCAATGAAATTGGTAAAGGTCAATGTAGTCGGTTTGTAACCGCTTGAGCGACCCTTCGACCGCCTGCAGGATCGTCGCCCGGCTGATCGGCGCACCGTCACGGCAATGCTTCATCCCCTCGCCCGAGATTTTGGTCGCCAGAATGTAGTCACCCCGCCGCCCGGATTTTGCGTTCCACGTCCCGATGATTTCTTCGGTCCGCCCGACGGTTTCAGCACTGATCGGATTGACCGGATACATCTCGGCTGTGTCGATAAAGTTGATCCCGTGCGCCAGCGCCATATCGATCTGTTCATGGCCTTCGGCTTCGGAATTCTGCGTCCCCCAGGTCATTGACCCAAGGCATAGCTCACTCACCAATATATCCGTCGATCCCAGTTTTGTCTGTCGCATCATGCCCGCCGTTTTTTTGAACTCCTGCGCAACCTAAAGCGCCTGCGTCCAAGAACAAGCGGATTTATCAAACCGCAAGCCGCACCGGATCGTGATCATCAGTTACTTCTTCAACTGCCCGCAGCTTGTTAGCGTTGCTCATGCCCAGAAGATTTACAGCCCTGATACTCGCCATCGCCAGCATGATTGCCCTTTCGGTCAGCGCCGCATTGGCCGAGCCTTTGCGCTACCAACTGGACATGAAGAAATCCCAGGTCGGCTTTTCGTACCAGCTTCTTGGATCGGCCACACAAGGCAGCATGCAAGTGAAATCCGCCGATATCAGGATCGACCTTGACCGGCTTGCAAATTCCAGCGCCACCGTCACGCTGGATGCGACAAAAGCCAAAGGCGGTTTGGTTTTGGCAACTCAGGCATTGCGGTCAAAAGACGTGCTTGATGTGGCCACCTTTCCCGAAATCCGCTTCACATCGAAAGCAATTCGCCTGGGCGGCGCGGGCCGTTTGTCGGACGGGGCCCAAATCGATGGCCTGCTCAGCGTGCGCGGCATCACCCGTCCGATCACCCTGAACGCCGATCTCTACCGTGCGCCGGGCTCTGCCGCGAATGATCTCGACCGGCTCAGCTTTCGCTTGCGCGGGTCTCTGGATCGCACCCAATTTCAAGCGTCAGGTTATCCCGATATTGTCGGGCCTGAGATCAAGATCGACATTCTGGCCTATGTAAATCGCTAGCACAGCGCAGGTTGCCCAAAAACGACCGTGATCTGGCGAAAACGATCAAGACCTGACAGGACATCCGCAGCAGCCTGACAACATCCGCTGTTAACCGGTTTGAAATGCGCCTGCTGATCTCCTTCGCTGCCCTGTTTTTGTCAGTGGCGCTGCTGCAACTCAGCTCAGGCGGGGTCGGACCACTGGATGTCTTGTCCGGCCTGTCCCTTGGCTTCACGAATGCCCAGGTCGGCATCTTGGGATCAGCGCATTTTCTAGGGTTTTTCATCGGCTGCTGGTGGGCCCCGCGGCTGATGGGGTCTGTTGGCCATTCCCGAGCTTTCGCCGCCTTCACCGCAACCGGAGCCATCGGGCTACTGGCCCATATGCTGGTGGTTGATCCGACCGCTTGGGCGGTCATGCGGGTTGCATCGGGGCTTTGCGTTGCAGGCTGCTACACGGTGATCGAAGCTTGGCTACAAGCCAAAGTCACCAACGAGACCCGCGGCCGCGCGATGGGCACCTATCGCGGTGTCGATATGGGGGCCTCCCTGATCGCGCAATTGATGATCGGTGTGTTGGAACCCGCCTCCTACGTGTCCTACAACCTGCTGGCGATCTTGTGCTGCGCTTCGATCCTGCCGCTGACCCTGACAAAATCCAGCCAACCTGAAACACCCGATGCGCCGCGCCTCAGACCGATGCTGGCTGTCGCCCGCTCTCCGCTGGCCGCCGCTGGTGTGGTCGTGGCAGGGCTGAGCTCTGCGGCCTTTCGGATGGTTGGACCGATCTACGGCCAGGAGGTCGGCCTGCGCGCCGATCAAATCGGATTGTTCCTGGCTGCCTTTGTCGCAGGCGGCGCGCTGGGGCAATACCCGGCTGGCTGGATCGCCGACAAGTATGATCGCCGCTGGGTGCTGATCTGGTTCTCCGTCGCAGCCATCTTGTCTTGCGCCGCCACGATCCTGCTCAGCACAACAGGCACCACAACGATCATGCTAAGCGCAGCGATCTTCGGTTTGACGACCTTCCCGATCTATTCGATCGCCACTGCCCACGCCCATGATTTCGCAAACTCGCACGAGCGGGTGGAACTTTCCGCCGCCTTGATGTTCTTCTACGCGCTCGGGGCCATCGCATCACCGCTGATCGCGTCATCACTGATCGACGCCTATGGCCCGGCCTCCTTGTTTATCCTGATCATGGCAGGTCATGTGGTTCTCGTCGTTTTTGGCCTGGCCCGCATGCGCGCACGTCCAACCAACGAACGCAAAACACCTTATATCTACGCCCCACGCACGTCTTTCACGATTGGCAGGCTGCTCAAACGTCACCGCGACCGAAAATAGCTTCCTCTTGCAAAAATACCTCCGCCGGAGGCTTCCCCCCTAGAAGCCTCTGCTGCCTTGCGATAAAGGGGCATACCATTCGTCACAAGGAGCCATTTTGATGGCGCGCATCCTCATCACCTCCGCGATCCCCTATATCAACGGGATCAAACATCTTGGCAATCTGGTCGGCAGCCAACTGCCCGCTGATCTCTATGCGCGCTTCATGCGCGCGCGGGGCCATGACGTGATGTTTATCTGCGCCACCGACGAACATGGCACGCCTGCAGAACTGGCCGCGGCAAAAGCGGGCAAACCCGTCGATGAGTTTTGCGCCGAAATGCACAAGGTTCAAAGCGGCATCGCAGACGGGTTCCGCCTGTCTTTTGATCATTTCGGCCGTTCCTCCAGCGCACAAAACCACGCGCTCACCCAGCATTTCGCAGGTCGGCTGAACCGCGCGGGATTGATCGAAGAAGTGTCCGAAAAACAGGTCTATTCAAACACTGATGGCCGGTTCCTGCCGGATCGGTATATCGAAGGCACCTGCCCGAATTGCGGTTATGACAAAGCCCGCGGCGATCAATGTGAAAACTGTACCAAGCAGCTGGACCCCACGGACCTGATCGACCCACGGTCCGCCATTTCCGGCTCCACCGATCTGGAAGTGCGCGAAACCAAACACCTCTACCTCAAGCAATCCGACCTCAAAGACCAGCTTTCAGACTGGATCGACAGCAAATCCGACTGGCCGATCCTGACAACCTCGATTGCCAAGAAATGGCTTCATGACGGTGACGGGTTACAAGACCGCGGCATCACGCGCGACCTCAACTGGGGCGTGCCTGTCAAGGATGGTGAAAAAGACTGGCCCGGGATGGAGGGCAAGGTGTTCTACGTCTGGTTCGACGCCCCGATCGAATATATCGCGGCGACCCATGAATGGGCCGATGCAAGCGGCGGCGACTGGCAAAGCTGGTGGCGCACCGACAAAGGTGCCGACACGGTGCGCTACGTGCAGTTCATGGGCAAAGACAACGTGCCGTTCCACACGCTCAGCTTTCCGGCCACCATCATCGGGGCCAATTCCCTGAATGACGGGGAACAATGGAAGCTGGTCGACTACATCAAGTCGTTCAACTACCTCAACTATGATGGCGGGCAATTTTCCACCTCACAGGGACGCGGTATTTTCCAGGATCAGGCTTTGGAAATCCTGCCCGCAGACTACTGGCGCTGGTGGCTGCTAAGCCATGCGCCCGAAAGCTCCGACAGCGAATTCACGTGGGAAAATTTCCAGTCAGGCGTCAACAAGGATCTGGCGGACGTTCTGGGCAATTTCGTTTCACGCGTCACGAAATTCTGCCGCTCAAAATTTGGCGAAGCCGTGCCAGATGCAGGCGCGTTTGGCGATGCCGAACACGCGCTGATCACGGATTTGACCGCCCGCGTCCGCGCCTATGAGGGCTATATGGAAGCGATGGAGGTTCGCAAATCCGCCGCCGAGCTGCGCGCGATCTGGGTCGCAGGCAATGAATACCTTCAAACCGTCGCGCCATGGTCCACGATCAAGGAAAACCCCGACATGGCCGCGGCGCAAATCCGGTTGGCGCTGAACTTGATCCGGCTTTACGCGATCCTGTCTGCCCCGTTCATCCCGGACGCGTCGAAATCCATGCTGGCCTCGATGAAAACCACCGATGATGCCTGGCCCGACGATGTCGCAGCGTCCTTGAGCGCGTTGCCCCCTGGCCATGTCTTTGAGGTGCCGGACGTGCTGTTTGCAAAGATCAGTGATGAAGATCGCGAAGACTGGCAGGCAAGGTTTGCAGGCACGCGCGACGCAGCGCAGTAGTCGGGTTCTCCGGCCCGACCTGCCCGTCGCTCAAGCGCGGGTAAACACGGTTGTGACTTGACCCGTGCCGCAACCGGCCCAATTCTGGGCTCATGATACGACTGACCCTTGCCCTATTGATCCTGCCCACCGCCGTTTGGGCCACCTGTCCCGAGCTGCCGCCAAGATCAGAGCGTCATTCGCAATTGATGCAAGAAATCGCGCAGGCCCCGGATGAACCAACGGCCCGGCAGCTGTCAAATCAGCTTTGGGAAATCTGGACAACTGCACCCGACGTCACCGCGCAGGAACTTCTTACCCGCGGGATGGAGCGCAGGGCCGGCTATGATTTTGCCGGTGCCGTCGCTGATTTCGAAAAGCTGATCGCCTATTGTCCGAACTATGCCGAAGGCTACAATCAGCGCGCCTTCATCAGCTTTATCCGGCAGGATTATGAAGCGTCCCTGGTCGATCTGGAACGGGCATTGGAATTGACGCCGGACCATATCGGGGCGGCGTCCGGTCGCGCGCTGGCGCTTTTGCAATTGGGGCAGAACCGGCAAGGTCAGATTGCCTTGCGGGAAGCGCTCGCTCTGAACCCTTGGTTGTCAGAAAGGGGCTATTTGCAGCCCTTGGAAAATGACACCTCTGATCCGGACAAAACCGACCTCTGACCCCTTTTCCCCAGCGCACAAGCAGACTAAGGTCCGCGCCAGCGCCCGCGTGGTGGAATGGTAGACACATGGGACTTAAAATCCCTGGACCTAACGGTCGTGCCGGTTCAAGTCCGGCCGCGGGTACCACCCCAAGTCATTTGCAAAAGATACGGCCAATCAGGCCTGTTTCAGACCACGCGCCGCAGACGTTTCGCCCCTACCGGCAAGCCATCACCAGAACCGAATTGCCCTGCGCCCATTCCGAATAGCAATGGAACGTATATTCGGTCTCCGTGTCATAGTGATACCACTGCAGCGTCGCGTCTTCCCCGGTATGCGCGGCTTCCACGATGCGGGGCCACATCGGGGTCCAGGTCAGGTCCGCGACATCTGCAAAGGACGTTACTTCCAGGTCCGGTGCGCGATTGTCCGCCACGATCATGGACCCTTCGAAGATCTGCAATCCCATCGCCGAGGACGCGAACGGCATATCGGGATCGTTCATCGCGTCAATGCCCGCATCCACGCCGTCAACGACGATGATTTCAGACAGGTAAGTCGCCATCTTGCGCGCGTCAGCTTCCGTGCCAAAGGCCGTCCCCGATACTGCTGCCGAGGCTGTAAAAATGCTGGCCACTGCGGTGAGAATTCCAAATTTCATATCGTACACTCCCAATAAATTTCAGGAGAAGGGATAGCGCCACTATCTTAAGGCGGAGTTATATCCGGACGGAAATCTGCAAATTCGCCGGACAAAAAATACCTAAAAGTCAAAAAAAAACGCACCCAAAAATGGATGCGTTCTTAACGTTGTCTTGGGAAAACCTAGGCGGCTTCGGCTTGCGACCGACGCTCGCTTTCCTCGCGGGACAGCGCGACGGAGGTCCGCACACCATTGCCCACAAAATTCATCAGGCCAGATACCACACGCTCGTTCGGGTCGATCCCGGCGCAGCTTAGCACTTCGCGGCCATCACGGGACCGCGCCCAGCGAGCGATCTGCTCGGGGCCGTTTCCATATTTCTTGTCATCTGCGATGGCATCATCCAAAGCAGCCAGCACAACTGCCGCGAAAAGCTTCCGCGCGCGTTGTCCTTGTTCAAAGTTGAAAGCAGTGCCATCAACGAAATCAGCAGCCATCTCGTCGTCCTTTATTATTGCTCTTGCATCTTCGGCGTGAGGCTCTTTCTGACACAGTTATTCCGATTCGTCATTGCAAAAACGATATATCTGTCATGCAACCAGCGCATAGCTTCGGTTCGGAAATACTGTATTTAGCCGTCTTGCTCGCCCGTCTCCCGCCAGATATAGGTTCCGGCAAACCAAATTCAACCTTTTGTCAAGGAAATGACACAATGGCGAAAATCAACGGAAACGAGATCAGACCGAATGCTGTCCTCGAACATAATGGCGGCCTGTGGGTCGCTGTAAAAGTCGACCATGTGAAGCCCGGAAAAGGCGGCGCATTTGCACAGGTGGAAATGAAAAACTTGCGCAACGGGTCGAAACTGAATGAACGTTTCCGCTCTGCTGACAAAGTCGAACGGGTCCGGTTGGAGCAAAAAGACCAGCAGTTTCTTTATGAAACCGACGGAATGCTGACCTTCATGGATACCGAAACTTATGAGCAGATCGAATTGCCGGCCGACCTGCTCGGCGATCGCCGCCCGTTCCTGCAAGACGGCATGATCGCGGTGATCGAATATTACGAGGCCGAAGCGCTGAACGTGACCCTACCCCAAAAAGTCACCTGCAAAGTTGTCGAGACTGAGCCGGTCGTCAAAGGTCAAACCGCCGCCAACAGCTTCAAGCCAGCAATCCTCGACAATGGCATGAAAGTTATGGTGCCGCCGTTTGTAGGCCAGGACGAAGATATCATCGTAAACACCGAGACGATGGAATATTCCGAACGCGCTTAAGGGTTATCTGCGGGGTGATTGACGCCCTCAACCCATTGCGCAAGATCGCTGGAACGTGCATCGACGCCTTCCAGACACCCGATATTGACGCCCATCTCTTTGGGATCCATCCGCCTTTGATGATGCGTGTGGGTCCCGCAGATCTTGCAAAAATAGTGCCGGGCTGTCTTGGTGCCGAATTGGTAGAGCCCCAAATGCTCCGCCCCACGTGTCACCTGTAAATCATCGGTCATCGCGGACACGGCCCCCGGTTTGACCCGCCTGCACAGCGAACAATCACAGCGCGACGCGTCCTTTAGGCCACCGAGCATCTGAAACGACAACTCGACAGCGCCGCAATGGCAAGAGGCGGTTGTCCGGCTCATTTTCGGCGCGTGATCTTGGGGATGGAGCTGCTGCCATAGTCTGCTTCGGGGTGCGGCGGATGGCCATCCGTACGCGCCCAAAACCCGGCACCGCCGCGCTTCAGCCACAAGGGAATGGCAAAAATCATCCCGATGACAAACCCGCCGGCATGGGCCCAATAAGCCACGCCACCTTGAGACAGGTCCGCCCCGACACCCCCGAATATCTGGAAAGCAAACCAGAGCCCCAGCATCACCCAGGCGGGTACCGGGAAGATTTTGAAGATGATCACGATGATGATCAGAATATCAACTTTGGCGCGCGGAAACAGCAGCAGGTAAGCCCCCATGACGCCCGCAATCGCCCCCGACGCCCCAACATTGGGAATGGGGGACGTTGGGTCCGCAATCAGCTGTCCAAAATCGGCCACCACACCGCAGGCCAGATAGAAAATCAAGAACGGTATGTGACCCATCTGATCTTCTAGATTATCGCCAAAAATCCACAAAAACAGCATGTTACCGGCAAGGTGCATAAAGCCGCCATGCAAGAACATCGAACTGATCAGCGTGTAGTAATCTGTTCCTGCAGAAATCTCGGCGGGTACCATCGCCCAGGTGTCAAAGAACGCGTTCAGCGCGCGCGGATCATCAAAAAGGGGCCAATAGCTGAGGAAAATCACCACGTTCAGTGCAAGCAGCGCATAGGTGACAAACGGTGTCCGCTCGGACGGGTTGTGATCGCGTATCGGAAACATGACGCCGACGCTGGCCTATTGCGCTTGGGGGGTCAAGGCTATCCGAAGACCATCGCCCACATGACCACCGGAAACAGTTGAAACCCGGCCGCCAGAAGGACTGCACCCCGTGCGAGAAGCCCTGAAAACCGCCGCCACAAAACAACTAACAGAACAAGGCAGATCGCAATCTCCAGCGCGCCGACCAGCGCCCCGTGGTGATTGTGATCCCAATAGCTAATCGGACTTTCGAAAATCCAATCGCTCAGCGGCCAAAATTGCGGACGCCCATCATCATGGTGCAGCGGAAAATCAAAGGCCAAGTGCAGCAGGCCAGAGCCTGCAAATGCCACCAGCCAGCGGCGACCAAGCCAGAACGCAAACGCCAACAACAGGCCCCAAAGAATGAACGAATTATCAATCGCGAAGACCTGCATCCACGCACCCGAAAAATAGTACTGGTTGAAAATCACCCGTGCAGGCGTGCCCAGAACAAACATGTGCCAGCCAACCATCAGGTAAAGCGATGCATCAGGGGCCAGTGCGCCCAGAAGGGCCGCGGCGGTCACTTTGGGTTGGTCAGGGCGCGCAAACGCGGCGGCACCGAAGATCAAATGCGCGGGTGTATTCATCGCTCTTTACATCGGCTCCAGTTCGCGTCACCCAGACTTTAGGCAGAAAGGGCTGAGATGACCAAGGCAATCATGATCCAGGGCGCAGGGTCCAACGTCGGCAAATCGATGTTGGTCGCCGGAATTTGCCGCCATTTTGCGCGCAAGGGCATGAATGTTCGCCCCTTCAAGCCGCAAAACATGTCCAACAATGCCGCCGTCACCCGCGACGGCGGGGAGATCGGGCGCGCCCAAGCCTTGCAGGCCCGCGCCTGTGGCGTTGCCCCGATGATCGACATGAACCCGGTTCTTCTGAAACCCGAAAGTGAGGTCGGCGCGCAGGTCGTCGTGCATGGGCAACGCTTTGCGACCCTGAAAGCCCGCGATTATTCGAAACTGAAACCGAAACTTCTTGAAAAGACCGTGGAAAGCTTCAACCGCCTGAAATCAGAGGCTGATTTGATCGTGATCGAAGGTGCAGGCAGCCCGGCCGAGATCAATCTGCGCGCCGGCGACATCGCCAATATGGGCTTTGCGGAAGCCGTCGGCGCACCGGTTGTGCTGGTCGGTGATATCGACCGGGGCGGCGTCATTGCCCAGATTGTCGGCACGCAAGCGGTGCTTTCAGACGGTGATCGGGCATTGATCTCCGGCTTCATGATCAACAAGTTTCGCGGCGATCCCACGCTCTTTGACGACGGCCTGACAGAGATCGTCCAGCGTACCGGATGGCCATCGCTCGGCGTGATCCCGTGGTTTGCAGATGCCTGGAAACTGCCCGCCGAAGACGTCATGGATGTCGCCGGGACCACTGGCGGTACGTTCAAAATTGCGGTTCCCAAACTGGCGCGGATGGCAAATTTTGACGATCTGGACCCCCTTGCCTGTGAGCCCGATGTCACCGTCGAAATCGTGGAACCCGGCCGCCCCCTGCCCGCTGATGCTGCCCTTGTCCTGATCCCGGGATCAAAATCGACGATTGGGGATCTGGCATTTTTCCGTGCGCAAGGCTGGGATATCGACCTTGCCGGCCATATCCGGCGTGGCGGTCACGTTTTGGGCGTCTGCGGCGGATTTCAAATGCTTGGTCATGCAATCCACGACCCCGAAGGCATCGAAGGGCCTGCGGGTTCAACTGCCGGGCTTGGACTTCTTGATCTTGAGACATGGATGGAACCTGCCAAAACGCTCACCGAAATATCAGGGCATGAGCTTGGCACGGACGCCCCCATAACAGGCTACGAGATTCATATCGGACGCACAGATGGGCCTGCGCGTGAACGGCCCTGGCTTACGATAGACGGAAAGCCAGCCGGGGCGATCAGCGAAAACGGACGGGTGCGTGGCGCGTATCTGCATGGGCTGTTCGCCTCAGACGCGTTCCGAAAAGGGTTTTTGCAACGGCTTGGCGGGCAATCCACGTTGGATGACTACGAGCATATTGTGGATACAACACTCGATGCGCTGGCCGACCATCTGGCCCGCCACGCAGATCTTGATCAATTGTGGGATTTGACCAGAACGGTCTAATCGAATTCCTTGGTCGCCAGGACGCGGTTGATTTCCCGGCGGACCAGTTGGCGCAGGTTTTTCGTGATCAGCGTGCCCATTTCGCCGGTCAGCTCCTGACGCACAACATCGCGCACCAATGCTGTCAATTCATCCGACGACATATTCAAAGCAGCCGCTTCGCCCTCAGAACTCTGATCCTCCGCGTGATCTTTTTGCGCGTCCGCATCATCTGCAATCGCGGCGGCATGAATGGCATCCGCGTCAGATGTCGCGGGCAGCGCGTCATCATCCGGGACAACCTCTGGCCGCACGATCATAAGATCGCTGCTTTCTTCAAGGTCTTCTGCCGTATCTTCAAGCACGTCAGCAACAGCCGCCTCAGTGTCCAATTCCGCGTCTTCGACAGGATCATCAACGGTTTCGGCCACGTCCGCCAGGGACGTCGAAAACGCACCATCGCTGTCTGTGTCAGCTTCATCGCCAATGTCGCCATCGCGATCGGCGTCGAAATCATAGATTTGCGCCGTCGTCGCGCTATCCTCAGCCGAGGCGTCGGTATCAACGATCCAGACATCGGCCTCAGCGTCGTCCGCATCAACCTCGTCTTCGTAATAATCCTCTGGCAATGCTACTTTCCAAGCGTCATCCGCCTCAGCCGCGTCACCATCATGCGCCACATCCTCACCTGAAATGTCCACATGCGGTGTAAACACCTCCACCGGGTCAAGCGGGCCTGCATTTATGTCGTCAGACCCCGGCGATTTTGCCATCGCATCAGACAGGTGCAGACGCGATTTGGGCAGCTTGCTGAACATCGGCTGACCGTCTGTCCCCGCCTCATCAGCGTCGCCAGTATGGCTATCTGCTTCCTCCAGCGCTTCTTCAGCCTTGCGTTTCAAGGCCTGGCGCAATTCGCCCAGATCGGCTGTCTCGGCACCATCATCCTGCGCCAGATCATCGGCGAACGCATTTTCCGCGGTGTCATCTGGACCTTCGAGCGTGTCATCTTTGGAAACCCGCTGGGACGAGGTCAGCAACAACGCCGCATTTTCCAAGGCTTCAACCGCATCATCTGCAATGTCCTGCGCCGGCGTCCCGTCATCGGACCCAGCCTTGTTGGACGCCTCGGCAACCAAACGGCGGATCGAGGACAGCACATCTTCTACGTCAGTATTCTGGACTGATTCCGCCATTTCTTGCCTCATATGTATTTTTGAGAAGACTAACGTTTGCTCCGATCCGTTTCAACAGATCGTTCAATTTGTCAGTTCTTTTGATAGCGCTTGAGGATCCGGTCCAGCTTCTTGCCCTCTGCCGAGGTCGCGGAAGGGGCTGTACGAACGGCGTTATAATACTCGCTCGGATCATAGCGTTTTACCGGTAGATTCAGCTTTTCAGCCGTCAAAAGACCCATCGCCGACAACAAGGAATACGCGGCCGTATAAACTTCGGTCTCTGCAACAACGCGGTTTGTGCGCGCGTCAAACAGGTCTTGTTCTGCGTCCAGCACGTCCAATGTCGTCCGTGCGCCCAGTCGCGCCTCTTCCCGGACACCATTGAACGCCACCTCAGCCGCGCGGATCTGACGATCACTGGCCTGTATCTGCGCATTCGCCACCGCAAGGCGGGACCAGCTGTCGGACACGTTTTGGCGCACCAGCCTGACCTGTTGATTGAGGTTTGATCGCGACGCATCCAGCGCCGCGCGGGCCCGCCGGATCAACGCGTTCAACTGACCACCTTGATAAATCGGCACTGACATATTTAACCCGATGGAGCTGTTATTGTCGCGAGTCGAGTCGTGCCCAGCGCTGGCCGAAAGCGAAATCCGCGGACGTAACGCCGCTTTCGCACGCTCGACATTCAACTCCTGGGCGCGAATTTCGTGCTGTGCCTGATCAATGCTGGGGCTGTTCTGTTCGCCCAGCGCGCGGGCGGAATCGGCCGATCGCGGCAGGTTTGGCAATCGGGAGATTGCTTGCAAAGCCCCCGGTGCACGCCCGACATTGGCCCGGTAAAGTTCCCGCGAAATTGCAAGGTTGCCCTGCGCCGCAGCAAGATCACCGCGCGCCTGTGCAAGCCGTGCTTCTGCCTGGGCCACATCCGTGCGGGTCACTTCACCCACCTCAAACCGATCTTCGGCTGCCCGCAATTCCTGCGTGATCAGGCGCAGGTTGCTTTCGCGCAGCATCGCCACCCGCGCGTCGCGCAAAACCGAGATATAGGCTTGAACGGCATTAAACAGAACTTGCTGTTCCTGATTGACCAGCCCGGCCCGGGTGGCCAGAACTGTTTCCTTCGCGGCTTCCACCGCCAAAGCCGTGGACCCGGAGTCATAGAGCAAAAGCTCCAAACCCAAACTGATCGCAGAAGACAACGTCCCGCCACCGGAATTTGTCGCCCCGTCAGATTGCGTCACCGAAGAGCTGGCAGAAATTTGCGGGCGCAGCGCCGACAAAGCCGTGGCAACCCCTTCGTCTTCTGCCCTTAGCAGCGCCCGGGACTGATCCAGCAGGTTTGAATTCTCATAGGCCGAGACAAGCGCCGAAGTCAGGTTTTCCGCAGTCACGGCAGGCGCGCTAACCCCAAACCCAACCGCCGCAATGGCCAAAACGTGTAATTTCTTCTTTGCAAAAGACGTTAAAACCACTTTTTGGTCCCTTCTTTATTCTCTGACGAATGCGAACTCACAAAACAAAACCTTAACGGCCGCCGCATATTCGCAGGGTTCACAGCGCGAACGCTGTCTCCTGCGCGAACCCGGGCAATAATTTTGCCCCGGCATTGAACGCCATGCGCCACGAAATGGTGCCGTTCCGCTTATATCCGATCCGGCATTCTCCCAACGCGCCCTCCGCAAAAATCGCGGCTACGCGGCCCCCATCTTTCAACTGGTCCGCCAACGCACCCGGCAAAGCAGCAATTGCACCTTGCACCACGATCACGTCGTAAGGTCCGTGCTGTGCAGCCCCCTCGGCCAATGGACCGTGCATGACAGCGACATTATCCGCCCCCTGCTCGCCCAGCAAAACTTCGGCCTCTTGGGCCATGCTTTCAACGTCTTCGACCGCGATCACCGCTTCTGCCAATCGCGCCAAAATGGCACTGGAATAGCCAAAACCACATCCCAGATCGAGCACCAGCTCATCGGGCTGCACATCCAGCGCGTCCAGCATCTTGGCAAAGCAGCGCGGATCAAGCAGCTCGCGCCCTTCACCCAGATCCAGATTTTCGCCCGCATAGGCGACCGACATCTTTGTGCTTGGTACAAAGACTTCGCGACGCACGTTCAGCAACGCATCAATAATTGGGAATTTCGTCACATCCGACGGCCGCACCTGCGTGTCGACCATCATCAAACGGGCTTTTGCATAATCAGTCATACTAAACTCATTAGTCTAGTTTCGGTTAAATCGTGTTTTGACATAGAAAGTTACGTCCGACAACGGAGAACTGCGCCCACTCCCCCTTGCACGCAGAATAGCCTTGATCTAAGGAATTCCTTACCACGGCGGCGAGTTGGCGGAGTGGTGACGCAGCGGATTGCAAATCCGTGTACACCGGTTCGATTCCGGTACTCGCCTCCATTTTATTTCAATGACTTGTGACAACCCGGCTCAGACGCGTGACGCATGACGCGTGGCTTTCGCTCGAATTGGCCATTGCACGATGCGTTTGCCCAAATCTGTTGGTTCAAACGATGCTGACCAAATGACAAGATCGGCTAGAGGAAGCTCAAAAATTCCTGCAAAGCGGCTGCGGGCGTTTCAAGTTGCGGCATATGTCCTGCGCCCGGTATCGTGGCGAACTCCGCCTTGGGGATACGTTGATGCAAGGCCCTGCCCCGGTCCAGCGGGATCCAGGGGTCATCCTCTCCCCAGATAATTTTCACGGGGCAGCGTAATTCGCCGAAACGAGGTTCAATGTCCGCCGTATATTTCTCATCTGCCTGTGCAAACTGGCTGTAGAAACTATTCGCACCCTCTTCTGTAAGCCACGGAGCAACCAAAGCATCGAAATCCTCGGGGGGAATGTCATTGACCAACGCACCCTTTATATACGCGCCGACAATCGCCTTGTGGATATGGGGTGGCAGCCCTTGAAAGGCATCGACATGCCGGCCCACGTGATCGAAGAACTCCGAGCCCCAAGGCCGCATGGCAACGACGTTCATCAACAGGTATTTCTCAAATTCACAGCCATGCAACAGATGCGCTCTGAGGGTTGTTGCGCCACCGAAATCATGCGCGATGACACGTGGTTTCGATAGCCCCCATTGGGTCATCATTTCAGCAAAAACCGCCCCCTGCATGTCCAGTGAGGTCTTTTGATCCAAGCGCTTTTCTGACTTGCCGTAGCCGGGCATGTCATACCAATGAACGGTAAATGACGTCGCCAATTCCGGGATGACACGATGCCAGGAGAAAGAGGACCAAGGCCACCCATGCGCAAGCACCAGATCAGGACCACTGCCAATACGACCGGCAGCAACCGACCCTGCTGACGTCTTGTAGACCTCATCAAGTTTCCAACCGGTCATTTTGTCCTCCGTTCGTTTCATCACACGCTAGCCTGAAGTTGAATTATTTTGCGAGGGGCGAGTTTGAATAAAAGCGCCACGCAATTTGCTTCACCAGACAAAGCGCCGGTTTCAAGAAAATGTAGATTTTCCATTTTCTTGAAACTAGATTACCCCAGATTAGGAGATTTAATTGCGCCCGTTTTTCTTGGTTCTTGCTGTCACGTTGACGCCGCTTCCGTCTTTCGCTTGCGACTATTGTAGCCCTGCGACGGTATTGAACTCGGCGCGGGCCAGTTGCTTTTTATCAGAATTTGAAGGCCGCATGGACCGGATGAAGCAGTCAAACCGCGGTTTTGTCCGGGTTGATCTTGATGCCTGCCACAGCCCGTCTGAGGCCCCAAGCAAAGGCGTCGGCAATTCCATTGTCAATCCCGGTGACGCGTTCAGCAATGGCGGAAAACTGATCCTTGATGAAGCGCGCATGAACTGTCTGAAAGATATCATCGAAAAATCTGGCGGCACGTTTGACCCCGCTGTTCTGGTGTCCATCCCCGCCGTTTGCGAAACCCAATGATAAGACGCACCGCGTCGCAATTCATGGTGCTTTGGCGGCGCTTGCGTGCTGTCGAAGAACGACCGTTAAGCGTGGCGCTTCTCGCATTGGGGCTGGCACTGACGTTTTTCGAGTACAAGAATTACCAAAGTGGCGAGCGGACGAAGACCTCCTACCAGCATGTCCAGGAATGGGAGGACAAAGGATATAAGAGCGCGCTGGATCGCGTCTCGGGCGTTATCCTCAACGCGAATGCGACGGCGCTGGACAAAGTCCCTGCCGATTTGCTGGAAGACATGAGTGACGCAGACAAGGATCTTGCGCGTTTGAATACCGCGATGAACAGGCTTGCAGGCGACGAGGCGGTTCAGGAAGATCTGGACCAACTGATTTACTTTTTCGACAAGCTATCGGTTTGTGTCAGCCGCGATCTGTGTGATTCCGGGTTGATCGAAGATTTCTTCCGCGAAAACTTGCTGCGCTTTGATGTGTATTCGAAAGCCCATGTCGCGCAACGCCGTGTCGAAATCGACGGATATGGCGAGCTGACCGAAGCCTTTGTCGAACACCTCAAAACCCCGCATTGGTCAGTTTGGAATTACTGGCCGCTCTGATTGCACCTGTTCGGCCAGATCCGGTGGAAGACGCTCAAACGCCAACTCGATAATTCGGGTGGGCGGGGCGGCAATCTCAAACGCGATGTCTGATAGGCCAGCGAAGAAACCCTCTGCCTGCAGCCCGTTTGGTGGTGAAATTAGGAAGAGGTATTCTCCAATATCAAACTGGATATCGTCGGGTGGGAGCGCCGCTGTGAATTCTCTCTCGTTCAAATCATAGAGGATCGTTCCGTTTTGACCATTAAAGAGCGCAGTAGACCCGTCTTCCCGCAAAAAGGACTGATACGCCCGCGTTGACGTCGCTGTTTCTTCTTTTCGGACAAGTACCTTGCCGGTCGTCAAATCCACGATTTCATTGACATTTGTCGATCCGTTTGGGTTCCCCGCTTGGTAAAGGGCGTATTTCCCGTCAGATGTACAAGACAGACGTTCCACCCAACGCTTTTCTCCGACATCGGCATAGACGGCTTCGACCGTATTGGTCTCGAACCCAAGATATCCGACACCAAAGAAGTCTGTTGCCCCAGCGATATTTTGATTGCTGATCGCAAAACACAGACCATCATTATGCAACTGGGTTTTCAGAATGTTATGTGCATTTCCATTTGGAAGAACAATGGTCGAAAAGCTCGTCAGCAGTCTGCCAGAAATCGCATCAAAAAGATGGTATGCTGTTCCGCCGATCTCCATCAGAAGCCTCTTTCCATCGGGTGAAAACCGCATGGAATATATCCGGTTTGAGTAAGTATTATTGCCCGAGGGTACTGGTAGTGTGTGCAAAACTGCGCCTGTGGCTGCATCAAGCAGAACCACGCTTTCCTGACCTATCGCGTAGGCGACTTTCGTACCGGCCGCGTCACCAGCCGGAAGCGGGTTGAATATATTCTGTTCCGAAGCGAGCTGGTATTGGTGAAGCAACCGCCCATCCTCGCCGTCCACAAGATGTAATTGGCCGTCCGTTTTTGCCAAGACAACGTTTTCGTGGCCCGCAAATCCCATAGCGACGTTATAGTCTGTGTCGAGGTTCGGGATCGCCACGATGTTTCTGAACAAAATTTGCCGAAGCGCCCTGTCCGCCGTTGAAAAAATCGTCGCAAGCTCTTGATCGGTTGCGTTTGTTGGCAGAGTTCGCAGAATTTCTGCCAGAACATTATGGGGATAGTCACGCTGCGCGATAACCGCAGCACGGGCCGCTGCCTGCTCCGCTTTTGTTTGCAAATCCTCGATGCTGACTTCCGCGCCAAGGTAGATCAACCGGGTCAGGTTTGAGCTGACATAGGGTTGCTGCTGGTAGTTCGTCGCGCGTTGCACGTCGGCCGAGACCCGCACGATGACTTCCTGCACAGGAATTCCGGGAGCCGCCATGGCCTCCAGCATTGCCGAGGTGAAGGGGGACGTGTCCCCCGTACCGTCAGAGGCAACAGCATTCGGCGCCGCAGCATAGATGACAGCGTAGTCATTCTGATCCGCAGGGATCGTCACGCCCCCGGCCTCCCCGGTGAGGTCCGCCAAACCGGATGTACTGCTTTCAAACGGGTTGTTCCGACACGCATCCAGAAACATCAAGGTTGATCTAGAAATGCGCCGAAGATTTGCAGCAATCCTGTCAAAGGAGACCAGGTTTTCGGTCAGATCCCCTTTCAACGACGCTTCAATTCCGACGATGTAGTTCTTGTTGTTTTGCTGAAGCCCGTGACCCGAATAATACAGGATCGCCAGATCGATATCGCGATTTTCCACGGCCATTCGTTCCGCGCAGTCCTCGATAACCGTTTTGCTTGCCTCGGTCGCGTAATAGACTTTGACGTTATTTCCCGAAAGCTGTGCCGCAATTTTTGTTGCATCGTTCGGAGGATTTTCGAGCCACCCGATATCTGGAAAATAGCTACCATTGCCGATAACCAGTGCGACCCTGTCGTTGGCACCCTGTGGTGTCACAACATGACAGGTATTGGCGGCCATCGCGCTGAAATCAAACTCTTCCCGGCTGCGTTTCGTCACTTCCACGACATCCGGGGCCTTCGGGATCGGCAAAGACTTGGCTTCGCTGCGATCAATCGCGGCAATTCCCGTGGGCAACGCAGGTGCCGCGACTGCAGGTTGCTGAGGAACAGGTTCAGGAGCTGGGGTCGTCACCGTAGCCGTTTTCGGCAGGCGCAAGGGCGGCGTCACATCGCGCATTTCAATCTTGTTGCTCAACGCGTGAATTCTGAAATCCGAATAATAGAGCGGAAACTGTTCAATCCCTTCGCTTGCAAAGGCAGTGATCTCGGTCAGGACTGCCACATCCGGTCGCCGAAGGTTTTGCAACTCTTCGGTGACAAATCTTCGAAACTCAGAGGTTTGGATGCCGGCCAGTTTGAAGAGATTTACCAGTCTTTCCTGATCAATCCCGTCAGGCACATAGATGATCCGGTAGTTCGGCTGAAGCGCACCATTGGCCAGAATAAGCGCTTGCGGCCCGTCCCCCAGCCAGATCTGGCGACCCCGCCCCATCGTATTTCCGTTCGCGATCCGAATGCTGACTTCTTCGGTCGTGACCTCCTCGGTGGTGATGTAGAAACGGATCGCGCTGTCATCAAAAAGCGGGTCGATCATTTGATGCGCTGTATCTTCGGCCTTCAGCACAAGGGCCGTGCCAGGCCGATTGACGTCTGCGAACAAAGTGCCCGGCGTCATCGGCAAAACCTGCGGCGCAGGCAGTTTCATCGCCTTGAAACGCAACCCCATCAACTCCGTCAATTGCGGCGGCGGATTGGGCGAATAAATCGTTGTTATCTGAGCGATTGGGCTTTTGGTTATCGTGATGTCATTGTTGGGGTAAAGCTGGTGAAGACGGCTATCCGCGCTTGCAAGACTTGCCGAAACGAAAACCAGAAATACCCAAACAAACCGCAACATTTCGCCAAACCTCAATCCACTAAGTGACCTTAGAATGGCAACCCTATCGGCTTTTGTCTAAGTAATATTTCGGGGCACCACGCAGCGCCCGAGACGTTTTCATGCGGATCAGAACAAACGGTCAGTTTGCAACAACATCAGTCTATCGATGGACGTGCCGCGGCGTATTCATCGCGCCGCTCCACCCAACTCATCGTGTGTGCAAGGTCCCCTTCATTGCGGCCAAGGGGTGTGTGATCCAAAAGGGAATAGGTCACGTTCAACGCATCCAGCCCCCGCGAATAGGTCGAATATGCATGGGCAATACCCCCATCTTCCAAACGGCAGAACACACTGAGGCCCGGCAATTCACCGGTCGCGGATGTCGCGCGGTAGTTATAGGTTTTGCCGCTTTTGGGCGTGTCCGGGAACGTCACGCCAAAGTCTTCCCCGAAGCTTGTGCCTTCCGCAGAAACCCAATTGAACGACCAGCCCAAACGCTTTCGATACGCGTCCAAACGCGCAAACGGGGCATTCGAAACACAGGCAAATGCCGTGTCGCGTGCTGCAAGATGGTCAACTGCCCTGTCGAAACTGTCGGCAAAGTATGAACAGCTTTTGCACCCCTCCTCCCAATCTTCGTCAAACATAAAATGGTAGATTACAAGTTGCGGGTGTTCTCCAAAAAGGTCGCTCAGCGAGACCTCCCCACCTGAGGAGGCAAACTTGTAGTCAGATTGCAGGCGCACCCAAGGCAGGTTGCGCCGGGCCGCAGCGATCTCGTCGCGCTTGCGTGAAAGCTGTTTTTCCAGGTCCAGAAGGGCCAACCGCTCCTTCAGCCAGGTGTCGCGGTCCGTCAGGGTTTGAAATTGAAACATTGGTCTTCTCCGTCCGAGGGGGATGTCAATTTTGGACAACGTTAAAATCAAACGCGCCGTCCTGATATAAAAACGCCACGCAGGGAACATCAGACACGCAAGCGCTGACATGGGGCAGCCCAGCCGGAATGTAGTAATACGACCCCGGCCCAAGATTTTGCGCAGCGCGGTCACTGCCGTCACTGGCCGTGTGCACAAACGTCCCTTCCATCACGACCCCGAACATATTGGCAGTCTTGACATGTGGCGGGCTGGCAAGCCCGGCCGGCAGCCGCACCATCGCCATGTAAGGCTCCACGAAGCGGTCACCATCAAGGGCCGCAAATTCAGCCCCCTCTGGCGTGACAGCCCAAGGAAGATCCGCGCTTGGCAGTGCGGTAATCTGATCCGCAAGCCCGGGCGAGGCGGCAGAAATAAACGCCAGTGTAAGAATAGGTTTTAGCATGTTGGCCTCCATTAATAATACCAAATGGTATCATTTATAAATAACACCAAAAGGTATCACGTCAAGAAGAATTTCAAAGACTCGATGGGCCATGCCCCAAGAATGCGCCCCGCAAACATGCCAGTTGCACCGACAACAACTCACTATCCACTCGAGGGATTGAACTCAAAATTTGCAGTACAAGAGGCAGGCGAAATTCGCCGGTCAGGTCGCCAAATGCTCCGACAGATGATCGAAGATCAGCCGAATACTTGAGTTGGTCTTCAACTCCCGATGCGCGACCAACCACGTCTCGATGTTCAACCGTTCAAAAGCCGGATATGGGTCCTCAAGCTCGGGAAATGCATCGCCAATTTCACTGGGCAGGATGCCGATGCCCAGCCCTTGCCGGATAAGCGCAAGGGCAAGCGTGCCGCTGGATGTCAGAAAGTTGAAATTCGACGTCGTCAGGTTGATCCCGCGCGACGCCAATAGTCCCAACCGCAACTCAGGGTCGTCAAACCCGACAAACTGCATCCGCGCAAGATCAGCCGTGTCTTTGGGCCGACCAACGGCATCCAGATAGTCTTTCGAGGCATAAAGATGGCCCGTTACATCCCGCAACCGTTTGGCAATCAGGTGGTCATCTTGCGGGCGCGCATGGCGAAGCGCGACATCCGCCTCGCGCCGCCGCAAATCCGTCAGATCATTTGAGGTGAGGATTTCGACCTGAAGGTTCGGCGCTTTGTGACCGATCTGTTTCAAGACTGGTGGCAGGAAATACGTCGCCATCACATTGGTGGCCGCAATGACAACCTTGCCGGTGATGGCCTGCGATTGCCCTGCCGCAGAAAGCGAAACACGGTTTGCCGCCTCGCCCATCATGCGGAAATGCTCCAGCAGCTTCAGCCCTGCCTGCGTCAGCAACAACTCCCGCGGGGTCCGTTCAAACAAGACAACGCCAAGCGCGTCTTCAAGCCCGGCAACCTGTCGGCTCAACGTCGGTTGTGTCAGTCCAAGCGCCCGCGCCGCCGCAGACAACGAGCCTTCTTCTGCCGTCACCAGAAAGGCGCGCGCTTGGTTCCAGTCAAATGAGGTTCGTTTCCACTCCATCATTTACGTATACCAAACCAAGAAATATCCGCAATTTCGTATTGCCAGCCCACCGCGATAAAATGGGCTTCCAAAATCGCAGAAATGCCGGTTTTGGCCGCAAACACTCACACCCTATCCATGAAGGCAAATTATGAGAGTCCTAAGCAGGTTGGAATGGATCGTGCTTTACGTGATCCTGGTCTATTCGTTTATTCCCACCTTTGGCGGTCTGATCCGTGTGCTGGAACTGATGGGCGGACCGGCCATTGCGCCACCAAATCCACGCGCGTCGAACAGCCCCGCCCCGATCGTGCTGCACATCCTCAGCAGTTTTGTCTTTTGCCTCTTTGGCGCGGTGCAGTTTCTGCCCAGCCTAAGACGCACGAAACGGGCCTTTCATCGTATAAACGGACGCATGGTTTTCTTTGCGGGGCTCACCTCCGCAGCAAGCGGGCTGTGGATGACCCATGCCTATGCGTTCCCAAGCGACCTGCAAGGCCCGCTCCTATATTGGGTCCGGATCGTGCTGGGCGCGTCGATGATAGGGTTCCTAATTTGGGCCATCGCCGCAATCAAAGCCCGCAACATTGTCCAACACAGTGCGTATATGCTGCGCGCCTACGCAATCGGCCAAGGCGCATCGACGCAAACGATATTGGGCCTCTCCTGGCTTGTAGTCGTTGGGTCTGAGGCTGCGGGTCCCGCGCGCGAAGCCCTGATGGTTGGGGCATGGGTCTTGAATATCATGGTTGTTGAAATCCTGATTTGGCAACGCTGGAGCCTAATTCCAAAACCGCGCCAGAAAGTGCCTTTGAAATGACACATCAATTCGCTCTTTTCCGCCGAAGAAAGCACCGGAGCGGGTGCCAAATTCTAAATGGAAGGTTCTCCGAAATCAGGACATCCTGAGTTCGTGCAAGAAAGAATACGTGCCAAATGGACAAATTTATCGAGCAATTGAAAAATGGTGGAGCCGAAGAATGGCTGCTGCTGTTTGCGATCTATTGCGTCGTTATGTGCACCTACAGCCTGATCTATTGCATCCGCATCAACAGGTGGCCAAGCGTGTTTGGCGACCTGATCCAGAGCGAGGTTGGACGTCTTAGCCCAAGCATGCGGCTCACCGATCAAAACTATATGGCCGAGGTGCAATACCGTTTCAAAGTCGACGGTGTAGAATATGAAGGGCATCGCCTGACGCCGTTTCTTACGGTTGTCTCACACAACCTGCGATTTATCCTGCGCCTGCAGATGACCTACATCGAAACCAGGGCAGACGGCAAAGTGCGCGTCTACTACAACCCGCGCAAGCCTGAGAAGTCATATCTGATCACCCCCGGCCCCATCGGCTACAGCTTCATCGCAGGCTTCATGCTCATCCCGCTGGCATGCTATTTCTTTTTCACACCTAGCTGACCTTCGGCCCGCCTGCCCCAGTTTGGGTGACCGCAATGGCGGCAACCCTTTAGGTTATCAGCGGGTTGGCTTGACAGGTGCGTTGAAAACAGGTCGGATCATCGCAGATCTTATAGGCGGGAAAAACCGAACATCGATTTGGGGGCCTTTGATCCGATGAAACTCGTGGCGCTTGCGCGCCGCCGTCTGGGAGGACACCTATGACTATTCTGAAGACAGCAGCCGCAACGGCTGTCGGCGCATTCATGGCGACAACTGCTTTTGCAGATGGCCACGCGCAATCCTGGGACATGCCAATGGCTTACGCAGCCACGAATTTCCACTCCGAACACGGCGTGATTTTCGCGGATCTGGTGCGCGACTATACCGAGGGCGCGATTGACATCACG
The DNA here is from genome assembly GCA_947493265.1 of uncultured Litoreibacter sp. Taxonomy (GTDB): domain Bacteria; phylum Pseudomonadota; class Alphaproteobacteria; order Rhodobacterales; family Rhodobacteraceae; genus Litoreibacter. The sequence continues at coordinate 186,809 of CANLQL010000002.1, read as the reverse complement.
GTCCATCCGGGTGGATCGCTCTTTGGTGGCGGCGACATCAAGCGCGCCATCCAGACCGGTCAGGTGCCTATCGGCGAACGCTTCATGTCCGCCCATGCGAACGAAGCACCACTGTTGGGCTGGGACAACCTGCCGTTTATCGCGACCAGCTACGCAGACAATGAAAAGCTCTGGCAGGCGGCCCGCGATACGGTAAACGCGCAATTGGCCGATCTGAACCTTGTGGCCTTGTACACCTGCCCATGGCCCGGCCAGGGATTCTACTTCAACCAGGAAGTAAATTCTTCTGAAGACACCCAAGGCATCAAGTTCCGATCCTACAATTCCGCAACCGCGACCTTCGCCGAAGAACTGGGCATGATCCCGGTCCAGATCGAAGCCGCCGAGTTGAGCCAAGCCTTGGCAACCGGTGTGGCCTCTGCGTTCATTTCGTCCGGGTCCACCGGCTATGACCGTCAGGTCTGGGAACATCTGAGCCACTATTACAAGGTCAACGCATGGCTGCCGCGCAACTATGTGATGGTGAACACGCAAGTCTGGGAAGGTCTCGACGCTGATGTTCAAGCGGGCATCCAGAAAGCCGCAGATGAAACATCCGCGTCTTGTGCCGCAAAATCCGAGGAGCTTGCAGAGTTCTATTTTGCCGAACTTCAAAAGAACGGCATGACGGTTCAGGATGCAGGCGCGGATTTCCTGGCAGAGCTTGAAACCATCGGTGCAAAAATGACCGCGGACTGGCTGGAAACAGCAGGTGCAGACGGTCAGGCGATCCTTGACGCCTACAACGCCAACTAAACCCTTGGGCCAGCCTCCGATACGGATGCTGGCCCGTTTCCCCTGAAAAACAGAGCTCCCCATCATGCGTGACTGGTCGCCTCTCATGGGCCTGCCCCTTTGGGTCTGGCTGTTTGTTCTGCCCAGCTTGATCGGCATTTTGTGCCTGATCGCAGGGCCCCGGCTGGAACGTATCTTCCGCCCCTTCTGGCGCCTGCTGGATGGCGTTTATCTGGCAAGTGGCATTGTCGCGGGGGTCTTCATGATCACGATCCTTGTGCTGATCGTCATCGGCATGGTCGCCCGATGGACGAGCGTTGCGGTGCCGGGCACCACCGAATTTGCAGGCTACGCGATGGCCGCCACCTCATTCTTTGCGCTGTCCCATGCGTTGACCCGCGGCGCGCATATCCGCGTGTCGATTATCCTGAACGCCAATGATTTTCTCAAACGCTGGCTTGATGTCTTCGCGGTATTCGGCGCGGCCGTCATCGCCACCTATTTCGCGCGCTATGCCGTCAAAGCGAACTTCTTTTCCGAAATGCTGAATGATCGCACGCAAGGCCAGGATCAAATTCCAGAATGGCTGGTGGCGCTGTTCAAACTGGATCTCGCAGGCGTTGCCGAAGGCAGCACGACGCTGGTCTACACCCCCGTCTGGATCCCTCAATTGGCCATGTCGATCGGCACGGTCCTATTGGCCATCGCGCTTTGGGACACGCTCTACCGGATGCTCGTCACAGGGGTGAACCCGATTGTATCGGAGTCTGTGGAATGACCGAAGCCTACGCCACCATCGTTTTCCTTTTCGTCATGTTCACCCTGCTGGGCTCTTCCATCTGGATCGGTCTCGCGCTGATGGGCGTGGCCTTTGTCGGGATGGAGCTGTTTACCACCCGCCCCGCAGGCGACGCGATGATCACAACCATCTGGACCAGTTCGTCCTCATGGACGCTGACAGCCTTGCCATTGTTCATCTGGATGGGCGAAATCCTCTATCGAACGCGCTTGTCGCAAGACATGTTTCGCGGGCTGGCACCCTGGATGCGCTGGCTGCCTGGCGGGCTGCTGCACACCAATATCGCGGGCTGCACGATCTTTGCTGCCGTTTCAGGCTCATCGGCGGCAACACTCACCACAGTCGGCAAAATGTCGATCCCGGAGCTGCGAAAACGCGGCTATCCTGAATACATGATCGTCGGCACTTTGGCAGGTGCGGCCACCCTTGGCCTGATGATCCCGCCCTCGCTGACATTGATCGTCTACGGCGTGTCGATCAACGAAAGCATCATCAAGCTGTTCATGGCAGGCATCATCCCCGGTCTGGTGCTGGCAGGATTGTTCATGTCCTACATCGTTTTGTGGCATATTTTCCGCCCCGATCAGCGCCCGGAACCGGAACCATCAATTACCTTCGCCACGATGCTGGCCGAAAGCCGCTTCCTGATCCCAGTGCTGTGCCTCGTGTTTGCAGTTATTGGATCGATGTATTTCGGCTGGGCCACCGCAACCGAAGCCGCTGCTGTTGGGGTTTTGGGGGCCCTGACCCTCGCGCTGTTCCAACGCTCCCTATCTCTGTCGACCTTCTTCGAAAGTCTCATGGGGGCCACGCGGACCTCGGCGATGATCGCGTTGATCCTGATGGGGGCGGCCTTCCTGTCGCTGTCCATGGGCTTCACCGGATTGCCCCGCGCCTTGGCCGCCTATATCGACGGGCTGGACTTGTCCCCGATCACACTGATCGCCGCGCTGACGGTGTTCTACATCATCCTCGGCATGTTCCTGGACGGGATTTCGTCGGTCGTCCTGACAATGGCGATCGTGGAGCCGATGATCCGCCAGGCGGGCATCGACCCCATCTGGTTCGGGATCTTTGTTGTGGTTGTCGTGGAAATGGCGCAGGTGACCCCCCCTATCGGGTTCAACCTGTTCGTACTGCAAGGCATGACCCGCCACGAGATCGGCTATATCTCGAAAGTGGCTTTGCCAATGGTCGGGCTGATGCTTCTGATGATTGTCCTGCTGGTCGCCTTCCCGGAACTGGCCACTTGGTTGCCCGACAACATCCGGCAATAGCGATGACACCTGCGGTTACAGTCCTGCAACTCGACACCGAATTTCCAAGGGTGCCGGGCGATGTGGGCAGCCCGGATACTTATTTGGGCAACATCGAGATACTGCGCATCCCGAACGCCACGGTCGGGCAAATCGTCAGCGCAAACCCCGCCGCCATCCCGATTGCCCCGTTTGAGGCCGCCTTGGCGCAAGCAACCGGCGACATCATCGTAACATCCTGCGGATTTCTATCCTATTGGCAAACCCATCTTGCCGCGAAAACCGAAAAACCTTTCGTAAGCTCTGCCCTGACGGCCTTGCCGACGCTGTGCGAAAACCACGCAGCACACGAGATCATGACGGTGACCTTTGATGCAGCAAGCCTGAATGAAAACCACTTCGGGCCGTACCAAACAGACGTGATCGGCTTGCCCGGTGACATGCATCTAGTCGACGTGATTTCCCAAAACCTGCGCATTCTGAACGACGCACAGGCGGGCCAAGAAATAGCCGATTTCATCGCCGCGCAACGCAAGCCAAATCACAAGCACATCCTTCTGGAATGCACCAACCTGCCCCCCTACAAGCGCACCATTGCCGCGCTGACAGGCTTGCCGATCACTGATATTCTAACCTGCATCGAAGCCAAAAGACCAAAGACCATTGAACCTGAATTTCTGATCCTCTGACGGAGCTTGCCATGACCACCGATTTTGCAAAGGCCACGCAGACCAACGCGCAATCAATCCCGATCATTGACGTATCCGATGCGATTTCAGGGACCGATATTCAGGGCGTCGCCGCTACAATTCACGCCGCCGCTATTGATCACGGGTTTTTCTACATCAAGGGCCATGGCATTGATCAGACGCTCATGGATCAGGCTTTCGCGGTTTCAAAAGCCTTCTTCGACCTGCCCGAAGCGCACAAAAGCACAGTTGCGGTGGACACCCATCAACGCGGCTGGATGGCACAAGGCATGTCGCGGCTTCCGGGCTCAAAAACCCATGATTTGAAAGAGGTCTTCTTTTGGGGCACCGAAACCGCGATCGATGATCCTGATGTGATCGCGGGCAAACCGCTATGTGCCGTGAACCAGTGGCCCGCGGACTTCCCGCGCCTGCAGGCGGACTTGATCCCCTATTATGACGCAGTCTGCAACGCGGCGCGAAAGGTCATGGCCGCGGTGGCTGTCAGCCTCGACATGCCCGCCGGTTTCTTTGACGCTGCCTATGCAAAACCGCTCGCACGGGGGCAATTGGTATTCTACCCCGCGTCAACAGCGAAAGATGAGGCGGAGCAACGTTTTGGCGTGGCCCCACACACAGATTTCGGGGTGTTGACGATCTTGCTGCAAGACAATAGCGGCGGCCTGCAGGTACGGGCGAAATCCGGCGATTGGATCGAAGCCCCGCCCATCCCCGGAACACTCGTTTGCAATATCGGTGACCTGCTGGCGCGCTGGACGAACGACAAATTTGCCTCAACGGTGCACCGGGTCATCAACCGATCTGCGGGCGCGCGCTATTCGATCCCTGTATTTTTCGACCCACACACTGACACCGTGATTGATCCCACAGATCTGGGCGTCGCACCGGATCAAAGCAAATATCCTGCGGTCAAAGCGGGTGAGCATATCGCCAGCCGCAACGCAAAAAGCTTTGCCCAATACAAAACCTAGGATTGATGCGAAGGACCCTTCGCAAGCCGCAGCAGAACGCGTGACCGCGCAGCCCCGGGGGCAAGCTATTCCGCCACTTGGGCAGTCCCTTCAGGGCGAAGTCTTTGCAAATCTGTCAGCGCGAACGTGGGCGTCATCGCAACAATTTCGCTGATCTTGCGCCCAATCATCTGGCACGCGGCCTCGTCCCAGCCAAGCAGGTTCGCAGGGTAGCTTGTCGCCATCCGGATCGCCTCTTCCGCCGGAATACCGGCCTCGTCGACCAGAAACGCAATTGACCGCGGCATATCGATATCTGCGCCAGCCAATGTTCCATCCGGCAGGCGCAAGGTTCCATCACGGCGGAAAACCTGACGGCCGTTCAGCTCAAACTCTGTCAGGTCGGAGCCGATGGACGACATCGCGTCCGTAACCAGAAATATCTGACCCGGTCCAACTTTGGCACGCAACGCGGTACGGATCGCAGCGGGATGGACGTGATGCCCATCCGCAATCAGCCCGGCCGACACTGCGCCCGTATCCAAAGTTGCGCCAACAAGGCCTGGTGATCTGTTGCCAAGCTGGCTCATCGCGTTGAACAAATGCGTGGTGCAGCGGGTACCTGCGTCCATGTAGGCCACCGCCGTTTCAAAATCGGCGTCCGTGTGACCCAAAGAAACGATCACACCGGCGTCGCTCAGCTGTGAAACTTGCGCGATGCTGACATTTTCCGGCGCGACCGTCATCATCACATGCGGCAACCGTTCTGCCGCATCGATCACAAGCGCCAGATCGCGCGCCTCCATCGGGCGGATCAACGCGTCATCATGCGCCCCTTTTCGGGCCTGAGACAGGTGCGGGCCTTCCAGATGCAGCCCGGCAATCCCGGCGACATTTTGGTTAACCGCATCAACAACCGCGTTAACTGCGGCCTGACTGCGCTCAAATTGATCCGTGATCAGCGTTGGCAAAATCGCCCGCGTCCCGGTGGCCAAATGCGCCGCGGCGATTGTCCCAAGTGCGTCCACTGTTTGCGCATCATTGAACATGACGCCACCGCCGCCATTAACCTGCACGTCGACGAAACCGGGGGTGATATAACCACCCTCAAGCACATGAACTTGGACAGAGGCCGGAACATCGGACGCGTCGCGAATGTCCACAACCCGCCCACCGTCACACACCAATGCCTTGCCTGAAATCAGGTTCTGACCGTCGAAAATCTCCGCGCCGATATAGGCTTTTTGGCTCATGGCTATACGGTCTCGGTCACTTTATTAAGGTGCCTTGGCGTGTCAGGATTCATCCCCCGCGCGACCGCCACGGTCTCCACCATCGCGTAAAAACTGGCGATCAATGCAATCGGATCCGTCAACGGATGCCCCGTCCGTACCGCAGGCAAAACCTGCGCCCGACGCGCTTTCGAAGACGTTACGAAAACCGATGCACCCTTCGCCGCGACCTCGTCGGCAACCTGAACCAAGACGTCTTCTGCTGCATCTTTCGCGGTCAACGCAATCACCGGGAACCCTGCATCCACAATCGAAACCGGACCGTGCAAAACCTCTGCCGAGGAATAGGATTCCGCGTGCAATTGGCAGGTCTCCTTGAACTTCAACGCGGCCTCGTTGGAGATAGCGTAGGCCGGGCCCCGGCCCAGACAGAACAGCGACGTCCGACTGCCAATCTTGGCCGCAACTTCTGGCCAGGTGTTGTCCACCGCGTGCGCCAAAACCTCTGGCAAGCCTTTGATTGCATTCAGCAAAGCATCATCTTTTGCAGTTTCTGCCAACAGCCAGATCGCTGAAACGGCAGAGGTTACAAACGTTTTCGTTGCGGCTACGCTAAGCTCAGGACCGGCGTGCAAATCCAAGGTATGATCGTTGACGTTCGCCAGCGGCGATGTCGCATCATTGGTCATTGCGAATGACAGCGCCCCGCAGGTCTGCGCCATGCGCGCCATCTCCACAATGTCGGGACTTTTACCGGACTGGGACACCGAGACGCAGGCACTTCCCGCAAGGTTGAGTTTCCGTTCGTAGACCGACGCCACCGACGGCCCGACTGAGGCGACCGGAATGCCCAACAGCAGCTCGCTCGCATATTTGAAATAGGTCGCGACATGGTCTGATGACCCCCGCGCGACGCTGATCATGAAGTTCGGATCTCGCTGCCGAAGCGCATCGGCTGCGCGCGCCATCTCGGACGCACCGTTGGTCAACAGCCGATCAACAGCCGTCGGAATTTCCAGAACTTCTCGGCGCATCTGTGTCTCAAGTTTGGACATCTGATTTCATTCCTTTGCAAGCCGCAGCTCTGCCACGAAATTATAGGCGTCGCCGCGATAAATTGATTGTGTGAACTCCACGACCCGGCCATCTGCCAGGTAGGAAATACGTTCGATCTTTAAGCCCGCCTTGCCCGGTTCAATCTCCAGGAGGTCAGCATCCGCCTGCCCCAAATTGATCGCGGAGATCTTCTGAAGCGCACGGACTGGCCGAAAACCAGCTTCCTCCAGCACCGAATATAGCGACGTCTCAACAGCCAGCGGATTGGGCAGTATAGTTAATGGAAGCGACGCGCGCTCGATCGCCATTGGCTTGTCATCCGCGGTCCGCAAACGCGCAATTCGGGACACTGAGGCGTCTGATGGCAAGGCCAATGTGATGACCTCATCCGGCGACGGCATGAACACGCCCCGCTCAAGCCAACGCGACGCTGAGACCATGCCACGACGCGACATATCTTCGGTAAACGAGGTCAGGCGCGACAAGGATTGTTCTATCTTGGGGGTATTTTCCGCGATGAACGACCCAGACCCCTGCTTTTGAATGACAAGCCCGTCCTCCGCCAAGGCTTGAATCGCTTTGCGCACGGTAACGCGGGACAGGTCAGTCAGGCTCGCAATTTCCCGTTCTGGAGGCAATGGGCTGCCCCGTTTCAAAACACCTTGATCAACACCCGCGGTCAGTCGTTGACGAAGTTGCACGTAGCGCGGCCCGGCATCGGCCGTTAACCATTCTGACGGGTTTAGAAACTCCGCAATTGTCATGAGGATGCCTCCACTGTGCGCGCAGCTTCTTGTGCCGCAAGAAACACAGCGCCGGACACAGATGTCCCTTTTGGCGCGGCAAGCCCTGATGCCCCTGAATTTTCAAAGTAAGGACGGTAAGACGCCCCCAACCCACCGGTTAGGCACAAGGTCGCATCTTGGATAAAATTCAGCGCAACCAATCCGGCTTGAAGATAGTCGAACCCTTCCCCGATCAGCGCTTGACCCACAGCGTCCCCAGCCTGTGCTGCTGCAACAATATCGCGGGAAAACTGACCAAAATCGCCGGGCTTTGACGCAATGCTAAACGCTGCAATCTGGTTTGGGTCATCTGAAAATTTCGCAAGCGTCGCACGGGTTAAATCGCTATGCGCTGACAGTCCGTCGTGACACTTCAAAACGGTTTCCAGAAGCCGCTTGCCCAACCACGCAGCGGACGCCTGGTCCGACACATAAAAACCATACCCGCCGACGGAACTGGTTTTACCGTCCAACTGTCGGGCGATGATCGTTCCTGTCCCGACCGAGACCAAATAGCCATCAGCTTCCGCAAGCGCACCCGCAATAGCGGTTGGCCGATCATTCGTGACCGTCACATGCGAGAACTTTGAGGCCGCCGCAACGCGTTTTGCAACCGCGTCAGACACGACGCCTGCCAACCCCATATGAACTACGGCGCGGTCAATCGCATCACGAGAAATACCTGCTTTTTCAGCCGCCAAAGCAATCGTTTTTCGAATGTTTTCAAGCGCAAGATCAAAGTCAGTGAAGACATTGGCCCGCGCCCCTTCAGCAAGCGCAAGCACCTTTTGAGTGCTGTCACAAATAGCGACCCGGCAGCCAGTTCCGCCACCATCAACGCCAATCAGCAGTCTGTCACGCGATTCGATCATATAATACCTTTACAATACCTATTGAGATAATAAAAGAGGCCAATTCGTCAAAAGCGCGCGTTTTCCCGCATTATCGCAAGAAAATTTGACCTCAGAAATATTTTGGTAGACAAAAGGTATCTAAAAGGTATTAGATTAGTGGAAAGGGGATTCGCATGTCACTGCCGCAAACAGAAATGACGCCGACACAAGGCAATTGCATCGATGCAATGTCGCATGTTGATGCTGTGTCAGCACTTGTTGACGGTCAAATCTCCGCGCTTTTGGCTGTTAAAGTCGCTACCCCGCAGATCGTCGCCGCTGCTCACCTATTCGCAGACACGGTGCGTGCGGGTGGACGGCTGACATATGTGGCGGCTGGAAGCTCTGGGTTGATGGCATTGGCCGATGGCGCGGAGCTGCCGGGAACATTCGGTATCCCGCAAGAACAGATCCGTATTCTTATGGCGGGCGGGGTCCCAATTGACGGGAAAATGCCCGGCGATACAGAAGATGATATCGCGCAAGCCGACACGCTTAGCGCGTCGATTGACCCAAAGGACCTGATCATCGCAATCAGCGCCAGCGGAACGACACCGTTTCCACTTGAGATTGCCCGTCACGCCAAAGTCAAAGGCGTCAAAATTGTAGCCCTTGCCAACAATGCCGCGACCCCCTTGCTGGAAATTGCGGATGTCGCTGTCGCACTTGAAACACCAGCGGAAATTCTAGCGGGTTCCACCCGCCTTGGGGCTGGGACCGCACAGAAGGCAGCGCTGAACGCAATGTCGACCTTGGCAGGCGTTCTGCTCGGCCATGTCCATGATGGATTGATGGTTAATTTACTCGCTGACAACGCCAAGCTGCGCACCCGCGCCAGTGGGATCGTCGCTCAAATTGCTGACGTGCCAAAAGCCGCAGCTGAGGCCGCGCTATCCGCGGCAAACGGTAATGCGAAACGCGCCATCTTGCTGGCGAAAGACTGCACGATCGAGGCTGCTGACGCGCTGTTGCGCGAACATGATGGCCACTTGAGGCCCTGCCTCGCAAACCTATCCGACCAATCCGAAAATTAACCTTAATGACCAGGGAGAAGACCATGACCAAAACGAAACTTTCAACGCTGTTGCTTGCGACAACGCTGCTCAGCGGAACCGCTGCAATGGCCGAAGATGTCACGCTAACAATCGAGAGCTGGCGCAACGATGACCTCGCAATCTGGCAGGACAAGATTATTCCAGCATTTGAAGCCGCTCACCCCGGCATCAAGCTGAATTTCACGCCGTCCGCACCTGCAGAATACAACGCGGTTCTCAATTCCAAACTGGATGCGGGATCAGCCGGTGACATCATCACATGCCGCCCATTTGACGCCTCCCTCGCGCTTTATGAGGCGGGCCACTTGGCCGATATCTCGGGGCTTGAAGGTATGACCAATTTCTCCCCGGTTGCAAAATCCGGCTGGAGCACGGATGACGCCTCCGTCCAATATTGCGTTCCGATGGCGTCAGTCATCCACGGCTTCATCTACAACAAGGACGCGTTCGCCGAACTGGGCCTAGAAGAGCCGACAACAGAAGCCGAATTCTTCGCGACACTTGAAGCGATCAAGGAAGACGGGACCTACATCCCTATGGCCATGGGAACCAATGACCAATGGGAAGCCGCCACGATGGGCTACAACAACATCGGTCCAAACTATTGGAAGGGCGAAGAAGGCCGTTTGGCACTGATCGCAGGCGACCAAAAGTTAACGGATGAGGCTTGGGTTGCCCCCTATCGTCAGCTTGCCAAATGGGGTGAATATCTGGGGGACGGCTACGAAGCGCAGACCTATCCAGACAGCCAGAACATCTTCACTTTGGGTCGTGCTGCGATCTATCCAACCGGCTCTTGGGAAATCTCCGGCTTCAACGGTCTGGCTGATTTCGAAATGGGTGCGTTCTACCCACCCGTCCAGAATGCCGGCGACACATGCTACATCTCGGATCACACCGATATCGGCATCGGCATGAACGCAGCAAGCGCAAATCCTGACGCGGCAAAAACCTTCCTAAACTGGGTTGGTTCTTCCGAGTTCGCGACAATCTTTGCCAATGCACTGCCGGGCTTCTTCCCGCTGTCATCGGCTCCGGTCTCACTGGATGATCCACTTGCGCAGGAGTTCATTTCCTGGCGCGGTGAATGCGAAAGCTCGATCCGGTCAACCTACCAGATCCTGTCGCGTGGCACGCCTAACCTTGAGAACGACACATGGAACGCATCCGTGGCCGTGATCAAAGGCGAAGAAAGCCCAGAAGCCGCAGGCGAGCGTCTGCAAGCGGGTCTTGCCAGCTGGTATGCCCCACATCAGTAAGTCACTGATGTAAAGTAATTTATCTCGGGCAGCCCGTCTGCCCGAGACCCAATACCCCCACATTTTTCTCACCGCCCGGACGCGCCATCAAGGGACGCGACGTGCTCGTCGATATCTGGTCAAACTGTAGGAAATGCCTATGTCAAAGCCTTCAAATACGCGCCCGTTCAGATGGCACATTGTGGTTTTTCTGGCCCCCGCCGTGCTGGTCTATACCGCCGTCATGATCTACCCGCTGTTCAACACATTGCGGCTGTCCCTTTTTACCGAGATTGACCAGTCCCGCGTCTATGTCGGGTTCGAGAATTTCAAAACGCTGTTTGGCGATCCGAACTGGTCCACGCAGTTCTGGAACGCTTTGGGCAACAACTTCTGGTTCTTCGTCATTCACATGCTGGTTCAGAACCCGATCGGCATCGCGCTTGCTGCAATTCTGAGCCATCCAAAACTGCGTTTCGCGGCCTTCTACCGCTCTGCTATTTTCATTCCGACGATCCTGTCTTTCGTGATCGTGGGCTTTGCCTGGAAACTTATCCTATCACCCATCTGGGGCATCGCGCCTGGCATGTTGGACATGGTCGGCCTGAAATCTCTCTACGCGCCTTGGCTCGGAAAAGAGGCATATGCGTTAACCACGTTGTCCCTCGTGTCCGTTTGGCAATTCGTCGGCATCCCGATGATGCTGATCTATGCCGCGCTTCTCTCCATCCCCGACGAAATTCTGGAGGCCGCCGAGGTCGAAGGCCTCACGGGTCTGGCGTCGTTTTGGAAAATCAAACTGCCGCTGATCCTGCCATCCATTGGGATCATCTCAATCTTAACCTTTGTTGCCAATTTCAACGCCTTTGACCTGATTTATGCTGCCCAAGGTGCGCTCGCCGGTCCTGATTTCTCCACGGATATTTTGGGCACGTTCATGTACCGCACATTCTTTGGCTTCCAGCTGCAACTGGGTGATCCGCATATGGGATCCACCATCGCGTCAGCCATGTTTGCCATCATCTTGGTCGGTGTCTGTGTCTACCTGTTTGGCATCCAATCCCGCATGCGGAGGTACCAATTCTAATGTCTACCGCCCGTTCAAACCGCTTCAATACATTCGCCGCACATGGCGCGCTGATCCTCTATACTTTGATCGCGCTTTTCCCGGTATTTGTGATTGTAATCAATAGCTTCAAAACCCGTAAGGCGATCTTCCGCGAACCTCTTGCAATGCCGAATTCCGACAGCTTTTCGCTGATCGGATACGAAACGGTGCTCAAGCAAGGGGACTTCTTCCTCTACTTTCAAAACTCAATGATCGTGACCGTCGGCTCGCTGTTTTTCATCCTGCTTTTTGGAGCCATGGCCGCCTTCGCGCTGGCTGAATACCGCTTCAAAGGCAACACGTTGATGGGGCTCTACCTGGCGCTCGGCATCATGATCCCGATCCGCATCGGCACAGTCGCCATTCTGGAAATGATGGTGCAAACAGGCTTGGTTAATACGCTTTGGGCTTTGATCCTTGTCTACACCGCCCAAGGCCTGCCTTTGGCCGTGTTCATCCTGTCGGAATTCATGCGTCAGGTCAGCGACGATCTGAAAAACGCAGGACGCATCGACGGGCTGAACGAATACACAATTTTCTTCCGCCTGGTGCTGCCATTGGTCCGCCCGGCCATGGCCACGGTCGCGGTTTTCAACATGATCCCGATCTGGAACGACCTGTGGTTCCCCTTGATCCTCGCCCCGGCGGAAGAGGTCAAAACCCTCACCTTGGGCAGCCAGGTTTTCATTGGCCAATTCGTCACCGATTGGAACGCGGTTCTGTCGGCATTGTCGCTCGCAATCCTGCCGGTGATGGGGCTTTACGTAATCTTCTCACGTCAATTGATCCGGGGCATCACCTCAGGAGCGGTTAAATGAGGGTTCTCGTCGCCGGACTTGGCAATATGGGCCGCAGCCATGCGCTGGCTCTGCACAATCACCCTGACGTGCAAATCGTCGGATTGGTTAACCGCTCCGTGGTTCCGCTTTCGGACGGGCTCGAAACCTATCCTTTGTTAACCACGTTCGAGCAAGGTCTTGCGCTGCGCCCGGATCTGGTTTGCATCGCCACCTATTCCGACAGCCACGCGGAATACGCGATCAAAGCGATGGAAGCAGGCGCGCATGTGTTCATCGAAAAGCCCCTGGCCACAACAGTCGAAGACGCCAAGAAAGTTATCGCAAAAGCCCAAGAGCTGAACCGCAAGCTGGTCGTGGGCTACGTGCTGCGCCATCACCCAAGTTGGGTGCGCTTGATCAAGGAAGCGCGCGATCTTGGCGGGCCATATGTGTTTCGCATGAACCTCAATCAGCAATCAGACGGGCCCACTTGGGACACCCACAAAGCCCTGATGAACACAACCTCCCCCATTGTCGACTGCGGGGTCCACTATGTCGATGTGATGTGCCAGATCACGGATGCAAAGCCCGTGCGCGTCCAAGGAATGGGGCTACGTTTGTCAGACGAAATCGCCCCTGACATGTACAATTACGGCCAGTTTCAGGTGATCTTCGAAGACGGCTCTGTTGGCTGGTACGAGGCCGGATGGGGTCCCATGATGTCCGAGACCGCGTTTTTCGTCAAAGACGTCGTCTCGCCTGCTGGATCGGTGTCCATCACCGACGGCAACAAGGGCAAGTCCGATGACGTCGACGGGCATACGAAAGTAGGCTCGATCCTGGTGCACAAGCCTTGCGGCGACCACCTGATCGACATGCCTGATGAGCCTGGCCATCAACAGCTTTGCGACGCGGAACAAGCCTTCATGATCACTGCCATTCAACAAGATATGGACCTGTCACGCCACATGCGCGACGCGGTCTTGTCCCTACAAATTTGTCTTGCTGCTGACGACGCTATTCGAAGCGGCAAAACCGTCCATTTGGGAGACCTCTGATGACCGCCTTAGTTCTTGAAAACGTGTGTAAATCCTTTGGGGAAGTGAAAGTTCTCAAAGACATTAATCTGACTGTCGAAGACGGCGAATTCGTCGTCTTTGTCGGCCCTTCTGGCTGTGGTAAATCCACCCTGTTGCGGGTCATTGCCGGCCTGGAAGACGCAACCTCGGGCATCGTGTCGATCGGCGGCGATGTCGTCAATAACACCCCCCCTGCCAAGCGCGGCATCGCGATGGTTTTCCAATCCTATGCGCTCTACCCCCATCTCAGCGTGAAAGGGAATATGGCCCTGGGTCTGAAGCAGGAAAAACAGCCAAATTCCGTGATTGAAGAGCGCGTCGCAAAAGCCGTGCAGATGCTGGATTTGGGCGCATATATTGACCGGAGACCATCGGATTTGTCCGGCGGGCAACGCCAGCGCGTCGCAATCGGACGGGCCATTGTTCGGGAACCAAAACTGTTCCTGTTCGATGAACCGCTGTCCAATCTGGACGCCGCTTTGCGGATGAATACTCGCATCGAAATTGCCGACCTGCACCGGAAGCTGTCCGCGTCGATGATCTACGTCACCCATGACCAGACCGAAGCCATGACACTTGCTGATAAGATCGTGGTTCTGCGCGATGGACGGGTTGAACAGGTCGGCTCCCCGATGGAATTGTACAACAATCCCGCCAACCAATTCGTCGCGGGCTTTTTGGGTGCTCCATCGATGAATTTCCTCAAAACGTCTGTTGCTGACGCGCCAGACGGGATCACAACAGGCATTCGTCCCGAACATCTGACGCTTGCCAAATCCGGCCCGATTACCGGCAACGTGACCCATGTGGAGCAATTGGGCGGCGACACCAATATCCTTGTGAAGACCAACAAAGATGAAATGTTGACTGTCCGATTGTTCGGTCAACACCCATCCCAGGTAGGTGAGGCGATTAACCTTAATTTCGCACCTGAAAACGCGTTTCATTTCGACAACAATCAGAACCGCGTGCACCTTTAGACCATTTTCACAAACGGCGCGTATCTGCCCTCCCCTTCTGGTTCAAAACCGCATATAGTTCGGGAAAAGACCACGCGAGGGCAGTGTGCCGGAAAGATCCGAAAGTGAGAGTCGCAAGCTTCTAGGGCGATTGCGCGACACGCTGGCTGAAGACAGCGCGGGTCAGGCGCGTCTTGACCGGATCACGCATATTATTGCCGATCAGATGGGTACGGATGTGTGCTCCATCTACCTGTTTCGCGACACCGAAACGCTGGAACTTTGTGCAACCGAGGGCTTGAACCAGGACGCAGTCCACCAAACGCGCATGCGGGTTGGCGAAGGGCTGGTAGGGCGCATCGCTAAAACCAAGCGCGTGGTTAACACAGAAGACGCTCCTTCCGCCAAAGGGTTCCGTTTCATGCCCGAAACCGGGGAGGAGATCTTTTCCTCCTTCCTCGGCCTTCCAATCCAGCGTCTGGGCGAAACCCTGGGCGTCCTGGTGGTCCAGTCAAAGGACGCGCGGATCTATTCCGATGACGAGGTTTACGCGCTGGAAGTCGTGGCCATGGTCCTGGCGGAAATGACCGAATTGGGCGCGTTTTTGGGCGAAGGTGCCGCGCTGTCGGCCCGGCACACCCAACAAGCCCTTTTCCGCGGTGCTTGCGGGCAGGAAGGAGCGGCAGAAGGTCAGGTGTATCTGCACGAACCGCGCGTCGTCGTGACCAACCCGATCGCGGACGATCCACATGCCGAATTGCGCCGTCTGCAAGACGCGATGGGGACCTTGCGCGGCAGTGTCGATGACATGCTCAGCGCCGCCACATTGGGCACGGACAAGGACCAGCTGAAAGTCTTCGAAGCCTACCGGATGTTTGCCAATTCCCGTGGCTGGGTCCGGCGGATGGAAGAAGACATCGCGCTGGGTCTTTCGGCTGAAGCAGCGGTGGAAAAAGAACAATCTGCGACCCGCGCCCGGATGGAACGCGTGCCCGATGCCTACCTCCGTGAACGGCTGCATGATCTTGATGATTTGTCCAACCGGCTTTTGCGACTGTTAACCGGTCAAGGTGCTGATACTGGGGCAGAAATGCCAGATAAACCGATCTTAGTCGCACGCAACATCGGCCCCGGAGAACTGCTGGAATACGGTAAAAAACTGCGCGGTATCGTGTTGGAAGAAGGCTCTGTCGGGTCTCATGCCGCAATTGTCGCGCGCGCTTGGGCGATCCCGCTGGTGATCAATGCCAAACGCATTTTGACCGAGGCGCTGAACGGGGATCACATCCTTGTCGACGGCGATCAGGGCGTCGTACATCTGCGCCCTGAAGATGCCGTTTCAACCGCCTTCCGCGACAAGATCGCGATGCAGATGCAGGCGCAGGAACGCTATGCATCGATCCGCAAAAAACCGGCACAAACCCTCAGCGGTGAGGTCATTGCGTTGGACATGAATGCCGGTCTGATGGCCGACCTTCCGTCGCTGGACAGCTCCGGCGCAGAAGGGGTTGGCTTGTTCCGGACAGAGCTGCAGTTTTTGACCCGAAATCAGGTCCCAAAACGGTCGGAGCTTGCGGCAATTTATGGTTCTGTGATGGATGCGGCAGGTGGCAAGCGCGTGACCTTCCGCACGCTTGATATCGGGTCCGATAAGGTGCTGCCCTATATGAAACCGCAGGACGAGCCGAACCCCGCTTTGGGATGGCGCGCGATCCGCGTTGGTCTCGACAAAAAGGGCGTGATGCGGATGCAGTTGCAGGCGTTGATCCGCGGGGCCGCAGGGCGTCCGTTAACCGTAATGTTCCCTTTCATCGCGCAATTTGAAGAATTTCGCGAAGCCCGCCAGCACCTGCTGGACGAGTTGGAGCGTGAAGACAAATTAGGCCACAAGCTCCCCGAAACGGTCGAAATCGGCGCGATGCTTGAAACCCCATCGCTGGCCTACGCGCCCAGGCAATTCTATGAGCTGGCCGATTTCATTTCCATCGGCGGCAACGACCTGAAACAGTTTTTCTTTGCCGCAGATCGCGAAAACGAACTGGTCCGCCGTCGCTATGACACGCTGAACGTGAGCTTTCTGACCTTTCTGGAACACATCATTTCCCGCTGTACCGATACCAAAACACCGCTGAGTTTTTGTGGCGAAGATGCTGGGCGCCCGGTCGAGGCGATGTGCTTCGCCGCGATGGGTCTGCGGCGGTTGTCCATGCGCCCGGCCTCCATCGGACCGGTGAAAAGCCTGTTGCGGCGCATAGATTTGGCGGAAGCAAAAGCGGTGATCGACGAAGCCCGCGTCAGTGGCGATCAGTCGGTCAGACCCACCGTGGTAAATTGGTTAACCGGACGCAGTTAACGCGTTAGCCAAGGCGGCGCACTTCCTGGCGAAACTCTTCGATCAGCGCGGCGCGATCCTCACCGGTTTCTTCGGCTAATTTGCGCAAGCCAAACTGCACATGCGCCATATCCTGATAGTAACTGGTGAAGGTGTAGTTGATCGCAGCCCCCGTCACTGCCCCCAGCACAGGCACGGTTTGCGCGGCAAGTTTTTGGCCCAGAACAAGCGCCAATTTCGGCGCGACAGTCTTCAGAAGCGCCTGCATGGAGGCACCCGTAATGCTCATCCGCAGGGTCAGAAAGCTCAGATCCGTACCGTCATCATCATCCATTGGACCGGCTGCAGCAAACACCTGAATGCAGTCAAATCGCGTGTCTTCCTGTTCCGGGTCAAAGCCATGTTCCGCTGCAATCCCTTGAATTGCCCGCAAAATTACTGTGGTCGTGATAGGCAGTTCCGCCAATGCGGTCGGCGTGCCGCCAAACCCACCAATAGCGCCGGTGCCCGCGGTCACGGCCCGCGTCATCCAATGGCCGGTGTCTGGCAGCCCTTTGCGGCTGCTGGCTGCGGCCGAAAAGCTGGTCTCCAACGCCCGCATGGTCGCGGCATCCAAGCCACCCCGGACCGAGGCAGGCAACTTGTCCAACAACGTTTCTGCCTGTCCGCCCAGCATCGTGACGACCTTCAAGCCAAGGCCCGATGCGTTGTTGTAGCGTTCAGCCAAGGCTTTGATCTGGACAGATTTCGGCGGGTCCGCGACGCGGATCGGGGGCAATATTGTCTGGCTCATGGTTAACAAATGGCCTGCGCCGCGCCCGGTTTCAAGATGCGTCAGCTGGCGCTTGCCCGGATGACCTGGCCGGTTATCCCGTCCCAATCGCCCCATCCAAGTACCCGTTCCGGGTTCGTCGGCGGCGGCATTTCCACGTCAGCGAGCCGCGTAAACCCAAACTTGCCGTAATAGGGCGCGTCACCCACCAGCATAATGCGCTGCCATCCCAAACCTTGCGCGCGCGCCAAGCTGTCCCGGATCAAGGCCCCGCCCAACCCTTCGCCTTGGCGGGTTGGGTGCACGGCAACCGGGCCCAACAACAACGCCTTCGCCGCACCGATCTGTACCGGCCAGAACCGGATCGCGCCGCCCAAAATTCCATCCGGATCGCGGGCGACCAAGGACAGCTCTTTTTCCGGTGGAACGCCGTCACGCAATCGATATGACGACAGCGCCTCGCGACCCGGTGCGAAACACAGGTCATAAAGGGCCTCGACCTCCCACCAATCCTCGTCCACTTCCGGTCTAAGTTCCACGCCCGTCGCCCGATTTGCCCTTTCAGGCGGCGTAGCATGACGCTACGACTTGGGCAAACACCCGATGGAGACCTTTGCGATGTTCTACCGCCCCGAAGATGGCCACGGCCTGCCGCACAACCCGTTCAACGCCATTGTTTCCCCCAGACCGATCGGATGGATTTCCACGCGCGGCACAGATGGCACGGAAAATCTTGCCCCCTACTCATTTTTCAACGCCGTGGCTTACGTCCCGCCGCAGGTGATGTTTGCCTCAACCTCCGGCAAGCCAGACCGCGACAAGGGCAAAGACAGCGTCGCAAATATTCTGGCGAGCGAGGTTTTTTGCGTCAATATCGTCGAATACGCGGCCCGCGACGTGATGAATGTCAGCTCCGGCCCCTATCCAAAGGAAACCGACGAATTTGACGTCGCAGACATAGAACGGGTCGAATGCACGACGATTGCCTGCTCGCGCGTCGCAAATGCGCCGGCAAGCCTGGAATGCAAACTGACCCGCGTGGTTGAACTCCCCGGAGAGGCCAATATCACTGTCTTCGGCGAGGTAACTGGCGTTCACATGCGTGACGATTGCCTAACGGACGGCATGTTTGACGTGACCAAATTTCAGCCCCTCGCCCGACTGGGCTACAAAGACTACACATTCGTCAAAGACGTCTTCAGCTTGACGCGACCGGGCGAAAGTTAACCCACAGCCGCCACGCGTTGTCCCCGCAAGATCAAGCTCTGCTTCATGAATTCTTAGAGAATGCGGCGCAAGCTTTCGCAGAAATCGCGGCGCGCCCGCAAAGCTGATCACTTCTTCTTGCGCAAAATACTCAGGATAAATCCAAGTTTTTGCTTGCGATGTCGCGGCGTTCGTCTAACGGTCTTCAAAACTTAACGGGCAGGTCAATGACGGAAAACGAACAAAGCGCGCCGACGCAGACGCAGTCGGCCAATTCGAACGCGAACTCTTTCGGAAATTCTCATGACTGGGTCCGGGTCCTTGCCCACTACCGCGAAACCAACCAATTGCGCAGCTCGTTCGAGCTTGCGGTCAGCGTCGTCCCCTTTGTCCTGCTTTGGGCGTTGGCCTGGTGGTCACTCTCTGTCAGCTACTGGCTGACCTTTGCGATTTCCGTCTTCAATGCTGCGTTTTTGCTGCGCCTGTTTGCCATCCAACATGATTGCGGCCACGGGGCGTTCTTCCGCAACCGCAATGTCAGCGACTGGACGGGTCGCGTTCTGGGCGTTCTGACCCTGACACCGTTTGACGTCTGGCGGCGCACCCATTCCGCTCATCACAGCGCCTCTGGCAATCTGGAGCTGCGCGGTATGGGCGACATCCACACGCTGACGGTTTCAGAATACCGCAACCTGTCACGGTTTGGGCGGCTGATGTATCGCGTCTACCGCCACCCGGTCACGTTGTTTGGCCTTGGCCCTGCTTACTTGTTCTTGCTGCAACACCGCCTGCCCATCGGCCTGATGGGATCGGGTAAATACTGGACCTCTGCTATGGCCACGAACGCAGCAATCGTTGCTGCAATTGGCGTGATCTGGTATTTCGGCGGGCTTGCCCCGCTGCTGTTGATCTTCTTGCCATCCTCAATCGTTGCCGCGACGGCTGGTATCTGGCTGTTTTACGTCCAGCACCAGTTCGAAACCACCCATTGGGAAGAGGCCAAGGACTGGCAACTGCACGACGCGGCCCTGCATGGCAGCAGCTACTATGTGCTGCCGAAAGTGCTGCAATGGTTCAGCGCCAATATCGGCATTCACCATGTTCACCACCTCTATAGCCGGATCCCGTTCTACCGCCTGACAGAGGTTCTTCGCGACCATGCGGAGCTTGCCGATTTCAACCGCATGACCATTCGCGAAAGCCTCGCCAACGCGCGGCTGCACCTGTGGGATGAACAAAGCAAACGCCTGCTGTCCTTCGCTCAGGCAAGGCCATTGGTTTTGGCACCCGTCCGCAATTAGCGGATCGCATCAAGGCGGTTTTCGAAGGGAAATCAGCCGGTTGCGGTCAGCTTAAAGATCAACGCCTTGCCCCAATGCACGTGGCACGAGGTACAGCGGAACCCGTGCGCATCATAGCCGCGCATCGCCAGGCGAAAGCCATCATAGGCGTCTTTGTACCCCGGCTCTGCTTCCATGTTCGGCAACATCGGGTTTAGCATGATCACGACAGATTTCGTGCTGATCCGACAGAACTCGGCCACCACATCCAGCCATCCCGTCGGGTGGCAGTAATGCTCAATCGCCTGCATGCAGATCACCACGTCAAAGGCCTTGTCCTCAAACGGATACGGCGTCTGGCCCGCATCAAACAGCTTGACCGGGATATCCACCGCTTCGATGATTTCCTGATAGGGCCACTGCGCGTCTTCGGTATTTTCGATCCCGTGATCATCGACATTGGGCACGAATTCTTCATCATTCAGGGTCCGAAACCGCGCGTTTGATTTCGGATCCAACTCGCCTGACACCATGTTCACATAGTCATTGCCCAGAACCTCGTGACCGTAGTGGCGCAAAATCTCCAGCATCGCGCCATGGGCCGTCGACATCTCCAGAACCCGCACCGGATCGCCCACCAAAAGCTCGGGCAGATACAGTTGAATACGGTTCCAACAGCGTCGGATATTCTTGCCCCGGTCCAGATATTTGCGTTGCAGTTTATGGGCGACCTTGGTGTTGTCCCAGTCAATCTTGTACGGCTCCAACAACGCCTCCGGAGCATTTTCGCCAAACAAATCCGCTGAATCTGCGGCGCGCAGGGTCCGTGCAACTTTCCGGTGCAGTTCAATCTCGGCAGGTGGCAGCCCTGCCAGCGTAAACTTTCTGCGCCGTGTGGTCTTCATCTGCTCGTCGTCCCGAATGCTCGTCTTAGCAAACTATCAACCACATTTCGAATGCCCACAAGAGGCGCAGGTCATGCAGCCCTCGACCATCCGCAGATCATATTGCCCACAGCTTGGACAGGCCTTGCCTCGATTGCCCAGATTAACCACGTCTGCCTGAGGATCGGCCTTCAGCCCCATCCCTTCACCGGCAATAAAGCCCGTGGCGATCATGTGCTTTTCGATGACCCCACCAATGGCTGCCAGGATTGAGGGGATGTATTTGCCCCCCATCCAGGCCCCGCCACGTGGATCGAACACCGCCTTCAGCTCTTCCACCACGAAGCTGACATCCCCGCCCCGCCGGAACACCGCCGAGATCATCCGCGTCAGCGCAACCGTCCAGGCAAAATGCTCCATGTTCTTGGAGTTGATGAACACCTCAAACGGCCTGCGATGCCCGTTCAGCACGATGTCATTGATGGTGATGTATATCGCGTGCTCACTGTCGGGCCATTTCACCTTATAGGTCTGGCCTTCCAATTCGTTTGGCCGGTCCAGAGGTTCCGACATATAGATCACGTCGCCCTCGATCACTTGCGCAGGCTCTTCTGCCGGGTTGCTGTCGGCGCTTTCCGACACGCTCAAAACCGACCCGGTCACGTCATTTGGACGGTACGTCGTGCAGCCTTTGCAGCCCTGATCCCACGCCGCCATATAGACGTCCTTGAAATCATCAAAGCTGATATCTTCCGGGCAGTTGATCGTCTTCGAAATCGAGGAATCGATCCATTTCTGCGCCGCCGCCTGCATCCGCACATGATCCAGCGGGGCCAGCGTTTGGGCATTGACGAAATACTCCGGCAGCTGGGCGTCGCCAAACTTCTCACGCCACAAATTCACAGCATAATCAACGACTTCCTCTTCCGTGCGGGAGCCGTCCTTTTGCAAAACCTTGCGCGTATAAGCGTAGGCAAACACAGGCTCGATCCCCGAAGACACGTTGCCCGCATAGAGCGAAATCGTCCCCGTCGGCGCGATGGAGGTCAGCAGCGCATTGCGGATGCCATGTTCCCGAATTGCCTCGCGCACATCGTCATCCATCGCCTGCATCGCACCACTGGCCAGATAGGCCTCCGCGTCGAACAGCGGAAACGCCCCTTTTTCCTTGGCCAACTCGACCGAGGCCAGATATGCGGCGCGCGCAATCGCTTTCAACCAGCGCTCCGTCAGACGCGCCGCCTCCTCAGACCCGTAGCGCGATCCGACCATCAACAACGCATCGGCAAGCCCGGTCACGCCCAGCCCGATGCGGCGTTTGGCCTGCGCTTCACGCGCCTGCGCCTCCAACGGAAATTTTGATGCATCAACCACGTTATCCATCATCCGCACCGCAACAGCGACCAGATCCTGAAGCGCCACCTCATCCAAGGCAGCCTTTTTCCCAAACGGGTCCGACACCAGCCGCGCCAAATTGACGGAGCCCAAAAGACATGCCCCATAAGGCGGCAAAGGCTGCTCGCCGCACGGGTTGGTCGCAGCAATCGTTTCGCAATATCCAAGGTTGTTGGCTTGGTTAATACGGTCGATGAAAATCACGCCCGGCTCCGCGTATTCGAACGTGCCTTGCATGATCTTGTCCCACAAATCCCGGGCCTGAACGGTCTTGTAGACCTTGCCATCAAAGACCAGATCCCACGATCCATCCGCCTTCACCGCGTCCATGAACGCATCGGTCACCAAGACCGACACATTGAACATCCGAAGCCGCGCGGCATCGCGCTTGGCTTCAATAAATCCTTCAATATCAGGATGATCACAACGCAGCACCGCCATCATCGCACCACGGCGCGACCCGGCTGACATGATCGTGCGACACATCGCATCCCACACATCCATGAAGCTGAGCGGCCCAGACGCATCCGCAGCAACCCCTTTCACATCTGCCCCCTTGGGCCGAATGGTGGAGAAATCATAGCCAATCCCGCCGCCCTGCTGCATGGTTAACGCAGCTTCTTTCAGCATCTCGAAAATGCCACCCATACTGTCCGGGATCGTCCCCATCACAAAACAATTGAACAGCGTCACGGACCTTGCAGTGCCCGCCCCGGCAATGATCCGGCCTGCAGGCAGGTATTTAAAGTCTTCCAGTGCTGCGTAAAACTTGTCTTCCCAGACCGCAGGCTCCGCTTCGACAGAAGCAAGGTCGCGCGCAATCCGCCGCCATGTGTCCTCCACCGATCCATCGACCGGCGTGCCATCGGCATCTTTGAAGCGGTATTTCATATCCCAGATTTGTTCAGCAATTGGAGCAGCGAAGCGGGTCATATTTTCGTCCTGAAAAGAGCGGCAGGGGATCACAGATAGCGGTCTGAGGGGTCACGGTCAATAAAAGTTATCCACAACCCCTTGCCCTTGAACCTGACCAAAACCGCAATATCATGTAGTGAGGTCCGAAGGGGGCGAGTCGTGGCATCATACATCAACCTGATAAAATTGTCAGTCGGAACAGAGTCTGTTGAAACCCTGCAAGCATGGCAGGACAGCCCCCGTCCCAAAACACCTGACGGGCTGCCCCGGCATGTCACCCGCATGTGGCCAAAGCGCGAGGCGGAATTGCTCAATGGCGGCTCGATTTACTGGGTGATCAAAGGTGTGATCCAGGCCCGTCAGAAGATCCTGCGCCTCGATGAACATGACCACGGTGATGGCATCCGCCGCTGCGCGCTGGTGTTTGAGCCTGAAATTATCCGCACTGAAGCGGCCCTGAAGCGCCCGTTCCAGGGCTGGCGCTATCTCAAACCAGAAGAAGCGCCTTCCGATTTGACCAAGGCCCGCGCAAAAGAAAAATCTCTGCCCCCGCAATTGGCCGCAGCACTGGCTGATATTGGCGTGCGTTAATCACTTCTTCTTGCTGAAAATACTCAAAGTCCCTCGGACGCAAAACCCCAGTCGGTCAGAAAAGACCATCTGGCCTTTGCAAGTCCAAAGCCTCAAGCAACTGGGTCAACGGTCCGTTCAAGCCATCCCAATTTGCAATCCGGCTGGCAAATAACGTTGCCTGACTGCGCAGGATCGGCTCTTCGTCCAGCACCCGCAGATGATTGGCCTTCAATGTCTCACCTGTCGAGGTAATGTCGGCGATGACCTCCGCCGTCAGATTTTTGACCACGCCCTCCGTCGCGCCTTGGCTGTCGATAATCTGAAAATCAGCCACGCCGTGTCTGGCAAGGTATTCTCGCACAAGCCTATGATATTTCGTCGCAATTCTCAATCGCATCCCGTTTGACTTTCGAAAGGATGCGGCCACCGCGTCCAGATCGTCCAACCCGCGCACATCGACCCAGAAATCCGGCACAGCCAAAACCAGATCGGCAAATCCGAAGCCCATCGGGGCCAGCTCCGCGACGTTGTCTTGCCAAATTGGCAGCTTTTCCTGCACCAAATCGGTCCCGGTCACCCCCAGATGAATGCGGCCTGCGGCCAGATCCCGCGGCACCTCACCTGCCGACATCAAGACCAATTGCAGCCCGTCCAAGCCTGCAACCTCTGCGGCATATTCACGGTCAGAGCCGCTGCGCGACAAGGTGATGCCGCGCGCGCCGAACCATGCAAATGTGTCCTCCATTAACCGACCTTTGGAGGGGATGCCGAGCTTCATGGTCATAGCAACGCCGTCATCTCGGGGCGAATGACCCCGCCTACTGCGGGAATTTCGCGCCCCTGCCCCAAGACCCGGGTCAGCGCATCGTATCGCCCACCAGACGCCACCGGGCTGGCCCCGTCTGCTGCGTAAAATCCAAAAACAAAGCCGTCATAATATTCCATATTTGTCCGTCCGTAGCTGCCTTCAAACGGCAGATTGGCTGGATCAATACCCCGGGCTTTCAGCGCCGCCATCCGCGCCTCCATCCCAGAAATCGCAGGCGAAATTGCTGGCAGAACCTTCGATATGTCGCGCAATTCCTCCAGCGCATCGGGCATCATCTGGGACAAGGTCAGCAACGCACCTACCGCCTCATACTCAGCGGCGGGCAAGTCTGGCACGCTTGCGTCTTCGGCCAACAGGTTGAGACGCGCCGCAACATCGCTCGCGGTGCGAAGACCGGGCTGTTCTGCCACCGCATCGACCAATTCACGGGCCGGGGTTTTGGCCAAGGCGTCCAGCGTTCTGGCCCGCCCTTTCGGATCAGGTCCCTTGCCCGAAAACCGATCCAGAAGTGCGCGAAACCGGGTGGGTCGCCAGATGTGGCGCAGCAGCGCGGCCCGGCGGTGATCTGACGTCGACAAACCTTCAACCGCGGCTTTCAGCAGGCCGATATCCCCGGTAACGCATCGCATTGAAAACTTCTCAAGCGCTTGATTAAAAAGCGCAAACACTTCCGCGTCCGCCTGCGCCGGGTTGTCGCGATCAAACAGCTCAAAACCCACTTGAAGGTATTCCGACGCGCGGCCCGTACCAGCTTGCTGCATCCGAAACACATCACCTTCATAGGTGTAGCGCGCAGGCTCCGCCCCGTCTGACATATGCATCTGGACCACTGGTACGGTGAAATCCGGGCGCAGCATCACCTCGCCCCGAACCGGGTCCTGCGTGACATAGGCCCGCCCGCGAATATCTTCGCCGTAAAGGTCCAAAAGCACCTCGGCCGGTTGCAGCAAATCGGCCTCTACCGAGATCGCTCCGGCGGCTTGAAAATGCGCCGTCAGGCGTGCCGCCTCAGCCCGCGCCGCCGCACTGGCCACTAGCCTTGCCCTTCATTTGCCGCGATCATTTTGGCAATTTCCGCGACAAGGTCCGCGCGCGCCACTTCGCGCTGCGCAGGCTGGTCTTTCCATTCCTCATGGGTTGCGGTCTCGGCAATCTTTGCGCCAAGAACCAGATCCTTGATCTGCACCACACCGCGCGCCGCCTCATCCGATCCTTCGATCACCGCAACCGGGCTGGCACGTTTATCGGCGTATTTCAACTGGTTGCCGAAGTTTTTCGGGTTGCCCAAATAGACCTCTGCCCGGATACCTGCCGCGCGCAATTCGCCGACCATTTTCTGGTATTCCGACATCCGGTCGCGATCCATAACCGTCACGATCACTGGGCCTGGGGAGGTTTGTGCCATCCGGCCTTTCGCCTGCAGCGCCACCAACAGACGATCAACGCCGATGGACACGCCTGTGGCTGGGACTTCCTGGCCTGTGAAACGCTTGACCAAATCGTCGTAGCGTCCACCGCCCGCAACAGACCCAAACTGGCGTGGCCTGCCTTTTTCATCCTTGATCTCAAAGGTCAATTCGGCCTCGTAGACCGGGCCGGTATAGTAGCCAAGGCCCCGTACGACGGAGGGGTCAATCTCGATCCGGTCAGGACCATAGCCTTGTGCAGAGAGCAATTCTGCAATCGTTTCAAGCTCTTGCACACCCTGCGCACCAATGTCCGAGCCACTGACCAGTTCGTTCAGACGGGCAACTGTGTCGGCCCCGCTCGCGCGTTTGGCGCCCATGAAACCCATCACCACATCGGCTTGGGCATCATCCAACCCTGCCCCTTTGGTGAAATCCCCACTTTCATCTTCGCGGCCTTGCCCCAGCAGCGCACGCACGCCATCAGGGCCAAGCCGGTCGAGCTTGTCGATGGCGCGCAGGACGATGCCGCGCTCGGCCTCCTTGTCGTCGCCGGACAAGCCTGCGACCTCCATCACACCGTTCAGAACCTTGCGGTTGTTGACGCGAATGATGTAGTCGCCGCGCGGAATGCCCACCGCCTCCAGCGTGTCGCTGAGCATGGCACAAATTTCGGCGTCCGCGGCAACAGACGGCGCGCCGACGGTATCAGCATCACATTGATAAAACTGACGAAACCGCCCCGGACCGGGTTTTTCATTGCGCCAGACAGGCCCCATCGCGTAGCGGCGATACGGGGTCGGCAAATCATTGCGATGCTGGGCAAACACCCGCGCCAAGGGGGCCGTCAAATCATAGCGCAGGGCCAGCCAGTCCTTGTTGTCCTTGGCATCATCTTCCTGCCAGGCAAACACGCCCTCATTGGGCCGGTCGACATCGGGCAGAAATTTGCCCAGCGCTTCAACCGTTTCCACGGCGGCACTTTCCAGCGCCTCGAACCCATACAGATGGTAGACTTGCGCAATCTGGTCGAGCATGCGGCGGCGGGCCTCAACCTCGACACCAAAATAGTCGCGGAACCCTTTCGGCGTCTCCGCCTTTGGGCGCGGCTGCTTTTTTACTTTGGCCATGGCGCATTTTTCCTGTCTTGATCTGTGCGCCCGGCTTTACCGGAGCCATGCAAAAGGAGCAAGCGGTGGCATTCGTGCATCGGGCGCTGTATGTGCTCATCATCAAGGAGACCTTGCCATGGCAACAGACACTGAACTGGAAGAAAAAATCGCGCATCTGACACGGATCGTCGATGATTTGTCCGACGTTGTGGCCCGCCAGGAAGGGGAACTGCGCCTGCTGACCAATCGCGTGCGCATGCTGATGGAACGCGAAGCGGAGCGGGAAGCAGATGCTGGCGGATCGGTCACGATCGGCGACCAACGACCACCGCATTACTGAGGTACAGCGCGGAGGTTTTACTATGCGCAGCTATTCGTGGGGCGCTGCCCCACACCCCGGAGGTATTTCCGGCAAGAAGAAGCTAAAGCCTAGCGATTGGGCAGGTCGTCGTCGAGATAGACCTGAATGATCTCCTTGAAGTCGGATTCGGCCTGGAACCCCAGTGAAAGCGCGCGTTGCGGGTCGAAATCGCGGGGCCATCCGGAGACGATCTTGGCGATATCCGCGTCTGGTTGCGGCTTGATCAGGGCCACCACCTCGTTACCGGCGAGATCGCGCAGGGCTTCGATCTGTTCGGCCACGGTGCAGGAAACACCGGGCAGATTGAGCGCCCGACGTCCCTGCAGGTTTTCGAACGCGAGCCCCGCCGCATGGGTCAGAAATCCTGCGGCCGCACGGGGGGAGGCATGCCAATGGCGCACCGTATCAGCCACGGGCAGGATTGCTTGCTGGCCATTGAGCGGCTCCCGAATGATGCCGGAGAAGAACGAACTGGCGGCCAGATTTGGCTTTCCGGGGCGCACACAGATCGTGGGCAGCCTGATCGACAGGCCGTCGATGAAACCTTTGCGGGAAAAATCTGCAATCATCGTCTCGCAGATGGATTTTTGCGCGCCGTAGGAGGTTTGTGGCGCACTAAAGAACGTGTCATCGATCTTGTCGGGATAGGGTCCGCCGAAGACCGCAATTGACGAGGTGAAGATCAGTTTGGGTCGGTATGCGCCATTGGTGGCCAGATGTTCCGCCCGCAGCGCTTCCAGCAAGCGCCAAGTCGGGTGCATATTGACGTTCCAGCCCAGATCGAAATCCGTCTCGGCTTGGCCTGAGACGATAGAGGCGAGATGAAAGATCAGATCAGGGCGATCCTTTGCCAAAGCCTCCACACTGCCAGCGTCAGCCAGCGAGCCCACCCGCTGATCGGAAACCTGCGCGCCATTTTCGGGAAAAGCCAAATCGTGAAGCGTAATCTGTAGGTCAGTGTGCCCCTGCAAACCCGTTGCAAGCAGCCGCTGCGCCAGTTTCTGGCCGACCATTCCGCCGCCCCCAAGTATCAGTATTTTCATCGCTTTCCCTTTGATAGTCTGTGAGCGCTTTGGCATCGATCTGCGTGTTGGATGCTATTTCGACTTTGGCGGACTGTCACGATACTTTGGCGGACTGTCACGATAGAGATTTCTGCGTTGCCCAAACCTGCGGTTTTGCGTAGCTATGACAGCGCTAACAACAATTGCAAACGTGACGGGAGCGGTATGGGCAGATTAGACGGAAAACGCGCTTTGGTGACGGCTGCAGGCCAGGGGATCGGGCGCGCGTCGGCGTTGGCGATGGCCGCAGAAGGGGCAACGGTTTTTGCCACGGATGTGAACGAAGACAGCTTGGCGGCGCTGTCGGGTGAGGCCGGGATCGAAGCCTTCGTGCTGGATGTGCGCAATGATGACAGCGTGGCCGCAGGTGTCGAAACAGCAAAGCCCGACGTGTTGTTCAACTGCGCAGGGTTTGTTCATGCCGGGTCCATTCTGGACGCGACGGATGACGAATGGGACTTCGCGTTTGATCTTAATGTCCGGTCGATGTTTCGCATGATGCGCGCCGCACTGCCGGGGATGTTGGAGCGTGAAAACGGCTCCATCATCAATATGTCCTCGGCCTTGTCATCAATCATCGGGGCACCGAACAGGTTCATCTATGGGACCACCAAGGCCGCCGTGATCGGGATGACAAAGTCAGTCGCAATCGAGTATATTTCGCAAGGCATCCGCTGCAATTGCATTTGCCCGGGCACCGTTGAAAGCCCCAGTTGGCATGACCGCGTGAAAGCACTTGGCGAACAGCTGGGCAGCTACGACGCTGCGCTGGAACAGTTTGTGTCCCGCCAGCCGATGGGACGCGTGGCAACCGCAGAAGAGATCGCCGCGTTGGTGGTCTATCTGGCCAGCGACGAAAGCGCCTTTACCACCGGGCAGCCCCATATCATTGACGGCGGTTGGTCCGGTTAACCCGGCACGGAAATATTTTTGGCAAAAAAGCCCTCTGACCGGGGCGTTAACCTTAATAAATGGATGAGATAGCGTGGATAAGAGCAAGCTGAGATCGCAGAAATGGTTCAACAACCCGGAAAATCCGGAAATGACAGCCTTGTATCTGGAACGGTATCTGAACTACGGGCTGACCCGCGAAGAGCTGCAATCCGGCAAGCCGATTATAGGGATTGCACAAACCGGGTCTGATCTGAGCCCTTGCAACCGCCATCATATCGAGCTGTCCAAGCGGGTACGCGACGGGGTGATCGCGGCGGGCGGAACAGTGATTGAGATCCCCGTGCATCCGATCCAGGAAACCGGCAAACGGCCAACCGCGATGTTGGATCGCAATCTGGCTTATCTGTCTCTGGTGGAGACGCTTTATGGCTATCCGATTGACGGGGTCGTGCTGAATATTGGCTGCGACAAGACCACGCCTGCGCTTTTGATGGCGGCGGCGACGGTGAATATTCCGGCGGTGGCCTTGTCCGTGGGACCCATGTTGAACGGATGGTTCCGCGGCAAACGCACGGGATCGGGATCGATTGTCTGGCAGGCGCGCGAAATGCAGGCGCGCGGCGAAATTGATGATGAAGGGTTCATGGAACTTGTGGCCTCTTCCGCGCCATCAGTGGGCTATTGCAACACAATGGGCACCGCATCGACCATGAATTCGCTGGCCGAAGCTTTGGGGATGCAATTGCCGGGATCTGCAGCAATTCCAGCCCCTTACAGAGAACGCGGTCAGATCAGCTACCAGACCGGCAAGCGGATCGTGGAGATGGTCGAGGACGATTTGCGCCCCTCTGATATCATGACGCGGGAGGCGTTTGAAAATGCAGTGGTGATCAATTCCGCCATTGGCGGATCGACCAATGCGCCTATTCACCTGAACGGGATTGCCCGGCATTTGAATGTCTCACTAACCAATGATGATTGGCAACAACTTGGCCATCACGTCCCGCTATTGGTGAATTTGCAGCCCGCAGGTGAATATCTGGGCGAAGACTATCACCAAGCCGGCGGTGTACCTGCGGTGATCGGCGAGCTGATCCGGGGCGGGCTGTTGCCACACCCTGATGTGATCACGGCGAATGGCAAAACCATGCGTGAAAACTGTGCAGAAATCGTGTCGAGCAATGCAGATGTGATCAAACCGCTGGACACGCCATTGGTGAAAGATGCGGGCTTCATTAACCTTAAAGGGAACTTATTCGACAGCGCGATCATGAAAACCTCGGTCATTTCCAAGGAGTTTCGCGACCGCTACTTGTCGAACCCAGACGATCCGGAAGCCTTTGAAGGTCGGGCGATCGTCTTTGATGGGCCGGAGGATTTCCACCATAAGATCGACGATGAAAGCCTGGCAATTGATGAAAACTGCATTCTGATCATGCGCGGGGCCGGACCGATCGGGTATCCCGGCGGCGCGGAAGTGGTGAATATGCGCCCACCTGCTTATTTGCTGAAACGCGGGATAAACGCGCTACCTTGCGTCGGCGACGGGCGGCAATCGGGGACATCCGGCTCACCGTCTATTCTGAACGCCTCCCCCGAGGCGGCTGATGGCGGTGGTCTGGCATTGGTGGAAACCGGCGACACGGTACGCATTGATTTGCGGAAATGTAGCGCCGATATGCTGGTGGAGCCGTCGGTACTGGAGACGCGACGCGCAGCCTTGGCAGGCGGCAAGATGGCCGCCCCGGACAGCCAGTCGCCCTGGCAGGAGATCTTCCGCGAAAAAGTGCAGCCCTTCAGCGAAGGCATGGTGCTGGATGGAGCGGATAAATATCAGGACATTGCGCGCAAATCGATGCCGCGGGACAATCACTAGCCGGATTAATTTGTGGGGCGCTGCCCCACGCCCCGGAGGTATTTTCGGCAAGAAGAAGTTAAAGCCAGGCGGCGCGATCTGAGCCTATGGCTGTTGTTGCGGTCTGGTCGTTTTGGGCGAGCAGCGCGTCGAGTTGATCCGGGATGGATTGAGCGAGACTGAGGCCGCCATAGACCATGCCGGTATAGAGCTGCACGGCCGAAGCGCCCGCCTTGAGTTTTGTGTAGGCCTGTTGGGCCGATGCGACACCGCCGACACCGATCAGCGGGATCTTTCCGTCGGTGAGCTTGGACAATTGTGCAAGTACGCGGGTGGATTTTTCAAAGAGGGGTTGGCCGGAAAGGCCGCCTGCTTGCGACTTATGCGCGCTTTCCAGATCGTCGCGCGCGAGCGTCGTGTTGGTGGCAATGATCGCGTGCAGGTTTGCGTCCAGTGCGACCTCCGCGATTTCCGCGAGCTCGTCCGGGGTGAGATCGGGCGCGATTTTCAAGAATATCGGGATCGGAGTGGCGAGGTTTGCGCGCGCCTCCATCACACCGGCGAGCAAGGATGCCAAAGCGGCGCGGCCCTGCAGATCGCGCAGCTTTTCGGTGTTGGGGGAGGACACGTTGACGGTGGCAAAATCCACATGCGGGCCACAATGGGCGAGCACTTTGGCAAAATCCGCAGCCCGGTCGCTGCTGTCTTTATTGGCCCCCAAATTCAGACCCACGGGGATGCCGGCGGGGCGTCTTGCCAGCCGTCGCGCAATCTGGTCCATGCCGTCATTGTTAAAGCCAAACCGGTTGATCGCGGCGCGATCTTCGCTCAGGCGAAAAAGGCGCGGTTTCGGGTTGCCTGGTTGCGGACGCGGTGTGGCGGCCCCCACCTCAAGAAACCCGAAGCCTGCGCGCATCAGCGGGCCGACGGCCTCCGCGTTTTTGTCGAACCCGGCTGCAAGCCCCACCGGGTTGGGCAGATCGAGACCCGCAAGCTCTACCCGCAAACGGTCGCTTTCAACCGGGCCGGGCAGCGGGGCCAACGGCGTGTGCAGAGCTTTGAGGCCCAACCCATGGGCGGTTTCAGGATCCAAGCTTCGCAGCGCGCGCAAGCCCAACTGTTCCAAAACACTCAAAATGCGATCCCTTTGGTGCGGTTTTTCTGATCCGGCGGGCCGAGCTCCTGAATGAAGGTGATGTCGCTTAGACGTAACTCTCTGTAAAGATGTGGAAAAAGTGCGTCGCCGCGAGAAACCTCCCACTTCAGATCATCGCCAAGCGTGTCCGCTTCGACCCCCAACAGCACCAAGCTATCTTCGCCGGCGAAATGTTTGGCCAGGGTCCCACCGACCTGATTGCCGGTGGAAAAATGGACGTAGCCATCGGCGACATCAATCGGCGCACCGGCGCTTTTGCCGTTTTCCTGAAGGTCCGCCCATTCCGGCCCACGAAGTATCTTGTAAATCAACATGAGCGTTCAGATGCCTTTTTAGGCACTCTTGGTCAATGTCATAGTGACGTTGCGCCAACCTGGGATTGCGCTTTGACTCCCACGCGCAGTCGCGCCACTGTGGAGCCATCAGAACATCAGGGGGATCAAGCCATGATCACACGTTTATTGACCACAGCCGCAGCTTTGGCCGCCACAACTACGCTGGCCAGCGCGGATTACACTTTGACCATTCTGCACACCAACGACTTTCACGCGCGGTTTGAACCGATCAGCAAATATGACAGCGGCTGTTCGGCCGAGGACAATGACGCAGGCGAATGCTTTGGCGGCTCTGCCCGTCTGGTCACAGCCGTTGCAGATGCACGCGCACGGTCGAACAATTCCATTTTGGTGGATGGCGGCGACCAGTTCCAAGGCACGCTGTTCTACACCTATTACAAAGGCAAGCTTGCCGCCGAGATGATGAACAAGCTGGGCTATGACGGCATGACCGTGGGCAACCACGAATTTGACGACGGGCCAGAAGTTCTGGCGGGCTTCATGGATGCGGTGAATTTCCCGGTCTTGATGTCAAACGCCGATGTCTCGGGGGAACCTGCCTTGGCGGGCAAGTTGATGAAATCCACCGTGATTGAGCGCGGCGGCGAAAAGATTGGCATGATCGGTCTGACACCGCAGGATACGCCTGACCTGGCCTCTCCGGGGCCAAATATCACGTTCACCGATCCGTCCGACGCCGTTCAGGGCGAAGTTGACAAGCTGACCGCAGAGGGCGTGAACAAGATCATCGTGCTGAGCCATTCGGGCTTTGAGGTCGACAAGGTTGTGGCCGCAAACACCACCGGCGTTGACGTGATCGTGGGCGGGCATTCCAACACGCTTCTGTCCAATACGCAGGAACGCGCGGTGGATGTCTATCCGGTGATGGTCGGCGACACGGCGATTGTGCAAGCCTATGCCTATGGCAAGTTTCTGGGGGAGCTGAACATCACATTTGATGACGCGGGCAACATCACGGAAGCCGCGGGCGAACCGCTGATCATCGACGGCAATGTCGGGGAAGATGAGACCACGAAAGCGCGTATCGCTGAAATGGCCGCCCCTTTGGATGAGATTCGCAACGAGGTCGTGGCCCAAGCTGGTGGCGCGATTGAAGGCGACCGGGCGGTCTGCCGCGTTGAGGAATGCGCGATGGGCAACCTTGTGGCCGATGCGATGCTGGCACGGGTAAAAGACCAAGGCATCCAGATCGCGATTGCGAATTCTGGCGGCATCCGGGCCTCCATCGATGCGGGCGAGGTGACAAAGGGCGAAGTGCTGACCGTGCTTCCGTTCCAGAACACGCTGTCCACGTTCCAGGTCTCTGGCCAGACGATCATCGACGCGCTGGAAAATGGCGTGAGCCAGGTGGAGGAGGTCAAAGGCCGCTTCCCACAGGTTGCCGGTCTGAAATTTGTCTGGGATCCATCCGTGGCCCCGAATGAGGGCCGCATTCAGGAAGTCATGGTTGATATGGGCGACGGATTTACATCCATCGATCCGGCCAAGATGTACGGCGTTGTGTCCAACAACTTCGTGCGCAATGGCGGCGACGGGTTCAAAATGTTCTTGGATGCCAAAAACGTCTACGACTTTGGCCCCGATGTGGCAGACGTGTTGGCCGAATACATGGCCGCACAAGGCCCGGTTGAACCAATGGTCGAAGGCCGTATCACCAAGCAATAGGCGTTTTTACAACGCCAATTCAGCGCCCTCGGGGTTTCCCGGGGGCGTTTTGCGTTTCTCGGACCTGTTGGTGGAAAGAGGCGGCGCCGCCCATTCATCTGGGAAAAGCCAGCCGGAAGTTGCCTTCCGTCTCCGTCTCGCGCGGGACATGGAGGAGCCTGAAACCTGGGGTGCCACCCCCGAAACCAGACCCTGATCCCTTAAAATATTGTGACGTCACGGGAAAAATACCCCACCGGGCTGGCCAAAACGTAAGGGCTGCGTGCGCCTAGATCTCTTCACCCTTTTTCAGCAATTTATCGATCAGCTGGCGTTGCAGCGGCACGCTGTCACCGCCCCCAAAGCTGAGCGCGCCGCCGGTATAAAGCGTGCCATAGGTTGAGGCGAGGTTGATCGTCTGCCCAATGGCAGAGATAAACTCGTTCTTCTCCAAAGGGCGCAGGGGATGAATGAACACCGCCCAAAGCGTGTCATTGGCCACCGCATAGCGGGCATCCAGCGCGGTGTCGAAATTCGCCTGCATGACGCGCATAAGCTCCTCTGCGGTCATGTCTTGGGTGCCGCGAATAGGCACCATCGCGCGCATTCGGTCCGCCGTGGGGTCGGTCACGATCAGAACCGGGATATCTTCGATCACCATCCGCACGGATGTGCCGGAAAACTGCGCCTCTGGATCTAGGGTGCTGATGATGTCGCCCAACCGCGCCAGTGTCATCGGCTCTTCCAGAATCGGGCCGGGAAGGCTGTCTGCGGGAGGCTGTTGTTCGGTCTGCGCCAGCACTGGTGCGCCTAGACAGGCCGAGAGAGCCACTGCCAAAATTGGGGTCCGCATAGTCTGTTCCTTCCCGTTTGCGCCGGTTTGAAGAAAGCCTACCGTGGAAAACGACGATTTGGCTATGCAAGCCTCTGTGAAGTTGTGTGTTCAGCACGCGAGACCTAGACTGGCCACCATGTGTGGACGCATCGTAATGACCTCGGCCAATGACGCGCTGTCGCGGCTGTTCCGCGCGGCCCCCGACAACAATTTGCCGGAGCCGCCGAATTACAATGTCTGTCCGACCAATCAGGTGGCCACGGTGATCAGTGACGGGACCGACCGCAAGCTGGTCTCCATGCGCTGGGGGTTTTTGCCCCACTGGTACAAGGCCACAAATGGCGGCCCGCTTTTGATCAATGCACGCTCGGAAACCATTGCCGAGAAGCCCGCCTTCAAGGCCGCCGTGCGCGAACGCCGCTGTCTGATCCCAGCCACAGGGTTTTATGAATGGACCAAGGATGATGATGGCAATCGCCTGCCCTGGTACATCACACCCAAATCCGATCCGCTGGTCTTTGCAGGCGTCTGGCAGGACTGGGAACGCGACGGCGAACAGCACACAACCTGCGCCATCGTCACAACGGCTGCGAATGCAAAGATGCAAGCCATCCACCACCGCCAACCCGTCACCTTGGCCGAGGAAAGCTGGGCCAAATGGTTGGGCGAAGAAGGAATAGGTGCCGCATTGCTGATGAACGCAGCGCCAGAGGGTCAACTGTCGTTTTTCCGCGTCGACCCGGCGGTCAATTCAAACCGCGCTTCCGGCCCGGAATTGATTGAGCCGATTGACGACTAGCCCCGCTCGGGCGGGGTGTCGGCGACGGCCTCCAAGGCGGGGTAGCGCCAGCCCAACGTGATGCCACGCACCACGAACATGATCAGCAGGCTAAGCCAGAGACCGTGATTGCCCAGCGCTGGCATCAGCGCAGCAAGGCACAGGCAATAGACCACAAATGACAGGGCCATCATGTTGCGCATATCGCGGGTGCGCGTGGCCCCAATATAGATGCCGTCAAACATCCAGGCCGCAACGCCCACAAACGGCCCGATGATCATGTAGATCAGGTAGGTCCGGGCTTCCGCCTGAACCGCTGGCGCGGTGGTCATGATGTCGATGATCATGCCCCCGAAGATCAGGAACATCATTGCGAGAAACGCACCCACGACACCTGCCCAGAACGTGGTCAGGATCGCCGACCGCCTGAGCCGCGCGCGGTCGCGCGCCCCCAAAGCCTGCCCCACCAGTGCTTCGGCGGCAAAGGCGAAGCCGTCCATCGCGTAGGAGGTCACGAACAGAAATTGCAACAGGACCTGATTGGCCGCCAAGGTCACGTCCCCAAACCTCGCCCCGAAAAACAGAAACGACGTGAAGGAGATTTGCAAAAGCACTGACCGGATCAGAATGTCGCCATTGACCGAGGCCAGCCGGACCAACCGCGCCCGGTCAAAGATCCGCGACCAATCCTTCCATGCGGGCGTGTCAAACGCATCGCGGCACAGGTAGATGCCCAGTGCCAGACCGCTCCATTCTGCGATGAAGGTCGCAATGGCAACGCCTTCGACACCCCAGCCAAGCTGCAACACGAAAATAAGGTCGAGCACGATATTGAGCCCGTTCATCCACAATTGGATCACGAACACGCCGCGGGTGCGCTCCAGCGCCACCAACCAGCCAGTGATCGCATAAATGCCAATCGCCGCCGGGGCGGAGAAGATGCGAATCTCCATGTAGTCACGCGCCAGCGTTTCGACCTCGGTGCTGGCCGGGGCCAAGGCGAAAGCCGCCCAGAAGATCGGAACCTGCAGCGCGATCATCGTAATCCCTGCCCCGA
This sequence comes from uncultured Litoreibacter sp., assembly GCA_947493265.1. Taxonomy (GTDB): domain Bacteria; phylum Pseudomonadota; class Alphaproteobacteria; order Rhodobacterales; family Rhodobacteraceae; genus Litoreibacter. The sequence continues at coordinate 149,432 of CANLQL010000002.1, read as the reverse complement.
ACCCGATCAGAACCGCGCGGGTCAGCATCGCGGACACCTCCCCGGTTTGCCCGGCCCCGTGGGCTTGCGCGGTCAGGCCAGCGGTGCCCATACGCAGGAATCCGAATATCCAGTAGATCGACGCCAGAACAATCGCCCCGATGCCGACAGCCCCAATCGGGGCCGCTTCACCAAGCTGGCCAACCACGCCTGTATCAACCGCCCCCAAAATCGGGACTGTGGCATTGGACAGCACAATCGGGGCCGCAATCGTCAGCACACGTTTGTGGCTGATCGGCCTTTGCGACGATTGTTCGGTCGCGGTCATCTAGCCTTTGCCATCTGACACTTGGACAGCTGGCGGCATCAGAAAATGCCCGGTGGCCTGCGCAAAGAGCCGCGCGCGATTGTCTTGCCACGCCTCCACATGCACAGAGGCATAGCGCCGTCCCGACCGGTTCACCCGCGCACGCGCATACGCATCCCGCGGCAGGCCGGACCGCAAATAATCCACAGTGAAGTCAATTGTCTTGGGCAGCTTCGGGCGCGCGGCATCCGTGTCCAGCGTCCCGTCTTCCAGATCGTTCCACTGCGCCGCCCAACTTAGCCCGATCACAGCCGTGACCTCTAGAAATGCCGCGATGGCACCGCCATGCAGCGCGGGTAGGATCGGATTGCCGATCAGGTCGTCGCGAAATGGCAAAACGGCCGTCAGCTCGTCGCCGCGGCGGTCAAACGTGATCCCCAGAAACTGAATATAAGGAACAGAGGTCACCAATTGCGTCAGCGCCGCATCCCGGCGCGACTTGATCACCTGGACAGGTTCAGGACGCTTCATGTCGCACCCTCCGTCTTCTTGGCGCGTTGAAACGTGAACGCCCCTGTCGCGCAGGCCACAGGGTTTTCGCCGTCATCATCCACGGCCTCGGCCCGCACAAAGGCCACTTCGCGAGTCACATGATAACAGGTCGCCTTGGCCCGGATCGTCTGCCCCGGTGTGGCCGCGCGCATATAGTCGATGCGCAGATCAATCGTTGCGGTGCCCAGCGCGTCAGGATGGCTCATCACGGCGGCCCCTCCGCACGTATCCATCAACGCAGACACAGCACCCCCATGAATGACGCCGGTCTCCGGGTCGCCGATCATGCGCGGGTCATAGGGCATCGAAATCGACGCCTCACCATCCCCCAGACTTTCCAGATGCATCGCCAAGGCGCGCGAGTGCGGCAACGCTTCGATGAACTGGCGGGCTAGCTTGGTGCGGTCTGGTTTTGATGTCGCTGGCTTTGGTGTCGCTGGCTTGGACATGCGATCTCCTTCATGTACGCGTTCTTTATTCACCCTCCCCTCGGCCCCCGCAAGCGAAAGCCGCTCATGAACAAGTTCAGGAAATTTCTTGGACCACCGCGCAGGATCGGTATTATTGTCACAATCAAATTGCCTGACAAATAGCCTGAAAGCGCAAACCCTATGGCTGACGCCCGCCTGACCTTCAAAGAGATGTGCACACGTTTTGACGTGACCCCGCGCACCCTGCGCTACTACGAATATATCGAATTGCTGCAACCCGAACGGGAAGGTCGGTCCCGATTCTACCTGCCGCGCGACGTGGCGCGCATGAAGCTGATCATGCGCGGCCGCAAATTTGGCTTCTCGCTGGAAGATATCCGGCAGTGGCTGGAGCTCTATGATCAGGACCCCGAAAACCGCACCCAAATGGAAGCCTGGATCGAATTGGCCGACGCACAGCTGGCCGAGCTGGATAACAGACGTTCACAAATCGAAGAGTCCATCGCCGAACTGCAAGCCCTGCGCGATCAGGTTGCAAAAGGTCTTTAACCCAAAGCTTCGGTTTTCATGAAACTGGAACACCCTTATTTTTAAGGGTTACGGGGAAAAGTTTTCGACTTTTGTCATATCTGAACAGGGGCCAAAAATAATAAAATTGCGCAGAATATTGCTTTACCTTGCCTGACATTACGTCAAGCTGGATTTGACGCGACGTTACATTTACGTAAACGTCAAGATGTCTTGTAAGATGCCCTCACGATCCGCAATTCCGCTGCACCGAACACAGCAGAGGAATTTGAAATGACCGAGGACATTATGACGATACGCGAGATGTGTGATGCGTTTGGGGTGACCCCAAGGACATTGCGCTTCTATGAAGCCAAGGAACTGTTGTTCCCGATCCGTGAAGGCCAGAAGCGCCTGTTCACGCATCGCGACCGGGCACGCCTGAAACTGATCCTGCGCGGCAAACGCTTTGGCTTCTCGCTGGAAGAAATTCGCCAGCTTCTGGACCTGTACTATGTCGGCGACCAACAAGAGACCCAATTGGTCCGCACCTACGAGATCGCCCGCGAGCGTCTCGAGGACATGGAAAAGCAGCGTCAGGAATTGACCGAGACGATTGAGGATCTGAAAGCACAATTGCGCTGGGGCGAGAAGATGCTGGCCTCCATGCAATCCCAAGCCAAAGCGGGCTAACCCAAGCCCCGCACCAAACGGAGACGACGATGACACGCTACACAGCCCCGACCAAAGACATGCAATTTGTATTGCATGACGTGCTAAAAATCACCGAGCAGGATGTGCCCGGCTACGACGAGCTCGACGCGGATTTTACCTCTGCGATTTTGGAAGAGGCTGGCAAGATTGCCTCGGAAGTTCTGCATCCCCTCAATGTGGTGGGTGATACGGAAGGTTGCGTGCTGGAAAACGGTGTTGTGAGGACACCGGCGGGCTTCAAAGAAGCTTACAAGCAGGTCTGCGAAGGCGGCTGGCCCGGTCTGGATTGCGATCCGGAATATGGCGGCCAGGGCATTCCCTACGTGTTGCACACAGCCGTGGGCGAGTTCTTCTCCGCCTCCAACATGGCGTTTCAAATGTATTCCGGCCTGACCCACGGCGCGGTCTCGGCCATCAATGTCCATGCAACGGACGACCAGAAAGCCACCTATCTGCCGAAGATGATCTCCGGCGACTGGACAGGCACCATGAACCTGACCGAACCCCATGCGGGCACCGATCTGGGCATGATGCGCACCAAGGCGGAGCCGAAGGATGACGGCAGCTTCAAGATCACCGGCCAGAAGATTTTCATCTCGGCTGGCGAACACGACATGTCCGACAACATCATCCACCTGGTTTTGGCCAAGATCACCGGCGCGCCGGAAGGCATCAAAGGTGTGTCGCTGTTTATCGTGCCGAAATTCATGCCAAACGAAGACGGCTCAGTGGGCGCACGCAACGCGGTTTCCGTCGGCAAGATCGAAGAAAAGATGGGCATTCACGGCAACTCCACCTGTGTGATGAACTACGACGGTGCGACCGGCTATCTGCTGGGCGAAGAACACAAAGGCATGCGTGCGATGTTCACAATGATGAACGAAGCGCGTCTGGCCGTGGGTCTGCAAGGCTACGCCCAGGCTGATGTCGCCTATCAGAACGCTTTGGACTATGCCAATGACCGCCTGCAAGGCCGCGACGTCACCGGCGCAAAGAACCCGGATGGCCCGGCTGATCCGCTGATCGTGCATCCAGACATTCGCCGTAACCTCATGGAACAAAAGAGTTTCGTTGAAGGCGCGCGTGCCTTCACCGTTTGGGGCGCGCACCTGATCGACCGGGCGCACAAGGCTGGTGACAAAGACGCCGATGGCCTAATCTCTCTGCTGACGCCAGTGATCAAAGGCTTCAACACTGACAAAGGTTTTGAATACGCCACCAACGCGCAACAGGTCTATGGCGGCCACGGCTATATCGAGGAATGGGGCATGTCCCAATTTGCCCGCGATGCCCGGATTGCCATGATCTATGAAGGCGCAAACGGCGTGCAGGCACTTGATCTGGTCGGCCGCAAGCTGGCGCAAGATGGCGGCAAGCACGTTATGGGCTTCTTTGACATGGTCAAAACCTTCATTCAGGAAAATGGCGGCGATGAAGACTATGAAAAAGCCTTCTTGGCCCCTCTGAAAGCCGCATCAAAGGACCTGCAGGCTGCAGGCATGTATTTCATGGCCGAGGGGATGAAAAACCCGAATAACGCCTTGGCCGGATCTTATGATTTCATGACAATGTTTGGTCATGTCTGCCTGGGTCTGATGTGGGCAAAAATGGGCAAGGCTGCACAAGATGCCTTGGCCGCAGGAGCGTCTGACACCGCATTCTACGAGACCAAGATCGCGACAGGGAAATTCTACATGTCCCGCCAATTGCCGGCCACTGGCATGCATCTGGCGCGCATCCAATCAGGCGCCGAACCTGTGATGGCACTTCAAGCCGCAAACTTCTAAGCTCAAGACTGGCCTCGTTAACCGGGGCCGGTCTATTCCAAGGGGGCCTGATGCCAAGACGTTTGAAACTGACACGCCGTGTGAACCTCGCGATGACGGAAGACGCCTGGCGAAAGCTGAAAAAGTTCAGCGCCGAGGCCGGTCTGGACGAAGGTGAGGCCTTGTCATTTTTGTTCGAAAACTTCGGCTCCGTCATGGATGAAGACAACCTGACCCACCGTCTCCGCCTGTTCAATTCAGAACTGGAGGCGCGCAAGAAATGAACGGCTCAAGAGTTGAAAATTCGGGATTTGAGTATTTTTGGCAAGAAGAAGCGAAAACGAAGACCAAAGTCGAAGCGCTCAGCCCTGCGCGGACCCGGGCCCATGGGGCAAAGCCGAGCAACTTCTCCTTGCACGGCCATCGGCTCTCCAGCCTGTACCGTAGGAAAGAGATTGCTCTGAGTCGGTTAATCCAACGTTACTTGGCTTCTTCTTGCCAAAAATACTCAATTCCCACCCCCTCCTCACGAAAGGCCGTCTGACATGTCCATGAAACTTTACTGTTTTGGTGAATCCGGAAACGCCTACAAAGCGGCTTTGACGCTGACATTGGCAGGCGCAGATTGGGACCCAGTTTTTGTTGATTTTTTCAATGGCGAGGCCCGCAGCGACACGTTTCGGCAGATCAACCCAATGGGGGAAGTGCCGGTCCTGGTTGACGGTGATCTGACACTCACGCAATCGGGCGCAATTCAGCAATATGTGGCCGATCAGACCGGCAAGCTGGGCGGTGCCCCAGAAGACAAATACGAAGTTCTGCGCTGGGTCTTGTGGGACAACCACAAAATGTCATCTCAAGCTGGCGTCACCCGCTTTTTGCTGAACTTTCTGCCAGAGGAAAAACGTCCCCAGGAGGCCATCAAGTTTCTACAAGGTCGTCTGGCCGCTGCCTATCCCGTGCTTGATGGCGCTTTGGAGGGCCGTGATTGGCTTGTTGGGGATCACATCACCATCGCGGACATCGCCTGTTGCGGATATCTGTTCTTTGACGAGCCCTTTGGGTTTGAGCGGAAAGAACACAAGAATATCGACGCCTGGCTCACGCGCATTTCGCAACAGCCCGGCTGGAAACACCCTTATGATCTGATGCAGCGCGGGCTTGCCGGATGATCCTTTGGGGATTTCTGATCGGAATGGTGTTTTGCGCAGCGGCCTTATCGCTTCTGTATGTGAATGATCACCGTGTCGCCGACAAATTTGGATCGGCGGGCACAATGTTCACCGCTTGGTGCGCCTTTGGCATGTTGCTGATGGCAGGAACCTACGGCCTGGGTCTGTTGATCCCCGGCCTTGTCGCGGCAACCGTTTTGGTGGCCCGAAAATCACGATTGGGACAGTGGCTTTCCCCACTCTCCCCGTACAAACTTCCCCTCGGGGTTGCGGCGCTGATTTGCAGCATCGCAACCTGGCTTGGGGTCCTGAACTTAATGAAGGAGCTTCCAAATGGCTGAAGCCTATATCTACGACGCGGTCCGGTCCCCACGGGGCAAAGGGCGCAAGGACGGGTCCTTGCACGAGGTCACCAGCGCACGCCTGTCGGCGCAAATGCTCAACGCCGTAAAATCGCGCAACAACCTTGAAGGCCATGCCGTCGAGGATGTGATCTGGGGCAACGTCACGCAAGTGGCCGAGCAAGGCGGCTGTCTGGCCCGCACGGCGGTTCTGGCCTCCGATCTGGACGAACGGATCCCTGGGCTCGCGATCAACCGGTTCTGTGCCTCCGGCATGGAAGCCGTCAATTTGGCCGCAAACCAGGTTAAAGGCGGCGCAGGCGAGGCCTATATTGCCGGTGGTGTCGAAATGATGGGCCGGGTTCCCATGGGGTCCGACGGAGCGGCGATTGCTGTGGATCCGTCAATCGCGATGGAGACCTATTTCGTCCCGCAAGGTATTTCGGCCGATATCATCGCAACGGAATACGGCTTTTCGCGCGATGATGCGGACCAGCTGGCTGTGGCGTCCCAGAACCGGGCGAAAGCGGCGTGGGATGACAACCGGTTTGCCAATTCCATCGTCACCGTGCGCGATCAGAACGGGTTGGAGATCCTTAGCCATGACGAATATATGCGTCCAGGCACGGACATGCAGTCTTTGGGCGGTCTGAACCCGGCGTTTCAGGCGATGGGCGAAGTGATGCCCGGCTTCGACAATGTCGCATTGATGAAATACCCGCATCTGGAGCGGATCAACCACATCCACCACGCAGGCAACTCCTCCGGGATCGTCGACGGCGCGGCCGCGGTGCTGATCGGGTCCAAGGAATTTGGCGAAAAGAACGGCTTGAAACCGCGTGCTCGCATCCGGGCGACAGCCAAAATCGGCACGGACCCAACGATCATGCTGACCGGCCCGGTCCCTGTAACCCAGAAAATTCTGGCCGATCACGGAATGGACATCAAAGACATCGATCTGTTTGAGGTGAACGAGGCGTTTGCATCCGTGGTTTTGCGCTTCATGCAGGCCTTTGACGTCGATCATGACAAGGTGAACGTCAATGGCGGCTCCATCGCGATGGGCCACCCCTTGGGGGCGACCGGTGCAATAATTATCGGCACGCTTCTTGACGAGATGGAGCGCACCGACAAAGAGGTTGGCCTTGCCACGCTGTGCATTGCCTCTGGCATGGGTGCCGCAACGATTATCGAGCGTGTCTGACAGCTGATGCAGTACGAAAACTCCACGGCAAAAGAAATCTACCAAGATATGCTCGACCGGATTGGTCGGGCGTATTTTGAAGATGATTTCGACTATATCCGCCGGGTTATTTTCGTGCCGCACACCTTCGTCACCTTCGAAAGCACCTATGTGATGGAAACGGAAAGCGACCTTCGTGTGATGTATGACAACCTGCGCTCACATCTCAAGCGCCACAACATCGATACGTATGATCGCTTCTGTCACGCGGCTGATTTCAAAAGCCCGACTTTGATCGAAGGCATGCATATGACCCATATGCTCAGCGGGGCCCAGCAGATCGAAAAACCCTACCCTGTGCGGTCGTTTCTCAAACTGATCGACGGCGAGTGGCAGGTGTTCTGCTCGGATAATGCGTTGACAGATGACGGCTGGCCGACACGGGCCTTGAAACACGCCAAGAAGCACAATTTCTCGGAGCAGGCCGCCACGGCCCACCTTCGGAACATCATGGAACCCTCCCAGACAGGAGAAGAATTAAATGACTGATTTTACAATGAAAACGGACGCTGACGGCGTCGCAACGATTACCTGGGACACTGTTGGCAAGTCAATGAATGTGATGAACCAGCAGGGGTTTGAAGACCTTGATAAGCTGATCGATCAGGCGCTGGCGGATGACGTTGTAAAAGGCGTGATCATTACATCTGGCAAGGAAGGCTCTTTCGCGGGCGGGATGGATCTGAACATCATCGCCAAGATGAAAGAGGCGGCTGGCGACAACCCGGCGCAAGGCCTGATGGACGGTCTGATGGCCTGTCACGCGGTTCTGCGCAAGATCGAACGCGCGGGCATGGACCCCAAAACAAACAAGGGCGGCAAGCCGATTGCCGCGGCCCTTCCGGGCACAGCTTTGGGCATCGGCTACGAAATCCCGCTGGTCTGCCACCGGATTTTTGCCGCCGACAATCCGAAAGCCAAGATCGGCCTGCCAGAGATCATGGTTGGCATCTTCCCCGGCATGGGTGGCACCACACGTCTGGTGCGCAAGATGGGCGCGATGGCGGCTTCCCCGTTCCTGCTGGAAGGCAAGTTGAGCGATCCGAAAAAAGCCAAGGCTGCCGGTTTGGTCGACGAGGTTGTTCCCGCAGATGAATTGCAGGCAAAAGCGAAAGAATGGATCCTGTCGGAGCCTTCCATCGTCAAGCCTTGGGACGAAAAGGGCTACAAAATGCCCGGCGGCGCGCCGTATCACCCGGCTGGCTTCATGACCTATGTTGGCGCTTCCGCAATGATCAATGGCAAGACCAAAGGCGTCTACCCTGCGGCAAAAGCCTTGCTGTCTGCCGCCTATGAGGGCGCGTTGGTGCCGTTTGACACGGCCATCAAGATCGAAGCGCGCTGGTTCACCAATGTGCTGTTGAACCCAAGTTCGTCCAATATGATCCGGTCGCTGTTCATCAACAAGGAAGCGCTGGAAAAAGGTGCTGTGCGCCCGGATGTGCCCGATCAGAAGGTCCAGAAGGTTGGCGTTATTGGCGCTGGCATGATGGGCGCGGGCATCGCGCTGGTCTCGGCACTGGCGGGCATCGAAGTTGTGCTGATCGACAGCAAGCAAGAGGCTGCCGACAAAGGCAAAGCCTACACGACGGCCTATATGGACAAGGGCATCGCCCGCAAAAAGGCCACCGAAGAAAAGAAAGAGGCCGTGCTGGGCCTGATCAACGCCACCACGGATTACGCCGCGCTGGAAGGCTGCGATCTGATTGTGGAAGCGGTGTTTGAAGACCCCGGCGTAAAGGCCGAGGTCACGGCCAAGGTGCAGGCGGTCACAGGGCCCGATTGCATCTTTGCCACCAACACCTCCACCCTGCCGATCACGGAGCTTGCGAAAGCCGCCAATGATGCAGAGAAATTCATTGGCATCCACTTCTTCTCGCCCGTCGACAAGATGATGCTGGTGGAGATCATCAAGGGCAAACAAACCGGCGATGTGGCCGTAGCCAAGGCTTTGGATTTCGTCCGTCAGATCAAGAAGACCCCGATCGTGGTCAATGACGCGCGGTTCTTCTACGCCAACCGCTGCATCATCCCCTACATCAACGAAGGCATTCGGATGGTCAAAGAGGGCGTCGCCCCTGCCCTGATCGAAAACGCCGCGAAACTTGTTGGCATGCCCCTTGGCCCGCTGCAATTGGTTGATGAGACCTCAATTGATCTGGGCGTGAAGATCGCCAAGGCCACACGTGCAGCGATGGGCGACGCCTATCCTGATGGAGCGGTGGACGAGGTGCTGTTCTGGATGGCTGATGAAGGTCGCTTGGGTCGCAAGTCGAACTCCGGCTTCTATGCCTATGACGACAAAGGCAAGCGGACAGGTCTGTGGGAAGGTCTGGGCGAGAAATACGCCGTGGCCGACGAACAGCCTGACGTCACTGAAGTGCAGCACCGCTTGCTGTTCGCACAAGTGCTGGAAGCCGTGCGCGCGATTGAGGAAGACGTGCTGATGGACATTCGCGAAGGCGATGTTGGCGCGATCCTGGGCTGGGGTTTTGCGCCATGGTCCGGCGGGCCGCTGTCGTGGCTGGATATGGTCGGCACACCTTGGGCGGCGGAAACCACCAACGCCCTGGCAGAAAAGCACGGTGATCGTTTCAAGGCCCCGGAGCTTCTGGAAGACATGGCCGCGAAAGCGCAAAGCTTCTATGTCCGGTTTGATCCCGCAAAGGCAGCGTAAGGTCTGAACGAAAAAAGAAAGCGCGTCCGATCTCGGGCGCGCTTTTTTTGATGTCTGGTTGATTGCTTTGGCCTAGTTGATCCGGCGCAAATCCGCGCGTCTGAGCGAATGCATGATGACCCGCGATTGGCGATCATTCAACGGCGGAACCGCCTGTTCGCCCGACATCCCCGGCATATCCAGCATCACGCCGCCTTCCATGACCAAGGTCGTGGCCTGGCCAAATCCGACCTCGACCTGCTTGAGGTCTGCATAAAGCGGTGCCCGTGCAATACCGCGAAACCCGATCAGTGTTTCCGCCCGCACCGAGACCCGGCTGGACGCACCTTTGCCGCGCATCGCGGGGTTTTCGATCACCACGCGCAAATCAGGGGACACGACCACACGCTCTTTGTTGCCAATCGCACCTGCCGGCACAATGATCGGCCAATCACGCACGGCTTCCCGACTGGCTGAAAACTTCAATGCCTCATGGCCCAGATCGGTAATTTCTTTTTCTTGATTGTCGGCCGTGCGCACGCGTTGACCTTCTTCCAGATCTTCGACGGCTTGCCATCCCTGATCGGTCGCAATCTTGGTTCCCGCGTAGAAAACCACCTTGTTGGCGGTCTCCGCACGTGTCGGTTCACGACGCGTTGTCTTCGCGACAGGCGCGCGCTTTTTCAATTGAAAGAACATGATCCTCACCTCATACCCACGACAAAGCTACCATGAAAAAACTTCTTGGCAGCAATGTGACGTGAATTTTCGGAAAATTAGTTGAACTTTCGCAATCACTTACACGATGTTGGGAAGGTATAGCCGAAGGCCTCAATATCCGGTGCTGCGAGCTCTGCGATCAGTTGCCGATCTGCCGCAGAATAGAGCGTCCCCACCCCCGCTGGCCGATTAGATTTGTTGAGATGCGCAAGCGGGGCCAGCTTGAGTCCCAACATATCCTCCAGTTTTGGCAGGTCGTCCTCCAGATGCTCCAGCCGCAAAAACAACTCGCATTTCTGCGCGCCGCTGGGGTCGCGCACATAGTCCACGGCATTGCCTGTTCGGAAACTTTCAATCGTCTCGGGCGCATTCAAAAACCCGCTGAAATCGACAGATTTGGCCAAAGTGACAGCAGGATGATCAAACGTTTGCGCTTGAAGCCAGTGGTAGTAGCTAACCATCCGGTCCCACGGGTTGCGCACCAGGGTGAAGACGCGAAACGCCGCGATCTCTTCCGCTGTGACAAGCCCTTCGATATCGGCCAGTTTGGAATGCTTCCATAGCCGCCCGCGCGCTTTCACGCCTTTGACCCGGTGCCTGCGCCGCTTGGCTTTCGGTGTATCGCCCAGCAGGATATCGTCCTTCATCGCGCGGTTTTCCAATGCCAGCGCCAAAGAGGTTCCCCCCGTTTTCGGCACATGCACGAAAATATACTGCCGCCCGCGCGAGATGATCATGTGACCCCCCGCTGTTTGACGGGCTTTCTGCCGGTTTCAGGTCTCAAAACGCCGCCTCAGATTTTCTCTTTTCAAATGTCAGACATATAACCATAGTACAGCACGATTTGTCACTGACTAGGGGGGGATGACGATGGGTTGGATGGCCGATGAAACCGGGTTGGAAAAACGCACCGCCAATTATGTGCCGCTAACCCCCCTGTCCCATTTACGCCGTGCCGCGAAGGTCTATGCAGGGCTGGAGGCGCTGGTCTACGGGACCAAGCGCTACACCTATGCGGACTATTACACACGAGTTTCGCAACTGGCCTCGGCCCTGCATCAGCGCGGCATCACCCCGGGCGAGGTCGTGGCGACCCTGATCCCGAACCTGCCTGCCCAAGCCGAAGCGCATTTCGGCGTACCTGCCTGCGGCGCAGTTCTCAACACGATCAACACGCGTTTGGATGTGAACACCGTCGCCTATATTTTTGACCACGGCGAGGCAAAGATCGTGCTGGTCGACACCCAGTTTCTTGAAGTGGCCGAGGCCGCTAAATCCGCCTGCGACGGAGACGGCCCCGAGATTATCGAAGTTGCCGACACGCAGGCCGGGTTCCCACCATCAGGTCGGTATCCGGAATATGAAGCGTTCCTGGCCGGGGGCGATCCGAACTTCAACTGGATCATGCCCGAGGACGAGTGGGAAAGCCTGGCGCTAAACTATACTTCTGGGACGACCGGCAAGCCGAAAGGCGTCGTCTACCATCACCGGGGCGCCTACCTGATGACCATGGGCACGGTGATCAGCTGGCGGATGCAGCTGCATCCGAAACTGCTGGCGATTGTGCCGCTGTTTCATTGCAATGGCTGGAACCATTCATGGATGTTGCCCGCTTTGGGCGGCACGGTGATTTGCTGCCGCGATGTAACGCCCGAGGCGATTTATTCAGCGATTGCCGAGGAAGGTGTGACCCATTTCGGCGGCGCGCCGATCGTGCTGAACATGATCGTCAACGCGCCCGACGCAGCGCGCAAACCGTTTGATCACACGATTGAGGTCTTTACAGCCGGAGCCCCCCCGGCCCCGGCAACACTGGCTGCCATCGAGAAACTGGGCTTCAACGTCACGCAAGTCTACGGGTTGACCGAAACCTATGGCCATGTCACCGAAAGCCTGTGGGACGCCGATTGGGACGGTCTGCCCGACGACAAGAAAGCCAGTATCAAAGCCCGCCAAGGCGTTGCCATGCCGATGATGGAAGACATCACCGTGCGCGACGAAAACCACCAGCAAGTGCCGATGGATGCCGCAACCCAAGGCGAAATTGCGATCTGTGGCAACTCGGTCATGAAAGGCTATTACAAAAACCCCAAAGCCACTGAAGAGGCTTTTGCCGGCGGATATTTTCATTCCGGCGACATCGCCGTGCAACACCCCGACACCCATATCCAGATTGCCGACCGCGCCAAGGATATCATCATTTCCGGCGGCGAAAACGTGTCCTCCGTGGAGGTGGAAGGCGTTTTGATGAGCCACCCGGACGTGTCGCTATGCGCCGTCGTCGCCAAACCTGACGACAAATGGGGCGAGGTGCCTTGTGCTTTTGTTGAGTTGAAACCAGGCAAAAGCCCGGAAGCCAAAGACCTGATCGCCTTTGCCCGCGAACGTTTGGCAGGCTTCAAAACCCCGAAAATGGTGGTTTTTCAGGAGCTTCCCAAGACCTCCACCGGCAAAATCCAGAAATTTGAACTGCGCACATTGGCTAAATCGCTTTAAGCGGGCGGTTTTGCGAGAACACCGGCCACGGCACCTTGGATCAAGGGTGCCGCAGGCACGCATTTTGGCCGCGCTTCGCAAGGTGTTGAGGCGGGCCTTGCCTTTGGGTAAGCTGGCGCACAGGTAACGAGCAGGCGCAAAACAAAAATGACAGCGCTAAAGAAATACGACCGACTGGAGGCCACGGGGCTGTGGCGCGAAGACGCGCAAGCACAGCGCCGCGATGTCGTTGTGACCTTTGGCAAAGCCTCCCTCGTGATTTCCACCACGTCAGACACGGCGTTGACCCACTGGTCTTTGCCCGCGATCGAACGCATCAACCCGGGCCAGCGCCCGGCCCTGTTTCGCCCCGGCCCGGACGCGCCGGAAAGTCTGGAAATCGACGATCCCGACATGATCGACGCCATCGAGAAAATTCGCAAGACGCTGGCACGTCGGGGGTCGAAAAATGGTCGGCTCCGCTTTGGTATTTTCGCTTGTATCGTCGCTGTTATCGCACTTCTGGGCACGTTTTGGCTGCCCGGCGCTTTGGTGCGCCATACGGTTTCGGTTGTACCCGAAAGCAAGCGCAATTCCATCGGCGAAGACGCGTTGCGCCAATTGACACGCCTGACCGGGGCCAGTTGCGACGCCACGCTGGGCACGCAGGCATTGTCACAGCTTCACGCCCGCATTCTGGGCGACACGTTGCGCCAAACCATTGTCGTCCCGGATGGCGGGCGCAAAACGCTTTTGTTGCCCGGTGGCGTGCTCGTGATGAACAAATCCGTCGTCGAAGACTATGACACGCCCGAGGTCGCGGCAGGTTATATGCTGGCCGCGCTTGAGGCCGCGTCCGAGATTGATCCGCTGGAAGACATCTTGCGCGCGTCAGGGGTGCGGGCAACGCTGACCCTGCTAACGTCCGGAAAAGTCAAAGAAAAAACCTTGGAAAGCTACGCAAAGCAAGTACTGACACAAGGCCCTTTGCAATGGGAAACCGACGCGCTTTTAGGTCTGTTTGACGGGGCAAAAGTTGCCTCCACGCCGTTTGCGCGCGCGGTTGATATCACGGGGGAAGCAACCCTTGACCTGATCGAGGCTGACCCGTTTTCAGGCCGCTCCCCCGCGCCCCTTTTGGGCGATGGGCAGTGGGTCAGCCTGCAATCCATTTGCGGCGACTCTTAGCCGCTATTTGGTACCAAACATCCGGTCACCTGCATCGCCGAGCCCCGGCACGATATAGCCGTTTTCGTTCAGGTGACTGTCCAGTGCCGCCGTCACAATCGGCACGTCAGGATGGGCTTCCTTCATTCGCGCGACACCTTCTGGCGCGGCCAACAGGCACAAAAACCGGATATTCTTCGCCCCGGCTTTCTTCAGCAAATCAATTGCCGCAACAGATGAATTGCCGGTGGCCAACATCGGGTCCACGGCGATCACCATGCGGTCTTCCAGCGCTTCTGGCACCTTGAAATAATATTGTACGGGTTTGAGTGTTTCTTCATCCCGGTAAAGCCCAACGAAGCCCACGCGCGCGGACGGGATCAGTTCCAGCAAGCCGTCAAGAAGCCCGTTGCCTGCCCGCAAAATCGACACCAAAGCCAGTTTCCGTCCCGCCAATGTCGGCGCGTCCATCGGCTCCATCGGAGTTTCGATGCGTTTGGTTTCCATCGGCAATCCGCGGGTGATCTCATAGGCCAAAAACTGGCTGATTTCCCGCAACAGCTGCCGGAACACGGCCGTGGATGTGCCACTTTCCCGCATTAAGGTTAATTTGTGCTGCACCAAAGGGTGATCAACGACGGTCAGATGCGGGGTCTCGGTCATGTTTTGGGCTCCAATTTCTCAAGAATCTTCGTACGGGTGGCAGCATCGCAAAAAGCTGCATTGGCGGCAGTTTTATTGAGCTGCGTAAAAATCTCTTCGTCCCAACCGAACGTATCGGCAAGGCGGTCGTATTCTCGGTTCAGCGTGGTGTGAAAAAACGGCGGATCATCTGTGGACAGGGTCACGTTGACCCCCGCTGCACGCAATTTTTTCACCGGATGAGACTGCCAGTCGGGGTAGACCCCAAGCGCCACGTTTGAGCCGGGGCAAACTTCCAGAGTGATGCCTTTTTCGGCCAAATATTCGACCAGTTTCGGATCGTTGATTGCATGGACGCCATGCCCGACCCGTACAACACCGAGATCACGGATCGCGTCCCAAACCTCCGCCGCGCCGCCCCATTCCCCGGCATGGGTCGTTAACGCCAAACCGGCCTCGCGAGCCATGTCAAAGGAATAGGCAAAGTCGGCCTGTCGGCCTTGCATCTCGTCCCCGCCCATCCCGAAACCGGTGATGAAATCACCTGCAGTTTCGACAGCGCAAGTCGCTGCTTTCTTTGCCTTTTCCGGTCCGAAATGGCGAATGCAGGTGACAACACCTTTGAGAACAATGCCGCTGTCCCGCTCAGCTTGATTGGCCGCCTCGACCATCGCGGCAAGATAGTCTTTCCACGCCTCAAGATCGCCACCGCCGCAGAAATCCGGGCTGAGGAAGGCTTCCGAATAGACCACCCCTTGCGCCGCCGATTGTTCCAACACCGCAAGGGTCAGACGCCGAAAATCCTCCGGGCTTTGAAGCACCGTGCAGGCGGCTTCGTAGACGGTTAGGAACTGTCCGAAATTCTCAAACCGGTAGCCGCCCTGATCGTCAAAAACCCCATCAAGCGAGATCCCTTTTTCCTGCCCCAACCCACGAATGAAGGACGGAGGTGCCGCGCCTTCCAGATGCAGGTGAAGTTCGACTTTGGGCAGGGTCTGAAAGCTCATAAAAAACTCCGTCCGGGGCCTTGGGAGGGGATGTTGAGATGCGCGGCAACGCTGGCGGCCACATCCACGAACCCGATCTTGCCAAGACTGCCTGCTCCCCGTCCAGCATAGATAACAGGGACCTGTTCGCGGGTGTGATCAGTGCCATGCCAAGTCGGATCATTGCCGTGATCTGCGGTTAATATCACCAGATCATCTGACCGCAAAAGGTTAAGAATGCGGGGCATCTGCGCGTCAAACCATTCCAACGCCCGCGCATAGCCCGCCACATCACGGCGATGTCCATAAAGCGCGTCAAATTCCACAAAATTCGCAAAGACCAGACTTCCATCAGCAGCAGTTTTCACCGCGTTTTCAAGATGTTCCATCAGCTCCGCATCGGTTCCTTTCACCACATCGGTGATCCCTTGAGCCGAGAAAATATCTGAGATTTTTCCGATTGCGTGAACCGGGCGCCCGGCATCGAAAGTCCAGTCGCACAAGGTCGGCGCAGGCGGAGCAACTGCAAAATCGCGACGGTTCGCAGTGCGTTTGAAATCATCTGGGCCACGGCCCACAAACGGCCGAGCAATGACGCGCCCAACCTTCATCGCGTGCAATTCAGGTGCCAATGCGCGGCACAGATCAAGAAGTTTCTCCAGCCCGAAGCTTTCTTCATGCGCGGCAATCTGGAAAACGCTATCGGCAGACGTATAGCAAATCGGCGCGCCGGTTTTCATATGCTCCACCCCGAGCCGGGCGATGATCTCCGTGCCTGACGCATGGCAATTGCCCAAAATACCGTTCGATCCCGCGATCTCAGCCGCTTTCTTGGTTAACGCCGTTGGAAAACAAGGGGTCTCATCCGGGAAGTAGTGCCAGTCCCAAGGCACTGGGACGCCCGCAAGCTCCCAATGCCCTGTTGGCGTGTCTTTGCCAGGCGAAACTTCGGTGGCGGCCCCGAATAATCCGGTCGGGGTGTCTATTCCAAAAGGGTCCGCGCCCGTTGCCAAGCGCGCGGCTTGACCAAGACCCAACCCGGCTAAATTTGGCATGTGAAGGGGGCCACTGCGCCCGTCATTTGCCAACCCTTGCGCGCAAGCCTGGGCGATATGACCCAACGTGTTTGACCCTGCATCGCCAAATTCTGCGGCGTCCGGAGCACCACCAATTCCGACGCTATCCATCACGATGAGAAACGCCCGGCTCATGCGGTGACAACCTTTTGGATCAGATCAAGAGGTTTGGCCGGTTTTGCCCCGATCTTGAACGCTTTGCGCACGCGATCCGCGGCGCGGTCCGCTTGTGCTTCATCAGAGGCATGGACCATCGCAAGCGTCGTTTTCGCGGTCACTTTCGAACCAAGGGGTGCGATCCCGGACAATCCAACTGCGGGGTCAATCTTGTCGGTTTCGCGCAATCTGCCGCCGCCCAACGCAACGACCGTATTGCCCAGCTCTGTCGTCTCAACCTCTTGAATAAAGCCAGATTTTCCAGCAAGAACTTCCCGCTGAACGGTTGCTTCGGGCAGGCAGAATTGCCAGCTTGTTTCAAAATCCGTTGGACCGCCCAAGGCGGCAACCATCTTGGCAAAAACCTCCATCGCGTGGCCCGTTTCGATCGCCTTGCGCACCTTAGTTTCACCCGCTGCCGGGGTTTTGGCCAGGCTGGATTGCGACAGGACCTGACCGCCCAACGCGCAAGTGACATCCAGCAAGCGCGACGTCTTTTCCGCCCCCGAAAGCACTGCCATCACCGCCTTGATTTCCAGCGCATTGCCGGCCGCATTGGCCAAGGGTTGCGACATGTCGGTGACCAAGGCCGAGGTTTTGCACCCCGACTGATTTGCAACAGAGACCAGCGTTTCTGCCAGTGACAGCGCGTCTTTTTGGTCTGGCATGAACGCGCCCGACCCGGTTTTGACATCGAGCACCAAACCATCCAATCCGGCGGCAAGTTTTTTCGACAGGATGGAGGCCGTGATCAGGTCGGTTGAGGCGACTGTTCCGGTGACATCGCGGATCGCGTATAGCCGCTTATCTGAGGGCGCGACGCGGCCTGTGGCCCCGATAATCGCGCATCCAATCTTGGTTAAGACATGCTCCAACCGTTTGGGTCCGATATCAGTGATATAGCCCGGGATCGCCTCCAGCTTATCAAGCGTTCCGCCCGTGTGCCCAAGGCCGCGCCCGGAAATCATTGGAACGAACGCCCCGCAAGCCGCAAGCGCAGGGGCCAGCAAAAGCGAGACGGGGTCACCGACGCCACCTGTGGAATGCTTGTCGAGGATCGGCCCAGGCAGGTCCCATTTCAACACGTCGCCGCTGTCGCGCATCCCCAAGGTCAATCCGACACGCGCCGCAGAGCTTAAGCCTTTCAAGCGAACGGCCATTGCAAAGGCACCCGCTTGGGCGTCAGAAATACTGTTTCCTGTCAGCAGCTTACCAAATTCGTATAGCGCGTCTGAGCCCGCGTCCTGCCCGTCGCGCACCTGCGATATCAGGTGGGCCGTGTCCATCAGCTCTCCATATGTGAGGCGTCAAATGCCCCCGGCAGAAGCGCACCGATTGTGGTTGTCTCGGACCCGCCTGCCATCGTCGCCAGGGTGACGGGAACATCCGCGGCGCCAAATTCTTTCAATTTCTGGCGGCACCCGCCACAAGGGGGGATCGGCGTTGGGCTGTCTGCGATTACGGCCACTTCGGCCAGTGTTCGCGCGCCACCAGCCGCGACCATCGCTGCGATTGCGCCCGCTTCCGCGCAGGTCCCTTCCGGGTAGGCCACATTTTCGACGTTGCAGCCGACAAACACCTGCCCATCCGTGGTTCGGATCGCAGCACCGACCTTGAACTTGGAATAAGGCGCGTGGGCATTTTCGCGCACGGCACGTGCGTCATCAATCAGCGACATCGTCGGGCCTTTCTAGTCTGTCTTCTGCGCAGGATAGCCCATTCCCCGCAGCGCGTCCGAAATTTCATCCAGAATTGCCGGATCATCGATGGTTGCAGGCATCTTGTAGTCCTTGCCATCTGCAATCGACACCATCGTGGCCCGCAAGATCTTGCCAGAACGCGTCTTCGGCAATCGGTCAATCACGCAAACCAGTTTGAACGCAGCCACGGGGCCGATCTTGTCGCGGACACGGGCGATACATTCGGTCTGCACATCGCTTTCCGACTTTTCAGACCCGGAATTCAAACAGACAAAGCCAAGCGGCAATTGCCCTTTCAACGGGTCAGAAACGCCGATTACCGCGCATTCGGCAACGTCCGGATGACCTGCAAGAACCTCTTCCATCGCGCCGGTCGACAACCTGTGACCTGCGACGTTAATCACGTCATCGGTCCGCGCCATGATGTAAAGATAGCCATCCTCATCGATCATGCCCGCATCGCCGGTCTCATAGTAGCCCGGAAACGTGGTCAGATAGCTTTTCAAAAACCGCTCTTCGGCATTCCAGAGGGTGGGCAATGTACCGGGCGGCAAGGGCAGTTTGATTGCAATCGCGCCCAATTGACCCGGTGCCATCTTGTGACCACCTTCATCGAGAATTTGCACGTCATAGCCTGGCATCGGCACCGTCGGAGACCCGATTTTGACCGGCAGCGCTTCCAGTCCCATCGGGTTGCCTGCGATTGTGTAGCCGGTTTCTGTTTGCCACCAGTGATCGATGATCGGCACGCCCAATTTGTCCTGCATCCATTCAATCGTATCCGGATCGGCGCGTTCGCCCGCCAGATAGACCACTTCGAGGCTCGACAGGTCATAATCCTTGATCAAAGCCCCTGCAGGATCGACCCGCTTGACCGCCCGAAACGCGGTCGGGGCGGTGAAAAACGACTTCACCTTATGCTCAGATATTACCCGCCAGAACGTGCCCGCATCAGGGGTGCCGACCGGTTTGCCTTCAAACACAATCGTGGTGTTTCCGTGGATCAAAGGCGCGTAGCAAATATAGCTGTGGCCCACGACCCAACCCACATCTGACGCCGCCCAGAACACATCACCGGGATCGACATTGTAGATGTTTTTCATCGTCCAGTTGAGCGCAACCAGATGGCCTGCGGTCGGACGCACAACGCCTTTTGGCTGGCCCGTCGTGCCAGAAGTATAAAGAATATAGGCCGGGTGATCGCCGGAAACCGGAACGCATTCTGCAGGCGTTACCCCGGATTGGACGTCGTTCCATTCAAAATCACGCCCTGTGATCAGGGACGCAACCGATTGTTCCCGTTGATAAATAACGCAAAACTCTGGCTTGTGGCTGGCGATATTGATGGCGTCATCCAACAGCGGTTTGTATTCCACGATCCGCCCCGGCTCGATCCCGCAAGACCCGGCGATAATTGCTTTGGGGGTCGCGTCATCGATGCGCACGGCCAGCTCACTTGCGGCAAATCCGCCGAACACGACCGAATGGACGGCCCCGATCCGCGCGCAGGCCAGCATCGCGACAATGGCTTGCGGGATCATCGGCATATAAATGATCACACGGTCGCCCGCGACAACGCCTTTTGCCTGCAACGCGCCGGCCAATGCGGCAGTTTGATCGCGCAATTCCAGATAGCTTGTCTTTGAGATCGTGTCTGTGACAGGGCTGTCGTAGATCAGCGCTGTGCGGTCGCCGTTTCCTGCTTCCACATGGCGGTCCACCGCATTCCAGCAAGTGTTGACCTTTGCGTCCTTGAACCATTCATAAAGCGGCGCGTTTTCATCCCAAAGAGCCTTGCTTGCCGGTCTGACCCAGTCAATCGCCTCTGCCTGTACAGCCCAAAACCCCTCCGGGTCGTTGGCGGCGGCGGCATACACTTCCGCATAGCTCATAAAGACGCTCCCTTTCACCAATATGCCCGCCTTTGTTACGCGCAGCCGCCCGGTGAGACAAGCGTTTGAGCCCCTGAAAAGCACAGGGCCCGCAAGGCAGATCGCAGGCACCGAAAAGGCGTCAGTCAGAAGACGAATTTAGCCGTAGACAGCGACAGGTGTTCCGGCGATGGCCGACATATTCAAAAGTCCGCGGGTGGTGATCGAAGGCGTCACGATATGCGCCTTGTTACCCATCCCCATCAGGATCGGTCCCACTTCCATACCATCGGCTTTCATCTTCAGAATGTTGCGCACCGCAGAGGCCGCATCAGCATTTGCAAAGACCAGCACGTTCGCCTCCCCCTGAAAACGGGCACCTGGGAAAATTCGGTCGCGAAGCTCTTCATCGAGGGCAGAGTCTGTGTGCATCTCCCCCTCGTAAAGGAAATTGCGCGGCTCACTGTCGAGAATGTCCAACGCGGCGCGCATCCGCAAACCCGTATCACAATCAAGATTGCCAAATTGAGAGTGCGAACAGAGCGCGATTTTCGGCTCCACCCCGAAACGACGCACATGGCGGGCCGCTGCGATCACCGTTTCGGCGATCTGGGCTGGGCTGGGTTCAGGATGCACATGGGTATCGGCCACGAAAAGCGGGCCGTCTTCAAGGATCAACAGGCTGAGCGCACCGACCGGGTGCAGCTCCTTCCCACCGAGAATTTGGGAAATGTAGTTAAGATGCCAAAGATATTGCCCGAACGTGCCGCAGATCATGCTGTCCGCTTCGTCGCGATACACCATGACGGACCCGATGGCGGTGGTGTTCGTGCGCATGATCGCCTTGGCAAGGCTCGGCGTGACCCCGCGCCGGGCCATAATGTCATGATATGTCGTCCAATAAGCGCGGTACCGGTGGTCATTTTCAGGGTTCACCACCTCAAAATCGCGGCCTGCCTGAATTTTCAGACCGGCGCGTTCCGAGCGACGTTCGATCACGTCAGGACGGCCAATAAGGATAGGCGTGTCGGTGGTTTCCTCGATCATCGCTTGCGCGGCGCGCAGCACCCGTTCGCTTTCGCCCTCTGCAAAGACGATCCTGCGTTCTTGCGTGGACGCCGCATCAAAAACCGGCCGCATGATCATGGAGGTCTTGAAAACAGTCGCGTTCAGATTGGCGCGATACTGGTCCAGATCTTCCAATGGGCGCGCCGCGACGCCGCTTTCCATCGCGGCTTGCGCCACGGCACTGGCGACAACCCCCATCAAACGCGGGTCAAATGGTTTCGGGATCAGGTAGTCCCGGCCAAATGTCAGCTGCTCCCCCTGATAGGCGGCGGCGGCCTCGGCGCTGGTGGTGGCGCGGGCCAATTCGGCAATTCCGTTCACACAGGCAATCTTCATCGCGTCATTGATCTCGGTCGCGCCTGCATCCAAAGCGCCGCGGAAGATGAACGGGAAGCACAACACGTTATTGACCTGATTGGGATAGTCCGAACGTCCCGTCGCCATGATCGCGTTCGGGGCCACTTCGCGCACCAGATCAGGGGAAATTTCAGGCTCAGGATTGGCCAAAGCGAAGATGATCGGCTGGTCTGCCATCTTCTTAACCATGTCCTGGTTCAAAACTCCCGCCCCGGACAGACCAAGGAATAAGTCCGCGTCGCCGATGACATCATCCAGTGTCCGTAGGTCAGTTTTCTGTGCAAATTCAGCCTTTTGCGGCGTCATTTCTTCGGTGCGACCCTCATAAACCAGACCCGCAATATCCACGAGCCAGATGTTTTTGCGCTTCACACCCAGTTTGACCAGCATGTTGAGGCAGGCAATGCCCGCAGCCCCGCCCCCGGTGGACACGATCTTGATGTCCTCGAACGATTTTCCACAGACATGCAGCGCATTGGTGGCCGCGGCCCCCACAACAATCGCGGTGCCGTGTTGGTCGTCATGAAAAACCGGGATATTCATCCGCTCCCGACAGAGCTTTTCGACGATGAAACAGTCGGGCGATTTGATATCTTCAAGGTTAATAGCCCCGAAGGTCGGCTCCAGAGCGCAAACGATATCGGCGAGTTTTTCAGGGTCCGATTCGTCAAGTTCGATATCAAAGCAGTCGATATTGGCGAATTTCTTGAACAGAACCGCCTTGCCTTCCATCACCGGCTTGGACGCCAAAGCGCCGATATTGCCGAGGCCCAGAACCGCAGTGCCATTGGACACAACCGCCACCATATTGCCGCGCCCTGTGTAGTCACGCGCCAGGGCGGGGTCGGATTTGATCTCCAGACAGGCTTCCGCAACACCGGGGGAATAGGCCCGCGACAAGTCCCGGCCATTGGCCAACGGCTTTGTCGCACGTATCTCAAGCTTCCCGGGTTTTGGATATTTATGGTACTCCAAAGCGGCCTGTCTCAGGCTCTCTTTACGGATATCACTCATGCTTTGGTGCCCCTGATTCTAAGATAGTTTAATATTAAACTATTATATTGCTCTATGTTCGTCACCCTCACTTATGCCCGAATTTTGACCACTTGCAAAACCGTTGTTTCAAAAGCAGTCTTCCCCCATCGGGGAGGTGCCAATGTCGAAAATCGAAGCTGAGGTCAGAATATCCACACAGGAATTGCGCGACGACATTCCGTTTTTCACCAAGACCCTGCAAATGCGGCTGGATACGATCTTCCCGGCAGATGATCCGACCGTCGCGGTCTTCTCGGGCCACGGCCTGCGTGTGCGGGTCGAAAAGGGCGCGCCGGTTGGCCCGGTGACCTTGCGGCTTCTCTGCGATGATCCGGACGTTTTGGCAAACGGTGCGCGGCAGCTGACCGCACCAAACGGCACCTTGGTTGAGATCGACGATTTGAACCCGCCGATGATGATGCCCGTGACGCAACATTCCTTTGTTGTCCGCAGGCTCGCCGATCAGGCCCCTTGGGTCATCGGGCGCGCGGGCATGCATTACCGCGACCTGATCCCTGACCGCTTGGGCGGGTCGATCATCGCCTCCCATATCCGTATTCCTGACGGGGGGCCTGTGCCTGATATGGTCCATTACCACACGGTCGGATTTCAGTTGATCTTCTGCTACAAGGGCTGGGTCGATCTGGTCTATGAGGACCAGGGGGAGGCGTTCCGCCTGGAGGCAGGAAACTGCGTGATCCAGCCGCCCGAAATTCGCCACCGGGTTCTTTACGCCTCTGACAATATTGAAGTAATTGAGATTGGCGTCCCGGCAGAACACGTCACCACAATTGATCATGATATGGAATTGCCCAACGGCCCCGCCAATCCGGAGCGCCTGTTTCAAGGCCAGAAATTCGTCCACCACAAAGCGGAAAATGCGACCTGGGCACCATTTCGCATCCCCGGTCTGCAAAGCCGCGACACCACCATCGCCGCGCATACGGCAGATGTCGCGGGCGTGCATGTCATCCGCAAATCAGATGGGGAGATTACGACCACGAAACATGACGCCGATATCCTGTTTACTTTCGTGATGGAGGGCACGCTGAGGCTGGAGGGCGACGGTCAGGACCCGCATGAATTGTCACCCGGCGACGCTTTCGTCATCCCGCCGGGCATGATGACGCGCTACGCCGATCCATCCGATGAATTGGAGTTGCTGGAGGTGTCCCTGCCCGGCGCGTTCGCAACCCGCTAGACGAATTGTTCCCGGATCAGGCGTTCTTCCAACCCGTGACCGGTATCAAACAAGATGCGGTGCTTCACGTCAGGTTCCGAACGGATTTCCACGGACAAGACATTGCCCGCCGACCGGCTGTCCGCATCGGCCATAACCGGGCGCTTTTCTGGCTGCAAAACATCGATCCGCACGGTCGCGGTCTTTTGCAAAAGCGCACCGCGCCATCTGCGCGGCCGGAAAGCCGACATGGCTGTCAGGGCCAAAACATCCGCGCCAATCGGCAATATTGGCCCGTGGGCAGAATAGTTGTAGGCGGTGGATCCGGCGGGCGTTGACACCAGCGCGCCGTCGCAGACCAGCTCTTCCATACGCACACGGCCATCGACGGTTATCTTCAATTTTGCCGCCTGGGATCCGGCGCGCAGAAGCGACACCTCATTGATCGCCAGCGCTTCAGACACGCTGCCATCTTCGCGAATGGCCTTCATATGCAGCGGGTTCACCAGCTCTTCGGTGGCGGCTTCCAGGCGTTCGCTCAGGTCATGTTCCTGATATTCGTTCATCAAAAAGCCGACCGTGCCGCAATTCATTCCGTAAACCGGCGTGTCGAGATGCTGTGTGCCGTGCAAGGTTTGCAGCATGAAGCCGTCACCGCCCAGCGCGACGATCACGTCGGCCTCTTTCGGGGTGGCGGTGCCATAGCGCTGCGACAGGGCGGATGCCGCATCCTGTGCGATCCGTGTCTCGGCCGCCATGAAGGCAATTTTTTCCAGTTTTTTCATCACTTAGCTTTCCGTTTGAGAAAGTCTTTGCGTGGTCCGAGCGGAAAAACAAGAGCTTAGATGCAGCGGGTTCCGACGCAAATCAGTGCCAGCGGGTCGTATTGTCGCTTTTGATTTCTCCACAACCGCCCTAAAACGTCCCTAAATTATGCGCTGGCAAATCCCACGGAGGACACCCCCCATGAACGCAACACATCGTGACGACGGCTTCTTTACCGAACATCTGGAAACCCGTGACCCGGAACTGTTCGGCGCTGTGACCAAAGAACTTGGCCGCCAACGCGACGAGATTGAGCTGATCGCGTCCGAAAACATCGTCTCGGCCGCGGTGATGGAAGCCCAAGGCACCGTGATGACCAACAAATACGCCGAAGGTTATCCGGGCCGCCGTTACTACGGCGGGTGTCAATATGTTGATATCGCTGAAAACCTTGCAATTGACCGCGCCAAGCAGCTGTTTGATTGCGGCTTTGTGAATGTGCAGCCAAACTCCGGCTCACAAGCCAATCAGGGCGTGTTCCAAGCGCTTCTGAAGCCCGGTGATACGATCCTGGGGATGAGCTTGGATGCAGGCGGCCACCTGACCCATGGCGCAGCCCCGAACCAGTCGGGCAAATGGTTCAATGCGGTGCAATACGGCGTGCGCAAAGACACGTTGGAGCTGGACTATGATCAGGTCGAAACGTTGGCCAAGGAACATAAACCCCAGATGATCATCGCCGGTGGCTCTGCCATTCCGCGTCAAATTGATTTCGCCCGCATGCGCGAGATTGCCGACATGGTCGGTGCCTATCTGCATGTGGACATGGCGCATTTTGCTGGTCTTGTCGCCGGTGGCGCGCATCCGTCGCCCTTCCCGCACGCCCATGTGGCCACGACAACGACCCACAAGACCCTGCGCGGGCCCCGTGGCGGCATGATCCTGACAAATGACGAGGTGCTGGCGAAGAAGTTCAACTCCGCCATTTTCCCCGGCATTCAGGGTGGCCCGCTGATGCATGTCATCGCTGGCAAGGCGGTTGCGTTTGGTGAAGCGCTGCGTCCGGAATTCAAGGACTACATCGCGCAAGTGATCCTGAACGCGCAAGCGATGGCCGATCAGCTGATCAAGGGCGGTCTGGATATCGTCACAGGTGGCACGGACACGCATGTTCTGCTGGTCGATTTGCGCCCCAAAGGCGTGAAAGGCAACGCGACCGAAAAAGCACTGGGCCGCGCCCATATCACCACCAACAAAAACGGCATTCCGTTTGATACTGAAAAGCCAATGATCACCAGTGGCATCCGGTTGGGCAGCCCCGCAGGCACAACCCGCGGGTTCATGGAAACTGAGTTCCGCCTGATCGCCGACTACATCGTGGAAGTGGTCGATGGACTGGCTGAAAATGGAGAAGATGGAAATGCGGCTGTTGAGGCTGCCGTGAAAGCCAAGGTTTTGGATTTATGCGGTAATTTCCCGATCTACCCAAACCACTAAGTCAGATTTATCTTCAGAATTGGAGCGCCCGGAGACTACTCCGCGGCGCTCTTTTCTTTGACCAGAGCCAGGTCTCCGGCGGCAGTTTTTAACGCCATATCCGCGTAGATATCGGCAATTTCGGACGGGCTGAAACGACCATCCGGACGATACCAGTTGGTTACCCCCGTCAGCATTGAGATCAGCGCCAGCGTGGCCAGTTTGGTATCCTTAAGATGAAAAACGCCGCTGCTTTGCCCTGCAATCAGGATCTGCTGCAGCGCATCTTCATATTGGCCGCGCAGAAGCTCCACGGCCTTGAAATTCTCGTCCGTTAGATTGCGCAGCTCCATATAGGAAATGAACACGGCCTCCTGACGGGCAAGGTGAAAATGCACGTGGAACCGGGCAAACGCATCAAGACGATCTTGCGGGCTTTGCGGCTTTGGGGTTTCGGACCAAGCCTGCAAAAGCTCGTTCATATGGGTGGTCATCAGATCAAACAGCAAGGTCTGTTTGTCGGGCGTATACAGATACAACGCCCCCGCTTGCACGCCCACCTCAGACGCAATCTGGCGCATGGACACCGCAGCAAACCCTTGCCGCGCAAACAGACGCAAGGCCACAGACCGTACCTTTGGTCCGGTAATTTCTGAATGAGACCCTGTTTTCCGCGCCATAAACCCCACAGTATCTGAACATATGTTCAATTCAAGCAAGACTTGTTCCTCACCGCGCGACGACCTAATCTGCCTGCAATCGCGATGAAGGGGTCTGATATGCGTGTCACACTGATATTTCTGGCCGCATGCATAGGCATTTCGGCCTGCAGTCGCGACCTGCCCGAGATCGATGACACGATCAGCAAGACAGCCCAGGATCAACCGATCCCGAAGCTTTTGCAAATCGACAGTTTTCTGGAACCGGGCATCACCGATGGCTCCGCGATCGAGGAAGACACCGAAGCGCTAGAGGCGCGCGTGGAGGCGCTGAAACGCAAAGCTGCGGCGTTGCGCAATCGCGATATTTACGACGGTCAGGACAATTTGCGCGATCTTTGAGCACGCTTTGCCACCATTCACCACATAGCTTCATTGCACTGGCACAGTTTCGCGGGTAACAGACGCGGGAACTGAGACACCACCAAGACCCATGACGGAGCCACGCATGTCTGACCCACTACGACTAGGTATTGCTGGCTTGGGCACCGTCGGTATCGGTGTCGTGAAGATCATCCGCCAGAAAGCCGCGCTTTTGTCCGCCCGCACTGGCCGGGAGATTGTGATTTCGGCTGTATCCGCGCGCTCCAAAGACAAAGATCGCGGCGTAAGCCTGTCTGGCTACGCATGGGAAGACGATCCTGTTGCTTTGGCCCAGCGCGATGACGTCGATATCTTCGTGGAATTGATGGGCGGCGATGAAGGCCCCGCCAAAGACGCCACGGAAGCGGCAATCAACGCAGGCAAAGACGTTGTGACGGCCAACAAAGCCATGCTCGCCCATCACGGGCAAGCCTTGGCAGAACAGGCCGAAGCCGCTGGCGTGGTCCTGCGTTTTGAAGCCGCAATTGCCGGTGGCATCCCGGTTGTGAAAGCCCTGACCGAAGGGCTGGCAGGCAATGAAATGACCCGCGTCATGGGCGTGATGAACGGGTCGTGCAACTACATCCTGACCCGTATGGAAAGCGCCGGATTGACCTATGCCGAGGTCTTCGCGGAGGCCGACGGTCTGGGCTATCTGGAAGCCGATCCGCAATTGGATGTGGGTGGCATCGATGCGGCCCACAAACTGGCGCTTTTGTCGTCTATCGCATTTGGCACGCAAGTGGCATTCGGTGCGGTGGAGCTGGAAGGTATCGAGCGCGTCACCATCGAAGACATTCGCCAGGCCGCCGATATGGGCTTCCGGATCAAGCTGCTGGGCGTCACGCAATTGACCGCCCGCGGGTTGGAACAGCGCATGTCGCCCTGCCTTGTGCCTGCAAGCTCTCCGCTTGGGCAGCTTGAAGGCGGCACCAATATGGTGGTTCTGGAAGGCGACGCTGTTGGTCAGGTTGTCCTTCGCGGCCCCGGTGCGGGCGAAGGTCCAACCGCAAGCGCTGTGCTGTCTGATATTGCCGATATTGCGCGCGGCACGCGGCTTTCGACCTTTGGCCAACCTGCCAGCACGCTGACCAAGCCGACCCCTGCACAATCGGCCATCCCGGCCCCTTATTATCTGCGACTGACGTTGCAAGACAAACCCGGCGCGCTTGCGAAAGTCGCGACGGCGTTGGGCGATGCGGGTGTGTCCATTGACCGGATGCGCCAATACGATCACGATGAGCCTATGGCCCCTGTTCTGATCGTCACCCACACAACGACACGCGACGCGCTGGATGCAGCCCTTGCGAAACTGCCCGACACAGGTGTTGTCAGCGGCTCGCCGGTTGCCCTGCGCATCGAAGCTTTATGAACCTGAGCACGCCCTTTTCCCAATAGTAAGGATACTTCTTATGACTGCCTCTATCTTCCAAGACCGTTTGCTTTCGCTGGGACTGGCGCGGGTGTCTGAGGCAGCGGCGCTGGCCTCGGCCAAATTGATCGGGCGTGGCGATGAAAAAGCAGCGGATCAGGCAGCGGTAAACGCGATGCGCGAACAGCTCAACATGCTGGATATCGCAGGCGTTGTGGTCATCGGTGAAGGCGAACGCGATGAAGCCCCGATGCTGTTTATCGGCGAAGAAGTTGGCACGGGCGATGGTCCCGGCGTGGATATCGCGCTGGACCCGCTGGAAGGCACAACCCTGACCGCCAAAGATATGCCCAACGCGTTGACGGTGATTGCGATGGGCCCACGCGGATCGATGCTGCACGCGCCCGACGTTTACATGGACAAACTGGCAATTGGCCCCGGCTTCAAGGAAGACGTGGTGTCGTTGGACATGTCCCCGGCCGAGCGGGTCGCAGCCCTGGCGAAAGCCAAAGACTGCAGCTCGGATGATATTACCGTTTGTATTCTTGAGCGTCCCCGTCACGAACAGCTGATCGAAGAGGTCCGGTCCACCGGGGCCGCAATCCGTCTGATCACCGACGGTGACGTGGCCGGTGTCATGCATTGCGCCGAAGCTGCAACCACCGGGATCGACATGTATATGGGCGCGGGCGGTGCGCCCGAGGGCGTTCTGGCCGCCGCTGCGCTGAAATGCATGGGCGGCCAGATGTATGGCCGTTTGCTGTTCCGCAACGACG
The DNA here is from genome assembly GCA_947493265.1 of uncultured Litoreibacter sp. Classification (GTDB taxonomy): domain Bacteria; phylum Pseudomonadota; class Alphaproteobacteria; order Rhodobacterales; family Rhodobacteraceae; genus Litoreibacter. The sequence continues at coordinate 119,860 of CANLQL010000002.1, read as the reverse complement.
ACGAAAAAGGCCGCGCCGAAAAAGCAGGCATCACCGATCTGAACAAGATTTACACGCGGGATGACATGGTCACCCAAGACGTGATTTTTGCTGCCACAGGCGTCACCGATGGCTCCATCCTTGCGGGCATTCGTCGCGAAGTGGGCTACCTGACCGCCGAGACGATCCTGATGCGCTCCAAGACCGGATCTGTGCGCCGGATGGTCTACCGCAACCCCGTTTGATCCCTTGGCCAGCGTGCCATCAGAACAATCTGCATTTCTGGGCGTTGAGGCGTCCCTGACCGGCCGACGCTGGATCGGGCCATCAGACGCGCAGGACCGTCACGCCGAAATGATCGCCCAGCGCACTGGCCTGCCCCGCGCGCTGAGCCAGACACTGGCCCGCTTTCAGGTTCCCGCCGAAGAGGCGGAGGCGTTTCTTGCCCCCACGTTGCGCGACCTGCTGCCCGACCCGTCGACCTTGAAAGATATGGATCTGGCAGTAACGCGCTTTCTGGAAGCGGTTGAGAAAAAACAGAAAATAGCGGTTTTTGCTGATTATGACGTGGATGGCGGATCGTCTGCCGCGTTGCTGATAACCTGGCTGCGCGATCTTGGATTGCAAGCAACGCTCTATATCCCCGACCGGATTGATGAAGGCTATGGACCGTCGGATCCAGCGATGGAAATGCTGGCGAAAGACCATGATCTGATCCTCTGCGTTGATTGCGGGACGCTGTCTCATGGACCGATTGCGGCGGCGAAAGGCGCTGATGTGATCGTGCTGGATCACCATTTGGGCGGGGAAACCCTTCCGCCCGCCTTGGCCGTCGTGAACCCAAATCGTCAGGACGAAGACGGCGCGTTGGGGCATTTATGCGCCGCGGGCGTGGTGTTCTTGATGCTGGTCGGGGCAAATCGGGCATTACGTGAAAAGGGTGCGCCTGCCCCTGACCTTATGGCTTTGCTTGATCTGGTGGCCTTGGCCACAGTCGCCGACGTGGCCCCGCTTGTCGGGGTCAACCGCGCCTTCGTGCAGCAAGGTTTGAAAGTCATGGCCAAACGGCAGCGCGTGGGACTGTCAGCACTCGCCGATATTGCCCGGATGGATACGGCACCGACATCCTATCATCTGGGGTTCTTGCTGGGCCCGCGCGTCAATGCAGGCGGGCGGATCGGCGCAGCGGATCTGGGTGCGCGACTACTGGCCACAGCCGATGCCGCAGAAGCCCAAGCCCTGGCAGAACGTCTTGATGCGCTGAACACGGAACGCCGCGAAATAGAAACCCGGGTGCGCGAAGACGCATTGGCGCAGGCCGAAACCCGTGGGCTTGATGCGCCTTTGGTCTGGGCCGCTTGCGATGGATGGCATGCAGGCGTCGTGGGCATCGTGGCGTCGCGCTTGAAGGAAGCCGCCAACAGGCCCGCGATTGTCATCGGGTTTGACGGTGAGGATGGCAAAGGGTCTGGGCGGTCTGTCAGCGGAATTGATCTGGGTGCGCAGATCCAACGACTTGTCCATGAGGGGCATCTGACGAAAGGCGGCGGGCACAAGATGGCCGCAGGCCTCAGCTTGACCCGCGCGCAACTCGACCCTGCGATGGCCCGGCTGTCTGAACTCATGGCCGCCCAGGGGGCCGGTGAGCTTGGGCCCCGTGATCTGAAGATCGACGGGGTGGTCATGCCTTCCGGTGTCTCGGTGGAACTGATCCGCCAGCTGGAGGCCGCAGGCCCGTTCGGCGCAAGTGCCGCCGCCCCGCGCTTTGTCTTTCCCGACCAGAAAATTGCCTTCGCCAAGCCTGTCGGTGAAGGGCATCTGAAGATCAGTTTTACCGATGACAGCGGCACGCGCCTCGATGCAATCGCCTTTGGCGCTTTCAACGGGGAAATGGGGCCAGCGCTCAGCAATCATGCGGGCAAACGCTTCCATCTGGCCGGTCGGGTGGAGATCAACACCTGGCAAGGGCGTCAATCCGTGCAACTTCGGCTCGAAGACGCGGCCCCGGCTTAAACAAGGGCATTTTGCCTCATTATTTTCGCCGCCGTGTGGTTTTTTCCTCTTGCCAGAGTTGCGGCGTTTGAATAGTAACGCTCCACATCTCCGGCGGTCCCTTCGTCTATCGGTTAGGACGCCAGGTTTTCAACCTGGAAAGAGGGGTTCGATTCCCCTAGGGACTGCCAATTTTCCCCAAGACAGACATTTGAGCCCGCAACGCGGTTCTTTGTTCATTTGTCGGCGTTGTCTGACGGGCTGCATTCACCTGTTTGACCAACACCTCCCATTGCGCAAAACAAGACGGCAGATAAACATCGCGATACCAGCGCGTGGCCCTGCTTTGCAGCGCCGCTAGCTCGGTAGGGCCGTTCAGAAAATGGGTGACTTGGTCCACCAGATTGGAATGCTTGACCGACACATAGGTGCCGTTCGGGGCCAAAGACTGCAACCCGAAACTGTTTTCCGTAAATATTGGACAACCGGCTGAAAATGAACCAATAATTCGGGGCGTTTCCAGATGGTTTGAGCGAAACGCGTGGATATTCAGGCAGCATTTTGAACGCGCTGCGATGTCTTCAAACACAACATCGCGATGCGGCGACAACCGCCAGCCACGCGCCGCCAACGCGTCTAAAATGTCTATGCGGCGCGGCGTCAGCGCCCCGACAAAACACACGTCATACGGGCGATCTTCGAACGGCAACTGATCTGCTTTGGGCCGATCTGCAATCCCAACTGGGAAGGTTAAGACCGGTTGCGGCAGCTTTCGCGCTAAAAGCGCAGTTTGCGGGGCAAGATAGTCGAGAACGAGGTCATAAAGGTCTATTTTCTCGCGCATCATCCGCTTTTTCCGCCGGATCGCGCTCCATCCTTCGCGGCTGAGTTTCAAAGGATTGCCCAAAACCTCAACGATCGAAAAGTTGAGATAGACGTAAAAACACCCTGCCCGCCTGTGATGACGGGCGAATCCCTCGCCGATGACAAAAACGGTGCTGCCGTCGCCATAGCTGGCCTGATCAATCTGGTCGCACAGAATCAATTGCGTGTCGGGGTCGATATGACGCTGCAGCATGGTTTGGACGAACAGGGCGACATTGCGCACATGCGCAAAGCTGACATTTTGGACAATTAAGACGGTCTTTCCCACAACGCCCCACCCTTGTTGCGTGCCGCCAGACAGAGTCGCATCTTCCCCGGTTCCCGCAAGCCACTGGCAAAAAATCCGCCCGAATTGGCAAATTGCCTCCCACAAAATGACCACTTGGGCAGCAGATTGCCGATCAATTGCTGCAAATCGCGGCAGGATAAATCACTTCGCCGGATTCCTGCCGGTCCATGCGCAGGTATTGGCCGGTTTGCCCCTTCGCCAAGCAGTATGTTTTGGCGCGGCTTTCGGCGCTGGTATAGTGAAAGCCTAGATAAATCGGGCAGTTTTCGCCTCGATCCCCTTGTTCACAATGTCAGCGTATGAAGGTTTCGAGATGGTTGAAAAACTGCAGTCTAAGTCCGTTGTTTCCCGGCATCCCAAAGCGCAGCAGCGCCCTCTTATCGTGATCCCATGCTTGAACGAAGCCCGCTTTATCGCAGGGCTTTTGCATCAGCTTGAAGGGCCTGCCGCCCGTTTGGACGGTCACATCGTGGTGGTCGATGGCGGCAGCACTGACGGCACGTGCGAAATCGTCGCGAAGGTCGCTGCAACAAACCCGCGCGTTTCCCTTCTACACAATCCTGACAGGATCCAAAGTGCGGCCATCAACTTGGCTGTTGCCCGGGACACGACGCACGCGACGCATCTGATCCGGATGGATGCCCACAGCCGCTATCCGGATGATTTCTGCGAGGTTTTGATGCTGCAGGCGCGCAGTGTTCACGCCGACAGCATCGTTGTCAGCATGATTGCCGAGGGTTCGACCCTGCTGCAAAAGATCAATGCCGCGGTCCAAAATTCTGCCATTGGAAATGGCGGCGCGCAGCATCGCAACACCCCCAGCGCGCAATATGTCGATCATGGGCACCACGCGCTATTTCGCATCTCAACCTTCAAGAAAATCGGCGGCTATGATCCCGCCTTTTCCCACAATGAAGATGCGGAGCTTGATCACCGCTTGCGACAGGCCGGGGGCCGAATTTGGCTCACCTCCAGCGTGACGATCACCTATTTCCCACGTCTGTCTCTTTCTGCCATCGCCCGCCAATATTTCAACTTCGGCACCGGGCGCGCGCGCAATCTGCTGAAGCACAATGTGGTGCCACGGCTGCGGCAAACCAAAGTGATGAGCGTGCTGCCTGCCGTAGTTTTGACCGGATTTTCGGGGCTTCACTGGGCGTTCGCATTGCCCGCCATACTGTGGTCCGTGACCTGCCTTTTGGCCGGGATCGCTATCGCAGCTCGTCAGTCCCGGCCCGCACTGGCCCTTTGCGGACCGGTTGCGATGTTGATGCATCTGACCTGGTCCTTTGGCTTCTGGCAGCAGGTTCTAAGAAGCACCTTCAGCGGCGATACCCCGCGGGAGCGGGCCGCGTCATGACCCAATCACCCCCCCATTTGGAGATTTGTGTCTGTACTTATCGCAGGCCGCAAGTGGTGCGAACGCTCCGCTCGCTTCTGAACCTGATCTTGCCGGACGGTTATGATGTCACCGTTCTGGTGATCGACAATGATGCCGCGCCAAGCGCGCAGGAGGCGGTTCAACAGATCGCGGAAATGGCTGCCATCCCGGTTCGCTACGCCCATGTCCCGCAAGGCAATATCTCCATCGCGCGCAACGGGGCTTTGGCCCATAGCCACGCTGATTTTTTGGCGTTTATCGATGATGACGAGGTGGCCGCAGAAGACTGGCTTGTTCACCTGACGCGAAAGATGGAAGAGGACACAGCCGATGTCGTGCTTGGCCCGGTTGAGGCCGTCTACGCCCCCAACGCCCCGGCTTGGATGCGCGCCCAACAGGTTCATTCGACCGCACCGGTTTGGACCCATGGCGAAATCACGACCGGCTATACTTGCAACGTCCTGATCAAACGCAAAACCGCCCGCATCAGAGGTCTTTCCTTTGACCTTTCTTTGGGAAAATCCGGCGGCGAGGACACGAAGTTCTTCCATGATATCTTCGAGCGGGGAGGCAAGATTACCTTCGCTCCGAAGGCGCTGGTGTATGAGGACGTTCCAGACGACCGCGCGCGACTGGGATGGCTGGTGCGGCGGCGGTTTCGCATGGGCCAGACTCACGGGAAAATCCTGGCCGCCAAATCCGCATTGCTTGCGCGAGTGGCGCAATTCGGGCTGGCACTGGCGAAAGTCGTCTTCTGCGCCGGGGTTTTGTTTGCCACGTCCCTGATCCCACCAAAACGCAACGCCGCCTTGCAGCGTCTGGTCTTGCATATCGGGACAATGGCCGGGCTGGTCGGTTTGAAGCCGGTGCAAATCTACGGCGCTTCCACAGCGCACATTCCTGAAAAATCCTTCGAAGTTATGGACCTGAAATGAACAATATGGGCCTTTATATTGGCGACACGTTGGGCGATCCCGATGCGATCAACCGCCACCCCGCCAACGATGTGACAACGCTGGGCGATGTCATGGCCGCACTGCGCCGCCAATATCTGCCGCTGATGTTTTTCGCCCTTCTGGGCGTTGCAGGCGGGGTGACGCATCACCTGACGTCACCGCCGCAATATTACACCCAAGCAACCGTTCTGATCGATGACCGGATGAGCGATCTGACCGAGGAAATCAGCTCCAGCACGCCTTTGGTGCGCAACGACACCTCGCTGCTGAATGAAATCGAAGTGCTGAAATCCCTGCAACTCGCGACGGAGGTTGTCCGGCAAACTGACCTGCACAATTCAGGCGCATTTTTGGACCCGCCCGTCTCGCTGGCCTCCCGCACGGTATCGTCGATCAAAACCCGGGTCGTTGATTTTCTTGGGCTGGAGGAAGACATCCCCGACCCCGTTCCGATGACCCCTGAACAGCGGGAAGAGGCGCGCATTCTGGCCACCGCCGCAAAGCTGCAGGGGGATATGGGGATCGAACGGATCGGCCTCAGCTTTTCGGTTGAAATCAGCTATGTCGGCACGAACGCTGCCTTGGCCAGCTTGTTGGTCAACACCTACGCACAGGCCTATCTGGCCGATCACCTGAATGCCAATCTGGACTCCACCCGGCGCACGGCGGAATGGATGCAAGAGCGGCTAAAAGAGATCGACCAAAGCTCGCGGGATGTGCTGCAACAGGCAGCTGATCTGCGCCAGAACGATCCCAGCCAAGGCCAGCGTTTGCGCGAATTGGCGCAACGGGCTGCAAATCTGGACGCTTTGTCGGACACGATTTCCGCCCGCTACGAACAGGTCGCCATTCAAGGATCGTTCCCGGTGACCAACGGGCGGATACTAACCCATTCAATTGTTCCCAAGGACGCAGCGCTGCCCAAGCTATGGCAAAACCTGTCGATCTTCACGATCCTAGGACTGATGGCCGGGCTGTGTGTCGCCGCTTTGCGCGAAAGCGGGGAACAGAAGTTTCGCGTCAGCTCAGACGTCTATACCCACACCGATCAGCGGTTTTTAGGGCATTTACCGCTTATCAATCTTCGTGAACTTTCCGATAACGCCCCCCCTGCAACCCGCGAGATCATCTTAAGCAAAGCACAAGGCAGCGGCTTGAACGCAGCGGAAGAAAATGCCCGTCTGGAGGTTGAGCGGCAATCCGTGATGCGCCTGGCCCCACACTTGTTTTGGTCGGTTCTGGCCCCGCAATCGCTGTTCAACGAAACCCTGCACAACATTCATTCGACAGTGGAAAACGGGTCATCCCGCCGCGATTGCGTTGCGATTGCCGTGACCTCCATGCTGCCCGGCGAAGGCAAGACCATGTTGGCCGCGAACTACGCAAATATGCTGGCCAAATACGGCGCACGCACATTGCTGATCGATATGGACTTGACCGGGGGCGGGATCAGTCACGCGCTAGAAATGAGCGACGGACCCGGCATTCATCAGGTTCTCAAAGGCACTGTTCCGATGCCCGATGCGATCCGGAAACTTCCCTTTACCGGTCTTGACGTGATGCCTTGTCTCGCCGCGGCGACGCCGTCGTTTGCAGGCGATATTCTATATCACCAGAACCTGACCGTTCTGATCGAAGAGCTGCGCAACCGCTATGATTGCATCGTTTTTGACATGCCGTCCCTTGGCAAAGTGTCGGATGTGAAGGTCGTTCTGGCCCAGCTTGATCAGATTTTGATGGTCAGCGAATGGGGCAAAACCCCGCGCCGGCTGGTCACGCAATACCTGGCGCAGGAGCCTGAAATTGCGCAACAAATCGTGGGTATCGCCTTGAACAAGGTCGATATCGGAAAATTGTCAAAATATGCGCGGCCCGGCTGGCCCGACAGCTACCTGGATTTGGCCCGCAACGCACGACCGCGAAAAACCCGCAGAGTGTAGCTTTGGCGGCCCCCATACTGTACGATTGCGAGATTGGTGTTTGGAGTACCGATCGTGCGATTGTCGATCTTCGTTGGTTTGATGTTGGCCGCTACCCTTGCCGTGGGGATCGGCTCCTATATGGCCGAGGCCGGGGGCTGGACGATTTTCCTGCGCGTGGTCGTGGTGCTTGTCGCGCTTCAGTTGGGCTATTTCGTCCTGATCCTGATCACGGCCTATTTGGCACCAACTCCGCATAGCGAAACCCAAGCCGAGGAAGCTCAACCCCGCAAAGAGGCCACGCCGGTTCCTGCATCCGATCCGGTGACACGTCCGCGGGAAAACTAGTCAGGCCGACCCGGCACTGTGGCGATGGACAAATGCCTCAACGCATGGCTCCGGCCTGCCGATAAGCCGGACAATTCCGCCGCGTACCGCTAGACGAACCGTTTCCGCAAGCCCGATCTTGGTCCCGGCCCGCAACCCGATATGTGATTTGACGAGGCCGCGCGCGCGTTGCGCTTCCGGGTAACGAAACGCGGGATGGGTTAAGAACGCCATCTTGTCCTGCGCGCTGGCCAACCGCCACGCTGCGCGCTGCAAAATGCCAACGGATTTCTTCAACGACAACTCCCGGCGAAAATATCCCGCAGAGCTGCCCATATCCCGCGTCGTGGCCTCGCCGTTATCGGCCCAGACGGCCAGTGGTTCCATGGCGACATAGATCGGTTCATCGATTGCGAAGGTACGCAGATATTCCTGCAATGTCGCGCTGCACTCCGCGTGCACCTCCAGATCACTTCCGCAATTGCGCGACCAGAACAGCCCGCCATTCGACACGCCGATATCGGCAATCAGGGACAGCCGAAACACGTCTGGCGCATAGCGGCCTTCGCGAAATTTCTCATCCAGTATCCCGGATGTGCTGGTCGTAGCCGCATCCGTTCCGCTGTTAAATTCGATCAATTGATTGCGGAAAACGATGTGTACGCCTTGAGTTTCGCAAAGCCTTATATTGTCCTCCATGAAGCGGGGCAGAACGGAATTATCGTCCTCCAGCACAAAGAAATAATCCGCATCATGGGGGTTTTGACGGCTAAAACAGGTGTCGATGTTTTTAGACGCCAAACGTCGGGGGGTGTTCTGATGAAATCTGATCCGGGTATCGTTCAACCGATCTACAACCTCTTTCGTGGCTGGCCCGCCGTCATTGTAGACGTCGCAGATCCAGTTTTCCCAGGTTTGATCGATCAGGCTTTGAAGGCAGCGCCGCAACGCGTCGGGCCGGTCATAGGTCGGCGTGCGCACATGGACCCGCGGCGAAGTGTCGGACGTCCTCGCCTGAGCGCGCGGGGCCAAAAAACCCGCGACACTGCCACCGGTCGCTTGCGAAACCCGTCCATGTTGCTTGTTTGCAAAACGCGATTTGGCAATTTGCGCCAAGGGTTTCAGCAGTTTCGGTTCTCGCCCAGCGCGTTGGATTGCTTGACCAAAATTACGCTGCTTAATGTCACGAACCAGGGCCTCAAATTCGCCGGCTTCGCGCAACGCTGCCTTGCGCGCTGCGAATTTTGAAACCAACGTCGCATCAAGGTCAGGGTGCTGGTCCAGAACCTTTTGTTGCGCTGCGATCATCGCCTCCGCGTCTTCGGGCGACAATCTGTGCGAGATTGAGTTTTCGTGGCGGCGATAAAGATAAAAGGATTGCGTCAACAGATGTATCTGCCCGCCGCCAAGAACGAAGCGCAGATAGAAGTCGAAATCCTCACCGATCCGCATATCCTCGCAATACCGGAGGTTCCCGACCGCCGCCCGATTGATCATCGGTTTGAGATAGCCCAGTTGCGGCGCGCCTTCGGTCCCGCCGTCCAGAAACATCGCCGGCGTGGCGGCAAGCGGTGAGGTTTTGCAAAACCCACCCAACAGACTTGCGCCCGGATGCAGCACCGTCCCACTGAAATAAGTCAGGTCGTCGGCAACACCCACCAGACCTTCGCGATCAGCAATATCCAACATACGCTGGAACCGGTCGGCATGCACAATGTCATCCGCATCCACGATGGCGATCCATTCTCCACGGGCCTGATCCAACGCGCGATTTCGCGCCGCAGCGGGGCCCTGATTGACGGAAGTTTCCAGCAGTTTGACCCGTGCATCCCGTGCAGCAATCCCGCGCACAATCGCCCGGCTGTCATCGGTCGACGCATCATCGGAGACCAGCAATTCGAGGTCTAAAAACGTCTGCGTCAACACGGACGCAATCGCCTGATCAATGAATTCAGCGCCGTTGTAATTGGCCATGATGACCGACACGACAGGGGAAGCGTTTGGTGTTTCCAAGAGCGGTTTTCCTTGATGCAAAGGACAAAAATCACTCATGACCGACAGCCCAAAGTTTACCTTTTCTGCCTTCAGAACACACATGAATTGTCGCATCTCCGCAAAATTCGGCGACGATATGCTCATCCCGGGACATAGGGCGCAATTGTTTTGCACCAGGCGCGTAAATCGTTGAAAAATAGAGCATCTAAGGATCAGTGAGCACCGGAACATGGCAGGGCAAAAACAGTTATTTCCCGGCCAGCCCGCAGCAGTTGCGGCTGGAACGCTCAGGCGCCGAAACCCCACGCGCCATTTGTCGACGATTGCACTGAACACGGATGTCCTGTGCACCGGCCTTGCGCTGTTTGGACTGGTTTTTGTCACGGTGCTGGGCAAGTTTGGGGCGCTTTTGTTTCTGGCTGCGGGGGCCATCCTATTGGTCCGGCATGTCCGCGCGCTGTTCGCCATCACGCGGCGCAACTGGTACATTCTGGCGCTACCCGCCTTCTGCATCCTCAGCGCGCTTTGGTCGATCTACCCCGAAACCTCGGCCCGGTTTGGGGTGCAATTGATGGCCACTGTTCTGATTGCGATCATGATCGCATCGACCGTTTCAGCGCGCGATTTCACACGGCTTCTTTTCGCGCTCTATTCGCTCGCGATTGTCGCAAGCGCCGTGTTTGGCGAGGTTCGTAGCGACACCGGGGCCTGGCTTGGCATCTACGGCAGCAAGAACGCGATGGCCGGGACGGCCGCGACCTATGTGATCATCTGCACCGCGCAAATGTTGGACAGCCACGCGTCGTACAGATTTCGAATCCTGGCGTTGCTGGGTGCAATGACTGGGTTTTTGCTTTTGCTTCAGGCACAGTCGGTCAGCGCTTTGGCACTGCTGCCGCCTGCGTTGATGATCCAGTTCTTGCTGCTGGTCCTTTACCGATTGTCGCCGATGCAGCGCGTCGTTTCGGTCGCCTTCGCGATGCTTCTTTCTGCATTGATGGCGCTGCTGATCCTTGCAAATTCCGACGCTTTGTTCGGAGCCATTTTGGAGGCGACGGGCAAAGACGTGACCCTGACAGGCCGCACCGACCTTTGGCGAATTGCCGCAAGGTTCATCGCGGAACGCCCAATTCTGGGGGTCGGATATCAGGCATTTTGGGTTCCCGGACATGCGCCGGCAGAAGCGCTTTGGCATATGTTCGGCATCGAAAGCCGCGGCGGGTTCAACTTTCACAATACATATGTCTCAAATGCCGTAGAGATCGGCATTTTGGGCGTGATGCTGCAAAGCTTCGTGCTGTTCGGAGCAGCCGTGACGACCGGTCTCTGGACGTTGCGAACCCACCAAACAGATGCCGCACTTCTGTTCCTTCTGGTGGTGATGGTGGTCATGATCAGCGTTCTGGAAGTGCCGATCTTCTTTCAATTCTCTCTGCGCAGCGTGATCGTCATCTGCGCCTTCGTCTATGGCATTCGCGGGCTAAGATCGTGGCGACATCACGCGAAACTGGGGTTAGGCCCATAGTCGTCGATCAGTTTCTTGACCGCTGTCATCGCCCGATCCGTCGCCCGATCAATCTCGCTGTCGCGGCTGAGTTGCGGTTCGATCTTGGCCAGTTTTTGCAAACTGCGCGCCGCCAGATGCGTGCACGCCCCGTTGAATGGCCGGGCAAGCGGGCTTTTGGCGACAGCCATGATCTTCGGTCCAGACCCCCAACGCCCGGTCGTCATCGCCCAGCCTTCGCGTATATTTGAGGGGAACAGAAATTGCGGGCGATAGTCGATATTCAGCGCGTCTGCCCAATCGTGCCACTTGAACCTATGCACGTGATGCATCGCCCGCACCCCGATCCAAGGCGTGCGCAACGCATCCGCCACAATCGCGCCATGCATGGCTTCTGTGATCAAAAGCTCGGCCCCGCGCACTTGCGCGATGACCTTGTCGGGATGATGTGACGGGTCGATAAACTTGACCCCGGCCAATGCGCAGGCCGCCTTCCAATTACCTCGTTCAAGGCTTTCAAAATGCGGCATGAAGGCGGTTTTGATCCCCATAGCGGGTGCAGGCAGCGGCGTTTCCCGCAACAAAATAGCCGCGTCCGCAATGGCCAAATCTGGGCTTAATCCCAGCGCTTCTGTGGTTTGAGGACCCCGCACAAAATGGAAATCCCAACTGCCATCATGCACATCAGGCTTGCGCGTATATCCCCCGTACCCCGACCCCACGACGATCTTGCGCGCCTCTTTCGGGTAAATGTGCTGAATGACCGATCCGATCCCGATGAACAGAACCGACGGGTCGTGGTCAAAGAAGTTCTCTGGCAGCAGGTGCTGCCACATCGTTGCGTTCAACTCATCCCCGAAATTGGGCGGATCACCTTGGAAATAGGTCAGTTTCATGGGGTGGAGTGTCCTTTTGCAGAGATTATTTTCAGAACCATCGCCAGACGGTCGCGGGAAAAATAAGCGATGATTGGCAGGTAAATCAGCGCGCCCAGCCCGATCTGTGCGATCAGAAGCGGCACGCCGGACCAATCCGGGGCCGCCAGTTTCAGACCAAGCATTCCGGCGGCCATCACAAGACTTGCAAAAACCGGCACCCGAAATTCGCTGAGGTATGACCAGACGGATCGGTCCAGAAGCCGCGCCGTGAGATAGGCTGAAAGCGGCCAAACCGCGATGGTCTTTGCGATCAGGATGATCATCATCACGTGCAACCCAAAGCTGTAGGTCAGCGCGATCACCAAGACCGAACTCGATTGCTGGATCAGCTGATAGTAAAACCACCAGCGCGCCTTGCCTTGACTGTTGAGCAATGCGGCCTGCACCACGCTAATCCCCGCCAGGACGCCAACGACGCAAAATCCTTGGACAAGAAAGGCGCTGCCTTGCCATTTCGGATCAAGGGCAAGCGCGATCACGTCGGGGGCAAGGATGCCGGCCATCGTAAACATCGGCACACTAAGAGCGGCCGCCGTAAAAGACGCGATTGCGAAGGCTTTTGCGGTCTTTTCCGGCTCCCCCTGCAGGGTGGAAAGCAGGCTGAGCGTGACAGATGACAAGGTCCCACCGATGAGCTGCGTCAACATTTGGAACAGCCGTTGCGCAAAGACAAAAAGGCCAAGCGCTTGCGGCCCGGCAAGGACCCCCAACACCAGATGATCCAGCTTGATCGTGGACAACATCCGGTTGCCAGACGCGAAAATACCGTAACTCGACAGGTCGCGAATTGCCGTGATTTTCAACGAGATGCCGGGCCGCCACCCGCTGACGGCGAAGGCCATCAGACAGGTTACAAGGCTGGCCGACACCTGACTGGCAACCAGCGCCCAATAGCCAAAACCAGCAAACAACATACCAAGGCAGAGGGTCACACTGACCAAAGTTGCAATCGCGGTTCGGATCGCAAGCAGTTTGAATTTCATCGCCCGCAGGATCATCGCATTGGGCACCGCCGCCATCAGATCCAGCGGAATCCGCAGCGCGAGCACTGCCAGCAAGGGGGCGATCTCATCCGTGCCCAGCCAGCCTGCGATTGCCCCTGACCCCAGCACGATTGGCAGGAACGTCACAGCCGCGAAGCCCGTTGTTAACCAAAAAACGCTGTCCGTATGTGCCTTGTTGAGGTCGCTGCGCTGCACCAAAGCCTCCCCGAATGCCGCGGGGGAGAACGCGATAACTGACATCACCAAGCTTGCCGCCAATCCCACCAGCCCAAAGTCGGATGGCGTCAGATAAAGCGCGCTGACAAAGAAAACCAACGCCGAGCTGAGTGTCGGGATCAACGTATGCAGCGACGACCAGAGAACGCCGAAAACCGCCAAGGCGGACCGCCCGCTGGCAAGATGCGGATGGTAGTTGCCCGGCCTGACGGACGCGGAAATATGATCTGATGACGCGCTCATGATGTCTGTCCAGACAGGGGCAAGGGCGCGTTTGCGCGACCTGCCCCCGCCACCCGAAGCGGGTTAGTAAGACCCTTTGGTCGAAATCACGACCGGAACCGTACGCGCGATAATCGTCATATCCAGGGACAGCGACCAGTTCTTCACATAGTCACAATCAAGCAAGATCCGTTGGTGAAACCCAACATCACTGCGCCCGCTGACCTGCCAAAGACCGGTGATGCCCGGCCGTGTGCTGAGGTACAGATTTGCAGCGCGCCCATATGTATCAAGCTCTTCCTGGATGACAGGGCGCGGACCGACGATGCTCATTTCGCCTTTCAACACGTTCAAAAGCTGTGGCAACTCATCGATGCTGAACGCCCGGAGAACCGCACCAATTCGTGTGACCCGCGGATCATCTTGCAATTTTCTGTCCGCCTGCCAAATGGCATACGCGTCCGGGTTTGTCTGGAAATACGCGTGCAAAACCGCATCGCCATTGGTCACCATCGACCGAAATTTCCAGCATTTGAAAACCTTGCCCGCATGGCCCACGCGTTTGTGTCCATAAAGAACTGGCCCAGGCGAGGACAGTTTCACACTGGCGGCGACCAAAACGGCCAACGGCAACAGGATCAAAAGCCCAATGCTGGCAATCAGCAAATCCAAAGCCCTTTTGCTGCGCCCGCCGATTGCGGCGGACCGGGAACGCGCACCCATCTGGGCGTCATCACAGGGCTTTTGTCTGGTGGCTTTGTCCAGAACACTCATCTCAACGCTGTTCACTGATGACATAATACGCTCCTAACTTTGGTTAACGAAGCTCGTCGGACAGATGATTAGCGTTTGTTTCGCAGTTGCGGAAACTCATTCGGAAATTCGCTGAAAAAAGCAAAATCCCGCCGTTCCAGTTTGATCACCATTTGGGAATTGCCTGTTTTTCGGGCATCCCACATTCGAAATAGTGCCGAAAAAAGAGTTTTACTCACGCCTTTTCAATGACTTATTTCGACTTGCGGATTCTTGCGCTTCAGCGATCAAAAAAACGCCGATCCGCTGAATTCGGTAACCTTCCCAATCAAAAAGAACTGTGATCGATTCTCTGGCGCGTGGTCGTTTCCGACTCACTTCACCGATTTTCGCTGCAATGCAGAAAGCATGTTCTTCTTCGAGGTGACGCGCGATCTGTCTTTTGGCAGGACCGGAGAAAGGGCGTTCGCAACGTCTTTCCGGTCCAACAAAAACCGCGCGTTTGGCATCTCCAATATCTGGTCAGAGACGCGCGCAAGCTCATCGCGGGAGACTGAGTTCAGCAATTGGCACAAGTGGTCTGCGTCAGGCTTAGGGATTGTGAACCCCAATTGATCCTCTGCAATGCGGCGGCCGGTTTGGGTATCTGACACCGCAATACAGGGGCAGCCGAACCATCCAGCTTCATAGATCCGGTTCGGCAGCAGCCAGTCCGAATTTGCGCCGCGTTGCCATAAATCCTGGGCCCAAACCACGTCGCAATTGCCGTAAACATCTGCAAGATCAGCCGGGTAGGCATAGGGTCCGTGGTAAATCACGTTGCTGCGGGCAGCGACCTCGCGGTCAAAATCTGGCAAGGCGTGATGGTGAATATTGCCATGAATGTTTATCTCAACCGCGGCACCCAATTGGTCCGCCGTTTCCATTAATATTTTCAGACTCGGGGCACATCGTATCGACCCGACCCAGCCAACGGACAGAGGCTCTTTTTTGTTGGAACGCCTTGGTTTACTGGGGCGCGCGAGCGGCTTGTCTTCGAACCAGAGCTTGTTTTCGAGGATCGACACAGCGCCATCATAGCCTTGCGTTGGTTTGAAATAGGACATCACAAACCCCGGTGACGAGACAACCAACAGTTGGACTGATCGCAGCACACGCCGTTCCGCCCAACGCATGACCGCACCGATGGGACCGTCCTTGGTAAAGAGGCGGTGAATATCGAGGCATTCATAGACCAAAGGAATATCGCGGCGGTTTAGGATCCGCCGTGTGGCCCAGGCCAGCACAAGAAGATCAAAGTTTCGGGCGATGATGACGTCGGCTTTCGTCACGGCGGCCTTATTGCGAAGCATCTGCCAAAGACCGGAAAACAGCCCGAGGAGGCGCTTGCCATATTGCTCGTTCGTGGCTTTGCCCAAATCGATATTGGGCCAATCAGGCTGGAAATCGGAGTTCATGTTCCGGCGGTCAAATGAGGCGGAGTGCACCACATGCCCCAGTTTTTGCAGACTTTGAATTCGTCGGATCTGCGATGCCTCGGACAGGTCAAAGGCGAAGACAAAGATGTTTGCCATGACATTCCTTAAGCAACCAAAAATTGGAAACTGAGCTGACCAAGCAATGTTGCACTGCAGCACTGCACCGCCGCAACGCAATTCTTAAAAATGCGAATGACTGGCAAATTCCGGCCAGCGACCAGCAGGCCAAGCGGTGCGCATCCGCAGCCAAAACTCGCGGCTTTCAGTAGGCTTTGAGTGGGTTATCAGGCATGAACATGGTGTGGCACGCCCGACCTTTGCGCTTGGATTCGTAAAGCGCTGCGTCTGCATGGGCCAACATCACATCTAGATCCGGCTTTTCGTAATGCGTCGACAGCGTGGTTCCCGCGCTTGCAGAGACGTTGCAGATATTGCCTTCAAACAGGATCGGAACCTCAAGCATGGTGATGATGCGCAGGGCGATTTTTTCTATGATCTTGGGGTCGACACAGTTGCGGAAGGCCAGCACGAATTCGTCCCCGCCGACACGGGCCACGACATCCCCATCCCGCGTCTCTGAAATCAGCACTTCAGATACTTTTTGCAGAACATGATCCCCGGCCGCATGTCCCAGCGTGTCATTCACTTGTTTAAAGTAGTCCAAATCAAGGTTCATCAGACCAAACGGCACCGCTTTATCAAGGAACCTGCGCACGAAGTGATCCATCGCCCGGCGGTTCTTCAATCCGGTAAGCGTGTCTGAAAAGGCCTGTTCTTCGGCGGCGATCTTGGCCCCTTGCAGGCGTTCGGTCAGGCGCTTGGTTTCGTCCCAAGCGGTTGTGTTGGCTTCGATCAGATAAAGCATATCAACGGTGGAATCTGTGGGCGCGAAATCCGCCGCGGACAGCCCATGATCGCGCACGATGTCCCGCATGGAAATGCCCAGTGAAAGGTTCACAATCGCGCCCTGATCGGGCAGCGGGACAAAAAGCCCCTTTAACGCATAGCCAGAGCCTTGTTTGAAATTCAGCTTCAACCGCGCGGATCTGACGTCACAAAGCTCAGCAAATTCTGTTATCTGGCGGGAGGTGCGAATATCCAGGACATCGAGGAGCGGTTTACCGATCACATCCGACGTTTCGCAAAGCTTGCGCAGCGTCGGGGCGAAATGGCGAATGATACCGGTGGAATCCACCCGCAAATGCAGCGGCATCAGCGCATCCAGAACCTGATCCGACAGGATCAACTGGCCTTTTTCGTGAAACGTCATTGCCCCGCCGCCTGACCCGCAAGTGAGAAACTGCGCCCGGACGCGAAAGAGGTTTCCAGCAGGTTGACCTTCAGCAATTCATACGGGGCTTCACCGTCATTCGCATCTTCAAGATCCAGTAGAACCAGCACGCCGTAGTCATCTGCCAGCGCGCGCAGCATGCCCAAAAGCACCGCACCATATCCAGGTTCCGAAAACCGGCAGGCGACAGTGTAGCTTTCCTCAGACTGTTGTTCCAAGGTTAGAAATGGAAGCTCCAAATCTGGCACGGCCAGTTTCACCCGGTCATGCAAATCATCAAGCGATTGCAGGAAGTCTTCAAATGTATGCCCGCCAAAGCGCAACAAGCGGCGAACCGCTTCCATATGCTGGTGGGTCACAAGGTAGCTGCCCAGATCTTCCAGCAGGCCGGATCGATCCCGAGACAGATGTTTTGCCGTCGCTTCAATGACTTGCCCGGTCAGCGCATCGTCATAGGAGAGCATGGCTTCGAAGTCGACGACCTCAGAGCGCGCATCAGCGATGATGCGTTCCCAGACCATACGCCCATACGTATCTTCGACGAAACACTGTATCGAGCGGTTCACCAAACCGTACATAGCTACCCTCCAAAATCTGAAAGGCACTAGAACCCAGAAGTCTTAAAATAAGCCAAATAGCTAAGATTTTCAGGACATTTAGAAGTCCGTCGGCGCGCCGCCTTCTTCTTTTCGTTTGGCAACAAATGCTTGCAACTCGTCCTTGATTGCAGGGTCCAGAGACGGGGCCTCAAATTCGTTGATGATTGCCTTGTACATCTTGTGGGCGCGTTCTGCGGTCCAGACCCCACCGTTCAAATCCCAGGCTTCAAAATTCGACCAGTCGCTGATCATGGGCTGGTAAAACGCGGTCTCATAGCGGTCCTGCGTATGCTGGCAGCCAAAGTAGTGCCCGTCCGGACCAACTTCTTTGATCGCATCAAATCCGATATCGCCTTCGGATGTGGCCCAAGTTGCGGGCTCAAAATACCGCTGGATATGCTGCAAAACCTCGCAATCCATGATGAATTTTTCCGGGCTGGCGATCAGACCGCCTTCCAACCATCCGGCCGCATGGTAGACGACATTCGTTCCAGATTGCACCGACGCCCAAAGGGAGTTTGACGTCTCCCACATGGCCTGACCGTCCGGGACATTGGCCGCGCAAACCCCGGATGATCGCATCGGCAGCTTGTAGAACCGCGCCATTTGACCCGTCATCTGCGTGGCGCGAATATATTCCGGCGTGCCGAACGCAGGCGCACCGGTTTTCATATCCACGTTGGAAGTGAACGTCCCAATGGCCACGGGGCATCCCGGATTGATGTATTGCAACAGCGCAATCGCGGCGAGCCCTTCTGCAAGGCTTAGCGCGACAGCACCCGACATTGTCACCGGGGCCATGGCACCTGCCAGCGTGAACGGCGTCACGATCACCGCCTGATTGCGGCGCGCGCAGATCATGGCCCCTTCGAGCATCGGAAAGTCATGCTTGAGCGGCGAGACAGAGTTGATGTTGGTGTACATGTGGGAGCTTTTGTCCATCTCCGCATGGGACAGCCCGCCTGCGATCCGGGTCATCTCGATCACGTCTTCGACCCGCTCGCGGCCCAGCGAATAGGCATGCACGGCTTTGTCCGTCAGAACCAGTTTTTCATAAAGACAATCGAGGTGTCGGACGGAGGCATGAACGTCGATCGGCTCCACCGGGTAGCCGCCTGCGAAATGGATGCAGTTGAAGAATTGCGTGAGCTTGAGAAATTCCTTGTAGGTTTCAAAGTCACCGGACCGCTTGCCGCGTTCCATATCCCAGGCGTTGGGTGGCGAAGACACATTGCCAAACAGCATATGCTTGCCGCCGACGGTCAGTCGCCTGTCGGTGTTGCGCGGTGTTAGGGTAAACGTCTCCGGCGCGTGGGAGAGCATTTCCATCACGAAATCCTCGTCCATTTTGACGTTCGTACCCTCGACCTTGCAGCCCGCTTCTTTCAGGATTTTACACGCTTCGGGGTTGAGAAACTCGATCCCCAGTTCCGACAGGATGCGCAGGCAGCCTTGATGGATCGCCTGCACCCCATCTGCGTCCAGCGGTTCGGTCGGACGGTCCGGATTGACCGGTGGGTTCCAGGGCATCTGGTCTGGCAGCAGGCTGTCGGTGCGCCGCGCGTTGCCCGCCCGTCCGCCGGACCGTCTGCGCTTCGTTGAGGCCTCTGCCATGTGTCATCCTCCGCTGTGTGCCTTCAAACTGTGCGGCACGCCCACGACCAATGTCCGACAGATACCGACGCTTTTCGTCGTTTTCTGAGGTTAGCTGGCGCGGGCTCTTAACCAATCGGGGATCGCACCGATATTGCCGAAAACCGCATCCGCATGGGGTTCCAGGTCATCTCGGCTGGCGACGCCGGTCAGAACGCCCACACAGGCCATACCGGCCGCCCGCCCCGCTTCGAAATCATGGGTGCTGTCGCCGACCATCAAAACCTCGCCCGGATCAAGGCCGAGTTTCTGGGCAAACGCCAGACACATACCAGGGCCGGGTTTGCCGCCATGCCCGGAATCTGAGCCGATAATCGCGTCAAACATATCTTCCACCCCCAGGGTGGTCATATGCACGCGGGCCGTAGCCTCGGAATCGTTGGTCGCCACACCAAGGCCCAACCCTTCAGACCGGCAGGCTGCCAGAAACGGGCGTAATGGCAGTACCTCGGCCAAGGGCGCGTCCCGGGCCATGTCATTGGAACAGGCCAGAAGATCGTCATAGCGCCATTGGGGCAGATGCGGCGCGATCAAATTCACGCCTTCTTCCGGCGTGCCTGCAATCACCGGGCTTGAGGGGGCAAACTGGAAGGTTGCAGGATCAAATCGGATCGCCGCAGCAAGCTTTTCAACAAGCGCCTCATCGCCATCTGCGACATGGTTCAAAAATCCAGCAGCCCAGCGCCCCCAGGTTTTGTGAAAGTCGATCAATGTGCCGTCTTTGTCGAAAAGAATTGCCTTGATCATGCCTGCTGTTCCTTGACGCTACCCATCGCGTGGCCGACACTGACGCCCATGTCCGCAGAGATCAAACGCTATTCGCTTCATGCCTCGATTGGCTACCAATCCACCCTGACCAGTCGGGTGTTTGAGCGGCGTCTGGAGGAATGTCTGCGACCGATCGGTCTGACCCGCCTGAACTGGTGCATTTTGCTGGCTGTGGTCGAAGAACGCCTGTCCAGCCCGTCTGATATCGCGGATTTCGTGGGCATAGATCGCACGGCGACCTCGCGCGCGCTGAGGCATATGGAAAAAGACGGTCTGATCGAACGCGGCACCGGGCGAAATGATCGCCGCCGCACCGTTGTCACCGCTACGCAGAAAGCACGCGATATGCTGGATGAGGCGGTACCCGCAGCAAACGCAAATGCAAAGCATTTCGCAAACAAGCTGAGCGAAAGCGAACGCGAAACCCTGCGTGCCCTGCTTATCCGCATGCGTGAAGGCGAAGATGCCTTCTTGTCGAATTTTTAGGGACGCAATGCGCTATGGGTAAGGTGTTTTCCTATCGCAACAGGCCGTTTCACTACGGCCCTTACCCTTGCGAAAAGCTCAGCCACACCGCAGGTGCGCCCGATTTGTCTCAGATTGCCCCGTTTGAGCCGTTAACCTTTCGCCGTCCCGATGACCCGTTGAGCATCGTCAACGCGATGCAGGACTACCAAGCAATGCTTGATGCGACCCGCGACGGGTTAATCAAGAAAGAACAGGCCGAGATCCCGGAGGATCTGGACGCGCGCACGCAGCATCTCAAGTCCTTTGGTTATTATTGCGATGCCGCAATGGTGGGCGTTTGTGAGATCCCTGCGCGAAGTTGGTTGGAAACGCCGGCACATAACCCGGATGTCGACCGCTTGGCGGCCAAGATCGAAACCATGCAACCAAAAAGCCTGGCGGCTGGGATCGATGTGATCATGGCCGGGCTGAAGGAAAGCCTGCGCGCACCCCCCACCACCTGTCAGCACCACACCCATGCGCTGGTGTTTCTTTACGATATGCCGCGCGATCCGCGACCCGATGAGCCGGGAAGCGACTGGATCAAAGGCGCGCAGGATCAGCGCACCTGCCTGCGGGCGATGGAAACCGCCGTCACGCTCGCCAGTTACATCCGTACGTTGGGCCACGACGCGCGCGCGCATTCTCAAGCCGCCACCGACATTGATCTGGGCAAACTGGCCATTGCCGCGGGGCTTCTGACGCCGGACGGACAAAACCCGTTTCTGGGCCGCCGCTTTGGACTGTCTGTCATTACAACCACGCTTGCGATGGCTGCGGATGCCTGCCTCAGCCCAAAACAGCCTTCTGTGCTGGCGTGGTCGAAAGGGTTGGGCAGCAATGCGCGATCTGCCGGGAACCATGACCCCTATGCCAAGCGCGATTTTGCGGATGGGCCGCATCCGTTTGAAAAGCTGAAACGGGTAGATGAGCCGACAACTTATATAGACGCTGCAAATGTCGCCCGCGTGCCCAAACGCGCTAATATGTTTGCCCGCAGCTTGTTTGGTGACATGGGCGTGTCCAACCAGGAAGCCACGAAAAACGGCAATTACGTCCGCAAGTCCGCAGCCGCCTATGCGTTCCGTCCATCGCTGGGGGCCTTTGTGCTGCTTCAGGACGGGGATGCGGCTGCGGTTCACCCCTCCACAAATGATGCCGCCCGCAATGCCGCCAATATCAAAGCCGCACTGTACTGGCTTGGGGTTGATGCAGCAGGTCTGTCGGCTTGTCCCGACTGGGCTTACTATTCGCATGACGCGGCAGGCCAAAAGATCACGCCCTACCACGAAAATGCGATCTCGATGATCATCGATCAGGGCCATGAGACGATGGAAGGGGCTTCCGGCGATGACTGGATTGCCTGCGCGCAATCCATGCGGGCCTATCTGCGGTTTTCGTTGCTAGGCGGTGTTCTGGCGCAACATATTCGCAATCTGGGCTACACTGCGCGGGTCCATTCGGTCATGGATGATGAGGTCTTGCACCCGCCCTTGTTGCTGTTGGCGGGGCTGGGCGAAGTTTCCCGGATTGGCGAGGTTATCCTGAACCCCTATCTGGGTCCACGGTTGAAATCCGGTGTTGTCACCACAAACATGCCGATGACCCATGACAAGCCGATCGATTTTGGTCTGCAACGGTTCTGCGAAGCCTGCAACAAATGCGCCCGTGAATGTCCGTCCGGCGCAATCACCGCTGGCCCGAAGCTGATGTTTAATGGCTACGAGATTTGGAAATCCGACAGTCAGAAATGTACCACCTACCGCATTTCGCAGAAAAACGGGGCCATGTGTGGCCGGTGCATGAAAACCTGCCCGTGGAATCTGGAAGGTCTTTTTGCCGAGACGCCATTCCGCTGGGCTGCAATGAACATGCCGGGGGCGGCAAGAACGCTGGCCAAGCTGGACGATATGCTGGGCAACGGGGAGATCAACCCCGTCAAGAAATGGTGGTGGGACCTGGAAATGGTCGATGACGGCGCGTATCGCCCCTCCGCGCATCCGGTCAATGAACGGCCCTTATCCAAGGATCTAAACCTGAAGTTTGAGGACCAGACCTTGGCGGTCTATCCCGCACCTTTGGCACCACCCCCCTATAACTATCCATTCCCGATGGACCGCGAGGCGGGCATTCAGGCCTATAGCGACATGGTCCCGGCCAGTGAACATAAGCGCCGCCGCGCAGCGGGCCAGCCGCCCGAACATATCTACACCGCCGATCAGTCAGAAAGCCCTGTGATGCAGGTCGTCCTGTCAAAGGTGGACCATATGGCCGGCGGCGTCGCGAAATACGAATTTTCCATGCCGGATGGCAGCGACATGCCCCCGGTGACGGCTGGGGCGCATATAGATGTCGTCGTGGCCCCTGAATTTCTGCGCCAATACTCCCTGTCTGGTGATCCGGATGATCGCACGAAATACCAGATCGCCGTTCTGCGGGAGGAGTCTGGGCGGGGTGGCTCAAAACTGATGCACCGGATCTTTGAAGAAGGGCGCAAGGTTTTTATCTCCAAACCGCTCAACCATTTTCCGCTGCATGAGGGTGCCTCGTTCAGCTACCTGATGGGCGGTGGGATCGGTGTCACGCCAATGATTGCGATGGCCCATCGGTTGCACAGGTTGGGCAAGCCGTTTGCGCTGCATTACAGCTGCTCCAGCCGCGCCGGGGCGGGGTTTCTGGACGATTTGGCTGCGGTACCGTGGGCGGCCAACGTGCATCTACATTTTTCCGACGAAGGCAGCCGCGCCGATCTGACCCATCTTCTGCGCGCCCAAGACGGGGCCCATGTTTATACCTGCGGGCCGGAAAGCTACATGACCGCGGTCATGGACACCGCAACCGCCAACGGGTTCCCGGACGAGGCGCGTCATTTGGAGTATTTCGCTGTTCCGGATGCGCCGGAGTATGAAAACCACGACTTCACGCTGCGGCTGGTCAAGTCCGGACAGGACGTATTTGTCCCCGCTGAAACTGCGCCAACCGATGCGCTTCTGGCGGCAGGTGTGCATGTGGATGTCAAATGTTCAGACGGGCTTTGTGGAGTTTGCAAATGCACGGTCCTGTCGGGCGAGGTTGAACACCGGGATTTCGTGCTGTCGAACAAAGACCGGGCCGGGGCGATGATTCTGTGTCAGTCGCGCGCAAAAGACGCGGGCGGCATCATCGAGATCGATCTGTAAGGCCTAGGTCCAGTTCGGCAAGTCACCGCCCGGCAAGAATTGGCGCATGATCCCGGGCTGCGTGTAGGCACAGCCGACCTCATCGCAAAAGCCGATCACCCAAGCGTCATCCATCATCAGAAAATCCAGCACAGAGCCCAGAAATTCAGGGTCTTCTGCGTTTTCACGCAGGTCCTCGGCTGAGGCACCGCTGGCATTGAGGAACACGCCCGACAGGTCATCTGTCGACACAATCCAGCCCAGCGCCTGAAGCGCCAGCGCGGTTGCCTGATCTTTTTGAGCCTGTGACGCCACTTTTTTTGATCCGGTAAATTTTTGTTAATCAAGATGACCAACAACTAAGCCCAACGAGATTTAAAGAAAATGCGAAAGGCGGATATGGGCGGAAGAATTCTGGTCGTTGATGGAATTTCTATCAACCGTATCATCCTGAAAACAAAGTTAAGCGCTGCCCATTTCCGCGTCGCGATTGCGCCATCGGTTGGGGATGCGGTTCAGGCGGCAAGAACGCAGATGCCGAATCTGATCTTTCTGGCGCTCAATATTGGGGCCGATGCGGCCAAAGCCATTTGCAAGAACCTGAAATCTCATCCTGACACCAGCCACATCCCGATCCTGTGCTTTGCAGAGATGCCGCTTGATTGCCCGGAGGTCGATTTGCTGGAGGCCGGGGCCAGTGCGATTATGGAGAACCCCGTTCCCGACACGGTCCTTTTGTCCAAAGCCCGCGCGATGATCCGAACCTCGCGGCTTCTGAAGGACATTCGCGACCGCGAACATTACGTGGAAGAAATCTCCGTCCCGCGCCGCCTGACCAAACGCCCTGCAACGGTCGGGTGCGTGTCGCGCAATTATGAAGCCGCGGACAAGCTGCGCACGCAACTGATCGGGGATTTTGCAGGCATCGTCGATGTGCTGGATCACAGCGAAATCCTGTTCTCTGGACCGTCCTCCAGTGCCTATGACGTGCTGGTTATCGGATCGCATAATCGCGACACCGGGGCGACATTGCGACTGCTGAGCGAAATGTGCTCCACCCGGTCCGCCTATATATTTGGGCTTGTTGTGATCCTGCCGGGGGCCAAGCGCAGCGAAATTGCCCGCGCCTACGATCGTGGTGCGGACCATGTGTTCACCGAAATGCCGGAGCCTGAGGTAATCTCCCTACTGATCCAGCGCCTCTCGGACAACCGACAGAAGGACGACTATCTGAATGTCTGCATTCAGGACGGGCTACGCATGGCTACGACAGACCCGCTGACGGGCGTGCGCAACCGCCGCTACGCGGTCAGCAAGCTGGACAAGATCGCAAGTGAAGCGCGGCAAACGAAATCAAGCTTTGCGCTGCTGATCCTTGATATCGACCACTTCAAGCAGATCAATGACAAGCATGGCCATCTAGCGGGCGACGTGGTGCTGAAGAAAATTGCGCAAACGTTGAAAGACACATTGCGGGATATCGACCTGCTGGCCCGGATCGGCGGGGAGGAATTTCTGATCGCCTTGCCCTGCTCCGATGAAAAGCTGGCCGTTCGCACCGCCAACAAACTGCGCGAGAAGATTGAAAGCCTGCGCTTTGACGGTGACGGGCAATTTAACGTGACGATGAGTGTCGGGGCCACGCTCAGCTATGGTGACGGCCCGATCAACGACATCATGCATGCGGCGGACAAAGCGCTTTATGCAGCGAAATCCGATGGCCGGAACACGGTGAACCTGTCCCTGGTGGCGGCTTAGCGCGACCTTACGGTTTGCGCTTGTTTTTCAGCTTTCGCATGACCCCTTCTTCCAAACGGTCAGCATAAGCTGCGCGTTCTTCTGGGGTCATTTCGGTGATCTTTTCCAGAAGCAGCACGCGGCCTACCTCAAACGAGGCACGCGAGCGGGCAAACTGATTGCTCATCAGCTCTTCCAGCTCAGCGGCCGAAAACTCTGGGGCGCGCAGAACCTCAAGGAACCTTGCACCATCAACCCGCGTGGCTTCGGCCCCGCGGGTCTTGCGCATTTCCTTGCGAAACGCCGCCCCAAGGGCGCGACGGTCATCCCGGTCCAGGGCTTGGCCCAAAACGCCGATCGGCAGGTTATGACCCCCCCGCCGGTCTCCCGGTCCGTCGCCGGACAGCTTGGCCCCCAGAAAAATGCCCACGATCAGCAAATTCAGGGCCAGCGATCCGACCAGCGCAATCCGCATCCAATTGCGGGTCTTGTTCTCAGAAGGGGACGTGGTCATTGGGCGATCTCCGCATCAAAGAGGCTGCTGTCATCCGACAGGAACTCCGAAAACTCAACGTCTGGATCAATGGAAAACGGGTTCGTGGCGAGCGTCGGATCAGACACTCCTATATAAAGGCCCGCAACCGCGGCCGTCGCCAGACTGCCAAAAGCAGGCCAGCCCCCAAGGGCCGCCAACACGCCGCCCCAAAAGGATTGCGGGTGTTGCGGGTTGGTGGCGATCTGTGGCTGCACTGCGTCTGCATCCGCGACGATCTTGCCAAACAAGCTGTCTGGCAAGTCTGTGGGATGCGCCTTGGCGTCTTCAAACAAGGCGTCCAGCCCTGCCAGTTCGGTGTCATCATCCCCATGCGCGCGCGTCATAGCCCTATTTCCTCTCGTTTCGGGGCAAGGCTGGCTGCAAGCGCCCGCTTACCCCGTGCGGTCAGACTTTCGACCGCCTCAACCGACACGTCCAATATGTCGGCAATTTCCGGGTTTGTCAGACCCTCTATATGGCGCAGGACCACAGCTTGCCTTTGCCGGTCCGGCAATGTCGCAAGTGCTGCATCCAGCGCCGAGACCCGTTCGGCCTGCATCATCTTGTCTGCCGCCCCCGGCGTATCATCGACAGGTTCGGCAATTTCATCCAATCCCACACCACGTCGCTTGCGCAGACGGTCAGTGCAAAGATTGCTGGCCACCTTGAAAAGCCAGCTGGACAGCTTCGCGTCCCCCTGCTGCCATTTCGGGGCCATCTGCCATAACCGCATCATCGCGTCTTGCACAACATCTTCTGCCTCAGCCCGGTCGCGCAGGATCCGCGTGGTATAGCTTAGCAATCTCGGGGCCAACCGCCGCGTTAAAATCCCGGCTGCCTGTGCGTCGCCATTCACGTAGAGCACCAGCACCGCGTCATCAGATAGGTCAGCCAAAGGATCGGCGGTGTTGTTCATCAGGGAAAGCTAGCGCAACGCAGGCAAGGGCTCAATTGCCCCAGCGGGCGGACCGCGCCGGGGCAATCGACTGCTCAGATCACTCAGATTTCTCTTTTTGACCGCCGTGACGTTTCTTGTGCTTGCCACCGTGGCGCGCCATCGCGGTTTCAAACTCCTCCTTGGAGATTGAGCCGTTATCGTCGGCATCCAACTTGTCGAAACGACCGGCTGCGCGCTTTTCATCTGGGCGCATTTCTTCTGCGCTTAGCATTCCGTCGCCATTGGCATCGCGGTTTTCGATCATTCTAGCGATCCGGCGCTGCATACGTTCTGCAGATTTGGCATCCGCGCGTGCTGTCAGTTCTTCCACGCTGAGGTTGCCGTCGCCATTCGTATCGGCTTCCGCAAAGCGCGCTTCAGCTTGCGCCGTCATTTCTGCCTGTGTGATTTCACCGTTTCCATCTGCATCCAGTGTTTCAAAGTCGATGCGCGATCCATGCGGGGCCGCCGAGGCCGCCATTGGCAGGGCAACCGCAATCCCCAAAGCCAGAAGGATCATTTTCGGTGTTTCAAACGTCTTGCTCATGTCTTTCTCCATTTTTGGCGACTGCTCTTCAGTGCCTTGATGTCTTTCAAACGCGAACAGGTCTGGTTTCCGTCGAAGTTTTTTCACGGTGGAGAAATTTGCGACAAGGCGTCGCAAGACAGCCTGTCGCAGCGCTATTTGAAATTTGCTCTACTATACGGTGTGCAGAAAGGTGGAACGATGCCACGAGATACTTCTTGCAGTGATATTGAGCGGGACATGAAACCGGCGATGCTGCGCGGCTGGCGCAGGCAATGCCCTTGTTGCGGGCAAGGTCCAATGTTTAGCGGCTATCTTAAAGTGCGCGACCATTGCCCGGTCTGCCTGGAAGAGTTGCACCACCACCGTGCTGATGACGGCCCCGCCTATCTGACCATTTTGATCGTGGGCCACATCATGGCCCCCACCATGCTTTGGGCCTTCTTTGAGTATGAACCTGATCCCCTGGTCGTCGCGACGATCTTTTCTGTGGGCTGCGTAGCGCTGTCACTTTATCTGCTGCCACGCCTCAAAGGTCTGGTCGTCGGCATTCAATGGGCAAAGCGGATGCATGGCTTCGGACCAGAGCGCGCGCTGAATACGGATTGATCCTGCCCGCGCGCGGGTCCATTCTATATATATGAGTGATACTCCGATCCGTGACGCCGCCAGCGTCGTCATTTACCGATACATTGATGACGTCCCGCACCTTCTTATGGGCCAACGCGGCAAGAACGCGGTTTTCATGCCCAATAAGTATGTCTTTCCCGGCGGGGCCGTCGATGAGGCCGATGCGTTGGCTGCTTTGTCCGCGACCGTGTCTGACAGCTGTCGTGCCCGTCTTGGGCAAATGGCCGATCTGAACCGGGTCGATGCCATCATTGCGGCCGCTATTCGCGAGGTCTGGGAAGAAACCGGCCTGATCCTGGGCCAACAGACCGACCAGATGCCTGGCGAGATCGCTAAGGACTGGCGCGGGTTTTATCAAACCGGCCATGCACCATCGGCGGAAGGTTTGCGGTATTTCTTCCGTGCGATCACACCGCCCGGACGCCCCCGCCGCTTTGATGCACGGTTCTTTCTGGTTAACGCTGACATTATCAAAGGAAGACTGGATGACTTTTCCAGCGCCAGTGATGAGCTTTCGCATCTGCACTGGGTGGCGCTGGCCAAAGCCCGCGATCTGAACCTGCCCTTTATAACAGAGGTCGTTCTGGCGGAAGTTGAGGCGCTGATCAAAGATACCGGCACCCCACCATCGGTTCCGTTCTTCAAAAACGATACGGCGGTTTCTGAATTCTTGCGGATCTACTGAGACGTGCGGAAGACGCAGCCGTCTGAATGCAGCTCGGGCGGGGTCAGGCACAACGCCTTCGCGATATTCCAAGCCGCCATGACTTTGGGCACATAGGCGCGCGTCTCCGCATAGGGTGGCACGCCGTTGTTGCCGGTCACCGCATTCTCACCTGCATTATATCCAGCAAGCGCCAGCAGCACGTCACCCTCAAAGTGATTGATCAGCCAGGTAAGGTATTTCACGCCGCCGCGAATATTCTGTGCCGGGTCAGAGGCGTCTTCCACCCCGAACCGCTCTGCCGTGGCGGGGATAAGCTGCATCAGCCCCTGCGCGCCTTTTTCGCTTTCGACAGCCGCACGCCCGGCTGATTCCACTGAGATCACTGCCAGCACCAGCGCCGGAGATATTTGGGAGCCTAACGTTTCGATCAATATGCTGGTGCCGTGAGCAGTTGCGATCTTGGCCAGATCATCCAACCGGGGCGCAATATTCATAGGGGCATTTTCCGCATGATCCGCCGCTGCATTGAACCGCCCCGCCGTTGTGGTCCCCAAATCAGGGGGAATCACATCCCAGAACCAGTTAGACAGATCAACCGGGGCATCCTCCCCGTCCGGGGCTGTTTCGTCTTGCGGTAAGACCGCGTCCTTTTCGAGGTCTTCCAGCGTAACCGGCTCAAACGGCGCGGTCTGCTTTGCGTTTGCGCGATCACCGGGCTGAATTTGAATTGTGATCCGCTTTTGCGTCCCCTTTGTCGGCGGCGCGATCTTTCGGAAGGTAAAATCACCCCCAAAGGCTGGATCATTGGATGTGGTTTCAGTCTGCGCAGGCGCAAAAGAGGCAAAAGCAGCGCAGATCCCTGCCAAAATCAGCATATGGATAAAATTGCGATGATTTTTCATGTTGCCTGCTCATTCTTTTTAAGACTGAGCTTGCAGAATTCGCGAACAAATACCACAAAATCCCGGTTATTGTGGTTAAAAATCAGAACACTGATCACGCCAAAACTTCACCAAAACGAGAATTATTAACTTTTTTGAAAGTTTATTCCGTTTAATTTCAACATGTTATGAAATAATTGGTAAAAAAATCGGCGCGCTTCAAAATTGAACCATTGGTGCCCAACTCTCGCCTCAAACTCCCGGCTATATTCTCCCCATACCGACGCGGTGATGCCGAAGGAACAGAGGCCGGAAAGTATCGCACTAACGTTTAGGTGAACTTGGAAACGAAACAAACTTTATCCTTTGGAGGGATACTACTATGAAACTTTTCGCAAACGTAAAAAACTTCTTCGCTGACGAATCTGGTGCCGTGACTGTTGACTGGGTTGTTCTGACCGCAGCCATCGTTGGCCTGGGCATCGCCGTTATGGCTTCTGTTTCTAACGGTCTGCAGGACGTATCCGGCAAGATCGAAACACAGCTGACAGGCACAACAATCACTTCTTCTTTCGAAGACAGCGACGCTTCCGGCGGCGATACTTCTGGTGGCGACACTTCCGGTGGTTCCACAGACTAATATCGGCTTAACCCACTTGGGTTAGTCTAGGAAGCCGCACCTTCGGGTGCGGCTTTTTTCGCAAGAAACTTTCATTTAATAACAGGGTGTTACAGGGGAATTGCGCGAAATCCGAAACACTCAATTTCCAATTTAACGCGAAATAAGACCTTTGGCGCCCGAAATGTGCAAATAAATGCCAGATTTCGATTGTTTATTGGGGTCAACGCGCAAGCAAACACACAGATGACTAAGGTATGAATATGAGTACTGCGATCAAAAATTTTGCTCTCGACGAAGATGGAGCGGTGACAGTTGACTGGGTTGTCCTGGCCGCATTTCTGATCGGCCTCGCCTTGGCCGTCGTGAATTCCATCGACACTGCCACCGAGGACATCGCCGGTGAAATTGAGACGACACTCAAGTCTGACATCATCGTCACCAGTTTCGAGGACTCGGAATAATCCGAGCGCCTCGCTGCTAACGGCGAAAATGTCATACAGCGAGCACCGTCTGTTCACTGTTTTGCCGTAATTGGCTGCGATTGTTTCCTTAAGAGAAATGTACAGAGTGCCCACTGGGGCGCTTTTGGTTTTTGGGAAGGGCTAGAAAATGCGCTTGGTTTTTGGACTTGTTCTGATTTTGGGGATCGGCCTTGCAGGCTTTGCAGCCTATATGGCGAAAAACCGGATCGGTGAATATCAATCTACAGTAGAAGACCAGCGCCGGGCGCTGGCAAGTCAGGTTGAACTGACAAAGGTCTACGTCGTCAACAAGCGGATGGCATATGGCCAAAAGCTGAACAAATCAGACGTCAGTGTGATGTCATGGCCGAAAGAAGGTGTGCCAGAGGGCGCATTTGTCGATCCAAAAGCGCTGTTTCCTGATGGGGACGAGCTGCGCACAGTTCTGCGCGTCATGGAAAAGCATGAAGCCATCCTGAAAGCCAAAGTCACAGCACCTGGCGAAGACGCCGGTGTGTCTTCCCGCCTTGCCAAAGGTATGCGTGCGTTTGCGCTTCGTGTTGACGTGTCTTCCGGTGTTTCGGGCTTCCTGCGTCCCGGTGACCGCGTCGATGTCTATTGGACAGGCGACAGCCAAGGCCGCGAAGTAACTCAGCTGATCGACACAGGCATTACGCTTCTGGCTGTTGACCAAATCGCAGATGGCGATCGGTCTGCACCAACAATCGCGCGGACTGTCACTGTATCTGCCTCGCCGCAACAAGTCGCGGCCTTGGCACTGGCACAATCCACAGGTCGTTTGACCTTGGCCCTGATCGGGGCCGATGACCAGGACGAGGTTGCCGCGGTTGAAGTTGACCAAAACCAGCTTCTGGGTATCGCAGATCCGGTTCGTGTTCAGCGTCAGGCCAAGAAGGTTTGTACAATCCGGACCCGCCGTGGTGGCGATGTGGTGGAAATTCCAATCCGCTGCGCCGAGTAAGATCAAACGCAAACATTTCAATTTTGAGGGCGCGGCGGCTTATATAGTTGCCGCGCCCTTTCTTTTGACTAGCACTAGCCATGTGTTGCGCGCGTCCCACATCAACACTTGGCTCTAAGCACCTGATTCTTGCAATAAAAACGAAACTCGGGCATCGTTGCCGAGAAATTGGGCATAAGACCCGTTAAATCCAGTGATCAGAGAGGCAGGATCACATGACATTGAAGCAGCTATTTGCAGCTGGCCTTTTGGGGCTTGCGGTGACCACATCTTCCCCGTTCTCAGCAGCAGCCGAAACGCTGACAGTTCTGAACGGGACAGCATCCAGCAGTCTGAACGTTGCGATCAACCGCGCGGTTGTCGTTGAAAGCGAAACTCCATTCGCTGAACTTTCTGTTGCAAACCCCCAGATCGCCGATATCGCGACACTGTCCGACAGAACGCTTTATGTTCTTGGACGCTCGCCCGGTCGCACGACGCTGACATTGCTCGGCCCGGAAGGCAATTTGATCACCAACGTGGAAGTGCGTGTCGCCCCCGATATCGCAGAATTCAAAGAGCGCTTGCAGCAAATCCTGCCTGGCGAGCCAATTGAAGTCCGCACAGCGAATAACGGCATCGTTCTTAGTGGGACAGTGTCCAGCATCGCGAAACTGAACCGCGCGCTGGACCTTGCCGGTCGCTATTCCCCCGGTGCGGTGTCCAACCTGATGAGCGTTGGCGGCACCCAGCAAGTCATGCTGAAAGTCCGTTTCGCAGAGATGCGCCGCTCGGTCAGCAAAGATTTGTCCGTAAGCTTGGGTCTGGCCGGCGTGACCGGCAACTTTGACGGTCAGGGCTTTACCAACACCTTCCAAGAAGGTGGTAACCCGGCTGCGTTCCTGACCGGTGGCACAATCGCCCGGTCCGGGACAGACAACGGTGTACTGGCCATCGGCTTCGGCAGCGGCAGCCTCCAAGCCTCTGTTTTGATTGAAGCTTTGGAAACAAAAGGCCTGGTTCGCACCTTGGCAGAACCAAACCTGACAGCCCTATCCGGCCAGGAAGCAAACTTCCTTGCAGGTGGCGAGTATCCAATCCCGGTCTCCAGTGAAGACGGTGTCGGCATCGAATACCGCCCCTTCGGTGTGGAGCTGACCTTTACACCGACTGTGGTTGATCAAGACATCATCAACCTGCGTCTCGAAACTGCCGTGTCCAGCATTGATACCACCGTACAGGTGCAAGCCGCAGGCTTTACCGTGAACGCGTTCTCGAAGCGGGCAAGTTCTACCACCGTGGAAATGCGCGATGGCGAAAGCTTCGCAATTGCAGGCCTTTTGGAAGATGACTTCGTCGATTCCGCCGGTCAGGTGCCATGGCTGGGTGATATCCCGGTTTTGGGCGCGCTGTTCCGCAGCGCAAACTACCAGCGCCGTCAAAGTGAGCTGGTTGTCATCGTGACCGCGCATCTTGTGTCTCCGACACGCGGCGATGGATATGTTCTGGCAACAGACCGTGTCCGCCCGCCAAGCGAGCGTGAATTGTTCCTGAACGGCAAAGTGTCCAGAACCGTACGTTCTGAGCGTCGCGCCACAGGTGAAGTCGCCCGCCAGGACTTTTCTGGCTCCTATGGCTACGTGATGGAGTAATGACAATGCGTGGATCTTCTAGCAAAATCGCGATCTTAACGGGTCTTGCCCTTGGCCTGACAGCTTGTGGCGACACAACCGGACAATTCTACCGCGAAGCCGGTGTGACGATCGATGAAGGGGGCTTCGGCAACCCGACATTGACCAACCACCTGATCAACACGGGCCAGATCTCGTACGCCGAGACGATCGGCCGCCGGTTCCAGGACGAAGTTCCCGCAATGGTGAATTTTGACTTTAACCGCGCCAATCTGGACGAAGCCGCCCGCGCGACGCTGCGCACACAAGCAAATTGGATCAAACAATTCCCGGAAGTTCGCTTCCGCGTATATGGCCACACCGATCTGGTGGGCTCTGACAGCTACAACAGGTCTTTGGGACTGCGTCGTGCCCGTGCCGTTGTTAACTATTTAACACGTCAGGGAATTTCGAGATCCCGTCTTGAGGCTGTCGCGTCCTTTGGCGAGACCCAACCATTGGTTGTTTCTCAAGGCAGAGAGCGTAGAAATCGCCGTACAGTCACCGAAGTTTCGGGCTTTGTAGACGGTAACCCATTGGTATTGGACGGCAAATATGCTGCCATCGTTTACCGTGAGTACCTTGCAACAGCACGGACCGATGCGGAGGCCGCAGCAGGCGAAGTCGTCCAGTAATTGGTGAAGAATTAGAAATATTCCTCAGATTTTCGCTAATTTGGCCCCATTATTGCCCTTATTCCTAAGCAATTGTTGACCCAGTACAGTCCACAATCCCACTGAATCGGTTTGTTGGTCTGTAAACTGAAAACAGTTCACCGTGCGTCTGACACTCCGGGCGCATCAACGGTGGTCTTATAGGACTGGTCCTTTGGATCATTAGGGATATTGGCATGTCGAGTAGTGTAGCGTTAAGCCCGGAACCCGCGCCGATTGTCGCGTGTACAGTTGCGCGAGACGTTCAGAATTTTGATCTTCTGATTGAAGATATGGAAACTGAACTGGGGGAAAGCTGGGGAGATCTTGATTTCAACGATGCGGCCGCATTTTTGCTGCAGCCGGATGCGCAAGATCTAGAGTTTATCGCCGTCGCGGTCGACGACCAGGACGAAGAAAATCTGACAATGATTGGTGATCTGATCACCAAGGCAAAAGACAACTCGATCAAGGTTATCTTGATCGCAGACGACCTTTCACCAATTGCATTGCACCGCCTGCTGCGGTTGGGCGCGGACGATTTCGTCCCCTACCCGCTGCCGGAATCCGCATTGCATGATGCGATTGAGCGTCTGCGCAAACCCGAACCCGAACCCGTTATTCAACAGGTCGACCCAGCCGCGACACAAACCGGCAGCGTCGGCAAAAAAGACGGTGTTATCCTTCCTGTTCAAGGGTTTGCAGGTGGTGCGGGCAGCACCACATTTGCTGTGAACCTGGCCTGGGAATTGGCAACCGTCGACAAGAAAGCAAGCCCGACGGTTTGTTTGCTCGATCTGGATTTCCAGTTCGGCTCTGTCGCGACATATCTCGACCTGCCACGCCGCGAAGCGGTTTATGAAATGCTCTCTGATGTTGAGAACATGGATGACGAAATTTTCAAATCGACGCTTCTGAGCTTCAATGAAAAAGTCAGCATCCTGACCGCACCATCTGAAATCCTGCCGCTTGATATTCTGTCAGCGGAAGAAATTGAAAAAATCATCGATACGGCCCGGCGCAATTTCGACTACGTGATTGTCGATATGCCCTCCACGATTGTCCAATGGACCGAGACCGTCTTGTCGATGGCGCATGTCTATTTCGGCATGATGGAGCTGGACCTGCGGTCTGCGCAAAATACGCTGCGCCTGATCCGCGCGTTGAAATCTGAAGACCTTCCTTATGAGAAGATCCGCTACGCGCTGAACCGCGGACCGAAATTCACAGACATGTCAGGCAAGGCGCGGGCCAAGCGGCTCGCTGAAAGCCTTGATATTGATATCGAATTGTACCTGCCCGATGGCGGCAAGCAGGTTGCACAAACCTGCGACCACGGCCTGCCGCTTGCAGATACCGCAGCCAAAAATCCGCTTCGAAAAGAAATCGCAAAGCTTGCCGCATCGCTTCACGAAGTGAACCGCGCAGAAGCCACAGCTGAGTAAGGACCCAACAGATGTTCTCGCGCTACAAAAAGAATGAAGCACCGACCGAGAAAGCAGAGGCACCAGCCGCTGCTGCTCCTGCGCCGAAAGGTGAGGCGACGAAACCGCCAGTGCAAATGCAAAAGCAAGCGCGCGCCGCTGCGAAATCTCCTGCGGAAGTGGCTGCCGCCGACAAAGAGCTCAAGCGCCGTCAAAAGCTTGAGGAAGTCCGGTCCCAACTGCACCACCATCTGCTGGACAACCTGAACCTGTCCGCGCTGGAAACCGCGTCCGAGAACGAGCTTAAGGCCGAAATCATTGAGATTTGCGCCGAAGGCCTTGAAGAAATGTCGATCGTTCTGACCAAAGAAGAACGTCAGACCCTGCATTCCGAACTTTATGACGAAGTGACCGGCCTGGGCCCGCTTGAGCCGCTTTTGAAGGACGAAACCGTCAACGATATTCTGGTGAACGGTCCAAACCGCGTCTTTGTTGAGCGCGAAGGTAAACTGGAACTTACCGCGACACGCTTCAAGGATGAAAAGCACCTGCTGCGGATCATCGACAAGATCGTGTCCGCTGTTGGTCGTCGCGTCGACGAATCCAATCCTTACGTGGATGCGCGGCTGAAAGACGGCTCGCGCTTTAACGCTATGGTCCCGCCGATTGCGGTTGATGGCTCCCTGGTGTCCATTCGGAAATTCAAGAAAGAAAAGCTCGGGATCGACGATCTCGTGAAATTCGGCGCGTTTTCTGAGGAAATGGCCGCCTATTTGCAAGCCGCCGTCGCGTGCCGACTGAACGTCATCGTCTCGGGCGGTACGGGTTCAGGTAAAACGACCACCCTGAACGCGTTGTCGAGCTTCATTGATAACTCGGAACGTATCCTGACGATCGAGGATACGGCCGAACTTCAGCTGCAACAGGTCCATGTCGGCCGGATGGAAAGCCGTCCAGCCAACGTCGAAGGCAAGGGTGCTGTTTCTCAGCGAGATTGTCTGCGAAATGCCCTGCGAATGCGTCCTGACCGGATCATCGTGGGCGAAACGCGTGGCGAAGAAGTTATCGACATGCTGCAAGCCATGAACACCGGCCACGATGGGTCAATGACCACGATCCACGCGAACTCCGCGCGCGATGGTGTGTCCCGTCTGGAAAACATGATCGCGATGGCCGGGATCGAGATGCCGATCAAGGCTGTGCGCGCCCAGATTTCCTCGGCTGTGAACTTGATCGTGCAGGCCTCCCGCTTGCAGGACGGCTCCCGCCGGATGGTGTCCATCACCGAGATTACCGGGATGGAAGGTGACGTGATTTCCATGCAGGAAGTCTTTAGATATCAGCGCCTTGGCCTACAGCCGGACGGAAAAATCATCGGCCAGTTCACCCCGCTTGGTGTCCGGTCCCATTATTCAGAACGGTTCAAGCAGTGGGGCTACGATTTGCCGGCCTCCATCTATGAACCTGTAGCCGCGGAGTAGACCCGATGGAAATTAGCTTTGAGCCAATTCTTTACGGCGTCATCTTCGTCGCCGTTCTGCTGATGATCGAAGGGGCCTACCTGGTCATCTTCGGGAAATCCATCAGCCTCAACAGCAAAGTCAACCGCCGTCTGGATATGATCCAGAAAGGCGGCTCCCGCGAACAGGTGCTGGAACAACTCCGCAAGGAGATGAACCAACACATGAGTTCGGGCGGGATACCGCTTTATTCGATGCTGGCCGACAAGGCCTTGCGGGCAAATATTGCCTTCTCCCCCACTGCGCTGATGGCGATGATGGGCGTTTTGGCGGTCCTGATTTTCGGAATGCTGACCTATATGACAGGTGCAAGCCTGCCAATTCGGGCGGCGATTTCCGTCTGTATGGGTGTTGGCGCGGTCTATGTCTGGGTGAACAACAAAGCCAAGAAACGCATGGCGTTGCTGGAAGAACAACTGCCCGACGCGATTGAACTGATGGTTCGGTCCTTGCGGGTGGGTCATCCGTTCTCATCTGCGATCAACATCGTGGCGAAAGAAGTTGCAGACCCGCTGGGCACAGAATTTGGCGTGATCTCGGACGAAGCCGCCTACGGGCGCGATGTTACCGAAAGTCTGAAACATCTGGCAGAACGCATGGATATGCAGGATCTTCGCTTCCTTGCCGTGGCCGTAACGATCCAACAGACATCCGGTGGTAACCTAGCCGAAATTTTGCACGGGCTGTCGCAAGTTATCCGTGCACGGTTCAAACTGTTCCGCCGTGTGAAAGCGATCACAGCTGAGGCGAAATGGTCCGGCATGTTCCTGTCTGTGTTCCCGCTGGCCGCGTTGGTCGGGATCAACGTTCTTCAACCGGATTACTATACTGAAGTCAAAACCACCGAATATTTCATTCCAGCCTGTATCGTCGTGGGCATTTTTCTAACCGTGAACGTGATCTTCATGAAGATCATGGTCAATATTAAGGTCTAAAAAGATGGAAATTCTCAACACAGTGAACACGTATCTGGTGGACCTTATGGGTCCTCTGGGACCTCTTTTCGCCGTCGGTTTCCTGGGCCTGATCCTTGTTCTGGTGACCTTGCCGATCATGTTGCGCAAGCAGGTTGACCCGCTGGACAAACTTCGCGACGAGGCGAAACGCAAACGAGGTCCGGCCAAAGACAAGGACGACAATGCGCCGTCTTTGCGCCATGCGGCCGGGACCAACAAGCTCGACAAATATGCAAACTTCCTTGAACCGCAGGATCAGGATGAACTTGCGGGCATGAAGCTGAAACTGCTTCAGGCAGGATACAAACACAAAACCGCCGTTCGGACCTTCCACTTTGCGCAATTTGCGCTTGGGGTTTTGTTCCTCATTCTCGGGATTCTGTACGTTCTGGTCTTGTCCAACGATCTTGGCACGCGCGGCGTGATCATCAGCATTGTGGTCCCTGGGGCCGCTGGCTACTACCTGCCCAAATATTGGATCGAACGACGCCGCCAGGAACGCATGGAACAGATTGAATCCGGCTTTCCCGATGCCCTTGACCTGATGCTTGTCTGCGTGGAGGCGGGTCAGTCCCTCGACCAATCCATCCTGCGCGTGGCCAATGAAATGAAAGCAGGCTACCCAGCCCTGGCCGAAGAATTTGAGATGGTCGCAAACGAAATGAAGGCCGGTAAGGACCGGATCACCGTTCTGAAAGACATGTCCGAGCGTGCAGGCGTCCAGGATGTCGGCTCCTTCGTGACCGTTTTGATCCAATCGGCAAGCTTTGGTACCTCCATCGCAGACGCGCTTCGCGTCTACGCGTCGGAAATGCGTGACAAAAGGGTCATGCGTGCAGAAGAAAAAGCCAATATTCTGCCGACAAAACTCACCTTGGGAACAATGATGTTTACCGTCCCCCCGCTGATGATTATCCTGATCGGGCCTTCGGTCTATGGCATCTACGTGAACCTCAATGGTGGCTAAATTCTCATGCTCAGGTGGGCGAGCAGCTTTACGATCCTGATTTGTCTTGCGGGGTGCGATCAAGCCCCGCCAGAACTTCCCGGCAGCGCCGATCCTTTTGCACCCTTTGGTGAGATAACAGATCGCGATTCCGTTGACGGGTTGATCGTCGGGCACCGTCTGATGAGTTCGGGCGAATATGAGCTGGCACTGCGGGCCTACTACCGCGCAGCTGGCGAAACTGGGACGACCGTTGATGTGCTAAGCGCTCTGGGATCAGCGAACCTGAAACTTGGGCGTCTGGGTCAGGCTGAAAACCTTCTGAGAAAAGCCGTTAAGGAAGACCAAACCTTCGTTCCGGCCTGGAACAATCTTGGGGTCGTTCTGATGACCCGCGGCCAACCCGGCGAGGCCAGCCGCGTGTTCCAAACAGCCTTCGCACTGGATAGTGGCAAATCGGACGAGATCCGGGAAAACCTGCGCCTCGCCCTCGCAAAATTGAAAAATCCGGCCTATACTGTCGATCAAAATAATGAAGCGTTTGACTTAGTGCGACGAGGCCAAGGTAACTACCTGCTGCTTCAAACACCCTGATCAAGCGCAATTGAGAGCAGCAGAGGACGCAAAAATGCGCCAATTGAAGACAGGTATCCTGTGCCTTTTGGGCACGGTCGCACTTTCGGCATGTGAAAGCACAAACGAAAGCGAAACAGAAAAAGCCCTCAAGAACGTCAATGTGATTGATCAGACCAACCTCAATGACATCATGTTAACCGTCGCGGACCCTGAAGAAGCGGTGGCCTATTTCCAACGCGCATCTGCGCAAGATCCCAAACGGATCGATCTGCAACGCGGCCTTGCCATGTCCTTGATCCGCGCCAAACGCGCCACCGAAGGGGCCGTTATCTGGTCCAGAGTTGTGGCGCATGAAGACGCAACGAACGCCGATAACGTCTCCTACGCGGATGCGTTGATCAGAACGGGTAACTGGGACAAGGCTGAAAGCATCCTCGACACGATCCCGCCAACCTATGAGAATTTTGACCGCTACCGCCTGGAAGCAATGATCGCCGACAGCAACAAAGAGTGGAAGAAGGCCGACAGTTTCTATGAAACAGCCGTCGGTTTGACGACCCGCCCGGGTAATGTGCTGAACAACTGGGGTTATTCGAAGCTGTCACGCGGAGAATATAGCGAAGCCGAAGCGCTGTTCGGCGAGGCGATCACGTATGATCCAAGCCTCTTTACAGCCAAAAACAACATGGTTTTGGCCCGTGGCGCGCAGAAAAACTACACCCTGCCGATCATAAAAGTCACCCAGACCGAACGGGCACAGCTGTTGTACACTCTGGCACTGGCTGCGGTGAAACAAGGCGATCTCAACACCGGGAAAACCTTGCTGGAACAAGCGATTGAGACCCATCCGCAGCATTTCGAGGCGGCTGTTAACTCCCTGACAAAGCTCGAAAAAGCGTAATTCATGGACTTGGCGAGCGTTCCCGCGCTTTGGTTTTTACCATGCGTGATCCCGATTGCGATCTGGGCCGCCTATAGCGACTTGTCGCGGATGAAAATTCCCAACAAGTCGGTTCTGGCCCTGATGGCGGTTTTCCTGGTGGTCGGCGCATTGGCCCTTCCCTTCCCGGAATTTGGGGCCAGATTGCTGCATTTCGTGGCCATTCTGGTCTTGGGTTTTGTGGCAAGCGCCATGGGCCTTGTCGGTGCCGGAGACGCAAAATTTGCAGCTGCCATGGCCCCATTTTTCGCCCTGCAGGATCTGTCAATGAGCCTGTTTTTATTGGCCGGATGCGTCATTTTTGGCTATGTCAGCCACCGCATTGCACGCGCAATTCCAGCCATTCGGAATGCCACACCAACCTGGCAAAGCTGGGTTGAGACCAAGCAATTCCCGATGGGATACCCGCTGGCGCTGACTTTGGTCGCCTATTTGGCACTGCGCGCGTTCTAAACACTCCCTTATTGCGACGAATT
Organism: uncultured Litoreibacter sp.; assembly: GCA_947493265.1. Classification (GTDB taxonomy): domain Bacteria; phylum Pseudomonadota; class Alphaproteobacteria; order Rhodobacterales; family Rhodobacteraceae; genus Litoreibacter. The sequence goes on along the minus strand of CANLQL010000002.1, from coordinate 78,928 downwards.
GCGGCCCAATTAATGCCGTAAAACAAGGCTATTCATTGGAAAATTTCCTAAAAGGGCTGAACCAATGAATATGCATGTCCCCCCCGGAGTTGTCGCCCCGGCCCCGCCACGTTCGCTGAAAGATACCGGCCTCAGTATCGTGATGATGCGGGATATTCTGCTGAAAACCGTGTTCCGCAAGAACCTGGAAACCGTCAATGACATCGCAAACGCGCTGTGCCTGACCTTGCCGCTGGCCCAACAATTGGTTGAGATCGCACGCGAGCAAAAGTTGATGGAAGCACAAGGCACCTTGCATGCGGGCTCCGGCAGCGAAATGACATTTCAGCTGTCTGACACAGGCAAAGCCCGCGCCTTGGATGCGTTGAGCCAGTCTGAATATTATGGCCCCTTGCCCGTTCCGCTGGATCTGTACAAAGAACAAGTGGAGCGTCAATCGGTTCGCAACATCCAGATCACGCAAGACCGCTTGATGGGGTCGATGGGGCATTTGATCCTGCCCGACGACCTGCTGAGCAACCTTGGCCCGGCAGTCAGCTCTGGCCGATCGATCTTGCTTTATGGCCCTCCCGGCAACGGTAAGTCCGCGATTTCAAACGGAATTCGCGACGCTTTGGGCGACAAGATCTACATCCCACATTGCATCGAATATGCAGGTCAGGTTGTGACCATGTATGACCCGATCGTGCACACGATCGCCGGGGCTGAAGAGGCTGAGACGACGTCCTCCCTGCGCCGCACCGACAACCGCTTCGACAAGCGATACATCCTGTGTGAACGCCCAACCGTGATGACCGGTGGTGAATTGTCGCTGAGCATGCTCGATCTGAACTACAATTCCACCTCGCGCACCTATCAGGCGTCGCTTCAGCTGAAGTCAACCGGCGGCGTGTTCATCGTGGACGACCTTGGCCGTCAGGAAGAACCCCCTCAGGCACTTATCAACCGGTGGATTGTTCCAATGGAAGCCGGCTACGATATTCTGGCGCTTCAATCAGGTGAAAAATTCGAAGTTCCGTTCGACACTTTGGTGATTTTCTCGACCAACTTCCACCCGAACGAAATGTTTGACGGCGCGGCGCTGCGGCGGATTTTCTACAAGATCAAGATCGATGGCCCGACGCAGGAAGAATTCCTGAAGGTTCTGGCGCTGGTTGCGAAGAAAAAGAAGATCTCCATGAACGAGGAATCGTTGATCCATCTTCTCAAGAAAAAATACCCATCGATCGACAACCTGTTTGCGAACTACCATGCAAACTTCCTGATCGATCAGATGATTTCGGTCTGCGACTATGAAGGTATTCCCTATAAGATGTCGCCAGATCTGATCGACCGGGCATGGGCGAACATGTATGTGGTCGACGAAGAGATCAAACACTAACGCGAAACTGTCGTTCATGCCTTAACCTGCTGCGCAATCGCGCTATGGTTGGGGTATGAACGCACTTCCTACCTCACTTTCAAATTGGTTTTCGGCACGCGGTTGGTCCATCCATCCGCATCAGGAAGCCATGCTTGAAGCCGCAGCCGACCCGTCGGTTTTGCTGATCGCACCAACTGGCGGCGGCAAGACAATGGCGGGGTTTCTCCCCACATTGGCCGAACTTGCAAAATCTCCGAAGCCGGGATTGCACACGCTCTATATCTCGCCGCTCAAAGCCTTGGCCAATGATATAAAACGCAACCTGCGCACGCCGGTTGATGAGATTGGGCTGGATATCCGCATCGAAGATCGCACCGGCGACACAACCCAGACCCAACGAAGAAAGCAGCGTGCAGACCCGCCGCAAATCCTGCTGACGACGCCCGAAAGTCTGGCGCTATTACTTAGCTATGAAGACGCACCCCGAATTTTCAATGGAATACAACGAGTTATCGTAGACGAGATTCATGCCCTGGCGGAATCAAAGCGCGGCGATCAACTGATGCTGGCGCTCAGCCGGTTGCAAACATTGGCCCCGACCCTCAGACGGGTCGGTCTGTCGGCAACGGTGGAAGACCCCGCTGCGGTGGCAAAGTTCTTGGCGTGCCATCCAAACGAAACGCGTCTTGTGCTGGCCGATCCCGGACCCGATCCGGACATCACGATGCTGGAAACCGAAACGCCGCCGCCTTGGTCCGGAGCCGGGGGAAAATACGCGATCCCCGCTGTGCTTGATCTTGTCCGGGCCCACAACACGACGTTGATTTTTCACAATACCCGTGCGCAGGCAGAGATTTTCTTCCACAATCTTTGGCTCGCCAATGATGAACAATTGCCGATCGGCATCCATCACGGATCACTGGCCCGCGAACAACGCGCGAAGGTGGAAGCCGCGATGGTCGCGGGGCAGCTGAAGGCAATTGTCTGTACGGGCAGTTTGGATTTGGGCATTGATTGGGGCGATGTGGACCTTGTGGTTCAGATAGGCGCACCCAAAAACGTCAAACGTTTGGTGCAACGCATTGGTCGGGCAAATCACCAATACAACGCGCCGTCCAAGGCCATTCTGGTGCCCGCAAACCGGTTTGAGATCGTCGAATGCAAAGCCGCCCTTGATGCCGTGATCGCACATGAACTGGATGGGGAGCCGCGCGGGCGCGGGCCGCGCGACGTGCTGTGTCAGCATATCCTGATCCGGGCGGCCAGCGGCCCTTTTGATGCTGCAGAACTTTACGCTGAAGTGACAACGGCGGGCCCGTATCACCAATTGAGCCCTGAAGAGTTTGAAGCCTGCCTGGATTTCTGCGCGACAGGCGGTTACGCGCTGCGGGCCTATGACAAATACCAGCGATTGGTGCAGCGGGACGGGCTTTGGCAGCTACGAGACCCGCGTGCGGCGCGGCAGATTCGGATGAATATCGGCACGATACTGGACAACGAAACGCTGAAAGTCAGGCTGAAAAACCGCATGGGTGGCGCACCATTGGGCGAGGTGGAAGAGGCCTTCGCGGCAACACTGACCAGCGGTGACACGTTCCTGATCGGCGGACAGGTCGTCCGCTACGAGGGCCTGCGCGAAATGGTGGTTGAGGTGACGCGCAACGCGACCAAATCGCCGAAGATCGCAGCTTTTGCGGGCACGAAATTCGCAACCTCGACCCAGCTGAGCGATCGGATCCTGTCGATCTTCGCGCAGCCGTCCTGGCCAGACTTGCCGGACCACACCGCGCAATGGTTGGCGTTGCAGCGACATGTATCTCAGCTCCCCGAAAAGGGTCGATTGCTGATAGAGACCTTTCCCCACGAGGCGCGGTCACACTCCTGCATTTATGGCTTTGCTGGGCGCAACGCACAGCAGACGCTGGGCCTGCTGTTGACCCAACGCATGGAAGAACAAGGCTTTGATCCACTTGGGTTTCTAGCCACTGACTATGCGACGATGATCTGGGGATTGACCCCTCTGGAAGACCCGGCATCGCTGTTCGACGTGGTGGATCTGCGCGAAGGTTTGGAGACCTGGCTTGCAGGAAATGCGGTGATGAAACGCACGTTCCGCGCCTCTGCCATCATCGGGGGATTGATCGACAAAATGACTGTCGGAAAGCGGAAATCCGGGCGGCAAGCGACGTTTTCCAGCGATATTCTGTACGATACATTGCGAAAATATGACCCAGACCATCTGATGCTGGATATCACACGGGAAGAGGCGATGAAGGGTCTGATCGACTTCGGTCGGATCGAACATATGGTTGCCCGAACGCAGGGCCAGATTGATCATCGGGTGCTGGATCGCATTACCCCGTTGGCCGCCCCCCTGTTTCTGGAAGTCGGCAAAGTGCCCGTCAAAGGCAAGGCGGAGGAACGCTTGATGGCAGAGGAAGCAGAACGCCTGATCGCCATGGCAACAGGATCATGATGTTCCGCTTGCCAATGGCCCGGCGATTTGGCACGAACGAAGCATGAACGTGTTTCCCTTTTCCTTTCAGGACTGTCATCTGGAAGCCTCTGGCGCGGGGGCATTGTTTTGGCCCGAGGAACGCATTCTGGTTGTGTCAGACCTGCATCTGGGAAAGTCAGAACGGATCGCGCGGCGTGGTGGCCAGATGCTCCCCCCCTATGAGACGATCGACACGCTGACCCGGCTTGATGCCGAAATTGAACGCACAGCGCCCTCTGTCGTAATTTGTCTGGGCGACAGCTTTGACGATTTGCAGGCCGGGGCCGCCATCGACGACCAGGTTTCTGACTGGATGACGCGGCTGATGGCCGGGCGCACCTGGGTCTGGATTGAGGGCAACCATGACCCCGGCCCGCTGGAGATCGGCGGCACACATCTGTTCGAATATCGCGTGGGACCGCTGGTGTTTCGCCATATCGCGACGCCGGGTGCGCGCGGTGAAGTGACCGGCCATTTTCACCCGAAAGCGCGGATGCAGCTGCGCGGCCGTTCGATATCGCGGCCGTGCTTTTTGTATGATGATCACAAGCTGATCTTGCCGGCGTTTGGGACCTATACGGGTGGTCTGTACTCCGACAGCCCGGTCTTCGATCCGTTGATGCGCGAACAGGCCCACGCGATCCTGACAGGGCAAACACCCTGCCAGATCCCGATGCCAAGGTCGGATTAGGCTGTCAGGCTTTCCGGCTCGGCCAGACCATTTGCGCGACAGCACGCAGTCAGCGTGTTGGCCAGAAGGCAGGCGATTGTCATTGGACCGACGCCGCCCGGAACCGGGGTAATTGCACCGGCTACCGCTGCGCAGCTGTCATAGTCCACGTCGCCCACAAGGCGGGTTTTCCCTTCGCCTTTTTCGGGCGCATCAAGACGGTTGATACCCACATCAATCACAGTTGCACCCGGCTTGATCCAGTCGCCCGGAACCATTTCTGGTCGTCCAACTGCAGCAACAACGATATCGGCACCGCGCACCACTTCTGGCAGATCCTTGGTCCGCGAATGCGCAATCGTCACCGTGCAGCTGTCACCCAACAGCAATTGCGCCATCGGTTTGCCAACAATGTTGCTGCGCCCGATAACCACTGCGTTCATCCCGCTGAGGCTGCCATGATGATCCCGCAACATCATCAAGCACCCAAGTGGCGTGCAAGGAACCATAGATTTCTGACCCGTTCCAAGCAGCCCGACATTGGAGATATGAAACCCGTCCACATCCTTCGCCGGAGAGATCGAGTTGATCACCAGATCTTCATTCAGGTGCTTCGGCAATGGCAGCTGTACGAGAATTCCGTGGATGCTGTCATCATTGTTCAGCTGGTCGATCAGGGCCAGAAGATCCGCCTCGGAGGTGTCTACGTCCAGCTTATGCTCGACACTTTTCATGCCGACCTCAACGGTCTGCTTGCCTTTGGAACGCACGTAAACCTGGCTTGCCGGGTCTTCCCCGACCAACACCACAGCCAAACCCGGCGTAATCCCGTTGTCGTTTACCAGACGTGTGACATGTTCGGCCACTTGCGCGCGCACGGTGGCGGCAAATGCTTTGCCATCAATAACTTTCGCGGTCATTGAGTTTTCCTTTTCTTGCAGCGGGTCTTTCGAAAGCTGGTGGGACAGCGTCTCGCCAGCCCTGTCTGAGGCGCGTTCAATGCGCGCCTCAGACAGGCACCCGAGTTATGGGAGTTTAGAACAGACCTTCGATCTGACCATTTTCATTGAGCATGATCGCTTCCGCAGATGGGACGCGCGGCAGGCCCGGCATCGTCATGATCTCACCACAGACAACAACCACGAAGCCCGCACCAGCGCTTAGGCGCACCTCACGAATTGGCAGGCTGTGCCCTGTCGGCGCACCGCGCAGGTTCGGATCCGTGGAGAAGGAATACTGCGTTTTCGCCATACAGACCGGCAGGTTGCCATAGCCGGCATCTTCCCAATCCTTCAGCTGGTTGCGGATCTTGCTGTCAGCCAGAACTTCGTCGGCGCGGTAGATGCGCTTGGCGACAGTTTCGATCTTGGCCATCAGGCTCAGGTCGTCCCCGTACAATGGTTCAAAATTGCTGGCACCGCTTTCGGCAATCTCTGCGACGCGTGCGGCCAGGTCTTTGGTCCCCTCGGACCCCAATTCCCAGTGCTTGCACAGAATTGCTTCTGAGCCTTGCGCCTCGACATAGGCTTTCACGGCTGCGACTTCCGCATCAGTATCCGTAACGAAGTGGTTGATCGCGACGACCACGGGCACACCGAAAGATTTCACATTCTCGATGTGACGGCCAAGGTTCGGACAGCCTTTTTCGATGGCTTCGACATTTTCCGGACCCAGGTCCGCTTTCGCCACGCCGCCATTCATTTTCATCGCGCGGCATGTGGCCACCAGCACGACGCAATCGGGTGCCAGACCCGCTTTGCGGCATTTGATGTTCATGAACTTCTCTGCGCCCAAATCAGCGCCGAAGCCTGCTTCTGTGACGACGAAATCAGCCAATTTCAGCGCCGTCGTTGTCGCCACAACAGAGTTACATCCATGCGCGATATTGGCGAACGGGCCGCCATGAACGAAAGCCGGGTTATTTTCCAGCGTTTGCACGAGGTTTGGTTGCATGGCTTGCTGCAGCAGAACTGTCATCGCACCATCGGCCTTGATATCGCGGGCAAATATCGGTTTGCGCTCGCGCGTATAGGCCACAATGATATCGCCCAGACGTTTTTGCAGGTCGTCCAGGTCTGTGGCCAGGCACAAGATCGCCATAACCTCAGAGGCCACCGTGATGTCAAAGCCAGTTTGACGCGGGAAGCCATTTGCCACGCCGCCAAGGCTGGAGACGACATCGCGCAGCGCCCGGTCATTCATGTCCAGAACACGTTTCCATGTGACGCGACGCTGATCGATCTCAAGCGCGTTGCCCCAGTAGATGTGGTTGTCGATCATCGCGCTCAGCAAGTTATGCGCAGATGTGATGGCGTGAAAATCACCTGTGAAATGCAGGTTCATTTCTTCCATCGGAACGACTTGCGCGTAACCGCCACCTGCAGCCCCGCCTTTCATGCCGAAGCACGGACCCAGCGACGCCTCGCGGATACAGATCGCGGTTTTCTTACCAATCGCGTTCAGACCGTCGCCCAGACCCACAGTCGTGGTCGTCTTACCTTCGCCCGCAGGTGTCGGGTTGATCGCGGTGACCAGAATCAGCTTGCCGTCTTTCTTGCCTTTTTGCGCGGCGATGAACTCTGCCGAGACTTTCGCTTTGTCATGGCCAAATGGCAAAAGATCCGCATCAGGGATGCCCAGCTTTGCACCGATCTCTTGAATTGGGCGCTTCTTTGCTTCCCGAGCGATCTCAATATCTGATTTGTATTCCATGACGGTCCATCCTCCAAAACTGGTCATTTTTCCAATGGGTACTCTGTCGCATACCGACAGCAGCATGGAATTACGACATTTCGGAATTCGGAACCGTCCAATTGCAGGCGGGCGGTTTCATATTGGAAACTATGCGCTAGGTCGGACCGTTCCACGCGCGTTGGTCAGGAATGTGCAGCGTGACCGTGTCGCCGACCTTCAAGCTGCCTTCACGTTCTACCCAGGCCGTGACGCCACGCTTGTCCTTTGCCGCCTGCTTGAATGCCTTGCCGTGACCCGGCGCGTCCTCATCAATTACCGGGGCAGGTAGATGGCAGGGACGGTTTTCCATGTCGACCGTCAAGGTCGCGCCGCTTTCGGACTGCAACCGAGACGACGGTGGGATATGGGTGAAATCCGGGATCCCTTCGATCACAATATTCGCACCACACCATTCGGGGTTAAACGCCTCCACTCCAATCGCGTCTGCAACTTCCGCCATTTCTTCTGCTGAAACGATGCACAATTGGCGCGTGTTCCTGATCTCTGTGCCCTTGGGATATTGCGAAGTTACCCGGCTGCATGATGGACGTGTCAGCCCGCCATGATCTTCGCCGTTGATGCCCGCATAGGTCGCGGTTGCTTCTGTAATTGCGCCCGACCGCAGCGCCGCGTCACGATCACGCACGACACCAAGCCAAACGATCTTTCCGGTCACACCGGTGGGTTTCAATGCTGGCATATCTGGTCTCCGCGGTTTTTGCTTGGGTCCGTTTTGACAGCGCAAAAGCGCGCTGTCCAATGGCATTGTGTTACAACGCTGATCACCAACAGAAAACGCCGCGCAAATTCATGCGCGGCGTTTTCAGCAATTTTCGGAGTGACTTAGGCCGAAGGTTCCGGGCTCATATCGCCATCAGACTTCGGTGTCTTTGGCTTCTTGGTCTTCGGAATGGCCGCAACAGAGGTTGTTGTCCCGTTGTCAGGGGTATCATCCTCGTCATCGTCCCGCTTCAAAGGCTCGCCCGCAATGACGCGCGCGATCTCACTGCCGGTCAGCGTTTCGTATTCCAGCAAGCCTTGCGCCAGACGTTCCCAGTCATCGTTCTTCTCAGTCAGGATACGTTTCGCTGTTTCATAACCCTCATCGATCAGTTCTTTAACCTTCTGATCAATAATCTTCTGCGTTTCCTGACTGTGAGACGTCCCGCCGCCATAAGTGCCCAGATAGGACTGCTGCTCGTTGGCATAGTCGACATGACCCAACTCTTCAGCGAAACCAAATTGCGTGACCATGGCCCGGGCGATCTTGGACACTTGTTGAATGTCCGATGTCGCACCCGAGGTGACGTTTTCCGGCCCGAATTTCAGCTCTTCGGCAACTTTACCACCCATCGCCATCGCGATTTTGGAGGTATACTTGGTCCGGGACACACTCAACTGATCGCGTTCCGGCAAGCTCATCACCAAGCCCAGCGCGCGGCCGCGCGGGATGATCGTCGCTTTATGGATCGGATCGTGTTGCGGAACGTTCAGACCGACGATCGCATGACCCGCTTCGTGATAGGCGGTCAGCTTCTTTTCATCCTCGGTCATCACCATGGAGCGCCGTTCGGCACCCATCATAACCTTGTCTTTGGCGTTCTCGAAATCTTCCATCGTCACGAAGCGCCGCCCGAAACGCGCCGCCATCAAAGCGGACTCATTCACAAGGTTGGCGAGATCAGCACCCGAGAACCCGGGTGAGCCACGCGCGATGATGCGCAGATCCACATCCGGACCAAGTGGCACTTTACGTGCATGCACGCGCAAGATTTTCTCACGACCTTTGATATCCGGGTTCGGCACCTGCACCTGACGGTCGAAACGACCCGGACGCAATAGCGCAGGATCCAGAACGTCGGGACGGTTGGTCGCTGCCACGATGATGATGCCTTCGTTGGCTTCAAACCCGTCCATTTCAACCAGAAGCTGGTTAAGGGTTTGCTCACGCTCATCGTTGCCGCCGCCGTAACCGACACCACGGGACCGGCCCACGGCGTCAATCTCGTCGATAAAGACAATACAAGGCGCGTTCTTTTTAGCTTGCTCGAACATATCGCGCACGCGGGACGCACCCACACCCACAAACATTTCCACGAAGTCAGAACCTGAAATGGTGAAGAACGGCACGCCAGCTTCGCCAGCGATGGCGCGGGCGAGAAGCGTTTTACCGGTGCCCGGAGGGCCCACAAGCAATGCGCCTTTCGGGATCTTGCCGCCCAAGCGGGAAAACTTCTGCGGGTTGCGCAGGAATTCCACAATTTCTTCCAGCTCGTCCTTGGCCTCATCGATACCGGCGACATCGTCAAAGGTAACGCGGCCATGCTTTTCAGTCAGCAGCTTCGCGCGCGATTTGCCAAAACCCATCGCCCCGCCTTTGCCACCGCCCTGCATCCGGTTCATGAAGAAAATCCAGATACCAATGATCACCAGGAACGGCAGAAGCGTGCCGACATAGGCAAGTATGCCGTTTTGTTCCTGCGGTTTTGCATCGATCGTGACATTGTTTTCCAACAGCACCGGCGTCACATCAACGCCATTTGGCTTGATGGTCGCAAATTGCTCATTGCCGGAATTGATGACGATCTGTTCGCCATCCAAGGTCACCGAGCTGACATCACCACGCTCCACGCGTTCGATAAAGTCAGAATACGGGATCGTTCTGGAGTTCACAGCCGTTTGACCGCCGCTGAACAAGTTGAACAGAGCCAGGATCAGCAGAAAAAGCACGACCCAGAAAGCGATATTTCGCGCGTTGCCCAAAAGAAATCTCCTAATTAGTCGGCTTTCATGTCTCCCAAAGCCACCGCCTTAAGATAGACATTCGTACCCTGCATTCAATGTGAAAGCGTAAACGAATCCACAGGTTTTTCATATAGGTCCAGTGTCGCAGGTCAAATGCCCTGCTGGGAGGCCTGCAGGTCATCACGAAAATCTGACCTCAATAGGGCGTTCCAGCCGTTATTTCCGCTGGTTAGCGGGGCAGAGACCAGCGTTTCGCCGTCCCAGACCGACGGGCTGGCCAAAAGCGAGACGCGCGGCAATCCGCCGCTGCGCCAATCGGGACAGGCTGAAAAGCCGTCTTCTCCCAAGGCGCGCACATGCAGACCCGCCGCATGCGGTCCTTCCAAGCGCCATCGGTTGTCCCAGATCTCATCCGTCGCGCAGGTCAGGTCGCGCACGGCATTCCATTCGCGGGTAAATCGGGTCTGCTGGCCGTCGCGCGTGATCACACACCCCGCCAGAACGTGTTTCCCGGCCGCGTCCAACCCATCTTGCAACTGCGCCATCGCCGCAGCCCGCGGCGCGAAGTCACCGCCAGACATCCAGCGCAGGATTGCACTGATCAAACGGCGGCGCACTTCCGGGGGCGTCTGCGACATGTCGGACAGCAAGACATCGCCTTGATCGATCTGAACGAAGTCAGCCGCGGCACCGCGGACATAGAAATCCAGCGCATCGCGCACATCTGCGAGGTTCTGACTGCTTTGGCTGAGCGTTGCTGCGTCCAACCCCACCTCTTCAAATTGCGCCATCGCCTGGCGCAAACGCACGCGTTCGAATTGCGGATCGTCATTGCTGGGATCATCGACCCAACTTAACCCGTGGCGCAGCAGATGCGCCCGCAAAGCTGCACGACTTGTACGCAAAAACGGTCTGAGCCATGTCACACCACCGCGCGAAAAGACGCGCTTCATCTCGGACAGACCGTCAACCCCGGCCCCCCGCGCAAGGCGCATCAAAAACGTCTCTGCCTGATCATCTTGCGTATGGCCTAGTGCGATGTGATCAACGCCGGTTTCGCGGGCCCAGGCGGCCATCAACCCATACCGCGCGTCGCGCGCCTGGGCTTGCAGGTTGCCCGACCCGTCCCAGTCCTGCCAACGGCGAATGTCATGACGAATGCCCAGTTTCTTGCAGGTCTCAGCGACGAAAGCGGCCTCGGCTTCGGCCTCCGCGCGCAGGCCATGATTGATGGTAATCGCCGCGATTGAAATGTCACGGGCACGCGCCGCGCCCGTCAGAATGTTCAATGCGGCAATGGAGTCGCTTCCACCCGAAACAGCCACGCCAAGTTTCGACGGGCTTTGGGCATCCAACAAGGCACCGGCGGCATGGAAAAGCGCGTCGTCAGCCGCGCTCAAGTGCAGCCCAATTGCCCGCGAGACGCATTGGCCGGACCGACCTGATCGGACCCCGGAAACCTGTTCCCGACCTCTTCCAGCATCAGGCAAGCTTCGGAACTTTGCCCCAACTCGTTGAGCGATAGTCCCAGTTTATAAAGCGCCTCAGGCGCGCGGGCATCCTGCGGAGAGCCGGAAAAGCTTTCCAGATACGCGCGTGCGGCCGCATTCCAGTCACCGGCTTGGCCCAAAGCCTCACCACGCAGGAAATGCGCTTCACCGCTTAGCGGGCCGCCTGGATAGTTCAGTGTAAAGGCCGCAAATTGCGCGGCAGCTTCTTCGTAGTTCCCCGCCTCAAGGGAGGCTTTCGCCGCCTCAAAGTCGGATTGCTCGCCGATCGCAAGTTCGGCCCCGGTGTTGTCCACCTGCTGACCCGTTCCGGTCGCAGGCAACCCCGCACCGGTTTCGCCACCAAGGCTCGCTTGTTCTGGCAAATCAGCCAGATCGCAATCGGGTGTCAGCTCACACAGGCGAAACTGCAAATCACCGATCTGGTTTGATCCGTCAGAAACCACCCGGTTGATCCGGTTTTGCAGACTTTCGGTCTGGCTGGTCAGACTGGCCACGGCCGCTTCAATCGCGTTCAGGCGGTCAATGCCCGACTGCCCACCAAGATTTAGCTGCGGCCCGGTTGTCGTGGACAATTCGCGGTTCAGCTTCTGGATCTCCAGCGACAGAACCGAAAGTTCCTGTTTGATGTCCGCCAATGTTTGCGCGCGATCCTGTGCAAGAACAGGACCCGTTAACGCGATGGCGGCGATGACGGCGAATGCGCGAAACATAAGCGACCCTCTTTGGTTTAGCTGCCAAGACCGGCTGAGATCACAGTCACAGCGCGGCGGTTCTTGGCGTAACAATCCTCGGACGAGCAAATCTCAATCGGACGCTCTTTACCGTATGTGACGGTGCGAAGGCGATTGTCGGCAACCCCATTCGCGACCAGATAATCCCGCGCGGCAGACGCCCGACGCGCCCCCAAGGCGAGGTTATATTCGCGGGTGCCCTGCTCATCGGCATGGCCTTCGATGATCGCGGTGTAAGTACCGTTGTCCTGCAACCAGCGTGCCTGTTGGGCCAAGGTTGATTCCGCAGAAGCTGTCAGCGTGCTTTGATCCACTTCGAACAGAACACGGTCGCCGATCGTCTCAGAGAAATAAGCCGGGCTGGACGGGTCCAACGCACTTGTGCTGACACCATTTGTTCCAGACCCGCTTCCGCCGGCCCCGCCAAAACGATCAAAAGGGTTTTGCGAACACGCCGAAAGCAAAAGCGCTGCGGTCAAAAGTACTGCTTTTGAATGAAGTTTCATATCTGTTGATCCTTATGGGTCAGTTATTGGCTCGATTTTCGCTACTTTAGCATCATTGTCGCGCGGTGGGAATCCACGCTTTATTTCAACAGCGGCGACCAAGACGGGTCTGAACCACCGGTTTGCACGGCTTTCAGGTTCCGTCCCGAAATATCCACCGAATAAAGGGTCGAGGATCCGCTGGCCCCGGAGCTTTCACGTGTAAACATGATCACACGCCCGTTTGGCGCCCATGTCGGGCCTTCATCCAGGAACGAGGCTGTCAAAAGCCGTTCCTCGCTGCCGTCCAGTCGCATCACACCGATATGGAACCGGCCACGGTTCTGCTTGGTGAAGGCCACCAGATCGCCACGCGGGCTCCAGACGGGTGTGCCGTAGCGGCCCTGCCCAAAACTGATCCGCGTGGGTTCGCCCCCATTGGCATCCATGACATAAAGCTGCTGCGTGCCGGAGCGGTCGCTTTCAAATACAATCTTGCTGCCATCGGGCGAATAGCTGGGGGCCGTTTCAATAAACGGCGAATTGGTCAGCTGCGTGCGTGTCCCAGAGCCCAGGTTCAGCTTGTAGATATCGGTGTTCGACCCTTGCGTCAGGGAAAACACGACGTCTTGGCCATTGGGGGCAAAACGCGGCGCAAAGCTCATCGTGCCGGGTTGTTCTTCCAGACCGCGACGCTGCACGCTGGCGATATCTAACACGTAGATTTTCGGGAAACCCGTCTCGTAGGAGGTATAAAGCACCCGGTCGCCATTAGGCGAAAACCGTGGGGCCAACACGATGGAGCTGTCATCGGTCAAAAACTGTTGGTTCGCCCCATCATAATCCATCACAGCAAGGCGCTTCTTGCGCAGGTTTTTCGGCCCGGTTTCAGAGACATAGACAACACGACTGTCGAAATACGCCCCTTCGCCAGTGATCCGCGAATAGACCGCATCGGCCACCTTATGGGCCATGCGACGCCAACCATCCTGCGAGCCTACAAATTGCAGGCCACTGCCCAGCTGGTTTTCGGCGAACACATCATAGAGGCGGAATTTGACGATGATCTGGCCATCACCCGTGGTGCTGACAGCCCCGGTGATCAGAGCCTGCGCATTGATCGCCTTCCAATCGGCATACTGAACAGCCCCATCAAAGCTTGTCACCTGGGAGATAAACGCGTCGGGAGAAATCCCGCGGAACAGGCCAGAGCCTTGCAGATCGGCCGTGATTACCTCCACCAGCTCGCGGGCAAGCTGATCGGCCCCTGCGGTTTCAGCCACGAATGTGGGGGCCGCAAAGGGCAAAGGTTCGATCACACCTTCGGTGATCTCAATCCTCAGCGGGCCGTCCTGCGCCATCAAGGGCGTGCCGAACAGCAGCATTAATCCTGTGAAACTTGCGCTCAAAAACTGTTTCATCATTTGATCCTCATCCTTTCGGGATTAAAGGTTATCTCAACATCCTGCCATTGGCCGTATTTGTCACTGGGAAGATCATAGCCTTTGGCCCCGCAACGGATCAAAGCCCGTCTTGCAGCCTCAAATGCCTGATTTACGGCAGCGCCTTGCCCACCTTCGGCGGAAATCAGCTTGATCGACGACGATTCCGGCTTGCCAGCCCGGTCAAGCGACATGCCCACAATAACGGTGACGCGCAGCGCATCCGAACTCAGCGAGCCGACATTCCAGCACCGCTGAATGGCCAAGCGCAACCCGTCACGTTCCCCAGATGTCAGGGGCGGGCCAGACGGGGCCGCGGGCGTCGGCGTTTCGTTGGCTTCCGATACGGCGGCGGCAATGCTGTCAGCAAGCGGGTCGCTCGCTGGTGCGTCTTCGGTTGGGGTCCCTTCCTGCGGCTCAACTTCTGCTGTCGCAGTGGGTTGCGGGCGATTTGGCCGCGCAGATGGGCGATTGGATTGCGTCGGTGCGGCGGATTTTTCTTCTTCTGCCTCCGTTACAATCTCGGTGGAGGCTTCTTCGGGTGCGGTTTCTTCCTGCGCCTCTTCGACCTGATCAGGATCCTCAGAGGGTGCGGTTGGCGCTTGTTCGACCACATCAGGCGCGGCTTCTGGCGATGGCTCAGGCGCGGCTTCAGGGGCCACGCGCGGGGCTTCAACCGGCGCAGGCGTCGCATCCGCATCAACTTCAGGTGCCGCAGGGGGTTCCGGCGCTTCCAGCACGGCTGTCTCAGGTGCCGGAGGTTCTGGTTGTTCCGGGGCCTCGGGTGGTTCAGGAGCAGGTTCTGGTTCCGGGGTCGGTTCAGGCACAGGTTCCGGTTCGGGCGCGGGCTCGGGTTCCGGCGCATCGGGCAATTCTGGCGCGTCACTGGTCGACGGGGATTGCGGTTGAAGCAACGCGAAATCCTCGCTGGAGATGATCGACACATCCGTCACGCCAATTTCGGCGGCATCATCACGCGCCACGAAAAAGCCGCCGATCAGCACCCAGAGGAACAGACCCATATGGCCTGCCCCGGATATGTAGGCCCCTTTGCGCATCCTAGCCGTCGGACTCCGTCGTGCCATCTAGGGTCGGACCGCCGGTGTCTGTCACCAGACCAATGTCGTTGAACCCACCACGGTTCAGCGCGCCCATGACCTGAACCACGCGTTCATAAGGCACCGCCCCGTCAGCGCGCAAAAATACCTTGTTATCAGCGCGTTCGGCGGCCACTGCGCGCAAACGCGGTACCAGATCGGAACCGCTGATTTCGGTGTTCTGGATCATCAGGATGCCATCTGCCGTTACGGTTATGGTCAACGGCTCTTCCTGCTCTGTCGGCAGGGCATTGGCGGCAGTTCTCGGCAATTCCACCGGGATACCAACCGTCAGAAGCGGGGCCGCCACCATGAAGATGATCAGCAGAACCAACATCACGTCCACAAAGGGGGTGACGTTGATCTCGGACATGGGCTTGGCTTTTGACTTACGCCTGCGCCCGCGCCGTCCACCTGACGACGCGCCTTGGGAAACTGTCGCTACCATGGCTCAAGCGTCCAGCTGGCGCGACAGAATGGTTGAAAACTCGTCCGCAAACGCCTCGTAGCCCGACGCGATCCGGTCCGCATCCGAGCTAAGTTTGTTGTAGAAAATCACCGCCGGGATCGCAGCAAGAAGACCCAGCGCCGTCGCAACCAGAGCCTCTGCAATACCGGGGGCCACAACAGCAAGGTTGGTATTTTGCGAAATGGCGATTTCTTCAAACGCGTTCTTGATGCCCCAGACGGTGCCGAACAATCCGATGAACGGTGCGGTCGCACCGACGGTTGCCAGAAAGCCAAGCCCGTAGTTCAGCTTCTCGTCTTCCTTGGCAATCGCCACATCCATGGAGCGGTCGATCCGGGCCGTGGCCCCGGCAATCAACCGGCCATCTTCGCGATGAGACCTGCGCCATTCCGACATGCCCGCAGCAAATATCCGATGCGCAGAGCCTTTCGGGCTTTCGCCAATCCGGTCAAACAACTCATCCAGGGGATCACCAGACCAGAAAGCGCGGTCGAATTCTTCCGCTTCCCGGCGTGCAATCCGGTAGTTGATAAATTTCTGAATGATGATGGCCCAGCCCCAGAAAGAGGCTGCGATCAGCATCAACATCACTAATTTTACAGTAAAACTTGCCCGCCAGAACAGCGCCGTCATTGAAAAATCAACTTCGCTGGCCAGCCCAATCGCTTCAGCTTCCATATTACCTGCTCGCTTCTTGTTACCACTTTTTGCGTGGCTTGATTGCAGGCAGTTTAGTCGCTTTGTGCCTGTCTGGCTATGGGGCAGTGAAAATGCCGCGCCTTATTTGCGTTCGCAATTACGTGATCTGGCGAATTTCCGCCGGAAAACGTGTCGGACGCCCGGTTCCGGTCAGGCAAATCAGCGTGACTTTGCTGGCAAAAAGCGTGTCATCGCCCCGCATGACCTCCTGCGACAGGTCCAGCTTTGCGCCGGATAGGTCCACCACCTTGGTCTGGACCTCCAGAAGATCATCAAATTTCGCAGGCATCAGATAGTCCGCTTCCACCCGCCGCACGGCAAAAACGAGGTCATTTTCCGCCTTCATTTTCGCCTGATCGACACCGATTTCGCGCACCCATTCACTGCGCGCACGCTCAATAAACTTCAGATAATTCGCGTAATAGACGATCCCGGCCAGATCCGTGTCCTCGTAATACACCCGCAGTTTGAACCGATGGACCATTGGCCTTGCCTCCGCAATTTCGGCCAAATTCGCGCAATAACGGCGCAAAAGCAACGATTTGCCGCAATTTTCCCACCATCTAAGACCCTATTCCGCTTGATTCTTTTGCCATTTCCGCGTGTCATGCCCCGTGGGAGGAGTCGTAAGGCTCTTAAATTATTGTGCCGCTGAATTTCTTAATTGGTTTGAGCGATTTCGTGAACGTCGCGTTAATAATGTGTGAATTCGAATTCCGGTGGCTTTTCTGATCGTTGCCCTTACGTCATGCTCACGTGATCAAGGAGGGAACGGTCTATGTTGCGTGGGGATCACAAAGTGACGCTGCATATCCGGCTATTTGGAGCCTTTTCGCTAGGCTGGGCATCTGGGGAAGACATCCGTATTAGCAGTGCCAAACAACGGGCTTTGCTGGCGATGCTGGCAACGGCCCCGGAAGGTCGTCGCACGCGCGCCTGGTTGCAGGATGCGCTATGGTCCCGGTCCGGCCCGACCCACGGGCGCGCCAGTTTACGCCGCGCTGTGGCCGATCTGCGGATGCTGTTTGGCGAACGTTTCGATGCAATCTTTGAAGCCACAAACACTGACATTACTCTGAGACCCGATTTCGTCTGCGTGCTTGGCAGCGCGTCCGAAGGGGCGTTTTTGGAGGGGATCGACATCGCCGAAGAAGGATTTGAGGACTGGCTGCGCGAACAGCGGCAACGTCCTGACGTGATGATTGCGGGCATTGCGACAGTGCCGCAAACACTGCAACAAGATGTGGCCCCGGTCGTGGTCCATACCGACGACCAGCTGCAGCCTACCGTTGCGGTACTGCCGCTTGTGGCCCCGCCCGGGGCTGCCGAATTGCAGCCCATCGGGGACATGCTGGCCGAAGAAGTCTCTCGGCTGCTGTCCCGATCAGAGCTGCTGAACGTGATCTCGCACTTGTCATGCCGCAACATCGACCCGCGCAGCGTCGATATCTCTGAAATTCGGTCTCTGATCGCGGCTGACTATGTGGCCTGGGGCCGCTTCCGCCATGAGGGCGACAAGATCCGCGTCCAGATGGATCTTGTGGATTCCTCCACCGGAAGGATCGAGGCAACGCAAGACATCACCGGCAGTCAGCGCGGTTTTCTGGCCGGTGACGATCAACTGGTGCTGGCCATCGGTGACGAGCTATCCCGCGGCATCATCGCAAAATCCGCCAAGGCCGCACGTCTCAAGCAGGTTGGTGATCTGGAAAGCCATACATTGCTGATCTCGGCTGTGTCGCTGATGCACCGGCAAAGTAAGGCCAGCTTTGCAACCGCGCGCGTCTACCTTCAGGAACTGATCGAACGCTTCCCACGCAACTCCATCTTGCAAAGCTGGATGGCCAAATGGCATGTCCTGTGCGTCGTGCAAGGCTGGAGCCAGGATGCCAGCGCTGACGGTCGCATCGCATCCGACCTGTCCGCGCGTGCATTGGATTTGGCGTCCGACTGTTCGTTCTCCATGGCTATTGATGGCTTTGTGAACAACAACCTGTTGCGCCGCGTCGACACCGCGATGGACCGTTACGAAGAAGCGGTTGAAAACGATCCGAACTGCGCGCTGGCTTGGCTGTTGAAAGGCGCGCTTCATGCCTTCACGGATGACGGCGAAAAGGCCGTGCAATTTACCAGCCGGGCCCGGAAATTGTCGCCGCTTGATCCGCACCGTTATTTCTTTGACACATTGTCAGCCGCGGCCAGCCTGTCCAACGATGAAAACGAAGACGCTTTGTTCTTCGCGGAACGTTCGCTGACCCTGAACGCGCGCCATACATCAACCATCCGGGCAAAAACCGTTGCTTTGCAGAGACTTGGCAGAACCGAGGAAGCTCGTGCATCCGCGCAGGAGCTGATGCGCAAGGAGCCCGGCCTGACCGTTTCAAATTATCTCAGCCAGCATCCAGCAGCACATTTCAACACAGGCAAATCCTGGGCCGACGCCTTGGAGGCCGCAGGAATTCCAAAATCTTAACGCGTTTCAAACAGGAGTAATCACATGTCAATTTCTTCCATTTCAGGCGGTGTCGGCGGCGTTGGAGGCGTTGGCGGTGTCGGTGGCGTTGGTGGTGTCGGCGGCGTCGGCGGTGTTGGTGGCGTCGGAGGTGTCGGCGGCGTGGGAGGCGTTGGCGGTGTCGGCGGCGGAGCAGGCAGTGTAACGCCGTCTCTTGCGGCCTCCTTGATGACAAACCGGGATGGTCTGGTCGAAGCCTGGACGCCGTTAACCAAGAAACCGAACCCGATGACCTCGGGCGATGTCGCCAATATGAGCGAATGGTCCCCTTGGGTGCGTGCACTGATCCTGCAGACAGAGCTTTTGTCCCATGTGGGCACGTTCGCCGTGGAAAATTCCAATGCGGTCGGCCTGTTTCATCTGTCCACAACAGGCGGCGACGCCACAACGGCACCGACGGCGGCTTATCATCCGGTCGTCGATCTTGTGCGCCCGACAGACGATGATTTCGTCGCACAAACGCAAGTGGTCTACAATTACGCGGATCTGCGGCCAGACCGGGCCGGGGAAATCCTGAACCAGGTTGGGTTCCCGACCCCGTTCTTCAGCTCCATCATCGGGCTGCATCCTGCCCGCAACAAGCACACGATCCAGCTTGTCTCACTGGCGCAGCTATTTGCCTCCAGTGTGGCCATGCAGGCCAAAAACGCGTTGGCCGTCCTGCGCCCGGATGTCTATTCCGGCCAAATCCAGCCGATGATCCCGACACCGGGCCACGGGGCCCTGCCCTCGGCCCATGCGACGGAAGCTTATATCGTCTCACGCCTGTTGCTGACATTGCTGGACGGCAAAATCGAATATGACGGGCTGGAGCGGCTGTTGATGGCTCAAGCGACGCGGATTGCGGTGAACCGCACTGTCGCGGGCGTGCACTTCCCGGCAGACACTTTCGCTGGGGCCACTTTGGGGGCGACGATGGGGGCCTATTTCTGTGCACGTTGTGGCGCGGCAGGCCAAACGGTTCATCAAGCTAGCTTCAACGGCGAAGGCATCGGTGCGACCGATTTCCTTCAAAAGGACGCTTTCGACGGCTCCACGCTGATCGACTTTAACGTCGATGGGAATGACATCATCAAAGTCGGGGCGGATATTACCGGCAATATCCAGGCTTCTGATCTGCTCAACTGGCTTTGGAACAAGGCCCGTGACGAATGGAAGACAAGCTGGAGCAATGTCTGATGCCAAGCTTTTCCTGGGTGAAGGAGGCCAACCGACCGCGGCGGGGCTATGACCCCTATTCGGTTTGGGCCCTAAATTACAGCGACGGGTTTTCCCTGCGGGATACCCAAACCATCACAAACCCCAAGGATTTCACCTATCAGGTGGTTTTGCGAAACACGGAGGTGTCTGTGAAACCGGGCGCTGCGCAAGCACCTTTGGATGAAATTCCGGTTATTGAACCACAAATCAGCAGCTCAACTTTCGAGCGGGATCAGGAAGGGGTTGTGCGGTCCACGGAAGTTGCTTTGTGCCTGACACCCGACACTGAGGTCGCGGAAGATGAGGCCAGCGCCAGCTATCAGGTGATGCGCTACCCTGCCCCGCTGCGCAGCTATTCCATCGGCAAAAAGAAACCCGCGACCGTGAGCTATTCGGCCCAGGGGCTGGATCCGAAAACAGGGGTCATTGTTGGTGTCATCGACAACAACTTCAACCTCGTCAACGCGCGCTTTACCCAGAACACCGCCACGGGCGTGACCTCGCGGATCGATTTCGCCTGGGTGCAGGATGGCGTGTCACGCGGCGCGACCGAGCCCGTCGTTTTCGGGCGCGAACATGACAAGGCGGAGCTTGAGGGCCTGCTCAACAGTGCGCTCAGCGAAGATGATCGCCTGCAGGCGTTGGGCCTTCTGGATTTCACGCGCCCCGGATCATGGTCCCTTGCGCGGCAATTGTCCCACGGCACCCATGTGCTGGATACAGCCGCGGGTTTTGACCCTGAAACCGGCGAGGAAGCGGCACGCAATTGCCGGATTATGGCGGTGCAACTGCCCGAACTGGTTACCGTTGAAACTTCTGGCGCGCGGCTGGCCCCATTTGTGGTCGCAGGCATCGGGCGCATGTTGGATCATGCCTACGAGATGTCTGTGGTCGAAAACTTCCCGATCCCGGTTGTGCTGAACTTCAGCTATGCGATCGCGGGCGGCCCCCATGACGGCACATCGATCATCGAAACGGCAATCGACACGCTTGTCGCCGCGCATATAGAGCGGATCGAGAAGAAATTTGACGATGTACCGCCCCGATTTGGCGTGCAAGTTGTTCTGCCGACTGGCAATCGATATCTGGCGCGCGGTCATGCCAATGCACCCGCTGTCGTCGGCGCAATGACTGAGCTAAACCTACCCTGGCGGGTTCAGCCAGAAGATCTGACGCCCAACTTTTGCGAAATATGGGTGCCGGAAGATACCAAGGACATCACGTTATCGGTGGCCTGGCCCGGGGGCACACCAATCGCGCTTCCTGATCTGGATCGCAGGCAAGCGATGTTGCTGGTCGATGACGCAACCGGTGATGTTTTGGCCCGCGTCAGCGTGGATTTGCAGGGCATGACACCTGCCGCAGCCGAAAAGAAACGCGTGTTGATCGCGCTGTCGCCCAGTGCGATGCCTTCGAGTACAAATCGCAAGCCCGGACCAAATGGTTTGTGGCACGTTCAAATCGTGGCCCGTCTGAACGGTGGTGAGATCAACGCCTGGATCCCTCGCGACGACGCCCCGTTGGGCTTTTCGCGCCCCGGGCTGCAATCCTATTTCAACGATGCCACCTACGAGCGCTATACGCCCGAAGGGTTCATCAACCAGGAAGACACAGGCCCCAGCGTGATCAAACGGCGCGGAACCCTGAACGGGATGGCCACCAGCGAGCGGATTACGGTGGTGGGCGGTGTGACCTATCGCGACGAGAACCCGTCTTACTACGCGGCCTCTTCGTCAAAGGGGATGCGGGATCCGGACTATTCTGCTGTCAGTGACAGATCGCGCGTGATCGGGGGCATCTTGTCCAGCGGATCCCGCAGCGGGTCAGTTTTGCCGATGAACGGCACCAGCGTGTCCGCACCGCAAGTGTCACGGGCGATGATGCAGGCCTTCCAGGGGACCGCGCTGGACCCCAAAACCCTGCATCCGCAGGACATCCCACCTTTCGATGGGAACCATGATATCCTACGTCTTGGACATGGCGATTTGTCCCGACCAAGCCGCGATTTAGAATCGCAACGATAAGCAAATCAGCCGTCAGCTTCAGGGCTGGCGGTTTGTCGCTTACGGGGAAACACTTACGCGCTTTCCCCTATATTTTTCAAGAAAATCTGACCTCAAGCGCAGTTTTCACGCTTTCCTCCTGAGCGAGTCCTTGCTCATTCACACTTCTTTCACGCGGCCGAAATTAACCTAGCGTTAACGAGTTCGGCATTCCGCCCAACTCAACAAGGTGAGGGTCGAAAATGAACGCGTGTTTTTTTCAAGAGTATTCGACCCAACGTGAGGGGGCTGGATTGTCAGCAATGCTTCGCAAACGGACCGGGTGGTTTTTCCCGTTGTTTAAAGAGTGTGCCTACGCACCACTCGGTCCGACTGCGCCCGCCCTCTGCGCACAGAATTTCAATCGCAGCAATCTGAGGGAATTGATCTGATGCTGGATTACATTGAAAACTCAAAGGGCGCTTTTGGCCGCCCCTATGACACACCGCGCGGCGCTGGAACGGTTTCGGCGCAGCTGCGGGACACCACCGAATGGCTGGAGGCCCAATATGGCGTCCTTGCGCTGCAACCGGAATGGTTCAGCGACGGCAACGCGGTGATTGTGCCCCATATCGAGGCCGCGAAGTCTTTTGATTTCGCCGTCATCTCTGCCACGGGTTGCGGCATGTTTGAGGGACCAAAATTGGGTCAGATGCTCGATAGCGTCGAGCCCGGTGATCCGATCAGCCGTATTCTGGGCGCGTCCTTCTGGGCCGGTCTGAACCGGATCGTTGATGACTACCGTGTCTTCCTGCTGGCCTTGCACAGCGCCAATCCCAAATTGCAGATCATCCTGCACGGGTTTTCAAACGCCTTTCTCAAGCGGGAGTTCTGGATTGATCGTGCGCTGACCAAGGCGGGCCTGTCCACCGCGGCTGATCGTGCCGTGGCACGCAAATGGATCATCTATCACTTCAACCGCTGCTTCGCGGAGCTTGCTCTGGAACGCGCGTTTCATTCGCAGCTGGGCTACGTGGAACTGTCCGATATCGGGCAATGCCCCGAAGAATGGCACAACGAGACGCACCTTTGCGAAGACGCGAATATGCTGTTGAACCACCGCTTCTCCCAGGAGATCGCGCGTCGGTCGAAATCCAGCCTCGCAGCACTGCGCCCTGATACCAGCGAGCTGCAAGCCTGGAAACGTGCCAAACGCGCGATGCCATCGCTGAAAGCACAGGAGGTCCCGGCCCTGATCGGCGAGATCGGCACCCGGCTTGATCAACTGTCGCAAGATCACCTTGCAGATGACAGTGAAGACAGGACGCTGACGATGAACGTGCCCGAAGGGTTTGAAACAGGCGTCACAGAACGCGCCTACGCGTTGGGCCTGAAGCGGCTACAGACGGTTCAAAACCAATTGGCAGACCGCTTGTGCATGGCCAGCGACGCCAGCGTTCAGGAAGTCCGTGAAGCCTTCAATCAAGGCGATGTCGAGACCATTGAGACTGCGCTGTTGCATTGGTTGAGCACCGGTCCGATTGAATTGCCTTGGTCAATCGCCACACCGCTATCTGCACTGCTAAGCAAACGGTGGGGTCGCAAGACCTGTGAAGAAGTTATCAGCGGCTGGGCGTCGCGTATCGAGCCTGTGAAGGCCTGACGCACAAGACGCGTCGCAAGATCTCTCCCTGTCGAAGCATGTGTCCCGTGCTTTGGCCTAGCGCCGGCCCTGGTTCCCCAAATTGAGGGTCGGCGCGCTTTTTCCTAGCTGTCCAGCATCCCGGAAACACGCGCAGACAAGCGCAGTGCATGACTGGGATCATCCGCGCAAACCGGCATCACCCCATCATACCCTGCCCGGATAATCGCGGCGACATCGGGTCTGAGGATGGCCACATCCTTGCCCGTCAAAGCCAAGGGCGAAGCCCCTAAAAACGCCTCGTCCGACCAAAGCAGAAATGACTGTACAACCTGACCCAGACACAGCGTATCTGCCGGGATTTCCATCATCACCTCGTCCATTTTCAGGAACACGAAACAGGCTTTTATGCCCCCTTCGGGATCAAACCGGAAAATTCGGTATTGATTGGCGTCTGCGGCTTGCAAGCGGGCCACCAACGGCTCCAATTCGGGGATCATGCGGTCCAGGTTTGGGGTTTCGACCAACTCCTGCCAATCGCGGATGAAAAACACCATGAAGTTCGCGCCAAGCTCGGGATCAGTTTCCGCGATTTCGTGCCCAGTAAGTGTCGCGACAGCCTCCAGCGCGCCTTTCAGCACAGAGATTGTCTGATCCTCCACCCCGAACACAACCGGGGCAATCGGGCGACCCCAGCGGGCAAACAGATAGCTGCCATCAGACCGGGTAAAGAAGCGGGAGATTTGTTCAGGCGTCATGGCGGGGCTTTAGCAATCAACACACGCAAGCTCAAGCGGGCTTAACCTTCGAACATGTCCGACTGGTCGGGACGCTTGGGCGGTGTCAGACCCAGATGCGTCCAGGCCTTTGCGGCCAGCATCCGGCCACGCGGTGTGCGTTGGATCAGGCCTTGCTGCAGCAGGAAGGGTTCGATCACCTCTTCCAGTGCGTCGCGGCTTTCCGACAGGGCCGCAGACATCGTTTCCACGCCAACGGGCCCACCCGCATAGTTTTCTGCAATCAGGCTAAGATAACGGCGGTCCGCGCCGTCCAGCCCCAGATGATCGACACCCAACCGGGTCAGCGCGTGATCTGCGACCGCTTGGCTGATCGCCCCATCGCCCTCAACCAGCGCAAAATCAACCACCCGACGCAACAAACGGCCCGCGATACGGGGTGTCCCACGGGCGCGTTTGGCTATTTCTCGCGCGCCGTCCGTGTCGGTATGGATGCCCAAAAGGCGCGCCCCACGGGTGACGATCTCGTGCAACTCTTCAACGGTGTAGAATTGCAGGCGGGTCGGAATGCCAAAACGATCACGCAGCGGCGTGGTTAGCAAACCAAGCCGGGTGGTGGCCCCAACCAACGTAAACGGTTGCAATTCGATCCGAACGGTCCGCGCGGCAGGCCCTTCGCCGATCACCAAATCCAGCTCAAAATCCTCAAGTGCGGGATAAAGAATTTCTTCCACAACCGGGTTCAGCCGGTGAATTTCGTCAATGAAAAGAACATCTCGCGCTTCCAGATTGGTCAGGATCGCCGCCAAATCGCCAGCCTTGGCCAGTACCGGCCCCGAGGTCATCCGGAAGTTTACCCCCAGCTCCCGCGCCATGATCTGCGCGAGTGTGGTTTTGCCCAGACCCGGTGGTCCATGAAACAGCGTGTGGTCCATCGCTTCGCCGCGTTGACGCGCACTTTCGATGAACACGGCCAAGTTGGCGCGCGCCTCTGCCTGGCCGATAAATTCCGACAATGCCTGCGGGCGCAGCGCGCGATCTGCATCTTCTGGACGTCGGTCCGGGCGCAAGGTTGGGTCAGGCTCGCTCATCTACCGCTCCGCCGGGGCAAGGCGCTTCAGCGCGGCCCGGATCAGATCAGACGTCGACGGCGCGTCCATCTCGCCCGCCGCTTGCGCAATCGCGCCCGCCGCATCGCCGTGGCTGTAGCCAAGATTGACCAAGGCCGAAAGCGCTTCTGCCTGCGCCGAGGATGTATCCGACACGGCAATCGGTTCGATCACTGCATCATCAGCGCTGGCCTGTGCCGGTTGCTGTCCCATTGCAGCCCCAAGCGTGCCGCCCAATGTCATCACTGAGGGCGCTTTGTCTTTCAATTCAATCACCACGCGCTGTGCAGTCTTCGGCCCCAAACCTTTGGCTGCTTTCACCGCGTTCCAGTCCCCCAAGGCAATCGCCCGGCTGACGCCATCAGCGCCAAGCGTGTTCAAAATCGCCATGGAGGCTTTTGCGCCGATCCCCTGCACGCTCATCAACAAGCGATGCCATTCCTTTTCCAGCGGCGTCGTAAAGCCGAAAAGCTGCATCAGATCTTCGCGCACCAACAGGTCCGTATAAAGCGACACGGCTTCACCGGGCCCAGGAAGGCTCGCCAAGGTCCTTTCGGAGCAATGTACAACGTAGCCAACGCCGCCCACATCGATCATCACATAATCCGCTGTGCGGTGGTCCAGACGCCCGGTCAGCTTGCCAATCATGCGGTCGCCCTTTTGACGGCCAGTTCCAGATGATTTTGCGTGCGCGCATGAACCGCGTGACACAATGCGATCGCCAAAGCATCCGTCGCATCAGGTCCGTTCAAGACGACACCCGGCAATTGCATCCGGACCATATGCGCGACTTGCGTTTTGTCGGCATGTCCAACGCCCACGACAGTCTTCTTGATCGCGTTGGGCGCGTATTCCCCTATCTCCAGCCCCGCCTGCGCAGGCACCAGCATGGCAATCCCGCGGGCCTGACCCAATTTCAGCGTGCCCGCCCCGTCCTTGTTGACGAATGTCTGCTCAACAGCGGCAGTGTCCGGTTGAAAACTTTTCAGGACCTCCGAAAGCTGAATATGCAGGCTCAAAAGCCGCGCACCCAGTGTCTGACCTTCGGACTTACAAACACCATTTGCGACGTGGGAAACCTTCGAACCCGAAGCCTCAATGACGCCCCATCCGAGGTTTCGCAAACCGGGATCAATCCCCAAAACGCGCATGACTGCCCTGATCATTATTGTTCTTTCGCAACGGTTAGCACGAAACGCGAACATTTGCCAAGAATCCAGTTTGCGATTGGAATGTGACAAATTTCATCGCAATCGGTGAAAATGGCCTGTTTTCGACCTGTTCCCAGTCTATTTGCGACATTTTCGCTGTCCATATTTTTCCTTATTTAACAAAGATTTAACGACGATATCGACCTATGCAAAAAACGCATAGAGGACATGCAAAAACCGGGGTTGCTCGGACGAATTTGCAGCACTAGATGCCGATCAGAACAACACAAACGCTCAATCACTGAGCACAAAATGAAGGACGACTCAAATGGCTACTTTCGACACAAACCGCCCAACCGTAGATGGCGTCCGCTTCGGCGCTTCTTCCGGGGGCTTCATCGCAACATTGTTTGCTAAAATCATCGCATGGAACGACAGCCGCGTCACACGCAACGCCCTGTCTGCATTGTCCGCACGCGAACTGGAAGATATCGGCCTGAGCCGCGGCGATCTTGCAAATATGTAAGACCCCGGGACACCCCGAGATTTCGTTGAAAGCCACGCCATCTGCGCGTGGCTTTTTTCGTCTCCGGGGGACTTAAGGCAAGATAAGTTTCACAAGTTTCGAAATTTGCTGTGTCACCGGATCAGCCGCCAGCAAAACCGCTGCTGCGGCCTCCACCCCAGAGCCGTTTTCCAACGTCTGCAACCTTGCTTGGTATTCCGCGTCACCGATGCGCGCCAGCAAAACCCCTTTCGTGACCAAAGCCAGAAACAAGATCAGCAAAATCGTCTTGTAGGGAATATATCCGCGCGGGTCGCGCTTGGACACTTGCACCACAAGCCCGTCTTTCTGGACACGTTGTTCCACCCGCCGCCCAGGGGCCTGTTTGGTGCCTATTGCTTTAAGCCGTTGTTCAAAACGGTCTTGATTGGGATCAGCCATAGCTCTCTCACGATCTGCCCCCCAGCAAGATACGTATCAGAAAATCTGCGTTCAGGCTAGATTAAGTGTTGTTTCTCAACAACCTCAGGGCAGACCACTCGCCAATATCCCGGCGATGCGCCAGCGAAAACCCTTCTGCAATATAGGCCTCAGTGATGCCCTCTGCCTGTTCGATCAACAAACCCGACAAGATCGCTGTGCCACCCGGGGCCACATGTGCGGCCATATCAGGGGCCAATTCCAGCAACGGGCCTTTCAGGATATTCGCAAACACCAGATCGAACGGCGCTGACTTTGCCAATATCTCATGGCCAAACCCGGCCGCTTCCAGACAAATGACTTTCTCGGCCAGTTGATTGGCCTGCGCATTAACCTCAGCGACCTCCACCGCCACCGGATCAATGTCTGAAGCCAGAACCGGCTTGTCCCAAACAGACGCGGCCGCCATCGCCAAAACGGCTGTCCCACACCCGATATCGGCCACATTGGACGCGATATTCCCTTCGGAAATATAGTCTCCCAAAGCCAGCAAACAGCCCAGGGTCGTCCCGTGATGTCCGGTCCCAAACGCCATTGCGGCTTCGATCAACAACGGGATCTTGTCGGCAGGAACTTTATCCGCATCGTGCGAGCCGTAGACAAAAAACCGACCCGCCTCCACGGGGGCAAGCTCGCGCCTGACATGGGCCACCCAATCCTGATCCGGCACTTCCGACACGACAAAAGGTTTCGCATCATGGGCGGCCGCCAGCAATCGCAGCGCAATATCATCGGGCATCTCAAGAAAATAGCCACCGACCTCCCACAGGCCGGACCCGTCCTCAACCTCGAACACACCAACGCCCGTTGGCGGCACGTCAAGCGTTTCCAAAGCCTCGCCCAAGGCCTGCGCCGGTCCCTCGCCCATCAATGTTGTCAATGCTGTGAAAGTTGGCATGCCTCTGTCCCCGGGCGTTGGTTTCTCTCATCGCCCGAGTAGGCCGCGCCCGGCCTGTCGTCAAGCCAAGCTTCTTCTTGCAAAAAATACCTCGGGGGGAGGCGCGCAAGCGCCGAGGGGCAGCGCCCCCGGCCCCCGACAATTCAGACGCCCACGCCGATCGGACATGTCACACCCGTGCCGCCAATCCCGCAATAGCCATTCGGGTTTTTGGCTAGGTATTGCTGGTGATAGTCTTCGGCAAAATAAAATGTCGGTGCCTCAAGGATTTCCGTCGTGATGGCTCCCAATCCGGCATCTGACAATCGCGGCTGAAACAACGCCTTGCTGGCCAATGCCGCCTCTTTCTGCGCATCCGAAAACGTGTAGATACCGCTACGATACTGGGTGCCCATATCATTGCCCTGACGCATTCCTTGGGTCGGGTCATGCCCTTCCCAAAACACTTGCAGCAAAGCTTCATAGCTGATCACCGCAGGATCATAGACGACGCGCACGACCTCATTATGGCCGGTTTGACCGCCGCAAACCTCCTGATAGGTGGCGTTGGGCGTGTAGCCGCCCGCATAGCCCACCATCGTCAGATAGACACCCTCAAGCTTCCAGAACATCCGCTCCACACCCCAGAAACAACCCATGCCGAACATCGCCACTTCCATTCCAGCCGGGATGTCCTCGGTGAGCGGTCTGCCGGACAGAAAATGTGTATCTGCAGTAGGGATGGGGGTTGGGCGCCCGGGCAAAGCCGAAGCTGACGGAACCATTTCAACTTTCTTTCTTTGGAACGAAAACATCTGGACCCTCCTTGAATGCTTGTCTGAATATAGGGTGGATTTTCAGAACCGCTACTCTGCCGGGGTCGCAACAAATCGTGAGAAGATCGTCTCATTGCCCTTTTCGGGGTTGCGCGGGATCATCAGCGCCAAGATCAGCGAGGTGATCGCCATCGCGGCCGCCAGGACGAATACTCCGGTTTGCGAGGTCACCCACAGGTAGCCAAGCAGCGCCGGCAGGAACACGGCCGCGATATGGTTAATCGTAAATGCCACAGCAGCAGTTGGCGCAATATCACCGGGATCGGCGATTTTCTGAAAATACGTCTTCAACGCAAACGCCATGGAGAAGAACAAATGGTTCAGCACATAAAGGACCGCCCCCAACACCACGCCCCAGCCGAAATAGTAGATCCCGCCATAGGCCAGAAATACCAGGGTCAGACCCACATATTCGATGGTCAGCATGTTGCGTTCCCCGTAGCGCCCGATGGCGCGACCGATCAGGGGGGCGAAGATCATGTTGGCAACATAGTTGATTAGAAATAGCGACGTGACCTCATGCACTTCAAATCCGAACCGCTCCACCATCATGAACGCGGCGAACACCAGAAAAATCTGGCGACGCGCGCCGGACATGAACTGCAACGCGTAGTACAGCCAATAGCGGCGGCGCAGCACCATGGTTTTCAGCTGCGGGTTCGGGGCCTCAAACTGCGGAAATGCAAAGAAGCAATAGAGCGCAATCGCCACCGTGATGCCGCCCGACACCATGTAGACGAAGTTGTAGGACAGCCCCAGCGTCTTCCAGGTTAAAACCAGCAATCCATAGGCCAGCAGCGACGCAAAGGACCCCACAGCGGTGATCCAACCCAGCATTTGCGGCGCTTTCGCCTTGTCGATCCATTGCAATTGCAGCGACTGATTGACCGTCTCGTAGTAATGAAACCCGATAGAGCTGAGCAGCGTCAGGATCATGATCCCCTGAAATTCCGGGAATTGCGCGGTCAGCGCGGTCGCCCCGCCCAGCAAAATCAGCGAAATCAGACCAAGCACTTGTTCGCGCACAAAGATGATCAGAAAGATTACCCCGATGGCCAGAAATCCGGGAATTTCGCGGATCGAATGCAGCCAGCCGATCTCGACGCCGGTGAACCCGGCAGCTTCGATCACGAAATTATTGAGCAGCGCCGACCATGTCGAAAACGCGATCGGCATCGCGAACGCCATCAGGTACAAAAAGAAAATCGGTTGCCGCCAGAACGGAAACTTATTGGCCTCTTCAAGACCAACGCGCCTGATATTGTCGCCGAGGATCATAAATCTGATCTACGCCTGATATCACCGATTGGCGAGCGAAATACGCGTGACATCACAGATCGTCATGTGTCAACTGACACGTCCTGCCTCCCAGGCATCGCGCAATTTCCACCACCTGACAGCGGTGCTTTTGCCCATCATCTGGATGCGGCGGAACGGCATGTTTCGCAATTTGGTGGTTGGAAAAACAAGCGTGCTTGGGTCGGCCCCCAACACTCTTGCGGCCATGGTCTGCCCCATGATCTGCGACATCGCCACGCCGCGACCATTGTAGCCAAATCCTGCGATCAGGCCTTTTTCAGGCTCATGCAGATGCGGCAAGCGGTCTTGCGTTACCGCGATGTGCCCACCCCAGCGATAGACCCAGTCGTCCCGCTTGATCTGCGGGAAAATACGCGCGGCGTCTTTCATCAACCAGTCATGGCCGGAAATGCTGCCATCTGCGTGTACCCGTCCATGCCCGCCAAACACCATGCGATTGTCAGGTTCGCGGCGGGCATACATGATCACCCGGCGCGTGTCCGAAATCGTCTGACCGCCCGGCAATATCGCTTCAATCTGGGCGTCGGGAAGCGGGTCGGTTGCAATTTGAATGGGCGTGACCGGCAGAAAGCTCTGCTTCAGGCCCGGCAGCAATGATCCGGAATATCCGTTCGTGGCCAGGATGACCCAAGGTGCACGCACGCTGCCATTTGGTGTTGCAGCCTCCCATAGACTGTCTTTGCGGGTCAGCTTGGTAACTTCTGACTGGCCGTAGATCTTGGCCCCTGCAGCGCGCGCGACGCGGGCGATCCCTTTGGCCAGTGCCAGCGGCTGCACTGCGCCCCCGCGCGTGGTCAAAACCCCGCTGTCATAAGCGTCTGATCCGGTCAGCTTGCGCAACTCATCTCCTTCGACGATTTGCATATCAGCCCCATGCTTGATCCACCCCGCAACATTGGCCTGCGAGGTCGCCGCCGCCTTGGCACAATGATCTACGCGAAGCCATCCGTTCTGACGGGCACCACATTCGATCTGGTAGTCCTGAATGAACGAAAACAGCGCATCTGCCGAACCCAAAGAGGCCTCCGTCAACCTATCTGCGAAGGTTGAGCCTACAAGCTTTTCAAGATGCGCAGGCCCGTTGACCGGCAACATCGGGTTCACTTGCCCGCCATTGCGCCCGGACGCGCCCCATCCGACATCCCCCGCATCCAGCACTATTACGGATGACCCGGCCTCAGCCAGGCTCAGCGCGGCGCGCAATCCGGTGAAACCGGCCCCGATAACCAACGCATCACACGTGTGGGTGTCTTCAAGTGTCGGGCTTTGCATCTCAGCGCCAGAGAGGTCCGCCCAAAGCGACGGGGCATGAGACGCCGTGTTCGTCAAAACCGCTCGGCCCTCAGGATTTTGGCATCCGTGATATTCACCACCCCGATATGGCGGTCAAGCACCGGGAAAATCGCGGCAAGCAGCGTGTCGAGCTTGTCTGGCGCAATAAGGCAGACCACAGCGCTCATCCCGTCTGCGCGGCCTATTTGGCCATCACGGGTCCATTTGCCGGACCGACCTGAGCCGCCGGAAACAGGTAAAACGGAAAATCCCGTAACACCGGCATCCGTCAGCACCGCGGTCAGGCGTTTTTCCATTACCCGCTCGATAATGATTTCGATGCGTTTTGCGTCATGCATTTCCATACTCTATCCAATCAAAGCCACAGCGGTTGCGATGTAAAGCGGGATGCCCAAGGTCAGGTTGAACGGGAAGGTGACGCCCAGCGACAAGGTCAGCGACACGGCCGGGTTGGCTTCCGGCAGGGCCACACGCATCGCTGCCGGCACGGCGATATAAGATGCCGATGCCGACAAGGTCATCATCAACGCCACGCCGCCCGCGCTCAGCCCCAAGGCCATACCGGCAAGCAGGCCAGCCGCCGCGCCGATCAATGGCATCACAAGACCGAATCCGATAACTGCTGGAGAGACCGCGCCCCGCGCATTGCGCAAACCGCGACCTGCAACAAGACCCATATCCAGCAAGAACAGGCACAAGACCCCTTTGAACGGGTCGGTGATAAAGGCGTCGATTTCGGCCTTTCCACCTTCCCCGGTTATCCAGCCAATGGCAAACGCGCCCAGCAGCAACACGATGGAGCCGTTTAACAGAATTTCCCGCATCAGTTCCGAATTCATGCCTTTCGTCCCACCCGAACGAGAGACAAGCCACAAGGCAGACACGATTGCCGGGGCTTCCATCGCAGCCGCTACAGCCACCATGAACCCTTCAAACTCCACACCTTGTGCCTGCAAAACTGAGGTCGCGGCAACAAAGGTCACGATCGAGATGGAGCCGTAATGCGCAGCCACAGCCGCCGCGTCCAGCGGCGACAATTTGGTCATCCCACGCAGCAATGCGTAGGCCACGAAAGGCAAAAGTGCGGACAACACCACAGCGGCCACAAGCGCGGCCACAAGCGTGCCATCCACGCCATTGTCAGCAACCGCGACACCACCTTTGAAGCCAATGGCAAAAAGCAGATAAAGGGACATGCCCTTGGCCACTGCCTCGGGGAAACTCAGGTCTGACCGCGCGAGCGCTGCGGCGACACCAAGTACGAAACTCAGAATGATGGGGGACAGCAGGTTTTGCACCGCCAGCGATACGATCATTTCCAAAGAAACTGCCCCCAAATTTTAATGACTGCCTTCAGATAGGCACACCCGTCAAACAAGGCAAGTCGCATGCAAAAAAGCCGCACCCGGAGGGTACGGCTTTTGCAATTCTCTGACGCGGGAACGTCTTAGTTCTGTGCGTAATATTCGATAACGAGGTTTGGTTCCATCATCACCGGATATGGCACGTCGCCAAGACCTGGCATGCGAACGAATGTCGCCACCATTTTGGAGTGATCAACGTCCAGATATTCCGGCACGTCGCGCTCTGGCAGGCCAGCGGCTTCCAGCACAAGCGCCATTTGCTTGGACTTTTGACGCACTTCGATCACGTCGCCCTCTTTCACGCGGTAAGACGGGATGTTGACCTTCTGGCCGTTCACAGTGACGTGGCCGTGGTTCACGAACTGGCGCGCAGCGAAGATTGTCGGAACGAATTTGGCACGGTAGACAACAGCGTCCAGACGACGCTCCAGCAGACCGATCAGGTTTTCACCAGTATCGCCTTTGACACGCTCAGCTTCTTTGTAGATGCGGCGGAACTGCTTTTCTGTCAGATCGCCGTAGTAGCCTTTCAGCTTCTGCTTGGCACGCAACTGCAGACCGAAGTCAGACAGTTTGCCTTTGCGGCGCTGACCGTGCTGACCGGGGCCATATTCACGACGATTTACCGGGGATTTCGGACGACCCCAGATGTTTTCACCCATCCGGCGGTCAATTTTGTATTTGGCAGCTGTACGTTTTGTCACGCGCTGATCTCCTTCGTATGTGGTTTCGAAGGGCGTTGTCCTTTCTTCGGATTTTGCCGAAGCGACAGGCTTCCCCTTGCGGGGTCCACCAACACCAATGAATGCGCGCTTATACTAGGGTATTTGCGGCTGTCAATGGGATCAAAGCGATCAGATTACACGAAATCATGCATCAATATTGCGGCCTCGGATTTATCCAGGTTCCGGCGCGCATAGGGTCCATAGCTTAACGGATCATCGGCCACATCTGGAAACAGGTCCAGAAGACCCGCCCGCTGGTTTTCCTCGATGGTCTGCAAGGTTGTGTTTGCAGGGTGATAACTTTCGGTCTGCACCCCATTGGCCCAAAGGATCTGGTGATCTGCCAACAGCAAATGGACGTACGTCACCTCACGGATGGAATAGTCGACCAGAACCGACCGATCATTGAGCAGGTCTTTCGCGGTGATCAAGACCTCGGGCTGATTGAACAGAAGCTGCGCCGCCTGCCCTTCATACAAAATCCGATGATCCGGTGACACAAGCAAATCCGCATCCGGAATATCGCTGTCCAGGGCGTTTACCTTGATCCGGATAGGTCGCAATTGCGGCATCGCATAAAGACGTGCGCCGGTCATTTTGCGGTGCCCGATCCACAGGATATCCTGCGCGCCGTTGTCTTTGGTTTGTACTTTGTCGCCGATGCAAAGCTGCTCCACCGGGATTGCGCCATCCGGCGTGCGAATGGCCGTGCCGGAGGTGAAGCAAATCACATCCCCGCCATAGTCGTTATCCTGACGGAAGAAATCCGCCTCGCCTGTGGCGCGGACAACCGTGTAGACCTTGCGCTCTTTCGGCAAGCCATCCTGGCACCAGTAAAGCGCGTGATCGCTGACGCGCGTGACAATCGGCACCATCGAATATTCCTCGACACCGTCCGAGATCACGAAGCAGGTCTTTGCATCGTCGACATATTCCAGCATCGGTTCATCATGCGGCGTTAGATCAAGGCTCTTGCGCACGGAACGCTGCGCCCGCGCATGCAATTCATCTTCACCAATGGGATTGTTGAGAAGCAAGGTGGAGTTCGGACCGTCAAGCCGCAAAGCCTCGCCCTGCCAGCTCCAGACCTGTCCTACGCGTGGAATTGAATTTGCTTTGCACGGCAAACCATCAAGAAATGTCTGCTGTGACGAAAGGACGAAAGCACCTTTAATGCGAGACGTCATGCCTGTTACCTGCCATTTTATTGGGTCAGCTACATTGGCCAACCATTATTACCTGCTCGATGGGAATTTTTTCCCTTAGGCAAGATTCTAGCATGAAGTGATTCGCGCGGACAAGATTTTTTAACGATTTGTTAAGATTGGCTCGAAATCTGAGCACCAACGTTGCGCGGTGCAACCGAAACGGTCTTCAGAATGGCAAAGCATTTGCTGCCCTCGCGCAACTTGAGTGCCCGGGCAGAACGCGCAGTGACACGCGCCAGAATTCGGTCCGTGCCGGAGTTCAAGGCAATCGCGGCCCCTGGTCCCTCACCCGTATGGATCGACCCAACCGTTGCAGGCAGAATGTTCAACGCGCTGAGCCCGTCTGGGCGATCCTTGGACAAGATGACATCACTGGCCTGAATACGCAGACGCAGCGATGCGCCCTCTGGCATATCAATTTTTGGCAGGAACAGTTTGCCAGCGCTTGTGGCAAGCTCGCTTAGCCCATCGCCTGCATCTGGCTTGACCATCCGCGCCAAGATCAACGCGCCAGCTTCGCGCACACCGACATCGCGCACCGCTGAGGGGTCCGCCAGAATATCTTCCAACGGTCCTTTTCGGGTGATTTTCCCGTCCCGGAGAAGAACCAGATCATTGGCCAGTCGCGCCACTTCCGACATCGCATGGGACACGTAAAGAATGGGCAAGCGGTTGGCATCGCGCAACCGTTCCAGATAGGGCAGAATGTCGTCCTTGCGGGCTGTATCAAGCGCCGCCAGTGGTTCGTCCATCAGCAATAGCCGTGGGTCAGACAGCAGCGCGCGCCCGATGGCCACGCGCTGTTTCTCCCCGCCGGACAAGGTTGCGGGCTTGCGCGACAGTAACGCACCCAGTCCCAACATCTCCACAACGGGATCAACCGGCAGGATCTGTTCGGCAAATTGCTGGCCGTAGATCAGGTTGTCACGCACGCTGAGATGCGGAAACAAGCGTCCGTCCTGAAACACATAGCCAATACGGCGCTTGTGGCAGGGCAGATCGATCCCCATGACATCATCGAACAAGACCGTATCCCCGAAAGCGATCCGTCCTGAGGCGGGGCGCACCAGCCCCGCAACCGCATTGATCAGCGTGGTTTTCCCCGACCCTGACGGGCCAAAAATAGCCGTGACCCCCGGACCGGCGACAAAGTCCGCAGCAAGGGTGAACTCGCCAAGGCGCAGGGATATTTCGACAGACAAGCTCACCTGTGGGGCTCCATCCGGCTGGACACTTTGCGGGCAAGGACTTCCGACGCAAGAACCGCCGCGATCGCGATCACGACGGAGATGATGACCAGTTTCGCCGCAGCCGTTTCTCCACCCGGGACCTGCAACAAAGCGTAGATTGCGGATGGAAGCGTTTGGGTTTCACCGGGGATCGAGGCCACAAACGTGATCGTGGCCCCAAACTCGCCCAGCGCTTTGGCAAACGCCAGCACCGCTCCGGCAATGATCCCCGGCAGGCTGAGCGGTAGGGTGATCGTGGTAAAGACCTTCCAGCGGGACGCCCCCAGTGTCATCGCCGTGTTTTCCAGCCGAGGGTCAACCGCCTCAATCGACAGGCGAATAGCCCGGACCATCAACGGAAAGGCCATCACCGCGGCCGCTAGAACCGCCCCGGTCCAACGGAAGGCCAGAACAATGCCCAGATCAGCCAAGCCCTTTCCGATCCAGCCTTGCGTCCCGAATGCCAGTAGCAACAAATACCCGGTGACAACCGGCGGCATGATCAATGGCAGGTGGACCAACCCGTTCAAAAGCTGCTTGCCCCAGAAGTCCCGACGGGCCAGCAGGTGCGCCACATAGATGCCCAAAGGCAAACTGAGCACCGTCGCCCAAAACGCCACTTTCAACGAAAGCGCCACCGCCAACCATTCCTGTTCGCCGAGCCCCATGCGCTAAATCACCTCAAACCCGTGCTGCGTGAAAACCTGTGCTGCCGCCGGGCTGCGCAAATGATCATAGAAGTTTCGGGCCTCATTGCTGTGCCCTTTGACCAACGCCAAAGGGTAGCGGATCGCAGGATGGCTGGGTGCGGGAAATGTTGCTGCAATCTGCACTTTCGGTTCCGCCAGCGCGTCGGTGGCGTAGACCACACCGAAAGGCAACTCCCCGCGTGCGACAAGTGCCAAAGCAGCACGTGCGGAATCGCTTTGCACGACCTGCGGCGCATAGCGCGCCCATAGACCCAACGCCGAAAAGGCCGCTTTCCCGTATTGCCCGGCTGGAACGGCTTGCAAAAACCCCATTGAAATCTTTGCCTCAGCCGGGATCGCGTTGATCTGTGTTTCAGGTGCCCCTTTGGGCGTGATCAGAACCAATTTATTCGCCAGCAAATCGACCCGTGTGTCCGACTCCAAGCGACCGCTAGCTTCAACCTCATCCATCCATTGGGGATGGGCGGAAAAATAAAGCTCGGCCGGGGCCCGTTGAATGATCTGGCGGGCCAATGCGCCACTGCCGCCATAGGCCACCCGTGCAGCAACGCCGCCATCCGCTACAAGCGCATCCAAGACCGCCTTCAAGCTTGCCGCAGCAAATACCGTGACCGGGGCCGCCGCCGCACTGGGAAACGCCGCGCAACAGCTGGCCGCGATGCCGGTGGTAAGAAATTGTCGACGGTCGGGGATCATCGGACCTCTTGCGTGGTGTCAAACAGCACCGTGGCGGGAAATTCAGGTGCGGTGCAAGCGGAAAACACACCGCTGAGCGGCCTGTCATTGCCGCTTGAGCAGCGTTCTGATCCCGTCGCGCACCTCGTCACGGATCGCGCCATATCGCGGTGCATCCTGCAACGTGGTGAACCAATGCTCCGGTGGGTTTCGGCCCCGCGAATTGCCGTCAAACTGCAGCCCCCGCAGGACCCGCTGGGCGTCCGGGGGCAAGACCTCCGGAATCTCATGCCCGTTCAAAATACCCCAAACCCCCGTCCAGAGCCGCCCGACCGACCACGGATTGTACCCGCCGCCACCCAGAACCAGAAGCCTTGGGGCCGTCCCTTGCAGGGCCCGCAAAATATGCCAATGGGCGTTGTTTGACAGGGATAAATGCGCTTGCGGGTCCTCTTCCACAGCATCAGCCCCACATTGCAAAACCACCGCATCAGGTTGGAACCCCTCCACCAACGGCAAGATCAGCGTCTCACGGATGAGGGCCATTTCGTCATCATTCAGACCTCGCGGCACGGGAAGGTTGAACACGGACCCGCCGCCAGTATCCGTAAGTGCGCCCGTGCGTGGCCAAAGCCCGGCTTCGTGAACGGAGATCATTCTGCACTCAGCGTCGCCCGAAAACCCGTGCACGACGCCGTCCGGGTGATGGGCGTCGATATCGACGTAAGCGATGCGCCGCACGCCCTGTCTGCGCAATGACAACATCGCCAGAACAGGATCGTTGAGGTAGCAAAACCCGTTCGCCTGACCTGGCATTCCGTGATGCGTACCGCCAGCCGGGTTATAGACGACGCCAGGGCCACGCAGCAGCTCCCCCGCCAGGAGGGAGCCGCCAGCCGCCGTCGCGGGGCGGCGAAATACTTCGGGGAAAACCGGGTTGGCTGGGGTGCCGATATTGAACCGCGCCTTGTCTTCTGCGGTGACGGTTTGGGTCCGTTCCGCCCGTTGGAGGGCCTCGATATAATCGGGCTGATGCCAGATATGCAGCGCCTTTGGTTTGGCCCTGGGCGATGGCACATATTGACCGGCCCCAAGCCAGCCCAAAGCCCGCGATAAATCGATCACCGTAGACACGCGTGGGACCCGCAAAGGATGCCAGCCACCATAGCTCGACTTGCGATAAATCTCTGACCCGATGAAGCTTGGCTGACCCGACATTACGCCCCAATCTAGGGTCCCAAACAGCACTGCCAAGCAGAAAACCCCTTGATTTGCTTGTTTTTTGGGAAGAAATTAGCATATAGTTAAGGCGGTGGGACATAAATGGGCCGAGTTCTTAAAAGAGACCCCAAAGTCCTTGGGCAGAAAAATATGTTGATGAAATTCAAGCAGCCTCCTTTAAAGCTGGAGGCGTTTTCAAAAAGAAACGTTCGCACACAGTTCGCGGCGCTCTGCTACAGGGTGCACAAGGACGAGGTGCAGGTTTTGCTGATTACAAGCCGCACGTCCAAGCGTTGGATCTTGCCGAAAGGCTGGCCGATGGAGGGCGAAACCCCTGCGCAGGCAGCCACAACCGAGGCTTTTGAGGAAGCTGGCGTGCGGGGCAAAGCGTCCAATATCTGTGTCGGGCTTTATTCCTACACGAAATTCATGGGCAAGGATGATCCGTTGCCCTGCGCTGTGTCCGTGTTCCCGGTTCAGGTGAAAAAACTTGTCGATGACTATCCCGAAGCGAAAGAGCGTCGGCGAAAGTGGTTTTCCGTGAAAAAAGCGTCGAAAATGGTGCGAGAGCCTGAATTGAAGAAGATTCTGACGCATTTCGACCCAGCCTTGCTGCAACGCTAGTACGTCTTGAATCCGCCACGGGTTCCGCTATCTCTGAAAGAGTTTTCCGGAGGGTTCTGAATGATCCGCTACGCGCTGATCTGCGACAAATCACATGAGTTCGAAAGCTGGTTCCAGTCGGCAACCGCTTACGACACGCTTGCGAAAGCGGGACATGTGAGCTGCGCGGTATGCGGCAGTGCGGATGTACGCAAGACCGTCATGGCCCCGCGACTTTCAAAATCCGATCAGACAAAGCCGGATGCGCCTGCGGACACGATGCCAGATCGCCCATTGTCCGCACCAGCCAGCGTGGCTGAACAGGCGATGGCAGAGCTGCGCGCGAAGGTAGAAGCCAATTCCGAAAATGTTGGCGAAAATTTCGCAACCGAAGCCCGCGCCATGCATGAGGGCACCGTGCCGGAACGCGCGATTTACGGTGAAGCGAAGCTGGAAGACGCAAAATCATTGGTCGAGGACGGGATACCCGTCGTGCCATTGCCCTTTTCAACCGGGCGCAAAACAAACTGACACTCAGCTGGGGGAGCGACCATGCACGCCGTTATCACAGGGGCCAATCGTGGGATTGGCCAAGCAATGTACGAACAATTGAGCGCACGCGGTGACGCTGTCACCGGGACAGAGCGCACACCTGACGTCGATTCAGACCTCGTCCCATTCGACGTGACCGACCCGGCCTCATTGAAAGGTCTGGTCGATGATCTAGACGGTATGCCGGTGGACCTACTGGTCTGCAATGCCGGTGTTTATCTGGATAAAGGCGCGGATCTGGACACAGGCTACGCGCCTGACCTTTGGGCGGATACCTTCGCCACTAATGTCACAGGGGTCTTCCTGACCATCCAGGCATTGCTGCCACATCTGCGCGCAGAAGGCCTGAGTAAGGTCGCGATCATTTCGTCCCAAATGGGCTCCAGCGAGCGGGCCAGCGGTGGCTCTTACATCTATCGCGCATCGAAGGCTGCGGCGCTCAACCTAGGGCGCAATCTGGCCATGGATTTGCGCAGTGACGGCATTTCAGTGGGCATTTACCACCCCGGCTGGGTGCGCACCGAAATGGGCGGATCGATGGCCGATATTTCAGTGGAAGAAGCGGCTGCCGGATTGATCGAGCGCTTTGATCACCTGTCTCTGGCCACCAGTGGCTGTTTTGAGATGTGGAACGGCGATCCAATGCCCTACTAAGCCACCTGCGGGCTTGCCCTTTTGTGCGCCGCGACATAGGAAGCGGTCGGTTTGAGAAAAGGGGTAAGCGGCGCGATGCCAAGGCTTGTCATGAAATTCGGCGGCACCTCGGTCGCCTCGCTGGACCGCATCAAGCGGGCCGCCAAGCGCGTGGGTCGTGAAGTGGCCAATGGCTACGAGGTGATCGTGATCGTCTCGGCCATGTCGGGAAAAACCAACGAGCTTGTCGGCTGGGTCAAGGAAACGTCGGATTTCTACGACGCGCGTGAATATGACGCGATCGTCAGCTCGGGCGAAAACGTCACCGCAGGCCTAGTGGCGTTGACCTTGCAGGAAATGGATGTGCCAGCGCGCAGTTGGCAAGGCTGGCAAGTGCCGCTGAAAACCACATCTGCCCATGGGGCCGCCCGCATCGAAGAAATCCCCACAGACAATCTGGACGCGAAATTTGCCGAGGGCATGAAAGTCGCGGTTGTGGCCGGTTTCCAGGGCATCAGTGACGAAGGTCGGATCACCACGCTGGGGCGCGGTGGCTCGGACACGACAGCGGTGGCATTTGCGGCCGCGTTTGAGGCTGAGCGATGCGACATCTACACCGATGTGGACGGGGTTTACACAACCGACCCGCGGATCAGCTCCAAAGCGCGTAAGCTGGACCGGATCGCATTTGAAGAAATGCTGGAACTGGCCTCGCTCGGGGCGAAGGTTTTGCAAACAAGATCCGTTGAACTGGCGATGCGCTACGGAGTGAAGCTGCGCGTGCTGTCGAGTTTTGAAGAAATGAGTGATGAGGCAGGCACGCTGGTGTGCGCCGAGGAGGATATCGTGGAAAGCAATGTCGTGGCCGGTGTGGCCTATTCCCGTGATGAAGCGAAAATGACCCTGATCTCGGTCGCCGACCGCCCAGGCATCGCCGCGGCGATCTTTGGACCGCTGGCCGAGGCGGGCGTGAATGTCGACATGATCGTGCAAAACATCTCGGAAGAGGGTCGCACAGATATGACTTTCTCTTGCCCAGTGGATGAGGTTGCCCGCGCCGAAAAGGCGATGGAGGCTGCGAAATCAAGCGGGTCCATCAACTACCATGACCTGGTCGCAGATACGGACGTGGCCAAGGTCTCTGTCGTGGGCATCGGTATGCGCAGCCATGCAGGTGTCGCGGCCAAGATGTTCTCCGCGCTGCAGGCGGAAGGCGTGAATATCAAGGTGATCACTACATCCGAGATCAAGATTTCGGTACTGATCGACCGCAAATACATGGAACTGGCCGTGCAAGCCTTGCATGACGCGTTTGAGCTGGAAAAAGCGGCCTAACACCGCTTTTCCCTTGTGTCGGCGTGGCGGCTAGTGCCCGCCCGCCAGAATGCCTGTCTGAACGCTGTAATCCACCGCGATCTCGTAGTCCGGGTCGTCATCGCTATCGATGATCAACTGTCCTGCTTTGGTCAACAACTGGTGGCAATCGCGGCTGAGATGGCGCAGCTGCACAGATTTTCCAAAGCTTTCGTATTTCTCGGCCAAAGCCTCAATCGCTTGCAGCGCAGACTGGTCCGCCACCCGGCTATCGGCGAAATCGACCACCACCAATGACGGGTCATCTGCAGGTGTAAACATCTCGGAAAACCCTTCGGCAGACCCGAAAAACAGCGGTCCCTGCACCTGATAGACCTTCGCCCCTTCTGGCGTCACGTAGGTCTTGGCATTGATCCGCGTCGCATTCTGCCATGCATAGGCCAACGCCGACACGATCACGCCCACAACAACCGCAATGGCAAGGTCATACATCACCGTTGTGACAGTCACGAGGATGATCACAAACGCGTCTATCCGTGGGACCCGACGCATCACATTGAAGGAATTCCACGCAAATGTCCCGATCACGACCATGAACATCACACCAACCAGCGCGGCCAGTGGGATCTGTTCAATCAAGGGCGCGGCAACCACGATAAAGGCCAGCAGGAACAACGCCGCAGCAATGCCCGCGATACGCGTCCGACCCCCGGATTTCACGTTGATCATTGACTGCCCGATCATCGCGCACCCGCCCATGCCACCAAAGAACCCGGTCACGGTGTTGGCCACACCTTGGGCGATACATTCCTGAGACGCTCCGCCACGTTTGTTGACGATCTCCCCCACGAGGTTCAATGTCAGCAGGCTTTCAATCAAGCCAATTGCGGCCAGGATCAGCGCATAGGGCAGAATGATCAAAAACGTCTCGTAGTTCAGAGGCACCATCGGGATATGGAACGCGGGCAAACCGCCCTCGATGGAGGCCAGATCACCGACCCGGGGCACATCAATTCCAAACACAATCACCAGAATTGCCACGATACCAATGCCAGCCAAGGGCGCTGGAATCGCGTTGGTCAGTTTCGGCGTCGCCCAGATGATTGCCATCGTCAGGACCGTCAGCCCCAGCATAATTGCCAGCGGCCAGCCGGTCATCCATTCGCCATTGGCCATCCCATGACCCGCTGCATCCGCGCTTCCGGGAACCTGAAATTGGCTTAGCTGGGCCAGGAAAATAACGATCGCCAGCCCGTTTACAAAGCCAAGCATCACCGGATGCGGCACCAATCGGATAAACTTCCCAAGCTTCAAAACGCCCGAGATTATTTGCAAGATGCCCATCAAGACAACGGTTGCGAACAGGTATTCAACGCCGTGCTGGGCCACCAACGCGACCATCACCACAGCCAACGCGCCGGTTGCCCCCGAAATCATCCCCGGACGTCCGCCGATCAACGCGGTGATCAAGCCAACGATGAAGGCCGCATAAAGTCCGACCAAGGGATGCACGCCTGCGACGAAGGCAAAGGCCACCGCTTCAGGCACCAGGGCAAGCGCGACAGTCAAACCGGACAGGATTTCGATCCGCCATCTCGTGGCGTTCATTTCGGTGCCTGATCCAAGGCTCATTTCGGAAATAAGTGGGTTGTTGGCGAGGGCCGCCATCAAGGAGCGTTTCACGCTGCTGGCCTCATTTTTTGTGAGAAGTCGTAAGATTTGAGCGCCACCTAACAAGAACCACCGGGGAATGCACGGTATTCTTGCGCATACCCGAGGAAAAT
Source organism: uncultured Litoreibacter sp. (assembly GCA_947493265.1). GTDB lineage: Bacteria > Pseudomonadota > Alphaproteobacteria > Rhodobacterales > Rhodobacteraceae > Litoreibacter. The sequence goes on along the minus strand of CANLQL010000002.1, from coordinate 34,824 downwards.
TAAGATCTGTTTACGGCGCGCGCAGCATTTCCATTGGCTTCATCCTCCGGCAATATGACGGCTAACAAATTTTGGCGCGGAGCATGGGCGATGACGGAAACAGTACTTGGGGTGATTGGCGGTTCAGGCGTCTACGACATTGACGGGTTGGAAGACGCAAACTGGGTGACACAGGAAAGCCCGTGGGGCGCCCCATCTGATGCTATTCTTACAGGCCGTTTGGCGGGCGTAAAAATGGCGTTCCTGCCCCGCCACGGACGCGGCCACACCCATAGCCCGACGACGGTCCCTTACCGGGCAAATATCGACGCGCTGAAACGGTTGGGTGTAACGGACGTGATCTCGGTTTCGGCTTGCGGTTCGTTCCGTGAAGAAATGGCACCAGGAGATTTTGTCATTGTAGATCAGTTCATTGACCGCACCTTCGCGCGGGAGAAAAGCTTCTTTGGGTCAGGCTGCGTGGCCCATGTATCGGTTGCACATCCGACCTGCCCACGTCTGGGCGAAGCCTGTCTGACAGCTGGCAAAGCGGCTGGGATCACCATGCATGACGGCGGCACTTATCTGGCCATGGAGGGCCCGCAATTTTCCACTTTGGCGGAGTCGAAGATGTACCGGGAGGTTTGGGGCGCAGACGTGATCGGCATGACCAATATGCCGGAAGCAAAACTCGCCCGGGAGGCAGAGTTGTGTTACGCGTCCGTCGCAATGATCACGGACTATGACAGCTGGCACCCCGACCACGGCGAGGTCGACGTCACCCAAATCATCGCAACCCTGATGGGCAATGCCGACAAGGCCCGCAATCTGGTCGCAGGCCTGCCGGATTTGCTGGGCACCGAACGCGATCCCTGCCCGCACGGCTGCGACCGCGCGTTGGAATTCGCCGTCCTCACCCAACCAGACAACCGCGACGCCCAGCTGGTTGCAAAGCTGGACGCGGTGGCCGGACGGGTGCTTTAGTTTATCTCAGCGCCGACATTGATCGGTCCGATCAGTTCTCGATCCTGCTCACTGATTACGCCCAGAAAGCCACGCAGCTTGACATCAATTGGCCATTGCGGGCCGGATGGACAATTCGGCGGTGTAGACGGCAGGATTGCTTCCGTGTTCAAACCTTCGCAGGCAAGCCGTGATAAATCAGTGATAAAAACGGCCTCAGGGCGATAGGACACGCCGATTGTGCGCTCTACCAATTGCAGGGGCGATGTTGGATCAAGCGGGACGCTATGCACCATCTTGCTTTCGACTAGGGACGATTGAACCGTGCAAACTTTGTTTCGTCGCAGGACCACGCGCGCGATTGCACAGGCACAACCCGGTCCAAGCGATGGTGTATCGGCATTCAGGAAAGACTTATATCCAACGAAATTCAGCGACGGGGTTTGTGGGTCAAGAGAAGGCGTTTCATCAACGTCAACAAAAAGACCCTTGCCCCAATTTACCAAATTCACAAAGAGAGGCATGAACTCACGCAAAGCGTTTTTATACTCCTTCTCCAAAGGTGTATCGCTGACTGATCCGTCCTGCTCCTCGATCCGACAGTCGAGCCTCCCTATAGGGATCTGACCATCGGCAGAAATTTCGACCAGATCACCGGCGCGAAACGGTGCGGTTCCGGTCGGGCGTTCAATTTGGTTATAGGCGACGACATCTTGAACACGAATATTCATCAGCGTGAACATTATGAGCGCAGCTATAACGAGGGAGACGAATCCTCCGACAATATATTTCCACATGACATCCTCCTTTACCGCGAACAGCAGATGCCATTGCCGCAATCGTAGTGCGTGTCTGGGCATTTGGTGTCTTCATGATTGTCCGCAAACAGCGGACTGGCGGAGGCCAATAATATGATTAGGAAACAGCGCATAATGATGCTCCTCAAATATGTGAATCTTCAAAAAGGTCTTCTCTAAATGACGGGATAATACCACAAAACCGCTGGATTCGGAAATTTCGACAGATTTCGCACCTGAATCCAGCCTCAAATACTCAAACGCGGTTGCGCACTGTCACAGTGAAACTAACCTGCGTTCAAACCTCAAATCCGGAGCCTCCATGCACGTTCAAGACTATATCCGCACGATCCCCAACTTCCCGCATGAAGGGATCATGTTTCGCGACGTGACGACCCTGTTTCTTGACCCGCGCGGGTTTCGCATGGCGGTTGATCAACTGGTCCAACCCTATGCCGGGCTGCGCTTTGACAAGGTCGCAGGGCTAGAGGCGCGCGGCTTCATATTGGGCGGGGCGGTTGCGCACCAACTTTCCGCAGGCTTCGTGCCCATTCGCAAAGCGGGCAAACTTCCGGGAAAGGTAATTTCGCAGGATTATGAACTGGAATATGGCACGGCTACAGTGGAATTGCATGACGACAGCATTCAACCCGGTGAGAAGATTTTGCTGGTCGATGACCTGCTGGCGACAGGCGGCACGGCGGAGGCCGGGATCACGCTGATTGAAAAACTGGGTGGGGTCGTTGTCGGATGCGCGTTTATCATCGACTTGCCGGAACTTGGTGGTCGCAAGAAACTTGAAGATATGGGCATGGATGTCCATGTCCTTTGCGAATTCGACGGCGCATAGACCAAAGCACATTCTTCCAAAAAGAAAGGGTCACCGACAGCGCAGTGACCCTTCCGAGATCTGTGGAGGTGGGGTCAGGTGGACTGACCGGTACCTCGGTGTGAATGTAGGGGGCTGCCCCTAAAAGCGCACCTCATTACCTTGCCTGACACCTCGCTCCAATATCACTCTAGACATGGACACCTCCTTTCTCTGGTTGCTGTTCCCTCGGAGCCTGCCACATCTTGTGTCAAAAACAAGTTAAATTTGCGAATGGCTCTGTGAAAGTTTCGTAACGATGATCCGAAACGGCACAAGTGCCAGTAAAGCGATCAGAATTTTGACGCACCAATCGGCAAATGCGAGCGAAACCCAGAGCGGTACAACCGCGCCAACACCCAGGAATGGCACATCCTCCCAGGCCCAGGAAATCGCTGCATCGGCATCTGCGCCAAAGAACGTCACACTGGCAGAGAACGCGATGGTGAAAAACAAGATCGTATCAACCGCTGAGCCGACGAAGGTCGACGCCAAAGGCGCTTTCCACCAGACACCTGCGCGAAACCGGTCAAACACGGCGACATCAAGAAGTTGCGCGGTCAGGAAGGCGACAGCCGATCCAACAGCCACACGCAAGGCGACGGCCGGACCAAATTCCAGCATGATCTGCGATCCGATCAGCGAACAGATGATCCCCAGAATGAACCCTGCAAACACCACGCGGCGGGCCGCCGCCACGCCGTAAACGCGGTTCATCACATCGGTGACAAGAAATGCGATTGGATAGGTGAATGCCCCCCATGTGAGCCAATCGCCCAACAGGAATTGCACAAGAATGTTGGAAGCGACGACAACGGCCGCCATGGCAAGAATGCCGGGGAAGAGTTTGGTCATGAATATGGCCCGTTTTGACAAGGTTGCGGAGAACTCGGCCCCCGAACCGATCAGGGACGCTGCGGCTTAGGCCAGTTCACGCGGCGCCGCAAGCGCGAAATTGCCCGAAATCTGCGCGGCCAGCCGGCAAAACGCGGACATAGATAGAGTGCGCCGAAGGCGCGCTATTGGATCAGACGTCCACTGCAACGATGGCATCAGCCAGAATCGGGATCGACGCTTCGTTCAATCCCGCGATATTCATCCGGCTGTCACCCACCATGTAAATCCCGTGATCTTCGCGCATCCGTAAAACCTGTTCCGGCGTCGCGCCCAGCCGGGAAAACATGCCCCGGTGATCGGCCAAAAATCCAAACCGGTCTGACCCGGTGCGCGCCTGAAGAGCGGACGCCAAAGACTGGCGCAGGCCCAGCATTCCCAAACGCACGTCTTCCAATTCGCTCTGCCAGTCAGCGCGCAATTCAGCGTCATTGAGAACCAGCGTCACAAGCCGTGTCCCATGGTCTGGCGGAAACGAGAAATTCTGCCGATTCAAGAACGCAAGCGTCGCCTGATCCAGCGGGGTTTTCTTGCTGTCTTGCGCCACTGCCATCAAAAGCCCAGCGCGTTCTCGGTACACGCCGAAATTCTTTGAACAACTCGCGGCCACAAGCATCTCCGGCTGGGTCGAAGCAAGATGACGGACACCATATGCGTCCGCGTCCAAACCGTCCCCAAAGCCTTGATAGGCAATATCGACAAAGGGGATCAGGCCTTTGCGCAGCAACAGCTCGGCCACCGCCTGCCATTGCGCCTCGTTCAGGTTTGCGCCTGTCGGATTGTGGCAACAACCATGCAAAAGCACGACATCACCAGCCTTTGCCGCTTCCAGGTCTGCAACCATTCCGTCCCAATCAACCGCACGGGTTTCCGCGTCGAAATACCGGTATTCGGCCATCGGGATGCCAAGGTATTTCACAATCGACGGATGGTTGGGCCAAGTTGGGGCCGACAGCCAGACCGTGGCCTCCGGGTTGGCCATTTTGATCAGTTCCAACCCTTGGCGAATGGCCCCTGTCCCACCGGGCGTCGCCGCTGCGGCGACATTTTCGGCACCAACTGCATCGCCAAGAATAAGCGCGCGCATCGCGTCATGAAACCCAGTATCCCCTGTCAGTCCGGTGTAGCTTTTGGTATCTTCAAGCTCCCACAGCTTACGCTCCGCCGTTTTGACGGCCCGCATCACCGGGGTTTGGCCATCAGCGTTTTTGTAAACGCCAACCCCCAGATCAATTTTGTTGTCGCGTGGGTCTTCCCGAAACATCTGCATCAATTGCAGGATTTTGTCGGCGGGCTGCGCGGTCAGGTTTTCAAACATGAAAGTCTTTCGAAAGTTCAGCCGGTTTCGACGGCCAGTTGGTCAAATTGCCCCCATTCCGCCCATGAGCCGTCATAAAGCGAATGGTTGCGGTTTCCGATACGTTCCAACGCAAGGCTCAGCACAGCGGCGGTGATCCCGGACCCACAGGTGGTGATCACCGGTTTCGACAAGTCCGCACCGGCATCGTTGAAAATCTCGCGCAGCTCCGCGACAGGCTTCATCGTACCATCAGATTTCAAAAGGTCGCGGAAGAACACATTCTTTGAGCCGGGGATATGTCCCGAACGCAATCCCGGACGCGGCTCCGGGTCTGTGCCTTTGAAACGTGCAGGTGCGCGGGCATCCAGGATCGTATGATCGCCAAGTTTGGAGGCCGCCGCCACTTGCGTGACGTCACGCACCAGATTTGCCTGACGTTGCACAGTGATATGGCGGTCGCGCAGCACGGGTGGCAGGTCTTCAACCTCGCGGCCTTCTGCAACCCATTTCGGGTAGCCGCCATCGAGAACCGCGATATCGGTCTTGCCCATTAGTCGGAACAGCCACCAAACGCGCGCGGCGGAAAACAACCCGGCCCCGTCATAGACAACCACTTGGTGGCCGTCGCCCACACCCATCGCCCGCATCCGCGACATGAACTTTTCGACCGGCGGCACCATATGCGGCAAGGCGGACCGTCCGTCCGAAATTTCGTCGATATCAAAGAAGCGCGCGCCGGGGATGTGGCCAGCGTCATATTCCGCACGCGGATTTCGGTTCATATCCGGCAAATACCAAGAGGCATCGATGATCCGCAGATCGGGACTATTGATGTTTTTCGCCAGCCAGTCCGTGCTTACAAGTGTCTTGGGATCGTCCATGTCGGGTCCATTGGCTTTTGGTCATTGGGTCGCCCCACAGGTAGACCTCTGCAATGTTTGACGCAAGACCCGGTATAGCTAGCGCGCCATTCGGTTGCGCAGCAAACCAACGGCAACCACGCCAAGGATTGCGCCAACAATCGCAGCCCCAAAAACTACGAGGGAACCGACACCGGGACCACTGGTCACCGACCGCGCCAGAGAAACGCCGATGGTGCCACCCACGATCCCCATGACAGAGTTCATGAACAGACCCAGATTCATCGACTTGACCACCGTGGCCAAAAGATTGGCGGTCGTGATCTGAAGAAGTCCAAGAATAAGGACAATTGCATTATCGAGGAAAAATTCCATTATGCTACCCGTGGTCTTTCATCAGCCGAGACTTCTGACGTTGCCAATCACGTTTGGCTTCCGTCGCCCGTTTATCGTGATTTTTCTTGCCTTTTGCGACACCGACTTTGATTTTCGCCCGTCCCTTGTGATTGAAATACAGCACCAGAGGGACAATCGTCATCCCCTCGCGCTGCGTCGCATTCCACAGTTTTGCCAACTCACGCTTGGACACCAGCAATTTGCGGCGGCGGCGTTCTTCATGCTGGAAGGTCTTGGCCTGCGCGTAAGGCGGGAAATAGGAATTGACCAGCCACAGCTCCCCGTCTTCGACAGCCGCATAGCTTTCGGCGATCTGGGCTTTGCCGGTGCGCAGAGACTTGACCTCTGAGCCTTCAAGCATGATCCCGCACTCGATATCTTCCTCGATCGCGTAGTCGTAACGCGCGCGACGGTTTTCCGAGACGATCTTGTAATTGCTGTTGTCAGGTTTCTTGGCCATGACCGTCATATAAGGGTCCGGCATGGGTATCGTCCAGCGTCAGACACAGCAATATTTCTCCGGCATCCTCGTGGATGCGGCTGTCGGTCTGACGAAACCCGTAATTTGAGTAGAAATCCCGCGCCTTTTGGTTTGTCGCAAAGACTTCCAATGTAAGCTCTTCATATTTTGGCCGCACGAAATCCAGCAGCCCCGTGCCCACACGCAACCCGTGATAGTCTGGATCGACGAACAGACCCGCCACTTCGGAGCCGTACATGGAAATGAAGCCGACCACTTGCGAATTGATCGTGTAGACCCATGTCTTCGTGTTCGGAAGATAGCCGTTCGGGATGTTGTATTTCTGGCGCTTAATGAAACTTTCCGACAGGAAAGGATGCGCGCCGCGGGTGGCGACCTCCCAGAGCCTCAACAGGTCCGGAAGGTCGAACAAGCCGTATGGACGGATTTGTCTCAGTTGATCAGGCCCGCAAATCGCATCGCGTCTTTGATCGCCTGCTTGGTGCTGTCTTCAAGCGTTGTCAGCGGGGAACGGACTTCGTCCGAGCAATGGCCCAACAGCGAGACACCGTATTTTGCCCCCACAAGGCCGGGTTCCATGAAAATCGCTTCATGCAGCGCAAAAAGTTTGTCCTGATAGCCAAGTGCCTTGGCGAAATCGCCGTCCAACATCGCCTCTTGGAACTCGGCGCAAAGTTTCGGGGCGACATTTGCCGTGACCGAGATGCAGCCGACCCCACCATGGGCAATATGGCCCAAAGCGGATGGATCTTCGGCCGACATCTGAATGAAATCTTTGCCGCAGGTTTCGCGTTGTTTGGATACGCGCGCCATATCTGCCGTCGCATCTTTGACGCCGACGATATTGGGGTTTTTCGCCAATACGCCCATCGTTTCAGGCGACATATCAATGACCGAGCGGCCCGGAATATTGTAGATGAAAATTGGCAACCCGCATTCCGCCGCGGCCTCATAATGGGCGACGAGCCCGCGTTGGGTGGGCTTGTTATAATACGGCGTCACAACCAATGCGGCATCCGCACCCACCGCTTTGGCATGTTCAACAAGCCGCACAGTTTCAATTGTGTTGTTTGAGCCTGCGCCGGCGATAACAGGCACACGGCCGGCAACAGCCTTTACGACCGTTTCGACAACTTCGTCATGTTCTTCATGGCTTAGCGTCGGGCTTTCGCCGGTTGTGCCCATCGGCACCAGCCCGTGGCTGCCCTCGGAAATATGCCATTCCACCAAGTGTTTGAGCGCGTCAAAATCCACTGCACCGTTTCGCATTGGTGTGATCAGCGCGGGCATTGATCCCTTGAACATGACACGTTCTCCTCTTGGTTTAACAATTCTCACAGCGCGGATACCGCCAGCAGGCTTTCGCTGCAAGGGGGAAGGGTAAATCGATTGTGTCTTGCTGTTGCAAATCGCGGCATTAAATTGACACAAAACAACGATAACACGCAGGTTCAATGGAATTTCTTCGACCCCTTCGGGCGGCGCTCGCCCTATGTGTATTGCTATTGCCCACAGTTGTTTGGGGCAATTCGGCCGCTTTGAACGAGGCAATTTCTGCTGCCGGTGCACGAGATTGGTCCAAGGTCAGTGCCGCGCGCAGCCAAATCAGCAATCAGGCGGCACGCGATGTGGTCGATTGGATGCGCTTGCGGGGCAAACAGGGCAGCTACAGCGAATGCCGCGATTTCGTTGCCCGCAATGATGACTGGCCCGGAATGCCGCTGTTGCGCCAAAACTGTGAACCGACGATCCCGCGCGGTGCAAATTCCGGACAAGTTCTTGCGTTCTTTGACGGCTATATCCCGCGTACAGGCACAGGCTCGCTTCGGCTGGCCGAGGCATATCTGCGCACCGACAGATCTGTCGAGGCCGCCCGCGAGATCAAGCGTGGCTGGCTGACTTTCAACATGAACGAGGCGGAACATAACGCCTTTACCCAGCGCAATGGCCTGACGATCAAAGACCTGCACGAAGACCGATTGGATATGCTTTTGTGGCGTGGCAATGCCGTCGCCGCGAAACGCATGTACCCGCTGGTAGACAAAGGCTGGCACAGATTGGCGGAAGCCCGTTTGGCGCTTCGCAATAATGAAAAAGGCGTCGATGACCTGATCGCGGCCGTACCTGCAGCCCTGAAGAACGATCCTGGTCTTGCCTATGAACGCTTTGCCTGGCGGTCCCGCAAGGGGCGTACGGTTGGGGCGCTTGAAATACTGCAGGCGCAATCGAAATCTGCTGAAACGCTTGGCCAGCCGCAGGAATGGTCCAATCGCAGGCGGTCCTTGGCGCGCGAAATGATGCGCGACCGCCGCCCAAAACTGGCCTATGAGCTGGCCGCGAACCACCATCTGACCAGTGGCTCCAACTACGCTGATCTGGAATGGCTGTCGGGCTTTATTGCACTGCGCAAATTGAACCAACCTGACACCGCGGTTGAGCATTTCAACAAGTTCCTGGCCGCCGTCGAGACGCCAATATCCCTTGGACGCGCCGGCTACTGGCTGGGCCGCGCCTACGAGGCGGCTGGGCAAACTGACAAAGCGGCAGAAGCCTACGGTTATGGCGCGCGGTTCCAATCCAGCTTCTACGGACAACTGGCAGCCCAAAAAGCCGGGCTGTCGCCTGACAGTTCCATGACCGGGACAGAACAATTTGGCGACTGGAAACAGGCTGCTTTCACCAAAAGCTCTGTCTTCTCAGCGGCGATGCAGCTTTACGCGGCCGGGCAATCCAATCTGGCGGAACGTTTCCTTGTCCATCTGGGCGAGACGCAAACCCGCCAAGGCCTCGGGCAATTGGCGACGATGGCCCTTGATATGGACGAGCCGCATATCGCGCTGATGATCTCCAAACAAGCGGCGCGGCAAGGTTATGAGATTTACAAAAGCTACTTCCCGCTTGCGACACCCGCTGGCATGAACATCCCTGTGGCCCAAGAATTTGCCTTGGCAATTGCCCGGCGGGAAAGCGAGTTTGACCCGATCGTCGTGTCAGGCGCTGGCGCACGCGGCTTGATGCAATTGATGCCCGCCACTGCGAAGGAAACCGCGAAATCGGTGGGCCTGACCTATTCGCGCGGCAGGCTTTTGACCGATCCGGTCTATAACGCAACGCTCGGCACCGCGTTTTTGGCAGAACTGTCCCGGCGTTATGCTGGCAACCCGGTTTTGATGTCGGTGGCTTACAATGCCGGTCCAAGCCGCGCCGACCGCTGGATGCGAGAATACGGCGATCCGCGCGCAAGCAATGTCGATGTGATCGATTGGATCGAACATATTCCGTTTCGGGAGACACGGAATTACGTCATGCGGGTCACGGAAAGCTTCGGTCCCTATCGTGCTCGACTAAGCGGTGTGGTGCCCACACAGAACCTGTTGGCCGAACTGAAACGCTAATCCTCCAGCTGGCGCGCGCGCCACAAGGTAAACAGGCCAGCGCCCACGACGATTGCGGCCCCGATGGCAACATTAAGCTGTAAGACTTCCCCGAACACGAAAATCCCGACCGCCGTGCCGAAAACCAATTGCAGATAAGCGAAGGGCTGGACAACACTGGCCTCCGCGATCTCATAGCAGCGGATCAACAGCCAATGGCCAATCGCGCCTGTTACGCACAACACCGCCATCCACAAACTGTCCGGGCCTGACATAGGTTCCCAAAACCAAATGCCCGACAAGGTCATAACAACCGCGCCCACGGTGCCCGTCCAGAAGAAGCTGGTCGCCGTGCTGTCCAGCCGCGCCGCATAGCGTGTCAAAAGCGAATAGACTGCGAACATCAGCGCAGACGTGACGGCGATCAGCGCATAGGGGGAAAACACCGCGTAGCCCGGTTGCAAAATCACCAGAATGCCGATGAAGCCCACCGCAATCGCCGCCCAGCGACGCCAACCGACCTGCTCCCCCAATATCGGGCCAGACAGGGCTGCCACAAGCAGGGGGTAAGCTGCAAAAACCGCGAGGCTTTCCACAAGGCCCAACAGCGTGAACGCCAGAACCATGACGCAGACTTCAAACGCCAGAAGTGCACCACGCACGGATTGCAAGATCGGTTGTTTGGTGCGCGCAGCGGCGCGTAAGCCCCCGGCTTTGCGACTGGCCACAGCCATCACGAATGCCGCAAAGAACCAGTAGCGGATCATCACCACCATCATCACGTTATATTCGCTCGCCAGATGTCGGGAAATCCCGTCCTGCATCGCAAATACGAAGGTCGTTGCGACCATCAACAAGATACCTGCACGATTGTTGGTCTGGGTCATCGCAGCCACCCGTGGCTCATGTGGCGCTTTCGCCCGAAGCCTTTGATCCGGGCGACCTCGAACCCGGCCTCCTGCAAAGCGCGCCTTACAAAGCCAGCCGCAGTATAGGTCGCGAAACTGCCCCCCGGCGCTGTATGGCGCGCAACCTCTTGCATCAATGCAGGCTCCCAAAGTTCCGGATTCTTGGCCGGGCTGAACCCGTCCAGAAACCAGGCATCCGCCTGGCCTTCCCACACAGGCAAGGTTTGGCGTGCATCACCTGTGATCAACGTGAATTGCAATTGATCTGTTTCGATCTGCGTCGCACCGCGTGCTATCCCGTCAATCAGAAAATCCGCATCCAATTGCGCGAAAGGCTCCAAGGCGCGGGCCATTTCTGTAGATGTCATTGGGAAGACTTCAAAGCTGGTAAACACTAACTTCCCACTGACACCACTGACCCGGAATGCGTCCAGCGCGGTCAGAAGGCTCAAACCTGTACCAAAACCAAGCTCTGCAATGTGAAACCCGTCGCGGAACCGCCCAGGCAGGTCATTGCCCGCCAGAAACACATGCCGTGTTTCATCCAAACCACCGGCAAGCGAGTAGTACGGATCGTCAAACCGGGTCGAAACCGGCGTCCCGCCGTCACGCCATTCTATATCTGCTTGCTGGTCTGCCAATTGGCTTTGCCCTACATACCTGAAAGATCGTCTGTCCCGCGCGACATTGAGCAAGGAGTCCGCATTTGTCTACGCCTGAAATCACCGTACTGGGTGCCGGGATATTTGGCCTGTCGGTTGCCTGGTCCTGCCTGCGCAAAGGCGCGCGGGTCACGGTGGTTGAAACGCGCGAGATCGGCGCAGGGGCCAGCGGTGGGATCGTTGGCGCGCTGGCACCGCACACGCCTGAAAACTGGAACGACAAGAAGCAGTTTCAGTTCGAAAGCCTGCTGATGGCGCAGTCTTTCTGGGACGAGGTGGAGGCGATCTCCGGCCAGCCTTCGGGCTATGTGCGCAGCGGGCGCTTGCAGCCAATTAATGACGAAAAGACGCTTCAACTGGCCAAAACCCGTACTGACAATGCGAAAACCCTTTGGGCCGGACAGGCCAACTGGACAATCGAAGATGCGGACATACACGGTGTATGGTGTCCGAAATCAACCACCGGCCAAGTGATTCATGACACACTAAGCGCGCGCATCCATCCACGGATGGCCGTTACGTGTCTTGCGAAAGCGCTTGAGAACTCTGACTGCGAATTTGCAACGGAAACCCCACTCCGTGCTGGTATCGTCGTTGACGCAACCGGGTATGAAGGATTGCGCAAGCTCAGCGCTGAACTTGATCAACCGGTCGGAAACGGTGTGAAAGGACAGGCGCTGCTGCTGGACTATGACGCGCGCAACGCACCGCAACTTTTTGCAGATGCGCTACATATCGTGCCCCACAGCGACGGCACGGTCGCCGTCGGATCAACCAGTGAAACGACGTGGCAGGACCCAACCAGCACAGATGTTCAACTTGACGAAGTCTACGCCCGCGCGATGCGCGCCTTCCCCGTTTTGGAAAATGCCAAGATTTTGAGTAGATGGGCCGGTGTCAGACCCCGTGCCCGCAGCCGCGCCCCAATGCTGGGCGCACATCCCCAAAATCCGGACATGTTCATCGCGAATGGCGGGTTCAAAATCGGCTTCGGGATGGCCCCAAAAGTCGGGGAAGTCATGGCGGACCTGATCCTGACAGGCCACAACGCCATCCCCGAAAGCTTCCGCGTGGAAGCCTCGTTGCGTTAGCGCGCCTGCGCCCGCATACACTGCCGCCCATCGGGACCGCGCACCCACATCTCAAGACCGGCACCGTCTTTGCGAGCACAGAATTCAGCCGTTTCAAAATCAAACAGTGGGGCCGTGGCGCGAAAATCAAAAGCGCACAATTCACCAAGTATTTCTTCCGCCTGAAGCATCAGACACTGGGCCAGCAACGGGCCATGGACGACAAGCCCTGGATACCCCTCAACCTGTTGCGAATACTCCCGATCATAGTGAATCCGGTGCCCGTTGAATGTCAGCGCCGAATACCGAAACAGATCTGTCGTGGAAAACTGCCGCCCGGTGACATGATCCGCCAAATCGGGTGCTGCGGGTGCCTTTGGCTTTTCAGCCTGCGGATCGGGATCAGGCAGATAAACTAGGTCTTGCTCCTCTTCCACGATAAGCTGGCCGTCCTGGTGCACCTCATGCATCAACGTGATCAACGCCAACGGTCCGGATCGCCCCACTTTCCGCTCTGCTGATCCAAGTTTTGATCGCTTTTCAGCCAACTCACCCAGTCGCAACGCTGCGTGAAACCGCAGACGCCCACCTGCCCACATGCGGCGCGGCAAACCCATATCCGGGATAAGCCCGCCGGTTTTCGGATGACCATCCCGGCCCAACGCGCTTGCCGGATGCACGTCCCAGAAATAGACCTGATGGGCAAAGGGATGTGGCGCGATATCTTCCAGATGCAACAGCGTATTGAGCGCGTCGACACGCGACGGATCGAGCCGTTCACGCACGGTTTGCGTCTTGGATTTAGCCTCGGTCATTCCCGCCTGCCCCCTGCTGCATGTGCTTTGCCATTGCATTGCGATCATCCACGTAGAATGAATAGGCTTTGATCGACCAATTCAAGAAGATAGGGCAGGCAATGGCCGACAGACATGGCGGAAAAATCCTCGCAGATCAGCTGAAGGCCGAGGGGGCTGAGCGGGTCTTCTCTGTTCCCGGTGAAAGCTTTCTGGCGGCGTTGGACGGGCTTCATGAAAGTGGCATTGCCAATATCGTATGCCGTCAGGAAGGCGGCGCCGCGATGATGGCCGAAGCGCATGGCAAGCTGACCGGTCGGCCCGGTGTGGCATTTGTTACGCGCGGCCCGGGGGCCACCAATGCCTCTGCCGGGGTTCATATCGCCCATCAAGACAGCACGCCGATGATCCTGTTCGTGGGACAGATCGCGCGCGGCCACCGCGACCGAGAAGCTTTTCAAGAAGTCGACTACCGACAGATGTTTGGCGGTTTGGCAAAATGGGTGGCCGAAATCAACGAGACCGACCGATTGCCGGAATATATCGCGCGGGCGTTCCAGATCGCGCAATCTGGCCGCCCCGGTCCGGTCGTGTTGGCCTTGCCCGAAGATATGCTGTCGGCGCGCAGCGATGCCCCGAAACGGCCCAAAGCCCGCGTTGCCAGCCAGACCGCAACGCATCGCGACGCGCTTGAGATTGCCAAACGCCTTTGCAAAGCAGACCGCCCGCTGGTCATCGCAGGCGGACCGGGCTGGTCGCAAGCTGCCGCCGACGCGCTAGGAACTTTCGCCAAGACGTTCAACCTGCCAGTTACAGTTCCGTTTCGCAGGCAGGATTATCTGGACAATTCACATCCGAATTATGCCGGCGATCTGAGCGTTGGCATGAACCCGAAACTGGCACAGCGGTTGCAGGACGCAGATTGCCTGTTGGTCTTGGGCGCTCGGCTTGGCGATATCGCCACCGGCGGGTACGAGCTGATCGACCCCGCTGCCCATGACAAAACGCTTCTGCATGTGCATCCCGACCCGGACGAACCCGGCCATGTCTACCACCCCGATCTGGCAATTGCTGCCAGCAGTGCCTCCATGCTGGAACAGCTTTGCGCGCTGAGCAAACCTTCGGGCGTTGCCTGGGACGACTGGACGGGGCAAGCGCGCAGCGACTTTGAAAACTGGCAAACGCCGGTTGAAACGCCCGGCCCTGTGAAGATGGAACAGATCGTCCCTTGGCTGTCGGACAATCTGCCCAGTGACGCGATCCTGACCAATGGGGCGGGAAACTACGCTGCCTTTCTGCATCGCTACTTCCGCTACAAAGGCCATGGCACGCAGCTGGCCCCGACCTCGGGCAGTATGGGTTATGGATTTCCGGCAGCGATATCCGCCAAGCTGCACCACCCGGATCGCGACGTTATCTGCCTTGCAGGCGACGGTTGTTTTCAGATGACCTTGAACGAGATGTCGACCGCCATCCAACATGATGCCGCGGTGATAGTTGTCGTCGTCAACAACGGCAAATACGGCACCATCCGGATGCACCAGGAAAAAATCTATCCCGGTCGGGTCAGTGGCACGATGTTGGCCAATCCTGATTTTGCCGCCCTTGCCCGTGCCTATGGCGGGCACGGTGAAACCGTCACCCGCACCGAAGATTTTGCCGACGCCTTTGCCCGCGCGAAAGACGCAAGAACACTCGCGGTGATTGAGCTGACATTGGATGACGAAGTGCTGTCGACCGGCATGACCGTCAGCCAGACACGGGCGTTGGGCGAACAAGGCCAGACTTCATGAGTGATCCGGTACAAGTCCTTCTGGACCTGCTTGATATCGAGCCTCTGGAAGACAACCTGTTTCGCGGTGTCGGCACCGGCGGTGAGACCAGCAGACGCATTTTTGGCGGTCAGGTCGTCGCTCAAGCGCTGGCGGCGGCCTATCACACAGTCGATGGCCGTGCCTGCCATTCCCTGCACGCATATTTCTTGCGCCCCGGCGATCCATCGATCCCGGTGATTTATGAAGTTGATCGCGCACGCGATGGGGGCAGCTTCACCACCCGGCGCGTGGTGGCAATCCAGCATGGTCGCCAGATTTTCAACCTCGCCGCGTCGTTTCATATCGATGAGGAAAGCCCGGCCCATCAACACCCCGCGCCGGAAGTGCCCCAACCAGACGCGTTGCCAGACCGTGCAGCCCAGCGCTTGAAGGAAGTGGACAAGGTTCCAGCCGCCCGGCGCGAGGAATATCTGCGCCCCTCCGCAATTGAGCTGCGCGAGGTGACGCCATACGACAAATTTGACGACAGCACAGCGTCGGATGAAAACGCGGTCTGGTTTCGCATCGGGCGCAAGGTCGATGTGCCGATCTGGAAGCATCAATGCCTGCTGGCCTATGCGTCTGACATGTATCTTCTTGGATCTGCGATGCGGCCTTATGGCGAAAGCTGGTTCACGGGCAACACGATGACGGCCAGTTTGGATCACGCGATTTGGTTCCACAAACCGGTGCAGTTCGACGATTGGCACCTGTATGCGATGGACGCGCCTTTCGCTGGCGGCGCGCGAGGGTTTAACCGGGGTCTGATCTATTCCCAATCCGGAGACTTGATTGCCAGCGTCGCCCAGGAGGGACTGATCCGGCCGATCAAATCTTAGGTCAGATCGCGGTCAATCCGCCATCAAGTGCAATCGCCTGCCCTGTCATGAAGCTGTTTTGCGGACTGCAAAGCCAGACCATCGCGTCCACCACTTCTTGGGAGGTCGCCAAACGCCCCATCAGACTGCGCTGCGTTATTTTGCGTTCAACCTGGCACGCATCAATATCCTGTCGTTTCGAAAAATGCTCTGCCATGTCGTCAAAAAGCGGCGTTTGCGCGAAAGAGGGACAAAGCGCGTTGATCCTGATGTCGTGTCGCGCGCATTCATCTGCGGCTGAGCGGGTCAGACCAACCACAGCGTGTTTGGAGGCTGCATAGGCTGACAACTGGCCTGCCCCAACAAGACCTGCGGCAGAAGCAATGTTCAAGATCACCCCGCCCTTCTGGGCCACCATGATCGGGATTTGCGCCTTCAATCCAAGAAAGACGCCCCGCGCATTGACCGAAAAGACCCGATCGAACTCGGCAATGGACAGCTCGGGCAACGGCGTCAGATCATGGGCGACTCCGGCGTTATTAATTGCGATATCGATGCGACCAAACGCAGAGACGACGTTTTCGTGAAACTGCGCAACCTGATCGGGGTCGCTGACATCAACCAATGCAAACTCAACATGCGTGCCATCTTCGATCAATGGCGCGCAGACCGCCGCAAGCGCGTCGCCTTTGAGATCACAAAGCGCAAGCCGCGCCCCTTGTTTCGCAAATCGACATGCGGCATCTGCGCCGAAGCCGCTGGCCGCTCCGGTGATCAAAACGACTTTGCCTTGCAACCCACCTTTATCCATAGCGGATCGCGTCCAGACCAAGCCGCGCATAGACCGGCACATAGGCACCCAGCTTAAGTGCTTGTGCAGGGTTCGAGGCGTTGCCAAGCAGCGCGCGGGCTTTCACACCTTGCAAGATGGCAGCCATCCGGAAGAAGGCAAACGCCAGATAGAAGCGGAAATCCGGGATGCCGGGCTGTGACATTCGTGCGCAATACGTGGCGATGAAACTGCGATCCGACATCAGGCCGTTTGCAACCCGGTCAATGCCCGCCAATCCGCGCCCTTCTTCGCCTGCGGGCAATTGCCATTGCATAATCAGCCCGGCCAGATCAGCGTTTGGATGACCCAATGTCGACAATTCCCAATCCAGAACGCCAACGCAGCGCAAATTGTCTGGATCAAACAGCAGGTTGTCGATCCGGAAGTCCCCGTGAACCAGCGTTTGCAACCCATCTTCTTTCGGAACATTGGCCGACAGCCAGGTGATCAAGTCCTCCATATCCGCAATCTCTGTATCCACAGAGGATCGGTACTGACTAGTCCACCTCAGCAACTGGCGCTTGTAATAGGCCCCGGGTGCCCCGAAATCTGACAACCCGTTGGCATGAATGTTTACCCGGTGGATGGCGCATAGGACCCGATTCATCTCATCCATGATGACCGAGCGTTGCTCTTTCAAAAGTTGCGGCAAAGCCGGGTCACGAAAAGTCACGCCGTCGATAAAGTCCATGATGTAGAAGGCGGAACCGATAACCTCGTCCTCTTCACACAGAAGATGCATTCGTGAAACGGGCACATCGGTATCGGCCAAAGCGGACTGGACCCGAAATTCCCGGTCTACGGCATGGGCAGATTTCAACAGTTTGCCCGGCGGTTTGCGCCGCAAGACGTAAACCGCTGCCGGGGTTTCGATCTTGTAGGTCGGGTTTGACTGGCCCACGTCAAACTTGTGAACCCCGGTGACAGTGTCAAACCCGTCCAATCGACCATCCACCCAGTTGCGGACGGCATCAATATCCAGATCGTCGACGCTCATCTGCGTTCATTGGAGTATTTTCGCAACTCCGCCCGCGCAACTTGGCGCCGGTGCACGGCATCAGGACCATCCGCAAGCCTGAGCGTACGCAGATGGGTCCACATTTTCGCGAAAGGCTGGTCTTGCGAGATGCCCCCCGCGCCATGCATTTGCATCGCTTCATCAACGACTTTCAACGCCATCAACGGGGCCACGACCTTGATCTGACTGATCCAAGGCTGCGCTTCACGGACCCCCTTGGTGTCCATCATCCACGCGGCTTTCAGGCAAAGAAGCCGGGCTTGTTCAATCTCCATACGGGCATTGGCGATGATGTCGTAATTCGCGCCAAGATCGGCGAGCTTTTTACCGAAAGCTTCCCGGCTAAGCGCGCGCTTTGTCATCAATTCCAAGGCGCGTTCGGCCTGACCGATGGCACGCATACAGTGATGGATACGCCCCGGTCCAAGACGCCCCTGTGCCACTTCGAAACCCCGACCTTCCCCAAGGATCAGATCAGCAGCCGGCACGCGCACATCGGTGAAGCGAATATGCATATGCCCGTGTGGCGCATCATCATGGTGAAACACATGCATCGGGCGCAAAACGTCAATGCCGGGGCTGGCGGCATCCACGACAAACATTGAATGGCGCGCATGCTTGTCTGCGTCCGGGTTTGTGCAGGTCATCACGATGTAGACCGCGCAGCGCGGATCACCCGCCCCTGACGCCCACCATTTCTCCCCGTTGAGCACCCAGTCATCCCCATCACGCACCGCGCTGAGCGCGATATTCGTCGCATCCGAAGACGCAACTTGCGGCTCCGTCATAAGGTAGGCAGAACGAATTTCGCCTTCCAATAGCCGCGCCAGCCAGCGGTCTTTGTGGGCTTGTGTGCCGTAACGCTCAAACACTTCCATGTTGCCGGTATCGGGCGCATTGCAATTAAATACCTCTGCCGCGATGCCGACCTTGCCCATTTCTTCGGCCAAATAGGCGTATTCAACCGTGGAAAGCCCATAACCCTTGTCGCTGTCGGTCAGCCAGAAATTCCAAAGCCCCCGCGATTTCGCCAGATCCTTTAACCCGTTCAAAATCTCCAGCTGGCGATCAGTGTGCTGAAACCTGTCGCCGGACGGGTGCTTGCCAACCTCGCTGTCATATTCTGCGTCAAGCGGTGCGATCTCGGTCTCCACCATTTCGCGCACCTTGTCGATCAAAGGTCTGACCTTGTCGCTGACACCTAAATCCATGCTCAGTCTTTCCCTTCAAAATATAACCGGTTGCGCCATGCCGCGACCAAGGCGGGCTTGTCCTGGCCGTCGATATCTATTGTGACCGACCACAGCAGCGCGACCGTAGTTTCGTCCACCCAGTCGCGACTGTCCAAAACAAATTTGCCCCGCAGGCGGGCGCCTGACCGAACCGGCGACAAAAACCTGATCCGATCGAACCCGTAATTCACGCTAAGCTCGTCCCCGACCGTGTCAGGCATCGCGTCGTAGGCCATCGCGGACAGCATCGACAACGTCAAAAACCCATGCGCAATCGTACCCCCAAACGGCGTCTGTGCGGCGTAGTCGGGATCAAGATGCAACGCCTGCTTATCTTGCGTCACCTCCGCAAACGCATCGATCTGCGCCTGACTGATCTCAAACCAGCGTGAAACCGCTTCAAAGCCCGGTTGAAGCGTTGCCTTAGGCATCGGGCAGAACGTGATCTGCGTAGATCGCCCGCAATGTCAGTTTGGAGATTTTACCCGTCGCGGTTAGCGGCAACGCGTCGGTGAAAACCACGTCATCCGGCACTTGCCACTTCGCAAACTGCTTGCCCAGAAGCGCCAGAAGCTCCGCTTTGTCGACCTGCTGGCCGTCGGCCGGAACCACGACCAATAGCGGCCGCTCATCCCATTTGGCATGTGGCACGGCAATCACCGCACAATTCGCCACGCAAGGATGCGCCATCGCCGCGTTTTCAAGATCAAGGGAGCTGATCCATTCACCACCCGACTTGATCAGATCCTTTGCCCGGTCCGTGATCGTCAAATACCCATCCCCGTCAATCGTCGCCATGTCCCCGGTACCAAACCAACCGTCGCTGTCCAAGGCGTCAGCGGTGGCGTCCGGGTTGTTGAAATAGCCTGACGCGATGGTATTCCCGCGCACGTAAAGCTCCCCGGAGGTTTGGCCGTCATGGGGCAGCGCCACGCCCGCCTCATCCACGATTTTCAGATCAACCCCGAAGATGCGCCGCCCTTGCTTGGATTTGATGTTCAACCGGTCTTCCAGCGGCAAGTCTTCCAGATGCGGTGTCAGGTTGCCTTGCGTGCCAACCGGGCTCATCTCTGTCATGCCCCAGGCGTGGCACACATTGATGCCCTTGGCTTCAAACGCCTCAATCATCGACCGCGGCGCTGCAGAGCCGCCGATCACCACATCACCCAACCCATCAGGGATGCGACCCTCGGCCTCTATCTGGCCAAGCAAACCCAACCAAACCGTTGGAACACCCCACGCAGAGTAGACTTTTTCCGCGTCCATCAAGTTGAACAAGCTTTCACCATCCAAGGCGGGTCCCGGAAAAATCAGCGACGCGCCCGTCAGTGGTGCAGCATAGGGCAGACCCCAGGCATTGACGTGGAACAACGGCACAACCGGCAAGATACGGGATGACTGGTTCAGAGCTTTTGGCAAGGCAATCGCCACGCTCATCGCGTGCAAAACCATGGAGCGGTGGGAAAACAGCGTCCCTTTGGGATTGCCCGTCGTCCCAGACGTATAGCACAGACCGGCTGCATCGTTTTCGTCGATATCAGGCCATTCGAACTGGGTTGGATGACCGTCCAGCAAGTCCTCGTAGCACAGAAACGCGACCGCACTATCCGGCATGTGGGCCTTGTCTGTCATCAAAACGAACCGCAAATCAGGCGGCAGTTGGTCGGCCAAGGCCTCAATCATGGGCACGAAGGTCAGATCAACAAACAGAACTTTGTCGTCGGCATGCCCAACAATATAAAGCATTTGTTCCTGGGACAGGCGCGGGTTGATTGTGTGGCATACACCCCCGGCACCGGAGATCGCGTAATACAACTCAAAATGGCGGTAGCCGTTCCAGGCCAGTGTCGCGATCCGGTCGCCCGGCGTCATGCCCAGAGCCACCAGCCCATGGGCCAGCTGCGCGACCCGTTTCGCGGTATCTGCATAGGTGGTGCGGTGCAGGTCGCCTTCGGTTCGGCGCGACACAATTTCCCCGGTTGGATGAATTTCAGCAGCGAAGGTCAGTATATCCGCAACTTTCATGTTGCGGTGCATCATCATCGCTTGCATTTGATCCCCCCGGTTTTTGTCTCAGAACTCCACACCAATCTGCGCTTTGATGCCGGACCTGAACGGATGTTTGACCAGTTCCATCTCGGTGACAAGGTCAGCGATCTCGATAAGTTCTTCTTTGGCGTTGCGACCAGTTAGAACAACATGGGTCATTTCGGGTTTTTCCTCGACCAGAAACGCGACCACTTCATTGATACCGATATAATCGTAGCGCAGCGCGATGTTGATCTCGTCCAGCAAAACCATGGTATTTGCGGGGTCTCGGATCAGCTCTTTCGCCTTCTCCCACGCGGCCGAGGCCATTTCGATATCACGGGACTTGTCCTGCGTTTCCCAAGTGAAGCCTTCGCCCATCGTATAGAAACTGCAGGTGTCCTGAAACTTGCCAAGGATCAGGTCGCGTTCCCCGGTGCTCATCCCGCCTTTGATGAACTGTACAACGGCGCATTGCATGTCATGGGCAATGCAACGGAAAATCATCCCGAACGCGGCAGAGCTTTTGCCTTTGCCTTTGCCGGTATGGACGATCACCAGCCCGCGTTTTTCAGTCTTGGTGGCCATGATCTTGTCGCGCGCGGCCTTCTTCTTGGCCATTTTGGAGGCGTGGCGATCCAGATCCTCTGGGGTCTCATTGCTCATGGTCTGCTCCCGTATGTGTCGATGAATTACCCTGCCCGTCTGACAGGTTTGATGCAAGCGGCGCGCCGTCGCGCAGTTGATCAAGCAATGCGCGCGCTGAGTTGGATTTCGGCACCCAAAGGCCCCGCTCAATCGCCTCGTTCAAGCGCTCCGCCATTTCCCGCAAGGCTGGCGCATTGTTGTCTTCGATAAAGGCGCGCGTGTCCTCGTCTTCCAGAAACGCTTGATGCACGAGGTCGAAATGGTGGTTTTTGACAGCCCCGGTCGTCGCGGCAAACGCGAATAGGTAATCCAGTGTCGCGGCCATCTCGAACGCGCCTTTGTAGCCGTGCCGTTTGACGCCCTCGATCCATTTGGGATTGACCACACGCGACCGCACGACGCGCCCGATCTCGTCATCCAAGGTGCGAATAACGGGACGTTCGGGTCGGGAATGGTCGTTGTGATAAACTACTCGATCCTGACCCTGCAGCGTAGACACCGCCGCAGCTGCACCGCCTTCAAACTGGTAGTAGTCATCGCTGTCGAGGATATCATGTTCGCGATTGTCCTGGTTTTGAACAATTGCTTCGGTTTGTCCAAGGCGGGTTTTGAAGGCGTCTTTGCGTTGGTCGCCTTCATGGTCTTTGCCGTATGCGTAGCTGCCCCATTCCAGATAGGCTTCGGCCAGGTCAGCCTTGTCCGCCCAGAGCCGTTCGTCGATCATCGCTTGCAGACCGGCACCATACGCCCCGGGTTTGGAACCATAGACACGCGCGCTGTCCCCTTCTGATCGGAAACGCACTGCAGCCGGGTTCAGCTCGTCAGGCTCGTCCAAGGCCATGACCGCCCGCGCGGCACTGTCAACGAGTGCAATTTGCTGCGGGAAAGCATCACGGAAGAACCCGGATATGCGCAAAGTGACGTCAACGCGTGGACGCCCCAAAACCCCCTGCGGCAAGATCTCAAACCCGGTGACGCGGCGGTTTGCGCTGTCCCATTTCGGCTTAACACCCATCAGGGCAAGACATTGCGCGATGTCATCACCACCTGTGCGCATATTTGCCGTGCCCCAAGCGGTCAAAAGCATGGTGCGCGGCCAGTCACCATGGGTCTGCAGGTGCTTTTCGATCAAGAGGTTGGCAGATTTCCAACCCAAGGTCCAAGCAGTTGGCGTGGGGACTGCACGGCTGTCGACCGAATAGAAATTTCGCCCCGTCGGCAGAACATCCAAGCGCCCACGGGTCGGCGCACCGGAAGGTGCCGGGGCGACGAATTGCCCTGACAGGGCGGTGAGAAGCCCCGCCCCCTCGGACGGACCACAGGATCTGACTGCCGGTAGGACGCGTGCATGTATTTCTTCCAGCACCGCGGCGGTATGGGTGAAATATTGAGGGGTCTCTGACCATTGAAGCGCCAATTGCGCCAGTTTTTCCAACCGCTCAACCGTATCACCACAGCTGCGCCAGACATCATCTTCTCCACCAGCAGCCTGCAGAAACTTATGCCTCGGCCCGTCCCAAGGAGCAGCCATGTCGCAATCCAGCGGGTCAAATTCCGGCCCGATGCCGCAATCACGCGCCAGCGCGCGGATCAGCGACGCATCACCTCCCTTGCCGTCACCGCGCGGCACCCGCACCAGCGCTATCGCCAGGTCGCGTTCCAGATCATCCTTTGGGGACTGTCCGAACACGTGCAACCCGTCCCGGATCTGCGCCTCTTTCAACTCACACAGATATGCATCCAGCTTGGCCAGATCGCCGTCAGCATCCGCCCCTGTCATGCCGATATCTTCGGTCAGGCCAGTTGTCGCGGACAGGCTGAGGATTTCTTTTCGCAGCAGATCGATGCGCCTGGGATCAACACCCGCGGCCTCGTAATATTCATCAACCAGCGCTTCGAGATCGCGCAGCGGTCCATAGGTTTCCGCGCGTGTCAGCGGCGGGGTCAAATGGTCGATAATCACAGCCTGCGCGCGCCGCTTGGCCTGCGTGCCTTCGCCGGGATCGTTAACGATAAACGGATAGATATGGGGCATGGGCCCCATCACCGCTTCGGGCAGACATGCCTCGCTGAGCGCCAGCGCCTTGCCGGGCAGCCATTCCAGATTGCCATGTTTGCCCATATGGACCAACGCATGCGCCCCAAATGCATGCCGCAGCCAGAAATAGAACGCCAGATAGTTGTGGGGCGGGACGAGGTCGGGGGAATGATACGTCTCGGTCGGATCAATATTATAGCCGCGCGCGGGTTGCAGTCCCACAACTACATGTCCGAAACGATGCACGGAAAGCTTGAAACCTGCGCCGTTTGCCTCTGTGGGAGTAGGTATTTTTGCCAAGAAGAATGGGTCATTCTCGGGAGGACCCCAGCGGTCTTCGATTTGCGCGCGCACGTCATAGGGCAATTTGGCATAGGCCGCTTTGTAGTCTTCAAGGGTCAGGATTTCCCCGCCCTCGGTCTCGGCGCGATCTGTCAGCCAATTGGTCGGCCCGGCCATGATCTGGTCCATCAAGGATTTGGCATCATCCGGAACACTGCATGCAAATCCTGCGTTTTTCAAAAGGTCCATCACATGAACCGTGGCCGCTGGCGTGTCGAGACCGACCCCGTTCGCAAGTCGGCCGTCTTTGTTGGGGTAATTTGCCAGGATCAGTGCAACTTTGCGAGCCTTGACCTCAGTTTTGCGCAGGCGCGCCCAATTGGCGGCAAGGGAAGCGACAAAACTGATCCGGTCGCCGCGTGCGCGATAGGTGGCAATCGGGCATTGCGTCGCCTCGTCAAAGAACGCTTCTCCCTTGAAGCTGACTGCGCGGCTGAGGATGCGGCCATCGACCTCTGGCAGGGCGACATTCATCGCGATATCGCGCGCAGATAGACCAGTGGCCCCTTCGTCCCACGCCTGTTCTGTGGAGGAGGCCAAGACCACCTGAAAAACCGGCGCGGCATTGGCGGTCGCGGCGGCCAGCGGGTTTTGCGCTTCCGGATCGTCGCTATGGGGGGAGCCCACGGCAAAAGAGGTCATGTTCAGGATCACATCGGGCGGAGCTGCGCCAAACAGGCGCGCCAGCGTCGCCTGGCTGACCGCATCCTTGAGCGATGCCACAAATATGGGCATCGGGTTCAGGCCTTCACGCAAAACTGCTTTGACCAGGCGGTTGATCGGGTGCAAGCCCGCGCCTTGGACTAGCGCGCGGTAGAAGACCAGCGGGACGACCGGCGCGCCATCGGTCCAATGCTCACGCAACGTTTCAAGATCAGCTACACCGCTGCCGGGCCAGTAAAGCCCGGCCCGCAGCAAGGGACTGGCCGCTTGCGGCTTCTCTCCCCCCTCAAGCATTGCCTGGCAATATTCCAGGAGCCCAGCCGCATTTTGCGGGCCTCCTTCAACGAGGTATGACCACAGGGCGTCGTAATCTTCAGGTGCAACCGTCGACAAGCCGCGCAGCTCCGGATCGTCCTTGTCATCCCCCGGAAGCGCGGCGAAGGGCACACCCGCTTCGTGCAATCGCGCGGCATATTGCTCCAGCCCGTATTTCCAGTAGCCGGACCCACCTAGTACCCGCGCAACGACCAGTTTTGAACGGGCCGCGCAGTCATCGATATGCAAATCGACTGACATCGGGTGCATCAGATGCATCAGGCTGGCAAGGCGCAAACTGGGAAGCGATGTGCCTTCCGGGCTTTCCGAACGTGCCGCTGAGAGGGCAGCAAGCTCTGTATCGGCGGCTGAGATGAACACGACATCTGCAGGGGTCTGGCCCAGATCGACGGGTTCCTTGCCGTCATCAATCGCACCCGGCGTTGCTGCGAGCAGATGCATCTCAGCGCCCGATCATGTCAGCTGCTTTTCCATGAAAACGCTGTGAGGGCCGTCATCATAGGCCCCGAATTTTTCGCAAATGGTGAAGCCACACCGGGCGTAAAGCCTGTGGGCTGCATCCAGCGTATCGCCGGTTTCCAGCTTCAACACAGGCAAGTTCTGCGCGGTCGCTTCCGCTTCGAGGGCTGACATGATCAGCGCCGCGACACCTTTGCCGCGCCCTTTTGGATCGGTGAAGATCGACTTCAATTCGCCATAGGTGCCTTTGTTGGCCATCGCCCCACAGCCCAAAGCCTCTCCGTCTTCTTCGACAATCAGGAAGGAGATGTCTGGCGTGCAGAGTTCATCAATTTCCAGGTAGTGATTGTGCTCAGCCGGATAGAGGGAGGTCATCAGCGCGTGACTTGCCTGCAATAGCGCGGTTGCCCCGGGTTCCTTTGGATCGGCCTTGCGCACTTGAAGCGTCATGCCAAAAGCGCCGCTGTGATTGCCGCCTCATCAAGCCCAGCCTGACCGATGACGACCAGCCGTGTTTGGCGGGTCTCGTCAGCTGTAAACACCCGGTCGAAATAGGTATCCACGCGCGGTCCAACCGCCTGTATCGTCAACCGCATTGGTTTGCCCTCAACGGCGGCGAACCCTTTCAGCCGCAAAATATCATGGGTGCGGATCACATCGGCGACCTGTTCAGCGAACGCTTTCGGGTCATCAATTTCTGGCCTTGTGACGACAAAGCTCTGAAAATCATCATGGTCATGATGGTGGTGGTGGTGATCGTCCTCATGATGATCATCGTCATCGTGGTCAAGATGGTGGTGATGGACCTCGTGGCGGGCGTCCAGATCAGCCTCGGCACCGACGCCTTGGCCCAGCAGCACGTCAACCGGCATCCGTCCCATGGACGTGCGTACAACCTGCACACCGTCCCGGCTGTCTTGTTTGAGCGTTCCCATCAGCGTGTCTATTTCCGTTTCCCCCAGCAGGTCCGACTTGTTGACGACGATCATATCGGCGCAGGCCACCTGATCTTCAAACAGCTCGGACAACGGCATTTCATGATCGAGGTTTTCATCAAGCTTGCGCTGCGCATCAACCGCTTCAACGTTATGGGCAAACCGCCCGTCGCTGACAGCCTTGCCATCGACCACTGTGACAACCCCGTCGACGGTCACTTGCGTTGATATTTCAGGCCAGTTGAATGCACGAACCAATGGCTGCGGCAGTGCCAGTCCGGAGGTTTCGATCACGATATGATCGGGCTTGTCCTCGCGGGCCAACAGCTTTTCCATGGTCGGGATGAAATCATCTGCGACCGTGCAGCAGATACAGCCATTGGACAGCTCCATGATATCGTCTTCCATGCAGGTCTCATCCCCGCAGCCTTTCAGAATGTCACCATCGACACCCAGATCGCCGAACTCGTTGATGATCAACGCAATCCGCTTACCCTCCGCATTTTGCAGCATATGGCGGATCAGGGTTGTTTTTCCGGCTCCTAAGAAGCCTGTAACAACGGTGGCGGGAATTTTAGCAGGCATTTATGTCTCCTCCGGGCGGGTCCAGAAATAGGCAGCGAACAGCCCCAACAAAGTCCAAGAAATCAAAGCGACGCCCATGACGCGTGCCACAAATTCGCTGGCAAGTTCGGGCGGGGCGACGCCGAAATAGGTATCAAGATGTGGCGCGCCGATCAGATGCGGAGCCAGCAAGAAGACCGGAGCCGTCATCATGTAGCGCGCGCGTGTGCCCAATCCGATCTGACTGAGCCCAATCAGGGTCAGCACGACACAAGACAGGTACCACGCCTGGCGCGGACCAACCTCGGCACCGATGGCCCCGGGCAGTTCTGGCGGCATGCTGATGGCAGGGGCAATCACGACCGCAAGACCGCCGCACAGACCCCAGAAAAGGCCGCGACGCGTGGTAACCTCATGACCAAACCGTTCGGCCAGCAAAAAGCCAGCTATCATCAAGAATGCGTAAGCCGTAAAGGTCACGGCCGAGAACCCCACCGTGTAGATATGGCGCAAAGGCTCTTCCCAGACACTCGGTGCGCCACGGTCTGATTGCGGCGAGCCACCTTCGGGGAAATGCACACGCGCACCTGATTCAAAAAGCTCCGCCTCCATGATAAGCGGCACCACAAGCGCAAGTTGCAGCAAGGCGGCAAGCACGCCCGCTCCCACACCAGCGAACACCGCGCTGGTCACAATTTTTTTAAGCATGGCTTAGTGGCAGGGGAACGACATGGCGTGGCGCATGTCGTGTGCTGTGTCGTGCAAAACAGAAGCTTGTGCAAAGCCTGCTGCAAACAAAAGGGCCAGTCCGATCAAAGCAGCACCTGCAACGCCCATGATATCGGCATTTGTAGAAGCTTGGCTTTGTGTCGCTGCGATCGCTTTTGCGTTCTTTTCCATTGTCGTCTCCTTTATCCGTCACACCCGACGGGAGGGGGTTTCACATCCAAGGCTGGTCTCCTGGCTCGCGGGTCAAAACGCTTCATCCGCCTTCCCGATCTTCCGGTTGCCCGGCGTCTCAGTGGCTTTTGGATGGGCGCTCACCGCTTACAGTCGCGGGGGCGGCTGTGGTTTGAAGCCCCTGGTTGGGTCACTTATTCCACATTCCCATTTCATCCCCTGTGTGCTTTGCACAGCTTAGGGAACCTTAGTGGGATCAATGTGCGCAGGCTCACCCTAAATGGTCAAGGGCGATTGCGACATGTGAGACCGGTTTCGCGCCGCTTTTGCGCCCCAACGTTTCGGCAATTTTTCGCAACATCTTGTGGATAACCTTGAACATGCCGCCAAATAGCGGGTTTTGCCGTTGACTTGAGGCCGCCGCCTCCAAACAATCGCACAACCCGGACGCGAATCTGTGAGGCCCCGCCCCCGTGCGCTTTTCGAAACTCAGACTGAACGGCTTCAAGAGCTTTGTGGACCCCACAGAGCTGATCATTGCCGATGGCCTGACCGGTGTCGTGGGCCCGAACGGGTGTGGCAAGTCGAACCTTCTTGAAGCCCTGCGTTGGGTGATGGGTGAAAACCGTGCGAAGTCCATGCGTGGCTCCGGCATGGAAGATGTGATCTTTGCGGGTGCGGCCTCCCGTCCGGCGCGAAATTTCGCCGAAGTGTCGCTGCAAATCGACAATTCCGAACGTCTGGCCCCAGCCGGGTTCAACGATCTCGACAACTTGGACGTGATCCGTCGGATCACCCGCGACGCAGGGTCGGCCTATAAGGCCAACGGCAAGGATGTGCGGGCGCGCGACGTTCAGATGTTGTTTGCCGATGCCTCCACTGGGGCGCATTCACCGGCTTTGGTCCGTCAGGGGCAAATCAGCGAGCTGATCAACGCCCGCCCAAAAGCCCGCCGCCGAATTCTGGAAGAGGCCGCCGGTATTTCCGGGCTCTATCAACGTCGCCATGAGGCCGAGTTAAAGTTGAACGGGGCCGAAACCAACTTGGCCCGCGTTGATGATGTGATCGAACAATTGGCTAGCCAGTTGGCGCAGTTGGCCCGTCAGGCCCGCCAAGCCGCGCGCTACCGCGAAATCGGCACCGATCTCAGGCGTGCAGAGGGCATGTTGCTTTATCGTCGCTGGAAAGAGGCTGACGAGACCCGCGCTAAATCCGCCGCAGAGCTGACCGAGGCCACGAAAATGGCCGGCCAAGCCGAAACGCAAGCCAGAAGCAGCGCAAAAGCGCGCGAAGAGGCCGATGAAGCACTGCCGCCGCTGCGCGAAGAAGAAGCGGTTGCAGCAGCGATCCTGCAGCGCCTTCTGGTTCAGCGTGACACGTTGGCTGGTCAGGAAAATCAGGCTGTCCAAACCATCGAAACGCTGCAAAACCGGATCGAGCAGATGGCGCTTGATATGGAGCGTGAAGCGTCCCTGAACAAGGATGCCGGCGAAACGATTGAGCGTCTGGAATGGGAACAGACTCAATTGGCCAAGGCTGCCGAAGGGCATACGGAAACGCTGGATGCTGCCGCCACCGAAGCGCGTGAAGCCGCGACTGTTTTGCAAGATCGCGAAACGGCATTGTCCGAAATGACCGAAGATGTCGCCCGGCTTGCCGCGCGCCACCAGTCCGCGCACCGGTTGTTGGAAGACGCCACAAAGACGTTCCAACGCTATGAGGGGGAGGCCGAAAAAGCCCGCAGTTCCGTCAGCTTTGCGCAGGAAAAATCGCAAGCCGCTGATGAAGCGCTGACAACAGCACAAGCGGCAGCGACGGCGGCCACGGCTGCCGCCCAAAATGCCGACACAGCCTTGGCCGCAGCCGATGACGCGCGCAACGAAGCGCAAGCCCGCGAAGCAGACGCCCGTGCGCACCGTTCAGAAGCGGAAGGGGAAGCCAACGCGCTGCGGGCCGAAGCCACGGCGCTGGCGCGTCTGGTGGAACGCGATACCGCCGAAGGGGCGCAGCTTCTGGACGTGGTACAGGTCAAATCCGGCTACGAAAAAGCCCTTGGCGCTGCCTTGGCCGACGATCTGCGCGCGCCTGAGATTGACCGCGATGAAATCACCGGCTGGGCACAACTCCCCGGCTACGCCAAGCCACAAGCCTTGCCCGAAGGTATCGCAGCTTTGACCAGCTACGTCACCGTGCCGGGCGTTCTGGCCCGCCGGATGAGCCAGGTCGGTCTGGTAGATGCCGATGATGGCGCGGCACTTCAGGCGGAACTTCTTCCGGGCCAACGGCTCGTGTCAAAGGAAGGCGACCTGTGGCGCTGGGACGGCTTTAGGACCGGGGCAGAGGATGCGCCATCTGCGGCTGCTTTGCGCCTGCAGCAGCTCAACCGTTTGGGCGAGTTGAAGCAAAACCTTGAAGAAGCGGGCGCGCGCGCCGATGGCGCGAAACAGGCCCATGAATTGCTGACCCGCGAATTGGCCGACCTGACCCGCGCCGATCAGGCTGCGCGGGATGCCCGCCGCGAAGCGGACCGGTTGATGGCCGATGCCAGCCGCGCTGTGTCCCGCGCCGAAGGGGAGCAGTCGATTGCGGCGGGTCGGGTTGAAAGCCTGCAACTGGCCGTCACCCGCTATGAAGAAGAAGCCATGGCCGCACGCGAGCGCCAACGCGAGGCGGAAGCTGGCGTCAAGGATCTGGGCGATCTGGAGGCTGCGCGCGCAGAGGTCGAAGACATTAAGATGACCGTTGAGGCCGCGCGGATGACCATGATGGCCAAACGCTCCGCCCATGATGAATTGCGCCGCGAAGGCGAGGCACGCACGAAACGCACCCAGGAAATCACCACGGAAGTCAGCGGCTGGAAGCATCGCCTTGCCACCGCTGAAAAACGCATTGCCGAGCTGACGGAGCGCAAAGAAGCCTCCGAATACGAATTGAAGGAAGCACAGTCGGTTCCGTCGCAACTTGCGGAAAAGCGCGATGAACTGGTCGAAGCGATCTCGCAGGCGGAAACCCGTCGCAATGAGGCGGCAGATGCACTTGCGACCGCAGAAACTGCGCAGCGTGCCGCCATTCAGGCCGAGCGCGATGCGGAGCGTGTGGCCTCCGAGGCGCGTGAGTTGCGCGCCCGTGCCGAAGCCCGGTCTGATGCGGCGCAGGAAAGTGCGACCGCCGCAGCAGATCGTATCCGGGAAGAACAGGAAACCACGCCGGAAAAACTGTTGGAAACGCTTGATGCCGTGCCCGACCAGATGCCCAGCGCCGAGGCGATTGAAAACGACGTCAATCGACTGAAGCGACAACGCGACGCTTTGGGCGCGGTAAACTTGCGTGCCGAGGAAGATGCGCGCGAAGTCCAGGAAGAACATGACAATCTGGTTGGCGAAAAGTCCGATCTTGAAGCGGCAATCGCAAAGCTGCGCACAGGGATTGCCAGCCTTAACAAAGAAGGCCGCGAACGCCTTCTGACTGCGTTTGAACAGGTGAACACAAATTTTGGTGTCCTCTTCAAACATCTGTTCGGTGGTGGTGAGGCCAAGCTGGTCATGGTCGAAAGCGACGACCCGCTGGAAGCCGGTCTGGAAATCATGTGCCAACCGCCAGGCAAGAAACTGTCGACCCTCAGCCTGCTATCAGGGGGAGAGCAGACATTGACCGCCCTGGCCCTGATCTTCGCGGTTTTCCTGGCCAACCCTGCCCCGATCTGTGTGCTGGACGAGGTCGACGCGCCGCTGGATGACGCGAACGTCACGCGGTTCTGTGATCTGCTGGATGAAATGACCCGTCGCACGAACACGCGCTTTTTGATCATCACCCACCATGCAGTGACAATGGCGCGTATGGATAGGCTGTTTGGCGTAACAATGGGGGAACTCGGCGTCAGTCAGTTGGTGTCCGTCGACCTCAAGAAGGCCGAAGCGTTGGTCGCCTAGCGATAGGCATCCATCCAGCCAAGCCCTGCCGCGGTATCGGTCCTTGGCTTATACTCTGCCCCGATAAACCCATCCCACCCAAGATCATCGATCGCGCGAAGAAGTGCTGGGTAGTTTACCTCCCCTGCATCAGGCTCTCCGCGGTCAGGAACGGCGGCAATCTGGATATGCCCGATATAGGGCAAGCACACCTCGATCCGTTTGGTCAGATCACCTTGCATGATCTGGATATGGTAGCAGTCAAACATCGCCTTGATATTGCTTCGCCCCAGCGCATCGATTGTCGCACAGGCATGAACCATATCCGTCAAATGATAGCCCGGCACATCGCGATTGTTCAAAGGCTCCAACAGGAACGTCAACTCCGGCGCCAGGTCGCTGGCATAGTGCAAATTCTGTCGAAACACCGCCTCCGCCGTGTCTGAGCGGTCCGTTTTTCCGGGCATGACGTGGACTGCGCCACAACCAATAGCGCGCGCATAGGCAATCGCCTCGTCAATATAGCGCCGCGCCTCAGCCTCACGCCCGGGGATCGCCGCGACGCCGTTTTCACCTGCGTCAACATCGCCGCGCTGCGTGTTGAGCCCAAGCATTGGCAATCCTGTTTCTGCCAACGCGGCTTGGACATCTGTGGTGGCGAAGGCATAGGGCCAGTGACATTCAACCGCCTCAAACCCCGCTGCTTTTGCTGCGCGGATCGCATCTGGCAAGCCAAGATCAGTCCAAAGAAACCCCAAATTCGCAGAGAAACGTGGCATCGGATATCCTTTGCAGTTCGGTCGCGCCTTTGTGACAAACCCGGTCCTCCGGCGCAAGCCGACCCCTTGCAGGCCCGCCCGCATCACTGCAAGCTTGCGCAACGCAATTCAGGAGCCACCGATGATCGATCTTTACACATGGAGCACCCCGAACGGCCGCAAGGTCTCTATCCTGCTGGAAGAGCTTGGCCTGCCCTACGAAACCCATGCCATCGACATCACCAAGGATGAACAAATGGCCCCGGAATTTCTGGCGGTCAGCCCGAACAACAAGATCCCGGCCATTACCGACCGCGAAACCGGTCTGCACCTGATGGAATCGGGTGCGATCATGGTTTATCTGGCCGAAAAATCCGGGAAGTTCCTGCCAAAAGATCCGGAAGGTCGGGCTAAGGTGATGGAATGGCTGATGTGGCAAATGGGTGGGTTCGGCCCGATGCTGGGACAGGCGCATCATTTCCTGAAGTTCAATCCCGGCACTTCTGACTATGCCGAGGCGCGGTTCGGCAGTGAGGCCAAGCGGCTTTATTCTGTCCTGAACACCCAGTTGGGCAAGCATGAGTACGTCGCGGGCGACTATTCAATTGCTGATATGGCAATCTGGCCGTGGGCATCGCGCTATGAATGGCAGCAGATCAATTTGACCGACTACCCGAATGTCTTGGCTTGGTATCAAATGCTGCGCGACCGTCCTGCAGTCCAGAAAGGCTATCAGGTGCCGCGCGACATGGGACCTATCCCGGACGGCACTTGATCTAGATGACCGCTTTTTCGACGAACGGTTCGCCCTTGGCAATCCGCGCATAGGAAAACGGGCTTAGATCAAGCGTCCGGTATTCGCCATGGGTCAACCACTCAGCAGTGCCGCGACCCATTGCGGGGGATTGCTGGAACCCATGCCCGGAAAAGCCATTCACAAATATGAAATTCTCGACCTCCGTATGCGGTCCCAAAATGGCGTTCTGATCAAAGACGTTGAACGCATAATGCCCGGCCCATGAGTTGATCAGCTTGATCCGTTCGAACTGAGGGATACGCGTGGCAATCGCGGGCCAGGCCTTTTCCTCCCAGATTGAAAAGTCCTGCACGAAATCATCATAGTCCACAGCCGGGTCGTCATCCGGTGGGCACCCGGCCAGGTAATATGTGCCATCTGTCCGCATGTGGACACCACTTGGATCAATCGTCAGCGGCAAGTCCCGATCCAGCGGATCTTCGGCATCAAAGATGAACGTATAGCGCTTGCGCGGCTCCACCGGAATATCGATTCCCGCCATGCGGGAGGTCACGACTGCGCGCGGGCCTGAGGCGTTCACAACTTGCCCACAAGACACAACCTCCCCCGATTTCAATGTCACGCTTTCGACGCGCCGCCCGTTTACGGACTTACGCATCGCGACAACTTCATTGGAGATATATTCGACGCCACGTTCCCGCGCCGACCGCTTCCACCAGTCAAAAAGCGTGTTGCCGTCGAAATAGCCTTCATCAATCAAATTGTGATTGCCGCCGACAATATCATCGAGATTGTAGAACGGATAATCCCGCGCAATTTCGTCAGCGGTCATGAATTTCGTGCCCGCCCCGAGGGATTGCTGAATCTTCTGGCCTTCACGAAGTGTATCGGCAAAAGCCTCGTTATCGGCCAGGTACATGTAGCCGTAGCTTTGCAGCGCTAGATGCGGCACGCGTTCATCGCCGCCCATGTAGTCCCGAAAGTTCTTTACGAAATCCGCCGCGAATTGGGAGATCTTGATATTGATCTCCGCTGAAAACTGCTGGCGCATGCAGCTATTGGTATGCGCCGTGGAGCTGTTTTCGTAGCTAGGGTCTTTTTCCACCACCAGAACCGATCCGTCGAAATCGGGGTTGTCGCTGAGAAACCACGCCACAGAAGACCCAAGCATCGCGCCACCGATGATAATGACGTCATAGCTCGCTTGGGTGGGGGTGGTGTCGATCTGTGCCATCTGGTCATTCCAATTCCGGTTAACGCGGCCACATTTGACTCAAGACCGGGCGATTGCAAGCTTTGTGAATTTTCAGGCCGCTGGCATGGAAATCGCGACATTAGGATTTTGCCGCTTCCCTCCCACCCCATCCAAAACCCTGCGATTTTCACGCGATGTGATCGGTTTCTCACGGGGGTGTGAGGGGCTGCGCG
>CANLQL010000001.1 GCA_947493265.1 uncultured Litoreibacter sp. | reverse complement strand
CCTCCCGATTGGTCCCGTCCCCCGAGACCAAACCGAAAGGCCCCGCCAGAAATGGTGGGGTCTTTTGGTTGGGGGGGCTACAAAATTAGTTTCGGACTGCGGCCCATGTCCAAGCCTGGAAATACCGACCCCTCAATCAACCCGCGATCCAGACCAATCAGATCATGCATGATCCAGCCAGCGATCGCCCTGACATCGCGGACGGGCATCAGGTCGCGCCCTGCGTAAAGATCGGAACTGGCCAATCCGGGCCAATCGGCGATTACTTTGCCGCCGTTCAACGCACCCCCAGCAAGAATTGCGGCCCCAGCGGTGCCATGATCCGTTCCGCCGGTGCCGTTTTCCGCAGCCGTGCGCCCGAACTCCGTCATCGCAATCACCGCGGTTTTGTCCCAGTCCGCACCAAGCGTGTCGCGCAAGGTCAGAATCGTATCTGACAACTGCGAAAGCGGGCCTTTGATGCTGCGGCTTTGGTTGGCATGGGTGTCCCAACCCCCGATCGAAAACGCGGCAATGCGGGCTTCTTCGCGCAATTTCTGTGCTGCAAATTCCGCAACAGAGATATGGGCATCACGTGCCATCGCCTGTCGGCCAGACGCCTCCATCGCGTCGAACATATCTTCAATGTCCCCACTATTTGCCGCAAGCTCTGCCGCGCCGGAGAGCCGGATCGCTTGATCAACAGCTTTGGCAAATAACGGATCTTCTTGCGCAACCAATTTCACCAGCTGAAGCGACGCATCGCTAAGGGCGAGACTGGCCTCTGGCGACCAGGACGAAAACTCTGCCGGACCATTGAGCAACAGCATCTCGCTGCGCCCAATCGCATAGGCCGTTTCCCCTGTCACATTCGGCATATTTTGAAGCAGACGGTTCAACCAGCCATCGCGCAGGTTTTGCAGACCGACCGTTCCGGCCTCCAATAAATCCTGACCATCAAAATGGCTGCGCTTGTCGCGATACGGGGTCGAAACTGCATGGGCGACCCCCAACTCCCCTGCCTGCCAAAGCGGATAAAGCGCCGAAAGCCCGGAATGAAGTGCGTAAAATCCATCCAGATCAAGAGAGCTATCCGCATCGAACCCAGTGGTTTTCCGCAAGCCTGCGAAGGAGGGGTCGCCGTAAGGCTGCACAACGCCCAAGCCGTCCATTGCGCCGCGCAAGATGATCACAACCAAACGATGATCCTTGAAACCAGCACCTTTTGGGGCCGCGGCGAAGGACACCGGTGTCATCAACGGGCTGGCCGCAGCAGAGCATCCCAAAATGGCACTTTGCGTCAGAAAACGTCGGCGGGTCAGGGTCATAGCTCTCTCCTTCACATCCGTTGAAACGCGGGCGAGGTCAGGATCACACCGATACCAGCCGCACGATCTTCTGCATTGGTGGCCGCAAAGACCAGCGCGTCAGAGGCCCGCCCGCCAAGCGCTGATCTGACAGTCGCGCGGGGGTCCGGCAAAGGCTGGACCAGTTTAGCCGGAACACTCATCGCCCATTGCATCCGGGCGGCAAAGCGCTGGGGCGTGACCCAAGCGCTGTCTTCCTCTGGCCAACCATCAGGGCCAAGGGGTGTGGCCCAGGTCTGGCCCATCAACCCCATCGGACGCACGAAGCCCCGCATGATATCGCGGGGCTTCAACGCCGCGATCACATCAGAGCTGCAGCCCAGAACCCGCAGAGATGTGCACACAAAATCAATTGGTTGCTTCACATTTGCAGGCGCACGCGCCCACGCGGCAGGGTGGCTGAGCATCGCTTGATAGACGGGCAACAGCGCGCCGTCTTGTCTCAGATACGCCGCTTCCATGGACGCGATGAGATCGGGATTAGGCGTGTCTGCGACGAAGTGAACCGCCAGTTTCCGGGCGATATGCTGTGCCGTCTGCGGATGCAGTGCCAGATCATCCAAAACGGCATCAATGTCTTTCAGACCGCCGCCATAGCGTTTGCCCAGCACGGTTTCTGGCCCCGGTTCGGCCATTGCAGCGCGGAACACGAACCCTTTTTCTGGGTCAAATGACAAGCCGGTCAACAGCTCGGCCAATTCACGAACATCGTCTTGTCCATAGCCCGCACCAACGCCCAAAGTGTGCAATTCCAACACTTCCCGTGCGAGATTTTCGTTCAGCCCGGAAAGACGCTTGCGGTTCTTTGCGGCCCGGCTATTGGGGCCTGCCGAGGTCAGTTGATCAAGGTAGCTCAGCATCAAGGGCTGACGCATAACTGCTTTCAACATGTCCCCAAAGCGCCCCGCTACATGCGGACGGATCGCTTCTTCGACATAGGGGGCATTTAAAAATCGTAGGGGGCCGTTTTTGCCAATCGCGGTGAAATGATCCGCCCAGAAAAACGCGAGGCGTTCGCGAAATCCATCCTGTGTGTCCAACCGCCGCGATAGCGTGGATTTGAACCAGCCAAGCTGATCCTTGCGAACATGTTTGCGGGTCTGTTTCACCCGCGCCTGACGATCTTCGCGGCTGCCTTTTCGGGAGGCTTTGCCAATCATGTCCTTGGCAAGCAATTTGGCCCGATATCTATCGAATGTATCGATCGGAAACTGTTGCGCAGCCGTGTCCGGCCCTTGCAGCCTTCCAAACATCTGGTCCAGCGATCCATCGGGCTTTAGGCCCGGCTTCGGACCAAGTCCAAATCGAATATCGGCGAGAATTGGGTCGTATGACGACACGCGCGGCCTCCCTTGCTTTGCACAAGCTTACACGGGTGCCGCCGGAACTTCCGTCGGTTTTTTTCGCAATCCCGCCTGCGTCGCGATCACAGAAACGGCGCCGTGTAGGCTTTCACCTCTTCAAATTCGGCATCGGTCGGCAGATGACCGGTAAAGCCCAGAAGATACATTGGCACCATCGCCAACCGTTCGGCCATCGGTTCCTGCAGCTCTGCATCCGTGTAGCCCACCTGCATGTAATACAGGATGCGCGCACGGGTTTTGGCCTCAAACGGTGGGTAGTCGTAACGCTCAAACATTTCCGACAATGCCTTGAGGCGCTTTGCGTCCGACGCATCCAATGCGGCGCGCACGGTCGGGTCTTTTCGCGCCCAATCCCGGATCGCGAAATCCAGCCGATTGTCGAACAAGTCCGGATTGATCACGCATTTGAAGACATTGCAGACCGCGCCGGTTATTCGGTCTGCAGGCATACCGGCTTGAGCGACCAAGGCGGCTGTGTTCATCGCGCTCCAGTGCTCCAGCAGCGCGTCCATAAGGTCGCTATGACTTTTGAAATACCAATAAAAACTGGATCGGGACACATCCAGACGCGCGGCAATCGGAGCGATCTTTACCCGTTCCGCCCCTTCTTCCACCAACATCACCCGGGCGGCATTGATCCAGTCTTCGCGGGTGACTTTGACATTGCCCACAAGCGCAGATTTTGACGGATCATCCCGGTGCAAGACAACCGAATTCAGAGGGTGCGAAGTCATAGGTCAGCTTTCCGGTGGCGCGCCACCAGCCTCCGTCCGTTTTGCGATGAAGTCTTTTAGCGCTCCACGTTTGTCAGCGCTTGTCTTGGGGGGGTCGAAATTCTCTAGAATGCCTTTCCAGACGCCAGTGGCGCGCGTGTTCGTATCGATGGCACCGCGTTCCGTCCACGTCCCGAAATTGGCGAAATCTGCGACGAGTGGTTCGTAGAATTCCGTTTTGTAGCGCTCCATTGTGTGGCCCGTGCCGAAGAAATGCCCGCCGGGCTGCACATCAGCCAGCGCTTCCATCGCGATATCAGCCTCGTTTGCCTGAGCCTCCGCGCACAGCTCTGCCACCATTTGCAGCACTTCCATATCGGTGATCAGTTTTTCGTAGGATACCGTCAGACCACCTTCCAGCCAGCCCGCAGCATGGATGATCACCGTCGCACCCGCCATCAGGCAGCCCCAGGTGCCGAACTGCGTTTCATTGGCCGATTGCACATCGTTGATATTCGCGGCCGACCCGCTGGCAGACCGCCAAGGCAAGCCCAGTTTCCGCGCCAATTGCCCTGCCGCTAGCGATGCTTTGAAGTGTTCGGGCGTGCCAAAAACCGGAGCGCCTGATTTCATATCGACATTGGAGGTGAACGTCCCATAGCAAATCGGCGCACCGGGTTTTGCCAATTGTGTCAGCGTAATCGCCGCCAAGGCTTCCGCGTGGCTTAACGTGATCGCACCAGCAACCGTGATCGGGGCCATTGCACCCATCAACGTAAATGGCGTGATGATCGAGACCTGTCCCGCGCGTGCAAAATCAATCAGCCCTTGCGCCATCGGTACATCAATCTGACGGGGCGAGTTGGTGTTAATGATCGTGTAGCAATGCGCGTTTGCGGCGAATTCGTCCTCGGACAATCCGCGAAACTCCTTCAGCATCTGCAAGCTGTCTTCGACCTGCGGCGTGCCGCGTGAAAATACGAATGGCACCTTGTCTGACTGGGTCAGCTGCGTTTCCATCATCATGTAGTGGCGCAGGTGCATTGGCACGTTTTGCGGCTCCACCAGTGGTGGCAACATATGCAGCACGTCGAAATGATGTGTCAGCTGGATCAGCTCTCGGAAGTCCTGATCAGTACCCGGTCTGCGGCCGCGTTCCAGATCGGTTGCGTGCGGGGCACCCGCCCCCGGCTGAAAAACCAGAGAGCCCAATTCCAGCACAAGATCACGGTTTCGCGTGCCACCTAGGATCGGCACAGATTTGGGGGCAAGTGCCACATTTGCCTCCACGATGTCGCGCCCGATAAAAACCATGAGACTGTCTTCATAAACCCGCGCACCTGCCGCTTTGAACAAGGCGCGCGCCTCGGGAAGCAAAACTTTCACACCAAGCGTTTCCAGAACGTTCAGCGCAGCGGAATGCATCGCGTCGATCCGGTCTTCGGAAAAAACAGACATTGCCGGAAACGGGTTGCGCAGGTTTCGGTAGTTTACATTGCGCGTGCTCCCGGCCTCATGGCCGCCTGCGTTTTGGCCACGTCTGCCGCGTCTTCGGGGCGGTGTCCCGATCATCCGCGCATCGCTTCACCGGCCGGGTCGAACGGCGATGGCGCAATGACTTTGCAAGGCCGCTCCTTTCCGACGATATGGACCTGAAGCGCTGTCCCCTCGGCAGACAATTCACGATTGACCAAGGCCATCGCCAGGGACTTTCCAACCGTGTGGCCATAGCCACCTGATGTCACGAAACCTACCTTTTCACCGTTGTTCCAGATTGGCTCATACCCGCTGGCATCCGAATCCAAGGCGTCGACCTCAAGCGTGACTTGTACTTGCCGTGACCCTTCACCATCGCGTTCAGCCAGGGCAGCAGCGCGCCCGACAAAGTCGCCTTTGTCCCAGTCGATCCAGCGATCCATCGCGGTCATTCCGGGCGTATAGGCTTGGGTAAATTCAGCAGACCAGATGCCAAAGCTTTTCTCAAGACGCAGGCTGAGCATTGCATTGAATCCGGTCTCTGCGATCCCCTCTTCGGCACCGGCTTCTAGCAGCAGGTTGCGCAAGGTGATGTGGTCGCCCATCCGGCAATTGATCTCGTAGCCAAGTCCACCAGCGACAGACAACCGACCAACTTTGGCGCGAATTTTGCCGATATCGAAATCGCCACATCCAAGGAATGGCAATTCCCCCACCGGTTGATCGCTGAGCTTTTCGATCACCGCGCGGGACTTCGGACCTGACAGGGAAAACCCGGCCATTTCTTCCCCAAGATCACGCAGGAATACGCCCTCTGCCATGTGATCGTTGAACCAGCGCATGTGCCACGACCGCAGGTAGTAGCTGCCCATCAGCCAATATGTTCCGTCGCCCCAGTTGAAGCAGGTCAGATCCCCTTTCAACCGGCCATCCTCACCCAGCATGACCGCCAGTTTCGCACGTCCAGCATTGGGCAAACGCGTCGCCAGCAACCTGTTGAGCCACGCCTCCGCCCCCGGGCCAGAAATCTCGAACCGGGAAAACCCGGTGATATCCAGCAATCCCACACCTTCGCGCGCGGTTTTGCATTCTGCAGCCACGATATCATGCGCGTTGGAGCGTCTCAGCGATGGAATTTCCTTGAACCCTTCGGGGGCGAAATACAGCGGAACTTCCAGGTCCCAGCTTTGACCCCAATGGCACCCAGCCGCCGACATGTCCCCGTAAGCTGGGGCTGTCTTCAGAGGTCTGCCCGCTGGCAATTGCTCGTTCGGGTAGGTCATCACGAACCGGCGGGAATAGAACTGGCCGGTGGTTTCCTTGATGTATTGCTTGTTTTCCGCAAACACACCGTAGCGGGCGACGTCCATGCCGTAGACATCCGCCTCTGGCTCTCCGTTGATCATCCATTCGGCCAGTGATTTACCGACGCCCCCGCCTTGCAGGAACCCGGCCATCACCGCGCAGGCCGACCAATAGCCGCGCTTGCCGGGCACAGGCCCCACCAGCGGGTTGCCATCGGGCGAGAAGGTGAATGCCCCGTTGACCCATGTCTTGACGCCAACCTCTTGCAAAGCCGGATAGCGTTCAAATCCCATGGTCAGTTCATGTTCGATTCGGTCAGGGTCTTCCTGCTGAAGTTCAAACCCGTACTCCCAAGGGGCACCATCCATCATCCAGTGCTGGTGATCGATCTCGTAAATCCCCAACAGCACGCCCTTCTGATCCTGCCTGAGATAGGTGAAGCCTTCCAGATCAACCGTCATTGGGACTTCGAAATCAAGCTCTTCCAGCTGCGGGATCGTGTCCGAGATCAGGTAGTGATGGTTCAAAGGGGAGACCGGCAGTTCGACCCCAGCCATCCGGCCCAATTGCTTGGCCCAAAGACCACCCGCATTGACCACATGTTCACAATTCACAGTCCCCTTTTCGGTGACAACTTCCCAACCTTCGAGGGTTTGGTTCAGCTCAATCACACGGTTATGTTCGACCACGGTCGCGCCGTATTTCTTGGCCGCACCAGCATAGGCATGAACCGTCCCGGTCGTATCGATATAGCCCTCGCGATCAGCCCACATGCCCCCCAGCAGCCCCAGCCCCGACATGATCGGGTTCAGCTCAACCGCTTCTTCGACGCTGACCAATCGGCAATCTTCGATGCCAATAGATTGGAACGTCCGGTAGGCCGATTGCAGCCATTCCCACCGGTCCGGCGTGCCGGCCATCGTCAGGCCGCCCGTCATGTGCAGACCGATATTCTGGCCGCTTTCCTCTTCAATCGTGCTGAGCAGATCAATCGTGTACGCCTGCAGCGACGCGATGTTCGGATCCGCATTCAGCGCATGGATACCGCCCGCGGCGTGCCAGCTTGATCCCGCCGTGAGAACAGAGCGTTCGATCAGACAAACGTCGCTCCAGCCCATTTTGGCCAAGTGATAAAGCACCGATGTCCCGACAACACCGCCTCCGATGACGACCACTCTGTAATGCGATTTCATACCGCCCTCCCCGGCTAGCTGATCTCTCTTTTCGGAAAGCTGATCACAGACTATACACACCTGTCTAGTAATCTTTTTAGAAATAACTTGATCATTGACCGCGATTTGCCAAAACTAAGATTTATTGATTGTGTTAGGTAGTTTAGTGGCGTTGGAATTTGACAAGACGGCAAGCAAGATGACGGGTGTCCGGCGTCATTTGGCGTTCTGCCTGCTTGCCGCCAGTTGCGCGTTCTTCCCCCCGCAGACCAGCCACGCCCGCGATATTGCGGTATTGGGGGACAAAACTGCGAAGATTACTGTTCCGGACAATCAGCGTTGCAGCAGCACCGTCGCATTCAAGATGGAAGCCAGCACCGCCACCTTTTACGAGGTA
Source organism: uncultured Litoreibacter sp. (assembly GCA_947493265.1). Classification (GTDB taxonomy): domain Bacteria; phylum Pseudomonadota; class Alphaproteobacteria; order Rhodobacterales; family Rhodobacteraceae; genus Litoreibacter. The sequence continues at coordinate 941,662 of CANLQL010000001.1, read as the reverse complement.
AGACTTGTCGATTTTGGGTCCCTCTTCGGGGCCGCGCTGAACAACTTTTTTGCAACCTGCACCACGTTGAAAACCGTCAACCTGACCGGCTATGTCGGCAAATCAAAAGTGATCAAGGCAACCTCCAAGGCCGATGATGGTTGGCAGTTGCGGCTGCAGCGCCCTTTATTTGAGGACGTGGCGGAATCGATCCCAGAAAAGATCAAAGCTTTCGAAGATCTCAAACAATTGAACGCGCTGTTTGATCCGCACAAAAACATTTCCGGCATCGCCCAGACGAATGGCTACAAGGTGTTTGCGCAAAACGCCAAGAATGTCGTTGATCGCCTGACCTTCGGAGATCCTTCGGTGTTTGACAGCTTCGCGAATGCGCTGCTGAAGAAGCCACAGAAAACCGCCGCGAAGGACCTTGATGACGCGATGGCCATTGTGGCGCTGTACAATCCCGGCGAAGTGCCGCGCCTGCGCAGTCGCTATCAAGCGATGGAATTGGCAATCACCCGCAAGGAGCTTGACGACGCCGTCGCAGCCGCCCTGACCCCAGACCAATCGATGAAAGGCGCTGCCAGCGCGATCATCAAACAGCTGAAATCGCGCAGCTACACACCGCTTCAGATTGAGGCGACTGACAAGACGTTGGCCGCTTGGATCGACCAAGAGATCACCGCCCATGAAGACGCGTTTCCAGATCAAGACCTCAGCTCGGCCCGCGCACATGTCGCATTTCTGGGCAAGCTGAACGAAGTGCCAGACCTTCCCAACCTGCCAAATAGCCAGACCACAACAGACGATGCGCGCATCTGGTTTGCCGATCTCATCGACGAAATCATTCTCGACAATCTGGATATCGCACAGGAAATACTTGCCGAAACTGGCACAAGCTATGCCGATACCGGGTTGATCCTGGAAACCGGCTTTGCCCTGAGTGAGGAATTTTTAGCCCAAGGGTTTGAGGAAGAAGCACAGCTTCTCAACACTGACGCGCTCAGCCGGGCGGAGGCATTGATTGCGCAAGACCTGCCCACCTACCGGGCAGAGGTTGCTGCACTAGATATGACCCGCGACACCATCGCCGAACTGGAAGCCGAAACCGTTACATTCGCAGAGCTTTCAGACGACTTTCCGGCCTTCGCAGACTATGCCGAGGCTGCAAAGAACGCGATCATTGCGGGACGTCTTCGGGCCTGCACCACACATGCGCAAAACGCAGCGTCCGGTGCAGATCGGGATGCAAACATCCTGATCGAGGACCGTATCTTGCCGCTGCAAGATCTGGCCTGCGAACTTTATGACAACGGCCATATCCTACACCGCTTTGCAAGGGAATTGCTGGGGTCTGGGGCCGTTCTGGAGATCGACATTTTCGATGAAGGGCTCACCCGGTTTGACATGGCTGCAGTAGATCTGGGGACGGAAATCTCTGCCTACGAGGTCGTCGTAAATACCGACGCGAGCGAATGGGCCGATCAGTTCTCTGCGCTGGTCATTAAACCCCCTAAGGGAGAGCCGGACCATAACGGCGTCACCGAGTGCGATGTTTTGGCGGGTGATCCGGCAGATGAGACTTTGCCAACCAGCGGTGTTGATCTGGAGAAAACCGCGGAAGACTACGACTTTGACCGCGCTATTGATGCGTGCATCGCCGCCGTCGAATATGATCCCCAACCGCGGCAGGTTTTTCAATTGGCCAGGTTGCTGGAATTTTTGGGCGAAGGCGATGCCGCAGCGCCCTATCTAGATGCAGCTGCCGACAGCAAATACCCGCCTGCGATGCACCTGAAAGCCACCTATACGCTGACCTATAGCGACGGCGATGACGCGTTTTTTGATGCGATTGACTTGTATAAGGAGGCCGGCGCCAAAGGCTATGGCCCCTCAAAACGCGAACTGTCCGAGCTGATCCCCCCGGGCACCGATCTGTTTCGCGAAAGCCCACCCCCGTCAGACAGCGCGATCATGAGCGTGATAGACAAGCGCCGTTGCGAAGGTGCGGCTGGCTTTTCCGTCTGCGCGACGAAAACGGGCGTGACATCGAAGAAATGCTTCCAGACATCCGCCACCGAGTTCTCCTGCGAGATCCGCTTCAGCCTGAGGTGCAGCACCGGCAACCACCCATTGATGCAACTTTTCGGCGGTATGGTCCGCAACAGCTGCCCCAGCCGCACTGACCCGCTGTTCTTGAAGTTCACCAAATCCGGAAGCAGCTGGCGGTATCGGAATGAGTTTTAGCGCTCAGTCGATCTTTTTGATATAGCCCAGTTTTTCAAGTCGCTTCATCGACATCGTCGTCATGTACTGGGTTCCGCCACCGTTGCCCTTCCCGTACCAAGGAGCGGTTTTTCCTGCTTGGACACCCAAGGGCTTTACCACCCGGTAACGAACCAGCGGCGCATTCTGCAGGGTTGATGACAGGGACCTTTGCGCAAATGGCGTTCCTGCAGGAGCCGCAAACTTACCGCCACCTTCGTATTTTGTTCCAGCACGTCCATCATACCTGTCGATTACGGTTCCGGGCTTTAAGGTTAATGGCTTAGACTTTCCGGCAAATCCGTAGTTCGGTGGATATGGATTATTGTCATTGGCTGCACGCCGACCAGACGGCGGTCTCTTCCCACCCGAGCCGACGGCAACATTCTTTTTTCGCGCGTTAAGCTTTGCCAAGGCACGCATTTTTGCTTGTTGGATGATGGCCTTATTGTTGTTGCCGCCTCCATTCCCGCCAGCGCCATTTCCCCCATTGCCACCTTTCCCACCGCCACCAGCGCGCGCCTTCAGCGTTCCCGCTTTCGCGACAACGGCGTTCTTGCGGGTGGTGATTTGGGCGCGCATCGCTGAGCTTCGTGTTGCTTGTCGTGCCATCAGCGCCAAGGAATTCGCCTTGCTTGCCGCATCTTTGCGTTGCTGGTTTTGCTTTTGCGCCAGCTTACGCTTTTGCAATTGCTGCAGGCGGCGCGTCCGATTTTGCTTGAGCGTTGCGTCGCGCGCAGCGCGGGCGGTGCGTTGGATGTTCTGGTTGGCCGCGGCCTGTCTTTGGGAGCGGGCCTGCGATGCCTGTTGGTTACGGCGCACCTGCTGCGCGCGGCGTTGTTCGGCCGCACGGGCACGTTGCGCTTGCATCTGACGCTGGCGTTGCTGTGCCATACGCTGCCGTTGCTGCATCGCTGCTTGCTGGCGTTGGCGCTGGGCCTGCATCGCTTGGCGTTGTTGTTGCTGCTGCCTCTGCATCTGCTGTTGGCGCTGCATCTGCTGCTGGCGTTGCATTTGTTGCTGACGCTGCATCTGTTGCTGCTGCATACGCTGTTGCTGCATCATCATGTTGTTGCGGCTTTGTTGAAGCAAAAGACTGCTTTGCGCAGAGACGGTTCCCGGATCGTAGAAGATCGCAGTGGCCAGAAACAGGAGACAAAACAACAAGATACGCATAGAAAATTCCAACACTCTCACAATACACCTCAAGTTTAACCGCAACGCTTTCGCGTTGGCAACGCCTGCATTTTGCCGGCACCCCCTTTTCGCGCAGTCACAGTTTGGTGTTCCGGTCACGTTTCCAGTCGAATTTCGTGTCCTCACGGATGTGTCGGCGGTAGAAACGAGGCGAAAGAACCAGGAGACCACGTCATGCTAATGCCTCGCCAGAAAACACCCAATCTTAACCTTCCAACGCTTGATCATGGAACGTTTGACCTTTCACAAGACGCATCTAAGCGCGGCACAATTGTCTGCTTTTATCGCGGCCTGCATTGCCCGATTTGTGCGAACTACCTGACAGAGTTGGAAAAACGTGTGGATGACTTCGCAGAGCGCGGTGTGAAAACCATTGCCATCAGTTCTGACGGGCAAGAACGGACGCGTGAAATGGCCGACAAGATCGGGGCGACAAAGCTGCGGTTCGGTTATGATCTGTCGCTGGAGACGGCGCGGGAATGGGGTCTCTACATTTCGACGTCGCGGGGCAAAACCTCCATCGGGATTGAAGAGCCTGCCTTGTTCTCGGAACCCGGCCTCTTCATGGTGTCACCAGATCAATCGCTGTACTACGGCTCCGTTCAGACAATGCCGTTTGTGCGACCGCATTTTTCCGAATTGGTCGGCGCTTTGGATTTCGCAATCGCCAACAGCTACCCCGCACGGGGCGAATATACCGGCGCTGTGTAGGAATTTCTGCGGGGCCGGTGGCGTTCCATACGGCTCCGCAAATCTCAGGCTAAGCGCCTGAATTCATTTCCAAACCTAGCGCTTTCGCGACGGTGAAAATATCCTTGTCGCCGCGCCCGCACATATTCATGCAAAGCAGGTGATCGCTGGGCAATGTCGGTGCCAGTTTCATCACATGGGCCAACGCATGGGATGGCTCAAGCGCTGGGATAATCCCTTCCATCTCACAGCATAGCTGGAACGCTTCCAGAGCCTCCGTATCCGTAATGGAGACATATTTCGCGCGGCCGATTTCATGCAACCAAGCATGTTCGGGCCCAATGCCGGGATAGTCCAAACCAGCGGAGATGCTGAACCCTTCCAAAATCTGCCCGTCATCATCTTGCAAAAGATAAGTCCGATTGCCGTGCAGCACGCCGGGGCGACCACCCGTCAGCGAGGCGCAATGTTCCATCTTCGCATTCACACCTTTACCACCAGCTTCAACGCCGATGATGTTGACCTCTTTGTCGTCAAGAAACGGGAAAAACAGACCCATCGCATTTGATCCGCCACCAATCGCAGCAATCACGGTGTCCGGTACACGCCCTTCGGCTTCCATCATCTGTTCGCGGGTTTCCTTGCCGATGATCGCCTGGAAATCGCGCACCATCGCGGGATAGGGATGCGGCCCAGCGACCGTCCCGATACAGTAAAACGTGTCGCGCACATTGGTCACCCAGTCGCGCAGGGCGTCGTTCATTGCGTCTTTCAACGTCCCCCGGCCAGAGGTCACAGGGACAACTTCAGCACCCAGAAGGCGCATCCGGAACACGTTCGGGGCCTGACGCTCAACATCATGGGCCCCCATGTAAACCACGCATTTCAAACCAAATTTCGCGCAGACTGTCGCGGTCGCAACGCCGTGTTGGCCGGCACCTGTTTCCGCGATGATCCGGGTCTTGCCCATGCGCCGCGCCAGAATGATCTGGCCCAACACGTTGTTGATCTTGTGCGCGCCGGTGTGGTTAAGCTCGTCCCGCTTCATGTAGATCTTGGCGCCGCCCAGATGCTCTGTCAGGCGCTCCGCGTGATACAAGGGCGACGGACGGCCCACATAATGCTTCCACAGAAAATCCATCTCGTCCCAGAAGGATTTGTCGGTCTTGGCTTTCTCATACTCTTCTTCCAGCGACAGGATCAGCGGCATCAATGTCTCGGACACGAAACGCCCGCCGAAATCGCCGAACCGACCGCGTTCGTCGGGACCAGTCATGAAAGAATTGAACAGATCATTGGCCATGTGGCAGCCTCCCTTTTGAGAAGCGCCCATGTTGAGAAAAAACCAGCCGAGTGCAAGCCCAGCCAGGTCAATATCTGACGGATTCTTTAAGTTTTCAGGGCTGCCGCCGCGCAGAAGGCGGCGATCTTCTTGGCCTCTTTCACGCCGGGTGAGGATTCAACACCGGATGAGACATCCACCTGCGTGGCCCCGGTCAATTGCACCGCTTCCGCAACATTTGACGCGTCCAAGCCGCCCGCAAGCATCCACGGCACAGGCCAGCGCCGTCCGGCGATCAAACGCCAGTCAAAGGTCAGCCCATTGCCACCCGGCAAAGTCGCGTCTTTTGGAGGTTTCGCATCGACTAGGATCTGGTCAGCGACGCGGCTATAGTCGGCCAGCGCAGGCAAGTCGCGTTCGTCAGCGACGCCGACGGCTTTCATCACGGGCAAGCCGAATTTCGAGCGGATCTCTGCGACACGGTCAGGGCTCTCAGCCCCGTGAAGCTGAAGGATATCCAAAGGAACGTCGCCCAGAAGCGCATCGAGTTGTGCGTCGGTCGCATTGACCGTCAGCGCAACTTTCGCAATGCCTGATGGCACGCTCAATGCCAGTTCCTTTGCCTTCGAGGCTGTCAGATGGCGTGGCGATTTTTCAAAGAATACAAACCCCACATATTGCGCCCCTGCAGACACGCATGCGGTCACATCTTCAAGACGGCCGAGACCGCATATTTTCACGCGTGTGTTTGACATGGAAAGGGGTTTACCGCGCGGATGCGGCGTCGTCTAGAAGCGCAAGAACCTCGTCCTGGCCTTCATTGGCCCGTGTTCTCATTCCTTTGACCTCGCGCTCAAGGCGCTGCTTTTCGCGGGTTGCGGTTCGGGCTTGGACGCGGTGCTTGTGCTCGCGCAGCCATTCCCAGACGAACCCAATCAAAAGCCCTGCAATCACACCACCGAAGATGATCACGAATAGCGGCAGCTCATACGCAAAGGGTTGCCCGACATAGCTTGCCATTTCTTCTGGCAGGAACCGGACCGTGACGGTGCCCCGATTGGCCAATGCGACTGTGATCAGCGCCAGTCCAATCAGAACAAGAAAGAGATATTTCAGGTATCTGAACATCAGCTCAAGCGTTTCCGTTCAATCGGTCACGCAACAGCTTGCCAGTCTTGAAGAACGGCACATGCTTTTCTTCCACCGAAACGGATTCCCCAGTGCGCGGATTGCGACCCGTCCGGGCATCACGCTTCTTGACAGAAAAGGCACCAAAGCCGCGCAGCTCAACACGGTTGCCCGCAGAGATCGCGTCAATGATTTCCTCAAAAATGGTGTTAACGATGCGCTCAACGTCGCGTTGATATAGATGAGGATTTTCGTCCGCAATCTTTTGGATCAACTCAGAGCGTATCATTGGCATCCTCCCCAGGATATGTTGCCCGCCTTCAATTGCGGGCGTTCTTTTTCAATAGCGATAATATAGGACCATTTTCGCGACCGATAAAAGGGAGAAGGTCGCCCAGATGCCCACTTGCGCCAAAAAATCATCGTGATTTCAAGGCGCAACCCAATCAGAGGTCAGGTTTTCCCTACGTAAATCGAACATTTCTCGGAGAAGGACCAATTTCCGCTTCCGCCCGATTCGCGATCTAGACAGTCCGATTTACGCGTTACTCCAAATGCGAATTTGAACCGAGCGGCGAATTTCTACGCGGCAGCTTTTCCAAGGGAGAAACGAAAAAGGCCCCGCCTTTCGACGGGGCCTTTCGAAATTTCAAAGAAGCCTAAGCTCAATCGTCTGTTTTCAGAGCCGCACCAAGGATGTCGCCCAAGGACGCACCGGAATCAGAGGAGCCATACTGCTCAACCGCTTCCTTCTCTTCGGCGATCTCACGGGCTTTGATCGACAGACCAAGACGGCGCGTTTTCGCGTCTACGTTTGTGACACGAACGTCGACTTTGTCACCAACACCGAAACGCTCTGGGCGCTGCTCGGCACGGTCACGCGACAGATCGGAGCGGCGTACGAAAGACTTCATGCCTTCATACTCAACTTCAATGCCGCCATCCTCGATGGATGTGACCTCTACAGTGATGATCGAGCCGCGCTTGACGCCATCGGTGGCACCCTCAAACGGATCACCGTCGAGACCTTTGATGGACAGGCTGATACGCTCTTTCTCGACATCGACCTCGGTGACAACGGCCTTGACCATGTCGCCTTTGCGGAAATCGCCCAGCGCATCTTCGCCGCGGCCTTCCCATGTGATGTCGGACAGGTGAACCATGCCGTCGATGTCGTTTTCCAGACCAACGAACAAACCAAACTCGGTGATGTTTTTCACTTCGCCTTCGATTTGCGTACCTTCTGGGTTGTTCTCAGCAAACACTTCCCATGGGTTGCGCTGTGTCTGCTTCAGACCAAGCGAGACGCGGCGTTTCGTGCTGTCGATTTCCAGAACCATAACTTCGACCTCTTGGGACGTAGATACGATTTTGCCTGGGTGCACGTTTTTCTTGGTCCAGGACATCTCGGAGACGTGGACCAGACCTTCAACACCTGGCTCCAGCTCAACAAATGCACCGTAATCGGTGATGTTGGTCACGCGGCCCATATGGACCGATTCCAGTGTGTATTTGGCTTCAACAGCAGACCACGGATCGTCCTGCAGCTGCTTCATGCCAAGGGAGATACGGTGGGTCTCTTTGTTGATCTTGATCACTTGGACGTTGATCGTCTCGCCAATTGTCAGGATCTCGCGTGGGTCGTTGACGCGGCGCCATGCCATGTCTGTGACGTGCAGAAGACCGTCAACACCGCCCAGATCGACGAATGCGCCGTATTCAGTGATGTTTTTGACGACGCCTTCAACAGCCTGACCTTCGGTGAGGTTGCCGATGACTTCCGCGCGCTGTTCGGCACGGGATTCTTCCAAGATCGCCCGACGGGACACAACGATGTTGCCACGGCGACGGTCCATTTTCAGGATTTGGAACGGCTGCTTCATGCCCATCAGAGGGCCAGCGTCACGCACGGGGCGCACGTCAACCTGGGAACCCGGCAAGAACGCAACTGCGCCGCCCAGATCCACAGTGAAGCCACCTTTGACGCGGCCAAAGATTGCGCCATCGACACGCTCTTCGTCTGCATAGGCTTTTTCAAGACGATCCCAGGCTTCCTCGCGGCGCGCTTTGTCGCGGCTGATGGAAGCTTCCCCACGAGAGTTTTCAACGCGGTCAAGGAATACCTCAACTTCGTCGCCAACTTCGATTTTCGGGCTTTCGCCGGGATCAGCAAATTCTTTAAGTTCGACACGGCCTTCCATTTTGTAGCCGATGTCGATGATGGCCTGTCCTGCTTCGATAGCAATGACGCGACCTTTGACCACGGACCCTTCGTCCGGTGTGTCCATTTCGAAGCTTTCGTTCAGGAGGGCTTCGAATTCCTCCATAGATGCGTTTTGAGCCAAGTTTTCAGTTTCCTAATCTAGCTTTTATACGGGCCGTGCGGTTGTCTCCGCCGGTCTTTGGGTTTCAGTTGGTCTGTCAAAGTGCCCACACCGAGATGCGGATTTTCAAAACAAAGAGGGCCGGAAAACCGACCCTGCTCGCCCCGAGGTTTTTGTCACCCCTTCAGACAAGCGCGCGTATAGCGCGGGTTTGGTCAAAGGGCAAGAGGGGTTGGGTGCGAGTGACACAGCCACAGCGCCCGAGAGAGTCTGGAAAAAAGACTTACTGGATGTGCGTGGGACATCTTGCTTAGCTGGAGTGGAGTGGTGGTAATGTGGACGAAGCCGAAACCGGATGCAAAGCAGCGTCGTCGTTATCGCTCCTACACTTGATTGCGGCGATTGGCCAAAACCACCCGTCGGCAGCATTGCCCTGATATTGGGATCGTAACATGCGTACCGGACTTTCGCCACGCCGCGAAAATTTAGGGATCACCGGTTTCATTTCATTCGGGACAATGCTGCTATTGAATAACATTATGGAACGTTCATGTAGGCACGTGCGTTCATTACCCTACGACGCTCGTGCAAGATGATGTTTCGGTGAACATCCGAATTTGCGAGAATAGTCGCGACTGAACTGCGTTGGGCTCTCATAGCCAACTTCGAACCCTACAAAGGATACGGATGGGACGCCGCGCTCCAAGAGCGTGCGCGCTTCAATCATCCGCAAATCTTTTTGGTACTGAAGCGGTGTCGTGCCCGTTACGGATTTGAAGTGCTCATGAAATGACGATTGGCTCATTCCGGCGACCTGCGCCAGTTCGCCAACAATCAAAGGTTCACGAAATTTGGCCCTGATCCATTGGATGGATTTGGCAACACGGCTGGCATGGCTATCCACTGACAACAATTTCCGTAACATGCCTCCAATTGGTGAAAGAAGGAGGCGATAGTGGATTTCCTTTAAGATCATCGGGCCGAGAACCTGCGCATCAAGGGGGGCATTCATCAATTCCAGATAGCGCACCATCGGCTCTGTCCATCCAGGATCGGCTTTGCTGGCAGCCAAAGATGTCGCGTGGTCTTTGCTGGACACAGCTTCGCCAACCTGTTCGTACAATCCGCGCAGGATGCTCAAATCCAATGAGAATATGAGCGCCTGATAGGGACGCTCCACGCTGGCTTGTGTAATTTTCGAGGCCACGGGCAAATCATGACTGACCAAAAGCATATCGCCCTCGTCAAGCTCGACATATTGTTGTCCGACGCTCATTTCTTTTCGCCCCTGTAGGATCAGACAAATGACAGGGTTATAGACGACAGCCTCAAATACAGTGATTTCTGTCCGTTGAAAGATATGCGCAGCGGGCAAAACCCTGTCGGAAACCTTTGCTTCGCGGGCCTGCAGCTCTGTTGCTAAATATTTTAAACGTTCCAGCGACATCAGCGTCTCCCTCTCCAAACCCTATCAAACCTGTAGCTCAATATCACGCATTAACACCGATATTCGGAGGAATTGGCAAAACTACTGGAGAATCTGGCAGGACGCTTCAGCAGCGCAACCATAGCTTCGGATCAACCACGCATTTGATAGGAGCATCGCATGTCTGCAGCACAAACCACCTTTACCTTGAATACAAAAACCGCAATCCCGGCTGTCGGGTTTGGCACGTATTTGATCTCGAATGACGATGCTGAAGACGCCATCCGTTCTGCGATTGCGGCGGGGTATCGGCACATTGATACAGCTTCAGGATATCGCAACGAAGAATCCGTCGGTGCCGGGATCAGTGATGGGCTTAAAGCCGAAGGGCTTTCCCGCGCTGATCTGTTCGTCACAGCCAAACTTTGGCCGGGCAACCCTGCTTGGGGCGATGCGCCCAAATCAGGCGCGCAAACACTCCAGGAGTGCGACGCAACCCTGTTGCGGCTAGGCTTGGAGTATGTGGACCTTTATCTGATCCATGCCCCCTACGGTGGCGACATGCGTCTAGAGCAGTGGCGTGCGTTGTTAGATTTGCAAGCCAGCGGCAAGGCGCGCTCAGTGGGCGTGAGCAACTTCAACGAAAGCCACCTAGATGAGATCGCTGAGGCAGGGTTGCCCATGCCCGACGCCAATCAGATTGAATTGCACCCTTGGTCCCAAAAACCGGGCCTGCTGACCCACATGGCCAAGCATGACATCACGCCAATCGCCTATAGCAGCCTTGTCCCACTTTCCACTTGGCGCACAAAGCCCGGTCAGGACAGCGCAAAAACTGACGAGATGAAGGCAGATGGCGCAGCCTTCAAGGGCATGGCCGAGAAATATGGTGTTTCAGAAGCTCAATTGCTGTTGCGGTGGGGCGTCCAGAATGGCTACGCCGTCCTGCCCAAGAGCCTAAACCCGGAACGCATGCGCCAGAACATCGACCTCTTTTCTTTTGGGATCGACAATGCCGACATGGCGCAAATGGCAACCATGGATCGCGGCAACGGGGTAGCTTGGGCCTCTGGCGACCCCAGCAAATAATCGCTGTGGCTACATCTCATTAAAACAACCCCCACCAAAAACCATGGAGTGATCATGAAACCTTCTAGGCTCTTAGTCGCGTATGCTCTTGCAGCTGCCATTTCTACACCGCTTTCAGCCGATACCCCATGCGATGCGACCATGATGCAAGGCAGCATCGCCCAAGTAACTGAAACTCATGCAACAGTTCACACATCCGTATTGGTTGACGCCACCCCAGCGGAAGTCTGGGCCATCCTGACCGATTTTGATGACATGGCCATGTGGAGCTCCGGCACCCTTCAAGGCATGACCGGGGATATCAAAAATGGTGGAAGCGTGACGATCACCTTCATCTTTGGCACCACTGAGGATGGCGAACCCAACATCATGACGATCCCCCACACCCTGATCTACGATGAGGGCAGCGTGATTGGTTGGTCAGACCCGTTTCCAGAAGACGTCGGTGGTGGCCATGACAACCATCTCTATCGGGTTGAGGCTTGTGGTGACCGAACACTCTTCGTCCAATCAGACGAAATCGTGGGCAATCCTTACGCGGCGAACTTCGTGGCCCGATTGCTGCCGATGTATCAAATGTTCAACGCTGAGCTAAAGGCTGAAGCTGAACGCCAATCGTAAGAGCTTCGTGGCGCAACACTTTCGCGTCATAACCCAGCCGCAGCCAGTATCAGCTGCTTCACTGAGCCTTGGAAGTTTGGGCACGCTTCTGATCAGTGAGGCAGCGTTGTATCTTGCGTTAGGGCGCTGACTGGCGTCAACTTCAAACTCCACGGTTCCGAGCTGGCGAAATTAGAAGTCGTGGATGTCATGGCATCGGGTCAGATCAAGGAACACGCCTCGGACCTGCGCAGCAAAACCCAGAAACTGCGAGTTCTTCGAAGCAAACATTCAAACGTCGCGCAGCATATCTGCTGGTTCAAATACGGCTTTGCGGACACACCTACCTTTGCAATTCGTTGCCAACAGGTTCCGCGCAATGTGTTGACTGTCGAGTTGAACACTAGATCGAAAACTCCGCCCAAGTGTTCAGTGGCTTGATCCGCTGGGGTCACTGATGCAATGGACTATTGCGACAAACAGACTGTGATGCAGTTGCTCAGAAAACAAGCAAACTGCCATAGCGGGCTATCCTCCTGAAAAGTCAAAAGAGACCAGCCGAGCAAGATTACCTGGCTGGTCTCGATGATTTCAGGGGTGAACCTGATCCGCAAGGATACTCAAAATTACCCGTTTAGGATCAGATGTCGTCCTCAGCCTCGCCCGGCTCAACACTGAGGCCAAGCATCGCCTGAACGGCCGCTTCGATTTCGTCAGTAACCTCTTTGTTAGCTGCCGCTTCAAGTGCGCTGCGGGCGACGCCTTCTTGATCTGCCAAGTCGGTCTCAAGTTGGGTAACGTCCTCTTCGGCTGCCGCGTAGGTCTCTGCGTCAGCACGTTCTTGACCAAGATCGGAAAGCTCAGCGTCGGCGGCATCAATTGCATCAGAGACGCTGGCGATCTCGCCTTCGATTTCCTCGTCAGTGCCACCTACTGCAGCCAGATCGTCTTCCAGAGCAGCGAGTTGTTCTTCAAGAGACGTTTTTTCGGCAGCGGCGGCCTCAGTTGCAAGATCAATCTCTTCGATGCTGCGTTCTGGCGCTTCAATCGAGTCCAAATTAGCCTTCGCAGCATCCAAATCTGTTTGGATGGACTGAATGGCACCAACTTCCTCGGCATAGATTGCAAGTTTGCCAACACGGGAGTTCGGAGAGGCATTCGCCAGCGCCTGCGGAGACGCATTCGCAGCATTCAATGCGCCAAGCTCACTAGGATGCACGCCAAGCGTTCTTGCCAGGCGGTTTCCGCGCGGTTTCGGAGACTTCGTTACAACCGTGGACTTCCTTTGAACGCTCGCAGTTTTCACACGTTTTTGGGTCGTGGTCTTCGTGCGTTCTGCCTTCGCGCGTTGCGTCTTGCCGGTAAAGAGGTCTTTTAGAAAGCCGCTACCTCGTGATCTCTGAGCTTTGTCGGATTTTCCGCCGCCTTTGGACGACGCGCTGTTGCCTTTGTCATGGTCAGCGGCGCCACCGTTGCCGCCGCTATTTCCATTGCCACCACCATTGCCACCACCGTTTCCGCCGCCATTGCCGCCGCCGTTCCCGTTGCCGCCGCCATTGCCATTTCCACCACCGTTCCCGTTGCCGTTACCAGCATATACGACGTCCGGCATGGTGATCGTTGCCACAACAGCCGCACTCCCAAGCAGGGCGATTGAAAGCGTGGCAGCTCTAAGTAATTTGGTGGCGGTAAGCATGAATGTCTCCTCATTTCGATGTGCCGTTCTGCTTGTTTTCGCGAAAACGGTGATTCTATCTCAGCATTCAATTGGCCATAGAAGGCGTGAATGAGCCGACAACGAGTTGTTCATCCTCGGTTCAACTTGCTTAACGTATGAGACATGCATGAAACGTACATTTCTCATATTCGGCCTATTGCTTTCAGGCTTTCTGGCTGCTCCAGCCATCGCAGACATTCGCGAACTTACGCGCGATGAGCTTCGTGAGAATGTTCGCTTAGGCAAAAGCCTGAGCTTTTCACGTGTTTTGTCTGTTGTGAACAGTCGCGTTGACGGCGAAGTTGTCGATGTCCGCGCCTTCAAGTCCGACGCCGTTTATTATCGCATCTTGATCAAGCAAACCAATGGCAAATTGGGTGCAGTTATTCTGGATGCGGCCAGCGGACAGTTCATGTCAGGCAAATCGACCGTCGGCGAGGAAGTTATGGCAGCCGCCAAAACAAACTCCGGAAAGAGCAATTCCGCAGGAAATGCCAGCAACAACAAAAGTAACGGTAACGGCGGTGGTAATGGCGGCGGCAACGGCGGTGGCAACGGCGGTGGTAATGGCGGCGGCAACGGCGGTGGCAACGGCGGTGGCAATGGCGGTGGCAACGGCGGTGGCAATGGCGGTGGCAATGGCGGCGGCAATGGCGGCGGCAAGAACTAGACTAACGCCACAAAATCGCCGCGATAAGTCGTTAACGATTGCCGAATGAGAATACTCATTGCAGAAGATGACGCGGCGCTGAGCCAGCAAATTAAAGGCGCACTCGCCGATGAGGGACGCGCGGTTGACACTGTTGCCAACGGTGAAGACGCGCTTTTTCTTGGCTCTACAGAACCCTACGATCTGGTCGTGCTTGACATCGGCCTGCCTGAACGCGATGGCATTTCGGTCCTGAAAGAATGGCGCAAAAACGACGTAACCACACCGGTGCTGATCCTCACTGCCCGGGATGGCTGGTCAGAACGGGTTGACGGGCTCGACGCAGGCGCTGACGACTACATGACAAAGCCGTTTCATATGCCCGAGCTTTCGGCACGCATTCGGGCGATGCTTCGGCGACAGGCAGGGCAGCTTAATCCTGTCTTCCAATGCGGACCTGTGTTTTTCGACAGCCGAAACAACAAGGTGCTGAACAACGGGATGCCTATTCCTTTGACGGCACAAGAATTGTCTGTTCTCTCTTACCTGTTTCACAACGCTGGGCGCATGGTGACACGTACAGAATTGTCCGAGCACATTTACGCATATGACGGAGATCGCGATTCCAACACCATCGCCGTTTTCGTTAATCGTCTGCGCAAAAAGCTTGGCAAAGACTTGATCAGCAGCGCACGCGGCCAAGGCTATCAGATCGATCTGGACTGATGCGGTCGCTACAACGACGTGTGATTATTGGTGGTCTCATATGGGCCGTTATCGCGACGCTGATTGGCGGAATTGCGCTGGCCACTATCTTTGACCAGATCGCCAACCGGCGATTCAATGAAATTTTGAACGAACGCCACACACAAGTCATTGTGGCTCTCGGAGACACGCAATCCCCGCAGAGTGTCGAAGCAGCTGTGACCGACCCTGCCTTCGGACGGGTCTATTCCGGACGATATTGGCAACTCGTCGGGGAGAATGGTGACGTCTTCACGTCCCCATCCCTATTTGATGCCGTATTGCCAAAGAACATGGCCGCCACCGAGGCACCGACAATCTGGGAAGGTTCGGGCCCTAATGGTACGGTCCGTGGTATTCGCGAACGGGTAACGCTGGTGGACGGATCTACCTGGACCGTTTCTGTCGCCACCAGTCTGAACGCTTTGGCTGTAGAACGCGCTGAGATGCGACGCAGCGTTGCGTTTGCCTTTGGCCTTGTCGGTTTGCTGGGAATTGCGGGGGCCGGCGTTCTGACAACGGTTATGATCGGCCCCTTGCGAAAACTTGGCGCTGATGTCCGAAACCGATGGGATTCCGAAAATGCCTTGATTCCAGACGACTACCCAACGGAAGTCGCCCCGCTTGTCAAAGACATTAATGAGCTGATCGGGCGCAACCGCGATATTCTCGACAGGGGCCGTCGCCAGGCAGCGGACCTCGCACATGCGCTAAAAACGCCATCGGCGGCGCTCCGCAACGAACTTGTTGTCTTGAGCCAGACAGTCGACGATACAGCGCCGCTTTTCGAAGCGCTGGACCGCATTGACGCACAGATTGTGCGGTCGCTGGCACGGATGCGCGCGGCAAGCGCAGAGAATGCCGTTCACATTAGAACTGACGTGGATCAAGCAGTGCAGCGGATAGCGCGCTTGTTCCGATCACTGCCAGAGGCTCAGTCGACTGAATTTGAGGTGTCTTCCTTTTCAGCGGCCGTCGCAATAGACGCCCAGGACCTAGAGGAAATAATAGGAAATCTGCTGGAGAACGCCTTCAAGTGGTGCAAGAGTGCCGTCTCAATTTCAGTCGAGGAACGGGATGGGTTGGTCCTAATCCTTGTCGAAGATGATGGCCCCGGCATTGCCGAAGAACAACGCAACACAGTTCTGCAAGAAAGTTCCCGCCTAGATACTTCGGTTCCCGGTACCGGGCTGGGGCTTTCGATTGTAAACGATCTGGCCAGCGCTTATGGAGGTTCGCTTGAGTTGGGCCGCTCGAAGCGCATGGGCGGACTATGCTGTTGCATCACCCTACTTGCTGTCGGTCGACAAACCGACGCGGCACCAGCCGTCACAGCTTGACACGCATCAGTTGACCTCTCCAAGACGAACCGCGTGTTTCCGACGTTTTCAAAACCTGTCCGCAACGCTTTTCCGAGCGAGGTATGTAGGAGAGTAATAGTGGAGACGGTTGAGTTGTCGTGGACGATATCGCGACCGAATTGGTCTTTGGGCTCTAGAAAATTAATTCCATTCAATATGTGACGTCACGTAACCAGACACGCAAAAGACGTAATTTTTCCGCTGTTTTCATATGAATAAACCGATGCGTTTCAAAACGAGAATAGCCATTTCCAGTCAGTTGTTCCTTGAGAAACTATTGATTCAAATTTTTGGGACTATTCTTTTGAACGATCAAGAACTACGTCGGTATCTAAGTCTAATGACCAGATCTACACATTTATTATTGTTATTTATCAATGATTTATTAGATATATGCGTCGAATGATCAGGTGCTCCACAACCTCCGCTAAAACGCCATGATCACCGCTGAAATCTCAAAACCCTACCCGAGCGGAGATCGAGTTCCGTCGAGCGTTTTCCTCCAATGGTCGATCCAAAGGCACGAATTGCAGGTAAATGCGTTGCTCCATTTGTTAACCGAACATGAACGAGGTGTTCTACTTAGCTTCAACGACCTGCTGCAATAATCCAAGTCAAAGAAACGTTCACGATTACCGACCTGGAGAGACAGATGAAACCTTCAATAGGAGAAAAAGCGCGCCTTCGCCGTATGATCGCTTTACAAGCCATCGGTGCGGTTCGAAACGAGCAATCGTCTAAATCAGGTTTTCTTTCCAAGTCTCTCGAAATGCCCAGAACTTCTTCGCAAAAGATTACGGAACGGTTCCCATCTGTTGAGCAGGTTTTGTCATCGATTGATCTACGAATAGCGGCCTAGCAAAGTCAGGTTGCCGGTATTGGGTTCAAAGCTGATGAAGTTAGATTTTCCGCGTTTCGAAAGAATTCATTTATAGCAAAAATTTTGTCCGCCTCCCATTCGAACCCAGCTTTTGCTTGCGGAGCGTCGTTATACAGTAGTGGAAATACAATGTACCAAACCAATCTCGACGAGACCTCAAAGCTTCACATCACCGGAACCGTAAAATGGTTTGATCCTGTTAAAGGTTATGGCTTTATTCGCCCAGATCTCGGTGGTTCAGATGTTCTAATTCACCAAAATGTACTCAAGACTTGGGGCGGAGGTTCAATTCGCGAAAGATGCCATATCGATATGCTCGCAATAAAGACTGAACGTGGCTACCAAGCCCTGGAAGTCTACTCGGTTAAGGCACCACTATTCGAAGGAACAGATGACAACTCAGCACTGCTCCTGGACATGTTGCCAGCACGTACGAAGTGGTTTTGCCCAAACAAAGACTACGGTTTTGCAAATGTTTTCGGCGAATCTGATGACATCTATTTGCCTGGTGCCGTCTTGCGAAAAGGTGGGTTGGCTAGCCTGAACCCCGGCGAGGCAATTTCGCTTCGTATAGAGCAAGGAAACAATGGAAAAATAGCATCTCACGTACTGCATTGGGATACGATGGTAGAGTCCACAGAGCTTCATGCAAAATCGGCCGGGCGTGCATAGGATAACCCACGATCGGCTGGTTGCTAAGATCTTACGCAGAAAGAGAAGCACAGCGTGAAAGAGATTTTGTATCGGCAAGAACCACAATTACCACCTAACTAGAAATGTTCGCTTCACGTTTGTCTCTGCAATCGGACCACCCAGCAGAGTGCGCAGAGGTTTGGCTCGAAACTGCCATTTGCTCTTGCCGAAATGTCTCCTTCAATTCGGCCTCACTCCATAAAAAACGCCTGGCTGCGAAATACAGCCAGGCGATCACTCGTGAAAATTAATCTGCAGGACTATGGCACCCCGGCAGCACCTGTTGGAGAGCGACCTGTGCGGCCTGGGTTCCGCTCTTCGCTAAAGTCATCAGGTGGCAGACAATCAATCTGTGTCCCCGCCGTATCAAAAACAGGGATACAACCATCATCTGGAATACAGGTGGTCGGTGTCGATGTGCTTCCGGGCGTATAGGTGTAGCCTTCTTCACAAACGCCCCCGCCAAACTTGTCAAAAGTTGGCTGCGGATAAATTGGCGATGTGGTTTCATTTTGCCCACATGCCGCAACCAAAGCGGCCAATCCAGCCGTCGCAACTAATGTATGAAGTCTCATAATACTTTTCCTTGGAGTTAATACGGTCGAGCAGCAGTGGCGCAACCGTCTCGGAATAATACAAAAAATCGAGATGGACGATAAGCACAAATCATGCATAGTTATCAGGCAAAAATGCAGGATTCCTATGGACGCTGATTGGGACCATCTGAAAGTTGCCCTTGCCGTGTCGCGAGCGGGCTCGCTAACGGCGGCAGCACATATGCTTGGAATGGACCAAACCACGGCAGGCAGACGGCTTAGCGCGCTGGAAGCGCAATTGGAAAACCCGTTGTTCATTCGGGCCAAAAGCGGATTTTCGGCGACCGAGGCCGGGCAGGTCGTGATCGACAATGCCAAAACAATCGAAACGCAGCTTGCGCAGATGCAAGAAACGCTGGACAGCGCCCGCGAAGGCGCGGTGGGGCTTTTGCGGGTGATGGGCAACACATGGATGCTGCAAAAGCTGGCAGAAACTGTTCTGCCGACCCTGTTGGAACATCACCCAAGGCTTGAAATTCGGCTGTCGAACCATCTGCCACCAGTGTCGGTGTATAGCGAGCCGACGGTTTCCCTTTGGTTTGATGCGGCAGCGGCACCCCCAGATCAGGCGATCCCCCTTTGCAGCGTGCCCTACGCGACTTACCACGCACGCAACCGAACGGAAAAAACCAATGATTGGGTACAATTTCAGGATGATATCGCCCAAGGCCCGTCCTTTTCGCGACAATTGCGCAAGCGGATCAACCCCAATGCAAATGTCCGGCTGACCGCAACAGATGCACAAGTGTTGCAGGCCGCCGTGCGGGCCGGAGCCGGGCAATGCGTTCTGCCAATGTGCCTCGGTGATGCTGATCCGGCGTTAAAACGCTCGCAAAGCCACAAGGGTGAGATTCGGCGCGTCCTGCATGTGCATGTCAGCCCGGAAGTTCAGCTTCTAAAACGCGTTGCACTATTTATCGACGCGTTAAGACATTCGGTCGAAGACATCTTCAGCGCCGAATTGCTGGGTGAACAACGAACTGGCGCGAAATGAACTTCGCCTTACGCAAGCGTCAAAGAAGACCCTCGCGCTGAAACAGAGCTTTCAAATCCGCTTCGGGACGGGCACCGATATGGCTGATAATCTCGGACGCGCCAACACAACCCATGCGGCCGCAGGTCTCCAGATCGTATCCGTTGGTTAGCCCCCACAGAAACGCACCAGCAAACAGATCACCTGCACCAGTTGCATCAACGATTTGCACTGGCATCGCCGGAGCATGCCAACGCTGATCCCCTGACAGAATATGCGCGCCGTTTTCGCTGTCTGTGCACGCCACGACCTCCACCTCGGAGGCTGCTTTGGCCAAGGCGGCATCAAAATCATCTGTCTGGTACATCGACAGCATTTCCGCGCGATTGCAGAATAGCAGATCCACATGATCCTGGATCAACGCGCGAAACGCATCACGATGCCGGTCCACGCAAAAGGGATCGCTGAGTGTGATCGAAACGCGCCCACCTGCCCCTTTGCACGCAGAGATCGCCTTGTCGAACGCGGCCACTGAGTCCGGGCCATCAAAACGGTAGCCTTCCAAATAAATCCAGTCTGCATTGGCGCATTGTGCAGCGTCGACATCATCAGGCCCCAGAAATTCTGTCACGCCCAAATACGTGTTCATCGACCGCTCCCCATCCGGGGTCACAAGAACGATACAACGCCCGGTCTCCGCCTCATGGTCTTTGCCCGCCAAGGGCGTTTCATAGACAGCCCCTTGTGCGCGCAAATCATGGGCAAAAATCGCCCCCAATTGGTCGTCTTTCACTTTGCCCACATAGGCCGTCTTGCCACCCAAATGCGCGATGCCCGCAATCGTATTGGCCGCAGATCCGCCCGAGATTTCCTTGGCAGGGCCGATCCGGTCATAAAGCTCCGCCCCCCGGGCCAAATCGGTCAGCTGCATGATGCCTTTCTCCACACCATTTTCTGCCAGAAACGCGTCCGGGCATTCCCACAGCACATCGACCATGGCGTTTCCGATGCCAACGACTTGAAAGGTTTTGCTCACAGGTTCTTCTCCTCAAAGGGGCACAGATCGCGGATCAGGCAATTGCTGCACATAGGTTTGCGCGCCTTACACACGTAGCGTCCGTGCAGGATCAGCCAGTGATGGGCGTGGTGTTGAAAGGTTACGGGAATGTGATCTTCGATGGACCGCTCAACCGCGTCGACATCTTTGCCGGGACAGATCCCCGTGCGGTTTCCGATGCGAAAGATATGCGTATCGACGGCCTGTGCGGGATGGCCCCACCACATGTTCAAAACGACATTCGCTGTTTTGCGACCAACCCCCGGCAATGACTGCAGCGCGGCACGGGAATTTGGCACTTCGGAGCCATATTGATCGACCAGAATCTGGCTCAGCTTGATGACATTTTTCGCCTTGTTGCGATACAGCCCGATTGTCTTGATATGCTCGATCAGACCGGCTTCACCCAGTGCCAGCATCTTTTCTGGCGTGTCGGCAATCTGAAACAGCTTTTCCGTGGCTTTGTTGACCCCGACATCTGTGGATTGCGCAGACAGCGCCACCGCCACGACCAGCGTGTAAGCATTGGTGTGGTTCAGCTCCCCCTTGGGTTCCGCGTCTGCCGCCTGAAACCGGGTGAATATCTCGTGGATCGTCGAATAGTCGAGCTGTTTTGCCGGTTTCTCTGCCATGACGCCTGATATGCCTTTTCAAATCCCGTTCGGCAATGCGCAAAATTCGGGTCGCATGGACCGCCCGCAAACCTTAACTTGAGACCAAGCAAAGAGGTGCAATATGTCTCACGACGAAAAATATCACTACGGCGTTGTGAAACGCGCGATTGAGCTGATTGACCAGCACGGCGACCTGTCGCTTGAGGGCCTGGCCAAGCAAATGCAGATGAGCCCAGCCCATTTTCAGCGGGTCTTTTCGCGCTGGGTCGGGGTCTCTCCCAAGCGCTATCAGCAATATCTGGCACTTGATCACGCGAAATCGCTGCTCAAGGCAAATTTCACGACGTTGGAAACCGCAGACAATGTGGGCCTCTCAGGTTCTGGCCGCCTGCATGACCTGTTTGTCCGCTGGGAAGCCATGAGCCCCGGTGAATATGCCCGAAAAGGTGCCGACCTGACCATTTCCTGGGGGTGGTTTGACAGCCCCTTCGGACCCAGCCTCGTGATGGGCACCGAAAAAGGGATTTGCGGGATTGGCTTTGCCGCCGAAACCACGCCTGAGGCGACAATGGAAGACCTTGTGTCGCGCTGGCCCAATGCCACCTACATCGAAGACGCGGACATGCTGCGACCTTGGGTTCAGGCGGCCTATTGCGAAACCGAAGGTGAAACGCCTTTGTACATGATCGGCGCACCATTCCAGATCAAAGTCTGGGAGGCCTTGATGCAGATCCCATCCGGCCACGTCACAACCTATTCAGAGATTGCCCAAGCCATCGGAAACCCGAAAGCCGTGCGCGCGGTGGGAACCGCTGTTGGCCGCAATCCCGTCAGCTGGCTGATCCCGTGTCACCGGGCCCTCCGAAAATCCGGCGCACTTGGCGGATATCATTGGGGATTGCCCGTAAAACGCGCGCTTCTTGCCTACGAATCTGCGCGCGCTGACGTTACGGCAAAGGCCAGTTAGGGCGGCAATTTCCCGCCGGTCACGAGAATTTGCCTTATAACACGCGCCCCGGGCCCGTATATTCAAGCTGCAGGCACGGCCAAAGTGCTGAGAAAAATAAGGCAGTAGAGTAATGAAGATCACATATATCAGCGGCTTGATCGCCGTTCTGGCGCTGGGCGCTTGTACCGATCCAAATGGGATCAGCAATTCCAATCCGAACCAAAACACCCAAACCGGCGCTGTAATCGGCGGCCTGATCGGTGGCTTGGTTGGCGCATCCTCCAGCGATGACAAGCTTGTCAAAGGCGTCGTAGGCGCAGGCATTGGGGCCGCAGTGGGCGGCGTTATCGGCCAACAACTCGACAAGCAAGCCGCAGAATTGCGCCGGGACCTTGATGGCAATATCGACGTCGTAAACACCGGCGAAGAGCTGCGTGTGACCATGCCGCAAGACTTGCTATTCGCGTTCAACCGCGCTGATTTACGCCCTGACCTGCGCGAAGATCTGGCCGTTCTGGCGGCAAATCTGAACGACTATCCGGAAACTTCGGTAATCGTCGCGGGCCACACGGACAGCGATGGCTCCGAGGCCTATAACCTCGATCTGTCCGAACGCCGCGCGTCAACCGTGGGCAATGTGTTGGTCGCAAACGGTGTCGACCGCTTCCGGATCGAAACAATCGGATACGGCGAAAGCCGCCCTGTTGCGTCCAATGACAGCGCATCAGGTGCCGCGCAAAACCGCCGGGTCGAAATCATCATTCGCCCCAACGCGTAACCGCAATCCAGTCCGACAATCGACGGCCTGCGTGTTCCCGCGCGGGCCGTTTTTCATTGCCGGGGCACCTGTTTGGTCATACAAAATTACCAAAAATAGGTGTGCGCGATGCCCTTCCAAAAAATCAATTCTGAAAAACTGGCCAGTTCCGTGATCAACCAGGTCGAATTGCTGATCCTGCGCGGCATCCTGCGCCCAGGCGACCGCCTGCCCTCAGAACGTGATCTTGCAGAACGCCTTGGCGTGTCGCGCCCTTCCCTGCGCGAAGCCGTTGCAGAGCTTCAATCCCGCGGGCTTCTCGACGCGCGCGCTGGCGCAGGCATATTCGTAGGCGACATGGCGGGGGCCGCGTTCTCGTCCTCCCTGCTTGATCTTTTTGCACGCCATGACGAAGCGGTTTTCGACTATATCTCGTTTCGCCGGGATCTTGAGGGCCTCGCCGCAGAACGCGCTGCGGTCAAGTCATCAGACACCGATCTGGCGGTTGTTCAAGCGGTCTTCGACAAAATGGAAAAAGCCCACGCCTTGCGCGATCCCGCCGAAGAAGCGCAATTGGATGCCGAATTCCACCTCGCAATTATCGAAGCCAGCCATAACGTCATCATGCTGCATATGATGCGCGCCATGTTCCAGATGTTGCGCGAAGGGGTGTTCTACAACAGACAGGTCATGTTCAAGCAGCGCCGAACCCGCGACGACCTACTGGCCCAACACCGCGCCATCAATGACGCCTTGCAACACCGCGACCCGACCGCTGCGCGCCAAGCTGTGGAAGCACATCTCGACTTCGTGGAAGACGCCTTGTCTGATCAAAATCGCGCCGACCGAAACGAACTGATCGCCCGGCAACGACTGGACAGCGAAACGCTGCGGTAACGCGCGGCCCAGAAGACAAGTACTCTTCACACTTCCAGCTTCTTCTTGCCGAAAATACTTCGGGGTCTGGGGCAGCGCCCCAGCAAATCAGCTAAACTTTCTTAACCGGCGCACCACCGACAAAGTTATTACCGTTTTTATAGTCACACGGCGCGTCCTGCATTTGCAGATGCAGTCCATCGCCGGTGTATGGATGTGCACGGGCCAGGTCTTCATCCAGATCAATGCCCAGACCCGGTTTCTCTGACGGTGTGATGAAACCACCCTCCACTTTGATCGACCCGCCGATCAAATCTGCGTGGAACGGCGTCTCAATTGTCTCGCACATCAACAAGTTGGGCAGTGTTGTCGCCAGTTGGATGTTTGCCGCCCATTCAACTGGGCCTGCATAAAGATGCGGGGCCAACTCCGCGTTGAAAACCTCCGCAAGCGCAGCAAGCTTCTTCATTTCCCAGATGCCCCCTGCCCGTCCCAGTGCAGGTTGTAGGATTTTCGCCCCACCGCTACGCAACACGGTCGCAAACTCTGCCTTGGTCGTCATCCGCTCGCCCGTTGCGATGGGAATACTGACAGCTTGCGCCACGGCCTGAAACTCAAGCAGATTGTCCGGGGGGATTGGCTCTTCGAACCACAAGGGAGTGTACGGCTCCAGCGCTTTGCCAAGCCGGATTGCGCCAGAGGTGTTGAACTGCCCATGTGTGCCGAACAACAAATCTGCCCTATCGCCGACTGCCTCGCGGATCGCTTTGCAAAACGCAACTGATAGCGAAATATCGGACATGGCAGGCTGGTGCCCTGCATGGATCGTATAAGGCCCCGCCGGGTCAAATTTTACCGCCGTGTATCCACGATCAACTGCATCCAACGCAGCCTCCGCCGCCAGGTCGGGCGAGGTCCAGAACGCGTCGACATCATGATGGGGCAACGGATACAGATATGTGTAGGCGCGGATGCGCTCATTCAGCTTGCCGCCAAGGAGCGCCCAGACAGGGCGCGCGCGCGCTTTGCCAACAATATCCCAGCAAGCGATTTCCAGACCGGAGAAGGCCCCCATCACCGTCAGATCAGGACGCTGGGTGAAACCGGATGAATAGGTTTTGCGGAACAACCTTTCGACATTCTCAGGGTTTTCCCCTTTGAAATAGCGCTCAAACACATCTGAAATAACAGCTTTCATCGCCTCTGGCCCGACGGACGAGGCATAGACCTCCCCGACGCCTGTCAGACCGCATTCCGTGACCAGTTTGACAAAAATCCAGTATCGTCCGCCCCATCCCGGCGCGGGTGGGGAGGTCACAATGATATCTAGCGCTTCCAGTCGCATCAGAACACGATCACATTGCGGCGTGCAGCCCCGGTTCTGGTATCGGCAATCGCCTCGTTAATTTGCTCAAGCGGCCAGCGTCCTGAAACCAGTTCATCTAGTTTCAGCCGGCCTTGCCCATACAGATCAATCATCCAGGGGATATCGCGTTTCAAAACGACGTCCCCCATTTTCGTCCCTTTCATGCCTTGCCCCATCGCACCCAGAATGACCGGCTCGTATTTTGCAAAATCACCGGAATGCGGCATTCCGACAATGTAGACATTTCCCAAAGGGGCAAGGTAGCGAAGCGCTGCCTCATAAACCGGGATCGCCCCAACTGTGACGAACACAGCATCGGCCATCTTCCCATTGGTGATGCGCGAAATTTCCTTCCACGGCTTTTCGACATTGGCCAAAACACCGTCAGTTGCGCCGAATTCCTTTGCGACGTCCAGCTTTTCAGGGACCATATCCATCGCGATGATCCGCGCAGCACCTGCAATCGCCGCGCCTTGGATCGCGTTCAGACCCACACCGCCAGCACCGATAACCACGACATTTTGCCCCGGACGTACGCCTGCAGTATTCACGACCGCACCAACACCGGTGACCACGCCACAAGACAACAGACACGCCACATCCATGGCCATATCATCGGGGATCTTGGCGATCTGGCTTTGATCAACGACAGCGCTTTCTGCAAACGCGCCACAGGCCAATCCGTGTTCCAGTGGCCCGCCATCATCTGTCGTCAGCGGCCCCGCCATCCGGTCATAGCCTGTCCCACATTGAACGGGATTGCCTGTCGCGCAGGGCGCACAGGTGCCACAGGACCGGATCAAGGTCACGATCACGGCGTCGCCCACGGCATAATCCGCCACACCATCGCCAAGTGCGGTGATCCGCCCCGCGGCTTCATGGCCATAGACAGCAGGCAAATCGCCACCCCATCCGCCATCAAGATAAGAGATGTCGGAATGGCAAATCGCACAGGCCTCTAGCTTGACCTCAACTTCACCACGCTGCGGGTCGCGCAATGTAACGGTTTCAATTTTCAGCGGTGATCCGAATTCTGTGCAAACTGCCGCTTTGATCTTTTTCATTTGCTGTAACGTCCCTTGTCGTGTTTCGCCGACATTTGCCGCGCCCCTTGCCCGGCGCAAGCGATTTTGTTAATTTAATTGACATAGGCAACTATTTTTACTTTCCGGAGGCTAGTCCGATACGAACGCAGGTCGCAATAATCGGGGGCGGACCGTCTGGGCTTTTGCTCTCGCAATTGTTGCATCTCGCTGGCATCGACAGCGTCGTTCTGGAACGCAAAAGTCGCGACTACGTCCTGTCGCGCATCCGCGCGGGCGTGTTGGAACAGGGCTCTGTCGGTCTTCTCGAAAAGGCGCAGGTTGCCAAACGCCTTCATGCAGAGGGCCAAATCCACACCGGGACATATCTTGCGGCCCAAAACAGGGGGTTCCGCATAGATTTCGACGCCTTGATCGGGGCGCAAGTGACCGTCTATGGCCAGACGGAGGTCACACGCGATCTTTATGATGCCCGGGCCGCCATGTCAGGTCAGATCTTCCACAACGTGGACGGGGTCGAGCTTCATGATCTCGACACCGGCAAGCCGTTTTTGACCTACCACCTAGATGGCAGCGCACAGCGTCTGGACTGCGATTTCATTGCAGGATGCGATGGGTTCCACGGGGTCAGCCGCAAATCAATTCCAGCCGGAATCCTGAAGGAATTTGAGCGGGTCTTCCCCTTCGGCTGGTTGGGCGTCCTGTCCAAAACACCTCCGGTCAGTGATGAATTGATCTATGCCAACAATGCACGCGGCTTTGCTTTGTGTTCTATGCGCAGCAAGACGCTAAGCCGCTACTACATCCAGGTCCCGCAGGACGATCCACTGGAAAAATGGAGCGATCAGGCCTTCTGGGATGAACTAAAGCGCCGGATTCCGGAAGATGCGGCCGAAAGACTGGTTATCGGGCCAAGCATCGAAAAATCTATCGCGCCGTTGCGGTCCTTTGTGGCCGAGCCCATGCGCTGGGGAGCCCTGTTTTTGGTAGGCGATGCCGCGCATATCGTGCCACCCACCGGGGCCAAGGGCCTCAACCTTGCATTTTCAGACGTGCACTATCTGCACACTGCTTTGATCGCCCACTATGATGGCCAAAGCGCCGCTTTGGACGCGTATTCTCAGACCGCTTTGGCCCGTGTTTGGAAGGCAGTGCGCTTTTCCTGGTGGATGACCGGGAAGATGCACCGGTTTCCAGATCAAACGCCGTTTGATCAAAGAATTCAGGAGGCAGAATTGACCTATCTGGAAAATTCAGTTGCAGCCCAGAGAATGCTGGCCGAAAACTACGTGGGACTTCCCTACTAAAGGACAAAGCGTATGGCATTGGTCGAACTGGGCGATATCCGGCTCAATACTCGCGAAGACGGCGACCCGAACGGCGCACCGATTGTGTTTTCAAACTCCTTGGGGACAACGCTTGAGATGTGGGATCCGATTATTCCGCTTCTTCCAGATGGTTTGAGGATCATCCGCTATGATCGACGGGGGCATGGGGGCTCGGACGTGCCTGATGGTCCCTATTCTATGGGTGCTTTGATCAGTGACACAGAACAGGTTCTGGACCACCTGAAGGTCAAGGATTGCCTGTTTGTCGGGCTTTCGATCGGTGGGTTGATCGCGCAGGGTCTCGCTGCAAAGCGGCTGGATTTGATCCGCGCGATGGTGCTGTCCAATACCGGGGCCAAGATCGGCACCCGCGAGATGTGGGATGACCGGATCGCATCAATCGGTGCCAGCGGATTGGACGCCGCAGCCGGACCCATTCTGGAGCGTTGGTTTTCCGAAAGTTTTCGTGCGTCCCCGGAAATCACCCGGTGGCGTGACATGCTGGTTGCGACGCCGCTTGCGGGTTATCTGGGATGTTCAGCTGCAATTGCGGGCACTGACTTTTACAACACCACAGCGACGCTAACCCTGCCGACACTGGCGATTGCCGGAAGCGAAGACGGCTCCACCCCGCCGGACCTGGTGCGCGAAACCGGTGGTCTGATCAAAGGGTCAGACTTCCATCTGGTGCGCGGTGCTGGACATCTGCCCTGCGTTGAAAAGCCAGATGAATATGCGCGAGTTCTGACAGACTTCATCAAATCGACCGGACATATCTGAGCGATGCCTGCAACGCCGCTGGACAGCCTTCTGTATCGCGACCTGCTGCATGATCCGCAGACAGCGCAGCTGTTTTCCGACAGTGCGGAAATTCGCGCGATGATGTTGGTTGAAGGCGCATTGGCCAAGGTGCAAGGCCAGCTTGGCGTGATCCCGGAGGTCTCTGGCGCGTTTCTTCACCGGGCGTCGATGGAAATTCAAATTGATCCTGGTGGATTGGCGGCTGAGACCGGACGCTCGGCAGTGCCGGTCCCTGCCCTTGTCGCGGCAATGCGCACAGCACTTGAAGCCCCTGAACACGCGCAACACCTGCATTTTGGCGCGACATCGCAGGATATCATGGATACCGCTCTGATGCTGCGCTTGCGGCAGATGCTGGCAATTCAAAACGAACGGCTGGACACGATCCTAGCACAGCTGGCGGACATGGCAGACGGGCATGCCGACACCCCGATGGCGGGCCGCACATACGGACAGGTGGCCACACCAACAAGCTTTGGCGCATTGGTGGCCAGTTGGGGGATGCCTTTGCTGCGTCTGAAGCAAGACAGCGCCCGTTTGAAAAACGCGCTGTGCGTTTCACTGTCAGGGGCCGCTGGAACTTTGTCCGCGATGGGTCCCAAGGGCCCTGCAATCCGCGCAGCCCTGGCGCAATCGCTTGGGTTATCTGACCCCGGCGGGTCCTGGCACGCGGAACGCGACCGGATCACAAGCCTTGCCGCATGGATGACGCAACAGACTGTATCTTTGGGAAAAATCGGCGAAGACCTGTCACGGATGACGCAGACTGAAATTGCAGAAATAGACCTTGGCCAATCCGGTGGGTCATCAACCATGCCGCAAAAACAAAACCCGGTACAGCCGCAGGTCTTGGTTGCTTTGGCCAAAATGGCGACGGCCACCAACAGCGCGGTCCAGGGTGCCGCATTGCATGCGCAACAACGCGACGGCGCAGCTTGGATCACCGAATGGCTGAGCTTGCCGCAGCTTTGCATGCTGACC
The DNA here is from genome assembly GCA_947493265.1 of uncultured Litoreibacter sp. Classification (GTDB taxonomy): domain Bacteria; phylum Pseudomonadota; class Alphaproteobacteria; order Rhodobacterales; family Rhodobacteraceae; genus Litoreibacter. The sequence goes on along the minus strand of CANLQL010000001.1, from coordinate 912,294 downwards.
GGCCAAGCCACGCGTGTCGCCGTCGCGCTGAGCAGCTCCGTCACTGCGCGCGAAGACAAGATGCGGACCAATATCGACGGTGGACTGGGGCTGATCTACGCAGAGGCCTTGTCGTTTCACCTCGCCCATTCGATGCCGCGTCCCGACGCACAAGCAGAAGTAAAACGCCTGTGCACGGAGGCGACTGACAAAGGCCAATCGCTTGAAACACTTGCCAGAAAAGCCTGGCCAGATCAGGATTTCGGAGCGTTATTCACCCCCGAAGCACAATTGGGTGAGGCTCCAGCGCAAGCGCGCGCCTTCGCAAAAGCTGTGCGCAATCCATGAAAAATAGCGCTGTCACTTTCATCCTGATCACCGTGGTTCTGGACGCGATGGGGATCGGGTTGATCCTGCCCGTGATGCCCGAATTAATCATGGATGTGCGTGGTGCCGATATCAGTCAGGCGGCACTTTGGGGCGGCATCCTGTCGGCTATTTTCGCTGTTATGCAGTTCACCTTTGCCCCGACGCTGGGCAACCTGTCAGACCGCTTTGGTCGCAGACCCGTTTTGCTGACCTCCACGCTTGTGGCCGCCTTCGACTATCTTCTGATGGCTCTGGCGGGAACGATCTGGCTTTTGCTGATCGGGCGGGTCATCGGCGGTATCACCGCCGCCACACAATCCACGGCCAGCGCGTTCATGGCCGATGTCTCCACCCGCGACAAGAAAGCCCAGAATTTCGGACTGATCGGGGCGGCCTTCGGGGTCGGATTTGTCCTTGGTCCCGTGATCGGCGGCCTCCTGGGAGAACTTGGGCCCCGCGCACCCTTTTATGCCGCCGCAATTCTGGCAGCGTTGAACTTCGTATTCGGATATTTCGTCCTGCCCGAAACTGTCACGGAAGAAAAACGTCGCCCGTTTCGGTGGAGCCGTGCAAACCCGGTCGGCAGCTTCAAGCATATCGGGGCCTTGCCTGGCCTCACAGCCCTGATGGTCGTCTACTTTTTCTACCAGATCGCCAACATGGTCTACCCGGCGATCTGGGCCTATTACACCCAAGCCTCGTTCAATTGGTCGCCCGGCATGATCGGCGTGTCTCTGGCGATTTATGGTATCTCCATCGCTGTGACGCAGGCCGTTCTGATCCGCTGGGTTATTGCCAAACTCGGCGAAGCGCGAACGGTCTTCTGGGGTCTGATCTACAATGCCTGCACATTAACGATGATGGCCTTTATCTCCAACGGGATCGTCCTGCTGGCGCTGACGCCTTTAGCCGCATTTGGTGCGGTCGTGGCCCCGGCCCTGCAGGCGATCATGTCCGGAGAAGCGCGCGAGGATCAACAGGGCGAGCTTCAAGGCGTCATGACGTCAATCAATTCCATCGGAATGATCACGGCGCCCATTCTGTTCACCTGGGTGTTTGCTTATTTCACGGCCCCCGATCAGACATTGTTCCTGCCGGGGGCGGCTTTCTTGCTGGCAATGACGATGATGTTGTCAGGCTGGGCTGTGTTTGCCGCCCTGTTCAATCGCTCCAAAGCCGAAGATGCGCCATAATCTGTCCGTGGTCTGAGGCAAGCTTGTTGTACGGTGCCTCCGGATGGGAGCCATCCGTCAGGTGATCGTTTAGAACCGAATAATACTCCATCTCGCCAATTTGCCCGACACCGCCGGTGAAATGTGGGGACAGGTAAATCTGGTCGATGCTTTCGAACACGCCGCCAAACGCGGTGGTAAACACCATGTCCCGCAAGGATTTCTGCACAAATAGCTTCTCGCAGGACTGCATCCTGACCCGGTTCATCGCGGCTTGGATCTGCACGTTCTCTGCATCGGTGTATCGATCGTTTGCCCGCTTGGCATTGTGACGACGAATCCACGAATAATTGCGGAACGGCACTTCCCCCGAGATAATTTCTGAGGATACTGCGTGTTCCCCATCGTTGAAATCCCCCAAGGCCATCACGGGACGCCCCAGTTCAAGTTCTTCGACAATCAGACGACGCAACGCCCAAGCTTCCGCCATCCGGCGCACGGTCGCCCGCAGCGACCCCATCGCCCTGCCAACCGGATCATAGTCAAGCAAATCGGCTTCTGGGACGGTACCATCTGCGCCACGAATAAATTCCCCCAGCTTCGATTTCAGGTGGCAGTTGAACACCGTGATCACCTGATCACCCACCTTGATGCGGGCTTTGAGGATCGGGCGGGACAGCCGATCCAGCGTGAAGCTGCCCGCATCCCCTCCAGCCATCAGCCCGAACGGGATTTGCACCGCCGGCGAAATATCCTGAATAACAACAGGAGGTTCAGCAAATTCAAACCGCGACAGGATCGCGACGCCCGGACGTCTTTGCCCCGGTTCACCGTCATTGATGTTCGGGGCTATTGCCAAGTTTGCATGGCGATAGCCGTCATATTTCAGCTTCCTGAAAATCGCTTTTCGCGCGTAGCGCTTGGACGGGTCCGGCACGACATCTTCATTGATCATCGCCCCTTTGCGGTCAGCATCATCAATGACAGCTTGCAACGCACCTTCGTCAAAGATTTCCTGAAACCCAACGATATCGGCGTCCATGCTCAGAAGCTGGTCGGACAACCAGTCCTGCTTCCAGGCATGTTCTTCGACCGTATATTGCTCAAACTTGTAATATTCCTGCTCTGGACCGATCAGATTTTTGACATTGAAACTGGCGATTGAAAATTCTGTCATGAGCCGTCTCCATATTTTGTCAGCGCGGTCTGGAACATATCCGCATCTACATTGCCACCCGATGCGACTGCGATCACGGCGTCTCCGGCGACTTGATCGCCATGGTAAAGGGCCGCTGCCAACGCAATCGCCCCGCCGGGTTCCAGAACTACTTTTAGCCGCGAAAAAGCTGCCGCCATAGCACGCAGACAGTCGTCTTCCGGTACGACAATTCCAGGTCCGCACAAGCGCTGCATGATCGGAAATGTCAGATCGCCCGGCTGCGGTGTGATGATCGCGTCGCAAATCGACCCGGAGGTTTTGGGGTTTCGCAAAATCTGCCCCGCCTCCAGCGACCGGGTGACGTCATCAAAGCCTTCCGGCTCTACCGGGCGCGCCCGCAGACCGGGGGCTTTCGCCTCCAAGGCCAGCGCAACCCCAGAGGTCAAACCACCGCCACCGCAACACACCAGAACGTCGGCCTCTGTGATGCCTTCATTGGCCGCCTGCTGCGCTATTTCCAACCCGACGGAGCCTTGTCCGGCGATCACCTGCGGCTCATCAAAGGGTTTGATAAGCGTCAGACCGCGATCGCGGGACAATCTGTCCCCAATTTCATCCCGGTCCTCGCTGGCGCGATCATAAAGCACAACCTCCGCCCCCAGATCCCGCGTGTTGTCGATTTTGGACTGTGGCGCGTCAGCGGGCATGATGATCACAGCGCTTGTGCCATGCGCCCGGGCCGCCAGCGCGACACCTTGCGCGTGATTGCCCGAGGAAAACGCGATCACACCAGCTTTCAGCGCATTATCCGTTAGTGCGGAAACGGCGGACCAACCCCCACGAAACTTGAAAGAACCCGTGTGTTGCAGCGCTTCCACCTTTAAAAACACCTGCCTGCTGGCGATCTCGTCCAGAAACGGGGACGACAGAAGTGGGGTTACGCGTGCGTTCCCCTTCAGGCGTTTGGCCGCAGCTTCAATCATGTCGATATTCATGGCAATTCCGCAATAAATTGTTGAAGGACGGCGACCGACCCCGGCTCGTCCAGAAATGGTACATGGGCCCGGTCAGGGATATCGGCAAAGATCATGTCCGGTCTTCGTTTGCGCATCTCCAGGGTTGTCGCCACGCTGAGAAGGTTTGAATTCTCCCCGCGGATCAACGCCAAAGGCAGGCCCGCAAACGCATCAAATAGTGGCCAGAGATCCGGCATGGGCTGCGTGCCTGCTTCAAGGACCGCATCACGCAGTGCCGGATCATAATTTATCTGCAAGCCCGCATCCGTTTCCACGTAGTGCCTGCGCACTTCCTCCTCCCACCTGCTGTCTGGGACGTTGTGAAAGCCCGGCATCAGGTTCGCGCGCATTTCAACCGCTTCTGCGTAGGTCTTTTGCACAGGATTGCGCCCGATATAGCCGCGAATGGTGTCGAGGCCTGCATCCATCAGATCCGGTCCGATATCGACCAGACACGCGCCGCTGAGCCGGGCTTTTGCGGTCGCGGCCAAGACCATGGCTATCAATCCACCACGTGAGGTTCCCAGAACCGCCGCCTTCTCAAGCCCCAGATGATCCAGCAGCTCTACCGCATCAAGCGCTTCACGCGGGATCGTATAGGTTTGATACGGGGCCCAATCCGACTTCCCGCGGCCACGGTAGTCCAAGCGGATCACGCGACAACCATCCAAGAAAGGCAACGCATAGTCGAAATCAGAAGAGTTCCGCGTCAGCCCTGACAGGCACAGCAGTGGCGTGCCTTCGCCAACCTCATCATAATACAGCCGGACCCCGTCAGAGGTGACAAATTCGGCCATCAGGCAAGCTCCGGAATTGTGGTGAGGTTAGACAGGATGTGTTTTGGCACCCACGGAAGCCTGTCCACAGGCTCCGCGGCGCGATTGACCCAAGCCGTCGTAAACCCGTATCCGGTCGCACAGCCCGCATCCCAGCCATTTGACGATACGAACAACACGTCGGATTTTGCACAGCCAAACCGCTTGCCCACCAGATCGTACACAGATGCATGTGGCTTGAAGACCCCAACATCCTGCACGCTGAGGACATCATCCAGAACCTCGCCCAAACCAGCCGATTGCACGGCGCCGTTCAGCATATCGGGCGACCCGTTCGACAGGATCGCCGTTGTATGCCCTGCCGCTTTCAATCGGCCCAGCATTTCTGGCACTTCCCTGTAGGCGGACAATTCCCAGTAAAGCTGCAACAAGCGCTCGCGCAGTTCGGGGTCGTCCAGTCCCGAAGCCTCCATCGCCCAATCAAGACCGTCTTGCGTCACATCCCAGAAATCGGTGTGATCCCCAGTGACCGCCCGCAACCAGGTGTATTGCAACTGCTTCAAACGCCAATCGCTCGCAAGCTTTTGCCAAACCTTTGCCAACGCGTCCCGCCCCGGTTCTTCTGACGCCTCGCGCGCCGCGGCAGCAACGTCAAACAGGGTTCCGTAAGCGTCGAAAACATATGTGGTGAACGGCATATCGCTTCTCCTGGCAGTTGAGATCAGCTTGGCACAGACAGGGGCTAAGGAAAACGGCCAATTCGTGCTACGCTCGCCCGATCACTAACGGAGGAATTGGCATGAGTGAGACACATGGAACCGTCTGCTGGAGCGAGTTGATGACCCGCGATCTGGACAAGGCACTGGCATACTACAAAGACATGTGCGGCTGGACGATTGAGACCGTCGACATGGGAGAAGGCGACTATCACATCGGCAAGCTCGGCGACACAATGGTCGCAGGTGTCATGGACATGACAGGGATGCCGGGAATGGACGACACACCCGCCCATTGGCTGACCTATCTGGCCGTCGATGATGTGGATACTGCGGTCAAGCAAACCGAAGCCAGTGGCGGGCAGATTTACCGCGCACCCTTTGACGTTGAAGGCGTTGGCCGAATTGCAATCGTCGCCGATCCCGGCGGTGCTGCCCTTGGGATCATGACCTCTGTCTAAGACGTCGGCCTGGGGGGCGCTGTTTTACAGGTTTTCGCTCTGCGGCATCCCCAGAACATGATAGCCACCATCGACGCGAATAATCTCGCCGGTGGTGCACGCACCTGCATCTGACGCCAGATAAACCGCTGTGCCACCCACGGCCTCCAGCGTTGCATTTGCACGCATCGGTGCGTTGGCATCGGTGTGTTTGAATGTCTTGCGTGCCCCACCAATCGCAGCCCCGGCAAGGGTCTTCATTGGCCCAGGTGAAATCGCGTTGACACGGATCCCATCGGGTCCAAGATCATTGGCCAGATACCGCACGGAACTTTCCAAAGCGGCTTTCGCCACCCCCATGACATTGTAGAATGGCGTCACGCGGTTTGACCCCTGATAGGTCAGCGTCAGGATCGTGCCGCCATCCGTCATCATCGGAGCGCCCCGGCGCGCCACATCGATCAGCGAATAGCAGGAAATCGCGAGCGAGTTCTTGAAATTGTCCCGGCTGGTATCGACAAATCGACCGGTCAGCTCATTTTTGTCTGAAAAAGCAATCGCATGGACGATAAAATCCAGTCTGCCCCATTCCTTTTGCAGCTTTGCGAAACACGCATCAAGCGACGCATCGTCCGTCACATCGACATCTACCATCAGACTGGACCCGACGCTGGCTGCCAAGGGTTCTACCCGTTTGCCGAAGCCTTCACCCTGATAGGAAAACGCCAGATCGGCACCTGCTTCTGCCATGGCTTTGGCGATCCCCCAGGCGATGGACCGTTCGTTGGCGACCCCCATGATCAGGCCGCGCTTGCCTTGCATTGAACCCATCATCTAGCCCTCAAACTTACTCAGCAACATTGATCCATTCGTGCCACCAAACCCGAAAGAGTTGGTCATCACCGTATCAAGCCCCGCATTTTCAACCAGCGAGGTCGCGATCTCGGCAGGGTTCAGGGCGGGGTCCAAAGTCTCCACATTGATCGAAGGGGCTATGAAATCACCGTCAAGCATCAGCAGGCAATAGATCGCCTCCTGCGCACCGGTCGCACCTTGGCTGTGACCCGTCATCGACTTGGTTGACGAAATTGGCGGGGTGGAGCCTTCGCCGAAGACCCGGCGCACAGCTTCAACTTCACCAACATCCCCAACGGGGGTCGATGTGCCATGCGCGTTGATGTAGCTGACCGAACGACCCTCCGGGATTGTTTGCAGCGCAAGCCGCATGGCCCGTTCGCCACCTTCGCCGGACGGGGCCACCATGTCGGCACCATCTGATGTGGCCCCCAACCCGGTCACTTCTGCGTAAATCTTTGCCCCACGGGCCTTCGCCCTCTCCAGTTCTTCCAGCACGACCATGCCACCGCCACCAGCAATCACGAAGCCGTCGCGGTCCGCGTCAAAGGCGCGCGACGCGCGTTCGGGAGTGTCATTGTACTTCGACGACATCGCCCCCATCGCATCAAACAGGCAGGACAGCGTCCAGTCCAGTTCTTCGCCGCCGCCAGCAAACATGACGTCCTGCTTGCCCATCATGATCTGTTCCGCCGCATTGCCGATACAATGCAGCGAGGTCGAGCACGCCGAGGTGATCGAATAGTTGATCCCCTTAATCTGAAACGCCGTCGACAAGTTCGCCGAGATTGTCGAGCTCATGGTCTTTGGCACCGCGAAAGGTCCGATGCGCTTCGTGGCCCCCGTGCTTAGCACCGATTGGTGCGCGGTCAGCATGGCCGATGTCGACGGCCCGCCAGAGCCTGCAACCAACCCCGTGCGCGGGTTCACCACGTCGCTTTCGTCCAGCCCGGCATCCGCAATCGCCTGTTCCATCGCGATATGTGCATAGGCGGCCCCCGGCCCCATGAACCGCAAACGGCGCTTGTCGACATGTTCTTTGATGTCGATCTTCAGCGTCCCTGCGACTTGACTGCGAAACCCATGCTCCGCCATCTCGGGGCTGGCCACTACGCCAGACTTCCCGGCCTTCAAAGAGGCTGTAACCTCATCGGCAGTATTGCCGATCGGAGACACGATCCCCAATCCGGTGACAACGACACGACGCATGGCGTACTCCTTCTTCTGTCAGCTCTCAGAGAGCGCGACTTTCATATCTTTCACTTGGTAGATCACTTCACCATCCGCTTCCACGATACCGTCCGCAACACCCATCGTCAGGCGACGGGTCTGAATGGCTTTGGTGAAGTCGATCTTGTAGGTCAGCATCTTGCGATCCGGACGCACCATCCCGGTCAGCTTGACCTCGCCCACGCCCAGCGCGTAACCGCGCCCCTGCCAGCCACGCCAGCCAAGGTTGAAGCCTGTCAGCTGCCAAAGACCGTCCAGGCCAAGACAGCCCGGCATGATCGGATTGCCGGGGAAGTGGCAATCGAAGAACCACAGGCTGGGATCAATATCGAATTCAGCCAGGACATGGCCTTTTCCATGCGCCCCGCCATCGCCCGAAATCTCGGTAATCCGGTCCATCATAAGCATCGGAGGCATCGGCAATTGTGCATTTCCGGGGCCAAACAGGTCCCCTTGGGCGCATTTGATCAGCGCGTCCTTATCAAAGCTTGTCGGAAAATCCGCCATGCGGTCCTGCCCCCTATATATCGTGTAATTACCTCAGTTTAGGTCTAGCATTGGCGTTTGACCCTGCGCAAGTGCCGCACTTGGCCAGTTGCGACTGAATTTCAATTGAAAAACCAGCACAAACCGCCATATAAGTAGGGAGACAAAGGACTAGGACCCGATGAGCGCAGCCCAATTGCAACGCCCCACAGACTGGTTAGCCGGCGCAGGCCTGCGCCCGACCCGTCAACGTGTGGCCTTGGCTGATCTGTTGATCGGCGATGGCCAGCACCGTCATGTCACGGCCGAAAGCCTGCATGATGCGGTCAAGCAAAGCGACGCACCTGTGTCACTGGCAACCGTTTACAACACGCTCAAGGCCTTTTGCGATGTCGGTCTGATCCGCGAGATTATGGTCGACGGGACGAAATCCTATTTCGACACACGGGTCGATGATCACCCGCATTTCTTCTGGGAAGAGGACGGCAAACTGTCCGACGCGCCCAAAGAACAGCTTGAAATCGCAGCCCTGCCGCACGCGCCCAAAGGCATGGAAATTTCGAAAGTCGATGTGGTGATCCGCCTGCGCAAGGCCTGATCAACTCACCAACCCCCGCGAATAACTAGCAGCGCTTTAGTATGATCTTGGCAGGCCAAGAACATGCTCTGACAGATATGACAGGATCAAATTCGTCGAAATAGGCGCGACTTGGTACAACCGGGTCTCGCGAAACTTGCGTTCCACGTCAAATTCCTCCGCAAAGCCAAAACCGCCATGGGTCTGCACACAGACATTCGCGGCCTCAAAGGAGGCGTCTGCGGCCAACATCTTGGCCATGTTCGCCTCCGCGCCCGGATTTTCGCCGGCCTCATAGAGCCGCAGCGCTTCTTTCACCATCAACTCAGCCGCACGCATATTGGCATACGCTTTCGCGATCGGGAACTGAACACCCTGGTTCTGACCTATTGCACGGTCAAAGACCTTGCGGTCCTTCGCGTAACCCACTGATTTTTCGATAAACCACTTCGCATCCCCAACACATTCTGCAGCGATCAGAATACGTTCTGCGTTCATACCGCTCAGGATATAACGAAAGCCTTTCCCTTCCTCGCCGATCAGGTTTTTCGCAGGGACGCGCAGGTTGTCGAAGAAGACTTCGGTTGTGGCGTGGTTCATCATCGTCCGGATCGGGCGGATGGTCAGTCCATTGCCAATCGCATCGCGCATATCGACCAGAATAACCGACAACCCGTGGGTTTTCTTCATCCCGTCTTGCAGCGGGGTCGTCCGCGCCAGCAAGATCATTAGGTCGGAATGCTCTGCCCGGCTGGTCCAGATTTTCTGACCATTGATGACGAACGTGTCACCGTCCAGAACCGCCGTGGTTTTCAATGCCCCAGTGTCAGTGCCGCTAGTGGGTTCGGTAACGCCGAATGCTTGAAGGCGCAGCTCCCCCAACGCGATCTTTGGCAGATAGGTCTGCTTTTGATTCTCAGATCCATGCCGCAGCAAGGTGCCCATCGTATACATTTGCGCATGGCACGCGCCGCCATTGCACCCTTGCGCCTGCATTTCCTCCAGAATTGCCGCCGCCGCAGACAGCGGCAGTCCCGCGCCGCCATATTCGTCAGGGATCAGAACAGACAACCACCCCGCACGGGTAAGTTCTTCAACAAATTCTGTCGGGTATTCTTTGTCCCGGTCCAGCTTGCGCCAATAGTCAGCTGGATAATTCGCACAAAGCTTGGCAATTGCATCGCGCAATTCGGAATGGTCGGAAGTCATAAGGTCCCTCGCAGGCGGTCTTGCTGAAGTGGTACCACCAAGACGCCAAACCAACAATGAACGATGTATTCCGGCAGAAACCTGGCCCGGATTGGCGGTCCGCTACATGTACCAGCCGTCTTTACCGGGCAAAATGCGGGGCACACCCAGCACTGTTGCAATACGGGCCTTCGCCCACTCCATCCCGCAAGAAACCTTTGGCCTTTGCTGGACAACCTTTTCAATTCCGCCCGCGGTCTCGCGCAAAGCTGCGATTTGCAGGGCTGTCTTTTCGGTTAGTGCTGCCATTGTAACCTCCGGTGGGGAAGAATGATTGATGCCCAAAACCTAAATCGGGCTCTGCCCCTGCGCATGGGTAAGATTGCCCAAGGCATGCCACCTTTTCTTCTGATAGGGTTTCGCCAACCCGTACGAATTTGTTCAAAGGTTTGGAAATGCGCCCCAAGAGGCTGTCACATGAAGAGTTGAGCGACCTAATCGGCTTGATCTACGAATCCGCCTTTGAAGACCCGCAATGGAAGCGGTTTCTTGGCCGGATGTCGCAGCATTTTCCCGGCACCGGGGCGTTTGTCTTTGTCCATGAGGGGGAGAATATTCTTCCAACCTATGCAGAGACCGGCAAGTTTTCGGGGCTGCTCAAGACCACCGGATACAATGTCGATTTCTCAAACAAAGACAACCTGCCCGCCCTGTCCGGCAGTCTCAGCGCTTCAAACGGGTTTGTCGCACGTTCGATGAAAGACGTGGATGAGGAAAGCTATGTTGCGTCCGAATTCTACCAAAGGATCTGCAAACCCTTTGGATATCACCACTTCCTAAGCCTGAAGCTGGATTCCCACAAAGACAGGGGTGCCTACATGAACTTCGTGATCTCCAGCGATCCCGAGGTTGAAACGGCAACGCATGACGAATTGTTCGACACGTTGAAACTGCTGGCACCACATGCGGTTCGCGCGCTGCAAATGTCGCGCTCTTTCACGATGGCGCGCAATGCACTGAGCGTGATGGGGGGATTTCTGGACACTTTGATCCTGCCGATGGCCGTGATCACCGGACGGCGGGAATTCGTGTTTGCGAACGCGTCAGGTCGGCGTCTACTGGCCCGCAATGCACCCCTAAAACTAACTGGGGCCGGTCGCCTGATGATGGCCGACGCACTAGACGAGGACGCCTTGGTCGCCCGCCTGCGCAAGATGGAGGATCAACCGGTTGCAAACGGGATGCAGATCAGTTCCGAAACCGGGCCTATGTCGCTGTGCATCACGCCGTTTCGCCCCTCGCCCAGCGATATCAATCAGCTTGATCGGGACTTGCTGAAAGAAGAGCGTCTTTTTGCGATCTTCGTTGGTCAGCAATCAGATGACGCAATCAATGAAACCCTACTTCAGGACACGTTTGAGTTGACGCTGCGCGAAGCAGAAGTTTGTAGCGCTTTGCTTGCTGGCCGAACCCCGACCCAAATTGCCGAAACGTCCGGCAGGTCGCTGAAAACTGTGCGAAATCAGGTTCAGGCGATCCACGACAAGGTTGGTGTCGAAACCAACGCCGCCCTTATGGAAGCGCTGTCAGTTTTTCGCACGGTCGGCTCTGTGATCGATGGCAGTGACACAGGGTTGACCACCCAGACACTGACCCGCGCAAGACTGGTGTAGTGATGGCTGTTTCGCGGACCCCCAGCTTTTTGGGGCCTACCGCTCAGGCAAATCGAAGATGCTTCCAGTAAGCCATGCGGGCCAATCCCGTTCGAAAAACGATTTTGCTTCCGGGTCAAAAGATCGGTTGGGACGCGTCGTGACCTCCATTTGACCGGCCCGCAAACGCACCAGAAGTTGCGAAGTCTTGTCCGCATCCTTTTCGGGACGGAACCGGAATTCGGGCAATTCTCCATGCCGCGTTTCCGGCATAGCCGCGCCATTGGGATCGCAAATCGCGCGCGCCCCGCGGCTGCCGCCACCCGCCGCGATATAGTGATCCAACGCCGCCAAAACCGCTTCAGACGCCAGCGCCATTTGCTGCCACTGCAAAACACGCCCGACCTCACTGGTGCGGGAAAAGGAAATGCCGTTCTTGCGGATTTTCGCGTTCAACTCCCGCGCCTCGGCACGGGCCACGGATACGTCTTTGGCTGTGCACAAGATACCTGCCTTATCGCTCATCCGGGCTTGGATTTCAGCGCGAATTTCTTTGATATGACAAGGGCTTTGCGCCTGCAAAACCGCGTTCAGCGCGCCAACCGCATCTTCCGCCGAACCGGAGATATCAGCGTCAGGTCGATCATTGGCCTGACCACTGGCGGCAACATGTTCTGCAACCCGCGTGCCAAAAACCTGACCTGCATTCAAAGCAGAACCGCCCGGGCGCGTGGCCCCGTGAGTGCCCGCCGCCTCACCCACCGCGTAAATGCCCGCGATATTGGTGCGCCCCCAAGTATCAACCGCGATACCACCATTCATATGCTGGTTATTCACGGCAAATTCCAACGGCGCGGCTGCGATGTCGACCTTGTAGCGCTTGTAAAGTTCAATCGCGAGCGGGTTCATATGGCGAAGCCGGTCGATGGGTCGATCCTGCACAGCACCTGAGGTCTTCAGATACGCAGCCACATCATCGTCCAACCTGTCCAGACTAAACACTTTGTCACCTGGAACAGGAAGAAGGTTGCGGTTGAAATCCAGATAAACCCGACGCCCCTTCTGCCCTTCGCGGAAAATAGCCAAATCGACGAGGCTGGATTCAAAATTCAGCATCCGGCTAGCATGAAACGGCCATTGGTAACCTTTGCGGAAGATGTTGGACGCCATTTCCTGCGTGCTGCGGTAGTAATCCGCGAGGAAATGATGCTCTGTCCCGGTTTCGTCCACTGAAAAAATATGCGGGATCACCTGCACATAGGTCCCAGACAGGTTCCACGGAAACCCTTCGCGCCTTGTGCCAATCCCGAACTGGCTTTCCGTGATGTTGACCAGTTCCAGGCCGGTTTCAAGCGCCAGCCCCAAAGTGCCGAAACACCCATTTGGAAAAACGCTGTCGCGATATAGCTCTCCCGGGCCGCCCGCAGCGAACACCAATGCGGAACATTGAAACAGCGCCAAGCCGTAGGGGTTCGCCTCGCTGCTGGTTTTGGGGCGGATGGCCAGCACCGCAGTAACGCGCGCGGTAGCGCCCCGCCCGTCGGTCAGCACTTTGACGGCGGTTGTGTGGTTATAAAGCGGGATATCCAGGCGCATCGCTTCTTCAGCAAGAACCCTGACCATCAGACGGGAGGTGCGCGGCCCGCAGGACGTGGCGCGCCCAACTTCATCGTGATCAGTTTGATAGCGCAGTGTTCCGCCCAGATCGTCTTGCGGCAAGGGCAAGCCCAGATATTGCAGCGACGCCATCGCCCGGATGGACCCGACGGCCTCAATATAGGCGGTGTCTTCGTCCATTGCGCCGCCAGCCCTGATCGCGGCCGCCATGGCTTGAAAATCATCGCCTTGGTCTTTGGTATTTGCTGTGTGAAGCGTTTGCTTGTCTGATCCCGAGCATGCAGAGGTTCCGCCCCAGGCACTTTGGCTGATCACCGTGACATCCACATCGCGGCGCTTCATTTCCACAGCCGCCCGAAGACCTGCGGCCCCACTGCCGATCACCAAACTCCCACATCGAAAAACCGGAATGTCGAACCCAGCAACGCAAATCTGTTCCGAGGCCTCAGGTGCAGCGTTCAGGCGTGGCATCGCCACATCCGTGAGCGCGTCCAGAATATGTTGCGGAACAGACGGGCTCATTGATCGCGCCTTGCACTTGATCGGGTCAGCGTCATGAAATCTCTACCCAACGTTTCAAGCGCGACGATTCCATGCAGGCATCGACGATCTGGCAGATATGATGCCCGTTCTCAAATGTAGGCCACATCGGCGTGTCCGTTACGATGGAGCGGATAACCTCGGCAGCTTCGATGATCTTGCTTTCATTGTAACCAAGCCCGAAATTCGGCAGCGGCAAGAAGGCTTTGTAGGTTTCACTTTCAGGACCCACATCTATTTCGCGGTAACCGCGACGCCCAACCCGGTCATCATTCGTATAAAATCGCAGGCGGCTCAATTCGTCATATGTATAAGCCAAGCTGCCTTTTGTACCATATATTTCATAGCTTTGCATGAATTTGCGCCCGGTCGCGACACGGCTGAAATCCACCAGACCCCGCGCGCCGTTTTCGAACGCGCACAGAATGTTCGAACCATCCGGATTGGTAATTTCCGACCAGTCTTCATCCCCGGTCAACTGGGTTTCTTCGCCAAACGCAGCCCCCTCGATCACCGGCCGCTTGGAGGTCACGATGAAATTGTCCGCTATCAACGAACTGACTTTGCCGACAAGAAATTCCATGAAGCTGAACACATGGCTGCCGGTATCGCCAACGATCCCGGTGGGAGCCAGATCGCCATTTGCACGCCACATGTAAGGAGCCAACGGATCGCCGAACATATCGACATGCTGGCATCCTTTGAACATCTTGATCTCACCGATCTCGCCAGCTTCGATAATCTCTTTGGCGCGGTCATGCACGGGGTTGCGCGGGAAGGCGTGACCGACACGTGTGATCACCCCTTTCTCGCGCGCGATATCTGCCAACTCGCGCGCTTGGACAGCCGTATCGGCCAAAGGTTTTTCACAAAAAACATGCTTGCCCGCCAGAAGTGCAGCCTTGGCCACATCATAGTGCATGTTGTCTGGCAAGCAGATATCGATCAGATCGACATCCGGGTCAGCAACAGCTTCCTGCCATGTTTTCAATATCTTGACCCCTGGCGCACGGAAACCAAGGTCTTTCTCAGCATTTGGGTTTGACGACACCAGCGCAGTGATCCGTGCTGTCCCCCCGCTTTCGCCAAAGAAATGCGGAAAGGTTTGGAAAGCCATCGTGTGCACTTTGCCCATCCATCCAGATGCGCCCAATACTGCAACCTTAACTTCTTTCATGGCTCTCTCCTTTCGCTGTTCTCGAACGGTCCATCGTCTTGTCTCTAATTTTCGCTCATTCAAGCCGGTTCCGATTGTCGTTGCTCAACCGCCACTTGAAGCGCGTTTGATCAGTTGAACCGGGCTTCGGCAGGTCATTGGCGGGGCAGTTCCGTCATTGATCCAGGCCAGAATTTGCGCCGCAGTGGATTTTGCGAAATCCGGGATGTTGCAGCTGACAGATGTCAGCGGAGGAAAACTGTCGCGGCAATCTTCGATATCATCAAATCCCACAACCCGCAGATCCGCACCGATCCTCAGGCCAAGTTCTGGGGCGGCAGACAACACACCCAAAGCAACAAGATCATTGAAGCAAAGAACACCGTCGACATCCGGGTGATCCGAATGCAGCTTTGCAGCCATCGCTTTGCCAAACCCACGCGTCGCTTGTCCGGTCATCACCAAAGGGGTGATCCCAGCCTCCGCCAGTACAGAAAAATAGCCGCTCATGCGTTCTTCGGTGACGGCGCGCCCTTCAAGCCCCCCAACAAACGCCACACGCCGACAGCCGTTTGCAAGCAAGTGTTCAGTCGCCAGACGTCCCCCCCGATCATAATCCGGGGCGACAAACGGAAACTGCGGGTTGCTTGCCTCAAGGGAGCGGAACACCTGAATGGTCGGCGTGTTGGAGGCTTGCAAAACGGCAAGCGCATCTTCTTCGCGACCATAGCTGGGCGAAATGATAAACCCGGAAACGCCATGTTCTACCAACGACGAAATCATCTGCGTTTGCAGCACCGGATCTTCGTCCGAGTTTGCCAAAACGGTCGCAAATCCGTTTCGGGCAAGTTCCATCTGAAACAACGCCGCAAATTCCGTAAAGAACGGATTGCGCAAGTCGTTGATCACCAACCCGATCAGGCCGGAAGAGGATGACCGCAGCGTCGCAGCAGACCGGTTATAGACATATCCGATCTCAGCCATTGCTTCGCGGACGGCCACGCGCGTGGCGTCCTTCACAGCCTTCGACCCCTGCAAAACAAGGCTAACGGTCGACTTCGACACGCCAGCTTTCTTTGCAACATCCAATATTGTGGGCCGATCTTTCATGCTTTCGCTCTGCTTTCCTTACTGGGTGGCGAGGCAGGTCAAACGTCGAGATCAAGGACAAGGATCCCATCGATCCCGCCAACAGCATTCGCGACAAGCTGGCCGCCCAGCGCCTGATGTTCGGAGTTTTCCGCATAGGTTTTCAACGCATCCCAATCGTCGAAATCGACGATAAAACCGTGCAGATACCCCCGCTCAATCTGTTCGGGACTTTCAGATCGGCCTCCGGTGAAGTTTTGCGCCCCGGGCAGCTTTGCAGTCAGCGCAGACAGGCCCGCATAGATCTCCGAGATTTTGTCTTCAGGGGTTTCCGGTTTGAACTTCGTCAGGACGATGTGGCGGATCATATCTGCATTCCTTGGTCTCCCTTGATCATATCGGCGGCTTTTTCACCGATCATGATCGACGGGGCGTTGGTGTTGGAGGAATTGACGTTTGGCATAACGGACGCATCTGCAACGCGCAGACCGTCGATCCCGTTAAACCGAAGCCGGGGATCAAGCACGGCATCAGCGTCACCTCCCATCCGGCATGTCCCCGCACAATGATGCGAGGTTTTGGAATGCACGCAGATGAAATTGAAATAGTCTTCATCGGTCTGCACGTCCGGACCGGGCAGTCGTTCTGCCATGATAAAGGGCTTCAGTGCGTCTTGTGCCAGAATTTCCTGAACCAGTTTCAAACCCCGGATCGACATCTCCCGATCATAGCTTTCTGACAGGTAATTCGGGTCGATCAGCGGCATATCGGCCGGGTTATCGCTTTGCAGGCGCACCGTTCCGCGCGACCGTGGCCGCAAGTGGCAGGCATTCAATGTCACGCCGCCATTTGGCATCGCTGCGACCCCAGCCTCGATCCCGGTGCCAAGTCCCAAATGCATCTGGATATCGGGGGAGCGTGCGTTTTCATCCGCGTACCAGAACCCCCCGGTTTCAAACAGGCTTGAGGCCACGGGACCCGTCCGGGTGAAAACATATTGCAAGCCCGCCAAAGCCGACAGGTGCAGCTTGGCGAAGCGGTCGTATGTGTGCGGGCCAGTCACCTCGCAGATTGCGTAAAGATCGAGGTGATCCTGCAAATTGGCCCCGACCGAGGGCTGGTCATAAATAACATCAATGCCCAGCGCTTTCAGGTCATCCGCAGGGCCAATCCCAGACAACTGGAGCAGCCGGGGCGAGCCGATGGCACCGGAAGACAGGACAACTTCTTGGGTAGCAGTGATCTTGCGGCCATCGGCCATTTCCACGCCGGTCGCGCGCCCTTGTTCAACGATGATCCGGCGAACCTGGGCCTGCATCTGGATTGTCAGATTGGCGCGGCGTTTTGCAGGCGCAAGAAACGCCATCGCCGCGGAAGATCGCCGCCCATTGCGCTGGGTCAGTTGGTAGTACCCTGCACCGTCTTGCTTAGGGCCGTTGACGTCTTTCGTCTCCGGAATGCCCAATTGCCCGGCAGCGGCGATAAATGCATCACAAATCGGCAAAGGTGCAGCGGGCATGGATACCCCAAGCGGACCGCCTTTGCCGTGAAACGCATCGTCATAGGCATCATTGTCTTCGGACTTCTTGAAATAGGGAAGAACGTCAGCGTAGCTCCATCCGTCGCATCCCATCTGACGCCATTCGTCATAGTCCTGAGCGGCACCGCGCGTGTAGATTTGCGCATTGATCGCCGAGCCGCCGCCAATAACCTTGGCTTGCGTATAGTTGAAAACCTTGTCCTGCATGGCGCGTTGCGGTGTCGTCGTCCATCCCCAGGCACCGATCCCTTTGGTCATTTTCGCAAACCCGGCAGGTAGGTGAAAAAATGGATGGCGGTCACTGCCCCCTGCTTCGAGCAACAGCACCTGACACTCTGGATTTTCCGACAGCCGCGCTGCGATCACCGACCCAGCCGAGCCACCGCCGATGACAATGAAGTCATACCCTGACCCACTCATGCCGCGAACTCCGTCTGATGGATATGGCGACCTGCGCGCAAGGCCAGCGCTGCGATGGTCAGCGCCGGGTTCACGGCAGCGGACGTGGGCAATACCGATGCATCCACGACGAACAGGTTTGGGTGGTCATGACTGCGGCAGAACGGGTCAACGACACTCGTTGCCGGATCAGATCCCATACGCGCGGTCCCACATTGATGCGACGGGGTACGACGATCAAAGGCTTGCGCAAGGACGATCGGAAACCCGGCACGACGCAGCGCTTTTTTCAACGTAGCTACAAGGCGCTGATGCGCCCCCCAATTGGAGCGTTGCCAATCCAGCTTAATCTGATCGCCCTTTAACGTGACGCGGCTATCGGGATTGGGAAGATCCTCTGACATGGCGTAGAAATCGAAACTGCGCGCGGCTATCTCCTGTGCAATCCACCGCGGCAATTTTGAGTTTCCCGCAAGGATTGGTCCGGTGATCTTCCCCAACATTTGGATATTTCCCAGCGGCGGTGTTGCCCCTGATCCGAGGTAGAAATCATTCACCATCAGCGTCTTTTGATAAACCGCGCGGTTGCGTCGAAACGGATGTAGCGCCAACACCGCAGAGCAATTGTGGTTCATGAAATTTCGACCCACTTGGTCAGACCGGTTGGCGAGCCCTGTCGGACAGTTGTCATTGGCGGATGCCAGCAGTAGTGCCGCCGTTTGCACCGCACCTGCCGCCAGAACGATCAATGGCGCTGCAAGTGTCTGCGTGTGGTTACCCTGGCGCAGAACGATCTTGGTGATCTGTCCCACTTCATCTGAAAGCAATTTCGTCACCCGGCAGCCAGTGCGAAGCTCCACATTCTCATGTGACAAGGCAAACCGAAGACCACAGGTTTCCGCGTCCATTTTGCCGCCACACGTATTTGGAAACGCGTCCCAAGTCGTTTGCCCAGCGCTGAGCCAGGCATCAATATCGACACCAAGTGGGATGGTCGCAGGGCTTAGGCCTGCAGATTTCAATCGTTTGCGCAGATCGGCGATGTCAGGCTCGTCAGGGACCGGGTCATACCGGTAAGTGCCAGAATGCGCAGGCTCCGTCGGATCTTCGCCCAAGACACCGCGCACCGCATAAAGGTCTTCGGCGGCCTGATAGTCTGGCTCAAGCGTGTCATAGCTGATGGGCCAACCTGGGGTTGTTCCACCGTCATGCGCTTGCGCTTTGAAGTCAGCTTCGCGGTACCGGATCAGCGCAGCCCCGTAAAATTTCGAATTCCCGCCGACATTGTAGTAGTTGCCGGGATTGAACGGCGCGTCCGAGCCATCCAACCAAACCTCATCCGGGCGGAACGCACCCCGGCCAAAAATGGCATCCTCATCCCTGTCCAACGGGGAGGGGCGCAGAAAGTCGCCACGTTCCAGGATCAGGATCTTGCGCCCGGTTGGGGCAAGCGCTGCGGCCAAAGTCGCACCGCCCATACCAGAGCCGATTATGATGATTTCGGGGGCCATTAAGGTGCAATCCGAACCTCGGTTTCAGGATCAAACGCCACGGCTTTTTCCATATTCACCGCGAACATAAAGTCTGCCCCCGGTGCCACATTCGCATCCGAGCGCATCCGCGCGATCACATCTTTGCCGCCGAGGCTCATGGTAACGAACGTGTCCGAGCCCGCAGGCTCCGTGACCACGATCCGGTTGGTCATATGCGCGATATTGGAGGATTTGCGGTCAGCGGCATCTTCATCTGTGATGGTCTCAGGACGAATACCCAGAAGAATGTCTTTGCCCGCCCAATCGGCCAGATTGTCCTGGCTGAAAGGCAGCTCTGCCACTTGTCCGTCATGCAAGTTCACATGCGCAACCGGACGCCCGTTTGCCATTGCAACCTTGGCCGGGACGACATTCATCGCAGGCGATCCCATAAAGGTCGCCACGAAAATATTCGCAGGTGCATCATAGATTTCCTGCGGCGTTCCCAATTGCTGGACATACCCGCCATTCATCACGGCAATCCGGGTGGACAAGGTCATCGCCTCGATCTGATCATGGGTCACGTAAACAATCGTCGTGCCAAGCTTGTGGTGCAGCTTCTTGATCTCGGTGCGCATATCGACCCGCAGTTTCGCATCAAGGTTCGACAGTGGTTCATCGAACAAGAACACATCCGGGTTACGGACCAAGGCGCGCCCCATCGCCACACGCTGGCGCTGCCCACCGGAAAGCGCACCCGGTTTGCGATCCAGAAGCTGTTCGATTTGCAGCAGGTTGGCGACATCGTTCATCGCCTTGTCCCGTTCTGCTTTCGGGACGCCGTGCATTTCCAGACCAAAGGTGATGTTTTGGCCGACGGTCATGTTCGGATAAAGCGCGTAGGATTGAAACACCATCGCGATATTGCGTTTCGATGGATGGACCCCGTTCATCAGATTGTCTTTGATCCTGATCTCACCGCTGGTGATATCCTCCAACCCGGCGATCATGTTCAACAACGTGGATTTGCCACATCCCGACGGCCCTACAAGGACAAGAAACTCCCCTTCTTCAACGGATATGTCGACGTTGTGCAGAACCTCAACCGCGCCATAGGATTTTGTGGTGTTGTCTATTTCGAGAAAGCCCATCGGTCTTATCCTTTGACTGATCCCGCCATCAAACCACGCACAAAATAGCGGCCTGCGACGATATAAACGAGAAGTGTTGGAAGTGCCGCCAGGATCGCGCCGGCGAAGTGAACGTTATATTCCTTCACACCGTGGCTGGCCTGCACCAGATTGTTGAGCGCAACCGTCATCGGTTGACTGTCCGCCCCAGCAAAAGACGCGCCGAACAGAAAGTCATTCCAGATATTGGTAAACTGCCAGATGATCGACACCACAGCGATAGGTCCTGATGACGGCAAAAGGATGCGCCAGAAAATCTGGAAAAATCCAGCCCCGTCGATCTGGGCGGCGCGGATCAATTCGGTCGGGAAAACCGCGTAGTAGTTTCGGAAATAAAGCGTCGTGAAGCCGATGCCGTAGACCACATGGACCAGCACCAAGCCCCATGTCGTCCCGGCAATACCCATAATCCCCAGCATCTTTGCCATTGGGATCAGAACGATCTGAAACGGGATGAAGCAGGCAAACAGGATCAGGCCGAAAACAATCGTGTCATACTTGAACCGCCACTTTGTCAGCACATAGCCGTTCAGCGCCCCCAGGACGGTTGAGATCGCCACCGCAGGCACCACCATCTTGATCGAGTTCCAGAAATACGGCGCAAGGCCAGTCGGCTCCACCCCGATCTGGGCTGATGACCAGGCTTTTGCCCAAGGCTCCAGTGTGAAGACCTCCGGCAGGTTCATCATACCCCCGCCGGTAATCTCACTCAGCGGTTTGACTGAGTTCACCACCATCACGTAAAGCGGCAGCAGATAGAACAGCGCAAACAGCAGCAACACCAGATAGATCAGTGTGCGGGTGACGCGCCCGGTGCGAATGGCGGTATCTTGGCTGGCAACGGACATTACTTTTTCTCCCGCAATTCAGCATAGAGGTAGGGGATCATGATCGCTGCAATCGTCATCAACATGATCGTCGCAGACGCCGCACCAATGCCCATCTGGTTGCGCGAAAACGTGTAGGAATACATGAAGGTCGCGGGCAACTCTGTGGCGCGGCCAGGCCCGCCACCGGTCAGCGCAATCACCAGATCAAACGTCTTGATGGCCAAATGGCTCAGGATCACGAAGGCGGACAGAAACGCAGGACGCAGCTGCGGGATAATGATGCGTCGGTACAGGTTCCAATTCGACGCCCCATCCATTTGCGCCGCCTTGAGAATCTCATTGTCGATCCCGCGCAGCCCCGCGAGGAACATCGCCATGACAAACCCGCTGGTCTGCCAAACAGCGGCTAGAACGACTGTGTAGATCGCGAAATCTCTGTTTTTGATCCAGTCAAATTCGAAATTGACCCAACCCCAGCTTTGCATGACGTTTTCCAGCCCGATACCGGGGTCCAGAAACCACTTCCAAGCGGTCCCGGTCACGATAAAGCTAAGCGCCATCGGATAGAGGTAGATCGTTCGGATCAAGCCTTCCGCCCGGATCTTCTGATCAAGAAAAATCGCGAGGCTCAGGCCCAGTACCGTACAGATGCCGATATAAAGAAGGGCAAAAACGCCCATATTCTTAAGGGAGATTTCCCAATGGCTGAGACGCCATAGTTTGGAGTAATTTTCCCAGCCAACCCATCCGAAAGACGGCAGCAAACGGCTGTCAGTGAACGACAGATACACCGAGAATAGGATGAACCCGTAGACGAAGACCAACACCATGGCCAACGATGGTGACAGCACCAATTTGGGCAACCACGTTTGGAGCCGGGTCTTGAAATCCGCGTTGGCAGACATGGCCATCACGCACCCTCCTTGGGCTAATTTAACAGGGGTCAGTTAGAAAAGACGGGGCGGCAAGATGCGCCGCCCCGGCCAGATACATTTACTGTGCGATCGAGACCGCATCGACGAGCTCTTCAACAGCTGTCGCGCTGTCATACTCACCGTTGAAATGTGCTGTTACGACGTCATAGATCGCGTTCTTGACGGATGCCGGGTTTGCGTGACCATGCGCCATGGAACCAAACAGGTTGCCTGAAGACGCAGCAGCGGCAAGATCGGCCATACCTTTTTTGCCACATGCATCAAACGCCTCGTCTGAAACATCTGTGCGTGCCGGTACCGACCCTTTGACTACGTTGAACGCAGACTGGAACGATGGCGACAGGATCGCAGTGGCCAATGCAGCTTGCTGA
Source organism: uncultured Litoreibacter sp. (assembly GCA_947493265.1). Classification (GTDB taxonomy): domain Bacteria; phylum Pseudomonadota; class Alphaproteobacteria; order Rhodobacterales; family Rhodobacteraceae; genus Litoreibacter. Next base: position 889,540 of record CANLQL010000001.1, on the reverse strand, counting down.
TCAGAAACAGCGCCGCCTTGGTCAAACATCATGAACTGGTCCGCGTTAAACGTGACCTGCTCGGACGTGCCTGGGAAACGGAAGCACAGGAAATCCTCGCCCGGGACTTTGCCCGCATTGAGGAATTCACCTTTCGCCCAGTCACCCATCATCTGGAAGCCGGCTTCGCCATTGATGACCATGGATGTAGCCAAGTTCCAGTCGCGGCCTGAGAAGTTGTCGTCAACATTTTCACGGATCAGCGCCATGCGGTCGAAGGCTTCTTTCATGCCGTCGCCGCCCAGAACGCTTTCGTCCAGGTCGATAAACGCAGCCTTGTAGCCATCTGGCCCAAGAACGGACATTGCGACACCGTCAAAAACAGTGGCTTCCTGCCACGCCTGACCACCATGAGCGATCGGTGTGATGCCAGCCGCTTTCAGTGTGCTCATGGCCGCAACGAAATCATCCCATGTTTCCGGAACAGCAATCCCGTTGGCATCCAGAACAGACTTGTTTGCCCAGACCCAGTTGGTGGAGTGGACGTTGACAGGTGCCGACACCCATTCGCCGTTCACTTTGGCAAATCGCTGCAAGGCAGCCGGAATAACAGCATCCCAGTTTTCTGCCGCTGCAACGTCGTTCAGGTTCGCCAATGCGCCCTGTTCTGCCCAGTCGATGATGTCAAAACCCAAACCTTGTACGGCTGTTGGTGCATTGCCTGCGGTTACGCGGGCGCGCAGAACGGTCATCGCCTGCTCACCGCCGCCGCCAGCAACTGGCATGTCGGTCCAGCCAATGCCTTGGCCTTCAAGGTCTTCTTTCAGCACGTTCAGTGCTGCAGCTTCCCCGCCAGATGTCCACCAGTGCAGGACTTCTACACCCCCGTGGCCGTCTGCAGATGCAGTCCCGGCCGTTACGGACAGTGCGAGTACAATCGCTGTCTTCGTTTTCAAAAATGAACGCATGGTATCCTCCCATAGTTGCGTTTTCGTGTTCTGACGCCGGTCTTAGACGCCCTGTTGTACCCAAGGCTCCCGGCTGCGCCCAACGCGCATCACCAGGGACTTCACCTCAAGAAATTCGTCATATCCGTAGCGGCCAATCTCCCGACCTTGCCCGGACTGTTTTACCCCTCCGAAAGCAAGCTCCGGAAAACCGTCCATCCATGTATTCGTCCAAACGGTGCCCGCTTCCACCCGGCGGGCAAATTCCAGACATGTGTGAACATTCTCACTCCAAATGCCAGCCGACAACCCGTATTCGCTGTCATTGACGAGGGCGATTGCCTCCTCCAGGTCGCGGTAGGTTAGCACAACCAGAACCGGGCCAAAAACTTCTTCGCGCGCGATCGCCATATCCGCGCTGACATTGCTGAGAACCGTGGGTTGGTAGAATTGATCGACCAATCCACCGACCGCAAGTGCCTTGCCACCAAGCTCCAGCTTTGCACCGTTGGCCAACGCTTCCTGCACGTAGCTGTCAATTTTGATATTATGATCCGAAGTCACAATGGCCCCAACCTGCGTGTCAGGATCAAGCGGATCACCGAATTTCACCTTCCGCGACAACGCCACGACGCGCGCGACGAAATCGTCCGCGATGTCTTCATGCACGATGATCCGGCTAGACGAATTGCAACATTGACCAACGTTGAAATAAACGCCGAACGTCACCGCATCCGCCGCGCTGTCCAGATCCGCGTCAGGGCAGATAACCTGTGGGTTCTTGCCACCAAGCTCCAGCGCGACCTTCTTGAGGGTGTTTGATGCAGATTGGGTGATCAGCTTTCCGACCGCTGTTGAGCCAGTGAACGTCACCATGTCGACCGCGTCGTGGTTCGCCATAAGACTGCCCACAGGCTGGCCATGCCCCAGCACGATATTGCACACACCGGCGGGAAGCCCCGCTTCGATCAACAACTCCCCCATCATCACGGTTGAAGAGGGGGTCATCTCGGACGGTTTGACCACAACTGCGCACCCTGCCGCCAACGCAAACGGCAGTTTCTGAGACAAAATCCAGAACGGGAAATTCCACGGCGTGATGATCGACACCACGCCTATCGGTTCCTTGAGAACGACACCCAACATATCGCTGCCCAACGTGTTGTGACTGTCACCATGGCTGGTGCGCGCAAGCGATGCTGCGTAGCGCCACAGATCAGCGGCACCGCCAACCTCGCCGCGTGATTGCGAAATCGGCTTGCCGCTTTCCAACGTTTCCTGAACCGCGATCCGGTCCACATTCGCCTCAATCAAATCAGCGACTTTCAACAAGACCGCAGCGCGATCTTTGCCCGAGGCACGGCTCCATTCCCCGGAATCAAAAGCCTGCCGCGCCGCGTGAATGGCCTGTTCGGTGACATCGGCATCCCCGGCGGCGGAGACACTGACCACCACACCGTGGGAGGGCGACAGGCGCTCAAATGTCTCCGCGCTTTCGACCCACGCCCCGGCAATTAAATGCCTCCCCATGAAGGGCGCAGGGAGGTCGAAATCGATCGCAGTGTTGATCGCGAAATCTTTCATGGGCCTAGTTTCCAGTAAATTTCGGGGCGCGCTTGTCGAGAAAAGCTTGCACCCCTTCGTTGCGATCATCGCTTTCGGCGGCAGCAGCACTGCCGAGAACTTCAATGGCAGCACCACGGTCTTCCCCAACAGCCGCATGGATCATGGCTTTTGCCAATTCATTGGCGCGGGGTGAGACATCAGACAGCGACGAAGCGATCTCTTGTGCGGCAGTCAGCGCATCTTCTGAAAGCTCGGACACGAAACCCAGCGCGACCCCCCGTTCTGCCGGGAGGCGGCGACCAAACAACGCCATTTCCTTCAACGCAGGTTCGGGGATCAGTCGGGCCAGACGTTGCGTTCCAGACCAGCCGGGAACGATCCCAACCTTGGCCTCAGGCAAGGCCAGCGTCGCTGTCGGGCTCATCACCCGAATGTCGCAACACGCGGCAAGCTCAAGACCACCACCAAAGGCATGTCCATTCAGAGCGCCGATTGTGGGCTTTGACAGTCGCGCAAGACGGTCAAACACCCGGTGTCCGTCACGCACCCAGTTGCGGGCGAAGTCTGCAGCAGAAAGCCCGCCCCATTCGGCGATGTCTGCGCCACAACAAAACGCGCGCGTCCCCGCCCCGGTTACAATCACAGCGCGCACATCGGTCGCACGATCCAGATCGATCAGATGTGCTTCAAGCCCGCGCAGCATGTCCGTTGTCAACGCGTTCAGCTTGGCTTCATTGCTGAGCGTCAGGATGGCGATGTCGCCCGTGTAAGTGCAGCTGACCTCGCTCACAACACCAACCCCATCGGTGCTTCCAAAAGCAGCGACTTCGGCATAACGGTCGCATTTTCTGCCACCTGAACGCGACCTTTTGAGGGGCCAACGATATGGTCCTGCGGATCAATCCCCGGCATGATTTCGGTGGCAAGCAACCCATTTCCGGTCAGGCGAATGACACAACGCTCCGTCACGTAGATGACGTTTTGGCCTTGTTCACGGGCGCGGCGGCCGGAAAATGTGACGTGTTCGACCTCATCCACCATTTTGGTGAATTTCCCGGGCGCTGCGATTTCCACCGCGTCTTCGGTCAGATTGATCTTTGCGCCAGCCTCAAACCAGCCGGAAAATACGATATTCTTGGCGCGTGCTGTGATGTCGACAAACCCCCCACAACCGGCAGTCAGATAGGGTTTCTTACCAAGCTTCGAGACATTTACATTGCCTTCGATATCGACCTCCAGGAAAGACAGGAACGACATGTCGAAACCGGCACCCTGAAAGTAGATAAACTGTTGAGGCGATGGCACAAATGCGTCCGCATTGGACGCACATCCAAACGCAAATCCCGTTAGCGGCACGCCCCCGACGGCACCTTGTTCTATCGCCCATGTCACCGCATCGGGGTGGCCTTCTTCCAAAAGCACGCGCGGGATCATCGCGCTGATCCCAAAACCCAGATTAGCTGTCATGCCATGGCGCAATTCTTGCGCAGCACGGCGCGCGATCACCTTCTCAACGCCGTATTCCGCCATCGCGAAACTGTCCCATGGACGCATGACTTCGCCCGAAATAGCAGGATCATAAAGCGTTTCGGTCGTCTGCTTTTGATCCGGGTCCACGACGACGAAATCAATCAGATGGCCCGGCACACGCACGTCATGCGGGCGTAAACTTCCGTTCGCCGTGACCCGCTTCACCTGCGCAATGACAATTCCGCCATTGTTGCGCACACATATCGCTTGTTCCAGACCGCCCAGATACGCCCCCTCATGCTCATACGTCAGGTTGCCCCGCTCATCAGCAGTTGTTGCGCGGATGATCGCAACGGTTGGCACAACATTGGGAAAATGCAGCCAGGTTTCGCCGGCAAATTCCGTGCGCGAGACAATCGGCGCGTCTTCCCCGCGCTTGTTCATGGCGCAGCCCTGACGGGTCGGGTCCACAAACGTATCAAGTCCGACTTTGGTCAGAACGCCCGGCCGGTGTGCGGCAGCTTCGCGGTGCATGTCGAACATAATGCCGGACGGCACGTTATAGGCTGCAACCCGGTCCTCAACGATCATTTTCCAGATCTCGGGCATCTCAACGCTAGAGGGGCCTGACGGGTACGATCCCGCCAACACGCGCGACAGCAATCCATCCTTCGCGATGTGATCCATCCCTTTGACGCCATAAACATCCCCCGCAGCAATCGGGTGCAAAGCAGTTACATCGCGTGGATGGCCTTCGTGATCAAAACGCTCGCCAATCGCTTTCAGGACTGCGTCAGGGCAGCCAAGCGTCGACGACGACGAGACAGACAAAACCGCCCCGTCTTCGATACGACGAACGGCATCGCGAACTGATACGATCTTGCTCATATGCGCCTCCCCCACGTTCTCTGACCCTGGGATATGGGCTTTTGGAACGTTCCATAAGATTACTGGAACGTTCCAAATTCGCAAGAGCGTTTTTGGGAAAGTTGGTTAATTCAGAAATTCCAAAGCATTAGTTGCCAGAAACTTCGTAAATCTCTATCGGAAGACCGTCGGGATCGGCGAAAAACGTAAATCTGGAGCCCGTGTTTTCATCGATTCTGACTGGTTCCACGGAAACATCCTTCCTCGCCAATTCGTCGATTGCGCCATCCAGATCACTGACGCGGAACGCAAGATGGCGCAAACCGCAGGCTTCAGGCCGCGATGGCCTGTCCGGGGTTTCTGGAAAACTGAAAACCTCCAGCTGGCCGCCGCCATGAATTTCCAGATCAAGCTTCCAGGACTGCCGCTCAGCACGAAACGTCTCCAGAATGACGTTAAAACCAAGCGTTTCGGTGTAGAACCGCTTCGACAGTTCATAGTCGCTAACGATGATGGCGACATGGTGGAATGCAAACTTCATGCGACTAGATTTGAGAGCATTTGCAGCCCCAGGTCCACCCCGCACATAGGCAATCCAGCTATTTAATAGCGGGCATTTCCAGCTGGTAGATGTGGGAGTAAATGGCGCGCTGGGGAAGCGCCATACCATGTTCCGGAGAGTTCCGAGAAAGAACTATAAGTTTCTGCAAAAAAATCATATTTTCACAATTTCTTGCCGGTTAGGTCTTGTAGGTTCCGGCATGTTCCCCCACTTTTTGGGGGAACAATTGGAGGAACAACCATGTTGGAAGACCTCGCTCTGAGAAACAAGAGCCTAACAGCTGCCTTCTTGAAGAACATGAGCCAAGCGGGCAAATATCACGATGGCCGTGGAACCGGCCTGTTCCTCTTAGTAAAACCCGCTGGCGGCAAGTTCTGGGTTCAACGTTTAACCATTCGAGGCAAGAGACGAGAGATTGGCCTAGGCAGCTTCCAGTTCGTTTCACTTGCTGCGGCAAGGCACGTCGCCGAGGAGAACAAGCGTTTTGCGCTTTCAGGGGGCGACCCGTTGGCAGAAAAACGAAAAGCCAAGAGGGTGATGACCTTCAAAGATGCTGCAATCGCAACACATGCAGAGCTGGCACATACTTGGAAGAACCCAAAGGACCGCTCCGCGTTCCTCGCATCGCTCGAGACCTATATGTTCTCACGTTTCGGAGATGTTCAACTTCCCGAAGTGACAAGCTCCGATATTCGTAAGGCAATACTTGCGGCACGGGAAAAAGCGCCCGGTGTCGCCAAAAAGCTGACCTACCGTGTCTCTTTTGTTTTCAAGTGGGGCATTGCAGAGGGCATGTGTGCGAACAACCCTGCGACTCGGGATGCGCTCGCGTTGCCTCGCGAAGTTAGCAAAACGAAGAACCGCAAGGCCCTTCCCTATAGTGAAGTTGGAGAGTGCATCAAGGTGATCCAAGCCTCCAGTGCCGGGGAATTCACCAAGCTGGCATTAGAGTTGGTTATTCTAACGGCGTCTCGTTCTGGAGAGATAAGGCTGGCAGACTGGTCAGAGTTCAACTTAGAGGCGGCTATCTGGACCCGGCCAGCAGACCGGATGAAGAATGGGAAGGAACATCGTGTTCCTCTGTCTAGCCGTGCTTTGGAGATATTGCGGAAAGCGAAAGAGCTGGGAACTGGTGAAGGTTTTGCATTTCCAGGCGCAATCGCAGGTAGACCGCTATCCGATATGACTTTGCTAAAGCTGGTCAAACAGCTTGGCTATGACGTCCACGTTCACGGGTTCCGCACCTCTTTCAAGACGTGGGCGCAAGAGCAGACTAACAGCCCGCGTGATATCTCTGAGGCCGCGCTTGCCCACGTGGTAAAAGACAAGGCGGAAGCAGCATACGCGAGATCTGACTACTTCGAAAAACGAAAAGTCCTTATGCAACGGTGGGCAAGTTATCTAAGCGATGATGAGGCTAAAATCTTGCCATTGAGGTCTGGGCATTCAAGCCTAAGTTCGTAGCGGGCATCGTATCGTTAGAAAAGATTTCACCACCAAATTACCTACATTGCGACGGGAAGTTCTCCAGAGCGTTTCCAAACTCAGTAGTATCGAAAACGAACGTCAAATCTTCGCCTGTTTTTTCTGTGAAGCCACGAAAGATTGCCTGATCTGATTTTAGTAGAGCACCACGCAAAGATTCCGAAATCACCACCAGATCCTCACCTGACTTCTTACTCAAATTCTTCAAATACGTTAATTTGGCATTCGGGTACTTAGTGACCACGTCACCGACAGTATACGTTTTTTGTTTGTCCTTACTTCTTGCCCATCCAGTTGTCTTTGCGAGATCTTGATCAAACCGCATAATAACCCGCGTTAGGTCAATGTTCTCCTCCGTAACAGATATCTTTTGAAGCGGTTCGCCCCAATGAACGGCGACATCAAACTTGGGATGTTTTTCGACGCCATAGCGGCAGCTAACCTCAATAAATTTGGCAGCTTGGTAATCTTTTATTCCGTTTGGAAGTCCAAATAGAACCTGTTGCGTTTCATCAGTGACAATATCCGTTTCAATTCGGTGGAGCCACCGGCCATATTGCTTTCCATCGTTTGCGATCCGCTCCGCAAGTTCAGCCTCTTCTTTTCTTTGCTTTCGAGCTTCAGCAGCCGCTCTGTTTTCTTCTTTGATCTTCGAGATTCTCTCCTTTAGCGACGCGAGTCGAGAGCCATCTGGATCAGGCTTCGTTACATCAAAGAAGAAAAAAGGTATCTCGATAAAATCTTCATCTGGAAGATCAAGAACGGCATTAAAATACCTCTGTAAATCTGACAGGTTTTCTAAGACCGGGAAATTTTTATCAAGGCGCGGAGTTGCTTCTAATGACGGAGCTCTAACAATCATTGATTCATCATTGAAACTAGCTAAGACAAAAAATATTTTGCCCTTTTGTTTCCCATTTTCATCAACGACACCCCATTGTGCTATCCAGAAATCATCACTGCCAAGAAGCTTTGCAAAAGAAAACCCACTTCCGTCTGTTTCCCCGGCAGGACCAGTGAAGACAAACTGGTTTTTCGAAAATCTGCGCAGAGTTCCACCTGATAGTTCATCCGATACTACCTTGCTACCGTTGTCGACAATTAGAAGCTCGTCCGGAATAGGAACAAATTCATCAGAACCAAAAATGTATTGGTCATCTTCGAACCTGCAACCTGCTACAACAAGTGAGAAAAGCACCACCGCCGAAAATCGCACCACTTGAAAAATGTTCACTTAAAAACTCCTATACTCTTTACCGGCTTGAACTGATCAAACCTTCGAATATGACGGACAAATGTAATTAATTTTACCCACCCATTTGGAATAGACAGTCTAGTGAAACGGTTACCAGAGTCTAGCTAACTAATGCTCTGAAGATTTGCGAGCTTCGAGCAAATAATTGCTGCAGCAAAGTCGACAATCTTCGAAGAGCCTTTGGCAAATTTCTTTTGCGAGCCGTCAATTTGATCAGGCTATCCATCAAATTCTGCGAACTACCGGTAGCAAAGTGCATACCTGCCTGACCAATTGACCCCGGAACGCTCTCAGTTTTTCAATTGAATTTGAATAGATTCCTATTCGTTCAGCATTGAAAAAGTCTGTGATAGATAGGAAATAGACAAAATTACTCCAGATATTTTAGATGCTTAGCCTAATCCACAGGATATCCAGATTGACGCTCCGGCGAATGCTCGTCAGATTCGAATCACCCTAGGAACAAATGCGATTTTCTGGGTTGGTTGCCCCAGCTCTTGGACAAGCTGAGGCAACCGAAATCGGTCTGAATTAGCGTTCCCAAACCGTCTTCAATATTCGCAGCAATAAAGAATTCGTCAACGGGCGAATTAAGAATAGGAATATTGAACGATGGAAAAACACTATCGACGGGCAGATGTTGAAGCTGCGACAGGTCTTAGCCGCTCAACTTTGTATGCGATGATGGATCGGGGTGAATTTCCCAGGCCGAAGCGTATTGGCCGCCGCGCCGTCGCATGGTCAGAATCATCAATTGTGGATTGGCTCGCGCAACGCGCTACCGCCTAACAAAAACCCCCGCACAATCCATTGGATCGAGCAGGGGCTTAGGTTCTTCAGCACATTGAACCTACGGCGTTCGATCCAACTATTCAAGGTTGGACTAATAACATGACCGAACAGATATTGATTGCCGAGCAGGTAGACAAAACTTCCCTTAAAACCCGCCAGGAGCGGCGCATCCGTTGGCAACACGGTTTGAGCACACAACGTGCCGAGCTGATTGCAGCGCTTTACTATGGAGGGGTCAAATGAGTGATCTGACTCTCCTCGGTCCCGCACGCAAATTTGCTGCGAGATCGCTTTGCGAAGCGATAGCAAACACCTATCCCGATGATGCTGCACAGATATTGGCGGCAGCACTTGAAGATATGGAAACCGACGGTCCCTATGCGTCGTTCGCGGACGTAAGATCAGATGCAAAGTTCTGGGCGGATTGCGCAAGCCCCCGCGAGTTGGAGGTCTATCTCTGGGCAATCTTACGGGTCTTAGGGCATCGTGCCTTCGCGGTGACGGCACGCAAACGCCTCTTGGTGACGTTGTGGTCCAGTTTGCCTTGCGATGATCGCGCCGCCTTCTTGGCGCGCGTTGACGCAAACAACCAGTTTGTCGGGAGGGCCGCATAATGCCTGATGACCATTGGCTGGAAAGCATCGATGCGATGTCCCGCGCGCCTGAGGCCCAACATACCAGCAAGCTTAAGTTGTTCTCTGCTCAAGAGTTGCAGAGCAAAGAGTTCCCGCCGGTGCAGTGGATTGCGCCAGGCCTCATTCCAGAGGGTCTGACGCTGTTCTGTGGCAAGCCCAAGCTCGGTAAGAGCTGGGCGGCATTGGACCTTGCGTTTGCCGTTGCTGAGGGTGGTCAGTTCCTGGGAGCGTCCTGTGATCAAGGTGAGGTGTTGTACCTCGCGCTTGAAGACAACCAGCGTCGCTTGCAGGACCGCCTCAACAAGATCCAACCTGAAGCAAGCTGGCCCTCGAGGCTTGAGTTTGCGGTGGAAGCCCAGCGCCTAGATGAAGGTGGGCTTGCCAGTATTGAGGCCTGGATTATCTCGTGTCCGCACCCTCGCTTGATCATCGCAGACACTCTGGCAACCGTTCGACCCGCAAAAGGCGGCAAGGACGACTACAAGGCGGACTATGCAGCGTTGCGGGGACTGCATCGCCTCGCCTCAGAACACCGCGTAGGCGTCCTCGTGGTGCATCACGTGCGCAAAGCTGATGCTGAGGACGTCTACGATACGGTATCAGGCTCTACGGGGCTTACAGGCGCTGCTGATGCGACTGTTATCCTTGCGAGTAAGGTTGGCGAAACTGGGAACGAGGTGACGCTCTACGGCAAGGGGCGCGACATTAAAGGCTTCCAACATGCTGTGGAGTTTGACGAGGAGCGCTGCCGTTGGAAATACCTTGGCGACCCAGACAGCGTGTTTGTTGGCGATACACGGCGGTTGATAATCAAAGCTCTGGAGGACGGGTGTCATACACCGCAGAAAATCCAGAGGCATACCGGGCTATCAGCATCAAACACCGACAAGACGCTCAGACGGATGGTCGAGAAAAGCCAAATCCGCAAAACCGGGCGCGGTGAATATGATCTGGTCCCTTTGGACAGTGGAATTGGCTAGCCCCTGTCAGACCTGTCAGGTTGTCAGGTTCAACGCCGCCAACCTGACAACCTGACCAATCTGACACGCCTCTCAAAACACCTTCGACAGAGCAGGAAACGGAGCAAAGACATGCCAGAGAAGAGACCGTTCACAAGCAAGGAAATTGCAGATGCACTCCCGGCAAAGGCAGCAAAGTACCACAAGAGCCGCCCGACCTTTACGACGAACGAAGAAGGGGTTGTAGAGGTCGCCTATGAAGACCCGCTCACCTTGTTCAAGCTGTTTGGCGTTGATACCAAGGATGCGGCTGACGGGTTGCTCACAAGCGCGCTGAATGCGCTTGGACGTGAAGGTGCCAACTACCGCCCGTTCATTGCGGCCCTTCATGCAGAGCTGGAGCCACGCGATGCCGTCGAGGCAATGCTGATCATCCAAATGGGCGCAACCCACGTCGCGATGACGACCTTGGCTCAGAAGATGGCTGATCTAACCAACTGGACCGCGCGTGAGAGCCTAGAGAGGTCTGTCACCCGTCTGAGCCGTACCTATCTTGCACAAATGGATGCGTTGAAAAAACACCGCGCCAAAGCGCAGCAAACCGTGCGCGTAGAGCGTGTCACGGTCAATGATGGTGGACAGGCTATCGTGGGTGATGTCGCACATGGGGGGACCATTGATGAAAACCGACGTTAACCCCATGCAAAGCGCGCATGACGCGCCGAGATGCACGGCAATCTCAAAACGGTCAGGTGATAGATGCAAGGCCCCTGCCGTTCGAGGGTGGGGCGTTTGCCGGATGCATGGTGCGAGAGGCGGTGCTCCATCCGGTGAAAAGCATCCAGCGCATAGTCACGGGCTGCGGACGCAAGAGCTGAAGTTGTCCCGATTGCTCGCGAGGTTGTTGGCGAAGTCGGTCTAGGTGCCAGATCGCAATCGCAGCGAAAGTCAGCATAAAGCCCAAACTGTCGGATGCTGCACTGCGCGCGAATGTCCGGCTTCCAAGAGTTGACAAAAAACGGGACAAATCAAATTGGGTTTTGCTAAGGGTTTGTGTCACCAGACTTTCAACCGATTTCGGAGAACCGACGTTTGTGACAGAAACAACCTTTTTTGACACTTGTCTCCCAAGCCCACTCGCCTTCAGCGTGCAACAAGACTACCGCCGGTAGTTTCGTTCGAGTACCCGTCTTGACCGGCAGTCTTGTTCTGGTTTTGATCTGCATTCTAGCGTTCGCAACATAGTTGAGGAAATGTCTATACTAGTCGTTAGTCGGTAATGGGTCAGTTTGAAATTAGATAGTTTGCCCTCACGCGAGGCAGTGCCTATCTTAGTAGCATGACAGATAAACCCAAAAGACCCCGTGATGCCAACCAGCTTGCCAAGTTCATTGTGGACATAGCGACGGGTGAGGAGGAACCTGTGTATGAGCCTGACACGTCCGGCCAGCGCGAAGGTGGATTGAAGGGCGGGAAAGCCCGCGCGCGAGCCCTTACATCTAAAGAGCGATCTGCTATCGCGGCAAAAGCGGGCGCAACTAGGTCGGAAAAAGCTCCCCCTGCTCCTTCGAAGAAAGAGCGTTCATAGCGTCTTGATCAATCAGCCCTGCTTCAATTCCTTTCATTAGCACGAAGGGTTGCATGGCAGGCTGCGCAAACCGAAATCTAAAGTTTCGATCCATACCCTTCATATCTAGAATACAGCCTCTTTTCTCAGAAGCGAAGTCTTTCAATTTATCATTGAAGTGTTCAATCGTGCGCCGTTGCTTCATTATTCCAGAGAACGGCTCTTCGATATCTTTTGGGGTAAACCACCCACTAGGATCGGGCTTAGCCAATGCGCATGCCGTAATTAGTTGCTTGAAAGTAGCTTTTGCATGGTTGCTGTTTGTTGCTGTTTCGTAGGCACTTTTGAGAGTATACTGTGAACTTTCGATGGTAGCCAAAATCCCAGCATCAACATCGTTTTCGTTGACTGATTTTCTGCGGTTTTCGATGGATGTGTAGAATGAAGCTCGTCCAAGGGCGTGTGCAAACGAGGGTAGGCCCTTTGATAGAGAGATAATTTTCCAAAGGGCATCTCCGTGAATCGGCATGTCTAGCTGTTTGGACCGGATCTCCAGTAGTTCTTTGATCTCAGTAACGGTCATTCTGGGCATAAGGACTTCTTCTGAGCAGCGTATGATCGAACCGTGGCCTTGCACCAGTTCGTCAACGCTGTCACCGACGCCCACGACGACGATTGTTGCAATAAGTCCTTCGTCCGAAACAGACTTAACCGTTTCAGACATTAAGCGAGCGGCTTCTGAGTCAGCGAGCTGCTGAAACTCGTCGATAACAATAATTGGGATCGTCGATTCACCGAAGTCGTTCAGTTCATTCACAACATCCGTGGGAGTTATTTCATTCGGGTAAAGGTCATCAACTGTATACTCTTGCCTGATACCGTCTCGAATGGCGGAAAACTTAATCTTCTTGAAAATATCACCCCAGATGGAGGTAAAGGTGTCATTACTGGTAACTGCTTTCCGAATGTACTGAACATTCTTGGGTCCGGTTGGGATAAAGTACTGCAACAGCTTCGCCAGTGAAGTTTTGCCAACACCCGGCTCGCCATACAATATTCCGTGCCGTCCACGCTCGGCAATTGTGTCTGCCATGCGGCCAATTTCCTTAGACCGACCAGCAAAAAGCTCAGTGGTTGAAACCGGGCTGGACGGGGTAAAGAGTTCCGTTACGTGGAATCTTAAGGCCTTCCAATCATCTTCTGTCATCTTAGCCATAACTATCCTTAGTTCCCGCCTTACTATCCTTAGTACGGCCTAAACTAAGGATAGTAAAGCACTTACTTGACGATATATCTTGACTAATGGTCAGTTTGAATTTATATTGGGGTATGAGAAAGCTCGACAGAAATTCCCGCGCCCTAATCATCCACCTTCTGGTAGAAGGCAACTCAATCCGCGCCACTGCACGTATCGCTGATGTATCAAAGAACACAGTTACTAGGCTGCTAGAAGATGCAGGTAGGGCCTGCGAAAAGTTCCACGACGAGAATGTGCGCGACGTAGAGGCCAGCCATGTGCAGACCGATGAAATCTGGGCCTTATGCTACGCGAAACAGCGCAACGTGAAAGACGCTAAATCCGCGCCTTCTGAGACTGGCGATATCTGGACATGGACAGCCATGGACCGCGACAGCAAGCTGATGATATCCTACACCGTCGGTGACCGCTCGCAGAACACTGCACGTGAGTTCATGTTTGATTTGGAGGGCCGCTTGGCGACACATATCCAGCTGGCCACAGACGGGCACGGTGGATACCTCAAGGCGGTTACCGACGCTTTCTCTGGCGACGTGGACTACGCAATGTTGATCAAGCAATACGGCGACCCTACAGGCCAGAAAAGCCACGAGCGCAAGTATTCCCCGGCCGAATGCACGGGCCCAAAGAAAGAGGCAATTTTTGGAAAGCCTGACCTGGAACAGGTTGGCACCAGCCACATCGAACGCCAGAACCTTACAATGCGGATGGGAATGCGCCGTTTCACACCCCTCACCAACGCATTCTCGAAAAAGGCCGAGAACCACGCGTACGCGGTTGCAATGCACTTCATGCACTACAATTACTGCCGTATCCACAAGACGCTCCGCGTCACGCCTGCTATGGCCGCTAACCTTGTCGCGTCGCCTTGGACTGTTGATGATATCGTTGCACTGGTTGAGAAAGCAGAAGATGCAGCGCCTAAGAAACGCGGCCCCTATAAGAAGCGTGTGAAAAAAGATATTTCAGACTGACCCACTACCCGTTAGTCGAAGGGGATTGATTCACTCTGTGTTAGGACCCTATTCTACTGAAAACAGATTTGAGTGATGACAATGCATCGTGGTCCCAGGAAATCGTTTGACAGAATTGCGCTCGCTGCAGCAGCCCTGATTGTTGCTCTATCAGGAGTAAGCACATCGGTGTGGGCACAGGAGGCAAGAAGGGATGTTTGGCAGTTTGGACCGCAAGGTGAATACGGGAATGCATTCATTCGAGCTGAAGAAAGAAGCGATCTGGATGCAACGATGGATTTTTGGTGCCTTCCTATTGGAAAAACCAATATGAAGCATTTTTGGATCGAAGTTATTATCCCGGAGGTAAAGAACGTAGAGGACACCAGTCGTGTTATTCTTTTCTTCGATAATGGCGTCTATACAGTTGCAATAGATTCCTACCTCGAGTCATCTACCGATCGAACTTGGATAAAGACTACGCTCAGTTTTCCAACTATTCCCAAAGGCATTACTTGGGAGTTTTTCAGACAGGCGCAAGAATTTGAAGTGACCATTGTCCCAGTAGCATTGGATGGCGCTGCCCGACAGCAAAATGTTCAAATGTTAGAGGATCGCAACAATCCTTTGAATGACCTCATGGCGGAATCGATCAGAGCGGGACTGGCCGAGCTGGATGAGCGGCTCCACTATATCACTCTTTATTTCAGCGCCAACGGGTCATCCCGGGGCTTTAATGGAGCGTTAGCTGAATGCTGACTGAAAAATTGGCCGTATTGGTGTTCTTCACTCTTTTAAGCCCACATGCCGCATATGCCTGGGAGAGAACGTCGCCTGCTACGGCGGGCGAAAAAATCGTGCGCGGGGAGACGAGTACAACTTCATTAGACTCGGTTGGTGGCAATGTTAGTGGCCGACTATCACTATTTTGCTCACCTGTTGGCAGTGGGCGCAGTTTACAAGTTTCTCAGTACAAGCTCCAAGTGGTGTTCCTTGGCGGTAGTGCGTACCAGGAAATGGCTCGCGAGTACTGTAGTGCAGAGGCAAACAATGTACCCTTTGTGTCTCCGTGTCGGTCTCTTTTTTCTGGTAGTCCGCAGTACACACATACGCCGACAAGGCACGTCAATTTTGTGCCGGTTTTCGTGGCAGGAGATCGCGGAGCCCTTGCACTGAAGTCAAATGCGCTAAATTTTCATACGGTTAAAATTCAGCCAAGCAGCGACGCTGAAGAAGGTCTTTACAATTTTTTCCACTTTGATCTTATTGTCGATGAGGGAAGTACTGAAGATGACTTTTTCCGAGCTGCAAAGCAGCTCGATTTATTTTTAATTCCCGAATTACCTGGAGATATTACTGATTTGGCAGCGGCGGCAGCTGGCGAGCCATCACTACCACAATCCGGATTCATAAGTTTATTGGCAGGACACGGATACGACCCTACCAAAGTATCGGAATTGTCTGACGAGATAGCTTACACCTTGGACTATTGCTCATCTGGAGGATGAACACTTCGTGATTGTTGCCTTAGCCTAGTGCTTTTTGCTCAACACTGTGAGCATGCGAGCTTCCCGCGAGGGTTGTGCCCATAAGTTTAACCACAAACGACCGTTTTTTACGGAGCTGATTTTCGGAAGCGGACATTGGAGCAGACGCAGCGAACCGGTGCTTCGTCCGCAGTGCAGCGATTTGCTGCAGCGCAAGCTGAGGTCGGCTATGCGGGACATAATGCCCTTTCGCTGCGGTTACGCCAACGGCGGCTATGGAAAGGTGGCAACGAGTTTGGTAAGCGCGGCGGCCCTGAAAATGTCACATCTTGATAGGGTCATCGCCAAACGCCTTACTTAAGGATTTCGACCATTTCAGCGTAGCCACGTGACGTTGCGTGTTGCAGTGGCGTGACCCCATCACGATCTCCAATGGATTTATCTGCACCCGCATCAACGAGAATTTGCACAGTTTTGATGTGATTAGGGCCACCGTCACCCAAGACGACCGCTTCAATCAAAGCTGTCCACGCCAGATTGTTGATATGATCTAGCGGTGCGCCACCCGCCACCAGACGTGCCACCACCTCATGATGTCCAAGATGGGCCGCAGCGATCAGGGCTGTGCCGTCATAAACGCTGGTGATCAGGTCCGGCGCGTTTCCGAGTTCCATTGCCAGTGATACCATTTCCGGATCGTCAGCGACGGCTGCGATCGTCAGCACGTCATAAATGCGATTTTCGAGCGCGTTCATGTCCGCTCCGCCATTGGCCAGTGCGATCAGTGCGGCATCGTGTGATGCAAAGGCCGCGACATGTGCGGGCGTGCGCTGTGACCGATCCCGGACGTCCACATCGGCACCTTCCGCGATCAATCGGTTGATCTCATCCACGTCACCTTCGTGGGCAGCAAGGTGCAAGCCTGTGTAAGACGCGATGTCCGAGGCAGATGGGGCCGTTTGTGCATGGGCATTTCCAGCGGTGGCGATGGCAAATGCGAACAGGAGGGAACGAAGCATGGAGTTGCCTTTCAAAGAGAGAGGCCCGCCCCAATAAGGGACGGGCCGTGTGATTTACTCAGCACCGATAGCGTCAAGACCTGCACGGGCGCATGTCTCGTCGATTGCGCCGGAGGGCGCACCACCGACACCGATGCCACCGACCAATGCGCCACCGATGCGGACGGGCAGACCGCCAGCCTGGATCACCAGACGGCTATCCATATCCCGCAGACCGCCATTTTCAGGGTTGCCGCCGATGAAGCCCGCAAGACCGGCCGTGTCACGGCCCATGCTGGCGGATGTGAACGCTTTGCCTGTGCTGGAACCAACCGTGTGCGGGCCTGCATTGTCAGCGCGCAAGAGAACTTTGGTCTCGCCGCCGCGCGCAAGGATTGCGACGCTGACGTTGTGGCCTTCGGCGGAACATGCAGCAACAGCGGCTTGGGCGGCTGTGGTTGCCATATCGAGCGGCAGGTAAGGCGCTGTGGGCAGGTCTTGGGCGAAAGCTGCGATTGGTGTCAGCAGAGCGGTCGCAAGAGCAATAGAGCGGATCATTGTGTGTTTCCTTTTGTTGAACTGATGCTTCGGTTCTAGTTCGCCGCGCTGACCCGCGATATTCGTAGCATCCGCAAAGGTGTCCGTAGTTCTACTGATCCGCCGTCAGTCTGCCTGTGCATCCAGCCAATACCGCGTGAGTTCCGCCGCTGAGGACGTGCCCGCTTTGGCCGCAATCGCTGCACGGTGGCTTTCAACCGTGCGGGGCGACAGTTCCAACGCATCCGCGATTTGCTTGGTGGTCAGCCCCTTTGCAATCATCTCAAGAACTTCTTGTTCCCGCGTGGACAGATGCTGCACCAACGCCACCGCTTCCGCGCGTTCTGCCGAAGCCTGTTGTTGTGCTTCAAGTTCTGCATGACCCTTCTGGATCGCATCGATCAGGTCTTGTTCGTCAACGGGTTTGCTGAGGAAATCTATCGCCCCATTGCGAAACGCGCGCCTGCAGGCCTCGATATCACCGTGGCCACTGATGATCACAGTGGGCCAAGTCACGCCTTGTTCCGTCAGCCTTTCTTGCAGTTTCAAGCCTGAAATCGCAGGCATCCGGATGTCGAGGACCAGACACCCCGGCGCATGGTCTGCCGCTTGCGCCAAGAATATCTCGGGTGACGCAAAGCTGCGCACAGTCAGCCCGACGGTTTCCAATAACAGGCTCAGGGCGCTCCGGACGGCCTCATCATCATCAACGAGGTAGACATGATTGGTCATGGTGCCACCGCCGTGTTCGATAGAGGCAGGGACAAACGGAACGTGGTCTGGACCGTGTCATCCAGCAGCATGATATCACCACCCATTTCCTCAACCAGCCTATGGCACAGCGCGAGGCCAAGCCCGGTTCCATCCGGCTTGCCTGTGACGAATGGTTCAAAAATGCGTGGCTTGAGATCGTCAGGCACCCCAGGCCCGGTATCGCTGACGTCCAATATGACGAAGCGCCCATCGACCAGCGTGCGGATCGTAACCTGTGCCGCGTCCGAGGCATCAAGCGCATTGCGCACCAAATTGAACACAACTTGTTCCAGCTCGACCGGATCGGCATCAACAAAGAGCGGATCGCCATGCAGCGACAGGATAATGGCAGCCCCCTTCGTCTTCGCCTCGAGTGCTAACAGATTTTGAACGCTTTGCGCGGCTTCATGGACAGAACAAACCTCAGACGGCGCACGGTTTGGTTTACTCCACCGTCGCAGGCGCTCAAGGATATTCGCCGCGCGCTGTGCTTGGGAAACCGTATCGTCCAACACCGTACCAAGACGGTCTACATCACCCCGCCGCGCCAAATGGCGGCCAGCCTGTGCTTGGCTCAGGATCGCGGTCAGTGGTTGGGCCAGTTCATGCGCCATGCCGCTGGCCATTTCACCCATCGCGTTGACGCGGGAGGCATGGGCCAGCCGGGTTTCCTGAGCACTGAGCTTGGCGCGGTTTTCCGCGTCTTTGGTGCGTGCGCGTTGTTTGAAACCGAAAGCTGACAGCAAAAGGAGCGCCGTGACCAGTGCAATGACAGACAGCACTTTCCCGACCGGCAAGAGGTCAGACAGACCAACGGCCAAAGATGCCTCAAACACCAACGGCTGAGACGCACTGCCAAGCGGCTTGGAGAACCCGGCCTCTTGTGATTGAAGTTGACCCACCAATACCGTTTGGCTGTCCGGCGTGGAAAGACGCAAAGACGCCGATGGCGCGTCCCAAAAGGGATCGTCGGTGGCGACCAACCCACGGGCGTCTATTACAAGCGCCAATCCATACTGTGCGGCGTCAGAATTGGGTGTGCGTTTCACAAGCAGGTAGTGATCTGGCACGTCTGGCATTTGCCCGATTTGCAATGCCCCGGTCGAGCGGCGGGCAAGTTCAACAACGCGCTCCCGCGTCTGTGCGGTGAGGCCGGGCTGCGTTTCTATCACGGGTTGGGACGGATCGTATGGCACGACATTCACCGACGTAATCCGCGGATAAAAGCGCTTGATCGTCGCGGCTACGTCGAGCAACAAATCCTGCCGCGCCACCCCGCCCGCCACAATAATCGCAGACAACGACGTTAAATGCGCATCATGCTGATCCGCGCGTTGAGAGGCCAGACGATGCAACGTTTGACTTTTGAACGTCAGTTCACGCAGCAAGTTTTGCCGTTCATAAAACGCCAACCCGCCGAGCGCGAGCACGACGGCACACGCCCATAGCAAAGCGCTTCGCCAGAAATTCTTTGGGTGTGTGACGGTCATTTCTATTCATCGCAGGTGTGGGAGCAAACACCAATCCGTATTTCTACGGTGACCAGGCTTTGCCGCGATGACAATTCGATTGATACACAGTATCGAAAGGACCGTCATTTCCAATATCTTCGGGACAAAGAAGCGGCCATTGATCAGCCTGCAGCATATGGAACTCTGGGCTCGGAGCGGACCTTTGCCGCAAAGTCTTTAGATGGCGCAATGCGGGACAAAGTGTAAATTCGCTGTGCTCGCACCAAAGACCGCTTTTTTGTGCACTGGACTTGGGACGAGCAATAGCCGTCGATTACGACCTTCGGGCAGGTCGCGACTACTTGCAGGAGTCTAATAACCGTCAAATTCGGGGACATTGCCTAGCCTTACAAGGAAGCTTGGGTCACCGACTTCTCCACTAGTTGGATCTTCAGCAACCATGTAGGCGTCAGCACCTGCACATTCGCTAGATTGAGCTTCTCGTTCAGCTCTGTTTTGCGCTTCTGACGCTGTGGAATATTCAAATTGCTTGGCAATTTTCAGGCCTGCCTGTCCATCGCGCCCAGCCTTCGTTTCGACATAAGTCTGGCAGATATAGTGAATTTTTTCTGGGGAACACTCCGCGTTTGTCATGGATGGATCCTTGCTATCGGTTGGGACGATTGGAAGCTCTGAAAACAGCGCAAGACAATTTCATGCTGATTGTAATGCCTGTTGCCAAGCCAAGCACTCGACCCAAAGCAATTTCGCCGAAGCTCTATCATCATTTTGAAACGGTTCTTGAGGATCGCAATTTGCGCGCTGTTTTCGCCGTCGTTTCGGATGGCGTGTTCGCTTCTCTTTCGAGGCGCGTACTGCGTAGCCGAGAGATCTTAGCAAGTCGTTGTTCCGTTTCTTCTTCGACCATTTGTCTGACGACACGCGTCGTCTTTTCCATCGCGGTTTCCGGTTTGGAGTCATACATCTTAAACAGATTGCTTTTTGTGAGTTTCGTCAATTTTCAGTTTCCTTTGTGATTTAGGGTGGACTGGACCAAGCGAGGTGTTTCAAACCAGCGCCAAGTGGTCGGACTTGCCCTGAGTGTGCCGTGCTGGTGTTGTGGGGTGAACGCCCAAGAGTCTTACTTTGATGTCGGGCGCGGCCATTGCGTGCATCAACGCATTGTAATTCATCTGGAATCTCACCTCGGAACCCACCGCTGGCAGAGGTCGGGACGTTCCAATGACAAGATGATCGCTGGTTGCACCGATCAATGTGCTTCCAACAGGCATTGAAAGCCCCAAAATGTCAGTGTCCTGATGTCCCATCGAGAGGATCATGCGCTTAGAGGTACCCCTGGTTGGCTCAATGCGAAGTCGTTTCGGTATTGGATCGATCAGGGCGATAGGGAAAGGCGTAGGTTTTGCATCTGTTTCAATAACTTCGGCAGCAAGCGTGAAAGCGTCCGTGTACATCCCGCCGATCTGGTCGCCCGACACGGGTTCGACACCCAAAAGTATCGCCTCACCCAGACGGAGGTCGTTGACACGACCCGTCGCGTGTTCGCCAAGCGCCCACGGCAGATTGCTGGACCCGCCACCGGAAACGATCTGAAGGAATGGGCCGCATACCCCCTCGATCTCATTCGCGAGATCGCAAAAAGCGGCCAATTGCAGCGCAGTCGGTGCAAGCCCGTTTAAGCACGCAAAGTTTGTGCCAATCCCTTTCAACGCTACCCCAGGCATTTGCATGACCTGCTGCGTAATGTCAGCCAAGTTCTCGGGCAATATTCCGTCCCGCTGATCGCCCATCTCGACCATTAAGATGATACCGTGGACTGAACCATTGCGGATCGCGGCGACGGCCAGTGCCGAAATGACTAATATTTCTGTGTTATAGCTCGCTTCACAGGACCGAACGACTTGATCGGCCTGGCTTAACATCGGTGTACGGATCAGAGCGATAGAGCCTGTCATGCCAGCTGCCCTTAGCCTTTGCACATTGCTAATACGTGCATCTGCAAGCCCTGAGGCCCCGCCATCGAGCATAGCCTGAGCGATCGCAGGATGCCCGCAGACAGCCTTGGTTACGCCAGTTACTCTGATCCCACGCGGGCCTAAACGCCTAACAAGTGTCTGCGTGTTGCACCGGATTTTGCCAAGATCCACTTCGATGCGCGGGCAGCTCATATTACCGCCACAGCGGGCCTTTGTGTCAATCCGGGGAATGCCGCGACCACCATAGCAAGCAGATGCGCAGCTGGCCTTGCCAATGCATCTGTGACCGGCAGCCCGAGTTTGAGTGATTGGGCAGCGATCGTGTCGGTGATTTCGGCGTCGGACATCCCCTCATGATTGAGTGTGACACCGATGACTTTTGTATCGGCAAAGGCTTCGATCAAGGCGATCTCACTTGTCGGGGCAGGCATTGGCATATTGGGAAAGTCGCAGCGATGTGCGCGTTTAGGGGCGTGCTGAAGGATGACAGCATCCGGCTGGCTACCGCGCAGGATAAACGCGGATGTGCAGAACGCCGGATGGCTCAGTGCGCCCTGACCTTCAATCAAAATGACATCGGGTTGTTCAGCTTCAGAAGCCGCAACAATCGCGCCTTCAAGCTCGCCACAGCAGAACTGAGGAGGGACAGCATCCATCGCGATCCCGTATTTCGCACCCTGCATCAGGCCGGTCTGGCCCGTGCCGACAAGCACTGTCTTGATGCCCTTTGCGTTCAATGCATGCGCCAATACAGTTGCGGTTGTCCGCTTTCCAATGGCGCAATCGGTCCCAAGAACTGCAATGCGCAGCGCTTTTACACCAGCGACACTTCCATCGAATAGTCGCATGTCCTTGCTGGGTTTCGGCTTGCGGATGTCGCGGATCGTGACATTCCGTTCAGATGCTGCGTTGGCTATCTCTCTATCATCGCTCAGATATTCATGCAGCCCGCTCACGATGTTCATGCCAAGCTCAATTGCGTTTAGAACAACGCCCCGATCCGCAGGTGAAAGCCGCCCCGATGAGGGGGCCATCCCATAGATCAACGTATCGGGAATGACGGATTGATGTGCAACTGCAGCATCCAAATCACCAAAGATAGGGATGTGATTCATTGTATCGTCGAGGACGGATCCGCTGTCTTGTCCGACATAGGCGCTGTCGATGACAGAAAGAATCCGATACGCTTGTGAATGGCGCACAAGACCATTCGCAGTCTTGCCATCGATTTGAGCGAAGTTCCCCTCGCAATAGACGACCGCCGATGGTGGTGCTGCGACCTGCGGGTTTGAAGTTGCGAGTGTGGGATTGCCGTTGGTCATTGGCGGCGCTTGCGCGCCCCTGACAGGACGGCGGATGGTGTCGACAATATTAGATTTGGTTTCCATTATAGTTCTCTCTTTATAGTCGGCACGAAGGACAAACTGTCCTCACATGCGCATTTTGAAGTCGGTGTTGCAGTGCTATGCGCCTAGTTGTTGAGCACACACAGTCCCTTTGATTTTTGGAAGTTCCTGTTGCATTCCCACCGGTTACCTGACCTGTCCAAATGCGCGTGTTCGGGAATGTCGATCAATTCGCATGTCTCGCCTGAGGCTTCGTATCCACGCTCGCACTTCCACCCTGTGCCGTAGGTAGCGTCGTCGAAAAATGCATTTGCGGGAATCGCGACGGCTGCGCACAAACCAGCCTGTTCAAAGAAGCCACGCTCACATGTCCAAGCCTGACCGTATCTTGACCCATTAAGATAGGCGTTGGCCGGAACCACAATGGCAGTACACAGGTCGCCTGTTGCTTCAAACCCGCGTTCGCACGTCCACGTCGGGCCATATGAGGCATCTGCTAAGTATGAATTTGCTGGCAACACGATTTCCTGACATGTGTCATCGACCTTGATGTAGCCGCGCAAACAACGCCACCGTTCGCCTGTCGGGTCCAAATATCCACCCTCAGGCACCTCTATTGCAACACATGCAGTTTCGTCGGTCCTGCGAAACCCATGCAGACATTCCCACCCGATGCCGTAGGACCGGTTCGTGTCGTATGCGTTTTGCGGCACAATCACAGCGATGCAGGCATTTTCGTTCAGCCGGTATCCAATGTTACATTCCCAACCGTCACCGTAACTTTTAGCTCTGGCATTATCAGGCATTGCCGGAGCAATGGTTTGGGCAAAAGCTGGTATCGCAAGCAGCAAGACTGCGGCAATCAAACTTACGAATAGGGAGTGATTTTTGGTGTGCCCGCAGGGATATTGTGCAGTCATGGAATGCGGCCGGCGAGGCTCTGTTACTTGTGATTTACGATCCATCTAACTCAAGCCCCGCAAGGCAGGCCTCTGCGAGATCTCGGCTTGGAGCATCAGTACCCGGCAGCGTGGCCCAGCCTGTTTCCATCATCGCATTGCGCCGCTGAAAGCTTGAAGCTTCTTGAAGTGTTGCTAGTTTTGTAGTGCGTTCTGCATCAGCTTTTGACAGATTTAGGCAAACTGGCACCATCGCCAATGTGACTTCCTCTGTCGCAAGGTTTTGGGCCATCTCGTCCGCACTTCCTGCGGTTGTCCAGCCGCCCCAAGTGAAGCCAAGAATAGAGATAGCAACTGCGCCAACCAAGGCACCGTAAACACCGGGTTTCGTCCATTCTGGAAATGTCATTTTTGATCCTCTGACGGAGAAAGCGCCGCCGCACTATTTTTGATTTCGTGTTTGTTCGCGGCGGCCCGTTCCTGCGCCAGAACCAACTCCAGGTCACGGTGATCCGTTGCGCGCAGCTCTGATTTTCCTGCCTGCCAATTGATCAATAGAAACGTTGCGGTCCGTCGGCATGACGCAAAACTGTGGATCTGCACGATGTCTTCGTCTGCCAACAGTTCGTATTCGTCCGGGGGCAGTTCATCCGTGTATCCCGCGACCACAAACGGATTAAGAAATGTCACAACTGACGTGGTCGTGCGCGATAACATCGGCAACCTTCCCAAACATCAGATCCCCGCTACAGGACGTGACAGCTGAATTTTCATGATGGAGGGTTGTTGTTCGCTCTGGCAGGCTGATGCGCCTATGCCGCAGAGAACCGCAACTTTCGTATCACTCACTTAGCCTCTTAGCGTCGGAATTGCAACGTTGGTGACTCTGGATCCAATTTTGAGGCCACCTATACTCTTGAGATGGCCAAGGTTGGCAAGCCTCCACGCTGAGTATTGGGAGATCCTTGTCCAGCTATGTCGTTTTTCGGTTCGCCCGCCCAGAAGCCGACTTTCGCCGCGTCACAGAAAACTAGCAAAGAGGGCTCAGAGCGGTCATTAGATCGATCGCAGCATGTTCATTTGCAGAATAGTATTGCCCCCGGCGCGGATGGACCATTGTCGCCGCTGGTGTATTGTTTCAATGTTGCGTGACAGTCCCCTAGGCAAGACATTCGTCTTTTAAGCAGACCAGGTCTGCTTGAGCTACTCGGACTAACTTCTTTACATTGACAATTGATCTGGGGGAATTTTTGGGGGAACCGTGAGAAGTTAGAGTGTGAAAATTATTATAAAACAATAATTTAACTCAACAAAATGGCGCGCTGGGGAGGATTCGAACCCCCGACCCCTTGATTCGTAGTCAAGTACTCTATCCAACTGAGCTACCAGCGCGCGGGGTGAGCGGGATGTAACGCCGCCCCTGTCTGTTTGCAAGTCCCTTATTGCGGCTTGCGGAGAAACTACGCGGAAAGTTCGACCGCATTCACCATTTCACGCGGGAGGCGGATCTTGAACTCCGTTCCCGTCTCGTCGGAGCGTTCAAGCTCCAGCGATCCACCATGACCACGCATCAATTCGGCCGCGATTACCAGCCCAAGACCAGTGCCGCCCTTCCGAACACCGCCTTCAAAAGGGGTAAACAGGTTCGCTTTCGCCTTCTCGGGCAGGCCGGGCCCGGTATCAGAGACAGCGATGATCCAGCTACTTTCCAGTTCGGTGCCCGAAATCTTCACCTCGCCAGGTTGTTTTGTAGCTTCAATCGCCTGACGCGCATTGCGCACCAGATTGCTGAGCACGCGAAACATCTGCTCGCCATCCGCCCGGATCGTCAGCCCCACCGGCAAATCGTCACTGAGCGTCACAAGCTCTGATGCCGCAAGCCGCTCGCTTTGCAGCACGTCATCGACAATCTTGGACAGCGGGATCATCGCCAGCTTCGGCGGTGCTTCTTCTGCCTTGCCAAATGTCAGGGTGCTTTCACAAAGATTGACCGCACGGCTGAGGGAATTCACCAGTTTCGGGGCCGAGCGCTTTACAGCCGGATCTTCTGACCGTTCCATCCGGTCTGCCAGCAGCGTGGCGGTGGTCAGGATGTTGCGAAGGTCGTGGCTGATCTTGGCCACAGCCCCACCCAATTGCGCCAAATGCTGCTTTTGCTTCAGAGACCCGGTCAATTGGGTCTGCAAGCCATACAGTGCCTCTTCTGCCGCGCGCAGTTCGCGCAGGCTGTTGTTGGGCATGATCAACCGACGCGCGTCTTCAGGGGCAGCGGAATAGGCCTGCATATTGCTGATCACCCGTTCTATTGGTTTGACCATGAACCGGCGCACAGCCAAAAACAGCAGCCCGGCGGAAAAGACGGAAATCACGAGCGATAGCACCAAGATCCGCAAGCCATAATCGACCATCGCCGCCCGCAAGGGGGCCTGATCCATCGTGACATCGATCATCGAACCCGCGGCCATCGTTGGGGCACCCAGCACGCGCACGACACCTTCAGCCGGGTCGATCAGCTGCTTCATTGCCCCACGGATCAAGTAGAATGCACTCGCGTCGCGCAAATCAACGGTGGTGGTGATCTGGCCGGGGATCGGTGAAGACAAAACCAACGTGCTGACACTGTCACGCGCCAATCTGACATTGTAGACACCCGCATTGTCCAAAAGCTCTTGCGCCAGTTCTGGCGACACCACGCTGCGTTCGGAGGCAAGAACTGAAAGCGACGCAATCTGCGCCTTCTCAACCCGTGCCAACAGATAGTCCTGCCGGAACCGCGCTATGGACGGAACGAAGATCAAAACCTCGGCGAGCATCACGAAGATGATCGACAAGATCAAGAACCGCCCTGATAACGAGTGTATCACTCGACCCCTCCCAATTTCTGCGCTTTATGGCAGAAAACGTTGTACCAATCCAACAACTTGCTTGACGCGCGGGCTTTCAAACAGCCTTGGCGAGAAATAGGCGCCCACTGCTCGTTTGTTAACCTCTCCAAGGGTTGGATAAGGGGCAACCATCGCGGCGATCTGGCTCATTTTCATCTTGTTGGCGATGGCAAGTGCCCAAACGCCGATCAAATCACCCGCACCCGCACCAACAATCGACGCCCCGACGGGCCGACCTTTAACAACCATCACTTTGATCAGGCCTGTTGTCTTGCCCTCGGCAATGGCACGGTCGTTTTCATCGAACGGGAAGCGGTAGACCTCTGAATAGATGCCATGCTCTTCGCGCGACTGGTTTTCGGTCAAGCCGACTTGTGCAAGTTCTGGGTCCGTGTAGGTCGCCCAAGGAATGTGGTTTTGCTTCGCCTTCGAAGGCAGACCGAACAGGATAGAGCGGATGACAACGCCCGCATGATATCCCGCGACATGGGTAAATTGCAGCTGCCCCGCAACGTCACCGATTGCGTAGACTTTGCGGTTGGAGGTTCTGAGGCTGTCATCAACCTCAATCCCACTGCGTGAATACTTGATCCCCGCCTGTTCAAGGTTCAGATCGTTGACATTGGCTGCACGCCCCACGGCCATCAAAAGATGCGTCCCCTTGAAGACACGCCCGTCTTTGGCTTTCACCGTAATTGCGCCCGCTTTGCCGGTAATCTCTTCGGCCATGGCGTTTTCTTCGATGACCATGCCTTCTTCGCGCATCTTGTCGACGACGATGGCGGCAAGTTCTGGATCATCCTTGCCCATAGCTTTCATGCCTTCGATCACCGTCACTTTGGAGCCAAGCCGCAGATGCGCTTGCGCCATCTCTATACCGATTGGGCCGCCACCGATCACCAACAGATGTTTTGGCAACTCCCGCAGGTCCCAAAGGCTTTCATTGGTGAAATAAGGAACGTTCTCGAGGCCGGGGATTGGCGGCACGAAGGGCGAAGATCCGGTCGCCACGACAATGCGGCGGGCCGTAATTTGAGTCTCACCGGCTTGAACCGTGTTTTCGTTCACAAATCGGCCGCGTTCGCGAATGACCGTGACACCCAGACCCTCAAACCGTTCTTCACTGTCAACGGGGGCAATCGTGTCGATCACTTTCTGGACGTGATCTTTGGCAGCGGCATAGTCGATCTTTGGTTTGACATTGGCGACGCCAAATTGCGCGCCGTTTTGCATCAGATAGGCCTGTTTGCCCGCAGCGATCAGCGCTTTTGACGGCACGCACCCGTAGTTCAGGCAATCACCACCCATTTTGTGGTCTTCCAGCAGCACAACCTTTGCGCCCATCTGCACGGCTCCGGCCGCCACCGACAAACCGCCAGAACCTGCGCCGATAACCAGCAGGTCGGTTTTGATTTTCTTCATGGCTACAGCCCTTCTTTTCCGCGCACCGCTTTCAAAACTATCGGCAGTGCCGCAAGCCCACACAGACCCAGGATCGGAAGTAGGATGTGTGGCTCAAAAATGATCCCGAGGTTTGGGGTTTCTCCGCGCGCAAACACTTCTCCCAAGCCAGCGCCGACAGATGTGTAGACGACAGCCCCAGGTATGATGCCCAAAAACGTGGAAATCACAAACCGGCGCAGCGGAACGTCAACCATGGCAGGAACGATATTTGCGATAAAGAACGGAACGGCAGGCACCAGACGGATCAGAAACAGAACCGACCACTGGTTTTCGTCGATCCCGTCTTTGATTTTCTTGACCATACCTTTGGAGTTTTCCAGCTTCTCGCCCAGTCTCGCCCCGAACCCCATCCGCACAGCGAGAAAAATCAGTGATGCACCGATGGTTGCAGCCGTGACGTTGAACAAAGCGCCGGGGAAGGTTGCAAACAGAAATCCACCCGTCAGCGTCGCGATGGACGCACCGGGCAACGAGAACGCAACGATCAAGACATAAACAGCCATGAACCCCAAAACGGCGACAAGGTAGTTGCTGTCACGGAACGCAATAAGTGCTTCGCGGTTGTCGCGCAGCGCATCAAAGCTCAGATGATCTTTCAGGGTGATTGCCCCGATAACACCGACAATGAGAATAGCGAGAAGCGGCAGCCGCTTGCGCCAAGCAGACGGTGTCTGTGGCGTCCCGCTCGGGTCTTGTGTCATATCGCTCATCCTTGAGGCGTCCTTCATGCTGTTATACCGGCTTAGTCATGCCTGCAAAGCAGCCAATACGATATAGCGGCTCACGCTTGCTTGATCATCAGTGATGATGACGGAAGGAAATCTTTCCGTTTTGCCGGTTCTCGTAACAATTGCCCTGTAAATCGCTGTCAAATTTTCTGGAATTGTTGCAAGAACAGGGGCGAAATTGCGTCGTTTGACCGTTGACGTGGTCAGGGTCTCTCTCTATGACGCGGGTTCGAACACTTGAGCTGCGCCGAATCCCACGTGCGCGCTTACACGCCAAGGAGCTCCAGATATGAGCAAACGTACATACCAACCGTCGAACCTGGTTCGCAAGCACCGCCACGGCTTCCGCGCGCGCATGGCGACGAAAGCCGGTCGCAAGATCCTGAACGCACGCCGTGCAAAGGGACGCAAATCGCTGAGCGCATAAGCGCCACCGATTTTGCTATTGCTTTGACACCGCCGGAGGCACCCGTGGCAGGACATACCGTCCCGGTCGCGAGAACGCCTCCGGCGGTTTCCGTTTGCCCGCTGGAAGTTTTGAAAAAACGTAGTGATTTTCTGGCCGCCGCACGCGCCAAACGCGCAGGCCAACCAGGATTTCTTCTGCAAGCCCGTGATCGCGGCGATCAGGCGCCCATGAGGATCGGCTACACCTGTTCCAAAAAAATCGGCAACGCTGTGACCCGCAACCGCGCCAAGCGAAGACTGCGCGAAGTCGCGGCACATGTATTGCCGCAAAAGGGCCTGACGGGATGGGACTACGTTCTGGTCGGGCGGCCTGAAACGACGGTCACACGCGAATTCGCGCTCCTGAAAGCTGATCTGATCCGCGCGTTGGAAAAACTGCACCCATGACGCCCTTGGCCCATATCGCGGCCCTGCCCGTCCGCGCGTACCGGCTGATTTTCAGCCCCTGGGTCGGGTTTAACTGCCGCTATGACCCGACATGCTCAGCCTATGCTTTGGAAGCGTTGCAAAAGCACGGTGGGATCAAAGGCAGCTGGCTGGCCGCCAAACGCGTCGCGCGCTGTCATCCTTGGGGTGGGCGGGGCGTCGACGATGTTCCCGACTAGAGCACTTTCCCTGCGGCGACCCAGCCCCTATAAGCGCGCTCATGTTAGATCAAACCGAAATTCATCCCCTGTTCGAAGGCGCGCCTTCAACGACCGAATTCAAGAAGCTGCGCAAGCGGATCATCCGCGACACGCGTCAGGCGATTGACGATTTCGGGATGGTCGAACGTGGGGCCAAATGGCTGGTCTGTCTGTCCGGTGGGAAAGACAGCTACACGCTGCTGGCAGCCCTATACGAGTTGCAATGGCGTGGGTTGTTGCCCGTTGAAATTCTGGCCTGCAATCTGGATCAAGGCCAACCGAATTTCCCGGCCACCGTTCTGCCTGCATTTCTGGAGCAGATGAAAGTCCCGCACCGGATCGAGTATCAAGACACATACTCCATCGTCAAAGACAAGGTTCCAACGGGACGGACCTATTGTGCGCTGTGTTCCCGCCTGCGGCGTGGCAACCTGTACCGCATCGCCCGCGAAGAAGGCTGCACCGCCGTCGTTCTTGGCCATCACCGCGATGATATCCTTGAGACGTTCTTTTTGAACCTGTTCCACGGATCCCGACTGGCCGCGATGCCGCCTAAACTTCTAAATGACGAGGGCGATCTGTTCGTCTACCGGCCACTTGCCTATGTCGCCGAAGAGGATTGCGCGAAATTTGCGAAAGCCATGTCTTATCCGATCATTCCGTGCGATCTGTGCGGCAGTCAGGACGGGTTGCAGCGGCAAGCGATCAAGGAGTTGCTGAATTCATGGGAAACCCGGGCACCCGGACGGCGGCAAAAGATGTTTCGTGCACTGACCAACGCAAGACCGTCGCACCTGCTGGACCCAAAACTCTTTGATTTCCAAGCACTCTTGCGAGAAGACAGCGCGTTTTCCGAAAATCCTAACGATATTCCTGACCTGCGTTAAGAGGCTGAACATAACCGGAACATAATCTGCCCCTTGTGCGAAAAGGGGTGCGATATGCAACGACTGTCACAGCAGCTTCTGCGACCAAAACTAATCCATCGACTGAAACGACTGGCGCTTTGTGCGATCCCAGTGCTGATTGTCGCCGCCATTTTGCATGGGCCAAGCAATGCCCTTCTGGTGGCCGTTGCCTTGTCGGGGTTCCTGGCCTTCGACAGTACCGCCCCGTCTACCACCCGCACGCGCACCCGCTATACCGGGTCGGAAATCGTGCTGGGCGATGAAAAGAACCTTCTGGCGATGATGGACAAAGCGATGCTTGATCCGAAGCGCAAAGTGGCCTGCGTGATCCTTGAAGTGGATGATTTCGACAAAACTCAACAGGTTTGGGGCGGCGATATCGCGTCCATCGCGATGCCGAAACTCGCCACGAAGATGGCGTCATTCCTGCGCGAATATGATGAGATTTCGCGAATTTCCGAAAATCAATTTGCCGTCGCACTTTGCGATATTCGGTCGCCGGAATTGGGCGCGGTCATCTCCATGATTGAAAGGCTGCAATCTGCCATTGCTGAGCCGTTGATTGTCGATGGAATTTCCCTGCGCCTGACGGCGTCTGCCGGATTTGCTTTGAATTCCAAAGTATCGAAACCGTCGAGTGTCAGGCTCTTTGACGCAGCTCACGCGGCTTTGGACGACGCCCGCAGCTATGCCCCCTACGCGATCCGCGGCTACAACAAGGACGTGCCGCCACCGCTTGGCGCGTCCAGCGCCGCCCAGGAGGAAGCAACAAACGCCCTAAAAAACGGGGAGATTGTGCCCTGGTTCCAACCTCAAGTCAGCACCGATACCGGGGAGATTACCGGCTTCGAAGCTTTGGCCCGCTGGATGCATCCAAACCGCGGCGTCATCGAACCTGTCGATTTTCTGCAAAATCTGGAAAACGGCCACCAGATGGAATTGCTGAGCGAAACCATCCTGATCAATTCGCTGAAAGCCCTCAAAAGCTGGGATGACGCCGGGTTTTCTGTTCCCTCAATTTCGGTGAATTTCGCAACCCAGGAATTGCGCAACCCCAGTCTTGTTGAGCGGATCAAATGGGACGTAGACCGCTTCGAGATCGATCCAACCCGTCTGGTGGTTGAGGTTCTGGAAACCGTAATATCACCGACAGAAGACGACATTATTGTTCGAAATATCAAAGCGCTGCGCGAACAGGGCTTCAAAATCGACCTTGATGACTTTGGCACGGGACACGCCTCTGTCGCGAATATCCGCAAATTCGGGGTGGAGCGTATCAAAATCGACCAGTCCTTTGTCAAACATGTCGACGAAGACCCGGAACAGCAACGAATGATCGCCGCAATTGTCGCAATGGCCGACCAGCTACAAATCTCGGCGTTGGCCGAAGGCGTGGAAACCATTGGGGAACACGCAATCCTGTCACAGCTTGGCTGCAGTCACCTGCAAGGACACGCGATTGCGAAGGCAATGCCGCTGGCCGACACGATGGCGTGGATTTCCAATTATCAGAACCGTCTAGCCCCAACACCAATTCTGAAGCGCAAACAGCAATAAATACGGGATTTGATCCACAAGAACGGCCTGAATAAGGCCGAAAACCGCTTGACCTTTAGTGCACCACGTTATTGAACAACCCGGTGTGAAAAGACAGGTGGCAAACCGACATGGACGATCAGAATAAGAACCTCATTCTCGCATCCGCGCTGAGCTTTTTGGTGATCCTTGTCTGGTTCGTTCTCTTTCCGCCGGAACAGCCGGTCGTTGATCCGAACGCGCCCGTCGTCGAACAGACCGCCCCTGCGGCCAACACAACGCCGCAAGTGGCGGGTACTGCCGCCGGGACATCGACCCTCGTTCCTGCAAATCCAGCAGAAACTCGGCAAGCGGCCCTTGCAACTGCAGAACGTCTTCAGATCAAAACCGACACACTAAGAGGGTCTATTTCACTGACTGGCGGTCGGATCGATGATCTGTCGCTGGAGCGGTATAAAGAAACGCTCGCCCCCGACTCTGAGATTGTGACCCTGCTGTCACCGGTCGGATCTGCAGACGCGTATTACGCGCTTTACGGCTGGGCCCCTGCGGGCGATCTGACTTTTGAACAAGTTCCAGGCGCAAATACACCCTGGCAAGTGGAAAGCGGCGATATTCTGACGCCAAGCACACCCGTCACGCTGGTTTGGACCAACGATGTCGGCCTGACTTTCCGCCGCACATTGATGATCGACGACAACTTCATGTTTACCGTCAAACAGTCGGTTGAAAATACGTCCGCGTCCGCCTTTAACATGCAACCCTATGGCATCGTCGCCCGCCACGGAGAGCCTGAAACAGTCGGCTTCTTCATCCTCCACGAAGGCGTCGTCGCCATGACTGACGGGGAATTGTCGGAAATCGACTACGATGACCTACCTGATCTTGATGTCGTGCCGCGCGAAGGTGCAAGCGCACAGGTCACCGAGGTAGCCGAAAACGGCTGGGTTGGCTTCACAGACAAATACTGGATGACGACGCTGATCCCAAATCCCGGGTCAAATTTCACCTCCGTTGTAAAATACGTCGCCTCCGCTGACATCTACCAAACCGAAATTCGTCAACCTGTTCAAAGCGTTGCCGCCGGGCAGACTGTTGAGGTTGATACCCAGCTCTTTGCCGGCGCAAAGGAATGGGAAACGATCCGCAACTATGAAAAAGCCGGTGTCGACGGGTTCCTCGACTCCATCGACTGGGGTTGGTTCTTCTTCCTGACAAAGCCTATTTTTGCTGTTTTGCATTGGCTGAACGAGCTGATCGGCAATATGGGCTGGTCGATCATTGCCCTGACGCTGGGCATCAAAGCCCTGCTGCTGCCGCTTGCCTATAAGTCCTACGTTTCCATGGCGAAGATGAAAGAACTTCAGCCAGAGATGGAGAAGATTAAGGAAAAGGCGGGCGATGACCGCCAGAAGTTACAGGCCGAGATGATGGCGCTGTACAAGAAAGAGAAGGTGAACCCCGCCGCAGGCTGCCTTCCGATCTTGCTGCAAATCCCGATCTTCTTCTCTCTTTACAAGGTGATCTTTGTCACGATCGAACTCCGCCACGCCCCGTGGTTGGGCTGGATCCGCGATCTAAGCGCGCCCGATCCATCGTCAATCCTGAACCTGTTTGGCCTGCTGCCAAATGCGACTCCAAGCCCGGAATCGATCTTCTTTATCTTCTCGCTTGGCGTCCTGCCGATCATTTTGGGCCTGTCCATGTGGTTGCAGCAAAAGCTGAACCCGGCCCCGACTGATCCAACCCAAGCAATGATTTTTGCGTGGATGCCCTGGGTTTTCATGTTCATGTTGGGCACGTTCGCATCCGGTCTGGTGTTGTACTGGATCGCCAACAACGTCATCACTTTCATCCAGCAATACGCGATCATGCGAAGCCAAGGATACAAGCCCGACATTTTCGGCAACATCTTGTCCAGCTTCAAGAAAAAGACAGCTGAGAAAAAGTAGCGCAAGGCGCGCAAAAACAGCGGACATAGAGAGGCCACTTGATGGCGGATTTCACGTTTCAAATCGCGCCGGAGCCGGACCCGGATGCCGCAGAATTCGGGCGCAAGCTTTTTGCGGGTGAAACTGACTTCCTCAAAGGTGTGGTGGCGATGGACGGCATGCCCCGCGCCGACCGGATCGAGGTTTGTTTCGCCGGCCGCTCCAACGTTGGTAAATCATCTTTGATCAACGCGATCACTGGCAGGAAATCACTGGCGCGGACGTCGAATACACCCGGCCGCACGCAGGAAATTAACTTCTTCACCCTGACGGACAGCCACTACATCGTGGACCTTCCGGGCTATGGTTTTGCGGAAGCGCCGGTTGCGGTGGTCGCGAAATGGCAACGGCTGCTAAAAGCCTATCTTTCTGGTCGCCAAACACTGCGCCGGGCATTTGTGCTGATCGACGCGCGTCACGGCATCAAAAAGGTCGATCAGGAGATACTGGATCTGCTCGACCGATCCGCCGTGACGTTTCAGGTCGTGTTAACCAAGATCGACAAAATCAAAGCCCATGAGCACGAAAAGCTGATTGCGCAAGTGAGCCAATCGCTCGCCAAACATCCTGCAGCCTACCCCGAAATTATCCTGACCAGTTCCGAAAAAGGGCTAGGCATCCCGACGCTGCGTAGTGTGATCGCGACGCTTGAATAGGGTCAAACGTGCTGCGCGCCGTTAACCTCGATCTCTGTACCCGAAATATAGCTGCTTTCCTCTGAGCACAGGAAGTAGATCGCCGCAGCGACTTCTTCGGGTTGGCCCAATCGGCGCATGGGCAGCGTCTCTACGATTTTGTCTGTGCCTGGACTGAGGATCGCTGTTTCGACCTCCCCCGGGGCGATGGCGTTGACGCGGACCCCCAAGGGACCAAAGTCATGGGCCATTTCGCGGGTCAGTGCAGCCAAAGCCGCCTTTGACGTTGAATAGGCAGCCCCAGCAAATGGATGCACCCGACTGCCTGCGATCGACGTGACATTAACCACCGATCCTTTTGCGCTTGCCAGTTCTTCCCGCAACCCACGAGCCAAGACCACTGAGGCAAAGAAGTTGACATGAAAAACATGGCCCCAGGTGCGCAGATCCGTATCAAGCGTGTTCAGACGCGCCCCGCCGTCCCCTTTTGGTGAAATCCCGGCGTTATTGACCAACGCATGTAGTTTCCCGTCCAGCCTACGCCGGATCTCTTCGATAGCCTCAATCGTGTTTTTGGGGTCAGCCAGGTCGATCTGGATATGATTTTCCGCGCCACCGCCCCAAGGACATTCTTGCGGGAAAGGATGGCGCGAACAGGTGATCACCCGCCAATCTCGGGAATTGAAATGTTGCACGGTCGCGTGACCAATCCCGCGACTGGCACCGGTTAGCAAAAGCGTCTTTCGCGCGTCAGACATCACCACATTCCTTTGTAAAGTCTGTTGCCATTACGCGCGCTCTGTGGCGGGTTTGCAAGCGCCAAGACTTGGCAGCAAGTGCTGCACAGGCTAACAGGTTCCAAGTTATACGGAATTTTTGGATATGAAGAAGCAAGACGCCATGAATCGCGATTGGATTGCCACCGCCCGCACCTTGTCCCAAGCCCTGCCCTATTTGCAGCGCTATGCAGGTGCGACGGTGGTCATCAAGCTTGGGGGTCACGCCATGGGCAGCGACGAGGCGATGGAAAGCTTCGCGCGGGATGTCGTTTTGATGCGGCAGGTCGGTGTAAACCCTGTTGTCGTCCATGGTGGCGGGCCGATGATTAACCAAATGCTTGAGAAACTGTCGATCAAGTCGGAATTCGTCGACGGCAAGCGGGTCACGGACGCCGCGACGGTTGAGGTCGTCGAGATGGTCTTGTCAGGCACTGTCAACAAGCGGATCGTACAAGCGATCAACGGACAGGGCGGGCGGGCTGTAGGCCTATCAGGCAAGGACGCCAACATGGTCGTTTGCGATCCCGCCAACCCAAAACTGGGTTTCGTGGGGGAGCCAGTAGAAGTCACACCAACCGTGCTTCAGGAAATGGCCAGTTCCGGATTGATCCCGGTCGTGGCCCCATTGGGAACCGGCCGCAATGGTGAGACCTTCAACGTCAATGGAGACACCGCCGCCGGGGCAATCGCAGGGGCTTTGAAAGCAGATCGCCTGCTGCTTCTGACCGATGTCGCGGGTGTCAAAGATGACAGCGGCGAGGTGGTCACGGAACTGTCGGCGGATCATATCAAGACGCTTACGAAACAAGGCATTATCGCAGGCGGCATGATCCCGAAAACCGAAACCGCGCTGAAGGCCTTGTCAGATGGCGTTCGGGCGGTTGTTATCTTGGACGGCCGCGCGCCCAATGCCTGCCTGCTGGAGCTGTTTACCGATCATGGTGCAGGCTCCATTATCCGGCACTAGCGAGCGCTCACTGAAAAGTGCGCGCACTGCGGCGCTGCGTCTCTTGCGAAGTGGTTTCGAAAGCGTAGGTTCTAGCGCATGGAAAACGAAGCGATCATAAGACTGGGCGTGTTTCTGGGGCTTTTCGCGCTGTTCGCAGCGTTGGAGACCTTTGCGCCCCGCCGACGCCGAAGCCAGACCCGCGCCCGCCGTTGGTCGACGAACTGGGCCATCACGATCATCGATACGCTTACCCTGCGCGCATTGGCATTCGCTTTGCCGCTGTTGGCGGTTGGCGCAGCGATAGACGCGGATCAAAACGGCTGGGGTCTGTTCAATCAACTGGCCCTGCCCCTGTGGGGGGAGGTGCTGCTGACGATCCTGATCTTCGATTTCATCATCTGGGCGCAGCATCTAATCACCCACAAAATCCCGTTTTTATGGCGGTTCCACCGGGTCCACCACTCAGACGTTGATATCGACGTCACCACGGCGATCCGCTTTCATCCCGTGGAGATCGCCTTTTCCATGGTTCTGAAAATCGGCTTGGTCTATCTGCTGGGGCCAGCGGCTTTGGGCATTATTCTGTTCGAGATCATCCTTAACGGGTCTGCGATGTTTAACCATGCCAATATCAAATTGCCGCTTTGGCTGGATGCGATCGTTCGGCGCGTTCTGGTAACGCCCGACATGCACCGCGTACATCATTCTGTCACCCGGGATGAGCATGACACGAATTACGGATTTGCTCTGTCGATTTGGGACCAGATGTTTGGAACCTATAAAGCGCAGCCTGATGACGGCCATGATGATATGGCAATCGGCCTGCAATGGCAGGACGACCGACCTTCAAAGCTGGGCTGGAGCCTCGCCCTGCCCTTCTTTCGAAAATGACACTGGCTGATCTGGACGCGCGTTTTGCTCAGCACCAGCTTGAGGTTTTTGGCGGGTTTCATCCAAAAGACATGGACAATCTGCCGGAAGGCACGCGAACCCTTCTGTTGTTGGGTCCAAAAGAACCCGGGTTCTGGCCCGCATTCAAGACCAGTCCCGAATGGCAAGACGGCGCGCCAGATCCAATGGATCGGTGGTCCCTGCGGGTCATCAGCGCCCTTGCTGATGCGCTGGACGGAACACCGTTATTTCCATTTGGCGGCCCGCCTTTCCAACCGTTTTTCCGTTGGGCGCTTCAGTCCGGGCAAGCGTGGCAAAGCCCAGTTTCACTGCTGGTTCATCAAAAAGCAGGCTTGATGGTGTCCTATCGCGGTGCCTTGGCTTTGCGGGATCGGATAGAGCTGCCAGCGCCGGGGCAAATGCCTTGCACCACTTGCGAAAAACCCTGCCTAACAGCCTGCGACGCGCAGGCGCTGACGGCAGATGGCTATGACGTTCCAAAATGTCATGCCTATCTTGATACAGAAAACGGGCGCGAAAACATTATGTTAGGTTGTGGTGTCAGGCAGTCTTGCCCCCTGTCGCAAAGCTATGGCAGGTTGGCAGAACAATCCGCTTATCACATGTCTCTATTTCACAGGTGAGCTTTGAAACTGATCCTAACCCGCCACACGAAATCCGATTGGGACGATCTGAGCCTTGATGACCATGATCGCCCGCTCACAGATCGTGGAAGACTTGCCGCAAGTAAAATAGGCAATTGGCTGACGATCATGGGACATGCCCCGGTGAACGTGAAATGTTCAACAGCGGAACGCGCAAAGTGGACCTGCGCACTGGCCATCGAAAATATGCCCGACCGGCCAAGCGTGTCATTCGAAGTGGGGCTTTATCACGCCACGCCTGACACAATACTGGCAGAAATCCGGCGTGCACCACCCGGTGATCTGATGGTTGTAGGGCACAATCCCGGGATTTCAGCCCTGGCGACATTGCTGCTTCCAAACCGGCCTGAACACCCGAAGTTTTCGCAATATCCGACCGGGGCAACAACCGTTCTGGAAGCTGATATTGAAAGCTGGCGGGAGATGGACTTCTCCAAAGGACAATTGCTTGATTTCGTCGTTCCGAAAGACTTGATGGCCCAGGACGAGGCATAAAAAAGCCCCGGACCGGCCGGGGCTTTTCGTTGAATTTTTTGCCGAGGCTTAGTGACCCAAAATCTGGCTGAGGAACAGTTTTGTCCGCTCCGATTTGGGGTTGTTGAAGAACTCTTCCGGCTCGTTCTGTTCAACGATCTGACCGGCATCCATGAAGATCACACGGTTCGCGACCTGACGGGCAAAGCCCATTTCGTGGGTCACACACAGCATCGTCATGCCTTCTTCAGCAAGCTCGATCATGGTGTCGAGCACCTCTTTGATCATTTCCGGGTCAAGCGCTGAGGTCGGCTCGTCAAACAACATGATCCGCGGTTTCATGCACAAGGAACGCGCAATCGCC
The DNA here is from genome assembly GCA_947493265.1 of uncultured Litoreibacter sp. Classification (GTDB taxonomy): domain Bacteria; phylum Pseudomonadota; class Alphaproteobacteria; order Rhodobacterales; family Rhodobacteraceae; genus Litoreibacter. Next base: position 850,414 of record CANLQL010000001.1, on the reverse strand, counting down.
ACGCGCTGCTGCTGACCACCAGACAATTGGCCTGGATACTTGTCAGCCTGTTCCGGGATTTTCACCTTCTCAAGGAAATGCATCGCCGTTTCTTCGGCTTCCTTCTTGGGTGTCTTGCGAACCCAGATCGGGGCCAGCGTACAGTTTTCCAGAATGGTCAGATGCGGGAACAGGTTGAAGTGCTGGAAGCACATGCCAACTTCCGACCGGATCTTGTCGATGTTTTTCAGATCCGACGTCAGTTCCGTCCCATCAACGATGATCTGACCTGCCTGGTGTTCCTCCAGGCGGTTGATGCAGCGGATGAGCGTGGACTTACCAGAACCCGATGGGCCCGCGATAACGATCCGCTCACCGCGTTGCACGGTCAGGTCGATCTCCTTGAGGACGTGAAACGTCCCGTACCACTTGTTCATACCGGTGATCTGAATTGCGACCTCGTCCGAAACTTGCATTTTCGAACGGTCGATTGTGCGGTCAGTTGCTATGTCAGCCATTGTTCAGACCTCCTTTAGTGTGACGTCTTAAGCTTGCGCTCAAGATACATTGAGTAACGGGACATGCCGAAGCAGATGATAAAGAAGAGCAGCGCAATAAACGCATAAAGCTCCCAGAGGATACCAATCCAGTCTGTGTCGGCCCGAATAGCGGTCGCCCACCCAATCGGATCAAGCAGACCGATAATCGACACCAGCGTGGTGTCTTTGAACAGACCGATAAATGTGGACACGATGCCCGGGATCGAAATCTTCAAAGCCTGCGGCATGATGATCAGACGTTGCGCCTGCCAGTAGTTCAAACCAAGGCTGTCGCCCCCTTCATACTGACCCTTCGGCAAAGCGGCCAAGCCACCCCGAATAACCTCGGCCATATAGGCCGACGAAAACAGCGTCACCATGATGATAACCCGCAGAACGATGTCGAAGTTTGTCCCCGGTGGCATGAAGATGTTCAGCAGCGTTGACGCCACAAACAGCAGCGTGATCAGCGGCACGCCCCGAATGAACTCGATAAAGCCCACACAAAGCGTTTTCACGATCAACAGATCAGACTGACGGCCCAGCGCCAGAACGATGCCGATGGGCAGTGACAGCCCTATCGCCACAACCCCGATCACAAAGGCCAGCATAAGCCCACCAATGTCACGCGATGATCCCAGTTTTTCCAGACCGATTGGCAGGATGGACGCAAAAATGTCAGAGACCGGCCCAAGGAAGAACAGCCACCAGACAATCGCCACAACCACAGCACCAATCATCGCGAAGAGAGAGCCGAGGGCCTTCTCCCCGAATTTCAGGAACAGGTAGCCCAGGATGAAGCCAACTGCGGCCATCACTGGCACCCAAACAGAACCGCCCCAGATCAGCCAAGGCATGATGAAGGGATATGCTGCCGAAAACCAAAGTAGCTTACGCGGCACGTTTGAGAACAAGATCGGGGCCAAGGCGACCAAAAGCAGGACGAGATCTAGAATAGGTCTCCAGCGTAGGTCTACCGGGTAGTTGCCAAACAGGATTTGCTGCCAGCGGTCACGGATAACGCCCCAACAGGCCGCACCGTGATCGGTTCCGGTCATTTCCCGACAATCCCGCAAGGATGTTGCACTCCAGGTGTTGTGGAATGCCCAAGGCAGCAGGATCGACAGAACCAGATAGACAAATGCCAACGCGATCAATGTGATGACCGTGTTCAGCCTGCTCGAAAAAAGGTTGGTTTTCGCCCAGCCAATTGGTCCGACAACCGTAACCGGTGGCGCCTGAGGCTCCAGCATGGTTTCGCGAACATAGGCGACAGTTTGTGCGTGTGTGTCACTCATCTTAGCGCTCCATCAATTGCATGCGAGAGTTGTAGACGTTCATCGCGGCCGAGATCAGCAGCGAGATGGTCAGGTAGATCAGCATGCCCAAAAGCAGCGTTTCCAACTCCCGTCCGGTTTGGTTCAGCGAGATACCCATCAACGTGCCGGTGATGTCCATGTAACCCACAGCAATCGCCAGCGACGAGTTTTTCGTCAGGTTCAGATATTGCGAAATCAGCGGCGGAATGATCACCCGCAGCGCTTGCGGCAAAACCACCAAGCTCATGATCCGGTTGGGACGTAGACCCAAAGCGCCAGCGGCCTCGGATTGTCCTTTCGAGATCGCCATGATCCCGGCGCGAACGTTTTCTGCGATAAAGGCCGCCGTATAAAGCGACAGGGCCAACCACAACGCAATCAGTGAGTTACGAAGGTGGATACCGCCTTTGAAGTTGAAGCCTTTCAGTTCTGGTGATGTCCAGAACAGCCCCATAGCGATGCAGACGATTGAAACCGGCACCACAAGCAGACCAAGCTGCAGATACCATGTCGTTGGACGTACACCTGTCGCTTCTTGCTTCTTGGTGGCTTGCGCGCGGACATAGCGGATCGCAAGGATACTTGCGACCAGAACGCCGACGACAAGCAACCAGCTGATCGTGCTGTTGGCAAATCCGTTAGAGAATGACGGGCCCGGGATGAAGATACCGCGATTGGTCACCGCAACAGACTCAAGGAACATTGACGCGGTTGCGTCATCCCCTTTGTAGTCTCGTGGGGCAGGCAGTGTTTCGATCAGAATGGCCATTGCCAAGACGATCCATAGCAGCACCGGAACGTTCCGGAACATCTCCACATAGACCGTCATGATCCGCGAAACGATCCAGTTGTTCGACAGGCGCAAAACACCGATCACAATCCCCAGAACCGTGGCCAACGCGCAGCCCAACACGGCGATGACCAACGTGTTGAGAACACCAACTATGGCGGCGCGGAAATGGGTGGATTGTGAGGTATATTCGATAAGCCGCTGGTTGATATCGTAGCCTGCGGGCTCTCCCAGAAAGTTGAAGCTGAGGTCTTTGCCCAACGCGTTCATGTTCTGGATTGTGTTTCCGACCAGCCACCAGACAGCGGCGGAAAACCCGATAAGCGCGATCACTTGAATTGTCATGGATCGGTAGCGCGTATCGTAAAGAAGCATAGAGAGTCGGAATGACTCCTTGGGGGGGTCAGTGATTGTCGTCATCTTGGACGTTCCCTGTCTTGTCAGGCCGATTGTACAGAGTGCGTCGTTGCGCGGGGTGGCCTGCTCTTTTTAAGCGTCGTCTTGGGTCTTGATAAGAAAAGGGCGCGGAATGACCGCGCCCTTAGCTTTATGTTTTTACCGGAATGGTGGGGAGTACATCAGACCACCTTCGGTCCACTGTGCGTTCAGACCACGCGCAAGGCCGATTGGTGTTTTCTCACCGATGTTACGCTCAAAGCTCTCACCGAAGTTACCACCAGCGGAGATTGCACGAACAGCCCACTGAGCGTCGAGGCCCAGCATTTCGCCCAGGCTACCTTCTGTACCCAACAGACGGTTGATCTCTGGGTTGTCGCCAGGTGCTGCTGCCAGCTCGGCGATGTTTGCAGAAGTCACGCCAAGCTCTTCAGCTGCGATCAGTGCGTTCAGTGTCCAGCGAACAATGTCGCCCCATTCGTTGTCGCCGTGGCGAACAAGTGGGCCGAGTGGCTCTTTGGAGATGATTTCTGGCAAGATGACATGCGCAGAAGCGTCCGCGAAGGAAGACCGTACAGAAGCCAACGCAGATGCGTCAGTTGTGTATGCGTCACATGCACCAGCAAGGTACTGCTGGGAAGCTTCAGTCTGTGTTTCGATTGGCACAGGCTCGTAAGACATGTTGTTTACGCGGAAGTAGTCAGCCAGGTTCAGCTCTGTTGTTGTACCAGTTTGGATACAAACAGTCGCACCATCCAGCTCAGTCGCGGAAGTTACGCCCAGTTCTTTTGGAACCATAAAGCCTTGGCCGTCGTAATAGTTTACGCCAACAAATTCAAACTTCAGGTCGACGTCGCGGCTGAATGTCCATGTTGTCACGCGGGACAGCATGTCGATCTCACCGGAAGCCAGCGCTGTGAAGCGTGTCTTACCTGTTGTTGGTACGAATTCTACTGCTTTGCTGTCGCCAAGTACGGCGGCTGCAACAGCGCGACATACGTCAACGTCAAAGCCTTCCCACTCGCCATCAGCGTTTGGAGCTTCAAAACCCGGTACACCGGTTGAAACACCACAGTTAAGTACGCCGCGCGCTTTCACGTCGTCGACTGTACCAGCTGCTGCTGCGCCAGCGATTAGGCTGGAGACAGTTAGCGCGCCAAGAAATATGCTATTTTTCATTTTTACCTCTTCCTGATAGTCCGCCCGAAAGCGGGTCCCTGCCATTTTTGGCAAAGGTGTTCTTTAAGGGTCATCGTTCCCCTCGATGAGGGGGAATAAGGCCCATTCTGCCCCATTTCGTCAAGCAGTCTTCCCGCCTTTACGATACGTTAACCAATAATATTGATGATTTTTTTCTGATTTTCTCGATCTCATCAACAATAAGACGGAAAAAAAGGGGCTTGTCGGGGATTTAAGCGCAAATATGAAAGAATTCGTAGGCGTGAAGAAACGCTGCGCGCTTTTTTTCGGCCTGAATTGAGGCCTCATCGTCTTTGCCCCACTGTTCTTCCTGCCAAATCTCATCGATTCGGCTCGTGTTCCACAGCTCTTCCGGGGTGCCGTGATCGCGCGTTGCCGCAAGACCAATCACCAAACTGCCTGACAGTGAAACAAGATCGTGAAATCCGGTTAATTGGAACGAATTCAGCTCCGCCACAACAGATCGAAACCGTGTTGTTGTAGCGGATGGTTGCGAAACCGGCATAACGCCTGAGGTCACGGTCATCTCGACGCCGAAATTTTCTTTCGCCCAGGCCAAGAGCGGATCCCACGCATCGCATTGCCGTTCAATCAGGCTGACCGGGGTCGTTGCCCGGTAGCACAGCAAATCGGTATCACCATATGCGGCGATGAGTTCAGCCACTTCGTCGAACTGATGCGCAACCTTGTCCAGCGCCGCGTTGGCAGATCGCGTCATTGGCATCGACAGCGGATCGATCTGATCTTCCTGCGCATCCCATTCAGCAGCAACCGCCTTGGCCATCGCTTCCGTCGGTACAACCACGGGTGTATTCGCAGGAGTGCGCAACGGACGACCGTCCAACTGGATCGCAAAACCACCGGTTTCAGGCACGAAATTTGCCGCTTTCCAGAACCTTTTTGCTTTCCACTCACTCATGAGGTGCTCCATAGATTGTCCAGCGCGTCATTAAGGGCTGCGAAATCCTCAAGTAAGATATCTGCGTGCGGCCGCAAGGTCTCAACCGGGTGGTTCCCCCAAGAAACACCAATCGCCGTGACCCCCGCAGACCTTGCCATTTGCAGGTCATAAGTCGTGTCACCGATCATCACGGCATTCGCAGGCTCGATTCCGGTGTCGCGCAATGTTGCCTCTAGCATCGCGGGATGTGGTTTTGACGGATGATCATCGGCCACATGAGTTGTCTGAAAGAACCCGTCCAGTGCATGCGCATCAAAAAGTCTGTTCAGCCCACGCCGGGATTTGCCCGTCGCCACACCCAGCAGGATATGGTCTTGCGCTTTCAGGCGATCCAGTGCGGCCTGCGCGCCCGGAAAAAGCGGCGCTGTTTCCGTAAAAGGCAAGCTGGTGCTGCTGGTACTGAAGAGGTCCTTGTAGCTGTTGGCCAATCCCATCAGCTTGGCATCGTCGAGGCCGGGATGCAGCTGATCCAGAAGGGACACAAGCGAAATGCCAATCAGATTGCGCACAGCACCGAGTTCTGGCCGCGCCAGCCCATGCAGATCAAACGCCTGATCCATGACTGTTTCGATATGCGCGATGGAGTCGATCAGCGTGCCGTCGACGTCAAACACGACCAGCTTCAGCTCTGCCATTCTTCATCCGCATCAAATGGGTCAACGGGAACGTCGTTCTCCGTCCATCCCATGAAGTCCCAGCTGCGCTTCATGTGCTCCGGCATCGGAGCCGTCAAATGAAGCATCTGCCCGGTGTTGGGATGTTCGATCGTCAGCGACCGGGCGTGCAGGTGCAGCTTCTTGGAGATTTCATCGCCAAGTTGCGCGCCCCATCCGTCACCCTGATTTTCCTGACCAGAGCCACCGTATTTCCCATCCCCCACAATCGGATGACCCATCTCGGCCATATGCGCCCGCAATTGATGGGTGCGCCCGGTGATCGGCACCAAAGCCGCCCACGAAGCCCGCTGACCAAGGAAACACAAAGTCGCATAGTCCGTTTGCGCCCGTTTCGCGCCCGGCGTCGCGTCGACATCGCGCGGATGCACGCAATGCATCTTTTCGCCCTCGCCGCCTTTGCCATGCCCCGGGGCCTTCACCAATCCGTATTTGATCGTCCCGATTTTCGGATAAGGCACCCCCGCAACCAGCGCCCAGTAAATCTTGCGCGTACCATGATGACGGAACGCTTTCGTCAGGCTTGAGGCAGCCGCTTGTGTGCGCGCCATCACCAGAACGCCGGATGTGTCCTTGTCCAGGCGGTGCACCAGACGTGGCGGTTCGGCGGCGTCAAACTGCAGCGCTGCGGCCATACCGTCGACATGCCGGGTCTGTTTGCTACCGCCTTGTACCGGCAATCCCGCTGGCTTGTTCAACGCGATCACCTGATCGTCTTTATAGATCACGCAGTTGCGGATCATCTCTGCATCAGCTTTGGAGATATGCTGGACCTTGGACTCTTCCTCCACCTGTTCCACGCTCGGTAGCGGCGGGATACGCACGGCCTGCCCTGGCCCCACGCGCGAATTGGACTTCACCCGCCCGCCATCCACACGAATTTCACCCTTGCGGCACATCTTTTCGATCCGGCCTTGGCTGACATGGGGAAAATGGCGTCGAAACCAGCGATCAACACGCTGCTCCGCCTCATCTGGGCCAACATGCAGAATTTGAACACGGCTCATGCAAACATCCCCCGCGCGATCAAAACGCCTGCGGCCAAGGCCCCAATGGAAAAGACCACGGACGCGCCGACATAGATCGCCGCCTGCCCCAGCTCTCCACGTTCAAAGAGTGTGTAGGATTCCATTGAGAACGCCGAGAACGTGGTAAACCCGCCCAGAATGCCGGTCATGACGAAAGGCGACAGATGCGTGGCGCTGCGATGCGCCGCATAGACCACAAAGACCCCCATCAGAAACGAGCCCAAGATGTTCACGCTCAGAATTGCATAGGGAAACCCCGGTCCCGTCAGGCGAAATACGCCGACGCCGGTGAGAAACCGCAATGCGGCTCCGATCGCCCCGCCAAGGGCAACTTGAAGCATGGTCCAGAACATGGGCGTTCTGTCTGCGCTTGCAGCGCAGATGTCAAGATTTACGCTTCGCCCGAAGCCCTGCAAAGTAATCGAGCCGCTTTTTCAGCTCTCGCTCGAAGCCGCGCTCGACCGGGGTGTAGTAAACCCCGCGTTTCATTGACTCCGGGAAGTAGTTCTGGCCGGAAAACCCGTCTTCGGCATCATGGTCATACGCATAGCCTTCGCCGTACCCCTGATCTTTCATCAAAGACGTCGGCGCGTTCAGGATATGTTTCGGCGGCGGCTCGGACCCGGTTTTCTTCGCCGCCTGCATCGCGTTTTTGTAGGCCGCGTAGCCTGCGTTGGATTTCGGGGCGAGCGCCAGATAGGTCACACTTTGCGCCAGCGCCAATTCACCTTCGGGCGAGCCGAGCCGTTCATACGTCTCCCAGGCATCAAGGCAGACACGTTGGGCTTGCGGATCAGCCAACCCGATATCCTCAACCGCCATTCGGGTCAGTCGCCTGGCCAGAAAGCGCGGGTCTTCCCCGCCAGTCAGCATACGCGCAAACCAATAAAGCGCCGCATCAGGGTCGGAGCCCCGCACGGATTTGTGCAAGGCACTGATCAGATTGTAATGCGCGTCCCCCGACTTGTCGTATTGCGACGCCCGCCGCATCAACCGCTTGGACAAATCAGCGGTATCGAGCTTTTCGTCGGCTTTCCAACCACTCACCTGTTCGATCAGGTTCAACAGTGCCCGCCCGTCGCCATCGGCCATCTCGATCAAGGCGATGCGGGCCTCTGGGGTCAGGGGCAGTGCGCGGTCCAACTCTTTCTCCGCCCGTTGCGCGAGGCGTTCGAGATCCGTTGGAGTCAATCTTTCGAGAACCAGCACCTGCGCGCGTGATAACACGGCTGCGTTTAGCTCAAAGCTAGGGTTTTCCGTCGTGGCCCCGACCAGAAGAATGGTGCCATCCTCCATATGCGGCAAGAATCCGTCCTGCTGGGCTTTGTTGAAGCGGTGTATCTCATCGACGAATAGCAGCGTTCCCTGCCCGTTCTGCCGTCTGATCCGCGCGGTCTCAAACACTTTCTTGAGGTCCGGCACGCCCGTGAAGATCGCGCTAATCTGAACGAAATGCAGATCGGTCTCATCCGCGAGCAGCCGCGCGATAGTGGTCTTGCCCACGCCGGGCGGCCCCCAGAAAATCAACGACGACAACGTACCCGCCGCCAGCATTGCGCCAAGCGGACTGTCCGGGCCCAAAACCTGCTCCTGTCCGATCACATCGGCTAGTTTCTTGGGCCGCAACCGATCCGCAAGCGGTTGCGACTTCGCCGGACGCGCTGTGTCGTTGGTGTCAAAGAGATCAGCCATAGGAGGCACAGGTTACGGTATTGTGGAGCGGGGATGCAATGTCAGCTTTGGAAGACAAAGTGAGCTTTCGCTGCGGGTGCGCAAATGGCTGCTTTAGCGATTTCGCGCAACTTTGTTGACTGCTGCAAGACATCCCGACGGTAGATCAGTGCGAGGATGCACTAAGCACTAGCAACGACGCGAAGAAACGAGGGGCAATTTTTGTCGACGAAGCTGTCGCACTCTTTTTCTATTTGAGTGCGTCGTTTGCCGCCATTTGCGACTTTTCCACTTCGTCTGCATTCCATAAAAAACCGATCAGTAACGGCTCGCATCGATCTGTGCGCATACCATGCGGCTGCCAAGATGGGTTGTGAATGATGCTGCCCGCGGATTTGAGTTGCCAATCCGCATTACCGATCTTCCATGACGCACTCCCCGACAGGATCACATAGACCTCTTCGGCAGCGTGTTTGTGGACCGGATATTCGACATCGGGACCCAATAGCAAAAAGCCTGCGAGGATAGAGGTGTTTTTGACGGGCGCGTCGGAACCAACCAGCATGAACCAGCCGTAACGGTCCAGGAAATGCTGACCCAGATCATCCTGGGAATAGGTTTGCTGCCAGTAGAGCTTGTCGCTGATAGCCGTCAAAACCTTCACAAGACCAGCCGTGGAATCTGGCGCATTGGCCACCACTTGAGGCAACCAAGCGGTTACCGGCAAATCACGTTGGGTGGGTAGGCACTCTACTGAAACAGCTACAGGCCAACTTGCTGAAATTCGGTGTGCTGCTTCAATGTCAGTGTCAACAAACAACGCTCTAAGGCCATCAGATAGAGTAGTGATGTCATGTTTTTTGATCAATGTGATGGACTTCCGATTGATTTCATTTCTCTGGAAGAAAGTGTCGCATCAACAAGTTTCATTGGCGATGCTCTTTTCTTCTGAGTTTTGAGATGTCTAGAGATCACCATTCACGAGCGCAAACAGACGTTCGTACTTTGTGCAGCATCTGTAAATATGGCCTCAAACCCGCCATCCAACAAAAAAAGCCCCGCAGTGTCCTGCGGGGCTTTCTCTAATTCTCTAGCGAAACCAGCTTATTCAGCGGCTTCTTCGGCCTCTTCGCGGGCTTTGTCAGCAGCGCCTTTGGCGGAGACGTCGCGGTCGACGAATTCGATGATGGCCATTGGGGCCATGTCGCCATAGCGGAAGCCGGCTTTCAGAACGCGCACATAACCGCCTTGGCGGTCTTTGTAGCGTGGGCCCAGAACGTCGAACAATTTTGCGACGTCTTTGTCTTGGACCAAGCGCGACGCAGCCTGACGGCGTGCGTGCAGGTCGCCGCGTTTTGCGAGCGTCACCAATTTCTCGATGATCGGGCGCAATTCTTTGGCTTTTGGCAAGGTGGTTTTGATCTGCTCATGCTCGATCAAAGAGCCACACATGTTAATGAAGAGCGCCTTGCGGTGCTCGTGTGTGCGGTTCAGGCGGCGGTAGCCCCGTGCGTGACGCATTTTTCTATTCCTTCTTCAACTTCTATACTTTGTCCGGGCTTGGCGATGCGTGTCGCGTGCCTCTCCTTGGGGCGGTATTGCCCGAGTAGTCCCCACCAGCGTGGGCATTCCGAGGGAGCCCGAAAGCTCCCTCAAATTCTTAGAACGCGTCTTCGAACTTCTTGGCCAGATCTTCGATGTTCTCTGGTGGCCAGTCGACGATGTCCATGCCCAGATGCAGACCCATGCCAGACAGCACTTCCTTGATCTCGTTCAAAGACTTCCGACCGAAGTTCGGTGTCCGCAGCATTTCCGCTTCTGTCTTCTGAATGAGATCGCCAATGTAGACGATGTTGTCATTCTTCAAGCAGTTTGCAGAGCGTACAGACAGTTCCAGCTCGTCCACTTTCTTGAGAAGCAGTGGGTTGAACTCAAGCTCGTCCTCGTCGTCCTGTGCGCGGGCGCTTTCAGGCTCGTCGAAGTTCACGAAGATGCCCAGCTGATCTTGCAGAATGCGCGCAGCATAAGCCACAGCATCATCCGGCGTGATCGAGCCGTCAGTTTCGACCTTCATGGTCAGCTTGTCATAATCCAGAACCTGACCTTCGCGGGTCGGCTGCACATCGTAGCTGACTTTTTTCACAGGCGAGAAAATCGCATCAATCGGCATCAGGCCAATTGGTGCATCTTCGGGTTTGTTCTTCTCGGAAGACACATACCCTTTGCCGGTGTTGACGGTCAGTTCCATGAACAAGTCCGCGCCATCGTCGAGGTGACAGATGACGTGATCACGGTTCAGAATTTCGATGCCAGCGCTGTCGGAGATGTCACCCGCGGTAACAACAGCCGGACCTTTGGCCGAGATCGAAAGACGCTTTGGCCCTTCAACTTCCATACGGATCGACACGCCCTTGAGGTTCAAAACAACGTCGGTGACGTCTTCGCGCACGCCCGCAATCGAGGAAAACTCGTGCAGAACGTTGTCGATTTGAACGGATGTGATCGCCGCACCTTGCAGAGAGCTCATCAAGACGCGACGCAATGCGTTGCCCATTGTCAGACCGAAGCCACGCTCCAGCGGTTCCGCAATCACAGTTGCTTTACGCGCAGGGTCGTTGCCAGGTTTGACGTCCAACTGAGTTGGCTTGATCAGTTCTGCCCAATTTTTGTGGATCATGTGTGTCGCCTCCATACTTGTTCCTGTCTCATGTCCAAAGGCAGGAACGCCCGAGGTTGAAATGACAAACGCGAGGGGCGAAATTTCCCCTCGCGAAAGAGAGTGATTTAGACGCGGCGGCGCTTTGGTGGGCGGCAGCCGTTATGTGCCATCGGTGTCACGTCGCGGATGGACGAGATCTGGAACCCGGCAGCAGCAAGCGCGCGCAATGCGCTCTCACGGCCAGAACCTGGACCCTGAACTTCGACTTCCAGCGTTTTGACGCCGTGTTCCTGTGCCTTGCGGCCCGCATCTTCAGCAGCCATCTGCGCCGCATAAGGTGTGGATTTCCGGGAGCCTTTGAAGCCCATTGTGCCAGCGGACGACCAGGAGATCGCGTTGCCCTGCACATCGGAGATCAGGATTTTTGTGTTGTTGAAGGAAGAGTTCACATGCGCAACGCCTGCTGCGATGTTCTTGCGGACCTTCTTCTTCGTTTTGACTTTTTCACGTGCCATCAGATCAGCCCTCCCTTACTTCTTCTTACCAGCAATGGCCTTTGCAGGGCCTTTGCGAGTACGTGCGTTGGTATGCGTACGCTGACCGCGCACAGGAAGGTTGCGGCGATGACGCAGACCGCGGTAGCAGCCCAGGTCCATCAGACGCTTGATGTTCATTTGCACTTCGCGGCGCAGATCACCCTCGACCGAATAGGTCGCGTCGATATGTTCGCGGATTTGCAGGATCTCGGCATCGGTCAACTCGTTCATGCGGCGCGATGGGTCGATGCCAACGGCTTCGATGATCGCTTTCGCAGATGTGTGTCCAATTCCGGTGATATATGTCAGAGCGATAGGAACGCGTTTCCCATCAGGTAAGTTAACGCCAGCAATACGAGCCAAGGCTATGTCCTTTTTCAGTCGCGGTTCCGTAACACCGGAACCTTTTTTCACGATTTAAGCCCGACGGTTTTTGAGGCCGCGGGCTTGGCTTGATATGATCTGCAAAACTTCGGTGAGCGACACCTCAGACTTGCGATTCCCATAGGGGATGGTGCGGATTAGGGCAGTTTTAACGGATGGTCAACCCCGTGTGGGATTAACTGTCCAAAGCCTTTGAAATACCGGCGGCCACTTCGTCGATTTCGCCCAGACCAGGAACCCATTTCAGATCGCCCTTGGCGTGGTAGTAGCCAAGCAACGGCGAGGTTTTCTTGTAGTATTCCATCAAACGCGTGCGCAGGCTTTCTTCATTGTCATCCGCGCGACGTTTGAAATCAGACGCACCACAATTGGAGCATTTTCCGTCAGCAGGTTGCGGCTTGGTGATGTCGTTATAGACCTCTCCACAATTGCCGCATGTCGAGCGTGCCGTGATCCGTTCGACCAGCGCATCGTCATTCACTTCCATCGCGATGACAGAATGCAGCGACGTGTCATGCGCGCTGAGCAATTCACCCAAAGCGTCCGCTTGTGCCAGTGTCCGCGGGAAACCATCAAAGATGAACCCGCCACCATGGTCGCCCTGCAGCTTTTCCTCGATCAGGCCGATCACGATCTCATCGGTGACAAGTTCACCCGCATCCATGATCGCGGCAACTTTCTTGCCCATTTCGGTGCCCGAAGACCGTGCCTCACGCAGCATGTCACCGGTTGAAAGTTGGATCATGTTGCGCTCATCGACAAGTTTGCGCGCCTGAGTGCCTTTGCCGGCACCCGGTGGTCCGAGGAGAATAATGTTCATCTGCGTGACGGTCCTTTTGTCCCTCGCTTCTTCGCACCTTTGCCACGAAGCTGAGATTTTTCAATCAGACCTTCATATTGATGCGCGAGCATATGGCTTTGTACCTGTTGGATTGTATCCATTGTCACAGAAACCACAATCAGAACTGATGTACCGCCAAAATAGAACGGAATGCCAAGTTGCGCGCGTAAAATTTCCGGCAGCAGCACCACAGCCGCCAGATAGCCGGAGCCAAGCACAAGAATACGGTTCACGACGTATTCAAGATATTCTGCAGTCTTCTGACCCGGACGAATGCCTGGAATAAACCCGTTCTGGCTTTTCAGGTTGTCGGCGACATCTTCAACCTTGAAGGCCACGTTGAACGTGTAGAAATACGCAAAGAAGATCACCATGATCGTCATGAACGCCAGGTTCAGTGGCTGACCCGGTCCGAAATACGCCAGGATCGTTGCCATGACAGGGCTGGTTTGCGCGCCCGAAAACGTGCTGACAGTTGTCGGCAAAAGCAACAGGGACGACGCAAAGATCGCCGGGATAACGCCCGATGGGTTGACCTTGACCGGCAAGTGGCTGGAGCCACCATCGTAGACTTTCATCCCAACCTGACGGCGCGGATACTGAATATGGATCTTGCGCAATGCGCGCTCCATAAAGACCACGAAGGTGATCACACCGATCACCACCAGCAGAACGCTGATGATGACAGCCGGGCTCAACGCGCCGGACCGGCCTTGTGCCAGGAACTGCGCAAGCGCTGCAGGAACCTCGGCAATGATGCCCACGAAGATAATCAAGGAGATACCGTTACCGATGCCGCGGGCCGTGATTTGTTCACCCAGCCACATCAGGAACATGGTGCCACCGACAAGCGTCACGATGCAGGAAATTCGGAAATACCAACCAGGTTCAGATGCAAGACCCGACCCTTCAAGCCCTGCCGCAAGCCCATAAGCTTGCAATGTCGCAAGAAAAACGGTGCCGTAGCGGGTGTATTGGTTGATCTTTTTGCGCCCCTGCTCGCCCTCTTTTTTCAATTGTTCCAGCTGCGGCACCATCGCCGTCATCAGCTGCACAATGATCGAGGCCGAGATATAGGGCATGATGCCCAGCGCAAAGAGGCCCATGCGGCCAATCGCACCGCCGGTAAACATGTTCAGGATACCACCGATCCCGGCGCTTGCTTGCTCCACAAACTGGCGCAGACCGTCGGCATCAATGCCCGGCACCGGGATATACGTCCCCAAGCGGTAGACACAAAGCAGGCCGATGGTGAAAAGGATGCGTTGACGAAGCTCGGTCGCTTTCCCGAAGGCGGACCAGCTCATGTTTTGAGCCATTTGCTCGGCTGCGGATGCCATTGGCAGTTATCCCTGTCTTATAATGACAGCGCCGCGGCCGGGGCTTCCCGTCGCGGCGCTGGAAACTTTAAGATATGTAAGGGGCGCAAGGCCCACTCACAAGGTTTATTCAGCAGCCGCTTGCGCCACGGTCAAGGAACCGCCCGCTTTTTCAACAGCTTCAATTGCAGATTTCGACGCGCCGGTAACGTTCAGCTTCACTTTTGCAGTGATTTCGCCTTTGGCCAGAACCCGGACACCGTCCAGTTTGCGGCGCACGACGCCTGTTTCAACCAACATATCTTCCGTGATCTCTTTTTTCGCGTCCAGCGTCTTTGCGTCGATGAATTTCTGGATCAGACCAAGGTTGATCACAGCAAATTTCTTGCGGTTTGGCTTGTTGAAGCCACGCTTTGGCAAACGCATGTAAAGTGGCATTTGGCCACCCTCGTAGCCGTTCAGTGCCACGCCCGAGCGGGATTTCTGACCTTTGATACCACGACCACCGGTCTTACCTTTACCGGAGCCTGGGCCACGACCAATGCGTTTTTTGGTTTTTGTTGCGCCGGGATTGTCGCGCAGTTCATTCAGTTTCATATCGCTTCTCCTTTGGCCGGAATTGCCCCATGAAGCGAAAAGGGCAAACGCGGCATTTCTTCGTTTTTGAGTCGGACCTCAGCAGGCCACCGGCGGGTTCTAGGGGTTTTGCCCCCCTGACGCAAGACCCAAGCGCACCGCAATTTCGCCTGACAATTGTGCGGCCACACGCGGGTTCTTTCTTGGCAGTTTGGAACAGCGATGCAAGACTAAGCGGATGAAGATCCGATCCCCCCTACTTGCGCTTGCACTGGCAACATTGCCGGGCCCGATGGGGTATCTGGCAGCCTCAGGTGGATGCACGCTGGACGCGATGGTCGTGTTCGACGGATCGGGATCAATGTCGGAAGTGGGCTTCGACATTCAAGACAAACCGCGCATCGTGGACGCCCGTGATGCGGTTCGCCGCGCGATGCCGCAAGTGACGCCTTATAGGGATATCGGGTTGATCATCTACGGGCCGGGTCCGCTGGGCCCATGTGAAAATATTGACCTGCGGTTCCCGCCTTCCCCTGATGCCGGCCACGACATCATTCTGGACGTGGACCAGCTAACCCCCGGCGGTCTGACACCGCTTAGCGCATCGGTCGCGCGCGCAGCGGAAGTCCTTGGAAATTCCGGGGCAATCGTTTTGGTCACCGACGGCAATGAAACCTGCGGCGGTGCCCCCTGCACGCTCGGAGAAAAGCTATTTCAAACCTCCCGCGACCTCACTGTCCATGTGATCGGCTTCAAGGTTCAGGTCGACACGTTCGCCTGGAACAGTCCGGAGCAGAAAACCTATGAGGAAGGCAAAACCGTCGCAAAATGCCTTGCGGACCGCACAGGGGGTAAATTCGTCTCCACGGAGACTGTGGATGAGCTTGTCGCAGCGCTACAAGACACCTTGGGCTGTCCCCTGATCGGCGGATATCAACCCCCTGCGCAAGGGCCCGGATGAAGTTGTAACACCAAACTGCCGGAGCAACCGATACAGACACACTGCATCTGTGGTATACTTTGGTTTTTTAAGGCAATTGGTTTGCGGGGATTTCAAATGTATCGATTAACTTCAATTGCGCTCTGTGCTGTTTTTCTGACCGCTTGTTCGGTCGAAATCGATGATCTGACCACAAGCCCGCTGGTCTATAACCCGCCGGTAAACGCGCAAGATTTCCGGGTACGCGTCCGCTCCAACACGCGGGTAGACAGTGTCGATATCAGTATCGATGCCGGGGCACCAACAGCGATGGCCGAAGCGTCAGACGGCGAATACGTGGCCACGGCGCTGGTGCCAAGCTGCACGGAAGTTGCAAATTACGCGATCTCTGTAGACGGACGCTTGTTTGGCCCACGCACCTTTCCCCGCGAAGGCCGGTTTGCCCGAGAAGTCAGCAATCTGCCTGACGCCTGCGATGGCCTCGCGTCTGGACTTGCAAGCACCTATGTCGTCGATCGCCGCGACGATTTCGTCGATATAAATCCCGGCGACGACATTTGCTTTGGGACGGCTGCCTCCGGTGTCAGCGGCTGTTCTTTGCGCGCCGCCATCATGGAGGCCAATGCATCCCGCGGGGACGATCTGATCGTTCTGCAAAACGGACGCTACACAATCAGCCTTACAGGCAGTGAGGCCACGGACGCGATCAATGACCGTATCGAAGATTTCGACATCACGGAAAATGTCACGATAGAGCGGCGAAACGGGACGCAGGAAATTGCAACCCGCAGTCTGGCCTGGCCCGGAAATGATACCCTACCCGCCCTCAGCGATAATCCGAGCCGGGACACCCGGTTCACCAAAATCGACGCAAACAATCTGGACCGCGTGTTTCAGGTGCGCGCCGGGGCCACGCTTCGTTTGCGGTTTGTTGCTTTGGTCAGCGGCCGCACAAGCGGCAGCGGCGGCGCGGTTCGAAACGACGGTATCCTGACAACCGAACGGGTGATCATGGTCAACAATACTGCCCGCTCCGTAGGTGGTCAGGACGGTGGCGCGGCGGTTTTCAACTCCGGCACGATGCTGGCAACCGATAGTCTATTTGCCCGCAATCAGGTCACCGGATCCAGTTTTCGAGGCGGGGCAATAACGAACGCAACGGGGGGTGACGTCACGGTGAAACGTTCACTTTTTGCCTTTAACGGCGCACGGTTTGGAACTGCGATCGCAAATTTCGGAACACTCGATATCGAAAACGCTGCGTTCCACGGCAATTTCATCATCAGCGGCAATGGCGGCGTCATAAATAACAGCGGAACTGTCGATCTGAACCATGTGACCTTCAGTTCGAATGAAAACCCAAACCGGTCCTGGAATATCCTGAGTGGCGACCGTCAGCGCGTGCGCAACAGCCTGTTTATCGGCAATAGACGGGGGCAATGTGGCCGGATCGACAGTATCGGCGGGAATGTCAGCGACGTTCCCTGCACATCAACGTCAGGTCGCACACCGCTACTTCCCGACAGCTTCGATCTTTTTGGCACCCCTGAAGACCCTCAGATTCTTTCCAACGAAGGCGGGTTTTTGCCCTTGCCTATCTCACGCCCTCGGGTGTCCAGCCAGCTTAACGGTACGGCTGGCGTCCCAACAGTTCCGCGAACCGATGCCCGCGGCCCCGGCTTCCCCCGGTTGCGGGATGCAGCGGGCGCACCCAGCACAACAAGCGATGCGGATGCCGGTGCGTTCGAATATTAACGGCCCGGCAATCTGACCTAACCTACTGAACCATTTTCAAGCCACGCACGCTCCTTCGGTGTCAGATGCGCATTCATCATTGCGTCATAGGCGTCCAACTCTGCGTCGGTCAGCTTGCCGACCCATTTGCCGCTGGTACCACTGTGGAAAAAATCGGTGTCTGATTTCATGAACCCTTTGCCACCGGATGGGGCAAAGCGTTCGGCGTTCGCGCGCATATTGTCAAAACCCGCCGCCCGCACCAACTGATCAAGCACATGCGGCGGACACTCAATGTCGAGCAATTTGGCCACGTGCTTGAAGGTCGCCTGCAGATCGCGGCTCATATCAGCGTAGTGAAAAAGCGTGACATTCGGTTTGTCAGCAAGCGCAGTGGCAGCTTTGAAATGCCGAAGGATATGCGCAAGCGGCATCGCGTCAGCATCGTAGCCTTCCGGCCCGCCATCCAGGAAACGGCGGAACGTAACACCTTCAGCATCCTCTTCCGGATACCAGTGATCAAACCACGAGATCGGAATGTTGCGCACATGTTTGCGAAACGAAAAATGCGCATCCAGGGGATGGCGGAACACACAGAAATACTGCGCTTGGTCATCAAGTGGCAGCCCGTCCATCGGCGTGTGGCTTTTCATGCTTCGGCGATGCGTCATCGCCTCCAAACGCTCTGCGATCTCGGGCATCTCGCGGATGCGGATATCAACCCAGGGCATTTTGACAGACAGCTCCGTTTCGACCTCTGGATCACCGGCCAGAAGCAAGGCGACGATGGTCTGCATCCACGTGGTTCCGCATTTGGGCGGCGTGACGACAAACACGTCGTCAGGGCGAATTTTAACCGAATCCCACCGTCTGTTGTCGGTCAACGGACCAAGATAGAGCTTGCGATTGGTCATATTTGCCCCCCTGAAATACTGAGCATAGGGGCAGGAGACGCCGAACCCTATAGGAACGCAACAGATTAATTCGTGGCGCAATTTACCGCCCAGACCTTCAGGTCAATGCTGGTTCGGGCCGTGTTGTCGGTTTGGAAATTCCAATTCAGAAAAAGGAAAAACCCCCACCGTTTTCACGGAGGGGGTCTTATTTTTGGTCGGTACGTGGCACCAGGAATTTCTTCCGGGTAATGCTCTCAGTGAGTTTTCAGTAAAAACTCACGTGCCGCACACGCGTCGAACAAAGCTCGACGGTTACCAGTCTTCCCGAACGATGACGCGGGTTTTGATCGGCAGCTTCATCGCGGCAAGGCGCAGGGCTTCGCGGGCGATGGCATCGTTGACGCCGTCGATCTCGAACATCACGCGACCTGGTTTGACCTTTGCGGTCCAACGGTCGACAGAGCCTTTACCTTTACCCATCCGAACTTCGATCGGTTTCGCTGTCACAGGTGTGTCAGGGAAAATCCGGATCCAGACCCGGCCCTGACGTTTCATGTGACGTGTCATCGCACGACGCGCAGCTTCGATCTGACGCGCAGTGATACGCTCAGGCTCGGTTGCTTTCAGACCGTAAGTGCCAAAGTTCAGGTCAGACCCGCCCTTTGCTTCACCTTTGATGCGGCCTTTGTGCATCTTGCGGAACTTGGTACGCTTTGGTTGTAGCATTTTTCATGCCCCCCTTAGCGACGGCCACCAGCGCCACGGGGCGCAGGACCATCCTGAAGTTCTTGTTGTTTACGGTCACGTGCTTGTGGATCGTGTTCCATGATCTCGCCTTTGAAGATCCAGGTCTTGATCCCGATGATGCCATAGGCTGTCATCGCTTCAACATGTGCGTAATCGATATCGGCACGCAGAGTGTGCAAAGGCACACGGCCTTCACGGTACCATTCTGTCCGCGCAATCTCGGCACCGCCCAGACGACCCGCGACGTTGACCCGGATACCCAGGGCCCCCATACGCATGGCGTTCTGAACCGCACGCTTCATTGCACGACGGAAGGAAACACGGCGCTCAAGCTGCTGCGCGATGGACTCGCCAACCAAAGCTGCGTCAAGCTCAGGCTTGCGCACTTCAACGATGTTGAGGTGCAGTTCACTGTCTGTGAACGCGGCCAGTTTCTTGCGCAGCGTTTCGATATCAGCGCCTTTTTTACCGATGATCACACCCGGACGTGCTGTGTGGATTGTCACACGGCACTTCTTGTGCGGACGTTCGATAATGATGCGGCTGATACCAGCTTGCTTACACTCGGTCTTGATGAACTCGCGCATCCGGACGTCTTCCAGAAGAAGATCACCGAAATCTGCAGAGTTTGCGTACCAGCGGCTGTCCCAAGTCCGGTTGACCTGCAGGCGCATGCCGACGGGATTGACTTTATTACCCATTAGGCTTGCTCCTCGATTTGACGGACCTTGATGGTCAGCTCAGAAAACGGCTTGACGATCTTACCGAACCGGCCACGGGCCCGTGGACGACCACGCTTCATGGTCAGGTTCTTGCCGACATAGGCTTCCGCCACGATCAGCTCGTCCACATCCAAGTTGTGGTTGTTTTCTGCGTTCGCGATGGCGGACTGAAGGCATTTCTTCACGTCGTCAGAAATCCGCTTCTTGGAGAAAGTCAGGTCGGCCAAAGCCTTGTCAACTTTCTTGCCACGGATCAGCTGAGCCACCAGGTTCAGTTTTTGTGGAGAAGTCCGGAGCATGCGCAGTTTTGCCATTGCTTCGTTATCTGCCACGCGGCGGGGGTTCTTTTCCTTACCCATGGCTTACTTCCTCTTTGCTTTTTTGTCAGCGGCGTGACCGTAATAGGTCCGAGTTGGCGAATACTCACCAAACTTCTGACCGATCATTTCTTCGGTAACGTTCACTGGGATATGCTTCTGGCCGTTATAGACACCAAATGTCAGACCCACGAACTGGGGCAGAATGGTGGACCGGCGGGACCAGATTTTGATGACTTCGTTGCGGCCAGATTCTTTGGACGCGGCGGCTTTCTTCAAC
Organism: uncultured Litoreibacter sp.; assembly: GCA_947493265.1. Lineage (GTDB taxonomy): Bacteria > Pseudomonadota > Alphaproteobacteria > Rhodobacterales > Rhodobacteraceae > Litoreibacter. The sequence goes on along the minus strand of CANLQL010000001.1, from coordinate 829,906 downwards.
ACATAAGCGTCGACGAAGGGGCCTTTCCATACAGAGCGAGACATATCTTAACGTCCCTTCTTCTTGGCGTGGCGCGAGCGCAGGATGAGCTTGCTGGACGCTTTGTTCTTGTTTCTTGTCCGTGCACCTTTTGTCGGCTTGCCCCAAGGGGAAACCGGGTGACGACCACCGGATGTCCGGCCTTCACCACCACCATGGGGGTGATCAACCGGGTTCATGACAACACCACGCACAGACGGACGGATGCCCTTGTGACGGTTGCGACCGGCTTTACCGAAGTTCTGGTTTGAATTGTCTGGGTTGGACACAGCACCCACGGTGCACATGCATTCCTGACGGACCAAGCGAAGCTCGCCCGAGGACAGGCGGATCTGCGCGTAACCACCATCACGACCAACGAACTGCGCATATGTTCCAGCTGCACGAGCGATCTGGCCGCCCTTGCCTGGTTTCAGTTCGATGTTGTGGATGATTGTGCCGATTGGCAGACCGGAGAAGGGCATCGCGTTGCCCGGCTTAACGTCTGCCTTTGCGGATGCGATCACCTTGTCACCAACAGCCAAACGCTGTGGGGCCAGGATATAGGCCTGCTCGCCGTCATCATATTTGATCAGGGCGATAAATGCAGTCCGGTTCGGGTCATATTCGATGCGCTCTACAGTTGCAGAGACGTCAAATTTCGTCCGTTTGAAGTCTACGATACGGTAAAGGCGTTTCGCGCCCCCACCCTTGCGACGCATCGTGATCCGTCCGGTGTTGTTCCGTCCGCCATTCTTGGTCAAACCCTCTGTGAGAGCTTTGACCGGGCGGCCTTTCCAAAGTTCCGAACGGTCGATCAGAACCAACCCACGTTGGCCTGGCGTCGTCGGTTTATACGACTTGAGTGCCATGCTTTCTGTCTTCCGTTGTGAACGGCGAGGATGTTGCCCCGCCTATGTAATGTATAGGGCCCCAAAGGTCCCCGGTTTTGGCGTCTTTTCAGACAATAGCAAAGCCCCGGACGAATCCGGGGCCTTGGTATCGATGGTGTTTAGGAAAAGGGGGGGATGGGGTCAAGGGGGGAAGTCCGAAACAAAGCTTGAATGCAAAAGATCAAAGTATTCTACTCAAAGAACATTCTTGAATAGTTTAAGGTAGATGACGTTTATGAACAAAGCTGTTGAACTTGGGGACCTTTCGCTACCGCAGATATTTCACCTAATTAACTCGAGAAGTTGGGGTTGGATTGCTGCGATTATTTTTTCGATTTTTGGTGTAGGCATTTTTATTGGCGAGTGGCGGGCAGCACGTGCGACAAATGCATTGGAGACAGAAAGCGCCTCGAAGCTCTCTGATGCGAGAGAGGGCTTAGAAGCAGCTGAACTAACGCTGTTGCGATCAAAAGAGCAAATTTCTTCATTGGAAACACAACTAGCTCACCAAAGTGAACTTGCCTCAAAACTTGACGGGTCTAAAGTAGCCACCTTGGAGGAGATAGAGCGTTTAAAAGCCCAATTGGGCAAGGCGCAGGTATTGAACACAGAACTCAGAGATTTAGCAGAAGCATCACGTATTGAACTCGAAGCTGCCAAGCTAGACTTAAAGACCCAACGCGAAAAAATCACCGAATTCGCGGACTCAACAAAACTGTTTGCGGCCTTGGACCCTTCGCAATTGCCTAAAGATCAATGGGAGGGAGTTTGGACAGGTCGATACCGCTGCGTCGACGGGAAACAAGAATACGGTTTTTTCATGTGGGACGTAACCAATATTGGTTCGGACCGCCTTCGCATCAGAGAATTGTCAGCTAGGAAGAATGTTGAAGACAACACTTATACTGTTACTGCAAAGGATGGCGAACTTTCTGGCAGGAGTTCTAACGGACGTTACGAGATTTTTGCGGCGTTAGAAAGCTCGGGGCGAGCTACCGGAGATTGGCCGAATTACTGGCAATGTGGTGATTTTTTGGCAGTAAAACATTAGAATTTTTTCGCCTTATAGCTGGCCAAGTGGTTCAGCTGGGCGACAACAAAGTATCTGATTTAAACGCGAACATTGCGGCCCATTTCATACCGGCTATCGAAGAAAACAACGGTTCTAGAATATTTAGCGGATCTTACCTCCGTAACAAACTCGTGTACTAGCGGAACACGAAAAAGCCCCGGCTGCTTTCGCGACCGGGGCTTCCCAATTCTCTGAAGGACCAGTCCTTACAGACCAGTGCTCACGTCAAACGTGTTACTTCCTTAAAGCGACATCTCGGCTCGCTTGCCGTCCTTGCGGACTCCAACGCTCGCACGCTGAAGCTCAGCTTACCGTAACAAATCCAGCAGCTTCCTGGCGGCCTCTTCGGAGGAGCCTGGATTTTGGCCGGTGACCAATTTGCCGTCGACGGTCACGAAAGAGGCCCAGTCGTCGCCTTTCTGGTAGTCCGCGCCATTGGCTTTCAGCATGTCTTCCACCAGGAACGGCACGACGTCGGTGAGGCCCACGGCCTCTTCCTCGGAATTGGTGAAGCCTGTCACAGTTTTGCCCGACACCAGTGGCGTTCCGTCCTCGCCTTTGGTGTTTTTGAAGATAGCCGGTGCATGGCAGACAGCACCGATCGGGCGGTCGCTGCGGTCGAATGCTTGCAGCAACGCAATGCTGTCTTTGTCCTCGGCGAGATCCCACAAGGGGCCGTGTCCGCCCGGATAGAACACCGCGTCATATTCAGTGTCATCAATCCCGGACAGAACATGCGTTTCGGACAACACTTTCTGCGCCGCCTCATCGTTTTTGAACCGATCCGTTGCGTCTGTCTGCGCGTCTTCCGTGTCGCTGCTTGGATCAAGCGGAGGTTGCCCGCCTTTGGGGGATGCCAGCGTAATCTCTGCGCCTGCGTCTTTCAGCACGTAATAAGGTGCCGCGAATTCTTCCAGCCAGAAGCCGGTTTTCTTGCCTGTGTCCCCAAGTTCATCATGGGACGTCAATACCATCAGAATTTTCATCTAATTTCCTTTGCTGAGATGTTGCCGGTTGAAACGGGCGCATCACAACGGTGACGCGTCTTGCCACCTCAACGTCTGATCGGCAACTAAGTTCCAAATCCATGTGCTAAATTCCAACCCCGGCAAAGCGTCGCCTACAAAGCAAAAAGCCCCGCTCAGCAGAGCAGGGCTTTTCAAATGTCTAATACCGCGGGAGCTTTCCCACGAAGGTCTCTTACAGACCAGTGCTCACGTCAATCGTATTGCCTTCTTCGAGCGTGACGTAGGCTTTCTTGACGTCCTTACGGCGGCCGAGTTGGCCCCGGAAACGCTTGGATTTGCCTTTGGTGATTGTCGTGTTGACCGCTTTGACCTTCACACCAAAGAGGTTTTCGACCGCCTCTTTGATCTGTGGTTTGTTGGCCTCGATCGCCACTTCGAACACAACCGCGTTGGCCTCAGAGGCCATGGTTGCTTTCTCGGTGATGATCGGTTTGCGGATCACGTCGTAATGTTCTGCTTTCGCGCTCATTTCAAACGAGCCTCCAGTGCTTCGAGACCGGCTTTGGTGATGACCAAAGTGTCGCGTTTCAGAATGTCGTACACGTTGGCACCCATCGATGGCAGGATATCCAGACCAGCAATGTTGCGCGCAGCTTGTGCGAAATCGGTGTTCACGTCGGCACCGTCGATGATCAGCGCGCGTTTCCAACCCAGCTCTTTGACCTGCGCGGCCAGTGCTTTGGTTTTCACGTCTTTGATCTCAACCGTATCCAGAATGACCAACTCACCAGCATTTGCCTTTGCAGACAACGCGTGCATCAGACCAAGCTTACGGACCTTCTTTGGAAGGTCGTGGCCGTGGCTGCGTGGTGTTGGGCCTTTGTAGACGCCGCCGCCCCGGAAGATCGGTGCAGAGCGTGCGCCGTGACGTGCGCCGCCGGTGCCTTTCTGACGATAGATCTTCTTGGTGGAGTAGCTCACTTCCGAGCGTGTTTTCACCTTATGCGTACCGGCTTGCGCGTTGTTGCGCTGCCAGCGAACCACACGGTGCAGGATGTCTGCACGTGGCTCCAGCCCGAAGATGGCGTCGTCTAGATCGACGGAGCCAGCCTTCTTGCCGTCCAGTTTGATGGCATCAGCTTTCATCGGACTTGTCTCCTTCTGGCGCTGCATCTGTTTCAGCGGCATCCGCTTCAATAGATGCTTCAGCTTCTTTCAGCGCGGCTTCTTCGGCTGCTGCTGCTTCTGCGGCTGCAGCTTCTGCGGCTGCTGCTTCTTCAGCGGCGGCGGCGGCGGCGGCTTCTTCAGCGGCTTTCAGGGCTTCTTTCGCAGCAGACGCAAGCGCTGCTGGGAAGATCACGTTTTCAGACAGCGGCTTTTTCACCGCGTCTTTAACAGTCACCCAACCACCTTTGGAGCCAGGAACAGCGCCTTTGATCATAATCAAGCCACGTTCGACGTCTGTTTTCACAACTTGCAAGTTTTGCGTGGTAACACGGGCAGCACCCATGTGACCGGCCATTTTCTTGCCTTTGAAAACCTTGCCCGGATCCTGACACTGACCCGTGGAGCCGTGCGACCTGTGAGAGATAGACACACCGTGTGTCGCCCGCAGACCACCGAAGTTGTGACGCTTCATGGCACCCTGAAAACCTTTACCGATGGACGTCCCAGCGACGTCAACGAATTGGCCTTCGAAGTAATGCGCAGCGATGATCTCTTCACCCACTGGGATCAGATTCTCTTCAGCCACACGGAATTCCGCGATTTTACGCTTGGGTTCTACCTTTGCAGCCGCGAAGTGACCCCGCATCGCTTTCGATGTGCGTTTCGCTTTTGCAGTCCCGGCACCAAGCTGAACAGCTGCGTAGCCGTCCTTTTCCATGGTGCGGTTGGCAACAACCTCAAGTTTGTCGAGTTGAAGAACGGTCACAGGAACCTGCTTGCCGTCTTCGAGGAAAAGGCGGGTCATGCCGACCTTTTTCGCAATTACACCAGAGCGCAACATATCCAGATGCCCTCCTTAAACTTTGATCTCGACGTCAACGCCAGCAGCCAGGTCGAGCTTCATCAGCGCGTCCACGGTTTGCGGTGTTGGGTCGATAATGTCGAGAAGGCGCTTATGCGTCCGGATCTCGAACTGGTCACGAGATTTCTTGTCCACGTGTGGACCCCGCAGAACGGTGAACTTCTCGATCTTGTTGGGCAGTGGGATCGGACCACGCACATCAGCGCCGGTGCGCTTTGCGGTGTTTACGATCTCTTGGGTAGATGCATCCAGGACCCGGTAGTCAAACGCTTTCAGGCGGATACGAATGTTTTGGCTCTGTGCCATTACACTATTCCCTCAAAATGAGGTCTTAACGGATTGGACGAATACCGCTCATCGGCACCCCTCGTCGCGTCTTATGTCGGAACAAGTTAGGGGCACGCGTCGCGTACCCCTGTTCCGTAAGGAGCGTATAGACAGGCTTTTAGAGAGTCGCAACACCTTTTACGGTGGAATTCACACGACCGAGACGGGCATCGCCAGACCGGGGGATGGCAATCAACGGCACGTGCTGCAGAGCTTCATATCAGCCAAGCACATCTTCCCGTCATTTGGAGCGCCAAAGTCAGCCAAATCGCCAGCCCTGTCCGGCAGTCTGACGACGCCCGGCGCGCTCCGCGCTTGAATTCGAGCGGGTACTGCCGTGATTGAACGTACGCTTTGAGCCCTGAGCGACAGATACTGCGACTTGCATGAATGGCCGCTTCTCGATCTATCAACCCGATTGGTGCCCTACGCTCAGTCCTTTAGATCGACGGGTAAGATCATGCTTTCTGAGTTCTGCACCGGATCCCAGTCTTTCCTCTCGGAGTACCACAAGAAATTTTTGTCCGCCTCATAGAGGTATCTGATACCGGCCAAGATCGGACCACGCACGCTGTCGGGCAGTGCATTGTAGTCAACGGCAAGTTCCTCCCAGCGAAACGCAAACCATTCTTTCTCGTTAAGCGTCGGGATTGCATTTGCAAGCAAAAGCGCTGTGCAACTTACGAAACCTGGTGTGTCTCTCACATACGCAACAAGATTGACGACTTCACTTGGCGACATTGATTCACCCTTAGGAAATCTACAGTCCTCGGATGAGAGAACATCGTTCAACGCCTCCAGATATTCTTCAGTACGATAGCCGTAGTCTGCCGCGGCCACGTTCTGGCGCGTCCGTGGGTCCATGCCGCGTGCAATATGGCGCAATTTCGGTAGAATTTCTTCTTTTGGCCGCGTCAACCGGCTTATGCTCGGAAGCAAATAATTGGCCGGCTCGTATCGGAGCTCGAAATCCTCTAATACATCCAGCCCACGTAAAATCGCAGAACGGAGTTTGGGAGACGAGCCTTGAATTCGCTCAACTGCCGCTTCGCCAAATTCCCTTGCATCGCCAGACCACAAGCCTCTCTGAAGATCATTCGCTACTAGCACTGCTACTGCCAGTTCAGCATCTTCGGTTGAGTCAAGAGCAGCGGATGCGAGCGCTTCATAGCATTTTGAAGAAGCCTCGTTTTCAAATCGATAGGCTGTGCCCTGAACCATTTCTGCAAGGTCTCTCCCGTAGGCTTCTCCTAGCCTCTCGCTCTCGGTCGACTGTAGAATTGATATGATATCAAAGGCAGACTGGGCCTGCCGAAAAGAGAAACTAGGTCGTTGCATACGCCAAAGGTAACTTCATATTTTGACTTTTTGAAGGTAACCGGATGAAGCAATGCTTTAAGTTCAAACTACTGGAAAGCAACTATTGGCGCGACCGCAGCGAACGGCAGTAAAGTCCGCACAGCCGCCCCCGACCCATCAAAAAGGCCGCCTCTTTTCAGAAGCGGCCTTCTTTGTTTCTTCAACCGGTATACCCCAGCGTGTCAGGGGTGTGAGCGCTCGGTGATCCTTTAGGGATCACCTGTCGCCCACTGCTCCAAAATTACTCAGTGATCTTGGACACGACGCCCGCACCAACTGTGCGGCCGCCTTCGCGGATCGCGAAGCGCAGGCCTTGCTCCATCGCGATCGGCGCGATCAGCTCAACGTCGAACTTCAGGTTGTCGCCTGGCATCACCATTTCGGTGCCGGATGGCAGCTCAACAGTGCCGGTAACGTCTGTGGTCCGGAAGTAGAACTGTGGACGGTAGTTCGCGAAGAACGGCGTGTGACGGCCACCCTCTTCCTTGGTCAGGATATAGGCTTCCGCCTCGAACTTTGTGTGCGGCTTCACGGAACCCGGCTTACACAGGATCTGGCCCCGCTCAACACCTTCCCGGTCCACACCACGCAGAAGCGCGCCGATGTTGTCGCCAGCTTCACCGCGATCCAGCAGCTTGCGGAACATTTCAACACCGGTACATGTGGTCTTGGATGTGTCACGGATCCCCACGATCTCAATCTCGTCGCCGACATTGATCACGCCACGATCAACACGGCCCGTAACAACTGTACCGCGACCAGAGATCGAGAACACGTCCTCGATCGGCATCAGGAACGGCTGGTCAACAGCCCGCTCAGGTGTCGGGATATACTCGTCGACAGCCGCCATCAGTTTGCGGATGGATTCCTCACCGATCTCAGGGTTGTTGCCTTCCATCGCCGCCAGCGCAGAGCCAGGGATCACAGGAATGTCGTCGCCAGGATATTCGTAGCTGGACAGCAGCTCACGGATCTCCATTTCAACGAGCTCCAGAAGCTCTTCGTCGTCAACCTGATCAACTTTGTTCATGTAAACGACCATCTTCGGGATACCGACCTGGCGGCCCAGCAAGATGTGCTCACGGGTCTGAGGCATCGGGCCGTCAGCCGCGTTCACCACCAAGATAGCGCCGTCCATCTGAGCAGCACCGGTGATCATGTTCTTGACGTAGTCCGCGTGGCCTGGGCAATCAACATGCGCGTAGTGACGCGCGTCTGTTTCATACTCAACATGCGCCGTCGAGATCGTGATCCCGCGCGCTTTCTCCTCAGGCGCACCATCAATCTGGTCATACGCCTGAAAGTCGCCAAAATACTTCGTGATCGCCGCCGTCAACGTCGTCTTACCATGGTCAACGTGACCAATCGTGCCAATGTTTACGTGCGGCTTATTACGTTCAAACTTTTCCTTAGCCATGATGGCCTCCTTTTAATGCTGGGGGTGGGACTGCGCCCACCACCGTTATGCGAATTTCGATTGGATCTCTTCAGAGATGTTGCTCGGGACGGGCTCGTAATGGTCGAACTGCATCGTAAAGTTGGCACGTCCAGAAGACATGGAGCGCAACGTGTTGATGTAGCCAAACATGTTTGCCAGCGGAACGAAGGCGTCGATGGCAATCGCGTTGCCGCGTGCATCTTGACCCTGAACCTGCCCGCGACGCGATGTCAGGTCGCCGATGATGCCGCCGGTATATTCTTCCGGGGTCACAACTTCGACTTTCATGATTGGCTCAAGCAATTTCGCACCGGCTTTTTTCATGCCTTCGCGCATACACATGCGGGCCGCAATTTCAAAAGCCAGAACGCTTGAGTCAACGTCGTGGAATTTACCGTCGATCAAAGCAACTTTGAAGTCGATCACAGGGAAGCCAGCCAGCGGGCCGCTATCCATGACCGAGTTGATGCCTTTTTCAACACCTGGGATGTATTCCTTCGGAACAGCACCACCGACGATGCGGGACTCAAACGAGAACCCTTCGCCCGGCTCTGTTGGAGAGATGATCATCTTCACCTCACCGAACTGACCAGAACCACCGGATTGCTTCTTGTGCGTGTAAGTGTGCTCAACTTCGTGACCAATGGTTTCACGATATGCCACCTGAGGCGCACCGATATTGGCTTCGACTTTGAATTCACGCTTCAAGCGATCAATCAGAATGTCGAGGTGCAATTCGCCCATACCCTTCATGATGGTCTGACCGGATTCCAGATCAGTCTCAACACGGAAGGATGGATCCTCTGCTGCCAAGCGCTGCAGGCCAAGGCCCATCTTTTCTTGGTCAGCTTTGGTTTTTGGCTCAACTGCGATCTCGATCACCGGATCCGGGAACGTCATCGTTTCCAGAACCACCTGTGCCTTGTCGTCAGACAATGTGTCACCGGTTGTTGTGTTCTTCAGACCCGCAAGCGCGATGATGTCACCTGCATAAGCTTCGGTGATTTCGTCTTGCTTGTTGGAGTGCATCATAACCATACGGCCGATACGCTCTTTGTTGCCTTTGGTGGTGTTCATCAGCGTGTCGCCTTTGGCAAGTGTGCCAGAGTAGATACGCGTGAACGTCAATGTCCCCATATACGGGTCGTTCATGATTTTGAACGCCAGACCAGAGAACGGCATGTCGTCATCAGCACGACGTGCGATGTTACGAGTTTCCGTTTCATCACCCGGCGCAAAGCCCATGTAATCGACAACGTCCAGCGGGGATGGCAGATAATCGACAACAGCGTTCAGCAGCGGCTGAACACCTTTGTTCTTGAATGCAGATCCGCCCAGAACAGGAACGAATTTCAGCTCAAGACAGCCTTTGCGAAGAAGCTTGCGCAATGTTGGGACGTCAGGCTCGTTGCCTTCCAGGTATTCCATCATCGCGTCGTCGTCCAATTCGACGGCGGCTTCGACCATTTTGTTGCGCCATTCGTCAGCTTGCGCCTTCAGATTGTCGCGGATTGGAGCTTTGATCCAGGACGCGCCCAGATCTTCGCCTTGCCACAACCATTCTTCCATGGTCACCAGGTCGATCAGGCCTTCCAGCTCTGTCTCGGCACCGATCGGAATACCAACCGGGATCGCTGTCGCGCCGGTCCGGTCTTCGATCATGTGAACGCAGTTGAAGAAGTCCGCACCGATCTTGTCCATCTTGTTGACGAACACGATACGCGGAACCTTGTAGCGGTCAGCTTGACGCCAAACAGTTTCGGTCTGTGGTTCAACACCTGCGTTGCCGTCAAGAACGGTGACCGCACCATCAAGAACAGCCAAAGACCGCTCAACTTCGATTGTGAAGTCAACGTGGCCGGGCGTGTCGATGATGTTCATCCGGTGCTTTTCAGAATCTGGCGTCTTGCCGTCTTCTGTACGCTCCCAGAATGTCGTCGTCGCAGCAGAGGTGATCGTGATGCCACGCTCTTGCTCTTGCTCCATCCAGTCCATTGTGGCCGCGCCATCATGAACTTCGCCGATGTTGTGAGATTTGCCTGTGTAAAACAGAATACGCTCGGAACAGGTTGTCTTGCCGGCATCGATATGTGCGATGATGCCGAAGTTCCGGTAGCGCTCGAGAGGATAGTCGCGTGCCATATCAGGTGCTTCCTATTACCAGCGGTAGTGGCTGAACGCTTTGTTCGCGTCGGCCATTTTATGGGTGTCTTCACGTTTCTTGACGGCGGAACCACGGGAGTTCACGGCATCCATCAATTCACCTGCAAGACGCTCTTCCATGGTGTTTTCGTTGCGCGAACGGGCGGCTTTGATCAGCCAGCGGATCGCAAGGGCCTCGCGGCGCTCGGGGCGAACTTCGACAGGCACCTGATAAGTTGCACCACCCACACGGCGGGAGCGAACTTCTACAGATGGTTTAATGTTGTCGAGGCTCTCGTGGAACACTTCCAGCGGAGACTTCTTCATCTTGTCTTCAACACGATCAAACGCGTTGTAGACGATGCGCTCGGCGGCAGATTTCTTGCCGTCGATCATCAGGTTGTTCATAAATTTGGTCAGAACGCGGTCACCAAACTTTGCGTCTGGCAGAACTTCGCGCTTTTCGGCGGCGTGACGACGTGACATCTAATCTTCCTCTTACTTCGGACGCTTAGCGCCGTATTTCGAACGACGTTGCTTACGGTCTTTGACGCCTTGGGTATCCAAAACACCACGCAGGATGTGGTAGCGGACACCGGGAAGGTCTTTCACACGACCGCCACGGATCAGAACCACGGAGTGCTCCTGAAGGTTGTGGCTCTCACCTGGGATGTAGGAGATGACCTCGAAACCGTTTGTCAGGCGAACCTTGGCAACTTTCCGCATCGCGGAGTTCGGCTTCTTTGGTGTCGTTGTATAAACACGTGTGCATACGCCACGTTTTTGCGGGCATTGCTCCAAGTGCTGAGACTTGGAGACTTTACGTTTTGGCTGACGCGGTTTGCGGATCAGCTGTTGGATCGTCGGCATTAAGGACTTCCCCTTGTTTGCTTGCTTCTCTGGGACGCGCGCGCGCCCCGCTTCATTCGGTGCCCGTAAGGGCTATCGTTCTGTTTCAGGTTCACGCGTCCGCAAACAAGAAAGACCCGCAGCGGGTTACCCTACCTGGGATCCGCGCGGTGGTTTTACAGAGGATCAAGACTAAAGGCGCCCGGATCGTGACCACATAAATTTTGAGTGCAGACAGGGCGTTCCCCCATCTGATTGGGCGCGTAATAGGCGCTTGCGGGCAAGGTGTCAACAGCCCGTAAACAAAGCGGCTGCTTTATACGTTTTCACGCTGTTTCAGCCGTTTAGACGACCCTTGTCAGATCGCCTCGGGATCACAACTTTGCAGAACTTAATCATTTGGTAGACCACATCTGCGAAGACAGGGTTAGCGAAAGTTGAACCCAAGGTATGTCTTAATGGCAAGTTTACGAGGAATTGGAATTTCTGCCGTCCTGACGCTGACCGCTTGTGGCGGTGGCGGGTCTGCCCCGACCGTGTCGCCGGAAGGGATATTGTTTGAGGCCAAGGAAGACATTTTGGTCCAGAATCTCGACACTGCGGCGGTTCTGCCCAGCTTTACCCCAAACCTACCAAATTCTGGAACGGCAAACTATGCGGGCCAGGTTGGTGTCAACCTGACAGGGGCAACCGGCGACGCCAATATCGTTGGCGACATGGCACTTGCTGCGCAATTCATGACCAACACGGTCACAGGCTCCATGAACAATCTGTTGGCCGAAGATTTCTCCACCACAGGCTATCAACAGCTGGGTGGCAGCTTGACGATTTCGGGCACCTACGATGTGTCAGCCAATATTACAGCCGACCTGACAGGCACTCTTACGTTTGAAAATGCGGGCGCGACCCAGAATGCTACGGTTGATATGGACATGACCGGCGCATTTTCCGAGATCGAAGACCCGACGGGCAATCCCGCGCAAGCTGCACAAATCGTTGGTGGGTCGATCACCGGTGACGTCACGGGCGACATCATTTTGTCGGTCACAGGCGGCACATTTATCGGCGAAAACGTGGCGGAACCAAATCCGGTTCTCAGCCAGTAGTATCAGGTCTTCAGCTTGCTGGTGCGGTAGAAGGTGAACAAACCTGCTGCCACAATGATCGCAGAGCCGATCAGCATCAATGTATCTGGCCAGTCACCAAAGATCAGATATCCCAAAATCAGGGCAACCAGCAGGCTGGAATACCGAAACGGCGCAACAAATCCGATTTCGCCCACGCGCATCGTGGCGACACTGAAAATATAGCCGCCAATCACGAAAAATGATGCACCCGCCAGTTGCAGCCCTGCCTTCTGGCTGACCGGAGCCCAGTCCCGCCCGATCGATAGCGCAGCCATAAAAAGCGCAACCCCGATAACCGCATGCAACGCCACGCGGATCGTCGGCACGGATCGGGTCATTTTGCGCGCGGCCAAGTCGCGTAACGTGACGCAGACCACAGCCAGAAGCGCATAGACCGAATAGATCGTGAAACCGTCGCCACCCGGCCGGACGATCAGCAAAACACCGATTAGTCCGACAATGATTGCGCTGATCCTACGCCAGCCAACCGCCTCCCCAAGAAATACCGCGCCTGCCAGCGTGACGGTCAACGGCAACGCCTGAATGATCGCCGTCACATTGGCAATCGGCATGTTGAATAGCGCGGTAATGAAGAAAAAGGCCGCGCCGACCTCAGCCAGTGTCCGGAAAAGCATCAACCCTCGGTCACCGCGGGCAATTTCAACGCGAAACGCCCCTTGGGCTTTCGCCAAGCCAGCCAACAAAATGATAACCACGACAGACCGTATCAAAACCGCTTGATGCACTGACAATTCATCGGACAGAGCCTTCATGAACGCGTCGTTTATCGTGAACGCGCTCATCGAGCCGAGCATGAACAAGGCCCCTTTGGTGTTGTCTGAAATCGCCATATCTCCGCGCTATCACCAGAGCTTGGATCTGACCAGACCTGAATGCACAGGCCGCAAATAGGAAAAGCCCCACTCTTTCAAGCGGGGCTTTTCAAGTCTTGTGATTTGCCGAGACTTATTCGTCGCGGCTTTCCTCGGCGACCATATCCGCCGCCCCTTCCATTGGGGCTTCGTCTGGTGCGGCCAAGGCCAAGGCAGCTTCGGCTTCGGCTTTGCGGGCTTCGATGACAACATTGTCGCGATCTGTCGCGATTTTGCGCATCTTCTGCGTCGCACCACCTGTCCCGGCTGGGATCAAACGACCCACGATGACGTTCTCTTTCAGACCGATCAGCTTGTCACGTTTGCCTTGTGTCGAGGCTTCGGTGAGCACGCGTGTGGTCTCCTGGAACGACGCCGCCGAGATGAACGAGCGTGTCTGCAAGGACGCTTTGGTGATACCCAACAAGATCGGCTCACCAGTAGCAGCATCGCCGCCCTTTGCAATTGCCTTCTCGTTGGCGGCATCAAACTCCGCCTTGTCGACATGCTCACCCTTCAGAAGCGTGGTTGTCCCAGAGGACTGGATTTCCCACTTCTGCAGCATCTGACGAACAATAACCTCGATGTGCTTGTCGTTGATCTTCACACCTTGCAGGCGGTAGACGTCTTGCACTTCGTCGATCATGTAATCCGCCAGCGCTTCAACACCCATGATGGATAGGATGTCATGCGGCGCTGGGTTACCGTCCATGATGTAGTCGCCCTTCTGGACGAAATCACCTTCGGCAACCGGGATGTGCTTGCCCTTAGGCACCATGTACTCGACCTTATCCATGGTCTCATCAGCTGGCTCGATCGCGATACGGCGCTTGTTTTTGTAGTCTTTCCCAAAGCGCACATAGCCGTCGATTTCCGCGATGATCGCGTGATCTTTGGGGCGACGTGCCTCAAAGAGTTCCGCAACCCGTGGCAGACCACCGGTGATGTCCTTGGTTTTCGCGCCTTCGCGTGGGATACGCGCAACCACGTCCCCTTCCGCAATTTCCTGACCGTCTTCGACCGACAGGATTGCGTCCACGGACATCGGGTATGTCGCCGGATTGTCATTGTCGAGACGCACAGGATCACCTGTTTTTGGATCCTCGATAATGATCTCCGGTTTCAGATCGTTGCCTTTTGGCGCAGCACGCCAATCGGTTACGATCTTCTGCGTCATACCTGTCGCATCATCGGTTTCCTCACGGACGGCCAGGCCGTTCACGAGGTCCACGAATTTCGCGCGACCTGCTTTTTCCGCAATGATCGGCAAGGTGTAAGGATCCCACTCAAACAGCTTGTCGCCACGTACCACTTTGGCACCGTCTTTGACATGCAGTTTCGAGCCGTAGCCGATCTTGTGCAGCGCACGTTCCACACCATTGTCGTCGATGATCGCCAACGCCATGGAGCGTGCCATTACGACCTGCTCTCCAGCTTGGTTTTCAAGGACAGAAGCATTGCGGAACTCAACCTTGCCTTCTTGCGAGGCTTCGAGGAAGGACTGCTGACCACCTTGCGCAACACCGCCGATGTGGAATGTCCGCATCGTCAACTGTGTGCCCGGCTCACCGATGGATTGCGCAGCAATGATGCCCACAGCTTCCCCGGTGTTCACAAGCGTACCGCGTGCAAGGTCACGACCATAGCACATGGCGCACACGCCTTCTTCCGCTTCACATGTCAGCGGCGAACGCATCTTGGCTGTTGGAATATCAGCTGCATCGATTGCATCTGCCTTCCGTTCGTCAATCAGCTCACCACGCGCAACCAGCACTTCATCTGTACCCGGCACGAGGATATCCTCGGCGGCCGTCCGGCCCAACAAACGCTCGCCGATGGAAGAAATGACTTCCCCATCATTGATCGCAGATTGTGCATTGATGAAGTTCTCAGTCCCACAATCATGCATACGCACGATGCAATCCTGGGCCACGTCGACCAAACGACGTGTCAGGTAACCAGAGTTCGCTGTCTTCAACGCCGTATCCGACAGACCCTTCCGGGCACCGTGGGTGGAGTTGAAGTACTCAAGAACGGTCAGACCTTCCTTAAAGTTGGAGATGATCGGCGTCTCGATGATCTCGCCATTTGGCTTGGCCATCAAACCGCGCATACCGCCCAGCTGCTTCATCTGCGTGACAGAACCACGCGCACCGGAATGCGCCATCATATAGACCGAGTTCGGCTCTTTCTCAGCGCCGGCATCGTCGCGACCTGTGCTTGAGATGTTGGACATCATCGCATCGGTGACTTGGTCGTTACATTTCGACCAGGCATCGATCACTTTGTTGTACTTCTCACCCTGGGTGATCAGACCATCCATGTATTGCTGTTCGAACTCTTTGACCTGCTCACGCGTGCCGTCAACGATTGGCCATTTGGTATCTGGCACAATCATGTCGTCCTTCCCGAAGGAAATCCCGGCCTTGAACGCTTCGCGGAAGCCCACAGTCATGATCTGGTCACAGAAGATAACAGACTCTTTCTGACCACAGTAGCGGTAGACCGTGTCGATCACCTGCTGAACTTCCTTCTTACGCAGAAGACGATTCACCAACGCGAATGGTGCTTTCGCATTCAATGGCAGAAGAGCACCAAGACGCACACGACCCGGTGTGGTTTCAAAGCGCTTCAGCACTTCGTTGCCCTCGTCGTCGATCTGCGGCAAGCGGGCCTGGATCTTGGCGTGCAGATGCACTTCACCAGCGTCCAGAGCGTGCTGAACTTCGTCGACATTGGCAAAGATTTTGCCTTCGCCTTTCATGCCCTCGCGTTCCATCGAGATGTAGTACAGACCCAAGATCATGTCCTGGGATGGCACGATGATCGGTGCACCGTTGGCCGGTGACAGAACGTTGTTCGTGGACATCATCAAAACACGGGCTTCAAGCTGTGCTTCCAAAGACAGCGGCACGTGAACCGCCATTTGGTCGCCGTCGAAGTCGGCGTTAAACGCAGAACAGACAAGCGGGTGCAGCTGGATGGCTTTACCTTCGATCAGAACGGGCTCAAATGCCTGAATGCCAAGACGGTGCAGGGTCGGCGCACGGTTCAGCATCACCGGGTGCTCTCGGATAACCTCATCAAGGATATCCCAAACTTCCGGACGCTCTTTTTCGACCAGCTTCTTGGCTTGCTTCACAGTGGAAGACAGACC
This sequence comes from uncultured Litoreibacter sp., assembly GCA_947493265.1. Taxonomy (GTDB): domain Bacteria; phylum Pseudomonadota; class Alphaproteobacteria; order Rhodobacterales; family Rhodobacteraceae; genus Litoreibacter. Next base: position 813,655 of record CANLQL010000001.1, on the reverse strand, counting down.
TTTGGCCTCAAGGCGCGAATAGATGAACGGCTTGAACAGCTCCAGCGCCATCTTCTTCGGCAAACCACACTGATGCAATTTCAGCTCCGGACCCGTCACAATGACGGAACGGCCCGAGAAGTCGACGCGTTTGCCCAAAAGGTTCTGACGGAAGCGACCTTGCTTACCTTTCAGCATGTCGGACAAGGACTTCAGCGGGCGCTTGTTAGCACCCGTGATGGTCCGGCCGCGACGGCCGTTGTCAAACAACGCATCCACAGATTCCTGCAGCATCCGCTTTTCGTTCCGCACGATGATATCCGGCGCACGAAGCTCGATCAGACGTTTCAGGCGGTTGTTCCGGTTGATCACACGACGGTAAAGGTCGTTCAGATCAGACGTCGCAAACCGACCCCCATCCAGCGGCACCAACGGGCGCAGCTCTGGCGGGATCACGGGCACGACGGTCAGAACCATCCATTCCGGACGGTTGCCGGATTCCAGGAAGTTCTCGACCAGTTTCAGACGCTTGATGATCTTCTTGGGCTTCAGTTCACCTGTCGCCTCTTTCAGATCTTCGCGCAGCTGATCAGCTTCTGCTTCCAGGTCAATTGCGGCAAGCATTTCGCGGATCGCTTCAGCACCGATATTGGCGGTGAACGCGTCCATGCCATAGGCGTCTTGCGCGTCGAGGAATTCTTCCTCGGACATCAATTGCCCGTAAGTCAGGTCGGTCAGACCAGGTTCGATCACCACGTAGTTCTCAAAGTAGAGAATACGTTCCAGATCGCGCAACGTCATATCCAGCATCAGGCCAATCCGGGACGGAAGCGACTTGAGGAACCAGATATGTGCCACTGGTGCGGCAAGCTCGATATGGCCCATACGCTCACGGCGGACCTTTTGCAGAGTGACTTCCACACCGCATTTCTCGCAGACAACGCCGCGATACTTCATCCGCTTATATTTGCCGCACAGACATTCGTAGTCTTTGATCGGACCAAAGATACGCGCGCAGAAAAGACCGTCACGCTCCGGCTTGAAGGTCCGGTAGTTGATGGTTTCCGGCTTTTTGATCTCACCGTAAGACCACGACAAGATACGCTCAGGGGAGGCCAGCGACACTTTGATTTCATCAAAGGTCTTGGGCGCTGCCACTGGGTTAAACGGGTTTGTTGTCAGTTCCTGGTTCATGCTTTTTCCTTACATAATGTGGGAGAGAGTTGGGGGAGGCGCAGTGCGCTTATTCCCCCTCCTCCGCATCCAGGAGTTCCATGTTGAGGCCGAGGCCCCGGACTTCTTTTACAAGCACGTTGAACGACTCGGGCACACCGGCCTCGAAGTTGTCCTCGCCTTTGACGATGCTCTCGTAGACTTTCGTCCGACCCGCAACATCGTCCGACTTCACAGTCAGCATCTCTTGCAGGGTGTAAGCCGCGCCATAAGCTTCCAGTGCCCAGACCTCCATTTCCCCGAAACGCTGGCCACCGAACTGCGCTTTACCGCCCAGTGGTTGCTGCGTGACAAGGCTGTAAGGACCGGTGGAACGTGCGTGGATTTTGTCATCCACGAGGTGGTGCAGTTTCAGCAGGTACTTCACGCCGACCGTGACCGGGCGGGCAAATTGCTCCCCTGTGCGTCCGTCAAACAGAACCGACTGACCAGATGTGTCGAACCCTGCTTTTGCAAGCGCGTCGTTCACATCTGCTTCTTTTGCACCATCGAAAACCGGCGTCGCGATTGGAACGCCACGACGTACAGCAGCCGCAGATTCGAGCATTTCATCCTCAGACATGTCGTCAAACGCGTCGTGGAAGGTCTCGTCACCATAGGCATGTTGCAGCGCATCACGCACCGGTTGACTGTCGCCAGACCGTTTGAACTCGTCCAGCGCATCATCGATCTTCAGGCCCAGACCGCGTGCGGCCCAACCCATATGCGTTTCCAGGATTTGCCCAACGTTCATACGCGATGGCACGCCCAGCGGGTTCAAACAGAAGTCGACCGGCGTCCCGTCCTCAAGGAACGGCATGTCCTCCATCGGCACAACTTTGGAGATAACCCCTTTGTTGCCGTGACGACCGGCCATTTTGTCGCCCGGCTGCAGCTTACGCTTCACCGCCACGAACACTTTGACCATTTTCATCACACCCGGAGGCAGATCGTCGCCGCGGCGAACCTTCTCGACCTTGTCTTCAAAACGGGCTTCCAGGGCACGTTTCTGTGCCTCGTATTGCGCGTTCAGAGCTTCCACTTCGGAGGCATCTTTCTCGTCAGACAGGGCAAGCTGCCACCACTGGCCACGGCTCAGCGTTTCCAGCAGATCGTCTGTGATATCCACGTTGGAGGGGACACCTTTCGGACCTTTGACGGCTTTCTTGCCAGAAATGATGGTTTTCAGACGCGCGTAGATGTTGCGGTCCAGAATGCCCATTTCATCGTCGCGGTCACGGGCCAGACGCTCGATTTCCTCACGTTCGATTTGCAGCGAACGCTCGTCCTTCTCAACGCCGTGACGGTTAAAGAGGCGGACCTCAACAACCGTTCCGAAATCACCCGGCTTCACACGCAAAGATGTGTCACGCACGTCGGAAGCTTTCTCACCAAAGATCGCACGCAGAAGCTTTTCTTCCGGTGTCATCGGGCTTTCGCCTTTTGGTGTGATCTTACCGACCAGAATGTCACCCGGCTCCACGTCGGCACCGATATAGACGATGCCAGCCTCGTCGAGGTTGCGCAAAGCTTCTTCGCCAACGTTTGGAATGTCGCGTGTGATTTCCTCTGGGCCAAGCTTCGTGTCACGGGCGGCGACTTCAAATTCCTCGATATGGATCGAGGTGAAGACGTCGTCACGGGCAATCCGCTCGGAGATCAGGATGGAATCCTCGTAGTTGTAACCGTTCCAAGGCATAAACGCGACGAGCACGTTTTTACCAAGTGCCAGTTCACCCATATCGGTGGACGGACCATCGGCTATGACCTCACCTTTGACAACCTTGTCACCCACTTTCACCAGCGGGCGCTGGTTGATGCAGGTGTTTTGGTTCGAGCGCTGGAATTTACGCAGACGGTAGATGTCCACGCCCGGATCACCGGCTTCCAGAGCATCGGTTACACGCACAACCATCCGCGTTGCATCGACTTGGTCGATGATACCGCCGCGTGCCGCTTGAATGGCCGCACCAGAGTCGGTTGCAACCACGCCTTCAATACCGGTGCCCACATAAGGTGCATCGGCTTGCAGAAGCGGAACCGCCTGACGTTGCATGTTCGAGCCCATCAAGGCCCGGTTCGCATCGTCATTTTCCAGGAACGGGATCAGAGACGCCGCAACGGACACCAACTGCTTCGGTGACACGTCGATCAGGTCAACATTCGCGTTTGATTGCAGCATGTATTCGCCGGACTGGCGTGTCGACACCAGATCGTTGACGAATTTCATGTTGTCATCAAGGTTCGCGTTGGCCTGCGCCACAGTGTGACGCATTTCTTCCGTGGCGGACATGTATTGGACTTCGTCCGTCACCTGACCGTCAACCACTTTACGATATGGCGTTTCGATGAAGCCGTACTTGTTCACACGCGCAAATGTTGCGAGAGAGTTGATCAGACCGATATTCGGCCCTTCCGGCGTTTCAATCGGACACATCCGGCCATAGTGGGTCGGATGCACGTCGCGCACCTCAAACCCTGCACGTTCGCGGGTCAGACCGCCTGGGCCCAACGCGGACAAACGACGCTTGTGCGTCACTTCTGACAGCGGGTTTGTTTGGTCCATGAACTGCGACAGCTGGCTGGAGCCGAAGAATTCACGAACAGCCGCAGCCGCTGGTTTCGCGTTGATCAGATCTTGCGGCATCACAGTGTCGATCTCGACGCTGGACATACGCTCTTTGATCGCGCGCTCCATACGCAGAAGGCCCACGCGGTATTGGTTCTCCATCAATTCACCGACGGACCGCACACGGCGGTTCCCAAGGTGGTCGATGTCGTCCACGTCACCGCGGCCATCGCGCAGGTCTACCAGCGCTTTGATGCAGGAAACGATGTCTTCCTTACGCAATGTGCGCACGGTGTCTTCGGCATCTAGATCAAGACGCATGTTCATCTTCACACGTCCAACGGCAGACAGGTCATACCGCTCGCTATCGAAGAACAACGTATCAAACAGCGCGGACGCTGCTTCAACGGTGGGTGGCTCGCCCGGACGCATCACGCGGTAGATATCCATCAGCGCCGTGTCGCGGCCGTAGTTTTTGTCCACGGCAACTGTGTTGCGGATGTAAGGCCCAACATTGATGTTATCGATGTCGAGAACCGGGATTTCTTTCACGCCATTGTCGAGCAATGTCTTCAGCGTCCCGCCAACAACTTCTTCGTTCTTGTCGAGTTCCCAAGTCAGCTCATCACCCGCTTCGACCCAGATCTCACCGGTTTCTTCGTTGATGATGTCTTTGGCGACAAAACGGCCAATGATGCCTTCAAATGGCAGCAGGATTTCGTTGACCTTGCCGTCATCGATCAATTGCTTGACCGCACGTGGCGTGACTTTCTTGCCAGCTTCCGCAATCACTTCGCCGGTTTTGGCGTCGATGATATCTTCAGTTGGCTTGGTGCCGCGAACGCGCTCTGGGAAGAACTTGGTGGCCCAGCCCTTTTTCTTCACTTCGCGGAATGTCACGGTGTCATAATAGGCATCCATGATCGCTTCCTGATCCATGCCCAGCGAATAAAGCAGGGTCGAAACAGGAAGTTTCCGGCGGCGGTCGATCCGCGCGAACACGATATCTTTGGCGTCGAATTCAAAGTCCAGCCAGCTGCCGCGATAGGGGATAATGCGGCATGCAAACAGAAGTTTGCCGGATGAATGGGTTTTGCCTTTGTCGTGATCAAAGAACACACCGGGGGAGCGGTGCATCTGGGATACGATCACACGCTCGGTGCCGTTCACAATGAACGTCCCGTTCGGGGTCATCAAAGGCATGTCGCCCATGAAGACGTCTTGTTCTTTAATGTCTTTGACGGATTTCGCACCTGTATCTTCATCGATATCAAACACGATCAGGCGCAGAGTGACCTTCAGCGGGGCTGAATAGGTCATGTCGCGCTGCTGACATTCCTCAACATCGTATTTCGGTTCTTCCAGCTCGTATTTCACGAACTCAAGAATGGCGGTCTCGTTGAAATCCTTGATCGGGAAGACCGACTGGAAAACACCTTTGATGCCTTCGCCGTCCATTGGCTCCAGCGTGTCGCCGGATTTCAGGAACAGGTCGTAGGAGGATTTTTGTACTTCTATGAGGTTTGGCATCTCCAGTACTTCGCGGATTTTGCCAAAATATTTACGGATGCGTTTTTGACCAACGTATGTTTGAGCCATGCTCGTCTCAGCCTTTCAGTTTCCTCGGGTCACCTCCCCCCGGGGCCGGAGGACATGCCACTTGGATCAAGGGGGTCTGGTTCAATACCTGCGCGCCGTCCCACGGGCGTGCTCCCGAACCGTAACCGCTCCTTAGAAAAGACCTTTGGTGGAAAAGGCCCTCTCTGAGACGCGGAAAGCCGGACCCGGAAATACACCGGATCCAGCTATCTTTTTAGGGTCGCAGCAACGCTGCGCCCGAATTACTTAAGCTCGACTTCTGCGCCAGCTGCTTCCAGCTTGCCTTTGATGTCTTCTGCTTCAGCTTTGTCGACGCCTTCTTTGACAGCTTTGCCGCCAGCTTCAACAAGCTCTTTTGCTTCTTTCAGGCCCAGACCAGTGATGGCGCGAACCTCTTTGATGACGTTGATTTTCTGTGCGCCAGCAGCGACCAGAACAACGTCAAATTCAGATTTTTCTTCAGCTGCACCGCCAGCGTCGCCGCCAGCTGGACCAGCCATCATTACTGCGCCACCGGCTGCAGGTTCGATGCCATACTCGTCTTTGAGGATGGTTTTCAGTTCTTGTGCTTCGAGAAGGGTAAGACCAACAATCTCTTCTGCCAGTTTTTTCAGATCAGCCATTATACTGTTTCCGTTCTATTAAGATGTGTTCCAACGTGTGTTTTTCAACCCACGAAAATCTTGCCGAGGTTTACGCAGCTTCTGCGCGCTCCTCGATGGTGCTGAGAATGCTTGCCACGTTCGATGCAGGTGCGCCAATTGCGCCGGCAAGGCCAGAAGCAGGCGACCCGATGCAGCCCACGATGGAAGCAATAAGCTCCTCGCGAGACGGCATAGCAGCCACAGCTTTGACACCAGCGACGTCCAACGCGCTTTCGCCCATTGCACCGCCCAGGATCGACAACTTGTCATTTTCCTTGGCGTAGTCGTTAACCACTTTGGCAGCTGCCACAGGGTCTTCCGAATAGGCGAGAACGGTCATGCCATTGAGGTATTGAGCGATGCTTGCGCATGGCTGACCCTCAAGAGCGATTTTGGCGAGCCTGTTCTTGGCGACACGCACAGACCCACCGGCTTCGCGCATGCGACCCCGGAGATCTTGCATCTCAGCAACCGTAAGACCTTCGTAGTGGCTTACAACCACAACGCCAGAGCTTTCAAAGATTTGGCCGAGCTCTTCGACCAATTTTTCTTTCTGGGCTCTATCCACAGTTTTACTCCAATTATGGGGAAATTTCCCCGGCTCAGTCTAACCGGATTGCTCCGGTGGTTTGGTCCGCACGATTAACGGGGTCACATAACCACCCGGAGCTTTCACCCGCGGAAATACTGGTCTGAACCCGTCTCAGGCAGGAAAATTAAGGCTGACGCCACCCACCGTCTCGGACGAATAAAGGCCCGTACGAATCTAACGACGGGCCAATAGGGGGCTGTTAATGGGTTTTTCCCAAGATGTGAAGGGGTCTGAGCGGGATTTTGCGCTAATTTCTAAATTAGCACAAGGTCCTCCGCAGTCTCTTCCTGAGAACATGTGCCACATCCCGGCATTCCGCAAGTATCACAAGGGATTTCGGTCATCTCTGTGGCTGGGATCAAATCAAGCAAAGACGCAATTTCACCGACGTCATTTTCTTCCTGACCGCATGTGGTGCAGCCCGCGTGGCCGCAGCTTGCGCACACGGCTTCCGCAACCGGGATAGCCGGAATAATGTCGTGCAAGGACGAACCTTCCGAGTGGCACCCGTCATGATGGTGATGCGCCGCTTCCGCTGCTTCTGCTGTCGCGAAAAGCTGGTGCAGGTCAGTGCGAACTTCCCCGGTATATTCGTCGTCTTCGTCTTCCGGTGCTTTTTCCCCGGCCAAAACAACCAGACCCGCTGCCGCACCGCCGCCGGTAAACGCACCGATCAATGCTGCAACAATCCCGATCAATCCAAGTCCGAGGAACGCGGCTGCGCCGCCGCTGCTGCCACCGTCATCGCTTAATGTGCCGCCGGTTGGGCCGAGGCCGCCACCACCTGGATCGCCACCACCGGACGCGTCACCATAGATCTCCTGCGCGCCTTCGATATCGCCTGTTCCCAGCGTATCACCCGCAACGAATGGGTTCATGATCTCTGTAATATCATTGACATGGTCAAGACCGATGCCATGCCCGATCTCGTGCAAAAGCACAGCGTAGAAATCAAGCGTTCCGACATCGCCCTCCGGTGACCAGAACTCATCGCTGTCCATCGTGATATCGACCGAAATGATCTGATCAACAGTTGGAAGATCTTGAAAGGAAATAAACGCCTGTCCGACGGTATCCCCTGGCAAAGATCCCATCCCAACAGTCAAAACCGCCGGGTTCGCCGCGGTTGCCTGCTCAAAATCTACACCAGAGATATTTTCCCAAGCGTCGAAGGCTTGTTGTATCTCCGTATTGAAGTTCGCATCGCTATAAGAGGTTGTATTATAGTCCAACCCATTGGCGGCACTTACATCTGATGACCAATAAACCGGCCCACTGGCTTCCCCGTATGCGGGTGTTCCCCATTTATATCCACTGAGTAGAAATGGCATTTGGCGTCGACTCCAAGATTTTGGTTACTGCATTGTTGCGCAAGAGATTCTCTTAACTTTAGTCGCGATTTTCTTAACAATTCGGTCATAAATATGGCATTTGTGACCGGGATGCAGATTGTTGCCGACAGAACAAAAAAAGGCGGGCCAAAGCCCGCCTAATCTCGCAATTGTTTCCGAAATGGAAACTATAACGCCTGAAACTAGTTGCCAGTCGCGTTGTCGACAGAAATCGAAACGCCCGGCCCCATTGTGGAGCTGACGACGATTTTCTTCATGTAAGAGCCTTTTGACCCGGACGGTTTTGCCTTGGAAACCGCGCCAACGAAGGCTTTTACGTTCTCAACAAGCTTATCTTCGGAGAAAGAAGCTTTGCCGATACCGGCATGAACAACACCAGCTTTTTCGACCTTGAACTGAACTTCGCCGCCCTTGGCCGCTTCAACAGCCGCTTTGACGTCCATTGTCACCGTGCCAACTTTTGGGTTTGGCATCAGGTTACGTGGGCCCAGAACTTTACCCAGTCGGCCAACGATCGGCATCATGTCAGGGGTCGCAATGCAGCGATCAAACTCGATCTTGCCGCCTTGTACGATTTCCATCAGGTCTTCTGCACCGACAATATCCGCGCCCGCAGCTTTTGCTTCTTCGGCTTTCGCGTCACGTGCAAAAACAGCCACACGAACAGTTTTACCTGTGCCGTTTGGCAGTGCGACAACACCACGAACCATTTGGTCTGCGTGACGTGGATCAACACCCAAGTTCATCGCGATCTCAACGGTTTCGTCAAATTTGGCTTTCGCGTTGTTTTTGACCAGCGCCACAGCTTCTTCAACAGTGACGTCTTTTTTTCCTGCGAACTGCTCACGTGCGGCAGTTGTGCGTTTTCCGTGCTTTGCCATTACTTCACCTCGATGCCCATAGAGCGAGCAGAGCCCGCGATGATCAGCATTGCGCCGTCGATATCATTGGCGTTCAGATCTTTCATCTTCGCTTCTGCGATCTCGCGCAGCTGCTTGGTTGTGACCGAACCCACGATTTCGCGTGATGGTGTTTTTGCACCGGACTTCAGCTTTGCCGCTTTCTTCAGGAAGTAAGACGCAGGTGGCGTCTTGATATCCATAGAGAACGACTTGTCCTGGTAATATGTGATCACGGTTGGGCAAGGCGCACCTGGCTCCAGATCTGCAGTTTTTGCGTTAAAGGCTTTGCAGAATTCCATGATGTTGATGCCGCGTTGACCCAATGCAGGACCTACGGGTGGGGATGGGTTGGCTTGACCTGCAGGAACCTGCAGCTTCATCGTGCCAGCGATTTTCTTGGCCATGGGGCCTCTCCTTTTTCAACTCGCTTCGGGTCGCGACCCTTAGCTTTTCGTTATAGTGGTCCGGCTTGCTCCGCGCGCGCAGCGTACCTCCCACAAGATGCACTCAGGTCTGTTTCGTAACCTGCGTGAATTCCAATTCAACCGGGGTTGCCCGGCCAAAGATCGAGACAGTCACCTTCAGGCGCTGCTGCTCGTCATCAACTTCTTCAACCATGCCAGAGAAGCCTTCGAACGGGCCGTCTGTCACGGCAACATTTTCACCGACGTCAAACACAATCGTGGAGCGCGGTGCTTCGGCACCTTCTTCAACACGGTTCAAAATCGCGTTCACTTCAGCATCCCGCATTGGCATCGGCTTGCCTTGCGGTCCCAAAAACCCTGTAACCCGGTTGATCGAGTTGATCAGGTGGTATCCGCGATCAGACATTTCCATATGCACAAGAACGTAGCCCGGCATGAACCGACGCTCGGCGGTGACTTTCTTGTTGCGACGGATCTCAATCACTTCTTCGGTCGGAACCAGAACCTCATCGATATCGTCCTGAAGTCCGTTCTCTTCGATAGATTGACGGATCTGCTCGGCAATCCGCTTCTCGAAATTCGAGAGTACAGAAACCGAATACCACCGTTTTGCCATGTTAAACCGACCTCTGATGTTGCCTGCATGTGCAGGGTTATTCCAATTCAAACAATGGGTTGCCGCTGCGACCCGCCGAAACGAAAACAGCGCGCATCTCGAATCGATACGCGCTATGTGTTCGTGTTGATGGCTGCTTTACGCGTCGAACCTCATAGATTCAAGGGGTTCAGACCGAAAATGCGATGCAATTCGAAGTTTTCAAAACAGTCCGAAAATCCCGCTCAGGCCGCTGCGGATACCCAGATCAACCAGCGAAAAGAAAATCGCAGTCAGTGTCGCCATGATGAACACCATGACCGTCGTCAACAAAACCTCGCGGCGTGTTGGCCAAACGATTTTGGAAACCTCAGCGCGAACTTGCTGAATAAACTGCGCTGGATTTGTAATTGCCATGTCTGCGGTCTCCGAGTGATCAATCTACTTGGCAAATACGGTGCGCATGGCGGGATTGCAAGACTTCAACGACGACGCGCCCACACAATCTGATTGCCTCCGCGCCGGAGCGGGAAAGACCAAGCGCTCCTTCTTGACCAAGGGGCCATCAAGTACTTAGGTCAAGATTTTCCGCTCACCGTTCGCCGAACGCGCTTTCGAAGGAGCGTTGGATAGGTTTGAGAAGGTAGGCCATCACAGTTCGTTCACTGGTCACTATTTCGGCAGACGTGGACATGCCCGCCCGAAGATCGCGCTGCCATTTCCCTCGTCCGATCGTATCGGAATCGAGGATGACGGTCGCGCGAAAATACTCCTCCCCCGTCACAGTATCGATCAGGATTTTTGGCGAAATGCTTGCGACATGGCCTGTGATTTTGCCGTAACGCCGAGGATCGTAGGTATCAAGCTTCAGTGAAACCGTGGCGCCCATTTTGATATGGCCAATATCGTTTGCGCCAATTCTAATCTCGGCCACCAAATCTTCGGCACGTGGCAGGATTTCAAACAAGGTTTCCCCTAGTTCGATCACCTCGCCTGGGCTTGGGAACGAAATCGAATGCAGCACGCCAGCCGCAGGCGAACGGATTTTCAATCGCTCAGCTTGCGCCTGCAACGCGGTCTGTTTCAAGGTCAGGGCAAGTTGGTTCTGGTTCAAATCAAAAAGCTTTTCGATATATTCCTCTTCCAGGGACAACCGATTTTCTGCAAGTGCGGCTTCGGCCAACCGCAATTCCTTGCGGGCGTCCGCAAGTTTCAACTTGGCGGTCAATTGCGCGGCTTGCAGTTCATCAAATTTATCACGTCGCTCCTCGTATTCGCGGACCGTGACCAGTCGTTTCTCAAACAGCTCTTCAAGCTCTTTGATCCGCGCAGCACGGCTTGTCGCCCGCGTGGCTACAATCTTCGCGGCTTCTTCAAGGACGGTCACGTTGCGACGCAACGACTCTACAACGCCGGATTGAACCTCCTGCTGGGCAAAAAAGAGCCGGATTCGCGCATTCGAAAACGCCACGTTCTCCGTCGCAGTTCCGTTCTGTTCAACTGATCCACTTTCAACTGCGTTCGAAATCGCAGTTACGACCGCGTCAAAACCGACGATCTTGGCCGCGCCTGTTGCAATCTCTTGTTCAATATCCTGCAGGCCTTGATCAATTTCCGGCGAGGACAGAATAGTGAGGATTTGCCCCGCTTCGATCTCCTGCCCTTCCTGAACAAGAACAGTGGCGACAATCCCGGATTGCGTACTTTCTACCTGCAAGAAATGCCCTTGTGGGATGATTTCCCCGGCAGCGCGGGTAAGTTCCGGAATACTTGTTTTTGCTGCCAAAACGACATTGGCCAATAGGAACCCGAAAATCGTCAAGATGATCATCGACGCGATCTTGGGCCCCTTGTCCTTTCGCGCTTTTTCCCGGTCTGCAAAAATACCTGAACCTGCTGCTTTTCGTCGAAAGAACATCATTTTAACGGTCTCCATTCCGGTTCAGCATAGCGGTGAGTTTTTTCCGACCTGTTTGCCCCTTGTCATTGACGACAACCCGACCCTGATCGAGGAAAACAAAGTGGTCACCCAGGTGCAAAAGTGCGGGGTCCTGGGTCGCGATTACGATCGTTCGAGACCCTTTGAGACTTGTGATCAAAGCAATCAAAGCTTTCCGGCGCTGTTGATCCAGCCCCGCCAAAGGTTCGTTTAGCAAACAAACTGGTTTGTCTTGCACAAAGGTCCGCGCCAGTGTGAGCGCCCTGAGCGTCGGTGTTGGCAGGGTGGACCGAAAAGATTCAGACAGGCGTGTATCAATTCCGTCTTCGAAATGGCTGACATCAGCGGAAAGATCCATCTGCTCAATCGCATGCTCGGCCTCGTGCTTTTGAATGGACGGACTTGCGAGCCGGAAATTCTGAAAAATGGTGCCGTAAAACAGCTCGGGCCTGGACTGGCTGTATGCGATGGATTGCCTGAGGTCATCGACCGCGATTTGGCGTATGTTGATGTCATCAAGCTGTACTGAGCCGACAGTTGGTTGATAGAAACCACAGATCAAATTGAAGAGCGTTGTCTTCCCGCTGCTGTTGTCCCCACAAATAATCACTAAGTCACGCGCCTCAAATTCCAGGGAAATTTGGGACAATGCCGGAGAGGTCGCCTGAGGGTATCGATGCGTAACCCCTGTGATCGAGATTTTCCCCTCGAAGCTTTTCTGATGAGACTGGGCCGCGCCGCGCACCATTTCTTGCGGAAGGCCTAGTACCCGGTCGCTTTGATTGCGGTTGGTCAAGAAAGACGAAACCTGAGCCGCGTTTGAAAAGAGCGATTGCAGCGGCGTCAGGATTTTCCAGACAAGCGACATCACCGCGATCAGGGCCCCAAATGACATGTCGCCATTGATCGCACTTTTCGTACTCAGAACAATTGCCCCGATCCCCGCGACGGTCATGATGCTTTGGCCGAAACTTTGACTGATCAACTGAAAGCTTGTGGCCTTACGCGAACTTTGTGCGGCCTTTCGAACCAAAATCGCGTTCTTGTCGCTCCACGTCTCGGACAAGCCAAGCCTCTGGATCGCATGTTGGTTTTTCGCCGTCTCAAAAACATGGCTTTGCAGCAGATTTTTGTCACTGGCGGCAACCGCATTGAGGTTCTTTTGGATCGGCAAGATTATTGCCGTGGCGATCGCGAATACCAAACCCAATCCAAGGATTAACAATGAAACCTGCGGTGCCAGAACAGCAAGTACGGCGAAGAAAATTAAGGTGAACGGCAAATCCAGAAGCGTTGTTAGAATCTGCCCCGTAAAGAAATCCCGTAGACTTTCAAACTGCTTGAACCGCGAAATCTGTTGTTCAACGTCGGACTTTTGGATCTGGTCAATCGGCAAACCCATCAGTTTTCGGAACAATGCTAGGCCCAAGCGCCGCTCTATCACGCTGCCCATATAGGCCACAGCGCTGGTTCGGGCGTAGCGGAAACACGCGTCCGTAACCAAAATAATCGCCACCGCGAAAGCCAATGTCACCACAAGGTCGACAGACCCGGAGGGGATGACCCTATCGTAAATGATCATGATCAGCAGCGGCGTGGCCAGTCCCATGACGTTTGTCATGAACGACGACAACACCAACCACGACAGCATACCTTTGAACCCGCTGGAGACACTCCAAAAGGTCTCAAACGTGACCTCTTCGGACCGAAGGTCGAAGCGTTCCAACCGCACCAACTGACCGCGCGCGCGCGTTGTTGGCTGCCAGGACCCGTCTTTTTGATCAGCATCTGCAGCAAAAACCTCACCAGGACGCGCATCCAGGATCGCGATCGCCTTCCCCGACTTGTTGACGAATAACGCGGGGCAATCATCCTTTGTCACATCACGAAGCGCACAATTTGTTGACGTTACCGGAACCCCCAAATTTTCCAGCGTCCGGATCAAATCAGAGGGTTTGAGCCTGTCCGACATATGCGGAACCGCCTCAAACAGCCTTCGGTCATTGCCGTGCCAGCCAGCAGCCGAAATGAGAGTCTTCAACAGGGACATGCCTGAATTGAGTGCGATATCCATTATGCCGCCCCCTTCTGAGGTCGGGCCAAGCGTGCCGCATTTTCAAATTCTGTGTCGCTCACATCCTCAACCCATTTTTCGGTTGTGACGGACTGGTCTGTATCAAGTTGGACAAACGCATCAGACAGCTGCAATAACCGGTCGTCCCGGCTTGCCAAGATGATTGTCATCTCTCCCTTTCGCTTTGCCAGTTCGGCGGCAAACGCATCGCAGGTTTTTGAATCCAGCGCAGTGGTCACGTTGTTAAGGAGCAATATCTTCGGCCGAAGCGTGAGCGCCCTGATGATTGATGCGAGTTGTAGGAAAGCCGGGTTGTTCGCGATCTCAGGGCTGTTTTGAATTTGCGAGTTATATCCAAGCGGCAAACGGTGAACCGTCTGCTCCAACCCCAATGCGGTGGACAACGCCAAGGCGCGCCGTTTGGCGTCCCCATCCCCAAACGCAGAAATATTGTCAAGAATAGACCCCGGAAAAACCACCTGAGAATGGTCAATATAGACAAGGCCGTTTTCCCCACGAAGATCAGCGATTTTGGCAGGTGGCCTGCCGTCGATCAAAACGCGACCCTCCGTGGCAGTTTGTTCCGCCAGAAGAAGTCGCATAAATGACGATTTGCCTGCACCATCAGCCCCAAGGATCGCCAGAACTTGACCGGGCAGCAGATCCAAATCGACACCTGTGAACAGGTTTTCGGTCCTGGTCGGATGTTTGAGACGCACGTTTTGCATCTTGATATGACCGCTAATCGATGCCGCGTTGCTACTTTTTGGATTGGTTTGTTCGATCGCGACTGCGTCGCCGATCTTTGACATTGAGGCCGCCACATTTTCGGATTGCGCCCATTGCCCAAGCAATTTCAGAAGTGGCTGGGTTGTCCGCCCATTTAGCAGCATGCATGCGGCCAATTCGGCGATCCCGATATTGCCCTGAATGATCAGATACCCGCCATAAAGCCCCATTGCGGCAATCGACAATTGCGAGAACAGCGCACCAAAAGATTGCGAAAACCCGGTGAACTTGATGAGACGCCGACTGATATCGACCGTTTGGTCCTGCAAAAGCTCATAGCGACGGACCATTTGCGGCTCCATCGTGTTGGCTTTCACAGTAGAGATTTGGCCAAGCACTTCGATCAGGAACGAATATCGCCGCGCATCCAGCAGGTTTCGTTTGTCAAAGATCGTGGTTTGCGCATGTTGCAGTGCGATTTTGAACATCAGCAAAAGTATGCAACTGGCAATCGGGACCAGCACAAGCCAGCCGCCAATCAGACCGATCAAAACAACAAACACGGCTGTAAACGGAAGATCTATCGCCAAAATTCGACCTTGGCCTGAGTAGTAAGACCGCAATTGCGCAATCGCGCCAAACCGGTCCAGATGCTCCGCTGTTGTCGTCTTGCGATACTGATCGGGCTTTGCGTTCAGCGTTCGTTTTAGAAAATGCGCGCTTAATTCTGTCTCGAACCGCTCACCCTCAGCGGTCAGCAAAACGATCCTGGCCCATTTGAGCACAAATTCGAACACGGTCGCGGCGCACAAACCCAGAAAAAGAAAAAACAGCGTTTCAGTTGCAGCATATGGAATGACACGATCAAACAGTTGCAGCACGACAATCGGAAGCACCAAAGCCAACAAGTTCAACGACAGCGTCGCAGCAATAACTGCCGGACCATTTGCCGGTTTGCGTACGATCTTGCCGTCAATGATCTGGGAAAAAGCAGTCACGGTGAACTCTACATTTCTTGGGGTTGCAGCAATCGCACGATTCAATTTGGCAATTCCTTAACCGCCCTGCGAAAACTCGGTTCAGTCTGTTTCAAATTTTCGACAGTCCACCAGTTCATTTTAATAATCCGTTCTCCAAACCTCGAAATGGTTGCGCAATTGTTGTTGCGAGGATGTTCCGAAATGGATGAACAATTCGAAGACGATTTTTCGGCGGATCCAAATTCCGAAAACTCGGGAAATGAGAAGAAGAAGGCGGTGGAAGACGCCAGCTCAGGAACACAGGAAAACCCCGAAGACCCGTCCCGCAGTTCGCTGCATTACGGCAAGGATCACGAAGGCCAGCGGGTTGAAACAGACGATGCCGACGGTGGCCAGAAATCGTCAACAATTGCGTCTGAATATAACGATGATCAAACGCCGACACCTGAGGCGGAAGCTCAATCAAACGCACAGCCAGCGGATTCTGATCCAGACGAAGTCCAATCAAGCCCAAGGTCAGGAAATGGCCGTGATGAGCGAGGGTCAGATTCCGTCCGGCCCGATAACGCAGCCGAAGAAGGCGCACAAACTCCTCCACCACAGGGGCCATCAGGGACAGAAACCAATTCCGAACCGGAAACGCAAACTCAGCAACAAGCAGAACCCAGATTTGGTGAGGCACCAGAAGGTCCAACGAATGCCGCCCCAACCGAGCTGAATTTATCCCAAACCTCGATTGCGGAAAACAGTGATGGTGCTGTTGTTGGAAGACTGTCAGTTGTCGATCCCGATGCGGGCGACACGCATGAATTCATTCTGTCCGATGATCGCTTTGAGGTCGAAATTGGTCAGATAAAACTGAAGGAAGGTGTTTCGCTTGATCGGGCGGATGCAGCGTCCATTCCGCTTCAAATAACGGCAATCGACAGCGCAGGCGCACAGGTAACCGAGAGCTTTGAAATAGGCGTTGTTGAAATGCCAAGCCTTGATCTGGGGTCTGGCTTTCATGCCAGCTATTTCGACGTTGACCACTCTTTGCGGCGATTGGACCAGATCGATTGGGATAGTCAAGCAACCCATGAAGAAATCGTTTCTGACGTAAATTACAAAAACAGCGGCAATTCCTTCTGGGACGGTGGATCAAAAGACACGTTTGGTGCGAAGATCACCGGCAACATCGATGTTGAAGAAGGGGGTACATTCAATTTCCATATTGGCGGTGATGACGGTGTTGTTCTTTTCGTGAACGGCGTCGAAGTGATCGACAATGATGGTTTGCACGGCTTTCGAACCCGCAGCGGCGAGATTGACCTTGAACCCGGCACCCATTCGATCGAGGTTCGCTACTTTGAAAATTACGGTCATGCAGGTCTAAAACTAGAATGGGAGGGTCCGGGACTGGACGGTCGCGAATTGGTTCGCAGCCCTGACCATTCCGATTTGCAAACGGTCAATGGCATGCCGATGGCTGTTCAGCTTGATGCGGAAATACCCGACGGGATCGATCCTAGCACTGTCTCTCAAACGATCACCGGCTTGCCCGCGGGAACTGTTTTACATGCAGGCGACCAAACAGTTGTTGTTGGACCTGATGGGACTGCGGACATTTCCGATTGGGACACGTCCCTGCTTTCGATCACGCCGCCGGTTGAGTTTACAGGCGACGTTCAGGCATCTGTCGTGACATCTGTTCCGCAGGGAAATGGCGACGTTGTCCAGGTCTCCGAACCGCTGGACTTTACTGTGAACCCCGCTGTGATTGAGCCCCCCGTCGTTGAAATCGGTAGCGGGTTTCACGCCAGCTATTTCGACGTAAATCACAGCATTCGGGAGCTGGATCAAATCGACTGGAACGCAGATCCAACCCATGAGGAAGTGGTCGGCGAGGTTAACTATACCAACAGCAGCAACTCTTTCTGGGAGGGCGGCTCCCGAGACACGTTCGGGGCAAAAATTACCGGCGAAATTAATGTTGAAGAAGGGGGTACTTTCGATTTCTTCATCGGTGGGGACGACGGCGTGGTCTTGTTTGTAAATGGAGTCGAAGTTGTCGACAATGACGGCCTGCACGGCTTTCGAACCCGGTCTGGTGAGATCGATCTAGAACCTGGCACCCATCATATTGAAGTCCGGTATTTTGAAAACTATGGCCATGCTGGCCTGAAACTCGAATGGGAAGGCCCGGGCATCGACGGGCGCGAACTTGTGCAAGCCTCCAACGAATTGGCGGTTGATGAAAGCGAAACGCTTCAGATCAAAATCGACGGGCTCAATAGTGCCGACGGCACGGTGATCAGCATGTCCGGATTGCCCGCGGACACCATACTGGTTTCAGGGGACAATTCTGCAGTTTCAAACGGCGGTGAGTTGAACTTGACCGGTTGGAACCTCGATCTGATCGAAATCTCACCACCGCTTGGGTTTGAAGGCGAAATCACAGCTGAGCTTTCATACTCGAGCCAAGCCTTTAACGGCCAAACTTTCCAAGAGACACAAAGCTTCACCATCGAAGTTGGGGATATCGACGCGCGATCCAGCCAAAACGATGGGTCTGATGAAATCTATATGGCCGAAAACCAAGAGAGCGAAAATGACGTCTCAGGCTGGACATCAAATGGCGATAACGACGCTGACGAAGGTGACGGGGAAAACGATGATGTCATGCAGGAGGATGTCTCAAGCTCTTCAGAACAATCCGAAAGCTCTTACGACATGAACAGCTACGAACGACATGATTGGTAGCACGTTGCGGCGCGCACCAATCCTATGACTTAGGTTTCGGTTTGCGGGGTCCCCTGCTTTTTGGATCGCGCGGATCAAATTTTCCACCGGGCTTCTTACGCGGGAAAGGCTTTTTGCCCTTCCCCTTGCCATCGGATTTGCGAGCGTTGTCAGGTTTTGCATCACCTGTGCGGTCACGACTCGGTGCCGCCCGTTTGCCGTCTGGCTTCGCCTTAAAGGGTTCCGCAATGGACTTTGGTTTGGCCTTCGCGTGTTTCGGCGACCCTTTGAAAGCTGGCTTCTTTGGTTTCTTTGATTTTGGCTCCGGGGCATCATTCCAATCAATCGGTGCGCCAGTCTCGGACTTTGGCGTTTTTCGGGCGGCACCGGGTTTTCCCGATTTACCCCGATCCGGAACGGGCTTGCCGCGATGTTGTTTCGGTCCGCGAGTATCAGACGGTGGCTGATCAAGCTTTTTGACCTCCGCGCCTTCTATGCGCATCGGCTCCCCGATTTTTTCCATAAATCGTGGCGCGTCAGCTTCGCGAATTTCCACGAAGCTGGCCTCTTGCTGGATTCTAATCGCGCCGACAGCTTCTTTGGTGATCCCACCGGCTTTGCACACCATTGGCAACAACCTGCGCGGCTCCGCGTTGTCCGCGCGACCACCGGCGACAGAGAACCAAACGCTCGGACCAAACGCTGCCCGCGGGGCTGGCTTTTCAGGGGCCGCCGACAGGTCTTCCGGGGCAGAATGGCGGCTGGCATAAAGTCGCAGATAAGCCGCCGCGATTTGTTCAGTCGAAAACTTTTCAACCAGCTTTTCGACAGACGCGCTCTCCTGGTCTGAAATCTCCTGATGCCAGGATGGATCAGCCAACATCCGGTCTTCATCCTGCGCCCGTACCGCATCCGCAGAAGGGGCGTCAGACCATTTGGCCGTCAACTTAGCCTGGCTCAGGATGCGTTGGGCTTTCTTGCGTGCGGCAGGAGGAACAATCAGCGCGCTGACACCTTTGCGCCCAGCGCGACCCGTCCGACCAGATCTGTGCAACAGTGTTTCGTGGTTTGTCGGAAGTTCTGCATGAACCACCAGATCGAGGTTTGGTAGATCGATGCCCCGCGCAGCCACATCAGTCGCGACACAGACACGCGCCCGCCCATCCCGCATCGCCTGCAATGCGTGGGTCCGTTCGCTCTGCGACAACTCGCCCGACAAGGCAACAACCGGGAAACCACGGTTCGACAAGCGCGTTGTCAGCCGGTTAACCATCGCGCGCGTATTTCCAAACACAATCGCGTTCGGAGCTTCATAAAACCGCAGCACATTGATGATCGCATTCTCGGCATCATGCGCCGCAACCGTCATCGCCTGGTATTCAATATCGGCATGCTGACTTTTTTCAGCCGTTGTCGTCACCCGCACTGCGTCTTTCTGATAGCTCTTGGCAAGCTTCGCAATCGCCGCCGGAACCGTCGCAGAGAACATCAAAGTCTGGCGGTCTTCTGGTGCTTCACCGAGAATAAATTCAAGGTCCTCTCGAAATCCCAGATCTAGCATTTCGTCCGCTTCATCCAGAACGACCGCCTGGATCGCACTCAGGTCGATGGAAGACCGCATGATGTGATCGCGCAAACGGCCAGGCGTTGCCACAACGATATGGGCACCGCGCGCAAGGCTGCGCCGTTCATCGCGCATATCCATCCCGCCCACACAGGACGCGACGACCGCACCAGCTTCTGCGTAAAGCCAGCTCAGTTCGCGCTTCACCTGCAGTGCAAGTTCCCGCGTTGGTGCGATGATAAGCGCCAGTGGGGTCGATGCAGCCGCAAAACCTTCGTCCTCTCCCAAGATGGAGGATGCGATTGCCAGGCCAAAACCCAGGGTTTTCCCGGACCCTGTCTGGGCGGAAACCAAGAGGTCGCTGCCTGTCAGTTCCGGCTTGGTCACCTCCACCTGAACGGGCGTCAAAGTGGTATAGCCGCGCTTTTCCAGCGCATCTGCGAGTGCTTTTTTCACGAGTGTTTACTTCTTTGCTTGAACACGGCGGGCCGACCGAAACCCGGCATCTAGTACGTCTGCTGGCGAATGTATAGTCGGTGCATCGCTGATTTTCGCCAACACTGCGTCCAGGCCATCAAACAGCGATATCGGTTTTCCCGTGTTTTGAGGCATGTTTGATCGCATCGAGAACCATCATATTTTTCAGCCCTTCGCGACCAGACACCAGCGGTGCAGCCCCGTTTTCAACGATATCAAGGAAGTGCAGGAACTGATCGGCCACCGGGTCATTCGCACTGCGAGGCAATTGCCGGGCGTCAATCGGTTCCCACCAGCTTCGCTTGCCCGGATGGGTCCAAAGCTGCAAATCAGGGATTGAAAGCGACCCGTGCGTGCCGCCAAGCGTGTAGCAAGACATATCTGTTGTCGGATAAACCGGATTTTCGCCAGACGTCAGCTCCCAACTCCATGGGGCAGACACAGTGTCGGAGATGGAGACGGTGCCCAGCGCGCCGTTTCCAAACTCAAGAATAACCGCACAGCTGTCTTCGACGTCAAAGCCACGGGTTGCGTTCGACTGCACCGCATGAACCGATACGATTTCACCGCAAAAATACCGCAGCAGGTCGATATCATGGATCAGGTTGATATAGGTCGGCCCCGCCCCTTCTTGCCTGCGCCATTCCGCATCGAAATAATCGTCAGGTTTGAACAACCAGAACTGCGCATTGACCACGACAATTTTGCCAAGTTGGCCCGCATCGATCGCAGCTTTGGCAGCGCGCACAAGACTGCTGTGACGCCGGTGATGGCCAACCAGAATAGGCACGCCAGCGGCTTCTGACTGCGCAACAATCTGCGTTGCGGCCTCGACATTCTCAGCAAGTGGTTTTTCGACCAGAACGGGAATACCACGGTCTAGACAGGTCCGCGCATGGTCGAGGTGCAGCTGATTTGGCGTCGCAACAATGGCACCATCAAGCGATACATCCTCAAAACAGCCTTGCAGGTCAGGAAACCAGCGCGCACCGTAACGTTCGGCGACATCCTTGGCGCTTGGAGCAAAATCAACAACCGCCACCAGGTCAGCATGTTTCGCGACAAGTTCGATGTGCTTCCGACCGATAAGACCGGCCCCGATCACGACAATTTTTGCTGTTGAAGTCTTTCCCATCCGTCCCTTGCCATTCTGCCAGATCACCGTTCCCCGGTGAGTTTTCGCCCGCCACTCAGATGAGTTTTTGGCCACAAAATCAAGGGCGCGCTTCGCCAAGAACGGGAACCGTCACAATATTCACAAACCGTCACGGCTAATTTATTCGCCAAAAACGGGTGTTCCATGTCTATCATGTTGAAAATATCGGCAATAATGCCGGTTGGGACAATGGATCATTCCTTGGTGGGATTTCTGCTAATCTGTTGCGTTGCGACCGTCTTCGGCGTCTTTGGACGCCGGCTGTCGCAAACGATTGTGACAGCCCCGATGGTTTTCATCGGCTTGGGTGCGCTGTTGACGGTTTCGGATCTTATCGCCGTCGAAACCGCAGAGGCCTTGCTGGACCCCGTCGCCGAAACGGCCTTGGTGGTGCTGCTGTTTCTTGATGCATCCCAAGTCAATCTTCGTGCTTTGAAAGAACGTCATATCTGGCCCATGCGAATGTTGCTCATTGGTCTTCCGTTGGCCATCATTCTTGGAACCGGTGCCGGGGTCCTGTTCTTCCCCGACTGGTCAATCTTCGCCTTGATTTTGGTTGCCGCGATCTTTTCACCAACCGATGCAGCCCTCGGACAGGCTGTCGTGTCCAACAAAGCAGTGCCGGAACGCGTGCGCCGCAGTTTGACCGTTGAAAGCGGCTTGAACGACGGTTTGGCGCTCCCTTTCATCTTGCTGTTTGCCAGCCTAACCGCGGGAACGGATGCGCAAGACGTCTCTGTCTGGACTGCGTTTGCCGCCAAACAACTTATCCTGGGACCAGCCGTCGGAGTTGCGGTTGGCTGGATCGGTGGTCAGCTTCTGATCATCGCAAAGAACAAAAAATGGACCGCAGAGGCCTATGAAGGCATCGGCGCTTTGGCGATGGCGGGCGCGGCCTATCTGACGGCGACTATGATCGGCGGCAACGGCTTTATCTCTGCTTTTGTGGCGGGCTTGGCATTTGGCGCTGTGGTCAAAGACCGCTGCAAATTCATCTTCGAATTCGGCGAAGGTGAAGGCCAGCTTCTGACATGGGCCGCGTTCTTACTATTGGGTGCTGCACTGGTCCCAGACGCGATCCAACATCTGAGCGTGACCACCTTCGTGTTCATCCTCCTCAGCCTCTTTGTGATCCGCCCTCTGGCGATCTGGGTGTCACTGGTTGGGACAGACGCGGACCCAACGACACGGTTTTTCTTTGGCTGGTTTGGACCACGCGGGTTGGCCACGGCGCTATTTGCCTTGCTGATTGTCGAGAGCATTTCAATGGAATTGGGCGAAAGCATCCTGCATCTGGCGATCAACCTTGTTTGGATCAGCGCAGTTCTTCATGGCCTTTCAGCGGCACCTGCGGCAAGCTGGTATGCTAAATATGTTTCCAATTCAGCCACTACACCCCGCCCAGATCCTACGGCGGGATCGCATGACAATACGATTTGATTTCCTATTCCTAAACAAGAAACGAGGCCAATATGAAACCGACACCGATCTACAAACTAAGCGAACTTGCGGACCGAAAGCCTGAATACGCGCTTGTCGGCGAGGTGGATCTGGTGGTGGTTCGGTTTGATGAGGAAGTCTCGGTTTTCTATGGGCGATGCCTGCACCGTGGCGCGTTGATGTCAGACGGGTTCGTGCGCGGGAAGGACCTGATCTGCGGGGTCCATAATTGGGACTACAGGTTGGATAGTGGCGTGTCCGCTTACGCCAATGATGAGGTTTTGCCGAAGTTCAAAGCCTGGATCGAAGACGGTGACATCCTTGTAGATGAGGACGAAATTCTGGCTTGGGGCAAGGACAACCCACAGCCCTACAATCGCGATGCTTATCTTGGTCTTTATGCCGACCCCAGCCATGGCACAGACGCGGAACCTTACAATGGTCTGATCCAAGGCTACGCCAAAAACGGGCTGTCCAAAACCGGCCATCACGGAACAGTCGATTCCATGGGGGTCCCTCGCGGCGAATTGCCGGATTGGGATGATATACAGATCATCACCGCTCAACTAGCGAAGCCGCCTTTACTTGATGATGATCCGGTCGGCACAGAAGTCGTAATCGGGCCCAACGCCCAGAAACCACTGCGCCTAGATATCCCGCTTTTTGTCTCCGACATGTCCTTTGGCGCATTGTCCGAGCCTGCAAAGATCGCATTGGCCCGTGGGGCGGAATTGGCAGGAACCGGCATCTGTTCCGGGGAAGGCGGGATGTTGCCCGAAGAACAACAGGCCAATTCCAGATATTTCTACGAACTCGCCTCTGGACGGTTTGGCTTTAGCTGGGAAAAGCTGGAGAAGGTACAGGCTTTCCATTTTAAAGGCGGTCAAGGCGCAAAAACCGGAACCGGTGGCCATTTGCCGGGCAACAAAGTCCAAGGCAAAATCGCCGAGGTGCGGGGCCTGGAGCCCGGAACATCGGCCGTTTCCCCACCACGGTTTCCAGATTGGACAGAAACCTCGCAAATCAAGGAATTTGCCGATGAAGTGCGCAGCAAGACCGGCGGCATTCCCATCGGTTACAAGCTGAGTGCGCAACATATCGAAAAAGACATCGATGCAGCGCTTGAAGTTGGTGTGGACTATATAATTCTGGACGGGCGCGGCGGCGGAACCGGTGCCGCCCCGATCATCTTCCGCGACAATATCTCGGTCCCGACAATCCCGGCTTTGGCCCGGGCCCGCGCGCACCTAACCAAATTGGGGCGCAATGATATCAGCCTGGTAATCACAGGCGGCTTGCGCAAACCGGCTGACTTTATCAAAGCAATGGCCTTGGGTGCGGATGCGATTGCTGTTTCAAATTCAGCGATGCAGGCGATTGGATGTCTCGCCATGCGCGCGTGTCACACCAACAACTGCCCCGTCGGGATCGCAACCCAGAAACCCGAACTGGTCAATCGGCTCGTGGTAGAAAAATCAGCGCGCCAACTGGCAAACTTCTTTGACGCCAGCACCGAGCTTATGCAGGTTATGGCGCGGGCATGTGGTCATGATCACCTGTCGAAATTCAACCACGACGACCTGACAACCTGGAAAAAAGACATGTCTGAGATTTCCGGCGTGACCTTCGGAGGTCTGTCATGAATGAAGCAGAGGCTATCTTCCTGTTCGCCAAAATTTGGGGCGCAATCGGAGCCTGTGTCGCGTTGATCTTTCTCACAATCGGGATTGAGCGGATCGATGAAGACGCGGACGGGGCCTATGTCTTTCGCCCGCTTCTGATCCCCGGCATTCTGCTTATCTGGCCACTGGTCTTGTGGCGTTGGTACATTCTGGCAGATGGCAAGGATGAGTGGTCCAGCCGCTACAAGCCACGCCGAACCGCGCATCACTGGATCGCCTTCGCAATGCCGGTCGCGATCATTCTGGTGTTGGTGCTTGGCCTGTCACAGCGCCAAATTTGGCCCGCAGATTTCGTACCACAGCAAATCGCTCCGGCGGCGCAGGTGTCCCAATGAGTGTCAAATACACCCCCGTTCAATGGAACCGGAACAAGTGGCTTTATGACGGTGTGATGCTGATCGGCGTCGTGCTGTTTCTATACGTGTTTCTCTTCGTCAGCCCCGAAATTCTGAGCCACGAGTTTCCGATTAACCCCCAGGTGCACAACGCCCGTGCCTTTGGCGCGGCGGCATTTGTGATGCTAACGGTTATCTTGTGTATCGGGCCGCTTGCGCGGATCGATCGACGGTTTCTACCACTGCTTTACAATCGCAGGCATTTTGGCGTGATGACGACCTTTGTTGCGATCACTCATGCAGGCTTCATCATCGATTGGTACTTCGCGTTTTCAAGCTCCAACAAGTTCGAGGCACTTCTGTTTGCCAATACAAGCTACACGCAGCTTGCTGGTTTCCCCTTTGAGGTTTTCGGCGTTTTCAGCCTACTGACGTTGTTGCTTCTGGCAGTCACCAGTCATGATTTCTGGATGAAGTTTCTGACACCTCCTGTTTGGAAACGTCTGCACAGCTTCATTTATCTGGCCTATATCTCGCTGGTTGCCCATGTTAGTTTCGGCATCCTGCAAGACCAGCAAAACCATACCGTGACAGTAATCTTCATTGGTGGGGCGCTGTGCGTGGCTGGGCTGCACGCCTATGCGGCCTGGCTTGATCTTCGCAAAGGCGACAAGCCCGGCACCGAAAAAGACGGGTGGATCGAGGTTTGCAAAACTTCTGATATCGAAAACGGGTTTGCGAAAATCCGGGTCCTGCCCGGCGGTGATAGGGTTGCTGTCTTCAACCAGGACGGCAAGCTCAGTGCGATATCCAATGCCTGCGCCCATCAAAACGGCCCACTGGGTGAAGGGAAAATCATTGATTGCCTCGTGACCTGTCCCTGGCACGGCTTTCAGTACAACGTCACCAATGGACGGTCTCCGGCACCGTTCACCGAAATGGTGCCTACGTATAATTTGCGCCTATCGGGCGACAGCATCGAAGTGCAAACACAAGCAAATCCGCCCGGCACCTATGTCGAACCAGTACCCCTTCCCGATGCAAAACCTCAGGAGGTGATGGCATGAGCCAGAATGACAAACCGTTTTTCGTAGGCTACTTCCCGATCCCCGGCCAATTGAAAGGCTTTCTGGCCTTGATCAGTGTCGGGGTGGTTTTGCTGTTTCTTCTGGCTGGTTTGGTGATTGGCAGCACGCAGGATGACCCAGGTCAATCAGGGTTCCGGTTCGACTATGGGCGCCAAACGGTAACGGGTGTGGTCGAATTGACCCCCTATCCGATCCTGCGGGTGACCGAAGGCAACGACCTGATCAAACCAGGCAAGACCCTGATGTTGGCTGCGGCCGGCAAGTCAGGCGTCGACGCCCGTGCCGCGCCCCATGAAGGCGGGTTGGTTCAGGTCAGCGGCATCGTTTTGCAACGCGGCACCATTGATATGCTGCAATTGGCCGGTGGTCAGCGGGGCCTGTCAGCCGCAGAAGGCGACACACCCGAATTTGACACGGAACCTTTGGGCCGTTGGAAACTGGCGGGTGAGATTTGCGACGGCAAATGCCTCAACGGGGCGATGCGCCCGGGCCGTGGACTTGCCCACAAAGCCTGCGCAGCGCTTTGCCTGATCAATGAAGTTCCACCGGTATTCGTGTCCTCCCAACCTGTCGAAGGATCGGACTTCATGCTGATCACCGGGCTGGATGGCGGAAGACTGCCAGACATGGCCTATGATTTTATCGGTCAGTTCATCACCCTAGAGGGCGAGCTTGAACGCCGGGGCGACATTCTGGTTCTGCGCATGGACCCTGAGACATTGGAGGTCATAGACGGATGATACGCATCACGCTTCTGTTGCTGATGGCCGTTCTGACCATCGTGCTGTTCTATCTTTCACGATTTTGGTTTCTCGACCTTTGGGCGCGTGGGGACTTCTTTGGCCTTCGCCCTGACGGTGGGCTTCTGCGTCGCTGGTTACGCGGCACGCAATTTGCCCCGTTTGAGCTTCTGATCTGGGCTGTCGGCGTCTTCATGATCCTGACTTGGCTGCAACGCCTGATCGACTTTATCACCTCAAAATTCACACAACCCGGAGATGAGCATGACCACTGACACACTTGATTGGATCTCCGTTGGCCATGTCGACGACCTGCCAGAAGGCCGCGTGAAAACCGTCACTGCGCGTACGACATCCATCTGCCTTGTGCATTTTGACGGCCAATGGTCAGCGATGGACAATCACTGCCCACACCAGAAAGGCCCGCTTGGCGAAGGGTCGATTGAAAAAGGGATCGAAGGCAAATGCTGGATCAGATGCCCATGGCACGGGTGGGATTTTGACCCGCTGACCGGGGCCCCTCCCGGAGGGCATGAAGACACGGGCCAAAAGCTTTATGAGATCGACATCCGTGACGGTGAAATATTCGTGGGCCTAGAGCCTGAACCTGCCCATGAAACCACGGTCACAGACGTGATGGTTGAAACCATGACCAATTGGGGCGTGCAGACGATCTTTGGCATGGTTGGCCATTCAAATCTTGGCCTCGCCGACGCGATCCGTCGGTCCGTCATCGATGGCAAGCTTAGCTATTACGGCATTCGTCATGAAGGTGCGGCAGCGTTTGCCGCATCTGCCTATGGCAAACTCACGGGCATTCCGGCAGGCTGCCTGACAATTGCAGGACCCGGTGCCACGAACTTGCTGACCGGGCTTTGGGACGCGAAAGTCGACCGCGCACCGATATTAGCTTTGACCGGACAAGTACAAACGCAAGTCATGGGACCAGGGGCGTTTCAGGACATTGATCTGAAATCTGCGTTTCAGGCCGTCGCCACATTTTCGCAACCTGTCCTCAGCACGTCGAACCACGCCGAATTGATGTCACTGGCCTGCAAAAACGCCATCGTCGAACAGAACGTGGCCCATCTGATTTTCCCCGATGACATGCAAACGCTGCCCTCGGCCAAACCTGCAGGCGGCCCTGCTGGACGGGTCAGTGGGACCGGGATCATCCCGTCCAAAGAAGATATTACAGCGGCGGTTGATCTGCTCAATTCTGCCAAGCGGCCAATGTTTGTCGTGGGTCATGGGGCCTATGGCGCACGCGACAAGATCATCGCGCTTGCCGAAAAACTAGGCGCGCCTGTTGTCACGACCTTCAAGGCAAAAGGCCTGGTTCCCGATAGCCACCCACTGGGTGCAGGTGTTCTTGGAAGGTCGGGCACCCCGATCGCCAGTTGGTTCATGAACGAGGCGGATGTCCTGATCGCCTTTGGGGCCAGCTTTTCGAACCACACGGGCATTGGCCAAAAGGAAAACATCATTCAGGTCGATCATGACCGGATGCAATTGGGCAAATTCCACGCCGTAAAAGTCCCTGTCTGGGGCGATATCGGCGCGTTTTGTGACGCTTCAAGCGATCTGATCAAACCCGGCGCTGATGCGGAAGATCAAACCGCTGAACTTGCCGACCGCTGGCGCATGTGGCGGTCCGAGAAAACCAGCCGCCTGGAAGAGGAACGCAGCGGTGGCATACATTCCTTTGCTGTCTTCGATACGCTTGGAAAACTGGTCCCTGACGATACGATCTTCGCCGTTGATGTCGGCAATAACACCTATTCCTTCGGACGTTATCTGGAGACCAAGGGAAATCAACGGGTGCTGATGTCGGGCTATCTGGGCTCCATCGGGTTTGGCTTTCCGGCCGGGATGGGCGCTTGGGCCGCAACACAGGATATTGCCGCGTTGAAGGGGCGCAAAGTCGTCTCAATCTCGGGCGATGGTGGCTTCGGGCAGTACCCGATGGATTTCACCACAGCGGTGAAATACGGCATGGATGTCACCCATATTCTTTTGCACAACGGACAACTTGGCAAAATCTCGAAGGAACAACGCTCTGGCGAATGGCCGGTCTGGGAAACCGACTTGTTGAACCCGTCTTTTGCCGCCTTCGCACGCCTGTGCGGCGGCCACGGCGAGAAAGTCACCAAATCCGAAGATCTGGCCGAGGCGATCGAACGCGCACTTGCCGTCAATGGACCAGCCCTGGTTGAGATCATGACCGACGCCGAGTTAGTCTAAGAAGAACTAAGAAAGACAGGAGACCGCGATGTCGTGGATCAAAACCGTCCCCTATGCGGACGCAGACGGCAAATTGAAAACGCTTTATGACCGCGTCAAAGGCCCCGATGACAATGTCGACAACATCATGATGTCGCACAGCCTGCGGCCCCATACGATGGTCGGCCATATGACGATCTACAAGAACGTGCTTCATCATTCCGGCAACACCATTCCAAAGTGGTTTCTGGAAGCGATTGGGGTTTGGGTCAGTGCGCTGAATGGTTGCGACTACTGTGTGGAGCATCATTTCGCCGGCATGAAACGCCTTCTGGCCAACGATCCGCGCAGCGACGCCATTCGTGCCGCAATCGAAAGAGGGCAGACCGATAGCGCGCCACTTGATGATGCGCAAAAGCAGGCGATGGCTTACGCGGAAAAGCTGACAAAAAGCCCTCAGGATATGGTCGAAGCTGACGTTGTGGCGCTGCGCGACGCTGGGTTTTCGGACGGTGAGGTGTTGGAAATCAACCAGGTGTCCGCCTATTTCAACTATGCCAATCGGACCGTTCTTGGGCTTGGCTGCTCTACCAGCGGTGACATCATTGGCTTGTCGCCGAATAATTCCGACAATTCAGAGGACTGGAACCACAGCTAGGCCAGCTCCGGCAATCTTGGCGCAGCAGAAATGAGCGCCTGAGTATAGCTGTGCTGCGGGTTGGTGAAGACGGATTCTGTCGGTCCCTGTTCGACAATGCGGCCCTCTTTCATGACCAGAACGCGGTCGGTGACGGACCGCACAACAGATAGATCATGGCTGATGAACAAATAGGTGAACGGGCGTTTGCGACACAGCTCTGCCAACAGGTCGAGAACCTGCGCACGAACTGACACATCCAAGGCCGATACAGCTTCGTCAAATACAACAAGCTCTGGCTTGATGATCAACGCCCGCGCAATTGCGATGCGTTGCCGCTGACCGCCGGAAAACTCATGAATGAACTTACCGGCATCCGTTGGATGCAACCCGACATCTGTAAGCGCTTGCTCAATGACTTGTTGACGCGCGATGCCTTCCGGCGGCGCTTGCAAAAGATGAAATGGCTCGGTGATCAGACGCCCAACCCGGTGGCGCGGATTGAAGCTGCTATAGGGGTCTTGGAACACCACCTGCATCTGCCTGCGCACGTCAAGATTTGGCCGTTTGCCCGCGAAAACCGGTTGCCCATCCAGCGCGATCGATCCTTCCTGAACGTCCTCCAGACCTAGGATAGCGCGCGTTAGCGTTGATTTACCGCAGCCGCTTTCGCCGACAAGCCCGACCCGCTCCCCGCGGCCCAAATCAAAGCTCACCTCGTGAAGCGCACGGAAACTTTTGCGGGCACCGAAGACGGAGGTTCGCCCAATCGGATAGTCGCGACACACGCCACTAACCCGCAAAAGTGGTTTTTGAACAGGGGTTTGAGGCAAATCAACTTGATGGCCAGAGGCGGCGAAAAGCGCTTTCGTGTAGGGATGCGACATGTGCTGAAGCAGATGCTGCGTCTGCCCTTGTTCAACAACCTGACCTTCTTGCATAACCACGATCTGATCTGCGATATCGCTGACCACTGCCAGATCATGGGTGATCATCAAAAGCCCCATCTGAAACTCTTGAACAAGGGTCTTTAGAAGCGTCAGAATGCGAGCTTGTGTCGTAACATCAAGCGCTGTGGTTGGCTCGTCCGCAATCAAAAGCTTCGGGCGCAACGCAACCGCCATTGCGATAACAACCCTTTGCCGCTGTCCCCCTGATAGCTCATGCGGGTAGCGGCTGGAGGGGATCTCTAGGCCAACTTTCCGAAACATTTCTTCCGCTTGCGCAAGCGCGGCGCGTTTGCCCGTCTTCTGGTGCATCCGGATCGTTTCGGCCACTTGCGCACCAATGGTTTGCACCGGGTTCAACGCGGTCATTGGTTCCTGAAAAACCATTCCCACATCTTGCCCCCGCATTTTGCACAACTCGGGTTCGGACGTTTGCAAGATGTCCTTGCCGTCCAGCAAAACCTTACCGGTCATCTGCGTGCCTTGTGGTGTCAAACCCATCACGCTGAGCGCTGTCAATGACTTGCCCGACCCACTTTCACCAGTGATCGCCACGATCTGCCCCGGATCAACGCTGAGCGATACGTCCCGCAAAATCGGGGTGCGATAAATCGAAAGGTTCAGGTTCTTGATCTCAAGCAAGCTCATACCCGCGTCACCCGTAGCCGCGGATCAAGCCAGTCGCGCAACCCGTCCCCCATCAGGTTGAGGCCCAGAACCATCAACACGATTGCAAATCCGGGGACCAAAGCGGTGTGCGGCGCGATGGAGACAAGTGTTTGCGCATCCGCCAGCATCCGTCCCCAACTGGCCGTCGGTGGCTGCGCCCCGAGACCGATATAGGACAAAGCAGCTTCTGCAAGAATACCAAGACTGAACTGAATGGTGCCTTGCACGATCATCAGGCTGGTGATGTTGGGCAGGATATGTTCCCAACTGATCCGGAAGGCAGATTTCCCGGCAACGCGTGCAGCAAGGATGAAATCCCGCTCCCAAAGCGACAGGGCAGCACCGCGCGACAAGCGTGCAAACACCGGAATATTGAAAATCCCGATGGCGATGATTGCGTTCACCGCCGACGCCCCGAACACCGCCGTGATCAAGATCGCAATGACCAGCGACGGAAACGCGAAGATCAGATCATTGCCGCGCATGATCAGCTCATCAAGCCAGCTTCCCTTACCCGCGGCGGCCCATAATCCCAGCGGCACACCCAAGATGATCCCGATGCCCACAGCAACAACCGCCACAGCGATGGAGGTCCGCGCACCCATCATGATCATCGACAAGATGTCCCGCCCGAAATGATCCGTGCCAAGCCAATGCGCACCGCTGGGTGGTTTCAGTTTATTGGCAATATCGAGGCTTTCGATATCAAAGGGCGTCCAGATAAACGACAGCAGCGCGGCCAATAGGAAGATCACGCTTAGAAGCGCACCAAAGATCAAGTTTCGTCTCATACGCGCGACCTGAGACGCGGATCGACAACCGCATATGCCAAATCAACTGCGAAATTGACCAAGATCACGACGAAGACCAGAAGCATGACCACGCTTTCGACGACAATCAGATCGCGTGCGCTGATCGACTGAAAAATCAAGCGGCCAAGGCCGGGCAGGAAAAACACCTGCTCTATGATGATACCGCCCGCCAACAAGAAGCTGAATTGCAGGCCAATGATCGTCAAAACAGGGATCAACGCATTGCGCACCGCATGCCGCCAAAGCGCTTGCCTGCGGGTCAGACCTTTGGCCCGCGCAGTGCGGATAAAATCTTCCCCCAGCATGTCCAACAGGGACGACCGCATGACACGGGCCAGGATCGCCGCTTGCGGCAAGGCCAAAGCGATGGCAGGCAAAGTCAGGGATTTCAGCGCGTCAAACGGGTTCTCCCAGCCGGGGAAACCACCTGCACTGAACCAGCGCAGGTTAATCGCAAAGATCAACACAAGGATCATCGCGAACCAGAAGTTCGGTATCGCGACGCCAAGCTGCGTGGCCCCCATGACAGCAATATCACCGGGTTTGCCGCGCCGACTGGCGGCGTAAATCCCTGCCGGAAACGCAATCAGGGTCGACAAGATCAGTGCGTAAATCGCCAAGGGTAAGGACACCCAGATCCGGTCTGCAATCATCTCGGCCACGGGGGCCTTGTAGGTCCAGCTATTGCCAAAATCGCCAGACAGCATGCCTGTGACCCAATTGAAGTACCGTACCGGAAGCGGATCGTTCAGACCCATCTGTTCGCGCAGCGCATTCAGAGTGTCTTCCTGCGCATTGACCCCAAGCATGAAGGCTGCCGGATCGCCCGGGATCACCTCAACCACCGCGAAAATCACGATGGAGGCCACGATCAACGAGACCACCAACGAGACAAACCGGCGCAGGGCGTATTGGATCATGGGAAAGCCCGCATGTCAGACCTCACCGCGGCACACCGCAGCGAGGTTCTGCCTTACTCTGCCCAGCTAACCCCGGTCAGGTCTACGGCCGCCGTCGGTTGGTTCAGCCAAAGCCCTTGCAAACCCGCTTTCGCAACCGTCGACACCGCCAGCTCAAACAGGTAGCCATTGACGTAGTCTTCCGAAATGATCGTTTGCGCCTTTGCCAACAAGGCAGAGCGGCCTTCCGGATCGGTTGTGGCGTTCAACTCGTCCATCAACGCTTGGAATTCGGCGTTGTCATACTGGAAATAGTAATCCGGATTGGCATAGATCGCGATGTCCATTGGTTCTGTGTGGCTGACGATCGACAGACCGAAATCCTTGCCTTTGAACACCTCTTCCAGCCATTGCGCCCACTCCAGATTGGAAATTTCCGCAGTGATGCCAACTTCGCGAAGTTGAGCGGCAATGATCTCGCCACCGCGTCGCGCATAGGAGGGCGGCGGAAGCTTCAGCGTGGTGGTGAACCCATCGGCATAACCCGCCTCGGCCAACAATTTCTTGGCCAGTTCTGGATCATGCTGCGAATTGCCGATCAAATCGACATAGTCCGGGTTGTGCGGTGCAAAATGCGTGCCAATCGGTGTGCCCAGCCCAAACATTGCACCGTCGATGATTGCCTGGCGGTCGATGGCGTGTGCCACAGCTTTACGCACCCGCACATCGTCAAACGGTGGCATCTTGTTGTTGGTCGACAGGATTGTTTCGCCTTCGGTGTTCCCGTTGAGCACTTGGAACCTTGGGTCAGCCTCAAATTGCGGCAGGTTTTCCGGTGCCGGGAAGCCGACAAACGCGTCAACATCTTCCGCCATCACAGCAGCGAATGCAGCAGTTGGATCACTGATGAACCGGAACGTCGCCTCTGTCAGCGCCGGTTTGTCCCCCCAATAGCCGTCATAGGCGGACATTTCGATCCGGTCGCCCTGAACCCAATCATCAAACTTGAACGGGCCAGTGCCCACCGGGTTTGTTGCGATATTCTCAATCGATTCCGGGGCCACGATCACTGCATCACCCCATGCGAGGTTGAACAGCATCATCCCATTGGGTTGATCCAGCGTGACGGCAACCGTCTGCGGATCCACAACACTGACATCCGTGATATTCGCGAAAAGCTTTTTCTGCGCATTGGCGCTATCTTCGGCGTTGATCCGGTCGAGGCTGAATTTCACATCCTCCGCGTCCATAGTGGTGCCGTCATGGAAGGTCACACCGTCGCGCAGTGTGAAGGTATAGGTCAGCCCGTCATCTGAGATTTCCCAGCTTTCTGCCAGCCCAGGCACAACCGAGCCATCCGCCATAAATCGGGTTAACCCTTCAAAAACATTGGAATAAAGCACGGAGTCGATAGCCTGAGCAGCGCCCCCGGTTGGATCAAGATTTGGCGGCTCAAGCTGGATTGCAACCGTGATATCGGTTTGTGCTGCAGCCATACCTGCAAGCAGGGCCAGCGCACTTGCGCCTGTCAGTGTTTTGAGAAAAGTCATTCGGGGTCTCCCTGTTATCAGTCTTTCGGCAAAAGCAATTCTGCCAGGCTTCGCGCCATCACATGTGCGCTGTCGATCATATCATCCACCCCGATATATTCATCAGGTTTGTGGGCCATCTCCAAAATTCCAGGACCATAGGCCACACAGTTTTTCAACCGACCGATGCGGTCAATGTGTTTTTGGTCGTAAGTTCCAGGCGACGCAACGAACTCGGCCGCTTTTCCAAGAACGTTTTCGATCTCCTGGGCGACGATTTTTGCAACCGGCGCATCCCGGTCTGTCATGGAGGGCAAAACGTGGTTCAATTCCCGAAGGTCGTAGTCAAATTTCGGGCGATCCCGCTTCAAATCATCCAGCAAATCGCGCACCTCACTGCGGACATCTTCAAGATTTTCCTCGGCCAGAAACCGGCGATCAATTACGATCCGGCAGCTGTCTGGCACACAATGAGACGGCAGGGCTGAATTTTCTTCGTCCCGCTCCTGCTGGCCACCGTGGATCGAATTGATGTTCATCGTCGACGACCGGGCGCCTTCGGGGATCACCGGCATATCCGTCTTGCGCGATGCCATTGCGGGATAAAGGTCATCTTCAAACTTTTCGAGCACCGCCCCCATGTGACGCACGGCACAATCCCCCAGGAAAGGCATTGAGCCATGGGCGATTTCGCCAAAGGTTTCGATCTCGGCCCACCATCCACCGCGATGGCCAAGGCACACACGATCTTTGTGAAGCGGCTCCGGAATGATGACATGCTGTACGCGCTGGGGCGAAAAGAAGCCTTGCTCTGCCAGATAGGCCACGCCGCCATATCCACCGGATTCCTCATCCGCCGTCCCGGATATTTCAATCGCACCGGCGTAGTCGGGGAAAGTATCAATAAAAGCCTCAACGGCAATTATAGACGCCGCAAGGCCACCTTTCATATCGCACGCCCCGCGCCCGTAGATCTTGCCATCCGAAAGCTCTGCCCCGAAGGGATCTTTGGTCCAGCCAAGCCCAACGTCAACGACATCCGTGTGGCTGTTGAAATGCACGCATTCCCCCGGTGTTGTCCCATCCTTTCGGGCCACGATATTCCAACGCGGGTATTTTTCGCAGTCGCCGGGGGCACCAGTGGCCCGCACAAGCTGGCATTCGAATCCGCGCGGGGCCAAACGGTCTTCCAGAAATTCGCAGATCAGGCGGTAATTCTCACCCGGTGGGTTCAGCGTCGGAATCCGGATCAGGTCTTGCGTCAGCGCGATCAGATCATCACGCCGACTTTCGATTGTTTCGCGCAGCAATATGTGGCGCGGTTCTGCCTGTCTCAGGTCATCCATGCGGGTCAGTATCCGCTCTGACGCAGAGCGTGGCAATAGGGGTGTCGCAGGGTCAGATGCACCGTCCGCCATCAACCTCCATGCACACACCTGTCAGCATGCTGGCCTCATCCGAACACAGGTAGCACGCCGCATTGCCCATATCCTCTGGCGTGGAGAACCGTCCCAATGGGATCGTGGAAAGAAACTTGGCCCGAATTTCTGGTGTATCTTCCCCCATAAAGCTTTTCAGCAACGGCGTTTCCCCGGCGACCGGGTTAATGGCATTGACGCGAATACTATCTGGCGCAAGTTCCACCGCCATGCCCTTTGTGGCGTTGTTCATCCAACCTTTTGACGCGTTGTACCAGTTCAACCGGGGACGCGGGCTGACCCCCGCCGTAGACGCGACATTCAATATTGCCCCTTTCTTGCGCGCTTTCATCAAAGGCACGACGTATTTCGCGGTCAGATAAACCGATTTGCAGTTCACCATGAACACTTTGTCGAAATCAGCCTCAGTGACGTCTTCCATCGGCGCAGGCAGATGCGTCGTCCCTGCATTGTTGATCAAGATATCAATTGATCCAACGCTTTCCTGCATGGTGTTAACCATATTTTGAACGCTGGCATCATCGGCGACATTTGCCTCAATTGCCTGTGCCGCAGACCCGAGTTCACGCGCAAAGTCTTCAGCGGCTGCGATGTTGAGGTCTGCGATCATCACCCGCGCGCCTTCAGCAACAAATTTGCGGGCTATTCCAGCACCAAAACCAGATGCTCCCCCTGTCACAAGGGCCGTTTTGTCTTTCAAACGCATTTTCGCATCCTCTTATCCATGAAACGCCGCAACGGTCTTGAGCGTCGTAAATCCGTAAAGAGCCTCGAACCCTTTTTCCCGCCCATGCCCTGACAGGCCGGTGCCGCCGAATGGCAGTTCAACACCGCCGCCAGCGCCATAATTGTTGAGGAAAACCTGTCCCGCACGCAACCGCTTCGCCATTCGCAATTGCCGCGCCCCGTCTTGTGTCCAGCAACTTGCCACCAGACCGAAATCGGTTCCATTGGCGATCGCTACAGCGTCGTCTTCGTCCGCGAAAGGAATGACGACCTGCACCGGTCCAAAAATTTCATCCTGCGCCAGTACATGATCCGGTGTGACGCCCGCAAACAGTGTTGGGGCGACGTATGCCCCGCCCGTTGGCGCATCCCCAATGACTTGCCCTTGTGCGGCAATTTCCAGATCGGCACCTTTTTGAAGGAAGCCCTCAACGATGTCTTTCTGCCGATTCGACACCAGCGGCCCCACATCCAGGTCTGCCAATGCCGGGCCCGCGCGCAACTTAGCGTAGCGATTGGCCATCGCCTCAACGACCTCAGCGTACCGGTTTTGCTGCACCAAAATACGCGATGACGCCGAACAGGTCTGACCGGCGTTTTGGATCCCTGCGTTCACAAGAAACGGCAATGCTGCCTCAAGATCGGCATCCTCGAACACAACCTGGGGCGACTTGCCGCCCAATTCCAGCGTGACCGGAACGATATTGTCTGCGGCCGCCCGTTGGATCAGCTTCCCAACGCCCACCGACCCAGTGAACGAGACATGGTGTACGCCGGGATGCGCCGTTAGCGCGGCCCCAGCCTCTGCCCCCAGGCCCGGCACAACATTCATGGCCCCCGGCGGAAGCCCCGCGCGGTTCGCCAGTTCTGCAAAGGCCAGCGCGGTCAGGCATGCCTCCTCAGCGGGTTTCAGGACACAGGCATTTCCGGTGGCCAAAGCCGCTCCGACAGAGCGGCCGATAATCTGCATCGGATAATTCCACGGAATGATATGACCTGTCACGCCATGCGGCTCGCGCAGGGTGTAGACCGTGTAGCCGTCCAGATAGGGGATCGTTTGCCCATGCAGCTTATCCGCAGCACCAGCGTAGAACTCCATATACCGGGCGAGAGCCAAGACATCTGCAGAGGCTTGCTTCAACGGCTTCCCGACATCCTGGGCTTCCAGCTCTGCCAGCGTGTCCTTGTTCTCAAGAACCAGCGCACCGATATGGGCCAAAACCCGACCACGTTCCGCTGCGGTGGCTTTGCCCCAAGACCCTTGCAGGGCGTCTTCAGCCGCGGCAACAGCGGCGTCTATGTCAGCCTCTGCCCCACGTGCGATTTCACAAAGCACCGTCCCGTCCGACGGATTGATCAGGTCAAGCACTTTGCCCGACTGCGGTGCAACCCATGACCCGCCGATCAAGCAACGATCAGATGAGATCCCAAGTGGTTTCAATGCAAACACTCCGCTTGTTTTGATGAGTTGGGTACGATGGCGCTATTCCCCGCTGGGAAAGTCGACATGAATATGGTTGCCATCAGGGTCCCAGACATTGAAAGCGATGGTTCCGGTCTGGGCTATTTCGACCCGGCGATAGATCTCATCCTTCGCACGCAGGTTTTCTTCAAACGCGGCGGCACCGGTCGCGGTCAGCGCAAAATGCTCCAGTTTCAAATCCTGATCGGAGCCCACACCTTCCGGGCCATCGATCCCGTTCAAATGAACGACGGCTGTGTCGCCCGCATAAAGCCAGGCACCGGGAAAAGGAAAATCAGGCCGCTCGCCGTGGCGCAATCCAAGCACGTCACAATACCACGCAATCAGCGTTTCAAGCTGTGTCGTGCGAAGATTTACATGATCCAGCTTTGCAATCTGCATCAGCTCAATTCCTTCTAGGTATCCCCGGTAATTTGCGGGTTAAAAGCCTTTGATCACCACTTTACCCTTGGCGGTCTTCGTTTCAATCAAAGCATGGGCTTTGCGCAGGTTTTCGGCATTGATCGGGCTGAGCACTGTTTCAAGCGTGGTCCTGATGCGGCCCGCATCTATCTCCGCGCTGACATGGTTCAAAAGCTTGTGCTGTTCGATCATGTCTGGTGTTTCATGCATCGCACGGGCAAACATGAACTCCCAATGCAGGGAGGCCGCTTTCATCTTCATCCCAGCCATGGGCATCGGCAAATCCGTTGCATCAATGGACACGATACCCCCTTGCGGGCGGATCAACTCCACGGCGGTGTCCCAATGGCGCATGTCGTTGAAAATCGCGATGTGATCCACATGATGTATCCCAAGCGCACGCACTTGGGCGACCATATCTTCACGGTGGTTAACCACATGGTCTGCCCCAAGATCTCGGACCCAGTCGGAGGTTTCGGACCGCGACGCAGTGGCGATCACCACCAATCCTGCGGCCTTCGCCAACTGTATCCCGATGGAGCCAACGCCACCTCCTGCCCCGACAATCAGGATCGTTTCGCCCGCATTGGTCCCATTGCGGTCGATGCCAAGACGGTCAAAAAAGCTTTCATATGCCGTCAATGTCGTCAAAGGCAGCGCCGCTGCTTCCGCAAAACTAAGAGTTTCGGGCTTTTTGCCTGTGATCCGCTCATCGACGAGTTGGAATTCAGAATTGGAGCCCGGGCGGGTGATGTCACCGGCGTAGTAAACCTCGTCGCCTGGGGCAAATAATGTCACATCGGGGCCGACCGCCTCTACGATCCCGCTGGCATCCCAGCCCAAGACGCGTGGCACGTCTTCTACGGTGTCTTTTGAAACCCGCACTTTTGTGTCGACCGGATTGACCGACACCGCTTTGACCCGAACCAGCAGATCCCGCCCTGTTGCTTGCGGCGTCGGAAGCTCCACATCCAGAAAAGAATTGGGATCCGTGATCGGCAGGTAATGCGTCAATCCGACAGCTTTCATGGGTCATACTCCTTTTGGTGGCTAGCACGCGGCCTTGGTTTATTCCGCGCTTCTTTTTGCACTTTGGCAAGGCTGACCGCGGCAAAAAAAACGCGCGCACAAAAACTTGCGCGCGCATTTGGTATTTTCGTTTGAGCCAGCCTTAGGCCAGATCGAACCGATCCAGGTTCATCACCTTCGTCCAGGCATCAACGAAGTTCTCAACAAACACCGTTTCCGCATCGTCCTGGGCATAGGCTTCCGCCAGTGCACGAAGTTGCGAATTTGAACCAAAGACAAGATCAACACGCGTACCGGTCCATTTCAGATCGCCCGAGCGTATGTCACGCCCTTCATACGCACTGATTGACCCTTCAACCGGTGCCCAGGCGATATTCATGTCCACGACATTGCGGAAAAAGTCCGTGGTCAATTGACCGACCCGGTCTGTGTAGACACCCGCGGTCGAGCCCCCCGTATTCGCGCCAAGAACACGCAACCCGCCAACCAAAACGGTCATTTCCGGTGCGCTGAGTGTCAGAAGTTGCGCGCGATCTACCAGCAGTTCTTCGGCAGACACCGAATAATCCTGCTTTTGGTAGTTGCGGAAACCATCAACTTCCGGCTCAAGAACCGCGAAGCCTTCCGGATCGGTTTGTTCTTGTGTCGCATCGACCCGTCCTTGCATGAACGGCACTTCGATATCGTGGCCAGCCGCTTTCGCCGCTTGCTCCACGCCAACGCCACCAGCCAGAACGATCAGATCCGCCATGGAGATGTCAGACCCGTCCTGAATGCCCTCAAGAACAGCCAGCACTTTCGCCAGTTCTTCAGGCTGGTTCACAGGCCAGTCTTTCTGCGGAGCCAACCGAATACGCGCCCCGTTTGCGCCACCCCGGAAGTCAGATCCGCGATAGGTGGATGCCGACGCCCAAGCAGTTGACACCATCTGTGACACGGTCAAACCAGATGCCGCAATCTTCGCCTTCAGGTCAGCGATATCCGCATCCGACAGGGTTTTGCCCGATGGTGCAGGCAGCGGATCTTGCCAGTCAAAATCTTCCGCCGGTACCTCATCACCCAGATACCGGATTTTTGGCCCCATATCGCGGTGGATCAGCTTGAACCACGCTTTCGCATAGGCATCCGCAAACTCTTCCGGGTTTGCCATGAAGTGACGCGAAATCTTTTCATAGGCCGGGTCCATGCGCATCGCCATGTCAGCGGTGCTCATGACAGGCGTATGGGATTTCGATGGATCATGAGCGTCAGGCACAGTGCCTTCACCGCCAACCGCATACCATTGCTGCGCGCCCGCAGGGCTTTTGCCAAGTTTCCATTCGTAGCCAAAAAGCGTCTCGAAATAGGAGTTGTCCCATTGTGTTGGTGTTGGCGTCCAAGCGCCTTCCAATCCACTAACAGTCGCATCGCCACCAGAACCGGTGCCAAGGCCGTTTTTCCAGCCCAGACCCATCTGTTCAATCGGGGAGCCTTCGGGTTCAGGACCAACGAGCGTCGGATCACCCGCGCCGTGCATCTTGCCAAACGTGTGTCCACCAGCAGTCAGTGCGACGGTCTCGTAGTCGTTCATTCCCATTCGCGCGAAGGTTTCGCGAATGTCGCGGCCCGACGCGACCGGATCAGGATTTCCGTCAGGACCTTCCGGGTTCACATAAATCAAACCCATCTGCACAGCAGCCAGCGGGTTTTCCAAATCGCGGTCGCCGGTATAGCGCTTGTTGTCGAGCCATTCGTCCTCGGACCCCCAATAGACGTCTTCCTCAGGCTCCCAAATATCGACGCGGCCGCCACCGAAGCCAGCGGTTTTGAAACCCATCGATTCCATTGCAACATTGCCTGTCAGAACCAACAGGTCGGCCCAGGAAATCTTGTTGCCGTATTTCTTCTTGATCGGCCACAGCAGGCGACGGGCTTTATCAAGACCGCCATTGTCCGGCCAGCTGTTAAGCGGCGCAAACCGCTGCGCCCCTGTTGAGCCGCCACCGCGACCATCCGCTGTCCGGTACGTACCCGCAGCGTGCCAGGACATCCGCACAAACATCGGCCCATAGTGACCATAGTCTGCCGGCCACCAGGACTGGCTTTCGGTCATCAGCGCGATCAGGTCTTTCTTCAACGCTTTCATGTCCAGAGACTTGAACGCTTCTGCGTAGTCCACAGTCCCGCCAAACGGGTCTGTCTGCGGCGCACTTTGGTTCAGAACTTTCAGGTTCAACTGGTTTGGCCACCATTTCCGAGGCCCCTGAATGTTGTTTGTCGCATTCACGCCCGTGCCGTGCATAACCGGGCAGCCGCCAATGTTGTCTCCGTCCATTTTCGTCTCCTGTGGATCTTTGAAAGTTGCTGATCTGTCCTGCAAACCGATGCAGTTAGAATTGTTCTAACTGAGTCGAGCCATATATGGAATTTGCATTTTTTTATCATAGCGATAATCTTGGGTTATGGAAAATATCACCATAAAACAGCTGCGCTACTTCGAAGCCGTCTCCGCGCAGGGGCATTTTGGACGGGCGGCTGAGATCTGTTCAATCTCGCAACCCGCGATCTCGGTTCAGATCAAAGAGCTTGAACAAACGCTGGGCCAGAAGCTTTTTGAACGCCATGCCCGCCACATCAGGCTAACCGCCTTCGGAAGCGTATTTTCAGAACGTGTGCAACCTATTTTGCGGGCCATAGATGATCTGTCAGACCTCGCCCGCGCGGCCAATCCTGGCTTGGTCGGCAAACTCCGCCTTGGGGTGATCCCGACCGTTGGTCCCTATTTGCTACCAAAATTCGTCACGGACCTGACGGCGGCGTTTCCGGGGTTGGATGTACGGATGCGCGAAACCCAGACCGAAAAGCTGATCGCGGACCTTTTGGCTGGTGAATTGGACATCGCGTTGGTGGCATTGCCGATATCCGAACCTGCGCTGGCCGAAGTGCCGCTGTTTGAAGAACCGTTTGTTTTGCTGCGGGCCGTGGGCGATGCGCATAAGCCAGTGCCCAACGGCGAAACCTTACGCAAGATGCGGCTTTTGTTGCTGGAGGAAGGGCATTGCTTCCGCGATCAAGCGCTGTCGTTCTGCGGCCCCTCGCCCAACGCCCCGCATGAAAGTATGGAAGGCAGTTCCCTGTCGACACTGG
This sequence comes from uncultured Litoreibacter sp., assembly GCA_947493265.1. GTDB lineage: Bacteria > Pseudomonadota > Alphaproteobacteria > Rhodobacterales > Rhodobacteraceae > Litoreibacter. Next base: position 770,940 of record CANLQL010000001.1, on the reverse strand, counting down.
TACAGATGGTCGCCAGTGGTCTGGGAGTGACCCTTTTGCCAGAAATGGCTGTCAGGTTGGAAACAAGGTCTGCAGATGTGTCCGTTGCGCGTTTTCCGACACCAGAACCGACCCGCCAAATCGGTCTGATCTGGCGAAAGACGACACCGATGGCCGCACAGTTCCAACAGATAGCAGAGCTTTTTCGGACCACCACAGCGGTATAGCTCACAAAAGGAAAAGGCGGCCCCGCAGGACCGCCTTTCTATTTTTTGCGTGTGGCTGATTAGCCTCCGCCCATGACCCGAGGCAGCCAAAGCACAAGCTGTGGGAATGCCAGAAGGAGGGTAAGACCAAGCAGCTGCACCAACATGAATTGCATCATGCCCAAATAGATGTCCTTGAGGTCCCAATTGGGCACGACGCCTTTCAAGAAATAGGCGGAAAGCGCCACCGGCGGACTAAGCCACGCGGTCTGCAAGTTCACCGCCACGAGGATGCCGAACCAGACCATCATGTCGTAGCGGCTGAGGCCATGAAGCTCCAACGCCTGAACTGTAGGCAAAAGGATCGGGACAACGATCAGAACGATCGGCACCCATTCCAACGGCCAACCCAGCAGGAAGATCAGCGCCATCACCAGCAGCAGCACAAAGAACGGTGCCATATCGAGGCCCAGCAAGATCTCTGTCATCATTCGGGGTGTTCCCAGCGCACTGAACTGCGCGCCAAAAAAGTTAGAAGCAGCCACGAGGAACATGATCAGAACCGTGATCTCAAGCGCCTTGATCAAGCTGTCAAAGAACCCTGGGAAGGTGAACTTGCCATAGGCGATGGACAGAAGGATCGCACCAAACGCCCCCATTGCCGCAGCCTCGGCTGGCGTTGCGAAACCAAGCAGGATTGAGCCCAGCGCGAAAGAAATCAGGATCGTAGGCGGCATCAGACCGGCGAAGAATTCATCCCACAGGTTCGAGAAGTAGAAGCCACCTTCGGCCTCCTTGCTGTAGATCGGCCGCCCAAGGAAGGCGAGCAGCACGATGAAGGCACTGAAGACCATACCCCAAACCGAGATACCTCCTGCGACCAGCGACAAATAGAGGTGAAAGAGCACCGCAATCGGCACCATGATCCGCAGGACAGCAAGCTTGCGATACGCGGCATATGCGAGGCCCACGACCACGATAAGTCCGAATAGACCACCGAAGGGGATGACCGTGCCAAGCGCGCCACCCATGCCCAGTCCGAAGACGCGGCAGACCGTCAGGATACCCAGACAGATCAAGGCGACCTCGGCCCCGTAGAACCTTGAAGTATCAGGCTGATCTTCTTCCGACAGGATCGGACCCAGGCTCGGATTGATCCAGCAACGCCCCAATGTGTAAATCAGGTAAAGCGAGGCAAGAAGTGCACCGGGGATAAAAGCACCCCGGAACAGATCAAGCGTAGACACTTCAAGCACGGGTCCCATGACGATTAGCATGATCGAAGGTGGGATCAGGATGCCCAACGTACCGCCCGCAGTAATCGTACCCGCCGCCAGTTTGACGTCATATCCAGACCTACTCATCGTGGCACCGGCCATAATGCCAAGCAGCGTCACAGACGCGCCCACGATACCGGTTGCTGCCGCGAAGATCGTCGACACGATCAAAACGGCAATGAACAACGCGCCGCGCACGCGGGCCATGATCATCTGGATCGACGCAAAGAGACGCTCCATCAAACCCGCGCTTTCCATCACGATACCCATCAGAACGAAAAGCGGCACCGCCATCAGCTGATCGTTCAGCATGGTGGAGTTGGTGTTGAGCGTCATCAGAAGCGTCGTCAGCTTGAAGTTGGACCCCCAGATACCGAAGACAAAGGCCAAGAAGATCAGCGTGAAAGAGATCGGGAAGCCGATGAAGATCACGAACAGCATCGCGCCCAGCATGATCAAACCGATGGTCGGCTTATCTAGATTCGGCCGTGCGCTCATCAGTTCGGTGAACATAGCCCCGCCAGGAATGACATCAGGCAGGAAGATTGCCAGCGAAAGCCAGACGATGCCAACAAGGTAGATAGGCAGGAAGCGGACGAACCACTTCTCCCGCTCCTTGCCCATCTTGTGAAACGCGCGGAAAATCTCGGGCAGACCCTGCAGCAAGAGCAAGACGCCACCAATCGGCATGGCCAGGCGTGCGGGCCACAGGATTGGTTGCCATGCACTATCAAGCGCCAGGCGCTCGCCAGTTTCATAGGAAAGGACCCAGTATTGCGACGCGACTACTGTGAAGAAGATCATCGACGGGATGAAGAACAACAGGTAGGCAATTGCATCCACGGTGGCCTGGGTTTTGTCCGACCAGAAGCGATAGATGAAATCAGCACGAATATGCACGCCGCGCATAAGACCGTAACCGGCACCCGCCATCCACAAGACACCGGCAATCATCCGACTGAGGTCGTAGGCTTGCAGCGTCGGACCAAGGCCCCAGGAGCGGGCAAAGTCTTCATATCCAGCGTTCTGCAAGATGATGAACGAGTTACGGGAGAAAACCTCCCAGACGACGATGATAATCAGCGGGACCATCAACAAGGCGATGATCTGACCAGCCCGGTAGTTGATCACATCGATCACAGCAGTGATTGGACGTTGCCACGGCGTCATGTCTTCTGGCGTTTCGCCAGGGGCTTCAGAACGTCGCTCCGCGATCAATTCATCCGCGATCTCCAGGTCTTCTGGATTCGGTTCATCTGCCATGTGGCGGTCCCTCCCCTAGACATGGATTTCTGATCCACGTTCTTATTTTCAAAACGCCCCAAATTGTGGGCGCTTGGAAAGCAAGAACGAGCGGGCCCCCGGAAGGGCCCGCTCTGACCTGAATTACTTCAGTGTGTCTGCAAATGCGCGACCAAGGTTCGCGTTCGATGTCTGAGCACCGGCCCAGAATGGAACTGCGATCTTGGCAAACTCAGTTTGAGACGCCCAAACCTCTGCGAAGAACTCGTTTTCGTCCGCAGCAGCCTGAAGCGCTTTGGTCGCAGCAGCGGAATACTCTGTGAAGTAGTCAGCTGGAGTGTCCTCAAGGATAACACCGTGGTTTTCGGTCAGATCCTTCAGCGCTTTACCATTTTCATAGATACGGTAAGACAGCGACTTCGATAGCGACGCGGTTGATGCAACTTCCAGTGCTTTTTGCTCAAGCTCTGTCAGGCCGTTGTAGAAGTCTTTGTTCACATACATGTCTGCGTTCACTGTGACCTGGTGCAGGCCTTGCAGATAGTAGTGCTTCAGGACTTTCTGGAAACCAAACACGGAGTCAGGCTTCGGGCAGCACCATTCAGCCGCGTCGATTGTGCCCTTTTCCAGAGCTGGAAGAATGTCACCGCCACCCATAGCAACAGCAGGAACACCGATGTCAGCGTAAGCAGCACCAACCATACCTGGAGGGGCACGGAAACGCATCTGACGGAAGTCATCCATGGATGTGATCGGCTCTGGGAACCAACCCAGGGCTTCTGGGCCAACTGGCTGCAGCATGAAGCCTTTGACGTTCACGCCCATCTCGTCCCACAGACGGTCATACAGCTCTTTGCCGCCGCCGAACTGGAACCAGCTCAGGAATGCGATGTTGTCGAGGCCGACACCGGCACCCGCAACAGGCGCACCAAAGAGGTTGGCTGCAACGTGCTTACCACCCCAGTAGTGTGTCCAAGCAAAGCCACCTTCAACCAGGCCCGCGTCAACCGCGTCCATGATGTCGCGTGGTCCAACGATCGCACCAGCAGGCAGTACTTCGATGGTCAGCGATCCGCCTGTCAGCGCAGCAACGTCTTTGCCGAACTCATTGAGCATGACCACTTCGTCAGCCGTGTTTGGCAGAACTGACTGGATGCGCAGAACCTTTTCCGCCAAGGCGCTAGACGCCATCAACGCAAGGCCAACTGCACTCGCAGTTAGAGTTTTATAGTTAATCATTAGGTCCTCCCTTAAGGTCCAAGCCTTCTCTTTAAGTCATGAGCCGAGTGATGAAGGCAGTATCGCCCGGCTTTCTTTAAGTCCCGCTGCGTACGCCGCCGCAGGCACAAGTCGTCTTCGTATTCCTTCCTAGTGCCCCTTGCCGAGGTCCCACCCTTCGACCAGACCCAAGTAAGGCCCGATCCCGAGATTAATGTCAAAGACCCCGCGATAGAACATTTCCCCGGCCACATAGACCAGCACGATCAGGCCAAGCCACGAAATCCAGGGGTATTTTGAAAGAAGTTTCATGATCATTGTCGCAGCAAAGGCCATCAACAAGATCGCAAGTCCGAGGCCAAACACCAGCATCGTGGTGTCGCCATCTGCAATAGCTGCAACCGCCAAAACATTGTCCAAAGACATAGACACATCGGCGATTGTGATCGAAATCAGTGCAGAGGCCAGCGTCCTGCGCGGCGGCCCTGTATATCCCTCTTCCGGATTTTCGGCCATTTCCAGCGCGTGTTCGGCCTGTTCATCCGTGCCGGAGCGAATTTCGGCAAAAAGCCTCCAACACACCCAAAACAGCAATAGCGACCCCACAAATAGGATCCCCGGTATTCCAAGCAGTTGCGTGGCGATGACCGCAAAGACAATCCGCAGCAGGGCTGCGATGATCATCCCGTAAAGAATTGCTTTCTTGCGCAGTTCCGGCGCAAGGCCAGCTGCCGCCATCCCGATGATAAGTGCATTGTCCCCAGACAAAATCAGATCGGCAATGATAATCTTGCCGAAATCCAGTGCCACATCCATCATGTCGCGTCCTCCAAAATAAGATCAGAGGCCTTTTCGCCAATCATGATGCTTGGTGCGTTGGTGTTGCCCGACACGATGATCGGCATGATCGACGCATCTGCAACCCGCAGCCCTTTGACGCCGCGAACTTTCAGACGCTCATCCACAACTGCCATTTTGTCCTGACCCATTTTGCAGGTCCCGGTTGGATGGTAGATCGTGGTCGAATGGTCCCGGGCCCAATTCAGGATGGCGTCATAATCGTCGTCCTTGATATGGGCACCGGGCGCGTGCTCCTCAGTAATAACGTCCGTGAGTGGTGCAATACGAGAGATGCGGCGCGCGATGCGGATACCCTCAACCAACGTGTCGCAATCTGTCTTTGTCGCGAGGTAGTTCGGGTAAATCTTCGGATAGTCACGCATATCAGCGGACCTCAATTCCAGGTGTCCGGCACTTTCCGGACGCAACTGCAGGACAGATGCCGTGAACGCGTCGAAACTATGGGCCTCTGTGCCCATTTTGTCGGTAGAAAACGGCTGGATATGGAATTGGATGTCAGGAACTTCGAGATCTTCCCGCGTCTTCAGGAAACCCGTTCCCAGGCTTGCGGCCATCGCCATCGGTCCACCGCGCGTGGCAGCGTATTGCATCGCAATCATCGCCTGCTTGAAGATATTGTTAACTTCCGTGTTGATGGTCGACGTCGTGCATTTATAGACCGGGCGCGCTTGCAGGTGGTCTTGCAGGTTCTGCCCCACACCCTCAGATTCGTGGATCACTTCAATCCCGTGATCGCGCAGGTGATCCCCAGGACCAACCCCGGACACCATAAGGATTTGCGGAGATGCTAAAGCACCTGCCGACAGGATAACTTCGCGGCGGGCCTTCATCGTGACCTGCTTACCTTTGTAATTCGCAATCAATCCGGTGACATGCTTGCCTTCAAACGTAAGACGCTCGACCGGGCAATGGGTCATGACAGTCAAATTTTCGCGCGACTTCGCCGGGTTAAGATAAGCCACCGCAGATGAACACCGCCGCCCATTGCGCGTCGTCAATTGGAACAGCGCCACGCCTTCTTGGTCTGCGCCATTGTAGTCAGGATTGCTCTTGTACCCAGCCGCTTGCGCTGCTTCGAGCCATTTGTCGACAATCTCGCGGGTAACGGTCGTGTCAGATACGGAAAGCGGACCTTCGCGGCCACGAATGTCATCATCGCCGTTCCCGCTGAAACTTTCAGATCGCTTGAACAGCGGGCCGACATCTTCCCAAGACCAGCCGGCATTGCCCAGCTGACGCCACGCATCATAGTCTTCTGCCTGCCCACGGACATACAGTAAACCGTTAATCGATGAAGACCCGCCGAGGACTTTGCCACGGGGCCACTTGATGGCGCGCCCGTTCAGTCCGGGATCAGGCTCTGTCTCATAGCTCCAATCCGTCTTCGGATTGCCCATGGTTTTGAAGTAGCCAACAGGAATGTGAATCCAGGGATAAGTGTCTTTTCCACCCGCTTCGAGGACCGCGACTGTGTATTTGCCACTGGCCGAAAGTCTGTTTGCGAGAACACAACCAGCAGAGCCTGCACCAACGATAATGAAATCGAACTCCACTCACTTCCTCCCAAAAGCGTGTTAAAGTCAAAAAATGAGACTATTAGTCTCGTTAATTGATGCAAACACGTTATAGTAATGTTGACAAGAAGATTCTTCCGAGGAGGCGCAAATGACAGAGTCCGCTCGTATTCCATCCAACCTTCGGCCCTTTCTGATCATGGAAATCGTTGGCAAATCCACAAACGCGATGAGCCCGGCTGAAATCGGACGCGCGGTTGGATTGGGAAAGCAAACCACACACCGTTTATGCGCGACCTTGCAGGAAGAAGGGTTCCTTGTACGGGACGAAAGCGGCAAGGGTCTGCGCCCTGGACGGCGTGCAAGGATGATGGCGACAGGGATCATCCACAGCTCATCTGCACATATCCAACGCCACCAGATCCTCAGCAATCTTGCCAGCAGCATCGGCGAGACGATCAACTACGTTGTGCCGGAAGATCGCGGCATGGCCTATCATGACCGGGTCGAAACCAACTGGGCTTTCCGTATCCAGCTACCCATCGGGACCCATGTGCCGTTCCACTGCACTGCAAGCGGCAAGGCCTATCTTGCCAGCATCCCGCGGGCGGAACGCAAACGGTTGGTGAATGTCATGGATCTAAAAGCATATACCGAAGGGACGATTACCGATCCTGAAAAGCTGCTCGCAGAGCTGGCGCAAATCGCCAAACAGGGCTTTGCCTTGGATCATCAGGAATTCATCGAAGGGATGGTTGCAATCGGCGTGCCGGTTGTAGACTCGCAAGGGCGCTACTGTGCGTCGGTCGCGTTTCACGGCCCGATCCAACGCGTGAGCGTTACCGATGCCTTGGCAATGACCCCGGTTATACAGGCCGCCTCAAAACAACTGACGGACACGCTGTTTTCAGCCTAGGATTTTACGTCCCTCGCAGCAAGTTCATGTCGCAATTCGGCAAGCGTTGGTATGTTCAGCAAAGCGGGGCACCCCGCTTCGACAACAGCCCGGTACAAATTTCGCGCCTTCCGATCCTGCGGAGAGATGTGGCTACACAGCGCGAAAATTTTCCGGTCACAGGCCGGGGCTGCGTAAAAGAACCGGCCGGGAAACAGCATCCCAGCCTGAGAATGAGACAGGCGGTTTTCCGTGTAGTTCAGATCATGAACCCAGCTGTGAAACTCCTCAGGAATTGAGGCGAACCACGCTTTCGCGTCCTGCATCCGCGCCTCTTCGTGATCAGGTGTTGCAACTTGGGCCTGCGCGGTCTCGATTAAGAACTCAAAGAATGCGCGATCGGTTATTTTCTTATGATTAGGCTCCAGAACCGCCGAGACCAGTTCAAGCATATTGCCGCGCAGAAGGATGGCATCATTGTCGATCCATTCGTAAACCCCGCGCCTTTCATGCGGACCCTGTACGCTCAGATAGCCGGTAGAAAGCAAGTACTGCCGCGCCAGATTGATCGAACGCGCTGGCCGCAAGAACGACCCGCGCCGAACGTTGCCGCCGGGGGGTACAACCGATTTAAGCGGCCGGTCGACAATACGGGCAAGTCGTTCAGCCAACTGCGCATCAATGCTGGTCGTCCAACTCATCGCATGGGTGTAAATCTGGAAACTGTCTGGCAGAATCGATGCCGCATGGGCCAAAAGCATCCGGGAATCGTAACCACCCGACAGCGCGAAAACTCCACTTTGGCCGTCGGTCAGAAGCTTTGTGTTTCGTGCAAGGCGCAGTCCTATTTGCTGACCTGCAGCACTGATCGACGTCTCAGCAGGGACAAATTGCTGACCGGCAACGGGCCAATGTCTGTGAACCGCAAAACCCCCGAGTGATAAAAAATGATTGGCCCTAAGTCGCGTAACGCTTCGGTCACGTGTGTGACCAAAACAATAATACCCGAATGGGACGGGAGTGCCCCGCATAACAGGTTCGGCGTCTGACGACATTTGCGCACCGCCCACGATTGCATCGTGGTCATAGTCGTCGCGATCTTCGATTGGTCGTGTCAGGCTCAGAAGCAAACTGGACGCGACGATCTTTGTCTCAGGATCGAAAACGCACCCGTATGACGCGCCCGGATCAACATAGACGCGACCCTGCTCCGCCAGATCGGGATGCGCGACAAACCCTACAAAACGGCCCGACGACCAGGTGAAGAATGGATCGACACTGTCCATAAACTCAGGATCGGTCACTGATTTGTCGAAGCGATATCCGTCTGTCACACGCCGGTCATCTGGATCGCCTGCAATCCCAAGCACAGCGCCACAAACCGTTCCGTCTTTGTCTTGCAATTCCGCGACTGGCAATAGCGGGCAGTGTTCCAATAACCATCCGCCAATCTCACGCGCTTGGAACCCATTAACCGGACGAAGCCCCCCTTGCGTCAGTCGAAACTGTCTCCGGAAAACGGTGGGGACTCCAAACCCGAATTCTGCACATTGGATATGCGCCAGTGGCCGAGCCGTGGCCGGGCTGGTCCCGTCTGTGGTCACAAAGTCATGTGCCGCGCACGTGCACCCCGTTCGATCGCAGCTGCGTGCAGACGGTCAATATCCAACTCGTAGCGAATTTCCTCAAGCAATCGCAACTCTGGTTGGCCCGCATGGGCATCCGCGGCCGCTACATCGCAGGCCAACGCATAAGCCGTTTCGTTCAACACAGGCGGCAGGCTTTCGCGAACCAATCCGAACAAGGCATCAAGCCCATCTTCTTCTGCAAAAAGATCCGCTGTAATGCCCGCCATCTTCTGGATACGGTCCACATCGTAATTTGCAAAGATCGGCAGGTGATTGACGAGTTGCTGGATGGCCAGCAATTCCGCCGTACGAACATTCGCATCCGAAAAGGATACAGAGATCATCAGCGCGACGAGACAGTCTTGTGGCGACAGGACTTCTTGAGAGGTCATGGAGGGGTCCATTTTCAGCTATGTTGCAGTGCAGAATATTGACCTTGGAAGGTCAGCACAATAGGTAGCAACCTCCAAGTAGCATATCGGGTGCTACAAGTCTTTTTCGGAAAGTGACATCATGTCTGATTTTCGCGATGCAGCGTTAAGCTCCAAAGCCTGGCCCTTCGACGAAGCGCGCCGGTTGCTCAAACGCTTTGAAAAAGCCCCACCCGAAAAAGGTTATGTCCTGTTTGAAACAGGCTACGGCCCGTCTGGCCTGCCCCATATCGGCACGTTCGGCGAGGTCGCGCGGACGACAATGATCCGGCGCGCTTTCGAAGTCATCTCCGACATCCCGACGCGCTTGATCTGCTTTTCCGATGATGTAGACGGCATGCGCAAGGTGCCCGGAAATGTGCCTAATCCGGAAGCTTTGGAACAATATCTGCAGATGCCGCTGACATCTGTGCCGGATCCGTTTGAGACACATGAAAGTTTCGGTCACCACAACAACGCAATGTTGCGGCGCTTCCTGGACACGTTCGGGTTTGAGTATGACTTCATTTCGGCCACGGAATTCTACAAATCCGGCCAGTTTGACACCGTCCTGTTGCGCGCTGCGGAACGCTATGACGACATCATGAAGGTGATGCTGAAGTCCCTGCGCGAAGAGCGTCGTGAGACCTATTCGATTTTTCTACCGCTGCATCCCGAAACGGGCCGGGTTCTCTATGTTCCGATGAAGCATGTGGATGCGGCCAATGGCACAATCACCTTCGATGATGAGACCGGCAAGGAATTCACGGTCCCGGTCACTGGCGGCAATGTGAAGCTGCAATGGAAGCCGGATTTCGGTGCCCGTTGGGCGGCGCTGGACGTCGATTTTGAGATGTACGGAAAGGATCATTCCACCAACACACCGATCTACGATCGGATTTGCGAAATCCTCGGTGGCAAGAAGCCAGAGCACTTCACCTATGAGCTGTTTTTGGACGCGGATGGTCACAAGATCTCCAAATCATCGGGCAACGGCATCTCGATCGATGAGTGGTTGACCTATGCGTCGTCGGAATCGCTGTCCTATTTCATGTATCAGAAGCCGAAAACCGCGAAGCGGATGCATTTTGACGTGATCCCGAAAGCCGTGGACGAATACCATCAACAGTTACGTGCCTACCCGACCCAGGATGCAGCAGCGCAGTGCAACAACCCGGTGTTTCATATCCACGGGGCGGACGTGCCGACATCGACAATGCTGGTCCCCTTCGCGATGCTTTTGAACCTTGCGGGTGTTTCCGGTGCAGAAGACACGGACACGCTTTGGGGATTCATTCGCAAATATGCGCCCGACACGTCCCCGGAAACCCACCCAGATATGGACCGGGCGGCCGAATTTGCAGTGCGCTACTTCAAGGACTTTGTCGCGCCGACGCGTGCGTTCCGTCTGCCTTCAGATTTGGAACGTGAAGCCTTGGAAGACCTGCGCCGTCAATTGGCTGCCTGGGATGGCGGGCTGGATGCGGAAGAGTTGCAATCGCTGGTCTATGCTTGTGGGCGTGAACGATTTGACCCCCTGCGCGACTGGTTCAAGGGGATCTATGAGGTGCTGATTGGCGCGTCGCAAGGCCCACGGTTCGGGGGCTTCATCGCGCTATATGGCATCGATGAAACCATTGCGTTGATCGACAAGGCGCTTGCCGGAGAACTCGCCGCCTGACCCAGGCGTTGACGCGCGCGTGATTTGACCTGACGGCCCTCTGCCCTAGGCTTCAGGGAAGTCTAAGGAAAAGGTCACATGATGTTTCGTCTTATCGCCGCTGCGCTTCTTGCCCTCACACTTTCTGGTCCCGTTCACGCGCAGGACCCGCGAAGTGCCGGGATCGAACAAACGATCCAAGGTCAGATCGATGCGTTCCTCGTGGATGATTTTCCCAAGGCTTTTGGCTACGCCTCCCCCACGATCAAGCAATTGTTCAAAACACCACAACGGTTTGGATCGATGGTTCGAAACGGCTATCCGATGGTCTGGCGTCCGACAGATGTCGAGTTTCTTGAACTTCGAACGCAAGGTCCGTTTCTGTTTCAAAAAGTCCTTGTCCGCGACGCCCAAGGAGCCCCTCATGTCCTTGAATACAACATGATCGAGACAGATCAGGGATGGCAAATCGACGGCGTACAATTGCTAGCGGCCCCACCCGTCGGAGCTTGATCGGCCCCCTGCGAACGGTGCTATTTAGGAATATCTTAACCGTGTTGAGATAGACCAAGCCCCGGTCCGGACGGCGTGTCCCCCACTTTCCCATCATGAGCTGAATTTCACATCCTGCAGGCAGGGTGCGCGCCTGTTTTCATGCGCGCCTGCCAAAGACACGCCTTCGATTTAAAGTTTGAAAGGCATATTTATGAACAAGGCAATTACCGATGGGTTGGTGCTGACACCGCCTGCGTTTTCACAAGGTTTGGACGTCTGGTCGCGCGGCGATGGAACATCCGGAACGGCAACTTATGACGGGTATGCCTCTGCCGCCTACGTGCCCGGCGACATCGATTTTGCTGGATGTCTGGAAATTCTGAAAACCGAAGCCACGCAAACCCTGCGCTATATGGGGCAGACCCCGATCTTGCCGGGCTGTTATCTGAAGGTTACTGCGCGGGTCAAAGCTGTTTCCGGCAACCTGCCTGCTGTTGAAATTGCAGCCTTTGCTGCGCAAGCCGGCGATATTGCGATCCCAGGAGTTGTAACCACGGGAAGCTCCGTCCAGCTTACCGAATATGGTGAGATCGTCGAGGTCAGCGCAATTGTTGGCAACGGCACCCGCACAGGCGTCGATATGGCCTGGGGTCCTGACGCGATCTACGGCCATTTCGGATTAAACCTAACGGGACCAAGTGGCGGTGTCGTGCGCATCGATGATTTGATCATCGAAGATTTCACCTCGGCCTTCCTACGCACCATGATGGACTGGGTCGACGTCAAGGATTTCGGCGCAATCGGTGATGGAACGACCGACAACACCGCCGCATTTGAAGCCGCGGATGCTGCGGCAAATGGCGGCTCTGTTCTCGTTTCTGACGGGGTATTTTACCTCGCCGATAACGTGGCTTTCGAAAGCGATGTTCGGTTTCAGGGTACTGTGACGATGCCCGACAACCGCCATCTTGGTCTGCGCCAGAATTTCGAGTTGGACAGCTATATTGACGCCTTCGGAGACGAGCTTCTGGGCTTCAAAAAAGCCTTCCAGGCATTGATTAAATTTTCCGATCATGAAGGTCTGGATATGCGAGGGCGATCAATCTCGGTCGATGGGCCGATTGATATGCAGGCCTGCGTGCCTGACGTAACCTCATTCGCCAACCGACGCGTGATCCGCAACGGGATCTTTGATGCGGTCAGCAGCACCAACTGGGACGAGGCTAGCGTCACCTCGTCGGGCACCTACAACACCGGCAACCCGCTGAGCCTGACGGGCGTCACAAACGTCGCCAATATTGAAATCGGGAGCATCGTCACCGGCGCTGGTGTCGGGCGTGAGGTATATGTGACCGAGACGAACCTCGGGTCGCAGACCGTGACGCTGAGCCAACCGCTTTATGGGGCGGTCGGAACCCAGACCTACACATTCACACGATTCCGCTACATGCTTGATTTCAGTGGGTTTGACAGCATGTCACGCTTCAATATTGCCGAGATCGAGATCAAATGCGACGGGGTTGCCAGTGGCGTTATGTTGTCGAAAGCCGGTCTGATCTGGCACATTCGCGACTGCTACATCAACCGGCCGCTGCATCGTGGCATCACCTCCATCGGGTCGGCCTGTCAGGGTCTTCTGATCGACCGTTGCCAGTTTCTATCAAACGAGCAGGCCGAACTGTCGCAAAACCGCACCAGCATCGGGTTCAACGTCAACTCCAACGACGCCAAGATCCGCGATTGCCGCGCGGCGCGCTTTGCCCATTGGGGAATTTTGCACGGGTCGGGCCATCTGATCCAAGGCAACCACTTCTTCCAAGGCGACAATGTCAATGGCGGCGCACGCCAGGCAGGCCTTGTGATGACAACAGCCAATGGTCGCCAGGTGATCACCGGGAATTACATCGACAATTGCTTTATCGAGTGGAACAACGAACACGACGCTGAGCCCGATTTCTCCAGCGAATTGAGCTTTGGGTCCATGTCGATCACCGGCAATAACTTCACCTCGCTGAACTCGGCCTCTTGGATGACGTTCATCGTCATCAAGCCTTATGGAACCGGACATTTCATCAACGGACTTTCGGTCACCGGGAACACGTTCAAGGCATCGGGGGGCAATATTGACCGGGTTGATTTGATGGACAGCTCTATCGCGTTTCTGGATTTGGGACGCTGTCGCAACATCAGTTGGGTCGACAACACCTATCACCAGATCGATCAATGGACAGCCAGCCCTGCCGTTTTGCAATTTGATCAGGCCACGGCCGCGACAACATGGGTTTGTGATTTTTCTGATTGGCTTCCCTTCGGTGGTGAGGCGCGCAATGTCACCTCTGTCGTGCCCATTGGTCCGTTGCTGAATGCCGCGGACGGTGTGGAATTTGCCACTGCTTACGGGGATGTCTCAGAAGGCACATCAGGCGGGGAGATACACTTGATCTGGCCCACAGCCGTCAAAGGAACGGTGAATGTGACCGCCAGAATGGACAACCCGTTCTAAATAACCAAAATCACCCCCGGCCAAAGCGTCCGGGGGTTTTTTTTGGCTTTCTGATCCCTGCGGGTTGTAATTCGCCACGCACACTGCACGTTTAGGGCATGATATCTGATCTTTCCCTGACCGAGCGGGCGGGCCTGCCCGACGCGCTTCGGGTCCTCGTGACCGAGTTGCCCCGCGAAACATGGGAAGCCCATCCGAATTTTGGTGGTATGGTACAGTTTTGGCTGGAACGTCACCTGATGTTTCGAAAACTGCTGTCCATGCTGCAAGACGATGCGCGATCTGCGCTGGATCAAAAGATGACGTTTGAGGCCTATACCCCGCGTCTTTCACGTTTCGCGGGTCTTTTTCTCAACGAGCTGCACAATCACCACCATATCGAAGACAGTCATTATTTTCCGCGTCTGGTCTCGCTGGATACCCGGCTTGAGCGGGGCTTCGAGATCCTTGACAGCGATCACCACGCGATTGACGCGTTTCTTAATGATATGGCAACGGCGGCGAATGATGTCCTGCAGTCAAATGACGACAAAAAGATTGGCCCGTTTGAGACGCAATTGGCCAAATTTCAAACGCTGCTCAACAGGCATTTGACCGACGAGGAAGAAATCATCGTTCCGGTCATTCTAAAGACAGGATTTGACGGATGAGACTAGACGAAAACACCCAAGGCCCGCAGGTCAATCCCGGCGTTTCCTCAGATGTTGAGGCGCTGACCGTTGAAGTTGCCCGCCTCAATTCCCACCGTTTTATCCGGATGCACAACTCTTTGCCAAAGCTTCTGGCGTTTAATTTCGCCCGTGGTCTGGCTTTTGGCCTTGGCACGGTCATAGGCGCGTCGATCCTGGTCTCATTGCTCGGGTTCTTCCTGGCCCAGATCGATTTCATTCCGATCATCGGTGAATGGGCCGCCGCGCTGTTGCAGCAATTGAACCTTGATGAAGCGAATTAGGGGACTGATCTGGATCAAAGCCCCGTCATCCGTTTTCTGACATACTCACATCCGAAATAAGGAGTACCGCCATGTACAAAAACATCCTCGTGCCCATCATCTTTGACGAAACAAAAACGCCTGATGCGGCGATTGCGGCTGCGAAAACACTCGCCTCTGACGGGGCCAGCATCACGCTTTTGCACGTGATTGAAGAGCTTCCCAGCTACGCCAGCACCTATATCGCGGATGAGTATCTGGAACGCAGCGCTGAAACCGTGGCGGCACGACTTACTCAAATCGCTGCCGGCATTGAAGGCGGTGTTGGCGTCGTCACGACGGGTCATTCTTCGCGAACCATCCTAGACTATGCAGAAAACAACGGCTCAGATTGCATCATCGTCAGCTCTCATAAACCGGGCGTGCAGGACTATTTTTTGGGCGGCACCGCAGCCCGTGTGGTGCGGTATGCGCAATGCACTGTTCACGTGATCCGCTAAACAACTCAGCGTGCTAAATCGGTGCATTTTCCGAGCGGCGTTCTAACTTTTTCAGGGAATCAGGCAGGTCTTGCTGGACTTCGGACGTCGCCAAGACGGGAAATAGTTTAATATTAAACTATTTTTGTTTTCTGCGTCCTAAACACCCGCGGCAACCTCACATTTACGGAATGCTGCGACAGGGTCTGCCGCGCCGTTTAAGGGGAATCGCAAAACTGTATCCCCCAAGATTGCCTCCGCGACCTGGTTGAATTGCAGGCCATCCAGAACATTGCCAAACCCACTATCCTGCGCCGTGACAGCGGTGCCCCCATCCCCAAAGCTGTGCCGATTGGTCGAAATCATCCGCCCCTGAGGCCCCACAAACCGCATGGAGAAAACATCCGCCTGCGGCAACGCCGCCCCCCGACTGACGGTGACAGAATAAAGCGGCACGCGCGGATCGAAGGTCAGTTCGATCTCTGCAGTCTCCGTCTCGTGGGACAGACGACAGATCAAACCGGGCGTGAAGGTCCAAGCTTGCGCTTGGAGGGGGATCATAAGGAAGAGCCAGGGCAAGAATCTCATGGCGCAACAGTAGTGCCCAAAATCAATATGTCATCCCTTAGCGCGATTGCTGCATTCAAAATCATTCGCAGGCAGGTCCAACAACACGCAAGCCAGCTGGAACTATTCAGAACTCGATAGACAGTCCGTTGCTTTTTGCCCAACTCGCAACAAAGTCAATATGGCCGCGATGAGGTTGGGGCTCCGCTTCGCAGCCTGCGAGATACATTTCGAGAATAGCAGTCGCACCAGACAAGTCTTTTCGATCAATAAGAATGCAAGCCTGTACCAGCGCGAGGGGCGGCCTACTGAAATCGAAAGGAGGGGCGTAAACTGCCGCATTCAAAATCTGATCATAGGTTTCAAAATGGCTGAGCGACGCAAGGGCACGGGACAAATACGGATCAGCTTGTTCCGGATCCGCCGCAATCTTGCAAATACTAAGATACGCGTGGCCATCCTGTTGCGTATCGGGAAAACTGCCCCTGATTGTGCAAATCGCGTCAATTACCCATTTCGGATTTTGAGCGTTTTTAAGAAATAATTCGGCCTCGGGTACGTAGCATCCGGCATGAATGTAAAATTTCCCATGATCAATTGAATAGGCTCCAACAGTGAACAATGAAATCTGGTGAATGAGACCATTGTCGAGCCGTCGGTTGAACCCATTCCGGCGTTTTCTGTACCCCAGCGGCTTCAAGGTCGTCGCAATATGCGACGAAATCTGCTTCGTCTGCTCAGAGAAAGATGCTTGCTTCCAGAAGGTCACCCCCGCCCCCGTCTCTTCACTCCGCCTCGTTGCCCCGGACGGCCTGCTGTACTTCGGCCGCTCATTTTCTGGGCGTCGGTGACGGCTTTTTCGACGGCGTATTGGCGGGCCAATGGATCGTCGGACACGACCAAGTCCACGGTTTCCAATCGCTTCACCTCGTCGCGCAGGCGGGCGGCTTCTTCGAACTCCAGGTTTTCTGCAGCTTTGCGCATATCCGTCCGCAACCCATCCAGGACCGCTTGTAGGTTCGCCCCGGCCAACGGCGCGTCTACCGTGGCTGTCACGCGGTTCATGTCGACATCGCCTTTATAGAGTCCGGCCAGAACATCCTCGACGTTCTTCTTGACGGTTTCGGGCGTGATCCCGTGTTCCTCATTATAGGCCATCTGCTTGGCGCGGCGACGTTCCGTCTCCCCCATGGCGCGCTCCATCGAACCGGTGATCCGGTCGGCATACATGATCACCTTGCCGTCGGCGTTCCGCGCAGCCCGCCCGATGGTCTGGATGAGCGAGGTTTCGGAGCGCAAGAAGCCCTCTTTGTCGGCATCCAAAATCGCCACCAATCCACATTCCGGAATATCGAGACCCTCACGCAAAAGGTTGATCCCGATCAGGACATCAAACGCCCCCAGACGTAGGTCACGCAGGATTTCGATCCGCTCAATCGTGTCGATATCGGAGTGCATGTAACGCACTTTGATCCCCTGCTCATGCAGGTATTCTGTCAAATCCTCGGCCATCCGCTTGGTCAATGTGGTGACCAGCGTTCGGTACCCGGCAGCGCTGACGCGGCGAATTTCGTCCATGACATCATCGACTTGCGTCTCAACCGGCCGGATTTCAATCACAGGGTCCAATAGGCCCGTCGGACGGATCACCTGTTCCACGAAGACACCGCCCGATTGTTCAATCTCCCAAGCCGCAGGCGTGGCCGAGACGAACACGGATTGCGGCCGCATGGCGTCCCATTCCTCAAACTTCAATGGGCGGTTGTCCATGCAGGACGGCAAACGGAAGCCGTGTTCTGCCAGCGTGAATTTGCGGCGATAGTCGCCTCGGTACATGCCGCCAATTTGCGGCACGGACACGTGGCTTTCATCGGCAAACACAATCGCGTTGTCGGGGATGAACTCGAACAATGTGGGGGGCGGCTCGCCAGGGGCGCGACCGGTCAGGTAGCGCGAATAGTTCTCGATCCCGTTGCACACACCGGTGGCTTCCAGCATTTCCAGATCGAAATTGGTGCGCTGCTCAAGGCGTTGTGCTTCCAGCAACTTACCTTCATCGACAAGCTGCGGCAGGCGTTGGGCAAGCTCGTTCTTGATCCCTTTGATCGCTTGCTGCATCGTCGGGCGCGGCGTCACGTAATGCGAATTGGCATAGATCCGCACCCGCTCAAAATCGTCGGTTTTCTGACCGGTCAAAGGGTCGAACTCGACGATTTTCTCAAGCTCTTCACCAAAGAAGCTGAGCCGCCAGGCCCGATCATCCAGGTGGGCAGGCCAAACCTCCAGGCTATCACCGCGCACGCGGAACGTGCCACGCTGAAATGCTTGATCGTTGCGACGGTATTGCTGCGCAATCAGATCGGCCATGACCTTGCGCTGGTCGTATTCCTGACCGGCATGCAAATCTTGTGTCATCGCCCCGTAGGTTTCGACCGAGCCGATCCCGTAGATGCACGACACCGACGCCACGATAATCACATCGTCCCGTTCCAGCAGCGCCCGGGTGGCAGAGTGGCGCATCCGGTCAATCTGTTCGTTAATCTGGCTTTCTTTTTCGATATAGGTATCAGACCGCGCGACATAGGCTTCGGGTTGATAGTAATCGTAGTAGCTGACGAAATATTCGACCGCATTGTCCGGAAAGAAGCCTTTGAACTCGCCATAAAGCTGCGCTGCGAGCGTTTTATTCGGGGCCAGAATGATCGCCGGACGCTGGGTTTCTTCGATCAGCTTGGCCATTGTGAAGGTTTTACCGGTTCCGGTTGCACCCAGCAGAACCTGATCGCGCTCCCCGCCCAGAACACCTGCCTTCAATTCCTTGATCGCCGTCGGTTGATCGCCTGCAGGTTCAAATTCCGTTTGCAGACGAAACGCAACGCCCCCTTCCAGCTTTTCGCGCGATTTAACGTCCGGTGCCGGATTGCTGAGGATCGGCTGCTGTTGAGGCATGGATTCAGGTGAATTGTTGTGCATGGCGCGATTCCTTAATACTTCCCTAAGATGGCCTGTTTTGAGCGGGCTTCAAGTCGGGCAATCTGTCCTCTTGCCAAGTCCTGTCAGGAGGAGGATATATAGCAGCAATACTCAGGAGAAACGACCATGCGCGCACGGATTTATCAGCCAGCCCGAACAGCAATGTCCTCTGGCCAAGCCAAGACCAAGGGCTGGGTACTGGAATTTGCCCCAAACAGTGCGCGTGAGGTTGATCCGCTGATGGGCTGGACGTCATCGGGCGACATGCAATCGCAGGTCACATTGCGGTTCGACAGCAAGGAAGCCGCGGTCGAATATGCTGAAGACAACAATATCGATGCGATTGTGCAAGAACCGAAGAAGCGGAAAGCCAACATCCGGCCGGGCGGATACGGTGACAATTTCGCAACCAACCGCCGGGGTGTCTGGACGCATTAAAGCGCCCTGCCACAATTTTGCCGCCTGAATAGGTAAATATAGCGCTTGTTTCAGAACCAGGCGGGCTAAAGCTATGACAACAGCAACAACATCTGATCGCACTTCTTTTGCAGGATTGGCGGGCTTCGCCTTTGGCGCTTTGGCTTTGCTGGTCGTTTTGGTGCACCATTTTGGCGGGCCATTTAACCCGCAGCAGGAAATCGGCGTCACCATCGGTGAGATCGCCGGTGATATCCGGCAAGCTGCCATCGCGAAGGTTACCGGAACACCCATGCCTGCCCCTGAACCCAAGCCGGAATTCGTCGACTATGACCGTATTCTGAAAATTGTCGGGTCGGCAGCTGGCGCGCTTGCTATCATCATCGGATTGATAGGTTTGATCCGCCGAGAAGACAGAAACCCGGCGGTCTATGCCATTGGTCTGGGCGCGGGTGCCATCGCGTTTCAGTGGCTGTCTTGGGTGGTTTTGATCATCTGCGGTGTGGTACTGCTGGTGTCGATCATGAATAATTTTGGCGACTTTTTCTCGGGATTCCCGGGCTTCGATTGAAGGTCAGACCCAGAAATATCGGGTCATGTAGAAAAATACCGGTGCCGCGAAAAACACTGAGTCCAACTGATCGACAAATCCGCCTTGTCCGGGGATCAGGTGACCCCAGTTCTGAACACCCCGGTCTTGCTTGATTGCTGCAAGAACCAAGGCACCGCCGACACCAACCAGAAACGCAATACCTGCGTAAACCCCGGACCAGAACACGCCAAAGGGCGTGATCCAGGCAAGAAGCGCACCCACCAGAACCGCAAATGCAAGCCCACATCCGACACCTTCCCAGGTCTTGCGGGAAATGGTTTCCGCAACACGTGTGCGGCCAAACCGGCGGCCTGCGAAATATTCCATCAAATCCCCGAGCTGAACCACAAGGACAAGGAACGCAATCAACAGCACATTGCGCGCACCGTATCCATCGATGTCCAACACCAGCAGCGCGGGCACGTGGCTGGCACAGAAGACACAGATCATCAGGGCCCATTGCGTTTCTGAAATACGCGAGAGAAACGACGCTCCGGCCCCGCGCAGCATCGACAAGATCGGCAATAGCAAGAAGGCATAGACGGGAATAAAGGACGTAAACAGCCCCTCTTGCCCCCACCAGATCAGGATATATTGCACCGGCAGCACGACGTAAAAGCTGGCAACCATTGCCCAATGATCCGCCCGTGTTTTTTGGGTCAGCGTCATGAATTCCCGCAAGGCCGCGAAGGATGCGAAAGCAAACAGGACAACAATCGCCACCCGCCCCGATATCAACGCCAGCGCAAGAATGGCGACCATCGCCCACCAGGAATGCACCCGCGTGACGAATGTATCAACGACAGGACTGCCGTCGGCGTCGCGGACGCGCAAAATCTCTCCCGCGATTGTCGCCAGAAACAGGAGGCCAACAACCCCCGCGAAAAGCATGATCAGGTCGGCTGAGGTCTGGGTCATCCGCGTGCTCCCGATTGGGCCGGGTTCAACGCACCAAGCGCATCAGAACAGCGGGTCAAAAACGGCTCCATCGCCTCATCCTTTTTCAGATGCACAGGCGCGCCGAAAATCACGGTGCAGGCCAGCGGCACGGGGATTACCTCCCCCTTGGGCATGATGTTGGAGATATTGTCGACCCAAGTCGGCACCAGATCAACGTCGGGCCGTCGCGTGGCAATATTGAAAATACCCGCCTTGAACGGCAGCAGCGGATCATCGGTCATATTGCGCCCACCTTCGGGGAAAATGATGATCGAAGACCCTTCGTCAAGCGCTTCCACAATCTTCGCAATCGGGTCTTCCGTGCGATGTTCTGCGCGCCGGTCGATCAGCACCGCCTTAAAAACGTCCCGGCCCGCAAACGCCCGGAGTTTGCTTTTCAACCAGTAATCCGCAGCCGCGACAGGCCGGGTTTCGCGCCGCAATGCGGGCGGCAAAACTGTCCAGATAAGCGGCATATCCGCATTGGACGTGTGGTTGGCAAAATAAATCCGTTGCTTGCGAACAGGCTCGATACCCCGCCAATCGGCCCGTGCCGCCGTGATAAATCGCGCAAACGTCGTTAGAATCTGGCCTGTAACAGCCGCTAGCAGTCGGATCATTATTCCTCACCTCAGGGGCGAAGTTGACACTAAGGCGCTCAAATTGTGAAGCAAAAGCAGCATGACCCACTCAAACTGATCGCCCCAGAGTGGCAGAAAACCGACCTAGTTTAGAATTATTCTAAAAAGTGCTTGGCTTTTTTCTGCAAGGTATTAAGTCTGGAGAAAGCAATTCTGCTTCTCAAAATTCAGGACTGGAGATCGCAAAATGACCGAAACAGCCGCAGCACTTGCCAAGAATTCGCAAGCAAAAATCGTTGACGCCTTGAACCAGTCGGTCGCGGAAACAACCGTCACCACAATGCTGGCCCAGAACTTTCATTGGAACGTGACCGGTATGGCATTTGGCCCTCTGCACACGCTTTTCCAAGAGATTTACGAGGATCACTTTACCGCGCAAGACGACTTGGCGGAGCGGATAAAAGCGCTTGATGGCCACGCCGAGGGCACATTTGCCGGAATGCTGGAAAGGTCCAAAATCGCAGAGCATGAAGGCAAAGCGACCGACAAAGAAATGATCGGAAAACTGATGGATGCGCAGCAAACCCTCGCAAAAACCCTTGCTGAAAGCGGGGAAATCGCGTCGGAACTTGGCGACACGCTGACCGAAGATCTGTGTATCGCCCGCGGCCAAGTTCATGAGAAATTCGCCTGGATGCTGCGCGCCCATCTGCGCTGAGCGGGCTTAGGCCAGCTACCTTCAACGATGCGCTGTGGGATGCAGCCATCGTTGAGGGCCACTGGTCTGCCAGCGATATTTGGCGATTATTTTTCCCGGACGTTAACTCTTCGGGAACAAATCGATTTCCTGGGCGTTAGATTGTCGGAAGTTACAAAAACCAAGACTTAATCTAAGGAAAAACAATGAATCGCATCATTTACATCATCGGCCTTGTTGTCGTCGTCCTCGTAATCCTTTCATTCCTCGGCCTTCGCTGAGTATGAAAAATTTCGCCAAGTCAACGGGTCTGACAGCCGGGCTCCTCTGTCTCTTCAGCGGTAGCGTTGCAGCCGAAGAGGTCGGTCAAGTTGATGTCGATTGGCTTGGCAATGACATTATCATCGAAGCGATTTCTGATCCAAAGGTTGAAGGGGTTACATGTCATGTGGCCTATTTCGAACGCGGGTTGATCGACCGGTTGCAAAAAGGCAATTGGTTCGAAGATCCGTCTAACTCGTCGATCAGTTGTCGGCAGACAGGCCCGATTGTTATCGGCGACATCGACAAGTCGGATGACGGGGAAAGCGTGTTCTCGGAACGTCGCTCGATCATTCTGAAAAGCCTTAACGTGAAGCGGATTTTCGATGAGGCGAACCAGACGCTCATATACCTCGCGCACGCGCGGGAAATCCAAAACGGGTCGGCAAAAATGGCCATTTCAACCGTGCCGCTTTACCAACCCTGACCTTGCATGAAGCGAATTCTCCACAGAACACTGCTGCGGCTCGAACACATCGCAGACCGATTTCAGCGAAAACAGAAAGCGACCCGCGCCCTTGAAGGGTATGCGGGCTATGCCTCGGAAGAACATCTGGTTATTCGTGGCCGGGTTCTGACAAAGCTGAAAGGTCAGACAGCCAGCGAAGACGCCGGCATCGTCACAAATTTCCGCCAAATGTTATCACTGTTCTTGACCGACGAGGTCGCTGATGTGCGCGTTTACGCTGGTGAAATTGAAGCACTGACAAACGAAGAGGGTTACTTCACGCTCCTTTTGCCCAGACCGGAAACGTCCGGATGGGTGGATGTTCCGGTGCATATCGACGGTTTTGAAGACGCCACGATTTGTTCTGCGTTTATCGCGCCCTCATCCGCAGAATTCATGGTGATATCCGACATTGACGACACAGTCATGGAAACCGGCGCGTATTCACTGGCGCGCAATCTGTGGACGTCCCTGACCGGCAACGCTTTGACGCGCCATATCTACGCAGATGCCGTCACATTGATCTCTGATTTGTCAAAGGGCGGGCAGAACCCGATTTTCTACGTCAGCTCATCACCTTGGAACCTTTATGGGTTTCTTAATGATATTTTTGAACGCAACGCCCTTGTTCGTGGGCCAATGTTTCTGCGGGATTTGGGCCTTAGCGAGACGAAACTCATCACCGACGGCCACGGGAACCACAAGGGCGGCAGCATTGATTTGCTGATACGGGCCCACCCTGACCTTCCCGTGATCCTGATGGGTGATACCGGCCAAAAAGACGCAGAGATTTACGCAGGCATTGTCAATTCCCATCCAGGACGTGTCGCTGCCGTTGTGCTGCGGGAAACAAGAAACGGATCCGATGATAGCGATCTAGGCTCCATCGCGAAAATTGAAGCCGCCAACGTGCCGGTTTTCCACAATATGCAATTCCCGACAGAGGAAAATATCCGGAATGCTTTAGCTGAATCTGGCCTTGACAGGATTGCAGAAAACCACCGTTAACGGCCTTCCCAACGAAAGCTTCTTCGTTATTTTTTATTTAAAAACAGTTATTTGATCGAATAATCGGCAGATTTTCGCACATTGCATGAACCTGTTTTGGAACAAACCTCACCCCCTTCAAGTTGTACCTGCATGACAGCAACAAAGCTGAAAAGGAGACTACAATGACAAATACTTTGAAAACGACAGTATGTGCAGCAGCCCTGATTTTCGGAGGCAGCGCCATCGCCGCAACACCAATCCAAAGCGTCAGCGTCGACGTCGATCTGAACGCGATCCAGAACGCCAAAGCGGCAAATTACTGGACAGACGTTGCCGACGATCTGGAAGAAGAAATCGTTTCGCGCGTGACTGATATCGTCGATGAAAAAGGGGCATCTCTGTCGATTGATATCGACGAAGTGTCCTTGGCAAATTCCTTTGAGCGGACATTTGGCTGGGAAGAAAACTTCATGGTCGGCGACGTGTTGATCTCCAACCCGTTCGACAATTCGCAGCATGAATTCTACACGCTCAAAGTCAGCTTCGAGCAGGCAAAGGCCTACTTTCCGGAGAACACCGACTTTGAAGCCATCACAAGCGACAGCCCAGATTACTACGAAAGCATGATCGACGCCTTCGCTGAAAATGTGGTATCAAAACTGCAATAAGACAGCGGTTCTAACGAATTCGACTGACCGCCAGGCATCTGCTTGGCGGTCTTTCGTTTGCCCCACCAACGATATTGCCAACAGCGGACAAAGACATGACCAGACCCCAGACCATCACCGACGCGATTGAAGACGCGCAAGACACAGAAGCGCCAAAGCTTTCCTCCAAGGAAATTTTCGAGGTCATCCGCGAAGAGGGCGAGGAAGAGCTGGAGCGCCCCAATGCGTCATTGTTCTGGTCGGGCATTGCCGCTGGCATCCTGATTTCACTGTCGGTTCTGGGGGAGGCGATCTTTCGAACCTATCTGCCGCCCGCTGACTGGGCCTATCTGGTCGAAAACCTGGGCTACAGTCTGGGCTTTTTGGCGGTCATCCTGGGCCGCATGCAATTATTTACCGAAAACACGATCACAACCGTTCTTCCCGTTGTGCAAGACCGAAGCCTGACGCTTCTCAAGCGTATGTGCGTGCTTTGGATGATTGTCCTGGGTGCGAATGTGATCGGTGCATTTCTTGTGGCAACGTTGATGGCCCATACCTCCGCGATCCCGGCCGATCTGCTGCCCGCGATCGAGGAATTGTCCCGCCACGCAACAGGCTTTCCCGCAATGGAAGGGTTCCAACGTGCGATCCCCGCTGGCCTGCTCGTGGCCTCTATCGTGTGGATGCTGCCCCGATCCGAAGGTTTCGGGTTTTTCGTCATCGTCGTGTTCACCTGGTTGATTGCCGCAGGCGATTTCACCCATGTGGTCGCAGGCTCGGTCGAGATGGCCTTCCTTATGGTTCAAGGTCTGCTGTCGCCATCCGACGCCGTCTTCCAGTTTTTCCTGCCGGTTCTTGCGGGCAATATCGTCGGCGGAACGGTCATTTTCACCCTGCTTGCCTTCGGTCAGGTCCGCCACGAATTGGTCGAAGAAAAAGATACCTAAAGTTTTCGGGAACCTTTCTTCGTTCAGGCGCGTTGTGCCTACAAGATAAGCAAACAGAAGGATTTAAACATGATGGAATATGCTGGTTTTGGCGGCCTTATCGTCCTCGTCCTGAACATTTGGGCAATCGTTTCAATTATTGGCTCATCCGCATCGACAGGTGCAAAAGTTGGCTGGACCCTGCTGGTCCTCGTACTGCCAATCGTGGGCTTCATCATCTGGTTCTTCGCAGGTCCACGCTCTCGCAGCGCTGCGGTATAACCAAACCTAGAAAAAGGTCCGCGCAGAAATGTGTGGACCTTTTTTATCTGTTTCTGACCAGCAAGGCGACATTTTACTGGATCACCCCATCTCAGAAGCTTAGGTGACGGGTCTTAGTGCCAAACCACCGCTGATCTGATAGGTATCGAACTCCATGCAAGTCGTTCTCACCTCCATATTTTGGCTTGGCGCCGCTCTGGTCTTGTTCACGACCCTTGCCCCCCTGACATCCAGCGTCCGCTGGTGGATCAGAGGGTGGGATTTTCCCCGCATCCATATCGCCATCGTGGCCTTGTTTTTCGCCCTCCTAGGGTTCGCGCTGCAAGGGACATTGACGGTTTTGACAGCGGCCATCCTGACCGGCTGCGCGATCTACCAGCTTGTCCGGATCTTCCCCTACACAAGGCTGGCCACACCAGAGCTGACACTGCGCGACGACATCCCCGAGGATGCGCAAATCAAGGTCATTGCGTCCAACGTGTTGATGGAAAACACCGACCACGATGCCCTGATCGACACGCTGACCCGCAACCAGCCTGACATCCTCTTTTTGATGGAAACAGATCAGGTCTGGGCGGACGCGCTGTCAGACCATCTGCAATCCTATTCGACAGTTGTCTCGCATCCTCAGGATGACCATTACGGGCTGATCTTTGCGACCAAGTTGGATGTTTTGTCGACGAAAATCGTGTTTTTGTCTGATGACACCACCCCCACAATCCTGGCAGAGCTTTCGGGCCCCGGTGGCCCATTCTTCTTCGTCGGCTTGCATCCAAGACCACCCGTGCCCGGAAATTCCACGCGCGAACGCGACGAACAGATCAAGCGCGCCGCATTGCTGGCCGACCGCAAAACGATGCCCGTGATCGCTATGGGCGATTTCAACGATGTCGCGTGGTCCTATAGCTCCCAACGCTTCAAGAAATACGGCGAATTTCGCGATCCTCGTGTCGGTCGCGCGATGTTGCCCAGCTTTGATGCCAACTCCTGGCTGATGCGGTTTCCCATCGACCAGCTGTATCTGACTGAAGGTCTGGAACTGGTCTCCTTTGACCGGCTTGACCCGATCGGGTCGGACCATTTCCCCATGTGCGCGCAATTTGCAAGGCTTTCAAACCACAAGAAAACCTAGCTTAGCCGCTGTTCCTTGGAACTTTTCCCCGGTGCTGTGCGTTAGTCGCCGACAGCGCCACTTTTTGGTGCAAATTTAAATTACTGAGAGACGACGAAACCAATGGAACAGCTAGAGCAAACAACGTCAAGCCTATGGTCACGGATCACCGAGATCTTCAACACTGACATCTATAACGGCAAGTCCTTCGCCGACTTGCTGACGCTTGAGGCGCTTGTTTCCATTGCCACGGGCGCGCTGGCAGCTGGCCTAATCATCCTTGTGGGCTTTGCATTCGCGGGCTTCGTGCGCCGCCGTGTGCGCAAGCTTAGCGAAAACCATTCCAGCCTCGACAACACGCTGTTCAGCTTTCTGGGCAATCTGGCCCGTTATATCATTCTGGCTTTCACAGCGCTGTTCGTTCTGAACACATTTGGCATTCAGACAACCTCTATCGTTGCGGTGATCGGTGCTGCTGGCTTAGCCGTCGGTCTGGCCCTGCAAGGCACCCTGTCAAATGTCGCCGCTGGTGTCATGATCATCCTGTTTCGCCCACTTAAAGTCGGTGATTTCGTGGAAATCGACGGCATTCTTGGGACGGTCAAGGAAATTACCCTGAACTATACGGAGCTTGCCGACATCGGGAATGTTCAGGTCGTTGTGCCGAACTCAGACGTTTGGGGCAACACGATCAAGAACTATTCCAGCTACCCGACACGCCGGGCAGAGTGGACGTTTGGCGTCGGCTACGGCGTCAATCTGGCCGATGCGGAAAAGGTTATCCGCGACACCATCATGGACGACCCCCGCTCCCACGCAGAGCCGGAGCCGTTCATTCAAGTCAACAACCTTGGTGGCAGCAGCGTCGATTTTCTGGCCCGTGTCTGGTGCGATTCCGCAGACTACTTCCAATACCAGGCCGATATGAAACGCCGGGTAAAAGAAGCGCTTGATGCGGCCGATATCAACATCCCGTTCCCCACAAGAACGCTTGTCACCGATCCGTCTGCCAGTGTCACGGTGCGCAAGGATGCGGACGCCAAATCAACGGATCAGTCGCCAAGTAGTATCGCGGCTGAGTAGCAATACACTTCAATTGGCTTGGCACGCGCGCCAGCAGGAGCCCCCATGTCCAACCTAACGATCAGCAGAACCAGCATCGCGGTCATCGCCATAATCATGGTGTTCGCGGTCCTGAAATTCGCAGAGAATATCTTTGCGCCAATGCTGTTGGCGATGGT
This sequence comes from uncultured Litoreibacter sp., assembly GCA_947493265.1. Lineage (GTDB taxonomy): Bacteria > Pseudomonadota > Alphaproteobacteria > Rhodobacterales > Rhodobacteraceae > Litoreibacter. Next base: position 742,907 of record CANLQL010000001.1, on the reverse strand, counting down.
GTTGGGCATCATCCTGTCCCCGGTGCGCGATTTTTGGGACCGCCTCGGCACACCGCCTGCGATTTCCGCCTTTACAACGCTGATCGTCGGCCTGTGCGTGGTCCTGACGCTGGGCTTCCTTCTGGAACCCTATGTGACCAACGCCATAGAACAGGCCCCGATCATCTGGAACGAACTTCGCTTCACGCTTTTCGAAATTAAATCGATGTTGCGAGGCTTCGATGAAATGACCGAAAACGTGGTGCAAGCCATCGGTCAGGACGGTGCCACGACGGAGGCGAACACCGAACCGGCAGTCGCGATTCCCACGGTGGCACAGGCAGCGTCCTACGCACCGCAATACTTGGCGCAGGTACTGGTGCTGATCGGGACGCTGTATTTCTTTTTGCTGGTGCGGACAGACATCTACCACTTTCTTGGAAAGACATTCCCGCAGGTCAGCGAGCCTGACTTCAAATATGCTGAATCGCAGGTGTCGCGCTACTTTCTGACCGTCTCGATGATCAATGCCAGCTTCGGTGTTATCGTCACCATCGTGATGAGTGTGCTTGGCATGCCCTCACCCGTCCTGTGGGGGATCTTGGCGTTCCTCGTCAATTTCATCCTCTACTTGGGGCCTGCAACGCTCGCGGCATTGCTGCTGTTGACGGGTATCATCACGTTCGACGGCCCTTACAGCTTCCTGCCGGCAATCTTGTATCTGACAATGAACGCGACAGAGGGTCAGTTCATCACGCCCGCGCTGGTGGGCAAAAGCATGTCGGTAAACCCACTTTTGGTGTTCCTGTCGCTTGTGTTCTGGTTGTGGCTCTGGGGACCGCTGGGGGGCTTTATCGCAATCCCAGTCCTGATCTGGACATTGGTTATTCTGAAGAAGGTAGTTAGCCATGACCCTACAGCCTCCGGGCAGGAGCCTGCACCGGTCGCGGCCTAGATCCTAATAGTCGTGACCTTCTTCAACGAATTCCTCGATCTTGAATTTCAGCGTCAACGCATAGCGATCTTCTGATTGATGCGTGTCGATGGTGCCCCCCAGCTGCATGGTGAACGCCTGAATAAGCTGCGCGCCAAGCCCGGTGCTTTCCGCCATCGCGTCACCTGAGAACGAGTTCTCGAACACCACAACGCAGTTCTGGTCATCATCAACCTTCAGCGACGCATTGACCCACTGTTTCCCGCTTTTATCAGGGCCAAGGTATTTCATCGCGTTCGTACTGGCCTCCGCCATCAAAAGGCTAAGCGGCACAGCTTGATCCGGGTATAGCAGCACCGGATCAACATCGATGTTCCGCTCGACCGCGACGTTTGTATCTTCCCCTATTTCGACAGAGTTCTCGACGATCTCCGTGATCAAGGTGCCCGCATCGACCCGCCCGCCACTTTGCGACTGGTAGAGATCCCGGTGAATGGTCGCCAGGCTCAACACCCTGTCTTGCAACCTTGCAAGCACTTGTTTTGTTTCAGTTGTTTCAGCGCGACGACTTTGCATGTTCATGATTGACGAGATCAGCTGAAGGTTGTTTTTAACCCGGTGATGTACCTCTTTCAGCAACACGTTCTTCGCTCTGAGGTTGTTTTCAAGCTCCGCTTCATCAAGCAGAATAATCTCAGCCATAGAAAAGAAGTCGTTTTCCATATCGGCCAATTCTGCTGACGGCGCGGTTTGGATTCTTTGCGCCGGCAGCGATCTGTTTTTGGCAAATGTCCGCATCGTCTGGCCCAAAAACCGGACGTGGCGAATGACCAATCGGTGAACGGCGATCAAGGCCACGATCAGGCTGACCAGCCACATCAACGCCGGAAAAATCCACGGCGGTATTTGGTCGAGGAAATGTTGCGCGACCCGGGAATTCGCATTCCAGACACCCAGAGTGTAGACCGTCCCGTCGATAATCGGCACCACGGAAAAAATACGATCCTCACCCAGTTTGTCGCGCCCTGAAAATGAAAATGGCTCGCGGCCCACCAATTGGGCCAACTCGAAACCCTCAGGCGTAAAAAGCTCCGCCTTATCAAGCGGTCCGTCAGACGTCAGAATGTCCCCAAGCGAATTGAACGTGATGACATTGGTCAAGCCGGTGAAATCCGCTTCTTGGTCCCGGTCGATGATGCCCGAATGCGGCACCGACACCGAGATCATTCCCTGAAACACGCCCAATTCATAATAGGGTTCAGAAACCACGATAACCGACTTGCCACTCAGCGGTGCATCCTGATTGACCGTCACAAAAGGTTCTTCCGCGGCCATGATCTCATCGAAATTGTCATAGTCAGAGAAATCAAAACTGCGCCCGGCAGACGAACATTCCATCAGTCCGGATTTTGGCAAAATCCCGATAAAGCTGAACCGCGAATTCGCCGACACAAATGCGCGCAGGTATTCTTCGCATTCAACATTGCTGCTGATCTCGTCCTGTAGCGATCCCAGAAGACGCGCCGCACCACGCGCTTGTTCGATCACGATCCGTTCCTCGAACGAGGCTTTTTCCGTCCGCGTCAGCAAAAACAGCTCCGCGTTTTCGCGCTGCGCATCGGCAACCTGCTTGGTCTGGTTTACCGCGATCAATCCAATGGGAAGAAGTGCCAGCGACAACATCGCCAGAACGCGAAAGCGCAGGCTTCTGAAAAAGCGCGTTGTCTCCGGAGAGGTGTCGCCAGCAGGTATTTCCGTCACCGCGTTACAGGCCCGCTGTCGACGACAACCGCCATTGTTGCTGCATCCGTCAACTCCATCGCTGTTTCATCGTCATGTTCCAAAAGGTCAGCCAAATGTGCACGCCCGCGATTGATCCGGCTTTTGATTGTACCGATCGCAACACCGCACATATCCGCAGCTTCTTCGTAAGAAAACCCGGAGGCACCAACCAGAACCAACGCTTCGCGCTGTTCATCCGGCAATTGCTCAAACGCGTCCTTGAAATCCGCCATTTGCAGCTTGCCGTCATGGTCCGGTTTGACCGAAAGCCTGTCTGTAAAGGCACCATCCACATCGGCAACTTCGCGATTGGCTTTTCTGCGGCTTGAATAATACGTGTTGCGCAGGATCGTAAACAGCCACGCCCGCATGTTCGTTCCAACCTGAAATTTCTCAATATTGGTCCAGGCCTTCACAACGGTGTCTTGCACCATGTCATCCGCCGTGGCCCCGTTTCGGGTCAGGCTAAGCGCAAAAGCCCGCATTGCTGGAAGATGGCTGACCAGCTCATCCCTTGGGTCTGAGGTGCTCATTTCTTCGCACTCGACTTGCCGTCTTGATCTTTGAGTTGCGTCAACAAGTCTTTGAACCGGTCTGGCAGGTCTTCTTGCACCAGGTCGGAATAAAGCCGCTTCAGGTTGTCATCGACAAGTGCTTCAAAGCGCTGTTTTTTCTGATCGTCCTCTTGGCCCATGTTTGCCTACACTCACATTATTTCTAAGATTTTTGACACATTTGGGAACCAAACGCACTAGATGGTGGTTAAGTTCCATAAAACGTCAAAAAAGGGTTGAAGAAAATGACGCTATCACAAGACGAGCTGGGTTTTTCTGAACAGGTCGGAAGGGTTTTGCCATTTTTGCGCCGTTACGCGCGGGCATTGACCGGCTCCCAAAAGTCAGGTGACACATATGCAATCGTAACGCTGGAAGCGATCCTTGAGGACCGCTCCGTGTTCGATGGAGATATCTCTATAAAAACCGGTCTTTTCAAATGCTTCCATGCGATCTGGACCAGCTCTGGCGGCCCTGTTGAAGAACCCGAAGGCGCGTTGCAAACGCGGGCACAGAAACTTCTGGCAGGTCTGACCACCAACACCCGGGAAGTTCTTTTGCTGCGGACGATCGAGGAATTTTCCTTCACCGATATCGCCGAGATTATCGGCAAAGAAATTTCCGAAGTGCGCAGTCTTTTGGCGATTGCTCATGAAGAAATGGCGGATTCAATCTCCGGCAAAGTTCTGATTATTGAAGATGAGGCGATTATTTCCACCGATCTTTCCGCGATTGTCACCGATCAGGGCCACGAGGTTACGTCCATTGCGCGCACCCGCGATGAGGCCGTGATTGCCGGCGCGAAAGATCGCCCCGACCTGATCCTGGCCGATATCCAATTGGCAGATAACTCGTCAGGGATTGATGCGGTGAATGATCTGCTGGCCGTGCTTGGAAATGATCTACCGGTCATTTTCATCACCGCTTTCCCGGAACGCTTGCTGACCGGCGAACGGCCTGAACCGGCGTTCCTGATCTCCAAACCCTACCGCGAAGAACAGGTGCGCTCGGCCGTAAGTCAGGCAATGTTCTTTGCGTCCACGGAAACGCTCAAATCCTGATCTGACATACAAACAAAAAAAAACCGCGACCTACTTCGGTCGCGGTTTTTTCTTGTCCGGTGTTAAGCGGATCTTCGGTTATTCCGCACGTCGCAGGATACGCATCAGAAGCGTTACGACAAACAGCGCAAGGAAGACGAAGAACAAGATCTGCGCAATCCCGGCGGATGCACTCGCAATACCGCCAAATCCGAAAACAGCCGCGATGATCGCGACAACGAAGAAGACTAAAGCCCAATGTAACATGCTAGGTTCCCTTTCTAGTTGAACGAAACTGTTGGTTTGGTTGTGCAGTCTCAACGCACGGTTTCCCGATCTGTTCCGAAAAAAGATCGAAGAATATTTGGAACCTTTATCTGACCTCAGGGTTGGGTTTGTGAACAGCAACTCAAAACGGAGGCTAGAATAATGGCACGTAAATTAGCAGAAGTAACAAACTCAGAACCCACAACAGACGATCTGACAGCGCAGATTGCGACGCTGCGCGGTGACGTATCCGCGCTGACCGAATTGCTGGGTGAATTCACCAAATCCAAAGGGGCCGAGATCACAGGCGCAGCAAAAGAAAAGCTGTCCACGCTCCGCGAAGAGACTCAAGCCCGCGCAAGCGCGGCAACAGATGTCGCAAGCGAACAAATGACACAGCTGCAAGGCCAGGCGAACGATTTCGTCAAGAACCAGCCAGCAACCGCGATGGGCGTTGCAGCGGGCATCGGCTTTCTGATCGGCTTTATGAGCGGTCGTAAGTAATGTTTGACCGTTTCAAATCGAAAGCGGCGCATACAGCAAAGCGTGCGGGTCTCCTTAGCGGGGGCCTGCTCGCCACGCTGGTCGGGATCGCCTTTCTGACAGTGGCCGCCTGGACGTATCTGGTTCAAACCACCGACGCACTGACCGCGGCCCTCGTTCTGGGGTCCGTTTTCACAGGTGTTGGATTGGTCGTCATCGGGATCGCCAGCGCGCAGGGTGACCATAGCGGTGAGCAAGCGACCTCACCCGGACTGGCATCTGCCAACCATCAGGCAGATCACTCCAGTGGGCAACCGCCATTGATGCAAGCGTTTCTACACGGAATGCAGGCAGGGGTCAGCGCGACGCAAGGCCGGCGCTAATCAGCGCTTCCTTTACGGACTCGTTCGTGAATGGCAGCGCCAGCGGCACCCATCCCCGACGCTCGATCTCTTTTTCAAGCGCATCTTGACCGAAATGGGACAGAATAATCTTCCCATCTTTGCTTTCGATCATCTCCGAAAGACCGGTCTTTTCTATTTCCGCGAAAGGCAATCCGATGAATGCGCCGGTGACTTCTGCTTGCCGTTCGACCAGCTTCTTGGCGTCGGCCAACGTCGATGCGGGTTCCACAACGGAATTGGGCCACGCAGTTCTCAGAATCCCGACAATGTCCAGCAAGGCGATTGGATCAGCGTTGAAGACGAGAAAAGTCATTGAAAACCCAGAAAGTGACCCCGTGACCCCGGTGTTTCGCATAGGGTCGCTGGAACGCGCATTAATAAAAGACATAGTGAGTATCAGATAATGGCCACAAAATGCACAAACTGCCCCCTGCGACGCCGCAGTCTTTTCACCGAGATGTCGAAAGACGATGTGGCCTTCATGGAAAAGTTCAAAGTCGGTGAATTGGTGGTCGAAGCCAACACGCCTATTCTGATGGAAGGGTCAAACAGCCCACAGCTTTACACAGCACTTCACGGGCTGGGCCTGCGTCACAAAACACTCAGCAATGGCGACAGACAGGTCCTGAATTTCGTCTTTCCCGGCGATTTTATTGGCCTGCAAGCAGGGATCCTGGGTGAAATGGGGCATTCCGTCGAAGCCTCAACTGGCATGACATTGTGCGTCTTCGACCGCTCCGAGTTTTGGAATTTCTTCAAACACAATCCGGAACGGGCGTTCGATCTGACATGGCTTGCCGCCGTGGAAGAACACCTTCTGGGCGACGCTTTGGCGACCGTTGGCCAACGCTCCGCGCTGGAGGCCACGGCATGGGCCATCACCCGCGTCTATCAGCGTGCAGACGCTTTGGGACTGGTTCGCAACCAGACGACACGGTTCCCCTTCAAACAAAAAGATCTCGCCGATGCGTTGGGTCTATCCTTGGTTCACATGAACAAGACCTTGAAAAAACTTCGCGATCTTCAGCTTGCCTCTTGGAGCAACGGGGAGCTGCACATTTCCGACCTGAACAAACTTGCCGAAATTGGCGTCATTGACCTTGCAAAACCATCCCAAAGACCGCTGTTCTGAAGTGCGGAGCCAGCAGATGAAACAAACCCTGCCCATGCCGCAGCCGGGACCTGAAAACTAGAAACCCATCAGCACAAGCGAGTATGATTTGGGCAAACAAGCACTTCTCAAGAAGTTACTACAGGACATCCGGGCCAGCTACTGGTTTTTGCCCACCATTCTGGCCGTCTTCGCGGTTTTGCTGGCGCAGGTCATGCAATATCTCGACCACAACCAAGTCCTGCTCAGTGACGCGTGGCGCACCACACAGGTTGAAGGCGCGCGCTCGACCCTCGCCCTGATTTCACAATCCGTTATCGGGGTGACCGGGGTCATGTTCTCCATGACGATTGTCGCCGTGTCATTTGCATCAGGCAATTTCGGTCCAAGACTGATCGGAAATTTCATGCGTGATCGCGGCAATCAATGGAGCCTTGGCATCTTGATTGCGACCTTCGTCTACACGCTTTTGATCCTGCGGGCCGTCCAAAGCCCCTACGGCCCAGAAGGCGCCAACGATGCGTTTGTCCCCCATCTTTCCATGCTGGTCGCCCTTGCTTTAACCGGCGTGTCCGTCTTGACGATGATCTTCTACGTCCACCACATCCCCGAGATTATCAACGTCTCCAACATTTCCGCCAAACTTGGGCGGCGACTGCGCGATGCCGTGGAACGCGTCATCGACGCCAATAAGGACGCGGATGACGGTCCGACCGTCAAATTCCCCAAACGAAAACCAGACCACCAGATTTTCCTGAAATCAGACGGGTTCGTACAAACCTGGGACCGGTCCCGACTGGCCGAAATCGCTGAAGACCACGACCTGAAGTTTGAACTGCTTCACGCGACCGGTGAGTTTGTCACGACCTATTCCCCGATGTTGAACGTCTGGGGCGACAGTGACTATTCCGATGAAACCGAACAGGACATTCGCGACTGCTTTGCCCTGGGCAGCATCCCGACAGAGCAGCAGAACCTTCTGTTCATGGTCGAACAGCTTGTTGAAATGATCGCGCGCGCGTTGTCGCCGGGGGTGAACGACCCCTATACGGCGGTGAACTGTCTCAACTGGCTCTATGTGGGTCTGATTACTGCGGCAAACCACGATGGCGGCCTGACGTCCCGGCAAACCGGACGCCTGAGATATCCCGAACTGGACTTTAAAGTGCTGTTTGAGACCAGTTTCGAGCGGGCATACCCCTATATCAAATCCGATGCCATCGTGTGCAGCCATCTGGACGGACTGCTGACGCGTTTGATGGATGAAGCCGACAACAAGGATATTCTTGACCCCGTCGCGGCGCTGCAAAAGAAAGTCGCCGCCCAGCACAAGGATGACTGAACAGGCGCACAGTGCGCACTTTCTAAAGGATGACAGATGACCAACGCTGATTTGCCGGACGACCCATCCTCAGACGATCTGGCTGAAACCAGGACCGCGTGGGCCGAAGACCGCACCCTTCTGGCAAACGAACGGACATTTGCTGGCTGGATGCGCACAGGGATGGCCTGTATCGGCCTCGCGCTGGGGATGAAGGCCGTTTTCAAAGACACCGAATATCCGCTTCTCGCCAAGGGCGTTGCAGAGATTTTCATCCTGGTTGCGATTGCAATTTTTTGGTCCGCCGTGGTGAAAAGTCGGAAAACTCAACGCCGGATGAGCGATCATGATGTCGAGTCGCAATCCTACCGCAAAATGACAGCCTTGGCCTTTATTCTGACCATTGCAGCTGTGGCCGCCGGGATTACGCTGTGGTTGCTGTAGCCATCTGCAAACGGCTGTTTGACGACGTGCGAATAATTTTGGGTGATTTGGCAGAGCAACCAGTTTGCAGCTAACAAGTCTCAGACCGAAATTCCCAGTTTCAGGCCGATTTACAGGGTAATTTGCGGCACATTCTGGGAAATCCGATCACTACTTCCAAGATTATCCAATTCATCCTGTAGGTTACGACGCATTTCCCTAAGCATAGGAACAGGGAACTAAACTAGCACAACAGGGATTTACTCGCTTCGTCTTATCAGGTTGGTGGGGAACCATCACACCGCCAAGACCAGCGTCAAATGGCAGATCTGCGGGACATAGTAGCTATCCGGGACGACATGATCGGGTGTTTCTTGAAAGCAACATGACCAAGGCATAGATCCCGCGTAAGTCGACTTCCAAGGGGTGGTATCTAATGCAGACGAGTTTAAGGAACACAAACCCGGAGTCTCCAATCGACTTATCTCGGATGAGATTTAACGAGGTAATTGCCTATTTCGATTGTTGTCAAACTGCGCTGGTTGAGCGCACTGACTTGAGGCCCGAAACCGTTGAAAAGATTCTTGATGAAGAGTTTCGGGGTGGCTTTGAGCGAGCGCCGCGCGCGCTTCGTAGTGAATGGCGCAAGAGACAAAAAATTTGGAGCAAAATTCATAGTGCTTTGGTAAAGGCCAATGAATTGGCCACAGAGCTCCCACCGCCAGAGAAGGCCTTCTACTATCCTTGTCTGGATCAGATATCTGCAGCGATGGAAGAAGCAGACTCTGCTGTACAAAGCGCTGCTGAGTTTGCCAATTTGGTTTCGGCACCAAATGGGAACCCACAAGCCGATGTTGTCGCAAAAGCTGTTGCCCGAGCCTTTGAGATCGAGGACAAGCACATATCTTTTGGTCGGATGCCTGACTCAAGAGAACCCTCTACAGAGTTCGGGCGGACAGTCCAGATAGCAATTGAGATATTTCGCCCGGAAGGCAATGACGGCAAGGTCGCCGACTGGACCGCTCCCGCGCAGAATGCAGTCAAGTTAGTCAAACGTGGCTAGGAAAAAATGGTCAGCTTTGATTTTTTCAAAGTCGATCAAATCAGATTGAGTAGCTCCAAGTTCAAATTCGGAGCTACAAAATGTTAAAGAACGAACCCGAAGACCTTGATTTGGTCTACATTCCCCCTGCCCTACTGACACTCGATCCAAATGCGTCCCGAACCCATTCAAATGCGCAAATACGTAAATTACGATCTGCGATCCGAGAGTTCGGGTTGCTTCAGCCGATCTTGATCGATGAGCATGATGTCGTAATTGCCGGCAATGCCCGGCTGACGGCCGCATGTGATCTTGGTTTGCAAAACGTCCCCTGCATTCGCATCACTCATTTGGATGCGAATGCAAGACGCGCCTATGCCATCGCAGACAACCAGATCGCACAACAGGGCAGCTGGAATGAAGAAAAGCTTGGTTCAGAATTACGCTATCTCGCGGAGCAAGAGTTGTCCTTTGATCTCGAGGTGATTGGCTTTGAAACAGCCGAACTGGACCTTGTGATTTTGGGGGATGCGGATCTCGAAAAAGAGAACTTTGACGAACAAGAATTCGCGAAGCCAAATACAAGCGCTGAACCTTGTACCCAAGCAAATGACTTATGGCTGTGTGGTCCCCACAGAATACTTTGTGCCAGTGCGACGGACAGCAATGCATATGCGAAACTCATGGGGCCCGAGCTCGCAGACATGATATTTACCGACCCGCCATATAACGTTCCGATATCTGGTCATGTACGGTCTGCAGGAACTGATCATCGAGAGTTTATCGAAGCGAGTGGTGAGATGAAGGAAGATGAATTTGTTGCGTTTTTAACGAGTGCTTTGTCAAATATGGCATCCAGCGCGTGTGACGGTTCGGTTCACTATGTCTGCATGGATTGGCGTCATATGAGCGAGCTTTTGGCCGCTGGGCGTCAGGTTTATGATCGGCTCTTGAACCTCTGCGTTTGGAACAAGAGCAACGGAGGAATGGGCAGTTTCTATCGTTCAAAACATGAGCTAGTATTTGTCTGGAAGAAGGGGAAACAACCGCATCTCAACACAATTGAGTTGGGCAAGTATGGCAGGTACCGGACCAATGTGTGGGACTACGCTGGTGTCAATGCATTTGGGTCGACCCGTGCAGAGGATCTCGCTGATCATCCCACCGTCAAGCCCGTCGAAATGGTTCTAGACGCGATCTTGGATTGTACAAAACGCGGAGAGACCGTGCTCGACCCATTCCTTGGCTCTGGAACAAGTTTGTTAGCGGCGGAACGGTCTGGTCGAGTTGCTTACGCGATTGAACTTGATCCTCATTATGTTGATTGCGCGCTCAGAAGGTGGGTCCGATTCACCGGTGGTCTCCCAGTTCACTCCGAAACCGGTGAGCATTGGCGTGACCCTACACAAAGCACTCTGCTGGGTGAAGCATCATGAAACAGCCCGATGAACGGGACACCCACTCTGTGGGCTATGGCAGACCTCCCAAGACGTCGCAATTCAAGCCCGGGCAATCTGGAAACCCCAAGGGGCGTCCGAAAGGTGCCAAGTCCTTGGATGGTCATCTCGACAACCTCCTGCAGCAGAGGGTCAAAATCAAAGATCATGCGGGCGAGCGACACATCTCAAAGCTCGAAGCGGTTGCTATGCGCCTCGTTGAGACAGCTCTTGGCGGCGATCTCAAGGCGATGCAGTTCTTACTCACCCGAGAGGCTAAACGTCCAGTCGCAAGCGGATCCGAAGACTCGTCGGCTTTAAGCCCTTCTGAGCAACAACTGCTCCAGGAGGTACTCGAGGCGATAAATATTGAGTAGTTCTATATCTCGCTCTGCTGCTCTTGCCGCTGGCAGCCAAACCAGTCTTTCTCCAACGCTGCAACGGGCACTAGTAGGCCAGGTGTTGGTACGCAGTTTCAAGCATTTCAGCATCCGGGCATTTGAGGAATTGCAAGGCTCCGAACTTGAGCCAACTTGGCATCTAGACGCAATTGCCCGTGTCCTGATGCAAATTGAAAGTGGCGAGCTGCGACGGGTTCTGATTACCCTGCCGCCGAGATCGCTCAAATCCCACATGATCTCGGTCGCATTCCCCGCATGGCTTATGGGGCGAAACCCCTCCCTGAAGATCATTGCGACCAGCTACGGTGAAGAGCTCGCAGTCCTATTTGCCAATGAGTGGAGGCGTCTCCTTGGGGCCCAATGGTATCAATCGGCATTTCCATCCACGAGAATAACCCACCGCAAGGACCGCGAAGGCGAAACCCATCTGACGCAAGGCGGTCACCGCTTGAGTGTTTCCGCGGGTGGCCAGCTTACTGGGCGAGGCGCAGACATTATAATCGTAGATGATCCGCTCAAGGCCGCAGAGGCGCATTCCCAGCCGACTAGGACGCGCATTAATGATTGGTTCGGCCAAACCCTGTTATCCCGACTGAACGACAAGCGCACCGGTGCCATCGTTGTGGTCATGCAGCGGCTTCACATTGACGACCTTGCAGGCAAGTTGATCAACGAAGGTGGCTGGCACCATCTTAACCTGCCCGCCATCGCTCCAATGAGCATGCAAGTACCCCTCCTTGGTGCCAAGAGCTATCAATGGCGGGTTGGAGAGCCTCTTCAGAACAGCCGGGAACCAATCGAAGTTCTCGATCAAGTGCAAAGATCAATGGGAGCAGCAAGCTTCAGTGCTCAGTACCTACAAAACCCGATTCCTACCCAAGGGAACATGATTGGGTTGAAATACTTCCAGCGGTTCGATCCTACAACACTGCGATCGAGAGGGCATAAGACAGTCATTAGCATAGATACCGCCAATAGCGGTGGCGCGTCCTCGGACTTCAGTGTCATCCAAACTTGGCAACAGGTCGAAAACAACTACTACCTTGTTGATATGCTCCGAGGCAGGTGGGACTACCCTGAACTGAAAGCTACCGTCGAGCGTCTCTCCGCTGGTCTCCGACATCCCCGCATTTTGATCGAAGAGGCGGGTATTGCTTTTGGGTTGACTAAGGAGCTTCGTGCGAGCGGTTGCAATTGCTCTGCGATCAAACCGCGAGAAAGCAAAGAACAACGTGTCTCGAGAATCCTGCCTATCATCGAGAGCGAACGTATATTCTTGCCCCTTTCTGCCGACTGGTTGGACGCCTTCCAAGCCGAGATAGCGGCTTTTCCATCCGGCAAGCACGATGACCAAGTCGACGCAATGTCGCAGTTCTTAAACTGGGCCGCTCGACAGCTTCCGCCCGACTTTAAGCTGCCACCCATTCGTGTCATCTCGCAATAGATACCTACTTGTCGGCCCGTTCTTGGCGCCGATCCCCGACCCAATCGAACCATTCGTCGCGTCAGGCTTCGCCGCAATGCAGCTTTCATCGAACCGGGCCTTCTCTGCAAAAGTAAATTTGGATGATGTCGAACTCACGTTCTGCAGGACAAAACGGACTTTCGCGGTCAAACGGATTAATGTCTGCTATGTGGCAAAACCCAAAATGTGAAGCGGGACTGAAAAAATGGCCAAACCAACTAAAACGGCGCGTAAACTGATTGAAGGTAAACCTGCGCTGATAGTCATAGACATCCAAAAAAGCACTTTCATAGACAATAGTGAGGTAAGGTCCATCGACAACATGCCGGGCTACAAGGACCGCATGCTCGCCGCACGCGATCTGATCGAGGCAGCGCATGAGAACGATGTGCCAGTGATCTTCATTCAAGAAATTCATCGCCCTGATCTGATTGATTTTGGTCGTGAATTAGATGGGGACGAAGATGTACATTGTCTTGCCGGTGATCCGCGTACGCAGATCGCGAAAGAGGAAATGGGCTTCCGTCAGGGCGATTACGAAATTCCAAAGCGTCGTTACTCCGCCTTCTTTGGAACGGATCTCGAAATCTTGCTTCGCGGACTCAAGGTCCAGACATTGATCCTATGCGGCGGCCTTACGGATGTTTGTGTGCACTACACTTTCGTCGATGGTCACCAGTCGGATTACTTCTGTCGGGTCGTGGAAGACTGCGTCGGCGGATCGTCCGTTGAGGCGCATGAAGCTGCACTTAAGGCGATGGAATACCTGCAAACTGGCGCGGTGCGAGACAGAGAGACAGTGACAATGGCTCTGTCATCAATCGACTCCATGACCTAGTGGTCTCTTGGGCCTAACAGGTCGCGGCAAAACGCCGGACCTGCCTTTGGCTACGTTGCAGCAAAACCATAAGTATGGGCTCTAAGCGGTCATCTAACAGTTTTGGTCAGGCGAATCGTCCTCCGGCGGGTGCCTATTGTCCGCTCTGCGGACATAGCTGTCGTTCGCTGAGGCTGCACCAATGGCCGCTCTCGGAAACTCGTCTAGGCAAAGATAAAGCCTCTTGGAATACAAAGTCGAAGATTTATAGTTACGGAACTAGCGTCGAAGCAGGGCTTCAATAGCTTCGACACTCTCAAAAATGACGCCAGCCGAGACACCTGTGCGAGACAAAACCCGCAAGCCTACATACTGCGTCGTGAGCAGTCGCGAATAGGATGTTGGAAAAGTGGCTTCGGGGCTGTCACTTAAGGCAGTATCGAATCCTTCACGTAATTTATCGATAGAAATCTGAGCCTTCGGGGAAATTTCGGGGTCGTTCGCCGACAAACCCGATAAGGTCGAGCAAAGCAGGCACCCCATTCGATTACCAGATCGTACAGCCGTCGCTATTAAATTGAACAACGAATTTATCCGCGCGACACCGTCAATCTCTGGTTGCGACAGTACTTCAACTGCCTTGTCCACTTCTTGCGCATCATAGAGATCAAGCGCTCTAAGAAAGAGAGCTTTCTTGTCTCCAAACGCCTTGTAGAGGCTGCCGCGTGTCAGCTGCATGCCATCGAGCAGTTGATCGGTCGTCGTCGCATCGTAGCCATGTTCCCAGAACACAGCCATCGCGCGGGTTACCGCATCGTCAATATCAAATTCTCTAGGTCTCGCCATATGGTCAATATAACGCAATTCCTCAAATATGGAACAGTGCAGTTCCTAATCACGAAAAGGTGTTTGGAACTAAACTGTTCCTAATGTCATATGAGTTTCATCAACAACGAGACGGCGCATATCGCCTTCACCCAAAAAGGACCAAACCATGAAACTTTTCTCAACGGCCATCATTGCAATCACTGCCGCAACACTCAGCTTCAGCCCTGTACTCGCTGATGATGCCAACACCATCGCAGCATCTGGCTCATTCACTGGTGCAAATGACCACATCACGACTGGTGGCGTTCAGATCGTTAAGACCGCAGACGGCGGTGCGGTTGTCATTCTAGACTCTGACTTCAGCCTGGATGGTGCACCAGACCCCCGCGTCGGCTTTGGCAAAGACGGTGAATACGTCGCCGCAACCGATCTTGGGAAACTGCAAAACCTGACGGGCGTTCAGGTGTATGTCGTCCCCCCTACCGTGAATGTCGATGATTTCAACGAAGTCTACATCTGGTGTCTTCAATTTAACGTCTCATTGGGTTCCGCCGATATTTCGTAAATCTCACACTGGATGAAGAGCGCTGGAAACAGCGCTCTTCATCTGCGCTGCGGTTGCGTTCACGCGGTCACGCCGCAATCATCGAAGTCGGCAAAATGTAAAAAGCAGCCCTTCGACACGTCGCAGTAATTCTGCAAATTGGGCTCAAGAGCCGCCATCTGACAGCTTCTCTCTGGCTTTCAAAGCTTCAAAGCGCATCCAATGCCAGGTCTGCGGGACTCAAAACCGCCTTTCGTCGCGGCTGTTCCAATGTCAGCAAACCGTTGCTCAGCGGTTCAAAGTTGCATCGACATTTCGTGCCAAGCCATTCCTCCATGATCGGAGGTTGATGGCTTTAGATAGCCGTAACCAAATCGCTGATAAAGCGGGACGTGATGTTCTTTGCACATGAGGTAGATTGCAGATTTGTCCATATTCCTCATGCGGTCGACGAATTCAGTCATCAATACCCGCGATAGGCCTGTTCCCTGATGGGCTGGATCAACTACGACAGACATAATAACAACGTTTGGCGCGTCTGGGTCATGCCCCACAAGCTCCTTGAACTCCTCGTCTGACATTTCGACTTCATAGGCACATCCGCAATTGATAAAACCAGCGATCTCGCCTCGTTCCTCAAGAATGAGGAAACCATCGGGGTAGACTTCGATCCTCTTGGATATCTTTTCGAGGGTTGCCGCTTCGTCGCCTTCGTAGGCAGCGGTTTCGATTTCAAAGCATCTTTGTGCGTCGGATTTTCGGGCATTTCGGAACTTGCTCATACATTTACAATATGCGTGTTGGGTCAAGTTGCATAGCTGCCATTGGTTGTGACCTGCTCCCCGTTGAGTCCGCTAATTTAGGTTAGCTCTGTTCAGGTTTTGGTCTTCTTGTGACCGGTTAGCATATTCATGTGGCGTCAGGCCAGCGAGGCTGGAATGAGGCCGGTTGTGGTTGAAGTCGTTGCGCCAGGCCGCGATCAGAATGCGAGCATGGCGCAGGCTATCGAACAGGTGCTCATTCAGGCATTCGTCGCGCATGCGCCCGTTGAAGCTTTCGACAAATCCATTTTGCATGGGCTTGCCGGGAGCGATGTAGTGCCAGTCAACCTCACGGTCTTCTTGCCACTTCAGGATCGCGTTTGAAGTCAGTTCGGTCCCAATGTCGCTGACTACCATGCAAGGATAGCCACGCATCTCGGCAATACGATCCAGTTCTCTGGCGACACGGTCACCAGATAGCGACGTATCAACAACCGCCGCCAAGCATTCGCGACTGAAATCGTCGATCACGTTGAGAATGCGGAACCGGCGACCACACGACAAGCTGTCAGACACGAAGTCCAGCGACCACCGCTGGTTCGGCCCCTTTGGGATTGCCATGGGTGTTCTCGTACCCACAGCTCGCTTGCGTCCGCCGCGTTTACGAACAGTTAACCCTTCTTCGCGGTAGATCCGGTACAGCTTCTTCCAATTGACCTGCCACCCCTCACGCTTAAGCAGGATATGCAGGCGGCGATATCCGAAGCGTCGCCGCTCAGACGACAGATCTTTCAACCGATCCCGCAGATCAGTATCTGCTGCTCGCTTGGATGTCCGGCGATAAACACGCGGATCGATCCCAGCCAACGCGCAGGCGCGCTTCTGATTGTAGCGTTTCTCTTTCATGGCCCAGTCCACAGCACGTCGCCTTGAACCGGGCTTCAAAAGTTTTTTCCCAGCATCTCTTTAAGCGTCGACACATCCATCATCTGTTCGGCCAGCAGCTTCTTTAGCTTGGCATTCTCGGCCTCAAGCGCCTTCAGCTTCTTCGCATCCGACACTTCCATCCCGCCATACTTGGATCGCCATTTGTAAAACGTCGCATCGCTCACACCGTGCTTGCGACACAGCTCTTTCGCGCCAAGCCCAGCCTGATGCTCTTTCAATATCCCGATAATCTGCTCTTCGCTGAAACGGCTTCTCTTCATCATCTGTCTCCTCGTTGGAGAACAGGCTAACCAAAAACGCCGGACATTTCAGGGGAGCAGGTCAGTTGCTCTGGCGGCGGTTGGAATTTTGTGCTCAAACCGGACCTCGTAGGCAGCGCGGCATCTTGGCCATAGAGCGTCCCCATAACCGTCACTCGCGGCCCCAACCGGCCATTCACTTACTGATCGCCATGCTGCAGTGCGGCCCGCCAGACCCGCCATTCGTTGCGGCCGCGAAAGCATGGCGATAGTCAATTCACAAATCGCGGTCAAAGCTGCCGTTTGCTTTGGAGGCGGGCAAGCAAACACTTGAGGCCAAGGATCGCCCGTAGAAAGACGACAGCAAGGTAGTACCACCCAAAGACTTCAATAAAGTCGGTACTGTTGTTGTTTCATCATTGAAAACAATCTGGGGGTAACTTGGCAATTTCTCGCTCACGGGTCGGTACGTTAAGACTCCGTTAATGTCCATGAACGAAACCAGTAAGCACATTCAATCTGGGATTATGGGGATTCGAAAATGGAAACGAATAGACTAGTTCAAAGAACAATCGTGGCTGCAGAACGCGCAAAAAGCGAAGGCTTTATAAACACTTACGAAGCACTCTCTAATATCGCCGCGCAACTCCGCAATGATCTAGATGTGAACTCATCTACTGTTGGCATTGAACGCGATTCTAAGCTTTTTCGCAGAGAAACTGCTTAATTCTGAACTGATGTTAACCTTGAATTAATGAATTTCCATCGCAATATCACCTAATATTGCAAGGAAAGATTTTCGGGACATTCGTTAAATGCAAGTAAATGACTGGCTCTTCGACTTGAGAAGAGATTTGGAAGCTTATGAAAGAAAAAATAGCCCCCCCAATTTGAAGGCAGAAATAATTCACCTGGATAGAGCTTGGAACAAAGATCAAGAAGAGAACCAAGCTAAAGGTTAGCGAGGCTAGGCTCGACCTTCCGGATCTAAATTAGACAATTTTGTAGTGTCGTAGACAGTGCCAGAAGTGGATCCGTTTTATAGCACAGGAACTTACGGACCGGCGATGGCTCGAGCGTCGGCAAATTGTCCAAATGGGCATTGCTGACTCTGTCCGGTTTCATTGTCGGAAATTAAGGTTGATAGTGAGGCTAGCGGAATGACAATCGACAGATTGGGTGAAAAATTCCGTGGCAACCCAGCGCTCCGAAGTTGATGATTTTCTCGTGCCTACGCACACCGGAATTGTCAAAACTAAAAAAAGCTGTCGAAACGCTTAGGATCAATGCGACAACCGATGGACGCAAAACGCCCGAAACAAGAGAAACTAGAAGTTCAAAACGCACAGACATCTCCGCTAGTTGGATTTCCGATTTAAGAAATACAATTTGCGCTGGGTTGTCTGAGGATTTGGTTAATCTGAATCAAACTTTACGAAGTCGTAATTTTGCGAGGACATCTGGGATGGCAGCTTGCGAGATATCAGATGGTGGAACCGCAAACACTGAGAAGCCAGCTATTTGCAAATAGTTTCTCTTATGAAACAGTTGGAGCCGAGGCACCCGTCCCACCCATCGTCTTTTGCGGATTGGGATCTAGCACCGAAAGAGCCTTTAATCAGAATTACGGTCTTGATCTTGTCGAGCCGAAAAGTTCGCCTAGCCTCATAGTCGCGGCCCTTCGTACAGCCGCGACTTTGCCAGCCATGCATATAGAGCTTGCCATTATTGCCAATTGCTACCTGATGTACGTCAACAAGGCGCGGCGAGCAGCCTTTGCTGACATCTTTGTCATAAACCATCTCCACCACGCGGCCCGCTCTGGCTGCTTCGCACAGCGGAGCTTCTAATTCCGATTGCGCGTGGGCGCTCACAGACAGTATCACAAACCATGCAAAAGTTGCCAAAATCTCAGTCACAACGAGCCTCCTCAAGATGCGATGCCTATCTAAGCGATGTGCGATGCAAAAGAAATGTATGACAGTTAAAGGTCTGAGTGCGAGAGCGTGGCTTTGGCAATCAAATGGATGAGATGATCCACTACTTTAACCGCAAGTTCGGCGCGGAATGCATTCTGCCCCTATACTGATTGGACAAGACTACGCGTTCTTCTTAGTGGATATTCAATCAGCAGCAGCCTTTTTCGATGAATATCTTGAATGGAGTTCGCAGACGGACCGCGTAGGCTGTCCAAATTAGCCAAAATAAGTACAATAGAATGACGGTGATTGAACTCTGTAAGATTCAATCTTCGTGAGGATCTTTGAAACCGGTTGCGCGGTGACTTCCATCACAATACGGCTTGTTTTCAGATGCACCGCAACGACAAAGAAAAACTCTGTCATGTTTTGCGATACTACTTCCGGTTCCTGTTGTGATCTCAACATTTTCTGCAATTTTCAATGGCCCATTTGCGAAACGCTGGATTGAAAAAGCTCCACCCTGTCCGTCGATAGATTCAGGTGCTTGGGGCTTTGGTTCCCCCGTTGCGGCAAACTCGCCTTTCACATGAGAGGAGTCGCAATAGGGTTTGTTTTTGGACAATCCACACCGGCACTGCGTCAATCGTGTCATGTTTTTCTCGCCCTCGCACGATACATTACCAGTGATTGCAAGCGGGCCATTTTCCAACACGGCAATACGATTGATCTTCGGAGGATTCTCTGGTGCCCCGTTCTTGTATCGGAAACCGAGAGCTCCAGAAGGGCAACTGCGAACCACTGAAGCGATTTCCTCGGCTGGGGCAGTGACGGGATTTACTCACGGACGCTGTGCAGGATCAAAGACATCTGGTAATTTCAGGAAGCAGTTTCGGACGAGAATGCACCGTTTCATGTCAAAAGATATGACGATATCGTTGCCTTCGTGTTCCTTAGGTCGCGCCATTGATTTCTCCCTTTGACCGTATGGTCGCATATTCTGAGCTAGTTTCAAAATAGCAACGAATTGGACACCTACCGAAATATGGAGCTAGCCCTTTTCGTGAACCCAGACCGGAGACCCGATCAGCAAAAAAAAGGCATCCACTTAAGTTCCCGTAGTCCAAGATGACTAGACTCTTTGCATTGTTACTAAAGTTCTAATTTCTTCAGAAAATCAGATTAACCGTCCGCTAATTTTTCAAGCACTCTTTGTTAATAGAGATGAATAGAGAGGCTCGTCCGTGGACAATATTTCAACCGAATGTTCCTTCCCAATGAGGATCCTAGTTTTGGACGATAGTACCTTTGATAGGTCGAGGCTGAAACGGATGATCCAATCGGCGCACTTAAAATGTGAAATAGTGGAAATTGATCTCTTAGCGAAGCTAGAGGGGATCTTAATTTATGAAGAGTTTAGCGTGGCAATATTGGACTATGACCTCCCTGATGGGACTGGAATCGAAGCTCAACAAATAATTGTATCTTGCAAGGAAAATTCCAAGCTGAGTTCAATCATGATCACAGGTAACGATACGCCAGATGTTAAAAACATGGCGCTACGAAACGGTTGCTCTTCGTTTCTCTTGAAATCTGGTCTCACGCCTGGTGTTCTGAGCGAAGCGATAGTCCGAGCAGCTAAATGCCATGGTTCACCTAGTGCAAATTGCTAGAGTTCAGCCCGGTTGCGATCAAAAAAATACCGAAATATTAACGTACTAAGAAAATTTACTTCTTGAACGGCTCGCCACCTTTAGGAAGGTCGCATGCATCTGAATGAATTGCTTCGCTAGCAATCGAAACTGGTCACATTCTACCAATTGAGCATTCGAATTTTCCCAAATCAAGACTGTCGCTTTTTTGCAACGCCGATGTTCCGCAGCAACGAATTTCCTTAACAAGTTCAGTATTTTAACTCCTCGTTAACTATTATTGTCCAATTTCGTGGAAGGTTGCGTCGGCTCTTTATCCCCACACCCTTCGATTACGCTATTTGTCGGCGCAACCAAGTCTCTCAATCCCAAAAATCTGTACCAATCACGTGCGTTCAACGATAGGCGAGAATTGGCCCATGGTTCATGAAGTCGTTAGCACGTTAAGAGTCTCTTAATTAATGAAGCGCAGCCTCATCATAGATAGCGTGGAGGCTGAAATGACTAAGGATGATTTGATTGTGCGTACCAACCAAGCAATTCTGACCGCTGAAGCTGAGGGGTTCATTGAAACTGCCAAATCACTTCGGATACTTCTTTCAGAGCTAAAGAATGACAACCTTGGTTGCGCAGGCAGTACAGAAGAAGAGCGTCACCTAGCATTGGGTTGAGTTCCTATTGGTTAGTTTGAAGCCGAGCTAGCCTCTCGCCTTGATGCCAACTCATTTTCGTATGCCTGACGTGTTCTCTCTATTTGCTTCTTAAGTGAGTGATTGTTCGCTTGATTGGCGTACGCTTGAAGTTCATCCAGCGTCTGCTCTAGGAAATTAATATTTTCCATTCTGCCCCTAACATACAATTTCAGCCTAGCTAACGATGGCTTCTCTCTGGATTGAGAGTTGCCGGACGACGTTAACGAAAGGTTAAAAATGCTGTTTTGAAAACAGAAACAATTCTATTCCGTTGCGGAACTGGTTTGTTTTTCTTGAGGCCAACTTGTTTCTTCTAGTTCTGCCGTAAGGCTCTTTGCAATCTCCAGAAAGGCCTTAGCGGTTTCACTGAAACCACAAGCTTCTGCCCTTGAAGCCGCCTCAATGGCGGTTTCACTTAACTCATTAACAAACATACTATTTCCCAGTCTTAACCTAAACTGTTTTGGAGATATTTTGTTAACAAAGAGTTAACAGATACAATAGCGCGTAGGCTAAACGGATCAGTGGAATTAAGAAAGAAAGTTAACGCAACGAGAATTCTCGTCAACTTACTTATTCCTTCAACTACTGCTTACTTGTTGAGCTTTCACATTGACGGATTTGCGATTCTTTAAGCGTGACAGATCCGCGCTTTGAAAATTTGTCTCGTTCTTTTGTCTACTAAATCGCAAGCTGTAAACGACATCGAACGAACCAAGCATAAGGTCCGCCAATTCACACGCCCGACGTTCAGACAGTCCATGCCAGTCCATCAGATCCGACACAGCTCTACGCTTCGCATCAGGCGTCTGTAATTTTTCGTCGCGAGATCCTTCAGCGCAGCATTATCAAGCATAGCGTCCGCCAGCATGCGCTTCAGACGATTGTTCTCGTCTTCAAGCACCCGCAGCTTCTTCGCGTCCGACACGTTCATACAGCCAAACTTGGCTTTGTTTTTATAAAACGCCGCATCGCTGATCCGTACTTCCAGCACAGCTCCTGCGCTTTCACACCCGCCTCATATTCCTTAATCATTCCAATGATCTGTTCGTCACTAAATCTGCGTTTCATTGTCCATCCTTTGTTTGAACGGATTACTAACACCTCAGTGACCTGATTTCAGGAGGCTGGGTCACTAGCAGGATAGGTAAGTTCGAAAGTACAACAGTGTATACCAAAGGCACTCTAGAAAAACGCCGGATATCTGTAAGCGGTGCATTCGCTTCACAGCCTAGTAAGACGAATGTCCGTGGCACCAACAATTCTGTCCGTATAGCTGTCCAAAGAGGGCAACCGCAGACCAAGTTGACCTGAGCGTATCTTCAGATAATTTGTTAGGGGAAATCAAAACCCCGACATTAACAAATTTCGTAGTTCCTAGTGTGAGAGTGAGATTGAGATCCAAAAACCAAGTCTACTTTTCTGCGTAGATTTAGGTTTAACATGTGGGTATCGCCGATCACAAGTTCATACGGGATAGTTCCAGATAACAGGCAATTTATTCGATCCATCTCCAAGCAATTGCAGCCAAGTAGTTTCCGGTATCTAAACTGACGACAGCAACTCTTTGTGGGCCATAGCCATCGGCTGGTCGTATGCGGGGGTGTTTTCTAATTTGACGAGCGCGCCTGACTAGGCCTGACATGGTTAAAACCAAAAACTCACCGTCGCTAGGCGCGGGAATAGTTTCAACCGTCTTCCATCCTTCTTCGAGCGCCCGCTGCCGCATCTGATATGGGTTTCGTTTCTTTGGTACGCTGTGTTTCAATTACCTGCTCTACTGTAAGGGTGACGGCTATGTAGACCAAACTTGAACCAGTCAATCTCGCGCGCATTCGCCATTATACCGAAGACAACCAAGTAGTCACGGTAAACAAGCGTGTAGAAAACCAGTGGATGGTCCATATCCGGCGTGCGTGGTAAATTGCTGGCCCCACCACCGATATCAACATGCCGCGCAAGTCGAGTTAAAGAATTCGACTTTGGCTTAGAAATTGACCAGCGCGCCCGTACTCGATGGAAACGAAAATAGCTGACTTGTTCAAAAAGACGATGGGAAAAAACAATTTCAATTGCAAAGTTTTAAATACTCAAGCTTTCACGCTGAGCGTAATACTTCTTCAAGGCTTTCTATGAGACTGTGTCATACAAAAAAAACTTCTTCGCAAGCCAGGATTTCACCGAAATGTCATTTGAATTCAAAAGTATGCGCCTCAACTTTTGGGAAAGGTTATTTAGGACTATACCTCTAACTTCCATACTTGCATTAACAGTTGGGCAAGCCAGCGCAGGAGATCGGGAGGGCTATCTGACTGTAGTTTTAGGATCTGTTCATTTCGATGCGGAACTGAATGACTTCAATCCCGGGATATTAGTAGGAACCAGATGGATATTGGACTCGCTCGGTCGAGAGTACCATCTTGAGGGCGGAATTTTCTACAATAGCTATGAAGAAGCCTCGCCTATCATCATGTGGGGCCTCTCTCAAACGCTTTTTGAAACCGGCTCCCTAGAAGTCAGAGGTGGGATTAGTTTCGGAACCGGTTTTTATGGCAAACTCGCGCCCCACCTCAAGCTTGAATATAGCATCCCAAACATGGGCGGATTTATTCCATTGGCCGCAGCTACCCTTTCAGTAAGGGCAGACAACGTAGAGTATCGCTTTTCAGTCCTCCCAGGCGATGACGCCTTTGGCGCACTTAACCTTTCGGTGGCAACGCGATTCTAATTTGCTAGCCAGCAAGTAGTGCAACAGGCTTACTGAGTTCATCGGTCCATTTCCTCAACGCAAGAATTCAAATTCAATTCTCGGGAGGCTCCCTTTGGAATCTCGTAACAAAGAAGGTCGATGAAAAGAGATAGCATCCTCAGTTATCAAATAGTTAAATTTTTCATTGTTTGTTCAATGTCAGGAACTCAAACTGAGCCAGCACGATCTGTAAATTCTGCATGCTTCAACAAATGCTGACTCGAAACCCCATAGTTCAAAGCAGATACCCTTTTGAGACGTATCGACCGAAACCCTAGTTTTTTCAACGGTTTTTCGAGCATCCCTATGGGATGTCGCATGCTTTGCCTGTTTAGATATTTGGAATTAACATTCTCTTAAGGATACTGTGTAATAAGTTAATCTCAGCATTCTGGGCGACTCTATGACCAATACGGAAGATCTTCTTACAACCACCAAATTGGCCGCAGATCGCGCGAATCGGGATGGGTTCGAAAACACTTATAGAGCTCTTGTTGCAATTCTCGAGCCGCTAAGATCCGAACAACAAATAAAAAAACTCCGCATGCAATAGAGGAAACCCAACGAAGTAAACTTCGCCTCACTCCTTCCGAACCTGCAAAAGACTTGGATTTCGCCAAACAAAACGCTTGCGCCGCTATCATTCGGTGTTTTCGAATCCATAACATGATGAAACCATAGTATCGTGGATAGGACATTTCTTACTTGGCACTCGTTTTTGCCATCCAAAACCACACGCTAGGGGACTTTCCTGACTAGGGTCTAGCGTCTATTTTTTGAGAATACCTAAATTTTACTAATTGTCGCACTTAATCCTAAAGCCGCGATTATTGATTGAGCAGCCTGCTTTCTACCAAATTCGCCGTAGGCACAAAATTCGAATTTAGTTTTTTTGAAGCTAAACAATTTTACGTACTGGCTAAGGATGTCAGAAAAATCGGAACTTTTTGTATTTTCCCAGCTGTTTAGGCAGATGGATAGGACTTTGGATAATTTGATAATAAATGCCAGTCAAGTTTTCTGCTGATAGAACTTCCAATCCACAGGAAAATTAATCTCGATCCGAGACAGTGTCCCCGCGAGCAGTTTTTTTGCGGGGCAAAGATGGTTACAAATTCAGACTTCATAGCTGATGGACCCGTGGGTTGTTCCGTCGAGATTTCTGCAGAAAGTTTCGGCGCTAAATACACAGGCTTCAGAAATTTTGACAGGTTTGAGAATCAAACTGGTGAGATAGACCTCGGTCTAATTCATTGGCCAGGTGGATATCTAGCAGAACTTAATGACGGCAGATATGGATACGAGCATCAAGGGTTATTTGATCCTGCCGAAGCACCTGGCAAACTCACCATCGACAAACTGTTTGAATTCGCAGTTGAGAACAGTGTCACTGTTGCTATTACACTTCCTACCGCAAAGTATCAGTCTGATCCAGCTTCCCTAGCTGCGGAAGCGCGACCATTTTTTGAAAACCTGTTTTCAGGGGTTTTTGGT
The DNA here is from genome assembly GCA_947493265.1 of uncultured Litoreibacter sp. Lineage (GTDB taxonomy): Bacteria > Pseudomonadota > Alphaproteobacteria > Rhodobacterales > Rhodobacteraceae > Litoreibacter. The sequence goes on along the minus strand of CANLQL010000001.1, from coordinate 717,622 downwards.
GAGTTACCCGATAGTTTGATTATTGAACTTGGCAATGAGTTCTATTCTGCCTTCGATGGGGAAACCGAGGCAAACCAGGCGGAGGCCTACGCATCTGTTGTAAATGAATATTCCAAACTCATTTCGGCGATAGAAAGCGAATTTACGATAGACCCTGAAAAGGTTGAATACAGCATTCAATTGGGAAGAACATCAGAAGGCAACGACGCGTTACTAAATTCGCTTTCAGACGATTCACTGTTAGTTACTGATTTGTTGTCTCACCATAGGTTTCCGTTCACTGCCGACGGAGCAGGATCAAAAACTGACCTTGTTCAGGAAGAATTATCTGAATTCGGCGATGCAATCGAAGCGTTGGGAGGTGAGGCAGCCGGCCTATTCCTGTCGGAATATAATGCTGCAAGCTTAACCAGAGGGGAGGCGGCGCAGTCATATCTCAACGAAAACAGCGATGATCCTTCCGTAACCTTGGAATCCCTTGATTTAAACGGAAGGTCAAATGCTGAATTTGAACAATACTATCAGGATCAGCTTGGCGAGCGAGCTTATGGCTTAGAGCAGGCCGAAACGTTGCTTCAGCTATTCAGTGAATATCAAGCAATTGGAACTGAAGCTATGACGACATACGGGTGGGACTCTGTGCACGCAGGTCGCCATAGTTTTGAAGGGTCCGATGACTCAGACTACTTGTTTGTTGGTGGAGCGCTGCAAGACATGATGGCGGAGTCATTGGAAGGCACCCGTGTTCTAGATTGGTTTAAGAGTAATAATTTCGACGATAGCGGAACCGCGACCACCACAGCATTTGGATTCGACAGTAACGACAAGCTTGTGATTTTCCTATCTGCACCGGATTTTGAAGGTTCCGAGTATAGCCTCCATGTACCGCTAGATGGATTGGGGACAACACTTGAAGTTTGGGGGGAGCGCTTGTCAGCCGATGTGCCATCTGATTGGAAAACGATTTTTAACATTCCGACATCAAATGACGTTGACCAGCTAAACGAAGCTGAGACTTTTTCGGTTGCTTCGCGAGAAGACTTTGCTCCCGATGTCGAAGAAAACGGAATTGATCTAACATTTACCCAACCAGGTCAAATTATTAGATTAACCTTTGCCAGAACCGAAGAAGGAACGGAGGAAATCTCTGGGTGGCATGGTGACAACTCGAGCGCAATCGAAGCATTTGTCGAAGATGCAATAAATGACCCCAGCTTATCTGACATTCCAGATGTTCCACCTGACGAGGAATATGGGTGTGAAGAGGTTGACGATGATGACGATTGGGACGACGAAGGAATGCCCGCTGACGGTGGAGCTGGGGCTGGAGGGTTTGCAATTCTACTACCGTTAGTGCTTTTGCTCCTTTTATAGTCTGTAAGGCAAAACCATGTTCCTCTGCTCATTTCACGGAAACGAAGTCATACTTCAACGTAGATTTGGTTCCTCGTGTTTGTTTAGGTGGTGCGATCAGGGGGAGAAAAAGATCTCCCCCCTACAGTAATTTAATTTTTTTTCTTTGATAAGTTTAGTGGCCCACTCGGGGCAATAAACAATTTCCAACAAAAACGTTTCAAACTAGATAACAGAGAGCGCCGTTTAGATTGCGTCCTAAGCGGGCGCGTTTAGTAGTCTACGGGTTAGACGTTGCTTCCCGGTGTCAAAGCAACCTTGATGGGAGCTTCCGTTCTAAATGGCGTTCCTCAAAAATCAAATTCCAAAAATTTTTTGCTATCGACAATTGAAAAATTAGGCTGCAACTTTTTCGGTTGGATTGGTTTTTCCTAAATCGGAACATGAACCGTACAATGTGGATAATTTTTTTGCGCAGACTTGCCACCTGACAAGCAATAGTGACGCATCTTTGATGCCCTCTCGGATGTGATCGGGTCGACACCCCGCCGACCGGTAGATCCGAAGAAGCGGAGGATAACAGAGGCCAACAAACTCCTTGATTCCCTCCGCCAGGGCAAAATGACTGACACCCCTGAGAACCACTTTTCCAATCTCTAGCTGGGCGAAGTTTGGCAATTCTGGGGAAACACAAAACCGTGTCACTTCCCAAACACTTGCCGCTCGTAGAACCATATCGGGAAAATCGCCTCCGAAATGATCACCGATCATAAAGTTCTCGTTGGTTGAGCTCATTCTCATTGACCCTTGGTGATTTCCATCTCTGTCAGTACAGATCAGGTAAAATGCTGAGCGATTGTCGTATTGGTCAATTTCACGCTGTTTATCGTCTATTGAAACCGACCACTTCAACCTATCGGCGAACTGCCTCCGTCTATCGTTATACATTTGGTCCCTTAACTTTGGATTTTCGTTCAGTGTCCTGAGAGTATGCATCTGCAGCATCTTGGTGCCTTTCGCTAACATTCCTCCTCGCAACAGTAAGAGTTAATCATTCCTGTAAAATTTTAGTTAATTTGTATTAATATCTGTAAATCAATACTTTAGTTTCATGGTTTCCTTCTTCTCGATTCAATCAAACCAATCGTAGGCGGTTCAATTTATTTGAGTGATCCGTAGGCAATGAAGACGGTACCAATTGGCGCACCCTCTATTTCTGAATGTGACTTGAGAAGAAGTTGCGCTTCATCGCCGATCAACTGTCTAGCATGAAGTTCATTTGAGGCCACAACCCAACCTTGTGCCTGATCTGCACAGTTTGGGCACCTAAATGATCTGAATTTAAACAACATGAAACAAGCTTTAGACTTCATTAGTTAAAGTTCAGAACTTTTTGCGATCAGAAAACCGAAATTCTTCGAACAATTGTATCGATTTCAAGATTTGAGTCTTTCTGGAACGTGGTTTCCAATTTGGTGGGCGACTTGTTTATTTCGAAGTTTTGATCGCTCGATTGGGTAACCAGCAAAGCTATTTTGTCGCCACTTTTTCGAACTGTCTAGCTGCGATTCCAGCGACAGTGAGGGCAATTCATCCGAGCTATAAGGAATCTGAACTGAGAGTTTCAGAATTCGATCAGGTGAAAAAACGGTTTCCGAATAAAGTTCTGAGATTAGGTTTTTAGGAGATAATTCTAAGGGTCAGTATTTGCGGTTCGTATATTCAATTCAGTTCCGTTTCCGCCTTTTCTAAAGTTTGTTGAGCGATGTACGAGCAATTTCATGAAGATCAACAGACTTATTGATGCGGCGATATAGAACGACGCAATGTGACCAATAGCTGTCAGACCAAAGACTAGACCGAGTGAAGTGGTAACTAGCCCACTTAGGATCATAATTATTAGCATTGACGGAACGAACACTATCATATCTCCCAAAGCTTAAAAAACACAGCAAGACTACAAATTGGTTAACGAGTGGTTACCAATCGAACGTCCGCATGCCGATCTGATGCTACGGCTAGAAATGCATAGGGATTTGTAGAGCGTGTTTCCCGTTAAGGCCTTTGAGATAAATCAGCAGTTTTGCTTAGCGAGAACTTTCGGTCCATCTCGTATCCTTGCAAGGATACGAGATGAGACGAAGACAGGGCCGAATAGAAGGGCCGACAAACGCGTTAAAGAAATCACGCGTAAGATGCAGCGGTAAGGATACTAGACTAAAGAATTTTGAAATACTTTGCATGCGAAAGAGGAACCAAGTTGGTCTTGGCCCCGGAAGAACCATAGGAAGGCAAACGGAACCGTAGTAGAATTGCGTCGTACTAGGGAGGATGAATTAATTCCGCCTTTGCTCGCTCGATCAAATTGTGTTTGGGGAGAATCCATTTGTAGAGTACGGCTCCAAATAAGCGAACTTCGCTAGTCGTTTTAGTGAGCCATAAATTCTCATTGTGTGTCGAAATTTGGTACGAAAAGGTCCTTAGTTAAGACAAATTTTTCATCTTTTGATAAGAAATATAAGCTCTCCCAAAGGAAATGCACGGGCTCAAGTCTTCTGGGATAGCCGTTTTCTAATTTAATCAACTTGTTAGGAATGTAACATGAAAAGCGCTGACTGGATTTCAGATGTTATTTTGGATCTAAAGGCTTTCGCAGAAAGGAACCAAATGCCTGAACTCGTAGATAGTTTAGCAAAAGCACACCGAGTTTGGGCTGATGGTTCAGGAGAGAAGATCTTGGAAGAGAAAGATGCTCTAGCTGAGATCAAGGACGTCAAAGGTTAGTTGAATGGTTGGGACCGGAAATCTAGGCTGTACAGCGGCGCTATCATTTCAGCGGGCTTTTCAGAACGTATTAGGCTCCCATCTATCCAACTTCGCCTAAGATATCGGCGCGGCCGATCTATCAAAAAACAGAACGACGTACTTTGAACTAAGCGACCAACCAAACCACGTCCGAATTCTGGAGAGATAAGACTGGGTTCGCGGATATTCTTCCCAACCCAACGAAGATATTTCTGTGCAACACTATTGGTCAAAAAATTTGCTGATAGAATAAGAATCTGACACTATCAATTTCTCAAATTCTTCTGCTGGAATCGGTCTTGAGACCATGTACCCTTGAATTTGATCGCAACCGTTTTCTATCAGCCAAACCAACTGATCAGCGTCTTCGACTCCTTCAGCTACCACTGAAGCGCCGATTTGCCCAGCTAAGGTTAAGATCAATCCAACGATTGGTCCTGAAGCCGGCAACTGTGCAATGAAAGACTGGTCAATCTTCAAACAATCAAGCGGAAAATTGGATATGTATGACAAGTTTGAATAGCCGGTACCGAAATCATCGATCGCAATTCGAAATCCCATCTTTGCAATGATCTTTAGTTTTTCTTCGATTACTTCATGACTTCCTATGAGCGCACTTTCAGTAATTTCGAGCTCAATTCTTTTGCTTGGAAAGTCTGTCTTCTGTGAAATGTCCTCCAGAAGCCCCATCAAGAGTGGATCATCGAACTGTCGGGGTGATATATTTACCGAAATATCGAGATCTATACCTTCTTGCCTCCACTTGATCGCTTGATCGCACGCTTTCTTAACAATCATTCGACCAAGTTCCTCGATTAAACCAGTTTCTTCACAAATCGGGATAAACTCGGCGGGTGAAACGATCCCTCTTTTTGGATGATTCCAACGAACCAACGCTTCTGCAGACAGAGCTTTGCCGACCTTAAGATCAAGTCTTGGTTGATAGTAGATTTCGAATTCGCTGTTTAAAACTGAATCCTTAAGCTCAAGTTCAATTGCATCTCGAGCTTTTGCGTCTGCACCCATCTTTTCGTTAAAGAATGTGACACGGTTCCTACCTTCATTTTTGGAAACGTATAGTGCGACATCAGCTTCTCTCATCAACTCGGTGAAATCCGCTTTTCGGGGGTTGAATATTGTTACCCCTATACTCACCGACGCGCTAATTCGAGTTTTGTCGTGTAAAATTGGCTCCGAAATTATTTCCAGGAGTCGTTCAGCAGTTTCAGCGAAAACACGGTCGTCCTGAATGTCGTCAAAAACTACGACAAACTCATCCCCTCCAAGGCGAACGACTACATCATTCCTTCTTGTTGCGTTACGAACCCTAGATGCAATTTCCTTAAGTACTGTGTCACCAACTTCGTGACCGAAACAATCATTGATTTGCTTAAATCGATCGACGTCAAAGCATAATAGAGCACATCGCTCGGATTGAATGTTTGCCAGCATCGACATGTGCTGCTGAAGGTAAAGCCGATTGAAACAGCCGGTTAGTTGATCGCTATCAGCAAGATATCTTGCCTTGTCTCGTGCGTTTTTTAGTTCGCTCACATCTATTTCTGTAACCAATAATGCAGGCTTACCAGTTACAGAATCCAAACAACTTTTGACGGAGATGTCATGCCATCGCGTTCCTGAATCAGTGATCATTTTTGAGATCATACGATGTTCACCCGAAGAATTTAGGTTCGTCTGAAGTCTTGAAAAATCGATTTGATCAACAAATTTTTCTTTCAGTCGTTGATCAGTAGAGTTAATTTTTTTTCTAGCGGCTGGATTCATGTAGATTGGAGCGCCGTCATTCTCGTAAAGACTTATCATAACGTCTGTGTGTAGGAGTGCCTCGGTACTTCTGACGTTTTCTGGAACACTTACTGTCTCTCCAACAACCTCACATTGCATAGCCATTCGGGAGTCATATAGTCTGACCCCTGAGTAATTTACCATAGTGCTGATTGGCTGTCCTTCGGGGTATAGCGTCCAAGCTTCTCGGAACTTTGCGCCCTTTTCGACAAAATCACTTTGGTATTGCTTTAACCTTTGCGAAACGGTCGTGGACATACCAATGCCAAGGTCGCGAGAATAGAGTTCTGTTTCATCTACCGCCTGCCAAAGTCTGCAAGCGGTTTGGTTCGCAAAGACGATTTTTTTTAGGTCAACGTCGTATATCCAAATCGGTGTTTCTAAGTGCCTCGCAAATTTAAACCTTTCATCGAGATTGCGTTTCAGCTCTGCTCCTGGATCCCGAACGGCAATTGCAGAATTCGAATCAATGTCGGCTTTTCGCATCTTCATACCAACAGCTCAACGTCAAGCAGCTTTGATTTTTGCTTGGCCAAGTTCTCTCAGAGGTATGAAGCCGTCAGTATTGGATACTTCGTTGATCCACGCTCCGATCGCAGGAAATTCGTTCATAGGAATACCGGCTTCCTCCAGAACGTGAACGTATCCGAAAATAGCTATGTCAGTAATTCCGTAGCCGGAATCTAACATGAATTTTCTATTTTCCAGGTGCGCATCTAGCCTGTAGAGTGCCATTGTCGCTGATTGTTGCCACTCATAGATTTGGCCTGCCCGCTCTTCACTAGTATCCGGAAGAATTGTCGAATAAAATCTTGCTGGAGATATAAACGGTTCCAATTTGGACTGTTCAAAAAACATCCATTGGAGCGATGCTGCACGTTCAGTTGCGGTCGGCGGAGCAAGATGAGTCCCCTCGCTTAGGAACCAAAGCATAGCATTGCTTTCTCCAATAGATTTTCCACAATCAGATTTAAGATATGGAACGACTCCGAGCGGATTTATCTTCAAGAAGGAATGGGATTTTTGTTCGCCACTTAGTACGTCGACCAATTGAAGGTCGAATCTTTTTTTAAGCTGATTCAAAACTAACCACGGTTTGAAACAGTTACCCGACCCAATGCATGCATAGAGAGTAGTCATACGGAAATCCTTGATTGTGATATTGCCAATCGAGCTAAGGAATTTCTCTTAAAACTTACTAAATCTAAGTTCTTGCTATCTTTCAACAAAGACTAAATTTGTTCCGATGTGCAAATTCAACCTGAGTAAATCAACCGTCAGATTTGGAAATGGAAATGCTACGACATGTTCGAAGAAAACTCTAAAAAACTACACCAATTATATAATCTACTCCGAAATAGAAGCATCAAAAAAGCTACATGAAAAAGTTAAATTCCCGTTAACGAAATCTTAACAAGAACTTGGGCAATAGTGTTCCGAAAGGGTTTCTGGAGGTGCGACTAAGACTGAATCAACGACTTTCTAATTTTTGACATTTTGTGGGGAAATTTCATGTACTTTTTTTCCGAACCGGGCTTTTCACCCGGCGTATTTGATCAGCCAATTTCAGAGCAAGTATGGCGATCAAAATATCAATATAAGACAGCTTTAAGGGACATAGACCTGACTGTTTTTGACACTTGGACTCGTGTTGCCGAGGGGTTGGCAATCGCGGAGCCAATAGACGAGAGGGATTTTGTTTCGAAGCAGTTTTTTGAGGCGATGAGTAGCTTCAAGCTGCTTCCAGGAGGCCGAATTTTGAGCGGTGCAGGTACAAACCGCAAAGTTTCTCTTTCGAATACATTCGTTATGCGTACGATCCCTGACTCACTTGAAGGAATTCTGGATGTAGTAAAAGAAGCAGCGCTCACTATGAAAATGGGAGGGGGCATTGGGTTTGATTTTTCCACACTCCGGCCTACTGGAGCAGACGTGCGAGGCCTTGATTGTCCTGCCGCTGGGCCACTTGCAGTAATGGATATTTGTGACTCTGTTTGTAGAATGCTGGTCAGTGGAACTGGCAGGGGTGCGATGATGGCAACAATGCGCATAGATCACCCGAACATAGAAGAATTTGTAAAAGCAAAGAGCGATCCAGCGCGAATGCGGAACTTCAACCTTTCCGTTCTAGTTTCTGATGAATTTATGCAAGCAGTCGAAAACGATTCGGACTGGTTTCTTGTTTGGGAAAACAAGAAAACTAGGCAGCTAAAGGCGCGCGATCTTTGGCAGTTGATTATGAGGCAAAACTACAACTCAGCTGAGCCTGGCGTATTGTTCATTGATCGGATTAACCGAGTAAATCCGTTAGGGTATCTTGAAAAGATTTCCTCAACAAACTCTTGTGCAGAGCAACCTTTGCCGCCCAATGGTACATGTCCTCTTGCATCGATAAATCTCGCAAAGCTAATCGACCGTCCCTTTACAGAAAATGCTCGGTTCTTGGTTGAGGAGTATTGCAAGCTAGGTGAAACAGCCGTGCGAATGCTAGACAATGCATTAGACATATCGAAATTTGCGACCGAGGCTCAACGAAGAGAAGCGCGATCTAAACGGCGCATCGGAGTCGGAATTACTGGTGTTGCTGATGCACTCATCATGCTTGGGATAAAATACGGTAGTGAAGCTTCCATGCGACTAGTGGAAGAATGGATGAGATTACTGCAGAACACTGCCTATCGAGCTTCAGCTGAACTTTCTGCTAGCCGGGGGCCGTTCCCATTATTTGATCAGGAACTTCATTGTCAAAATCGCTCGATTCTGTCCTTAGATGGCGATGTGAGGAAGAAGATAGATCAATATGGGCTGCGAAATGGAATGATAACAACGATTGCGCCTACTGGTACCACCTCTATGTTTGGGGGTAACGTTTCTTCTGGAATTGAACCCGTTTTTGCCACGTCATATCTAAGGACAATTACAACGCAGAACGGAAACCCTACTAAACAACGTATTGACGACTATGCCGTTAGTCGGTTTCGCGCTTTATTCGGTGATGCAGCACCACTTACTGACGCATTTGTTTCAGTTGGAGACTTGCAACCTTCAGACCACCTTCGCATCCAAGCGGCGGCTCAAAAATGGGTCGATAGTGGAATATCAAAAACTGTCAATTGCCCTGAAGATATTGGATTTCAAGAGTTTCAGAACATTTATCGTTCTGCTTTCGAGCAAGGTTGCAAGGGTTGTACAACATACAGGCCGAATAAAATTACCGGATCTGTGTTATCTGAATGTTGAGAATATGAGCCAGAAAATTGTTTAAGAAAATCAAACTGAATTTGTGGAAGAACCTCCAAAAGCGAAGCTTTGGCACACTTTTCCTGAATAAAGAAGCTATCTGCACGGACAACAATGATTTAGTGTCTAAAGCATATTGGAGGCCAACTCATACTCATGAGAAAGGTGGTGAATATCGATTGCTTGCATATGGTTTTCTCGAGTCGGATCGTTGCGACGTAGCTATCTATGAGGACAATCGAGGTATCGTTTGGGTTCGCTGCAAGGGAGAATTTTTGGACGGTCGTTTCCGTCCAATAGTTGATGAATGACCAAAAACTGGGGATACGTACTCTTTATGGTTTTAATTTTGGTCGGATCAATTTTTGTTGATTTGAAAAGGTCGCAAACTATTGGAAAAATTAAATTTTACTTGTCAAAATGATCTGCAACAACTGTTGCGGTTGTCTACACCGGTTTGGATATTTGATGTAGGTCGGCATAAAATTTGGTGGGCCAATGAGCAGGGATTGGCTTTCTGGAAAGCGGATTCGCTCGCTGAGATCAAGAAGAGGGATTTTTCAACGGATAGTTTGACAGCAAAACAACGCCTTCGCCAAATTGTTGATCTAGCTAAAGGAGACTGCCAACTAACAGATACATGGACATTGTATCCTGATGGGACACCCCAAACGGTGATTCTCTCGTTCCAACCTGTTGTTATTGAGAGTAAATTCGACGGGGTTATGATCGAATTAAAGCAGATATTGGAACGAGATGCGGATAGTGAAGCATGGCGATTGCTTGAAGCCGCACGTGCGACTTCTCTAATGATGACAACTTTTTCGATGGCAGGAAGAATTTTGGTTCAAAACCCTGCTGCACTGATGTGCTATCGATCATCGCAACTGGGACACGAAGGCAAATCCCATCTGGAGAGTCGTTTTGTACGAAAAGAGGATTGCTCTGTCGTTTTTGAGAACGCTGCTTCAGACAAAATTGGTTTTTGGGAAGCAGAAGTTAAGACACCTGAAGGTGTCAAAACTCACCAGATTTCAGTTAGAAGAGGTCGAGACCCGATAACTGGTGAATTTGTAATAATTCTTAGCGAAGAAGACGTGAGTGATAGGGTTGCATATAGGAAGGTACAGAAATCCGAAAAGGAAAAACTACGTTCGAAAGTCGCCCTAAGTAGCGGCAAACTAAAAATCTCACAAGAACGCTATGAACTTGCTGTTCGAACCGCGAGTATTTGGGATTGGGATATTCTAGCAGACAAGCTATTCGTTTCACCGAATTTTATCGAAGCGCTTGGATATAAAAAGAATGATTTTCAACGGAAATTAAATTCCGAAAAACTCGAAGGTTTTTTGCACACAGAGGACGTTGAAACTTACCAACAGAAACTTTCCCAGCATTTAGAAAATCCTCAGGAACCATTTGAGCTCGAAGCTAGGTTTCTTTCGAAAAAAAATCAAGTTCATTGGTTCCATCTGCAAGGAAAATGCGTCCGTGATGATAGTGGTTTCGCAACTAGATCAGCAGGTCTGATGACAGATGTTACCGAACGGAAAAAACTTGAATCCAAGCTGATGGCTGCGCAAAGAATGGAAGCTATAGGCCAGTTAACTGGTGGTATTGCGCATGATTTTAACAACCTGTTAACCGTTATTCAGGGAAATGCAGAATTGCTGCAGGAAGTGGGTGAACCGGATATAGATCTGACCGGTGAGATCGTATCAGCAGTAAATCGCGGGGCTGATCTCACAAAACATCTATTGGCATTTGCTAAGCAACAAACGCTAATTCCGAGTTCCGTTGACTTAAGAGCTCTTGTACCAAATATGAAACGAACACTGCTGCGAGGAATTAGTGAAACTGTGAACATTGAAATTGTTCAACCAGATTGTCTTTGGAAGGTCCATGCAGATGCAACACAACTCGAGACTGCAATTTTGAATATCGCTTTGAACGCAAGGGATGCGATGCCGAATGGCGGGACCCTTACGATCTGTTGCTCAAATCGTAACAGAGAAGATATCGAAGATGTTGAAGAGCTTGAGCTTAGCGAAAATCAATATGTCGAACTGACATTTAGAGACGACGGCTACGGGATGGCTAAAGAAACCCAAGAGAAAGCTTTTGAACCATTTTTTACAACTAAAGAGATCGGTGAAGGCAGTGGGTTAGGGTTATCAATGGTCATTGGTTTTTCTCGTCAATCTAAGGGAGACGCAAGAATACGTAGTATGCCCCACAAAGGAACAAAGGTCTCATTTTTTTTACCTAGGTCAATACTGGAAGACGAGCGATTAGAATTTCTAGATGGGATGGAGTACCATTCCGATAAAAGTGAACACATCCATATCTTAGAAAATGATACCCATGTTCAGTTGACTGTCAGCAAGCTTGTCCGGTCACTTGGCTACCAGGTTACTACTTCTCGTGATGTGACTGAAGCCCTGGAGTTTGCAAGAAAGAACTCCGGAGTAACTCTCTATTTGGCAGATATAGTTCTGCCGGGTGGCATGAGCGGTCTTGATTTCAAGAGGCTGGTTCGCAAAATTCGAGTAAGCGCCAAAGTACTATTTATGACAGGGTACTCACAAGACGAACTCGTTCAGCGGAACCTTTTAAGGAATGAAATAGGTTTCATTTCTAAGCCATTTGACAAAGCCAGCCTATCCAGAGAAATCAGGTCGACTATCGAACCACGTTAATCATTATCGGGATTTTCGGATTGACTTGCAGAAGAAAATTCAGCGAACGGTTTTGAGTTCCATTTGGCTCAAACCAACAACACTGACCGCAAACGAGTGTTGTGTATATTCGCGAAACCTGTTCCAGAACCAACCAAACCTTCGCTGAACTGTTCGTCATCATATAGTTTGAGACATAAAGCGCTTTGACTTTGAGGAGTCATCACTCATCTTTGTTTAGTTAGGCGTCCTCTTGTGTTCCCAACATTCTTGAATGCGTGGACCGTCTCTCTAGGCACAATGCCGATATCACGGGGTTCCATTTGATAGAGCACGCCGCCAATTTCGACGTCAAAAGACCCTTTTAGATAGAGGAATGTCTCATCTTGTCCGGGATGGATGTGTCGCAGCAATGATTGGTGCGGTGTTGGTCATATCGTGGTCCTTGAATTAATTGGTCAGGCTACCGGACCTTCGACCCACCTTCATGATGCCGCGGTGCGGTCCGTCAGAAGAAACATTCGCTGCAACTGCAAATTCCGAGCCATGGCGAACTCACAGATCGCGGACAAAGCGGCCACTTAAGTCATTGTATCAAAGGACTGCTTTTCGGGGCGTGAGCGGGTTGCTCCTCCGGGAGATGTACGACTTTTCCCCTATTCCTGCCCGTGCTGGTGCCACATATCGGTGACGATTTCCCAACCATCATCTTCTGGTTCCAGAACAAACAGGTACGTGCCTGTCGCATCCATACCCTGACTTTCGATCACCGCCTCGACCGAGCCGATCATCACAGCAAGGGTGGCGTCTTCTGACACGAATAGGTGGTCAATTGTATGCGTGACCTCCCCTTCGTTGGCAGTGACAAACTCAAACAACTGCCGTGGACCCTCAAGCCCCTGCATCACAGGCGCACCTTGGGCGATCCAAAGCGTATCATCAGCATAAAGCTCAACCAGACCTTCGGCGTCGCTGGCGGCAGCCGCTTCGTTAAAACGATCGTTGACTGCGCTCAGAGCTGTGGTGGCAGCGTCATCCGCTTGGACGACCGATGTCGTTATGGCCAATGCGATCAGTGGCATAAGAATTTTCATGGTGTTCTTCCTATTGATGAGGGATGGGACTGCCTGTCCCGTGGTGATGTCCAGAAAACGGATGCGCTCAGGCATCTTCGTTCCGGGTCATGATGACTTCGCGGGTGATCTGCCAGCGACCGTCTTCAAGGACAAAGTCGATGCTGAGCGTCACCAGTTGTTTGCGGTTTGTGACGTTGTTCTTGCGGCTGATCAGGATGTGGCCACGGGTGTCATCCGCTTCAACAAGGTGGTAATCGGCCCATGGGTTCGGATCGCCCATCTCGGTCATGGCGCTTTTGACATGCTCCATGAAACCGCTTTTGTCGTTCTGCATCAAAACGCCGCCATCTGCCAAGAGATAGGTCCGCATGTCGCGGTGGTAGATGCGGTCCAACACATCAAAGGCGTGGCCGGAAACACCTCCGATGAGATCGTCGAGCGTCGCTTTCACCGCAGCCGCATTTGCATGCTCAGGTGTCATGGTCATTGAAAATGTCCTTTCAGATGGCGTTCAGGTTTGGGGGTATTTCAGGCGTAAGTGCCGTTTGCAGGCATCACTTCAGTCCTTCCACGCATGAACCGAAGGCCGCCCACAACAGAAGGCAATTGCGGCCGCAGGAACGGAACGTTGGCGATGTCGACCATGCGCAACTCGCGGTCCTCGTTGACCACGAACAGAGCAGGCTCTGCAAAGGGGCCTTCCACGTCAATGCCGTGGCGCGGGCCGGACACATACAGTCCCAATGCCTTCATCTGGTCAACGGACAAGCCGTAGCCGACCGAAAAGCTGGGAGAGACTTCGGCAATCTGCGCGGCCGCCCGTTCCTTGCTGTCCGCAGAGACGGCAACAACTTCGATGCGCAGGTCCTTCAACGATGCGACGGTCTCATCCACCTCACGCAAATAGCGGGTGCAAACCGGGCAATGCTTGCCGCGATACACGACAACCATCTGCCAATCATATCCGTCGCTCGCCTCTCCCAGACGAATGGTTCCACCCCCAAGCGATGGGACGTCGATGACCGGGAATGACTCACCGGGGCTGGGTTTCTTGGATGACATGAATAGGCTCCTTGACTTATCTATCAATCGATACATAAATAAAGCGTGACAGCAGTCAAGGACTTTTATTGTGAACGATACAAAAAAATTAGGAAGACCACGTACCTTTGACGAAGACGAGGCGCTGATGGCCGCGATGACTGCCTTTTGGACAAAGGGGTATGCGGCCACTTCCATGAAGGACCTGACCGCTGCAATGGGGATCAGCGGCCCCAGCATATACTCAGCGTTCGGGGATAAACGTGAACTTTATCTCAAGACAATTGACCGCTATGCCGATGTTGATGGCTGTGCACCAATCGTGGCCTTTGAAGGGGCAGCGTCGGTTGAGGATGCCGTTCGTGGGTTTCTGACGTCTGTCGTTTCACACTCAACCCAGCAAGAAGGTGCACCGCGCGGCTGCTTTCTGGCGTCTTGTGTGGCGACCACGGTGGGAGAGGTCGAAGGGGTCGCAGAACGTATGGAGAAAGCCATCTGCGATACAGACGCCCGGCTTGCCGCGCGCTTCGATCAGGAGAAAGCGCTCGGAAACCTACCAAACGACTTCCCATCTCAGGACCGCGCAAGACTGCTGCATGACATGCGTCAAGGCCACGTGCATCGCAGTCGGGCAGGTTGGACAGCCGAACGGCTGCTTGATGACCTCGAAGATCGTGTGAAAATGGTGCTGATGACGTGATGTCTTAGTTATTGGTCATTTCCCCAAATGAGCTTCACGTGGGGAAATGACGATGCTCCCACTTACTCAATGCCTCTCGCGGCCAAAAAGCTCTTGATCGTTGAGGCAATGAAAGGCCCGTCTTCTTCAAGTGGGAAGTGGCCCGTATCCAAGAGATGAATCTCCACATCCTCAAGATCTGCGGCATAGCCCTGCGCACCTGCGGGCGTAAAGAACGCATCGTTCTGGCCCCACGTCACCAGAACCGGAGGCTGGTGGTCACGGAGGTAGGCCTGCCATGCGGGATAAGCTGCAATGTTGCTGGTATAGTCTGTCAATAGATCGAGTTGTGCTTGATACTGGCCGGGGCGTGAGACGCGCTCAAGATCCAAGAGCCAATTATCCGGCAAGATACCAGCCGGGTTACGCGTGCCATGCGTATACTGCCATTGCAGCGCGTCCACGTTGAACAGGTTCGCTGCAACCTGAGCATCGACCTCAGGCGTCCGGTTTTCCCAAAGGGCCTGCAATGGTTCTGACGCGGCCGGGCTCACCCCTTCGATATACGCATTCCCGTTTTGAACCAACAAAGCCGTTACGCGTTCAGGATGTTCCAATGCGATCCGAAAGCCAACTGGTGCGCCGTAATCGTGTAAGACAAGTGCATATTCGGTGATGCCGCGTTGTTCGATGAACGTATCCATGGAGTTAGCAAGGTTGTCGAAAGTATAGTCAAACTCATCCGGTGACGGGAATTCGCTGGCCCCAAATCCGGGATAGTCCGGCGCAATCACGTGATAGTCCGCGCTCAGGTCACGCAACAGGTTCCGGTACTGGTGCGATGAGCTGGGAAACCCGTGCAGCATCACAATCGTTGGGTCCGCAGGGTCGCCCGCTTCACGGAAAAATATATCGACCCCATCAACCTCTTCGAAACCATAGCTTGTCGCGGTCGTGTCGGCATAGGTAGGCAGCGCCATTGTCCCCGTCATGGTGAATGCGGCGGCAAACAAGATGGCGGCATCTTTGGCAACCTGCAAAGACGCTGTGACGCTGTGGGTTTGCTCAGTATGTTTCATTGTCGTTCTCCATATTTTATGAATTGCGTGTTCGACTGGGTCACGCAGCATTGCCCATGACCTCGGCCACGGTTTTGATTTTCGGGAACCCATTCAACGCCTCGATCCGGGCAAGCCAGGCGCGCACATTCGAGTAGTCAGCCAGCGAAATACCGGTCTCACTGGTCGCGGCGATGTATCCATAATTGGCAATATCTGCGATCGTTGGGGCCGTACCGACAAGCCAGTCATTCTGCGCCAAATGCGGCTCAAAGAGCGTCTTCATCAGCGTGTGGGTCTTCTCAACGGCCCCATCAAAGTCGACGGGAGCACCAAAGAACTTGGAGATACGCGCACCGCACGGACCCTCAAAAACTTCCTTCACACTGGTCGTCAGCCACTCCTGAACCTGCGCTGCAAGTGCAGGATCGCTGGGCAACCATGTCCGCGCGGGATCATGTTTCAGGGCTAGATAAGTCAGTATCGCGGTTGAATCGCGCAAGACCACATCGCCGTCTTGCAGCGTGGGCACTTGCCCCAGCGGGTTGAGCTTTAGGTACTCAGGTTGCTTGTGCGCCCCGCTTTGCAAATCAACGATGACGTTTTCATAGTCCAAGCCCAGAAGCGACAGCATGGCGCTCGCCCGATGTGCGTGACCGGAGACGGGGTGATCATATAGTTTCATGTCTTTGTCCTTAGGATTTGAAAGCTGAGGAGTGATCAGACACCCATTGAGAGAAGGATGTCAGTTTGATGTTAAACCTGTCCTCGATGGCGCCGGCATCGGTAACGAAGCCCGGTTGGAACTGATCGGGATTGGCCTGAATGCCGCCGTACATGCCGGCGATCATACTTGCGACGTGAGGGCTCCCCATTTTCGCCAGATGTGCTTCAAACACGGCTGCGGGCATCGTTTCAAACGCCAGGTGCTTCCCAAGTGCTTCCCCCATGATCCGGGCAAGATCGTCGCCATCAAGCGCTTCGGGACCACCAAGGGTGAGCACGTCGTTGGGTAACGCACCTTGAAGAGCCTTATCAGCCACTCGCCCGAAATCGGCCGCAGCGCCCCACTGCATCTTGAAGGTTGCCGGCGTCGGATAAGGCAATTTCCCTTGAGCAAGACCGGCGGTGGTCCAGGGGCCCAGCAAGTTTTCCATGTAAGTGACTGGGATCAGGCCAAGGAACGAGAACCCGCCTTCCTGCAATGCCCGCAACAAAACAGCCCCCGGATCAGTCGTAGAAGAAGGGTCCATGATCGGGCCGCCCGTGTTCCAGACGATTTTCTTGACACCCGTTGTTCTGGCGGCTCTCAACGCGTTCATGCCATAGGCATTCCGGTCATCATCGGGATCGGTGATCAGCGGCACATGCAAGAAGAGCGCATCCCGCTTGTCACTGGCTTCAATCAGCGCTTCCTGATCCGCCATGTCACCAATAATGGCTTCGACACCAGCGGCTCTCCACCGTTCGGCTCCGGCCTCGGATCGTGTGAAGACACGAACGTCATGCCCGGCATCGACCAGCGCCTGCGTTCCGGCTGCCATCTGCGCGCCGTTGGCACCATATGCAAGAATTCTAAGGGCCATGGGATTAATCCTTTTCTGGAGTGAGATCTGGGTTGACGGGAGAGTGTTCTACAAAGGTCCATCGAAGCGACGTGGCCATTGTGGCGCGGCGAACGCCGCTGATTTGGACGCGCAATAGGCGCAGAGCACCGGGGGTTTGTGCAACCTCGTCAGCGTCTTCGATTAGCGAGGCTTTGCCGTGCAGATGCAGCTGGTCACCGGTTTCAAAGTCGATAAACAGCAACCCTGCATCAGGATTCAAAAGCAGGTTGCCGAAGGTGTTGAACAGGTTGTTGCCCCGGTAGTCTGGTATGGTGATTTGCGACGGGCTGTCCACTGAGACAAATCCCGGCTGGCCGCCGCGATGATTGACATCAACGCCTTCATAGGGCGCGTCAGACCCATCCTGGACGTAGGAGGCGATCAGAAAGGTATCAGCCGCCTCAATGAGGGCAGAATCGTCGGCATTGAGCGTCTCGCCCGTTTCGACGACGCCCCTTTCGATGGGAAGCTCTCGTTCCGAGATCTCACGCAGGCTGATATACTTCGGGCAATTACCATAGCTTTGCACAACAGTGATGGTGACTGATACGTCATCCAGCGCGGTGATTTTGCCATGCATGCGGTTGCGCCGCCGATTGGACAGATCAAGCCCGACAACGCCAACCGCCTGCCCCACATCCAACGCCGCGAATGCGGGTCTCCCGGCGCAATCGCCCGTTTGGATCACCAGCGTTTTGGGGTCCGGCGAGGACGCAAACCCCAATGGGCCGGTCACGATAGACGCATGCGGCAAACCCTGCGCATCCACAGTGCCCAGAAAGATGTACTCAAGCCCCTCAAAAAACTCTCGGTGTTGGTCTGGCATGAAGTCATTCATCAGGTGCCGGGTCATCACCGCGATTTTCTCGCGATCCCCGGTTTGCTCCTGCAAACGCAGTTCGCCTTCGTGGAAATGCTGAAGTGTCATCAGAGGCTCCGTTGGGTGAGGGGTTACGCGAGGTTTGGCGGACCGTTCGGGCAATCGATCAGATAGCCCCAGCCGCCGTTTTCCAGCTTCTTGGCCACTTCTGTGGATTGGCCTTCCGCCATAACAGTGCCGTCCGGTGCGACGACGCTCCAGTTTGCACGAAGCAAGGCGATGTCGCCGATGATGACTTCACTGAACACGTCGCTCTTGATTTCGGGCCGAAGGTCCATGAACCCTTCAAACGCGGCGCGCGCACCGGCAATGCCAGTGGCTGGCGGCTGATCGGGCGGAAAAAACACCTGACAATCCGGGTGGAACATGGAGGCGATACCGTCGAGGTCACCCTCTTGCAGATAAGCGCTGACGCAATTGGCAATCTCGCGGGGCTGGTGGGCAATCCGTTTGGTCATTGGGTGTCCTTTTGATTTTGGTTTGATGTGAAGGTGGAGGCGGCAATTAGAGGGGCGGCATCCCAGCCTTGCGCACAGCCTCAGGCAGCCATGTTTCCTGAATATGCAGCCAGGTCAGCGGGTCGGTCATTTCCATCAGAACTGTGGTGATGCGGGCATTGTTGGCCTCGGAAGAGACTTTCGATCCAGTCTGCCATTCGGTGTATGTGGCCAGCACCAGGTCGCCGCGCTCATGGCGGATGTTCACGTCCCGGATGTGACTGTCGAAATCGGCGTTGGTGCCATAACCCCGCGATATTCCCTCTCTAAGGAACGCACCGCCCATCACCTGGCCTTCCGGCGGAATGAACTGCACGTCCTTGTGCAAACGCGATGCAAAGCGCGGCTCTAGCTGGTCACGATCTGCCGTGCCGTTGAACCATTCGGTAAAGAAATCATGCAGGTCGACGATCTCTTTTGTGACGATTTCCAAGGTTGTCATCAGTACAGCTCCGGTTAAGGCGTGAAAATTCTGGCCGCGCCATAACAGCGCGACCAAGGGAGGTTTTAGGCAGGACCGTTGTTGTCTAGATCAAGGAACATCTTCCACGCACCGCTCTCGTCGCGTTTGTAGCCAAGCACCAAACGGCCTTCTGGCTTTTTGACTTCGCCGGTGTCGCGCATTTTCATGGTGCCGTAGAAACGGCCGGATACGATTGCGGTGTCGCCATAAAATTGCAGGTCTTCGATGTCGTAGCCGGATGTGATTTCGGCGGCAGCAATGCGTGGGTTGTACTTGTCACGGATGGCTTGGGTACCGACGGTGACAGGCTGGCGCTCGTTTACGGTCATAACGTCAGGGTGGCATGAGGCGACCATCCGTTCGATGTCGCCGCCATCCAGGCCGCTGTTCCATTCATTGATAGCGGCTTCAATTTCTTCACGTTCGGTCATGGTCTTACTCCGATGTTTTAGGCTGGTGGGTTGTGAAAAACTGACCGACAATCATTTCGTCGATTTGGCCAAGGAAAGCCTTAGTCGCCGGGCGCTCCGCAAACTGCGGCGTCACGCGTTTGGCAGTTTCATGATCGGGGAAGGTGAAAATGTCGGCGTAGAGCGTGTCACGCGACTGGTCTGTCGTGACCTGCGTTTCCCAGGACATGACGCCCTCAAGTGCGACAAAGTCAGCCCGCGCCGCCTCGCGGATAGCATCAACATCGTCCCCCTTTTTCATCTTCAGGATGAAAATTTCGGTGATCTTGGACATTTCGTTTTCCTTGTGATTGCGGCTTGTCACAAAGCTAAGCGATTGCTATCGTAAGGATAACCCGTCATTATCCTAACACAGTGATCGAAAAAACGAACAATGAGCAGAAGCAGTTTTGGAGATATCCGCGTCTTTGTCGAAGTCGCCCGACGAGGTGGCTTTCGTGCTGCCGCAGAACACCTGCACCAGGCACCCGCATCGGTAAGCGAAGCCATCCAGCGTTTTGAGGATCGGCTTGGTGTGCGCCTGTTTGAAAGATCTACACGATCCGTCGCCTTAACCCCAATCGGCGAACAATTCTATGCGCGCAGCCTTCCAGCCATTGCTGAGCTGGAAGGTGCGATGAGCGATCTTGATGATCAAAAGGATGAAGTCACTGGCACGCTGCGCCTGTCTGCCCCATACAGCGCCGGGCCGTTTTTTCTGGATGATTTGGTTGCACGGTTTGCCGCCACCTATCCGGCCGTCGATGTCGAACTGATTTATGACGATAAGAAGGTTGATCTGCTGAGTTCGGGCATTGATGCTGCCATCCGGTCCAACACCTTGCTTGGTCCTGACACGCATGCAGTTGCCGTGGGCCCCGAGCTTTCAATGGCGATTGTTGCGTCACGGGACTATCTCTCGGCTAAAGGTATACCCAAAGAACCACGCGATATCTTGGATCATGATGCGATCTGCTATGCCTTTGGCGTAGGCGGTCACCACGCCCCTTGGGGGTTCGTCGGGCCGGACGGGCCGTTTACTATGCAACCCAAGCCCCGATTGGTAGCAAACGATATGCGGTCACTTTTGCACTATGCCCGCCACGGTCTGGGCCTTGCCTATGTCTATGCTGAGATTGCAGCGCCATATGTCACGAATGAAGGATTGCTTGAAGTGCTGGGCGAACATCTGTCTTCACTGCCCCGCTATTCGCTCAACTACCGAACCAAGCGCCATATGACACGTCGCCTCAGAGCATTTGTGGATATGGCGAAGGAAGGCAAGACGGCTCACGAAAGTGCCGACGAAAATTCTGGAACTGTGATTTCTAGAGAGAAGAATCTCGATGCTCTGCTCAGATCCACGTCTGCGACATTGCAGATTGGATTATACATTTTTGAGGCATTTCATTTGGATAAGCATTTGCCAGGTGTCACGCGTTAGATAGTGTTTCAAGCAAAAGGATCCCGTCGATTGTCCATTCAGTCCTGAAGGCAGTAGGTTTCAGGTCGCGGACCGCCACAAAACTGGCCAAGCACGATGTGAGCGTAAACCCGGCGTCCGGTTTTTCTATGTCTTCCCGATTGTTTCCGAAGGCAAGGAACAGGACGCGATAGATTTATCTAAGCGACTATCAGCTAATGTTAGTTCATGCTTCGATAGGCCTTTCATTGGAGCACCTCGAACAATCGCGCTTCACCGCACAGCAAAACCGTCAATATCATCTGCCCAGAGCCGCCATTCGAGCAACCTGCAGCATCGGTCAAAATGGGCTCGCTACCGACCTTTGATCGTCCGCAGCATATCGCAATCACTGCAGAACTAACTCGGCAAGGTCGGCCCTAAGCTGCCGTTGATCAGCGGAGGGAGATGCTGCGCCGCGGCCTACCGAAGAAGACATTCGCTGCGACTGCAAATCTGGACCCCAGTAGAAAACTCGTCCCATTGAGCGGTTGATCTTCCCGGGAGATCACTTGCCAGTGAAATGACTGCACCGTTAGAGGCTGTGCTATACCACGAGCCGACTGGACTCGCGGATGATTAGATCCGGAGCCGGGATGGCCTTGCTCTCCGGCACCGATCCAATTTCAACAAGCAACGCAAGAGCCGAATGACTTAGGTAGCGACCTCCTCGATGTGGAGATTTACTGCCGTCGGAGCCGGCTGCTCGGCGCGCGCGCAGTCCGTCTTAGCGTATGCCTATGCGATCGCGCTCATGACGATCCAAGTCAGATAGCCCCAAGCGGCAAAGCCGACAATCCATGCGCCAGAGCGGAGCAGTGGGACGCCAGCCAATGAGATTGCGGCATATGCCAGCCGCGCCATCAGAAAGACTGTTGCAATCATCGGCAGATGCGGATGGGTGAATTCGGGCGCAATGGCTGCCACTATGACAACGAACGACACCCAGAGAGCGAGCGCTTCACCGTGATTGCTGCGGACCATTGCAAGTCGCCGGGCGAAAACGCCTTCTTCAATTCGGTTATCGAAGCTTGAAGCGGCGTATTTTGGACCAGAGCCAAGGACCCGCACCATGGGTTGGAGCGAGAACAGAGCCCCGAGGAAAACGACATTCCAAAGGGTGACCGATATGAGAGTTTCCATAGTGATTCCTTAGGTATTCTGATTAAGGGTGGTTGGTCTGGGGGTTTCTTCGAGTTCTGAGATGGGCATGCCATACCAATCCGCGATTGCGGCACTGATGGCGTCGGGGGCGTCTTCTTGAATGAAGTGTCCTGCGCCGGTAAGCTCCAGATCGCGGTGATCTGGGAATGCGTGCCGAAAGCGGCTCCGCTCCTTGTCCTTGAACGCGAAATCGCTGTCCCCCCATAAGATCAGGGCGGGCTTGTCTTTTATTGCAGGCAGCCCGTCTTCAATCTCTTGCAGGAACGGCTTGGCTGCCATGAGCTGCTTGGGGAAGATATGGGTCGGGTGACGCATTTTGCGATTTTTGAATGGTGCGAGATACATGCTCCACTCATCCACTGACAGCTTTCTCATCACGCCTCGCGAAAAGAAGAAACGAATGACGCCATTGAACAGATTGGCGCTGGTGCGGCCAAGAATGCCACCCATGATCCCGGAGAACATGCGTACCCCGATGTCGGACAATGGCCAGCCAAATTTGTTTCCGATGATCAACCGATCAATGCGTTCCGGGCGCATTTGGGCAGCATACAGGCCCGTGGGACCGCCCCAATCCTGCATCATGACGCCGACGCCTTTTAGGTCGAGTTGGTCGATGAATTCGACCATGACCTGCGCTTGTTCGCGGGCGGTGAAGCCGAAGCCATCTGCCGCCTCAGACAGCCCGAAGCCAGGCAGGTCCGGCGCAATGCAGCGAAACTGCGCACTTAGACGTGGGATGATGTTTCTGTAGAGAAATGACCAAGATGGATTGCCGTGCAGTAGAAGAAGCACTGGACCGCGGCCTTCATCGGCATAGTGAACGCGTGATCCGCTGCCAAGTTCTACCCAGTTCGACTTGAACGGGTAGAGCGATGGATCTAGTTGGAACCTGGCCATTCAGGTATCAGCCGCGTTTGCGCGCAACTCGTCCAGAGATTGGGTCGTTGCGATCTCGTGGGCTTGTCCGGTTTCAATATCATAGAGCATCGCCGAAACGGTCAGACCGCCATGCAGATTTGGCGCGTCGCGCAGGCGGGCGATATCGACCATCAGATCACTTTTCGGGTCGGTGATCGCAGAGGCGGACACGTCAATTCCAGCGCGTTCCTTGATTTGAGCCTGAAAGTCAGGCACGGCGAATTGCTGGGCGCCGCATTTGGTGTGTTGCATCAGCATGATGTGAAACACGGGCGCGTCTTGGCCGGTGACCCGGCCAACAAGAAGGCTGAGTGCGGTAATTTCGTCGATGATCGCTGGGGTAATGCGCCCGCCATTGTTGCGCAAGACAACCGCATCGCCCAACTCGAGGCCGAAGACGGTTGTCGGATCAACGCGTGCATCAATGCAGGCGACGATGATCATGCCCAGCTTTGGCAGCGGGACCAGATCACCTTGAGCGAAGCTAGCGGCGAAGTCTTGGTTGCGGGTTTTTAGAACGTCGACGTTTGACATGGGGTGTCTCCAGTTGTCTTGAGGATGGCTGGGTGCGCCGCGCTCAGACGGATTTGAGATGTTTCAACACACTGTGTTGTGGGGCGTGGGTCCGTGCCCATTCTTCAGACTCCTGGCTGAACTGGGGTTTTTTGGTTTGCGCGTAGTCGCGGTCGCTCTGAACCTTCGCCAGGTCCAAGGCCGGTGTCGCCAGGATCTTCAGGAACCCGACAAGTGCTGATAGTCGTCGCCCGAAGCTGGGTCGCAGGTTTGGTTGAGCGACAACATAGCGCCGTACGATGTCTTCGAAGGCTTCGGGTTCACGCCCGCCGACAATCGCCACATCCTGGGTTGGCGCGTTAACTGCAAATGTGCCGCGGCGATATTCGTTGGCATAGAGCGCGAGTTGGGACACCGCCGCTTCTGAATAGTTAGACGGGGGATTCGCCCGCAGCGCCTTGGTCAACATCTTCTCGGAAATATCCATGTACGTAACCTTGCGGCCTAATGCACGCCCCATGGCGGCAGCAATCTCGTTCGGGGACAAAAGAGCCGGGCCGGTTGGGCGGAAGCGCTTTCCTGAATGGGATTGAGGATCAAGGAGCGCGCCAACAACAACTCGCGCGATATCTTCGTTGCTGGGGGGTGCGTTTTTCTTCTCGTCGCCGGCTCCGAGCGGCATCGTGAATATGCCAAGATGGACCGCCGCATCGAGAACCATCAGGTAGTTATCTGCGAACCAGCCGGGATCCACCGATGTGACGGTTGTGTCCAGCGACAGTCGCGCCAACGCGTCCGACAAATAGACCTCCCGCGTAAATAGTGACGGGTGGTCAGCGCTGGACAGCCATTGGCCGAGCGTAACCACATGTTCGAGCTTTGCTTCCGCCGCCGCCACTGTGAAGGCCGCGTTGAAATGCAGCCCGTTGGGTGCGGTCGGTGCGCATTGATAGGCGCGCTGCACACCTTGCATCGCTTCGCGCAGGTCAGACACGTCATATTGATTGCCAACAAATACATCTGCCCCGGCGCGCGTGAGTGTCTCGGCCCGGTGGTCGTTGCGATGCACAAATGCGCGGACCGGCACACCCTTTTCCAGCAGTTGAAGCGCCACGGGCAGACCGGTTTTCCCTCCGCTGCTTGTGACAAGGATTTTTGGATGTGTTGACATGGGAGAGCCTCGGTTTCATAGGATTGCTAGAGAACTAAAGTGGTAACTTTAAAAATTAAAGTAACTTTCCCGTGAGGTGATATGGCGAAACCGCGGTCCTACAAATTGCTCTGTCCGATTGCGCGCGGCCTGGATCGGATTGGCGACCGTTGGACACTGCTGATCCTGCGGGATTTGCATGCCGGTCCAGCCCGTTTCACGGATCTGCAGCGCGGCCTGACAGGCATTGCTGCCAACCTTTTGACCGAACGGCTGGCAAAACTGATCGAGGATGGTCTTGCGCAGAAAATCCAAGGTCCCCACGCAATTACGCTTTATGAATTGACAGACCTCGGACGCAGAACGCGCACCCTGATCTTTGAACTCGCGATGTTCGGTGCCTTGTTTTCGTCGGAAGGTGAAGTTGTCGATCCCGGCAATCTGAGAACCGTAGCGGTCACATTGGGGTCTGCAGCCGACAAGGTCGCAGTCGGCGATCTGAATGTGGTGGCCAGCTTTGTTGTCGATGGGGAAGAGATGGAAGTGAAAGCCCAAGGAGGAGCCGCATCGGTGTCCTATTCGCCCGCAACTGACCCAGACGTTGTATTGCGAACAAGCTATAATTCGCTGATGGCCCTCTCAGAAGGAGAAATTACCGAGCAGACCTTCGCGCAAGACCACTGCCAGCTCGAGGTGCACGTGCCCGGGAAAGAATATGATCTGTTTCGGCTGTTCGCTTTGATCCTCGCTGTATTCAGGACGTGTTAAACGTGACATGGAAATCCTGCTGCCGTTCGTACTACAGCCTTTGGGCGGGCAAAGTGAACTTTTCCAGGGAGCGGATTCGCCAAAGCAGACGCTCATATACCCGCAGCATCCCGTGATATGTTGCGGCGGTCAACGTTGGGTTGTCGTTGTGGGAGGGCATGGCGGATCGGAGGATCAGTCATGGAAACACCAAACTTACCAGCCATTCGCGCACTTCGCCCAGCCTAGAATAAGGGTCGCATCGTTGGGCAGAAACGACCCCTGAAGCCCAAACATGTTTGGGCAATCCGAGTTCGGCTTGAACTGGCCGAGAACTACCGTGACCTCGCACTTTTCAACATGGCAATCGACAGCAAGCTCCGCGGATGTGATCTCGTGAAGATGAAAGTCGTTGATGTCATGGCGTCCGGACAGATCAAGGAGCGTGCGTCGGTTTTGCAGAGCAAGACACAGAAACCTGTTCGGTTCGAGATATCAGAAGGGACCCGAACGTCAGTAGAGAAATGGATGGAAGACGATTTGATGGTCGGTTCAGAATATCTTAGGCCAGGCCGTTTTCACGAACGCCTGCACATTTCGACCCGTCAGTACGCGCGGATCGTGCGCGACTGGGTCACTTCGATCGGCCTTGAAGCGACGGCCTATGGCACCCATTCGATGCGCCGCACCAAAGTTACGCAGATCTACAAGAAGACAGGAAATCTCAGGGCCGTCCAGCTTCTGCTTGGGCACACTAAGATGGACAGCACTGTCCGGTATCTGGGCGTCGAACTTGAGAATGCTTTGGCCATCGCGGAAGCTATTGAAATCTAGAGACTTTGGGCCGCCTGCAAGGGCGGCCCATACCTGCCGCTAGAGCTACACTCCCAATGCCGCATCGCAGAACAACATAATACTCTGACTGTGTCGTAGTTGAAAGACTGGAAGGGGCCGGTTATTAGTGATCTTTGAGGGCCATTTGCTATGTCCTTTCAAAGTTGATTTCACCAGCGTCTGCGTGTCCCACCTTCGAACAGCCCACAGAATGAACAGTTTTGCCTGAACGGAAGTGACTGGGCATGGGTGGCAGGCGTCATAGATCCGTCTAATCGGTGCCTCAGGCCACCCGAATTGGTTTGTCAGGCACGATGTCTAAGCGGATGACGTGCTCCAAATCCTCCCCTTCAACATCTACCAGAATGCTGAGCATCGACTCCAGTGTGAAATACGCGCGGAGCACCCTGAAGATAAGGTACTCGGGTAGCGCAAGGATGCCCTTGGGCACTCCGTTCAACAGGGAGGCCGCGACGGCCATAATCGCGGGCGCGCCAGTTGTAACCGCGATGATGGATTGCCACAGTATCGGGCTGTCGGGGTTGAACCGCAGCCCCCATTCCAAACCGCCATAAATGATCAGCGGGACCAGCATTGCGCGGCGCGCGGAGTTGATAAGCATGTAGGGCAAAATGACCTTGCCGCGAAGTGTCTTGTTGGGACCGTAGATCAGATCGCGGCAGCGCGACGAGATGTGGTAGATAGAGCGAAACCATCGCATGCGTTGTTCGCGCATATGGCTGTAGGACGACGGCACTTCCGAGATGTAACGGATTTTTGGATCCACCACCGAGTGAAAGCCCAGCTCGCCAATCCGCAGCGAAATGTCTGTGTCTTCGCCATTCATGCCTTCGACGAAGCCGCCCAGATAGCGCGGGTGATGTGTCCGGTAGACCACGAACATGCCGGGAATGCCGACCACCCCGTTAACCGCCCCCATGGCCACTGAATAAAAGCCGTGTTTGACCAGCACTTCGAGCAGGCGGGCTCGGTCGAACAGTGCCCCTCCGGGCGGGACGGGCACGCCGCCGACCACGCCAACCTGCGGGTTGGTGAAGTAGGGCATCGCGCGGGTGAAATTGTCCTCGCCCACCAACGTGTCCGCATCGACACGCACCAGAAATTCGGTCTCGCAAGCATCCAGCCCCGCGTTCAAGGCGTTGGATTTTCCGGGCTTGGGGACGTTGATCACCCGCCCCTTAGCGGCTTTGCAGGCAGCCAGTGTTTCGCGGGCAATATCTTCAGTGTCGTCAGTGGAGTTGTTGTTCATGATCAGGATATGAACCTCGCCGCCGTAATGCACCGCCGCGCGGTCCATCGCATTGATCGTGTTCTTGATGATGTAGCTTTCGTTATGCGCTGGCACGATGACCGACACTGGCGGATTGAATTTGGGCGTCTTTGCGGTCAGCACGTCATAGATCGCGAGCAGGTAGAGCTGCCCAAACAGCACCGGTAGGAACAGGAAAACCCCCGGGCCAATGCCGCCAAGCAGCGTCCATTGCCGCATCACCGTGACGACATGCAACTCCATGCCACCAACCCAGATAGCGACTGCCGCGGCAATAGCCAGTGTGGCCCCAAGGCGCAGGAAGGCACGCATCTGGCTAACAGGGATATGCTCAATCCGGATGCGGGCGGGCATCAGCCCCCGCTCCAACAGCTTGAATGAATAGATTGCGAAGCCGAACAGGCCAGACGCGATGGCGCTAAGATGTAGAGAGAAGGACGTGCCGATCATGGCATGCGCGACCGCATTGGCCAGGTCAAACGCCGCGCATCCGACCAAGAAGGTCAGCGTCATGTCCAGCCCAAACAGGGTGCGGCCTTGGGGGCCGCCATTGCTGAACGCCGCGAAAGAGATGAAGAACGAGATCAGAAATATGCGGATCGAAATCGCGTGACGCCCTTTGTGCGGGGAAAAGACGTAGTCGTGATTTGGGAACACCTGCCCCGCAAGCTCAGTGTTGACCGCCCAAAGCTGCAGGGTGGCCAGCACAGTGAACAGCAACAGCATGCGCGGCGCCTGCCATTCAGACACCGGCCCCGCAAAACGCTTCGGCGCGCTGTCGACGGAGATGTAGTTGATCTGCTCTCGCTTGTCGTCAGCCTCGCTCATATTGCCACCTTTGTCAGGTCAAGCGTGTTGGGAATGACGAGGATGGCCATGCCGGTACGCGGCATTTGCGCCCCGCCTTCAAGCGGCTGTGCGTTGAGCTCCTGCGAACTGGTATCCAACGTGACAAGCCAGATCGGCTCGAAATGGGGCAAGGTAATCGCCCCGTCCTGCGGAGCGACCACGATGACCTGCGCGGTGGTGCTGCTGGGTTTCAGCGCGGCCTCGGCTGGCAGCAGGCCCGCCAACATCATGCTTGCCGTCTGCGCATCTGCCGCGGTCAAATTGGAGAGCATCCCAACTTGGAGCGCGCCGATATTGCTCAAGGCAAGGCGCAATTCCGTCAGCGTGTCTGAATAGCTGCTGTCCCCGGCAACCAATTGCGTTGCGGGCAACATCTCAGCGATCAATTCGGGGCCTTCATTGCAGGTGCCCTCGGCAGGAACGTTGGACGCAATCGTCACCTCAATGACATTCACCGCAACCTGCATGTCTTTCGGCAGGTAGATGCGTAGGCCAAGCTGCGGCTGCGCGGCCTCAACGGCTTGGTGATGGATCAGGCGGCCATTCAAGGTCACCGTAAGCGTCCAGGGTGTCTGGCCGATGTGACCGCCTAAGACCAGATTGAGGTCCAACGCATCAGGAACGAGGAATGCGTCGCCTTGGCGCAGATCGTACCGTTCCCGCCAGATGGTTTTGCGGTGGAACCGGCGCAGGCCGACATTAACGCCGCTGTCAGCCACGCCCCGTGGCCATGTCGTCTTGCCAGCATCGCGTTCGGCTGCTGGATGATAGAGCATTGCTTCCCGCAGCCCGTCGGTTGTCAGAGCGTCGGCAGAATGGGCATCGACCATAATGGTTTCGATGTCTCGCTGCCGAAATTGCGTGGCTAGCACCAAGCGCCGCGCCCGTTCCTCGGGCTTCAGCCAGGTGGGCCAGGCGACCCGTACCATCTGGCCCCATGCGTTAACGCGGTCGCGTGGCGTTTCAAGCGGGCGGTCCAGCGTCAGAAAAACTGCGCTGGTCGTCTCAATCTCGACGACGACTGCGAAGCCCTCGTCAGTGCTGCATTGAGAACCGGGGCCCTCGCCCTGCAGCGAGAAAGAGACGACCAGCTGGTCCCTTGCAAAATCCGTCGGTGAAAGCGGAATCTGCAAGGATCGCCCAACCTCGCCCGGACGCAGCAACATCTCGCCCCGGCGGGTGTTGTTGATGGAAATGCGCAGCACCCCCTCAACGCCCTCTAGGACTTGTAATGTTGCATCGATTTGGAGGTATCCTGACGTCGGGCGCGCATCCATTGGCATGTTGAACGCGACACCCTGGTAGGCGGGCAAACCGGAAAGAATAACAGGTTGATTGGGATTGGAACGATAGACCACGGCGGTATGAGTGTCCGCGGCTGGCAGCGCAATCCGGTCTTCAAAGACCAGCTGCGGCCCTAGTGTCAATTCGCTGACATACCGTTGTCCCTTTTCCAAGATGTTCATTGTCGAGAGCAGGAGGGCGACACCTGCGAGGAGAAACCCCATCAGCCCAATGCCAATCATGCGCATGTTTTTCACCTGAGTTGTGACCGTTTCGAGCAGTTTGCGCCGAACCCACCTCCAAGCAGGTTCGGCGCATCTGTCTCGAGCCGGTTAAGCTGCCCGTTTGCGGTCGTACTGCACGACACCGGGGCGTTGGTTGTCCGTCCATGTGGACACACACGGGATCATCTTGCGGATGCAACGATGCGCGTATTTTGCCGCGATTTCTTGCGTCTCATCCATCAGGCCTTCGGCCAGTGTGACCGGTTTCAGGCCCAGCGAGAGGAAGGTCTTGTTGGACACACGCAGGTCGTTCTCGGCGGCCTCGTTGCGTGGGTTGTCGACGTTTGCGATCTTGGCACCAGAGGTGTTAGCCACGAGCTCGGCCAGTGAACGGACGGTGTGTGTTTCCGTCATCTGGTTCAAGATCGCCACTTTGCCATCACGGGCGGGCGGGTTTTCCACAGCCAGGGCAAGGCATCTCACCGTGTCTTGAATATGGATAAAGGCGCGGGTCTGGCCACCGGTGCCATGCACCGTCAGAGGGTGGCCGACCACGGCCTGCATTAAGAACCGGTTCAGCACCGTGCCGTAATCACCGTCATAGTCAAAGCGGTTGATCAGGCGCTCGTCGAGCTTGGTCTCGTCGGTCTGAGTGCCCCAGACAATGCCTTGGTGAAGGTCCGTGACGCGGAGAAGGTCGTTCTTTGCGTAGAATTGGAACAGCAACTGATCCATGGACTTAGTCATGTGATACACGCTGCCCGGGTTGGTAGGATACAGGATATCGCGTTGGAAGATCTTGTTATTGTCGCCCGGGATATAGACCGGCAGATACCCTTCGGGAATTTCGATGCCGTCGTCATCATATCCATAGACACCCATGGTGCCGAGGTGGACGAAATGCGGGTCCAGACCCAGCTCGATCGAGGCTGCAAGCAGGTTATGCGTGCCAGAGATGTTGTTGTCGACGGTGTAGCGCTTCTCGCCGACACCTTTCATCGAGTAAGGAGCGGCGCGTTGCTCGCCAAAGTGGATGATCGTGTCTGGCTTCGTTGCCGCCATGAGATCGGTGACGCGGTCAAACTCGCGTGCTACGTCGATGTTTTCAAACTTGATGGTCAAGCCAGTGTGCTCTTTCCAAGCGGTCAGGCGGTCTTCCATGGACGTGATTGGGGTCAGGCTATCTGCGCCCATTTCGGCGTCGATGTCGCGGCGTGACATGTTGTCGACGATGGTGACATTGTGGCCCAGCTTTGAGAGATGAAGGGCTGTTGGCCAGCCGCAGAATCCGTCGCCACCGACTACGATGATTTCTTTTGCGTTTGTCATGTCTTGATTCCTTTGTGATGGGCCCCTCCAGGCGGCCTGTGATGTTGATGAACAAAGGATTAAGCCCCACAGGATGACAAAACCGGGGTGCGGGGGGATAGCTGACAGAGAATTGGGATGGGTGGGCTATCCTTTGGAATAGGCCGCTCACCGAAAGGGCGGCTATTTGGCAGAATTGGCGAGCCGCTCGGCAAAAGCGGCTCGCTCGCTAGAAGCGATTCCCTCAAGCGCCTCGATGCACGCGTTTAGATCCGAAACACTGCCAGCTCGCGCAGACAATTCCAAATCGGCCAAAGGCGTTTCAAGGGCATTAAGCCCTAACAGCGCGGCGGCGCCCTTCATCTTGTGGGACGTTTCCGCCAATGCGGGCAAGTCATTCACAAACGCGCCTTCGTGCACCTGTCCAAAAAATGCGTTCAGCTCACCAAAGAAGCGATCACCGATTGCATTGACCTTATCTTGCCCCAACGCCTCGCACATGTCGCGAAGTGCGTCAGAATGCGCCACAGACCCAAGCGGCGCGTGCGGCGCAGCAGAGACCTCGGCCATGATGCCGCGCAGGGCATCAAGTCGGATGGGCTTTGTATGGAAGCGGTTCATTCCCGCTGCTTCGGCCTCCCCGCGGTATTCCTCACGCCCATGCGCGGTAAGACCAACGATATGCGATTGCGCATTCGGACCTGCCTCCGTCCGCAACCGGCGCGTGGCCTCGATGCCGTCCATGATCGGCATACTGATATCCATGAAGATGATGTCGAACCGGCCGTCACCGGCCTTGTTCAGACAATCCTCGCCGTTAACGGCTTCCCGCACCGTGTGGCCCATCCCTTCAAGCATATCGCCCAGCACCTTGCGGTTGATGTTGTTGTCCTCGACGATCAAAACCTTGCAAGACTTGTCGCTCGAGACCTGCAGGTACGGAGGCGCGGCGTCATCTCGTGGAACGGCCTCGCGCCGTTGTAACGGGACGGTAAGCATAAAGGTGGAGCCGCTCCCCACTTCGCTGGTCAGCTTGATGTCGCCGCCCATCTGGCGCGCAATCTTGCGCGAAATGGACAAGCCCAGACCGTCGCCGCGCGTTTGCCGCCCCTCACCATGAGCAAGGGCCACGAAGTCTTCAAAAACTCGCTCTTGATGCTCAGGCGCGATCCCTGCACCAGTATCCGTCACTGCGAACGTGACCGACGACACAACCGGTCCATGAATGCCTTTGACCATCACACCAATCCGACCACTCTTGGTAAACTTGATCGCGTTGCCGATCAGATTGGTCAGCATCTGCCTGATCCGGTTGCTGTCTCCGAAGAACGCCATCCGCATCGCGTCTTCAATCTGTAGTGTCAGCCCTAGCTGCTTTTCACGCGCCAGAGGTTCAAGCACATTAACTAGCGACGCGACCATTTCGGACATATCAAAGTTCTGCGGTGTCAGCTGCAATGTGCCTGTTTCAATGCGCGTGATATCAAGCGCCTCGTTGGTGTGTTCCAACAAAATTTCGCTCGAGGCGGTCGCAATTTGCACATACCGTTCCTGCCTGGGCGTCAGTTTGGTGGTCTTCAAAAGGTCCAGCACGCCGAGAATGCCGTTCAGCGGCGTTCGCATTTCATGGCTCATAACAGTTAGGAACTGTGACTTGGCCTTGTCTGTGCGTTCCGCCCGATCCCGCGCGTCAATCAGTTTCTGTTCGTCGATCTTGCGCTCACTGATGTCGCGAATATAGGCGATGAACTTGGTGCCCTCATCATCTTCGGTAGAGGTAATATTCAGCTCAACCGGAAATTCCTCGCCGCTTTTGCGCAAAGCCGCCAATTCCACACGGCCGCCGTCAACAACGCGCGGCTTGCCGGTCTCAAGATACCTGTTCATGCCATCGTGATGGGCATCTCGCATGCGGTGCGGGATGAAGGTGTCTTCCATAGTTTGGCCAATAATCTCGTCCCGGCTCCAGCCAAAAACGTCTTCGGCTGATGCGTTAAAGCCAATGATCACTCCGCGGTCATCCGCGGTCACGATTGCATCAAGCGATGCGCCAACCGTGGACGTCAGCAACTTGGAAGACGTCAGCAGTTCCGCGTCGCGGTGCACGGCGCTGCGCAACATCTTGTCCAGGAGCACCATAAAGCCGCCCATCAAAACCAGCAGGGCAATCGCGATGCCGCCCGTTCGGGTCAGCTGCTGTGCAAACACAGCACGCCGTTGTTGGGAATGTTCCGCGCCGAGGCTAACGCCTAAAAGCGCAATCTTGCGGACATTCGGGCGGACGGCTTGCACCATCCCGCGAAGGTTACGCAGATCCTGCCCGGTCAAAGGGCCGGGTTTATCCGAGATGGCAATCGCATCAGCAGCAAACGCGTTCAGTGGTGCGATTAGCGCCTTTGCTTCGTCGCTTTCGCCAAACACCACACCTGCACGACCGGAATTGACAATATTCAGGCGGCTCAGGGCGATATCAATGCGCAGCTGGATGTCATCTTCGGGCGGCCCGCCATCCGCAATTTGATCAGACAGGGTGGCATTCAAATTGGCAAACTCAGTGTCGAGTTGCGAGATGCTCCACTGTGTGTTGTCCCCCGCGGCGGTCGACAGATCGCGCAGTTGCGACAGCAGATTTGATACCATAAGCCCCAACAACAAGGCCAGAAGGCCTAAGCCTGCCAGTATCGCTGCTCTGTATCCGCCACGCCGGGTTTTCATATGGGACCTCCAATTCGGGGTCACCATATTGGCCAACCGGTTCTCAATCTATGACCTTTAGGCGGTTAAGTTGCCAAATGCTGCGCGAATAGTTGGTCTCGGTGCTGTATTTCAGGTCCCTGTCATACGGAAACACCACCCAGTATGGACCCTTGTCACGAACCGACATGGTCTCACCATCCATACGGGTGGCAACTATGGGGGCGTCATCTTCCAGCTCAGCCATCGGCATGGTGACGGCGTAGTCATTCAGTGCAACCATTTCGATGGTCTCGCCGTCAGCATCAAGATGCGCAAGCAACACCTTGAGCGAAACGCCCGAAAACTGCGTCTCGCCATCTGTCCAGATGGTGCTTGTTGTAAATTCGACCTGATCCAAGGCGTCTAGTGACTCCAAGCTCAAGTCGACCGGAACGGATTGTGATGAGGTCGCTGTCACCTGCAGCCCCATCACATCCTGCCCAGTTGCGGGGGCAACTGAATAGCTCAACGTCACAAGTAACGTTGCAAGTATCCGTGAGTGGTAGTTTTTGGTCATGATCAGGTTCCCATTGCGCAGCTGTGACTGTGTTAGCCGTATTTGCATGAACCTGTTGGGGGTATAGGGATAGTAACCTATACTTAAGTATAGATGTGCCATTTTTTGATCATTTTTCTCACTGTATTGGGCGCTAGAATTCAAGAAAGATGAAGCCATGCCAAATATCCTTCTCGCCGATGACCACGATTTGGTCCGTGACACGATCGCGGCGTATCTCGAAACAATCGATGATTTTAAGGTCCTCACCGCTTCTAATCTGGATGGCGCTCTGGAACTGATGGGCGGGCTGGATCCCATCGACCTTTTGATCCTTGACTACAACATGCCTGGAATGAACGGACTCGAAGGACTGGACCGCGCGCGGCAGGCCTATCCGGCCAGCAAAGTTGCTTTGATGTCAGGTGTCGCGAACCGCGATGTGGCCAACAACGCTATGGCTCGGGGCGCAAACGGCTTCATCCCGAAATCACTCACCGCCGCTTCTTTGGTCAATGCTATCAAATTCGTCCTTTCTGGCGAAAGATACCTGCCATTTGATTTTGGAACCGCTCAGGTAGAGGCACAGGCAAAAGGGGAGTTTTCCAAGCTATCGTCCCGGGAATTGCAGACCTTGGAACAGCTTTGCATTGGACTGTCCAATAAAGAGATCGCCCGAAATTTAGACATCCAAGAGGTCACGGTGAAGCTACACGTCAAAAACCTGCTCGCAAAACTCGGTGTTTCAAACAGAACGCAGGCGGCTCTCTTGGCCAAAGAACGGCATCTGTTCTGAGCCGTCTTGGATAAATGGATAACTATGGGCAAAAACTCGAAGCACTCCAGCATACAATCGTAATTCTACACGTGTACTAAGAACATTTGCTGCTGCCAATTGTTTGCGCGATCCTCTGGGTTTTGCATTTGCAGCGAAGGTCCGGTTTCCGCCCTTTCTAAATTTGTCGCTGGACTTGTAGAATTTTTAGAGCAGTACTGTCGTCACAAAACATCGCCCGGGATCTCCGGGCTCCACTCAGTACGAGGCGAAGGATTGGCCTTCGTAAATGCGTGGAGAGAAATGATGGCAGAAGCAGCAAAAATAACCGATGTAACGAAGGCTAATACCGCTACGGCGCAGCCTTTGTGGCTTGATCAATTGACCAGACTACTTAGTCGTAAGTCCGGCGCTACGAGTCCACAAATGCAGAATCCATTTGCTTGGAAGACACATACGGCACGAGCCGCGATATCCACGCTGCGCAAAGCTGGATTTCCTGTAGAACGCTCCGACACAGATAAAGGGGCAGTCTATCGTATCGATGCGACGGTCTGAGTCTATGATGAACGCATGCACATCAAAACTCGAACAGGCAATCACCGATATCGAGCAACTGGATCGGCTAGGCTGTCTTGATCGCTGGAAGGAGGCATTCGGGCGATCTCCGCCGAAATATCTATCGCCTCAATTCATGAAACGGGTTCTGATCTGGGATCTGCAAAGCAGCGAACTTGGGGGATTGTCAGGCAAAACTGAACGCCAACTGAAACAAATTGCGTCTGGCAAAACTTCGCGCGCACAATCAAAGCCAGGATCGCACCTGGTTCGGGAATGGAACGGGCGCACCTATCGGGTTGAAGTGGTCGACGGAGGCTATGTCATGGAGAATGAGACGTGGCGGTCCTTGTCAGCAATTGCCCGGCATATCACTGGCGCCCGATGGTCTGGTCCACGATTCTTCGGAGTTCGGTGATGCGCCGGATCCGCTGCGCCATATATACCCGCAAAAGCTCGGAAGAGGGGCTTGAGCAGGACTTCAATTCGTTGGATGCCCAACGTGAAGCCTGTGAGGCCTATATCGCAAGCCAGAAACACGAGGGTTGGGAACTACTGTCCAATCACTATGACGATGGTGGCATATCGGGTGGTCATCTGGATCGCCCGGCGCTTCAAAAGCTAATGCAGGCTGTAGACGAGAAACGCATCGATCAGATTGTGGTCTATAAAATCGACAGGTTGACGCGTTCCCTGGCCGATTTTGCCAAGTTAGTCGACCGTTTGGATGCCGCGGAAACCTCTTTTGTATCTGTCACGCAGAGCTTCAACACCGCCACCAGCATGGGGCGCCTTACGTTGAATATGCTGCTCAGCTTTGCGCAGTTCGAGCGCGAGGTCACGGCGGAGCGCATCCGCGACAAGATCGCCGCGTCCAAGCGGAAAGGCATGTGGATGGGCGGAAGTGCTCCTCTGGGTTATCAACCAGATGGCCGAACACTAAAGGTTGAGGAGACTGAAGCTGAAACGATTAGGACGCTTTATGACCTGTATCTGGAACATCACTCTCTGCGTGATGTGAAAGAATGCGCGGAAGATCTCGAGCTTAGGTCGCGGTGCCGTGAGGGAACGGACGGAAGGATTTCAGGTGGCAATTACTTCGACCGGGGTCACCTTCAACATATTTTGAGTAACCCGGTCTATGCGGGGCGCATCCGTCACAAACAGCAGATCTATGAGGGAAAGCATCCAGCCATCATAGACCCGATAGTATGGGAAAAAGTTCAGGGCATGCTGCAGAACGGCGCAGCGGTTGCTCGCGGCTCTAGACAAAAGGCAACCAGATCACTTCTGGCAGGCAAACTCTTTGATGAAACCGGCGATCGTCTGACGCCCAGTCACACTCGCAAGAACGGACGACGGCTTCGCTATTATATCTCCCGCAGGCTGGTCAAAGATCGCAGCCAGAAGCATCCCAATGCCTGGCGGTTGCCCGCAGAGCGGGTTGAGGGCTTGCTGGCTGAACTTATCGAGCGGCATCTGACCAGACCCGGTGCAGCAGTGGCGATGACGGAAGGACTGATGGCAGCTGAACTTACAGACGTATCGAAAAGGCTTCTGCAGCGAGACGCTGTATTGGAACGCTTGGCCCTCGTTGAACGGCTTGATCTGCAACCAGGCTCACTGACTCTACAACTGGATAAAGCAATGCTTGCAGACCATCTTGGCTGCAACCCAGATCGAATGAATGATATGGAATTGACGATCGAAGCTCCATTCCAGACGCGCCGGCGAGGCGTGGAGCTGAAATTGCATCTGGGTGAGGCGCCGGCAGAGTTCGACAAAACGTTGGTGCAGAACATCATGAAGGGACGCAAATGGCTGGCAATGGTCATCGCGGGCAAAACCTTTTCTGAGATCGCCGATGTCGAAAACGTCTCGAAACGCCGTGTTCAGGATGTAACCAATCTTGCGTTACTCTCGCCAGACGTTCTCGACCGCGTCGCTACTGGCGAGCAGCCTGTGGGCCTCACCACGGACTATCTGATCAAAACCCGCTTCTCTGCAGTCTGGTCAGAGCAGTGCGCTCAGTTCACTGCTCTCTGAAACAAAGCAACCTAGCGTCCGCAAACTCGTACCGCCGGAAGTGGAAACGGAGACCACGGCAAGATAACTGCACGGTACTTGCGCCATTCTGCGTCTCTGTAGATTATGTTGCCTACCAAACGCCCGAAATCACGCGACATTTGCCCGGCAAAGATACAGCGTCTGAAAACATGGAAGTGTTTGGCAGGGGCTGAGGGACTCGAACCCACGACCCTCGGTTTTGGAGACCGATGCTCTACCAACTGAGCTAAGCCCCTGCGCTTGAGCAAGCTGATTAGACAGCCGCCGCCCGCTTTGCAAGACATGATATGGGCCGGACATGAAAATCCATGCCGGCCCACTCAGTAAATCAGTTAGAAATTTGCCGTTACTGGCGCGGAAGGCCAGACAGGATCGCAACCAGCGAATCCAGTTGATCATCGGACAATGTGCTCAAATCCACATCATTTCCCGCGCTGGCTGTTTGGGCAGAAACGGACCCAGCCAAGAGAGAGGCTGATACCGCCAAAGTTAAAAAGAGGGTTTTCATCGTCTTGTTCCTTTTTGCGTCAGGGGGACCCCGACGCGCTCTCGTGTGTTGATAAAGCTTATGTGGGTCATCGCAGGCATTTTTGAAGACACGTTTTGCTCACTCCCGCTCACGCGGATTTGAGACGGCGAATTTGATCCAGTTCGAAAAGCGTAAATCGCAACTAATATATTGTTTTTATTATATTTAGCTACTGCACTATTTGAAAAACTCGGCTGCCCTCATCCATGCACAGTGAGTGTGCAAAATAGACCAAACGGTCAAAACAAGGCTTGATTTTGCAAACCGCGCAGTATCCGGCGCTTTCACGCAGAAATTCCCCAAAGCGCTCAATATATCTGCTGACGTCGCCTTGGTCGAAACGACCAGTGGCGGTGGTTAAATCGCTGCTTTGGGGCCAACGGGACGTATTGTTCGTCCCATCTGAGACGCGTAACGATAGACTATGAGTTCTTATCAGCAGCTTTCAGACCTGCCGCAGGCGATGCGTCGCCGCTACCTCGAATCTCTGCCGGAGCCGCAAGAATGGTTCCTCGAAGACCGCGTCAGGTCAGGTGAGGCTTGGGATTTTTTTGGCGAAGGATACGCCGTTTTTGACGGCGATACGCTGGTCGAATTCTATGCGGAAAACGCAGGCGACGCGCACCTGCACATGTCCAACCTCATCCGGCAACGACCCTTCAGGAAGATTCTTTGCAAATCTTTCGATCATGTTGTGATGACCCTGGCCAATGAAAACGGTTGGACCTTGGTTGAAACCGGTTTCCTGTTTCGCAAACGCAACCGAGTTGCTTTGAAAAAGACGGAAACCTTCCAGCTCGCGAAAGCAAGGCCAACCGATCTGAACGAAGCCTGGAAAATCGGGGGCGACTTTTACGATAGCAAGGACGAGGTTGATCAGATTTTTCGATCCAACGGGCTTTGGATCGGGTTCAATGACGGGCAAATGGTCGGCAACGGGGTCACAATACCCGTGGACGGATCAGGTCATGTTGTTGATGTCGGAATGGTCACCCGGCGCAGTCAGCGCAACAAAGGGTTCGCAAGTCTGATTGTCGCCGAGCTTGCGGATCTGCTGGAACGGAACGGCAAAAGACCCATTTGCGGCTGTGCCGAATCCAATCTGGCATCAAAAGCCGCGTTGGAAAAAGCGGGCTTCGTTTCCGAACACCGGCTTGTTCAGATTACCATACCGGATTGATCCGCTTTCCACGCCCCCGACCCATCAAAAAGGCCGCCCCGTTTCGGGAGCGGCCTTCTTTGTTTCTGCCGAGTGCGGTGCTCGGTGATCCTTTAGGGATCACCTGTCGCTCACCCGACGGCGGAGCCGTCGTTACTCCGTGATCTTGGACACGACGCCCGCACCAACTGTGCGGCCGCCTTCGCGGATCGCGAAGCGCAGGCCTTGCTCCATCGCGATCGGCGCGATCA
This sequence comes from uncultured Litoreibacter sp., assembly GCA_947493265.1. Classification (GTDB taxonomy): domain Bacteria; phylum Pseudomonadota; class Alphaproteobacteria; order Rhodobacterales; family Rhodobacteraceae; genus Litoreibacter. The sequence goes on along the minus strand of CANLQL010000001.1, from coordinate 677,672 downwards.
GCTCAACGTCGAACTTCAGGTTGTCGCCTGGCATCACCATTTCGGTGCCGGATGGCAGCTCAACAGTGCCGGTAACGTCTGTGGTCCGGAAGTAGAACTGTGGACGGTAGTTCGCGAAGAACGGCGTGTGACGGCCACCCTCTTCCTTGGTCAGGATATAGGCTTCCGCCTCGAACTTTGTGTGCGGCTTCACGGAACCCGGCTTACACAGGATCTGGCCCCGCTCAACACCTTCCCGGTCCACACCACGCAGAAGCGCGCCGATGTTGTCGCCAGCTTCACCGCGATCCAGCAGCTTGCGGAACATTTCAACACCGGTACATGTGGTCTTGGATGTGTCACGGATCCCCACGATCTCAATCTCGTCGCCGACATTGATCACGCCACGCTCAACACGGCCCGTCACAACTGTCCCGCGACCAGAGATCGAGAACACGTCCTCGATCGGCATCAGGAACGGCTGGTCAACAGCCCGCTCAGGTGTCGGGATATACTCGTCGACAGCCGCCATCAGTTTGCGGATGGATTCCTCACCGATCTCAGGGTTGTTGCCTTCCATCGCCGCCAGCGCAGAGCCAGGGATCACAGGAATGTCGTCGCCAGGATATTCGTAGCTGGACAGCAGCTCACGGATCTCCATTTCAACGAGCTCCAGAAGCTCTTCGTCGTCAACCTGATCAACTTTGTTCATGTAAACGACCATCTTCGGGATACCGACCTGGCGGCCCAGCAAGATGTGCTCACGGGTCTGAGGCATCGGGCCGTCAGCCGCGTTCACCACCAAGATAGCGCCGTCCATCTGAGCAGCACCGGTGATCATGTTCTTGACGTAGTCCGCGTGGCCTGGGCAATCAACATGCGCGTAGTGACGCGCGTCTGTTTCATACTCAACATGCGCCGTCGAGATCGTGATCCCGCGCGCTTTCTCCTCAGGCGCACCATCAATCTGGTCATACGCCTGAAAGTCGCCAAAATACTTCGTGATCGCCGCCGTCAACGTCGTCTTACCATGGTCAACGTGACCAATCGTGCCAATGTTTACGTGCGGCTTATTACGTTCAAACTTTTCCTTAGCCATGTCTAAAGGCGCCTTCTGCTTGCGGGGCGTCATTGCCCTGATTTCGTCTCGCGCGCTACCTATTCAGTGACGCGAAGAAAATCAAGGCTCAGTTGGCACGCTAAGCGTCAGGTTCTGGCAATGGTGTCGCAATGATCTCACCATCGACGACCGGCAGACCGCCTTCCGGCACGCTGCCCGCCGCAGCAAGATCAGGTTCTGGCAAAGCCTCAATCGGGGTGACACCGAACCATTCGCCGTTTTCCAGCAGGAACCGTTCGACAGCTGCCGCCATTTGCGCGGCCAGGTTATCAAGCTGAACTTCTTTCGAACGTGTCAGTCCAGATCCAAAGATCGTCCCGCCATCCAGCTGTTCCAAAACCGTCAACTGGCGGGGCGGATCGTTCAGCTTGCCGCCGCTTTCCTCGTTGCCAGCCGCGTCATCCCAGACCGTCACACTGACCACGATCGCAGATTTTGGCGACAGCACCACCGGGACCCCCGGGACAGCCAACGCATAACCATCAACATTGACGCCAATGTGGTAAAGCTTATCGCCCTGATACCTCCCAAACCGTTTTTGCATCGCTTCCGTCAACACGACATCCATCGCTTCAAGATCAAAGGTCCGTGAAGGCCCGATCTTTTGTGCATTCTTGGTGACGACCACATTATGCCCCAGCCTGAAATCGCCCAGATCGACCAAGGGGTCCGTATCAGGATTTGCAACCGCACAGGCGGACAGGGCCAAGACGGCCAGCAGGCTCAAAAAACGTTTTATATACATGGTACGACGCCTCTACTCTGATCTCAGGTAAATTTATTGTCTCTTGGGAAGCCACGCGGGGCCATACGCCCGGCGCTGGCACGTTTGCCGATCCACTCGACAAGCTCTGTTTCGGTGCGGGTCCGACCTGCCGGATCAGTCCAGCTTAGCCCTTCGGCCAGCGTGAACAAACGTGCATCGGACAGACCACCATCTTTGTATTTCTGCAGCCGAACACCTTTACCACGGCCCATCTCGGGAAGCTCATCACGTGGGAAAACCAGCACTTTGCGGTTCTCGCCGACGACCGCAACGTGATCGCCATCCGCCGGTTTGCACAATACGGCTTTCGTATCGCCGCGCACGTTCAATACCTGCTTGCCCGCGCGGGTTTGGGCCGCGACTTCTTGTTCTGCGACGATAAATCCGTCCCCCGCCGTGGAGGCAACCAACAGTTTACGCGTAGAATCATGGATGAACATGTCCACAATCTCCGCCTCATTGGGCAGATCGACCATCAAGCGCAGAGGTTCCCCCATGCCGCGCCCACCTGGCAGGTTCGACGCAGAGACCGTGTAAAACCGCCCGTTTGAGCCAAAGACCAGCAGCCTGTCAGTCGTTTCCGCATGAAAGATGAACCGCGGCCCGTCGCCGTCCTTGAATTTCAGCTCGCGCGTCAGATCAATATGGCCTGTCATCGCCCGCACCCAGCCCATTTGGGAGCAGACGACCGTGATCGGTTCGCGGTCGATCATCGCTTCAAGCGGGACCTCTTCCACTTCTGTGGCTTCTGCGAAAAGCGTGCGCCGCGCGCCGCCCTCATAATCCTTACCGAACTTCTTGCGGGTCTCGCGCAGCTGATCCGCGATGGTTTTCCACTGCAGGCCCTCATCTTCCAGAAGATCCTCCAAAGCGGCGCGTTCGATCATCAGGTCATCGCGTTCCTGCTTCAGTTCAAGCTCTTCCAGACGCCGCAACGACCGCAGGCGCATGTTCAAAATCGCATCGACCTGAACTTCGGTCAGGGACGGATCGTCTGAGGGCATCGGCGGTTTATAATCCGCCTCCGACATTGCACGCGGATGTTCCTTGCCCCAATCCTCAAACATCAGCGCCTGTTTCGGGTCGTCATCATAGCGGATGATGTCGATCACACGGTCAAGGTTCAGGAACGCGACAATGAAGCCTTCCAACACTTCCAAGCGGTGATCGATTTTTTCCAGCCGATGCTGCGACCGGCGCAGCAATACATCCTGACGGTGATCCAGAAACGCGCGCAAGACTTCCTTCAGCGAACACACTTTCGGTGTGAGCCCGTCAATCAGCACGTTCATATTCAGCGAGAACCGCACCTCCAGATCGGAGTTGCGGAACATCATGCCCATCAGCACTTCCGGATCGACATTCTTTGAGCGCGGCTCCAGCACCACGCGGATATCTTCGGCACTTTCGTCGCGAATATCAGCCAGAATAGGTATCTTCTTGGTCTGGATCAGGTCGGCGATCTTTTCAATCAGCTTCGACTTCTGCACCTGGTACGGGATCTCCGTGACGACGACCTGCCACTGCCCCCGTCCCAGATCTTCGACCGACCAGTTGGCCCGCAGGCGAAACGACCCGCGCCCTGTGCGATAGGCTTCAGCGATATTCTCGGCAGGTTCAACAATCGTGCCACCCGTCGGGAAGTCCGGCCCGGGCACATATTCCAGCAAAGTTTCATCGCGCGCATTCGGGGCCTTGATCAGGTGGATGCAGGCATTGCACAGCTCTTCAATATTGTGCGGTGGGATGTTGGTGGCCATCCCCACAGCGATCCCGGACGATCCGTTGGCCAACAGATTTGGGAAGGTCGCGGGCAGCACCACAGGTTCCGTCAGCGTGCCATCGTAATTGTCGCGGTAATCCACCGCGTTTTCGTTCAGACCTTCCAACAGCGCTTCAGCCGCTTCGGTCATTCGCGCTTCCGTGTAGCGTGCAGCCGCCGGGTTATCGCCGTCGATATTGCCGAAATTCCCTTGGCCATCGACCAGCGGATAGCGGACGTTGAAATCCTGCGCCAGGCGCGCCATCGCGTCGTAAATCGCGGCGTCCCCATGCGGGTGGTAATTGCCCATCACGTCGCCGGAAATCTTCGCCGATTTGCGGAAACCACCGGTTGCAGACAGCCGAAGTTCCCGCATTGCGTAAAGTATCCGCCGATGAACAGGTTTCAGGCCGTCACGCGCATCCGGCAACGCCCGGTGCATAATCGTCGACAGCGCATAGGTCAGGTACCGCTCGCCAATGGCGCGGCGCAAAGGTTCTGCCAGATCGTGCGACCCTATCTTGGGGTCGTCTGTTTCGCTGCTCATAGATCGTGTGTACCCAAGCGCAATCGTCAGGTCCAGCGGTCACCGCGACTTGAGCGGGGATAAGTCAAATTTCTTTCCCCGTGGAACCAAAGGCCACACCCGGTAGTTGTATTTCCGCAACCTGGGAGTCGAGATTATGTGGAAAATGGTATTTTGTTTATGCGCGGCGATGTACGGCTTGGCGCTTCTTGTGGGCCCGGCTGAAAAGGCCGAGAACGTGGAGCAAGCCGAAATCGTGGCTGAAACCCCCGAAGTCGTCTTGGCGTCAATCGTAAAGCCCGCACCGCGCCCTGAAGTTATCCAAGCTGCATTCGATCCAAATGACGCCGCAACACCTGCGCAGGACGTGTCCCCGCAACCTGTTGCGATCACTGAAACGTCGCTGGACGCACCCACCAAATCAAAGCGTCCGGAAGTTGTGATGCGCGATATCTCGTTTATTGCACCGATGCGCACACCGGCGCGCACACCTGAGGTCGACATCGTGCTGCCCGAAGCAAGCGTCGAAACAGCGCCCGAGAAACCCACCGTCACGGTCACAGCCCGATCCGTAAACCTGCGGGCTGGTCCTTCAACCGGACACAGCATCCTTGGATCCTTGAAACGCGGAACAGAGGCAGTACTGGTGGATGATCTGGGCAACGGCTGGTCAAAAATCTCTGTCGAGGACAGCAACTTACGCGGCTTCATCGCCTCCCGCTTTTTGGCCGAAAGCTGATCACACTACCTTTCCCCGCGTGGCTGTCCTAAACAACAGCCAACGCGGAGGAAAACATGCAACCCAAATCTATTCTCATCACCGGATGCTCCTCCGGCATCGGCTATGACGCTGCGCACGCGCTGAAAAGCCGTGGCTGGCAGGTCTTTGCAACCTGCCGCAAGGAAGCCGATTGCGTGCGTCTGCGCGAAGAAGGGTTGGACAGTTTCGTGTTGGACTACACGAAACCCGACACGATCGACGCCGCGGTGCAAACCTGCCTGGACCGCACGGGCGGCACGCTTGATGCTTTGTTTAACAACGGCGCATACGGCACCCCAGGTCTGGTGCAGGACTTGCCGACAGACGCGCTGCGCGAAATCTTTGAAACCAATTTCTTCGGATACCACACGCTGACCCGCGCGGTCCTTCCTGCCATGCAGTCCCAAGGCCACGGTCGGATCATCAATTGCTCATCAGTTCTCGGATTTGTCACGCTGCCGTGGCGCGGGGCGTATAACTCGACAAAATTCGCACTGGAAGGTCTGACAGACACAATGCGGGTTGAGATGCGCGGCACCGATATCAAACTGATTCTGCTGGAACCCGGTCCGATCACCTCAAAAATCCGCGAAAACTCCATCCCGCATTTCGAAAAATGGATCGATTGGAAATCATCGCAACGCGCCGCCGACTATGAAAACCGGCTGATCAAGCGGCTTTATGAAAGCTCCGGGCCCGACACGTTCGAGCTGCCCGCCAGCGCCTGTTCGAAGAAAATCATCCATGCCTTGGAACATCCAAACCCGAAGCCGCGTTATTATGTGACCAAGCCGACCTACATGATGGGGTTTTTGCGCAGAATTCTTCCGACCCGCGCATTGGATTGGGTGCTGTCGAAAGCCTGACGCGAATTTTCGGTTCGCTTTTCTGCGACAGGCCGCTAGATGCAAAAGCAACGGAAAAACGTGAGACCACATAATGGCCAATGACCCGCTCTTTATCGTTGTTGCAATCGCTTGTATTGCCGTTCTGATCATTCTGTTGATTGGCATAGGCGGCTTTGCAAAAGGCGGCGATTTCAATCGAAAACACGCCAACAAGATTATGCGCTACCGGATTGGGGCGCAGTTTGTCGCTGTCTTGCTGATCCTGCTATTTGTCTTTGTCCGCCGAGTATGGGGTGCCTAAATGGTTGTTCTAAATAAGATTTATACGCGAACTGGCGATGCGGGCGAAACCGCATTGGGCAATGGCACCCGCGTTGCCAAACATTCCGCCCGGGTCACGGCCTATGGCACGGTTGACGAAACCAACGCGACCGTCGGCCTTGCCCGCCTTCACGCAACGGGTGAAATGGATGCCCATCTTGCAGCGATCCAGAACGACCTTTTCGACCTTGGGGCCGATATGTGCCGACCCGACATGGAAAAAGATGCCGACGCTGAATATCCCCCGTTGCGGATGACACCCACCCAGGTTGAGCGTCTGGAGACAGAAATCGACGCCATGAACGACGCGCTGGAACCTCTCCGGTCTTTCGTCTTGCCGGGCGGATCTGCACTGGCTGCACATCTGCACCTGTGCCGGACAGTGTCCCGCCGGGCAGAAAGACTGGCCGTGGAGCTTAGCGGAGAAGAATCAGTGAACCCATCAGCCGTGAAATACTTGAACCGGTTGTCAGATTGGTTTTTCGTTGCCTCCCGAATTGCCAATAATGACGGAAAAGACGACGTTCTGTGGGTGCCGGGCGCAAACCGGGAATAACCCACCTAGTATTTCGTGAAAAAATCTGTGAAAATTTCACGAACGCGACGTCATATCGGACGGCTGCGTCGATTTTGAACTATTTTTCAGGGCCACGCTCAGCTAAGCCCTTCGCATGATATCAGGACGCCGTTTCGGCGTTAACTTTTGGGAGATACCGCAGATGAAGGTCCTCGTACCGGTCAAACGTGTCATCGACTATAACGTGAAAGTCCGCGTAAAAGCGGATGGTAGCGGCGTCGATCTGGCCAACGTGAAAATGTCCATGAACCCGTTCGATGAGATCGCTGTTGAAGAAGCGATCCGTTTGAAAGAAGCCGGCAAAGCTGAAGAAGTGGTCGCGGTTTCCATCGGTGTGAAACAGTCTCAGGAAACATTGCGTACAGCGCTTGCGATGGGGGCCGACCGGGCCATCCTGATCGTTGCAGCCGACGACGTGCATACCGATCTTGAGCCGCTGACCGTCGCCAAACTGCTCAAAGGTGTTGTTGATGAAGAACAGCCGGGCATCGTTTTGTGCGGCAAGCAAGCCATCGACAATGACATGAACGCGACCGGCCAGATGCTGTCCGCCCTTCTGGGCTGGAGCCAGGCCACATTCGCGTCCGAGCTGGACATCGACGGCGACAAAGCCGTTGTGACCCGCGAAGTCGATGGCGGTCTGCAGACAATCAAGGTGAACATGCCAACTGTTGTTACGGTTGACCTGCGCCTGAACGAGCCGCGCTACGCGTCCCTGCCAAACATCATGAAGGCGAAAAAGAAGCCTCTGGATGAGAAAACACCGGCAGATTACGGCGTCGACGTCTCACCGCGTCTGACTGTTGTCAAAACCACAGAACCGGAAAGCCGCAAAGCAGGCGTTAAAGTCGGATCGGTGGATGAGCTTGTGGCGAAACTCAAAGACGAAGCGGGGGTCCTCTGATGGCTGTTCTTGTACTGGCAGAAGTGAACGGCAGCGAGCTGGCCGTTGATGCAACCGCAAAAGCGGTCACAGCGGCAAAACCGCTGGGTGATATCACTGTCCTGTGCGCCAGCGCAGCTTGTGGCGGGGCCGCAGATGCGGCCGCGAAATTGGACGGTGTTTCCAAAGTGCTTTGCGCAGATGACGCGGCTTACGGCAATGATTTGGCGGAACCTGTTTCTGACCTGATCGTTTCCTTGGCGGGCGACTATGAGCATATCGTTGCACCAGCGACAGCGACAGCGAAAAACATCCTGCCGCGCGTTGCCGCGTTGCTGGATGCGATGGTCATCTCCGACATCACAGCCGTGGTCGATGGATCAACTTTTGAGCGTCCGATCTATGCGGGCAACGCGATCCAGACCGTTCAAACCGGTGACGGCAAGAAAGTCCTCACGGTTCGGACAGCGAATTTTGACGCTGCTGGCGAAGGCGGATCTGCGTCGGTTGAGAAAATCTCGGCAGCTGCAGATCCTGGCCTTTCCGAATGGGTCGAAGACAAGGTTGCAGAATCTGATCGTCCAGAACTGACATCCGCTGGCATCGTTGTGTCTGGTGGTCGCGGTGTCGGCTCAGAAGACGACTTCGCGCTGATCGAAAAACTGGCAGACAAGCTGGGGGCAGCTGTCGGTGCATCCCGCGCCGCGGTCGATTCCGGCTATGCGCCAAATGACTGGCAAGTTGGCCAAACCGGTAAGGTTGTGGCACCTGATTTGTATGTCGCTGTCGGTATTTCCGGGGCGATCCAACACTTGGCCGGGATGAAAGACTCCAAGGTCATCGTAGCGATCAACAAGGACGAAGAAGCACCGATCTTCCAAGTTGCGGACTATGGCCTAGTTGCAGACCTCTTCGACGCGGTCCCAGCCTTGATCGACGCGCTGTAATCAGCCGTACAGAAAATCACAGGGCGCGCCGGAGCTTTTCGGGCGCGCCTTTTTTATGTCAAACCGCCGCTTGCAGCCTTTCGGCAATAAATTTGTGCACGTCCGGTCCGTACATTTCTTCTGCGACCCCCTGCTCCATCGGCGGAAATTGCATTCCGGAGACGCCGGAATTTGCCAATGGCTTCGGGATTTTCACCTCGACAACTTCAGTGACCAACGGGCGAATTTCTTCGATCATTTCCCGGTCGATAAACAGCGGATCCAACCCCAACGGCGAAGCGTCAGACATTTCCAGAGTGTCAGGATCGCGTTCCGACACCCAAAACAGCACTGTCCGACCCGTAATTCTGGTGACAAACCCTTTCATGCGGGCGACCCAGGCTTCCCGCAATTCGGCTTCTACAACCGTGAATTTTTCTGGCGACAAGTCCCGCAGTGAACTTAGCAAATGGCGCGTGAAGGAAAATTCCGTGAAGTCGATTTCGCGAAACAACGTCTCCAGCATGGCCGAAGATTTGAGGAACCGGTCATTGCGGCGCGGATGCACGGAATACAGACGGTTTGACAGGTTTTGCGCACCCATCACCTGAATAAATGTCGTCTTTGCACCGCTGCAAATATCGGTAATTGCCGGATCGCCAACAAACGCGTCCACACCAGCGTTCACCGCACCCAAATTGACGCAAGGCCAGTCAACCTTCGCCTCGATCAGTTCGGAAAAAGGTTCAGCCACATATTTGCCGAAGGTTTCCGACCCGCCGATAAAGGCATAATACCCTTTCTTGAGGTCCTTCTTCGGGCCGCGAAACAGAAGCTTCGACTTACCGTAGCGGCACTGATAGTAATCTATCGGGCTTTCGCCCATCCGTTCGTAGGCCATAATCCCACCTCCAAAAACTCGCTCAATATCTCTAGCGACTCAGAGATTTCGATTTTCCTAAACGCGCAATTTTCGGTAACTTTTACGCGCTGCAAGCCCTTGCACCTGCCGCAGCGCAGCGCCTATCGTGTGCCCATTGGATTTGAGCGGGCGGATAAGCATGGACATCAAGAAAGTTGGCGTGATCGGGGCCGGGCAAATGGGCAACGGCATCGCGCATGTGTTGGCGCTTGCAGGTTATGACGTGGTCCTGAACGATATCTCGCCCGAAGCGTTGGAAACCGCGATGCTGTTGATCGACAGCAATCTGGAACGCCAGGTCAGCCGCGAAAAGATCACCGAAAAGGCCCGTCAGGACACGCTAAACCGCATTGAGACAACAATAAAACTGCCCGACCTTGGCCAAACGGATCTGGTCATTGAGGCGGCAACCGAGCGTGAAAGCGTCAAGACCGCGATCTTTGAGGATTTGGTCCCGCATCTGCGACCGCACACGATCCTGACATCGAACACTTCGTCGATTTCGATCACGCGACTCGCTTCGCGCACGGATCGGCCAGAAAAATTCATGGGGTTCCACTTCATGAACCCGGTGCCCGTGATGCAACTGGTGGAGTTGATCCGCGGCATCGCCACCGACGAAGATACTTACAATTCTTGCCAAACTGTCGTTGAAAAGCTGGAAAAAACCGGGGCCAGCGCCGAGGATTTTCCGGGCTTCATCGTCAACCGCATCCTGATGCCGATGATCAACGAGGCCGTTTACACCCTTTACGAAGGCGTCGGGTCCGTGTCGTCGATCGACAGCTCCCTAAGGTTGGGCGCGAACCATCCGATGGGGCCGCTGGAGCTTGCCGATTTCATCGGTCTGGACACCTGTCTGGCGATTATGAACGTGCTGCATGACGGCCTGGCAGACACGAAATATCGCCCCTGCCCGCTTTTGACAAAATATGTGGAGGCTGGATGGCTCGGGCGGAAAACCCAGCGTGGCTTCTACGATTACACGCAAGATCCGCCGAAACCGACCCGCTAGGGTTTCAGGGCCAACGTCCGTTCGCGCAACCAAGCCACGAACCCGCGTGGATTGGCAGCCCAGTTTTTGATCTCTTCGTCTTCGAACGGCTTGCCGACAATCGGGGCCTGCGGCTTGTTAAGCGAATGCGCCACTTCATAGATCAACAACCCCTGCCGCAGAGTCGCAGAAACCTGATTGGCAAGCTGGTAGAACCTTGAGTTCTGGCCTTGGAAGAACACCGGCACGACCTTTGCACCGGACCGGTGGATCATCTTTGCTGTAAACGGGTTCCAATCCGCCTCCACCACATCCCCGAACGCCGTCTCGGAGGTGGCAACCACGCCGGATGGGAACAACACGATCACACCGTCGTTTTTCAGATGCTCCATCGCTTTGCGCCGCATCTCCAGGTTTTGCTGCAAGGCATCTTCTTCATGGGGAAATGGCACCGGGATCATGAATTGGTCAATCGCCTCAACGCCTGTCAGCAGCGACCGGGTCAGGATCTTGTAATCGGTGCGCACCCGCCCGATCAATTCGGCAAGAACCATGCCATCCACCAGACCATGCGGGTGGTTGGCCACGATGATCACTGGACCTGTTGCCGGGATATTCTCGATCTGATCCTGCGGGGTCTGCAATTCGATGCCCATGACGCCCAAAGCATCAGCCCAGAACCCTTGGCCGTAGCGCACGCCGCCACGCTCAAACTTGCGCACCAGCATCAACAGGCGCAGCTTGCCGGTGCACCATTCCATCACCCGGATCGTGTTGGCTTTCCAAGGATTGGTAAACGTGTTGGCATAGGACAGATTGCGTTTGTCATAGGGCACGTAATCCGGCTGAATTTCTCCAGCAACCACGGCGCGGTCTTTTGCTTGGGTATCTGCGCGCCGGTCCTCCATCTTAGAAGTCTTCCCCAAATCGGGCGGCGACAAGCTCTTGCAGGGCGTCGGCCAGATCATCTGCCGCACTGCCTTTGGTCACGATGCTAATCTCCGTCCCGCGCGATGCCGCAAGCATCAACAACCCCATGATACTGTCCCCCGAAGCGTCCAGCCCATCCTTGGACACAATCGCCGAGGCGTCAAACTTTTCGACAACCTCTACAAACTTGGCCGAGGCGCGGGCGTGCAGACCCTTTTCGTTGACGATCTGGAGAACCCGTTCAGCCATCGTCGGACAAACCGTTGAAACTGTGGATGTACTTCTTGCCGGCTTTCACAGCACTTTCGACCGCCTCGCCGACCTCAAGATCGCGAGATTTGGCAAGCTTGATCAGCATCGGCAAGTTTGCCCCGCTCAAAATTCGACGCTCCACCTTGCGGCACGCCTTGAGCGACAGATTGGACGGAGACCCGCCAAACATGTCCGTAACAACCACGACACCGCTTCCGGTATCGACATCATCTGCCGCGGCGCAAATCTCTGTCTGTTTGGCCCCGCGGTCATGATTTTCTTCGATTGTGATCGCGCGAATACCGGCCTGCTTGCCCACGACATGTTCGACCGCCGAAAGATACTCTTTCGCCAGCCCGCCATGCGCTACGATAACAATCCCAATCACGCGTTAAGCACCCTGCTTATCAATACCGACGCCACGCGCCCGCCGCTCTAGTTCCCGGTGTCTTATAGACACCTGCCACCCTTTATTTGCAAGGTCTTCGGCCAAGATTTCCGTCACGGCAACGGAACGGTGTTGCCCTCCGGTACAGCCAAATCCGATGCTCAGATGGCTTTTGCCTTCCGCCTTGAACGCAGGCAGCAAGAACCCGGTCAGGTCGGAAACCTTTTCCATGAACGGCGCGAAGTTTTCGTCCTCGGCGATATAGGTGGACACTGCCACGTCCCGGCCATCCAGCGGGCGCAACTCCTTGATCCAATGCGGGTTTTTCAGAAACCGGCAATCAAAAACCATGTCCAGACCGCGCGGAAGGCCCCGTTTATAGGAAAACGATTGCACCGATACCGCCAACGTCGGTTCATCACTTGATCCAAACCAGCGTTCAATCTCGGCGCGCAGGTCGTGCGGGCTGAGGTCAGAGGTATCGATCAGAAACTCTGCCCGCGCCTTCACCGGGGCCAACAACTCAAACTCGCGCGCGATTCCATCTTGTGGCGCATCGTCGGGGGCCAAAGGATGACGGCGGCGCGTTTCCGAGAAACGCCGGATCAACACATCATCGCGGGCATCCAGATAAAGCACCGCTGAATCCAGATCAGCGTTGGCGCTGACCTTATCGATCATCTCGATCACGGTGTTGGTGGTGAAATCACGGTTGCGCGGATCAACCCCCAAAGCCAGAGGCCGGTCCAGTGGCGGGCCAGAAAACAGGCGCGGGATCAAGGACAGGGGAAGGTTGTCAATCGCCTCAAACCCCAGATCCTCCAGCGCGTGGATCGCAGTCGAGCGTCCGGCCCCTGACGGACCGGTCACCACGACAACGCGTGGCCGAGACTGTGACGGCCCTTGTGACATGACGTTCCCCTATGCGGATCTTCCTGCCTTAAGATAGTGAAGAATTGCGAAAGGAAAATGGCGCCCGTCTACACGATTTTGTAACGCGGCAGAAATGCCCAGCAGGGATATTTCGCGCCGCAGGGGCAGGCGGTCGCTTTCAAGCTGGTCAAGATCGACGACCAACGCCAGCTTTGCAGGTGGAACAAGCCGGGCATTCAGCAGCCCCACGCCCCGCGCCTCTATCAAGGGCGGCAGGCTGGCGGGACAGCCCAGCCAAAGATCATCCGCCTTGCGCGTCACTTCCGTGCGGTCGTCGGCGATCAGACCAAAGCCCAGCGCCATCAGCTCCAACGCCAACGCGGATTTCCCGGAACCCGAGGCCCCAAGGATCAACACGCCCTTGTCTTCAAAAGAAACCGCGGTTGCATGGAGGATTTCTGATGTCATCAGCACCCCCGGATCAGGCTAGGTCGGCAGACCAACGACAAATCGCGCACCCAGCGGTTCGGAGGTGATATCGGCATCTGTGGGCCTGATATTTTCGGCCCAGATCACGCCGCCATGGGCCTCGATGATTTGCTTTGAAATCGCCAAACCAAGACCGGAGTGGTTGCCGAACTGCACTTCAGGCCGCTCCGAATAAAAGCGCTTGAAGACTTTCGTCAAAGCCTCCTCAGGGATGCCCGGTCCTGTATCTTCAACAACAACCAGAACCCGGTTGTCCCGGCGCCGTGCCCAGATCCGCACCGCGTCACCGTCTTCGCAAAACGACGTCGCATTGGTGATCAGGTTCACAAAGACCTGTGCCAAACGCGCTTCCAGACCGCTGATCACGATCGGGTCTTCCGGGATGTCCTTGATGAACTCCACCCCCCGCTCGGACGCTTCCTGTCCCAGATATTCGGTCAGGTTGTTGATCATCTTCATCAGATCGAACTGCTCTTCCTCTTCCTTCACCAACTCGGAATCGAGCCGTGAGGCATTGGAGATATCGCTGACCAACCGGTCCAGACGCCGCACATCATGTTCGATCACATCCAATAGACGCGTACGCTGCTCGTCAGTCTTGGCAAGCCGCATCGTGCCCACCGCTGACCTGAGCGATGCCAGCGGGTTCTTGATCTCATGAGCGACATCAGCGGCAAACTGTTCGTTCGCATCGATCCGTTCATAAAGGGCGGTCACCATGCCGCGCATCGCCCCCGACAGGCGTCCGATCTCATCTGGGCGCGCGGTCAAATCGGGGATTTTCACCCGGCTCGGTGTCATCTTTCGGGCATGCTTGTCGCGGCCAATCTCAGCCGCAGCCGCCAGATCAGACAGCGGGTTCGCAATGGTGCTGGCCAGAACAAGCGACAGGCCGATGGACACCAGAATGGCGATCACGAACATCTGCAAAACCTGTTCACGCTCGATCCGGACAAGCGTGTCGACCTCTCCGGCAATCGTCGTCAGACCGATCACACCCAGGATCACGCCATCCTCAACCACGGGCGTTGCGACGGAAAACAGGCTTTCGCCGGTTTCCTGCCGGCCATTTCGAACAGCCGTTTCGCCTGCAAGCGCGGCCTTCAGCAGAAGCCGGGTTTCGTCCTCGCCCGTCAGACTGGTCACCTCCCCATCGGTGGAGCCGAACAGGATCGAGATTGTATTCCAGACAGAGTTCAGGAAATCGGTGATGATCGTACTACTTCCCTCTGGCTGCAGGTTTTCAACTTCTTCCAGCGGGGTCCGGTCCTGACCTTGGGTGGTCGCGATCAACGCACCATCCAGATCGAACACATAAACATCGGTGCCGGGCGCTATATCCAATCCGGCCAGCGTTTCTTCGGCGTTCCAGAAGGGCGACTGCGCTTGCGGGGCAGTTTCAGGCTCAGCGGTGGCTTGCGCGTCCGTCGCGGCTGCGTCTTCTGCAGGCGGGGCAACCGCCGCCGACGGGCTGAGCCGTGCCTCGAACACATCGGCAATCAGTTCAACTTCCGACACAAGCCCCGCTTCGCGCTGCGCAACAAGACTGTCGCGAAACGGGTTCACGAACAAAACGCCCGACACCAAGACAATCAGCGCCAGCAGATTGAACGTGATGATCTTGCGCGCCAGGGGCGATCGGTTGAGGGAAATCAGATTGCGTTGCGCACGCTTTGTCTGAAGCTCCGTCTCGACGGCCTCTTCGAGGTCCGTCCAGTCGTCGCCCATGACAAGGTCAGCAGTGCGCCCGGATCGTCCGCGCGCAGGCTTAAGTTTCGACGAAGTCGCCATAATTACTCTTCGTTGTACCTGTAGCCAATGCCATACAGAGTTTCGATCGCGTTGAAATCATCATCCGCGGTCCGCATCTTTTTACGCAAACGCTTGATGTGACTGTCGATGGTTCTGTCATCGACATACACCTGATCGTCATAGGCCACATCCATCAATTGATCGCGGCTTTTCACAAATCCCGGACGTTGTGCCAGCGCTTGCAGCAGCAAGAACTCGGTCACTGTCAAAGACACGTCATTGCCCTTCCAGACCACGGTGTGGCGCAGAGGGTCCATCGTCAGCTCCCCGCGTTGCATCACCTGGCTTGCTTCAGGCTCGCCGCGGTCATCGCTTTCAATCGCTTCCTTGCGACGCAGAAGCGCCCGAATGCGTTCTACCAGAAGGCGCTGAGAAAAGGGTTTGCGCACATAGTCATCCGCACCCATCCGCAGGCCCAGAACCTCGTCGATCTCGTCATCTTTCGAGGTCAGGAAGATCACCGGCATATCAGTCTTCTGGCGAAGACGCTGCAACAGGTCCATCCCGTCCATGCGGGGCATCTTGATATCCAGAACGGCCATATCGGGCAATTTACGGTTAAACGCGTCCAGCGCTGACTGGCCGTCATTGTAAGTTTCGACCTCAAAACCCTCAGCCTCAAGGGTCATTTGGACAGACGTCAGAATATTTCGATCGTCATCTACGAGCGCGATTCTCGACATTGTAGCTCCCACTTTCTGCTCTCAATTTTTATTTTCATCTAATTTCTTCCGTCACAGGCTTGGAATCAATGACTTTGTTCCGAATCACCCCGTCAGAGGCTCGATTTTGCCTTTTCAGACGGAAGGTTTGACTAATTTGCCGCAGTCTTGCCCCAAGATAGCCCCATGATAACGCTAACGTTGCCGCTAACGACAGTTTCGCAGGCCCACTGCGCTGTTGTATACTGTCCTAGGGTGCTTCGTCGGAGCACCCCGTCTGTTTTTCAGACACCAAACATATATTTTCCGCGGGCTTCCCACCCCGCCATTTGGAGATCAAGACATGATCAAAGGACGCGTTAATCCGTCTCAAACCCTGGAAACTCAAGGCATCTCGGGTCTCGCAAATGTCTACTACAACTATCTCGAACCCGCGCTGATCGAAGAAAGCCTGAAACGCGGCGAAGGCAATCTCGGAAAAGGCGGCACGATGCTCGTTGAAACGGGCTCCCATACGGGCCGGTCTCCGAAAGACAAATTCACCGTCCGCACACCGTCTGTTGAAGACAAGATCTGGTGGGACAACAACGCCGCAATGACGCCGGAACATTTTGACGTTCTGCATGCCGATATGCTGGAGCATATGAAAGGCGGCGATTACTTCGTCCAGGACCTTTTTGGTGGCGCTGATCCGGCCCATCGGCTGGACGTGCGCGTGGTCAACGAATTGGCTTGGCACGGTCTTTTTATCCGCCACATGCTGCGCCGCCCCGAAGCGCGTGAGCTGGAAACCTTCACGCCAGAATTCACCATCATCAACTGCCCAACCTTCAAGGCTGATCCAAAGAAACACGGCTGCCGGTCTGAAACCGTCGTCGCCGTCAACTTCGACAAGAAGCTGATCCTGATCGGCAATACCGGCTATGCGGGTGAAAACAAGAAATCTGTTTTCTCGGTCCTGAACTTCCTTCTGCCCGAAAAAGGTATCATGCCGATGCATTGTTCGGCAAACCACGCACCAAACAACCCAGCAGACGCCGCGATATTCTTTGGCCTCTCCGGCACAGGGAAAACCACGCTGTCCGCTGACCCCGCCCGCACGCTCCTGGGCGATGACGAGCATGGCTGGTCCGACCGTGGCACCTTCAACTTCGAGGGCGGCTGCTACGCCAAAACCATCAGCCTCAGCGCCGAAGCCGAGCCTGAGATTTTCGCCACGACCGAGAAATTCGGCACTGTGATCGAAAACATGGTCTGGGACAAAGACACGCTGGAATTGGATTTCGAGGATGACAGCCTGACCGCAAACATGCGCTGCGCCTATCCGCTGCACTATATCTCGAACGCCTCGGACACTGCGATGGCGGGTCATCCGAAAAACATCATCATGCTGACCTGCGATGCCTACGGCGTTCTGCCGCCGATTGCGCGCCTGACACCCGCGCAGGCGATGTACCACTTCCTGTCCGGCTTCACCTCAAAGGTTGCAGGCACAGAACAAGGCGTCACCGAACCACAACCGACATTTTCCACCTGTTTCGGCGCACCTTTCATGCCGCGCCGTCCGGAAGTTTACGGCAATCTGCTGCGCGACAAGATCGCCAAGCACGGCTCCAGCTGCTGGCTGGTGAACACCGGCTGGACAGGCGGCGCTTATGGCACTGGTTCCCGGATGCCGATCAAGGCGACACGTGCGCTTCTGACGGCGGCGCTGGACGGCTCCCTCAACAAGGGGGAATTCCGCAAGGATCCGAATTTCGGCTTTGAGGTTCCGACTGAGTGCAACGGCGTCGCGAAAATCCTGCTTGATCCACGTCGCACGTGGGATGACACCGCCGCCTATGACGCGCAGGCTGCAAAGCTGGTCGACATGTTCTCCGCGAATTTTGAGCAATATGTCCCCTATATCGACGCCGATGTGAAAGCCGCCGCGATCGGCTAGGGGACGAATAAAAGTTCATGCAACGCCCTGCGCGAAAGCGCGGGGCGTTTCTATTTGACCAGGTCAGACGAACAGACCGCGCCGGATCAGGTTAAGACCCGCGATCAAAACCACCCAAAGCGTCGCTTTGCGGAACGTCGCCTGATCGACCCGGTCCTGCACCTTGAAGCCCAGCCAAATACCCAAAAGCGCAGGCAAGATGAACGCTGCTGAAAAAGGCACGGTTTGCGCGTTCAGAATTCCCGATTTCAGATGCGCCGCCACCAGCAGCACAGCCCCCATTCCGTACACCACGCCTTGCACCCGCATCTGCGCCTCTTTCGGGGTGTCGATTGCGGTCAGATAGGCCACTGTTGGCGGCCCCCAGACGCCCGAAATTCCGCCCGTGAACCCTGCCAGAACACCGATCAGCGTTTCAGCCATCTTTGACGGTCGGAACCGCGGGGCCCAGCCAAAGACCTGGATCAAGGCAAAGATCGTGATCGGGATGCCAATACCCAACAGGAAGACCCGGTCCGACAGGCTGGTGACAAGCTGTGCCGCCAACACCAGAATGACCCCGCCCACGCCCAGAAAGACCCGGAACTCTTTGATGGCAGCCCAAGCCGCACGTGGCCCCTGGCGCAGTGCTTGCCAGATGTTTGTCACCAATGTGGGAAGGATCAGGCCTGCCAGCGCCAGATCAGGCGGCAAAACCAGCGTCAGCCCCGAGATGAACACCATCGGCATCGCAAATCCGACAACGCCTTTGATAAACCCCGCCATTACCGCGACGAAGGCACCGTAAACCGCAAGGGTGAAGGGTATTTCAAGCAGCTGCATCTCCATTCTTGCCTGATACACCCGGACGCCCCTGCCGCACCACAGAATTCCGCTGCGACATTATAGTACAATCAAGGCAATCAACTTGAATTATAATTGCGCTGCGCTTGCGAAAGGATTATCAAGGCCCAAGCTGTTATAAAGGATGCGACTCATGGCACATGATGGACAGGAAATGCCTCTGGAAACCGCACAAAGCATCGTGCTTGCGAACCTGTTGGAACTGACTGGAAAGGCAGCCCCTGCTGTGGCGTCTGTGTTGGACAAGGCGAAAGACGCTTTGCGCGAACTCGTGACCTCCGATGGCCGTATCTCTGGCGCATTAATTGAACAAAATCAAACCGCTGCCCATGGCGTTGCCTGGCTCGCAACCTACGCGCAATCGCTGACACAGATGCAACGCTGGGCCGAAAAACTGCAAGCCGAAGGCAAATTCGGTGAGGTGGAGCAACTGATCCACCAAATCGCCTTCGGCGAATACCTCTGGCAGATCTATGGCGGCATCCCGATGTCCCAGGGGGAAATTCTGCGCCTGCAAGATATCGGCCTGTCACAAGACGATCAGCGCGCCATGATGATCCCCGAAATCATGACCCTGTCCCAGCAAGGCAATACCCAAGCCGCGCGCACGCGACTTGTGGAACTGATGCAGGAGCAATCTGCAAACATCACCGTCGGCGCGTCTGGCCTGGATGACGAACTGGAGATGATCCGCGAACAGTTCCGCCGTTTCTCCGTGGATCGGGTCGAACCGCACGCCCATGAATGGCACCTCAAGGACGAGCTAATCCCGATGGAGATCATCGAAGAATTGGCGGAAATGGGTGTCTTCGGCCTGACCATCCCCGAGGAATATGGCGGGTTTGGTCTGTCGAAAGCCTCCATGGTGGTCGTGTCCGAAGAACTGTCACGCGGCTATATCGGTGTCGGGTCCCTTGGCACCCGGTCCGAAATCGCGGCCGAGCTGATCATCTGTGGCGGCACCGAAGAGCAGAAGCAAAAGTGGTTGCCGCAACTGGCCTCTGCCGAAACTCTGCCAACCGCAGTGTTCACGGAACCCAACACTGGCTCCGATCTGGGCAGTTTGCGGACCCGCGCTGTGAAAGACGGCGACGACTACAAGATCACCGGCAACAAGACATGGATCACCCACGCCGCGCGCACGCAAGTGATGACGCTACTGGCGCGCACTGACCCCGAGACCTCCAACTACAAAGGTCTCAGCATGTTTCTGGCGGAAAAAACCCCCGGCACCGATGAAGCGCCCTTCCCGACCGACGGCATGTCCGGCGGCGAGATCGAAGTGCTGGGCTACCGCGGTATGAAAGAATACGAACTGGCCTTCGACAACTTCCACGTCAAAGGTGAAAACCTTCTGGGTGGGCAAGAAGGACAAGGCTTCAAACAGCTGATGCAAACGTTCGAATCCGCGCGCATCCAAACAGCCGCCCGCGCCATTGGCGTCGCGCAATCTGCACTGGATGTGTCGATGCAATACGCCATCGACCGCAAGCAATTCGGCAAAAGCCTCATCGACTTCCCACGCGTCTCCGGCAAACTGGCGATGATGGCCGTTGAGATCATGGTCGCCCGACAGCTCACCTATTTCTCGGCCGAGGAAAAGGACAATGACCGCCGCTGCGATCTGGAAGCTGGCATGGCGAAGTTGCTGGGCGCGCGTGTCGCTTGGGCCGCAGCTGACAACGGTCTGCAAATCCACGGTGGCAACGGCTTCGCATTAGAGTATTCTATCTCTCGTATCCTGTGCGATGCCCGAATTCTTAACATCTTCGAAGGGGCTGCCGAGATACAAGCGCAAGTCATCGCTCGAAGGTTATTGGATTGAAACTCACCCTTTTCCTGGCCGCCGCCCTGTTCGGGCTGGTCGAATGTAGCAAAGATGAAACCGTCTCCGCCTTCGTGCCGGACGGAAAAACATGGTATGCGATTTCGATGAAGGGTCGCCCGACAACCACCGAAATTTATGTCGAGTTTCCCGAAGAAGGCGTGATCCGGGGCAAAGGGCCTTGCAATACCTTCTCCGCGACGCAGACAGAACCCTACCCGTGGTTCAAGGCCGAAAACATCGTCGCAACCAAAGCCGCCTGCCGTGGCATTCAGGAAGAACAAATCTTCTTTATCCGCCTTGGCATGGTCACCGAGATTGAGGTGGCAGGCACCGTCATGATCATGACCGACAAAGACGGCGACGAAATCGTATTTGAATCGCGTTAAGCTTTGCGCGCCAGCGCATCAATTAGCCTTTGACGGGATGCAGGCAATGGTTTGTCGCCCAGTTCCGGCGCGATCCAATGGGTCAGAAAATGCCCCGTGACGCGAAGGCCTGCGGCAAGTTCCAGCGGTTCCCAAGGTCCCTGACCCATCAGGCAATAGGGCAAGGGCAGCAATTTGTCGGCCCAGTCGCCCGCGCCTTTCCGGCTAACCGCCCGACCTGATTTCGGCGATACATAAGCCAGATCATCGCGCGTGCCCGTGACAGCGCACGATCCCAGATCAAGGCCAAAGCCCAGATCATCCAGCAACGCCAATTCCCAATGCAAATAGGCAAGAGGCCAGTTCGGGTCCGTCCCCAACTTGTCGAACAAGGCCAGCGACCGGGCATAAAGCTCCGGGTGGGGATCACGCTCAGCCAATGCGAACTGCAGCAGGCCGCAGATCGCGTTTAGCCCGGCCAGCGCCAGCCGGTCATCCATCACTTGCGCGGCACGGGACCGAACAGGCTCCACGGTGAACGCGCCCAAGTGATCTTCCAGCCGCGCGCGCCAGGACACATCCAGCTGCGCGCCGGGTTGCAGGATTGGGGCCTGTTTTCGGGACGCACCACCGCGCACAACACCCGCATGCAGGCCATAGTCGCGGGTGAACACTTCGATAATGGCGGCGTTTTCACCGTGGCGGCGGACAGCCAGTAAAACTCCGTCAGCGCGCCACTCCATCAGTCGGCCAATCCCGGCTCGTCCAGGAGATGGCGGCCCTGTTTATCTTCGACCTCAATGACCCAAAGGTCCGGGTCGAATTCCGATTGTCGGCGCAAGGCCGCGTCGACGTCGTCTTCGGAACCCTCCGCAAGCGTGATCCACGCCCGCGCCCCGGTCATCAAATCGAAAGAGCGTTGGTAGGCCACCGCCTTGCCATCCAGCGTGTTCATCTTGATCAACACCGCCCCCGCCGTCAGATCCCCTTTGGAGGTCACAAACGCCGGAATTTCCAGAAGCCTGAGCCGCGCGAGATACGCCTGAACCCAAAATTCAGAGGTTAAACGCGCCATGAACGCACCGTTCTCTGGGGTCCGACAGAAGTCCGACGCAAGTCCGACGCAAATCCGACCCCGGATTTACCCCGGATCTCAGACATTTCCGTCTTTGAAATCGAGACCCATTTCTGAGTAGCGCTCGCTTTCTTCCAACCATCCGGGCCGCACTTTGACCTGTAAAAACAGATGCACTTTCCGACCCAGAAATTCGCAAATATCTTCCCGCGCAGCTTTGCCCACGGCCTTGATCGTCTCGCCCTTGTTGCCCAAAACGATGCCTTTATGCCCGTCGCGCACCACATAGATCACCTGATCGATCTTGGCCGATCCGTCGGGGCGTTCTTCCCAGTTTTCCGTCTCAACAGTCATCTGGTAAGGCAACTCTTGATGCAGCCGCAGCGTCAGTTTTTCGCGGGTCATTTCCGCGGCAATCATCCGCATCGGCAGATCAGCAATCTGGTCTTCCGGGTAGAACCAAGGCCCTTCGGGAACCTGTCCTGCCAGCCATTCCCGCAGATGGTCCACGCCATGTCCTTTTTCTGCAGAAATCATGAAGGTTTCCGCGAACTCAAACGCATCATTCAGGTCTTTTGTCAGGCCCAGAAGCACATCGGATTTCACCCGGTCAATCTTGTTGATCGCAAGCGCAATCTTGGTTTCACCTGCGCGGTCTTTCAGACCCTCAAGGATCGCCGTCACCCCTTCGGTGATACCACGATGGGCCTCTACCATGACCACAACGATATCGGCGTCAGACGCCCCGGACCAAGCCGCCGCGACCATCGCACGATCCAGCCTGCGCCGCGGTTTGAACAACCCCGGCGTGTCCACGAAAACCAACTGCGCCTGGCCTTCCATCGCCACCCCGCGAATACGCGCCCGCGTGGTTTGAACCTTATGCGTGACAATCGCCACTTTCGCACCGACCATCCGGTTGAGCAGCGTGGATTTGCCCGCGTTCGGCTCCCCGATGAGGGCAATAAAGCCCGCGCGTGTCGTATCGCTCATGTCTCTAGCCTTTCCAGTAGCGCTTTGGCGGCAGCTTGTTCTGCCTGCCGCTTGGACCCTGCCTGCGCCACTGCGCTTTCGCCTGATTGCAGCCGAACTTCAATTGTAAATTGCGGCGCGTGATCCGGGCCGGAGCGTTTGGTCACCTCGTAGATCGGGGGCACATCCCCTTTCGCCTGCACCAATTCCTGAAGTGCGGTCTTGGCGTCGCGCGCATCAGCCTCGACACCATCGATACGCGCACCCCAATGGCGCAAAATGAAATCCCGTGCGGCTTCGAAACCACCGTCCAGATAGACCGCCGCGATCAGGGCTTCCATCGCATCACCCAGAAGCGCTTCCTTACGCCGCCCGCCCGATACCATTTCGGATTTACCAAGCTTCAGGACGGACCCGAGGTCGATCTGACGCGCAACATCCGCGCAGGTTTCCTTGCGCACCAAGGCATTGAACCGCGGTGCCAATATCCCTTCGGCTGCCACCACATCCTTGGCGAGCAGCGCTTCCGCCATCACTAATCCAAGCACCCGGTCGCCCAAGAATTCCAATCGCTGATTATCCGGCCGCGTCCCGGAAGAAATCGACGCATGGGTCAAGGCACGCACCAGCAATTCTGTTTGGCCAAACGAGTAGCCAATCGTGCCGCAGAACTTCTGCAATTCGGCTGACAGTTTCATCGTACCCACCGAATTTCGCGCCCGTCTTCGCCCAGAAGCGAAAACATGATCACATCCACCCGTGCCACCAGATGATCCAGCGGAACATAGCCCACACCGCCTTCACTTGGATCAGTGCGGCTGTCTGCAGTGATGTCACGGTTGTCACCAAGGACGAATAGCTGGTTGTCCGGCACGATGAATTCCGGCGTCGTATCGCCTTTGGTTTCGCCGATAATATCAAGAACATGATACATCGCCCCGTTGGGCATCGCTTCAGCGAACCGATTGCGGACGCATTCCTCACCCAGCGCGACAGGCGCGTTCAGACAAGCCAGAGAGCCGTCTTCAAGATCGAAGGTTTCGGAATACTGACCAGCTTGCACCTGTGGGACCGCGACCCCGTTCAGGTGCAAATGGCCGTCCACCATCTGGATGCGATCCCCGGGCAGCCCAATAACGCGACGGATAAAGTGATAGTCCCGCGTAGGATGCAGAAACGTCACGACATCCCCACGCTCTGGCAGTTTTCCCAGCGGCGGGATCCCGTTTTTGCACAGCTTCAAACTGCAACTCAGCGCCGGGAAACCATAAGCCGCACGGTTGGCCAGGATATAGTCACCCACCAAAAGCGTCGGTTTCATATCACCGGTCGGGACCCAGTAGGCGCGGTAGACAATCAGGCTGAGCACAAATGCCAGCACCAGCGGCGACAAGCCCAGTAAGAAAAATATCCGACGCTTCTTGATCACGAGCGCTGCATCACTCCACGGCTTTGTAAAATCTGTCGGACCGCCAGGTCCAGAAATAGAGCATCCGCGCCCCCGCAGACGAAAACAACACGCGGTCCGCGCGGCCCAGCAAGTTTTCAAACGGTACAAAACCTACACCACCGGCGGTCTGCGGGAACCGGGAATCCACGGAATTGTCGCGGTTATCGCCCATGAAGAAGTAGTTGCCTTCAGGCACTGTAAACACGCCTGTATCATCGCCCGGAAGCCCGTCGCGAATGTTAAGGACGGAGTGGCTACCTGCGTCCTCCAACGCCTCGATGGACTTTTCTTTTGCGCAGTCTGCACCGATGCCTGCGGCACCACCGGAACAGGCCGGGAACCCACCAATGGATCCTTGAGCTTCATAGACTTCGACGAAATCACCCGCAGGGGTTTGCACCTGCTCTTTGCCGTTCAAGTATAAGACGCCGGCCTTCATCTGAACCGTATCACCCGGCAGGCCAATGAGGCGTTTGATATAGTCTTGTCCGCTGACCGGGTGGCGGAAGACGACGACGTCACCGCGCAAAGGCTCCGACCCAAGCAGACGGCCCGATATTGGGCATATGCCAAACGGGCAGGAATATTGCGAATACCCATAGGCCATCTTGTTGACGAACAGAAAATCGCCCACCAGCAACGTGTCTTTCATCGACCCTGAGGGAATCCAGAACGGTTGGAAGAACAACGTGCGGAATACCCCTGCAATCAGCAGCGCATAGACCACGGTTTTGACGGTTTCCAAAATTCCGTCAGGTTTTTCTGCCTTGCTTGCCATCTCTTGCCTCGTGGGTATCGTTGGTTAATCGCTAAATGCGGGTCGCTTAGTCGGGTGTCAAGCGTGCTTGGGCCGGGCTTCGATCACAACAAAGGCCTGCGCCCAAGGGTGATCATCGGTCAAGGTGACGTGGATAATCGCCTCATGGCCTTCAGGGGTCATTTCGGCCAAGCGTTCCGCCGCCCATCCTGTGACATCCATGATCGGCTGGCCCGACCGCATATTGCGCACCGCCATATCCTTCCACGAGATGCCCATGGCCAACCCAGTGCCCAGCGCCTTCGAGCACGCTTCCTTGGCCGCCCAACGCTTCGCATAGGTGCCGGCAACGTCGCGCCGACGTTCGGCTTTCTTCTGTTCGATCTCAGTAAAAACCCGGTTCTTGAACCGGTCACCAAAGCGGTCCAGCGTGCCTTGAATACGCTCGATATTGGCAAGGTCGGTGCCGATGCCCAGGATCATTCGACCCGCACCGTCAGAATGCGCAAGCTGGCAGCTCCGAACAGGGCTGCAAAGACCAGATCAAACCAACGCCGGAGCTTTGCATAGACATTCACAACACCCGAAGTCGAAAAGATGAAGGCGTAGCCGATGAACACCGTGATTGAGCCTGCGTAAAGAAACGCAAACATCGCAAAAACTTGCCCGACAGATGCGCCAACTGGCAGCGCAATGGCGTAGACCGCACCCCAACCCAAGATCGCTTTCGGATTGGTCAAGTGGATCAAAGCTCCTTTGAGAAACACGGTCGGAACACTTCCCTGATGGCCGCGTTTCATCAAAGTGGATTTTTCCTGAAAGGCGGATCGCAAGGACTTCACAGCCAAATAAAGCAGATATGCTGCACCAAGATATTTCAGCGTCGTGAAAATCCAGGCATTGGCCATCATCACAGCACTCATCCCCAAGGCAGCGGCGATGCCCCAAAAGGCGCTGCCTGCAAGAATACCGCAGGAAAACACCAACCCCAACTTGCGCCCCTGGTTCATCGATGTGCCCGCAATGGCAAGCGTGGCCGGTCCCGGAGACCCGCCCGCGATCATCCATGCAACCAAAAGAAGCGCCAGTTCGACCCCGGTCACGTCCGCGCCTCGTCCATCAGTTTGCGCATTTTCTGCATGGCAGAGCCCAATCCGACAAAAATCGCCTCACCGATCAGGAAATGCCCGATATTCAGCTCCATCACCTCGGGGAACGCAGCAACAGGCTGCACCGTGTCATAGGTCAATCCGTGGCCTGCATGTACTTCCAGACCCAGCGAATGGGCAAAACTGGACATGTCGCGCAGGCGCGCCAATTCCGCGTCGCGTTCGTCAAAACGGCCTTCCGCATGCGCGTCACAATAAGCGCCTGTATGCAGTTCAACCACTGCAGCGCCGATGCGCGCAGCCGCTTCGATCTGGCGCGGGTCGGCGGCGATGAAAATCGACACGCGACATCCAGCGTCAGCCAAAGGCGCGATGAAATGCGCCAGTTTGTTTTCTTCCCGCGCGACTTCCAGACCGCCTTCGGTTGTCCGTTCTTCGCGCCGCTCAGGCACGATACAAACGGCGTGCGGCTTGTGGCGCAATGCAATCTTCTGCATCTCGTCGGTGGCCGCCATCTCAAAATTCAGCGGCACTGTCAGGGCGTCCACCAGCGCTTCGATGTCCTCATCGACCATATGGCGACGGTCTTCGCGCAAATGCGCTGTCACGCCATCCGCGCCAAATTCCTCGGCCAGCTTTGCAGCGCGGACCGGGTCAGGCACATTGCCACCGCGCGCATTGCGCACAGTTGCCACGTGATCAATGTTAACGCCCAGTCTCAACCGTCCAAGATAGTCCATTCCCGTCCCTTTCCGGCCTAAAGCCCATCTTCCGTTTTGCTGGCCTTCTTGAGCGCCTGCTTCGCCCGCAATTCTGCAAACTTTGCCTTGAGCCGCCCGCGCCTACGGTTTTGGTAGGCGGTGATCACCGGCACACTCAGGAAATAGGCCCCGATACCAAAGACCAGCCCGGGGAGGATACCGCCGATCATGTAGGGAAAGAACACCTCGTCATAAAAATTGTGCAACCGCATCCAATCCGCGCGATCATTCGTGAACATGGCGACGAAATTGTCTTTCAGATCCCGTCCAGCGCCTGCGAATCTTCGCCCGATATGCATGTCTTCATGAAACTCGGTTCCCAGAATGAAATGCCCTGTTTGTAGCGAAATCACCCCGATTGGAAGATAGGTCAGCGGGTTGCCAAAGAAAGTTGCCATCAATGCGGCCAGAATGTTGCCGTTGAAAACCCGCGCCAACCCGGCCGCGATAAAGAAATGCAGGCCATAGAACGGCGTGAACGTGGTGAACACGCCCATCATGATACCGCGCGAAATCCGGTTCGGACTGTCTGGCAGGCGCCGCACACGGTGTTTTACGTAGTTAAACGCCCGCGCCCAGCCGCCTTGCGGCCAGATCAAATGCCAGGCCCATAAGGCCCAGGATTTTGGATCTCGGCGTTTGAATACCACGAAGTCTCGTCCTGTTCTTTCTTTTTGCCCGGAACCCTGTGGGCGTGCTCTTTACGGTTTGCGGCTCAGATCTCTGTGGCGTTCCAGTGAGGCAACATCCGTATCCGCTTCTATTGACGTGCGCACGCCATGTAAGTGTTCTGCATCACGCACCTCCACATCGATCAGAACCCTAAAGTAGTCCGGTTTCCGGTCGATGAAATGCAAATCCGAAATATTGGCCTTTTGTTCTCCGATTAAGGTGCAAATTCGTCCCAATACGCCAAAGGAATTGCCCATTGTGATGTTGAGCGTCACCGAAAAGTCGGCGGCATATTGGCCATCATGCCAGCGCAGATCGACCCAGCGCTCGGATTCTTCTTCGAAATCTTCCAAGGCCTGACAGGCAATGGAATGCACAAACACGCCTGATCCCGGATGTTTGATGCCGATAATGCGCTCGCCGGGGACTGCCTGACAGCATTGCGCGCGGGACACATTGGCCCCTTGCGGAAGACCAACAACAGACCGCTCGGCAGAAATCTCGACGACCTCTTTCTTCTCGGCCAGATCGGGGTAAAGCGCTGTGACAACATCGCGCGCAGACAGTTCGGTCGAGCCTACAAATTCCAGCAGCTGTGACGCGTCTTCAAGGCTAAGTTCCTTGGCCGCCGTATCCAGCGCCTTTTGCGTCGCGCGTTTGCCGACATGCTCAAACGCAACCCGTGTCAGTTCGCGCCCCAGCTTGATGAAGCGGTCGCGATGTTCTTCGCGCAAAGATTTGCGGATCGCGGATTTCGCCCGCCCGGTGACGGCAATATCCATCCAGGTCGGCTGCGGCTTTTGCCCTTCGGCGGTGATAATCTCCACCGATTGACCATTGCGAAGCCGGGTCCACAGCGGCACCCGAAGCCCGTCGACTTTTGCACCCACGCAAGACGAGCCGATCCGCGTGTGGATCGCGAATGCGAAATCAAGCGGGGTCCCACCGCGCGGCAGTTTGATAACATCGCCTTTCGGGGTGAAGCAGAAGACCTGATCGGAATACATCTCAAGCTTGACGTGTTCCAGAAAATCATCGTGATCTTCTTCCTGCTCAAACCGTTCGGTGAGACTGGATATCCAGGTCGTCGGATCAACCGCAAACGGGTTGGAAACGCGCACACCGTCGCGGTAAGCCCAGTGGGCAGCAACACCGGCTTCGGCCACTTCGTGCATTTGTCGGGTGCGGATCTGCACCTCAACCCGTTTACCATCACGGCCTGACACGGTTGTATGGATGGAGCGGTAGCCATTGGATTTTGGCTGGCTGATATAGTCTTTGAAACGCCCCGGCACAGACCGCCAGCGCCCATGGATCGCCCCAAGCACGCGGTAGCAGTCTTCGTCAGAGCTGGTGATCACCCGGAAGCCGTAAATATCGGACAGCCGCGAGAAGCCTTGCTTCTTTTCTTCCATCTTGCGCCAGATCGAATAGGGCTTCTTTGCACGCCCGGAAACATCAGCCTCAAGATCAGCACGCCCCAGAACAGTGCGAATGTCTTCGGTGATCTTTGGCACCAGATTGCCGGTTTCTTTTTGCAAAGTAATGAAACGTCGAATGATCGAGGCCCGCGCTTCCGGGTTGAGAACCCGAAAAGACAGGTCTTCAAGCTCTTCGCGCATCCAATGCATCCCCATGCGGCCGGCTAGTGGCGCGTAGATATCCATCGTCTCACGGGATTTCTTGACCTGCTTCTCCGGGACCATGTGCTTGATCGTGCGCATGTTGTGCAGACGGTCAGCGAGTTTGACCAGGATCACCCGCAAGTCCTTCGACATTGCCATGAACAGTTTGCGGAAGTTTTCAGCCTGCTTGGCCTCGGACGAGGACAATTGCAGGTTGGTCAGCTTTGTCACGCCATCGACAAGTTCCGCGATTTCCAGACCGAAACGTTTCTCAACCTCGCCAAAAGTCGATTTCGTGTCTTCGATCGTATCATGGAGCAGCGCCGTGATGATCGTCGCATCGTCCAGCTGTTGTTCGGTCAGAAGTGCGGCCACTTCGATCGGGTGGCTGAAATAGGGCTCGCCGGAATGGCGCGTCTGCCCTTCATGCATCTTCATCCCGTAGGCATAAGCCTCACGGATCAGCGCATCATTTGTATTTGGGTTGTAGTTACGGACCAGATTGATCAGGTCTTCGACATCAATCATTCTTGGTCCGCCACCTTCCTTGCGGGGCTTACTTCTGCTCCTGAGCTTCCATCAGCGCGCGCAACAATTTCTCTTCCGACATGTCGTCAGAGGCAGGCTTGTCCTGCTCAACACCCATGAGAAGCGCCATTGCGTCTTCTTCAGGCTCATCAACTTCGATCTGTGTCTGGTTGCTTTCGATCATCCGCTCGCGCAATGCGTCCGCTGTCTGGGTCTCTTCCGCGATCTCACGCAAGGACACGACAGGGTTCTTGTCATTGTCACGATCAACGGTGACCGCATCACCCGCCGAGATTTCACGCGCCCGATGCGACGCAAGCATCACCAGCTCAAAGCGGTTCGGAACTTTATCGACGCAATCTTCTACCGTTACGCGGGCCATAAGCGACTCCAGTCATTTGCAGGAATGTTCAAGCTGTTGATTTATGCCCTCAGCTTGGCGTTGACAACCTCAAAACCCCGTTAATCCATCAGGAAACAGGCAGAATTTCCGCTTTTTCGGCCTCTGGACGGTCTGCAAGCATTTCCGAGACGGTCTTTCCAAGGATCGGGTGACGCCAATCTGGGGCAATGTCATTCAGCGGGACAAGCACAAAACCCCTGTCCTGCAAGCGCGGATGCGGCAACAAAAGCGTGTCAGGGGCTTCGACCATTTGCTGCTCCAAAGGCAGGCCGGACCACCGCACAAAGGTATCGTGATCCGGCAAAACTTCGTCCCCGTAGGCCAACAAATCCAAGTCCAGGCTGCGGGCTTCCCAACGCACCCGACGCTGTCTGCCGAAATCGTTTTCAACGGCGTGAAGGCGGGCCAACAAGTCTTCGGCAGACAGGTCGGTTTCCAAGCAAATCGCAGCGTTGATGAAGTCCGGACCATTGCCTGGCGGAAACGCGGGCGTTTCAAACAATCGACTTTGGGAGAGAATTTTGATAGACTCACCTTCAAGCGTCCCGATTGCTTCAAGGATGACTTCTACACGCGATTTGTCCGGTGACGTTGCGTTACTTCCTAGCGCCACATAGGCTACGAAGGTGGTGTTACCGCTAAACGTGTATTGTGACAATTTTATTTTTCCTTATGTATAGTCGGCGGGCTAAAGATTTCGAACCAAACACACTCACGGTACATTGATCACTATAGCCCTGATCGGAAGGATAATTAATGTTCTATAAAGACGAGCGGTTGGCCTTGTTTATTGATGGGTCAAATTTGTATGCCGCTGCAAAGTCTTTGGGGTTTGATATAGATTACAAACTTCTTAGGCACGAATTCATGCGTCGCGGAAAGATGTTGCGTGCTTTTTATTACACAGCACTTCTGGAAAACGACGACTACTCTCCAATTCGCCCGCTGGTTGATTGGCTGCACTACAATGGCTTCACCATGGTGACCAAGCCAGCCAAGGAATACACGGACCGCGAAGGCCGCCGTAAAGTCAAAGGCAACATGGATATCGAATTGACTGTGGATGCGATGGAACTCGCACCCTACGTCGATCATATCGTGCTGTTTTCCGGAGACGGCGACTTCAGACCGCTGATCGAGGCTGTGCAGCGCAAAGGCGTTAGGGTGTCGGTTGTGTCAACGATCCGTTCCAACCCGCCAATGATCTCGGACGAGCTTCGCCGCCAGGCCGACAATTTCATCGAATTGGACGAATTGCGCGACGTCATTGGCAGACCACCACGTGAAGGCGATTTCGCGCCGAACGAAGCTGTCGAAGAACAAGCCGATTAACAAATTGCGAAACCCGGCGCAGCCTTTGGCGCGCCGGTTTTCACCTCATACCTCTGGACCTGACCTGCACAAGCATTTACCTGTAACAAGCAGGAGTGCCGAGATATGACCAAACCCCCTCTGACCCTATATTTGGCAGCCCCGCGCGGATTTTGCGCAGGCGTGGACCGTGCGATCAAGATCGTCGAAATGGCGTTGGAGAAATGGGGCGCTCCGGTCTACGTGCGCCACGAAATCGTTCACAACAAATTCGTGGTCGACGCGTTGCGCGACAAAGGGGCGATCTTCGTCGAAGAGCTTGAAGAATGCCCCGATGACCGGCCGGTGATCTTCTCTGCCCATGGTGTTCCGAAATCCGTCCCGGCCGAGGCGGTAAGCCGCGAAATGGTCTATGTTGATGCCACCTGCCCGCTTGTGTCCAAGGTCCATATCGAAGCGGACCGACACCATCAGAACGGCCTTCAAATGGTCATGATCGGCCATGAAGGTCACCCTGAAACTGTTGGCACGATGGGCCAGTTGCCCGAAGGTGAAGTGATCCTGGTGGAAACCCCGCAGGATGTGGCAACCATCACACCGCGCGATCCGGATAAGCTGGCTTTCGTGACCCAGACGACCCTGTCTGTTGACGACACGATCGATATCGTCGCGGCGCTGCAAGCCCGCTTTCCCAATATCGTCGGACCGCACAAAGAAGACATCTGCTACGCCACCACCAACCGGCAAGAAGCCGTCAAAGCGATGGCACAAAAAACAGACGCTATGTTGGTGATCGGAGCACCAAATTCGTCCAATTCCAAAAGGTTGGTCGAAGTGGGCGCAAAGGCCGGATGCAGCTATAGCCAATTGGTTCAACGCGCAGACGATATTGACTGGCGCGCGCTTGATGGCATCACGTCTATGGGCATTACTGCTGGGGCCTCTGCCCCGGAAGTTCTAATCAACGAGGTGATCGACGCCTTCAAATCCCGCTACGACACGAAAGTAGAGATCGTCGAAACAGCCGTGGAAAACGTCGAATTCAAAGTCCCTCGCGTCCTGCGCGAGCCTGCCGCATGAGCCAGATACCTCGCCCTGCGCTATATCTTGGTCTTGCAGGCCTGCTGCCATTTCTGTGGGGCGCATTGGGCGTGCTGGTCCCGGCATTGTCAGATTTCACGACCGATCTGCTTGGCCAACGGTTCAATGCGCGGTTCATCCTGATTTCTTACGGCACTGTCATCCTGTGCTTCATGTCCGGCGTGTTGTGGGGCTATGCCACCAAATCCGATGGCTGGAAGCCTTATGCGCTAAGCACCCTGCCCGCGCTCTGGGCGTTCTTTACCGTAGGCGGCGGTGAGGCCCGGGCAATGTCGGCGCTGCTTGCAGGGTATGTTTTCGTCTTCACATGTGATGTGCAATTTGCAGGCTGGGGGCTCACCCCTCCGTGGTGGATAAAGCTGCGGGCACTTCTCACCGTGATCGTGCTGGCCTGTCTGTTTGTGGGCTTTCTGGCATGAGTGATGACGAAACCATTGCCGTCTACAACGCGCGCGTGAATGACTACGCCAAAATTTTGGGCGACGACGTGCCCAGCGCAGATCTGCTGGCCTTCATGGACGCTGTTGCGCCGGGGGGTCACGTGCTGGATCTAGGCTGCGGCCCCGGCAATTCTGCGGCGATGATGCAAAATGCAGGCTTTCAAGTCACAGCAACCGATGCGTCCGAGGAAATGGTCCGGTTCGCCCGGGACACCTACGGGATCAATGCAAAACTGGCTCTGTTCGACGACATCAGTGGCACCGATATCTACGACGGTATCTGGGCGAACTTTTCGCTTCTTCATGCGCCAAAGGCGGATATGCCGCGCCACTTGGCGGCTTTGCGCGACGCTCTGAAACCAGGCGGAATGTTCCACATCGGCACCAAGCTTGGCGATGACGTCGCCCGCGACAAGATCGGGCGTTTCTACAGCTACTATCAAGAGGACGAGTTGATCGGATTGCTCAGCGATGCCGGCTTTGTCCCGCGCACTCGGCGCAAAGGCGAAGAACCCGGCCTTGATGGCACCGTTGCGCCATTTATTATCGTCCTGTCGGATGGCTGAACTTTTTGCCTACACAGACGGAGCCTGTTCGGGCAATCCCGGTCCCGGTGGTTGGGGTGCGCTCTTGATCGCGCGCGACGGCGACACGGTCGTAAAAACCCGCGAATTGCAGGGCGGTGAGGCGGACACAACCAACAATCGCATGGAGCTTTTGGCAGCGATCAACGCATTGGAAGCCTTGGAGCGCCCAAGCCAACTGACCATCGTCACCGACAGTGCCTATGTGAAAGGCGGAATCACCGAATGGATCTTCGGATGGAAACGGCGAGGCTGGAAAACCTCCACCAAGAAGCCTGTCAAAAACGAAGATCTGTGGCGCAGGTTGGATGAAGCGCAATCGCGCCACCAGGTTACATGGGAATGGGTCAAAGGCCATGCAGGCCATCCGGAAAACGAACGCGCGGATGAGCTGGCCCGCGCTGGAATGGCCCCGTTTAAACCCTAACCAAGCGTGTCCGGAAGCGGCGCGCCATGCAAAAGTTCCTCTGCTGTTACCGCACGTTTTCCGGCCCGCTGGGCCCGCGTGATCTCAACCGCACCATCGCCGCAGGCGACGCAAAAGCCACCAAGGACCTGCCCCGGCTGACCGGAGCCATCACAGACGCGCGATCCAAGCAGTTTCACCCGCTCCCCGCTGATTTCGCACCACGCGCCGGGGAACGGGGATAGCCCGCGGATCTGGCGATCAATCTCTGCGGCAGGCTTTGACCAATCGACGCGCGCTTCCGCTTTGTCGATCTTGTCCGCATAAGTTACCCCGTCAGAGGGCTGTGGCACGGGCACCAACCCGTCAAATTGCACCAACGCATCAACAATCGCAGCCGCCCCAAGCGCCGAGAGACGATCATGCAGCGCGCCGGTTGTTTCCTCAGGACCAATGTCGATGTCGCGCTGCAAAAGCACCGGACCCGTATCCAAACCGGCTTCCATCTGCATCACGCAAACCCCGGTTTTTGCATCTCCTGCCATGATCGCCCGGTGGATCGGGGCCGCCCCCCGCCATCTTGGCAAAAGTGATGCGTGAATATTCAGACAGCCATGTTTCGGCGCATCCAAAACTACCTGCGGCAGGATCAACCCGTAGGCCACGACCACGGCGATATCAGCGTCAAGCGCCGCAAATTCCGCCTGCGCGTCTGCGGTCTTCAAACTGACCGGGTGCCGAACATCGATCCCCAAAGCCTCTGCCATGTTCTGAACCGGGGATCGACGGTCTTTCTTGCCACGCCCTGCCGGCCGGGGCGGCTGACAATATGCGCACAAGACTTCGTGGCCCGCGGAAACCAACGCCTCAAGCACCGGAACTGAAAACTCCGGAGTGCCCATGAACACGATCTTCATTTCGCGCGCTTTCTGGCCTTCTTGATCAGCATGTCGCGTTTGGTTCGGCTGATCCGGTCAAAATACATTTTCCCGTCCAGATGATCGATCTGGTGCTGCACCGACGTGGCCCAAAGATCGACGAAATCCTTGCGATCCATCACGCCATCTTCATTCATATAACGGATCGTTACTGCCCGTGGGCGCGACACCGTGGCGGACACACCTTCCAGATTTGGACTGCCTTCTTCATGATCACGCATAAACTCGCTGGCATGCAGAATTTCCGGGTTCGCCATGCGAATTGCCTTGCCCCGTTCGTCAGACGCATCGACCACGATCAAGCGTTGCATCACCCCAATCTGAGGCGCTGCCAGCCCGACACCGGGCATCGCATCCATCATTTCGATCATTTCATTCCAGATTGCACGCGTCTCGTCAGTGATCTCGGCGACCGGCTCGGCGGGTGTTTTCAGGCGCTTATCGGGCCAGGGCAGGAATGAATAGCTCATGCAGCCTCCTCAAAATCGACGATCAACCGACCGTGCAGGTGATCAATTTCATGACAAATACAGGCCGCTTCAAACCCGTCAAACCTGCGACGCTGAACCTCGCCGTCTAAATCCATCCACATCAGCGTGACCCAGGCAGGGCGCGTCACCTCAATTTCAGTGTCTGCGATGGACAGGCAAGCTTCGGTATTCGTTTGCATGTCCTGCGCCTCGGCAAGAATTTCTGGATTGATGAAAACGTATGGTGATGGCTCCCCGTCTTTCCACGTGGCATCCATCACGAAAAGGCGGGCCAAGACACCAACCTGAGGGGCGGCCAGCCCGCGACCGGGCGCATCATACATCGTCTCAAG
Organism: uncultured Litoreibacter sp.; assembly: GCA_947493265.1. Classification (GTDB taxonomy): domain Bacteria; phylum Pseudomonadota; class Alphaproteobacteria; order Rhodobacterales; family Rhodobacteraceae; genus Litoreibacter. The sequence goes on along the minus strand of CANLQL010000001.1, from coordinate 641,949 downwards.
CATATCTGCTGCCAAAGCGCGAAGGTCCGCATCTACCTCAAGAACCGGCGTGCAAACCTCCCGCAGTCGTGCGTCCGGATGCTGAACGATCGAGCGGATCACGTCCGCGCCATCTCGCGCTTAAGTTTGACCATCTTGCGGGTGATCATCTGGCGACGCAACGGCTTGAGGTAGTCGATGAACAACTTGCCCTCAAGGTGATCGATCTCGTGCTGCACACAGGTCGCCCATAGCCCGTCGAAGTCTTCTTGCTGTGGATTGCCGTCCGCATCAAGCCAGGCAACTGTCACCTCTGCGGGGCGGGTGACATCGGCGAATTGTTCCGGAATGGACAAACATCCTTCTTCATAGGTATTCAGATCATCCGACGCGGCAACCACTTCCGGGTTGAACATCACCAGCGGGCGCGGCGCTTCGCCTTCGCCCTTCACGCAATCCAGCACAATCAGGCGTTCAAGGATGCCAACCTGCGGTGCGGCCAGGCCGATCCCCGGCGCGTCATACATCGTCGACAACATATTGTCCGCCAACACCCGAAGCTTGTCCGAAATATCGGCCACCGGGGCGGCTTTCTTCTTCAACCGTGGGTCGGGATGGATCAGGATCGGCAATTTCATGGCTCCCAAATAGTCGCTCAAAAAGGTTACCGCAAGCCAGAGGTTTTCCCCTTGTACTTCGATCCGAACGGCGCGAGTTTCCGTGCAACAACAGGAGGCCCCCCATGAACTTTGACAAAATCATCGAACGCCGCGGCACATACTGCGGCAAATGGGACAAGCTTGAAGCATTTTCCGGAGTTTCCCCTGACGATGGCTTGGCCATGTGGATCGCTGACAGTGACTTTGAAACAGCGCCTTGCGTCGCAGATGCCATGCGCACCTATGCCGACCACGCACTTTATGGATACGGCTTCGACGAGGACGGTTATAACAACGCAATTGTGTGGTGGATGAACCACCGACACGGCTGGGAAATTGATCCTGACTGGATCATTACCGTACAAGGGTTGGGCCACGCGATCGGCATGGCGATTGATACCTGGACCGAGATCGGCGAAGGCGTCGCCTATTTCACACCCGTTTACCATGAATTCCGCCTCAAAACCCTTCGGGCTGAACGCCGCCCCATCGAATTGCCGCTTGCCTTGGTCGACGGTCGGTATGAGCTTGATTTGGATCGCGCCGCTGCTGCGTTGGACCCTGGCGTAAAGCTGCTTCTGGTCTGCGCGCCGCAAAACCCTTCTGGCCGCGTCTGGACGAAAGACGAAATGCGCCAGATCGCTGATTTCGCAGCCGCGCATAACCTGATCATCATTTCCGACGAAATTCATGCAGATCTGGTTTACGCCCCGGCAAAACATATCCCGATGGACCTGGCCGCACCGGAACATCGTGACCGGATCGTCACCGTGACAGCCGCCTCGAAAACCTTCAACTTGCCGGGTCTTCGGACGGGCCAAACGATCATCGCTGACCCGGTGCTGCATGCCGCTTACAAACGTCGCATCGTGATGACCGAATATCAGGCGGCCGCCCCGGGGATCGTGGCGACGAAAGCAGCCTATACGCCAGAAGGGGAAGACTACGTCACCGCCCTTTGCGAATACCTGAAAGGCAATCGGGAGGTTTTTGACGCCGGGATCAATGCGCTGCCTGGCCTGTCCTCCATGAATTTGGAATCCACCTATCTTGCCTGGGTAGATTTCTCTGGCACGGGAATGACCCCGGATGAGATCACCAACCGTATCCGCAAGGACGCCAAAATTGGTGGCAGCCCCGGTTCAACCTTCGGCACAGGAGGGGAGACCTTCCACAGGTTCAACCTTGCGATGCCACGCAGCTATATCGAAGACGCCGTTGCACGGATGACAAAGGCATTCAGCGATTTGCAGTAGGGAATTCGGACGGGGTAGGGAATTGCCGCAGCGCAGCACTTGCGCGATGGCACGCAATATCCTAACAGAATACGCAACCACAGCGTAATTTCCTTACTTAGAGAATCCAGATCATGAGCTTTCGCCTGCAACCCGCCACACCTGCCCGCCCGAACCGTTGTCAATTGTTTGGGCCTGGATCCCGCACGGCTCTGTTCGAAAAGATGGCGGCCTCAGCTGCGGACGTCATTAACCTTGATCTGGAAGACAGCGTCGCCCCGGACGACAAGGCGCAGGCGCGTGAGAATATCATCCAAGCCATTGGCGATGTGGATTGGAATACCAAGCATCTGTCCGTTCGGATCAACGGGTTGGACACGCCATACTGGTATCGTGATGTTGTTGATTTGTTGGAAAATTCTTCAGAACGGCTCGACCAGATCATGATCCCAAAGGTGGGCTGTGCTGCGGACATCTATGCGGTCGACGCTTTGGTCACGGCGATTGAGGCCGCGAAAGGGCGCAAGAAACAAATCAGCTTCGAGGTCATCATCGAAAGCGCCGCTGGCATCGCAAATGTAAACGAGATCGCGGCAGCGTCTCCACGCTTGCAGGCGATCAGCCTCGGGGCTGCGGATTTCGCCGCCTCCATGGGGATGCAGACCACCGGGATTGGCGGGACGCAGGAAAACTACTACATGCTGCAAGACGGCAATCACCATTGGTCTGACCCGTGGCATTGGGCACAAGCCAAGATCGTGGCAGCAGCCCGAACACATGGTGTTTTGCCAGTAGACGGCCCGTTCGGTGATTTCTCCGATGATGAAGGGTTTCGGGCGCAGGCCCGCCGGTCTGCCGTGCTGGGAATGGTCGGCAAATGGGCAATCCACCCCAAACAAATCGCCCTGTCGAACGAGGTTTTTACCCCCTCAGATGCCCAAGTAACCGAAGCGCGCGAAATCCTTGCCGCAATGGAAACTGCAAAAGCCAACGGCGAAGGGGCGACGGTCTACAAAGGCCGCTTGGTCGATATCGCATCGATCAAACAGGCCGAAGTGATCGTCAAACAATATGAAATGATCAATCGCTGAGCTCTTCCAATTGTTGCATCCGCCCGTTTGCGACGCCATATAGGGGGTCACAACGCGGCGGGAGCAACACGTGACACACTACCTTGATTTTGAAAAACCTTTGGCAGAGATCGAAGGCAAAGCCGAAGAGCTTCGGGCCCTTGCGCGCGCAAATGAAGATATGGACGTGGAGGCTGAGGCCAAAGCACTGGACGACAAAGCCGAAAAGCTGCTGGCCGACCTTTACAAGGACCTCACACCTTGGCGCAAATGTCAGGTGGCCCGTCATCCTGATAGACCCCATTGCAAAGACTATATTGAAGCGCTGTTTGACGAATACACGCCGCTTGCCGGTGACAGGAACTTTGCCGACGACCATTCGGTCATGGGGGGATTGGGCCGCATCGACGGACGATCCGTGATCGTGATGGGCCATGAAAAAGGCCATGACACCAAAACCCGGATCGAACGCAATTTTGGCATGGCGCGCCCGGAAGGCTACCGCAAGGCAATCCGCCTGATGGAGCTGGCGAACAAGTTTGGCCTGCCCGTCGTCACACTGGTCGATACCCCCGGCGCATATCCCGGAAAAGGCGCGGAAGAACGCGGCCAGTCGGAAGCCATCGCGCGGTCCACACAGAAATGCCTGGAAATCGGCGTGCCGCTGGTTTCAGTTATCATTGGTGAAGGCGGATCTGGCGGGGCGGTGGCCTTCGCAACAGCCAACAAAGTCGCGATGTTGGAGCATTCGATCTATTCCGTGATCAGCCCCGAAGGCTGCGCCTCGATCCTGTGGAAAGACGCAGAGAAAATGCGCGAAGCAGCCGAAGCGCTGCGCCTGACCGCGCAAGACCTCAAAAAGCTTGGCGTATGCGACATGATCATCAAGGAGCCGTTCGGCGGGGCCCAGCGTGGCAAGTCCGATACGATCAAATCTGTCGGCAAAACGATCATCAACCTTCTGGCTGAAATGGACGGGATGAACCCGGCTGATCTGGTCAAAGATCGCCGTGAGAAGTACCTAGGTCTCGGGAAAAAGGGCCTCGCTGCGTAAGCTGGGCTACCACATCGTTTTTGACGCCCTGCCCGGCCATTCCGCATCATAGGCGGCCCCGTCAATGCGCCCGTCGGTCATTTCCCGAAGGATATCCCCGACGCTGGGAAGACCGTCACTTTGATCCCCTGTCCAAAGACCAGACCGCAGCAAGGCCCGGGCGCATTGGGTATAGATCTCGGCGATATACACCACAATTACAGTCGCTGGCAGCACGTCATTGCGGGCAAACCGCTGGCGCAGTTCAGGTTCCACGGACAACTTCGCTGTACCGTTAATACGCACAACATTGTTTGACCCGGGCACCATAAACATCAGCGACACCCGACCGTCGGTGACGATATTTCGAAGCGAATCCAAACGGTTATTGCCGCGCCAATCCGGCATCGCAAGCGTCTGGGGATCAAGCTCCTGAACAACCGGGCCGTCATCACCGCGGGGGGAGGCATCCGTGCCGTCTGGGCCAACCGTGCTGAGAACGCAGAATTTCGACGCCATGATCCAGGCGCGATAAAGCGGGGTCATTTGTCGCGCAACCTTGACCAAGGACGCGTCACCCGGCGTGCCATATATCGCTTCCAGCGCCTCGGTCGTTTCGACGAACTCCGTCATTCGGCGGCCATTTTGAAACCGGCTTCTGCCATCAATCGGTTGGAATTTCCCTCAACGTCGCTTTCCAATCGCGCCAGAAATTCAGCCTTGCCCAACCCCGGTTCAATCGCGGGCAGGTATTCAATCACGACTGTGCCGGGCTTGCGGTAGACGCCCCGTTTCGGCCAGAACACACCCGCATTGATAGCCACTGGAACGCAGGGTTGTTTCATCTGATCGTAAAGAAGAAATGTGCCAATCTTGTAGGGCTTGTAGCTGCCCGGCGCGACGCGCGTTCCTTGCGGATAAATAATCAATTGCCCGGGGTCTTGCGCGCCCGATCGGACGTCTTCCAGCATCTTGTCGATGGCGGCCCCGCGTTTCCCGCGATTAACGGGCACACAGCCGATCCGCAGTCCGTATTGCCCGATAATCGGTGCATAGCTCAGCAGCGCTTTCATGATGAACTTGCCACGCGGCACAGAGCCGAAAATCAAGATGACGTCCAGAAAGGACTGGTGCTTTGCCGCGACAAGTGCGGCGTCCTGCGGTGGGATTCCCCGAATTTCCGTATGTAGCCCGATCATCCAGCTCGCGCTCCATCTGACCCAGCGGCAATAGGTCAGGCAGGCTTTCCGCGCACCTTCGCGCGACGCCAGCGCGTAGGGGAAAAAGACGATGCCCAAAACCAGCATTGCGACATAGATATTGGCGTTGAACACCAGCGAGCGGAGCCATTGGATCGCATATGCCATGTATCAGGTAACCTCGTTCAAAGTGCGAAATGCCGCTCGTCTGGTGGCCAAGAATGCGACAATTGCACAAAATGGCGGGATCAGCAGCGGTAAGATCCAGGACCACCCGCGAAATCCAATTCCGGTCAAAAACGCGTCCCGGTCCGAAGGCTCCGGCAAGAACGCAACGATGATCATCGCTAATGCGGCCCCCAGAAGTGAGCCGTAGAAGGCGCGAAGCGTGAAACGGCGCACAAATGCACTGGCAATATAGGTATCGCGCGCGCCGACCAGGCGGGTCACCCGGATCACTTGCGCATTGGCCGCGAGTGCTGCGCGCGCAGCAAGCGTCACCATTGCAGCCATCGATAGACCAATAAGCACAAGGGCTGTCCAGCCAAGCATTCTGAGCGAGTTTGCAGCCGACACCAGCGGCCTGCGCCAGCGGGTGTGATCGTCCAGAAACGCCCCCGGGGCTTCGGCTGAAAGACGCAAACGCAGCCCCTCCGGGTCATAGCCATCTTCTTCCTCGATCACCTCGATCAAACGCGGGATCGGCAGATCATCCAGAGGCAAATCCGCACCGAACCAAGGCTCGAGCAGAACGCGCTGTTCCTCGTTGCCCAGAACCCGCGCGAAAGCGACACCGCTTGTTGTCTCCAGCACTTGCAAAACAGCGCTTGTCTGCGCCTCCATCTCTTCGGCCGGGGCGGAAATGCGAATTGTTGAGCTTTGGCTCAACTCGTTGGCCCAGCGATCCGCAACCCGTCCCGTGGCCAGGGAAAGTGCCAAGGTGAACACCGCCAGAAACGCCATCGCACCAGCCGTAAATGTGGTGAGAAGGGCCGTGAAACCCGTTGGCGGCACCAACCGGTCCGATTGCGGTGGCTCAGACATCGCTGGCAGTTTTCCAACGACCTCCTGAAGGCGGGCCAACGCGTTCACAGGTCTGCCCCACCGGATTGAAGGTTTTTGTTGGCAATCCGCAATACACGCACAGGGATATTGGACTTTGCCGTTCGGATCAGGTTCAGATCATGCGTTGCAAGCAACACCGATTTTCCCATTTTGTTCAATTCTATCAATAGCGTGAGAAGTCGCACCGACATATCCCAATCAACGTTGCCAGTCGGCTCATCAGCCAAAATAATGTCGGGATCCATTATCACCGCACGGGCGACAGCCATCCGCTGACGTTCGCCGCCTGACAGGGATGGTGGTTTCGCACGGCGCACTTTCTCAAGACCAACCCATGCAAGCAATTCGTTCAGGTTTTCCTGCTGATCTGAAACATCCCGCCGGGCGACCACCAAGGGCAAGAGGATGTTTTCCTCCACGCTCAGATGATCAAGGAATTGGCAGTCCTGATGCACGACACCGATCCGCCTCCGACTGAGGGCGATTTCGTCCCGCGTCAGGGTTTTGACGTCTTGGTCAAACACGCGCACAGCACCGCGATCCGGCATCAATTCCTGGTAGCAAAGTTTCAGGATTGTCGATTTACCCGTCCCGGATGGGCCTGTCAGAAAATGAAATGACCCCGGTGCCATGGTCAGGTTCACATCCGTCAGAATGTCCTCACCGCCATAGCTGTAGGAGATGTTGTCTAGCTCTAGCACGCAGGGTTGCTCCCGTTCATTTGACACAGTTATGCCACGCCACGGCGCAGTTACAACCGGGCAGCGACAACAATGCTTGGATTAGGAGTTTTGCCGCGATAAGGTCGGCCAATGACAGTGGGATGCGCGAACCCAAGAATACAGAAACGGGAACAATCATGCGGCTGATTTGCCCAAATTGCAACGCAGAGTACGAAGTTGAAGCTGATCTGATCCCGATCGAAGGCCGGGACGTGCAGTGTTCGAACTGCGACAATACATGGTTTCAGCCAGGCGCAAAGGAAACGACGCCGGAACCCGCACCTGCAATGGACGCCCCATCTGAGACCCCAGAAGACCCGGAGCCGTCCCAGCGTTCAAGCATTGATCCCGAAGCGCTGAGCATTATCCACGAAGAAGTGGAGCGCGAAACCCAAGCGCGTGCAGCCGAGGCAGGCAATCTGGAAACCCAGACTGATCTGGGTCTGAATGACGCGCAAGATGACGAAAAGCTGTTCTCCGACCTGTCCGATATGGTCAGCGAGAATTCAGAAGCTTTGGAAGACTTTGAGGATGAGGATGTTGCCCCGCTTGCAGCGGCCCCCACAAAGGGTGAGCAAGCACAAAAAGGCGGCATCTTCCCCGATATCGATGAAATTAACTCAACACTTGAAGCCGCATCAGGCGATGAGAACGAGATTGTCGATGAAGAAGCGGTCGCTGCCCATAAAAGCGGGTTCAGAACAGGCTTCCTGCTGATTATCTTCGTGGTTGTTGTGCTGTTTCTGCTTTACGTCCTTGCGCCGCAAATTGTGGAAAGCGTGCCGTCGCTTGCAGGGGTCATGGAAAGCTATGTTGCCAGCGTGAATGCGGCGCGGATCTGGCTAGATGGCATTGCGCAAGGCCTAGTTCAGCAAATGACCGGCGAGACGGGCGAAGGTTCCTAGCCTCTAAAAGCGGTCCAGCAACCTGTTAAGATAGTCTTTTTCCAGCTCTGGGCGGTTCTGCTCGGACGATCTTTTGCGAATTTCGTCCATCAATTCACGCGCCTTGCGCCGAGAATCTTCACTTTGCAGCATATTGCCCTCTGAGCCAATCTGGCCGGACTGCCCGGAATCGCGCCCCAACGGGTCGCGTGTCTGCTCAGAGAACTGACCGTCATTCTGGCCTTGCTGCCCGCCTTGTTGCTGCTGCGCCATTGCTTCGCCCAAATTGCGCAGGCCTTCCCGCAGGGCATCCATCGCTTCTGATTGGGCCCCTAGCGCGTCCGCTGTCCGGTCATCGCGCAATGCCTCTTCGGCATCATCCATCGCTTCACCGGCGCGACCCAAAGCTTCCCGGGCGGCATCGCCTTCCGGCGTACCTGCTCCTGGCAGGTTTTGTCTTTGGCGGTTCAATTCGCGGCGCAATTGTTCCTGACGATCGGCCAGTGACCCTTCACTGCCCTGTTGGCCGTCCTGACTTTCTTGTCCGTCACCTTGTCCTTCTGCCTGACCTTGGCCCCCTTGGCCTTCATGGCTTTGGCCGCGCCCCTGACCGCCGTTGCGCCCTTCATTGTCTTGGTTTTCACCGGCTTGCGCGTCTGGGTTGAATTGTTCCTGAAGGTCGCGAAACGCCTCATCGCTGAGGCCTTGCTGGTCGCGCAATGTTTGCTGAAGGTCTTCCATCGACTGCTGGCCCTGCTGCCCTTGTTGGCCTTGGCCTTGCTGGCCTTCAGCGACCTGCATATTTTCCATCATTTCCATCAGCTCAGCCAGCAGCTGTTCGGCCTCTTCCATGCGGCCTTCTTCCATTAGCTCCTGAATACGGTCGAGCATTTCTTGCAACTGATCGCCGGTGATTTCCTGGCTTTGCTGGTTCTGCGCGTTTTGCTGATCCTGAGGCTCCGAATTCTGCGCGAGCTGGTTCATATATTCCTGCATCGCCTCTGACAGCTCTTGCATAAGCTCGGCGATCTCTTCGTCGGTCGCACCGTCTTTCATGGCCTCCGACAAGCGTTCTTGCGCGCGTTGCAACCGCTCAAGCGCGTCTTTGACCCGACCCAGTTCCAGCAGCATTGCGGCGTTCCACAGCATCTCAGCCACTTCGTCACGCTTCTCCAGATCCAGCCCATATTCGCGGGTCAAATCAAGGATCGTGATCGCGCGCCGGATCGTCAGAAACGCCTGTTCGTTTGGAAAGAAGCCTTCGGGATCAAAGGTGATCGTACGCAGGATATCCCCCACACGTTCCGCGTTTTCCATCGACCAAAGGATATCGCGCCGCTGTTCGACAACGGCCTTCGCAATGGGCTGGAAGAACCGCCGCCCCGGCAACACCTCGTTCACGACCAGAATATCGCTGGATTGATCCAGCGCGTCCTCAACGGTCAGCTCAAACTGGACTGCAAGCCCTGCCCAGGGATGTTCCGACAGGTTTTCGATCAGCGTTTCGGTAAATTCGGATCTATCGCCCGCAAACGGCATCGGCAGATCCAAAATCAGATCAGGGCGCGCCTCCGGGTCAACGACTTGCCCGTAGCGACGTTCGATACCTGGCAGATCGAGGGTTATTTTGACCTGTCCACGTTCCACGCTGTAATCATCAGATGCCGCGAAGGGCAGCGCCAGTTCGCCATTAACCTTCCGCTCCAAAGCGCCGTTCATCTCAACAGTTGGCCGGGCGTCAAGCAGCACACCAATGTCCCACCGCGTACCGTCCGCCCCATCAATAGCAAGACTGCCCGCCTGTTCGACGGTTAGATCATAGCTGGGCTGACCCGGTTCAATCACCGCGCCGTCAGAGATGGATTCAGACAGCGTCAGTTGGCTGAGGTCACCGTAAAGACGCACGATGACATCACTGCCTTTCGGCACGCTGAGCCGGGCTTGTTCGATATCATTCAGGTAGAGGCTGGGTTTACCTGTATAGAGCGGCGGTTCGATCCAGATTTCCCAACTTGGGCCGGTGGCCAGTGCCCCGCTGCCAGCGGTCGCAGGGCCAAGGCCCACATCGGATCGCCAAACCGACCCGAACCCAAGCGCCATTACGAACCCAAGAAGCGCGATGTAGCGCAAAGCGTAGGGATCACGGCGCGATACCCGCAAATCCCCACCCACTGGCTTGGCATCGCGCAACTTGTCTTCCATACGCGCCAAATGTGCCTGCCAGACACCCAGTGCGGCATTATCTTCCCGCCCAATCGCGGGGGAATCAAAATACGCAGTAATCGGGTTTCCGGGCATCGCCGCATCCAGACGGGCCATTGCATCGCCTTGGCTGGGCCAACGAAACCGTCGGGCTGCGTAGAAAGACGCGGCTGTCAACGCAATCGCGGCAACGGCCACCGCCCCCCAAATAACCGTTTTTGAGGCATCTGCGAGCGTTTCGAACATCAAAACCGCCCAAATCGCCAGCAAAACGGTCCAAAGCGGCCAAAATGCCTGTGTCACACGCTCGGCCAGAAGCCCCGCCCAAGTTAACCTCAGCGGGGTTTTCAAAGCCTTCAATCCGGCGGGAATGGGCGTCTTCGTCATCCGATACTCCCGTGGCCTGCGCGTGATAGCGTCAAAGCCATGAAGGAATGGTATCTCGATTTATCATTTCGTCAAAGGTCGGACGAGGCCTGATGACAGCGAATTGATCGCCATGGACCAGAACTTCCGGGATCATCAGCCGGGAATTATATTCAGACGACATGACCGCGCCATATGCACCGGCCGAACGAAATGCCACCAAATCACCGGGCCCCACGGCCGGCATGACGCGACGCTTTGCAAAGGTATCGCCACTTTCGCAAACCGGACCGACCACATCATAAGTCGCCGGTTCCGCGCCCGGCGCGGCCTCTGTCACGGGAATGATGTCGTGATGCGCGCTATACATTGCAGGGCGGATCAGATCGTTCATTGCCGCATCAATGATCAGAAAATCCCGGTCCTCACCGGATTTCACATAGATCACTTCAGACACCATTAATCCGGCATTGCCTGCAATCAGGCGGCCCGGCTCAATTTCAATCTCACAGCCAAGATGGCCGACCATTTTCTTGACCAGCGCCCCGAATTCCACCGGCAACGGCGGTGCCTCGTTCGACCGCTCATACGGAATGCCAAGCCCACCACCCAGATCAAGGCGCGAGATTTCATGCCCGTCGGCACGCAGCACCTCGGTCAGTTCAGCTACTTTTTGAAATGCCAGTTCAAACGGCTCAAGCTGTGTCAACTGGCTGCCGATATGCACGTCGATGCCGATGACTTTCAAACCCGGCAGCGCGGCTGCTTGGGCATAGACTTCCCGGGCGCGGCTGATCGGAATACCAAACTTGTTGTCCGATTTTCCTGTCGCAATTTTTTCGTGCGTTTTCGCATCCACATCCGGATTAACCCGGATCGTCACAGGAACTTCTTTGCCCAGTTCCGTAGCAACCTTGCTGAGAAGCTGCATTTCCGGTTCAGATTCGATGTTGAACTGACGGATACCGCCAGTCAGGGCCAGCTCCATCTCTTCCCGCGTTTTTCCAACACCTGAAAACACAATCCGATCCCCCGGAACGCCAGCGGCCTTGGCACGGCGGTATTCGCCACCCGACACAACATCCATTCCCGCGCCCAGATCGCCCAGCAGTTTCAGAACAGCCTGGTTGGAATTGGCCTTCATCGCGTAGCACACCAAATGCTCCATCCCGTCCAGCGCGTCGTCAAACAGCTTGAAATGGCGGGTCAGTGTTGCTGTCGAATAGACATAGAACGGCGCGCCAACCGCAGCAGCGATATCTGGCACAGGCACATCTTCTGCGTGCAAAACGCCGTTTTTGTAAAGGAAATGGTCCATCAGGTCACTGGCCTTGTCCGGAGGAAAAGATAAAGCGGCAGGCCGCAGCTGACGCCGATACAAAACGTTGCAGGTATCGCGATCAAAGCAGACCAGTTCTTACGGGCATAGACCTCTGCGATGATCCAGACGGTCAAAGCGACCGCGGCAATGGTCAAGTCCCAGACCAAGCCCGATGTGGCCGCGTTGACATGCCAAGCGTCGACCATCCCGGACAGGCTGAAGCCGTTTTCATCAAACCAGGCCAGAAACCAGCTCATTGGATGGATCGCGCCCCAGATGGCGAGACCCAAGTAAATCATGCGTAAAACGGACATTTTCATCCCCTTGGACACCGTGTTTCAAGACGATCTATTGCAAATCCTGCGCATGTAAAACCCTGTGCCTGTTACGCTACGCCGCGCCGCTTCGACGCAACGTCGCATTTGCCTATTTTACAAGGGGCCTGTTGAACGATATTGACGAAGAAATATTGTTGCGCCGGGAGTATGCAAGATGGCTGAGATTGAACGCGAAAGCATGGAATATGACGTTGTGATCGTCGGAGCGGGTCCCGCAGGCCTAAGCGCTGCGATCCGCCTGAAACAGCTGGACGCTGATCTGAACGTGGTTGTTTTGGAAAAAGGCTCCGAAGTAGGCGCGCATATCCTGTCTGGCGCAGTGCTTGATCCTTGTGGCCTGGATGCTTTGCTTCCCGACTGGCGTGACATGGGTGCCCCGATCACGGTTCCGGTGAAAAAAGACAATTTCTACATGCTGGGCGAAGCGGGCCAGATCCGTATCCCGAACTTCCCAATGCCCCCGCTGATGAACAATCACGGCAACTACATCGTCTCCATGGGCAATGTTTGCCGCTGGATGGCGGAACAAGCGGAAGGCATGGGCGTTGAAATCTTCCCCGGCATGGCATGTTCTGATCTGGTTTATGGAGACAATGGCGAGGTCAAAGGCGTTGTCGCAGGCGTCTTCGGTCTGGAAGCAGACGGCTCCATCGGTGAAAACACCGAACCCGGCATGGAGTTGCACGGCAAATACGTGTTCCTGTCTGAGGGCGTGCGCGGCTCCCTGTCCAAACAGGTGATCGAGAAATACAACCTTGATGCCGATTCAGCGCCGCAAAAATACGGCCTTGGTATGAAAGAGATCTGGGAAATCGACCCGGAAAAGCACCAAGAAGGTACCGTCACCCACACAATGGGATGGCCGTTGGGCAAAAACGCAGGCGGCGGTTCGTTCATCTATCACTTGGACAACAATCAGGTCTATGTCGGCTTCGTGGTGCATCTGAACTACGAAAACCCGCATCTGTTCCCCTACATGGAATTCCAGCGGTTCAAGCATCACCCGATGGTGGCGGAGCTTCTGAAAGGCGGCAAACGCGTGGCCTACGGCGCGCGGGCGATCACCGAGGGCGGTTGGCAAGCCTTGCCAAAAACCGTCTTTCCGGGCGGGGCGCTTTTGGGCTGTTCCGCGGGCATGGTCAACGTGCCGCGCATCAAGGGCAATCACAACGCAATGCTGTCCGGCAAAGCCGCCGCAGAGGCTGCGTTTGAAGCAATCGGCGAAGGACGCTCGGGCGATACGCTGGACGGGTATGATACCGAAGTCCGCACGGGGCCAATCGGCAAAGACCTCAAGAAAGTGCGCAACGTCAAACCACTTTGGTCGAAATACGGCCTGATGGCGTCGCTGGGTCTGGGCGGTATGGATATGTGGACCAACACGCTGGGCTTTTCCCTTCTGGGCACAATCAAGCATGGCAAATCCGACGCCGAAGCCACTGGCGAGGCATCCAAGCACAAAGAAATCGACTATCCCAAGCCCGATGGTGTGCTGAGCTTTGACCGGCTGACCAACGTGTCCTTTGCGATGACAAACCATGAAGAAAGCCAGCCTGCGCATCTGAAGCTGAAAGATGCGTCCATTCCGGTTGATGTGAACCTGCCGAAATTCGGCGGTCCATCTGCACGGTATTGCCCGGCCGGCGTCTATGAATTTGTCGGTGAAGGTGCGGACACGAAGTTCCAGATAAACTTCCAGAACTGCGTTCACTGCAAGACATGTGACATCAAGGACCCCAGCCAGAACATCGTCTGGACGACCCCGCAAGGTGGCGATGGGCCGAATTATCCCAACATGTAGTGACCGGTTGTGATCGGCCTGCGCATGGACATGGGACCCAGCGCGCCCTAGATATGGCGGAACCAAACTCGAAGGCTCAGGTAAGGCATAGGCAAGTATCATGGCTCAGAAGACCAAACTCGCGACGTTACTTGCGGTATGCGCCGCGATGTCCTTGCCCACATTTGCACAGGATGCCGGGTCCTATCTGGCTGCGCGCCAAGCTGCGATGCAGTCGGACTATGACGTCGCCGCGCGCTACTACAACAAAGCCATCGCGTCCGGGCCGCAAAATCTGAGCCTTCAGGCCGAGGCCATCATGGCTTATATCGGACGTGGTGATATTGACGCGGCTGAACGGGTTGCCAAACGTCTTGAAGCGGCCGAGATGTCCAACCAGGTCACGGATCTGGTGCTCAACACGACCGCGCTCAAGGATGAAGACTATGACCGCGTCGCTAATCTGCGCCCGATAGAAGACAGTCTTGCCCAACTTCTTGATGGGTTGCTGAAAGGCTGGGCAATATTCGGGCAAGGCAAAATGTCGGATGCGCTTGCGGCCTTTGCAGAAGTTGCGGCAACCGAAGACTTCGCCAGTTTTGCCTACTACCACGAAGCCTTGGCCCTATCCTTGGTTGGCGATTTCGAAGCGGCGGACGCGATCCTGTCAGGAACGAAATACGGCCCGCTGACCGTCAGCCCGCGCGGCATCGAGACCCACGCGCAGGTTTTAATCCAGCTTGAACGGCGCGATGATGCCCTGGCGCTCATTCAGGCCTCGCTTGATCAGCGGTTCAGCGCAGAACTTCTTGATCTGCAAGACCGGATCAATTCCGGGGAAGACATCGCGTTTGATTTCATCACGTCCCCGCAGGACGGCGCTGCTGAAGTTCTGTATAACATGGCGTTGATCGTAAATGGCCGCGCCGCTGTCGAAACCGTTCTGATCTATGCCCGCATGGCCCAGCATCTAGCCCCTGGCCACGTGGCAACACTTCTTTTGACCGCAGAATTGCTTGAAGAGATCAAGCAATACGATCTTGCGACCGAAGCCTATTCAAAAGTTCCGCTGGATCACCCATCCTTCTTTCTCGCCGAGATGGGCCGGGCCGATGCACTTTTTGCCGATGACCATGAAGAGGCCGCCGTCGAGGTTCTGACCGCGCTTAGCAAAAGTCACGGCGATATCGCGATGGTACACGCGGCGCATGGCGACATGCTCAGCCGGGTTCGCCGCGATGATGAAGCGGTGGCGGCTTACACAAGATCCATCGAACAACGCGCCACGATCGACCGCAGCGCCTGGCCGATATTCTATGCCCGCGGCATCGTTCACGAGCGGCAGAAAAACATGACAAGCATGGAAGAAGACTTCCGCAAAGCGCTTGAGTTGTCGCCTGACCAACCTGATGTGCTGAACTATCTGGGCTACGCTTTGGTTGAACAGCAGATCAAGCTTGATGAAGCCTTGGGCATGATCGAAACCGCCGTCGCAGAACGTCCCAATAGCGGCTATATCGCAGACAGCCTTGGCTGGGTCTATTACCGGTTAGGCCGGTTTGAGGACGCCGTCGAGCCGATGGAGAAGGCAGTTTCTCTTTTGCCAGTCGACCCAATTGTGAATGATCATCTGGGCGACGTGTACTACATGGTCGGTCGCTACCGCGAGGCGGAGTTTCAGTGGAAACGCGCCCTGTCCTTTGATCCGGAAGAGGCAGAGGCCGAACGAATTCGCAAGAAACTGCAGGTCGGTCTGGAAGAGGTCCTGGCGAAGGAGGCCGCCCTCGGCACGACCGAGACCGCCAAGGAATAATCACCCCGTGATCACGGTATTCTCGCCCGCGAAGGTCAATTTGACACTGCATGTGACAGGCCAACGGGACGATGGCTATCACTTGCTAGATTCGCTCGTTTGCTTTCCTGAAATCGGGGACAAACTGACCTTCCAGCCTGCCGATCAGACAACTCTCACGGTGCATGGCATGGGGCATTCCGTACCAACAGATCGCACAAATCTGGTTTTGAAAACGGCCGATTTGACCATGCCTGACCAGACGCTACAGGTTGATCTTTACAAGGACCTGCCGGTTGCCGGTGGGATCGGGGGAGGCTCGGCCAATGCGGGGGCCACGATGCGCACCGCTCCGATTATGCGCGATGACGAGTTGGTTCCCGATCAAGCCTTCCTCGACAACCTGCTGGCTATTGGTGCGGATGTGCCAGCTTGCGCGATTTCCATGCCGCTGCGGATGCGCGGTATTGGCGAAAAACTCAATCCCCTGACGAGCTTTCCGGGCAATGGGAAGATGGTTCTGGTCAATCCGCGTATTTCCACACCAACGCCCGCCATTTTCAAAACGCTGCAACGCAAGGAAAACGACCCTATGCCGGAAGAACTGCCGGATCTGTCAAAGTTCGACGATTTGGTGTCGTTCATTGCCGCGGGGCGTAACGATCTGCAAGCACCGGCAATCGCTGAGGTCCCTGACATCGGCAAGGTTCTAGACGCTTTGGAAGCGCTTCCCGATTGCGCCTTTGCGCGGATGTCAGGATCCGGGGCGACATGTTTCGGCCTGTTCGCAACGCAAGACCAAGCCGTCGCAGCCATCGACAAATTGCGAATAGATCATCCCAGCTGGTGGTGCAGCCGCGGCGCGATGCAAACCCCGTTTGACGCGATCTTGCCGAAGGGTCAGTTCAAGCGCGCGACCACGTAGTCAGCCAGCCCACGCAGCATTTCGCGCATTGGGTGATCAGGAATCCGATCCAAAGCCGTCTTGGCTTTCGCGGACCACCCCAGCGCATCCCGGCGCGCCAGATCAAGCGCGCTATGCGCCGCCAGAAGTTCCAACGCATGATCAAGATCGCCGTCACGTTGGTCACCTTTTTCGATCACGCGGGACCAGAATGCCAATTCCGCATCGCTTGCCGCGGCGACGGCCTTGATCAACGGCAGGGTCAACTTCCGCTCGCGGAAGTCGTCACCGATATTCTTGCCGATCTGATCGCCCGCACCACCATAGTCCAGAATATCATCCGCGATCTGAAAGCTGATCCCCAGCGCGTCACCATATTCATGCAAGGCCGCAACCACATCCGGATCGGCATCCGCGATCATGCCACCAACTTCCGTGGCCGCTGAAAATAACGCAGCGGTTTTGCCACGGACAATTTTCAAATAGATGTCTTCTGTCGTTGCCAAATCCTGCGCCGCGCTAAGCTGCAGCACCTCGCCCTCGGCAATCGTGGCCGCCGCATCAGACAAGACGCGCAGAACATCCAGACGCCCGGTTTCCGTCATCAACTGGAAGGAGCGGGCAAACAGGTAATCCCCTACTAATACACTGGATTTGTTGTCCCAAAGTAAGTTGGCGGCAGGTTTTCCGCGCCGCTGCTGGCTTTCATCAACAACATCATCATGCAGCAATGTCGCCGTATGAATGAACTCAACAGTGGCCGCCAGATGCACGTGATACGGGCCACCGTAGCCACAAATTCGGGCCGCAGCCAACGTCATCATCGGGCGCACCCGCTTGCCGCCAGCTTCCACCAGATGCGCTGTCACTTCCGGGATGCGGGGGGCGTGCTCAGACGCCATTCGTTCCCGAATGAGGACACCAACTGCATCCAGATCGTCTTTCAACGCCGCTTGAAGGGCGTCATGGGGTTTTAGCGTTGCCATGTCGTGGCTGTTCAACTTGTGTGCCTCTTCTCTCGACATTCCCGCTGGACTGCCGTTATCTCTGCGCATGAAAGAACTTCTGCGTAGCAACGACCCAACGGTCATCGCCTTTGCATCCGCCTTGCTTCAGGGCGAAGGTATAGGCGTGTTTGAAATGGACGTCCATATGAGCGTTCTTGAAGGATCAGTGGGCGTATTGCCGCGTCGGCTTATGGTGGTCGAAAAGGACATGTTCCTGGCCCGCGCGATCATGCGGGACAACGATATCGTCACCACCGACGCATCCTAATGCCCTTCCACAATGACGATCTGACGCAAGACGCGTTTCTGGGCGGTGCATTGCAGCTTTGGCAACCGAAAGCCGGCTACCGCGCCGCGACCGACCCTGTTTTGCTAGCCGCCGCTTGCCCTGCGAAAACCGGCGACACGGTTCTGGAACTGGGGTGTGGGGCTGGCGTTGCCTCCCTCTGTTTGGCGCAGCGGGTGGAGGTCAAAGCAACCGGAATAGAGCTTCAGTCAGACTATGCTGATCTTGCCGCTCAGAACGCAAAAGAAAACAATTTGGAGCTTGAGGTCATCGCCGCTGATCTGGCGCATATGCCAAAGGATCTTGGCGCGCGCAGCTTTGATCATGTGATCATGAACCCGCCCTATTTTGGTCCCGGCACTCCAAGCACGGATCCCGGTCGGGACACGGCCATGCGCGCAGAAACCGATCTGGCGATCTGGCTGGATCAGGGCCTCAAGAGGCTCCAACCGAAGGGGCATTTGACAGTGATTCATCGCACGGAAGCGCTTCAAGCTGTGCTGGCGGGTCTGGGATCACGCGTTGGTTGCATAGAAATTAAGCCATTAACCCCGCGCCCCGGTCGGGACGCAAACCGCTTTATTTTGCGTGCGCGCAAGACCAGCAAGACACCTTTGCGCCTCTGCAACGCTTTGATTTTGCATGAAGGTGCGGCGCATCTGGCAGATCAAAATGACTATACTGAGACCGCTGAAGGCATTCTGCGGCACGCAAAACCCCTCCTATTTTAACGAAGTCTTAACGGCTGAAATGTTCGAATTTGATGACAGAGCGGCAAATTTATGCTGCACTGTCATCACATCGATACATTACAGGAGGAACGCCAATGTCTATCAGTTCGCATCTTACGGAGCTGAAACGAAAGCATGCTGCCTTGTCGGAACAGGTCGAGCTTGCACAGCGAAACCCAGCTACCGATGATTTGTCGATTGTGGAACTGAAGAAACAGAAGCTTCGCCTCAAAGAGGAAATTACGAGGCTCGCGAGCTAGAATAGGCCGCGATAGCAGCTCCGGCTGCGATCAGACAAGCGGCCACAACCAGCGAAAATGACGCAACAGCGTATCCGGCACCGATCAAGACGAGTGTCGACAGCAGCGGGGCGGCATAGGATGCGACACCAAGCATCTGAATGTCGCCGCGCTTTACACCGACATCCCACAAATAAAATGCAAGGCCGACGGGCCCAGCGCCAAGCCCTGCAACCGAAAGCCATTGCAACATCGTTTCCGGCCAAATCGTCTGTTCGAAGATGACATGGGCAATCCCTGACAGGACAGCAACGCAAAGGCAGAACAGAGCCACGGTTTCCGTCGGTACCGCTGCTGCCCGGCGTGACAGGACCGAATATCCGGACCAGGTCAGCGCACATAAAAACGCCAACCCATAGCCAGGCAGCGCGCCTGCATCAAACCCACTTGCACCTTGCAAGATGATCAACGCCGCCCCTGCAAACGCGATCAGCGCCCCGATGACATGGCCTTTGCCAAGCTTTTCACCCGGTAGAAGTCCTGAAAACAAAACGATCAGCAGCGGCCACAGATAGGCGATCAAGCCCGCCTCTGCGGCGGGTGCAAGGCGAAGCGCTGAGAAGTAAAGCGCGTGATACCCAAAGAGCCCGCCAACACCCAAGACCCAAACCATCAACGGCGTTTCCCGCAGAAGCTTCGCCGGATTGTTGGTTTTGAATGCAACGATCAGACCCAACACACCGCCAATCGCAAAACACATCGCTGTTAGCTGAAACGGTGGCACCGGCGCTGAGCCGACCGTAAACAACGCCAGAACCGCCCAAAGCAATACTGCTCCAAATCCAATCAACGTTGCGCGGTTACGTGACATTCAATCCCAACCCTCAGTTACCCCAGCCTGACTTACCCCAGCGCTTTGCAACAAAAAAGGGCCGGTCCGAAATGGGCCGACCCTCGTGTTTTTGTGACTGGTCTGGTTAGGCCAGATACTGACCACCATTGGCAGAGATTGTGCTGCCAGTGATGAAACCCGCGTCATCTGAGGCAAGGAAAGCTGCACAACGTGCAATCTCCGACGCCTCGCCTAGACGGCCCACCGGGATTTGCGGCAAGATCACTTCGTTCATGACTTTTTCAGGGATCGTGCTCATCATTTCAGTATTGATATAGCCCGGCGCGATCACGTTCACAGTGATGCCAGCCCGCGCGCCTTCTTGCGCCAGCGCTTTGGTGAACCCAATGTCACCCGCTTTCGCAGCGGCATAGTTTGCCTGCGCGAATTGGCCTTTTTGACCGTTGATTGAAGAGATCGTGATGACACGACCAAACTTACGCTCGCGCATTCCGGGCCAGACAGGATGGGTCATGTTGAAAACACCGGAAAGGTTGGTGTCCATCACCTCTTTCCACTGCTCAGGGCTCATTTTGTGGAATGGCGCGTCGCGCGTGATGCCTGCGTTGTTCACCAGAATATCGATCGGGCCAAGGTCGCCTTCGACCTGCGCGATGCCCTCTGCGCACGCTGCGTAATCCGCGACGTCCCATTTGTAGGTTTTGATCCCGGTTTCCGCGGTGAATGCAGCGGCTTTTTCATCGTTTCCCGCATAGGTCGCTGCGACAGCGTGACCGTCGGCTTGCAAGGCTTTTGAAATAGCAGCGCCGATACCGCGTGATCCGCCGGTGACGAGAGCAACTCTGGACATGGATGATTCCTCCTGAATCTGGAAAGTAATTTTATGTCAAAAATTTTATAGGTTGCGCAATTTTAATGCGCAACCCTATTTCATGGCTTAGTCGCGCTCGACGCAGAGGGCAACGCCCATACCGCCGCCGATGCAAAGCGTTGCGAGGCCTTTTTTCGCGTCCCGGCGTACCATTTCAAAGAGCAGAGTGTTCAAAACACGGCACCCTGAGGCACCGATTGGGTGGCCAATCGCGATTGCACCGCCATTGACGTTCACGATCGATGGGTCCCAACCCATGTCTTTGTTCACCGCGCAGGCTTGGGCAGCAAAGGCTTCGTTGGCTTCCACAAGGTCCAGATCCTCGGCCTTCCAGCCAGCCTTTTCCAGTGCTTTGCGGGACGCGTAAATCGGGCCGACACCCATGATCGACGGGTCCAGACCTGCTGTCGCATAGGATGCAATGCGCGCCATTGGCTCAATACCGCGTTTTTCGGCGTTGGCAGTGCTCATCAGCAAGGTCGCGGCCGCGCCATCGTTCAGACCAGATGCGTTTGCCGCAGTCACCGATCCGTCTTTGGTGAAGGCAGGGCGCAGCTTCTGCATCGCCTCCATCGTCGCGCCATGACGAATATACTCGTCCTGATCGACCACGATGTCGCCCTTGCGGGTTTTCACAGTGAACGGTGCAATCTCGTCAGCAAACTTGCCGGCTTTCTGGGCAGCTTCTGCCTTGTTTTGCGATCCAACCGCAAATTCATCCTGCATCTCGCGGCTGATCTGCCATTTTTCGGCGACGTTTTCGGCGGTTTGCCCCATGTGGTAGCCGTTGAATGCGTCCCAAAGACCGTCCCGGATCATGCTGTCGATATACTTCATATCGCCCATTTTTTGACCGCCACGCAGGTTGGCGACATGGGGTGACATGCTCATATTTTCCTGACCGCCTGCTGCGACGATATCGGCATCGCCAAGCTGGATATGCTGCGCGCCCAGCGCAACGGCCCGCAGACCAGATCCACAAACCTGATTGATGCCCCAAGCAGCGCTTTCTTGCGGGAGGCCTGCATTAATATGCGCTTGGCGGGCCGGGTTTTGGCCTTGGCCGGCTGTCAGAACTTGTCCCAAGATCGTTTCAGAGACTTCGCCCTTGTCGATCCCGGCGCGGGACACAACAGCGTCCAGAACAGTTGCGCCCAGATCATGGGCGGGCGTGTTCGCAAAGGACCCAAGAAAGCTACCGACGGCGGTTCGGGCAGCGGAGGCGATTACAACATTTGTCATGAAATTTCCTTTCAGCAGAGGCAGGCTCACAAAGTCACTTTCCGCCCTGGAATAGGGCCGAGCGTTGACCAGTCTCTACCAAGGCCCATCCCGGTTCACAACGTCCTGCGCCATAAAAATATCGACGCGCCCAAGGGCAAAATTGCTGAAAATGAGGTGTTCTGCGTTATTTTCGGGCAGCACAACGCCCAATCGTGATGCCGCCCGACTGCCCCAATAAGGGCCCCGTCGATCGCTTGCTTGGAAGGGGCTTACGCCCTCAGCTTCGCGGTGCTGTTTTCAAAATCATGCTGGCCTTTGAAAACCTTTGGCACACCAAACAGATAGCCTTGCAAACAATCCACACCCGCATCGATCAGGTATTCTGCATCTTTGATCTTCACCACACCTTCCGCGACGGTGAACATGTCGAACTGCCGGGCAATAAGTGTCAGCGCTTCGGTCAGAACCTGATTGTCAGTGTCCTTGTGGACGTCCTCAATGAAGCTTTTGTCAATTTTGACCATGTCGAAATTGAAGTCTTTGAAATAGCGGAAGGCTGTGTAGCCAGCGCCAAAATCATCCAGCCCGAAGCAAACCCCTTCACGATGCCATCTTGCCATGAAATCAACGACGAGATCAGGCATTTCCATAGCGGAAGATTCGGTGATCTCCAGAATAAGCCGCTCAAGAATTGTCGGGTCTTTTTCGCGCGCATCATGCAACGCCCGTTCCCAGCTGGGATACCCGATTGAGCGCGCTGACATATTGATCGACAAACGCATGCCTGGGTTGTGACCAAGGGCAGCAAGGCCGTGTTCTAGCGCGACCGTGTCCATCATCCGCCCTTCTTGCCGCAGCTCAATCTGGGAAATGAATTCCTGCGCGGGGATGATCCGGCCCGTATTGTCTTCGATCCGCAATAGGCCTTCGTAAAACGCGACTTTGTTGGCGTTTCCGGACTGAACAATTGGCTGATAGGCCAGCATCACGTCCTGAGTTTTCAGCGAATTGCGCACCATGCGAATGATATCTGCATCGCGAATAGAAATCGCAGACGACAAGGGACTATCGATCTGAATATCGCTGGGATGTTGCACGCCACTCTCCTTCGACCTGACGAAGAGTAGTAATGCCCACGGATTTAACAGCGCGTTAAATTATCCCCTTTTGTTCCAATTGTCGGGATTCCCTTTCCTGTCCGCTCGGCCTAGGATTTGCCAAGACATCGGCAATTTGGCGAGGCGATCATGGACACGAAGACATCCGACCAATGCACTTGGCCCGGCGAAGAGCCGATTTATGTCGCGTATCACGACACCGAATGGGGCGTGCCCGAATATGACAGCCGGGCCCTTTGGGAAAAGCTGATCCTTGATGGGTTCCAAGCGGGACTAAGCTGGATCACCATTCTCAAAAAGCGGGACAATTTCAGGGCTGCCTTTGCTGATTTCGACCCTTACGTGATCGCGACTTGGGGCGAGGCGGAGGTCGAGCGCTTGCTGCAAGATCCCGGCATTATCCGTCACCGCGGCAAGATCGAAGCCACGATCAGCAATGCAAAGGCCTGGATCGAAATCGAAAAGGCACAAGGCTTCGACAAATTCTTGTGGGGCTATACGGGGGGCAAACCGCTTCAAAACCAGTTCAAGACGATGGCTGAAGTTCCCGCGCACACGCCGCTCAGCACGCAGATCAGCAAGGATTTGAAAAAAGCGGGGTTCAAGTTTTGCGGCCCGACGATTGTCTATGCATTCATGCAAGCCGTGGGCATGGTCAACGACCATATGGTTGGCTGCAAGCGCAACGCGGAATGCGCAGCGCTCGCAAAATAAGCTAGATCCAGGGACGATCTGTCAGCACGTCATTTTCAAACGTTGTGATCGTATCGACATTCTCCATCGTCAGGCCGATATCGTCGAGACCGTTCAGCAAGCAGTGCTTCTTGAATTCGTCGACCTCAAAGGTGAACACGTCCCCATCTGATGACGTGATCGTCTGCGCTTCCAGATCAATCTCCATCCGCGCGTTCGAGCCTTTTTCGGCGTCCCTCATCAGGACATCAACCTGCTCTTGCGGCAGCGCAATCGGCAGGATCCCGTTCTTGAAGCAGTTGTTGTAGAAAATGTCAGCAAATGACGGCGCGATAACACAGCGAATGCCAAAGTCTTTGATCGCCCAAGGCGCGTGTTCCCGCGACGAGCCACAACCGAAATTGTCACCCGCAACCAGGATTTCTGTTTCACGATATTGCGGCTTGTTCAGAACGAAATCTGCGATCTCGTTGCCTTCGCGGTCATAACGCATCTCGTCAAAAAGGTTCACACCAAGACCGGACCGCTTGATCGTCTTCAGAAAGTTCTTCGGGATGATCATATCGGTGTCGATATTAACCAAAGGCATTGGGGCCGCGATGCCGGTGAGTTTTTCAAACTTGTCCATATCAACCTCTCCTTACATCATGTCGCGCACGTCGGTCAGACGACCGGTGAGCGCTGCTGCGGCCGCCATTTCAGGCGACATCAAGTGGGTCCGTCCCTTGTAGCCCTGACGGCCTTCGAAGTTCCGGTTCGAGGTTGCCGCGCAACGCTCACCGGGGGCCAACTGGTCCGGGTTCATCGCAAGACACATGGAACAGCCTGCAAGGCGCCACTCAAAACCGGCCTCCTTGAAGATATCTGCCAAGCCTTCTTCTTCTGCTTGGGCCCGCACAAGGCCAGAGCCCGGCACGATCATTGCGCGCAGACCGTCTTTGACCTTCTTGCCTTTGAGAATTGCCGCCGCCGCGCGCAAATCCTCGATCCGGCCATTGGTGCAGGAGCCGATAAAGACCGTGTCGATCTCAACATCGGACAACGGTGTGCCCGGCTTCAGATCCATATAGTCAAGCGAGCGTTGCGCCGCTTCAACCTTGCCGCCTTCGAAATCCGTGGCCGATGGCACGGACGCTGTGATCGGCAGAACGTCTTCTGGCGACGTCCCCCAAGTCACAACCGGCGCAATGTCTTCGCCTTTCAGTGTAACGACCTTGTCGTAATGCGCGCCTTCATCGGAAAACAGCGTCTTCCAGTATGCCACGGCCTTGTCCCAATCTTCACCTTTCGGCGCGTTCGGGCGTCCTTCACAATAGGCAAAGGTCTTCTCGTCCGGTGCGATCAAGCCAGCACGTGCGCCGCCCTCAATAGCCATGTTGCAGACCGTCATGCGGCCTTCCATCGACAAATCGCGGATCGCTTCGCCGCAATATTCGATGACATGACCCGTACCGCCTGCAGTGCCAGTGGCCCCGATCACGGACAAGGTGATGTCTTTGGCAGTCACGCCTGGGCGCAGCTTGCCGGTGATCTCCACCTTCATGTTCTTGGCTTTCTTCTGGATCAGCGTTTGCGTCGCCAGAACATGCTCCACCTCCGATGTGCCGATGCCGTGGGCCAATGCACCAAAGGCACCATGGGTGGCGGTATGGCTGTCACCACAAACGACGGTCATTCCGGGCAGGGTCCAGCCTTGCTCCGGTCCGACGATATGCACGATGCCCTGACGAACATCTGATACCGGGTAATAGTGAATGCCGAATTCCTTGGCATTCTTGTCAAGCGCGGCAACCTGAATTGCGCTGTCTTCTGTCATGTTCTTTGGATCGTCGCGACCTGCCGTTGTCGGAACGTTATGGTCTGG
This sequence comes from uncultured Litoreibacter sp., assembly GCA_947493265.1. GTDB lineage: Bacteria > Pseudomonadota > Alphaproteobacteria > Rhodobacterales > Rhodobacteraceae > Litoreibacter. The sequence continues at coordinate 616,514 of CANLQL010000001.1, read as the reverse complement.
CACCGCAATCGTCCGCTCTGGCGCGCGGACTGGGCGACCCGCCATGCGCAGACCTTCAAACGCCTGCGGGCTGGTCACTTCATGCACAAGGTGGCGGTCGATATAAAGCAGACAGGTGCCGTCATCGGCCTCATGGACAACATGCGCGTCCCACAATTTGTCATATAGCGTCTTCGGCGTGCTCATCGGCCCACTCCTGTTTTGCGCGCGCACCCCCGATGGGTTACGCAAAAGTCGCATGAGGAATTGCCACCTGACGCACAGATTTGCAACGGTCTATTGAGGATTTGTGCCGCCCAAGATCACGTAAAACACCTGAAAGCTCGGCCATCATACGCAGGTCCGCCGTAAGGCTGACTTGGATTTCCAGGAAAGAGGGTGGATGGTGGCGTGGGGGAGACTTGAACTCCCGACCTCTCGATTATGAGTCGAGCGCTCTGACCAGCTGAGCTACCGCGCCATTTGGCGGGGGATATTAAAGCCCGGCGGCGGGGTCAAGCGGGAATCTGCGCTGGGGTGCTTGCTTTTCTGTATCCAGCCCCGCAAATTTCGCCCCAAAGGAGTACGTTGATGTCGCTGATAGAAAACCTGTCCAAAGCCGTTGGGTCCAGCCAAGTCCTACTTGGGGCGGATTGCGCCAAATATCGCAGCGACTGGACCGGGGAATATGTAGCAGACCCGATGGCAGTTGTGCGCCCGTCCTCCACCCAGGAAGTCAGTGAGATCGTGAAAGCCTGCGCGGCCTCGGGAACTCCGATCGTGCCCGTTTCCGGCAATACAGGGCTGAACGGTGGGACCTATGCCAAGGACTCCGTGATGATCTCCATGGAGCGGATGAACAAGATTCGCGAAATTCGGCCCGACGCGCGTTTGGCAGTGGTCGACGCTGGCGTGATCCTGGACCAGTTGCGCGAAGCCGCTGACGCGCAAGGCCTTTTGTTTCCGCTTAGCTTTGGTGCACGTGGATCAGCGATGATCGGTGGTGTGCTGTCGACAAATGCAGGGGGATCGAACGTGTTGCGCTATGGCTCCACCCGCAGTCTGTGTCTGGGACTTGAGGTAGTCCTGCCCGATGGTCGGATCATGAATTTGATGAGCGAATTGCACAAAGACAATTCCGGTTATGATCTGAAAGACCTGATGATTGGCGCGGAAGGCACGCTGGGCCTGATCACCGGCGCAGTCATGAAACTGGCTGTGAAACCGCGCGCCTATGCAACTGCCATGGTCGCAGTCCCAAAGCTGGAAAACGCGCTGAGCCTTCTGAACGACCTGCAAACAGCCACGGGCGGCATGGTCGAGGCATTTGAATATATGCCGCGCCCCTATATTGCCCGCCATGTGGATATCATCGAGGGCGCGCGCGAGCCGTTTGACGAAAAATACGACGTCAACATTCTGGTTGAGGTCGGCGCGACGGCCCCAAGGGACGCGGACCCTCAGGACGATGGAACGATCCCGGTCGTGGAATACCTGCAGTCGGTTCTGGCCAGCATGATGGAACGTGGTGACGTTCTGGACGCGATTGTAGCCCAAAATGAAGCGCAACGCAGCGAGATGTGGAAGCGCCGCGAAGACGCGGCTGAGGTCGTTCTGACATTACGACCATTGCAAAACAACGACGTCTGTCTGCCTGTCGACAAAGTGCCTGCATTTTTGGACGGAATGAAAGACCGCCTGAAACAACTTGACCCGGACTGCATCGAAATGGTCGTCAGCCATTTAGGGGACGGCAACGTGCACTACACATTGCACCCAACCCGTGAAGACTTGAAACCGGCCCTGATGGAAGCGGTTGAGGATGTAACCTTAGCGCTTGGTGGGTCTTTTTCAGCCGAACACGGGATCGGCCTGTCGAAAATCCCATCTATGGAACGGCGCAAGGATGCGGTTGCCATGGAAGTGATGCGTGCAATCAAGCGCGCACTTGATCCTCAGAACATTATGAACCCCGGCAAGGTGCTTCCACCAAACTAGCTTTTGGTTTTAGGACGTCATCCAGTCGAAGAAATCTTCTGGCGCACGTGCTTTCAAGCGCAGTCCGACTTCGCGACCCATTGTTGCGCCATCCTCAATCGCAGCTGTTTCAGCTTCTGCCAAAGCGTCTGACCCATCAGGGCGCAGGACTTCCCCGCGCAGCTTGATTGACCCGCCCTCCAGAACCGACAACCCGGCAATCGGCGTCTCGCAGGACCCGTCAAGTGCGGCCAAGAAGGCCCGTTCACAGGCCAACCGTTGACCGGTAGGCGTATCGTGAATGGCCTCAAGCAGTTCAGCCACACGCGTATCATCAGCGCGCCGCTCAATACCAATGGCACCTTGGGCCACGGCGGGCAGCATATCGTCAGGCTCAATCGCGCCTGCGGCGACCTCGCTCATGCCCAAGCGGTTGAGGCCAGCCATCGCTAGGAAGGTGCATTTCGCGACACCTTCCTCCAACTTGCGCAGCCGGGTCTGAACATTGCCTCGAAACTCTACGACATTCAGGTCGGGGCGACGATGCAGCAACTGTGCACGGCGGCGCAGACTTGAGGTGCCCACCAAATCGCCCGACCCCAATTCAGCGATCCCTTTTGCGTGCGATGACACAAACGCGTCGCGCACATCCTCGCGCGGCAGATACGTATCCAAAAGCAATCCGCCAGGTTGTTCGACAGGCATATCTTTCATCGAATGCACGGCAATATCGATCTTGCCTGCCAGCATGTCTTCTTCGATCTCACGCGTGAACAATCCCTTGCCGCCGATATCCTTCAGCGGGCGGTCCTGGATCGCATCCCCTGTGACTTTGATCACCACAATCTCAAAGGCGTCTTCAGGCAGATCAAAGGCCGAGGACAATCTGGCGCGGGTCTCATGTGCCTGTGCCAGTGCAAGCGGTGATCCGCGTGTTCCAATTCGTAAAGGCGCGGTCGGGGTCGGTAGATTCAGTGTCATTAAATCTGTCTAGCGGCGTAAACTTTACCTGACAACCTCAGTCTTGACATCATGACACTTTCCCTTGACCAAAGGGGGAGAACAAAGGAAGTGACGAATGGCTGAACCGAAGAAACTGATGCGCGCTTTGGCGGGTGAAACCCTTGAAACACCGCCGATTTGGATGATGCGTCAGGCCGGTCGCTACTTGCCGGAATACCGCGCCACCCGCGCGCAAGCCGGTGATTTCCTGTCCTTGTGCTACAACCCGGAACTGGCCGCTGAAGTCACGCTGCAACCGATCCGTCGCTACGGCTTTGACGCGGCAATTCTGTTTGCAGATATCTTGCTGATCCCGCAGGCCTTGGGGGCTGATTTGTGGTTTGTCACAGGCGAAGGCCCGCGTCTTTCCACGATCACAGGGACAGACGATTTTGCAAAACTGAAGGGCGCGTCCGATGTTCACGAACACCTCGCCCCCGTCTACGAAACCGTCAAAATCCTGTCGAAAGAACTGCCCTCGGAAACCGCGCTGATCGGGTTCGCTGGCGCGCCTTGGACCGTGGCCACCTATATGATTGCCGGGCGCGGCACGCCCGACCAAGGCCCCGCTCATGCCTTGAAAGCTGAGGATCGCGCGACCTTTGAAGCCCTAATCGACTTGCTGACCGATGCCACGATTGAATACCTGTCGATGCAGATCGATGCCGGTGCGGAGGTCGTGAAAATCTTTGACAGCTGGGCCGGGTCCCTGAAGGCCGAAGACTTCCAGAAATACGCCTTGGAGCCAGCGAAGAAGATCACGCAGGCGCTGAAGGCAAGACACCCCAACGTGCCGGTCATAGCGTTTCCACGCGAAGCTGGTGACGGCTATATCGGCTTTGCAAACGCCACCGGGGCCGATTGCGTCGCGATCGACAATTCGGTTGAGGCTGACTGGGCCGCCAAGCATGTGCAAAGCGATGGCTGTGTTCAAGGCAACCTTGCCCCCGGGCACATGGTCACCGGCGGTCAGGCTTTAATTGATGAGACGAAACGGATCGTCAAAGCCTTCTCTGGCGGGCCGCATATTTTCAATCTGGGCCACGGGATCACCCCGGACGCAAACCCTGAAAACGTCCAGTTGATGATCGATACAGTTCGCAGCTAAATTGCGCAGGTAGACCTCAAGAAGGAACCGAGAACAAATGATCAAGCATCACCTTCGGTCCTTCCTCCTCCTGATTTTTTGTGCGTCTGCAGGTCTGGCTCAGACCCAAACCGAACCGACCGCAGATGCTGAGATTACGACGACCGAACAATCCGTATCGGTCGAGCCTGCTGCGCGCGACAGCGAGATTGAAACGCGTATTCAAGACATTTTGACGGCGACGAACTGGTATGAAAACCCGCGCGTTGATGTGCGTGACGGGATCGTATTTCTGGACGGCACCGCACGCTCTGACGATCACCGGGCCTGGGCACGCGATCTGGCCAGCAAAACCCAGGACGTGATCGCGGTGGTTAACCGCATCCAAGTCGAACAGGATGTTGCCTGGACTGTTGAGCCCGCTTTGCAGGAACTCACGAGTGTCGGAAAACGCTTGCTGACGGCGCTTCCGCTGCTACTTCTGGCGATCATCGTCCTGCCCCTGACCTGGTGGCTGTCGAGCCTTGCAGCAAAGGCGCTTCGGCGCTGGCTACTGCGCGGGATCGACTCGCCGTTTCTCAAAGACATCGTGGCGCGCACGCTGGCCTTGCCGATCTTCCTTCTGGGCCTGTACGTGGTCTTGCAGGTCGCTGGTCTGACCCAGCTTGCCTTTTCCGTGGTCGGCGGTGCGGGTGTTTTGGGGATTATCGTGGGCTTTGCGTTCCGCGACATCGCCGAAAACTTCCTGGCATCCCTGCTGTTGTCGGTGCGCCGCCCGTTCAGAACAGGGGACTATATCAATGTTGCGGGACTGGAGGGCACCGTTCGGTCGATGAACACAAGATCGACGGTTTTGCTGTCGCCGGAGGGCAATCATATCCAGATCCCCAACGCGACGATTTTCAAAAGTACGATAGTCAATTTCACGGCATCGGCTTCGCGGCGTGATACGATCGATGTTGGCATCGGTTACGAAGTATCGACGGCAAAGGCGCAGGAAATCATTGCTGACGTGATCGCAAATCATGAAGCAATTCTCGACCTGCCAGAGCCGATGATCCTTGTCGACGCGCTGGCCAGCTCCACCGTTAACCTCAAAGCGTATTACTGGGTCAATGCAGAGGATTTTTCTGTCCTGAAAGTGAAATCAGCCTTGCTACGTCAGGTCAAGAAAGCCCTGACCGAAGGCGGTATTTCCATGCCCGATGACGCCCGGGAAGTTATCTTCCCACAAGGGGTACCGATTGTTCAGCTGGAAGGTGTGGCCGAGCAACGTGCCCGCGATATCGCCTCTGCCGAAATTGCCGAAGAACGTCAGGCCGAACCTGTGGCCACCCCGCTTGAAAGCCCGGAAAATTTGACCAACGAACAAGACCAGGTCGCCGAAGTGACCGACGATGCGGCCCTTGACGGCGACGCTGATCTGCTAACGCCGAAAGCTTAGCTGCTCAGGTCCATTTGGCGACGGGCGGCAAACTCATCAACACCGCATTGGCGTCATGGCCTGTTTCCAGTCCAAACTTTGTGCCCCGATCATAGACCAGGTTATATTCCGCATAGAGGCCGCGATGAACCAGCTGCGCTTCTTTGTCAGCATCGGTCCAGGGGGCGTCGCGATGCTTCTCGGTGACGCCGACAAAAGCTGGTAGGAACGCGCGCCCGACATCCTGAGTGAATGCAAAGTCTGCATCCCAGTCGCCGGTGTTTAGATCATCATAGAAAATTCCGCCGACGCCACGCGCCCGGTGGCGGTGCGGGACGTAGAAATACTCATCCGCCCAAGCCTTGAATTTTGGATAATACTCAGCGTCGTGCTTGTCGCAATATTCCTTCAGCGTGTTGTGAAAGAAGGCCGTATCTTCGTCCCGTTCAATGCAGGGGTTCAAATCTGATCCGCCGCCAAACCACCAAGCTTGCGGGGTCCAGAACATCCGCGTGTTCATGTGCACGGCCGGTGTCTGCGGGTTTTGCATATGTGCTACCAGACTGATGCCAGCGGCCCAAAAGCGCGGATCTTCTGCCATGCCCGGCACCCCGCGCGCCGCCATCGCTTTTTGCGCTCGTTCGCCGAGCGTGCCGTAGACCGTGGAAACGTTCACACCAACTTTTTCAAAGACGCGTCCCCCGCGCATAACCGACATCAAACCGCCGCCTGCGTCTGACCCATCTTCCGAGCCACGCTTGGTTTCGGTCACCTCGAACCGCCCCGGTTCCAGATCTGCAAAAGGCCCTTTTGTCTGAGTGTCTTCCAGTCCCTCAAAACTCGCCACAATATCGTCGCGCAACGCACGGAACCATGCCGAAGCTTGCGCTTTGCGGGCGTCAAAAATCTCTGTCACGTTACTGTCCTGTTTAGTTTACACATTCTTAGCAGAATTTTTTCGCCTGTGTCACGATTGCAAATTCTTGATTAGGAAATTGGAAGCAATTTGCGCTATCATCACTGACATGAAACCTCTGCACCTTTTGATCCTACCGCTTCTTGCAGCCGCCTGTGTTGACCCAGGTCAAACCTGCCGCAAGGACGCTACAAAAGATCTACAAACTGTGCGCGCGTTGATCACCGAAACCGAAGAAACCATCGCGCGCGGGTATGCGGTGAAAACGGGATCGCGCAACATCGCCTTTACGGATTTCTGCCTTGGGTCGGGAAGCCATAATGTCGGGATCAGCTTCTGCAACCGGATTGAGCCGGTCCAGACCAAACAACCCGTCGCTGTTGATCTGAATGAAGAACGCCGAAAGCTGGCCAGTCTCAAACAGAAGGAACGCGAACTTGCGCGCAGCACTGCAAGCGAATTGCAGAAATGCGAATTGGCCAATAGCTGAGCCCAATTTTTCGGCAATTACAACATGTAGGTGCGAGTTAGGTAGCAACCGCTAAATGTCGTCGATCACAATTTGCGATTGCCGTAAACTCCCTAAAATTAGTGTATTCTAAGAAATTCCCCTTTGTGTTATGGTCCGATCAATCGCTGAAAATCAGCATAAAAATAAATAGGGGATGCAACGCCATTCCCGAGGCAGAATCGGACAGACGTCGTGTATCATCGTCTATTGAAGCTCCTGTACGCAGGACTGTTTACTATTGTATTTGCGGCCTCAGCGCATGCGGCCCCCTATGCCGCGATGGTCATCGACGCGCGTACAGGCGAAGTCATTCATTCCCGAAATGCAGACAGCCGATTGCACCCGGCATCACTGACAAAAATGATGACGCTTTATGTGACGTTTGAAGCGATCCGGATGGGAGAAATCTCCCTCGACAAGAAAATCAAAATCTCCCGCAAAGCCGCAGCCGAACCACCTTCGAAGCTGGGTCTGAAAGCCGGACAACGGATTACCTTGCGCTACCTGATCCGCGCGGCTGCTGTGAAATCTGCCAATGACGCCGCCACCGCCCTTGGTGAAGCAATTTCGGGCAGTGAGGCCGCCTTCGCGCGCCGGATGAACCGCACTGCCAAGGCATTGGGGATGACCCGCACGACCTTCAAGAATGCCCACGGTCTGACTGAATCTGGCCATCTGTCGACAGCGCGCGATATGACCGTGCTGGGCCGCCACCTGCTTTATGACTACCCGCAATACTACAACCTGTTCTCCCGCACCTCGACCGACGCAGGCGTGCGGCAGGTCTCCAACACCAACAGACGGCTTTTGGCAAATTACCGCGGCGCGGACGGGATCAAGACGGGCTATACCCGCGCGGCTGGGTTTAACCTTGTGGCCTCTGCTGAACGTGGGCGCGAGCGCATCATTGCAACCGTATTTGGTGGACGCTCCACCGCGACTCGTAACGCGCGCGTCGCGGAACTTTTGGACATGGGTTTCAAGAAAGCCCCATCTCGCGTGGCGCTTCGCAAGCCAAACTTGCCCGCCTATACCGGGAACGGCACACCCAAGGAAAAGGCGAAAACAATCAAAGTCGCGGACATGACAATCGTCCGCAAAAGCCCCCGTCCGCTGCAACGTCCGGGCCCGACACCTGAAACGGATGACATTCTAATGGCCATCGTGAAAGAGGCTGAAACCAACGTGGCCCAAGCCCGCGAAGCCGTTACAGAGCCCGCCGTATCTGAGACCGAGATCGCCGAAGCAGAAACACCAAAAGAACCGGAGATAGAAGTTGCCAGCGCGTTGGCATTGAAAAACCCGATCTTGATGCCGACCCCACGCCCGGCACGGCCGGCGGAACCTGTGACCGAAACGGCTGCACTTACCCCCGCACCAGAAACGCCGCGGCCCGTCAAAAGCCGGGTGATCACCCGGGCCTCAACATCTGGCGGACGCCATTGGGGCATTACACTGGGCAAATACACGACCCGCGACCGGGCCGAACGGATTTTGCTGAAAACAGCTTTGCAAGAAATCGAAACGCTGGATGAAGCTTTGCGTAAGGTCGTTAACCGCCCGCAAGGTTGGGAAGCGAATTTTGTGGGACTAACCGAAGCAACCGCACAACTGGCCTGCGCCAGATTGGTGGCCCGAAACGTTCAATGCGAAACGCGAGGTCCGGCGTCCTAGGACGCCTTTGATTTCACATCCAAAGCCGCAGCCAGCAATGTCTGGGTGTATTCGTTGCGCGGATTGGCAAACAACGCTTCGCTGTCGCCAGCTTCAACCATATCACCTTGCTTCATGACGATCACTTTGTGAGACAGTGCTCGTACGACCTTAAGATCGTGGCTGATAAACAGATATGCCAGCCCGTATTTCTGCTGGAGATCACGCAACAACTCCACGATCTGCACCTGAACGGTCATATCCAAAGCTGAGGTCGGCTCGTCCAGGACAACCAATTTCGGGCGCAGGATCATCGCCCGTGCGATCGCGATCCGCTGCCGCTGGCCACCTGAAAACTCATGCGGGTAGCGGTGCATCATTGCCGGGTCCAAGCCAACCTCGGTCATGATCTCTGACACCATTTCGCGGCGGTCCCGGCCGGGATCCGTGCCATGCACACCAAGCCCTTCGGCGATGATTTCTTCCACCGTCATCCGCGGGCTGAGCGACCCGTATGGATCTTGGAACACGATCTGCATATCGGCCCGCAAAGGCCGAAGTTGTTTGGAGCTCCAACCGTCAATCCGCTCGCCCTGAAAGGTGATCCCGCCTTCAGATGAAATCAGCCGCATGACCGCCAAAGCCAGCGTCGTCTTGCCCGACCCGCTTTCACCGACGATGCCAAGTGTTTCGCCTGCTCGCACGGAGATACTTGCAGAATTGACTGCTTTCACATGGCCCACAGTGCGTTTGAGAAGCCCTTTTTGGATCGGAAACCAGATACGCAGATCGTCGGTTTTGACCACCTCTTTGGCCCCTGACGGCACCGGCAGCGGGATGCCCGTTGCCTCCGCCTCCAGCAACTTTCTGGTGTAGGGATGCTGCGGGTTGTCGAAGATCTCGGCCGTGGGGCCTGTCTCAACAATCTCGCCATGCTGCATCACGCAGACCCGGTCAGCGATCTTGCGAACGACGCCTAGGTCATGGGTGATAAACAGAAGGCTCATATCTTCCTGCCGCTTGAGGTCGGCCAGAAGGTCCAGGATCTGCGCCTGAATTGTCACATCCAAGGCGGTCGTCGGCTCGTCGGCGATTAGCAACTCGGGACCGTTTGCCAAGGCCATCGCGATCATTACACGCTGACGCTGGCCGCCCGAAAGCTGGTGCGGGTACGAGCTGATCCGCGCCTCCGCGTCGCGAATCCCAACCTTGTTCAACAGCTCAATGATCCGGCGTCGTGCGGCGTCCCCGGTCAATCCTTGGTGCAAGCTCAGGCTTTCGGCAATTTGCTTTTCCAACGTGTGCAGCGGGTTCAGGGACGTCATCGGCTCCTGAAAAATGAAGCTGATATCATTGCCGCGCACCTGCCTCAGGTCACGCTCGGGCGCGCCGGTAAGTTCTCGCCCGTTATAGCTGACCGTTCCGGTGACTTGCGCAGAATCGGGCAACAGGCGCACCGTCGACAGGGCCGACACCGATTTGCCTGACCCACTTTCACCCACCAAGGCGACCGTTTCCCCCCGGTTCACATGGAAGGAAATCCCCTTGACGGCTTCGGTCTCTGCCCCGTCCTGGCGGAACGCAACCCGGAGGTCTTTGACGTCCAGCAATCTCATTGGAATGTCTTTCTGGGGTCAAACGCATCGCGGATACCCTCGAAGATGAAGACCAGAAGCGACAGCATGATCGCAAAGGTAAAGAACGCCGTAAACGCGAGCCATGGCGCTTGCAGGTTTTCCTTTGCCTGCAAAGTTAATTCTCCCAATGACGGGGCCGAGGACGGTAGCCCGAAGCCCAGGAAGTCCAGTGAGGCCAGCATCCCGATGGTGCCTGTGATAATGAACGGCAGGATCGTCAGCGTCGCGACCATCGCATTAGGCAACATGTGGCGGAACATGATGGTCCAGTTCGACACGCCCAGCGCGCGGGCGGCACGAACATATTCAAAGTTCCGGGCGCGCAGGAATTCCGCACGGACCACACCAACCAAGGCAGGCCATCCAAAGAGGATGGACAGGAACACCAGAAGCCAGAAACTTCGCCCAAGTATCGCGAACATAATGATGATCACATAAAGGCTGGGCGTGGCCCCCCAGATCTCCAACACGCGTTGGAAAATCAGGTCCGTGCGCCCACCAAAGAAGCCTTGCACAGCACCCGCCAGAATCCCGATGATGGAAGAGGCAATCGTGACGATCAGCGTAAACACAATCGACAACCGGAACCCGTAGATCACCCGCGCCAGCACATCACGCGACGAATTGTCGGTCCCAAGCCAATTCTGCGCGCTTGGCGGCGATGGTACCGGACCGTTCACATCGACGATTGTCTTGTAATTATAGGGAATAAGCGGTGTGACGATCCAACCCTTTTCAATGGAGTTGCCAGCCACGACACCATCATCCGCATCCTCAATGATGCCCTCAGGGTCGTCAAAGCAGTCTTCCAACCCGCCTGAGATAATCAGGCATTGCACCTCAGCGTCCTGATAAATCGCTTCCGTTTTGAAATCGCCCCCGAAGGTCGTTTCGGGGTAGAACGTCGTGATCGGCGTGAAGTATTCGCTCCGGTATTGCACCAGAAGCGGCCGATCGTTGGCCAACAATTCTGCAAACAAGGTCAGCCCGAAAATCACGGCGAAAATGATCAACGACCAGAACGCACGTCCATTGCGGCGGAAATTGCGCCAGCGGCGCTGGTTGAGGGGTGAAAGGCTCATGTCTCGCGGCTTTCGAAATCAATCCGCGGATCGACGAACACATACATCAAATCCGACAGAATACCCACGACAAGGCCAATCAGGCCGAAGAAATACAGCGTTCCAAAGACCACCGGATAGTCTCGCGCCACGGTGGTTTCAAACAACATCCGTCCCAACCCATCGAGCGAGAAGATCGTCTCGATGATCAGCGAGCCTGAGAAGAAAACGCCCAAGAACAGGCTTGGGAAACCAGCGATCACGATCAGCATCGCGTTGCGGAACACGTGACCATAAAGCACCCGGTTTTCGGCCAACCCTTTGGCCTTGGCAGTGATCACATATTGCTTCTTGATCTCGTCCAGGAAGCTGTTTTTGGTCAGCAAAGTCAGCGTCGCAAAGGACGCGATGGTTGAGGCCAGAACAGGCAGCGCAATATGCCAGAAATAGTCCAGAACCTTGCCAACGGGGCTGAGGCTGTCCCAATTGTCGGAGGTCAGACCACGCAACGGGAACCATTGGAAATACGACCCGCCCGCAAACAGCACCAAAAGCAGGATCGCAAACAGAAATCCGGGGATCGCATAAGCCACGATAATCGCGCCAGACGTCCATGTATCGAAAGCAGACCCATCCCGGATCGCCTTCCTGATCCCAAGCGGGATCGAGACCAGATACGCAATCAGCGTGGACCACAGCCCAAGGGAAATTGACACGGGAAGTTTTTCCCACACCAGATCAAGAACCCCGATGGACCGGAAATAACTTTCGCCAAAATCAAAGCGCAGGTAGTTCCACATCATGTTGAGGAAGCGTTCAACCGGTGGTTTGTCGAAGCCAAACTCTCGCTCCAGCTCGGCGATGAATTCTGGCGGCAGCCCCCGCGCACCAACATAGCTGTCGTCGCCTGCACCTAGTGTTTCGCTGCCCCCGCCCGAAATCGTCTCGAACACATCGCCTTCGCCTTCCAGCGTTGCCAATATCTGTTCGATCGGGCCGCCCGGAACGAACTGGGTCAGGGCAAAATTGATGATCATGATCCCGATCAAGGTCGGGATGACCAGCAACAGCCTTCTGAGAATATAGGCGGCCATTCAGTTACAGCGCGCCACTGGCCTTCAAAGCGGCCTCTTTTTCGGGATTGATCCACCAGAAATCCAAGTAACCCAGATCGTAGGGCGGAAGCTCGTCCGGATATTCGTACATATCAAAATAAGCGACGGTATGAACGTCGCGGAACCATTGCGGCACCCAGAATTTTTCAGCCCGGAGCACACGGTCCAAAGCACGGATACCCGTGTTCAGGTCCTCTTTGGTATCTGCTGCCGTGATTGTCTGGATCAGGCTATCAACGGCCGGGCTTTTCAGACCCATTGCGTTAAAGACGCTTTCATCCGCGGTCGCAGAGCCGAAATATTGCTGCAAGCCGGACCCCGGCTCATAGGTCATCGGGAATTGGTCCGTGATCATGTCAAAGTCGAATTCCCGCGTCCGGTTCGTAAACTGTGCGGGGTCCACGCGCTCAAGTTTCGCATCAATCCCAAGACGTCGAAGATTTTCTACATACGGGTTGATGATCCGATCAAAAGTCGGGCTGTCTTCAAGGAATTCGATCTCCAGAACCTGACCATCCTTGCGGCGCATCCCGTCATCACCCACAAGCCAACCTGCCTCATCCATCAGCGCAGACGCACGGCGCAGGTTTTTGCGGTCCAGCTGCCGCGCGCCCGAGCTTGGCGGCAGAATTGCTTCATCGGTCAGAATGCTTTCGGGCAGCACACCTTCATCGACCAACGGCTTCAAAAGCGCGATCTCCCCATCTGTCGGGGTTCCTTCGGCCGCCAGTTCGGTGTTGTCCCAGAACGACTCGACTCGTGCGTAAAGGCCGTAAAACAGCGTCTCATTCGACCATTCGAAGTTGAACATCATACCAATCGCTTCGCGCACAAGCGGGTCTTGGAACTTGTCACGACGCAGGTTCATCACGAAACTTTGGCCTGTCGCAATGGTCCCATCTGGCAATGTCGATTTAACGATATCTCCTTTATTGAGAGCGGGAAAATCGTATCCCGTGGCCCAAAGCTTGGAAGAGTTTTCGGTCCGGAACGTATAGGCCCCTGATTTGAACCCCTCAAAGGCGGCATTGCTGTCGCCGAAATACTCGATGCGGATGCTGTCGTAATTGTTGCGACCAATCCCCAAAGGCAAATCTTGCGCCCAATAGTCCGGGTTGCGCTTGTAGACGATCCTTTGGTTGATATCGAACCTGTCCAGAACATAGGGCCCGCTGCCAATCGCAGGCTCAAGTCGGGATTCGTCCAGGCCCGCGTCATTTTCTTCGAACCAGGCCTTGGAGAAGACCGGCAATCCGCCTGCCATATCGATCCGGCCTCGCTTTGGCGCGCTATCTTTGAAAGTGAACTTGATCCGCATGGGGTCTAGAACTTCAACGCTTTCGATGAACTGCCCCAGAACAGCACGAAACGAAACCAGACCTTCTTCCAGCATGATGTCATGGCTGAACTTGATATCTTCTGCTGTTACCGGGGAGCCATCGGAGAATTTAACCTCCGGGCGCATGTTGAAGATTACGAAGCTTTCGTCCTCGGGATACTCCATCGTGGTGCACATGAAACAATAGCTGGTGCCAATCTCGTCGGCAGTGCTTGTCAGCATGTTTTCAAAGAAGACGCTGGCCAACGCACCTGACCGGCCCTTCCGGGTGTAAGGGTTCATGGAATCGAATGTGCCAGGGGCCCAGACAGAAATCTCGCCCCCCTTCGGCGCGTTAACGTTGACATAGTCGAGATGCGGGAAATCAGCAGGATATTTCGGCTCGCCAAATTTGGAGTAGGCGTGACTGACAATCATGTCTTGAGCTTGGAGAACGCTGGCCGTCGCGAATACCGTCGCCGTGGTCAATAGTAAGGCGGATAACAACCGCACCGGGCGCATCGGGAATTCATAGTTAAGAGCGGTCTGTGTCTCACGGCGCATACAATACTCTCCAAGTTTGTTCTCAAGTCATGACGCAACACTTTAGCTCAAAAGAAAAGGGTTTCACCTATGAATTACAGGGAACTTTCGAGAACGTGACCAGATTTGTTTAACGAAATACAAAAAGACCGCCCGGTGGGGCGGCCTTTCACGCAACATCTGTTAACGTTTTCTGTACCTTAAGTGCGGCGATCAGCCACCAATGGTTTGCAAATAGGCAATCAGGTTGGCCCGATCGTCGATTTTCTTCAAACCGGCAAAGCCCATCTTTGTGCCCGGTGCATACCCTTTCGGGTTTTCGAGGAACCCGTTCAGGTTTTCTGGCGTCCAGACCTCTGCGACTGCAACCATCGCGCCGGAATACCCAAAACCATCAACACTGCCGACGGTCCGGTCAACAACACCATAAAGATGTGGGCCTGTGCCATTCGCGCCGTCTTCCAGCTTGTGGCACGCTTTGCACTTGGAAAAGACCCGTTCGCCCTTGTCAGCGTCAGCTGCTGCAAACACGGCTGCAAAGTCCTCAACTTCGGCGACTTCTTCGTCATCCGAGCCGCTGTCTTCGACTTCGATCACGTAAGCCGCCTGATGCTCCTCACCGTGGCCGCCTTCGCCGCCGTGATAAATCAGCTCCGCAGCCCAGTTACCGAGCAGGAAAATAAGCAGCGATCCGCAAACCGCGCCGAGAATCTTTGTGAAGGTCATCGTGTCAAACATGATAGTGGTCTTACCTCTTTGGCGTTTGGGCGTATGTATCGTCTTCCATCATGTCTTTTCAAGGTATAGATACCGCGACCAATCGCCCTTTTTGCGGAAAAAACTGATGTCGAAGAAAATTGCGTTCCAGGGAGAGCTCGGTGCCTACTCCCACCAGGCTTGTGTCGAGGCCCGTCCGGACCACGAACCAGTGCCCTGTGCGACCTTTGAAGACGTCATTGAGACCGTGCGGTCCGGCGGGGCCGAGCTTGCAATGCTGCCTGTGGAAAACTCCACATATGGGCGCGTCGCTGACATCCATCGCCTGTTGCCCGAAAGCGGCCTTCATATTGTGGATGAGGCCTTTGTGCGGGTTCGGATCAGTTTAATGGCCCCAAAAGGCACGAAACTGGCCGATATCAAGCATATTCGCGCGCATCTCGTGCTGATCCCGCAATGCCGAAAGTTCCTCACCGAACACAACATAAGCTCGGAGGCCAGTGCCGACAGTGCCGGCGCTGCGGCAGATCTTGCGCAATCGAAAGAACCCGGCGTTGGGGCCTTGGCATCTGATCTGGCCGCAGAAACCTACGGCTTGGAAGTCATTGCCCGCGATATCGAGGATTTCGACTTCAACACGACCCGTTTTCTGATCATGTCGAATCAATCCGACTACTCAGAACGCGGCGATACGCACATGATCACGTCCTTCGTCTTCCGCGTGCGCAACATTCCGGCGGCGCTTTACAAAGCGATGGGCGGGTTTGCGACCAACGGCATCAACATGACCAAGCTGGAAAGCTATATGGTCGGTGGGGCCTTCATCGCGACACAGTTCTACGCCGATATCGAAGGCCATCCCGATGACCCGGCTGTCAAACGTGCGATGGAAGAGTTGGAATACTACACGTCGATGCTGAAGGTTTTGGGCGTCTATCCCGCATCCCATGCAAGGGACTAGCGATTGCAGCGCGCCTCAAGATCGCGGGCGAAGCTTCTTATGCGAGATTTATAGCGACGGTTGAGCGTGTTGCGCGCGAGTTTTGCCGACTGCAACAACAGCCGCGTCGGCAAGTTCTTTGGGCGAACATCAATCGACATTCGCATCCGCGTCCGTCCTTTCGACATCGCCACCAGCTCAACTTCGAAAACACCGCGCAAATTGGCCGATTGCAGATCGTAAAACATCAGGTGCGGGGCCTCATAACGCACAAGCTCAAGATCAATGATCCGCATCTTGCCGCGCATTTCGGCGCGCACTTTCCAAGTCATCCCAACTCTCGGGGCTTCATCCGTGTGGGTCTTGGTGACATCGGCCCCCAGACGCATCGCCGCACGCTCATACGCGCCAAAATCCGACAAGTTCCGAAAAACTTGCGCGATCGGGGCTTCAAGGTCTTCCTTGGCAGAGAATTTCATGTCGTCGCGCAGATCATTGGGGGAATGGTATGTCCTAACGGAAACTAGTCAAGCGTATCAGACAGCCAGTTAAGCAAAATAAAATGCGCTATGGCACCTTTGCGCGCTGGCAGCATCGATGGGTTGTTTCCGGCAAAAATTTCCAGCATTTCTTCGCGGGTCACCCATTTTGCATCTTCGATTTCATCCGGGTCTATGGTGATGTCCGTTGTCACCGCCTCGCCGCGGCACCCAAACATCAGCGATGACGGGAAGGGCCAGGGCTGGCTGGCCAGATAGGAGACCGGCCCGACCTTGATCCCTGCCTCTTCAAAGGTTTCACGCCGCACAGCGGCTTCGATGGTCTCGCCCGGCTCAATGAAGCCCGCCAACAAGGAATACATTCCCTCCGGCCATCCCGGAGAGCGCCCCATCAAGACCGAATTCCCATGCGTGATCAGCATGATCACGACGGGGTCCGTTCGTGGGAAGTGATGCCCGCCGCAAGCGCCGCAGTCACGTTGCCAACCAGCCATTGAGATTTCCGACTTGGTCCCACAGCGTGCGCAAAACCCATGGGTTTCGTGCCAATTGATAACCGCCTTCGCACTGGCCACCAATTCCGCCCCGCGTGCGTCAAGCTGGGTCATCACGCCGCGCAATTCACTAAACCGCATGTGATCTGGCAAACCGGGAAAATGCTGTTCCGACGGATCAAAGAACGCGTTCAAAGTCTCGGGCAGTTCCTCAGGCTCCCAGTCAGAGATATCGCGCGCGAACCGGGCAACGCCGTCATCAAACCCCAGAAAAACCGGGGCTTCATCTGCATGATTGAAGATTGCGTGATTTGCTGGCAACCATCCTGGTTGATCTCGGTTTTCGCCTGCAATCAATGGCTTACCCCGCCAAAACGCAAGAACACCCGTGTCAGACGCTTGCAGTAGGGTGGCCAGTTCTTGCGGATTTCCACGCAAATGCGCCGCGCGGTCCAATCCGGATCCGCCAAATGTAACGGTTTCTGCGTGCTTCATCCCTGCCCCATCCCTGCTTTGGATTTCTTCTGCCATGCAGTTTCGGTCTTGGCAAACACTCCCGACTTGCGCCAGCCGCCGCGCACCCCTATATCCACCTCTGAGAGGTTGGCGCGGGCGAGCGCCTCGCCAACCCGGTCAGATCCGGAAGGAAGCA
Source organism: uncultured Litoreibacter sp. (assembly GCA_947493265.1). Classification (GTDB taxonomy): domain Bacteria; phylum Pseudomonadota; class Alphaproteobacteria; order Rhodobacterales; family Rhodobacteraceae; genus Litoreibacter. Next base: position 598,989 of record CANLQL010000001.1, on the reverse strand, counting down.
GCCGTAACGAGCCCCGCTTGGGTCGTTGTCCAGCCTCTCACCCAACACCCCGCCTTTGTCGGTTTTGTCGCCAGACATCCCTAGACCTCCGCACCCCAGACGCCTAGGGTCGGATAGTTCGATTCCGAAGGCCGTTGATGACTGAGACTGCGCAATCCACACCATACCAGGTGCTCGCCCGGAAATACCGGCCTGCAACCTTTGCAGATCTGATCGGTCAGGACGCGATGGTTCGCACGCTCAAAAACGCATTTGACGCGGGTCGCATTGCCCAAGCCTTCATCATGACCGGCATTCGAGGCACCGGGAAAACAACCACCGCCCGGATCATCGCCAAGGGGATGAACTGCATCGGAACCGACGGCGACAGCGGACCAACGACGGAACCATGTGGCACCTGCGAACACTGTGTCGCAATCGCCGAAGGCCGCCATGTCGATGTGCTGGAAATGGATGCTGCGTCAAACACTGGCGTCGCCAATATCCGCGAAATCATCGATTCCGTGCATTACCGCGCTGCCTCCGCCCGGTTCAAAGTCTATATCATCGACGAAGTTCACATGCTGTCGACAGGCGCGTTCAACGCGCTTCTCAAAACGCTTGAAGAACCCCCCGAACACGTCAAATTCATCTTCGCCACCACTGAAATTCGCAAAGTTCCGGTCACTGTTCTGTCGCGCTGCCAGCGCTTCGATCTGCGCCGGATCGAACCCGAGGTCATGATTGCCCACCTGCGCAGCGTCGCAGAACAGGAAAGCGCAGAAATCGCAGATGATGCGCTGGCGCTGATCACGCGCGCGGCAGAAGGATCCGTGCGGGACGCGATGTCCTTGATGGATCAAGCAATTTCCCATGGTGCCGGAGAAACCACTGCGCCGCAGGTACGTGCCATGCTTGGCCTTGCCGACCGGGGGCGGGTCCTGGATCTGTTTGACCTGATCATGAAAGGCGATGCGGCCGGCGCTTTGCAGGAATTGTCTGCACAATATGCCGACGGGGCCGATCCGATGGCGGTTTTGCGGGATCTGGCAGAAATCACCCACTGGATCAGCGTCATCAAGATCACGCCCGAAGCGGCAGAAGACCCAACGGTCGGCCCGGACGAACGGACGCGTGGCAAGATGATGGCCGACGCTCTGCCGATGCGCGCGATGAGCCGTATGTGGCAACTGCTGTTGAAAGCGCTTGAAGAGGTTGCGAGCGCGCCAAATTCGATGATGGCAGCGGAAATGGCCATCATAAGGCTAACCCATATGGCCGACCTGCCATCGCCAGAAGAACTGGTTCGCAAACTGCAAAATACGCCGCCTCCAACACCCGGTGGCGGTGGCAGCGCTGCACCGTCGGGGTCAGGCATGACCACAGCGCGCGCCACTGCCACGCCGATGACAGCGCAAGTGACATCCTCAGGTGCGGCCACTGCATTGGCCACCGACCCTGAGACAGCGTTGGCCCATTACGTAAGTTTCCAGCGAGTTGTCGATCTAATCCGCGCCAATCGGGACGTCAAACTGCTTGTCGAGGTTGAAACCTGCGTGCAGCTGGCCAATTACGCGCCAGGCCGGATCGAATTTGTCCCAACGCCGCAAGCCCCCAACGATCTGGCCCAACGGCTTGGCGCGCGGCTTCAGCAATGGACAGGCAACCGCTGGGCGGTGACATTGGTCAATGATGGCGGCGCACCGACGATTGCAGCGGATCGCGACGCCGAAGAAAACGCGTTGAAGGTTGAGGCGACCACACACCCAATGGTGCAAGCCGCCCTAAAAGCCTTCCCAAAGGCCAAAATCGCAGACATCCGCACCCCGGAAGAGCTGATCCAGGAAGCCGCGTTCGAGGCCCTTCCCGAAGTCGAGGATGAATGGGACCCGTTTGAAGACAGCTAAGTTTTCCGGGCCAGCCCTTGTTCCTTGCGGGTCACACTGCAATATGTAGGCAACAAACATGCACGCAGGAGAATGCAATGCTTAAAGGACTTGGTGGGCTCGGCGATATGGCCGGGATGATGAAAAAAGCCCAGGAAATGCAGACCAAAATGGCAGAGATGCAAGAAGGTCTGGAAAATATTTCGGTCACAGGTGAAAGCGGCGCCGGCCTCGTGAAAGCCACGGCCACGGCCAAAGGCAAACTGACCGGCCTCGAAATTGATCCATCCATCTTCAATCCGGAAGAAAAAGAAGTCGTAGAAGACCTCATCCTCGCGGCCATCATAGATGCCCAATCCAAAGCCGCCGAAAAAGCGCAGGAAGAAATGGCCAAGCTGACGGAAGGCATGGGCCTGCCCGCTGGAATGAAGTTGCCGTTCTGAGCTTCTTCTTGCCCAAAATACTCCCGCCGGAGGCGGCACCGGTTTGATCAAAAACAGCACCGATGACATCGAAGCCCTGATCGAGATGATGGCGAAACTGCCGGGCCTCGGTCCACGCTCGGCCCGGCGGGCCGTGCTGCATATGATCAAGAAACGCGCGCTTTTGATGACGCCTTTGGCCGACACGTTGCAAACCGTGGCCGCCACCGCCCGCGAATGCCTGAATTGCGGAAATATCGGCACTCAGGATATCTGTGAAATCTGCGAAGCAGAAAAGCGTGCAACGGGGGAGATTTGCGTCGTCGAAGACGTGGCCGATCTATGGGCGATGGAACGCGGTCAGGCCTTCAAGGGTCGTTATCACGTTCTCGGCGGCACGCTTAGCGCGCTGGACGCAATCGGCCCGGAAGAACTGCGCATCCCAAGACTGCTTGACCGGGTGGAAAACGAGCGTGTTACCGAAGTGATCCTTGCGCTGAATGCGACGATCGATGGCCAGACCACCGCCCATTACATCGCCGATCAATTGGAAACCAAAGGCGTCAAAGTCACGTCACTGGCCCAAGGTGTGCCCATCGGCGGGGAGCTTGATTACCTTGACGACGGCACGATCTCTGCCGCGCTAAAGGCCCGCAAATCCATCTGAGCTTTATATCTGCCCTAACAATTCAGGCACCCCAGCGAGACTTTCAAGCACGTGAAACCGCGGATGCCCGTCAGGCGCGTCTGCCTTTTCGATATCCCACTCATAGCGCGCAGGGATATGTGTCCCCCAACCACCAGCCTCAATCGCCGGCACCACATCTGATTTCATCGAATTGCCCACCATCATCGCACGGTCCGGGCCATGGCCATGGCGCATGAAGGCCCGAATATAGGTCTCAGGCGTTTTGTCAGACACAATCTCGATTGCATCAAACAACTCTCCGAGGCCGGACTGCGCCAGCTTCCGTTCCTGATCCAGAAGATCGCCCTTGGTGATCAAAACGAGGTTGTAGTCGCCAGCCAAAGCTTCAACCGATTCTTTCGCATGGGGCAATAAATGGATGGGATGGGCCAACATGTCCTGTCCCATCGCAATTATTTGACCGATCACGGACGCGGGAACCTTTTCATCCGTCACCTCAATCGCGGTTTCGATCATCGAAAGAACGAAGCCTTTAATCCCGAAGCCGTACCGCCCCAAATTGCGCCGTTCTGCCTGCAAAAGCTTGGAATCAAGGGCTGAACGGTCGGTATAGTCGCCCAATAGCGCCGCAAATCGATCCTGTGTCAGACGGAAAAACTCCTCGTTTTGCCACAGCGTATCGTCCGCATCGAAGCCTATCGTTGTAATCTTTTGCGACATGTTAACCTCTGCACCCCTTTTCTGGACGAGACGTCCCCTTATATAGTAAGTCCTCACCACGACCAGCCTGACCCAGAGCGAGCATATCAGCGTGACAGCTTTCGAGATCAAATTGTCGGACAAAGATGACGACGGCGCCGAGGGCGACGCCACAACCATCACGGCGACCAAACCGAAGACCCAGCGTCCGCCGATGTACAAGGTTATGCTGTTGAATGATGACTACACGCCGATGGAATTCGTGGTCATGGTGCTGGAACGCTTCTTTGGTTTGAACCACGCCCAATCCGTGGAAATCATGTTGACCGTCCACAAGAAAGGTCTGGCGGTTGTGGGTGTTTTCGCCTTTGAGATCGCCGAAACAAAAGTCGCGCAGGTAATGGATTTTGCCCGCCGCAACCAGCACCCGCTGCAATGCACGATGGAGAAAGAGTAAGGGCTTAGCCCTGCTCGGACCCTCATGCCCTCCCGCCTGACCCTTGCGCTGGAAAAAGACCTCTTGCAGCTACCTGATGTCGGCACCATTGCCGCGTTGAACGCATCCCCTCTGGACGACTTTGGCGGTGTGGAGGTTGGGCGTCTGAAAGCTCAGCAGAACCACTTTCCCGATGTTGAAGCCTTGAACGCGAGCGGCATCGAGACAAAGCCGCAAATCACCGGCAGTTTCGCAGCTACTCTTGTCCGCTGCCACCGTGCGAAAGCCGCAACGCATGGTCTAATCGCGCACGCTGTTGAGATGACGCAAACCGGTGGCCTGATCATCGTTGATGGCGACAAGACCAACGGTGTCGAGAGCATCGTCAAAGACCTGCGAAAACTTGTAACCCTTGAAGACGTCTATTCAAAATCCCACGGCAAGCTTTTGTGGTTTGCCAAAACTGATACCCCTCCTGATCTATCCCATTGGACAGCCGAACCCACCAAGGTTGCTGATTTCGTCACCTATCCCGGCGTGTTTTCTGCCGACAAGATCGACAAGGGATCGCAACTTCTGGCCGCGCATCTACCAGACCTGTTAGGCCAGATCGCCGATCTTGGGGCGGGATGGGGGTATCTCAGTCGCAAGGTCCTGGAAAGCGACGCCGTGACGACGCTGGACCTGATTGAGGCTGATGCCTTGGCGCTGCAGGCCGCAAAACAAAACATCACTGATCCGCGGGCTGAATTTCTATGGGCCGACGCACTGAACGTGCCGAAAAAAGGCTATGACGCCGTTATCAGCAACCCGCCATTCCATACCACCCGTGCCGCCGAGCCCGCTTTGGGCCAAGGATTTATCCAGGCCGCCGCAAGGATGCTGAAACCCAGCGGAAGCTTCTGGATGGTTGCGAACCGCAACCTGCCTTACGAAGACACGCTGGATGCCGCGTTTGGCAACACGCAGCTTGTGACACAAGAAAACGGGTTCAAAATCTTCCATGCCCGCAAGCCAAAAATGTCTCGCCCCCGCTGACGGCTTATCATAGGCTGACGCTCACCCAAATCGAGGACGCTTCCAAATGTCATTTTCGATCGACGGAAAAACTGCAATCATAACCGGGGCCGCCAATGGTGTCGGACTGGCAATCGCCCGCCATTTCGTGTCCGAAGGCGCAAATGTAATGATGGCTGACAGGGATGAAAAACATCTCAAGGCTGAAGTCTCGGAAGTTGAAGCCGAAAGCGGTACAGCCCGGATATTTTCCTGTGACCTGCGCGAAAAACTCAGTCAGGCCAATCTGATCTCCGCAACTTTGGATGCGTTTGACCGGGTGGATATTCTGATCAACGCGTCCCGGCAGGTTCTGACGACAGAACCGATGGATACCGAAGACGAAAGCGTTCAAGCGCTGTTGGAGCAAAACGTGCTGTCGAGTTTTCGCCTGAGCCAGCTGGTCGCCAAACGGATGATCAAGCAAGCCGAGGGCCAGGACGAGGATGAGCCTGTGGGCTCCATCGTCAATCTGTCTTCGATTGCAGCACAAAGATCACGGCCCGGCTTGATGGGATTTTCCATCGCCACCGCTGCAATGGATCAAATGACCCGGACAATGGCCATCGCTTTGGCCCCCGAACGGATCCGCGTCAACGCTATTGCTATGGGATCGCTCATGAGCGCGAGTTTGAAAGCCTCTCTGAAAGAAACAGAGGGCCTGCGCGAAGATATCATCGAACACACACCGCTTGGTCGCATCGCCGGTCCCACAGAAATCGTCAGCGTCGCACAGTTCCTCAGCTCCGAGGCTTCTAGCTTTATCACTGGGCAGGTGATGGCCGTTGATGGCGGGCGGTCTTTGCTGGATCCAGTCAAGACCGCCGCGCATTAGTCAAAGCGACCTCAGAGCGCGATTTTGAACCGCGTGAACCCGTCTGGCCCTTCGCCAGCAGGTTCAATGTCCAAGGTCTTGACGCTGTCCAGATAGTCCACTGCCTTTGGCCCGGTATCAAACAGCACGGTCGTCCCTGCCAAGGGTTTGAACGTCCAGTTGAAATCGGCTTTCGGGCTGATCGTGCCTTTTTCGACGATGTAGCGGACAATCACGTCACGATTGGTGTCGGGTCCTTCAAAGACGATGGTGTCCCCTTTTGCACCTGGGAAAGACCCACCACCCGACGCACGATAGTTGTTTGTTGCGATGATAAATTCCTGATCCGGATCAACAGGCGCACCATTGTAAGTCAAATTGACGATCCGGTCCGCAGTGGGGTTCAAGTCTTCCCCTTTTGGTCCGAATTTCGAAGGCTGCGACAGGTCAATCTCATACTGGACCCCATCGATCACATCGAAATTGTAGGATGGGAATTCAGGGTTCAAAAGTACCTGGTCTACTTCCCCCGGCGTGACCTGATTGAACATACCGGCAGAGCGTTCCAACCAGTCTTTCACCTGCGCGCCTGTCACGCGCACGGCACGCACTGTATTTGGGTAAAGGTACAGATCAGACACGTTCTTGATCGCCACATCACCGACCGGAACATCCGTGAAATATTCCGGACCACCGCGCCCACCGGCCTTGAAAGGGGCCGCTGCGGATAAAATCGGCAGACCTTCATGTTCCGTGCCTTTCAACATCTGGTCGATATACCAAACCTGCGCTTGGCTGACGATCTGAACAGAAGGATCATCTGCCACCAAGGCGAAATAGCTGTGCAGGGCCGCGTCGGTTTTTCCAACCGCTCGGCGGACATAGGCCAGGGTTTCGTCATGTGCCGTCTGAACGCTGGCAAGCACGGCTTCATCACTTTCCACCAGCGCCGTGATGGACCGGTCTTCATTTCGTTTGGAAATTGGCCGCGCTTCCGAGCTGTGAGAGACGATTTTCCACGCGTTGCCATCCCGCTCCAGCATCAGATCAATCACACCTAAATGCGATCCCCAGAACCCGCCCATAGCGGCAGGCTTGCCGTGGATGGTGCCAGCCGCGGAATCCACCCCTGCAAAATCGTCATATCGTGGGCCGGGGAAGACCAAATGGCTGTGACCGGTCAGGATCGCGTCAATCCCCTCGACCATTGCCAATGGAACAGCCGCATTTTCCATACCTTCTTCGTGATCCGCCGATCCGATGCCGGAATGGCAAAGCGCGACGATGATATCAGCGCCCTCTTCCTTCATCTGCGGCACATAAGCCTTCGCAGCCGCAACGATATCGCGTGTCTGCACATTGCCCTCCAAATGGCGGCGGTCCCAATTCATGATCTGAGGTGGGACAAAGCCAATCAGCCCGACCTTGATCGCATGAGACGCACCCGCCCCGTCCGTAACAGTCCGTTCTTGGATGACATAGGGCTTTACAAGCGTGACGTCTTTGGTTGGATCGCTGCCCATTTCCTTAACCACATTGGCCGAGACGACAGGGAAATCAGCCCCTGCCAGCGACTTCATCAGAAAATCCAGACCATAGTTGAATTCGTGATTGCCGAGCGTCGAGGCGTCGAAGCCAACTGCATTCATCGCTTGAATGATCGGGTGCATGTCACCCTCTTTCATCCCGCGTTCATAGGCGATGTAGTCGCCCATCGGATTGCCTTGCAGAAAATCGCCATTGTCGATCAGCATCGAATTGGTTGCTTCCGCCCGAATATCGCCAATGATCGACGCTGTGCGCGCCAGTCCAACCGTATCGACCGCGCGGTCGCCATAATAGTCATATGGAAAGACATGCACGTGCAAATCCGTGGTCTCCATAATCCGCAAATGCGCCTGGTTTGTGGATGCCGTGGCAGAAAATGGATGTACGGCGATCATTGCCGCGGATCCGGCTAGAAAACTGCGCCGGTTAAGTGATGGAAATAACGTCATGGTAGCCCCCATAATTATGATGGCATCATGATAGGCCGCTTCCTTGACACGAATGAAACAAAAACGCCCGCTTCGAAGAAACGGGCGCTTTTGTGATCATTTGTACGACTAACTTAAGTCTCTTCATCCTCGGATGGCGCATCTGGCAGGTTGAACAGGCTGTCTGCATCGACCAGCAATGTTTCTTCTTCCTCGTCGTCAGCCGAATCGTCGGCCAGTGCAAATGTCTCTGCCGCTGTGATTGCTTCTGGCACGGCTGGCTCAGGATCTCCGCCCAAAGATTGCTCTGTGGAGACCAGTTTGCGACGCTCGTCATCGCTCATGACTTCGCCGTCCTTGGCCTTCTTGGCGTTGGCTTTTTGAACAGCGGCGTCCAGCTCAGACTGCTTGCAAAGACCCAAGGCGACCGGATCGATTGGCTGGATGTTTTGAATATTCCAGTGGGTCCGTTCGCGGATCGCATTGATCGTCGGTTTCGTTGTCCCGACCAGTTTGGAGATTTGGCCATCTGACAATTCGGGATGAAATTTCACCAGCCAAAGGATCGACGCCGGACGGTCCTGCCGTTTTGACAGCGGTGTGTAGCGCGGCCCGCGACGCTGCTGTTCGCCTTCGGCGGCAGCATTGTATTTCAGCTTCAGGCTGTGCAGCGGGTCATTGATGCCCGCGTCAATTTCTTCCTGCGTCAGCTGGTTGTTGGCAATCGGGTCAAAGCCCTTAACACCGGCAGCCACATCGCCATCCGCAATCCCTTGCACTTCCAACTCATGCAGGCCGCAAAAATCCGCGATTTGCTTGAAGGTCAGTGTTGTGTTGTCGACCAGCCAAACTGCGGTCGCTTTTGCCATAATCGGTAGGGCCATCAGTCTCTCCTAATATTCACGCATCTTCTCTTTCCCCCAGACAAGCCTTTTGCGTCACCCGGCTCAGGGGCTGTCCCGTTCGGGACAAGTTCGTATTGTTGGGGAACTTGGTTGCCTTATAGTGGCGCAAGCCGTGGAGGGAAAGAGAAAATGCGCGCACTCCTGATTTGGTTGATCCTCTCAACCTCCCCTGTTCGGGCCGAAGGCGAACGCGCGGGCGAGTTCGATTATTACGTGCTGGCACTCAGCTGGTCGCCAAACTGGTGCAGCTTGGAAGGCGATGCACGCGGTGCGGATCAATGTGATGATCGGCATGACTATGGCTGGATTTTGCATGGGCTGTGGCCGCAAAACGAACAAGGCTGGCCCAGCTATTGCCGCACCGCAAAGCGCGACCCGTCGCGCAGCCAAACCCGCGCCATGTCCGATGTCATGGCCTCAGGTGGACTGGCTTGGCATCAGTGGAAAAAGCATGGGCGGTGTTCCGGCTTGTCCGCATCGGATTACTTTGAAACATCCCGAAGGGCCTATGCAAAGATTACCCGGCCTGAGGTCTTCCGGAAATTAGATCGGGCCGTGAAACTTCCCGCAAAAGTTGTCGAAGAAGCGTTCTTGCAGGCAAACCCCAATCTGGACGACCAGATGATCACGATCACCTGCAAACGAAACCACATTCAAGAGGCACGCATCTGTCTGACCAAAGACTTGAAACCGCGCAAATGCGGGCGTGATGTGATCCGCGATTGCACCCAACAAGACGCCAGTTTTGAACCCATTCGCTGACCCCGGGTCATTGTTGATTCGTAACGGTTAATTTGCAGCGATATTTCCCCTGACGGAACTTTTCCCACTTGGATACGTTCAGTTTGAACGAAACAAGATCGGTTTTCTGCTTCCCTCCGGTCTTGTCGAGATGTGTCGCCTCACACGGCACAAAAAGGACGGCTGCAGGGGATGGAAGTCCCCACGACCTTCGCTTGCAGTTGTCGAGGCCGTCCGGGAAACCGGGCGGCCTTCTCTGTCTTCAACGTTGCTTGACTAGTCCGCTTTGCGTCCGGAAAAATGCCCTGGCAAATCCGGGTCAGGCATGGTCACCGGCTTGCGAACCCGCGACAATAACCAGTTCGGACCCGCCATCAGTTTGGAAGCCAGCGGATGATCGTTGATCTGCGCCTTCAGCTTTTCGATCTGCATCACGTTCTCGATCCGCCGGTCCAGAAACTCCCAAGTCGCACTATGTCCCTCTGAGGTATCCCCCAGCCAGAACAAAACCGTCGCACTGTAGACCCCAGACAGGGTCGCGCGCTTCGTGTACCAGTTGTGATCTTCAGACCGGTCGCCAAGTGTGTTCCAGATCGCATCCGCGGTTCCCCAAACCAGCTTTGCCCCTTCTGGCGCGTTTTGCGGCAAGGCGAACAGAGACGTGCCGCGCCGCACCTCTTCCTTATGCGTTTCTGCGGCTTCAAGTCGGTAGCGAACTCCCGCGGCGACACGGGCGCTATATTTCATGCCAAGCAGGTTCTCAGATTTCATGCGCGCAATCATGGCGCGGTCGCCACGTTCATGAAACGCAATCGCAACCCCCATCGCGCCACGTGGATAGATCGCCTTGCCCTCAGCAAGGCTGATCCCCAGATCGCGCAAACCAGCCTCAAATGCTGCCTGCGACCAGCCATCAAAAACCACATGCGAAAGCACGGCGTCGAGTATGTCTTCTTTGGTCATTGCAGCCCCTTACTGAGTCATTTCACATGCTAGACAACATAGGATCGCTTTGCTATACGGCCACTTCCTGCAATCTTGCAAATCTAACTTAGGAAGGTGGTGACACCACATGCAGGTAAGCGTTCGCGACAACAACGTCGATCAGGCACTTCGCGCTCTGAAGAAAAAACTTCAACGTGAGGGCGTTTTTCGGGAAATGAAGCTGAAGCAACATTACGAAAAACCGTCTGTTAAGAAAGCACGCGAGAAGGCCGAGGCTATCCGCCGCGCCCGCAAGCTGGCCCGTAAAAAGGCACAGCGCGAGGGCGGGATGTAGTCCCAACCAATCGCACGGAATAACTGCCCCCGTATCGAAAGATGCGGGGGTTTGTTTTTTGCAAGGTAGAGTAGATTAAGCGCCGGGCAGCTTTGACGAGTTGTCGTCTGCGTCATTGTCGGTATCAATGCGCGTGACCACACCGGGAATTTTCGCGAACTGATCGCTCAGCGCATTGGGGAAGTAACCGGTGCGGAAGCTTTCAAACCCGGGAAGGCGCGACAGGATCTGCGAGGTTGATAAGGCGCAGGCCGCTTTTGGGACCGCGCCGTAGTTTTGCATTTCCCGGATCGCTATGGCGGCGACCTGCGGTGAAACTTCAACTTCTTGGATGATCGTGTCGAACGTTTCGCGTGTGTGATAATCCACATAGTTATCAAACATTTGCGGGGTCATCCCGTAATGAAGATCATTACGCTCGGGTGCCCAGGGGTTCCACCAGGTACCGGCAGGATCCCAGATCACACGTTGTGCGCCATTGACCATCAACGCGGTATGCGCACCTGAACCCGACCGCTTGTTGACCACTGTCAGCAGCGTCAGTTTTGCAGGGCCGGGATGTGAATAGGCATATTTCGAAACTTCATGGTCTGGCGCATAGACAGGTTCCGCACCGCACGCTGCGAGGCCAAGAACAACCATCAATGCCGCAAGACTGCGCATTGCGGGTTAACCGTTCACAATCGCCAGAAATACGAGGAAAATCAGGATGCCGATCACGCTATAGGTGGTGAACTTCACAAAACCCGCGAAAGTTGCTTCCTGAACTTTGGTGTCCATGCTGCCATGTTCATGATCTGACATGTTAAGTCTCCGTCATCTGAATTTCTTCGTGCAATACTTCATTCAATTGCCGGTGTCACGCAAGCTTTGCGCGACACGTGGGCGCGGCTCACTTCGCCTCAAGGTCTTGGGCGAGACGAAATCCGATGCGTGTCGGTTCGGGTTGATCCACCTGCTTGGGCAATGCGCGCAGCAACACGTTCAACTGCGACACATGCTGGATCTGCTGAGTGCGCGTACCCGTTGGATCACTACCATAAAATGTAATGATATCAGGAGCATAAAACCCCATACCTTCGATTTTCATCACACCAGCATCGCCACCTGTGAAGCCCATCGCAACTTCGTGGTCATTGTCCAGCTGTTCCTCAAAGTTCTTGATGTAGAGAATCAACCGCTCATAGGCCCATTCCGCCGGGCTTTTCTGTTCGACCGGGGTGCGGGCAACGGCTTCTGGCAAAGGCTGTTGTTCTGCTGTCGGGCCACAATCACTGGTGTGAACTGCGCGCGCACGCGGCATGGCTGCGGCTTCAAGCTGTTCTGCGGTGGTTTCAATCTCGGTCATGTCGCGGCCTTCCGTTCAAACGTATAGACCCCATCTTCACGCAAATTGCGGCATGCTTGTCCAGACAAATGAAGGTGATTTAGATGCGCAATCGATTCAACCAGTGCCAATCCGTACTCCGCCTCGCCGATCTCTCGCTTGAACAATGGCATGAAGCAATCATGCGCTGTGCGCGGCTGAGAAAGGTGATCTAGAAGCCGGGCCAAGGCGCCGTGATGGTTTTCGATCAGCTGGTTCAACCGCAAGGGCAGACCCGTAAAGGGCAATTTATGACCAGGCAAAACCAGCTGATCTGCCGTCGCGAACTGTGCCAGATATTCGCAAGCCACCAGCCATTCCGCGACCGGGTCTGCATCTGGTTCCGTAGGATAGACCCCCAAATTCGGAGAGATTGAGGCTAGCAATTGATCGCCGCCCAACACCAGATTGTCGTCGCGCGACCAGAACGTCGCGTGTTCCGGTGCGTGGCCATTGCCGATCCTGACGTCCCAGACACGCCCTGCCATGGTGATGGCGGACCCTTCCTGAATTCGCGTGAACCCCAAGGCAATCGGATGGACAGTATCAGAGAAATTGAAGGGCCGGTCTTTTGACCGCGCCTCAAAAATCGCCTTGTCCATGCCTGCGCGGCGGTAAAATTGCAGCGCCTCTTCCGGCCAGACCTCTTGCACATCCAGTGTCAGCATCCGCCCCAAAAGCCAGGCAGTCCGGGTCGCGATGATCTCCGCCCCGCGGGCCTGAAACCAACCCGCCATTCCGATATGGTCAGGATGATGATGGGTCAGAACCACCCGGCCAACAGGTTTTCCAGCCAGCGGCCCCGCCAGCAGTTTTTCCCAGATCGCAACGGTTCTTTTTGTGTGCAGGCCCGTGTCAATTACCGTCCAGCTATCTCCGTCATCCAACGCGTAGATGTTGACGTGATCCAGCTTCATCGGCAAAGGCAACCGGATCCAAAGGACACCCGGTGCAACTTCGATTGCGTCGCCTTCAGCCGGAGGTGTCTCAAATGGCGTCGAGATTGTTTGGCTCAAGCCACCAAGTCCTCAAAACTCAGCGCGTAAAGATCGTCTGCCCCTTTGCGAACATGCTCCGCCAGACCCAAATGTTCAGGCAACAACCGCTGAACATAAACCAACGCAAGCTTTCCACGGGCGGACTCCGCCCCTGCGGCATCTGCTGCAAGCATATGGAAATATCCACCCAAAACCCGCGCAAACAGGCGCAAATACGGAACAGCACCGGCAAAGCGGTCATTCATTTGCTGTTCGACCAGCCATTCTGTGGTTTCGCGCAGTGTTTCAGCCGCACTAAAAACAGGCCCCGCAAGGTCGGGCATCTGCGTTTTGCAACGCTCTGCCGACGCTTCGATTTCATCGATCAAGGCGTAGGCTGCTTCCCCGCCATCCATCATTTTGCGCGCCACGAGGTCCATGGATTGAATACCATTGGTTCCTTCATAGATTGCCGTCACGCGGACGTCGCGCAGGAATTGTGCCGCGCCGGTTTCTTCGATGAACCCCATGCCGCCATGCACCTGAATACCTTGCTGGGCCACTTCGATCCCGACATCTGTCCCGAATGCCTTGGCAATCGGCGTTAACAGTGCCGCGCGCGCTTTCCATGACGCGTCCCCTGTGGCCTGAGCCATGTCAATCGCAACAGCACAGGCCGCCCCGATTGCGCGGGCGGCAAACGTATCTGCCTTCATCTGTGCCAGCATCCGGCGCACATCAGCATGGCCAAGGATGCTTTCGCCTTCATGGGCTTTGCCCTGCTTGCGATCCGCGGCATAGGCCAGCGCATGTTGGAACGCAGCTTCCGCTACGGCGATCCCTTGACCGCCAACACCCAACCGGGCGTTGTTCATCATTGTAAACATCGCCGCCATGCCGTTATGTGGCTTCCCGACAAGCCATCCTGTGGCACCATCATATTGCATCACGGCGGTGGGGGAGCCGTGCAACCCCATCTTATGTTCCAGCGACACCACTTTCAGGGAATTCGCGACAGCTGGTGTGCCATCCGCATCCGGGATCAGCTTTGGCACCATGAACAGGGAAATCCCTTTCGTTCCTGCGACACCATCCGGCAACCGGGCCAGAACAAGGTGGCACACATTCTCGCTGAAATCGTTGTCCGCCCAGCTGATATAAATCTTCTGCCCGGTAATCGCGTAAGTACCGTCGCCATTATCCACCGCTTTACTGCGCAACGCGCCAACGTCTGAGCCTGCCTGCGGTTCCGTCAGGTTCATTGTGCCGCACCACTCCCCCGAAATAAGTTTGGGAAGGTAAAGCGCCTTCAATTCGTCGCTGGCGTGATGTTCCAAAGCTTCGATCTGACCTTGGCTCATGAGCGGATTAAGCTGCAGAGACAGGCACGCCCCACCCATCATTTCGTTGACCGCATTGGTGATGGATTGCGGCAGGCCCATGCCGCCATATTCAGGATCAGCTGAGATGCCAACCCAACCACCTTCCGCAATTGCTTTGTAGCCATCGCCAAAACCGGGTGAGGTTCGCACCACCCCGTTTTCCAGATGCGCCGGATGCAAATCGCCTTCGCGCTGTAGCGGGGCCAGCACATCAGAGGCCAGTTTGCCTGCCTCTTCCAGAATGGCCGCGGTCACATCAGGCGTTGCGTCTTCGAACCGCTCCGTCTGGGTAACTTGCGATAATCCCACGATATGTTCGAAGAGAAACTGATAGTCAGATGTCGGGGCTTGGTAGGGCATGATCACCTCCGCTTAGCTGCGCCGGTTGCGCAGAGACATGCAAAAGAATAAGGTTAATCTATTATGTCTTGGCATCGCGCGCGCTCGCAATCGGAACGCCACGTCACAAACCCTCTTTAAAAGTCGCACGGAAATGACCTTACGCCTGCTCGCCCATCAGATCGATCGCGCCGCGAATATGCTTCGTGGTGGTCAGCTCGTGGCATTTCCTACCGAAACTGTCTACGGGCTAGGTGCGCGTGCCGATGATGATCTGGCAGTCGCCAGCATCTTTGAGGCCAAGAAGCGTCCCCGGTTCAACCCGCTGATTGTCCATGTTGCCGATCTGGACGCGGCCCATCGCATCGCCCGGTTTGATGACACGGCCCTTGCGCTGGCAAATGCCTATTGGCCAGGTCCGATGACGCTTGTCCTGCCTCTGCGTGAAGGTGACGGATTGTCCCGTCTGATCACTGCCGGTCATGGTATGGTTGCGGTCCGCATCCCGGACGAGCCGATCGCGTTGGAACTTCTGAAAGCCGTTGATTTTCCTGTTGCAGCCCCCTCCGCCAACCCGTCAGGCGCCGTCAGCCCGACGACCGCTGAACACGTATTGGACGGTCTGCGCGGGCGCATTGATGCGGTTTTGGACAATGGTCCCTGCAAGGTTGGCGTGGAATCGACAATTCTGATGACAGACCCGCTGAGCCTATTGCGCCCCGGCGGACTGGAGATCAATCAGGTCGAAAAACTGACCGGCCAGTCGCTGCATCGCCCGAAACTCACCGGTGATGCGCCCACTGCACCCGGACAATTGAAATCGCACTATGCGCCGAACGCCCGTTTACGCCTGAACGCAGAGAGCTCGAAAGACGGTGAGCTGTTCTTAGGGTTTGGCGACGTTGAGACTGCCACGCTTAACCTGTCGCCGTCCGGGGATTTGAAAGAGGCCGCTGCCAACCTGTTTTCGATGTTGCACCAGATCGACGCACTTGCCAGTGCACAAAAGGTGAAAGGTGTCGCGGTTTCTGCGATCCCGTTGGACGGGCTTGGGGCCGCGATCAATGACCGGCTGAACAGGGCCGCAGCGCCCCGCAGCTAGGCGTGACCGCCTTCAGCCGACAGCAACAGCGGATCGATCCCCAACGCGGCCAACGCATCGACCCATTTCGCACTGTTATCTGCCCCAAAGACCAGCGCCTTTGACGCATCGCAGATCAGCCAGCCATTGCGTTGGATTTCGTCTTCCAACTGGCCCGGACCCCAACTGGAATAGCCCATCGCCATCAGGGCCTCACTGGGACCGTCACCTTTTGAAATAGCTTCCAGAATCTCCCGCGTCGCGGTCATTCCATAGCCACCCCGAACTTCCATGGTCGCATCCTCAACTGCGTAGTCCGCGGAGTGCAAAACGAAGCCGCGGCCGCGTTCTACCGGGCCACCGATATGGACAACCTGGTTGTTTGGGCCATCGCCAAGTTCAATTTCAAGCTGCATCAAAACATCTGTGAATTTAAGCTGAGGCAGCGGCTTGTTGACAATCAGCCCCATCGCACCCTCACTGGAATAGGTGCACATGAAGATCACGCTTTGCTCAAATCTGGGGTCACCCATGCTCGGCATGGCAACAAGCAATTTGCCGGTCAGGTCGGTGGAATCGGTTGCGCTATCCATCGTTCCAACCTGCGCCGCGCGCCACGGGGTGACAAGGAAGAACGGCTGTGTCGGCGGAATATGTCACATTCTCTCGCCGAAACGTGATTTCCGCTCTGCGTTCGGACGCATATGGTGCAACTCATGAAAAATGCTTTCATTTTCGCGCTTGCGCTGATGTGTTTCCTGCCCACTTCGCTTGCCGCGCAGATCAAACTGAAATCCGTCCACGATGTGGTCGAGGTTGAGCTTCTGCCCGGTTGGCGGATGGAAAATGGTCAGCATATGGCAGGCATTTCGATCAAAATGCTGCCCGGCTGGAAAACCTATTGGCGCGCGCCCGGTGATGGCGGCATTCCGACCACGGTTAATTGGCGCGGGTCGAAGAACCTGAATTCGGCCAAGATACTTTGGCCCCGGCCAGAGGTTTTCCGCACCTACGGGCTGCGATCTATCGGATATGTAGATGCGGTCGTCCTGCCAGTAATAATTCGACCCAATTCCAACGCCCCGGTAAAGGTCAATGCGTCGATGCATTTCGGTGTCTGCGAGGAGATTTGCCTGCCGGTTCAGATAAAGCTTTCTGGCATGCTGCCCTCGGTTCCCGGTCCGAAAAATGCTGCAATCCGGGCATCCCTTCGCACCCTGCCACTGACCGCCAAGCAAGCCAAAGTGCGAAGCGCCACCTGCAAGTTTCAGCCTAGCGCAGAAGGAATCCGCTTAGAATTGCGCCTTGATGTTCCGCCGCTTGCGGGCCGTTCAGAAATCCTGTCCATCGAACCCGGCAACAAGAATATCTGGGTGTCAGAGCCCAAAACCAGGCGAAGCGGCAATATCTTTAAAGCCTCGGCACTGCTGGTCCCACAGGCCGCAGGCACGGCAATCAGTCGCAACAATCTGCGCCTCACACTCATTTCAAGCAAAAGTTCTGTTGAAATTTTCGGCTGCGACTGAGCGGCCTAACGCGCCGTCTTGCGCCGCATCTGCAAGCCCGCAGCAACAAACCACACCAACAGCAAAAGCAATGCTGTCCCGATCACAAACAGCCCAAAGGCTGTGGGTACTTGCGCGGCCGATTGTAAGGCAGGAAGGACGCCAACCACCGCTGCCGGCAACGCCCCGGTGAAAATAGCAACGCCCAAGGTTCCAGCGAACAGCCCCGCTATCGCCAGCAACAAGCTAATCATCGCGGCACTGATCCCGCGCCCTGATTTACCCGCGTTCAACGCCCGACGAAGTCCCGAAACCTGCCGATGGAAATCAGCCTGCATGGCCATCAAGGACGGCACCAATAGCAGCACCAACGCCATACCAAACCCAAGCCCATAGCAAAGCGTGATAACGGTCGGCTTCAAGAACTGCGCGTGTTGCGAGGTTTCAAACAATAGTGGGGCGAGCCCCAAAACCGTGGTCAGCGTGGTCAGCAACACGGGCCGCAAGCGGTCAGCAGTCCCATCAATGATCGCCGGGATCAGGCCCCGATCTTTGGCGTATTCATCAATGGTCGACACCAAAACAATGGAATCGTTGATGATGATTCCGGTCATCCCGATCAACCCGACAACGGTGAACATCGACAGCGGCACGTCCCAAACGGAATGCCCGTAAATCGTGCCGATCAGGCCAAACGGGATAATCACCATGATCACACCCGGCCGCGTCCAACTTGAAAACACCCAAGCCAAAGTCAGGTAAATCCCGATCAGACAAAGTGAGAAGCCAAGCAGCGCGTCACTCAGGAAATCAGATTCTTGTTCGGCCAATCCGGCAACCTCGAACGCAACGCCAAAATCTTGCTCAATCTGGGGCAGGAATTCTTCGCGGATCTGGGTCATAATCTCTTCGGCGCGTGCCGGATCATCTTCCGAGATATCGCCTGTCACTGTGACAAGGCTCAGCCCGTTTTCCCGCCGAACGGTTGAAAAACCTGTCTGCGACGCAACCGTGACGATATCGGCCAACGGAACATATGTGCCGGACGCCGCGCGCAGAAATGTGCGTTCCAAGAAATCCGCCGTCAGTTCGTTGGAAGGCAGTTCAACGCGTATCTTTGCCGAGCGCGGACCGTCAGGATATGTCGCAGCTTCAATCCCGTTCAGCCTGTTTCGCAAAACCCGGCCCAGCGCTTCGATGGTAAATCCCAGTGCTTGGCCTTGGGCCGTCAGATCCAAGATCAACTCTTCCTTGTCATAGGCCAAACTGTCTTCAACCGCAGAGACTTCAGCAAACGGAGAGATCGCGGTTTTCAGCGCTTCAGACGCCTGTTTCAGAACATCCGCTTCCGCGCCGTAGAATTTCACATCCAGCGCGTCCCCGCCGGGACCAGATCGCCAACCGCGAAAACTGAGGGTTTCAAGCAAAGGGTGGTTGCGAACCTCGTCCTGCACGCCCGCGAGGAATTCAAAAGACGAATAGGGGCGTAAATCCGCGTCGATCAGCTCGATCGCGATGGAGCCCAGCTGATCAGGCTCTTTTGTATCAGACCCCGCCAAACCGCGCCCAGTTGTCCCACCGATTTCGGCCAGAACGTAGTCTATGGGGTTGATGCCATGCTCGTCCTCATAGCGGGTCGCAACAGCATCTGTCGCGCGTTGCAATTCGCGCATCATTTCGATCGTATCGCCGCGCCCTGCCCCCGGAAGCATTGCAAAGTTACCGGAAATTGAACCCCGCTCGGGCGCGTTGAAGAAGCGCCAAGTGACATCGCCCCGAATAAACTGCGCGGCTTGCGTCGCCAGCAACACAACCGCCAACGCAAAAACAGGGTAACGCAGCCAGATGACACCAGCCATCGCACGGCGAAACAGGTTGTCACGCACCCAGTTGAACCCGCGCGTAACGACCCTGCTGGGCAGGTCATACCAATGTTCTTTCGCGGTGGATTTCAGCGCATGGGCCATGTGATTGGGCAGGATCAAAAAGCATTCGATCAGCGAAGCTATAAGGACAACAATAACCGTAAACGGGATGTCTTGGATCAGATCACCGAAACGTCCACCGATGGCCACCAGCCCAAAAAACGCGATCACTGTGGTGATCGTTGCAGAAAATACCGGGGCAGACATGCGTTTGGCCGCCCGTTCAGCCGCAACGACAGGGTCTTCTTTCAGCTCCCGCGTTCGAAAATCGGCATGTTCGCCCACAACAATGGCGTCATCGACGACGATGCCCAAAGTGATGATCAGCGCAAAAAGGGAGATCATGTTGATCGTCAGGCCAAACAGATACATCAACGCAATCGCGCCCAACATTGCGACCGGGATACCAGCAGCGACCCAAAACGCAGTGCGCGCATTGAGGAACAAGAACAGCAGCAACACCACAAGGCCAAGCCCCACCAACCCGTTGTCCAGCAAGATATCCAGCCGTCCTGTGATCGCCTCGGAACGTGTTCTGATCAGGTCGATACTTGTGCCTTCTGGCAGCGTCAGCTCCATTTCGGCGGCGACATCTTCAACCTGGGCTTGAATCTCTATCGCGTCGCCTTGGTTGGATCGATCAACCCGCACCGATATCGCCGGGTTTTCGCCGACAAAATACGCACGTTCCCGGTCAGTGCCGCCGACTTCAATTCGGGCGATATCGCCGATTGTCAGCTTAGAGCCGTCATCATTGGACCGCAGCACGATGGACGCGATTTGCGCCGCACTTCGTTTCGCAACACCAGTCCGCACCCGCGATGTCCCGCTGGAAACATCACCTGCCGGATCGGCGGAGGCTTCGCCACGAATGACCTCGGCAATCTCGGCCATAGTCACATCATTTCGGATCAATTCGATGGACGGGACTTCAACGATCGTTTCGGGTGCAGCAACGCCGCGTATGGTCGTACGCGTTACGCCCGCCGCAAATAGCCGCGTCGCAAATTCATCGGCGAACCGACCTAACTGGTCCACACCGACCGGGCCCGTGATCACCACGTCGGTTACACGGTCGCGCCAGACCCCGCGCCGCACTTCCGGCTCATCGGCGTCTTCAGGCAGGTTTGTGACACCGTCAACGACGACCTGAATATCATCTGTTGCGCGGGCCATGTCCCAACCCGGCTCAAACTCAAGCCGGATCGACGCGCTGCCTTCGCGCGAAGTCGCAGAAGAGCTTTCGACCCCTTCGACAGACAACAAAGCCGGTTCCATCAGTTGCACAATCGCACGGTCCACGTCATCGGCACCTGCACCGTCCCAAGCGACGGAGACGGAGACATTGTCCAAAATAACATCCGGGAAGAATTGCGTGCGCATCTTCGGAAGCGCGGCAAGACCAAGCGCAATCAGGACCACCAAAACAAGATTTGCCGCCGTCCGATGTCGCGTAAAGTAAGACAGGATCCCGCCTGTTGCCTGTTTGACCTGTTCGCGCACCGGATCGGGCATCTTGGTCTAGCTCCCCATGCGGGATTCGATCCGCGCGACCATCTGTGCAGGAACCTGCGGTTCAGCCAATTGGGTCAGCATCCGCGTTTTCACATCCTTCGGGATACGTCCGTTGGCCTCCACGAAGGCAATGATCTTGGCCCGGCGATCTTCGTCCAATGTCACCATCTCGGGCGCATCCGGCACACCTTGCGCCCCGCCCCGGAGCGGTTTCACCTTGATCCCAGCCCCCAGTAAAGGGGAGCGTTCGGTGATAATTTCCCGCCCCGCAAGTCCGCGGGCGCGGATTATCACGTCATCACCCTGGCGGCGCAAAAGCTCCACCTCGGCTTCCTCAAGGCGATCTTCGCCCACAAGCATAAGCACTTTTTCATCCGGGCTGAGTGCGGTTGCAGGCACCTTCACCACCCGCTCCAATTCAGGTTCGTTGATCTCTACAGTCACAAAATCTCCGGGGCGCAGCCCACGTGGCGATGTGATTGCGGCAAACAATCTGCGTCCGGTCGCACCCTGACTGACCGCAGCACTTTCACGGGTGATCTGACCTTCCAGAGAAAGGTCGGTTCCCAGAATATCGAGTGTGACTTTCACGGGTGCTTCGATCAGCGCGCCTGCATCATCCAAAAGACGCGCGTATTGAGCGGTAGAAACGCGAAAGGACACTTCCAGCGCGCTTGGATCAATCAATTGCGCTAGACGTTCGTTATTTGCAACCAACCCGCCAGCGGTTACCGATACATCGGCCAGACGTCCCGAAAATTCCGCGAAAATTTGCGTGTCTGACAGCAAACGTTCCGCATCAACCAGCGCAATATTTCGCCGCGCAATCAAAGCGCTGACCTGATCAATTTTCGCTTCTGCCTGCTGAACGGCCTGCCTGCGCGACAACACCGCCTGACGGGCTGACGATGCTGCTAATTCTGCGGTCTCTACTGCTGCTTCTGTGCCGACACCGCGGGTTTTCAGGTCCCGTTGGCGTTCCAGCGCTTTTTGTCTGAGGTCAGCCTGATCCTGGGCGGCAAGAACTTCGTCACGGGCCAAAACCAAGGCGCGTTCTGCTTCGCGCAGATCAGCTTTTGCTTCTTCCAAATCCGTGCGCGCGACATCAACGGATGTTTGCGCATCTGCAGGGTCGATCCGCGCAAGAAACTGGCCTTCCTCGACTGCGCCGCCTTCTTCGAACCCGTCTGCAAGCTCCACGATAGTGCCACCAACAGGTGCCCGCAGATCCAAGGTTCTGCGGCTTGCGACTTCACCGAAACTGGTCAGAACCGGGGTAAGTGAGACCGGTTCAAGCGTCAGCACGTTGACGGAAAAGACCCGCTCCCGAGCAGGTCGGTCGCGGCTTTCCTTAGCCCATCGATCTTGCAGTGATCCGTAGACCATGCTTCCGGCCAACGCCAAGAAACCGACTGTCAAAGACAGCAGGAACAGACCGACAAGCGAGCGGCGCAAAAATCGCATGATCACTCAAACTCCGAATTTCGTTAGACAATCTAGCGCGCAACCGGCCAAAAATCCAACGCGTGACACTTAAACGTGCAAATTGGTTACTTCCGTCGCTTGTGTTCATCCAATCTGGGGAAAATTTCAACAAAATTGCAGGGCTTATGCCGGTAATCGAGCTGTTTCACCAAAATCTCGTCCCACGCGTCCTTGCATGCCCCCGGCGATCCGGGCAGCGCAAATAGATATGTTCCGTTTGCAACACCGCCCGTCGCACGACTTTGCACTGCAGATGTGCCGATTTTGGCCATGGAAACGTGAGTGAAAACGACGCCGAACGCGTCTATTTCCTTTTCATAAACATCGCGATGCGCCTCAACCGTGACATCGCGACCCGTTAGACCTGTTCCGCCCGTTGAGAGGACGACGTCAATCTCGGGATCGTCACACCAAACACGCAGCTGCGCGGCAATCGCAGCGCGGTCATCTTTGACGATGCCACGCGCAGCCAGCTTATGGCCCGCGGCTTCCAACCGATCGACCAGCACGTTGCCCGAACGGTCATCGCTTTCAACACGTGTGTCGGAGACGGTCAGCACCGCGATACGCACCGGGATAAAGTCGCGACTGTCGTCAATTCGGGACATCAAAGTTCTCTCAATTTGGCTTGCAACATCAGCAGGTCATGCCATGCATCGCGCTTTGCCTCGGGTGTGCGCAAAAGATATGCGGGATGAAACATCGGCAAGGCTGGACGACCCAAAACGTCGCGCCAATGGCCCCGCAGCTTGGTGATGCCGCGTTCCCCCAGAAGCGCTGAACAAGAAATATTCCCCATCAAAACAAGGATATCGGGATTAACCAGCGAGACATGCTTTTCCACAAACGGCAGGAGCATGTCGACCTCATCGGGTTTCGGATCCCGGTTTTGCGGCGGCCGCCACGGTAGAATATTTGTGATGTAAATCGGGTTCTGCGCATGACTTCGCCCGTGATCGATGGCGTCAAACATGGCATCCAGAAGCTGGCCTGCGCGCCCGACAAATGGCTTGCCCTGCTGATCCTCATCCCGGCCCGGCGCTTCGCCAATCACCATAACCCGCGCCTCAGGATTGCCATCAGCAAAGACCAGATTGCGCGCGCCTTTCTTGATTTCGCAATGATCAAATCCCTGAAGCCCAGCTTTCAACGCATCAAGGCTATCTGCGTCTGCTGCCATACGCCGCGCGATTGCGACCGGGTCCACGGCCTCCACTTTTGTGGGGGCAGGTTCGTCGGGCTTTTTGACTACTTTCGGGGCAGCGGTTGGAATTTCGTATCGATTGACCGGCGTTTCGCCAATCGCCTCGGTCGCACCAAGGTCGATCTGCCATTCTAAAAGCACCTTTGCGGTGTGAAAATCCAGCTCCGATTCCATGTGCTCAACCTAGGGCCCGGTACGGGTGCGTGCAATCACCGCTTGTGACAACGCAAACCTCTTTCTATAAGCGGCAAAATCCCGACCAAATGAGGGCCACATGACATTCCGCGCCAAACACCTGCTTGGGATCGAGCATCTTGGCCCCGATGAAATTGTCACGCTGCTTGATTTGGCCGACCAATATGTCGATTTGAACCGCCGCGATGTAAAACACTCCGAGGTTCTTGCCGGGCTTACCCAGATCAACATGTTCTTTGAAAACTCGACCCGCACGCAGGCCTCTTTCGAATTGGCAGGCAAACGCCTTGGGGCCGACGTGATGAATATGGCGATGCAGGCCAGTTCGGTGAAGAAAGGTGAAACGCTGATCGACACGGCGCTGACGCTGAATGCGATGCACCCTGACCTTTTGGTCGTGCGCCACCCCCATTCTGGCGCTGTGAACCTGTTGGCCGAAAAGGTCAACTGCGCCGTTCTGAACGCAGGCGACGGACGTCATGAACATCCAACGCAGGCCCTACTAGATGCGCTGACCATTCGCCGCGCCAAGGGCCGGTTGCACCGGCTAAACGTCGCAATTTGTGGCGATATCGCGCATTCTCGTGTCGCCCGGTCGAACATTTTGTTGCTGGGCAAAATGGAAAACCGCATTCGCCTGATCGGCCCGACAACGTTGATGCCCAGCCAGATCGGCGAATTTGGCGTCGAGGTTTTTGACGACATGCGCGAAGGTCTCAAGGACGTTGATGTGGTGATGATGCTGCGCCTTCAAAGAGAACGCATGGATGGCGGCTTTATCCCGTCTGAGCGGGAATATTACCACCGCTACGGGCTTGATCCGGAAAAGCTCAGCCATGCAAAACCAGATGCGATTGTCATGCATCCCGGTCCAATGAACCGCGGTGTCGAAATCGATGGAACGCTCGCTGATGATATCAACCGCAGCGTCATTCAAGAACAGGTGGAGATGGGCGTCGCCGTTCGCATGGCTGCCATGGAATTGCTGGTCTCTGCCAGGCGCACCCAGCCAGAAGGGGTCATGGTATGACGGATATTCTTCTGACCAATGCGCGCCTGATTGACCCACAAGCTGGCACTGAATTCGAAGGCGGTCTGGTCACGAGCAACGGCAAGATCAAAGAGGTTTTCACCTCGGGTGGCAAAGAATCCGACGACGCCTTTCGCATGCGCAACCCGGCCGCGACCCATGTCGATTGCGGCGGTAACTATCTGGCCCCCGGCATTGTCGATATCGGTGTCAAAGTCTGCGAACCCGGTGAGAGGCACAAGGAAAGTTTCCGCACAGCAGGTCGTGCAGCGGCTGCTGGCGGTGTCACAACAATCGTGACGCGTCCTGACACAATCCCCAGTATCGACACGCCGGAAACGCTGGAATTTGCCAAGCAACGGGGTATGGATATCGCCCCTCTGAATATTGCCCCGATGGCGGCCCTGACCAAAGAACGCGCCGGGCGCGAGATGGTTGAAATGGGCTTTCTGCGAGATGCAGGCGCTGTTGCGTTCACGGATGGCGACAATGTCGTCGCCAACACGAAGGTGCTGATCCGCGCCATGACCTACGCCAAGTCCTTGGACGCGCTGGTCATGGGGCACCCGCAAGAACCGGTTTTGTCGCAGGGTGCTGCCGTGACCTCTGGCAAATTTGCGTCGCTGCGTGGTCTTCCCGCTGTCTCACCGATGGCAGAACGTCTGGGGTTGGAACGGGATCTGACGCTGGTTGAAATGACCGGTGTGCGCTACCACGCCGATCAATTGTCAACATCACTAAGCCTACCTGCGCTGGAAAAGGCAAAAGCCAACGGGCTGGATGTTACGGCAGGCGTGTCGATCCACCATTTGACGCTGAACGAGCTGGATGTCGGCGACTACCGCACCTTCTTCAAAGTGAAACCACCCCTGCGCAGTGAAGATGACCGTTTGGCGATGGTTGAGGCCGTGGCCACAGGGTTGATCGATGTGATTTGTTCCATGCACACCCCCCAGGATGAAGAAAGCAAGCGCCTCCCCTTTGAGGAAGCGGCATCTGGCGCGGTTGGTTTGGAAACGTTGTTACCCGCAGCCTTGCGGCTCTTTCATTCCGGGCATTTGTCATTGCCAGCGCTCTTCCGGGCAATGTCCTATAACCCGGCCCAGCGCCTGCGACTTCCAAGCGGTCGGCTTGAGAAATCCGCTCCGGCCGATCTGGTACTATTTGACCCGAACGCACCATTTGTTCTGGATCGTTTCGCACTGCATTCGAAATCCAAGAATACACCCTTCGATGGGCAGCGGCTGCAAGGCCGGGTTCTCAAAACCTTTGTTGCGGGTGTCGAGGTTTTCTCAAAATGATGCCAGAGGTTACATCCGCGCCCCTGCTGCTCGCTGTGACGGCGATCCTGGCCTATTTGCTGGGCTCGGTTCCCTTCGGCATCGTCATCGCACGGGTCTTCGGGCTCGGGAACCTGCGCGAAATCGGCTCCGGCAATATTGGGGCCACGAATGTGTTGCGCACAGGCTCAAAACCCGCGGCACTTGCAACGCTTTTGCTGGATTCCGGCAAAGGGGCGATTGCCGTGATCACCGCCCGTTTGCTCGTGGGTGAGGATGCGGCGCAACTTGCCGGGCTGACCGCATTTTTGGGGCATCTTTTCCCGATCTGGCTAAAATTTAAAGGCGGTAAAGGTGTCGCCACTTATCTTGGCACCCTTCTTGCCCTATCTTTTCCAGCAGGCTTGGCCGCGTGCCTTACATGGCTGGCTATCGCAGTTCTTTTCCGGTTTTCCTCCCTTGCGGCCCTCTTTACGGCTGTGATGGTGCCTGCTTGGCTCTGGACGTTGCGAAGCCCTGAAATGATTGCACTCGCCGTTATTCTCGGCGCGCTTGTATGGATCAGGCATGGCGAAAATATTCGCCGTCTGCTGGACGGAAGCGAGACAAAGATAAAATTGAAGAAGGAGCAATAGAATGGATTTTCAAACCGCTGTTCGAACCTGTCTGAACAAATACACCGATTTTCAGGGGCGCGCGCAACGTTCCGAATATTGGTGGTTCGCTCTGTTTTCCTTGCTGGTTCAACTGGCGTGTACCATCGTTGATTCTGTCTTGGGTTCCGAGATCGGGATCGTCGCTCTGTTGGCAATGCTGGCTTTATTTCTTCCGTCCCTGGCCGTCACGATCCGCAGGCTGCACGACCAAGACCGGTCCGGCTGGTGGGTGCTTCTGATCCTCATTCCGTTTATCGGCTCGCTCGTTCTTCTGATCATGCTGATCTTCAAAGGCACAGAAGGCCCGAACCGGTTTGGGCAGGATCCATTGGGGGCACATGCGGCAGCGGAACTGGACGATGTTTCCTATTCCGCGTCAAACATTCCAAACGTGAAAGACAATGACTGACTTGGTGTCACTGACTAGTAGCTGAACTCTTCGTAGATTCGGCTGAGATCACCGTCCCAATCGCCGTGATACTTTTCCAAAAGCTCATCGGCTGGTGTCTTCCCGGTTTCGATACTTTCCTTCAGTGCGTTGAGGAAATGAGTTTCATCGGGCACCAGACCGCCGGCGCCGGGACGCGCGCGAGCTTTCAGTCCAGCTTCCGCAATGGCAACGGTTTCGCGCGCCAATTCATGCATATCAATGCCGACGGCTTTCGCCTGCAATCCGTCGACAGACGCCGCAACCCGCAAGGCTTCGCGGATTTCTGCGTCCCAGCCTTTGACCAGATCCCACGCGGCATCCAGTGCGGTTTGATCATAGGTTAAACCTACCCAGAACGCAGGCAGCGCACATAGACGCCGCCATGGGCCACCATCTGCCCCGCGCATTTCAATGAACTTTTTCACGCGGGCTTCTGGGAACACTGTGGTCATGTGATCCGCCCAATCGCTGAGCGTTGGGGTTTCTCCCGGCAAAGCAGGAAGCTCTCCCTTCAGGAAATCACGGAAGGACTGCCCCAAAGCATCGACATATTTGCCGTCCCGGTAGACAAAATACATCGGCACATCGAGCACATATTCCGCCCAACGCTCAAACCCGAAGCCATCTTCGAACACAAAGGGCAGCATGCCCGTGCGCGCGTTGTCGAGGCCACGCCACACACGGCTGCGCCAAGATTTATGGCCATTCACTTTGCCCTCAAAGAACGGCGAATTGGCAAAAAGTGCTGTCGCGACAGGCTGCAACGCAATAGCCACGCGCATTTTCTGGACCATGTCAGCCTCGGAGGAGAAATCCAGATTGACCTGAACCGTGCAGGTACGGCGCATCATCTGGGTGCCGTGAGTGCCAACCTTGTCCATGTAATCGTTCATCAGCTTGTAGCGGCCCTTGGGCATCAGCGGCATCTGCTCATGCGTCCATTCGGGTGCCGCCCCAAGGCCAATAAAGCGTGCGCCAATATCATCAGCCACGCCTTGTACTTCCTTGAGGTGCTGGTTCACCTCGTCGCAGGTTTCATGGATCGTCTCCAAGGGTGCGCCGGACAATTCCAACTGTCCGCCGGGTTCCAACGACACATTGGCCCCGCCCTTCTCCAACCCAATCAGGTGCCCGCCTTCTTCAACGGGTGACCAACCGAACCGATCCCGCAAGCCAGCGAGAATGGCATGGATCGACCGCTCACCGTCGTAAGGCAGCGGCAACAGGCTGTCTTTGCAATACCCGAATTTCTCATGCTCGGTGCCGATGCGCCAATCGTCACGCGGTTTGCACCCCTCAGCCATATATTCGGCGAGTTGCGCGTGATGGGTGATTGGCCCGCCGCCGGACTGTGGAATGGACATGAGCGTCTCCGAGAATGCGTCGCGTAAATTTCTGGCTCAAGGCGTGCGGGGTATTTCAGGTGAAGTCAATGCACAGACCCTAGTGAAGTTGTGCACGTTCCTTGCTCCAGATCACATGTTGCTGATCGGCGCGTGACGACAGCGCTTTTGTGGCCGCATCGTAGTCAACACCGGGAAGTGCGGCCAATGCATCAAAGAGAAGATCAGCCTCGGCCGCATTGGCAGGGATCAGCAATTGCGCACCACCATCTTCTTCAAAAAACCATTGCGCCGCGGATTGCCTTGGTCCGCTGATGATCGTCACCCGCGCGAGCATATCCAAAGACACGGCCCCGCCGTCAAACGCGGCGAAATAGCTCAGCTGACGCTCATCCAGATCGACGACGCCGACACCGCCGGAAAACTGGCCAAATTGCATCCGGCGAAAGGCCGTGAAGGCTAGACCAAGGCCGATAAGAAGAATTCCCACGCCCAATGACTGCAGCAGCCAACCCGCACCGGTTGCGGCCCACAGACCCAGCGCAACAATCAGAAGGCTGGCCAGAACTTCCGACCAGCGCGCGAGGGCGGAGGCCGCTTCAGGTCGTACGAAACTCATCTCCAGTCCCCCAATTCAGATTGCCACAATGCCAAAGCCGCCACCGCAGCCGTGTCTGCGCGCAGGATACGCGGGCCCAGGCTCACACTCGTGCTTTGCGACAGTCCTGCCAGTATTTTCCGTTCAGCGTCCGAAAAACCACCCTCCGGACCGATCAAGATCGCCCATTTTCCCGGGTCTAACTCACGCAGATCGCTGGTTTGACCCGCCAGACCCTCATCACAAAATAACAACTGTCGATCTTCAGGCCAAGCGTCCAGAAGGCTAGCCAGCTTTTCCAGCCCCGACACCTCAGGCACATAAGTGCCACCACATTGCTCCGTCGCTTCGATGGCATGGGCTTGCAGGCGGTCCTGCCGTATCCTGTCAGAATTGGTGTATTCAGTTTGCACAGGAATGATCCGCGCGGCCCCCATCTCGGCCGCTTTTTCAACGATAAAGTCCGTGCGTGCTTTTTTGATCGGTGCAAAGAGAAGCCAAAGATCGGGCGGCATCTGCAAGGGCTTCGTCTGGATCTGACAAACAAGAACGCCGCGCCTTTTTGTCGCCTCCGCAACGTCGGCCAGCCACTCCCCATCCCGCCCGTTTATCAGCAAAACTTGGGCTCCAATCGGCAATCGCATGACATTGAACAGATAGTTCGCCTGATCCCGGTCCAAAGGAACCGGTTTGCCCGTGTCCAACGGGTGATCTACAAACAACCTGACTTTCGCATTCGCCATGAGGCTGACCATATGACCGGCACGCAACAGCCACAAGCCACGCCTGAAGGCCAAGTCGCTGACGCGGTCGCGCAGAATTGGGTCGACAGCTGGGCACCGATAGGTGCGCGTCCTTTCCTACGACTAAGCCGGGCTGACCGACCCATTGGAACCTGGTTGCTGCTTCTGCCCTGCTGGTGGGGTGTTTTGCTGGCTGCAGCCGCCGACAGCTTCAAATTTTTTGATCTGTGGATCATTGCCGGCTGCGCCATTGGCGCTTTTCTGATGCGTGGTGCCGGATGCACTTGGAATGACATCACCGACAGGGAGTTTGACGCGAAAGTTGCCCGCACCAAGTCGCGCCCGATCCCAGCCGGCCAGGTTTCTGTGAAAGGGGCCATCATCTGGATGGTGATCCAAAGCCTGATTTCCTTCGGTATCCTTCTGACCTTCAACCTTGCGACAATTGGCTTGGGCGTCCTCGCGTTGGTTCCTGTCGCGATCTACCCATTTGCAAAGCGGTTCACATGGTGGCCACAGGTTTTCCTGGGGCTGGCCTTCAACTGGGGCGCGCTTCTGGCTTGGACGGCCCATACTGGATCAGTTCAGGTGCCAGCGGTCCTTATTTACCTCGCGGGTATTTCTTGGACGCTGTTTTACGACACGATCTACGCCCACCAGGACAAAGAAGACGACGCTTTGATCGGTATCAAATCCACCGCGCGCTTATTCGGGCAAAATACCCACTCCTGGCTGCGGGTGTTTCTGGTGATAACCTTGGTACTCTTCGCTGCAGCCATCATTCTGGCCTTGGTGCCTGATGCGAACGTTTTGTCACTGACTTTGGCTTTGGCAGGGGTCTGGGCGATGGGGTGGCATTTGGCTTGGCAATTGCGAAAGCTGGACACAGAGGACGATCAAATATGCCTGCGCTTGTTTCGATCAAACCGCGATGCTGGGCTGATCCCTGCGCTGTTTCTCGCCATTGCTGCATTCGTATGATTGAAAACCTGAAGCCATGCGCCTAAAACGCATACGTTGCTGTAACTTAACCCAGAGAGCGCTATGAGTTTCCGATCCGTCCTCGCATTTCTGGCAGCTGTCCCCATGTCAATCGGTGGGGCCTATGTCAGTGCAGACTGGATCGAACAACGCTCCGCGGAAGTTGTTGAAGCGTCGCTGATTGACGATGGCCAGGATTGGGCCGAAGTCACCGCAAACGGCTTGCAAGTATCGCTATCAGGCATCGCACCCGATGAAGCGTCGCGCTTCAAAGTGCTGTCCCTTGTTGGTCAATCGGTCGATCCTGACCGTATCGTCGATCAAATGGACGTCCGCCCGACAGCCGAATTCAAGGCCCCGGATTTCTCTATCGAGATGCTGCGCAATGATGACGGCATTTCGCTGATTGGTCTGATGCCTGCCAGCTCTGACCGGGCGAAGATCATCTCCAGCCTGCAAGCGCTTGAAGGAATGGGCGAGGTCACAGACCTTTTGGAAACCGTCGACTACGACGCCCCTCCGGCCTGGCAATCTGCGTTGAATTTCGCAACTGACGCGCTGCGCGAGCTGCCCAAATCAAAAGTCTCTGCGACACCGGGCGCGGTTTCTGTCACTGCGATCAGCGAAAGCCTGGAAGACAAGACCCGTATTGAAGCCCGATTGAAACGCCTTACGCCATCCGGGATCAAACTGACGATGGATATCTCGGCCCCGCGTCAGGTGATCACGCCGTTCACGTTGCGCTACACATTGGAAGATGGCGCAGCCAGTTTCGACGCCTGTTCCGCGGACACACAGCAAACGGCCCGCCGGATCATCAACGCCGCAAAAGACATTGGTTATGACGGTGCAAGCACCTGTGCAATTGGCCTTGGCATGCCTTCACCTTTCTGGGGCGACGCGGTCGCCACCGCATTGACCGGCCTGCACGAACTTGGCGGCGGTGCGCTGACAATCTCGGACGCAGACGTCACCTTGGTTGCGCTGGATACCGTCCCACAGGCCACGTTTGATCGCGTGGTCGGCGAATTGGACGCAAACCTGCCTGAGGTCTTTTCCCTTCATGCCGTACGGCCGGAAAAAATCGTCGTCGACGGGACAGGAGACAACGAAGAAATCGTTGAATTTGTCGCCACCCGCAGCCCTGAAGGCCAAGTGCAATTGCGTGGCCGCCTACCAGACGAACAGATCAAGGAAATCGTGGCCAGCTATGCCCGCGCGGCCTTTGGATCAAACGCCGTTTACGTGGCGACGCGGGATGACGAAAACTTGCCTGCTGACTGGTCTGTCCGCGTCCTCGCTGCGCTTGAGGCCCTCGATAAGCTGCAAAGCGGCAGCGTCGTAGTGCAAGATGACTATGTTGAGGTCCGCGGCGTGTCCGGCTCCAAAGATACGCCGTCTGTGATTTCACGGATTTTGGGTGACAAGCTGGGTGATGCCGCAAATTTTGATCTATCGATCCGCTATGACGAACTGCTTGACCCGGTTCTCAACATTCCAACCCCGGAGGAATGCGTAGCCCGGGTGAACGCCATTCTTACAGAGAACAAGATCGAATTTGAGCCATCCTCAAGTGATCTTACCGACGCTGCAAACCAAACCATGGATCTGATCGCAGCCGAGCTTCTCAATTGCCGCCGCACGAGCATAGAAATTGGCGGCCATACCGACAGCCAGGGTCGCGAGGTTATGAACCTGAGCCTGAGCCAAGCGCGCGCTGATGCCATTTTGGCCGCACTGATGGAACGCCGTATTCTGACCCGCAACATTACCGCCAAAGGTTACGGGGAGTCACTGCCAATCGCGGATAACGACACCGAAGCAGGTCGGGAGATCAACCGCCGGATTGAGTTCAAACTGTTGACAGATGAGCCGCTCCCCGCCACTGACGATGCATCCGCTGGTGACACAACCGAAACCCCATCAGAGACCGAGACTGCAAGTGAATAGAACCGAGTTTATCATCGCCACAGCGTTCATCCTTTTCGTGGCATTTTCAGTTGGCTGGTTTACTTGTTGGGTCGTACAGCGGTTCCGCAAAGTTTCCACCGCCGATATCGCAGAGCTGGATACGATGTCGAAAGCGCTTCACGACGCGGAAGAATCTCGCGATCAGGCAATTACCTACATGCAGCAACGCGAGGCAGAGCTGACCAACCAGTTGTCTCAAACAGAAGCTGAACTTCGTGCTGCCATGGACGGATTACGCGATGCGCGGCAAGAGGCCGAAGAATTGCGCAACTACATCGATAAGCCAGGCTAAGGGTTTACCACCGCTTCAATGCGTCCTCATCCTCGGATTTCGACGCCACCCAATCGACACTGTCACCGGTCCGCTCTTTCTTCCAAAACGGGGCCCGCGACTTCAGAAAATCCATCAAAAAGTCAGCCGCCGCGAAGGCGTCCGCCCGGTGTTTGGACGCTGTGGCCACCATCATGATGATGTCTTTTGGCTCCAAAGATCCGTGGCGGTGTATGATCAGAACGTCCGCCAAGTTCCACCGCGCCATGGCGTCCTGCGCGATCTTTTCCAACGCGCGTTCCGTCATGCCTGGATAGTGCTCAATCTCCATCGAAGACAGTCCACCTGCCACATCGCGCACGATGCCTGTGAAGCTGACAACGGCACCGGCATTGTCCTGCCGCGCCGTAAATTCATTGAGCATCTGCCCCGCGTCAAATGCAACATCCTGTACCCGGATATCCATCTAGCCGCCCGTCATCGGTGGAAAAAATGCCACCTCACGGGCCCCTTCGATCGATGTATCAAAGGGCACCAATTCCTGATCCACCGCACAGCGCAATGCCGTCAGATCGGCAAATGCCGCTGCATAACGATCTTCCCGTGCGCTAAGCTCAGCAACAAGGTCCTGAACCGTCGCGGCAGAAGTTTCCAGCTGCTCTTTCGGCAGACCGATACGTTCCCGCACCCACGCAAAATAGAGCACATCAATCATTCTGACCCTCCTCTTTCAGGTAGGGGATCGACTTGGAGAAATAGTCCCACCCGGTAATCAGCGTCAGGATTGCAGCAACCCACAAAAGGATCGTGCCAAGAAGGAAAGCCGAATTCATCGCGTTCGTATAGAAGATTAGACCAAGCTCGTCCGGCACCTGGCCAGTCATGATCTGCTCAAAAATCTCTTGGTTCATACCGACAGTTCGATCAATCAATTCATGTTCGAACAGCCCCGCGGAAAACAGCACTGCAATCGCCACCATTTGTGCCGTGGTTTTCCATTTCGCCAGTTTCGTAACCGCCAGAAGTTTCGAGGTGGAGCCTAGAAATTCCCGCAGACCTGAAACGAAAACCTCCCGAAACAGGATCAAGGTGGAGGGCATCAAGATCCACGGGTTCATCCCCGCATAGCCCGTTATCACCAGCAGCGCGATAATCACCATCGCCTTGTCGGCGATTGGATCAAGCATCGCGCCAAACTTGCTTTCCTGTTTCCATGCCCGCGCCAGATAGCCGTCGATCCAATCGGTCAACGCCGCTGTCACAAATAAGATCAGCGCGAACCAATCGGCCCAGGGACGGTTGAAATAAAGAAACATCACCGCAACGCCAGGAGCCGCCAAAAGCCGCAGGATCGTCAGGATATTGGGTATGTTGAATGTCATTGCTAAGCTCTACCCCGGCGCGCGTGGCGATGAAAGACCCGGCTTAGGGCTTTTGCCCATCGCCTTCGTGGAAGTGATCGTAAATTGTTTGCGCCATTGCGGCAGAAACCCCTTCGACTGCCTTCAGATCAGCGAGGTTTGCACGCCCCACTGCCTTGGCGGACCCAAAATGCAAAAGCAGCGCTTTCTTGCGCTTTGGACCAATGCCACCGACCTCGTCCAAGGGGCTTTTCATCTGGCTTTTTGCGCGTTTGGCGCGGTGGGTTCCAATGGCAAACCGGTGCGCTTCATCGCGCAAGCGCTGCACGAAATAAAGAACCGGATCATTGTGTTTCAACGCAAAGGGGCGCTTTCCGCGACGGTGAAATTCTTCCTTGCCCGCGTCGCGGTCGACCCCTTTCGCAACCCCAACCATCGCAATGTCTTCAACACCCAACTCAGCCATAATCTCGGCTACGGCACTGACCTGCCCTGCACCGCCATCGATCAACAGAAGATCAGGCCAGCTTTCCGTCTTTCGGTCCGGGTCTTCTTTTAACAGCCGTTTGAAGCGGCGGGTCAGAACCTCTTTCATCATCCCGAAATCGTCGCCTGGGGTCAGGTCATCACCACGGATATTGAACTTGCGGTACTGGTTGCGCAGAAACCCTTCCGCGCCAGCAACGATCATTCCACCTACAGCGTTGGTGCCTTGAATATGGGAGTTGTCATAAACCTCGATCCGGTGGGGCGGCGCATCTAGATCGAAAGCCTCGGCCAGCCCCTGCAGCAATTTGCCTTGGGTCGCCGTCTCCGACATTTTCCGCGCAAGACTTTCACGGGCGTTGCGTGTGGCCCCGGCGACAAGCTCCATCTTCTCGCCCCTTTGTGGGACAACAAGTTCCACCTTTCGGCCCGCCTTTTCGCTCAGCAGTTCCTCCATCAGATCCTGATCGTCGATCCCATGGCTCAGGATGATCTGGCGGGGCGGTTCCTTGTCACCATAAAACTGACCCAGAAACGCTTCGAGGATTTCAGGCTCAGCCGCATTTGCCGTCTTGGGGTAATAGTCGCGATTGCCCCAGTTCTGGTTCGCCCGGATGAAAAACACCTGCACACAGGCCTGCCCATGATCCAGATGCAACGCCACGATATCGGCCTCTGGCACAGATTTCGGGTTGATGCCTTGCGCCGCCTGCACCTGCGTCAGCGCGCGAATGCGGTCCCGCAAAGCAGCCGCCCGTTCGAACTCCATCTCTTCAGACGCGGTTTGCATCTGCTGGGCCAACTGTTCTTGAATATGGGTCGACCGCCCGGACAAGAACCGTTCCGCGTCTTGTACCAATGCCCCGTAATCGCCTTCAGAAATATAGCCGACACACGGCGCAGAACAGCGCTTGATCTGATACAAAAGGCACGGGCGCGACCGGGTTTCAAAGGTGGCGTCGGTGCAATTGCGCAGCAAGAACACTTTCTGAAGCTGATTCAACGTCCGGTTCACCGCCCCAGCGCTGGCAAAAGGTCCGTAGTAATCGCCCTTTTCGCGCTTGGCACCCCGGTGTTTTTTGATCTGCGGAAAGCCATGGTTCTTGGCCACCAGAATATTCGGGAAGCTTTTGTCGTCGCGCAACAGCACGTTGAATTTCGGCTTTAACTGCTTGATCAGGTTCTGCTCCAGCAGCAGCGCTTCCGTTTCCGTGCGCGTGGTTAGAAACATCATCGATGTCGTTTCAGAGATCATCCGTGCGATCCGCGACGAATGCCCCGATGGCTTTGCATAGCTCGACACACGTTTTTTGAGATTGCGCGCCTTGCCCACGTAAAGAACCCGGTTTTGTGCATCCAGCATCCGGTAAACACCCGGGCTACCGTCCAGCGTATTGAGATAGGACTGAATGCAGGCGTGGCCCTTCAGGTCGCTGTCTGGAGTCTCATTTTTTGATGTTTCTTGATCGGCCATGTCACCAGTTTCGTGATTCTCCGCCGCTCTGCAATGGGGCGCGTTTGGGTTCAAGCAAAAACCTGTCCACTATTCCTGTGGATAAGCTTGGGGGAAAGTTTTGGACATGCCGGATTTTTCGTTCAAAAAGAGCGAGTCTTACGATTTGCTTAATTTTTAGGCACTTTTTCAAGCCATTGTTTTTAAATGATATTTTAATTCAAAAGTGCCAACCAATTGAAAACAAACGGATTTGGGTCAAAGAACTGTTACTCAAGCGTCAAGAGTGGAAAACTTGCAATCTTATCCCCGAAAATGGCGAATGGCAGGAGTGTTCTCTGACACTTAAATACGTCGATTCAAACGAATTTTTTCCGGCCTTCAACGCTCAGAACCTGACCTGTGACAACCGGTGTCTTCAGGAAGAAGGTCAAAGCCTCCACAATCTCTTGCGGGTTCGGCGGTTCAAAGGGCCGGGTTGCGAGCCATGGGTCCACGGTTTGCGACTGCAGCTCCCGAACCTCCCGGACAGAGTGGTCCATCGCAATTGCGTTCACACGCACGCCCGGGGCCAGTTCCAACGCGCTTGATCGGGTAAGTGCGACCAGTCCCGCCGCCGCCATGCTGCTTGTCAGATGCGCTGTCGTGGCCTTTCCAACCTGCTGGCCAATAATGTTCACAATCAAACCTGACGGTGTCGGCTCCCCCGTTCCGTCCTCCCCGACTGGCAGCTTTTGGGCCTCCATTGATTTGGTCAGCAAGAAAGGCGTTTTCAAATTTGCCGCTATATGCGCATCAAAACTGTCCGCTGTTGCGCTATCCATTCCGTCTTGGGCGTATTCAGCGGCGTTATTGACCAAAACGGTGATGTCGCCACCAAGCACATCACGGGCCTGATCGATCAAAATCGCGACAGTGTCCGGGTCGAGAAGTGAAAGCTCAAACACGGCAGCCTTGCGGCCTTTTGACCTAATCTGTGCAAGCAAATCGTCTGTTTCAGAGGCCTCGTCTCCGTCGATCTGCAACGCGACATCAAAGCCAGATTCCGCCAGTGATAAAGCAACCGCGCGTCCGATTATATCTGTTGCGCGGGTGACCAACGCACGCCCTGTGATCATCTTAGCCTCCGATTTGCAGAACAACCCAGAGGTAGATGACATAAAGTCCGGCCAAAACAAAACCCCAACCACGTCCGATATTGGTCCGGTAAAACACAATCGGCGCAATCAAGAGCGACGCACCAAGCATCACCCAAAGATCAAACCGTAGGAATTCTGCGGGCACAGGGATCGGGCCGACAAGTGCCGCGACACCCATGATACCTAGCAAATTAAACAGGTTTGAGCCGATGACATTGCCCAGTGCGACGTCGCCGGATTTACGGATCGCTGCCATGACAGTGGTGGCCAGTTCCGGCAAAGACGTTCCGATCGCCACAAGCGTCAAACCGATCACGGTTTCCGAGACCCCGAAATCCCGCGCAATCACCACAGAGCCGCGCACAAGCAATTCTGCCCCAAGCGGCAACCCGATCAGGCCTGCGATCAAAAAGAACGCGATCTTCCACCCGCGCATTGAAGGATCAGCCCCTTCCGGCTGTTCTTCTTTGTCGCCCATATGGCCACGCGCTTCGAAAAAGGCGTCCAGCAGCATGTAGGTTAGACCCGCCAAAAGCACCAAACCGTGCCACCAAGTTAGCGGCCCAAAGAAGCTAAGCCCGATGAAAAGGGCTGTCGCCCCGATCATCATTATATAGGTTTTTGTCGTATCCGCCCCGGCGGTCGCAAGACCCGCTGCCAAAGCGGGTATGCCTAGGACAAGAAGAACATTGGCTGTGTTAGAACCGACGACATTCCCGATGGCGATCCCCGGCACGCCATCAAGAATAGCTTGAACAGAGATCAAAAGCTCCGGCGCAGAGGTCCCGAACGCGACAATCGTCAAACTGACGATCAGTGCGGGCACACCCAGCCGCAGCGACAGGTTGACCGCCCCGCGCACCAGCGCATCGCCCGCCAGCAACAGCAAAACCAGGCCGACGGCGGCCATCACGAATTCATTCATATCCTTGTTTTGTCCTCACAGGGGCATGGACCTTTGCCGATCCTTGGCATGCCGCATTTTTTGCATTTCGACCGTGAGGCCAAACCCAGGTTGGGTTTCTTAATTTTTGGCAAACGTAATTTGCCGAACATGGCCAAGACCATCATGCCGATCAGAAAAAGGCTCATGATCTTGAGGATCATCTACAGACCAAACTGCGCCCAAAGCGCTTTCTCGTCCAACTCCGCCAGCGCATCCGACATCAGTCGGGAACCGAAACGTTGGAAAATGGATTTCTTCGGCCCGTAGACGGAAAACCGGGTCTTTTCACCGAACAGCTCTTTCATCTTTGGAACAAGATGTCCGACACCATCAACAAGACCCACGTCGATCGCAGAGGCCCCGACCCAAATCTCACCAGTGAACAGGTCTTGATCATCGCTAAGGCGAGCACCCCGCCGTGTCTGCACATGTTCGATGAAATTATCATGGATCTGCTGCTGCAGCGCCTTCAGACGTTTGACATCCGCGGGACGCTCGGGCCGGAACGGATCCAACATCGATTTATCTTTGCCGGCCGTATGCACACGTCGTTCAATGCCGTTCTTGGCCATCAACTCGTGGAACCCGAAACTCGCGGAAATAACGCCGATGGATCCAACGATGGAGCTGTCATCGACCCAAATCTCATCCGCAGCGGCTGCAAGCCAATAGCCACCGGACGCCGCAACGTCTTCGACAAAAGCGTACACCTTGACCTCATGCTCTTGCGCCAAACGCCGGATACGCGCCCCAATAAGGGAACTTTGCACCGGCGATCCGCCTGGGGAATTGATCAACAGCGCGACCGCTTTTGGTTTGCCTTTGCGAAACGCCTTGGCCAATTGATCTGCAAGACCTGCGTCGTTCAACGCACCGCGACCGCCTGCGGCAATCACACCAGACATCCGCACAACGGCAACATGGGGCGGGCTTTTAACAAAAGGGATCCATCTTTTCATGGACGTGATGTAGAGGCCGCACCCCATCCAAACAAGGGTCTGGGCGAAATGGTCCCGAAACCATGCAAATCTGTCGCAATTTCGCTTGCGCTATTTCCGTTCCTGCCCGACGCTTGGATCAAATGAATTCGGGAGGTTGCCGTGAAAGACTCAAACTTTTTGCAGGAAAACAATGCGCGCCACATATGGCATCCGATGGGGCATCCCGGGGCTGTTCAACAAAACCCACCGCGGATTATCACAACTGCGGAAGGCTCCACCATCACAGACAGCGAAGGCAATCAGGTTATCGACGGCGTCGGCGGGCTTTGGTGCGTGAATGTTGGCTATTCCTGTGACCCGATTAAGAAAGCAATTGCGGATCAGGTTCAGACGCTTCCATATTACTCCGGATTTGCTGGCACAACGAACGAACCTGCGATTGAGCTAAGCTACGAATTGCGCGAAATGTACGCGCCGGACGGTATGGCACGGGCCTTTTTCACCTCAGGTGGCTCCGATTCCGTTGAAACCGCCCTGCGTCTTGCGCGGCAGTACCACAAAGTCAGAGGCAATCCCGGCCGGACGAAGTTCCTGAGCCTCAAGAAAGGGTACCACGGCACCCATTTTGGTGGTGCCTCGGTCAATGGAAATAACCGCTTCCGGATCAACTATGAACCGCTGATGCCCGGGTGTTTCCACCTGACGACGCCCTATGCCTACCGCAACCCATTTGGGGAAACCGATCCGGCAAAACTCGCGGACCTTTGTGTTGCTGCGGCGGTTGATGAAATCGAATTCCAGGGCGCGGAGACAATCGCCGCTTTCATCATGGAACCCATTCAAGGCGCAGGCGGCGTGATCGTCCCGCCAGAAACCTACATGCCGAAAATGCGCGAGGTTTGTACCCGCTATGGCATCTTGATGATTGCAGACGAAGTGATCACAGGTTTCGGCCGGACAGGCGATTGGTCAGGGTCGCGCCATTGGGGTGTTCAGCCTGACATGATGACCATGGCCAAGGGCATCACCTCAGGCTATTTCCCGTTCGGCGCCTGCATGGTCAGCGAAGCTTTCGCAGATGTGTTTGAAACCGGTGGCCCAGACGTGGCCAGCATTTTCCACGGCTACACGTATTCGGCCCATCCCGTAGGTTCTGCCGCAGCCCTGGCATGCGTCCGCGAAAGTCAGCGTTTGAAAATCAATGAAAACGCGACGCCAAGAGGGGACCAGCTGTTTGCAGGATTGCAGGCGCTTGCGAAGAAATACGAGGTTATCGGCGACGTTCGCGGGGGCCATGGATTGATGGCCGCCGTTGAATTTGTCTCCGACCGGGAGGCGAAGACACCGCTGGATCCCGCAACGATCTCACGGGTGTTTGAGACCACATATGCAAACGGCGCAATGGTGCGGGTTGGCGGCAACAACATCTTCATGTCACCACCGCTCGTCATCACGGAGGCCGAGATTCAAAGGCTGCTAGATGCGTTGGAGGCAGGCATAGGATCGGTATCCTAGGCCATATTTTTTCACACCAACGTGAGTTGCTTTGCCGGTCCTCAGCGCTAGATACTTTTGATAATCATACCACCGCCAGACAGGAGAAGAATAATGACGTCTACATCCAAAGGTCTCACCCGTCGCGGATTGCTGAACGCAGCTGCCGCAACCCCAGTCGCCGCAGCTGCCGCGACGCTTGTCGGAACACAAGCCATGGCGGATGGCCACGCAAGCGCGCAGCCCAACGCGAAAAAGAACAGCTTCAAACTGGGGGATATGGACGTCGCAACACTGCTCGCAGGGTCTGCCAGCCGGGACGAGCCGCAAACTATCTTCGGCATGAATGTCAGCGCAGAAGAATTTGCAGAAGTCAGCGAAGAAAACTTCCTGCCCGCAGATAAGGTGCAATTCTTCTTCACCCCGACCGTTATCAACAATGGCAGCGAAACGATCCTGTTCGACACGGGTCTAAACGCCAAAGGGATCACCGGCCCGCTGGCCGCTGCAGGATACGCGCCCGAAGACATCGACGTCGTGGTTCTGACCCACATGCATGGTGACCACATCGGTGGCCTGACCGGGGAAGACGGCTCTGCAACATTCGCCAACGCGCGCTATGTCACCGGGCAGATCGAATTTGATCATTGGGCCAAAGCGGAAAACGAGAACTTTGAAAAGAAAGTTCGCCCACTGGCTGAAAAAATGACCTTCATTGGCGATGGCGGGTCCGTTGCGTCCGGCATAACCGGGATGGCGGCCGTCGGCCACACACCAGGGCACATGGTCTATATGCTCGACAGTGGCGGCAAGCAGCTGATGATCACTGCGGACACGGCCAATCACTATGTCTGGTCACTGGCCTATCCGGAATGGGAAGTGCGCTTTGACATGGATAAGGCAGCCGCCGCTGCTGCGCGCAAACAGGTTTTTGGCCAGCTCGCTGCCGACAAAATCCCGTTCATCGGCTACCACATGCCGTTCCCGGGAATGGGCTATGTCGACACACGCGGTGAAGGCGGGTTCCACTACGTGCCGGCATCCTACCAAATGATGCTCTGACGCGATTAGGCGTCCCAGCCATTCTTTCGAATTTCGGCCCCGTGTTCATCCAGATGCGGGGCCGTTTTTTCAAGTGATAGCGCGCTGCCAGACATCTTCAGTGGCGTCCGGAATCCCGGCACGCCTTCCGGGGCAATTTCCATCCCGCGCGCTTGGATCTGAGGGTCGGCAAATACCTGATCCATTGTGTTGATAGGTGCTGCGGGCACCACAGCATCTTCCAACGCGGCGATCAGATCGCTTTGCCTCCAAGGTGCACAAAGTTCAGCCAACATCGGCACC
The DNA here is from genome assembly GCA_947493265.1 of uncultured Litoreibacter sp. Taxonomy (GTDB): domain Bacteria; phylum Pseudomonadota; class Alphaproteobacteria; order Rhodobacterales; family Rhodobacteraceae; genus Litoreibacter. The sequence goes on along the minus strand of CANLQL010000001.1, from coordinate 556,706 downwards.
AGCACATCCCTGTTCAGAACCCGGTCGCGGTTCTTTGCATAGTCAGGATTTTCGGAAAGCTCAGGCTGGCCCAGCACTTTGCAAAACCGGGAGAATTGCCCGTCATTGCCTGCTGCTACAATCACCTGACCGTCTGAGACGTCGAAAACCTGATAGGGCACGATATTGGGATGCTCGTTGCCCAAACGCTTCGGCGCTTTTCCGGTCGCCAGAAAATTCATCGCCTGATTGGCCATCATCGCGGTCGCGGAATCAAACAGTGAGATATCAATCTGCTGACCCAAGCCGGTTTCATCCCGCTGCCTGAGTGCTGCTTGGATGCCGATCACACCATAGAGCCCTGAAACGATGTCTGTCACGGCAACCCCAACCTTGTAGCTCGACCCGTCCTGAGGCCCGGTGACCGACATTACCCCGGCCATACCCTGCACCAGATAATCGTAGCCCGCCCGCGATGCGTAAGGGCCGTCTTGCCCAAACCCTGTGACAGAGCAATAGACCAGACCCTTGTTCAGTTTATGAAGGGACGCGAAATCCAGCCCGTATTTTTCCAGTCCACCAACTTTGAAGTTTTCGATGAAAACATCCGCCTCAGCCACGAGCGCTTTGACCTCTGCCTGACCCTCGGCTGTCGATATATCGACCGCGATGGACTTCTTGCCCCGGTTGCAAGTGTAGAAATAAGCCGCCGACGGGGTCTCCCCCCGCTCAATAAAAGGGGGACCCCAACCACGCGTATCATCACCTGTGGCACTTTCGACCTTGATCACGGTTGCGCCAAGATCCGACAAAACCTGCCCGATCCACGGACCGGCCAGAATACGCGCCATTTCAAGAACTTTGACGCCTTTCAAAGGCTGCATCAGAAAAAGGCCTGCAATCCGGTTTGTGCGCGACCAAGGATCAGCGCGTGGACATCATGTGTGCCTTCATAAGTGTTCACGGTTTCCAGATTGGCTGCGTGTCGCATCACCTGATATTCCGCCATGATCCCGTTGCCGCCATGCATGTCGCGGGCGTGGCGCGCGATTTCCAGCGCTTTGCCGCAATTGTTGCGTTTGATCAGGCTGATTGCCTCAGGCGCAGCCGTTCCCTCGTCAAGCATCCGCCCGACCCGTAAGCTGGCTTGCAGGCCCAGTGTGATCTCTGTCTGCATATCGGCCAGCTTCTTCTGGAACAGCTGTGTCTGCGCCAGAGGCTTGCCAAACTGCTTGCGGTTCATTCCGTAATCCAACGCGCGGTGCCAGCAATCTTCCGCAGCGCCCATAACGCCCCAGCTGATTCCGTAACGTGCGCGGTTCAAGCACCCAAACGGGCCCTTCAGACCTTCAACGCCAGGCAGCAACGCATCCTCACCAACCGCAACGTCTTTCATGACGATCTCACCGGTAATCGAGGCACGAAGGCTCAGCTTGCCGCCAATTTTCGGAGCCGAAAGCCCGGCCATACCCTTCTCAAGGACAAATCCACGGATCTTGCCGCCATGCGCTTCAGATTTGGCCCAGATCACGAAAACATCGGCCAACGGACTGTTGGAAATCCACATCTTCGCGCCGTTCAATACGTAGCCACCATCCACTTTCTTGGCGACGGTCTTCATCCCAGCAGGGTCGGAGCCCGCTTCAGGTTCTGTCAGGCCAAAACAGCCAATGGATGTTCCCGCACACAGACCCGGAAGGTATTTCTGACGCTGCTCTTCGGAGCCGTAGGCGAAAATCGGGTAAATCACCAAGGATGTCTGCACCGACATCATGGAGCGGTAACCGCTGTCGATCCGCTCAACTTCGCGGGCGACCAGACCGTAGGTCACATAGCCTGCCCCAAGACCACCGTATTCTTCCGGTGTGGTCACACCCAGAAGTCCCATTTCGCCCATTTCGGCAAAAATCTCGGGCGCGGCGGTTTCGTTCAGATACATATCCGTCACGCGCGGCAATAGTTTATCTGCGCCATAAGCAGCCGCACTATCGGCCACCATGCGTTCGTCATCGCTTAGCTGGCTTGCAAGATGAAACGGGTCTTTCCAGTCAAACCGTGCAAGCGAGGGTCCGTGCCCCATTGATTGTCCGTCCGGCATGAGTTCACTCCTCAAATTCGCATCTGCGTTGTGGCTTTTTGGCCCTTGGGGAAGAGTGATGCAACCCTCTCAATAGTCGCGCTCAAAAAACACACCCAAGGACGTATTGCCGTCAGCCGACAAACTTCCGCGCGCTGTCAGTGACTTGCTGAGGTCGATATTCAACGATACTTTCCCGCCCGTGGCCCCGCCGACTGTGACGTCCGTATACACATTGTCAGAGATGTATTTGCCCGCACGCACGGCCGAATTGCCATCTTGATCCGTTGTCACATCGAAATCGTCCAAGCCAAATCCCTTGCGCAGTTTCGACACAACGCCTTCACCGCCATTGCCCGCCAAGACGGCAACTGCATTGGCCAGTTGCAGAGCCTGAAATGCACTGATTTGTGACAGATCACGACCAAAGAAGATCAGCGCCAAGATTTCATCTTCCGGCAGCTCTGGCACGGACTCAAAACTCACCACAGGCTGGGACGCAGGTCCTGCAATCACAACGCTGGCCGTGCCTTGATCGGTTTGGGTTTGCGCTACAAAACGCAGATACGGTGTCAGGCTGCCCTGCATCTGGACCAGACCTTCATCCAACCGGAACCGTTTGGTCAGAATGTCCAACCGACCTCGGATCAGGTTCAATTGGCCTGTCGAAATCACGTCGCGGGTGGTCCCTGATATTCGCAAGGCACCACCAAGCTCTGCGTCAATGCCGCGTCCGCGCACAAAAATCTGGGTGGGCGCACTGATCAGCACATCCAACCCGTAGGCCGGCCCGGACCCAACGGATCCATCGCCACGATCCAATTGCCCCGCCCGCGCTAATGTTTGACGCACTGGACCACTGGCACCGACATGTTTGATCACTGGAATATTGCCTGCCGCTGACCCACCGGATGTCGGCACCCTGATTTCTGTCAGACCGACGTCAACACGCCCCCGAATGCTGGCTCCACCCGCAAGCGGCCCGCTTACTGTCAGGTCGCTGTCTAGGACCGTGCGGTATAGCTTTGGGTCTACCAGAACCGCACGCCGTAGCTGAACTTTTAAGTCCGCCGGGAAGCTCCCACTGAGTGTCACCGGGCCGGACACAGCGATTTCCCCCCCCGTCGACAGCTGCGCAGTTGTATTGAGCTGCGCGCGGCCGTTGTTCAAATCCGCGGTCAGGTTTAGACCTTCCAATGCGAAGCCAAGTCCGGGATCAACGAACCGCGCACCTTGCGTCGTGATACGGCCAGAAAGCGCATCAAGCCCCGGCGCACCGCGCAGACGCAAATCAAAAGCAGCGCGACCCGACACACTGCGTGGTTTCAAAAACGGCCCCGCAAGGTTCAGATCACTTGCGCCATCAATCGCCAAATCCACCGTTCCATCCGTGTTGATCAAACCATTGGTCGCAAGCTGGGTATTACCTGGCGCAGAGGCGTCCGCATTTAGGTTCCAATTCTCACCGGTTTTTTCAACGCGCCCCGTAGCCCGCAATGGCCCGGGCAATTGCGGCACGAACACACCGACATTCGGCAGGTTTGCAGCGAAATCCAGCGCGGCATCAGGCCCCGTCGCCAGACCGGAAATCTCTGCAGTTGCGCCAAACGGCCCACCTGCATTCGTTTCAACCGACCATCCGCGTTTGTCTTGAGTAGCCGTGCCCTCAACCTTCAGTGGACCAGAGAGCGCATCCGCGATATTCCGAGACTCCCGCAGGTTCGCCGCAAATTGCACTTCGCTATCATCGGTTGCCAGACGCGCAGTTGCCGACAATTTCACTTCCGGGTTTTCGACCTCAAGCACCCGCAGCAATGTGCCGGTTTCATCACGTCGCGCGGACACCTCCAACGTGGTCACCCCGCCCAGAAGTAGGTTGGCGATCTCTTGTGACACGTCCAGATCGGTGACCTCTCCGGTAGCTTTGATATCAAAACTTCCGGCCAACGGCGCAGCAGTTCCGGACGCGTTTAGGTTTGCGCTGCCTGCCAGCGCCCGGCCAGCCAGGGACGAAAAGCGGCTAAGGTTTTCCGCTGCCAGGTCGACATCAAAGTCTGTCGCGAACGCGTCGCTCAGTGCATCAATCTTCGCCACACCTGACAGGCCATAATCGGCACCTCGGATTGACATGTCTTTGAATTCAAACGGCTGCCCTTCAACATAAGCAAGATCAAACGACCCCGAAATCTGGTCACCAACCGCTTGTCCCAACGCTTTGTCGGAAAACGCCATCCCGATTGAAGACAGATTGATCCGGCCAGCAACGCGGCCGACCTGACCAAGTTCTGCCGTCAGATCACCAGTGCCGCTCAAGCCGAGCGACTGGATCGCGACCTGCGCGGTTTTAAGCTCTTCTACGGTGACCTCTGCACGCCACAGATCCCCTTCGGATTGGTTATATGTAACCACTAAGTCCGCTTGCGCGACCTCTGTTTCGCCCCCAGCGACGGGCAACAAAACCTGTCCGCCGTCTTGCGGTGCGACCGATCCGGTGATGTCGATGACGTCCGGCCATCCATCGGAATCCAAAGATACGGCACCCGCCAATTTCAGCGACTGCGCGACCAATGCAAAGCTTTCAAGGTTCAAAGCCCCATCAGCCGCGCGGTTACCGTCAGCTTTCAAGCTGAGGTTATTGCCAAAAAACGATCTGTATTGCGGCAAAAACAAAGCGGTAACATCGCCACCAAGATCAACAGAAAAACTGCGATCCGGCGTGATCTGGCCTTCCGCAAGCGGGTCTGCCCGCAGGGTGACCTTGCCTGCAAGACGTTCCTCCCCGTCACTGGCGAGTTGAATGTCGCTGGAAAAATCAGCCAGCGTCCCCTCGCCCTTCACCGTCAAGGCAAGGCTGGGCTCCCCTGGCAAGCCCAGCAGCGTTGCGGCAATTCCGTCAGCCCCTTCCGTCAGATCAAGATCAAGGACCAGCGCTTGCGTTGCGTTTTCATATTCGCCAATCACTTTGAATTCGCCGGCACCACCGTCAACGCGTTTTGCCAGCAGATTGACCTCGCCAGACCCTCCAGCAAGATTGGCGGATGCCTCCGCTGAGATTGTGATCGGTTTTCCCAGAAGCGGTGCGCCAAGCGCAATTTCGTCTACTTTGAACAGGTCGATATTGATGGAAACGGGCAGGTCTGGAAGTGAAAACCCGGACGCTTCCGCCTCGGGCATGGCGTCGTCTTCAGATACGGGCGCACGCGCAATTTCCAGACGCGTCGCCGACAGCTCATTGACCTCCAAACGACCGCTTAACAGTGCAGCGCGGCTCCAATTCAGCTCCGCGTTTTCGAGTGTGAGCCAAATGCCTTGGTCATCCGCGATGGTCATTTTCGACAGGCGCGCGGTTGAACTTAGCGCCCCTTCAAACCCTTCGATCCGAATTTCGCGACCCGCACCGCTCAGGTTTTCTTCGAGCAGTTCGACAAGATACCCGCGCCCATCTTGCCCAACAGCAGCGGTCGCACAGAAGACCATCAGAAGGATTGCGAAAAACTGTCTCAAAACGCCTGTCCGATCCCAAGGTATATTTCGAAACCGGATGCGTTGTCTGGGCTGGAGACCGGCACTGCGACATCAAGCCGGATCGGCCCAATGCCCGTCGCATATCGCAACCCGACCCCGGCACCACTATGCCATCGCCCACTGCTACCATCCGGAAAGGCTTCTTGACCGATATAGCCAGCATCCGCGAAACCAACGAGGCTTAGGTTTTCACCTGTTTTTACCCGTACTTCACCGGATAAACCCAAGAAAGCGCGACCGCCGACCGTGTTTCCGCCACCGATATCTACCCCCAGCGATTGATACCCTTGACCGCGCACTGTTCCACCACCACCGGAATAAAACAGATAGTCCGAAGGTGTTTCCGACAAGCTGGGCCCCGCCACCGATCCGACCTGCGCGCGTGCTGCAAAGGTCAGATTTCCGTCCCCGCCCGGCGTGTAATACGCCCGCAAGTCAGCAGTACTTCGAACGCCACTTGGCACACCGCTCAGGCCATAAAACGGCGCAATTCGAAGATTTGCAAAATAACCGCTGGTGGCGTCCAGACGGTTGTTTCGATAGTCAAATTGCGCACCGACGGGCACTGCAAGCAATGTGTAGGACCTTGGACCAAACGCATCCTCGGTTTCCGCCGTTTCCAACCGCAAGCCGAACGTATATTCGCGTTTCGACGTGGCATACCGTCTGATCCCAATCTCAGTTGCAAACTTTCGAGTCAGAAAACTGATCTCGTCGCGGCGTTCCGCCTCGGCCAGCGCATAAAAATCGGTATCTTCGTTGAACGTAGCCGGGCGATCAAATCGCACCGAAAGCGTCAGGTCTTCGCCGCCTGTGTTCCCTCCGATCCCTGAAACCTCCCCGTCAAAGCGCAACCGCTCTGCGCCGCCAAAGAGGTTGCGATGCAGCCAATAGCCCGACACGGTCAGGCCCTCTTGCGTGGAAATCTCGCCCCCAAAGCCAAATCGTCGCGGAAGGTTTTCCACAACCTGCAGGTCAATGCCCAGCGTATTGCCTGGCCCAATCTCGTCCTGTTCGGTCAAGACAGTTGATTTGAACGTCCCGGTTCGCCGGAGCCGTGTTTGCGCCCGTTCCAATTCGATCGGGGAGAAGACCCTGCCCTCTGGTAGGCCCGTGATCTGCAACACACGCCGTGTCCGAACATCTTCGTTGCCCGAGACTGTCAATTTCCCGAACCGCAATCGCGGGCCGGGATCAAGGCTGACATCAACATTCAGCCGTTTTTTAGGGTGATCTGCGACAATCTCCTGGCCTGTGATAGCCGCTTTCGCGTGCCCAAGATTGCGCCACCTGAGAATTGCGGCATCACTTGCGTCGCGCAGTGCGCTGATTGATGCCGGGGCCCCGGTTGCGAAGGTCTCAGGCAGCTCTGTTGCGAAAGCCAATGGCGCAATGTCAGATTTGCCAAACCGAAATTGTGTCCCAGGTTTGATCGAAATTGTCACATTGTCGATCCGGCGCGGCGGTGTGAGCGCGGAGATTGAGGCCAGCTCCCGCCCATCTGCGCGAATGGAAATTTCGCTGCCAAAGAAACCGTTCTCATACAGCACTGAAAGCAGGCGTTCGTAATCTGCCAATCCCGCAGCAACCAAGTCCTGGGTCTTTGCGGTCTGCAAATCTTCAATGGCAAACAAGGTCGAAGCTGATCTGATCTGTGCTTGTTGATCTTCCGTCAAACGCGGCGCGGTCAGGCGCAATTCTGCAGCGTGTGCCATCACTGACCACGAAATTGCCAAACTGGCCGCGACTAGCGTTGCAATTTTTCGCCCGAAAATAACGTCACCTCACCAGATACAAGCCTGCAAACCCACCTGCTTAAGTATGGGTCGCGCCAAGCCGGGTTCCACATAAGTTTCCGTGATCACAAAAACCATGCATCAAGCTGAAAAAATCATCGCATAGTTGGCGATGGATAGTTAGGCTCCAGCGACACGAAAACTGGGGATAAAATTGCACATTCTAGAAAACAAGGCGCGTGGGCAAAAAGACGCCACTCTTCACGAGCTGCCAGATGACATTCCTTTTCCAAGCAGCGATCTTGATGCGGCTTGGAAATTGCTGGAACGGTGCCCGTCTGCGGCACCGACCCCTCTGACCAAAAACGATGCCCTTGCCAAGCACGTGCAAGTCGGATCGGTCTGGATCAAGGATGAACGCCCCCGGATGGGCCTTGGCAGCTTTAAATCGCTGGGGGCCGCCTATGTCATCGCATCCGACGCGATCAAAACCGGCGCCGAGGATTTGTCGACGGCACTGGCGGGTCAGACATACATCACCGCATCTGCCGGAAACCACGGCTTATCTGTAGCTGCTGGCGCGCGGGTTTTTGGAGCGAACGCGGTCATCTACATTGCCCAAACCGTGCCCGAGTCTTTTGCTGATCGGTTGCGCGACAAAGGCGCGACAGTCATGCGCGAAGGGGATGACTACGAAGCCAGTATGGCCGCTGCATGCAAAGCTGCCGAAGAAAATCGATGGCAGCTTCTGTCAGACAGTTCCTGGCCCGGATATTTCGACCCGCCTCATAAGTTGATGGAAGGATATCTCGCATTGCTCCGTGAAACTGTGGCTGAGATACCAAATCCGCCCAGCCATATCTTCTTGCAGGCAGGTGTTGGTGGGATGGCCGCAGCTCTTGCATCAGGTGCACGCGCAGCTTGGGGGCAGGACCCGATAATTGTCGTCGTTGAACCCGAAGCCGCACCTGCCCTGCAGGCATCCATCGCCGCCAGTAAATTCGTGGTCACGTCCGGCCCGGTTTCAACCATGGGGCGGCTGGATTGCAAAGAGGCCTCACTGATCGCCCTGAAAGGTCTGCACCGGGATGCCGATTTCTTCGCGACACTGTCTGAAAACGAAGTTTTGGATTTGATGGCCGATTTTGCTGATGAGGGGTTGGAAACCTCCCCATCCGGTGGCGCTGGCCTGGCTGGGCTTATTTGTGCATCCGCGCATCGGGAGATGCTCTGTTTGATGCCTGAAAGTTCTGTTCTCACAATTCTCAGCGAAGGTCCCGCATGACACGCGGGTTTGAAACCGCGGAGTTTCAGGCCCGCGTCGCGCGCTGCCAGGCACATATGGCAAAGGCTGGTCTTTCCGCCATTTTGCTGACAACCGAACCTGAATTCCGGTACTTTTCGGGGTTTCTGACGCGGTTTTGGGAAAGCCCGACCCGACCCTGGTATCTGATCGTTCCGGCAAGTGGCGATCCGATCGCGGTTATCCCTGCCATCGGCGCAGCGCTTATGGGCAAGACTTGGATCAACGATATTCGCACCTGGCCTTCCCCGGATCTGGAAGACGATGGGATCAGTTTGCTGGCAGAAACCCTGCGCGAAATTTCCGGAACCGACGGTCTGATCGGTCTGCCGATGGGACCTGAAACCCATCTCCGGATGCCACAGTCAGATTTTCAAAACCTGCAAGCGCGGCTCAGACCGCAACAGTTTGGGGACGATGCCGGCATCATCAGACGGTTGCGGATGATCAAATCAAACGCGGAAGTCCAAAAGATTGAACGTATTTGCCAGATCGCCAACAGAGCGTTCAACCGCGTCAGCGAAATTGCACAGGCTGGCATTCCACTTGATCAGGTATTTCGCGATTTCCAGCGGCTTTGTCTGGAAGAAGGCGCGGATTGGGTGCCCTATCTCGCTGGCGCTGGTGACCAAAATGGCTATAGCGATGTCATCTCCCCGGCAACGGCTGCACCTTTGGAAAGCGGAGATGTTTTGATGCTGGATACTGGTGCAGTTTGGGACGGGTATTTTTGCGATTTTGATCGAAACTTTTCAATCGGCGCACCTAGCCCTAAAGTGTCTGACGGCCATAAGCGTCTGATCGAGGCGACTCATGCAGCCGCGCAATCTCTTCGTCCCGGGCAAACCGCAGCAGAGCTGTTTCATGTCATGGACAAAGTTCTCACCGGTGGCGCGAATAGCCTGGATGCCGGGCGTTACGGTCACGGCTTGGGACTGCAATTGACCGAATGGCCATCCCTGATGGCCGGAGACCACACAGTTCTTGAAGCGGGTATGGTGTTGACCCTGGAGCCTGTCGTGCTGCTTGAGGACGGGAAGATTATGGTCCACGAGGAAAACGTTGTTCTGTCTGAGACAGGATGCAGGTTTTTGTCCGACCCGTCCGCGCCTGACATTTTGCAGATCGAAGCACCGCAATGACTGTCTTTTCCTATGACACCAGAACGGACCCGCGAATTTCATTTGGGCTAGTCACGCTGCAAGCCGATGAAACGATTGAAACGGATGGCCGAAGCCTTTGCGCACCTCCGGTTGAGCTTTTGGTCAGCCGCGTACCCAGCGGCACGGAAGTGACGAAAGAAACCCTTGAGGCGATGGCGGGTCACTTGACCACATCGGCTAGTTTGCTTCCTCGCGGGACACTATTTGACGTGGTTGGATATGGATGCACGTCCGGCACATCCGTGATCGGTGCAGATCGGATCAAAGTCCTGGTACAAGCGGGGGTTGAGACAAAGTCTGTCACCGAACCGGTCTCAGCGTTGATTGCCGCCTGCCGCGCACTTGGGCTTCGCAAGCTAATTTTTCTTTCGCCCTACATCGAAGACGTCTCCAACCACTTGCGACAGGTTTTGCGAAACGCTGGTATAGAAACTCCGACATTCGGCACATTCTCGGAATCGCGGGAAGCTGCCGTTTCCAGGATATCTGGCACGTCCATTGTCGCCGCAGCCCATGCTTTGGCGAAAGACGATCAAGGCGCGGATGCAATTTTCCTATCTTGCACGAATTTGAGAACGCTCGACATCATCCCGCAGCTGGAACGTGAGCTAGACATGCCGGTGCTGTCGTCAAATTTGGTCCTGTTTTGGCACATGCATGAACTGGCTGGCCAAAAAATTTCCACCGAACAATTGGACTGTGCCTTGGTCCGAAAATAGGCTCACGCAACGTCCCGTTCGGCGTCGCGCGCCTCTTCGTCCTGGTCTTTGTCGGATAGGGCAGCGTTTGCCATCTCGTCAGCGGAGCGATCTACATCTGGCACCCATTCGTCATCCTCAGAACCGGCGTCTTCGGGGTCGTCCGACGTTTCTGAACGGCGGAATGTGAGCCCCGAAATTGCGTTTGCGAGGTTCTCGGCCTCCCAATGCAAATTCACACTGGCCGCACTGGTCTGTTCAAACATCGCCGCGTTTTTTTGCGTATCGCGATCCAATTCATCGATCGCAGTGTTCACTTCCGCCACACCGATCGCCTGCTGTTGCGCGGATTCCGCGATCTCGCGAGCTTGTTGCGACACCTCTGTGATGGCTTTCGTAATTCTGTCCAATGCCGTCTCTGTTTTTTCAACCAACTCGACACCTTCTTCCACCTGCGCCGAACTGTCGGAAATCAGCAGGTTTATTTCTTTCGCCGCCTCAGATGAACGCTGCGCCAATCCCCGAACCTCGGATGCGACCACGGCAAACCCGCGACCAGCTTCACCGGCCCGCGCGGCTTCAACGCCTGCATTCAGCGCAAGCAGATTGGTCTGAAAAGAGATATCGTCAATGACCCCGATAATCTTGAGAACTTTGCCGGAAGAGTCCTCGATCCGGCGCATTGCAGCCACCGTGGAGCCGACTATTTCCTTGCCCTCGCCAGCGCTTTTGCTGGCAATTCCAACGACGTCTAAGGCTTTTTCAGCCCGCGTCGCAGCCGATTGAACCGCGTCCGTAATTTGGGAAAGAGCCACCGCGGTCTGCGCCAAAGTTGCCGCTGAATTTTCCGTCCGGCGTGCAAGTTGATCAGAGGCTTTCGAAATTTCGCTACTTGAGTCGTTGACCGATGTGCCGCTGCGGACAATTTTCTGTCCGATCTCACTCAAGTTTCGAGTTGCGGTATTAAAGTCCGTCCGCAAGCGGTCATATTCGCCGGGGAACTCCGTTTCGATCTGGGCATCCACGTCGCCGTCCGCCAACCGGTTCAGAGACTCTGCCAGAGAGTTCACGATCAAGGTTTGCTCGGCCAATCGGCGCTGACGTTCATCTGTTTCGAGGGTTTGCAGACGCTCTTTCTCCACCAATCCATCGCGGAAAACTTGCAGCGCGCGCGCCATGCGCCCGATCTCACTCTCTTTTCGGGTGAACATCACGTCTTCGCTAAGGTTTCCATTTGCCAGACTTTCGGTTGCACGTGTAAGCCTGCGAAGTGGCGACAGGATCCAAAGGAACGTCAGCCCAAGGGCGGTCAGAACTGCGGCCGCAGCCACCCAGCTAAGCTGGGTCAAACGTTCCATCGCGACGTAGGCATTTTCAAGCACCACTTGGCTTTCCTCATAGATGCTGGCCCGTGTTCGCGTCCCCATACGGGACACCGTATTTCCGATGGCAAGAACGCTGGAAACCGCCCGATCTTTTGCAACATTGGCGTTGAACCGGGCCTGTAGCAGCTGGTTTTTGTCGTTGACGATCCCGCTTTCCGTATCCCCAATCGCCAATATCTCGCCGACCATCTGTTGCAAGACGACACTGCCAATCCGGGCTTCTTTCGATAGAGAGGCGACGTGTTCTTCCAGTTTCGGCAGCAAATCTGAAAGGCTTTGCAGGTCTGGTGCGAGGGTGATTTCAAAAACGATATTCATGAAAGACCAGGCGGAGGATTCCAGCTTGCTATACCGCCGGATATCGGCAATCGGGCCGTCCACAAGGGCCTGTATCGACTGAATGTTCTTTTCGCCAGCCGCTTCACTTTCCGAACCCAACAGCGCAGTGAATTCGTTGATCTGCATATCGAGCAAGTCAGTCGTTTCCGCGCGGATTTTCACGATGTCTTCCCGGTGCAGATTTGCGATAAATGCGTTGCTGTCTCCAACAAGCTCAAAAAGCTCGATCGCCCGACGCAGGATTGCTGTATCAAAGGAGCCGTAGCTCGCATTTTCCAACGCTATGATACGTTCCCCCAGATACCCGATATACCGGTCTAGCGCTGACCTGAGCGACGCAATCAAAGCCTCGTCCGTTGTCTGCGTCAGTGTCAGCGCGATGCCTGCGGCCAGGTTCATGTCACTGGCAGTTTCGAAGCGTAGGACCAGTGCACGAACCACATCATTTATAAGAAACTTCAAAGTGTTATCGACATCATCAACAGTCTTGCGTTTGCTCAGCGCAAGATATTGGAATTTCGATTCCCGTTGATTGCCAAGCATATCCTGAACGGTTCCAATCAACGTGCGGACACCTGCTGCACTGCTATGAAACGCGGCATCGCTTTCAAACTCTTTCAGCTTGGCTATTTGCAGCTGCGCAATATTTTCTTTTGCCCGGCTCAGTAACGATTTCAGCAAGGTTCTGTCAGGCCCGGGCTGCATATCCACCCTGGCGGAAAGAACTGACATATAGCGGTCTGCATCTGCGGTATTGCTTTCCAACATTTCCGCATTTGTCGATGCCACAATCTTGAGCAACGTGGATTTCAATTGATCCGTATGTTCAAGAACTTCGGATGCTGTTTCCAATTCCGTCAGGCGTTCCTTCGTGAGCCGTTCAAGGCTGGTGACCGTTTCTTCGAAAACCGCACTCGACAATGCGATCGCGGCTGCGATCAACCCGGACATGACGACCAGGATAAAAGAGGTTTTCACGATTATGCTGCCAAAAATCGCCTTTAGTTTCTTCATCGCGCAAACCTTGGAAAACTGCTGTGCCGTGATTCGAGATCACGTGCAGTGTCCGGCGAATTCATGAGGAAACCCTTAGCGTGCCCATATTCTTAAAGAATTTCAAAAGCGCGCGGTTCTGAGTCAGCCCAATCACCATTCACAAACCGCGCAAAAAAGAAGCATTTCACCTAAGTTCGGTTAATAAATCAGCAGACTACTTAAGCCGCTCCTGAATATAGGATCCCGCTTGCTGCCAAACCATCGCCCGGAACGCACAGTGACGCGCCCGACACTCCATGGGCGGGGGAGATCGTGAACCTATCCAAAGAAATTCTTCTGCCACCTGCGCAACGGGCAAAGGGCCGTGTTTTTGTATCTGCGCATGCCCCGTCGCGTCTGGGACGACTACGGCAAGAAGGGGCTTACAGGTATCTGTTCCCGGCAAGGCCAGACGGATCGCTTGAAGCGGTCTTGTTGAATACCGCAGGCGGCATCGCCGCGGGGGACACATTCGCGATCACTGCCAAGGCAGAAGATGGCGCGATCCTGACACTCACGACGCAAGCGGCGGAGCGTGTCTATGGGCGCACAAAGCACCCCGGATCTACAGAGGTTGCCACCCAACGGACAGACCTGACAGTCAGGGCAAACGCGACGCTTTTCTGGCTGCCACAGGAAACGATCTTGTTTGATCGCACAGCGTTGCGCCGCAGGCTGAATGTTCGCGTCGCAGAGACTGCCCACTTCTTGATGGTTGAGCCTTTGGTTTTCGGGCGTCAGGCATCCGGAGAGCAAATCAATACAATCCAGTTCAACGACCGCATCACAATTACCTGTGACGAAACGCCAATCTATCTGGATGGGATCAGCCTCACCGTAAACATGAACGGGCAGCTGGCGCGCACAGCGATCGGAAATGGCGCAAAAGCGATGGCAAATTTGGTGTTCTATGCGCCTGAGGCCGCGCAAATGCTGGAGAAAGTTCGTCCGCTTTTGCCCGACAGCGCAGGTGCGAGCCTATTGGACGAAAATCTGCTGGTGGCCCGCTTTCTTGCGCAAGACAGCTACATTCTTCGCAAATCGCTTGTTCCGATCTTGCAGTATCTGACCCACCAAAAACTCCCCAAATCCTGGAGGCTTTAGCCATGCAACTCACCCCGCGCGAGAAAGATAAACTGCTGGTGGCGATGGCCGCTGAGGTCGCCAGAAAGCGACTGGAACGCGGGGTCAAACTGAACCACCCCGAAGCGATTGCATTGATCACAGATGCCGTTGTTGAAGGCGCTCGCGATGGTCGTTCGGTCGCTGACATGATGGAAGCCGGTGCGCAAATCATCAGCCGGGATCAGTGCATGGAAGGCGTTCCGGAAATGATCCACGACGTGCAGGTCGAAGCGACGTTCCCTGACGGCACGAAGCTTGTCACCGTCCACAACCCCATTCGCTAGACAAGGAGCACCCTGATGATCCCCGGAGAACTCTTCCCAGCGGATGGAACGCTGAATCTCAACGCCGATCGCGAGGCAGTGACCTTGATAGTGGCCAACACAGGCGACAGGCCCGTGCAGGTGGGCAGTCACTATCATTTCGGGGAAACCAACGCAGCTTTGGAATTTGACCGTGACCTTGCGCGGGGCATGCGCCTTGATATCGCGGCAGGAACCGCTGTGCGGTTCGAACCCGGCCAAAGAAGAGAAGTCCAACTGATCCCCATGTCCGGGGCGCGCAGGGTCATCGGGTTCAATCAAGAAATCATGGGAGAACTGTGATGCCTTCGTCCATCTCACGGGCTGAATATGCGGCCATGTTTGGTCCAACCACCGGCGATAAACTACGTCTCGCCGACACCGATCTAATCATCGAAGTGGAGCGTGATCTGATCGCCGAACGCGCAGGCGCGGCGACATCCGACGGCACTGGTGAAAATGCCCTGCTTTATGGGGAAGAGGTCAAGTTTGGCGGAGGAAAAGTCATCCGCGACGGGATGGGACAAAGCCAAGTGACCCGCGCAGGCGGCGCAGTTGATACGGTGATCACCAACGCGCTGATCGTTGATCATTCGGGCATCTATAAAGCAGATGTTGGCCTGAAAGACGGACGCATCCACAAGATTGGCAAGGCGGGCAATCCTGACACACAACCCGGCGTCGATATCATCGTGGGGCCGGGCACCGAAGCGATCGCGGGTGAGGGTCGCATTCTGACCGCCGGGGGATTTGACAGCCACATCCATTTCATATGCCCTCAACAGATCGAGGACGCACTACACTCAGGACTGACCACAATGCTGGGCGGTGGCACCGGTCCGGCACATGGCACATTGGCCACAACTTGCACACCCGGCCCATGGCATATCGGTCGGATGCTTCAGGCCGCAGATGCGTTTCCGATGAACTTGGCATTTGCTGGCAAGGGCAATGCCAGCCAACCGGACGCACTTGTTGAAATGGTTAACGGTGGGGCATGCGCGCTTAAATTGCACGAGGACTGGGGCACGACGCCTGGCGCAATCGATTGTTGCTTGTCTGTTGCCGATGACATGGACGTGCAGGTGATGATCCATACCGACACGTTGAACGAAAGCGGCTTTGTTGAAACCACTGTTGCGGCCATGAAGAACCGCACGATCCATGCATTTCATACCGAAGGCGCAGGCGGTGGACACGCCCCAGATATCATCAAGATCTGTGGTGAAGAACATGTTCTGCCGTCCTCCACCAACCCGACGCGGCCCTACACGATCAATACTCTGGAAGAACATCTGGATATGTTGATGGTCTGCCATCATCTCGATAAATCGATCCCAGAGGACGTGGCGTTTGCGGAGTCGCGTATTCGGCGCGAAACCATCGCCGCAGAAGACATCCTGCATGATATGGGCGCGTTTTCGATCATCGCATCAGACAGTCAGGCGATGGGGCGCGTCGGCGAGGTTCTGATCCGCACTTGGCAGACCGCCGACAAGATGAAAAAGCAACGTGGCCGCTTACCGGATGAAACCGGCGAGAACGATAATTTCCGGGTTCGGCGCTACATTGCGAAATACACGATCAACCCAGCGATTGCGCATGGGATTAGCCACGAGATCGGCTCAATCTCTGAAGGCAAACGCGCTGATCTGGTTCTGTGGAACCCAGCATTTTTCGGTGTGAAGCCAGAGATGGTTTTGATGGCGGGGACAATCGTTTGTGCGCAAATGGGCGATCCGAACGCGTCTATCCCGACACCGCAACCGGTCTATTCGCGGCCAATGTTCGGGGCGTTCGGGCGCTCGGTTGAAAACTCCGCCGTGACTTTCGTATCTCAGGCTGCCCAAGCTGATGGCATCGCCGAACAGTTGGGACTGGCCAAGCAAACTGTCGCTGTCGAAAAGACCCGTGATATCGGCAAGTCCGATTTGATCTTGAACAGCGCAACACCCGAAATGGAGGTTGACCCGGAAACTTACGAGGTCCGCGCGGATGGGGAATTGCTAACCTGCGAACCCGCATCCGAACTGCCGATGGCGCAACGGTATTTCCTTTTCTGATGACACGCCTTTCCGCAGAATTCGTCCGCAAGGCGGGCACTTGGGACGACGCTTTTGACCGTGTCGTACTGAGCTATGATGACCGCTTCCTGCGGCGCAAAATGATCAAAACGGAAGCCGGTGAAAGCGTGTTGGTGGATCTGGCCCAAACGACCTCCCTCGAACATGGGGACGCGTTGGAGTTGGCGGACAAACGTCTGATCGAAGTCGTCGCGGCAGAAGAGCCGTTGTTGGAAGTGACCGGCGATTTGGTGACAATGGCCTGGCATATCGGCAACCGCCACACGCCGTGCCAAATCGAAACGAACAGACTTCTGATCCAGCGCGATAAGGTGATCGGCCATATGCTGCAACATCTGGGCGCAACCCTGCGCGACGTGTCCGAGCCGTTCCGCCCCGAAGGTGGCGCTTACGGTCATGGACGCACCCACGCGCATGAGCACGGCCATACCGCCCATGAGCACTGACCCAAACATCCTGACGCTGACGCAGCTTCTGTCGCCCACCTTCCCTGTCGGCGCATTCGCCTATTCGCACGGGCTAGAGGCCGCCGTTCAAGAAGGCCTAGTTACAGACGCAATTTCGCTGGAAAACTGGCTGGATGACCTACTTCGATGCGGGGGCGGACGCAGCGATGCCGTCTTGCTGAACGTCGCGTTCGCCGCAGACCAGGGCGATGTTGCGCAGATTGACGCCAGCGCGCGGGCGTTCTGCGCTTCAGCGGAACGCCGCATGGAAACCAATCTTCAAGGTCGCGCCTTCTGTGAAGCATTGGCTGCCGTCTGGAAGATCGATCTGGGAAGCCTCACATATCCCGTGGCCGTTGGACGGGCAGCACAACTCCTGGATCTGGGCGTTCAGATGACCACGGCCTTATACCTGCAAGCATTTGTCGGAAACTTGACCGCTGCCGCCATGAGGCTGGTGCCTTTGGGCCAAGTCGAGGGTCAGAAAGTGCAAAACGCATTGCGGCCTCTTTGCCTTGAGATCGCTCAAGATGTGACCGATGCAACGCTCGATGATCTTCATGGACATGCGTGGATGTCGGACATCGCGTCCATGCGTCACGAAACCCTGTATTCCCGGATTTTCCGAACCTAAGAAAGGCGCACCAATGACCTCACAACACGGACCCTTGCGGATCGGTATCGGCGGACCGGTGGGCGCTGGTAAAACCACGCTGACCGCAGCCTTGGCGCGAATTTTTCATCCGAAACTGTCTATCGGCGTCATCACCAATGACATCTACACGCAAGAAGATGCCGAGGCACTGATGCGGATGCAAATTCTGCCTCAGGACCGGGTTATCGGTGTGGAAACAGGCGGCTGTCCGCATACTGCGATCCGCGAAGATGCCTCGATCAACCTGGCCGCTGTCGCAGAGATGCGGGAACGCCATCACGACCTTGAGATTGTGCTGATCGAAAGCGGCGGCGACAACTTGTCGGCCACCTTCAGCCCCGAGCTTGCCGACCTGACAATCTATGTCATCGATGTCGCTGCGGGCGAAGAAATCCCCCGAAAAGGCGGCCCCGCGATCACCAAGTCGGACATTCTGGTGATTAACAAAACCGATCTTGCCCCACATGTCGGCGCTTCACTGGAAGTGATGGAACGGGACGCCACCAAAATGCGCAACGGCAAGCCGTTTGTATTCACCTCTTTGCGCGGCGGGAATGGCGCAGATGATATCGCCTCACTTCTGGGCGAAATGGGTGGGTTCTCTGCCCCAGGTGCGCCCTAACCCGCCAATTCAGGATGTTGATACGCGTCTGGGTAGGGCATTGGCTTCAAAGGACCGGACGGGACGACTTTGTTCCAGGACCGTCCAAAATAGCCCTGCCTGCAATGCACCAGAGAGTTGCTTTCGGCAACGCCGGGCATCCCGTAGACCCGGCAAAGCCAACGCCAAAGATTGGGGTAGTCCAAGATACGCGCGCCGTTCAGTTTCATCCGCACATAATACACTGGGTCGTGACGAAATAGCGTTGGGAAAAGGCGCAAATCGGCCTCCGTGAAATGTTCGCCCGTAAGGAAAGCTCGGCCATCGGCCAAGCGCGTTTCCAACTGGTCCAACATGTTGAAATAGGCGGCAAATGCACGCTGATAGACATCTTGATCAGACGAAAACCCAGCCTTGTAGGCCCCGTTGTTTATGTTGACATAGATAGCTTCGTTCAATGCATCTATGTCCGCCCGCATTGCAGGGTCATCCGGATAAAGATCCAGACGATCAGGGTCAGAGAACGAACTGCCCAAAGCCCCCGCCTGCGCGTTGAGCATCCGGATAATTTCAGCACTTTCATTCGTCACAATCCGTTTGGATTTCTTGTCATATAGAATGGGCACGGACGCTTCATCCGATCCTTCTGCCTGATAGATTTCCCGGACAAGCCGAACACGCTGCCCGGTCGCAGTCTCCGCTGTGCATTCCGGAAGGGGTTTGCCCGTCAGGCTCGCGACACGGGTCGGATTGAACTCCCACAGATTTGCCGCCACAGGATCGCTTTCATCCGTGCGATTTGGGAAGGCTATATCCATAGTGATCGCTTCCTGCAGCCCCAGGATATTGCGCGCCAAAGTGACCCGATGACACCAAGGGCAGTTCAACGCGACGAACAGGTGATAGCGCCCCGGTTCCGCGGGAAAATCCCTGTCCTCCCCAAGAACATGGCGAAATCCGCTGACCCCGCGCACGAATTCGCCCTGCGCACGGCGCTTGACCGCGTCGTCCTGCGCTTCCTGAATGGACCTGTCATTGCCTGCGGACATGGTTTGCCTCCTTCGGGTGTTTCACGATGATACAAAACCCCTGCCCAAGCACCAGCAATTCTGCCCAGCGCGCTGCGTCATTGCTGCGGTGCGGTATAAAGGCTGGCCTTTGCGGTCGGGATCAGCTAGGCCGCGCGCAACACTCCTTTCAAGGCTAAGATTATGGACCTTCGCAATATCGCGATTATCGCACACGTGGACCACGGCAAGACAACGCTGGTGGATGAGCTGCTGAAACAATCCGGCTCTTTCCGGGAAAATCAGGCCGTGGCGGAACGCGCCATGGACAGCAACGATCTGGAACGCGAGCGCGGGATCACCATTCTTGCCAAAGCCACGTCGCTGGAATGGAAAGAAAAACGGATCAATATCGTCGACACGCCCGGTCACGCCGATTTCGGCGGCGAGGTGGAACGCATCCTGTCCATGGTCGACGGTGTGGTTTTGCTGGTGGATGCCGCCGAAGGCCCTATGCCGCAAACCAAATTTGTAACGTCCAAAGCGCTGGCGCTGGGCCTGCGCCCAATCGTTGTGCTGAACAAAGTCGATAAGCCTGACGCAGAACCCGACCGGGCCCTGGATGAGTGTTTTGATCTGTTTGCCAATCTGGACGCCACAGACGAACAGTTGGATTTCCCGCACATGTATGCCTCTGGACGTTCTGGCTGGGCCGACATGGAACTGGACGGCCCCCGTGAAGACCTGTCTGCACTTCTGGATCTGATCGTGGAGCATGTCGAAGCCCCGAAGCAAATCGAGCGCCGGAATGAGCCGTTTCGCATGCTTGCCACTACGCTTGGATCGGACCCGTTTATCGGGCGCCTGCTTACAGGACGGGTCGAGTCCGGGGCCATGAAAGCCGGTGAAACCATCAAAGCCCTGTCCCGCGACGGCGAACGGGTTGAACAGTTCCGTGTCACGAAAATTCTGGCCTTCCGCGGATTGACGCAAGTTGCCATTGAAGTGGCCGAAGCGGGCGATATCGTCTCGCTGGCGGGCATGTCGAAAGCGACGGTGGCCGATACGCTATGTGCTGTCGATGTGGTGAACCCGATCCCGGCCCAACCAATCGACCCGCCGACCATTACGGTAACTTTTGGCATCAACGACTCCCCGCTTGCGGGCCGTGACGGCAAAAAAGTCCAATCCCGTGTTATTCGGGAGCGTCTTTTGAAAGAGGCGGAATCCAACGTAGCGATCAAAGTGACCGACACGCCGGGTGGGGACGCGTTCGAAGTGGCCGGTCGCGGCGAATTGCAGATGGGTGTTCTGATCGAAAACATGCGTCGCGAAGGGTTTGAGCTGAGCATTTCCCGTCCGCAAGTTCTGTTCCAAGAAGGCGAGAATGGCGAACGTCTGGAGCCTATTGAGGAAGTCACCATTGATGTGGATGACGACTACTCCGGTGCAGTCATCGAAAAACTGACCGGCGCGCGCAAAGGCGAGCTGACCGAAATGAAATCCGCAGGTGTAGGTAAAACCCGCATCATCGCAAATGTCCCTTCACGCGGTTTGATCGGCTATCACGGCGAGTTTTTGACCGATACGCGCGGCACAGGTGTTTTGAACCGTGTATTCCACGAATGGGCCCCCCATAAAGGGGATATTCCAGGCCGACGCGCCGGCGTTCTGATCTCCATGGAAAATGGTGTTTCCGTGGCTTACGCGATCTTCAATCTAGAAGACCGCGGTAAGTTTTTCATCGGCGCACAGGAAGCGGTTTACCAAGGTATGATCATCGGTGAACATTCCCGCGAAAACGATCTGGAAGTGAACCCGCTCAAAGGTAAGAAACTGACCAACGTGCGGGCATCGGGTACAGATGAAGCGGTCCGCCTGACAACACCTGTTCGGATGTCGCTGGAAGAAGCGATTGCCTATATCGACAACGATGAATTGGTGGAAGTCACCCCAAATGCCATCCGCCTGCGCAAACGCTTCCTCGACCCCCACGAGCGCAAACGCCAATCAAGATCGGCAGGATAAGATTAGTGAGCCGTTCGGGCATTGGGCTTGGACGGCGAATTAGCAGACCCTACAATCGTCCGATATGCCTTTTCGAACAACCATGTTTATGCGTGGCATAGGTTCTGTGGCACCTAGTGTATTGTGCATGCCGACATCAGCGGCGATGCTGCAAAGATGGCCACAGAAATTGAGTTCTCTTTCTCAACATTGAATGAGTCTGCGCGGAAACACATTCGTGTTTTTCAATTACATCAATTCCTTGACCGCTTTGCGATGGGACTGACGGTCGCCGTTGTTGCACTGGCATTGACGGACCGGGGCATGGACCTCTTTCAGATCTCGCTTCTCTTCGGGGTCTATTCGCTCACGACGATGACGATGGAGCTGCCGTTTGGTGGCCTCGCTGACAGCATA
Organism: uncultured Litoreibacter sp.; assembly: GCA_947493265.1. Taxonomy (GTDB): domain Bacteria; phylum Pseudomonadota; class Alphaproteobacteria; order Rhodobacterales; family Rhodobacteraceae; genus Litoreibacter. Next base: position 534,822 of record CANLQL010000001.1, on the reverse strand, counting down.
GGCCGCAAGCCGGTCTTTTTGACGGCGGTCGTCGCCAGCCTAATCTCGCTCGCACTTTTCCTCTCGACGAGCGACTTTTACGTTCTGGCGCTTTCATTTGCATTCATCGGTTTTGGGCGTGCGCTTCGGTCGGGCACGCTTGATGCGTGGTTTGTCGAAACGTTCAAGGCGACAGCACCCAATGTTGATGTCCAGCCCGCATTGGCCAAAGCGCAATGGGCCAATGCAATAGGCTTGGCCGCTGGTGCCGTTCTAGGGGGCTTTCTGCCCGATATTCTGGGCGAGGTCGCGAAAAGCCATGGGTTCAGCATCTATGATGTGTCCTACGCGGCGAGCTTCAGCGTGATGTTGGGCGTGTTTATGTTCACGATGTTGGCCATTGTCGAAACCCCGCGACCGATGAATTTCGGTGCACTCAGACAGGGGTTTGCAAACGTTCCATCTGTGATCAAAGATTCAGGCCTTCTCGCCCTGAAACATCCCACGCTTTCAATCTTACTGGCAGCGTTGGCGTTCTTTCTGATGGCAACCAACCCAGTTGAGGTGATCTGGCCGACCCACGCAAAACCCATGTTGGATGAACGCTTTGCCAACACTGTCATCGGTGTTGTCACTGCGACCTATTTCTTCTCTATCGCTTTCGGCGCATTTCTGTCGCCACATGTCAGCCGAGTCTTCAAGCGGCGGCACGCCATGACGCTGGCGGCAACCTTTGCTTGCTTGGCAGCTGTTCAGATCGCATTGGCGATGCAAGGAAATATCATCGGTTTTGTGATCGTATTCGTCCTGTATTCGGTGATCCTAGGTGTCAGCGAAACGCCCGCCAGCAGCATTCTGCATCGCTGTGTAGAAGACCGTCAGCGGTCGACCATGCTGTCGCTGAGATCGTTGATACAACAGCTGGGGGCCGCATTGGGTCTGGTGTTGGCCGGTACGGTCGCTGAAGTTTATTCGACACCTGTCGCATGGATTGTCGGCGCAGGTTTTCTGTTCATTGCGGTCATACTGATCTTAGTGCTGGTCAGACGACTTGCCGTAGAAGCCGAATAGCTGAAAATCTTGCGCGACGCAGCATTCGGGAGGTTTAGGCTCAATGACCCCAATCCACGCTACGTCCGCACCTCAGTTAAGACGCTTTCTGCAAATTCTGCGCTGTCACATCTGCGCGAATGAATACGGGTTTACCCGCTTCTGAACGGCCTTCGTCATAGGCGTAGCCACCAAGTGAAAAATCCTTCAGGCCATCCACGTCCCGCACGCGGTTTTGCATCACGAAGCGTGCCATCGCCCCGCGGGCCTGCTTGGCGAAGAAGCTGACAATCTTCGGTCCACCTGCTTTGTCTTCCAGAAACGTCGGCGTCACGACTTGCAGTTTTAGCGCCTTGGGCTCGACCGCACCGAAGTATTCTTGGCTGGCGCAATTTAGCAAAATATCCGTTCCAGCAGCGTCCGCCTGCGCGTTCAACGCTTTTGAGATATCTTTTCCCCAATAGTCATAAAGCGATTTGCCGCGACGGGTTTTCAGCCGGCTGCCCATCTCCAAACGATAGGCTTGGATCGCATCGAGTGGGCGCAGCAACCCATAGAGCCCTGACAAAATCCGCAAATGATCTTGTGCGTAAGACATCTCTTCCCGGTCGAGGCTTCCGGCTTCAAGCCCGGTATAGGTGTCTCCAGCAAAGATCAAAGCCGCAGCTTTGGTTTGGTCCGCCTCAGGATCAGCCGCAAAGGCTTTGAAACGATCCGCGTTTAGACGCGCCAGATCATCCGAGATATCCATCAAACCGCGCAGGTCTTTCAACGACAGGTTGCGACAAGTCCGCGCCAGCGAAAAGGCTTCCTTCAGGAATTGCGGCTGGGTCTCCGCGAATTGCGTCTGAGGGGTCATATCGAGCTTTTTGGCAGGTGAGATCACGGTCAGCATTGGCGGGTCCTTTTGTTCAAGGCAAAATGTAGCGGGTCACACCGGGAAGTCCAACGCTATCCGTCTTGCAAAATATCCATGAAGGCGGGACCAAAACGTTCCGCCCGTTTATCGCCCAAAATACGTGTCAGCATGTCCTGTGACGCAGGGCGTAATTCCGCAACTTTCGCCAAAAGCGAGGCCGAACAGCTCAGCGGTTTCAACCCGCCGCATTCGCCCCGCGCCAATTGCACCTGAACCTCCAAAAGCCTGTCATATAGCGACCCGGTCGCCCGACCAGCCAATTTGCGGCGCATTGGATGCTGCTCTTCGGGGGCATCGCCGTTGATCACTTCAAGGAACGCCGCGCCAAAGTTCTCCAGCTTCTTGGCCCCAACCCCGGATATCCGCGCAAAAGCGTCCAGATCGTCTGGGCGCTGTTCTGCCATTTCGATCAGTGTCCGGTCGTTGAAAATGATATAGGCAGGCACGCGGGCCGCTTCCGCCAATGCCCGCCGCTTGGCCTTCAATGCAGACAACAGCGGCGCATCCTCTTCGCTGACCAGCGTTTTTACCGCAACGCGGCGTTCACCCGATTTGATCGTGTCCTTTCGCAGGGTGATCTTTTCTTCATCCCGCAAAATCGGACGGGCCGCTTGCGTCATTCGAAACGCCCCGTGGCGCGCTGGATCGGGCCGGATCAAATCATGCGCCATCATCTGCCGAAAAATCGCCTGCCAGGTGCGTTTGTCGATGTCTTTGCCAAGCCCATATGTCGGCAGATTGTCATGGCCCCGCTGGCGAACTTTGTCCGTAAGTGTGCCGGTCAGGATGTCGATGATATGGCCTGCCCCAAAGTATTCGCCGGTTCGCAGAATGGCAGACAAAGCCTTGCGGACCGCTTCGGTCCCGTCGAAGGTTTCGGGCGGGGTATCACACAAGTCGCAATTGCCACATGTCACCTCCGTCTCGCCAAAATAGCCGAGAAGGTTTTTGCGACGGCATTCCAAAGCCTCTGCCAGACCCAACAGCGCATTCAAACGTGCGTGGTCTGCCATTTTGCGATCATCTGGCGCAACGCCTTCGTCGATTTGCTGGCGGCGGAATTTCACATCATCAGACCCGAACAGGCTGAACGCTTCGGCAGGTGCCCCGTCACGGCCCGCACGGCCAATTTCTTGATAGTAAGCCTCAATGGATTTCGGCAGATCGGCATGGGCGACCCACCGAATATCTGGCTTATCGATACCCATCCCGAACGCCACGGTTGCCACCACGATCAAACCGTCTTCGCGTTGAAACCTGCCTTCGACGATACGTCGATCTTCAGCCTCCATCCCGCCGTGGTAGAAACACGCGGTGTGACGGTCGTCGTTCAATGCACGGGACAAGGTTTCGGTCTTGGCGCGCGTGCCGCAATAGACAATGCCAGATTGCCCCCGCCGCTTGTCCGCAAACTCCAGAATTTGCTTGCGGGGGGAATTCTTGGCCTGCAACGACAGGTGAATATTTGGCCGATCAAACCCGTGCAGAAACGTCGTCGGCGCGTCACCATCAAACAGCCTATTGATGATCTCTTCGCGGGTTTCGGCATCGGCGGTGGCTGTAAAGGCAGCAAGCGGCACACCCAAGGCGCGACGCAATTCTCCGATCCGCAGATAATCTGGTCTGAAGTCATGACCCCATTGGGAAACACAATGCGCCTCATCCACGGCGATCAGCGACGTGCCCGCGCGCTTGAGCATGTCACGCGCTGCGTGAGAGGCCAGCCGCTCCGGTGCGATGTAAAGGATCTTCAGATCACCCGCGTGCAAGGCTGCAAAAACCTCGTCGGTTTCTTCCTCGGTATTGCCAGAGGTCAACGCCCCTGCGGACACGCCTGCAGCTTTCAATGCCCGAACCTGATCGCGCATCAGCGCAATCAGCGGTGAGATAACGACCGTCAGACCATCGCGCGCCAATGCGGGCAGTTGGAAACAAAGGGATTTGCCAGCGCCCGTCGGCAAAATTGCCAAGGTGTTTTCGCCACGGATCACGGCTTCCACGATCTCCGCCTGTCCGGGGCGGAAGGAATCGAAGCCAAAAACCGTCGATAGCAATCGGTCTTGATCAAACATGAATGCGGGCCTGTTGGGCGTCTTGTGTGCTCGTTTTTTTAAGTTGTCCCATATTACGAATGGGTGAACAACCGTTCACAGCCACAAGATGTGGTTAATTCTTACGCGCCCGGCAGATCATCTTCCCCTTTGGCCCGTCGCCATTGGATCAGATGCTCGGGGATGCCCGCCCGGTGAGTGTTGATATCGCCCATCAATGGCCAGCTGGTTTTTGGCGGAAAATCAGGCCGCGCCGTGTCGTCGCTGAACAGGAACGAAAGATCAAAGAAGGTGCGGGTCAGGAACATAGGTTCGAACCTAGCCTAAGGCGCGCCATTCTCCAAATCGGCTTGCAGAAAGGTCACCTGCGTGTCGCCATATTTCCGCTGGTCCAGCAGGCTCAACCCGGCAAGCGGAGCTTGCGGTGTGCTGTCTTCCCAAACAATCACCGCCCCCGGTGAAACGAGGCCTGTCAGCATCAATGCCGAAACAGCACCTTGGCCCAGCGACTTCCCATAAGGCGGGTCGAGGAAAATCAAATCAAACGGCTTGGCCGCTGTCACGCGCGCAGCATCTGCTTTCAAGAAGCTCGTCTGGGCAGAGGCATTGAGAAGCCGGATATTGGCCGCGATCAATTGCGCCGCCTTTCGGCCTTGATCGACAAAAGTCACATGCGCGGCCCCACGCGACAAGGCTTCCAGACCCAACGCGCCCGTGCCTGCAAAAAGGTCGAGGCAATGTGCGTCTGTGATCGGATCACCAAACCGTCCGCCCGCCAAAATGTTGAAGATGTTTTCGCGCACCCGGTCGGTTGTCGGGCGCAAATGCGCGCCTGCATCGCCTTTGCCAACCGGGGTCAACGCGGTGCCGCGAAATTTTCCGCCAACAATTCTCATGGACGAGGCATCACAGCTTCAACAGCGCTTTCAAATCCGTCTCCGGGGCTTCGATCAGGCTTGCATCAGGGCTTTTCCCCGCCTCGATCAATCGTTTGCCAACCATATAGCTTCGCGGATCATTGACCGCATCCACCGCGACCAACCGGCTGCCGGAATAGTACCAAAAAGACAGCGCGCCTTCACGCTCGCCTATGCGGGTGACGACACGGTCATATCCAGTGTTCAACCCGGCAATCTGCAATTTCGTGTCATATTGATCCGACCAAAACCAAGGGTGCGGATCATAGTCACCTGTCCCGCCCAGCATGTTTTCGGCAACCATTTCGGCCTGATCAATGGCATTGGGCACGCTTTCCAACCGAATACGCGCCCCCCGCCAGGGAAAGGATGCGCAATCGCCGGCCGCCCAAATCGAAGGGTCAGAACTGCGACCATGCGTGTCGGTCTTGATGCCGTTGTCAATCTCCAGCCCGGCTTCTTCTGCCAGCTGTGTGCAGGGTCTGATACCGACCCCAACAATCACAAAATCAATGCTGAGTGCCTCACCGTCCGAAAGTTCTGCCCCCGCAACCTTGCCGTCCCCGATCAATCGCGTCAGCCCGACACCTTCGCGGATATTGACCCCTTTGCCCGTGTGCAAAGAACGGAAATAATCAGATGTCTCGGGTGACGCGACACGTTTCAAAATCCGCTCGGCCATTTCAACCAGCGTGACTTCCAGGCCAAGTTTCGTGGCGACCGCAGCAGCCTCAAGCCCGATATACCCACCACCAACAACCAGAACCTTCTTTCCGGGTGCGAAGTTTTCCGACATCTGGTCGACGTCTTGCAAGCTGCGAACCGTGTACACGTTTTCCAAACCGCCACCGATTTGATCCGGCAGCGTGATCGCAGAGGACCCTGTCGTCAGCGCAAGTTGATCATAGCCGATCACTTCATCTGCCAAGTGAACCTCTTTGCGGTCAGGGTCGATACGGTCAACCTTCGTCTCAAGCCTAAGCGTGATGTTCTGGTCGTCATAATATTGCTCCGGATGCAGAAAGAGCCGTTCTTTGGCCATCTCCCCGGTCAGATACGCTTTCGACAAAGGGGGGCGTTGATAGGGTGGTTCAGGCTCCTCCCCGATCAGTGTGATCTCGCCGTCAAACCCCAGTTTTCGCAATTTCCCAACCAGTGATGCACCAGCCTGACCCGCGCCGATCACAACAAAATGGGGCATATCAATCCTCTTACGACTGGTCACCCGATAGGGGGCGCTCTATATCCTGTATCGAACCGCACTGAACATGAAAGCGAGACGAAATGAAACTGAAAGTTGGCGATACGCTTCCTGATGCGCAAATGTCGGTGATGGGTGCCGATGGCCCGACCCGCGTAAGTCTCAGCGGTGCACTGCAAGGCCGCAAAACTGTTGTTTTCGCCCTTCCCGGGGCATTTACCGGCACATGTTCCACGTCGCACGTTCCCAGTTTCATGCGGGTCATGGACCAACTGAAGGCAAAAGGCATCGAAGACGTCTATTGCATCTCGGTGAATGATCCGTTTGCCCTGGATGCTTGGGGCAAAGACACCGGCGCGACAGAGGCAGGTATCAAGATGCTTGGCGACGCGGATGGATCGTTCACAAAAGAAATTGGCGCGGACTTCTCTGTTCCTGAGATCGGGCTTTATGATCGTTCGAACCGCTATGCAGCATTGGTAGAAGACGGGGTCGTCAAAGTCCTCAATATCGACGAGCCTGGTGCCTGCGATATCTCCACCGGAGAGCGGTTTGTAGAAGCTCTTTGAGCCCCACGCCGACAATTTGAGCAAAGGACAGAGCCATGTCACTGACCGTCGGATCACGCATCCCTACCGCAACACTGCGCCGAAAAACCAGTGACGGCCCGCAAGATGTGCAACTTGATGACCTGTTGAAAGGTCGCAAAGTTGTGCTTTTCGGATTGCCCGGTGCGTTCACACCCACCTGCGACTCTGCCCATTTGCCAAGTTTCATTCGCACGAAGGACGCGTTTGCGGGCAAAGGGGTCGATGAAATCATCTGCGTGTCGGTCAACGATATTCACGTCATGGCGCTTTGGGGCGAAGTGTCCGGCGCGACTGACGCAGGTATTACCCTGCTTGCAGACGGGGACGCCAGCTTCACCAAAGCCATCGGAATGGAATTCAGCAAACCGGAGGCAGGTCTGATCGACCGTTGCAAAAGGTTCGCTTTGGTTGCAGAAGACGGCGTCGTAACGGTGCTGCACATTGATGATGTTCCCAGCACCTGCGTGTTAACTGCAGGTGAAGCAATGTTGGACGCGCTTGGCTAGCCCGCCAAACCATCCATGATCTTTGCCAGCTTCACGTCCAATTCAGAAAGCCCATCCCCATCATGGGTGGTTAAAGTGACCTCAACCCGGGAATAGACATTTGACCATTCCGGATGGTGGTTCAGCTTCTCAGCATGTATCCCGGCACGGGTCATGAACCCCATCGCCTCAACAAAGTTTTTGAACTTAAACTGCTTGTGGATGGCGTCACGGTCAGATTGCGCCGCCCAACCGGTTTCGGACAGCTCTTGCAAAACCTCCGCACGCCGGTCCGGTGTCAGTTTGTCGGTCATTTCAAACTCTCCTGTTTTTTGAACGGGCCATAATCGGTCAGCACCGTGATCTCTTCTCCGATGGCATCGCGTTCCGCGTCCAGATACTGCGCAACTGCATTGCGAAACCCGGTATCGCCAATCCAATGAAGCGAATGCGTTTCAGCGGGCAGATATCCACGGGCTAATTTGTGACTACCCTGTGCACCCGCTTCCACCTTTGACAGACCTTGTGAAATCGCAAACTCAATCGCCTGATAGTAGCACAGTTCAAAATGCAGGCAGGGAATATCAGCGATCGCGCCCCAGTAGCGACCAAAGAGCGTGTCCCTGCCGATAAAGTTCAACGCTCCGGCCACAAATTGTCCGTCCAGCTCGGCCAGAACCAGCAACATATCGTCGCGCATCAGATCTTGGGCTGCATCAAAGAATGCGCGCGTCAGATAGGGGGTGCCCCATTTGCGCGCGCCGGTATCTTGATAGAAGACCCAAAATGCATCCCAATGCTCCGCCGTGATTTCATCCCCTGTCAGCGCAAGGATACTGCCGCCGAAATTCTGCGCAGTGTTTCGTTCTTTGCGAATGTTCTTGCGCTTGCGGGCGGACAGCGCCGCCAGAAAATCGTCAAAACTGTGATAGCCTTGATTATACCAGTGAAACTGTTGGCTTGACCGCCGCAACAGCCCCAGTTTCTCACCAAACTCAGCCTCTTCTTCCGTGCAATACGTCACATGGATCGAAGAAATCTGGTTGTTTGCAGCAAGCTCAATCGCGCCTTGGATCAGGGCAGACCGGCCTGTGTGCTCCCAACCTGGTCTGGTCAGGAACCGCCTGCCAGTTGCTGGGGTGAACGGGGCTGCGATCTGCAATTTGGGATAGTAGCGCCCACCCGCATTTTCATAGGCATGTGCCCAGTTGAAATCGAAGATATATTCGCCCTGACTATGGTTCTTGGCAAACATAGGCGCCACCGCAATGACCTGCCCGTCGCCGCGCGCAACCAGATATTGCGGATGCCAGCCCGTCCCCGCCCCGACCGAGCCTGAGGTCTCTAACGCGTGCAGGAACCGATAAGTGGTAAAAGGATCTTCAGGACGCGCGATATCGCTGTCCGGACACGCACATGCATCCCAATCGGCCTGACCGATCTGGTGGATATGCTCGACAATAGAAATCTCGACTTCGGTCTCGGTCATTTCACCCTACTAGATGCGCCGGATGGCGCGTGGGTCAAGACGGCAGGTAGTCTTCGAAGGTGATATTGTCTGCGATCTCAAGCGCTTTGGTCTGTTCTGCTTGATTGCGCACGGTCCAGCACAAGATCGACGCCCCGCGAGACTTCAATTCCGCCACGCGGTCCCGGCCCAAATCGTCATGTTCATGGGAAATGAAGCTTGCGCCAACATCGTCAAAATCGGGAATGCCGCGCAGATGGTCGCGGGTCATGTCACTGAGTGGCCATTCGCCTTTGCGGTAGGAACTGGTCACGATCCCACGCGGTCTGTCAGGGCAAAGCTGCGCCATGACACCGACAGTGTGGGGATTGAACGACATCACGGCCGCTTGCCCGGAATAGGCATGCAACGCATCGGAGACCACGTTTTCCAGCGTGCCGACTTTCGGCCCCATCCCACCATCCTGATCCTTAATTTCGATCAGGATAGGTACCGCGCCGTCAATGAATTGCAGAATGTCTGAAAAACTGTCGATCCGGTCCTTGCTGTCGGACAACTGAATTGCCCGCAATTCCTCACCCAGACGCAACCGCACGGCCCCACTTTGCCCCGTCAAACGGCGCAAATCGTAGTCGTGGAACACCAGCGCTTCGCCATCAGCGGACATCTGCACGTCCAATTCGATCCCATAGCCACGATCAATCGCCGCCTGAAACGCCGCGCGAGAATTCTCGGCGATACCGTTTTCGCGGTCATGCAGACCCCGGTGCGCAATCGGGCGGATCAAAAACTCGGGCGGAAGGCTCATGATTTGATCTGGAAAATGCCTTCAATTTCGACAGCGACGCCAAAAGGCAGCGAGGCCGCACTGACTGCGGACCGCGAATGACGTCCGGCATCACCCAATGCTTCGACAAGGAAATCTGAGGCTCCGTTGATCACCTTAGGCTGATCTACGAAATCCGCAGTGGAATTGACAAAACCGGTCAATTTTACGACGCGGATCAATTGATCAAGATCGCCCCCACAGGCCAGTTTCACCTGTGTCAGCAGCGAAATCGCGCAAAGGCGCGCCGCTGCGGCACCTTCTTCAATGCTGGTATTGTCGCCAAGTTTGCCAATGACAAAGCCGTTTTCATCCGCAGAAATCTGCCCGGACACGAAAAGCGTGTCGCCTTGTTGGACGAAGGGGACGTAATTTGCCGCCGGTGCAGCCGGGTTCCCCAGAACAACGCCCATTTCCTTGAGACGGGTTTCAAATGTCATTGCCAATGGCTTGCTCCTGCACGTTGCCTAAAATTTGTTTGGCACTGTCCTAAACTGACTGACAGGGACGGGCAAACCGAATTTCGATTTTCGGTCAATCCCAAAGCCAATGATCTTACTTTCCTGCAATATTTTCAGGCGTATTAGGATTTGAGGCGGGAAAAGGCCGATTGCCACCCGGCAGCCCTTTAGAATTCGCAAATATGCCACTATTATCTAAAAGTAATACAGAAATTCGAAGCGCCACCTCGTGACACTCGCGCGGGGATGTGGTTTTAGACCGGCCATTAGAAACGAGCTATGTGAGTTATCCTTTTGAGTAAGCGTATTTCAAAGAACATTTTTCAGGGACTGCTGGCCATTACACTTGTTGCAGGTCTTTCTGCCTGCACTCCGGCACCGATCCCCAACGAGATCAATGACCCGAACGAAGCGGGGAACCGGGATACCCACGCGGTCAATATCGATGTTGACCGGGCAATTGTGCGGCCCACGGCCAATGCTTACGGAACCGTTATCCCGGAACCCGTTCGCAACGCGATTGGCAATGCCGCGTCAAACCTGAATTTGCCGGGAATGGTGTTTAACAATCTGATGCAGGCGCGTTTTGACGACGCCGCCGCAAATACCTTCCGTTTCCTGTTGAACACGACTTTGGGCTTCGCGGGCATCGTTGATGTCGCTACCGAGGCGGGCTTGCCTGCCCGTGCAACAGATTTTGGCGAAACGCTGCATGTCTGGGGCGTGCGCGAAGGCAACTACCTTGAACTGCCCTTGGTCGGCCCCTCGACGGAGCGTCACGCATTCGGGCGCGTCGTCGACACGGTGGTTAACCCGCTTAACCTAGTTTTCGGCGGCATGGACCGCACGATTCTGACCGCGACCGGTGTCGCCGCACGCTTTGGTGATCGCTACCGCTATTCTGATTTGGTGGATTCGATCCTATATGAAAGTGAAGATGGCTATGCGCAGGCGCGCTTGCTGTATCTTCAAAACCGGCGCTTCCAGTTGCGCGACGGTGCTGAGCAGGAATTCTTTGACCCCTATGAGGATATCTATGGTGGAAACTGATAAATTGAATCGTCGAAGCGTTGTCGCTGGACTGAGTGCTCTGGTCGGCCTTGCGGCCGCACCAGCTTGGGCTGTTTCAGGCGCACAAGCTGAAAAACTGGTCCAAAGCGCAGTGGCGGATATCAACAAGATCATCGCCTCTGGCAAATCCGAATCCGCCATGTTGCGGGATTTTGAACGGGTGTTTAGCCGGTATGCGGATGTAAATATCATTGCGTTGACCACTTTGGGGCCAGCACGCCGGTCAGCGTCTCTGTCGCAAGTTGCTGCCTATACCAACGCCTTCAAAGCGTATTTCACTCGCAAATACGGCCGCAGATTCCGGGAATTTGTCGGCGGCGAGATTCAAGTGAACGGATCGCGGTCCGCACGTGGCGCGGTTGAGGTCAAGTCCACCGCAAAACTGCAAGGATCTGCCCCGTTCAATGTAACCTGGCTTGTCTCGGACAAGAGCGGCAGCCCAAAAATCTTCAATATCATCATTGAAGGTGTGAACACGCTGACCTCGGAACGCGCTGAAATTGGTGCCATGCTGGACAAGCGTGGCGGCGATTTGAACCGCCTGACCAAAGATCTGGCGAAAGCAGGCTAGACCTTACCGACCCAACAAACGTCCAAGAATGTCGAGGATCACTTCCTCGACATTGTTGTTTTGACGCGGGCGTCCTTGGCGCTGGCCCTGCCCTTGTCCAGGCTGCGGTCGCTGCGCAAACCCTTCGACACTGGGCGGACGCGCCGGGCGGATCATCGGAAGCGGCTCGGCAGGAAGACCTTCACTGACACGAACCATCGTTTCTTTCCAGATTTCCGCTGGCAACCCGCCCCCGGTTACGCCGGTCAGGGGGGTGTTGTCGTCATATCCCATCCAGACACCAACGACATATTGCGCGGTAAAGCCTATAAACCACGCATCGCGCGACGCCTGCGTCGTCCCGGTTTTGGCAGCTGCCTCACGGCCATCGATAAAGGCGCGCCGCCCCGTTCCGTCTGTCACCACCCGGTGCATCATGTAGGTCAGCTGCGCCGCCGCTTCGGGCGAAATCACCCGGTCGCCCATCCCGCCTTCTTGCACAAGGATTGGGTTCGCATCGTTTTTCAAGCGCAGCTCGCTCAGGCCATATGGCACCACAGCGCGTCCGCCATTCAGAATACCCGCATAGGCACCTGTCATCTCCAGCAGCGTACTTTCAGACGCGCCAAGCGCCAGCGCCGGACCGTCCGCCAGTTTGTTGTCGATCCCGAAGGCTTCTGCGACCGCTTTGACATTGTCGCGCCCAACCTCTTCGGACACTTTGACAGCGACCGTATTGATCGACGCGCGCAGGGCATCGGTCAGGGTCATCGGGCCACGATACTTTCGGTCATAATTCTGTGGTGTCCATGGTCCAGAGCCGGGAATGTTCAACGTCACCGGCGCGTCGTCCACAATGGAATCGAATTGGAACCCAAGATCCATTGCAGCTGCATAGACGAACGGCTTGAACGCCGACCCTGTTTGCCGCTTGGCTTGTGTCGCCCGGTTGAATGCGCCTGAGACCTTCGTCTCACGACCACCGACCACTGCCCGCACGGCACCGTCCGCCGACATCACGACAATAGCGGCCTGCGCTTCTGATCCTTCCCGCACTTTGTTTGTAAAGATGTAGTCCATTGCATCTTCGGCGGCCTTCTGAAGACGGGAATCGAAGGTCGACTTGATCACCACATCTTCCGTTGTGTCCCCAGACAGAAATGCAGGGACAGTGTCCATCACCCAATCTGTGAAATAGCCGCCTGCCTGCGCTTTGGCTGCGGCAGATAGTGTCGCCGGGGCTGCTTTGGCTGCCGCGGCTTCCGTGGCAGAAATATACCCCTGGTCCTGCATCAGATTGATCACGACACTGGCGCGGTCCTGCGCCCGCTTAAGGTTATTGGTCGGCGCATAAGTCGACGGGGCTTTTAAAAGCCCGGCCATCATCGCGGCCTGCGGCACGTTGGATTCGCGCGAAGAAACGCCAAAGTAAAGCTGGCTCGCGGCTTCGAACCCGCGTGCGCCCGCGCCCAGATAGGCACGGTTCAGATACACGGTTAGAATTTCATCTTTGGTATATTTGGCCTCCATCGCCAGGGCATAAATCGCCTCTTTGGCTTTGCGGGTTTTGGTCGTGCGACGGCAATCGGCCTCATAGGCGGCTTCTGTTTCCCAGGTTTTGGGATCAAACGGAACGCCGAGGCACAGAAGTTTCGCGGTTTGCTGCGTAATGGTGGAACCGCCATTGCCCTGCAAAGCCCCCCGCCCTTCGCGCAAGTTGATCCGCATCGCCGAGGCGATTCCGCGCGGGGAAATTCCCAAATGGCGATAGAAACGCTTATCTTCTGTCGCCACGACAGCGTTTTTCAGATGCGGGGAGACCTGAGTGGCCCGAATAGGCCCACCAAACTGATCCCCACGCCAGGAAAACACCACGCCCTCGCGATCCAGCAGCGTCACCGATCCGCGTGTGCGCCCGTCTACAAGCTCTTCCACTGGCGGAAGCTGCATGTAGAAATAGCCCACAGCCATCGCCAAGGCCAGGACCGCCAAAGCTGTCAGCCGGAAAATCAACTTCATCACAAAGCGGAACAAAAACACAAAAGGTGCCATCAGCCGGCCCAAGAACGTTTTCTTCTGCTTTCGCACAGGTTTCTTACGTTTCTTCGGTTTTGGCTTTGGGGTCTCTGCCGCTTTTTGCGGATAACGCCGCTCTGCGACGAGTGGTTTTTTGCTGCCGTTATTGGCCATTTTTGACCTGCGTCCTGCTCTGACTTTATTAACCTTCTGTATAGGGTTTCGTGAGTCGAATGTAGAGAGCCCAACAGAATATTCCCCTACGCACTTTGCACAATTTTTGAGCAATGGTTATTTTTTGTGCAAATATTGTGTGAATTTGACCCAATATTTGCGGCGACGACCCGCGAAAACGTTGATGCACCCACGCTCCCCGCCTCTCTTACCTGCGAGACGCCCCCGGTTGGGGCTCAGTCAGAAGGGGACATTCGTGAAACTCATAATTGCTGCAATCAAACCGTTCAAACTGGAGGAAGTCCGCGAGGCGCTGACCTCCATCGGCGTACGCGGGATGATGGTGACCGAGATCAAAGGCTTTGGATCACAGTCCGGCCACACCGAAATTTATCGTGGCGCTGAATACGCCGTGAACTTCGTACCGAAGGTCAAACTTGAGATCGTCGTTGCTTCGGCAATGGCTGACCAAGTGGTCGAAACAATCACAACAACCGCCAAAACCGACAAGATTGGTGACGGCAAAATCTTCGTTTTGGACGTGGCGCAAGCCGTGCGCGTGCGGACCGGCGAGACAAATGATGACGCGCTGTGAGCGGCGAATTCCACGAAATTCCAAGGGGACTAAGTAACATGCAAACCAAAACCTTCCTATCAGCTTTGACGATGGCAGCCGTTCTGCCGGGTCTGGCGGTCGCGCAGGACGCGGCACCGGGGTTCGATGAAATCGGCCCCTATATCATGACAACTTTGCTTTTCTGTATGGCAGGCTTTCTCGTATTCTTCATGGCAGCAGGTTTTGCCATGCTGGAAGGCGGCTTGGTGCGTTCCAAGAACGTCACCATGCAGATGACCAAGAACATCGCGCTGTTCTCCATCGCAGCCATTATGTATTGGCTGGTTGGGTTCAACACGATGTACCCGGGTGACTTCAACGGCTATTTTGCCATTGGCGGCCAGACAGTCCTTGACGCTGTGGGCGTGTCGGCGGCGGATGCGGCGCTTGACTATGCCTCTGTCGGGTCTGACTTCTTCTTCCAGCTCGTGTTTGTGGCGGCGACAGCCTCCATCGTTTCGGGTGCTGTGGCTGAGCGGATCAAACTGTGGCCCTTCCTGATCTTCGTCATCGTTCTGACAGGTATCATGTACCCGATCTCCGGTTCCTGGAAATGGGGCGGTGGCTGGTTGGACGCTGCTGGCTTCCAAGACTTCGCAGGGTCTACTGTCGTACACTCCGTAGGTGGCTGGGCAGCACTTGCTGGTGTCATCATCCTCGGACCACGTATCGGCAAATTCAAAGACGGCAAAGTGAACCCGATGCCTGGCTCTAACCTTGCTCTGGCAACACTGGGCACATTCATCCTGTGGCTCGGCTGGTTCGGCTTCAATGGCGGCTCCCAACTTGCGATGGGAACAGTCGGTGATGTCTCAGACGTCTCGCGCATCTTTGCCAACACCAATATGGCCGCTGCCGCAGGTGCTGTGACTGCCCTGATCCTCAGCCAGGTCATGTACAAGAAACCAGACCTTACAATGGTGCTGAACGGCGCATTGGCAGGCCTTGTCTCCATCACGGCTGAACCACTTGCGCCGACGCTCTTTGGTGCGCTCTGGATCGGTGCAATCGGCGGTGTCATCGTTGTCCTGACCATCCCGATGCTGGACAAGCTGAAAATCGATGACGTCGTTGGTGCGATCCCGGTTCACCTGTTTGCAGGTATCTGGGGGACAATCGCCGTGATCTTCTACAACTCCGATGCGACACTCGGTGCGCAGATCACAGGTATCCTTGCTTACGGTGTGTTCACATTCGTCGCTTCCGCAATTGTCTGGTTCATCCTCAAAGCGACTATTGGTATCCGGGTCAGCGAAGAGGACGAGATCAACGGTCTCGATACATCAGAGCTGGGTATGGAAGCGTATCCGGAGTTCTCAAAAGGCTGATTTTCCCTTCCTCATCAGTCGACCAACTGGCCCGGACCAAGCACCCCTTGGTCCGGGCTTTTTCAAACAAAGCTTCTGCCCAAAAGAAAAGAGCGCTCAACCGAGCGCTCTTTGCAGTAGAACTGGTAGATTTCTTAGGCGACGGTTTCGTCGATCCAGCTTTGCAGGGACGCTTTAGGTGCCGCACCAACCTTGTTGGATACAACCTCACCGTCTTTGAACATGAACAAGGCCGGAATGCCCCGCACGCCCATTTGCGCCGGAGAGTTCGGGTTTTCATCAACGTTCACTTTGACGATTTTGACCTTGCCTTCGTACTCGGCCGAAAGCTCCTCAAGTGCTGGGCCGATCTGTTTGCACGGGCCGCACCATTCTGCCCAAAAATCTACGATAACCGGGACATCCGAATTGCGGACCTCGGCGTCAAAGGTGTCGTCAGTGACGGCTACTGTTGCCATGATGTGCCCTCCAGGCGGGTTGTGGGTGAACTGGAGTCGGAACTTATGTAGTCACCGGCTCAGCGTCAAGATGTATGGTCCGTAACAGCGCGTTCCTCACGATGTCGTGTGGGATGGTCATTAACGAGGCGTCTTTTGTCCAGAGAATAGCGGTCTCAATCTGGTGGTTCGGGTAGAGCTGTGCGAGTGCGGCTTGATACGCCCCCATCTGCCGCAAAATCCCCTCAGGAATGTCTTCTGGCCGGTTCGGAATGATCTGATTTGATTTGAAATCAACTGCCAAAACCCGTTCTTCGGAAGTCACAAGTCGGTCGATGGATCCTGTCACGACCGCACCGTTCAGTTCCGGCAGCTCAGCAGTAAAACCAACTTCGGCCAACGTATCCACTGCAAAAACATGAGAAAGCTCAGGCGCGTCCAAAACCCGCGCTACCTCCGCGATCATTTCACCGGCGTCTGGTGCAAGAACTGCGGCCAAAGCTTCCCAGTCAGCCCGGGGATGCGACGGCAAGACTTCCAACAGCAGATGCAAAGCCGTTCCGCGCGCTTTCGCGTCGTCAGATCGGTCAGCCTCGGCAATATCGCCGGCAATCACCTTTTCACCCCCCAAATTGGATGGGTTAAGCGGTTCAGGCGCGATCAAAGGTTCGGGCGGTCGCGTGGACGTCCAATCCGGCAGCGTATGAACTTGCGGTGCCTTAGACGCGGCGGCCTCAGGAAGGTCACTCGGCCAGTCAAGACCAAGCCGCATCCCACCAGTTTCTGCATCTGACACGGCACCTGCATGCCCCATGCCTTTCTTGACTGACCGGTACCAGGATTCTGCCTTGTCTTCCCGAAGGTCACCAGATCCGCAGACGATCAACCGGTTTTCGGCCCGCGTCATCGCAACATAAAGCAGACGGCGGCGTTCTTCGATCTGACGCGCCTCAATCTCGGCCTTAAGATCAGCCTGAACCTGCGGCAGATCATCACTGCGCATCGCCCATTGTGGCGATCCATCCGCATCAAAAATTCCTTGCCGAACTGTGTTTAGCGGCGGGCCAGTTTCCGGCAGGATAACAATCGGTGACTCCAACCCCTTGGCCCCGTGCACCGTCATCACCCGAACCAGGTCAGAATTGCTATCGATCTGACGCTTGATATCAACGTCATCCGTTTCCAACCACGTCAGAAACCCGGTCAAGGATGGGACTTCCAGCTGTTCGTATCCAAGTGCCTGTGTAAGCAGGGCTTCGATGCCTTCCTCCGCCTCATTGCCAAGCCGCGCGATCAGCTTTTCGCGACCATGGTGACGGGTTAATGCCCGTTCAAGCAACTCAAATGGCCGAAGAAAACCTACCTGATCGCGCAAATCACGCAGCATTGCGTGTACATCCGGAAACTGCGCCGCATTATCTTCCAAACGTCGCCAAAGGGTTTGGTTGCCGCGACCTTGCGCCAAAGTATAAAGCTGTTCTTCGGAAACCCCGCCAAGTGGGGACCGCAAAACCGTGGCCAAGGACAGATCATCTTCCTGCGTGGCCAGAAAAGACAAGAGAGCAGCGAGATCTTTGACCCCAAGCTCCCCGCCCATTTTCAACCTGTCCGCTCCGGCCAGCGGGATATTGCGGCGTTTGCATTCCTGAATGATCGGATGGAACACGCCAGATCGTTTCTGGACCAGAACAAGGAAGTCACCAGCCGTCACCCGGCGGGTTATCAGTTGATCAACACCATCTTTCCGCTCCACGACAGTCAGTTGGCCATGGGCAATCTGGGCTTTGATAAAGTTCGCGATTTTTTCGGCCAGCTGCACCGTATGGTGATCTTTCGAAACCGTATCCACCGGACTGTGCCAATCCGGCATTTCTTCAGACTCGCCGGTGTCAATCCAAGGCCACAGATCAACCCGCCCTGGCAACATCTGCTTGAACGCCAGATGAGAAACGCCCCCTCCCATCCCCTGCTGTAGATCTGCTGTGAACGTCGCATCCACCAATTGCAGAATTTCCGGCGCAGATCGGAAGGAGTGCAACAATTCACCACGAGAGAATGGCTTTTCAGCCGCCGCATGCTTCGCCTCGAAATCGGCGCGCATCGTCTCAAACCCTGCAGGGTCAGCCCCTTGAAACGAATAGATCGACTGTTTTTGATCCCCGACAACGAACAATGTCCGCGCAACATCAGACCGGGCGGAGTCCCCGGACGTAAATTCATCCGCGAGACACCGGACCACATCCCATTGTGGCGGCGAGGTGTCTTGCGCCTCATCAACCAGAATATGGTCAATCCCACCATCCAATCGGAACAGAACCCAAGCCGCCATATTCGCGTCTTGCAACAAATCGCGTGTCAAATAGATCAAGTCGTCAAAATCAAGCCAGCCTCTGGCCAGCTTGATCTGTTCAATCGCGGGCAGGTAGCGATCCGCAAACTGGCGCAGAGCACGGGTTTTCTGAAACGCCGCTTCGGCAAGCCTAACCGGCCGCGCCTCGGCCACGCGATTTCGAATTTCATCAAAAGCGTCGAAGGCATCTGACGCCAAACTGCGGGCATCCTTCGTCGGTGGGTAACCCTTTGGCATAAAGGGGTTTTTGGTTTTCGACCCGCTCAGGAACCGATCTTCAAAAAAGGTCAGATCAGCGATCTTGTATGGCGCGAATGGGCGGTGCATCAGGGCCTGCGCCAACCCGAGATCGGACGCTTTACCCTGCAACAAAGCTGGGATCACGCGATCAAAGATGGCACCCTCTGATCCATCGAACACCCGCGACAAGATCGCTGACTCTGACAAATCTTCGAGCGGAAAACCCATCTGTTTGGCAAGCGTCTCATCGCTACATTCTGCTTTGAATAGTTGCTTTCGCTGCACCAATTCGCGCAGGATATCGTCGATCTCCGCGCCGGTGAAATGGCGTGCAAACCCGGCCATCGCGTCTGGGTGGGTTTGCGCAACTTGTTCAAGAACCTCCGCACGCATCAGCTTTGCCGTGCGATCATCCATCTCCGTAAAGTTGGGGGAAACACCTGCTTCCAAGGGAAACCTGCGCAGGATCGACGCACAAAACGAATGGATGGTCTGGATTTTCAAGCCACCCGGTGTCTCAATCGCCAAGGCAAACAGCGTCCGCGCCTTTCGCAGCGTCTCCTTGGGCAGCGAATTGCTGTCGACGCCAAGCTCCGACAGGCTTTGACGCAGCTCCCGTTCTTCCATCATTGCCCAGGCACCAAGGCGCTTGAACAACCGGTTTTGCATCTCGCTGGCAGCGGCCTTGGTATAGGTCAGACACAGGATGTTCTGGGGCCGCACACCAGCCAATAAAAGCCGCGCCACACGGTCAGTCAGAACGCGGGTTTTACCCGATCCCGCATTGGCTGAAAGCCACGTAGACACATCCGGATTGGCCGCATCTACCTGACGGCTTGTGGCGTCGTCAAACTTCATCGCCCAACCTCGATCACCACAGGATCGTCGGTGTCGTCCCATTCGCCAAACCGCGCCAGCGTGTCGTAATCCATCCCGTAACCCACTTTGTCCAGTGCCCGGCGCGACGGATACCCTTTGGTCGGGTCTTGGTAAGATTTGATAAGCCGTTCGAAATCTGCCCAGATCGCATCGACATCCCCGTCCGCATATTCAAGCGACACTTCACGGGGCGTCGAACCAAAACCGATATAGGTTGTTCGAAGTACAGTTTGGCGACCCAGTTCGGGAAACGCTCCGCGCGTGACCATCCCGGCGGTCAGTGGCAGTTGTTTGTCGTAATAGGTTTGCTGTTTTTTGGACGGCGCATCCCCGGTCTTATAGTCATAGATCAGGGCAGACCCGTCTTCTGTCAGGTCGATCCGGTCAACACGGCCAATAAGCTCAAACGGGGTCGTATCGAGGATCGTCCGCCCCTCTTTCTCCACTTGAACTGGGCTGGCCGTCTTACGGCGCTGACCCTCATTTTCGATGAACCAATCAACAACGCGGTCCATGCGTGCAGTCCACAGCGCCCGTGTCGCGGGCCACGGGACGTTTGCGTCAAAAACCTCTGCCGCAATGTCCATAAAAAAGTCGCGCGCGTTCTCAGGCAAACCATCTTGCGTCTGTCTGGTAAAGTCCTCCAGAATTTTGTGCACCAAGCGGCCGCGCAAAGGCGCATCCGGCGACAATGTGAACGGATCAAGCGTGTCCAGACCAAGCACGTATTTGGCGTAAATCCAGTACGGATCGCGGATCAGTTTTTCGATGCGCGTGATCGACAATCGCTTGGGCCTTATTGCCACAGGCGGTGCGGGTGCTGGGCGCAGGGCGCGCGCGGTTGCAATCTTTGGCTGCTCCAGACCCTGCGCCATTTCCAGCCAGCTTTGCCCACGGTCGTGCATTTGCTTCAGCGCTTGCTCCCCTTCAGGCAGGCCATTGATCAGGTTGGTCAACCGGTTGAGCCATCTTGACGGCACGGTTTCCGCATCCGCATTTCGCACAGACCGGGTTAACAGCACCTCTTTTGAGGCGATAGCCTGCTGAAAGTCATGGGCCGACAGCCCGATATTACGCTCTGGCAGAAGCAGTCCTGCATCCCGGCGCATTTCCCGGTTGAGCCAAGGATCAGGGCTTGGCAATTCTGGCCAGGTTCCGTCATTCAACCCGGCCAGGATAACAAGATCCGCCCCTTGAACACGCGCCTCCAAAGTACCCCAAATCATCACCAAAGGATGGGCTGCAACAGGGCTGCGCACCTCCTCCGCACTGAGGACGGCATCGACGATACGTGTGTATTCAGCGGGCGTTAGTTGCCCACCCGCATCTGCCACATCACTGATTTTGGAGACGACCTCGCGCGCTTTTTCGCCCGCGTCTTTTTCCCATAATTCGCCACTGCCGTCAGCCCCGGGCCCAGCGGCAAGCTTTTCAGTAACTGCGACATGACGGGCCAGCAATTCCGGCATCTTGCTTGGACTCAGATTGCTCAGCGGCTCAAGACAGTCCCACAGCCAAGTGGTCCACTCCTCCGCAGCCGGGTTTGGGTGTTTCTGTGCCCAGCGCAAACACCCTTCCCGGTCAGGGAATGGCGTGTCGCGGCGCAGATACTGCAACTCAAGATCGTTGGCCAAAAGGCGGTGACCCTTTGCCACAAGCGGGTGCTTGAGAAGCGCAAGCAATGTCGCGGGGCTTACGGGTTGTCCGATCAAACGTGCGGTTTGGCGCAATAAACGGCCCGGCGCGCTGAGTGAAAGCGGCACCCCGGCACTATCATCGGCTACGATATTCCAACGCTGCAAAGCCGCGCTCACCTGCCGGGTCAAAACCCTGTCGGGCGTCACCAAGGCGGCAGGAACACCGTCTTCAGCGGACTTTCGCAATCGCAACGCAATCGCCAAAGCCTCCGCGCGCGGATTTGGTGCCTCAAGATAACTCAAACCCTCAGTCGCCGGGCCGATATCCGTCAATTTCGGACCTTCGGTCAGCCACGCGTCCGTCACCGGCGCGGGCCGCAACGCAAGCGATACTAAACGGTTGCGGGCCACGTTGATCGGACGCGCATCTGTCCAGCGGATCACCCCACCCTGCGGGATATCAAGGGCCTTTTTGAGTGCAAAAAACCGGTACTGCGGATGATCTTCCGAAACAGGCTCTGTCCCCAGCGCGTCCCAGCTTTCAGCCCCCATATCAAAGTCATATCCAGGCAGCACGACTGCACCTTGCGGCAGGCGCGCAACCGCTTTCATCAACGCCCGCGTCGTTCCCCTTGACCCTGTAGAGCCCGCGATAATCACCGGGTTTTCAGCCGGAGCAACCTCCCAAAGTGCTGCAAGCATTTCCACTGTGCGCCGGGCATGCGTTTGCGCATCGACATGGTCTGGGTCGTCAAAGTAACGCTGCACAAGGCTAAGGAACTTCTTGCTCCGCGCCCAATATTCGGAGTGGTTCCCGCTAAGCTCCAACTCCGTTATGGCGGATGGATCAACACCTTCACCGCGCATTTCTTCCATCAGCGACGACAGACTACCCGCCAGATCGAAAGCGGCATCTTCGGGGGCCAAGTCAGGCTGTGCTTCAAGCAATTTCTTGACCAACCGCGCAAGGTTCAGACGGCGACCAAGCGGATTGGCAATCGCGCCGATCGTTGGAAAGCGTCGCAATGTCGACAGATCAGACAAAAGATGGAAGCGCGGTAAAAGCTGCGTACCATGGGCCTGAAAAAGTGCCATCAATCGTCGCTCCATCCGGCGGGTGGACACGATCAGATCAACCCGCGCTATGGCGTCGGGGGGCTGCCCTTTCAAGCGGCCAGTTAGGCCCGCGATCAGTTGCTCCGGAAAATCGACCCCAAGCGGCAATCCAAAAAGACGCGGGGTGTCTGATGGTTCAAACATCCTCAGACTCCGCCAGCAGATCTTCTGCCAACCCTATCCCTGCGGGCGTTCCGACATCGACCCATTTGCCGGGGTAGACCACGCCGCAAAGTCTGTTTCGGGCGGCCATCTGCTGCCAAATCTCGTTCAGCGAAAAGATATCTTTCGGATGGCTGCGCAGCAGGTCGGTTTTGAGAATCTGAGCACCGGAATAAATCAGACCTGTTTTGTCCCGCAAAAGCCGCCCATCTAAATCTAACGCGAAATCCCCACCGCCGTTATGGCCGCGCGCAGAGCTTTGCGGGATCATCATCAGCAAAGCATCCATGCGCGCTGGCTCCCAAGCAGCCTCCAGAAGTCGCAGCGGGTTGGGCCCTTTCCAGACAGCGTCCGGGTTTAACGTAAAGACAGGGCCATCCCCCAATTTAGGCAGCGCGTTTTTCAATCCGCCTCCCGTTTCCAGAGGCTCGCCAAGCTCTTCAATAAACGAGATATCTTCTGGCAGATGCTGAGCAATCTGATCGGCCAGATAGTGCCCGTTGACGGTCACCTTTTTGTCGGCGTCCTGCGCAAGTGAAATTGCACGATCAAGCAGACACATTCCTGCGACAGGGATTAAAGGTTTCGGTTTATCCTGTGTCAGCGGCCGCATCCGGGTTCCAAATCCAGCCGCGAAGATCATCACATGTTGCGGCCCGCTATGCATCTTGCAGGCCTTCTGTAGACGCTGGCCGTGGGAAATGTTCCTGCGCAAATACAGACATTTCCGCGAGATCAGGATGGCCTAGATCTTGGTGCAGATTGTTCCAAACCCGCGGCGCTAACGACGCGTAGTGGGATTTCCCATCCCGCTGACACAGCCGCGCAAATACTCCTAAGATACGCAAATTTCGTTGCGCACCTAGAATTGCCAGATCGCGTTCTAGCTGGGCGGGATCAAAACCTGTTTGCGTTGCAAAATAGCTCCTGACGTCTTTTCGGGCGTCGGCAGATACGTCCCGGCGGGCATCCGACAAAAGCGACGCCAGATCATAGGCCGGGTGGCCGAGCATCGCGTCCTGGAAATCCAGAATGCCGATGCGACGAACACCATCACGCTCCGGTAGCCAAAGAAGGTTTTCTGCGTGGAAGTCGCGATGGATCAAAACCGGTTTTGCTAGGGATAGCTGCCCCAGCATCTTTTCCAGAAGGCTTTCGTATTTCGCACGCACGGCCGCTGGGACAGGCACGGTTCGCCCCAAGTACCAATCCAGCGGAAGTAACGCCGCCTCTTGCATTGCCGCGGCATCGAAGGCGGGCAAATCCGGGGGAACGGCAAGCGCTTGTAAAGCAACTAGACAGTCAACAATCGGCTTATAAAGTGGGATTTCAAGCGACAGATCCCGCGCAACCATGCGCGCGATCAGATTATCCCCGAGGTCTTCCATCAACACGAACCCGGAACGCGTATCATGCTGAATTATCGCCGGAGCACTCAAGCCGTTCTGAGTTAGGTAAGCCGCAATTTTCAGAAACGGTGTGACGTCTTCACCATGTCTTATTGGCGCATCCATCAAGATCGCACGCGCGCCGGCGCTGGTCGTTAAGCGGTCATAGCGGCGGTTCGACGCGTCTCCGGCGACAGGGCTGATATCAGCGTCGGCCCATTTTGTTTCCGCAAGGAACGCCTGGCGCTGGTCAGAACGATCCACCAGGTTCAGCGGTTCCGAAAATCGTGCCAATGCCTCGGCCAGTGGTCCTGACGGCGCAGAAACGGTGCAATTGCGATGCTCGGGCTGATCGGTCATCGCAAGCGTCAAACGGACAGCATCTGGCGGTGCCAGATCGCCCATCCGGTCTGGCCATTCGATCAGGCAAAACGCATGCGAAAACGCATCTTCCAGCCCGAGTTCAACAACCTCATCAGATGTGCTCAACCGATAGAGATCCGCATGCCATGTCTCAAACGAGCCCGTCTCGTAGACCTGAACAAGCGTAAATGTCGGTGACGGTACATCCTCCTGCTGGCCGTCTTTGGCAAGCAGGGTCTGGATGATGGATCGCGCCAGATAGGTCTTGCCAGCACCGATGTCCCCTTCAAGCAAGATACACAAACCCGGTGCCGCGTGATCCGCGATCAGCGCCGCAAGATTGTGCGTATTTGTATGGCTTGAGAGGGTAAACGTGACACTTCGCGATTGCATGGGCAAAACATGGCGTTTTCCCCGCTTAGCCGCAAGTCATCATCCCATGATCACCGCGTCTTTTGCGGCAGCTTTCTGGGTACGGCTGTTCAAGACCGGCTCCGCTGTGAAGCCCGCGAGCGTTGCCCCACCGGCAAGCGGCATAAAGCGGCATGCAAGCCCCTTGCCGGATTGCATTCGAACCTGGCCGTGCCATTCGCTTCGCTCGCCTTTCTGGGCGATGAAATCTCGTGCGTCACCCCAAAGCGGTGTCGGTTTCGACTGACTTTGCCATAGGCGCGTTGCATCAAGAATGCTGATCTGCCCAAGCGCATCGTTTGGGTCGACCCCCCACAAATCAGCATAGGCGAGGTTGGACATGTTGATGATCCCGTCGGCCCCGAAAACTGCTATCGCTTCCGGGAAACTGTCGAATAGTGACTGGCTAAGCTCCAGTTCCTGACGGAATTTCCGGGTCAACGAAATCTCGGCAGTGATATCTTCAAACACGAACGCGATTGCCCCTTCCGGGTGCGGCCGACCAGTGATGCGATAGGTCTGAGAACTGGGAAGCGACCACGTTTCGCTATAAGTGCCATTTGCCGCAAGCTGTTCCAGTTGCGTGATTTTCTGCCGCCAGTCGTTGAAGTTCTTCTGCTCCGGCAACATCCGCTTTTCGCGCAGACAGTTCAGGAAGTCATACAAGGTGGGCTTCGCTGTCAACCACTCCGGCTCAAGCGACGTCAGATTGGTCAATGCCGGGTTGAACAGCACAAGCTGGCGGTTTCGATCAAAAATCGCCAACCCAATGGGAAGATATGCAAATGTCTGCGTCAGGGTCTGCAGGAAGCTCCGAAGTGAGCTTTCTGCCCGGACGATCCCATTGGCATCCGCGGCAAAATGCAAACTGTGCTCACCTAAGCCGTAGCTTGAAATGTCGAACCATTTGGTCACGTCATCGGGCAACAGAACCGATGACCTTTTGAGCTTCGGCGGCTCCCCAACCTTGACCACCGCACTGCTGTCAAACAGCCGTTTTGGCGGCCAGTTCTGCGCTGCATCCGGACCTGCTGATCGTTCGAGAAGGTCGAGATATGCGTGATTGGCCCAATCAATATTGCCGCCCGCATCTTCGCGCCATGTCGGGATCGGTGACGCTTCTACCGTTGTTCTCAGCACCCGCAATTCTGCATCTGTAGCGATGGCAAAATCTTCATCGAAGACGACTTTGCGCGACAAAGGGGCAGCAATCCCGTGCACCACCACATCTGTCTTTGCACCGCTAAACCTTACATTCAAAGTCGCCGGGCCTTCCCGCGTCACTTCGGTTAATGAAAACGGTGTCTTTGTTTGCTCCGCCTCCTCATAGTCACGCCGTAAGGATGGGAAAATCGCGGAAAGCCGATCAAGAAGTTGGTAGAATATATCTTCATCCAGATCTTCCAGATTTAACGCAGCTTGCGCCGGTCCAGATGCGGATACCAATTCCCGGCTTTCGAAGGAAAAGACATGCGCATCTGCTGGGTAGGAGACCCCCGCAGGCGCTTGGCGTTTTGACAAATGGGCAAGAACAAAAACCGTGGCAATCGCGGCCGACACGCCAAGCCCGAACAGAACGGCAAGTTCGGAAAGAGACCAGATCATAGAGCACTCTGCAGCAAGAAAGGTTCAAGCTATCTGGCGCGCAACAAGTTAACGTCAGTTTAAATTGTCTAAATTTCTATCGGTTTGTTCTCGCCCAGCGCTGTCGATTGACCGGTTGCTGGTGCAATAATCCGACTGGCCGGCCAGATCACTTCGGCGATGGCACCCCGCCGTTGGACCGGCGTGTCGGCACTGGGTGTTTGGCCCGATCCGTTGGCAAAGCTCATTTCGGCACCGGATCGCTCCAGAAGTGTCTTGGCAATGAATAGCCCAAGCCCCATCCCTTCATATCCCGCTCGTTTGCGTTTATGCGGTTCCCGCCGACGTCGCAAAAACGGATCCCCAATTCGGCCCAATAGATCAATCGGATATCCCGGACCATCATCCACAACCCGCACGAGGATCTTGTCGTCATCCCAACGCGCATCGATCCAGACATTTGTATCCGCAAAATCGACAGCATTTTGGATCAGATTTCGAAGCCCATGCAATATTTCAGGTTTTCTGAGGACATTTGGCATTTGATCCAAACCGTTCTCGTAGGGCTTGAAGCCAAATTGCACATGCTTGCCACGATCAAGATGTGGATCGGCGGCGTCCTGAACAACCGCCTCCAATGGCGCAGTACGCAGGTGCAGATCTTCTTTGCCCGCCCGGCCCATAGATCGAAGAATGTCGCGGCACCGGTCCGCCTGCGTGCGAATAAGTTCCGCATCTTCCAAAAGCTCGGGTTTGTCCCGCAGCTCATCCATAAGCTCAGCACTTGTCAGTTTGATCGTGGCCAGCGGTGTGCCCAATTCGTGGGCTGCAGCGGCAACGACACCACCAAGATCGGTAAGCTTTTGCTCCCGCGCCAACGCCATTTGCGTGGCAAGCAACGCTTGGCTCATGGACCGGGTTTCGCGCGTCACGCGTCCTGCATACATCGCCAAAAAGCCAATCCCGATCATCAACGCAATCCAGAATCCGTAGATGAAAAGCTGCGGCATGCGCATGAATTCACCCGCGCCTGTGCGTAACGGTACGTAGAAAAAGGCCAGGATGGACACCAAAACAACCGCAAGCCCGCACAAAAGAAGTGTCGCCCCCGGCCGAAGGGTCATTGCAGATACCGTAACCGGTGCAAGCATCAGCAAGGAAAACGGATTGTTCAAACCGCCTGTCAGGTAGAGAAGAAATGCCAACTGCAGAAGGTCAAACAGCAGCGCCCAAATGATGTCGCGTTCCGGTAGGCGCGTGCTTTGCGGGTAAACGATACTGGCGACAAGGTTCGAAATCACGGAAACGCCGATGGCCAGCCCACACAAGCCAAGGCTAATCTGTAAATCAAAAACAAACGCCGCAACGATGACAGTGATCGACTGCCCCACAATCGCCAGCCAGCGCAGGATAATCAGCGTGTGCAGGCGGACCGTGCTGCTGCCAGCGCCGCCTAATATCTGGGCTTCGTCCAGATCGTTCATTCTGGGATGTGCTCGCGACGCGTCATGATGCGAAATTGATAGGGTTTTGTTCTGCCGGGATCAACTGAGCATGGTGCGGCATGGTTGCGACAACCTCTGCCACTTCACATCCGCCTCGGCCCTAAGCGCGACGATTTTACCAAGATCTGCCAGCGCGCAGCCATTGCGCGCCCTGCCTTTGAAGGATAGCCCAATATTGACGAGACCCGCGTCCCCGCTAGACTTAGGGGTATTACGGAGATGATTTAATGACAGATCGCCTAATGAACGACATCGGTGAGGACAAATCGCTGCTGATTGTCGATGATGATGAACCCTTTCTGCGCCGCCTTGCGCGCGCAATGGAAAAGCGTGGCTTTGAACCGGAAGTTGCTGAAACCGTCGCAGCGGGGAAAGCCTTTGCGACTGCGCGTCCCCCAGCATATGCCGTGATCGACTTGCGGCTTGGTGACGGCAATGGATTGGACGTGGTCGAAGTGATCCGCGAAAAACGGCCAGAAGCCCGCGTTGTGGTTCTGACAGGCTATGGCGCGATCGCCACCGCGGTTGCCGCTGTCAAGATCGGTGCAACCGACTATCTGTCAAAGCCAGCGGATGCCAATGACGTTACCGCCGCATTGCTGGCAGATGGCAGTGAACTGCCGCCGCCACCTGAAAACCCGATGTCTGCTGACCGGGTTCGGTGGGAACATATTCAGCGAGTCTATGAACTTTGTGACCGCAATGTTTCTGAAACTGCGCGACGGCTGAGCATGCATCGGCGGACATTGCAGCGTATTCTCGCAAAGAGATCACCGCGCTAAAACCAAAGCTGGAGTCGGGAGAGTGTGATGCCAGGCGTAAAGACATCCTTCATCTTCATGACGATTGTCATGATGGGCTGCGTCCCCAGTACGCCTGCCGCTGACCCTATGCCGTTCGCGCTGGATGCAGGCGGTGTCCGTCTTCTTGAAAGCCCCTTGCGCATAGATTTCGGACGCACGGACCATTCCACGAAATCTGCGATGACGAAGTTACAAGGAACCGGGCCAAACGGACGACGTTTCTGCGGGACCGTGACCAGCGATGTCTGGCCGGACGGGACCGAGCTGTTTTATGATCTTGGTGCGTTCCGCGGCTGGCGCAAAGGTGACGCGGAAGCCGGTAAAACCTGCCCTAGAGTGTAAAGCGTTTGCGCACCCGGTCCATTGGCGTGCCATCCTTCAAGGCCACAGCCGGGATCACGTCGAAATCCTGGAAACCAACTTTCGAATAGTAAGCCAGACCGCTGGCATTGTCCGCGCGGATCGTCGCGTTCAGCAAAACATATCCCGCGTCTCGGCTGGCTTGCAGCGTTGTTTTGAACAACAAAGACCCGACACCGCGTTGGGTTAGCCCCGGCTTGGCGAAGGTTGCGATACCCCCAATATGGTCCTCGGGTGGCGCATAGGCTTCCATCCACTGAACCGCGATGACCTGCCCGGCCTCTTCAACAACATGAATGAAGGTCTTGGGGTCCGGATCGTTGAGTATTGCTACGAAATATTCGTGTTCCAACGGCGTTTCATAGGCTGTCGTTCCGCCGATTTCGATGATCTCATTCAGGATCAGTGTAAGCGCTTGCGTATCTTCCAATTTGGCGGGTCGAACGATCATAGGGCCTCCGACAACACATCAAACCGGGCGATGAACTCTGCTTTCACCTCCATTGGTGGGCGCGGGATCAGCACATCCGGCAAGTCCACGCCAGCGGGCGGTTTTCCAAAGAACTTATCCGCCTCAGTTCGTGCGAACCCAACGATTTGGGTTGCCTCAAGCCACGCGCTGATCTTGTCGGCTTTCTTGATTTCCCGCTTGATCGTGGATGGCACAGCTGCTGGCAAACCAAACCGGATGTGGATCGCCGCTGTCAGACGGTCATCAAGATCCGCATAACCTGGCCCCACAGCGGATTTCACCGGGCTGATCATATCGCCGATCACGTATTCCGGCGCATCATGCAAAAGCGCGGCCAATTGCCATTTGACCAAAGGTTTCGCGCAAAGCTGCGAATAAAGCCGTTCGACCAGCAAGGAATGCTCGGCGACGGAATAAGGGTATTCGCCCATCGTCTGACCATTCCAGCGCGCCACGAAGCACAGCCCGTGAGCAATGTCTTCGATCTCCACGTCCATCGGCGTGGGGTCCAGCAGATCCAGCCTGCGACCCGATAACATACGCTGCCACGCGCGCGGCGATTTCGTCATTTTGCACCTCGTTTCAGCAAGACATGAAAAAGCTGACGCCAAAACGCAAGCGACTTTCGGTCGCGCCGAAAATATGTCCAAGGCTATACGCCTCATTGCTCTGAATAACTCAGGGTGCTAGGGAGCGCCCAAATACGTATTTTTCAGGAGAAACTGAGACATGGCTGACGACTATATCGTTAAAGATATTGCACTTGCAGATTATGGCCGCAAAGAGCTGGACATTGCCGAAACCGAAATGCCGGGCCTGATGGCGTTGCGCGAAGAGTATGCGGGCAAAGCCCCGTTGAAAGGCGCGCGCATCGTGGGCTCCTTGCATATGACCATTCAGACAGCTGTTCTGATCGAAACGCTCGTTGCATTGGGTGCAGATGTGCGTTGGGCCTCCTGCAACATCTTTTCCACACAGGATCACGCAGCTGCCGCGATTGCCGCAGGTGGCACACCTGTTTTCGCGATCAAAGGTCAAAGCCTGGAAGAGCATTGGGACTACCTCGACCGCTCCTTCATGTTTGAAGACGGCCCGAACCTGATCCTCGACGACGGTGGCGACGCGACGCTCTACATCCTTTTGGGTGCGCGTGCCGAAGCTGGCGAAGACGTCATCCCGGTGCCTGGGTCTGAGGAAGAAGTTGCGATCAAGGCGCAGATCAAGAAGCGTATGGAAGCAAGCCCCGGCTGGTTCACAAAGATGCGCGACCAGATCAAAGGCGTTTCCGAAGAAACCACAACAGGTGTTCACCGCTTGTATGACCTGGTCAAAAAAGGCGAACTGCCGTTCCCTGCGATCAACGTGAACGACTCTGTCACCAAGTCGAAATTCGACAACAAATATGGGTGTAAAGAAAGCCTTGTGGATGGCATCCGCCGCGCCACCGATACGATGATGGCTGGCAAAGTTGCTGTCGTGATGGGCTATGGCGATGTGGGCAAAGGCTCTGCCGCGTCCCTGCGCGGTGCCGGTGCGCGGGTCAAAGTGACCGAAGTCGACCCGATCTGCGCGCTGCAGGCGGCAATGGACGGCTTTGAGGTTGTGCTTCTGGAAGACGAGTTGGCAAATGCCGACATCTTCATCACAACAACCGGCAACAAGGACGTGATCCGCATCGAGCACATGCGCGAAATGAAGGATATGGCGATCGTTGGCAACATTGGTCACTTCGACAACGAAATCCAGGTCGCTGCCCTGAAAAACCACAAGTGGACAAACATCAAAGAACAGGTCGACATGATCACGATGCCATCCGGCAATCGTTTGATCCTGCTGTCCGAGGGTCGTTTGCTGAACCTTGGCAATGCCACAGGTCACCCGTCCTTTGTGATGTCGGCGTCTTTCACCAACCAGGTTCTTGCCCAGCTGGAACTGTGGAACAACGGCGACGCCTACAAAAACGACGTTTACATCCTTCCAAAAGCGTTGGACGAAAAGGTTGCTGCACTGCACTTGAAAAAGATCGGTGTAAAACTGACCAAGCTGGACAAAGAGCAGGCAGACTACATCGGTGTGGCCCAAGACGGCCCATTCAAACCAGAGCATTACCGCTACTAAGCGGCACACCATGAACACTCGACGCAGAGGCCACCCGTTTCTAAACGCGGTGGCCTTTGTGTTTTCGCTGTTCTGTCTTGGGGTGGTTGCACTGGCCTATTTGGTCCTGCTTGCGACCCACGATGACACGCCTGTACCCCGCGCGTGGAACCCGTCGCTTCCGTTTTCGATCAATGACCCGCTGACATTTGTGACGCCCTACAAACTGGCGCGGGCGTTGCGCAACGACGCGCTTTGCCTCGCAACATTGGACGAGGGCCGCGTAATGTTTGAGGCAATGGAGCCGCTTGAGGCATCCGAGCAATGCCATGTTCGCAACCGCGTGGAATTGACCAAATTGGGACAAACGAAGATTGCCCCCGTCGAAACCCGCTGTTCAACCGCCTTGCGATTGGCGATGTGGGAACGCCATGACGTCCAGAATGCGGCGCTGGACCATTTCGGACAAGGTGTGTCACGGATGCGCCAGATCGGCAGCTATAATTGCCGCACGATCCGCGGCGTGTCCGACCGGATGAGCACCCACGCCACAGCGCAGGCAATTGATATTGGTGGATTTACCCTCGCGGACGGAGCAAGGATCGAATTGACCCAAGACTGGGACGGCCCCCAAGACCGACAAAATTTCCTGCGAGACGTCCGAAATGGGGCCTGTCGATGGTTCGAAACCACGCTCGGACCGGATTTCAACTCCCTCCATGCAGATCATTTCCATTTACAGTCAAAAGGTTGGGGGACGTGCCGCTAAGCGGTGAACCGCAACTTGACGAGAATCCGATATTTTTCCCTTTGGAATGGCAGCTTTAGGACTTATTGTGCCAGCAGACCTGACGAAGGTCGGCATTAGGCTACGGCCTGCAAATTGGTGGGAGATATTACCATGGGAAAAAGAGACGAGCTGATTGCTCAATATGCGGATGATCTGCGCAACAAATGCGGCATGACGCCGGATATGGACCTGTTGACGAAAGTAACAATCGGCTGCGGCCCTGCAATTTACAATGCAGACGCTTCTACCGTTGCTGGCTCACAGCCAGACGAGCTGGAAACAGTGAAAAACAACTTCCTTATCAAGAAGTTAGGTCTGAGCGACAGCCCTGCTCTGATGGATGCAATCAACAGCTGCATCGAGACTTATGGCAAATCCGAGCGCAACAAATATCGCGCGGTCATCTATTACATGCTGACCAAGCATTTCAACAAAGAGTCTGTCTACGGCTGATCAGCCGACCAGAGTTTCGCGAAGACGCCCGCCATTCGCGCGGGCGTTTTTCTTTTTCAGATCGATAAAATTTGTCGAAAATTCCATGCAATAGGTAACGAACAAGTCCTTGAGAAATATAGAGAAATGTTCTACCTATGTTCTCGTCTGAACCAGAAGGTCGGACCCGAAATTCAAACACGTGTGGTGCGAGACCATTTCAAGCACGTGGGGTAGATGGAGGGTCCCGAGGGGTTGGGACCCTCCTTTTCATTTTAGGATGCTGATTTTCACTCGTTAGCGAACAAGGATCGACGCCTAGAACAGTGTCAGAACCAGTCCCATAACAGTGCACCCACCGGTCGCATAGCCACCATCAATCAAGATCAAACGTTTGGGCCGCCCTGCGAAGAGGTAGTTCGTCGTAAGCCAGGGCGCTGCGATAAACAGCCCGAGGCCGAGGCCGGAAATCAGCCCATAGCCCGATGTGTGCACGCCGGAGCTTTCAAAGATGTGCCGCATCATCCCTGCCACGATCAACGCGCACAAAAAGCTGCCGATGTAAGGGACAGGGTTTTTCCGGTCGATCGTATCTTCGGTCAGACCGACATCTTCCATCCAGGGTTTGGCCAGCGCCATGTACCAGATCGATCCAAAAATCCACGCCGCAACTGCGGCGGCCACCACGTTCAGAAATTCCATGTCAAACCCTCCCAGATATTGAAATTTAGCTTTTTGAGAGCGAAACGATCCGTGACCACTCCGCGTCTCGCACTGGCTGGACTGATAGGCGCGAGTTCTTCACCAGTACCATCTCGGCCAACGCTTCGTCTTGCTTGATCTCATCTAGTGTGATCGCACGAGCCAGTGGTTCAACCGCTTTAATATCGACGCATTCCCAACGCTCATCATCGGTTGTGCTGTCAGGATGGGCCAAGGCGCAGACCTCAACGATGCCCACGATCTCTTTGTCTTTTTGCGAATGGTAGAAAAAACCCTGATCGCCAAGCTTCATTTCCCGCATGAAATTACGTGCCTGATAATTTCGCACACCGTCCCATTCTTCACCTTGGGCCCCTTTGGCAACCTGATCATCCCAAGACCAGACTGACGGTTCTGATTTGAACAACCAATAGGCCATGATCAGATCACCTTGTTCCAAATTTCCAGTCGAACATCGCTAAACAACCCTGCTTTTGCGTAAGGATCATCGGCAGCCCACGCTTTGGCAGCCGCCATATCTTCCGCCTCAAGAATAATCAGGGAACCGTACATGTCACCATTTGCGTCCAGAAAAGGGCCAGCCTGTTCGACAGGCGAGGCTTTCAAATAGGCGACATGGGCATCCCGGTTCGCTTTGCGCAGCTCAAGATGGCCAGGTTTGTCGGTACAGATCACGGCGATGCGCATTGCTATTCCTTTCGCAACGGACGGTTCAAAAGATATTCCAAAACTTGCGGCAGCGCCGCGCGGTTGTCCAGAACTTCGCAGACGGCCTGCGCAATCGGCATCTCAATACCCTGCGCCGCAGCCAACTTTACGACGGCCCGCGCCGTGGCTTTGCCTTCGACGGTTGCAGACGTATCGACAGCATCGACCGATCCGATCGCGTATCCAAAGCTGAAATTTCGCGATTGCCGGGACGTACAGGTCAGGCTGAGGTCGCCAAAGCCGGACAGACCTTGCAGCGTTTCAGGCGCGGCCCCCATCGCCAGCGCGAGGCGCTGCATTTCGGCAAATCCACGGGTTATTAACGCCGCCCGGGCACTTTCACCCAAACCCGCGCCAATCGTGATACCGCAAGCTATTGCGATGACATTCTTTAAGGCCCCCCCAAGCTCGGCCCCGATTGGATCACCGGACAGATAAAGCCGCAGCGTTTCGGTTGATAGGTTCTCTTGCAGCATCTGACCCACGGTTCTTGAGGCCGTGGCCAAGGTCAGCGCGGTCGGCAGACCTTGCGCAATATCCGCCGCAAAACTAGGGCCTGTCAGGATTGCAGAAGGCGCATCAATACCATCATCAAGGATCGCGGTAGGCCCCTTCCCCGTGGTCAGATCAATCCCCTTGCAACAAGCGATAACAGCGAATGGCGCGACCTGCGCGCTTTCAACATAAGACCCAAGCTGCTGCATCGGCACGGCAAGCAGCAAGATGTCGTCCTCAGAAACAGCCAGTGTCGTCGATAGGGTCATTGCATCAGGAAGGATGATACCCGGCAGACGTGCACTGGTCCGGTTTTTCACAAGGCCCGGATCGCGTCCGACCAACGTGACCCGCCTGCCAGCTTTCGCCAGTGTAACCGCCAATGCAGTTCCAAAAGCGCCTGCACCTGCGACCGTGACTGCCCTCATGCTTTTGCACCCTTTTTGCCGGATCCGAGCATCGGCGCAGCAACCCGGTCAAGCGGCCAGCGCGGGCGGGCAGCGAGGGTCATATCGTCCAACTGACCGGCGCGATACCGCTCAATCCCGGCCCAAGCGATCATCGCAGCATTGTCTGTGCAAAGTTTCAAGGGCGGTGCAATGAACGCTGCACCATGTTGATCTGCAAGCATTTTTAGTGCTTCGCGGAGCGTTTTGTTGGCCGCCACGCCCCCTGCAACCGCAATGGCAGGCGCTTTCGGCGAAAGCTCAAGGTATTGGTCAAATGCACGGGCACATTTCGCCGCCAAGACGTCGCGAACAGCCGCTTGAAAACTTGCGGAGATATCCGTTTGATCCTGCGCGAAAAGCCCACCCTGATCCGCAATCAGACCATCCCGAGCCCGCAAGACGGCGGTTTTCAAACCGGAAAAGGACATGTCGCAATCCGGCCGATCAAGCAGCGGACGGGGGAGGTTGAACCGCATCTCATCCCCGGACTCCGCTGCCTGTTCAATCGAAGGCCCACCCGGTTGCGGCAGACCCAATAGCTTGGCGACTTTGTCGAATGCCTCCCCGGGGGCGTCGTCGATCGTCCCCCCCAGACGCGTGAATTGATCATGCGCCGTCGCGATTAGGAACTGGCAATGTCCGCCAGAAACCAGCAGCATCAGATAAGGGAACTCCAATTGATCGGTAAGCCGCGGCGTCAAAGCATGACCGGCAAGGTGGTTCACACCAATCAACGGCAATCCTGCACCTGCAGCGATCCCCTTGGCGCACATCAGACCTGACAGAACCCCGCCAATCAGTCCGGGACCGGCGGTTACGGCAACAGCGTCGATTTCCGCAAGGCCCAGCCCCGCTTTTTCCAGTGCCGCTTGTACGACCAGGTCGATTTTTTCGGCATGTGCGCGGGCGGCAATCTCAGGCACGACGCCACCGAAATCAACGTGAAGCTCTGTCTGACCATAAACTTCGTTGGACATAATCTCAGCAGGGATGCCCGGCTCGTGTCGCACCACTGCAGCGGCCGTGTCATCACAACTGCTTTCCAGCCCAAGAATGGTGAGTGGTTGGGGCATCTCCCCCCCTGTTGCAAGGCGCTTTCTTGGCAGGTATCACCCTGTGATGGCGCATTCAATACGTCCCTCCGAACGGCCCACGATCTTGTTGACCCGGCCCGCGCCGCAATCCCAAAGATGGGCAAAGCTTATTGAAGCTGAACTGGGCAACGACATTCCGGTTGTTATATCTCCGGTTATTGAGATTGAATTCCTCCAGCCAGACCTGCCTAAGGGCAATTTCGACGGCGTTATTTTCACATCGGCAAACGCAGTTTCAGCATTTGCGCAGCTTACGAAAGATCGCGATCTTGCTGCTTACTGCGTCGGCGCGCGCACAGCCGCAACTGCAAAAGAATATGGCTTTGATGCGATTTCTGCGGACGGATCAGTTGATGATCTTGTGCCGCTGATACATTCGCAACGCGGCTCCGGCCGGCTTTTATACCCGCGCGGGGTCTATACCGCCCGCAATTTGCAGGAAATCTTCGCCAATTCGTCGATAGAAATTACAGAGTTTGTTACCTACCGCCAGACCCCCAAACCGCTTTCGCAAGACGCACTTGAGCTGCTGCAATCCCCCGGATCGGTGCTAATTCCGCTATTTTCCCCGCGAAGCGCGCAAATATTTATCTCTACCCTGTCGCAGACCATGAAATCTGATCTCATTGCCCTATGTTTTAGCGCAGCGGTGCTTGAGAAGACCGCAACTTGGAATTTTGCTGAAGTCCGCGTGTGCACGCGCCCCGTTTCAGGGGAAATGATCAGACTTTTAGGTGAATATGTAACGGATTGATCGGCTTGAGAGCCATCGGTCATTCTGTTTAAGATTGAAGTGTAACGACGTCGAAAACGACTCGTTTGGGTGTCGCGAAAGGAAGTCAGACTTGGCCAGATCGAAGAAGACCACTAATTCTGCCAAACGGTCTACCAAAGGCGACACGCCTAAAGCTGCTGACGTTTCTGATGAAACACTGTCCGACACCAAGTCAGTTGCGGCTGAAGATTCTGTGAGTGACACAGGAATCATCGACGCCGAAGAGATTGATCCAAAACCCGTGGATGACATCGCCCCTGATACGGACGAAACCCCAGACCCGGCGGAAGGCAGCGAAGAATCGGTTGAGCTGCAACCTGAACCAGCGCCCGAACCAGACGGCGCAGCTTCGCCACAGCCACAACCTGTCGAACGCCCAAGCGTGTTTGTTCCGATGCTGATCGGTGGATTGATTGCTGGCGCAATTGGATTTGGCGCAGCGCGCTACATGGAAACCACGCAAGTCGCCCCCGAACCCAGCGGCCCGTCCGAGACGGAAATTGCATTGCAACAGGCAGTAGAAGCGCAAACCCAAGAGCTTCAAACCCAGACAACCCAAATCGCAGAGCTGGTGACGCAAATCGGATCCCTTGCAGAAGAAAACGCGGCGAAAGATCAGGCGCTTCAAGCTCTGCAAGATCAGATTGATCACCTGCCGCCCCCTACCCCGGTCGTTTCAACCGGCGATGATGGCGTGATCCTCAACGAAGAAGTCGCCGCAGCTTTGGCAGCCCAAAAAGATCAGATCGCATCCTTGTCTTCCGAACTTCAAGCAATGGCTGCGGCTGCAAAAGCGCAAATGGACGCCGCTGCCGCCGAGGTTGAGAATATTGCCATCCAGGAACAGCGTGCGAAAGCTCGCGCCGCTGTTTCGATAATCCGTGCAGCGCTGGAAACGGGTGCGCCATTTGCAGAACTGCTACCCGATATCGCAAATGTCACGGATATTCCCGCGGCCCTTCAGGATGTCGCGGAAACGGGTGTTCCGACCCTCAGCACTTTGCAGTCGTCTTTTGGAAGCGCCGCTCGGGATGCATTGTCTGCATCGCGCCGCGCGCAAGCGGGCGAAACTGCAATCGATCGCATGAAACTGTTCTTCCAGGACCAGCTTGGAACCCGATCTCTGGTGCCGCGTGAGGGCGACAGCCCGGACGCTGTCTTGTCTCGTATCGAGGCTGCAATGAAGTCCGGAGACCTCGACGCCATCGAACCTCTGGCACAAACCTTGCCAGAAACCGGACAAGCTGCGTTGTCGGAATGGACTTCGCGCGTGAATACACGTCAATCTGCGGCCGCTGCCGTCCAAACTCTCAGCGACACGCTGGCCGCAAATTAGGATAATTTCATGATCTGGTCTTTGGTTAAAATTCTCTGCTTTGTCGCGTTGGTTGTGGCCGCCACTTTCGGCGTCAGCCAACTTCTTGAGACAAGTGGGGGCGTGCGAATTTCGCTGTTAAACACCGAATTTTCGCTCAGCCCGTTGATGGCGGTTGCTTCGCTTGTCGCGTTGCTGCTGGCGTTCTGGCTGACCTTGAAACTTCTTGGGTTTCTGGTGGCCGTGTTCAGGTTTCTCAACGGGGATGAAACAGCTGTATCGCGCTATTTCGACCGCAACCGAGAACGCAAAGGGTTTGAAGCGCTTGCCGATGGGCTGATGGCGCTCGCCTCTGGCGAAGGGCGCACTGCGATGGCCAAAGCCGCCAGAGCGGAAAAATACCTCAACCGGCCCGAACTGACCAACCTGATCACTGCGCAAGCCGCCGAGATCGCTGGCGACGGACGCAAGGCGCAAGAGGTCTACAAGCAGCTTTTGACCGATGAACGGACCCGCTTCGTGGGGGTGCGCGGCATCATGAAGCAAAAGCTGGCTGAAGGTGACACAACGACTGCCTTGAAGCTTGCGGAAAAAGCATTTGCCTTGAAGCCACGGCATGAAGAAACACAGGATGTTTTGCTGAAACTACAAGCCGGGGCTGAAGACTGGTCCGGTGCACGCAAGACACTGGGGGCCAAGCTGAAATCTGGCGCACTGCCCCGCGACGTCCATAAACGCAGAGACGCCGTACTGGCCCTGTCGGAAGCCAAAGATATCCTGGACGAAGGCAAAACCATTGAAGCGCGCGAAGCCGCGATTGCCGCCAACAAGCTTTCCCCTGATCTGATCCCCGCCGCGACCCTGGCCGCGCGGTCCTATATTGAGCAGTCCAAATCCCGCTATGCGACACGCGTGTTGAAGAAGGCGTGGGCGGTGCAACCGCATCCTGATCTGGCAGCGGCCTTCGCAGAAATCGAACCGAATGAAAGCCCGGAAGAACGGATCAAGCGCTTTCGGGTGCTGACACAAATCGCGCCGGATAATCCTGAAACAAAGATGCTGTTGGCTGAATTGAACATCGCCGCAGAAGACTTCCCAGCCGCCAAACGTGCGCTTGGTGATTTGGCCGAAACAGCACCGACAGCCCGCAGTCTTGCGATCCTCGCCGCCATTGAGCGGGGGGAAGGATCCGACGATTCCATCGTTCGGGGGCTATTAACCAAGGCCCTAACAACATCGCGTGGTCCGCAATGGATTTGCGACAATTGCCAGAACATCCATTCCTCCTGGGGTCCGGTTTGCGACAATTGCGGAGCCTTCGACACGATGGCTTGGAAAGAAGCGCCAAAAAGCGAAATTTCAATGCCGTCTGGCGCGGACATGCTGCCGCTGATCGTGGGCCCGAAAGAAGCGTCTGAGATTGAAGATGCTGACAGCGTCGAAACTCATGAAGTGATCACTGTTGTAGCCGATGACATCGAAGACGCAGTGGACGCGGACGAGGTCAAGGAAACCACTGACGCGAAGTAGGTTTTTACTTTTCGGGATCAGTTTTCGGTGCTAGCAGACCGCCCAGCGCCTCAATAGCTCAGCTGGTAGAGCAGGTCCTTCGTAAGGACAAGGTCGGGGGTTCGAGTCCCTCTTGAGGCACCACATCTCAAAACTCTTTCGATTGTTCGTAACCTTGCGGATAGAATCCCTTCCGCATTTTCCGATGCAAATTCTGGCGAGCACGCACAGAAGCTTTTTGCAATCCCACACGAGCAGTCAGAAATCTCTGCTTTGACGAAACGCTTTACAAACGTCCAAGCATTTCCCAAGCTTTGGCTACAAGAGAAAGCAAAGTTGAAAAGGGGGGATATCATGAAAACAAATACAAAAATTCGCGTCACTTTTGGTGCGACAGCGCTTGCCTTGATGACAGCCACGAATGCTGCATACGCCGATAAGCTGACATTCTATTGTTCTGCACAGGAAGACTGGTGCCAGTTGATGGCCAACAGCTTTCAGGATGCAACCGGTATCGAAGTGGCCATGACCCGCAAATCGTCTGGCGAGACCTTTGCGCAGATTAAAGCGGAAAGCAGTAATCCCCGCGGTGATGTCTGGTGGGGCGGAACCGGGGATCCGCATTTGCAGGCCGCTGAAGAAGGACTGACAGCTGAATATATCTCCCCCATGCGGGAACAGTTGCATCCTTGGGCGATCAGCCAGGCAGAAAGCGCCGACAACAAAACAATCGGGATCTACTCAGGGGCGCTGGGCTTTGGCTACAACAGCGATCTGCTTGCGGCGAACGGTCTGTCGACGCCAGCCTGCTGGAAAGACCTGCTGAAGCCAGAGTTCAAGGGCCATGTCCAAATGGCGAACCCGAACTCATCCGGAACCGCATATACGACATTGGCAACGATGGTTCAGTTGTTTGGCGAGGATGACGGCTTTGACTTCATGGCCGGGCTACATGCCAATATCAACCAGTATACCAAGTCCGGATCGGCACCGATCAAAGCGGCGGGTCGCGGTGAAAACACCATTGGCATCGTGTTCCTGCACGACGCGGTCAAGCAAGCGGTCAGCGGGTTCCCGGTTGAACCAGTCGCGCCTTGCGAGGGGACTGGCTACGAAATCGGTTCAATGTCGATCATCGACGGTGCGCGGAACATGGACAGTGCGAAAGCGTTCTATGATTGGGCGCTGAGTACGGATGCGCAAAACCTCGCGTTGCAGGTTAACGCTTTTCAGGTGCCATCCAATATGAACGCCGAAACGTCGCCAAGTGCGCCCGATATGAGCCAGATCAAACTGATCGACTATGACTTCCGTACATACGGCTCATCAGAAACACGACAGCGGTTGCTGAAAAAGTGGGATGACGAGGTCTCTATCCTGCCACAGTAAGCGTGAAGCGCGTTCGATCAAATGACGCGGCCAACCCGGTTCTGATCTTCTGGATCATTGCCGGGTTGGTCGGCTTTTGCCTGTTGCCATGGTATGGCATCGAAGATTTCTTCCAGTTCGAATGGCTAACAGACGGCTATCCCTTTGACGACGATTACGCGCCCGGCGCGTTCCTGATTGCGCAAGGACAAAAGCTTTGGCTTGCTCCGTTTTTGGTCCCCCTTTTGATGCCGCTTCTCGTGTTAAGACGAGCCAAGACGGATCCAATCTATTCTAAAATTCTCATTCTTGCCGGGGCCTTGGGCTTCGGATGGCTTATCATCCAAGGCTTTTCCATTGGTATTCGCGGCTGGAATTTCAGCTGGATGGAGGCCGCATTTGGAGAGCTCGATGACCGTCAATTTGGAATGGGATACGGCGCGCTAATTTGTGCGTCCTCGTTCCTCTTTATCTTTACGCAAGGTATCGCCGCGCGCGGGGCGATCAATGGGGACGTCTTTGTCGTCAGTTCCATCGGCGGGGTCGTGGTGATCGTAACCGCCTTCGTCTTCTTCCCGATCGCCAAGATGCTGACAGCGGCCTTCATTACCCAGGACGGTGGATACTCGCTGGCTGTTTTTGCCTCTAAGTTCTTTGATGACCGGTTGTGGGGTCTGGGCTGCCTGTCTGGCGGGCGCTGCGGTGTGGCATGGAATTCGCTATTTCTTGCCGTCATGGTTGGCTTCCTGACGACGGTCCTCGGCCTTTTCTTCGCCTTGATCGTGACGCGGTCCGGTTTTCGTTACAAGAAAGTCTTGCGGGCACTGACAGTCCTGCCAGTGATCACCCCACCTTTTGTGATCGGCCTCGCGCTGATCCTCCTGTTCGGCCTTTCCGGAACGGTCACTGTGTTCTTCGCCGACCTCTTCGGGGTTCAGCCGACCCGGTGGCTGTACGGTTTGCCAGGCGTGCTGATCGCACAAACGCTGGCTTTTACGCCAATCGCGTTTCTGGTTCTGATCGGCGTTGTGGAAGGGGTGTCCCCCTCAATGGAGGAAGCCGCCCAAACTTTGCGCGCCAGCAAATGGCAAGTGTTCAAAACAGTCTCGCTGCCATTGATGCGGCCAGGGCTCGCGAATGCGTTTCTGTTGGGCTTCATCGAAAGCATGGCGGATTTTGGCAACCCGCTGGTTCTGGGTGGCAATTTCGATGTCTTATCGACCGAGATTTTCTTTGCCATCGTCGGAGCGCAATACGATCAGGGCAAAGCCGCCGTCCTAGCAATGGTATTGCTAAGCTTCACACTCGGGGCGTTCTACGCGCAGCGGTTCTGGCTGGGTAAGAAAAGCTACACAACCGTTTCGGGCAAGGGCGATAGCGGTGTGCATCCGCATATGCCAAGCGCCTTATCGGTTCCGGTTCTGATGATCGCGCTGGGATGGGCCGCGTTCACCATTGTTGTTTACCTGATGATCTTCTACGGCTCTGTGGTTGAGCTTTGGGGGGTCAACAACACCCTCACCTTAAAGCACTATGGCACAGCCTTCTCGGTACGGTTTGACGACGAAGGAATTCGCTGGACCGGTGCTGCCTGGAACAGTTTCTGGACCACACTGCAAATTGCTGGCATCGCCGCGCCATTGACGGCGATAGTCGGGCTGATCACAGCTTATTTGCTGACGCGCCAGACCTTTGCTGGAAAGAACGCGTTTGAATTCGGCACCATGTTGTCGTTCGCCATCCCTGGAACCGTTATTGGTGTCAGTTATATCCTGGCTTTCAATGTCCCCCCGATCGAAATCACCGGAACCGGGATCATCCTTGTTGTGAGCTTCATTTTCCGGAACATGCCCGTGGGTGTGCGCGCCGGGATCGCAAGCATGTCACAACTGGATAAATCGCTGGATGAAAGCAGCCTGACGCTTGGAGCAAATTCCTGGCAAACCTTCCGACGGGTGATCTTGCCGCTATTGCGCCCGGCAATCCTGGCAGCCCTTGTCTACAGTTTCGTCCGCGCGATGACGGCAATTTCCGCGGTAATCTTTCTTGTGTCTGCCGAATACGACATGGCGACCAGCTATATCATCGGACGGGTTGAGAATAACGACTATGGCCTTGCGATTGCCTATTCGACCACGTTGATCTTCGTGATGCTAAGCGTAGTTCTGGCGATGCAATTGATCGTCGGGCGGATAAATATCGGACGGCGTGCTGCCAATGGATCAGGGGAGAAAACATGAGCATCAATGCAAAGGCGGCTCCGGTTAGCTTCCGAAACGTGACCAAGATCTATGGCAAAGATGTCGTCGCAGTAGACAGCATCAACCTGGAGATTGAAGCAGGCAAACTGGTGACATTGCTGGGTCCGTCTGGCTGCGGAAAAACAACGACCCTGCGGATGATCGCGGGGTTGGAGATCGCCTCCAAAGGCAAGATTTACATCGGTGATCAGGATGTGACGCTTTTGCCAGCGACAGATCGGGACGTCTCAATGGTGTTCCAATCCTACGCGCTTTTTCCGCATATGAGTGTGATTGAGAACGTGTCCTACGGGCTGACGTTTTCGGGATTTGAAAAGTCAGAAACGCGAGATCGCGCACATCAGGGATTGGAACTGGTTGGCCTAAAAGGCTACGGGGATCGCTTGCCGTCCGAATTGTCAGGCGGTCAACAACAACGCGTTGCGGTTGCACGGGCATTGGTGCTGGAGCCGCAAGTCTTGTTGTTTGATGAGCCACTTTCAAACCTTGATGCCAAGCTGCGCCGCCAAGTGCGCGAAGACATCCGAGACATCCAGCAAAACCTTGGACTAACCGTTGTCTACGTCACCCACGACCAGGAAGAAGCACTCGCAGTCTCTGACGAGATCGTTGTGATGCGCAATGCAGGCATCGCACAGGTCGGTGCACCGCGCGAGCTATACGATGCGCCCGCTGACCGGTTTGTCGCTGATTTTATCGGCGAGGCAAACATCATCCCTTGTGAAATCACGGACGTGCAAGGTGAGACGGCGCAAATAACAATCGGGACACTCAAGCATCAGCTTCCCGCCCGTGGCATGGTTCCGGGCCCTGCCAATCTTGCCGTGCGTCCAACGCGCTTCAAACTGGGGGCAGCAGACGGTTTGGCAATGCAGGTGGAAAAGGCAACTTATGTCGGCAGCCGCATGGAATATACGTTGGCGACCAGTTTTGGTGAGGTCTTTGTAGTCAGCGAAGATGTCGACGCGCCGTTGGCCATCGGAGATACCGTTGCAGTCGGCCTAGACAGCATTGGACCTGTTTTGCTGGCGGCAAACGAAAACCCGTAGACCAAACCGGCAACCCCGGAAATTTCGCCACAACGCCTTTATACAGAAAGCTGTATCTCAGGGCTTAGCGAGGCCCACCCGTTTGACCGATATCCCAGAATAGACCCGTCATAAGCGTCAACGCGTCACGAGAGATATGCTTCAGAACATGCTCGTTCGGCGCATGTTGGGAACACCCCCTGTAGGAGTGCGGCACCCATACGGTTGGAAGGCCAAGAATGTCTGCAAAAACCTCGTTAGGAAGCGATCCTGCCAGATTGGGGAGGATATGCGGTGCCTTGCCAGATGTTTGCTCTAGCGAATGCGCCACAAACCGCACCCACGGATGATCCGGTGGCAGTCTTGTA
This sequence comes from uncultured Litoreibacter sp., assembly GCA_947493265.1. GTDB lineage: Bacteria > Pseudomonadota > Alphaproteobacteria > Rhodobacterales > Rhodobacteraceae > Litoreibacter. The sequence continues at coordinate 490,001 of CANLQL010000001.1, read as the reverse complement.
GCATTGAAGAACTCCCGCTCATGCGGGACAATCTCGACGACCTCAAAACCGCGGGCATCAAGATGCCGACGCAACGCGGGTAAGATGCCCTGCAATTCGGTTCCGACGACAAATCGAAGCTGGCACGCAGCTTTCGCATAGCCGGAGATTGCGTTGACAGGAGCCTCGGGGACCCCGCTTTTCATCGCAAGCACCGCGAAGCTGTTCCAGCCAAACACACGCTCGGCAGGTGTCAGGTCTTCCTGACCCCAATCCTCGTCAATCTCAGGTCCGCCATCCCCTTGGACCGGAAGGTCGCGCAATGCCAAACGGATGTCGTCGGTTAAGCTGGTCGTCCGCCATTCAGGCACCTGAATTTGTCCGCGAGCATCTGTGATTGTCGACAAGGCCTGCGCAAGGATCATTGCAGGATCAGCCAGCAAACCGCCCCAGTTGCCAGAATGATGTGCGCCATCTCGCAAATCCACAATCAAGTCGAACGAAATGCCGCCCCGCGCACCCATGAACATTGTGGGCGTATCAGATAGAAGACGCGGTCCGTCGGAAGCAATAAGAACGTCCGCAGCCAAGGTATCCTTGTTTTGCGCGCAGAATTCCGACAGGCCCGGGGAACCCATTTCTTCGCCCATTTCGATCAGGATACGGCTGTTGAAACCAAGCGATCCACGGGTATCGAGCACCGCGTTCATCGCCGCCATATTGATGAGATGTTGCCCCTTATTGTCTGCGGTCCCGCGTCCGTAAAGCCGGTCGCCTTCATCGACGAGGCGAAACGGGTGAAGGCCATCGCGCCACTGTTCGGTTTGTGCACGGATCACGTCACCGTGGCCATAAGTCAGTACGGTCGGCAGCGTGTCGTCTTCGACGCGTTCGGCGACGAGGATCGGCCCAAAGCCGTCCACTGGGTTTTGGTGGATTTTGCACGTGAACCCCATAGCACCAAGGCGGGGTATCAGCGCCTGTTTCAGATACTGGGGTAGCTCCGCCGCTTTGTCTGGCACCTGGCTTTCGGTTTCATGCGCAACAAGCGCGCTCAAATCACGAACGAAACAGCCCGTATCAAAGTATTGGGCGGCGGTTTCTATGGCTTTTGCGCGTGTCATGTCACTCAATCAGACCGGAGGGCGCACATCGTCCGGGATCGGGCACGTATAGGGCGTCTGCTCCAGGTGGTCTTCATGGGTTTCGCGCGCAGCAGCGATCAGGGATTGGTTTTCGACCAGTCGACAAGCCGTCGCTGCCATCGCCTTGGCAGCGTAGAGCATGCCTTTGTGGGCGGCAGGGGCCTTGCCTTGCGCAACGGTCTGCCAAGTGTGGAACGGCGTTCCGATTGCACAAGTCGCGACACGGGCCTGAACAGTGGGAACGGCCCAACTAACGTCGCCAACATCTGTTGACCCCTCGCCCCCATCGCTGTGCCGGTCGAGCGGGGCGATGAAATCACAAAGGGCCAGATCTTTCACCGGTTTGGCACCGATGCGCTTGAACGTGGTGTCGATGTCTGCGGCGGTCAGCGTCGTCTGGATGTCGCGGGCAAACTCGAGATCTGCATCGTCAAAGGCAACGGGACCAAGCTTTTCAAGCTCGTGCTGCATCGCTTCTTCCAGCGGGCGGTTTCCAAGCAGGTTGGAGACGCCGGAAAACACCTGACTTGTGACCTGCGTTTCGGTCATCAGCGCTGCGCCATCTGCGATGTTACGAACACGTTTAACGAGGTCAGCCAATTCCGGCAGCGAACTGGCGCGAACAAGTTGCCGTACAGTGGCTTTCGCTTGAACCACGTTCGGCGCGACGCCGCCCGCATCAAGATAGGCGTAGTGCACGCGCGCGCTATCCGGCATGTGCTCGCGAAGATAGTTGACGCCGACATTCATCAGTTCCACCGCGTCGAGTGCAGATCGGCCAAGTTCCGGCGCGCCTGCCGCGTGGGCGGCTTTGCCGTGGAACGTAAAGTCAATCCGGGTATTCGCGAGCGATCTCGCCTCGTTCACGCCGGTAAAGGTCGCGGGGTGCCAGGAAATCGCAGCATCGACGTCATCAAACAGTCCCTCCCGAACCATATAGGTCTTGGCGGCACCGCCTTCCTCAGCTGGGCAGCCATAGTAACGAACGCGCCCTTTGATGCCATTCTCGGCCAACCAGTCTTTGACAGCGGTTGCTGCAAGCAGGGCCGCGGCCCCAAGAAGATTGTGCCCGCAACCATGGCCATTCCCTCCTTCTTCAAGCGGCTGATGCGCGGCCACTCCGGGTGCCTGGCTCAAATAAGGGAGAGCATCAAATTCACCAAGAATGGCGATTACCGGGCCCTCTTCGCCCGCCTCACCGATCACTGCGGTTGGAATGCCAGCTGCGTTTTCGGTGATTTTGAAGCCCTGCGATTGTAGCATCCGCTTATGCTCCGCGACGGATTTATGCTCCGCATAGAGCGTCTCAGGCGTGTCAAAAACGCGATCGGACAACTCGATGAATTCTTCACGATGGTTGTCGACATGTTCCCAGATTGGATCAGTATTCTTCAACGGTGTCTCCATTTTGAAAATCAGACGGTCTCGCCATGCTCCAAGAGGCAGGCAGTCTCGCGCCCACCGCGTCCGGGCTTGAGTGCAGGCACGGTTGTACGGCAGTCTGCCGTCGCCACGGGGCAGCGTGGGTGAAAAGTACAGCCTGGTGGCGGGTCCAGTGGGGAAGGAATTTCACCCTTGATCGGCTCAAAGGCGCGACGCCGCTGATCAAGACGCGGAGCTTCCGCCAGAAGCGCCTTCGTGTAGGGATGGCGCGGATCAGCGAAGATTTCTTCCGTCGATGCGCTTTCAACGATCCGACCCAAATACATGATCGCAACACGGTCAGCGATATGTTCGACCACGCTCAGATCATGGCTAATAAACAAGTATGTCAGGCCCAGTTCTTCGCGCAAATCCATGAACAGGTTGATCACCTGCGCCTGTATCGACACATCAAGCGCAGCAATCGCTTCGTCGCAGACCAGGAATTTCGGCTTAACGGCCAATGCGCGTGCGATGCCAATTCGCTGCCTCTGGCCACCAGAAAACTGATGCGCATACCGCTTCTTCAATGATGGGTCGAGCCCAACCTTGCGCATCACCTCGTCCACATAGTCAGGAATATCCGTCTTGCTGACGATACCGTGCACCCGGGGCGCTTCGCCGATAATGTCTTCGACCCGCATCCGCGGGTTCAGGCTGGCAAAAGGATCTTGAAAGATCATCTGAATGGCCAGCGTCGCCGCGCGCTTGTCCGCACCGTTCAACGTCGCAACATCTTTGCCTTCGTAAAACATCTGCCCGTCACTAGCCGCGTGAATGCCAGCAACCACCCGCCCCAATGTGGATTTCCCGCAACCGGACTCGCCAACCAACCCGAGAACCTCCCCCTTCATGATCGATAGGTTGACGTTGTCGACCGCGTGAACCGTTTCTTCCCGAATATCGGCACCAAGTCGCTGGGCGATCTTGCCTGCCACGTCCAGCCGCTTGGTGAACCGTTTTGAAACATCCTGAATTTCGACCAGCGGTTCTGTCATTTCACGACCTCCGCTGTGCGTTGCGGGTTGAAGCATCTCAGGCGTCGTTCGTCGATGTCTTCAATAGATGGTTGCCGGTGACACGTATCGGTTCGCGCATGGCAACGCGGCCCAAAGGCACACCCCTCAGGGAGTGCGAGCATATTTGGGGTCATCCCTTCGATCTGGAATAGGCGTTGCCCGCGCCGGTTCGCTGTCGGAACCGACCCAAGCAAACCCACCGTGTAGGGATGCAACGGCCGGTCAATCACGTCATCGATGCCACCTTGTTCGACGATCCGACCAGCGTACATAACAGAAATCCGATCGGCCAACCCAGCGACCACGGCAAGGTCGTGAGTGATCCAGATCATTGCAGTTCCGGTCTGTTTCGTGAGCTTCTGCGCCTCGTGGATGATTTGCGCCTGTATCGTGACATCTAGCGCAGTGGTCGGCTCGTCGGCGATAATCAGGTCCGGCTTATTTAAGAATGCCGTTGCAATCGCCACGCGCTGTCGCATCCCGCCCGAAAGCTGATGCGGATAGGCCCGAAGACGTTCCTCGGGAGAAGGAATGCCAACTAGGCCCAGCGCATCGCGGCTCCGTTCCCACGCCGCTTGTTTGGACACGGACTCATGCGCGAGGATTGCTTCCATCATCTGCGTGTCCACCCGAAGCACCGGATTAAGGGTCATCATCGGATCCTGAAAGATCATCGAAATGCGATTCCCACGGAGGTTTTGCAACCGCTCTTCATTCGCGTTCGCGATCTCTTCACCATTGAACTTGATGGAGCCTTCGACGATGCGGCCCGGCGGATCAATCAAACCGAGAATTGAAAACCCAGTGATCGACTTGCCAGACCCGGACTCGCCAACCAGGCCCATAATCTCACCTTTCGAAACGGTGAAATCCACACCGTCCACTGCCTTCACCACGCCTGCATGGGTGAAGAAGTGCGTCTTGAGACCACTGACGTCGAGAACCGCACTCATTTCTTCAACCTCGGGTTTAGGACGTCCCGTAAATGGTCACCCACAAGGTTGATCGAGACGACTGTCAGCAACAAGGCAAGACCCGGAAATACCGATATCCAGTAGCGACCCGACAGCATATATTCGAACCCGTTTGCGATCAGGACGCCAATCGACGGCTCGGTCTGTGGCAGGCCAACGCCCAGGAACGAAAGTGTCGCCTCCAGCGAAATTGCACTGGCGGTCTGAACAGTACCGACAACGATCAGAGGGGCCATGCAGTTGGGAAGAATATGCCGGAACACGACCCGAAAGCGCGAAATCCCAAGGCATTGCGCAGCCTCGACATATTCCTTGCTACGTTCGACCAGCGCGGTCGCGCGCACCGTTCGCGCGTAATAAGCCCATTGCGCAATCACCAGGGCAAGAATGATTTTGTCGACCCCTTTGCCAAGGGCTGCGACCATCATGAGCGCTACCAGCGACGCCGGAAAAGACAGTTGAAGATCCACGATCCGCATGATGATCGCTTCAATGCGTCCACCAGCATAAGCCGCAACAAGTCCAATCGCCATGCCGATCAGTAAGGCGATGACCCCAGAGGCAAGCCCGACCGTTAACGAAATGCGCAATCCATAGAGAATGGCTGAGTAAAGGTCGCGCCCGGATCCGTCTGAGCCCAACCACATTGTGTAGCCGTCAAAGGCCTCAGAACCCGGTGGCAAGCGCCCATCCATGACACTGACTTGCGCAAGGTCATAGGGGTTCTGTGGCGTGATCCAAGGCGCAAGGACAGCAAGAAGCACGATAATCAGGAAAACAATAAGGGCCCCCGTCGCAATCTTGCTTTCGAAAAATTCCGCCCGAAACCGCTGAAATGGAGTCTCGACCTTGGCAGGCTTGTCGGCATTCAGCGCTGGGTTCGCCGTCATATCGGTCATGCGCCTTGATCCTGCAAACGGACCCTTGGATCGAGGATCGAGTAAAGGATATCGACGATCAGATTGATCAGAACGAAAAAGAGAACGATGATCATCAGGTAGGCGACGACGACGGGTCTATCGAGTTGCAAGATCGCGTCGATCAACAACTTGCCCATACCCGGCCAGGCAAAGATCGTCTCCGTCACAACCGAAAACCCGATCAAACTTCCGAATTCGAGGCCCATCACGGTCACAACTGGGATCATGATGTTTTTCATCACATGGACAAGAATGATGCGCCGGGTCGAAAGCCCTTTGGCGCGCGCATATTTCACATAGTCCAGCCCCATCGCTTCTCGCACCCCTGCACGTGTCAGCCGGATGGCAAGCGAGATTTTCAGCAGCGCAAGGTTAAGTGCAGGCAGGAATATATGGCTCAGCCCGTCCAACGTGAAAAGGCTGCTCTGGATGCCCAGAAAGCTTCCCAGATCACCGCGGCCCGTTGCGGGCACCCATTGAAGTTCGACGGCAAACAGCATGATCAGCATGAGGCCGACCCAGAAAGTGGGCAGTGAAAAACCGAAAATTGAGGCCGCCATGATGCCCTTGGATATCCGGCTATCCGGATAAAGCCCCGCATAAAGCCCCAATGGAATGCCAATGACAACTGCCAGAATGAGCGCAGAGAAGGCCAGTTCCATCGTCGCTGGCATATGGTGCAAGATCAGTTTGAGGGCAGGTTCACCAAAGATGAAACTGTCGCCGAGGTCGCCCTGTGCCGCACCTTTCAGGAATAGCCAGTATTGTTCCAAGATTGGTCGATCCAGACCAAGCCTACTGATCGCGGCCTCAATATCGGCCTGATCCGCGTCTGGGCTCACCAGCATGTAGACCGGATCGCCGACAATATTGACGCCGAAGAACACGATCACCGACATCATGAAGACCACCAGCAAGGCCTGTAGAAGTCTTCGGATGATGAAAACGGTCATGGGTTCAATCCAGGGAAATAAGCTCCGGGCCGCAGCGAAGGCGGCCCGGATGCATTGCGATTACTCTTTCACGACGCCTGTCGCGAGCGTGTACTCGTCGGTCCGTGCGATGTAGCTCAGACCTTTCTTGGCCGCCCAGGTGTTGACCTGGAAGTGGGTCGGAATGATCGCCACGTTTTCGATCGCCCGTTCCGTTGCACGGGCCAGAAGGTCCTGACGCTTGGCGTCATCAACCGTGCGCAAAGCTTCTTCGATCAGCGCATCGGTCTCAGAGTCGGAATGGCGGCCACGGTTGGATGAACCGAATCCCGCATCCTTGTCGTAAGTATGGATCAGCGATTTCAGCGGCGAGGACGCTTCGCCGGAACCGGCACCCCAACCAACAAGGATGAAGCTGAATTCGGGCAAGCCTTCAGGAGACCCCTTTGATGCCCGGCCGAAATAGACAGATCGCGGCATCGTTTCGACAGCCGTCTTGATGCCAACCCGTGTCAGCATCTGCGCAATCGCTTCAACGATCTTTGCATCGTTGATGTAGCGATCGTTTGGCCCATGGATCGTCATCTCGAACCCATCAGCGTAGCCCGCTTCCGCCATAAGCGCTTTTGCACCTTCTGGATCGTAAGCAACGACGTCAAGATTGTCGGAGACACCAAAGAACCCTTCGGGCAATAGCTGACCCGCAGGAAGGGCAACACCTTCCATGACCCGATCCACGATGGCGTCACGGCTGATCGCCATACTGATTGCTTTGCGGACGCGGACATCCATCAGTGGGTTCTTGATATCCCCACCACCATTGGCCTTCACGAAGGGAGAGTTCTCACGGAACTGGTCCATATGAAGGTAGATCACACGGTTCGAAACACCTTGGCTAAGCTGGATATCATCGTTCCCTTTCAGGGTCGTGATATCTGTCGTTGGCACGCCCGAGATCATGTCGACATCACCAGCAAGAAGCGACGCTACACGGCTTGGGCCGGATGTAATCGGGCGAAATTCGACTTCGGACCAGACAGGCGTGTCGCCCCAATATTCGTCGTTTCGCACAAGTACGATGCTTTCACCCGGCGTGTAGCTTTGGAACTTGAAGGGGCCAGTGCCGATGGCAGCTGTGCCTGCATTGAAGTCCTCAGTCGTCGAGTCGCAACCCAGCTCCGAGATCACCGGGATCGTCGAAATATCGTTGCCCATCAGTGGATAAGGCGCCGCCGTCTTGAAGTGCACGGTGTAGTCATCGATTTTGATGACCTCTTTACCTTTCAGGTAGGTGCCATAGCCCGAAGGTGAATTCGGAACATCGGGCGCGCGGGCCATGGTGCAGACCACGTCATCGGCATTAAAATCGCTGCCATCGTGGAATTTGACACCTTCCCGCAGTTTGAATTCCCAAGTCAGTTCATCGACCGGCTCCCAGGAAACGGCCAGACCCGGCGATAAGCGCTGCTTTTCGTCCTGAGCGATCAGGCGGTCAAAAATATGAACCGACATTGCATTGTTCGGACCGAGGTTGTGGAAATGTGGGTCCAAAGACGTCGGTTCCGACGCAAGACCGATCGTGAGTTTCTCGGCAGATGCGGCACCGACTCCGTATGCCAAAATGCCGAAAGCGACAGCTGTCGCAGCTGTGAATTTCCTCATCAAAAAGACTCCCTGTTTGCGTGGCGCCTGCGAACAACCGAATCTCTGGCCGACCCCGCGCCCTATTTGAAAAGGCTAGCTACCGCAAAAAACATTGCCAATAATGATTTCTATGCAATTTTGCATAGACCAACCCAAGTCGTTAAAACTGCGTCCATGCATACGAAGGGGAAAAGTGCACAATGACGGAACACCGCCACAGGCTACGAGAATTCGAGTCCCTCAGAGCCGTCATAACGACAGGCACCACCATCGGGGCCGCCCGACGGCTTGGGATATCGCAGTCAGCCGTAAGCCGATCCTTGTCGCAGTTGGAGGCCAGAGTTGGACGCTCACTGTTCCTCCGAAGGTCGGGTCGCATTGATCCGACGGATGAGGCACTGAGGCTGAATGAAAAACTGGACCCAATTTTTGAGACGCTTGCCGATATCGAAGGCGCGGAATGGGCCACGCCAGATGACGAACCGTTGCGGCTGATCGTGCCCCCGACGCTCGCGCATCACTTTGTCATTTCCAGGGTCGCCAGCTTCTTGAAAAACAACCCAGGTAAGCAACTGCAACTGGATATTCAGGCCACCGATGTGCTTGTGGCCGGTATCCTCGATCTACGATACGATCTTGGGTTGACCAGTGCCATGATCCAACGAACCGGCGTACATCTTGAGCCGTGGCGTCGCAGTCAGGTCGTCTGCGCCATGCCAACTGATCATCCGCTTTCCGAAAAGCGTATCGTCACCCCACAAGACTTGGAGGGGGTCGCATTGGTCGAGTTTTTGCGAAGACTGGGAACGCGCGCAGTCACCGAACAGATTTTTGCCCGCGCAGGCGTTCACCCGAAACAGGTAGCAGAGACAGCGACGAATATGGCAGCCTTAGAACTTGTACGCGAAGGGTTGGGCGTAACGCTTATCAATCCATTCCCGCTGTTGTCTTCTGGCTTGGAAGGAATAGTCGTCCGACCATTTGATGCAGCCATCTTTTACGACACCAGTTTCGTCCTCCCATCTGGACGGCCACCCACACAACTCGCCCGCCAATTCATGCGGTTTGTTAAATTGACAACACCCAAAGACAAATACTCCGAGCCGGTTTAGTGTGGCGGAAATTCCGACCACTCGGTATGTTCATCCATTGGAAAATTCGGTCGCGGCAAATGCGCGAACGGCCAGCGGTCGTGAACCGGCGATGTCAAACCTGCTGTGTCGACCTCATACACTTGGTTTGACGCAAACCAGTTTGAAAATCCGGCTCGAAAATGGCCACGGGATTTCACAACCACAGTTTGCGCCGCCCCGATATCAAGACCAAACATGTAAAAGAACACCGGGTCAGCGGTTTGGGTACGATCCGAAATCACAACAACGGTTATTCCCCCGATCCGAAGGGCCGCGGACGGCCCCAAGGCCATGCGCCGACCCGCTGTCATGCCTCGTTCCCCCACCACATCGCCGTCATGCAGCGCCAGAACTTCTGCATCTGCCTCAAATGGGGCATCCCATTGCGCCCAGGATGCCGTCGTGTCGCAAGACCTGTTGAAGCGCGCTTTGAACCGATTGCCAAGACTGACTGTGTGAGCGTCGCGTGCAAGCTCAGGATCACAAAGAGACCCGATCAGGCAGTCTTTGACGTCAGCTTTGTACAATGCCGACAACAGCGCCGTTGTGCGACCGCTTCCGCCGCCGCCGGGGTTGTCACCGGCATCAGAGAATATGACCGGCTGTCGTCCTTGCTCGGCTGCTAGCGCAACTGCATCGTTAAGCGGCGTCAATTGCCGCGCAAAGTCTTTGCGCAAGGACCAAGCCATGTTTGCAAGCTCGCCCGCCAGGCTAGCCGCGCAGTCCGCATCCTCACGCGCCGTAACGACGATGCTCAACCCGTTGTCAGGTGTGTCAGAGAACAGAAAGTTGCCAAAAACCGAAACATTGAGGATTTCACTGCGATACTCGGCTTGCCGTCGCTGCCCATAGTCAATCAAAGTGCCGTAGGGATGTTCCGCACTCAGTAGTGTAATGGAAGCGGGGACAAGCGGCAGCTTTATATGGATAACTTTTGGTTTGATGCCCGTTGCCAAAATCCTGCGCAGCGAAAACGCCGCTTCCTCGCCGCGTTCGATCTGATCGACATGGGGATTTGTGCGGTAACCCACGATCAAGTCGCAAGCATCCACCATGCGCTGAGAAATATTCGCATGTAGATCAAGCGTCGCGATGACAGGAATTTCTGGACCAACAACCTTACGAACGCGGGACATAAGCAGCCCGTCAGGATCGTGGTCGTGTTCGGCGACCATTGCTCCGTGATTGCAGATGTAGACGGCGTCCAGCGGTCCGGCAGCACGCAACATTTCTTCCGAAGATTTGATAATTTCCTCAATCACTGCTGCACGAACCGGCCCAGCGGGATGACTGGCAGCAAGGATGCAAGGCACTGGTGTCCAGGTCCCTGTCGCATCCATAGCGCGGACAAAGGCTGCAAATTCCGTTGCAAGTTTTGGTGCTTCTGACCTCGCCTCATCCATCAGATCATCGCCGGCAAGCCATGTCAGAGTGGTGAAATCGCTCTTTTCAGCGGGCGGCGCGAAGCGGTTGGATTCAAGAATTGCACCAAGCAGAGCGACCCGAGGCTTCGTCATTTTTTCACCCTCACAAAAAGACTTACATTGAGCAAACATGAAGAACAGCGCCGGATCAATCCGTCTGCCACCTTGTATCGGTTTCAACATTGCGGAAAACTTCGCCATGCTCACAGAGGTTTCGGGAATATTTGTGAAGATCGTCTGGGCCGACGAACCGGACGTATTTCTAAAGCGCGGATCACCAGATCGCCCACCGGCGCGCTTCAATCGGCGCGGTCAGGATGCGTTATATCTCAGCCCCGACATCGAAAGTGCGAGAGTTGCTATTGGGCAGGACGTCAAGGAAGGGGATCGTCCTCGCGTGGTTCTGACATTCGAGGTTGAACGCTGCACGCTGTTCGATTTGCGCAATCCCGAGGCCGCTGACATTTACGCAATCGCGTCCCAACCTTGGCGCGCACTGCTGGCCGCTGAAGGGACACCACCATCCTGGCACGCAGCGGACCGTTTGAGAGAAAACGGGCACATCGGGTTGATCGATCCGTCTCGGCGAAGACCGGGCCTGTGGCATATCGCCTTGTTTCGTTGGAATGGGCCCGACGCCCCATCCGTCACTCAAAAAGGTGCCGCGGACCCCGTTTCGGTTCCGCCGGACTATCGATGATAGCAAGATCGCGGTCTTGAACCGACGCGCAATTTGCCAGCTGCGTTTTGGCAATGCATGCGACCAGTTCGTCGTTTTTGAACCAGACGCGGCAAGTTTCCTAAACAAAATTATCCTCAGAGAATGCTAAGTGAGGACACGAATGGAAGATCGTAGTGATCCTGCTCCGATGAGCCGGGAATGGAATTACCATCCAGACCTGCCCCTCGCGGACCCGTCAGTTTTCAAATGGCCACCAGACCCGCGTTTTCTGGGACATTGGTTTGTTCGAAACTGGCTGATGCTCAGCGAGCGCGTAATATTGGTGCTGCTTGCAACGCTTTGCTGGTGGTTATTCTACCCCTCCCTCGAACGGGCGCAGGACCTCGCTTTCGGATGGATCTTTCAGGTTTGGATCGTCAATTTGGGCCTGATGATTGGAATTGCAGGCGGTCTGCACTGGTTTTTCTACATTCGTCAGGCGCAAGGGCGCAAATTGAAGTTCGATCACCGGGACCCGGTGCGAGGCAATCGTCTTTGGAATTTTTCAAATCAGGTTCATGACAACGTATTCTGGTCGCTGGGCAGCGGCGTGATGCAATTGACCCTGTTCCAGGTCATCATCATGTGGCTCATGGCAAATGAGTTTGTCCCAACGATAAGCTTAGCCACGAACCCAATCCTTTTCGTCTCCGGATTGGTCCTGCTGCCGATTTGGTCCGCCTTTCACTTTTATTGGGTGCACCGCTTGCTGCATGTGCCGTTTCTGTACAAACGCGTCCATGCGCTGCACCACCGAAACGTCAACATTGGGCCTTGGTCAGGACTGTCGATGCATCCGGTCGAGCATCTTCTCTATCTGTCTTCACTTTTGATCCATTGCGTCATCCCAAGCCATCCGATCCATCTGTATTTTCATGTGATCTATCTTGGCCCGGGGGCAGCGATGTCCCACACGGGGTATGAAGACCTGCTTTTCAAAGACCGGCGGCGGTTGGCCCTTGGGACGTTTTACCATCAGCTGCACCACCGCTACTACGAATGTAACTATGGCAATCAGGAAATGCCGTGGGACCGTTGGTTTGGGACGTTTCATGACGGAAGCGAAGACGCCACCAAAGAAACGCGCGCGCGCAAGACGAGAATGTACAAGAACGCTTAAGCGGGTCTCAACTACGGTTGGGTAGATTTCGAAGGGTCGAGTTTGCTTTCCCTATCACAACACCCAGTTGAATGCCCCCGTGTGTATCCCACAAATACATTGCCAATCCGTACCTCTGGTTGGTTTACTGACCTATGTTGGGACGCTCGCCATTTGTCCAAGTTGTATGCGCTCTGGCGCTCCTTTGGCTTGGTCGGCTAGGTGTCTTAATTGGTTTGCCGATAAAAACCACCACGTCTCCAGCGATTTTTCTTGGGCTATTCGGCCTTGATTTGCTGATCTTGGCGGTCACCATTATTTTTGCAATCTGGCTTATCCGAAAACATCCCCGCACGCTTTGGTTTTGGTGTCTTTCACTGTCCGTTGGTGTCGTTCTCATCAGCAGCGCGAACTATTGGGTAAGCGCGCTGGCCGATCGGGCAAAAAATCCACCGTTGCCGCCCCAGCAATCGGTTGTCTTGGAAACGCGTGGTTCGGTCGCCTATTGGTCTGGCCCCATTGATTTCGGTAGTTTTGAGGCGCTGGAAAACACACTTCAGCGATACCCACAGATAACATCATTATCGCTCAGTAGCGGTGGGGGACGGATAGCCGCCGCGCGCGGCATGGCGCGTTTGGTATCAGAAGCAGAATTGGACACGTCCGTCAGCGGAACCTGTTCATCTGCTTGTACGCTCGTGTTTATTGCGGGGGAAAACCGGACAGTTGGCCAAGACGGCCGGTTGGGATTTCATGGCTACAAATTGCTAAGTGGAATTCAGACCGTAGACACCGATGCAGAACAAACCCGCGACCGTCAGATGTTTCAGGAACGCGGCGTAGATGCGTTGTTCCTTGATCACGCCTTTTCGATCCCGTTTGAAGAGATTTGGTTTCCAGATCACGAGTTGCTGCTTCGATCAGGCGTCACGACGAACTAGCCCGTGCGGATCAAAACCCATCCAGACTTATGTTTGGAAACACGCTCAGACCACCCGCGGCGGTAGACCTATGGGAAGCAACTTTTCAGTTTCAAATCGGCTGATTGCCGGTCCTAAGCCTCACGCCGCACGGCGAAGTTCGGTGGAAAATTGCGATAATCAAGCGGCGACCTGTTCGTGGCAAATCTGTTCCGTCTCTTCCGCCAAAAGCGGGAGTGAGAGCAAAGCACAATACGCATGCCCATTCTGAGTGCGGTGGTACGTGCAGGTCTTGCAGACACCAAAAAGACGGCCGTCTGTTTTGGCCAGCTGACTTTCCAAAATCTTCGAAAGCGTCTCGCTTAGCTCAGCCCTGTGAGTATTTGGTAGCGCCTCGATAGTTGCCAGCAATCTACCCCGCTGTGACGCCAAAGTGCGACCGGCATCGGTAAGGTCGTATGAGATGGAGCGTTTGTCGGTCTCGGACCTGTGCTCACTGACATAGCCTTTGCGCACCAATGCTTTCAAAGTCTGCGAGGTCGTTCCTCGTGTGGCTCCAAGATACTCGGCGACGTGCGAAGGCGCGCGGGAGAACCGGTTCGCCCGTGCCAGATAATCCAATGCTGCGACTTGAGCAGGGTTGAGATCAGATTCCCACGTTTCTGCCGCATCGAGGCGAGCGAGCCGTTTGATAAGGGCGCGAATATGCTGTGGCGTGTTCATGCTCCAACTAGTAGCGACTCAATATCACTATTGCAATAGTTTCGACTCGCTACTATAAGCGCTTCATTCACAGACCAATGGAGCCCAAAATGAACAAACTACTTTCGATATCCGCTTGCGCGCTGCTGCTCGCCAGTACCGCCCTTGCCGATAAGAACCACGCGGTCCATCAAGATGGTGCAATCACGTCTGCGCCTGACGCCTCAAAAGTGGCCGCTTTCGACATCCTTGCGGCACATGCTCATAGTGACGGCCGTCTCGTGACGTTTCACATGACAACCAACGGGGTCGCCGGTGCAGAGCAACCCAATCCCACAGGTGCCCTTGGTGGCGCACCTGTCTTCTCGTATGTCTGGCCAACCTCGCTGGATCCCGCGACCGTTGGGTTTGAAGGGGACACCGGAATTCTTGCACTTGCCGCAACAAGCCATCCGGATTTTGACGACACGCCGCTTTTTGACGAAAACAACGACAGCGACCCGGCCAATGATGGGCTGTTATGGCACAGCCATTGGGTTGTGCTGACACCGACAGAGGCCTGCGGCGACGGCGCGCTTGGCGTGCGCGATATTCCAGAAGGCGCAACCCCGGCAATGCCCGCGACATGGCCAGGCTTGCCAATCTTTATCGACAGCCCGGGGTACACGCCGCTCTTTGATGGGCCTGAAATCGCAATCACGGTACCCTTTGCCAACCCGGATATCGTCACCGGCGTGAAGTATGATGGGGTGACGTCTGCCCTTCGTGTGAATGCGAGCATTCATGCGCCGCTGCTTTGCGTGACGGATGTTTTCGATGTCGCCTCAGGTGACCTGAGCCTTCCTGGAACGCTGAACTAAAGCGAAAGGGGTCGTGCCGGAAACGGTACGGCCCTGACCAAAGGGTGATGTAATTCCACAAACTTGGATGCAAACAGCTTGGGGACCTATCGCGCTTTAGAATTTGTGCGGGTCAGCTTCGCCATCAAAGCACATCCTTTGGCGTTTTGCCGGCAAAATAGGCATCAAGATTGTCGAGGGCCCGGAAGCCCATCGCATCCCGTGTTTGCCGCGTCGCGCTGCCAATATGGGGCAGCATGAAGATATTTTCATGATTAGCGAAGGCCGGGTTGCCGCCGGGTTCCGTCTGAAAACAATCAAGCCCTGCTGCACTGACATCGCCTGTCTTGATCGCATCGAGAAGGGCCGCCTCATCAACCAAAGCACCGCGAGCGGTGTTGACCACAACAGCGCCTTTCGGAAGAAGCGCAAACCGGTCTGCATTCATCAGATTGGTCGTTTCCGGTGTTGCTGGGCAGTGCAGCGACAAGAAATCAGCAACACCCAACAGACTTTCAATGTTGTCATGATACGTCGCCCCCTGCGCTTGATCAGGTGGCAATTCCGATCGGTTGAAGTAATGAATCTCCATGTCAAACCCCCGCGCTTTTGCGGCGAACGCTTTCCCCACGCGACCCATTCCGACAATCCCCAAACGCGCACCGGTCACCTGTTTGCCGACCATAAATGCAGGCGACCAGCTGTCCCAAGCGCCAGACCGTACAATCCGGTCGCCAGCCACCGCATGGCGCGCCGCCCCAAGCATCAATAGCATCGCAAGTTCTGCCGTCGCATCCGACAAGACATCAGGTGTGTTCGTCACCACGATGCCGCGCTTTTTCAATGCGGGTAAGTCGCAATGGTCCACCCCGACGGAGTGGTTGGCGACGATCTTCAAGCGGTCAGAAAACTGCGCAACAACATCCGCCGATAAATGTTCCGAGTGACAGGGAATGATTGCATCAAACTCGGCGCTGGCCGCAATCAGATCTGCGGCACTTCCCGGTTCGTCTTCGTGATTTACGACAGTGTCATAGTCCCGCTCAGCGCGCTCAAGGGTCGCGTCAGACAATCTGCGCGTGATCCAAAGGCGTTTCTTGCTCATTTCTTGCGGACGCATTCATCCCAGAAATCATAGACCGCCATGGCGCAAACCACGATGGCGATGACCATGAATGGCAGCCCTCCGTAGAAACCCGCAAAGCCGCTGGAGATACTTTGGGATAGGCCGCCGATGAAGACACACAGGATCCCTGTCCCGATAAGGCCAACAATCAATTTGGTCGTGTATGACATGTTAAATCCTTTTCTAATCCACAGAGTCCGCGAGATGAGCTTGCAACCAACGCGCAGTTCGAAGTAATCGGTCGTCTTTTTCACATGGGCCGATAAGCTGTACGCCAATCGGCAGCCCTGTTTCCCCAACCAGCAACGGCAAGTTCACGCTGGGCAAACCCGCCAATGTCCATAAGGTACAGAATATCGGATCGCCGGTGCCATTGCCAAATTTTGGGGCCTCACCCGACGCAGATGGCGCAACGATTGCATCAAATTCAATGAAGAAGTCCTCAAAGAACGCCTCCGCCGAGGTTTTCACCGCCAATGCGTCTTCATATTCTGTCTTTGTAATTTGGCGCGCCCGTTCGATCACCGGTTTCAGCGTGTCGCTGATTTGATCCCAATGGGTATCGAAGACCTCCGCCTGATGCTGGACAATCTCATATTCATGGATGCGCGCTTGCACAGCGACCAGATTGGACAACGTATCGGCAGGCTCCATCCGCTTCACCCTTGGTCCAAGGATATCGAGCACCGCATCAAAACCGTCCAGCGCGTCGGCGGACAAGCGATCATTGAACGGTAAGTCAAACCAGGCAAGATCCGGCGGAACCGGAACATCCGCTGCAGCACCCGCCGACATATCTGGGCGCGGCCGGGCAAAGCTGGCCGGGTCATTCTGATCATAGCCCGCGATTGCATCAGTCAATAGCGCGACGTCGGCCAGAGTGCGCCCAAAACATCCAACTTGATCCAGCGAAACGGATGTTTGCAGAACACCGCTGCGCGAAATTGTACCGCGTGTCGGCTTCAACCCGAAAATCCCGCAGAACGACGCTGGCCGAATAACTGAGCCGTTGGTCTGGGTTCCGATCGCCAGCGGGATTTGCTGTGCTGCAACCGCGGCGGCAGAGCCGCTTGAGGACCCACCTGGGCTGTGATCCGGGTTATGCGGATTTCGGGTTTCGTTTGCATGGACGAATGCAAGCTCTGTGGTGACGGTTTTACCCATGATCACAGCGCCTGCCTCCCGCAGATGTTCAACCAGCCGCGCAACATCGGCTGTTTGGCGATCCGCAAAGATCGGTGTACCCCGTTGCGTGGGCATCCGGGCCGTGTCGATGATATCTTTCAAGCCGACGGGAATGCCGTGCAGCGGACCGGTCGCCAGACCCGCTTTGCGAATGCGGTCGCATTCCGCTGCCTGCGCCAATGCCGCGTCCGGGTCGAGGAAGGCCCAGGCCTTGATGGCCTTGTCGGTTTCCTCAATCCGCTCAAGGCAGGATTGCACCAACGCAACGGATGACAAGCGCCCCGCAGCGATGGCAGCCAGCGCCTCGGTTGCAGTGAGTGTATAGGCGTCCTTGATCACGGGATGTATTCACCGAACAGGAAGTCAGGGAACCACAGCGCGATGCCTGGGAACTGATACATCAGCACCATCGTAAAGATCACGATCCCCAGATATGGCATGATACCGCGGAAAATCTCCATCAGCTCGATCTGGTTTTTGAGCACCCCTTTTAGGTAATACGCCGACATGGCCATCGGTGGGGTCAGGAATGATGTTTGCAGGTTCAGCGCCACCAGCATCGCGAAGAAATACGGGTTCACCCCGAAAACATCGAGAAGCGGCAGGAAGATCGGCACGAAGATGATCAGAATTTCTGACCACTCCAGTGGCCAGCCTAGCAAGAAGATAATGACCTGCGCCAGCACCAGGAACTGCCACGGCTCCAGATCTAGCGCACCAACCCAATCGGCGATGATGTCATGGCCACCGAGATAGGAAAAAACAGAGGCAAAGGTCCACGATCCAACAAAGAGCCAGCAAACCATCGCGGTTGCTTTCGCCGTCAGGAACACGCTTTCTTTCAGCTTCGTCCAGGTCATCGACCGATAAAGAACGGCCAAGACCATGCCACCCAACGCGCCCATCGCAGCTGCTTCGGCAGGTGTCGCGAGCCCGCCAAGGATGGAGCCCAAGACAAGCGCAATCAGCACTGTCAACGGAACAAAGCTGACCAACAAGTTCAGGTAAATCTCCCGTTTGGGGGGGATATCCTCCATGCTGGGTTTGGGTGCCAATGCCGGGTTAAACCAAACCCGAATGATCACGTAGCAGATATAAAGGCCAGCAAGCAGCAATCCGGGGAACACAGCCGCCGCGTAAAGACGCAACGGTGACAGGTCCGCAATTGCAGAATAGACGATCAACATGATCGAGGGCGGGATCAGGATGCCCAGCGTCCCACCCGCACAGATCACACCTGCCGCAAAACTTTTGTTGTAATCCGCGTTGGCCATCGCCGGGAATGCCAGCAGTCCCATCAACGTCACAACCGCGCCAACAATGCCTGATGCCGTCGAGAATACTGCGCATGTTAAAAGCGCAGCAATCGCCAAGCTGCCGGGCAGGTTCCGCGCCGCCTGATAAAGCGAGAAGAACAGCTTATCGACGATATTCGCGCGCTCCACCACATAGCCCATGAACAGAAATAGCGGGATCGCGACAAGCGTCGGATTCTCCATCACCGAATAGGTGTTCTGGTTCAGCAGGTAGAATATGTTGTTATTGAAAATATCCGAGAACGTCTCAATCGGCTGCCCGTTCGAATAGGCGTAGTAGCCAAAGGCCACACCCATCGCCAACAGCGTGAAGGCGATCGGAAAACCAAGCAATACAAGGAAAATAAACAATCCGAGCATTACCAAAGCGACTTGGGGATCTGTCATCTTTTTATCTTTCTAGAAGCGCCAAGCGGCTTAGTGATTGCTGGGGTGTATTGCACTGATCTCTTCGAGATCGGCATCGGAAAGCAGGTCTTCTGTTTCTTTCACATCGGCAAGACGTTCGGGCCAAGCACCGGTGCGCATGGCGATCACACAGCGAACAAGTTCCGCCAGTCCCTGAAGGGCCAGCAATCCACCGGAAACCGGGATGAGCGTCTTGAAGAAGTAAATCTGAATACTTGCCGGGCTGTTGAAGCTGACTTCCTTGTAGCGCCAGCTGTCGGAGGCAATTTCCCATCCGTACCAAACAAGGGCGAAGATACCGGGGAAGAAGAAAATGAAATACAGCAGGAAATCCATCCCTGCTTGGACCTTGATCGGCCAGAGGCGGTAGATCACGTCGGCACGTACATGCGTGTCTTGCGCCAAAGCATAGGCACCGCACATCAGAAATAGCGCGCCGTACATTTGGATCATCATATCAAACGCCCACACGGTGGGCGCGTTAAGCACGTAGCGCACGAACACTTCGTAGGACACCGATAGTGTCAGGATCAGAATGCACCATCCAAAGGCACGTCCGACCCAAAGGCTCAAGCCTTCGATGGCGTGAACAAATTTCATGAAGTTTCTACCCCTTTAAGTCCGCACAAAACTCTCTGTGCACGCTGCCCGATGCGCGAAATGCCCGGGCGCGAACACCCGGACATTCTGTTGTCGTTTGGTTAGATCAACCGAAGTAGTGGTTGTAGGCCAGCTTGTAATCAGGCTGGTTCAGGTTGAGATAGTTCATCACATCCTTCGCGTAGGCCTTTTGCGAGTCCATGACCTTTGCAAAGAACGGATCGTCCTCGGCAATTCGTGCGGTCACTTTGTCCCAAGCCTCAAGCTGTGCTGCCATCACACTGTCTGGCGTGCGGTACACATTCACGCCATCGGATTCTTGCAGCTTCAGCAAGTCATCAGAGTAACGCTTCGTGTTGCCCCAGAAGAAGCCGGAGTTTTCGGCCATCGACGCGTTCTTGATGATCGCCTGGTGTTCAGCCGACAAGGAGTTGAACTTGTCCTTGTTGATCGTGACTTCGAAGAACTCCTGGCTCTGGTGGAATGATGCCAAGTGGTAGTGCTTGGACACGTCCTGCATACCAAAGTCGCGGTCAGATGTCGGGTTATTGAATTCAGCCGCATCAATCAGACCGGATTTCATCGCTGGCTGGATTTCACCTCCAGGCAACTGAACAACCGACATGCCCATTTCCAGCAGAACGTCAGCAGCAAGACCAACAGTCCGGTACTTCAGACCGCTCATCTGAGATGCGTCTTTGATCTCTTCCTTGAACCAGCCCAGAGGCTGTGCCGGCATCGGAGAGTTGAAGAAGGACACAACGTTCAGACGCAGCGAATCCATAAGCTCGTCAAACAGCTCCTGACCGCCGCCCGCGTGGACCCAGCCCAGAACTTCCTGGCTCGACCAGCCAAAGCAAGGACCGGTGCCGAACAGTGACGCGGCTTTTGACTTACCGTACCAATACGCTGGCACATAGTGTGCAGCGTCCAGAACGCCGCGATGTACCGCGTCTTGCATCTGGCTTGTCTTAACGACCGAGTCGACTGACAGAACTTCGATCGTCAGCGATCCGCCAGACATCTCATTGACGCGGTTCGCGAAAGACTGTGCGTTTTCAAGGAAGATACCGCCGCCCCAGGCAGCTTGCATCTTGAGTGTTGTGCCGTGACCATCCGCGATTGCGGGCGTCGCCAAGGCAGCGGCACCAGCAACAGCCGAGCCGCGCAGAAATTTTCTGCGGTTGAGTTTATTAGTCATGTTTCCTCCCAAGGAATATGCCATGCGCAGGACCCTAGTCATGGCTCTGTCAGGCTTCTTTTTAGATACGAATGAAGACCCACCACTGAGGCCGACGCTTGAGAAAACACCGAACCCAGCGCGGGCAACGCGCGATCTATTTAAATCATCTTACAAAGCGAACCACTCTGACAAGCCCTAAATGTATACAGGTATACCACAGACCATATGTAAGAATTGTCGCAAACAGACCTGTCGCTTGAGATGGCATCCTCCTTAGCTGCAGAGCGTTTTTGATAAAACGCACCGGCACATATCGCCTAATATAATGTTATCGTTATTATTTATATCTATGACGGAAAACTGAGCCACCTGCCAGGATCCTATTAAATCTGAACCGCCATATAAGAACAGAGCATCTAAAACCGACATACGAAAATTCAAATCAGTAAAAAAATATTACCAATTTATTCTCCATCGTCTATTATTGTATACAGAAATTCAGTTTTCTGCTGGAATTCTCCAAGGAATCGGGGTCAACTGGGCCAAGGCCGTACAAAAACCAGCGTGGATGTATACAACCCGACCCCAAGACAGTCCGAAAAGGCCGAAGAAACAGGAGTTTTTTGTGAAATCGAGACACCTAAGCCAATTGGACAAAGCGTTGCTTGGCCTCCGTTCGCTGATCCTGACTGGTGAATTTGCCGAAGGTCAGCGCCTGTCTGAGGTCGCCGTCGCCAAGCGGTTGGGATTGTCCCGAACACCTTTGCGCCAGGCGATGGACAGGCTGGTCGCAGAGGGCTTGCTGGAACGCATCAGAACAGGTGGTTGCCGCGTCGCTGTGTTCACAAAAGAAGATATCGCTGATGCGATTGAGATCCGCAGCGTCATCGAAGGTACCGCCGCGCGTATGGCCGCTGAACGAGGGCCCGATCCAAAACTGCTGGCCGACGCGGAAGCATCCCTCGACCAGATCGACGCAGCGTTGAATGGACCTGACGGAATTGATTTCGATCAGTATGTCCACGAAAACGCCAGGTTTCACGACCTTATCGCGCAGCTTTCAGGAAGTACGCTGATCCAGCGCGAAGCCGAACGCATGGCGCTTTTGCCTTTTGCATCCCCGTCCGCCTTCTTGAGTGATCAGGCGCTCATCCCGGATTTTCAAGACTCGCTTGGCTACGCACAGCGCCAACACCGATCCATCCTTGATGCGATCAAGAAGCGGGAGGGCAGCCGGGCCGAGGCGGTTACGCGGGAACATGCGCGACTTGCGCTGGTCAACCTGAACTATCTGACGGACCGGTACCCCGTACTCACCCAATCGATGCAAGGGTTACCAATGATGGCGAATGGATAGCAAAAACGTTAGCGAGACCGCCTGACACGCTTGAGCGACCACTTCATATCAAACAGCCAAGTGGTCGATCAGCAGACTGACGAACAGATCGGTTTTCTCAAGGTGAACTGCATGTGCACATCCCGGTACGACTGCCAAATTGGCTTTCGGGATCTGGGACCACAGAATTTGCGTCTGTTCCCAGGAATAGGTCCGATCTTTGTCTCCCCAAAGCACCAACGTTTCAAATTCCAGCTTCGAAAGCGCATCTTTGCCAGACCATCCTTCCATCGCATCCAGACCCGCAAGAATTGCAGGAAGGGACGCCTGCGTGGCGATCTTCGAGCAGCTGTCATATTCAGATGCAGCTTCATTTTCTAAGAACCAAGTCGCCGAGATCCGGCGCGCCGTTGCCTGTGCCCCATCCGCTTGCGCGCGCGCCTTACTTTCGCTGATCGTTTCAAACCGGCCCGGAATAATCCCAACTGACCCGGTCGCGTAGAGCACCAACCGGTCGATCCGTCCCACATCTTTTCGGGCGATCTCCTGCGCGATCATACCGCCCATGGAATGGCCCAGCAGGTGATACCGCTCAATCCCTTTGGCGCGCAGCTCTGCGATAACCCAATCCGCAAACCCGTCTATCCGATCCAGAACTGGAAGGTGGCTGTTTGCGCCGAACCCCGGAAGATCAACGGTGATCAAATCGAACTTGTCTGAAAGCCGTGGCCGCAAGCAATCCCATTGCGCGCTTCCGCCCATGAACCCATGGACAAAGACGAGGGTCCTCACTTCCGCTGACCCTGCACGATGCGATCAAGGATCATTGCGCAGAAGAGAATGGCGAAGCCTGCAAGGATCCCCTGCCCGACATTTGCATATTGCAAGGCTTCCAACACGTCTTCGCCAAGCCCCTTCGCACCGATCAGCGAGGCCACAACGACCATCGCAAGCGACAGCATGATCGTCTGGTTAATTCCGGCCCTGATAGATGGGCTAGCAAGCGGCAGATCCACTTTGGTCAACAAATACCACTTATTTGCCCCAAAACTGATCGCGGCTTCGCGGACGCTTTCAGGCACCCCGCGTAAACCCAAGACGGTCAAGCGAACCACTGGCGTGCCGCCAAAGATCATGGTCGTGACAACTGCGGCAGGCTTCCCTGTTCCGAAGAATGCGATCACCGGGATCATGAATACGAAGGCTGGCATTGTCTGCATGAAGTCCATGATCGGTTGAATAAAGGAATAGAACCTTGGTCTACGGGCCGCGAACATACCCAATGGAATACCGATGATGATCGACAAACACGCCGCCGTCCCCAAAAGCGCAAGCGTCGTCATGGCTTTTTCCCAGAAGCCCAGAAGGCCCATGTAGGACAGGAAAGCGCCAGAATAAATCGCCATGCGAACGCCTGCTGTAAGCCAGGTCAGGAGGATGATCACAGCGGCGATGACGATCCAAGGTGTGCTGACAAAAATCAGCTCCAACGCATCCAGCATCAGCCGAATGCAGTAGGTGATCCCGTCAAACAGCGCTTCACCGTTGAGCACGGCCCAATTGAAAAATGCCTCGACCCCGTCGATACTGGTCAGGCGAATTTCTGGGTTGGTCGGGAAATCACTGAGAAGCGCGTATCTGTTCGGAAAGCTGTAATGCACCATTGCGACAGCAACGATCAGCACCAGAAAACAAGCGCTGAACACGATTTGCGAAACCGGCATCCCAGACCGAATGGATCGGTCAGACAGCCAGTCTGAAAACTTCGCTTCCAACGCCCAATTTGCCACCACGGATTGCACCGCCTTGGCCAGAACCAGAATAATAACACCCGTCAGGACAATCGTCGGACCCGTCGCCGCGAGCGCTTCAGCCTCCGCGCGGATGCCGCCGATATTGGCCTCCAGACCATCAACCGCCCGCTGGAACGCATCCACCCGGTCCGAGCCGTTTTCGATGGCCGCTGCAAGTTGCTTACGGCGCAGTTCCAATGTCCCCTCGATGGATGCGATACGTGCCATCGCATCCGCCCCCAGATCCCCGAACATGCCGCGGGCAATCTGCACGAAGGCAACAGCTTCGATGATCAGAAAAGACAGCGCCCAGGACCACAGACCACGTGCACCAAACCAAATCGGGCCAAATAGTCCGGCCATCAAATTGAACGTCGGAATAAACCGCGCCGATGCGCCAACCCGGTCAAAATTGGCGATATAGTAATCCGGGTTTGTGCGCACGAACGTGCGAATGTTTTCCCGCCGCTCTTCCGCGTAGGCAAGCGCTGCTTCGCTTTCTGTGTCTTCAAGCGGATTGATAGATTCGTCTTTCATGAGACCTCCGTCCCTTCGATCACCGTTCGCAACAGATCCGCGCGGTTGATGACGCCCACACTTTTGCCGCCATCCTCCACAAGGATCGGGCTTTCGTCATCTATTGCCATGTTGATCAGGTTGCTCAGCGTTTCTTCGCTTTGAACGCGTGGCGCATCAGCAGGCAGCGCACCTTGGCTTGCGATATATGTTTCAATGGGTCGCATAACCGCTTTGGCATGAACCACTTTCAATCGCGAAATCCCCGCCACGAAGTCAGCGACATACTCATCCGCCGGGTTCATCACGATATCCTCGGCAGTGCCCATCTGGACCATCTTCCCGTCGCGCATAATCGCGATCCGGTCACCGATGCGAACCGCTTCGTCCAGATCATGCGTAATAAAGACCGTTGTCTTTTTAAGAATTTTTGACAGCCGAATGAACTCATCCTGCAGCTGGCGACGAATTAGCGGATCAAGCGCAGAAAACGGCTCGTCCATCAGCAAAACGTCTGGGTTGGCTGCCAGCGCACGCGCGAGCCCAACCCGCTGCTGCATACCGCCTGATAACTCATGTGCGAATTTCGACGCCCATGCACCAAGCTCGACGATATCAAGAATGGCTGCAGCCTGTCGCATTCGTTCGTTCTTGGCGACCTGGCGAATTTCCAACGGCATCGCGACATTGTCCAACACCGACCTGTGCGGCATCAGCGCGAAGTTCTGAAAAACCATGCCGATCTTCTGATTGCGGAACTGTTGAAGCTCCTTCGTTCCAAGGCCCATGACATCGATGCCCTCGATCTCAATTTTCCCGGCCGTTGGCTCCAGCAATCGGTTGAAATGGCGCACCAGCGTGGACTTTCCGCTGCCAGAAAGGCCCATGATGCAGAAAATCTCGCCACGATTGACCGACAAGCTGACATCGGCAACACCGACAACGGCGTTAAATTCGCGAAGCACCTCTGCTTTTGTTAAGCCCCGATCCCGAATGGCTTGCAGGGCGGCTTCGGGCTTGGCCCCAAAGATCTTCCACACGTTGGAGATTTCAATGACGGTATCGTCGTGCATGATATGGAACCCACCCCGATTGTCATGCAGCGCCCACACATAAGCGGGCGCTGCAGTCTTTTCAGTCGTTAAACTTAGAGGCCCAGCATCGCGTCAACGCGGTCCGAATTGGCTTCGACCCATTCTTTCGCGGCTTCCGCAGGCTCTTTCCCGTTGGAGCTGATCTCAAACGCAAGACCGCCCACATCCTCAGACGTCAGCGCGAAATTCGTGAAGAATTCTGCGATTGCCGGGGACCGATCCACGAGTGAGTTTGACCAAGCGATCTGCACCTGTTTCAGGGCATCTTTGGTCGCAACGTTCGACTTATCATACCAATCCGCATCATCAGATGGCTGCACCATCACATATTTGGCCGGATCGTATGTAGGCTCTGTCAGCATTTTTACGTCGAACTGGAACCAAACGGCGTGTGGCGTGTAGCAGTAGAATGCATAGCCCTCGCCCTTCGCAACAGAGTCTTTGATCCGCGCAGTTTTGACAGCTTCCTCGGCGCGGATAGGCTCGATGAAATCCAAAAGACCGTAGTCGCGGGTCTTTACTTCGTTCACGTTCGCAGACGCCCACCCCGGCGCACCGATCCACATTTCGCCTTTACCGTTCCCATCGCTGTCCATCAGTGCAGCAACATCAGGACGCCCCAAATCGGTAATGTCTGTGATGTTGTTCGCTTCGCCGAAATCCTTGGTCACGCAGAAACCCTGGTTACCTTCATAAGGGTTGGACGAAAGGGTCACGGTGCCCGCTTCTTCGACATATTTGTTTGTGAAGCTTTCCTGGTTCGGCAGCCACACATCCGGATGTACGTCAATGTCGCCTTTGCCTTGGTCCATCGCCTGGAAGATCGTCGCGTTGTTGCCCGGAACATATTCAACTGTACCGCCAATGCGCGATGTCACGACCTCGCCCAGCACATAGGCTATCGCTTGTGCCCCTGTCCAAGACGGAACGCCGATTTTGACCTCTTCGGCAAATGCGGTCGCGCTGACAGAGCTCAGCAGCGCAGCACCAATCAGAGTTTTCGTAAATGACATGTTTTAGTTCTCCTTGTTGGATATCGTTGAGTGGTTTTTTTGTTTTTATTCGTAGCCCGGCAGTCCGAAGGTTTCGGAGTATCCGAATAGGGCCGCACTGCCACCGGTATGCAGGAAGACGACGTTGTCCATCCCGTCAAAGTAGCCTTTCTTGATCTGGTCGATCAAACCATCCAGACCTTTTCCCGAATAGACCGGGTCAAACAACAGCCCTTCGGTTTGCGCCAAAAGCTTGATAGCCGCGATCATCCCATCTGTTGGCAATCCGTAACCCGGGCCGACATAGTCGCAGTTTGCACGCACGTCCTGACGGGAAATGTTCACGACCGGGTCAAGGATGTCAGCGGTTTTTGTCGCTAGATCGAAGACCATACCTTCTTGTTTTTCCTGAGGTGCCCGCACGCCGATCCCCAAAAGATGGATATCACTTTGGATCGCAGCCAGACCGGTCACAAGGCCCGCCTGCGTGCCAGAGCTGCCAGTCGCATGCACCAACGCATCAATCTTAAGCCCTATATTTGTCGCTTGCTCGACCAATTCACGGGCGCAATTGACATAGCCCAGCGCCCCGGTTGTGTTCGATCCACCGCCTGGAATGATGTAGGTCTTCTTGCCTTTGCGCTGCAGATCAGCGGCAAGGGACTCCATCTCGGCGTTCATATCCTCGCCAGAGCCGCGCTTGGACACCGTGGCCCCATGCAGGCGATCCAGCAGCACGTTTCCGTTCAGGATGTAGTTGGGATCATTGGACCCTGTTCGGTCTTCAAGAAGGATATGGCATTCCATATTCAGCTTGGCCGCAGCCGCGGTTGTCTGGCGGGCATGGTTGGATTGCGTAGCACCTTGCGTGATGATCGTGTCGGCACCCTTTTCGACCGCATCCGCCATCAGAAATTCCAGCTTGCGCGTCTTGTTGCCTCCAGTTGACAGGCCGGTGCAGTCATCGCGTTTGACCCATAGTCTTGGGCCACCCAAAACTTCGCTCAGTCGGTCCATAGGTTCCAAAGGTGTCGGAAAATGTCCAAGGGGAAGCCGGGGGAATTTCGCAAGCGCAATAGACAACTGCTTGCAGAGGCTAGCCGTCAAATCATCATGCGCAGGCGCTTTCCGCGCGGCGAGTTGTTCAGTTTGTGTCACGCCTCAAGATCCTCCCAGTTGAATCGACCCCAAGCATTTCCAACAGTTAGTCAAAAAAATAGTGCTTTTTTCTAAGGCCACCCATACAATTTATATGGGTAGCGGGAGAATACTGTGGATTTACGATGGCTGGATGACGTTCTGACCTTGCTGGAAGAAGGGAACCTGACACGTGCCGCGGAACGGCGAAACATAACCCAGCCTGCGTTTTCACGACGTATTCGGGCCTTTGAAACCTGGCTCGGCACACCGGTTCTGGACCGGAAAACCAACCGTGTCGCGATAAGCCCGGCCCTTGCATCCAACGAGATGGAAATTCGTGCGCTTGCCTCCCGACTAAAGGAATTGCGTACAAAAGTTGCACATTACGAACCTACCAGCTCGACCGTACCGATCGCAGCGCAGCACGCACCGGTCCATTCGATGTTTCCTGATCTTGCCTTGCGGGCCAAGGACGCGTTCCCCGGGCTAAACTTTCGCCTGCGCGCTGGAAACCTGAGCGATTGCGTCACGATGTTTCTGCGCGGCGACACAAGTATGCTGCTTTGCTACGAGGCCGAGGCCGTCGGTCCATTGGAATTCGGACCGAATGTCAAACGCGCCCTTTGGGGGACGGATTTTCTGGTTCCTGTTGTCGGCGGGGCATTGCGCTATACCGTTCGCGACAATGGTGCCGTTCCCGAAGACACACCCGCGATTGTCTATCCCGAAAACAGCTATTTCGGCGAGGTGCTGAAACAAGGATTGCGCCCCTTCGGAACGCCCGGCGGCAGCACCAACACAGTTTGCCTGACCGCGTTTTCAAGCGGTATTCTAGAGCTGGTCATCAAAGGCCTTGGTGTTGGCTGGGTGCCTTTCAGTATGGCCTATCGGGAGCTTGAGAACGGCAACCTCGTGTCTTTGGCAAACTCGCTTGGCAAAGAACCGCTGGACGTCGCGATCTATGCAGATATCAGGTCCGAGATGGCCAACACCTTGCTCGATTTCTGGTCCAAAGGAAAACGGGAAGCCGCCTAGGTGCCTCTGGTCGCTATAGCTTTACCCATGCTGCGTTTCGCGCCGATGATCTGACGCACGCGTCAATGAACTGCACACCGCGCAACCCGTCATCAATTGTTGGGAAAATCACATCATCGGAAAGGGCGGCCCCGTCGCGTCGCGCTTCGATCGCATCCGCCGCCTCGCTGTAGATATTTGCAAAACCCTCAAGATATCCTTCGGGATGGCCAGGTGGCACGCGGCTCATCCGGGCGGCAGCAGGTCCAGCACCGGCACCATTTCGCGTAATCAAGCGCTTAGGTTCTCCGAAGGGGGCGTGCCAAAGGTAGTTTGGATCTTCCTGCGCCCATTCCAGACCACCCTTGTCGCCATAAATTCTTATCCGAAGCGCGTTTTCGTTGCCCGGCGCCACTTGCGAACACCAAAGCATCCCCTTCGCACCACCCTCAAACCGCAGCATCACGTGGCCATTGTCGTCAACCTGCCTGCCCGGAACGAAAGCATCCAGATCAGCAGCCAGGCTTTCGACCTCCAGCCCCGTGATAAACCGGGCCAGGTTATGCGCGTGCGTGCCGATATCGCCAGTTGACCCCCCGGCACCGGAGCGCGCGGGATCAGTCCGCCATTCCGCTTGCTTGAAATCTTCGTGCTGTGTCAGCCAATCTTGCGGATATTCAACCTGAACCACCCGGATTTTTCCAATCTCACCCGCGGCAACCATCTCCCGCGCCTGCCGCACCATCGGATAGCCTGTGTAATTGTGGGTCAGGATAAACAGAGCGTCTGAGCTTTCCGCAGCCTTTACCAGTTTCTTCGCATCCCCAAGCGTCGAGGTCAGCGGCTTGTCGCAGATGACATGAATGCCGCGTTTGAGAAATTCCCGCGCGGCTGCGTAGTGGACATGATTGGGCGTAACGATGGAAACCGCTTCAATCCCGTTTTTCAAACGCGCCTCGCGAATGGCCATCTGTTTGAAGTCATCATAGATCCGCGGCAGTCCCAGCGCTTCCCCAGACGCCTGCGATTTCTCCGGCGTTGACGACAGCGCCCCCGCGACCAGTTCGTAGCGATCATCTATCCGTGACGCGATCCGGTGGACCCCGCCGATAAAGGCGTCATTGCCGCCACCAACCATTCCAAGCCTGATGCGTGCCATCTCAAGAAATCCCCAACATTTTCCGGTTTGCAGCTTCATCGGTGCCACCATCGGCAAAATCATCAAAGGCCCGTTCCGTCACGCGGATGATGTGATCTTTGACGAACTGCGCCCCTTCGCGCGCACCATCCTCAGGATGTTTCAGACAACATTCCCATTCGACAACGGCCCAGCCATCAAAATCCATCGCGGCAAGCTTCGAAAATATCGCTTTGAAATCAACCTGCCCATCACCCAAAGACCGGAACCGACCCGCACGATCCACCCAAGGTTGATACCCTGAATAGACACCTTGCCGACCGGTCGGATTGAACTCCGCGTCTTTGACGTGGAACATCTTGATCCGGTCTTTGTAGATATCGATATTGTCGAGATAATCGAGGCATTGCAGGACGTAATGCGATGGATCGTAAAGCATATTGCAGCGTGCGTGGCCGTCTACGCGATCCAAAAACATCTCAAAGGTGATGCCGTCATGCAGGTCCTCGCCAGGGTGGATTTCGTAGCAGATGTTCACATCATGTGCGTCCGCATGATCCAAAATCGGACGCCAGCGCGCAGCAAGTTCATCAAAGGCTGTTTCAACAAGTCCAGCAGGACGTTGTGGCCACGGATAGACGTAAGGCCACGCCAATGCCCCAGAGAACGTGACGTGGTTTTTGATCCCCATATTGGCCGATGCCGAAATGGCCTTCATCACCTGATCGACCGCCCATTCCTGCCGCGCCTTTGGGTTGCCATGAACCGATGGGTCCGCGAAACCGTCAAATGCTGCGTCATAGGCCGGGTGCACGGCAACAAGCTGGCCTTGAAGATGGGTCGAAAGCTCGGTCACCTCTATGCCGTTCTCACCGGCCTGGCCTTTGAATTCATCGCAATAGGTTTTGCTTTCGGCAGCTTTTGCCAGATCAAACAAGCGGCCATCCCAGCTTGGAACCTGAACACCCTTGTATCCACAATCCGCGGCCCATTTCGTGATTGCATCCCAAGAATTAAACGGTGCCTCATCGCCAGCAAATTGTGCCAGAAACAATGCGGGTCCTTTGATATTTTTCATGAGGTGTCCTCCAGGGTTTGTCGTGATGAATGGTCAGGGGCGTCTGGGTAAGTTCTCGCGGATCAAGACTTCAATTCGGATATGTTCTTGCGACGCTAGAACCGGCGCGTTGTCACATTTCGCCCGCATAACCCGCAGCGCACTTCGCGCCAGATGCCCTGTGTTTTGATTGATGACGGCGTCCAAAACACCTTGCTCCAGAAGTTCCCGAGAATTTTCGGTAAGCTCATGATCAACGCAGATCAAACGCTGTGGCGCATCATAACTGAGCAGCGCATCAGCTACGCCACGCACACTTGCGCCGACGGAATACACCGCAACCACGTCGTCATTCTCGCTGAGACATCGACGGGTCAGGTCGCGCGCTGTATCAGCGTCATCATAAGCTTCAATACTGGGAAGCGGCGTCAGGTTTGGAAACTGCTCCGTCATGACACTATCAAAACCCAGCCGGCGCTCAATCATATCGCGCGCATGCATCGAGGTGACGACAACAGCGACTTTCCCCTCACGCGGCCCGACAAAACGCCCCAACAAAGTGGCTGCGGTTCGGCCTGCATAGACATTGTCGAAACCTACGAAATGATCACGTTCGGAATTTGGTTGGTCGGCGACAATGGACACCACAGCGACACCGCTTTTCTTTAGCCGCGCGATGGTGTCACGCACGATCGGTGTTTCATGCGCCATAATCGCAAGCCCGTCGATTTCGTCAGGGTCAAGCGCCTTTAGTTGTTTGGTCAGCGCCACCTGATTGCGGCTGGAGATCAGGATCGTACGCGCCGAAATCCGTTCATAAAGCGCGTTTTCCACTGCTTCGGTGATTGATTTGCGAAGCCCTGTCAGAAATTGCCCCTGACCATCCGGAAGCACGAAGACGAATTGGTATGTGCGTTTTCGGGCCAGATTTGCAGCGGTCAGATCACGAACATATCCAAGTTTTTCAATCGCACCATTCACCCGCTTCACAGTGGCCTCACGCACGCCATCGCGATTGTTCAAAACACGGTCAACCGTCGCCAAGCTGACCTGCGCTTCGCGCGCCACATCATGGGCGGTGGGTTTCGGGTTTGATCCTTGGTCTGTGGTCATCTGCGTCCAATCATTCAGGCCAACTTCTCAAACAGCCGCGCGACAGCTTCCGCTCCGGGGTCATTGTGACCAAGCAAGTTTTCCTCTGGCACATAGGAGGACCGTCCTGCTTTGGCACGGCCAATCGAAGCGGTGTCGTCCGCGCCTTTTCGCGCAGCTTGAGCCGCCGCCGCAAGACCATTCGGCAACGCTTTCAAGGCTGGTTCCAACGCGTCGATCATCGTCCGATCTCCGGCTTGTGCGCCACCAACCTCACTGATCCGCTCAAGACCGGCCAAAAGCGCTGCAGCGGTGGGTTTGCCATTGGCACAAGCGTCCCCCGTCGCCCCGAAGAAAATCGACAGGATAATGCCTGACGATCCGCCCATTGTCTGGCTAAGCTCATTACTGATCGCGCGGAACAGTTGTGTCAGATCCGCAAGCGGCATCCGGTCAAGCGATGTCTTCAAGGCCTGCGCCGCGGTTGTCAGTGTGCTTCCCGTGTCGCCGTCGCCTGACTTTGCATCCAGTGCATTCAGGTCATCTTCTGACGCAATAAGAAGGTCGCATATCTCTTCGATCAACGCCCGCACTTTCGGGTTCTCTGACGCAATAGGTTGGATCGGGGACAAACCATCGGGCAAGGGTTGAACGGCGACCGGACCAATTTTCTTCATGCCGGGCCACGCAGCCACGCCAACATCCGACAACAACAAAGGTTCGTTGTCCGGAGTTACAGGCAGCACGGACAGGGAAAATCCGTGCATATCCAGCGCCGTCATCATCGCCCCCGGACCCACGATATATTTGATGTTTACCGCCTTCGGGTTGCTCGCGAGTTCTTGCGCCAGAACGCTCATTTCCAGCGGCGTGGTCCCCCCCAGATTGTTCAAGATCACCGCGTGGGTGTCTTTGCTGATTTGCGGCTCCAACTTGCCAAGCATCATATCCATCGCCTGCGCAGCGTTTTGATGGACCACCTGTTCGACACCGGCTTCGCCATGGATGCCAAGACCAAGCTCTGCCTTGCCAGCCGGAATGCGATCTTCTTTTTCGGACCCCGGCATCGTGCAGGTATCAAGCGACATGCCAATCGACGCTGCGGCTTCGATTGTTTGCTGGGCAGCGGCTTGCACAGTGTCCAAATCCGCACCCTGTTCTGCCAGCGCGCCTGCGATCTTGTGGACAAACAAAGTACCAGCAACACCGCGTGGCTGTGGCAGATCAGGCAAAGCGATATCGTCACCCACAACCACCATCGACACTTTCAAGCCGAAGGCCCGCGCACGTTCGGCTGCGAGGCCGAAGTTCAGCCTGTCACCGGTGTAGTTCTTCACGATCAGCAAACAGCCGGCATCGCCTGTCACCGCCAGAATGCCCGCCAGAACCGCGTCAACTGAGGGGGAGGCGAACACCTCCCCGCAGACGGCGGCAGTCAGCATCCCGCGTCCGACAAAACCGGCATGGGCCGGTTCGTGGCCCGATCCGCCGCCCGAAATCAACGCAACCTTGGACTTGTCCCAATCTGCACGGCAAACCACCTTGATATGCGGATACCCGTCCAACCGCGCCAAAGAGCCACCTGATGATTTGATCAACCCGTCTACTGCGTCAGTAACCAGATTTTCTTTGGTGTTGATGAATTGGCTCATTGGGTTCTCCTCATCGAATACGGTTGCCATCGGCGTCAAAACAAAGCGGGTTTTTGGGGGCGATCTTGATCTGAGACCCCGGCTCGTAATTGGTTTCAGGATCCGCCAAAGTCGTGATCGCGTGGCCCTGCAAGTTCAAATGCAAACGTGTCTGATCCCCCAGATGTTCGACACGCTTAATCTCGGCCTCCTGCCCTGAGCCTTGGGTGATATGTTCAGGTCGCATGCCAATCTGATTGGTCCCGGGCGGCACACCGCCAAAAATGTCAGAGGGAATTATATTGATGCGCGGCAGACCAAGGCGGCTCGCGACATACAGGGAGTTCGGATCCTCATAAATCTCGCGCGGGGTGCCGAATTGAACCAGTTTCCCATTGCTCAGAACGCCCACATGCGTGGCCATCGTCATTGCTTCAATTTGATCATGGGTCACGTAAAGCATCGTCGCACCAAGATTGGCCTGAATCCGTTTCAGCTCCACCCGGAGGTCTGTCCTCAGCTTCGCATCGAGAGAGCTGAGCGGTTCATCCATCAGGTAAATCGAAGGGTCACGGACCAACGCACGCCCGATCGATACGCGCTGCATTTCGCCGCCCGAAAGCTCGGTCGCTTTGTTGTTCAATTTATGGCTGATCTGCAAAACCTCAGCCACTTCAGCGACCTTGCGATCAATCTCATCGGCAGGCGTGTTCAGGATTGGCGATTTCAACGGAAAGGCCAGATTGTCCTTCACAGTCAGATGCGGATAGAGCGAGTACTGCTGAAATACCATAGCCACATCCCGCTGCGCCGGAGTCTCTGACCCGACATTTCGGCCGTCGATCCAAACCTCCCCGCTATCCGATTTCTCAAGTCCGGAAATCAATCGCAACGTCGTGGTTTTCCCGGCTCCAGTGGGACCCAGAAGAACAACAAACGCACCATCCGGGATCGTCATGGAGATATTGTCGACCCCAACATCTGCGCCAAAGGACTTGGACAGGTTTTTCAGAACAACCTCAGCCATGGGCCAACACCTCGCGATTAAGATCCGAGCGCAAGGCCTGACCATTCGCTTCGTCAAATAGCGTCACGGTCTTGGCGTCAAAACCCAGGCCAACCTTTTCACCCACAGTCGCCACCTGCCCACTATCGATCCGGGCCTTCAATTCTCCATTGGGCGTATCAAGCGTGATGATTTGCGTTGTGCCCAGATATTCCGTCGCCAGAACTTCACCGCGATAGGCGCCGCTATCTGAAAGCGTTACATGTTCTGGCCGAACACCGAAAACAAGACGACCCGACGCCCCCTGCGCTTGGCGCGGTACACTCAATGACTGCCCGTGCATTTCG
Source organism: uncultured Litoreibacter sp. (assembly GCA_947493265.1). Lineage (GTDB taxonomy): Bacteria > Pseudomonadota > Alphaproteobacteria > Rhodobacterales > Rhodobacteraceae > Litoreibacter. The sequence continues at coordinate 455,154 of CANLQL010000001.1, read as the reverse complement.
ACAGTTTGAGCACCTTCCGCGACCTTGCCGTCAAACCGCAAAAAATTCATCGAAGGTGATCCGATGAAGTCTGCAACAAACATCGTGGCCGGTTTGTCATAGATTTCCTGAGGCGTTCCAAACTGTTCAACCACAGCGTTATTCATCACCACGATCTTGTCGCCCATTTGCATGGCTTCCAGCTGATCATGGGTCACATAAACCGTGGTCGCGTTCATCCGGTCATGCAGCGCGCGCAATTCTTCCGACATGTGTTCGCGGAACTCCGCATCCAACGCGCCCAGTGGTTCGTCCATCATGAATGCTTTGGGATCGCGCACAATCGCCCGGCCCAGCGCCACGCGCTGCCGATCCCCGCCGGACAGGCCACCTACCGGACGCTTCAAGATATCCTGAATGCCAAGGATATTGGCAACCTCTTCAACCTTCGCTTTGACCTGCGCCTTTGGCATCCCTTGGCTGACAAGTGGATAGCTGAGGTTCTTGCCAACATTCATATGCGGATAGAGGGCAAACATTTGAAAAACAAACGCAATATCGCGCTTTGACGGGGGAAGCTGGCTGATCTCTTCTCCATCAAGGTAGATCTCGCCTGAAGTTGGCAGCTCCAGCCCCGCGATCATGCGCAAAGTCGTGGTCTTGCCGCATCCCGACGGGCCAAGCAGCATGAAAAACTCACCATCCTCGATGGTGAAAGAGCTTTCCTTCACGGCGTTAAAATCGCCGAAATCCTTGCGGATGTTTTTGATCTGTATCTGCGCCATTACATGAATTGCCCTATGCGAAGGAGGGTTCCGTTCGGGTCGACAACCGCCATCTCGCGCATCTCCCAAGATTTGTTTTCGGCAGATTCCACGCGTGGAATACCGCTATCGGGCAGCCCGATTTTTGTGAATTCATCACTCAGGCCGTCCACGTCTTCTGTTCGGATATAGGCCATGTGGTGACTGGAAGTCGGGACCAGGTTTGGATGCAGGAAGAAGTGCACCTCAACCTTGTCCCGGACCATGATCATATAGCCTTCATCCCAGCGACCGGTCTCTCGAAATCCTAGTTTCTGATAGAACCCAGATGTCTCATCAAAATCTCGCGCGGGCAGGATTGGTGCTGTCGTCTCCATCATCCGGGCTACTCCTTGAAATGCGAAACGATGATGAACATCACGGTTCCCACCAATGTGACGATGAACGAATAGGTGTAGAGCCACAGCGCAAATGGCTGCATCAACATGAAGACACCCAGTCCGATGAGGATTGTGGCCAGCATTTCCCATGGACCACGGCGGAGGCGAAGAAGACCTGTGAAGAAATTGCTCATTTGCGAACCGCCCCAAATGTGATCCCGCGCAGCAAGTGTTTACGCAGCAGGATGGTGAAAATCATGACCGGCAACAGGAAGATCGTGGCCCCTGCGGCGACCGCTGGCCAATCCAGACCACCCACGCCGATGATGGTCGGGATGAAAGGTGGCGCGGTTTGCGCCGTGCCCGAGGTCAGCAAGACGGCAAATGCATATTCATTCCACGCAAAGATTAGGCAGAAAATGGCAGTCGATGCGATTCCGGTTGCCGCCTGTGGCAGCACAACTTTGTAAAACGCTTGAAACCGCGTGTAGCCATCGATCAAAGCTGCTTCTTCATATTCCAACGGGATTTCGTCGATGAAGCCTTTGAGAAGCCACACGGCAAGCGAGATATTCACTCCAGTATAAAGCAGGATCATCCCCAGATGCGTGTCGGACAGCCCAAGTTGGCGGTACATCAGGAAGATCGGGATCGCCACCGCTATGGGCGGCATCATCCTGGTACTGAGAATGAAAAATAGAAGATCATCGGCGAGCGGTATCTTGAACCTTGAGAAGGCATATGCCGCCAACGTCCCTAAGAATATACTCAAGAAAGTCGATCCAAACCCGATGATAACCGAATTCAGGAACCGCTCCCCGAATTTCGATGGGCCCGCGATGACCATGTCGTACTCGCGCACAATCTCATCATACCAGGTCTCAGGCGGGTTCGCCGCGAGAAATTCTGGCGTTTGACGGGTCCGTGTCGTGAACAGGTTCACATACCCCTCAAGCGTCGGTTCAAACACAACCTTGGGTGGGTAGCTGATCGCATCAGCCGGGGATTTGAACCCCGTCAACATGATCCACGCCAGCGGTACCATCGTGACCAGTGCATAGATCACGACCATCGTACCGGCGAACCACTTGGACCGTTTGGACGGCTCTGTGACGGAAAAACTGCTCATCTTTCTTTCACCTTGTTCAGGGCTTTCACATAGATCGAGGCAAGCCCGAAGACGGTGACGAAGAGGATAATCGCATAGGCGGACGCATAGCCGGTGCGCCACTTCTCAAATGCTTCCCGTTTAAGGTTGATCGACGTCAGTTCGGTCGTGGAACCCGGCCCCCCGCCGGTAAGCTGCACGACAAGATCGAACATCTTGAAGTTCTCGATGCCCCGGAACAGGACGGCAAGCATCAGGAACGGAAGCACCATTGGGATCGTGATCGTAAAGAACTGCCGAAGCTTGGAAGCCCGATCAACTTCTGCCGCCTCATAAATGTAGTCGGGAATACTTCGCAGCCCGGCCAGACAGATCAGCATGACAAACGGTGTCCACATCCACGTGTCCACGATCACAATCGACCACGGCGCAAGCTGCACGGACCCCAGCATCTCAAAACTCGACGGGTCTTTGCCGGTGAAAAATGCGACGATGTAATTGAACAAACCGATTTGCGGTTGATAGAGAAACTTCCAGAAGTTCCCGACGACGGCTGGCGACAGCATCATCGGCAGCACGATTATGGTCGTCCACAGATCGTTGCCCTTGAATTTCTTGTTGATCAGATAGGCCAGCGTGAAGCCGATCAGCACCTGAAAGAAGATTGTCCAGAACAGAAAGTGTGCAGTGGCCTGCATGTTCAGCCAGATGTCACTGTCGGTCAGAATACGCTCGTAATTGCGCAGTCCGACATTCTTGACTTCCCGCCCAATACGATTGGCTTTGAAATTGGTGAAACTCAGATTGATCGTCCAGATCAGCGGAAAGATATTGATCGCCAGCAGCAGAAAGATCGTCGGAGCCACGAAGATCCATGCAATCGCACGGTCGCTTAGGCCCTTGATCCTGCGCGCGACCCGCTTGGGTGTCGCCGCGGCCGCGCGGGTGACGGGGGTTTCAGACATATCGCTCAATCCGGTCTTGAAGGTATAGGGGTGGCGTACTCCGGACACAAAGTCCGGAGCCGCCGCTCTTGTGAGAAGGGTCGCGAATTCCCTTCAGGGAGATCAGAGTTTGCCTTCGTCCTCGAAGACTTCTGTCCAGTCTTCGACAAGCTTATCCAGCGCCTCTTGGGCTGTCCCTTGATCAGCTACGATATAGTCATGCAGACGCTTTTGCATGGCCAGGAGCAATTCGGCATAAGCCGGCTCTTGCCAGAAGTCCTGCACGGATCCCATCGCCTCAAGGAAGTCACCTGCAAATGGCGCACTATCGGTGAAGCCTGGATCGTTCAGCACGGAGTTATGTGCCGAATACCCACCAAGGGACCACCATTTCGCCTGCACATCAGGGTTGGCAAACCATTTGATGTATTCAAGCGCCGCGTCCTGTTTGTCGGAATACGCAACCACCGAAATACCCTGGCCGCCCAGCGTGGAGCCCGCTTGGTTTTGCGGAGGATTCACAAAGAAGTCGATCTTATCACCACCCGTATTTGGATCGGCATAAAGACCGGGGAAGAACGCAAACCAGTTCATCGCCATGGCGACCTGACCCGATTTGAACGCATCAAGGCTTTCACCCATATAGCTGTTCGTATAGCCGGGCGGTGTCGCGGTCTCATAGAATTCTTTGTAGAACTCAAGTGCCTCAACAGCTTCTGGCGAATTTACAGCGCCATCCATGTCGTAGCTGCCGGGTGTATTTTCATACTTGAACCCCCAAGGATACAGCGCAGAGGTGACACCCATCGTGATGCCTTCAGACCCACGTTCTGTGAAGATAGAGGCCCCATAGACAGTTTTCCCGTCGATCTCGCGACCTTGGAAGAATTGCGCTATCTCAAGCAGCTCTTTCTGGGATTTCGGCTCAGCCAGTTCACGTCCGGTCGCATCTTTGAAGGCTGCTTTGATATCATCGCGTGCAAACCAATCTTTGCGGTAGAACCAGCCGTTCGCATCCCCCATCGCTGGAAGCGCGTAGTAGTTTGGCGTCCCCTTTGGCCAGGTCGAATATGCGTAAACCGTCGCATCCGCAAAGTCGGACATCGAGATGCCTTCCTTGTCGAAGAAGTCGTTCAGCTTCACATAGTGACCGTTCTCTGCGCCACCACCGATCCATTGGCTGTCGCCGATCAGAAGGTCGCAAAGTTTGCCGCCTGAGTTCAACTCGTTCAGCATGCGGTCCGCAAAATTTGGCCACGGGATGAATTCAAAACTCATGTTGTGGCCAGACTGGCTTTCAAATTCCTTGGACAATTCGACCAAAGCATTTGCCGGATCCCAAGCGGCCCAGCACAGCGTTAGATCTTCAGCTTGTGCGGTGCTTGCCATAGATGCAGCGGCGACGGTAAGCGCGCTGACAGATGCCAGCTTCAAATTCTTCATTGATAGTCCTCCCAGTGTGAAAGTCGGCCGCCCTCCTCGGTGGCCGATTCGTCAATCAGACAAGCTCATGCTATTTGAGGTACGCACCTCAAGTCTACGAATTTTTGAGGTACGCACCTCATTTATTCACAATATACTGACTTGAAACAGTTTTTTTAGCAGGCACGAAATAGAGAGCGATCGAACACGATGACGCGCGCACCGACACTGAGCGCGCATAGATAGTGCATGGCGCACCATTCCAGCCTGCGCTATGCCGCCGTTACACGCTTCGCCGATATTGCCACTGACGGTGCCGGAACCACATACCCGCTATCTTTAGATTGCCCTTCAGCAACAACGCGCGCGGCCAAATCTGCGCGGATCGCATCGCGCAAATGGTCTGGTTGTCCACCAAGAAGCGATGCAGCGCGAACCGCACCCTTGTCGAAGACATCAAAAAGACTATCCGGTTTAGGCACCCAAATCTCAGAGGGGATATCCACGAACTGGACATCAGAAAACCCCGCCTTTGTGACCATCTCTTCCGCCACATCCCGGTTCGACAAAAGGTGCGCGTCTGGACCGTCGGGTAATGAAACGGACGGATCGCCAAGCCGTCCCACCGCATCGAATAGCCACCCGAACGACCCGGCTGACCCCTTCCCGTACCAAATGGAGAACGCCAATTTACCGCCCGGTTTCAAGACCCGCGCAACTTCTGAAAGACCGCGGTCTGTATCCGGAAAATGCGGGACGCCAAACCCGATCGTGACCGCATCGAAGCACTGATCCTCAAAGTCCATCGCCATTGCATCACCTTGGACAAAGCGCGCACCAGGGACTGCTTTGGTCGCAAGTGAAATCATAGCAGCTGAGAAGTCCAAACCTGTCACCGTCGCCCCGCGCCTAACCAGTTCAGCCGCGACGTCACCTGGACCGGTACAGAGGTCAAGAACCGCCGTTCCTGGGCCAGCGCGCACCAAATCTGCCAATTTCTGTGCAACTAGGCGCGCGGCATTTTCAAATCCATCGGCATAGCCTTTTGCAATCACGGGATCAGACCAGCCGTCCCGCTCCATTTTCTCAAAATCATCCGTATTGGTCATGTCCGCCCCGACGCCATTTCCCCCGACTCTACATCGTTTGGCAGAAATTCAGCAGTATTTTTCGGGACCAATCCATTGTGCGACGGAGTACCGGTCGCCATGCGCCCAGCCGATGGGCAATACCCCATCTATCTGCACGATCTCCTCGGCGGTCAGCGGGCGGTCGGCAGCTTGCAAGAGCTCGGAAAAATGTTTGACCGACCGTGTGCCTGGGATCGGGATGACATGATCCCCTTGCGCCAATACCCAGGCAATCGCGAGCCCTGCGGCAGACATCCCCATATCCGCTGCAAGTTTACGGAAAGGGGTCATCGCGGCGATATTTGCGCTGTAGTTCGGCTCCAAAAACCGTGGATTGTTAACCAGAAACGGAAGGTCTTGAACCGCGTCAAAGCTAAGCGGCGCATCGGTCAACAAAGACCGCCCAACCGGGGAAAATGCGACCATAGCAATGCCAAGCTCAGCACATGTCTGCACCAATCCCATTTCAGGAGAGCGGGTCGATAGCGAATATTCGGATTGCACAGCTGCAACGGGGTGAACAGCATGCGCACGCCGTAGCGAGGTCGGTGCTATTTCTGAAAACCCTATCGTTTTGGTCTTTCCGGATTTGACCAATGCGGCAAGCGTTTCTGTCACCTCTTCGATGGGGATGTCAGGGTCGCGACGATGCACATAATATAAATCAACCGCGTCCACTTTCAGGCGTTTCAGGCTGGCCTCAAGTTCAGACGTTAGATGTTCGCGGGAATTGTCAAAGATATTTCCCGGCCCGTCAGGGTTTCGTTTCAACGACCCTTTGGTCGCAATCTTGAAATGATCTTTCGCCTCAGGATTGCCTTTCAGATAGGTCCCGATCACAGTCTCGGACGTGCCCATACCGTAGACATTGGCGGTATCGATATGGCTGACGCCTGCGTCCATAGCCACATCCAGAATAGCATGGCTTTGGGCTTCATCCGTTGGGCCGTAGAAATTTGAAAACGACATCGCTCCGATGCCTATTGGGTGCACGAACGGGCCGTTTTGGCCCAACTGACGTGTCTTCATCTAACAATCCCCTGCCTGTCCACTTGCGACCTGACCATCACGGGGGAGGGCGGAATTGTCTAGAGGGTCTGCTGATGCAGAAAACATCGCCGGCGCAACCAAGCTGCGCCGGCGAAAGGGATTTAGTGTGAGAACTTCTGAATCTCGCCGCTTTCCAAACGGGCCGCGTAGGAGTTCAGTTCCTGCTTAACCAACTTCATCAAGAAGTAGAGGCAGAAGATGTTCACCACAGCCATCGCAAAGATCGCCGCATCCGAGAAGTCGATCACAGGACCCAGGCTGGCCGCCGCACCGATCACGATGAAGATGCAGAAGATGACTTTGAAAACCAGCTCGGAGGTTTTGCCCTCCCCGAACAAGTAGGTCCAAGCCTTCAAGCCGTAATAGCTCCAGGAGATCATCGTCGAGAACGCGAACAGCACAACCGCAATGGCCAGCACATATGGGAACCAACTGATGCCCGATGCGAATGCTGCCGATGTCAACGCGACACCAGAATTGCCATCAACTGTCGCAATGGCTGTGCCAGCTTCGTTGAGCATGTAGTTGCCAGTCGCCTCATCAATGATCAGCTGTTGCGAAATGATGATCACCAAAGCAGTCATCGTACAGATCACAACCGTATCGATAAGAGGCTCGAGCAAGGATACGAAGCCTTCGGTGATCGGCTCTTTGGTTTTCACCGCAGAGTGCGCGATCGCCGCCGACCCAACACCGGCTTCGTTCGAAAACGCCGCCCGTTTGAAACCTTGGATCAATGCACCGACAAAACCGCCTGCCACGCCAAGGCCGGTGAAGGCACCTGCGAAGATCTGACCAAATGCCCAGCCGATCATGTTGAAGTTCACGATCAGGATAACCAGCGCTGCACCGACATAAAGAATGCCCATAAACGGGACGACTTTTTCGGTCACATTGGCAATCGATTTGATCCCGCCAACGATCACGGCAAAGACGACAGCCGCGAAGATGATCCCTGTAATCCAGCCCGGATAGTCCCCGACAATGCCCGATATCTGCGCATGTGCCTGGTTGGCTTGGAACATGTTACCACCGCCAAGGGCACCCAGAATACAGAAGACTGAGAACAGCACCGCAAGGATCTTACCACCGGGAAGACCCAGTTCGCTGAACCCTTTGGAGATATAGTACATCGGACCACCAGAGACGGTCCCGTCTTCATACTCGTTGCGGTATTTCACGCCCAGCGTACATTCGGTGAATTTCGAAGCCATGCCCAGAAGGCCCGCAAGGATCATCCAGAACGTAGCCCCGGGTCCGCCGATTCCGACTGCCACGGCAACACCCGCGATATTCCCAAGACCAACTGTCCCCGACAAGGCCGTAGCTAGCGCTTGAAAGTGACTGACCTCCCCCGCGTCATTGGGATCTGAATAGTCCCCTTTGACCAATTGGATGGAGTGTTTGAAAAACCGGAACTGAACAAAACCAAAGTACAAAGTAAAAATTGTGGCCGCGATCACCAGCCACATAACGATCCAGGGAAAGCTTGTTCCCGGGAAGGGCGCAAAGATCAGACTGACAAAAGGCCCTGTCAAATTGGCAAACGCCTCATTGACTTTCGCATCGATGCCCATGGCTTCTTGCGCTGCGAGCGGGCTTGCCATCATCGTTGCAGCGATGCTGCCAAGCCAGAGTTTGGATTGATGTATCATGGTGTCCCCCTAACCGACGACTGTGACAGGCACGTCTGCGTGCATCACAAGATTTTGCGTAGAACTTCCGAAAATGCGATTTGCAAATCCGCTCGATGACGCCCGGCCGACAACGATCTGAGAACCGCCATGCTTGACCGTCAACGCGTTCAACGTTTCTGCTACATCACCGTGGCGCACCATGCCTTCAGCTTTGAACCCGGCTTTTTGCAAAGCCTCCACGGCAGGTGTCACGATCCTTGTATTTGCAAGTTCGATCTCTTCCTCACGCCGCTTATGGCGTTGTTCGTTTTCTTCGGGTGTTTGAAATGTGAACGGCGACCATTCAATTACATAGATGGCAAGCAACTCGCAGCCCTCCATCCGTGACGCCAGATCCTTTGCAAACGCAAGAGCGCGCTCGCCGGTGTCTGTCCCGTCAAGTCCAATGACGATTTTTGCAGTCATTTTGTCCTCCGTGTTCCAGTTGTTTTTTCGAATTGGAAAGCCGCGGCTTTCGGTAATGGAGCAAGCATAGCCGATAATTGGTCGATAAATGCCCCGCCCTCACTATTGGTGATAATCACTAGTGTTTGCATATTTTTTGGGGTTTAAATTAGGTAAATTTCACTTATTCTAGCATCAAAACAGGAAAAATGACCATTGAGCAGAGATTTAGATCGGATCGACCGGCGGATTCTTGAGGAATTGGAAGCGGATGGTCGCCTATCCATCGTTGAGCTTGCGACCCGCGTAAACCTGACCAACACCCCCTGTTCAGAGCGGGTCAGAAGACTGGAAAGATCCGGATATATCGACGGGTATCGCGCCAATTTGAACATGCCGAAACTGGGCTACGGTCACCTGACAATCGTGCAGGTTTCATTGTCTGCAACGGGCGGTGATAACTCGCTCGATGATTTCAACCTCGCCGTGAAGGACATCGCCGAGGTCGAAAATTGTATGATGGTGGCAGGCTCGTTCGACTACCTTCTGACAGTTCGCACGCGTGATATGGTGCATTTTCGCGATGTTCTGGGTGACGTGATCAACAAACTGCCCGGCATCATGCACACGAATTCCTTCGCGGTGATGGAAGTGGTCAAGGACGGCCAGGAATTCCGCGGGTTGTCTGCACCCGCCTAGCCGCGCTTCACCGCAACATATTCAGGATCCGCAGCGACGCGTATCCATCAGGCACCAACCCTTTGGAACGCTGGAACGCCCGAACGGATTCAATCGTCAGTGGACCGATCTTGCCATCGGCTTTGGTCGGAAATCCCGCGCGTGTCAGCAAGCGCTGCATTTCTTTACGCTCGGCAAATTTCAGCGCCCGATCACCCCGTGGCCAATTGGCTTTGATCGCCGGGCCGCCCTTTAAGCGATCCGACAAATGCCCAACCCCGATCACGTAAGCATCAGCGGTGTTGTAGCGTTCAATCACCGAGAAGTTCTTGAAGATCATGAACGCGGCACCGTTGGCCCCGGCAGGAAGCAGGATCGAGGCGGAGCCATAGTTTCGGACCGGACCAGACACGCCCGTGACACCAAGTGCGGCCCATTGAGCTGGCGATTTCTGTATTTTCCGGCTTGCCAAAGCAAAGTTGAAATTTCGCGGCAACGTCACTTCGACGCCCCAAGGCTGGTTTTTCACCCAACCAAATCGCGCCAAATATGCGGCTGTTGACGCAAGTGCATCCGTTGGATCATCGCTCCAGATATCGCGTTTTCCATCACCGGTAAAATCGACCGCATAGGCCAGATACGATGTCGGAATAAACTGCGTATGCCCCATCGCCCCGGCCCAGCTGCCAGTCATGCTTCTGGGGGCCACATCACCTGCTTGAATGATCTTTAACGCCGCAATCAACTGTGCTTCGAAAAACTTTCCGCGCCGTCCTTCATAGGCCAGTGTCGCAAGCGACCCTATCAAATCCTTGCTGCCCCGCACCGCACCATAGGCACTTTCCAAACCCCAAACCGCTGTCACGACCTCCTTGTCGACACCGTATTTGGCCTCGATCCGGTCCAACGTGCGCTTGTGTTTGCGCAGGGCCGCTTTGCCATTCTTGATCCTGCTGGAACTGACCGCGCTATCCAGATACTCCCAAAGCGTTTTCGTGAACTCAGACTGATTTCTGTCTCGCTCAATCACATCAGGGTCGAACTGCACTCCACGAAACGCCCGATCAAAAGTCGAGCCGGAAATGCCCTGCCGCAACGCACGCGGGCGGAACGACGTTACCCACCGGTCAAACCGCGCATTGCTGGCCACAAGCACTGGCTTCAGCTCTGATTGTGCAGTGCGAGGTTGTGGCCTCTGGGACCGTTCAAGTGCTGCATCAATCACCGGCGCAGGGCGCAGCAACGGCCTGATGGACGCCTCCAGCGCAAGCGCGGCAGACCCTCCAAAAAGGATCAATGAAGTGAATATGGAAGCCAGAAACCGTCGTTTTATCTGCGTCATGCCTGAATACCTTTCGCCGACTGGTGTCGATCTTGAAAAGCAGTATAGCCCAGCGCGCGCCGCTTCGGAAGCATCGCAAAAAGGCGATGGGCTTAGTTCCGCCTGCGCGACGCTTTCTTCTTCAACTTGGACCCGCGTTTGCGCGCAGCTGACTGTTTGCGTCCTTTGCCAGAAGACTTGCGCGCAAACCCTGCACGCCGCGGCAACGCGTTGCCGTCCAATTCAAGCAATTCCAGCATCAACCCCCCGGTCATCGGCGTGGCTTCTGCCAATCGAACCAGGACCTGTTGACCGATCCCGATCACCAAGCCCGTACTGTCACCAGTCAGTGTTTGCGCGTCGCGGTTGTGCACGAAATATTCGCGCCCGATAGAACTGATCGGTATCAATCCATCGGCCCCGGTTTCTTCCAGTTTCACAAACGCCCCAAACCGCGCGATCCCAGAAATTCGGCCAGCAAGCTCTGTGCCAACTCGGTCAGCCAGATACGCCGCCAGATACCGATCGGCCGTGTCGCGTTCCGCCATCATGGAGCGGCGTTCGGTTTGGGAAATCAGCTCCCCCGTTTCCTTCAGACGATCTGCTTCTTCAGCGGACAACCCATCGTCGCCCCAGCCATGCGCCGCGATCAGGCCGCGATGCACGATCAAATCCGCATACCGGCGAATGGGCGACGTGAAATGCGCGTAGTTCTGCAACGCGAGACCGAAATGCCCAAAATTTTCCGGGCCGTAATAGGCTTGTGTCATCGACCGCAACGCCGAGATATTCATCAACTCCGCATGCTCAGTTTCCGCAGCCTGGGTCAAAAGGCGGTTCAAATGCTCTGTCTTGAGCACCTGGCCTTTCGCCATGCTAAACCCGCTGGCTTGCGCAATCTCGCGCAGTGCATCCAGTTTTTCTGGCCCCGGTTCTTCATGGACCCGGAACAACAGCGGCGTCTTCTTTTTGATCAACGTTTCCGCAGCGCAAACATTTGCCAGCACCATAAATTCTTCGATCATTTTGTGGGCATCTAACCGATCACGAAACGCAACCGACGTCACCTTTCCGGTGTCATCCAACACGATCTGGCGCTCGGGTAGGTTCAGCTCCAACGGCTCGCGGCGGGCGCGGGCTTTGACCAAAGCGCCATATGCCCGATAAAGCGGCACAATTACATCTTTAAGAAACGGCGCAGTCTTTTCATTTGGCGCGCCATCTTGCGCGGCCTGCACCTCTTGATAGTTCAGGGAAGCATGGCTGCGCATCAGCCCACGGTGAAATTCATGCCTCAGCTTTTTGCCGGTCGCATCCAGAACGATCCGAACCGCCAGACAGGCCCGATCCACCCCTTCGTGAAGAGAACACAAATCCCCTGACAGGGCATCCGGCAGCATCGGCACGACGCGGTCCGGGAAGTAAGTGGAATTGCCGCGTTTGCGCGCCTCTCGATCCAGCTCGGACCCCGGCTGGACGTAATGCGCGACATCCGCAATCGCGACCCACAAGACAAAGCCGCCGGGATTATTCCCATCTGTGTCGTCCTGCACGAAACATGCATCGTCGTGGTCCCGCGCGTCAGAAGGATCGATTGTCACCAAAGGCAACTCGCGCAGATCTGTTCTTTTTCCCAGCTTAACTGGTTTCGCGGACTCAGCGGCAGCAACAACCTCCTCGGGGAAAGCATCGGGAATGCCGTGTTGATGGATCGCAATCAGCGACACAGATCGTGCGGCCGTCGGGTCGCCCAAGCGGGCGGTTATTCTGGCTTGCGGCAACCCCATTCGAGATTTCGGACCTGACTGTTCCGCTTCGACCAACTCCCCGTCTTTGGCCCCTGACATGGCACCCGGTGGAACCCGCCATTCCTTGTCAGCACCTTTGTCAATCGGCGTGATCCGACCACCTTCAGCCGTAGATTTGAAAATTCCCAATATCTTGTCAGGGCTTTCGCCGATACGTCGAATGACCCGCGCCTCATAAGCGTGATCCTCACCTGAGACTTTGGCCAGCCTGCCTAGAATGCGGTCGCCGTCACCCAAGGCACCATCTTTCTTTGAGCTGACAAGCAAGATGCGCGGGGCAGGATCATCACCTTCCCACTCAACCGGCTCAAGATACTGGTCACCGTTACGATTGGGGGCCATCACGCGCAATACGGAAACTGGCGGCAGACCATCTGCATCGCGATAGTTCCGCTTGCGCTTCGTCAGATGGCCCTCGGCCTCCAACTCTTTGAGGATGCGCTTCAGATCAATGCGCGCCGCACCCTTGATGCCAAATGCTTTCGCGATATCGCGCTTGGATCCTTGTGTCGGATGCTCGGTGATCCAATCCAGGACCTCTGCTTTGGTGGGTAATTTCTTCATATGCCTCGCCTATCACGGGCTGTCCGTCGCGTCATGCGCTGTCTTTCAGAGCCGCAAGATCAGCGGCTGTGTCAACGTCACGCAAAGTGTCGACAGATGCCGGTTTTTCAATGGAGGATGCGACGCTGTCTTCCAGCGCATGGGGGCTAGACCATCTAACCCCCCTTAGAAATCCCGCTGCGCTTGCCGCGCGTCCCTTCGCTCCGACAAGCCAGTAACCGCCATCAGGTGCAGGCCCAAAGACAACACTATGCCCGCCCAATGCTTGGAACCCCTGCCAAATATGCTTGCGCTCAACCCCTGGAATATCACTGCCGATCAAACACACCGGCCCCGGTCCCATATCACGCAATAGCCGCGCCATACGCTGCCCTAGATCGCCCTGCCCCTGCGGGACTCGCGCCAAATGTGCGGGCCAAACCCTATTTCCTCGCACCAACTTGTCCGGGGAAACCGCCAATATCAGCTGCCACCGGGGGTCATCCAACCGCCGCAATAGCCGGTTAACCTGATGGCGATACCACCATGCCGCCCCTGTCATACCGATATCCCGTCCAAGCCGGGTTTTGACCCGGCCGGCACGGGGCTCTTTAACCATGACAATCAGCCTGCGCTGCATTCTAGGCGAAATATCCGTCGAGGATTTTGCGATAAACGGACTTAAGCTGTTCGATCTGCGCAACCTCAACCTGTTCATCCACTTGATGCATGGTTTTGCCAACAAGCCCAAACTCAACAACCGGGCAATGGGCTTGCACGAACCGGGCGTCCGATGTCCCGCCGCTGGTTGACAAAACAGGCGTCACGCCCGTCTCAGCAGCAACGGTTTTCGCAACCAGATCGGAAAGCGGCCCGGGTTCGGTCATGAAGCTTTCGCCTGAGACCTGCGTGCGGATCGCAAACTCGATACCTGATTTTGAGGCCGCCTTGTCGGCCTGTTCGGAAAGCCACGCGATCAGGTCCGCCGAATTATGCGCGTCGTTAAATCGAATATTCACCGTCGCACTGCATTGCGCCGGGATTACATTATTGGCGGCGTTTCCTGTGTCGATGGTCGTCACAGCCAGGGTCGAGGGATCAAAATGTGTGGTCCCCTGATCCAATTCATGCGCCGCCAGGTCCGCCATCAATTGCGCCATGGCCGAGACCGGGTTTTTTGCCCGATGCGGATATGCGGAATGGCCTTGGACCCCGGTTGCTGTAAAATAGGCCGTCATCGATCCGCGCCGTCCGATCTTCATCATCTCGCCCATCACGTTTGGGCATGTCGGCTCCCCCACAAGACAAGCGCTCATTGCTTCGTTTTCCGCGTTCATCCAATCCAGCAAGGCAATCGTGCCGTCACGGGCGTCGCCTTCTTCATCACCGGTGATCGCAATGATCACAGCCCCGTCGGGCGGCGTTTCGGTCACCAAATCAATTGCAGCCGCAACAAACGCCGCAACGCCCGATTTCATATCGCAGGCCCCTCGCCCGAAAAGGACACCGTCCCTGATTTCTGCGCCAAACGGATCAGAGGTCCAGGCCGCCTCATCCCCGATCGGGACAACGTCGGTATGGCCATTAAAGCCAAAACTGCGCGGATGGCCCTTTTGACCCCACCGCGCAAATAGATTTGAAATGCCGTTTCGATCAACGCGGGTACACTCAAATCCCGCTGCCTCCAGCCGCTGCTGAAGCAAGACCAATGCCCCGGCCTCCGCCGGAGTTACAGAGGCACATTTGATCAGGTCGGCAGTCAATTTAACCGGGTCTGTTAACGAACTCATCTTCAATCCTTAATTTCTCTTCGAAGAGATTAACCCGTCGAAACCCTAAATATGCGGCAGCAGCGCAACATAAGACACTATTTATAGCCCATTTTTTGCCCTCTGGTTCTATTTAATCCTTTCAAACTCAAAGAGAAACGGGCAATCTCCTTCGAAATGATGGGTTCGAGTAGAAGGCGCAGAAAGCGCTACCCTGTTATGGTAATAAAAGTTAAATTTTTTCATTAGTTTAACCACCGCAGGCAGGAAACCCGTCACTGGAGGCGGAATGGTAAACGTGGGGCTTTGGCTCAGATTCGATCTGGGCCATGAACATGATAAGTCTGGGGGGACTGCGACAATGACGGCTCTGCGTCACAATTCCAAGCATTTTGCGGGTTTTTTCAGCGTTTTTGCCACAAAGTCTCCACAGATTTACCTTTGCGATTTCACGATCCGACTACTTTTTCCTTTTACTCCTTTCACCGACGCTGATGCGTGGTGCGTAAAAGGTAAATGAGATTATGAGACGAGTACTTTCGGTATATGGGATAGAGACGTCCGGATCAGTCTCCTACGAGGTTGATGCAGCGATGAAGCGCCGGTCCAATGGGATCGATGTCGTCTTCGGTCAAACCGTTCCAGATTTTGCAAACGAACCATTCGCGCCGGTTGTGCCGGAAAATACCGGTCTGCACGGACATACCCGCATTCCAACGCCGAACGGGTCAGTTGCTATTCAGGATATCGCAATTGGCGACAAAGTTATCGACGCGTCCGGCAAGACTGCAACGGTGCGCCACGTCGCGACCCGCGCCGCAGGAAAAACTGCCCTGACCCTTCGCGCGCCCTATTTCGGCCTGGACCAGGACCTGACCATCGGCCTGTCACACGGCATCAAGATCACCTCCGAAATTGCAGAATATATGTTCGGCGAAGACAGCGTGATCGTTCCAGCCTGGGCTTTGAAAGACGACATCAAGGTCCGCCACACGGAACTTGCGTCAACGGAAACGCTTTACAGCCTACAGCTTGGCCAATCCACTGAGCTTGCCTTCGGATCGTGCGAGGTTGAAAGCAACGGTATGCGCATCCGCACCGAGACCAGAGTATTGAATGATGCAGAAGCCCGCAGCTTTGCGCTGGAATGCAAAGAAATGCGTATCTAGGACTTGTCGTCGTAAAACGTCGTGGTCTGCGCCACAACGACCGAGTTTTCTTCCAACGCACGCTGCATCAAATCCCGTTCCTCGTCGGATATGTCGTGGCCTTCCGCCAATCGTTCCTCAAGCGTGCCGTAGCCCGTCACATCTAACGGCGCGAGGTCAGCGCGCTTCAACAACGCAACCGTTTCACGCACTGCTTCGGCCTCGTCCACCCCGCTGGAAAAACACATCAAGGCCGCGCCCGACGCGTCTTTCGGCAAACCGTCACCATCTTTGCGACCGACCTCAACCAGCAAGGTAAAGACCTGCTGGCGAGAGGGTTTTTTCTCAGTCACGCAGCAGCTCGTTGATGCCGGTTTTTGACCGGGTGCGCTCATCCACGCGCTTCACGATCACCGCACAGTAAAGGTTGATCCCGTTCTTCGACGGCATGGAACCTGCGACAACAACCGAATAGGGCGGCACTTCGCCATACATCACTTCGCCAGTTTCGCGGTCCACGATTTTGGTGGACTGACCAATGAAAACGCCCATCCCCAAGACAGACCCTTCGCGAACGATGCAGCCCTCTACAACTTCGGAGCGCGCACCGATGAAGCAATTGTCCTCAATGATCGTCGGGCCCGCCTGCATTGGCTCCAAAACGCCGCCAATGCCGACACCGCCAGACAGATGTACGTTCTTGCCAATCTGCGCGCAGGACCCAACCGTGGCCCATGTATCGACCATCGTGCCTTCATCAACATAAGCGCCGAGGTTTACGAAGGACGGCATCAACACAACGTTTGGCGCGATATAGGCCGATTTGCGCACGACACAGTTCGGCACGGCGCGGAAACCTGCGGCTTTCCACTGGTTGTCTCCCCAACCTTTGAACTTGCTGTCAACCTTGTCCCACCAGCCGCCGCCTTGTGCGCCGCCTTCATGTGTTTCCATATCTTTGATACGGAAGCCCAACAGAACCGCTTTCTTGGCCCACTGGTTCACATGCCAGCTGCCATCATCCTGCTTTTCGGCAACCCGAAGTGCACCGCCATCCAACGCGTTCAGCGTGTCTTCAATCGCGTCGCGGGTTTCGCCTGTCGTGTTGGGCGTAATCGTGTCACGCGCTTCCCAAGCGGCTTCGATCGCGGACTCTAGCTGTGCATTGGACATGAGGATGACTTCCTTTAAACGTGTCTGGCTTACGGTTGTCGCTGGCTATAACATAACCCAAAGCAGACGCAATAATGGCAGGGCACTCGCAGATGAAAGATGACAACCGCAAACACCCGATGCGTTACTCGCGTCAGGACATTGAAGAAGTAAAGCAGGTCCCGGACACACCGCAGACCAGGTCACCTGCCTATGCGTTGGCCTTCGCAGATGAAGCTTTCTTGTGCCGGGATGAGTTGCGGCCCGTGCGGTTGCAGCTGGAACTTCTCAAGCCCGAAATGCTGATGGACGAAGCCGGGATCGAAAGCACGATCGTGCTGTTTGGCGGCGCCCGTATTCCAGAGCCCGCGAAGAAAGACGAAGCCCGTACAAAGACGCTGGCAGACTTGTCGAAATACTATGACGAGGCACGGAAGTTTTCCAAGATGATGACAGAACGCTCTGACGGGCGAAATGATGTGATCGTCACCGGCGGCGGCCCCGGCGTAATGGAAGCAGGCAATCGTGGTGCGCTGGAAGCGGGTGGCAAATCCATCGGCTTGAATATCGTGCTGCCCCATGAGCAAGCCCCGAACGAATTTGTCACCCCAGAGCTGTGTTTCAACTTCCACTATTTCGCGATCCGGAAGATGCACTTCCTGATGCGCGCGAAAGCGGTGGCCGTATTCCCAGGTGGCTTCGGAACTCTGGACGAGCTGTTTGAATCGCTAACACTGATCCAGACAGGTCGGATGAAGCCAGTGCCGTTTCTTCTGTTCGGCGAAGCCTTCTGGCGCAAAATTCTGAATTGGGAAGCCTTGGCGGATGCAGGCACGATCTCTGCGGATGATGTGAACCTCTTCAAGTTCGTCGAAACGGCTGAAGACGCGATCGCTGCAATCGACAATTGGGACGCCTAGGGCACCAACCTGTATTCGACAATTTCCGTTTTCTGGAACACGCGGAAATTGTCGTCTGACACCATTGTCGCGCGAATATTGCCTGCCTCGGTGCGCCAGATGGAAATACCCTCCAGATTGTCGTGCGTACCGGGGGCGGTATCCAGCAAGATCAACTCGTCGGTCAAATTGTCTTCGGTCACGGCAAAGCTGCGCACCCGGGATGAAAAACCACCCAGTCCGTGGAATTTTCGTTCCAACACATAGAACCGGCCGTCAGGCCCGAAGTCTGAGCCTACAGGAAGCATGCCACCACTTCGGGTGAGGGAAAGTTTCTGATCCCACACTCCGTTCCGATGCCGCCAGATCGGGAACGGCCTGTTCAGATCGCCCGAGCGTTCCGGCATCGTGTAAAGCGCACCATCCTTATCAATTGCCAGCGACTCCATGGAGGAGTTTCGCTGGAAATCCAGAAACGCCGGGTCCTGAAGTCTTTCAACGGCCGCTGCAAACGGATCGGTATAGCGAAAGATATAGTGCACACCTTCCAGCGAGACATAGAGGTCCCCGTTGCTCGCCAGTGCCATACCTTCCGTATCGGTTTCGAACTTCGCAAGTTCCTTGCCATCTTCGCGCTGCAGGTTGCGCACGATGATATTGGACACGCCCCGCAAAACACCGTCATCATCGCGCAGGAATTCGCCCTGGAACAGCTTACCGGCGTCGGAAGCCGTGTAAAACATCATCCCATCGTCGCTCACCTCGATAGACGACAGCCCACCGAACCAGTCGGGGGGTTCCGACCAGTCCAACGCGCGCACCAATTCAAGCGTCTGGGCAGAGGCCTGCGACAGAGAACTCAGTACCAACACACAGGCGAGGATCAGTTTGATGCGAGCACTCCTCGGCAGGCCTTTGGCAGATCAGCCATCACATATTCCCGCCGCTTCCTGGGTGCTGGCGCATTGGGATCCGGTGCTGGCGGGTTCAAGATATCCTGCACCCATTTACGGGCATCCGCGCACCCGTCGCCCGCAGGTGGGCGGGCTTGGTTTTCACATCCCGGGGACCCTTTCGGGCAATTCAAACGCACATGGAAATGATAGTGATGCCCCCACCAAGGACGGATTTTCCGCAACCAGGCTCGGTTGCCTTTCTCCGCATCGCACATCGCGACTTTCGCGCCGGGAAAAATAAAAATGCGGGCGACCCGTTTGTCTTTTGCCGCCGCCTTCACAACGTTCATATGCGCTTTCGTCCAGCTTTTGTTGACGTAGGCTCCACCCGCCCGACGCATCGACACTGCAGAAAGATTTTCACGGGCATTGCGGCTGAGGTTCAGATCACGCACGGGATAAAGCCAGATATCCGCGTCCAGCCCAATCTGATGCGACCGGTGTCCCGTCAGCATCGGACCGCCGCGCGGCTGGGACATGTCGCCCACGTAAATACCAGCCCAACCGGCCTTCTGCGCATTGCGTCCAAGGTCTTGAACAAAATCCACCAATTCAGGGTGACCCCAATTTCGGTTTCGTGACAGACGCATCGCCTGCCAGCTTGGCCCGGATTCCGCCAATTGCTCCAAACCGGCAGCACACCCTTTTGCGTAGCTGCCATGGGCCCTTGCCCGTTGGGAGGACCCTTCATCCATACGCCCGAATAACTGCTTGGCCAAAGGCTCAGCTGCTGCGGGTCCGGTGATCCATGAAAAACAAAGTGAGGCTGCGATAGCTAGGTGGATGCGTCCCATACGGTCTTATCCTCTCCTTCTGGTTTCACCCAGATTAACAGCAGGAGGGCGATAAGGAAAAGACCCAGTACCGGAGAAACACCAACCCGTTGGCTACCGGAAATCGCTGTTGCCAAACTGATCAGCGCAGGTGCCAAGAAAGCAGTCGCTTTTCCGGCCAATGCGTAAATACCGAACGCTTCCGTCATCCGGTTCGGATTTGCCTGACGCACAAGCATTGTACGCGACGCCGCCTGCAAGACACCGCCCGCCGCTCCAATGATCGCACCATTCACATAAAACGCGATGTCTGGCAGTGTCGAGGTTTCGGCAACAGGGAAGCCCAACAGCGCCTCACGAGAGATCGAAACGATGCCAAGCGCTGCAAGACACAACAGGATGACACAGGTGGTGATCACAGGTTTTGGGCCGTAACGGCTGTCTGCGAACCCGCCGATATAGGCAAAGATTGCGCCGAAGGTGACCGTCAGAATGCCAAATATCCCGACATCCACAACAGACCAGCCGAGAACACCATACGCGTAAACCCCGCCGATTGTGTACATACCGCTCAACCCGTCGCGGTAAAGCATTGATGACCCCAGATAGGCTGCAAAGCTCGGGCTTTCCGGAAGCTTTCGAAGGGTCTTTTTCAGGTCCTCCAAGCCTTCCTTGACTGACCCGCGCACCTTGACGTTCTTGGGTTGGTTGCTTTGCACCCAAAGAAAGAATGGGATCATGAAAACGGCATACCAAAGCGCAGTAAACGGCCCCACCGACCGGGTCCCTTCGCGCAGACTTGTATCAAGCCCGAACAGTGGTTTGATCCCGATCAGCGTCCGGCCTTGCGCATTTTCAGCAAGGAAAAACAGAACGATCACCAGAGCTACCAAACCGCCGACATAACCGATGGCCCAGCCGGACCCTGAAATCCGTCCAATCTCATCGGGACCACCCAGCTCGGGCAACATCGCGTTTGTGAACGCCGTTGCGAATTCCATCCCGATCAGTCCGATGATGAAAAACGCAAGGATCAGTGTCGTGTTTGATGCGTCTGGATATGCCAGCCATAAACTGCCGGAGCCCACGACATACAGCAGCGAAAACACGTAGATGTACGGCATCCGCCGACCCGTGCTATCGGCGACAGCCCCCAAAATCGGCGCAAGCAATGCGATGAACAATCCAGAAATCGTCAGCCCAAGTGTCCAGACACCTTGCGCGTTGGCTTTTGCCAAGCTTGGTTCAACCCCTGCCGCGATGCCCTGATTTGACAAAACTTCCGCAAAATAAGGTCCGAAAATAAACGTGAGAAGAAGCGTATTGTACGGCTGGCTGGCCCAGTCGAACATCATCCACCCAAATATTTTCTTCTTTTGCGATTGCGCGTGCACGAGACTTCCCCAGACCGTGCGCAAATATTGACGCCAGCACGTCCCGAGGCAAGCTATTTCTTTTTGTTGTCAGGCAAATAGTCGCCTTCCGGTGGCCATGGTCGCCGCCGCTCTGCCTCAATCCAGGCCTCTATCCAGCTCGGTGTTTCTGGGGAAGGTCCCTCAAACCCAAGCGATTTGGTAATCAATTCTGTTTTTACGATACCGGAGCTATCAACCAAAGCAATCCGGTACAGAACGTTTGACGTAGCGTTACCCCGGACCCACATGCTTTGTTCTAGGTAGAAGAATTTGTCGTCCCAGCAGACCAAACGAGACGTGATCGTGATCCGGTCAAACATCCGCACGCGGCGACGGTATCGAACCGAGGCCCCGGCAACCGTCAGGCCCCACTTTTCACGTCGCATGACCGAAATCAGACCGGTGCGAAGCGCCAAGGGAATGCGGTTGAGATCATTCAGCGTCAGCGTCCTGCCGTTGTTCAGCTCAAAATAGAAATCCAGATCCCAAGGCCAGCAGATATGCGTCGAGACGTTTGTTCCCAAAGGTTCCAGCGGGCCAGCGCGTTTGGCATTCAATATCGACAGGGCAAGGCGGAAGATTGGATACATGACAAGTTTTCCTTCTGACCTGCTGCAAGTTAGCGTGTTGGCAAGACGCGACAACAAGGACCTGACGTCACCAATCGCTTGCGAAACGCAATCGGTCACATTACCTGTCTGAAAACGGATTTAGCGGAGCACACCCCAATGACCTCTTTGTTTCAGATCTTGATGTTGATCCTGGGTGTGGTGCGATTTGTCATCTTCGCCCATTTCATCATGAGTTGGTTGATCAGCTTTCAGGTCCTGAACCTCCGTCAGCCGATCGTTGCGCAAATCTGGGATGGACTGAGCCGCTTGCTTGAACCGATTTATGCGCCAATACGACGGTTTTTGCCGAACATGGGCGGTCTCGACCTAAGCCCGATTGTTGCGTTGCTGATCGTCTACGCGCTTGAGATCATCTTGCGCAACAACGCAGCTGCGTTCCTCTGAGCCAAAGGAAACCGCTATGAAACGGATCGCGATGTGGTCAGGACCTCGTAACCTGTCCACCGCGATGATGTATTCCTTTGCCAGCCGCGCCGATTGCACGGCCGTGGACGAACCGTTCTACGCCGCCTACCTTACCGCATCCGGAGAAACCCATCCGATGCAAAATGCGATACTGAAAGCACAGGAAACCGACCCTATGATGGTCGCGCGGGCCTGTGCATCACCAAATGCGAAGACCCTTCTGCACTACCAGAAACACATGTGTCACCACATGCTGCCTGATTTTCCAACTGAGTGGGCTCGGGACTGCACGAACGTGTTTCTAATCCGTCACCCAGCCCGTGTCATCGCAAGTTACGCAGCCAAGCGCACAAAGGTCGAGTTGGGTGATCTGGGGTTTGTGCAGCAGCTGGAGATGTTTGAAAAATTCGGCGGCCCCGTCATCGATAGCGCAGACATTCGGGCGAACGCGGAAAAGATGCTGCGCCTCCTATGTGCGCAGATCGATATCCCATTTGACACGGCGATGTTGTCATGGCCAGCCGGGCCAAAAGACTTCGATGGTGTTTGGGCATCCCATTGGTACGGATCGGCACATGCATCGACCGGGTTTGCTGCGCCGGAGGGCGAATTGCCAGAATTGCCTAAAGATTGTGAAGCTTTGTTGGAAGAAGCGCTGCCCTACTACGAAGCGCTTCTTTCCAAGCGGCTTTCGGACTAGCGTCCTTTCAGACGGCGATCGCGCATTGCCAACAGCCGCAACCGCAAGGCGTTCAGTTTGATAAACCCGGCTGCATCTTTTTGATCATACGCGCCCGCGTCATCTTCAAAGGTCACATGCTCTTCTGAATAAAGCGAATGATCTGACCACCGACCAACGGTCCGGGCCAAGCCTTTGTAAAGCTTCAAGCGAACGGTCCCTGTGACGTGCTCCTGGCTTTTGTCGATGAGCGCTTGCAGCATTTCGCGCTCAGGGCTGTACCAGAAACCATTATAGATGATCTCCGCATATTGCGGCATCAGCTGGTCTTTCAAATGCGCCGCGCCGCGATCCAGCGTGATCGACTCGATCCCGCGATGCGCTTCCAGAAGCAACGTGCCACCTGGTGTTTCATAAATCCCGCGGGACTTCATGCCAACGAAACGGCCTTCCACCAAATCCAGTCGGCCACATCCGTGTTTGCCGCCAAGCTCGTTCAGCTTGGTCAGGATCTCTGCAGGTGACATCGCAACGCCGTTGATCGACACGGCATCGCCACGCTCGAACCCGATTTCAACGAATTCCGGTTCGTTCGGCGCATCCTCGGGATGCACGGTCCGCTGATAGACATAATCCGGCGCATCATCCGCTGGATCTTCCAGAACCTTGCCTTCTGAAGACGTGTGCAGAAGGTTTGCGTCGACAGAAAACGGCGCTTCGCCGCGCTTGTCTTTGGCAATTGGAATCTGGTGATCTTCAGCAAATTGCAAAAGCTTGGTGCGCGAAGACAAGTCCCATTCCCGCCAAGGTGCGATAACTTCAATGTCAGGGTTCAACGCATAGGCAGACAATTCGAACCGAACCTGATCATTGCCCTTGCCCGTTGCACCATGCGCGACAGCATCTGCGCCAGTTTCGGCCGCAATCTCGATCAGCCGTTTGGAAATCAGCGGACGCGCAATAGATGTTCCCAGAAGGTATAGACCTTCATAAACAGCGTTTGCCCGGAACATCGGGAACACGAAATCGCGGACGAATTCTTCCCGCACATCTTCGATGAAAATATTCTCTGGCTTGATCCCCAGCAATTCCGCTTTCTTGCGCGCTGGTTCAAGTTCTTCGCCCTGGCCCAGATCGGCGGTAAATGTCACGACCTCACAGTCATATTCGGTTTGGAGCCATTTCAGAATGATCGAGGTATCCAGGCCACCGGAATAGGCGAGAACAACTTTCTTAGGGGCAGGCATCGAAACTCTCCGAGAATGTATGAAAGACTTGCGGCGCGATACCGCGCCTGTCCCGCCAGTGCAAGGCCCAGCGCAGCGCACAGCCATATTCCGCAATTGACGCCACCGCCATTTGTCCCCTTAATCCGCGCTTATGTCTGACTTCACAAATGCCGCTAAATCCGCGACCCAAAAAATGCGCGCGCTCTTTGAGCCGACACCGCTGCAGCGCAATGATTACTTGTCCACGAAGTACGGTGCAGAGATTTACCTGAAGCGCGAAGACCTGTCGCCGGTACGGTCCTACAAGATCCGAGGCGCCTCCAATGCGATGGGAAAGTCACTGGCGGCCCGGCCTGACCAGACCCGCTTCGTCTGCGCCAGCGCTGGCAATCATGCCCAAGGGTTTGCCTATGCGTGCAGCCATTTCGGTGTTCAGGGTGAGGTTTTCATGCCGATCACGACACCACAGCAAAAGATCGACAAGACCCGCGCATTCGGCGGTGAGAATGTCAAAATTCGGCTGACGGGGGACTACTTCGATCAAACCTTGGAAGCTGCCCAAAGTCATTGCTCCGAAATCGGCGCGCATTTTTTAGCCCCGTTCGATGATCCGGACGTGATCGAAGGGCAGGCATCTGTCGCTGTTGAGCTGTTGGATCAGATCAAAGACGCCCCTGACATCATCATTCTGCCAGTCGGCGGTGGCGGCCTGTCCGCCGGGATGACAAGGTATTTTGGGTCCACAGCGCCCAAGACTCAGTTTCGCTATGTCGAACCCAAAGGGGGGGCCAGCCTGACTGCGGCGCTGCGCCAAGGCGGACCAATAACGCTGAACAATATCGATTCCTTCGTCGACGGCGCCGCCGTTGCCCGTATCGGCGATCATACCTATTCAGCGCTCAAAGACGTTCGCCCGGAAGACGTTCATCTGGCCCCAGAGAACCGAATCTGTGAGACGATTCTGGAGCTTTTGAATGTCGAGGGCATGGTTCTGGAACCCGCCGGAGCCTTGTCGATAGATGTTCTTGACGATCTGGCGGGTGACGTAAAAGGCAAAACAGTGGTCTGCGTGACCTCTGGCGGGAATTTTGATTTTGAACGCTTGCCGGAAGTCAAAGAACGCGCTCTTAGATATGCCGGAATAAAGAAATACTTCATTCTGCGAATGCCCCAGCGGCCCGGTGCCCTGAAAGATTTTCTGGGGCTCCTCAGCCCAGATGACGACATCGCACGGTTTGAGTACCTGAAGAAATCAGCACGAAATTTCGGGTCTGTCCTGATTGGTATTGAAACGAAAAAGGCTGAAGCGTTCGATGATCTTTTCGCGCGAATGGAAAAAGCCGGTTTTGACTACCGCGATATCACGGACGACGCCGTGCTGTCGGAATTCCTGATCTAGCGGTTAAATCTCAGCCATGAATTGGGCTTTCGATTGATCGAAGATGTCCCGAAGTCCGGGCAAGTCCGTATCAGGTCCGGCCTTCTCCGCCATTTCGCAGGCGCTTTTCAGTTTCTCGAACCCCAGATTTGCAGCGCTGCCTTTTAACGCGTGCAATTCATCGCCGAGGTTTTCGGCCCCACCGGCCATCAGGTTTTCGAAACTGGTCTCAACCTCGGTCAGAAAAAGCGACACCACTTCATGGAAATCTTCTTCCCCAAAATCATCCTTCAGTTCCTTGATTCGCTCCCAATTCAGCATGTCGTCTCTCCGTCAAATGTGCGGTCAGAATTGCAGTAAATTCCTAACAAATATGGACACACAGCCAGAATTTTTCGGCTGAATTTTATCTTTCACAGGATTTTAAGATTGCTCGCGCACAGATCGACTCATGAGAGATTTCCTACCCAAAACCGATGCGAACCCGGACGATGTTGACCCGCTTGACCAAGAAGACTTGTTCGGGGGCGATCTGCTGGGGGAAGACGTCACCGATCCAAACGCGCCGCAGATGGTTTTGGTGGTCGATGACAGTCGACTGCAGCGCAAATTGCTGACCACGTCACTGAAGAAATGGGGCTATGACGTTCTGGAAGCCAGCTCCGGCGCTGAGGGACTGGCGTTGGTCAAGGAACACAATATCTCCATGGTGATCAGTGATTGGATCATGCCGGGGATGAACGGTCCCGAATTCTGCCACGCATTTCGACAACTGGATCGCCGCGAATACGGATATTTTGTTTTGCTCACCAGCAAAAGTGACAGCCAGGAGGTCACCCAGGGCCTGAACTCTGGCGCAGACGATTTTCTAACCAAACCCGTTAGTTTCGGGGAACTAAAGGCCCGTCTGCGGGCCGGGGAACGGATCGTGCGCATGCAATCGCAACTGGTCGAAAAGAACCGGGTTGTGAACCGGGCGTTCGATGAAATCAAATCGCTTTATGAAAGCCTCGACAAGGATTTGGAAGAAGCGCGAAAGCTTCAGCAATCGCTGGTCCGAGAAACGCGAATGGTGCGCGATGGTGGTGAGGCCGCTTTTTTACTCCTGCCCAGCGGCCATGTTGGCGGCGACCTGGTGGGACACTTCCCGGTCGACAAGGACACGATCGGGCTGTTTTCACTCGATGTTTCGGGGCACGGCGTCAGTTCGGCGTTGATGACCGCCCGCCTTGCCGGTCACCTCAGCGGGCGAACAGCCGCACAAAACATCGCCCTTCGGGAGGAACCGGACGGGTCGTTCACCGCCCGGGATCCTGCGGAAACCGCGTCACTCTTGAATGAATTGCTCCTTCGTGAATTCGACACGGATCTTTATTTTACAATGGCGCTGTGCATTCTGAATTCCAAAACTGGTGTCGCCCACATGGTGCAGGCCGGCCACCCCCACCCCTATTTGCTCGCAGAGGGAAAGCTACCTGAAATTCTGGGTACGGGCGGCATGCCGATAGGGCTGATCCCCGGTGCAGAATTCGAAAGTTTTTCGCTGCAGATGGAGCCAGGTGATCGCCTCATCCTGCATTCCGATGGCATCACAGAATGCGCCAACCCGGAGGGTGACCTTCTTGAAAATGAAGGGTTTCTGAAATTTCTGGAACAAAACCGCCAGACCGAAGCGCTCGCGCTCCTGGATAAGCTGCCGGGCCTACTGCGCAGCTATTCCAAGAGAGACGGTTTCGAAGACGACGTTTCCGCTTTGATTTTCGATTTCACGGGCGCGCCAAGCTGATCCGGGCCATCACCGCCCCGCCCACCATTGCGCAACAAACCGGCGATCTCCGGGGTTTCCCAATAGCTCAATCGCGCGTTCCGGATGGACCCAAATAGCGGTATGGTCTTCTTCCAGAGGATCAGAGCGCCGCAATACTGGCCGCGCAAGATAAATTGAACACAGCTTTTCGGCCCAAAGATCGTATTCCGGCATATAAACGAACCGTCGAAATGCGCCTAACCGTCGAGGACCAAACATAGTCCACCCGGTTTCTTCCATCACTTCCCGGTGAAGCGAGGCCACGGGTGCCTCGCCCGCATCAATCCCGCCACCGGGCAATTGAAACTCTGGCTCCGGCCCGGCTTGGAAGGTCAAAAGCAGCGCGCGTCCATCCCATAAGATTGCGTAAGCACCCGGCCGAAGCGTGTAGTTGACCCCTGCCCGAACACGTTCGCCTTCACGTCTGATCATCTTGCAACCCTGATCTGCATTCCATGCCTGCCCCTTGGGGATTTCATTGCTCCACCTATATAGACGCGATATGCCAATCCCAAGGCTTTAGGAAATATCATGACACTTGGACAAAAAATCGCGTGGGACGACACAGTCCTGCCGTTCCAGCTTGACCTGCCAGACATCCGTGGGCGCATTGCGCGCCTGGACGGTGTGCTTGATCAGGTGCTCGAACAACACAATTACCCGCCCGCTGTTGAAGCGATGGTGGCGGAAGCCGCGTTGCTGACTGCGTTGATCGGCCAAACGGTCAAGTTGCGCTGGAAGCTGTCCCTGCAAATCCGCGGCGACGGGCCTTTGCGCCTTATCGCAACGGACTACTATGGTCCGACGGCCGATGGTCAGCCTGCCCGCATTCGCGCTTATGCAAGCTATGACAAGGACGAACTTGATCCGACCGGTCCGGGCTTTGAGCAAATTGGCAAAGGGTTTTTCGCGATCCTGATCGATCAGGGCAATGACATGACACCTTATCAAGGCATAACGCCTTTGGCGGGTGGCAGCCTGTCGGCGTGTGCCGAAACTTATTTCGCACAGTCGGAGCAGTTGCCCACCCGGTTCTCGTTGACCTATGGCGAAAGCTCCGAGCCCAGCGTTGCCGAAAGTTGGCGTGCCGGAGGGATTATGCTGCAGCACATGCCGAAGGCGTCCCCGCTTATGGCGAAAGACGGTGCAAGCGGTGAGGAAGGTCTGATGAATGCAGATGACATTCTTGATCCGGAAGAGAATGAGAATTGGTCCCGCGTCAATATCCTGCTCGACACAGTCGAGGAATTGGAATTGATCGGCCCTAGCATTTCTCCGACAGATTTGATTGTGCGGTTGTTTCATGAAGAAAAACCGATTGCCTACGATCCGCAATCGGTGAAGTTCGGATGCACCTGTTCTGAAGACAAAGTCCGGCAATCCATGTCGATCTACTCCGCCAAGGATATCGAGCATATGACCCTCGAAGACGGCACGCTAACGGCCGATTGCCAGTTCTGCGGCGCGCATTATGTGATGGACCCGAAATCACTCGGTTTCGAAGCCGCACGCGGCGAGGCGGATGCCTAGCATCGACGTGAAAACCATTGAAGCTGCGCTGGCAAGGTCCGGCGCAGCTTCTTCTGACTACGACCTGAACCCTGGCGTGGTTTTGCCAGAGGGGCGGGTCCTGCGACCTGCCGCTGTCTTGGTGCCAGTGTTGGAAACGGACGCCGGGTTGCAAGTGATCCTCACCAAGCGCGCGTCACACCTCAAACATCACCCCGGGCAAATCGCGTTTCCTGGGGGCAAGCGCGATGATACCGACGCGGACCTCATTCAAACAGCACTGCGCGAAGCCCGGGAAGAAATTGGTCTGCCTAGCCAGTCTGCGCAGATACTTGGCCAGCTTCCCTGTCATGAAACCGTCACCAGCTTTCGGATGACACCGATTGTTGCCCTTGTTGAACCCTTCCACCCAATCCCCGAAGCAGGCGAAGTGGCAGAGGTTTTTGCGGTCCCGCTAGCGCATGTCCTCAATCCGGAAAATTACCGTGTCGAAGGCCGCAGGTGGCGGGGGCAACGCCGGCAATACTACACGGTGCCATATGGCCCCTACTATATCTGGGGCGCAACCGCGCGCATTTTGCGCGCCTTTGCCGCGCAAGTCTCACCATGACGAAACTGCAGGTCGATTGGCTGAACACCAAAAGCCACAAGACGCTCTTTCGGCTGTTCACCGATGCTGGTTTCCAGCTTTTCTATGTCGGCGGATGCGTTCGAAACGCGCTGATTGGCACCAATGCCAGCGATATCGACATGGCAACCGATGCGACACCGGATCAGATGGAAGTCTTGGCCATATCTGCGGATCTGCCGACGCTGCCAATCGGAAAAGATCATGGGACGATTACCTTCCTGATGGGGGCAGACCCCATCGAAATTACGACCTTTCGGTCCGACGTTGAAACCGACGGACGCCATGCGCAGGTCAGCTTTTCTAAAGACATCGCGCAGGACGCAGCCCGCCGGGACTTCACAATGAATGCGATCTATGCAGATGCTGATGGCACGGTTCTGGACCCTGTTGGCGGGCTTGCAGATATCAAGCGCCGTCGCGTGCGCTTTATCGGGGATGCTGACGCTCGTATTCTTGAAGACCACCTCCGGATCCTCAGATTTTTCAGGTTTCATGCATGGTACGGCGATCCGGCGGACGGGCTTGACCCCGATGCGCTTGCGGCTTGCGCGTCGCATGCCGATCAGATCGAAAACCTGTCTTGCGAACGCGTGGGTGCCGAAATGCGCAAACTTCTTTCCGCACCGGACCCTGCGCCAAGTATCGCTGCGATGGCGCAATCGGGTGTACTTGGGCAGGTCATGCAAGGGGCTGATCCAAAAGCTCTCGCGCCGTTGGTCCATCTGGAAGATGACACACCCCCGAACTGGCTCCGCCGTGCAGCTGTGATGGGCGGCGAAAACGTTTCTGACGCTTGGCGACTTTCACGCAAAGAAGCAAAGACGATATCCCTGATGCGTGACCTTATAGGCGAAACTACAAGCGCTGCAGAAATCGCGTATCGACAGAGTGCGGATATGGCTTGGGATGTTTTGCTGCTGCGCGCCGCCATGTTTGAAGACCCTGAATTTCTTTCTCAGAAGGCGGATATTTCAGACGCCGCTACCGCGGTTTTTCCTGTCCGTGCCACGGACCTGCCAGCTGATCTTTCGGGCCCCGATATCGGCAAGACACTGCGCAGTCTCGAAACGCGGTGGATCAACTCCGGTTTCACCCTGTCCAAATCAGAACTTTTGCGCTAGAACACTGTTAGCGGCGGTCCGAACCTTGTGCGTTTTTTGAACGTTGTTCTTCTGCGCCCTCCTGAAAAATCAAAATTTACAAATCCCTTTTTGGGCATATCGATAGGTATTTCGATGTTTCGTTTTTTCGAGAATCTCGTCGACCCCTATGTCGACTATACAGAAACTGACCGCCCTCCGACCAAGCTTTGGCCGTTCATGTGGTCCTACTCGCAGCCGTTCAAGAAGCTGTTTGTCGTTGCTGCGCTCCTGTCGCTGATCTCAGCGCTGATCGAAGTTGGGTTGATCTACTATATGGGTCGCATGGTGGACCTTTTGGGGTCTGGCACCCCTGACACAGTCCTGAGTGAATACGGGACCGAGCTGATCCTGCTTGCCCTGTTCATCCTGATAATCCGGCCGCTTTTTCAAGCGCTTGATGTCGCAGTCCTGAACAACGCAATCTTGCCAAATTACGGCACGCTCTTCCGGTGGCGGGCCCATAAACATGTTTTGCGTCAATCTGTTGGCTGGTTTGAAAACGATTTTGCGGGACGGATCGCAAACCGGATCATGCAAGCCCCCCCGGCGGCGGGCGAGGCTGTGTTCCAAGCCTTTGATGCGATCACCTTCTCGCTGGCCTATTTGCTAGGGGCAATCCTGCTTCTAAGTGACGCCGATCCACGTCTGGTCATACCGCTTTTGATCTGGCTCGCGCTTTACGCTGCATTGGTTCGGTGGACGATCCGGCATGTTGGACCGGCATCTCAGGCGTCATCCGATGCCCGGTCCGAGACGACCGGGCGTGTCGTTGACAGCTATTCCAATATTCATTCGGTAAAGCTGTTCGCCCATCACGACCGGGAGATCAACTTTGCCAAAGAAGCGATTGAACGGGCCCGAGTGACCTTCGCGAAGGAAATGCGGATTTTCACGACGATGGATTTGATGTTGGTCGCGATCAACGGCTTTCTGATTATTTCCGTGGTGGGTTGGGCGATCATTCTGTGGAGCCAAGGTGCCGCGTCGGTCGGTATCGTTGCCGCCGCTGCGGCGTTGACGCTTCGGCTGAACGCCATGACCGGCTGGATCATGTGGGCCGTGTCCAACTTCTTCCGCTCACTTGGTGTCGTGCAAGAAGGAATGGAGACCATCGCGCAACCGATTACACTGCTCGACAAACCGAATGCCAAACCATTGGTCCTATCCGATGGCACCATCGAACTTGACCAACTGACCCACCATTACGGACGCGAAAAAGGAGGTTTGCAATCCTTGGATCTGACGATCACGCCCGGCCAAAAGGTTGGGCTTGTGGGCCGATCTGGCGCAGGGAAATCAACATTCGTGAAACTTCTGATGCGGTTTTATGACGCCGATGGCGGACGCATTCTGATCGATGGCCAGGATATTTCTGACGTCACGCAAGACAGCTTGCGCGCGCAGATTGGCATGGTCAGTCAGGACAATTCGCTGCTTCACCGGTCCATTCGCGACAACGTTTTGTATGGCCGCCCTGACGCAACCGAGGCCGAGATGATGGACGCTGTCAAACGTGCCGAAGCGATGGATTTCATTCTTGGTCTCGAAGACCCGCAGGGACGTACTGGCTTTGACGCCCATGTGGGCGAACGTGGGGTGAAACTTTCTGGCGGACAGCGGCAGCGGATCTCGCTTGCGCGAGTTATCCTGAAAGATGCGCCGATCCTGATCCTGGACGAAGCCACAAGCGCACTGGACAGCGAGGTTGAGGCCGCAATCCTCGACACGCTTTACGGTGTCATGGAGGGCAAAACCGTGATTGCAATCGCGCACCGCCTGAGCACGATCGCCCATATGGACCGGATTATCGTTCTCGATGATGGGCAAATTGTGGAAGACGGCACCCATAGCGCGCTTCTTGAGAAAAACGGGCTATATGCCTCGTTCTGGGGGCATCAATCCGGCGGGTTCCTGAAAACTGAGGCAGCAGAATGATCAACCTACTCATGCGAATGCTCCAACCAGTCTTGGACCGTCTCGATGGAATGATCGACGGATTTCAACCTGCGCAAACGCCGCCTCCGAAAACGCTCTGGGCGTTCTGCAAATGGTGCCTTGCGGGGTCTTGGCCCGTAATGATCTTTGCTGCGGTCATTTCCGCAATTGCGGGCACGATGGAAGCGGTGACAGCATTGCTTCTTGGCTGGGTTATCGACGCAGCAAGCCAGACACCGCCTGAAAGCTTCTTTGCCGACAATTGGGGGCTGGTTGCGCTTTTCGTATTTTTCTTCCTCGTCATCCGGCCAGTGTCTTTCGGGGTCAGTGCGGCGTTCAACGGGATCGCTGTTCCGCCCAATATCTACCCGCTTATCCAAAGCCGCCTGCATCGCTGGACGCTTGGGCAAGCAGTAGACTATTTCGACAATGATTTCGCAGGACGTATTGCCCAAAAGCAGATGCAAACAGCCCGCGCATTGACTGATGTTGCAAGCGAAATGATCAGCGTCGTGGCCTTCGCGCTGGCGTCTATCCTGGGGTCGGTCTTTCTTCTGCTCACCATCAACGGATGGATCGCCGGGGCTTTGGCAATCTGGCTGGTAGGCTACGTAATCATGATCCGCTGGTTCATGCCGCGTGTCCGCAAAAGATCTGCTGCCCGCGCTGGTGCAAGAACTGTCGTTACCGGACAAGTTGTTGATACGATTACAAATATCAAAACCGTCAAATTGTTCGGTCACGCCCGGTTTGAAGACCAGTCTGCTTTGGATGCGATGGCCGTTCTGCGCGAACGCACGCTTGAATTCGGGCATTTGTCGACCGGATTTCGCTTTGCATTGATGGCTGTCGCGGGCATCCTTCCAGTGGTTTTGATCGGGGGCACTGTGCTTCTGTGGCAAAACGGGGCGGCCTCAACCGGTGATATCGCTGCGGCCGGGGCTGTATCCATCCGCATTGCGCAGATGACAGGTTGGGTCAGTTTTGCGCTGATGGCGATGTACGCCAATATCGGCGAAATTGAAGACGGTATGCGCACGCTGACACCCCCTCACCAGTTGGTCGATAGGCCCAATGCACCAGCTTTGACCGTTCCAAACGGTCGGATTGAGCTGAACAATCTCAGCTTTGCATATGGGAAGACCAAAGGGGGCCTGACAGATGTGTCGCTGACAATTGAATCAGGCGAGAAGCTGGGACTTGTTGGGGCATCTGGTGCCGGGAAATCAACTTTGGTGGCCCTGCTTCTGCGTCTTTATGATGCGGAAGATGGCGCTGTTCTGATCGACGGGCAAAACGTCTCTGACGTGACACAGGAAAGCCTGCGCCGTCAGATCGGCATGGTCACGCAAGAAACCGCGATGTTCAATCGCTCCGCCCGGGACAACATTAAGTATGGGCGCCCAGATGCCACCGAGGACGAGGTTATCGCCGCCGCAACAAAAGCCGAGGCCCATGGTTTTATAGGTGAGTTGGAGGACTTCAAAGGGCGCACAGGATATGACGCCTTTTTGGGGGAGCGCGGCGTCAAACTGTCCGGTGGTCAACGCCAAAGGATCGCAATTGCCCGGGCAATTTTGAAAGATGCCCCAATTCTTGTGTTGGACGAAGCGACGTCTGCGCTTGATAGCGAAGTTGAGGCCTCCATTCAGGCCGCACTCAATACGGCGATGATCGGTAAAACCGTGATCGCGATTGCCCATAGGCTGTCCACGATTGCGCGGATGGACCGGATCGTTGTGCTCAACGAAGGCCGGATTGCGGAGATCGGCACCCATAACGAGCTTCTTGCCGCAGAGGGGCTTTATGCCCGCTACTGGCAAAGACAGTCCGGAGGGTTTATCGGGATTGCAGATGCAGCCGAATGAGCCGTGATGAGCAACCTTGAAATTGAACGCCTGAACCTGACCGCCGACGGTCTGACCGCTGACGGTCGCAGCTTTGAGCGGACCTTGCCTGGCGAAGAAATCACGCTGGCCCCAGATGGCACAGCGCGCATCGTCACGCCATCAACGGACCGGGTTGCGGCCCCCTGCAGGCATTTCAAATCCTGTGGTGGGTGTGCATTGCAGCATGCCAGCGATGCGTTTGTGGCAAGCTGGAAAACACAGTTGATCGAAACCGGGCTTGCTGCCCGCGGGATCGAAACGGAAATCCGTCCGATCAAAACGTCTCCCGCACAATCCCGTAGACGAGCCGTCCTGCATGGCAAGCGCACGAAAAAAGGCGCGCAAATTGGCTTTCACGGTCGCCGGTCTGACGCGCTGATCGAAGTGCCGTCTTGCCTGTTGCTCGACCCCAATATTCTGGACGCGCAACCCATGCTTGAAGCGCTGACCGAAATTGCAGCATCCAGAAAAAGCGAAGTGTCTTTCACCGTCAATGTATCCCAAGACGGTCTCGACATCGATGTCACCGGCGGCAAGGATTTGGACCCGCGCGATATTGCACAGCTGTCAGCGCTGGTGGAAACACATCAGGTTGCACGCTTGTCTTGGGCGGGCGATGCGGTTGCCACGCGCATCCCACCAGCGCAGTTCTTCGGTGACGCCCGCGTTGTGCCACCGCCCGGCGCGTTCCTTCAGGCCACAGCACACGCAGAAACAGAGCTTCAGAAATGCGTTGCTGAAGCCATTGGGTCAGCCAAACAGGTTGTTGACCTCTTTTCGGGCTGCGGAACCTTCACCCTGCCCGCCGCCAAGACCGCAGAAGTCTGGGCCCTTGAAGGCGAAGATGATCTGATTGCCGCGCTGGATACAGGCTGGCGACAGGCAAGTGGCTTGAAAAAAGTCACCGCTGTAACGCGGGACCTGTTTCGCAGACCTGTTCTGGCGTCCGAGTTTAAAGGAACTGACGCAGTCATCATTGACCCACCGCGCGCGGGTGCCGAAGCACAAACGCACGAGTTGGCAGGATCAAACGTTCCGCGCATTGCGTCCGTGTCCTGCAATCCGGTCAGCTTTGCCCGAGACGCTGAAATATTAACCCAAGCGGGATATCGCCTTGATTGGGTGCAACCTATTGATCAATTCCGCTGGTCATCCCATGTGGAATTAGCAGCGCAATTTTCCCTTTAACCCGTAACATCCGGACTCCAAATGACAGTGCAAGCACGATTGACCGACGTCCTAGAAAAACCGTTCACACGCAATTTCATCCTCGGTGTGATCCTGTTCAACGCTGTGCTCCTGGGTTTGGAAACGTCAAAATCAGCAATGGCCAATTTCGGTCCGCTGATCGTGTTTCTGGACGCGGTCTGTCTGGCTATTTTCGTGATCGAGTTGCTTGCAAAGCTCTTCGCCTACAGGCTCAGCTTCTTCCGGAATGGCTGGAATATCTTTGATTTCCTGATTGTCGGCGTATCACTCACACCGGGGGCTTCCGGGTTGTCCGTTTTGCGCGCGATGCGCATCTTGCGGCTGCTGCGCGTCGTCTCTGTCGCCCCCAGCTTGCGCCGGGTGGTCGAAGGCTTCATCACCGCGCTCCCTGGCATGGGATCCGTGTTTCTGTTGATGAGTTTGATCTTCTACATCGGCTCCGTCATGGCGACAAAACTGTTTGGCGACAGTTTCCCAGACTGGTTCGGGACGCTGCCGCAATCGGCCTATTCGTTATTTCAGATCATGACACTTGAAAGCTGGTCGATGGGCATCGTCCGCCCGGTAATGGAGGTCTACCCCTACGCTTGGGCGTTCTTCGTTCCCTTCATCATGGTTACAACATTTGCGGTCGTGAACCTGCTTGTGGGTCTGATTGTGAACTCCATGCAAGACGCTCATCAGGTCGAAGAAAACGCCGCGACGGACAAGTACCGCGACGACGTGCTTGAACGTTTGATCGCGATCGAAAAGAAGCTGGGCTAGGCCATCTTCGTCCAGCCCACCCGCCGCAAGATCCATGCGATACCCCATGCGGTCGCCATCAGGGCCAGCATGGTCAGAACGGTCGTGCCATAAAACTGCACACGACCGGGCAGATCGAGGTGGTTGAGAAATTTGTATGGCAAACCTGCCGTCACGCGCCCCTCAGGCGATGTATTGAGCGGGTGGACCAACAACTCAATCCACAAGATATAGGCCACCGGGATCATCACAGTTATGCCAAAAATCCGTTTGATCGGGCGGAACGTGCCCAGAATGAACAGCGCATCAAACGCTTGCAGTGCAGGCCCCAACCCGTGGATAAAATATTCCTGGTGCCACGCGTTCACCCGGCCACCATCACCATAAAACAAGGACGGATCAGTCAGATAAATCTTCCAGTACATCAGAACAACCGTCGCGTTCATCACGACTGTGACAGAGGCCCAGACCTCGTGACGTGACGTGCTCCAACCCATGGCCAATCGCACCATGAACCAGGCCGAAACAAGTGACGCGGTCATCGCCCAGATTGTTAGAAACCGGAACTGCGCCCCAAAAAAGCCCGGGGCGGTGTCGACAAAACGGTATAGAAAGAAACCAAGCGTGATCAGAAAGACAAACCATCGAAAGATGCGGACACCTTTTGACGTCTGGCTCATGCGCGCAGGCTGCTAATGTCTGTTACGCCAAGGACCTCAAGCACCTTCGCCTCAATATGCGGCGCGTTCATTGCAGCTGTCGCATACATGTCCGCCGGGCTGGCTTGGTCAATGAAGATGTCCGGCAAAACCATGGACCGGTATTTCAGGCCAGCATCAAATACCGCATGATCGGACAATAGCTGCGCGACATGGCTGCCAAACCCGCCGACCGCGCCTTCTTCGATGGTGATCAACGCTTCATGATGGCGGGCCAACTGCAAGATCAAATCCTGGTCCAGAGGTTTGGCAAATCGCGCATCAACAATCGTCGGTGTGATGCCTTTCGCTGCCAGACTTTCCGCAGCGGTCTGAACCTCTGAAAGCCGTGTCCCAAAGGACAGGATGGCGACGCGATTACCCTCAGTGATCATCCGGCCTTTGCCAATCTCCAAGGGCGTCCCGCGCTCTGGCATGTCGCACCCGACACCTTCGCCACGTGGAAACCGGAACGCGCAAGGCGTGTCGTCGATTTGTGCGGCAGTCGCGACCATATGGGTCAGCTCGGCCTCATCAGCCGCTGCCATCACAATCATTCCGGGAAGGTTGGCAAGAAACGCAATATCGTAGGACCCCGCATGGGTCGCACCGTCTGCCCCAACCAGTCCAGCGCGATCTATCGCAAACCGCACAGGCAATCGCTGCAAAGCCACGTCATGAACAACCTGATCATAGCCACGCTGCAGGAACGTCGAATAGATTGCGCAGAAAGGCTTCATGCCACCGGCAGCAAGCCCCGCGGAAAACGTGACGCCATGCTGCTCGGCAATACCCACATCGAAACAGCGGTGCGCAAAACGCTCCGCAAACAGGTTGAGACCGGTGCCATCCGGCATCGCAGCGGTTACCGCGACGATCTTGCTGTCCTCTTCCGCCTCCCGGATCAGCGACTGGGCAAAAACTTTGGTGTAGCTGGGCGCGTTGGACGGCGCTTTCTTCTGCTTCCCTGTAACGACATCAAATTTTGCGGTGGCGTGTCCTTTGTCGGATGCCGCTTCTGCGGGACCGTAGCCTTTGCCCTTCTTGGTGATCGCGTGGATCAGAACAGGACCATCGGCCCGCACTTTTACGGTTCGCAAAACCGCCAGAAGCTGTTCCATGTCATGGCCGTCAATTGGGCCTACATAGGAAAACCCAAGCTCTTCAAACAGCGTCCCGCCAAAGGTTGCGGTCTTGATCAGATCCTTGGCGCGCCGGGCACCTTCCTGAAAAGGTTCGGGCAAAAGCGAAACCGCGCCCTTGGCCGCTGCCTTGAATTCCTGAAATGGCGCACCAGCATAAAGGCGGGATAGGTAGGACGACATTGCACCTACCGGAGGGGCAATCGACATCTCATTGTCATTGAGGATCACGATCAACCGCTTGTCCAGATGACCGGCATTGTTCATCGCCTCATAGGCCATCCCGGCAGATATGGACCCATCACCAATCACTGCGATGCAATCGCCAAGCCCATGTTCCGGCGTGCCACCAAGATCACGCGCAACAGCCATCCCCAATGCCGCGGAAATTGAGGTCGACGAATGCGCCGCCCCAAACGGATCATACGGGCTTTCGCTGCGCTTCGTAAAACCAGACAGTCCGTCTTTCATCCGAAGCGTCCGGATACGGTCACGCCGTCCGGTTAAAATCTTGTGCGGGTAGCATTGATGCGAAACATCCCAGATCAACCGGTCACGCGGCGTATCAAACACGGCATGTAGCGCAACGGTGAGTTCTACAACGCCAAGCCCGGCCCCAAGATGCCCCCCGGTTTCCGATACCGCCGAGATCGTCTCCGCCCGCAATTCATCAGCCAGTTGCGACAGTTCTGCGTCCGACAAGCCCTTCATATCAGCAGGCACATGAACACGATCGAGGATCGGCGTATCTGGTTTATGGCTCATCAATCGGGGTCCCCTCAGGCCTTGCGAGAGATAACGAAGCGCGCAGCCGCCCGCAAGTTTTCCGCCGCATTCCCGTAGCACGATAGCGCATCTTCAGCCTCCGACACCAAGTCTTGGGCGCGGCCTTTTGCCCCGTCCAATCCTAGCAGCGACACGAAAGTTGCCTTCCCCGCGTCGGCGTCTTTTTGCAGCTTTTTGCCAGCAAGCCCTTCGTCACCTTCAACATCGAGGATGTCATCCGCGATTTGGAACGCCAGCCCGAGCGCTTTCGAATACGCTTGAAGAGGGCCGGTATCTGCAGAAGCCAGACGCCCACCGGCCATCGCGGACCATTCGATCAATGCACCGGTTTTGCCAGCTTGCAGGCGGGTTATCTCGTCCAGCGTCAACGGGTTTGCAGCCGTTTCGGCTGCAATATCAAGCGCCTGCCCAAGCACCATCCCTTCAGCACCACTTGCCTTCGCCAACGAAGATATCAACGCAAGCCGGACCTCGGGATTGGGCGAAGTTGCAGGGTCTGCCAACACCTCGAACGCAAGTGTCTGAAGCGCGTCTCCGGTCAAAACCGCGGTGGCTTCGTCCCATTTAACATGAACTGTCGGTTTACCGCGGCGCAGGTCGTCATCATCCATGCTGGGCAGGTCGTCGTGAACCAAGGAATAGGCATGGATCGCCTCTATCGCCGCCGCCGCACGGTCTGCTTGCGAAGGCTCGACATCATGCAAGCGCGCGCTTTCAATCACCAAAAACGCCCGCAGGCGCTTGCCGCCCTGACAGGTGTAGCGCATCGCGTCCGCAACTGTTCCCTCAAGGCCCGACATGCAATGGTCAAGCGTTGCCTGAACGCGGGATTGCGCGTCCTTCAGAGCCGCGTCAAACATGGAAAATTACAAACCTTCGGCAGGTGTCGTGCCGGTTGGTTGACCGTCTGTTCCAAGCGTGATCAAGGCGACTTTTTCTTCCGCCTCTTTCAGCTTTTCTTCGCAGCGCTTTTTTAATTCCGCACCGCGTTCATACATTTTGATCGACTGGTCCAATGGGACGTCGCCACGATCAAGCTGTGTCACCACTTGCTCAAGCTCGCGCAATGCGTCTTCAAATGACATCTCGGAAACAGGTGTGTCGGTCATGCGCCCCTCTTGAGTAAAACCTTGAGATGCGCCGCCGTGGAAGCCGCCAACGCTTCAAGATCATAGCCCCCCTCAAGCGTGGAGACAACACGGCCCTGCGCGTGGCGATCCGCGATATCGCAAAGCTGTTCGGTCGCCCAGGCAAAGTCAGCTTCCGCGAAATTGAGATTGGCGAGCGGATCATTCCGATGCGCGTCAAAGCCGGCGGAAATCAAGACAAGCTCTGGCTTGAAGTCATCCAAAGCGGGCAGAACCTCGCGCTCGTAAACCTGCTTCAGCTTGGTTCCATCGGCATATGGATCAAGTGGTACGTTGAAGATATTGCCATGCGCCCCGGTCTCGTGTGCGGCACCAGATCCCGGGTAAAGCGGCATCTGGTGGCTGGATATAAACAGGCTGCGCGCCTCGTCCCACAGAAGATCTTGCGTGCCATTGCCGTGATGCACATCAAAATCGACGACGGCCACGCGGGACAGGCCATGATGATCCAGCGCATGTTTTGCTGCAATCGCGATGTTTCCGAACAGGCAAAACCCCATCGGCGTTTCACGCTCCGCATGATGCCCAGGCGGACGGGTCGCAACCAGAGCATTCGCAGCCTCACCCGCCAAAACCATATCGACAGCTTTGACATTGCCGCCGACCCCACGGTAGGCGGCATTTAACGTTCCCGGCGACATATGCGTATCTGCATCAAGCGAAATTTGCCCACTTGTCGGTGCCGCTTGCGTCACTCGGTCAATGTGGCTTTGCGGGTGAACACGCAAAATATCCGCATCTGTTCCCATCGGCGCATCTAGGCGAAGCAGGTTTGCGTCGTCGATTGTGTCGAGCATTGCATAAATCGCCATCAGGCGGTCAACACGCTCCGGATGACCTGGCGGCGTGATATGCTGCAGGCAATCCGTGTGGGTAAATAAAGCTGTGGCCATGATCTAGTCCGGTGCCAGCATATAACCGGCCCCCCGCACAGTTTGCAGATAGCGCGGCTGCTTGGGGTCCTGTTCGATCTTGCGACGCAAGCGGGTGATCTGAACATCCACTGCACGCTCCTGCGCCTGGCCTTTGTCGCGCCCAAGGTCTTCAACCAGCTTACTCCGGCTCACAGGTTCCCCGGGACGGGCTGAGAAGATACGCATCAGCGCCACTTCCGTCGCAGTCAGGCGCACCATGTCATCGCCCTGCCACATCTCCCCACGTTCCATATCGTAGCGGATATCACCCAGATGCAGCACTTTCGGTGTCTCTGGCATATCTTCGGACTTCGGCACCCGACGTAGGATCGCGTTGATCCGCAGCAGCAATTCCTTGGGCTCAAACGGTTTCGGCAAATAATCATCTGCCCCGGCTTCCAAACCCGCAATCCGGTCTGTCGACTCGCCTTTGGCGGTCAGCAACAAGATCGGGGTCGCCAAGGTTTCGCGCAGTTGCTTGGTAAATGTGATCCCGTCATCGCCGGGCATCATCACATCCATAACGATCAGATCGAAATCCAGCCCGGCAAGCAGCTTGCGCGCATGTTCCGCATCGCGGGCAACAGTTGTCCAAAACCCATTCCGATTTAAGAACTGCTGCAACAGATCGCGGATACGCTCGTCATCATCCACAATAAGCAGATGCGCGTCATTGAGCTGTTGAGCCATTATTCACTTTCCTTAACGACTTGGAAATGCCGGCGCATTTCAGGATCCATAATATGCTCTAGAACTTTTCGGAAACCTGCAACCGCTTCGGGACCTGCGTCCCGGTAAGCCGCACGCATCCGTCCGCGCTGCGCTTCCGAAAGCTCCTTTTCCAAGGCGACCCCGGCCTCTGTCAGGAAAAGATGCCGTTCGCGACGATCCCGCGCACCAACACGCGATTCCACAAGATCGTCTTCGATCAGCGCCCGCAAAACCCGGTTCAGCGACTGCTTTGTCACGCCTAGGATGTTGAGCAGATTGTTAACCGTCGTCCCCGGCGTGCGGTTGATAAAATGCATCGCCCGGTGATGCGCGCGACCATAGGCATAGTCTTCCAAAATTCGGTCGGGATCAGCCGTGAAGCCCCGATACGCGAAAAACATTGCTTCGATCCCGCGGCGCAATTGGTCATCCGTCAGGAACCGCAGACTCTCTCCGCTTACGACCTGTTGTCCCGTTCCTCGATCCGACATTGCGGTTTTGCCCTCGCTGTTCATTCCGAGCCAGTTTATGTCAGCCTTATTGACTTTCCAAGACCGCAATGATACCGAATCGCAGCTTTTATGAAATAAAATGTCCGAAACGGACCTTAATCGCGCAACAAATGAAAACCGCATCAGTGGAAGGATAGATAGATGGCTGGGGCATATGATGACCGTGACGGCAAAATTTGGATGGATGGCAAGCTGACAGATTGGCGTGACGCCAATGTCCACATCCTGACCCACGCGATGCATTACGCCAGTTCTGTGTTCGAGGGTGAGCGGTGCTACAACGGCAAGATCTTCAAAAGCCGGGAACATTCCGAACGCCTGCATTTTTCCGCAGGACAGCTGGATTTTGAAATTCCCTACACTGTCGACGAGTTGGAAGCCGCGAAGCAAGAAGTCCTCACGGCCAATGGCTTGACCGATGCCTATGTGCGCGCGGTTGCATGGCGTGGCGCGGGGGAAGACATGGGTGTCGCGTCTGCCAAAAACCCAGTGCGTGTCGCCATTGCCGCCTGGGAATGGGGCAACTACTACGGCGACGCCAAGATGAAGGGCGCGAAGCTGGACATCGCGAAATGGAAACGCCCCTCTCCCGAGACAATTCCAAGCCACGCGAAAGCCGCGGGCCTTTATATGATTTGCACCCTGTCGAAACATGCCGCAGAAGCCAAAGGCTGCTCTGACGCGATGATGTTTGACTATCGCGGCTATGTGGCAGAGGCGACCGGTGCAAATATCTTCTTCGTCAAAGACGGCGAAGTGCATACACCGGACCCCGATTGCTTCCTGAACGGCCTGACACGGCAAACGGTTATCGGAATGCTGAAAGATCGTCAGATCAAAGTGCACGAACGCCATATCATGCCGGAAGAACTTGAAAGCTTTGAGCAGTGCTGGCTGACCGGAACAGCCGCCGAAGTGACACCTGTTGGTAAGATCGGCGACTACAATTTCGAAGTTGGTGCGCTGACCCGCGACATCTCCGAAGGGTATGAAAAGCTGGTTCGGGAATAGTCCTGCTAGAATTAGGACGACAAAATTGAAACGACAGAAGGGCACCCAAACCGGTGCCCTTTTGCTATCCCTGAGGTGTCATCACCTTGCGACCCTTCGCGCGCTCCAAACCAAGCTGACGTTCGCGCCAGATAATCAAGACGCCCGCAACAATGATCAAAACGACCCCGAATATCATCATTACGGTCGGCACTTCCGCGAAGATGAAATACCCGATCGCCAACGCCAACAAGATTGATGAATACTCAAATGGTGCGATCAGTGACGCATCTGCAAACCGGTAGCTGGACGTCAGGAATATCTGCCCGATACCGCCAAACAAACCTGCACCAACCAACATTGCAGCTTCCGTCCAAGTTGGAACAACCCAGCCGAATGGAACCGTGATAAGCGACAGTGTTGACGCCGTAATTGCAAAATAGAAAACAATCGCAGATGTCCCCTCTGACTGCGTGAGCCGTCTGACGAACACATGCGCGAGCGCTGCAAATGTCGCTGAAGCAAACGCCAGAATTGCGCCCAGCGCCAAACGGACATCCGTTCCGCCTTCGGTTAGAACCGTCAGCCTTGGGGACATGATAATCAAGACGCCCATCATCCCCAATGCCACCGCCGTCAGACGAAAAACGCGAACGCGTTCGCCCAGAAACATCGCTGC
This sequence comes from uncultured Litoreibacter sp., assembly GCA_947493265.1. Taxonomy (GTDB): domain Bacteria; phylum Pseudomonadota; class Alphaproteobacteria; order Rhodobacterales; family Rhodobacteraceae; genus Litoreibacter. Next base: position 411,065 of record CANLQL010000001.1, on the reverse strand, counting down.
GAAGACCACCACCAGGACCGGTTGGGCATATTGTATGGCTTTCACTTCGGAAAACGGCAGCAATGCCAGGGCGGCAAATCCGCAGCTCATCCCTGCGGTTCCGACCAGACCACGCCAGAAATGGCCCAGTGGATTGCTTGTCCGCAAACCAGTTCGCAGCTCTTTGTGAAACGCCAACCAAAGCAAGATAATCGGAATGCCAAAGAACGATCGGAAAAAAACCGATTGGCCGGTTGGCACCCGATCAGACGACGCTTTGATGAGCGCGGCCATACAAATAAACATCACGACGGCACCTAGTTTGCATAGGATGCCGCGCAGTGTGTTACTCATCCCAGGACCCGCTCGACCGCCCAATATGCCCCGATGATTGCGATCACGATCGATCCTGCCAACGCGATCGCCCGGAAGGTGACATCGCGGCTGCGGACCGGCAATTCCTCATCATCCAATTGCTTGATCTCGGCGGCCTTCGTCGCCAGCACAACCAAGGCGAAAGCCACGAGGATCACGGCAAGCTGCCCAACCTCAACACCCACGTTAAAGCCTATAAGGCCAGCGATGAAGCGCCCAGGCGCAAGTCCGAACTCTCCCAGAACGCTGGCAAAGCCAAGCCCGTGCAACAACCCGAAGACGAAAATTACTACGGGACGCCAAGGCGTAATCCCTTTTGCGAAGATGTTTTCAACCGCGACATAGACGATAGACGCCGCAATCAATGGTTCCACGATGGCAGGCGACACGGTCACCAGGCCAAGCGACGCCATTGCCAATGTGATCGTATGGGCCACCGTAAATATCGTCACCTGAGTGAGCAGCGGGCGCATTTTCATCGACAGGAAGAAAAGCCCTAGAACGAAGAGGATGTGATCAAGTCCCTTCGGCACAATGTGATCGAACCCCACAAAAATGTAGCGCCAGAAAACGGCCCCAGCACTTTCGGTTGCCGCGCCGGTTCTTGGCAACGCTTCACTCAACGCTCCGTTTTCCAGAAATCCAGCATAGGCTTCATCGCCACCGCCCGCTTGGCGAACGATCAAAGGACCGTATGCACTGTCCCATCCGAACCGAATGTCCGATCCATCACTTGGCAGCGTGCCCGACAAGCGCACAGTTGTGTCCCGCGGCAATTCCAGATCGTCGACATCGGCCACCGACACTTCACCCAGTTCCAAAGCGACATCCGCGTCCCCGGCTTTCAGCATGAAACCGGGGGCAATCTGGTCCCAACTTCCGCGAAACTGGTCTGCCAATTCCTCGGGCGGCAATGCACGCAGCTGATCGTAAAGTTCGGCTTCCGGCGCTTCATTGGTGTCGTTCAACCCAGCAAGATCGATACCTGCAACCAGCGCCTCACCGGTCAACTTGATCGTGATATTGACCTCTTCTTCCGACAATTCCACATCCGAGATCGCGGGTCTGATTTCATGCGCTGCGACAGCCGACGCGAATGTGATGGCCAAAACGGTTGACATTACACCCAACAGCGCCAGCATCTTGCTGGTACCTTTCAATGAAAAGAATGCACACATGTTCAAGTCCTTGATCCTTTCTGCAGCCTTCGCGCTTGGCACACACAGCGCCGTCGCACACGAATTTTGGATTTCCCCGCAGTCTTATGTCATCACGCGCGGAGAACAAGTCAAAGCCGACCTGCGCGTGGGTCAAAATTTCGAGGGAAGCGCGTACAGCTTCCGTCCCAGCCAGTTTGAGCAGTTCAATATCGTTGCAAGTGACCGGGTATTTAAGGTTCCCGGGCGATTGGGCGATGTGCCTGCATTGCAGCTGGAAACACCCGCCGACGGTCTATTGGTGATCGTGCATGAGACGAAAGACAATCGTCTGACCTATACCGAATGGGCAAAGTTCGTGAAATTTGCGACCCATAAGGCGTTTCCAACAACCTTGGAAGATCACGTCACGCGCGGGATCACCAAAGAAAAGTTTGTGGAACGATACCGCCGTTACGCCAAAAGCATGGTCGCGGTTGGCAATGGGGCCGGCAAAGATCGCCGAATGGGCCTGAAGACCGAGATCGTGGCCCTCGCCAATCCCTACACCGATGCAATTTCTGAACTGCCGATACAGGTTTTCCTGGATGGCGAGCCACGCATTGACGCGCAGATCGAGGTATTTGAAAAATCCCCCGATGATGTCGTTGAAATCACGCTTTTTCGCACAGATACGCAAGGGATCGCCAATATCCCTGTAAAACCCGGCTATGAATATCTTCTGGATGCGGTTGCGATGGTTCCGCTGGAAAATTCCGATCCGGATGCTGGCCCGGTTTGGTGGTCCCTATGGGCAGCAATGACCTTCCTGGTCCCAGAAAAACCACTCACCAACTAAAAAATTTAGCGGCTGAAACCAAAAAATGGACCGCTCGCCTGTGTGCGGGCGAACGGTCCATCTTTATAGGTGTAGATCCGACGCGGCCATCTGGGTGGGGGCTGATAAGACCGCGCCGGGTTGAGCTCTCGCTCGCTACAAAGCCAGTTATTGCGGTCAATCGGGTCAGAAGCAGGGAACGATCAAGATATTCTCAAGGTGACTTTAGGACATTTTTAAGGCGAAGCTTGCCATGCGCGAAACTCCGCGACATTCTGACAATATGAACCAAAGCACCCCGATCCCGTTTCCCAGCAAATCTGCACCGGACAAAGTGGCGTTTCAGCGTGACGAATTGTCGATCATTCTGACGCTCTATGGGCGGATGGTGGCAGCCGGCGAGTGGCGCGACTACGGCATCTCAATGCTCAAGGACACGGCAATCTTCGCGATCTTCAGACGCACGGCCGAGCATCCGATGTACAGGATCGAAAAGCGCCCGCGCCTGGCTGCGAAAAAACAGCAATACGCGGTGATCGGCATGGATGGGCAAATCTTGAAACGCGGCGCGGATTTGCGGCAGGTCTTGCGCGTTCTGGAACGCAAATTAATCCGGTCAGTCGACTAGATTGCCACCTAATCCGGGCGGCTGATCATCAAATCTTCGACCCGTTTGATAGACGTGACAGGACCGCCATCTGCTTCCGCGATACGTTCAATCGCAGCATCCAGTTTTTCATAGGCAACAGCCATGTGATGCGCGTTGGCGTGCAGCAGCATGTTATGCGCCGCGACCAGACCGACATGGCCTTTCCAGAAAACCAAATCGCCGCGCCTTGGTGTTTCGTCGAAGCCCAGGGGTTCCCCCAATTCTGCTTCCTGCATGTCGCTGTCGCGCGGGCATTCATGTCCGCAGGCGCGCCAAGCCAGTTGCACCAGACCGGAACAATCAATGCCATACCGCGTGACACCCCCCCACAAATAGGGCGAGCCCAGCAAAAGATCGGCAACCGTCACCGGATCGCCCAAACGTTCTTCAATTGGCAACAAATGCACGCTGGGCACACAAGACCCACCGACAAGCCGGGTCCACGCCCCTTCAACACCCGCAACAGTCACTTCGGATCCGAAAAACAAGGCCCCACTGGTCATCAGGCGGACATGCGGACCGGGATAAAGATGCGTGGCCGGGACACTGACCCAATGGGTCGGGTCTTCGGCCTCACCCAGAAGATCAGCCCGGACATAGCCACAATAACCATCGTTTACGGCCTGCCCGTAACAATGCCCGTCTCGCGTCTCAAAGACGTTGAACAGATCCCCGCATAGCAGTTGTGACGTGCGACGACCGCGAACTTTGCCAAGAATATCTGCCGCAGCTGCCGTGCACTGCATCAACTCCCCATCAGAGAAGGTTTTCGCGTCAACTTCCCCCTCAAGATAACTGGCCGCGACCGAACCGTTATAAGGCGTTATCCTTGGATCAAGCTCGCTCATAGGTTCAGCACCTTGGGCAAGGCCTCAAAGATCGCGCGAGTCCCTTGACCCACCCCACCGACAGGCCGTGCAGGCGCAGCCGATGGTTGCCATCCATAGATATCAAAATGGGCAAATCGCGGTGTGTCGGTGACAAAGCGGCGAAGAAACAAAGCGGCTGTGATGGAGCCTGCGAACCCACCTTTCGGTGCATTGTCCAGATCGGCAATCCCCGGCTCAATCATCGGCTCATAGGGGGTATGAAACGGCATCCGCCAAACCGGATCAGCAACCGCGGCCGCTGCATCACCCAAAGACTGCGCAAACGCGTCGTCATCAGTGTAGAAAGGCGCAAGATCGGGACCGACGGCGACCCGGGCGGCCCCTGTCAGCGTGGCCATACAAATCATCAGGTCAGGCGGCGTTTCGTCGGCCAACGCAAGCGCATCGGCCAAAACCAAGCGACCTTCGGCATCAGTGTTGTTGATCTCAACGGTCAGACCCTTGCGCGATGTCAGGATGTCTTGTGGCCGGAAGGCAGACCCGTCGATGGCGTTTTCCACTGCGGGGATCAACAAACGTAACCGCAGCTTCAGCTTCGCCCCCATGATCATATCGGCAAGACCCAGCACGGCCGCAGCGCCGCCCATGTCTTTCTTCATCAATCCCATGGAGCTGCCGGGTTTGATATTCAGCCCACCCGTGTCGAAACACACGCCTTTGCCAACCAGAACCAACTGCGGGCCAGTGTCCCCCCAAGAGATATCCAATAGCCGGGGCGCATCAGCGGAGGCGCGGCCAACTGTGTGGATCATCGGAAAATTTTGCGTCAGCAAATCGGGGCCAGTCGTGACGGAAATCTTGGCATCATGCTGAGCGCTTAGATCGCGGGCCGCTTTTTCCAGATCGGACGGCCCCATATCGGAGGCAGGGGTGTTGATCAAATCGCGCGTCAAGGCCTCACCATTGGCAATGATTTCAAGCCGGGCGCTATCCAGGCCATCTGGGCAGACCAGCCGGGCCTTGTGGGCAGGCCGCGATGCATAGCGATCAAAGCAGTATTGCGACAGCAGCCAACCCAAAGCCTGTTCTTCTAGAAACGCTGACGAATGATCCGATGCGATCGCATAGTCTCCGGCGGGCAATCGCGGGGCGGCTTGCGCAAGAAGAAACCGTGACCGGTTTCGCGTGGCCTCACTCCCCAGACCCACCAGAACTGCAGACACTGACCCGTCTGAGCCAGGGATCATGCAAATCTGCGCCTTCTTGGCTGAAAACTCTGTCGATGCGGCCCAGTCTTGCGTGGTCTGCGATTGCGTTTGCAGCCAATCAGAACAGCCCTCTTGCTCAATCAGGTAAATCGGGCAGGTCGCGTCACTTGATTGCGCAAACGTCAGCATATCGTCCCTCGGTCACATAAGATCGGGGTAAATTACTCTGGTGACGGGGATGCGCAAGCGCCGAAAGGGTTTCAGCGCATCATTTCCCCCAAATCCCAGGCAGAGTTTATGGATTTCTCACCAAGCCTTCGCAAACGGTTAATGGTTGCGCAAAGCGGCACGATCCGGCCCACATTGGCGCAATGTGCCACATCATTGCTGACCCGCGCGAAGGACGCCATGCCTGCGGTCAGTGCCATGTCGCATAACAACTCCGCTTCATCGTAGATGCGCTGGAAATCTTGCACCTCCAACGCTTCATCAATCGCCGCAAGGCCGTTTTTCATATGATCAAGCGAAAGGTAAATCAGGGCTTCCGCCTGCTCCTGACCCATCTCGACGCACAGTTCCACCAGGCGGTCGGGGTCCAATAAAACCGGTTCCTGCAATTTGATCTTCGTTACAACTGTCATCACACACCCTAATTCGCTCAGAAAGCGTTCAGAGACTTTCCTGCGCTACCGAATTGAAAAAAGAGTTTCCCAGCAAGTGAATAAACTCTCGAAATTGGTGAAAAATGTACGTATTCAGGCGCAAACCGAGGGATCATCATGACCGAAACAAAACCTCTTCCGAGCTATTTGATACAGCGCTATCACGGCTGGAAAGCCACGACATATTCTGAAAATGCCAGCTGGTTTCGCAGGCTTGCCGATGACGGGCAGCGTCCGCGCGCCATGGTCATTTCATGTTGCGACAGCCGTGTTCACGTCACATCGATCTTTGGCGCAGAACAGGGGGAGTTTTTCATCCACCGCAATATCGCCAATCTTGTGCCCCCGTATCTACCTGATGGGGACCACCATGGCACATCGGCAGCGGTTGAATATGCCGTAACAAGCCTGAAAGTGTCCAACATCATCGTTTTGGGCCATTCAAACTGTGGTGGGGTCAAAGGGTGCCTGGACATGTGCGAAGGCAACGCCCCGCAACTTGAGGAAAAGACAAGCTTTGTCGGCCGTTGGATGGATATTCTGAAACCCGGCTACGAAAAGGTCAGCAAGGGCAATGCTGGCGGCGATCTGGCCCCGGCCTTGGAACGAGAGGCAGTCTTGATTTCGTTGGAGAACCTAAAGTCCTTCCCATTTGTCAAAAGTGCAATGGACGCTGATGAACTCAGCCTGCATGGCCTTTGGACAGATATCGGAGAAGGCGGGCTGGAACACTATGTGCCAGGCCAAGGGTTCGTTCCCGTCTAGAACGCCCGCAAAAGCTGCCCGACATTTCGCCGGGCAGCCTATAAGTTCTAGCCTTTCTTGAGCACACGGGTGCCCAAAGTCTCAGCAATCTGGATCGCGTTCAACGCAGCGCCTTTGCGCAGGTTGTCAGAGACGCACCACAGGTTCAGACCATTCTCAATGGTGCTGTCCTGCCGAATGCGGCTGATGAATGTTGCGAAATCACCTACACATTCCACGGGCGTGACGTAGCCACCATCTTCACGCTTATCGATCACCATGACGCCCGGGGCTTCGCGCAGGATATCGCGCGCCTCGTCTTCATCAAGGAAGTCTTCAAACTCGATATTCACGGCTTCGGAATGGCCAACGAAGACAGGCACACGCACACAGGTTGCGGTGACCTTGATAGACGTGTCGACGATCTTCTTCGTCTCCGCGACCATTTTCCATTCTTCCTTGGTCTCACCGCTATCCATGAATACATCGATATGCGGGATCACGTTAAACGCGATCTGCTTGGTGAATTTCGCTGGCGGCTTATCATCTGTCGGGTTGTAGATCGACTTGGTCTGATCCCACAACTCATCAATGCCGTCTTTACCAGCACCAGAAACGGACTGGTATGTGCTGACGACAACCCGCTTGATCCGCGCGCGATCATGCAGCGGCTTTAATGCCACCACCATCTGCGCTGTGGAGCAGTTCGGGTTCGCAATGATATTCTTCTTCGAATAGCCCATGATGGCGTCCGGGTTCACTTCCGGCACAATCAGCGGCACATCCGGGTCGTAGCGATAGAGCGAAGAGTTATCGATCACCACACAGCTCGCAGCGGCCGCTTTTGGCGCAAATTCCTTCGTCGCCGCAGAGCCTACGGCGAACAAAGCAATGTCCCAGCCGGTGAAATCAAACGTCGCAAGGTCCTTGGTCGTGAGCGTTTTGTCCCCAAAGCTGACTTCCGTTCCCAGCGACCTGCGGCTTGCAAGCGCTTCAATCTTTTCGATTGGAAACTGGCGTTCATCCAGAATATTCAGCATTTCGCGACCGACATTCCCGGTCGCGCCGACGACAACAATATTATAGCCCATTGGCCTGAGGTCCTTTTACTCGCTTTTCAGTTGATAGCCGCGGCGTCTTACTCCCTAGTGACGCTTATGGAAAGCACATATTGCATGTGCTTGCTGCAACCCCCATTTCCACGCTAAACCAAATACGCAAATTGGCCCCAAGCTTCATGGGTCGCAAAGGGCAGGCAAGACTTGGCGCATCTCGAAGATTCCACTGCAACAACTGCCAAAACCGGCCTTTTCCGAAGGCTTTGGCGGGAATATCTGGGGGCCCATAAATGGTGGCTCGTACTGGCAGCTTTGCTGATGGTTGTCGAAGGCTCCACGCTAGGGCTGCTCAGCTACATGTTGCAGCCTATGTTCGACGAGGTTTTCGTCGCCCGCCGCGCGGAGGCCATCTGGTTCGTGGCCTTTGGCATCTTCGGCCTGTTCGCTGTGCGCGCTTTTGCGGGCGTCACCCAACGGGTGATCATGACCCGTATCAGCTATCGTGCCTCAACAGATCTGCAAATTGATTTGCTCGCTCATACGTTGTCTCTGGACAACGCGTTTCATTCCAAAACCTCCCCAGGCAACCTGATTGAGCGAGTCCAAGGCGACGTCTCCTCGATCCAGGGCCTTTGGGGCATCTTGATCACAGGTGCAGGGCGAGATGCTGTTGCCTTGGTTTCTTTGATGGTTGTTGCAATCTCAATTGATTGGAAATGGACCGCTGTTGCAATTGTCGGCGCACCGCTTCTGCTACTGCCCAGTTTGGCGGTTCAACGCTATATCCGCCGCAAAGGCGTCGCGGTCCGCGAAATAGCTGCCCACCGGACCACCCGTTTGGACGAGATTTTCCATGGCGTGACGCCCATCAAGTTGAACGCGATGGAAAGCTACCAATCAGCCCGCTTTACCGAACTGTCGAACAAATGGGTCACCGGTGCGGTCAAAATCCACGGTGGCACCGCGGTCGTGCCAGGTCTCGTCGATCTGGCCGTCGGATTCGGCTTCTTCTGCGTGTTGATCTATGGCGGCCCCCAGATCATCGCAGGCGAAAAGACCATCGGGGAGTTCATGAGCTTCTTCACCGCGATGTCGCTTGCCTTCCAGCCGATGCGCCGCCTTGGTGGTCTGGCCGGGTATTGGCAAATTATGCAGGCCAGCCTGGAACGTATTTTTGAGCTGTTTGACACGAAACCAGAGATTCGCGACCTCGCCCCTGCAGAGGCTTTGGCACCAGACAGCACGGGCGTCACCTTCGACGCGGTTTCGCTGTCCTTTGGCGACATGCCCGTTTTGCATAATCTGAGCTTCAATGCGCCTATGGGAAAAACCACGGCACTTGTGGGCCAATCTGGATCAGGAAAAAGCACGGTCTTCAACACGCTGACCCGCCTTGTCGATCCGCAAACCGGGAAAGTCAGTGTTGGTGGCATAGACACTCAGAAAATCCCGTTGGACGCATTGCGCGGGTTATTTTCTGTCGTTTCGCAAGATGCGCTGCTGTTTGACGAAACCATCCGGGAAAATATCTTGCTGGGCCGCACAGATGTCCCCGACGACCGCTTGTTTGCCGCGATCGAGGCCGCCCATGTCACCGATTTTCTGGACCAACTTCCAGACGGGCTCGACAGTCTTGCGGGACCACGCGGCTCGAACCTATCTGGCGGTCAGCGGCAACGCGTTGTCATTGCGCGTGCATTGCTGCGGGACACGCCGATCTTGCTGCTAGATGAAGCAACCAGCGCATTGGATGCAGAATCCGAACATCTGGTCCAGCAAGCTTTGGACCGTCTTTCCAAGGGACGAACAACGTTGGTAATTGCCCATAGACTGTCCACGATCCGCAACGCAGACCAAATCATCGTGCTGGACAAAGGCCAGGTCGCCGAAAAGGGTACCCATGAAGAGCTGCTTGCCAAAGACGGGATCTATACCAATCTGCACCGCTTGCAATTCGATGGGGTCTAGATGCCACTAGCCTCGCCTGACATCCTGCGTCCCGACCACTCATGAGCGTCACCGCCCCGATACTGCCGCAACCCGCTGCTCGAAACCTGTGCACGGATTGTGGTCTATCGCGGATGAAAATAGCAAAGTCCTGCGGTCAGGCCTGCCAGTTTATACAACCCGACTACCCGACTTTGGAAACTCAAGTGCATGGGCGGACCCGTGGCGGTGGGGATGAACAATTCTTTGGTCCCTTCAAATCCATGCACCGCGCGGCCTTGAAGCAACCCGAACCTGGTGCACAATGGACCGGGCTCACGACGAAGCTTGCCGAAACTCTGCTGAAAAACGGCCAGGTCGAGGCGGTCTTATGCGTGGGTCCCGACCCTGACGACCGCTGGAAGCCACAGCCTATTCTGGTGACCTCTCCCGAGGGGATGCAGAACGCGCGCGGAATGCGTATGGGCTACGCCCCGGTTCTGGCCTTGCTGGAAACTGCCGCAGAAAAAGGGTTCAAACGCATCGCAATGATCGGCATCCCGTGTCAGGTCTACGCCCTGCGCGCGATCGAGGAAAAACTGGGGTTTGATCGGATCTACGTGATTGGCACGCCATGTTCTGACAATACCACCACAGCCAATTTCCACGAATTTCTGGCCCGCCTGTCCGACCGTCCGGACACCATCAACTATCTGGAATTTCGCGCGGACTATCATGTGGAACTACGGTTTGACGACGGCACAAGAAAAGATATCCCGTTTCTCAAGCTGCCGCTGTCAGACCTGCCCGGTGACTTCTTCCCGGTGACCTGCCGAACCTGCGTCGACTATACCAACGTTCTTGCGGACATCACCGTGGGCTACATGGCCGGGCAAGGCGACCAATGGCTGGTCGTGCGAAATGACCGCGGTCAGGAAATGCTTGATGCACTTGGTGATTTGGTCAGGTTGGACCCGCTCGGATCAAGCGGCAAACGCAACGGCCCGGTCAAAGGGTTCATGGAAAATACGAAACGCGCCTCCGGCGGGCTTCCCTTGCGCAAAATGCCTGACTTCATGCGCGGCTTTATGGGTTGGTTGATGCCGAAAATCGGCCCGAAAGGACTGGAGTTTGCCCGCGCACGGGTAGAGATGAAGGCAATAGAAACTGTATTGCACCTGCGCCGCGAACACGCCGCCCGTATGAAAAACATGGTGCCGGATCACGTCTGGTCACTCGTCGCGCCCTACGGCCTTGCGCCATCGGACGACGAGCGGTGCGAGGATCATCAGCCACCCAAGTAAGCCTTGACCATGATGGGACAGGTTGTGCTGCGACGAAAATATCAGCATCTTGATCGGAACCATCGGGCTGGGCGGCAAGCCGACGACCCATTGACGGGGCAACCCGTCGAAGATTTGCCGGTAGTACGCATAGTAAATCTGAGGCGACAACCAAACGAATAGATAAAATGCCAACAAGCTGAGACCCATGCCAACAAGCCAGGGCAACGGACGCCCAGCGCGCGCGACAATCGTGACCATCAATAGCGAAAGGACCGCGGTAACCCCAAGCAATCCAACTTGCTGCACCCCGGTCAGGGTAAAGAAGCTGTCACCTTCATATCCGTTCACGCGCGGGCACGACTGCGGGTTGGATCGACAAACGGGATGTCACAGACACGACCAGACAGCCGCTTCATATGGCCATCCATCTGGCCGATCTCCAGACGGGTTTCGGTGCTTGAATGTTCCACTGCCAAGCGCACAATTGCTATCGCCGTTTCATGCGTGGGCGACCGCGTGGCCGAGGTCACAACCCCAACCGGCCGTTCACCGCAATAAACATGCGCACCATGGGACGGCACATCATCGCCGTCCAAAATCATCCCTTTCAGAACGCGGCGAGGGTCTTTCGCATTGCGCTCCAACGCAGCTTTTCCGATGAAATCAGTTTTGCGCAGATCAACCGCAAAGCCTAGCCCTGCCTCAAACGCATCTACATCTGGCGCAAACTCTGCCCCCGCAGCGGCGAGACCTGCTTCGATCCGGATCGTCTCGAGCGCTGTGCCGCCCATTGGCTTTAGGCCATGGGAAGCTCCCGCCTCCATCACAGCATCCCAAAGCGCAACCGCCCCTGATTTGTCGCAGAACAGCTCATACCCCAACTCCCCGGTATAGCCGGAGCGCGCCAGCATGAACGGGACACCTTCGCGGTCTTTAAGACGGGCCATCGTCACGCCGAACCATTTCAGATCATCCAGACCGGGGACATGAGGTTGGGTGAAGACCAAACCGCGCAAAATATCGCGCGACTTCGGGCCCTGAAGCGCAAGGTTCGGCATTGAAGATCGCATGTCTTTGATGCGCACGTGAAACCCGTGCTCCGCAGCGATGGCCGCCAACACGCGTCCGCTTTCTTCGGTGCCACAGCACCACCGGTAAAGATGCGGCCCGATATGAAAGAGCGTGCCGTCATCGACAACAGACCCTTGTGCGTCGCAGATCAGCGCGTAGGTCCCCCGCCACTGCGCCAGCTTCGCCACATCACGTGTCATCACCAGCTGCAAAAGGGCTTCGGCATCCGGACCCGCGATATCGTATTTCCGCAGACTGCTCATGTCTTGCAGGGTCGCGGCTGTCCGGCAGGCCCAGTATTCTCCGGTGGACCCAACAGACGGGTAGCTTTCGGGCATCCACAAATCACGAGCGGGTTGAAAGTTTTGCGTAAGCGCAGACGTGCGGGGATGAAATGCAGAATGCTCGCTGATGGACACGGAAGCGTCTTCCTTTTCTCGGTAGGCAATGGCCCGCCTTATGGGTTGATCAGGCCGGTAGATACGAACGTGGATATCGGTTGGGTTCCATCCGTTGATCGGGTCGATATCATCGGGACAAGCCGTTGAGACGCAGACAAGATCGTCCATTGCCTGCATCGCCACATAATCCCCCGGACGGGACTGCGCCTCTTCCGATTGGATGCGGTTATCAGTTGGGTTGATCCAGGAGTTGAAGAAAAAATTGATGGCAGGCCAGGCGCTGCGCCGCGCGACACCGTAAGGCGCGGCAACGTCGGAAATATTGTCCGAACAATTCACATGGCCCGGAAACCCACGTTCTTCATAACCACGCGCTGTGCAGGCCAACGCAAAGGTATCATGCCGCCCGACCGTATCCTGAACGACGTTCAACAAAGGCCGCATCTCACTGTCGAAGAATTTGTCAAACAAACCAGGACCGGGATAGGCCCCACCAACCATCGAGCGGGTGACTGTGCTGTCGATCATCTGTTCCCTGCCAGCCTCCAGACCCCGCGAGCGGAACGCCATGAAATCTGAGCATTGCTGCCCGTCCACATCGATAATCTGAACCACGTCCCCTTTGCGCAATTCGTACGCCTGCGCCGATGCGCGGTTGATGGTAAATTCCTCTTGTACCTCTGCAAGCGGTGGCGGCAACAGCGCGTGGTTCTGCGCCGCCTTCTTAACCGAAAGGGATACGGCACCCGGCCCCGCCCCCTCCACCAACTTTGCTCGCGGCACAGGCAATGCCGCCCAAAGTGTCATCGGGGTGCCAGCTTTCAAGACGCATTGATCCTCATCCGACAGGATCACTGCAGTCGCAATCTCTGCAGAGGGGTCTCCACCGTTGCGCGCAATCCAAGCGAGAAGCTCCGAAACGTCACAATCGGTCTGGCTCAATGATCCGGACGCCTGCACGCCTAATCCACCCAGGGCAGAGTTTCCGTGTGCATCGAATGCACAAATCTCTAGCGGGTGATCAGGGTCGGATCCGAGGATGGAAATCACATCACCAGTCTGCAGCGCGATCATCTGCGCGCGGCGGGGATCAATTGTCAGATGAGCCGCAGGGTGAGGTGCGCGCAATCCGGGAAAGCTGCGCCCCCGCACAGGCGCGGGGCCGTTCTGAAACGCGTAAAGAAGGTCTGACTGCACGTCATTTGCTCCGGTCTTCAGCAAGAGCCTACCCGCTAGCGCCTTCCCGTCAATTTCAAAAACGACAGTTTTTCAGGACTGACACTCTAGCTGCGACGTGAAAACAACGTTGGAAACCAGTCCTCTCGAAGTTTCTGACCCGCAACCATCCCATGACCCGGGAACGGCGGGGAGGTTTTTCCAGGACGTTCCACATACCGGGCGTCATCCCCGACCATGCGCAGCGAAAACGCGCGACGCCGGTCCGAGGTCTGATTGCCCCTGGCCCCGTGCAGGATGTTGAAATGAAACGCGACGGCATCACCGGGCTTCATGTCCCATTCGCGAATTTCCATCCCTTCCGCGTCTGGATCAGGCACAGGCATGTAATCTTCTTCGTTTGGATAGAAACTGTCCTCAGACAACCACCGGATCGGCAAAACCGGTTTTGGCCAATGATGCGATCCAGCCACGCAACGCAATGTCGCTTCGCGCACCGGATCAAGCGGTGTCCAAAAACTGACGGTCTGGCTTCCTTCCACGAAATAATATGGCCCGTCTTGATGCCAAGGGGTCGGCTTGTTGGTCCCCGGTTCCTTGATCAGGATATGGTCATGGAAAAGCTGCGCTGTTTGCGAGCGCATCAAATCCGCCGCAACTTCCGCCACGGGGGCGGTTTTGATCACCTGCTCAAACTCTGGAATGCGGTTCCAATTGCAGTAGTCATCGAAAAACCGACCGCTTTCCCCCTGATGCAGATTTTCAGCCGCATAGTCACCCGGCCTGTCCATATTGCGCGTGATCCCGTCACGAAGGGCATCGACGTGATCGGCAAACAAGCCTTCGATCAGCACAACACCGTCGCGTTGATAAGCCTCAACATGATCTTCCGTCAGCAAATTATGCATGATCGCCCTCGCCTAAATCCCAGTGCGCTGACAGTTCCGTGGATTGGCGCGCAGGGCAAGCCCGGGCTGTCACTTTTTGGATCGAAACGGGGCAACAAAGGGGGATACACGCGGCGTTGTTCCGGTTTCCGGCCGGCTTCGCGTGCGCAACACCGGCGTGTTGACGGAAGCATCCGACCGGCTTTCGCGCAGCACGATGTATAGCCCGCTCGCAATAATCACGGAGGACCCGATGATCGTTGCGGGATCAGGCGTTTCACTGAAGAACAGCATCCCGTAGGCCGTGGCCCAGATAATCTGTGAATACTGCATCGGGGCCACCGTCGCAGCTTCCCCGGAATTATATGCCGCAATCAGAAAACGCCCGGCCGTCCATGCCATCAGGGCCACCACAGCGACCAACGCCAAATGCCCGATGGGCATCGGCACATAGACTGTCGGCAGCAATGCCCCCATCACGATGAAATTCACCATCATCGGATAAAGCATAATCACGACGGAGCGTTCTTCCCGCCCGATCTTGCGCACGACAATCGATGCAAACGCTCCGCAAACCGCCGCCACAAGGGCCGCAATATGGCCCAATCCCAACTCGGCGCTGCCAGGACGCAGAACGATCAGGACGCCGCTCAGACCGACAATCACGGCCAGCCACCTGCGCAGACGTACCTGCTCACCAAGGATCGGAATCGCCAGAATGGTGATCAACAACGGAGAGGCAAAAACGATCGCGTAGACCTGCGTCAGTGGCAAAACGGAAAACGCATAGAACGCTGAAAACCCCGTCATTGTCGCCGCAACAGTTCGTGCGGCCATCCAATAGGGATGTTTCGGGATCAATGTTCCCGGCGTCGCATCCCGCATCAAAAACAGTGTGGCCACCGGAAAGCTGAACAGAACCATGAAAAACACGATCTGAATAGGCGAATACGCCCCGCCCAACACCTTGATCAAAACATCATGTGTTGAGAAAATTCCGAATGCTATTAGCGCAAAAATTGCGCCTTTGGCGTTGCTGGACATTGGATCAATTCCGTACCTTGCGCGCCTCCCGTAAGGCCGGACATGTCACAGCCCGGCCAGAGGGTCAAATGCTAAAGGCTTGCGTTCAGGGCTCCAAGAATGGCGTCGCCCATTTGCACGGTCGTAATCGGTGTTCCGCCGTCCAGTCCCATCAGATCAGGCGTCCGCGCACCATTTTCCAGAACCTTCTCAACAGCCTTTTCCAGCCGGGTCGCTTCGTCCCCTTGATCGAAGGAATAGCGCAGCGCCATTGCAAAGCTCAGAACGCAGGCAATCGGGTTGGCTTTGCCTTGCCCGGTGATATCAGGCGCAGACCCGTGCACGGGCTCATACATCGCGTTTGGCCGGCCGTTTTCACCGGGTGCCCCAAGTGACGCAGACGGCAGCATTCCCAAGGACCCTGTCAGCATCGCTGCGCAATCCGACAGAATATCGCCAAACAGGTTGTCCGTGACGATCACATCAAACTGCTTTGGTGCCCGGACCAACTGCATCGCACCGTTGTCGGCGTACATATGGCTCAACTCAACATCCGGGTATTCGTTCTCATGCACCCAGGTCACTTCCTCGCGCCACAGGATGCCAGATTCCATCACATTGGCCTTTTCCATAGAACAGACCTTGTTGTTGCGACGACGGGCAAGTTCAAAAGCTGACCGCGCCACGCGACGAATTTCGTTTGTCGTGTAGCGCTGCGTGTTCACGCCAATGCGACCGCCCTCATTGTCATCTTGGATGCCGCGCGGCTCACCGAAATAGACGCCCGAGGTCAGCTCCCGCACGATCATGATATCGAGCCCGGCAACAATATCCTTCTTCAACGAAGAGAAATCCGCCAAAGCGTCAAAGCATTGCGCCGGACGCAGGTTGGAAAACAGATCCATTTCCTTGCGAAGACGCAGCAATCCGCGCTCCGGCTTAACGGAGAAATCCAGATCGTCATAAGCCGGACCACCGACAGCCCCCAAAAGCACCGCATCTGCCTTCATCGCACGATCCATTGTCTCATCAGTCAACGGCGTTCCGTGGGCGTCATAGGCCGCGCCACCGACCAAATCGATTTTCACATCAAACTTCAGGTCCCGCTTTTCGCCGAACCAATCGATAATGCGAACCACCTGCTCCATGACTTCTGGGCCAATGCCATCGCCGGGAAGGATCAAAAGGGTGGGGTCTGCCATGTCTGTGCTCCATCAAAACTGGTTTGAGCGGGCGTAGCCTGACATCGCAAGAGGGTCAAGGTGAGGCGGCAATATCAACCCAAACCAAAGCGTGGCGGGACCCGGGCTTGCCAGCGCCACCCATCGGACCAATACCAGCATCTGAAACCCGCAAATCGCGGGATGGCAGCACATAGTCCACCCGCAACACACCGGGACCACCGGCAAAATCCCACACCACAGTCGGTCCAATTTCTGCCAACGGGTCCTGAATAGCGCGATGGTTCAGCAGGGCGGTTATGGCAGGCTTCAACCCTTCCCCGCCAACTGGGTCATTGTTGAAATCACCTAGCAACACAAACGGGCTTGAATGCGCCGCTGCGCCATCTGGTCGCCATCCCGCAAGATATTTCTCCCAAAACTGGAGTTCAGCCGCGTTTCGCAGCCCGTTTCGATCCTCCGGACCATCAAAGACCGGCGCATTCGCATGGGATGCCAACAACCGCACTATTCCCAATGGGGTTTCAACTGGCACGTCCCAAGCTGAAACCGAATGCAACCGCAGAACCGCCAATTCTTCCAGTTGAAAATACGCCCCCTCGGTCGTCATTGGAAAAACCGCGCCCGGCAGGTCGCGCCAAAGAAAATCAGAAAAATCCTGAACGGCCTCCGGCATGATCCGATACCGGGAAATTACGGCCATGCCCCCCTGTCCGGTAAAAAGCCCGTAGCTTTGCTTGTCGGCTGCATCCCCCAAATACCCATTTCGGTTGAGGTCAAACCCGGTGACCTGCCCTGCATTTGGCTTGCTGGCGAAGCTATAGGGCAGATCCAGCCCCTCTGTTTTCAACGCCTCCTGGAACAAGCCCAGCGCGATACCTTGCGCGTCATAGTCAATGCTTTGCAGAACCAATATGTCAGGGCGGGCCTCTACGATCCGGGCCAAAGCGTTTTGTATATCGTCCGCGCCCCCACGCATCAGATCGCGCACCAGCAGACCGGGTCCTTTTCGCGAAAGCTCAGGGTTGAACGTGGCAACGCGGATGGTGTCCGCAAAGGCGGACATGCCAGACGCAAAAATCAGGAATGTGACAAGACGTATTAGGCGGGCAACATACCGGCTTGCACAGGGTTTGCCCCGCGCATGCGCTTTTCGTCGATCATATCGCCGATCCGGTTCATGGCGATCCCGCGCATAAACAAACTCGACGGAAGGAATGCCCATATTGCAATCATCCAAACCAAAGTCTGCGGCGACGACACCATCGAGGCGTCGAACAACCCGGAGGCTGATTTCGCAACCGCTGGTGTCAGGAATGGCAGGAAAAAGGCTAACGCAATGTTAAAGCGCGCATCGCGGCGCAAGCGTGTGACGACGTCTCCACCCATCGTAGGGTCGAATGTCGGCAAATTGGTCCAGACATTGAAGGCTTCCCGGCGGTTTGGCCAACCATGCAGCCGCATCAGGATCAGGAACACGGCAAGTGAGACCAGGGAAATCAAGTAGGACAGGCCAGCGGCCGCGCGCATCAAACGCACATGCTGATCAGGGGCCGTTTCTGGCAAAAGCTGCAGGATCAAGCGCACAGGCGAATACGGGAAGTCGATCACATGACCGATCAAGACCCCGACCGCCTGGACAAACTGACTAAGCGTTGTTGGATCTGTCGCGCCACGGAAAATGATCGACAGCACAAAAACGATCAAGAAGAGAGAGATAAACCGCACCCGATTAAACGGCGGTGCGTATCTGAATTCCACAAGGCTCGGATAGACGGACGCGTATTCGATCACGGTCAGCATCGCGGCAAACAGGCCGATCATGATGACCATTTGCTTGGTATCAAGCGACGTTCCGGGCAAAAGAAGGGACGGTGTTGCGATCAACAGCAGAACAAAGAAACCACGCGCCATAGCCCCGAAGAACCGGGCCATCGCATGTTTTGCAGCGGACGGCCACGTCCGCTCACGCGTATCTTTGGCAGACCTCTTTACAGACCGCTTATTCTTACCGGAAAACACCCTCATTGCCCCTTCAGTACAATTCTTCTTTGCAGCACGGTAGTGATGCGAGGTGATACAGGTGCATTTTTAGGAAAATTGATGGTTTTCCTGTGACACATAACTTTTTCCAACGCGATATGTCGTATCTCAGCACAAAAATTGACTATATCTGCCGTGGACTATGTCAATCCAAAGGCAGGCTTGCACGTTTTTATTCGCGTATTCGACAAGTCTTTACCTAAAAATTTAACGGTTCATTTACCTTAATGACCCGTTTGTGCGTTCGACTTGCCAGTGAGCGACGCCAATGCGAAGTTAGAAATAAGGAGCAGGCATGGCATCACATACACAATCGTCCGACACAGAAAGCGGGCTGCCAGATTCACTGGAACAAACACTCGAAACCGCATCTGATATCGACGTGGTCGGCCTCGCCAACACGGCGTTTGAACAGGCTGGACGGCTCTTTGATCTGATGTGGCGGCCTTGGAATGGCTACCAGATCGGCATCATTCTAGCGGTTTTTGCCGCGGCCCATATCTTGCGGGCAATTTTCGGACCACGCGTGCGGACCTGGATGGCCAGCCGCGAAGGATGGCCCACCTGGCGGATGCGGGTGCTCGTCGTTATCCACCAACGGCTTCGGGCGATCTTCTTTGTCGCATTGATATGGATCGTTGTCCTGTTCATGCGGGAGATGACATGGCCCAGCAGGTCGCACCTGTTGGCGATTGCGGCCAATCTGGCGACCGCCTGGCTGTTCGTGGCCTTTGCCACGCGACTGATCCGAAGCCTCTGGCTGCGCAAGGTGGTTCGCTACGGGGCTTGGATATATGTCACGCTCAGCATTCTGGGGCTTATCGGGGAAACCGAACAAATCCTCGATTCCGCCGCCCTGCAAATCGGGGAGTTCCGGCTATCGCTGCTGCTGCTCATCCAAGGCATTGTGATCATCGGTGTCTGCTTCGCACTTGCCCGGCTGATCTCAACCACAACGACCCAGCAGATCGAGCGTAACAAAGAAATCTCGCCCTCTATGCAGGTCCTGATCGTCAAGGTGATCCAGGTTGCCTTTTACGGTCTGGCCTTCTTCTTCGGTGTAAAAGCCATTGGCATCGATCTGACAGGCCTTGCCGTGTTGTCAGGTGCAATCGGTGTTGGTCTTGGTTTCGGTCTGCAGAAAGTCGTCTCTAATCTTGTTTCAGGCGTCATCATCCTGCTGGACAAGTCGATCAAGCCTGGTGACGTCATCAGTCTTGGTGACACGTTCGGCTGGATCAGCACGCTCGGCGCGCGCTACGCCTCTGTGGTGACACGGGACGGCAAGGAATACCTGATCCCCAACGAAGACCTGATTACCGGGCAGGTGGTCAACTGGTCCCACTCAAACGAATTCGTCCGTCTCGATATCTACTTTGGCACCGCCTATCACGATGACCCCCACAAAGTGCGCAAACTGGCTATTGAGGCCGCCCAAGGCGTGGACCGTGTCCTCAGCTTCAAAGCGCCCGTTTGCCATATCGTGGGGTTCGGCGACAGTTCGGTCGACTATATCCTGCGGTTCTGGATCAAAGACCCAACCGGGGGCCTGACCAATATCCGCGGCAATGTGTATCTGGCCCTTTGGGATGCGTTTCAGGAAAACGGTATCTCCATCCCCTTCCCGCAACGCGAAGTTCGGATGCTCGAAGACGACACCGCAAAGGATCACGCATAAAAAAACGGTGCCCCGAAGGACACCGTTTCTAATCGATCTGTTTGTGATCAGGATTCTGGCTGTGGTCCAACCGAAACCAGATACGCCCAAACATTTGCAGCATCCTCAGCATCTTTCAGTTTGAAAGACATTTTCGATTTTGCTTTTGAGTCGTCGAGATATGTCGCGAGGAATTTCTTCGGATCGGCGACGTAGTTTACGAAGTCTTCTTCGTTCCACGCCAGACCAGCTTCACCCGCTGCGACAATTGATTTGCCGTATTTGTAATCTGCAGTTCCTGCGACACGCTCAAACACGCCATACAGGTTCGGGCCGGTTTTGCCGCCCTTTTGGATCGCTTCGCCATCGTCAGAAACGATCATGTGGCAAGACTTACATTTCTTGAAAACCTTTTCGCCGGCTTCTGCATCGCCAGTGGCGTGGCCATCTGCAAATGCAGGTGCCGCCAGAAAAGCCGTCGTGATTGCAGCAATTGCTGTAAACTTCATGTGGAAAACTCCCTCAGTGGTTCCGCAACATACTTAGTATGAATTTCCAGAAGGTAAAGTTCACAATTTCTTGTGACAAGCGGGGAAATTAGCCGATCAGGCGACTGCGCGGGCCAACGCGCATTGCTTCCAAAGGGAAGATAGCGCCTGTACCAACCTATCAATATCCTCATCCGTATGCAGCGGTGACGGGGTAAACCGCAGTCTTTCCGTGCCCTTTGGAACCGTTGGATAGTTGATCGGCTGCACATAAATCCCGTGATCCGCCATCAAAATATCCGCAATTTGGCGGCATTTGACCGGATCTTTGATCATCACAGGGATAATATGGCTTGGGTTTTCCAGATGCGGAATGCCTTCGCGATCAAGGGCTGCCCGAAGGCGTGCAACCTGACGGCGTTGCAATTTGCGTTCGGTATCGCTGGTTTTCAGATGTGCGATAGACGTCTGTGCCGCTGCAGCCACAGCCGGTGGCAACGCCGTCGTAAAAATAAATCCGGAGGCGAAAGACCGGATGAAATCACACATTGCGACCGATCCAGTGATATATCCGCCGACAACACCGTAAGCCTTGCCCAAAGTTCCTTCGATCAATGTGACCCGGTCTGCAACGCCTTCCCGTTCGCTGATACCGCCACCGCGGGCACCATAAAGGCCGACCGCATGAACCTCATCAAGATAGGTCAGCGCATCGTGTTTCTCAGCCACGTCGAGGATTTCTTTTATCGGCGCGATGTCACCATCCATCGAATACACCGATTCAAAAGCCACGATCTTGGTTGCATTGGCCGGCAATGCCGCCAGTTTGCGATCCAGATCTTCCGGGTCGTTGTGCTTCCAAAGAACTTTGTCGGCCCGGGAATGGCGGATACCTTCGATCATTGAGGCATGGTTCAATTCGTCCGACAGGATCACTGCATTTGGCAACCGTGCCCCAAGCGTGCTGAGCGCCGCCCAATTCGACACATAGCCGGACGTGAACAAGAGCGCTGCATCTTTGCCATGGAGATCTGCAAGCTCGTCCTCAAGTTCTGTATGGGCATGGTTGGTGCCAGAGATGTTTCGCGTACCGCCTGCGCCTGCACCGCATTTGTCCACTGCATCTTTCATCGCCTGCATCACTTTAGGATGCTGGCCCATGCCCAGATAGTCGTTCGAACACCAGACCGTCACCTCATCCGCACCATCTGAATGGTTGTGGGCTTTCGGGAAGTTCCCGCATTTGCGTTCCAGATTGGCAAAAATCCGGTAATTGCCTTCTTCTTTCAGCGCATCCAGTTGCGCATTGAAAAGGGTATCAAAGTCCATGGGCTTCCTCGTTCAGTCTTGATGGTGTCTTATCGGTTTTTTGGGCGGGGAGCATCCAGCGCCAGAGTTTTTCATCAGGCAATGGCAGGACCATCATCCAATGTTCAAAAAGGGCCAGCGCGGTGAGTGCCGCCAACAACGCGAACCCGGTCTTGTCGCCTGAAAGCGTGCTTGCGTAGATCCGTTCCATCCAGCAGGCCACCGCAAAGGAAAGCGCAGTAATAGACACTGGAAACAACCAGCTGATCGACGCTTTGCGAAAATGGCTTGGCAAATGGGCAAGTCGCGACGGCAGGAATTCCGTATTGATTTTGGGCACGCCCAAAAACAAGTTCAACTTGGCCGAGATGCGCGCAAAGAACAAAACCCCAAAGGTCCAGAACCCAAAGCTGTTTTCAGCCCCGTAGGTTGCAAACCCAAGCGCGATCAATGCCGCCACCAACGCGATCTCATGATACGCAATGGTGCCCCAGGCGCGGATGAAACGCTCCCATTCAGGGATATCAGCCGGGCATTTTGATGTATTCGGCCCGGTGATCACGCCTGACAGGAAGGCCAGTTCTATCCAGCCCCAAATGGCCACCGCTGACAGGAAGGCGACAAAGGCCATTTCAGGCGAAATAGTGTCTGCGCTCCACCAAATTCCGACCCCGCCTAGGATCAAAATCGGCAGGCTAAGAAGCGTCGCTTTCAGCTGTGTTCCCCTGTGATCTGAATGCCGCACAAGCATCAAGATCACCCCAGTGGAAAACCACCAGAGAAACAGGGCCGCAAGGGCCGCTATCCAGGGGTTACCTAGCATCAGTAGCTCGGCACCATGCGGCTATCGGCTTCGATCACATGGTCTGACTTGACCGGGATCAGGTAAAGGCTCGCAAATGCTTTGGCTGCCCGCAGACCTGCAGGTACTTTCGCCAGATTGCCCATAAGACCGCCCTTGCGCTTGGCCGCATCCATCGCCGCAGAGGCATGGCGCAGCTTCAGCAGGTTCTTCTCCCAACGGGGGTTTTCCAGATCAATTGCGATCGGGAACACCTGTTTTGAGATGTCGGAGGTCTTCTTCAGCACTTCGCGGTCATACCAATCGATATCGATGCCCAGCGCCTTGTGAAATTCCGGGCGCTGATGATCACGGATACACATCACCGAGAATACAGCCACAAGGAAGAAGCGAATCCACAGTTTGTTCACGAAGGAATTGGTCAGTTTAGGGTCTGTTTTCATCAGAAGCGCGAAGGCCTCGCCATGTGAAAACTCGTCATTGCACCAGTTCTCGAACCACTTGAAGATCGGATGGATCATCTTGTCGGGATTTGCCTCTAGGTGGCGGTAGATCGTGATATACCGCGCATAACCAATCTTTTCGGACAGATAGGTCGCGTAGTAGATGAATTTCGGCCGGAAATAGGTATATTTCTTGGCCTTGGTCAGAAAGCCCAAATTCACCGCCACATCCGCTTCGCGCAGTGCGTCGTTGATGAACCCGGCATGACGCGCTTCATCCCGCGCCATCAGCTGGAACAACTGGCAAATGTCCGGGTTATTGCCGCGGCGTTTCATCTCTTTGTAGAGAACGCAGCCGGAAAATTCCGCCGTCAGCGAAGAGACCAGAAAATCGATCAGCTCCGCTTTTAAAGCGGGGTCCATGTTTTCCCAATCCGGCGTATCCCAGTTTTCGTTCTTCTTAAAATGGCCCTTGTTCGGGTCTGCCGCCATTTTAGTGATCATTTCGTCCCACTGGGCCCGCACAGGTGTGACGTCGATACGGTCCATCTCGTCGAAATCCGTGGTGTAGAACCGCGGGTCCAGAAGTGTCGTGGTCGCCGCCTTGGAGGTTGCCTGATCGGAGTTCTCAGGAATGATATCGTGGGCGTTAGGGTCTATTTCGGTATGTGCGTTCATGACAAAGCTCCTTCTGAGAAGGCAAATTCAGCCAGTTCCATACATTCAATGTCGCCGGTCAGGCGCGTCCACAATTGTTCAATCTGTGATGCGCGGGTGATCGTTGCGGTGCGCTCTTCGACAATGACCTCACCGTAGCCTGCCAACACAGGCGCACCATGCACCAAAACCTCGTCGCCGGGGTTGATCACCGCACCGTTGAGAAACTTCACATGCGCGTGCAGGCTGTCAAATGTATGACTGACCTCCACCTCGCAGGGCGCGGTTTCGTGTTCCTTTGTAAAAATTCCCATGAACTGTCTCCCGTCAGTTGTTGAGCAATTTGTGAAACGCGGCTTCGTTCGTTTGGCCAAAGCCCTGAAGCTCTGCCCGCCACGCGGTGAAATCATCTCGCAAAGCGAGACGACCGTTCGAATACTTGATCAGCCGGATCGGCTCCGAAGCCGCAAGACCCACTTTGCCGCGCTCGCGTTCCAATACGCGACCAATACCTGCAACAAAGCCGCCTTCTTCGGGGCTGAGATCAGCGATGAGCGTGCCGTCAATATCGACCACCCGCGCTGCACCACTCATTGTAGCATAAATCTGGATCTGACGCTCCTGAACAATTTCAAGCTCAGGCGGCATCGCTTCCAAGGGACGGTTGGTGACCGACGCAAAGATCGCAATCGCGAAGCACGCAAGCACAACAGCAAGAATTCCGCGCAACAAAATGTTCGGGATCATCTCGCGATCGCGGTCAATTAATTCTTGCTGGCTCATTGCTTTTGCTCCCTTCTTGCTCTTATTCCGCTGCCACACCGGCCATCTGCGGGCTGCGCGCGCCTGGCCGGGTCACTTCCGTCCGGGCAGCGTCCCCAAGGATAGCGGCAACTTTTTCGGCATCTTTGATGCAGCGCAAAGCCGGCTGAACTGGGTTCATCCGCCAAGGCCGCACATGTGGCCAGCAGGTCAGATAAGACAGCCGCGTGCCTTCATCGATCAGCTCCAGCGCGATGGTGCCAACACCGTTCTTGCGTAGGTCCATATCCGCCGAGCCGATCCACCGATATGGCAGGTTCAGCGTGACCGTCAGCGCCGCGCCGATCCGCATCGCGACACGGCGATTGGTGATCGTGTAAACGGTGGAGCGCGCCTGCACATAGGCCACAATCACCAGCAAGGCGCATGCAATCAGACCCAGCACCAGGAAAGGCACCGACCCTGCAATACTGACATCAAGCGGGCGGGTTTCAGCCAGCACAACAGACCGCCACGCCCCCAACAGGACAAAGTAGCCCATAACCCAATACAGGTTGAGACTTTGCACCGCCAAGGCCCACCAGCTTGGACGCCCCTGCCAGAGGATCTTTTCCCCCTCTGGCGGAAGCTCTGGAAGTCCTTCGATAGGCTCTACGTGGAAATCATCATGTGACATGGCTGCCCCCAATTACCCGAACTGCGGCTCTTGCCGATCCTTAGAGGCGTATAGTTTGCCTCCAGAATAATAGCCGCAGATCTTATCCTCTTCCAAAAGCGTGACCTGATTGCTGGATTTCAGCTTAGGCACGCCTGCGAAATGTTTGCCGTACAACGAATGGATCGACACACGGTCGCTTTTGATCTTGGACAACTGGATAGGTACAAGGCGCTTGCCGCCACCGTGATCCGCATCCAGTTCCATTTCCAAATAGCGCACCAGCTGCTCAGGCTCGTCGATCCACATATCCGTGATCACGCCGACGATTTCTTTGTCGGCTGCTTGCACTGGAAGGCCGCGAGGGTCACGCCCAGCAGCAACAGCAAAACTATCCGTACCCGCCATCGGAACGATTTTTGGATGGCCGTGACCGTCAAGCTCTGGCACGTCGCGGCGCGGGGCCCAAGACGCCGGGCCCACACCGTCCATCATCGGATCGCCCGTAGGCTCCATCGGGAAGCCGTTCGACACGTTTGTCCGGGCCAGCGGAAGGTCGCGCCGTTCCGGTTGCAGGTCTGGCACTGTGACTTCACCCCGGCCATTTGCCAGCTTGAATGTCTTTGGGTTTGGCACCGGGAACGGACCCTGGTTGGCCGCAGGTTTGCCGTCATCATCTTCCAACGGGTAGCCTTCGCGCATATTCTCTGTCTGCAGATAGTAGATCAGCAATGCGAAGAAGCCCCAGAACAGCCACAAGCTGAGTGACGCGAGATCAAAGTTTCCAAAAAATGGTTCTACCATTTTAGCCTCCGTGTTGCGCTTGAATCGTCATCCAAGCGGGTCATGTTGGGAAGTCAGCAAGCCCGATCTTGCCGGTATCTTCCGCGGTTTTGTTCAAGTGAGCGCGCCCGGTCCGAACCAACGGTCCGAGCACAATTAACGTCGCGAAGAGCAACGCAATTTCGAAGTGATAAACCACTGAGTAGCCAGTGGTCGGTGAGGCAAGCGCCTCCCCCAGATAGCCCGAGGTTGCAGATGCGTTCACCACATCACGAATGGTACCGCCCAGCGCGACCCCAAGGCCCGCAGCAGTTGCTTGCGCAGCGCCCCACGCACCAAGTGCGAGACCGCGACCAGCCAGACCCTGCGCAGGCATTGTCATCGCGGCGGTTAGTGTTGCGACGCTGAACAAGCCGCCCCCAAATCCGATCAGGGCAGCACCTGTAAAGAACAGTGGCGTCGAATTCATCGGTGCGGCAAAGATCACCGCGCAAAACGCAATGACACCTGCCAGCAAGCCACGTCCCGCCATCCGGAACGGGTCTGTTCCTGCCACAAGCCACTTCGCCGCAAGGCCAAAGCCTACAAGCGCACCAGCGGCCCAAAGTGCTGTCAAAAATGTCGTCGCACTGACCGACAGGCCAAGAATTTCACCGCCATAAGGCTCCAACAGCACATCTTGCATGTTGAACCCAAGCGTCCCGAGCGCCACAACCGCGATCAATCGACCAGCTTGCCCACCTGCAGAATAATCTGCCCAGGCATCCTTGAATTTGGGTCGCGGTGCCGCGCGTTCTTCCGCACTCATCGGGACAATCCGTTCCTGCTTCCACAACGCCACGGTATTCAGGACAATCGTCACAACAGCCGTCGCCTGAACCACCTGGATCAACCGCGTGCCACTGTAGTTTTGCAAGAAATAGCCAACGATGACAGCAGACAGACCCATGCCGATTAGGAACATCACGTATAGCAGCGCAACAACCCTTGGACGGGTCTCATCAGTGGCGCGATCTGCAGCCAGCGCCAACCCTGCAGTTTGCGTCATATGCATGCCAAGGCCGGTCATCAGGAATGCCAGCGCTGCAAGCACTTCACCCGCAAATGGCACGTCGTGAACGGTGTCGCCGCTCAGAACCAGCAAGCTCATCGGCATGATTGCCAGACCGCCCATTTGCCAAAGCGTTCCGAACCAAAGGTAAGGCACACGCTTCCAGCCAATGGCGGACCGATAGGTGTCAGACCGGAACCCTAGAATGGCGCGGAACGGGGCGATCAAGACCGGCAACGCGATCATCAAAGCGACCAAAAACGCGGGAACTGACAGCTCCACGATCATCACGCGATTCAGCGTGCCAAGAAGCATCACAGCGGCCATACCGACAGAGATTTGGAACAGCGACAAACGCAGCAACTGACCCATAGGCAGATCATCACTTGCTGCGTCCGAGAACGGCAACATGTCGATCGTGAATTGGGTCAAAGGGTGGCGTTCATCGCTCATGTGCGCACCTCCGTCGAAAACTCCAACGCGGCGGAATGGTAGAACCCGGAGTTGATCTGCCCAAGCTCCCGAAGGATCCCTTTTGCCTGCGCGTCGCGGGCCGATTGGGCAATTCCTTGCGCTGTATGAGGCACCATAACAGGCGACCTGTTCGACCGAGGAAACAGCTTTCCAACCCGCCACATCGCCATCAACATCTTTGTGCGTGGCGGCATCGTAAAGATAACCTTGCTGCGCACCCGAGGGGCCAGTTGCGCCAATATAGACCCGATCTGGTCAGCGTCGTAGTAAATCAGACTGTCCATCGCCACGACATGGTCAAACAGACCGTGCCGCGTACTGAGCATGTCGCCAGATGCAAATTCAATCCGGGATTTCAGTGGCCCGGGGCAGCGGTTTTCAGCGATCTTTATCAGCTCTGGTGAAATATCCACCGCCACAACATTCGCCCCACGTGCGGCCAATTCAAACGCCAATGCGCCTGTCCCGCATCCGGCATCAAGCACACGCAGACCCGTCATGTCAGCCGGGAACTGATCCAAAATCAGATTGCGCATCTGTTCCCGTCCAGCACGCACAGTCGCGCGAATACCCGACACAGGCGCATCTGACGTCAGCTGCTCCCAAGTGCGGGTCGCGGTGCGGTCGAAATAGTCTTCGACCCGCGCGCGTGTTTGGACATATTTCGGATCAGCTGCGTGCATCAATCAAACCCAAGCAATTCAAAGATCTCGCGATCAGGAAGGGGCGCGGGGGCCAAAGGCTCCGTGCCATTGTAAAGCGTCTCGGCAAGGCGAATGTACTCCTTGCGGACCTGGACGATGTCTTCCTCGTCCTCCATCTCGAACAGTGTTTTCTTCTTCAGTCGGGACCGGCGGATCGCGTCCAGATCGGGCATATGCGCAATCCGGTTGAAGCCGACGGTTTTGCAGTAGCGATCGACCTCATCCGTATCTTTGGAACGGTTCGCAACGCACCCGGCAAGCCGCACGGAATAGTTCTTCGATTTTGCCTGAACCGCCGCGATAATCCGGTTCATCGCATAGATAGAGTCGAAATCATTGGCCGTGACGATCAGCGCCCGGTCAGCATGTTGCAGCGGCGCGGCGAACCCCCCGCAGACCACATCCCCAAGGACGTCGAAGATGACAACATCGGTGTCTTCCAACATATGGTGCTGTTTGAGCAGCTTGACGGTCTGGCCAACAACGTAGCCACCACAACCAGTCCCAGCTGGCGGGCCACCAGCCTCCACGCATTTCACACCATTGAAACCTTCGTAAACAAAGTCTTCCGGGCGAAGCTCTTCAGCGTGGAAATCCACCTCTTTCAGCGTATCGATGACCGTCGGCACCAAAGACCCAGTCAGCGTAAACGTGCTGTCATGCTTCGGGTCACATCCGATCTGTAAGACCCGGTGACCTAGCATCGAAAACGCCGCGGACAGGTTTGACGATGTCGTCGATTTACCGATCCCACCTTTGCCGTAAACGCTGAAAACCTTCGCGCCTTCGATTTTCATATCAGGCGATTGGTGCACCTGAACGGAGCCTTCGCCGTCCTGGCCATTGAGGTTCGGTACTTCGTCTCTGGGGCTCATGCGAGCCTCCTTTCTGTTCCTACGCGGCTCATTCTGCCGCCACGCCAACGCCTTCCAGCGCGTCTTCCAATTCATCTGCCCCGGCTTGCAGGGCAGCCAACGTTTCATCGTCAGGTTGCCAATAATCGCGCTCATGCGCCTCGATCAGACGGTTCGCCATCCGCACGGAGGCTGCCGGATTCAGATCGGCCAAGCGCTTGCGCATGTTTTCATCCAGCACGAATGTCTCGGACAGGCGCTGGTAGACCCACGGTTCCACCTCGCCGGTGGTTGCCGACCAACCCATCGTGTTGGTGACATGGGCTTCAATCTGGCGAACACCTTCATGCCCGTGCTTCAGCAAAGCCTCATAGAATTTCGGGTTGAGTGACCGTGACCGCGTTTCAAGCGCGACCTGATCTTGCAGTGTCCGCACCTTGCCTTCGCCACGGGTCTGATCGCCGATATAAACCGGTGCCGCCTCGCCCTTGGCGCGCTTCACCGCGCGGGAAATCCCGCCCAGCGTATCGAAATAGTGATCCACTGTGGTGACACCCAGCTCCACGGATTCGAGGTTCTGATAGGCCAAGTCCACGTCTTTCAGCGCTTTTTGCAGCAAGCTGGCATGGGCGGTTGGCTTCCCGGTTCGCCCATATGCGAAGCTTTTGCGCGCCTCATAGGCATCCGCCAACTCATCCTCATCCCCAAAGGCAGAGCTGTCGACAAGCTGGTTCACATTGGACCCATAAGCCCCTTCTGCATTTGAAAAGACCCGCAAGGACGCGGTTTCCAGATCCACGTCCATCTGCTCCGCATAGGCCAGCGCATGGGCGCGAATGAAGTTTTGCTCCAGCGGCTCGTCAGCCGTGGCGGCCTTATACGCGGCTTCCGCCAGCATCCGCGTTTGCAAAGGCAGCAGATCGCGGAAAATGCCCGACAACGTCATGATGACGTCAATCCTTGGGCGGCCAAGCTCTGCCAATGGCACCAGATCAGCCCCGCAAAGCCTGCCGAAATTATCGAAACGGGGTTTGGCCCCCATCAACGCCAAGGCCTGCGCAATCGGGCCACCGTCAGACTTGATATTGTCTGATCCCCAAAGCACCAGCGCCACTGTGCGCGGCACAGATTTATGCGTTTCAAGCAGTAATTGGGCCTGTTTTGCCCCGTCTTGCATCGCAAAGACCGTGGGCATTCTGAACGGATCGAATGCATGTATATTGCGCCCTGTCGGCAAAACATCAGGCGACCGGATCAGATCACCGCCCGCCACGGGCGGCGTAAAGCCACCTTCCAGCGCATGCATCAGGCCGGAAAGCTCATGATCTTCTTGCAGCAGCTTATCGACACTCGCCAGGGTCGCGTCATCTGCATCCACCATGACGCGCAAATATTCGGCACGGGCATTATCATCGATCTTGCGTCCGACGACATGCAGCCCATCCGTGATCAACGCATCTTCGCTTTCCAACAGCTTCAACCACAACTGATCAGGGTCTAATCCACCCATATCAACGGCTTCCGCTTGAACACCGATCAAGTCTTCCAATTCCTGACGATCAGACGCGTCGGGTGTCATCGCCCGCCAGCGGGACACGCTGTCTTTCAGCTCCATCAGGCCTTTGTACAGCCCGGCAGAGGCCAAAGGCGGTGTCATATGCGTGACCGTCACCGCGTTGGAGCGACGCTTGGCAAGGCTCGCCTCAGACGGGTTATTGGACGCGTAAAGGTAGACATTCGGCATCTCGCCGATCAGGCGGTCTGGCCAATCCTGACCGCTGAGGCCGGTTTGCCGACCCGGCATGAATTCCAACGCGCCATGCATCCCGAAATGCATCAGGACATCTGCTTTCAGGTGGTTCTTCAACCACAGATAGAAGGTTGCAAACGCATGTGTCGGTGCGAAACCGTTTTCAAACAGAAGGCGCATCGGATCGCCCTCATAGCCAAAGGCAGGCTGCACCCCGATTGTGACATTGCCGAACTCGGCCCCCAGCACGAAAACACCGCGGCCATCCGATTGGATCTTGCCGGGCGCGGGGCCCCAAGCGGCCTCAATCTCATCCAGCCACGGGGTTTGGGCGACGATTTGATCCGCTGGAACATGCGCCAGGACATTGGCCTCGGTGCCGAACTGCTTGGCGTTGCCGTCCAGAACCGCATGGCGCAACGCATCAACACTTTCCGGCGGCGTCAGGCTATAACCTTCCGCTTTCATCCGGTGCAACGTATTGAAAAGGCTTTCAAAAACACTGAGATATGCAGCCGTACCGACGGCACCCGCATTGGGTGGAAAACCGAATAAAACGATCCCGACCTTACGATCGGCATTTTGTGACCGCCGCAGCCGCGCCATCTTGATGGTTTTAGCAACAAGGCTGTCGATCCGTTCTGGGCACGGTGCCATCGCCTTGGTGCTGGAGGTTTGCGCGCAATTCAGCGCACATCCTTGGCATCCATCCGGGCCGTGGCGACCCGCGAAAACAGTTGGATTGGTGGCCCCGTCAAGCTCCGGCAGCGCGATCAGCATTGTCGTCTCAACAGGCCCTAAGCCACCGGAACTCGCGCCCCATTGGCCTAAAGTCTGGAACTCAAGCGGGTGCGCGGCGAGGTACGGCACGTCCAGCGCGGTCAACACCTCCACCGCGCCATCGCTGTCATTGTAAGCAGGCCCACCCACAAGGGAGAAACCGGTCAAAGACACCAGCGCGTCCATGCGATCTGACAGATACGCATCAATCGCTGGCCGTCCATCAAGGCCACCAGCAAAGGCTGGGATCGCGCGGATATTCTGCGCTTCAAACGCCCGGATAACCGCATCGTAATGGGCTGTATCAGACGCCAACACGTAGCTGCGCAACATCAAAAGCCCAACAGTTGCATCTGGATTTTTAGGACCTGGAAGGTCCGCGATATCGGTGCAAATCCGGTCCGCTAAATCCGGATGATAAAGCCCGACATCAGGGTAGTCGACCGGAGCTTCAGCTTCGATCTTGTTCCAGGCACTAACAGAGCTGTAGCGCGACACAAGGAACCGGATCATCTGCTCGACATTGTCGTCAGACCCACCCAGCCAGTACTGCATCGTCAAGAACCAGGCCCGCAGATCCTGTGCCTTGCCGGGAATGTATTTCAAAATCTTCGGAAGACGCCGCAGCATCTTCATCTGGTCTTTGCCGCATTTTGGCGAACTGGCCTTGGGCCGCAGCTTCTTCAGCAACGCCATCGCACCCGAGGCGGGTTTCGACATGTCCAGATCGCCCATACGGGTCAGTTTGACGATGTCGCCATCGGCAACCATGCCAATCATCGCGTCACAATGATCACGGCGGGCAATCAATTCGTCCTTGATGGCCAGAATGTGCTCTTCGATGAACAAGAGGCTGAGAATGATAATATCGCCATGGCGAACAGCGTCTTTCGCCGCGTCCAAGGACTGCGCATCTTCCGCCCATTCCGACGCGCAATGAACTGCGACCGTCAAGCCGGGGA
The DNA here is from genome assembly GCA_947493265.1 of uncultured Litoreibacter sp. Lineage (GTDB taxonomy): Bacteria > Pseudomonadota > Alphaproteobacteria > Rhodobacterales > Rhodobacteraceae > Litoreibacter. The sequence continues at coordinate 378,462 of CANLQL010000001.1, read as the reverse complement.
AATCCGTCTCAAGACGGCTCAAAACCCGCGCAGCAGGTCCCGCGCTATGCGCGTCCAGCGTCACGATCACGACGCGGTAACCGGTATGATCCGTGCTATCGCGCATAATGGGCCTTCGCTTCATAAAGAGTGTCGACGCTAATTTCAGCGACCCCGCGTTCCACCGCGAATTTTTCCGTGTTGCGGCGGGCTTTTCCGCGCACAAAGAACGGGATCTTCTTCAATTCGCGCTCTGCCTCTGCCAACCAGACCACAACGTCGCTGCCAGATGGTTTAGGGTCGGGAGCCGTCTCGGGCACAGCATCCATCGGCTTTGGCGCGTGGCCACCGTGATGGCTCGGACCGGCGGCGTCATGAAACTCGAAATCATCGCGGAACATGTGCAGCAGATGTTCTTCCAACCCCATGACAAGCGGATGCACCCAGGTGTCGAAAATGACATTCGCGCCCTCAAACCCAACCTGCGGGGAATAGCGCGCCGGGAAATCCTGAACATGGACAGGGGCGGAAATCACTGCACACGGAATACCCAGACGTTTGCCGATATGCCGCTCCATCTGAGTGCCGAGGATCATTTCCGGCTGAAGCTCTTCGATGGTGCGTTCCACCTCCAGGTAATCATCGGTGATCAACGCATCGACGCCGTAGTCTTTCGCAAGCGCGCGAATATCACGGGCAAATTCGCGGTTGTAGCATCCAAGGCCCACGACCTCGAACCCCATCTCGTCGCGCGCAATCCGCGCGGAGGCTTTGACATGCGTGGCATCGCCAAACAGGAACACCCGCTTGCCCGTCAGGTAGGTACTGTCGACGGAGGCTGAATACCACGGAAGGCGCAGGCGGCTGTCATCTGGCGCGCCAGACAAGCCGGTTAGCGCGTTGACCTCGGCGATGAAATCTTTCGTCGCACCAACCCCGATCGGGACGGTTTTGGTGTAGGCTTGGCTGTATTCCCGTTCCAGATAACGGCAGGCCGCTTCACAGGTTTCGGGATAGAGCATCACGTTGAAATGCGCGGCCCCAAGACGGGCGATATCAGACGGGGTGGCGTCGTAGGGTGCGACGACATTGACGTCGATGCCCATTTCAAACAGCAGGCCAGTCAGCTCTTCGATGTCATCGCGATGCCGGAAGCCCAGCGCTGTCGGCCCAAGAATATTGCAAGAAACGCGGGCAGTTTTTTCGCATGGTTTCGAAAGATGCCGCACGACCTGAAAAAAGGTTTCGTCCGCGCCGAAATTCTCTTTGCGCTGGTAGCTGGGAAGTTCCAGCGGGATCACCGGGATCGACAACCCCATGGTTTCTGCCAGCCCACCGGGATCATCCTGAATCAATTCTGCGGTACAAGACGCGCCAACAATAATCGCTTCGGGCTCAAACCGGTCGATTGCATCCTGACACGCATCCTTGAACAGATGCGCCGTGTCCGAGCCAAGGTCCCGCGCTTGAAACGTCGTATAGGTCACTGGCGGACGGTGGTCACGCCGTTCGATCATCGTGAAAAGAAGATCGGCATATGTATCCCCCTGCGGGGCGTGCAAAACGTAGTGCAGACCTTTCATCGCTGTCGCGACGCGCATCGCCCCGACGTGGGGGGGGCCTTCATATGTCCAGACCGTCAACTTCATGGCCGGCCCCTCGACATGAGTATTTTTGGCAAGAAGAAACTCATGACTTTGCCAGTTCGAGCTTGTCTTTGCGCCGTATCGGGCGGGAAAACAGACCCGCGAGATCGCCAGCCTGTTCGTAGAAATGCACAGGCGTGAAGACCAACTCGATCGCCCATTTGGTCGACAGACCTTCCGCCTCCAGAGGATTGGCAAGCCCAAGACCACAAACGGTCAGATCCGGACGGGCCGCGCGGCACCGCTCAAGCTGTTTGTCGACATCTTGGCCTTCGGATACCGTGCCTGTTTGCAGCAGTTCCATATCGGGACCGACGACACCTTTGTGAATATAAGGGGCACCGACCTCAATCGCGGTCATTCCGCATTCTCTGGTCAAAAAGCGCGCAAGGGGAAGTTCAAGCTGACTGTCCGGGAAGAAGAAGATCGACTTGCCATTCAGTTCGGCAGCCTGTGCGGCAATGGCTTTGCGGGCCCGCGCACGCGGGGCGGCCGTCACACGATCAAACGTTTCAGCATCAACACCGAAATTATCAGCGATGGTCCGAAGCCAAAGGGTGGTGCCCTCCTCCCCAAACGGGAACGGGGCCGGGATATGGCTTGCACCACGACGGGTCAGCGCCGCTGCGGTTTCGCCAAGGAACGGCTGAAGCAAAGCGAACTTGGTGTTTTTGCCAATCGCTGGCATCGCATCGGCGCGACCGGCTGGCAGCACGCTGATACCTTCAATGCCCATATCGCGCAAAAGACCGAGCGCTTGGTCCTCCAAAACATCTGGCAAAGCCCCGACAAGAACCAGGTTGGCCGCGTCTGTTTCCGGCAGCACCGGCACCATCGCCTCAAGACAGGCGTCTTCGCCCTGCGTGAAGGTCGTTTCGATCCCGGAACCGGAGTAATTCAGAACCCGCACATGCGGTGCATGGAGCTGGGTCAACCGCTCCGCCGCACGGCTAAGATCGATCTTGATCACTTCGGACGGGCAGGAGCCTACAAGGAACAGCTGCTTGATATCCGGGCGGCGGGCCAAAAGACGTTCGACCTCACGGTCCAATTCGTCATGGGCATCCGCGAGGCCGGCCAGATCTTTTTCTTCGAGGATTGCCGTACCAAAGCGCGGTTCCGCAAAAATCATCACGCCAGCAGCAGATTGAAGCAGATGTGCGCAGGTTCGCGAACCGACAACCAGGAAAAACGCATCCTGCATCTTGCGATGTAGCCAGATGATTCCCGTCAACCCGCAGAAGACTTCGCGCTGCCCACGTTCCTTCAGGATCGGGGCATCGATGCAGCTTCCATTGGTGATGGGTGTGGACTTGTTCATGCCGTTACCCCGGCTTCCAGACGCGCGGCTCTCAGCTTCAAAAGGAACTGTGCGGCGTTAATGATGTAGGCGGCATATGCAGCCAATGCGATCCCCATCTGGGTGACTTCGGATACCCCTGAAAACAGCGCCCAAAGGTAGGCGGTATGAAGCGCAATCACACCGAAGCTGAACACGTCTTCCCAGAAGAATGCCGGTGCGAGAAGGTACTGACCGAAAACAACTTTTTCCCAGATCGCCCCGGTGATCATAATCACATAGAGAAACCCGGTTTTGACAAGAATGGAGGCAGTTGCGGCCACGTATCCTTCGCCGGTTGACAGGTACCGGATGACAAGGATGACGGAGATCACGAAGACAAGGAATTGCAAAGGAGCCAGAACAGCCTGAACAAATGTCCAACGTGTACTGTCACGTCGGGCTCTCTGTTCCGCTGTGTAAAGCTGGCGGCCTTGGGCTGATTTGCCCATTCGTTGCGCTCCTTTGATTCCCTCAAGTTTGAGGGCCTTCCTGTCGCTTTCAGGCTATCGCCTTAACGAAATGAGTGTCAATTAAAAGTTACACAAGCAAAGTTGACACTTGGGCGGTGTTTCGGGGGATTTTCTCGAAACTGACCCGAAATGCTGACCTCGATTCCGGAAATACGGCGGTTTTTGCCCCGTGCCGCCCCAGAGTGTCAGGAACAATAGACACCAAAATTGGCCATTTTCTTTGACAAATTGGCCAATTTGATAAAGACTCGCTTGCGTAAAAGGTCTGTCGCTGATGAAGTCAGTCTCAGAACTTGGAAGCAGACCCTGGAAAGGTCAAAGCAGATGGCGAAAGATTCCGGCAATCCGGAAAACGTGCCCGCACTATTCGAAGGCAAAGCCTTTGAAGCGCTCGCCAATCAAGCGCTGGCACGGGTTATGCCTGAACGCTTCCAGCATGATGAAAAAAACTACCAGGACAGCCTCGGGATTTTGGCAGAAGCGGTTTTGGATGATGACCCTGCTGCGCGCCATCAAATCATCGGAGAGCTTCTGGGGTCCGGTATTTCGAAATCTGAATTCATCTGTAGCTACGCCCGTGACACGTCGCGTTATCTTGGCGATTTATGGGCCGGCAACCGGATCAGTTTCGTCGATGTCACAATTGGCGTCGCCCGACTTCAGGAAACCGTGCGCAGCCTGCGATCCCGCGATAGCCTTGGGATGGTCGGCAAGAACGGACCGGAAGTACTGATGATCGTCCCCCATGACGAGGACCATCTGATCGGTGCCTTCGTTGCAACCGAAGAGTTCGAAAAACTTGGCTGCTTTGTGCATCTGTCAATTGGCCAGTCCACATCGGAAATTGTTGGCCTCGCCAAAAGCCATAAGTTCGACATGATCGGCATATCCATCTCCAGCTCGAGAACTGTGAAATCTGCGGCGAAAATCGTCACGAACCTACGCAAGACCTTGCACAACAACACGCCAATTCTGGTTGGCGGCGGCGTGACGCTTCTGGACATAGATGTGTGCGAGAAAACCAAGGCCGATTGTGCAACGTCAGACCCCTTGGTTGCGTTGGAGTTTTGCGATCTAGCCTATGGCGAAACCGCACTTGCTGCTTTAGAAAGTAATGACGGATCTTAAACATGCTCCGTAATGGTGATTGCTTATGAACACGAGAGAGATAGATTTCTGGAATAAGGCTGGTCAACCGCAGGTTGCGCCGGAGCATTTCAATGAAATCGTCGCAACGGCGTCAGACATTGCTATTGTCATTGACGACGCCGGTATCGTGCAAACAGTTGTCGTCAATCCGTTGAACCAAACGATTGGTCAGCTTGACCATTGGATCAACCGCGATCTGAAAGACTTTCTGGGCGAAGACAGCCAATCCAGGTTCAACGACCTGATCGCTGATTTCCGCGCAGGAACGGCGACCTTCACATCCGCGGTAGAGATCAATCACTTCGACAATACCAACTGGGATTTCCCGATCCGCTACACGTTCCATGCGACAGGGCGTGACGGAACTATTCTGATGCTGGGGCGTGATCTGCGTCCGATCGCCGAATTGCAGCAACGCCTTGTGAAAGCGCAACTGGCGCTGGAAAAAGACTACGAAAACCACCGTGATTTTGAGACCCGCTACCGGGTCTTGATGGAATCGACCCATGAATGCCTTGTGCTGGTCGATGCCGCATCCGGGCGGATCGTGGACCTGAACTCACCGGCTGGCAAATTGCTGGGAACTGATCCCAACAGCCTGACCGGACGGTCGTTTGTCGGGGAGTTCAACGAAGACAAATCCGGGGATTTCCTGGATCGCCTGACAGAAGCCGCAAGCAGCGACGGATCAACGTCGATCAAGCTCAGCGTTGCACGAACAGACCGCCCCGTTGCGATCTTCCCGACCCTGTTCCGGGCTGGGGGCGACAGAACATTGCTTTGCCGGTTGGCGACAGAATTCAGCACAGACAAGGGCGCTGCCGATCTGTCAGACGATCTTGGTGCGTTGTTCAATAACGGCGCAGACAGCGTCATTTTCAGCGATGAGAAAGGCGTGATCCGCGCGGTCAATGATGCCTTCCTCAACCTGTGCAATGCCGCACGAACCGCCGACGTCAAGAATCGCAGTTTTGCCGAATATCTGGCACGCGGTCAGGTCGACCTTCGGGTACTTTTGGAAAACGCTGCGCGCGCCGGGCGGATGCGGATGTTTGCAACCAAACTGATCACGAAGCATGGGACCGAAATCCCAGTCGACATCTCCACGACCTATCTTGAAAACAACCCTGGCTTTGCTTTCGTCATTCGGGATTCGTCCCGCAGCGAAGTTCTGCGCGAGGTGCCGTCAAAATCCAATGAAGACCAGATGAAAAACGTGGTGGAGCTTGTAGGCTCGTCCCCATTGAAAGACATCGTGTCCGCCACCACCGACGTGATCGAAAAGATCTGTATCGAAACGGCAGTTGAGTTGACCGACAACAATCGCGTTGCCGCCGCCGAAATGCTGGGGCTGAGTCGCCAAAGCCTGTATGTGAAGCTGCGCAAATACGGCCTGATCGACAAAAACTAGACCCGCTTTTCGGCGATATTCCGACCATAGCCAACCAAGACCCGAACTCCGCGCCAGCAGACGCCGGATAAGTCTTGCTGGAATCTCGATTGTATAGTTTACTTGACACATGAGTGTCAGCGAAAACTTACATACTCGGTCCTACCCGGAGCCCGCAGCGGCGCTGCAATTGCTCAAACCCATCACATGGTTCCCACCGATGTGGGCGTATTTGTGCGGGATAGTATCCAGCGGTGTTAGCCCAACTGGACAATGGGGCCTGATCTTATTGGGCGTCATTTTGGCTGGCCCCGTTGTTTGCGGGATGAGCCAAGCTGCCAATGACTGGTGCGACCGCCATGTTGACGCAATCAACGAACCCTACCGCCCGATCCCATCCGGCCGCATCCCCGGTCGTTGGGGGTTGTATATCGCATTGGCAATGTCGGTGTTGTCGCTGGCCATTGGCTGGCTGTTGGGACCTTGGGGTTTTGGCGCAACCGTTCTCGGTGTTGCTGCCGCCTGGGCATATTCCGCAGAACCTGTTCGCCTGAAAAAATCCGGCTGGTGGGGTCCGGGGCTTGTTGGCCTCTGCTACGAAGGCCTGCCGTGGTTTACCGGTGCCGCTGTCTTGTCTGCGGGTGCCCCCAGCCTGCAGATCGTCGCAATTGCTGCGCTTTATGCAATCGGGGCCCATGGCATCATGACCCTCAACGACTTCAAGGCTTTGGAAGGGGATCGCCAAACTGGCGTGAACTCCCTACCCGTCACCCTAGGTCCGCGCCGCGCTGCGCAAGTGGCCTGCGCTGTGATGGCCGTTCCGCAAATCCTGGTGATTGCACTACTGGTTGCCTGGGACAAACCAATCCATGCTTTGGGGGTTGCTGCAGTTCTTGCCGTGCAATTCTGGGCAATGACTATTCTGTTCAAAGACCCAAAAGGCAAAGCCCCTTGGTATAACGGCACCGGCGTCGCACTTTACGTGTCCGGAATGATGATTGCCGCCTTCGCATTGCGGGGCTTCTCATGACACTCAGCTGGCTTTCAATTGTCCGACTAGGCTTGGTGCAAATGGCACTGGGTGCGGTGGTTGTTCTGACAACCTCGACACTGAACCGGCTGATGGTGGTCGAATTGGCCCTGCCTGCCGTTCTGCCCGGCCTTCTGGTTGCCCTGCACTACGGTATCCAGATCACGCGCCCCAATTGGGGCTTTATGTCAGACGCAGGCGGCAGCCGCACACGCTGGATCATCGGCGGTATGATCGCCCTTGCTCTTGGTGGGTTTGGGGCAGCTTTCGGCGTTGTTCTGCTTGAAAGCAGCTTCACCCTTGGTCTGCTGACCTCCATCTTGGCATATGGGTTGATCGGGCTTGGCGTGGGCGCTTCCGGTACCTCTTTGCTTGCGCTTCTGGCAACAGCGACGGCACCGCACCGGCGCGCAGCCGCTGCCACCATCACATGGCTGATGATGATTGCCGGTATTGCAATCACGGCAGGCACAGTGGGCAGCTTCCTCGACCCTTACTCACCCGCCTTGCTTTTGAAGATCGTTGCGATTGTCACCATCGGGGCCGTTGTCCTTACAACGCTCGCCGTAGCAGGGATCGAAGCGAAAGTTATGGCGACTGTAGACACCACCGACACAACACCGTTCCGCCAAGGCCTGGCTGAGGTCTGGTCCGAACCGAAAGCCCGCAATTTCACAATCTTCGTGTTCCTGTCGATGACCGCCTATTTCATGCAAGAGCTGATCCTTGAGCCCTATGCGGGCCTTGTCTTCAACTTCACACCGGGCCAATCCACCAGCCTGTCCGGGGCCCAAAACGGCGGTGTTTTCCTTGGGATGGTCACAGTAGGCATCTGCGCCACTGGCCTCAAACTCGGGGAGTTGAAGCATTGGGTTACCGGTGGCTGCGTACTCAGCGCGCTGGCCCTGACGGGCCTCTGGGCAATCGGGCAGGCTGATATGGCCCACTTGATGACCCCAATGGCGATCTTTCTGGGCTTTGCAAACGGTGCCTTCGCTGTCGCGGCTATCGGGTCGATGATGCAATTGGCCGGCGAAGGTCGCGAACGCCGCACTGGAACGCGCATGGGCCTTTGGGGGGCGGCACAAGCCGTTGCCGCTGGCTTTGGCGGACTTCTCGGTGCCGCTGCAGTTGATATTTTGCGCCGCACTTTTACGGACACAGACGCGTTCGGATATGTCTTTCTGGCCGAGGGGGCCTTGTTCCTGATCGCCGCCTATCTTGCTTTTCAAATCATCGAGGGCCGGACCAAACCGTCCGCCACCTCTTCACTCATTCCGGGGGAATAGCCATGCAATATGATGTCGTCGTCGTCGGAGGGGGCCCATCCGGGGCCACCGCAGCCCAGGACCTTGCCGAGAAAGGCCACCGCGTCGCGATGCTGGACCGGGCCGGAAGGATCAAACCATGTGGCGGTGCCATCCCACCGCGCGCCGTTGCGGATTTTGACATTCCCGACAACCAGATCGTGGCCAAGATCAACACCGCGCGAATGATCTCTCCGACCTCCCGCGCCGTCGATATCCCGATTGAGAACGGCTATGTCGGCATGGTTGATCGTGAACATTTCGACGAATTTCTGCGTCTCCGCGCCAAGAAAGCCGGCGCCCACCGCTACACCGGAACCTTCCTGCGCATCGACCGCAGCGAGGGCAGCACGAAAATCATCTATCGCGACAAGCTTTCCCGCAATGAGCTGGAGTTGGAAACCAAACTGATCATCGGCGCCGATGGCGCGCGCTCGGATGTGGCACGGGCTGAAGTGCCCGGCGGTGACACCATCCCCTACGTGATTGCGTATCACGAGATCATCGAAGCCCCGGAAGGCCCGTCAAAATACGACCCGTCCCGCTGCGATGTTATCTATGACGGTGCGATCTCTCCGGACTTCTATGGCTGGGTGTTTCCGCATGGCAAATCTGCCAGCGTCGGCATGGGCACCGGCATCGACGGCGTCGATCTGAAAGAAGCAACCCGCGCCCTTCGTGAAAGCTCCGGTCTGACTGGGTGCAAAACCATTCGCAAGGAAGGCGCACCGATCCCGCTGAAACCCCTGGATCGTTGGGACAATGGGCGCGACGTCGTTCTTGCAGGCGATGCCGCAGGTGTTGTCGCACCCTCTTCCGGCGAAGGGATCTACTATGCGATGGAGGGTGGCAGACAAGCCGCGAATGCTGCAATGGCATGCCTCGCCTCGGGACAGGTCAAAGACCTGATGCTTGCGCGCAAGGTCTTCCTCAAGGAACACGGCCAGGTTTTCCGCGTTCTTGGCGCCATGCAAAACGCTTACTATAAGTCCGACGAACGCCGCGAACGGTTCGTGTCCTTGTGTCACGATGTCGATGTCCAACGCCTGACTTTTGAAGCCTATATGAACAAGAAACTCGTCAAAGCACGCCCGATGGCCCATCTGAAAATCGGGATCAAAAACGTGGCCCATCTGCTGCGCCTTGTTCCGGCTGTTTCCACATGAATATGGAACGACTGAATATGATCCCGGCTTGGGTCAATGGCACACTCACGCCGGTCGAAAAGATGAAAGTTCACCGCGAAGGGTTGCGCCACAAGGCCGTTTCCGTCTTCGTGATGCACCGCGACAAAGTACTGATCCAACGTCGTGCGCTGTCAAAATACCATACGCCCGGTCTCTGGGCGAACACCTGTTGCACTCATCCGCTCTGGAACGAAGTCCCAGAGGTTTGCGCGATCCGGCGTCTGAATGAAGAACTTGGTATCAAAGGGCTTTATCCCTCTTTTCGCGACCAGGTTGAATACCGCGCCGATGTCGGCGGTGGCATGATCGAACATGAAGTCGTCGATATCTTCCTTGCAGAAGCGACGCCCGACCTCAAACTCAACCTGAACCCCGATGAGGTCATGGACACCCGGTGGGTCAGCTTCTACGACCTCGCCGCCGAGGTCACCCGCCACCCCGAAAAATTCACTGCGTGGCTGCAAATCTATCTAAACGAACATACTGAACGCATCTTCGGCACACTCGTTCAAGCCTAGCAATACCGGTTTTCTTCTTGCCAAAAATACTCCCGCCGGAGGCGCTACTCAGGCGCGCAATCCGAACCGCCCGTCGACCACTCCGAATGTCTCCAGACATGTCGATACGATATCATCCGCAGTCATCGTCGCATCGGCATACATGTCGGCAGGGCTTGCCTGATCAATGAACCTGTCGGGCAATGTCATGGTGCGGATTTTCAACCCGCGATCAAACCCACCTTCAGCGGCCAACCATTCCAAAACATGCGCCCCGAACCCACCGCGTGAGCCTTGCTCCACGGTGACCAGCGCCCCGTGGTGACGGATCAGTTGCTTGACCAGCATCTTGTCAAACGGCTTGGCAAATCTGGCATCCGCAACAGTCGCCTTGATCCCGCGGGCTTCCAGCTTTTCTGCGGCAAGCAAAGACTGCTCCAAATGCGCCCCAAAAGACAGGATTGCTAAGTCAGACCCTTCGCGCACAACGCGCCCTTTGCCGATTGCCAGGGGTTCCCCGTATTCGGGTAGATCGACGCCGACGCCCTCGCCACGCGGGAACCGAAACGCAATCGGCCCGGCATCATGTTCCACCGCAGTGGCCACCATATGCATCAGTTCGGCCTCGTCAGCGGCGGCCATCACAGTGAAATTCGGCAGGGCTGTCAGGTAGGAAATATCAAATGCGCCAGCATGCGTGGCCCCATCCGCTCCGACAAGCCCCGCGCGATCAATCGCAAAGCGCACCGGAAGGTTTTGCAACGCCACATCATGAACAATCTGGTCATAGGCGCGTTGCAGGAAGGTCGAATAAATTGCGCAGAACGGCTTCATGCCCGTGGCCGCCAATCCAGCAGCAAAGGTGACGGCATGCTGTTCGGCAATACCCACATCAAATGTCCGCGCTGGAAACCGGTCGGCCATGAAGTTCACACCGGTACCTGAGGGCATCGCAGCAGTCACGGCCACAACTTTTGCATCCCGCTCAGCCTCTGCGACCAACGTCTTTCCAAACACAGATGTGTAGCTGGGCGCATTGCCCTTGGATTTCTTCTGCGCCCCGGAGACGACGTCGAATTTCGCGACCCCGTGATACTTGTCTGCCGATGTCTCTGCCGGGCCGTAGCCTTTGCCTTTCACCGTGCAGCAATGGATCAACACCGGGCCAGTGGCGCGGGCCTTGGCGGATCGCAGCACCGGCAAGAGCTGTGACATGTCATGGCCATCAATCGGGCCAATGTAAGAAAAGCCCAACTGTTCAAACAACGTGCCTTGCGGATGTTGGGCTGTCACCAAAGACCGCGCCCGCCGCGCACCATCGCGCAAGGGCCCCGGCAACGATGCTTCAAACCCTTCCGCCAGATCTTTGAGCAACGGAAATGGGGATCCATCCGCATATAGCCCCGACAGATATGTCGACATCGCCCCGACAGGCGGCGCGATTGACATCTCGTTGTCATTGAGGATCACAAACAGCCGCCGACCTTCAGACCCGGCATTGTTTAGCGCTTCATAGGCCATGCCTGCACTGATGGAGCCATCGCCGATTACGGCAATCGCATCGCCTGTGTTCATCCCCAAATCACGCGCAGTGGCAAATCCCAATGCTGCCGAAATGGAGGTCGATGAATGCGCAGCGCCAAACGGGTCATACTCGGACTCGCTGCGTTTGGTAAAACCGCTCAGCCCGCCTTTTTGGCGCAACGTCCGGATACGGTCGCGGCGTTCGGTCAGTATCTTGTGGGGATAGCATTGGTGACCCACATCCCAGACCAGCTTGTCATGGGGTGTTTTGAAAACTGCATGCAAAGCCACGCTCAGCTCAACCACACCCAGTGATGATCCCAGATGTCCGCCTGTCTCGGAAACCGCGGAAATTACTTCTTCACGCAGCTCTCCCGCAAGCTGGGTAAGTTCGCTATCACTCAGCGCCTTGAGGTCCGCGGGACACACCACATGGTCAAGGGTCGGGGTGGTAGGTCTGGACATGGCAGCTCTCCCGTAAATGCAAAACGCCATGCGAGGATTTGACCCCTCGCATGGCGTTTAATCTCCTGTAGCCAACAGGAAGGTTGTCGGGGGTTGTCCCCCGGCAATCGGGTCCAAGGAAAAGAACCCGAATGGGGTGGAGGGGGCGAAGATCGCCACCTCTCTACTCGTATTCCGGGGTCTCGGTCGTCGCGAGTTCCGGCCAATCGGCAATCACGTTGAGCCCCTGGTAAGGTTGCTGGTAGCCTTTGTGGCAAGTCTTGCACGCAAGCTTCGGTGCATCGCCATGCACAGGGCCCAGACGGTCTTCCGGCAGGACCTCGGCAAGTGGGACTAGATACTCATTGTTGAGCTCCTGAACCATGCTGATCCCAAGGCTCGCTGTGCCCCATTGTGGCGTGACTTGTTCCGTGTCGTAGAACGCCCGCGAATTGTGACAGAAGTTACAATTCACCCCCAATGAATTTGAGAAGTAGTTCATCAGCGAATAGGTGCGTTCGGTGTGCTGAATAGTCCGGGTTTCTCCATCACCCGGGGACCCTGCCACACGACTTTCCAGATCGTGAACCGTGATCTGTTCGTAGTCGAGCAGATATTTCTCCAGCTGATCAGATGGCAGTGAAGTCGCCTGAGACGTCGATGTTGCGCGGTTTTGATTGGCGCTCCATCCAGCCATATTTGTGTTTAGCACCGGCGTGTTCTTGAACCAGATCTCTGACGGGACGTTTTGGCCGCGGTGACAGGTGGAACAATTCACCCCAACCTCACCATTGGCATTCACATGCCCGTCCCAGCTTTCATTGATGTTTTGAGTCATCTCGATCATCCGGCGCGACACAACCTTCGTGTAAAGATTGTCCTCTCCGTAGGTCTCAAGATCACCGTCGCCATGGCAATAGGCACATCCCTGTTCAGGCGACACCCAAGCTGTCATCGCATTCATCAGCCGGTTGAAGTTGTCTTCTGTCAGATCGCCCAGAACCTGCACGTTCTCATAGATATCCTTGGCCAGCGGATCGCCAGCTGAAGGGACAATCGGATCGTCTGTATAGTAATCCTCGATCGTCGGATCACCTTCGGCAAGGACATACTTGAACTCCGGGATCGACATCCCCGTGCCTCGCGGCCCGGTTTGCGTCGACGCCGTAGCATAGGGTTGCCCGACAGAGACAAAGAAGGCAGCCGCAAATACGGCTGAGCCGACGATCCCCACCAGAATGGCTGGCCCGAAGATATTCGTCGGGTTTTTCGCGTTCCAGTCATCAAACCATTTGGGAAACATGATCAGTTACCTCCGCCGTTGTAGGCTTCATAGCCGTAGCTTCCGTCATAGGCCGGTGCGAAGTGATGCTCCTGCGCCCAGATGAACCAATTGTCGACAACTGTCCCCGTCAGCAGAATACCTATCCCGCCCGTCACAGGGGTCAGGACCGCAAACCACCAGGCCCATCGGTGAATACCTTCCATTGTTGCGTTGAACCCCATCGTCCAGCGCCAGAACAGACCTGCCCGTTCAGACGCAGTGCCGCGGTCGATAATCTGCTCCAACTCCCGGTCGCCGCCCTGACGGGTCACGGCCAGAATGGTCGCCCCATGCATCGCAAACAGCAGGACCGAACCATAAAGGAAAACAATCGAAAGACAGTGGAATGGGTTATAATAGAGGTTGCCATACCGAATGGAGAACGCCGTCGTCCAATCAAGATGCGGGAAGATCCCGTAAGGCACCGCTTCCGACCAAGATCCCATCAGGATCGGACGGAACAAGCCCAGCACCAAGAACAACCAGATCGCGCCCAGGAAGGCCCAGGCCACGTGCTTGCCCATATTGTGCTGTTCTGCCAGCAGATAAGTCCTGAGCCACCAGCTCAGCACAGAAATCAGCAGGAAGAAGCTGGAAATGATGTACCAGCCGCCATCATTCAGCGGTGGCATTGTCAATCCGTATTCCGGGCTTGGCGGCTCAAGCGCCAACCAGAACAGCTGCCGGATAAACTCTGGAATATCCCAGCCAACCTGCGCCAGCATATTCAGGCCAACAATGTTGAACCAAAGAAGCCCAGTGGCCAAGGAAATGACCCCGAAATAGCCCAGGTAAATCGGACCAAGCTGGGCGTTACCGATCCAACCGATCAGTGTTGAATAGCGTGGCGGAAACGTCCGCTCTGCCATCATGTTGTTGCCCTGGTCGTCCATCCCCCAATCGGGATTTCCCTGTACCTGAACTTGCGTGAAGATGTTTTGATACTCAATCATAGCTTATAACCCCACTTGGCTTGGCCAGATCGGCATTTCGAGCCACCAATTCCACCATTCAGGCCACCCTTTGGTCCAGACCGGCCCAGAGATGATGATACAAACGGCAGAGAAGAAGACCGCGTTCAGCGCCAGCAACAGGCCGACACGGTGAATACCCAATGTGCCAACGGAATAGCCGATGAAATCCCGGAAGAACGAATCCTCGTGATCGGGTGTTTTCATGACATGGCCTTTAGGCGGGTTGGCGGCTGACAAGATCAACGCGCCGTGCAGCGCCAGAAACATCGTTGTCGTAAAGAACAACGTCACCGCCAGCATATGCGCCGGGTTGTAGTGGAAATGCAGATAGGCGTAGCCGGTGTTGGAGACCCAATCGAGATGGCTGAAAATCCCATACGGAAAGCCGTGACCCCACGCCCCCATCAGCAGTGGGCGGAACACCACCAGCGTGACATAGGCAAAGATCGCAAAGCTGAACGCAACAGGCACGTGATAACCCATCCCCAGCTTGCGGCAAATTTCAACTTCGCGCAGCGCCCAACTGACAAAAGCGCCAACAGCGCAGAACGTTATGATCTGCCACAGCCCGCCTTCCATCAAAGGTGCCATCCCCAGTCCATATTTCAGGTCGGGTGGCGCGATATTGATCAACCATGGGTTAAACGTGCCTTGTTGCGACGCCCCCCAGAAGATCAGAAGCGTCCCCAAGGACGCGAAAAAGAGTGTCGTGACGCCGAAGAACCCTACGAAAAAGGGGCCGACCCAGAAATCGAACAGATCGCCGCCGATCAGCGTTCCGCCACGAACGCGATATTTTCTTTCGAAACTCAGCAATGCCATGCCTTTGTCTCCCTAATTGGCGGCCTTGATCGTCTTTTGGGTCTTAGCCGTCCCGCTACATTTTTTGGTTTGTTGCGGGCGAAGGTTTCGGGGACCTCCGCCCACAACTGTTGTTTTGGTCGTTTAAGACTTCGCTCAGCCGCCAGCGGCAATCTCGAACCAGTTCAGGCCCGAGCTCAGCACGACGAGATGAATCATCGCTGCCAACAAGAAGAGGAAGACGCCTTGTGCGACAAACACGCGGCGGGGATCAAAAACGAGCCAGATCTTGTAAAATTTAGCCATTTTTCAATCCTTTATCCGAACCAGGGACGCCAGATGTATGTCGCAATATGAGCAACAACGGCCACAGCTACGAATAGCCAAAGCCCGCTCATATAGACGGCATGCAACTCTTGTGCCTGTTCGTCTGAAAGTCCTGTGAAGGACAGATTATCAGCCATGGTTTCCTCCGAAATTAGACTGACGCCGCGCCCCCCGCGGCCGGGTTATGTTGAGGGCTCATCCCCCATCACAATCCGTCACCCCGGGGGGGAGCGACAGATCAGGTATCCCGGATTTTACCCCGGGAATTGTCCCCAGCCCTGCCAAGGCAGGTCTGGTTCGCTGATCCTGTTGTCTCCCCAACAGAACGATGTCGGACGGGCGTTCAAACCGTCCTTGGTTGGACTAAGCTAGCGATCCATCCGCCGTCTGCGTCAGGCAGAAAAAATCATCGGCGTGATGATCGAAGCTTGAGTCCAGGCCCGTTTGATGGGGCCTTTTCGTGATGCATTGCCGTTTTTCAGAACCGACAAGGCCCAGGTCAGGCAAGACAATGGCAAGGTCGCTACAAAGATGATCGCGAAATAGACCGCAAACTCTGTCTTCGGCGCTTTCTTCGCGGGGGCTTCAAATTCAAACCCTCCGGATGTTTGGTCGCTCATTTCTGTACTCCCTCTTTCATCTCAAATCCCGCAGGCGCGAAGGCCGCGATGGTTTCTTTCACGACCCGTTCGTCGCCTTGGCTCAGCGCCGTGGCTTCCGCCCTGTCGCGCAGTGTCTTTGCGGCAGAGATACGGGTCAAAACGGGGTGCTCTTCTACGATCCGGTCCAAAAGACGCTGCGCGTCCTCGTCCCAAGGGAAATCGCGGCGTAGATTGGTTGGTGTCGCCTCGGCCGCATCCATTTCGCTGCCCAGCGGCAGGATGTGGAACAGCGCATCAAACAGGCTGTTGCAAACCTCCTGCACCAAATAAGTCGCGCCCGCATAGCCCATGAACGGCGTCCCGGTTGCGCGCCGAATGGCGGCTCCCGGAAAACTTGCCGGGATAAAGGCGGGGCTTGGGCCAAAGCCCGCTTTCAGCTCCGCCATATACATCTTCTCGTTGATCGAGCCGAAAACCACCAAAGGCCGCTTTGATCCCAATAAGGCGCGCACTTCCTCATTGTTGGTTTTCTTGCCGCGCGTCCGGGCCACAGCGAATGCACACGGCAAGCCCATATCGTTTTCCAGGAAATTCCGGATCCCACGCGCGTATGTCTCATTGGCGACAATCGCAAAGCTGGCCGTCGCAAAGAAATCCTGCGTGACAGAGCGCCACAAATCCCAAACCGGCTTGATCGTCGAATGCTTCTCCCGCTCAATGAACGGTTCCGGATCAAGATCCAGAAGTTCACCGAGCTTTCGGAGGAATTTTGTCGTTGAATCGATCCCGACAGGGGCCTGCAGATACGGCTTGCCAAGAACTTCGCAAAGCCCGCGCCCAAACTCCCGGTACATACAGATGTTTACATCCGCATTCACCAGATTGCGCATCTCGGCAATATGCGATCCCAGCGGCATCACTATGTTCACATCCGCGCCGATCCCCTCGACCAGACGCCGGATCTCCGCCAAATCGGAAGGCATGTTGAACGTGCCATACATCGGCCCAAGGATATTAACCCGCGGGGCCGCGCCCTCTTCGCGTTTCGCTTCGCGTGGCATCCGACCTTTGGTCATGCCAAACTCGGTGAAAATCCAGGTCATCGCCCGGTCCGCACTTTCCCACTGATCTTCATCAATGGTGCGCGGCAAGAACCGTTGAATATTCGTTCCTTGAGGGGTCACACCGCCGCCGATCATCTCGGCAATCGAACCGGTGACCACAACAGCTGGCAGCGCCGGATCCAATGTCCCCCAGGCGCGCTTCATCGCGTCCTCGGTGCCTGCGCCCATTTCGCCTTCGCCAAGACCGGTTACCACAATCGGCAACTCATGCGGCGGCAATGCGTCAGTGTAATGCAGAACGGACGTCACCGGCAGGTTTTCACACCCCACCGGGCCATCAATCACGACCTGCAAGCCTTTCGTTGCACAAAACGCATAGACTGCGCCCCAATACCCGCCAGCTCTGTCATGATCTTGCACCAGCATCAGCCGCGACCTCGCGGCTTCTTCTTGCCGGAAATACTCCAGGGGTCTGGGGGCTGGCCCCCAGCTGCAAAATCAACCAGCGCGCAGCCGCCATTTTCTACGAAAATCGCTTCTCTGCGCCGTGCGCGTTTATCCAGATAAACGCACACTAGATCATCTCCGCCGCTTTGGCTGCGCGTGCTTGCTTTTCAAGCTTCTTGAGGTTCAGCGCCCGGAAGTCTTCCCGTACATTCGGCGCACCTTCCCAGACACCCGCCGTGTCGCCAGAGCCGACGCCTTCGAAGAACTCCCGCATCGTGTCCATCCGGTCCTTGTTGCTGATCGCCGCATTCACCACCTGTGCCAAAGATCCGGCCCCGGCAGCGCCCATCAAGGGGCGGGCCGAAATCAGGTTGGTAAAGTAGAGACCGGGAATACCAAGCTCTTTGGCTTTCTGAACAACCGGTGTCGTTCCAATTGCCAAATCAGGCTTCACAGCTTCCATGGCCGCGCAATCATCTTCCAGTGAAGCGCGATACGTAACCTTTACGCCCTTGCTTTCCAGCCAATCCGCATCGGCCGCGGACCACGGTGTTTTTGGGCACGCAGTTCCGACATAGGGCACGTTCGCCCCGCTTTCGATCAAGAGGCGGGCCACCAGCAATTCGCTGCCTTCATAGCCTGACAATGTGATCGTTCCTTTGATTGGTGTGGCTGCAAGCGCAGACGAAATCGCCGGGAGAGACGCATTCTGTGCGGCGGCCACACCTTTGTCAGGAAGACCGAACGCGTCTCCCAGACCTCTAAGCCATGCCGCGGTCCCGTCTCTCCCCACTGGAGCCGACCCAACAATGGGCCGTCCGGCGGCTTCGAATTCGCGGATGGATGCCGTGTAGAAAGGATGAATTGCGGCCACGGCCCCGCAATCCAATGCTGAATAAAGCTCGCGCCACTCACGGCACGGAACGGTTGGCCCAGTGGCAAGCCCCAAAGGCGCGATCAGCTGACCGATACTCATTGGATCAGCCGGGAACATCTCGCCCAGGATGGTCACCGTCGGGCGATCAGACTTACCGCCGACAGGTGCCGCAACCGGACCCGCTTCAACTTCCTTGCGCGCGTAGTTCAACATCGCGCCGGCCAAAACATCCTTGGCCTCTGCATGGGTCGGAATTCCAAATCCCGGCACATCAATGCCGATGATCCGCACGCCGTTAATCTCATCGGGCAGAAGGCGCAGCGGCACACCCGACGCGGTTGGCACGCACAGGTTCGTCACCACAATCGCGTCATACCGATCGGGATCGGCCATCTCATGCACGGAATCGCGAATATCTTCATAAAGCTTGCCGGTCACAAGGCTTTCAGAATTGAACGGAACATAGCCGACCGACCGCCGCGCACCGTAGAAATGGCTGACAAATGTCAGGCCGTAAACGCAACAAGCTGATCCTGACAGGATCGTCGCTGTGCGCCGCATACGCAGGCCCACGCGCAAAGACCCAAAAGCCGGACACATGGATTGTGGCTGGTCATGGGGTCCTTGCGGATAGTCCTTTGCATATTGATCCAGAATGTCTGACTTGCCCGCTGCGCGCGCTGCTTCTTCCATCGTCGCAGCACCCGCATGACAGCCCATCCCGTCTTCAATAACGGGGGAGCCTTCGGGCGCGTTCGGATGACCTTCTGTCACAACCGTCGCGTCTGTAGCGTCATATTTGACCTCATCGCTCATTCGCTGCTTCCGTCCTCAACAGTCCGGTCGGTGTCGTCGGTCTGAGGGTCGGGCTCCAGGGCTTTCAGGCCATCATCCCATTGCGCGAGTTCTTCAAAATCAAACATCCGACAATTTCCCTTTCGTTTTCGCAACAAGCTCTTCAGCTTTCTTGTATTGGCGATCTATTTCCCGCTTTTTCTCAGCGAGGATCTCTTTTTGGCGTTGCGCCCCGATCGATGCGGTCTCAGCTTCCCGGCGCATACGTTCGATATCCTTCTGGCCTTGCCGAACAATTGTTCGGGTCTCACGCGTCATCGTAGACAACCTCCAATGACGGTTTGGGTTCTGCGTTCTTGCCGCGCATATCCATGTCGGTTGCCGGCACCAAAACGTAGTCGCCGCCGGTATCTTTGCTGTCGAACAAAGCCAGCAAACCGTCCTGGTCCAGCGGTGCCGGACGAACAGGTGGAGCAACAGCGACATTGTCGCCCAGCGCTGCAAACAGGCCGCCCCATTCAGACTCAGCCGTGCCGACGATCTGGTAGTTGGCAGATTTTTTGCGCAGGTCATCATCCTGCGGAATCGATGCTAGGATCGGGATATCAACCGCCTCGGCGAAGGCAGCAGCCTCCCCGGATCCGTCATCTTTGTTGATCACAAGACCCGCGACGCCGACATTGCCACCCAGCTTGCGGAAGTATTCCACCGCCGAGCAGACATTATTGGCCACGTAAAGCGATTGAAGATCGTTTGAGGCAACCAAGATAACCTTCTGCGCCATATCGCGCGCAATCGGCAGCCCGAACCCACCGCAGACCACGTCGCCTAGGAAATCAAGCAAGACGTAGTCGAAATCCCAATCATGGAAGCCCAGCTTCTCAAGAAGTTCAAACCCGTGGATGATCCCGCGACCACCACAACCGCGACCCACTTCCGGCCCGCCAAGCTCCATCGCGAACACACCGCCGCGCTTGAAGCACACATCCCCGATCTTAACCTCTTCGCCTGCAAGTTTCTTGCGGGTCGATGTCTCGATAATCGTGGGGCAAGCTTTGCCGCCAAACAGCAGGCTTGTTGTGTCCGATTTGGGATCGCACCCGATCAACAGCACGCGTTTGCCCTGCTCCGCCATCATGTGGGACAGGTTCGCCAGCGTGAAAGACTTGCCGATGCCGCCCTTGCCATAGATCGCGATGATCTGCGTTTTTGACGTTGGCTCTTCGGCCACGATGTCTGCCAGATCCTCATGCGCTTCGTCACGGAGCCGCTGATCGAAATCTTTCAGGTTTGGGACTTCATCTTTCATGCGACATCTCTCCAATCGAGGATCATTTTCAGGCAAGTCGGATCGTTGAACGCTTGCTCATAAGCGGCTGGGGCGTCTGCGGCCTTGCGCGTGTCGGTAATCAAGCCCGACAAGGACAGCGCCCCACAGTCGATCAATTGCCGTGTGGCAACCAAATCGTCATTCGTCCATTCCGCGGCGACCCGGAACCGGGCCTCTTTCATAAAGGCAGGCGGAAACGCAAAGCTCAGCGGTTCTGGATAAAAGCCAGCCAACACAATCTCTCCGCCCTTGGTCAGCCGGGTGATCAGGTCATTGAGTAAACCGCCATTGCCGGATGCATCGTAAATGCAGCCGTAATCGCGGCGGGGATCGTCAGCGGGGTTAATCACCTCATAACCCTGCGCGCCGTCACAGCGATCAGGATCGATTTCCCAAACGGTGGGTGCGGCCCCTCCGGCGGCAATCGTCAAGCGCGCCAGCAAGCGGCCCAACACGCCGTGGCCAACAATCAAATCCGGAAGTGTCTTATCAAGCCCGGCCATTGAATGGCGCGCAGTCGCAGCCAACGCCAGCAATGCGCCTTCTGCCCCCATGCCGCCGTCGATCCGGGTGACCCGGTCAGCAGCCGTCACAACCCGGCGCGCGGCACCACCGAACAGGCCTTTGATTTCCCCGTAGCAGCTTGCGCCAGGGACAAAGACCCGGTCGCCCGCGCGAAACCCGGTGGACCGGTGCGCTGAGACAACTTCGCCCGTGGCCTCATAGCCGGGCACCAACGGGTAGCCCATACCGGGGAACGGCGGCATCTCGCCGGACCAGAACAGCTTTTCAGTTCCTGTTGAAATTCCTGAGTGGGAGATTTCGATAACCAAGTCACCATCGCCCGGCGTATCGAGCGCCAAGTTCTGCAGGCCAAGATCTTTCGGTCCGGCAAGTAAAACTGCAGTGGTGTCCAAGCTTTGTCCTCTCTCCTGAAGTCAGAGCTTCGCGTCATTTCCCGCGCGGAGTCTCTCTATCGCTTAGTGTAACTTTAAATTTACAGTAGAAAATGTCAATAATCTTGGACAATTAGTTTGCCTTGATTTTAACCGGGCTTTTGGGCCGTGATACAGCTGGTGATGAAAGGGCGATCCGTGGGGAAAAACTTAATGTTTTCAAACCCGTTAATAAAGATCATCTTCTGTATCTGAGCAGCTGATCTGGCCCGTCCAGTGGTCATCGCCATAGTGTAAAGCGAAAAGTACACATCGCCCGAGCGGGTCGGATTCTCGCCTCCAGCCATCGGTTCCGACACAATCAACCTGCCACCGGCAGGAAGCGCGTCATAGACCTTACTCAGAAGCGAATCGATAGTATCGTCGCTGTGATCATAAAGAACGCGAACCAAACTGATCGCATCCGGCCCCCGCGGCAACGGCTCGTGAAAGCTGCCGCTTTTTGCGTCGATCGCCTGACCGTCTAGCCTAGCATTCGCGACCACACCTGGCAGATCAAACAGGCTCAGCTGCAGTTCGCCAAATTGCGCCCGGACAGCCTTCAGAAAGGCCCCGGTCCCACCACCAACATCCATCAAGTGCCGAACACCCGTCAGATCAACCGCACGAAGGGTTTCCTGTGCGACCAAACCTTGCGTCTGCGCCATGAGGTCTGAATAGGTCTGCGCCGTATCGCTTGGAACCTCTTTGGCCGTTTCGCCCCGTACATAGGGCCAGAACTTTGCCAATTGCGGGTCCGTTTCATCCCGCAGCAACGCCACGGGATCCTGCAAATCCTGATAAAAAACAGCATGGTGTTTGATCATCGCCTCCAGGCCCGGAACCCCGATTGTCGCAGCCCCCAGACGCGCCAGGCGGTAGGTGCCATCGCGTGTCCGTTCGGTCAGGCCCAGTGCGCTGGTCGCCTGACACAGCGCCCGCGTGCGATCTTCGCTCAGCCCAAGTTTGCCAGATAATGCAAAAGATCCCGCAGGGCCTTCTTGCAAAATACGAAGCAACCCTAGCTCAACTGCCGCGTGCAGTACCTGCGAATAGGCAAAGCCTGACACCAGATCAAACAGCCGCTCCCCATCCTTGCGCGCAGCCCGTTTCGTCAGAGGAAACGCTGCCGCCCATGCCTGAAAATCGGGTGAGGCGATCTTGTTCATCAACCAGTGATGCATTCCCAACCGCCGCGGACGCTTTGGTTTCGGAAGCTGATGATCGACCGCAGTCATCCGCGTTTAGACAGTCTGATGGGTGGCAATATTTGGCGCGACGGGGGTCAAACGCTCAGCCGTTTTGCGAACAACTTCCGCCAATTCGGCTTCCCCCTCACAAGCCGGGATCGACGCAATCGCGCCGCCCAGAATGTCCTTCAAATGCCGAATCGCACCTTGCACCCCGTAGGATGCGACAGCGCTGGGCCGGGCGTGAATTTCATCCTGACCCGCAGGTTTGCCAAGTGTCTGTTCGTCATAAAGCGCATCGCGAAGATCATCGGCCACCTGAAAGGCTTCCCCGATCCGCGCGCCAAGTTCTGTCCAAGGCTCTGGATCGGCGCCCGCCGCAATCGCGCCCATCCGCGAAGCAGCGACAAAGAGAGCGCCGGTTTTGGCCCTGTGATAAGCGCGCAGATCAACCTCTGCTTCGCTTTCCCAAGCTTGACCCGCGCAAATGCCGTTAGGCATCCCGGTGGATTGCGCCAGCGCCAGAACCAAGGCTGAACTCCGCTGGCAATCGACAACGGCTTGCTTGGCCAAAGTCTCAAACCCCATGACAATA
This sequence comes from uncultured Litoreibacter sp., assembly GCA_947493265.1. Classification (GTDB taxonomy): domain Bacteria; phylum Pseudomonadota; class Alphaproteobacteria; order Rhodobacterales; family Rhodobacteraceae; genus Litoreibacter. Next base: position 355,236 of record CANLQL010000001.1, on the reverse strand, counting down.
AGGCTGTCGCCAGTCAAAAGCGCCAATGGTTCGCTGAATGCCTTATGCACGGTCGGCTTGTTGCGCCGAATATCTGCATCATCAAAGCACGGCATGTCGTCATGCACCAAGCTGGCGCAATGGATCAATTCGATCGACGCCGCCGCTGCGTCAGACAGGCTGGGTCGATCATCCCCGCAAGCCCGCGCAACCGACATGCAAATCTGGGGCCGGATTCGCGCCCCACCGGGCAACACAGCATGTTCCAGCGCCGCGGCAAGTTTTGGCGGCGCAGCGCCGGCCTGACCCGACCGAATGGCGGTCAGAATCGCAGCTTCAATTCGGCGCGTGAAAGGCATGGCATTCTCCCGATGTGTCTATCTTTAGTGACACTATTTGTGTAAATAAGTCTGGACACTATTATCCCCTGTGTCAACAATTCAGGACAGTTAGTCTGAAAGGGTTCGGGAAATGACGGGCAAAGAAGCCCAGATCGTGGTGATAGGCGCAGGCATTGGCGGGCTGGCGACAGCACTTCGCCTGACCGCTGCGGGCCACAAGGTCATTGTCCTGGAACAACACGGCCAGGTTGGCGGCAAGATACGCACAGTTCCCAGCGCAGCCGGACCCGTCGATGCTGGCCCAACCGTTATGACCATGCGTCCGGTTTTCGAAGACCTGTTCGCCGCGGCCGGGCAGAACCTTTCTGATCACGTCACGCTTACCCCGCAAATGACCTTGGCACGGCACCATTGGTCTGACGGCTCCAGCCTCGATCTTTTCGCTGATCCAGACCGAAGCCAAAGCGCCGTTGCCGCCTTGTCCGGATCAAAAGATGCCGCTGCATTCGCCAGATTCAGCGCACAAGCCAAACAGCTGTTTGATGCGTTTGAAGCGCCGATGATGCACGCGGCCCAACCCGATCAAGCCGCTTTGACGATGCAGGTTTTGCGCAATCCCCGCCTGCTGCACGCGATGTCGCCGCTTCAATCGCTGGCCAAACACCTGTCACATAGCTTCGCCGATCCAAGATTGCGTCAGCTGTTCGGGCGGTATGCGACCTATGTCGGCGGCTCACCTTATGAAACGCCCGCCCTCCTCAAACTGATCTGGCAGGCGGAGGCGATGGGCGTCTGGACGGTCAAAGGCGGCATGCACAAACTGGCCACTGCCATCGCCGATCTGATCGCTCAATTGGGTGGGGAGGTGCACTTGAACACCGCCTGCAAGAGGGTCGAGTTTCAAGGCGGCGGAATTTCATCGGTGATCACCGAAGACGGCCAACGATTTGCAACCAACACCGTAGTCTACAACGGCGACCCGCGGGCGTTGGCAAAAGGTCTGATGGGCGCATCGCTGCAAGCCGCAACCCACACCGATGCGACCGAGCCGCGATCCCTGTCAGCCTATGTTTGGTCCTTTGCGGCCAAAGCATCTGGCAAACCACTCGTTCATCACAATGTCTTCTTCGGCGATGATCCGAACGAAGAATTTTCCGCCCTCAAAGCAGGGCAGATGCCCAAGGACCCAACACTCTATGTGTGCGCGCAGGATCGCGGCGACGATGCTGCCACGCCGGACCACCCGGAACGGTTTGAGATTATCGTCAATGGCCCGCCCGCGCTGCAAAGCCCCCCCGATCAGGAGTTCGACCTATGTCATCAACGCACATTCCGCAGGCTCTCGGCGATGGGACTTCATTTCGATCCGGAACCGCAAAGCAGCGCTCTGACAACACCAGCGATGTTCGATCATCTGTTTCCCGGATCAGCCGGATCCCTTTACGGGCGCAGCCCACATGGGCTGACGGCAAGCTTGAAACGCCCGACCACGAGAACGAAGATACCGGGTCTCTATCTGGCGGGCGGCGGGGCGCATCCGGGGGCGGGCATTCCAATGGCAACCCTGTCCGGCAAGCACGCGGCCGAGGCGATCTTGCAGGACCGAACTTCAACATCGATGTCCCCGAAAACGGCTACGCGTGGTGGTATGTCGATGGGGTCAGCCACGACGGCACCCGTGCAATCTCGATCATCGGCTTCATAGGGTCGGTCTTTTCGCCTTGGTATCGCTGGTCGGGTCGCAAGAACCCTGAAAACCATTGTTGCATCAATGTTGCGACCTATGGCCGTGGTGGCCGCTGGACGATGACCGACCGGGGCGCGTCTGCCTTGAAGCTTAGCGAGGATACGTTCACCGTAGGTCCCAGCCAATTTCATTGGGACGGAACCGGCCTGACGATTGACATCAACGAGGTTGCAACACCCCATTGTGACCGCGTCCGAGGCCAGGTGAAAATTCACCCCTCTTCGATCTCTGATGTTGAAATCCCATTGCATGACACAGGCCGGCATGTGTGGCGACCTTTCGCCCCGGCCTCCGACATAGAGGTCAATCTGAACAAGTCCGGTTGGCAGTGGACAGGCCACGGCTATTTCGATGCGAACTTTGGAACCGCCGCACTTGAAGATGATTTCAGCTATTGGACATGGGGCCGCTACCCGCTGGAAAACGGCACGGCGTGTTTTTACGATGCCACCCGCCGGGACGGCACCGACGATTTGGCGGTCGCTTTGATGTTTGACGCCTCAGGAGGTGTGCAGACTTTCGAAGCGCCACCCCCGAAGACCACGTTTAACCGTTCACTTTGGGCCGTGCGCCGCGAAACCCGGGCCGATACTGGCTTCCGTCCGACGCAGACAAAAATGATGCTGGATGCGCCGTTTTATTGTCGCGCGGGCGTGCAAACCAAAATCAACGGACAGATTTCAAACGGCGTGCACGAAGCGCTCGACCTGAACCGGTTTCGCTCTCGCCTGATCAAACCGATGTTGGCTGTCAAAGTCCCACGCCGAAAAAACTGGACGTTTAGTTAAGCGGCTCCACGTCCGGGTTCCGCCGCCAGACCGAGAAATTCAACGCAGACGCAATCGTGACCCAGATCAGGTAAGGCACAAACAAAAGCCCCGCAATTGCATCAATCTGGTAGGCGGAGATCATGAACCCCGCGACAGCGACCCAAAGCAAAACGATGGTATAAAATCCGACGCGAAGCCGCCGCAGCCCGAAAAACATCGGCGTCCAAAGCGTGTTCACTGCAATCTGCAAAGCCCAGAATGCGACCGGGACCGCGTTGTTGTCCAACACAGCAACCCGCACACCGGCATAAGCCATCAACACATAAAGGATCGTCCAAGTAAGCGGGAAAACCCAATTGGGTGGCGTCCAGCTTGGTTTGTCGAGATTGTCATACCAATCGCCCGGCTGAAACAGTGCACCCGTGGTCGCAGCGGCTGCACAAGCGGTAAAGAAAATGCTGAAAACAAACCAATCCATGACATGTTTCTATCAGGTCTGTTCGCGGGTTCAACTCCGCTCAGGCGCGTTGACGATCTCGCGCCTCTAGCTGGGCAAAAACATCAATCATTTTCCCAGTCCGAGAATACGGTGCGCGGGCGTCTTGCGCCGCGGCGTCAACCAGAAACTGAACCTCCGGCAAGGGATTTGCATATAAAACAGCAGATCGCGGCATCACACTGACAATGCCGGACCGTAAAACTGACAGGCCAAGCCAGCCAAGTTTTTGACGACCATTTGTGCGGGCGCGCTGGTTGATATTGTCGAAGCCTTTCCGGCGGATCTCCTTGCCGATCCCATCATAGATGTGACGGGCCGCAAAAATGCCCGGGCGGCAGTCCAATGGCAATGCAGCAATTCCGGGCTCGGATCGGTAATAGAGCCTATTGGCCTCTGCCAGCAGGCGCGATGTCACCCGTCCCAGGGCAGGGGAAAACTTCGGGGCGGCCAGAAATGCGTCTGGGTCCAGACCTTCGTCTTCCATCATTTCAAGCGGCAGATATAGCCGCCCTTCAAACGCGTCCTCACCCACATCGCGCGCGATATTCGTAAGCTGCATGGCAACGCCCAGATCGCAGGCCCGCGCCAAAGCGTCGGCATCCCGCACACCCATCAGGACCGTCATCATCGCCCCCACAGCAGCCGCCACCCGGGCCGAGTAGGCCCGAATATCCGACAGCGTTTCATACCGCTTTTCCATCGCGTCCCAAGCCAACCCTTCCAGAAGGGCTTCCGGCAATTCGCGGGGCATATCGTGATCGCGCACCATTGCAGCGAAGGCTCTGTCAGCTGGCGCATTGCGCGGGGTACCACTGAACACCAGATCCAGCCGGTCGCGCAGGGACAACACCGCCGCTGCCTTTTCGGCATGTAAATCAACCGCGTCATCGGCCAAACGGCAAAACGCATAAAGCGCCAAGGCAGGATCACGCGCCCGCGCTGGCAGCAAATGGGAGGCAGCGTAAAACGACCGCGATCCAGTCCGGATCGCGTCTTTGCAATGGGCAAGGTCCTTGGCGTCAATCATTCAGCAGGCACCTTCACAGCGTCTGGCACCAATTTGCCCAGCACTTCGGCGGAAGACACGACCCCCGGCAATCCTGCCCCCGGATGCGTGCCCGCACCGACCAAATACAATCCCGGCAATTCTTCCGAGACATTATGCGGACGGAACCATGCGCTTTGCAAAATGCGTGGTTCGATCGAGAACCCCGATCCATGGGGCGACAGATATCTGTCGCGGAAATCATAGGGTGTGAAGATTCTGCTGGCCGTAATCTTGTCCTCAAATCCCGGCATCAAATGCTTCTCAAGCTCAGCCGCGACTTTCTTGCGATAGCGTTCGCATTCAACATCCCAATCGACCGGATTGTCGACGCCAAGATGCGGCACCGGGGACAACACGTAAAACGTATCATCGCCTTCAGGCGCAGCACTTGGATCAGTGACCGTCGGGCGGTGAACATAGAGGCTCATGTCGTCTGACAACGTGCCGTTAATGAATATATCGCGGACAAGACCTTCGTAGCGTGGCCCATTCAGGATCGTGTGATGCCCCAGATCAGGCCACATGTCTTTCGTGCCCTTGGTCCCGAAATACCAGACGAACAAGCCCATCGACCAACGGGATTTATCAAGACGCTTTTGGGTCCAGCGCTTCTTGGGTTGTTTGATCAGGTGCGAATAGGTGTGGCCCGCATCGGCGTTGGAAACAACTATATCCGCAGGAACCACACGACCCGAGGCAAGCTTGACACCCGCCGCGCGACCGTTCTTGACCAGAACCTCGCTGACTTCCTGATGGAATGTCAGCGTGCCGCCCTGATCCTCGATCACGTCTGCCATACCCTTGGCAATCGCGGCAACACCGCCCATTGCGTAGTGAACGCCGTATTCCTTCTCAAGATGGCTGACCAGGATGTACATCGACGTGACGTTGAACGGGTCACCACCAATAAACAGCGGGTGAAACGACAATGCCATCCGCAACCGCTCATCCTTCACGCGCGTCGCAGCGTGGGCATAAACAGATCGGTCAGCCCGAAGCATCCCGAAGGTCGGCAGAACCTTTACCAGATCCCAAAGCTTGTGCAGCGGTCTGCGGCCCAAATCCTCAAACCCAAACACATAGCGTTTGTAGCTGTCTTGCAGGAACTTGTCGTAGCCCGCGACATCCTCTGGCGAAAGTCGTGCAACTTCCGCACGCATCTGCTCCGTAGACCCGGTTGCCTTGAAGCTGGACCCGTCTTGAAACCTGATCTCATAGAACGGATCAAGCGGACGTAGATCGACATCATCATCAAAGTTACGACCGCAGGCGTCCCATAACTCGCGAAAAACCTGCGGGACCGTGACAATGGTCGGACCAAGATCAAACCGGTGCCCGCCTTCGGTAATCGACGAGCCGCGCCCACCCGGCATATCCAGCTTGTCGATAACCTCGACGCGGTAGCCCTTCGCCCCCAATCGCATGGCCGCAGACAGGCCGCCAAGACCCGCCCCAATCACAATTGCGGTGGGACGATTGGCAAAACCGTCAGGCGAAAGCAGGCTGGGATCGACTCTGGTCATCCTTTGAGCCTACTCGTGTCTATTCAAGTTGACAATCGTTCATATTGCTTTGAAATTTGGGGCTTGAGCGCTGAAACGCTTTGCAAATTCCGAAAATTGTGTAATCTTTAGTTTACATACGGCAATCGGGAGAGTCGCCATTCAAGCTGTCACCATCAGCTTCTTTCGTTTTTCGAACCCATTGGCACGCCTCTGGGCACTTGCTCAAATGGGCGCTGCGCGATTCACGCTCCCAAAGACCGAAGGCATTGGCTTCTGGAAGCTTTTGGGCAGTGGTACCGGCGAAGGGTTTACCCCCATTCCAAACACAGCCGTCTACGCGATCTTGGCCACGTGGCGCTCCCTTGAAGAGGCGCAAAAGCAGACGCAGACCGCGCCGACTTATCGGAAATATCAATCCCACGCAGTGGAGCATTGGACAGTTGTTCTGACGCCGTCCTCGGTCCGCGGGAACTGGTCAAACACAGACCCGTTCATTGCGCAGACCGGCGAAAACAGTGGCGCGCTTGCAGCCCTGACCCGCGCAACGATCAAACCAAAAGTTGCCTTGAAATTCTGGCGCAAAGTACCCGCGATCAGCTCGGTTATCGGCGATGATCCAAACGTGGTCTTCAAGATCGGCGTCGGTGAGGTGCCGTGGTTTCATCAGGTCACGTTTTCGATCTGGCCAGACACCAAGACCATGGCGGATTTCGCACGCAAAGACGGCCCACATGCCCGCGCCATCAAGGCTGTTCGAGCGGGGGAATGGTTCTCCGAAGAACTATACGCACGCTTCAAGATACTCGGCAGTCACGGGACCTGGGGCGGCACTGATCCGCTGTCACGTTTGCCCAATCAGGAGGTCACGCCATGACCCAACCCTTCCCGTTTTCCGCCATCGTCGGCCAGACCGAAATGAAGCGCGCAATGACCTTGACAGCGATTGACCCAAGCATCGGCGGCGTGCTGGTCTTCGGGGATCGCGGTACCGGGAAATCGACCGCCGTTCGGGCTTTGGCTGGCCTTCTTCCGCCCATCAAAGCCGTCGACGGCTGCCCTTATAACAGCCCCGATCTTGCCAGTTGCCCAGACCCGTCGCTGATCAAATCGAAGAAGATCACAAACCGTCAAACCCCGGTGGTCGATCTGCCGCTGGGCGTGACGGAAGACCGGGTTGTCGGCGCTTTGGATATCGAAAAAGCCCTCACACAGGGTCTAAAACAGTTTGAACCGGGCCTGCTTGCAAGGGCCCATCGCGGATACCTTTATATCGACGAGGTTAACCTTCTTGAGGATCATATCGTCGACCTCCTTCTTGACGTGGCGGTCTCTGGCGAAAACGTGGTCGAACGCGAAGGGTTGTCGATCCGGCATCCGGCAAAATTCGTTTTGGTTGGGTCCGGCAATCCGGAAGAAGGGGAATTGCGCCCGCAGCTGCTGGATCGTTTCGGGCTATCCGTCGAAGTCTCGTCCCCAACTGATATTGCCGCCAGGATCGACGTGATCAAACGGCGCGATGCCTATGAAAATGACACTGCCGCCTTCCTGAAAAAATGGCGTGCACAAGACACTAAACTGCGCAAACGCATCCTTTCCGCCCGGGATCACCTGCCGTCAGTCAAAACCCCTGACGCCATATTGGGCGAATGCGCCAACTTGTGCGTGACGCTTGGCTCAGACGGTTTGCGGGGCGAATTGACATTGCTAAGGGCGGCACGTGCGTTGGCTGCGCTGAACGGCGAAGCATCGGTCACAACCACACATCTTCGCGAAATCGCGCCCTCCGCGTTGCGCCATAGATTGCGCCGTGATCCACTTGATGAAGCCGGGTCAACCACACGGGTTGAACGGGTCGTGAACGAGGTTCTTGCGTGACACTTCCTGCGCCAGAATGGCAAAACGCGACCCTCGCGTTAACCCTTTTGGCAGTCGACCCTGAAGGTTTGAACGGCATCTGGGTGCGTGCGCGCAGTGGACCGCCCCGTGACCGCTTTATCGCCGCGATAAGCCCTGCCCTCGCCGCACTGAAAATCCGCAAACTGCATCCTTCGATGACCGACGATCAACTGTTCGGCGGTCTCGATCTGACTGCGACACTGGATCAAGGGCGAAGCATCCTGACCGAAGGCATATTGAACGGCTCCGACAATGCCCTTGTGCTGTCGATGGCCGAACGGACAGAACCCAGCCTTTGCGCAAAACTCGCTCAATCCATCGACACAAATCCGTCCAACGTTGTCATCGCGTTGGATGAAGGGGTCGAGGACGAAAAATTGCCCGAAACGCTTGCCGACCGACTGGCGTTTCACATCGATCTGGACGGCCTGCACCACGCGGATTGCCCCGAAATTTCAATGGATAGCGACAGCATCGAAATCGCACGTCGCCAGCTGAAATCAGTGTCTATTCCAGCAGAACTTATATCAGATGTGGCCAAGATCGCGCTGCAGTTCGGCATCAATAGCCTCAGAGCGCCCAGTTTCGTGTTGCGCGCCGCGCGCGCATTGGCGGCAATGCAACGTAAAGACCAGATAGATCCGTCTGATCTAGCCCAGGCCGCTGCTTTGATCTTTGGCCCCCGGGCGACAATGGTCCCCACCGACCAACAGGATCAAAATCAAGCCCCCGATCAGCCCAATCCATCTGACGATGAAGACCAAAGCCCAAAGGATGGGCAAAACTTGAAGGCCCCGGATGAACTGCTGGTTGACGCAATAGCCGCCGCTTTGCCGAAGGGCCTTTTGGACAGCTTGGCCGAAGCGAAAGCTGGTCGGATAGCACAAGGGGCCAACGGATCAGGCGACGCCAAGAAAGGCAACCGACGCGGGCGGCCGAAACCATCCCAGCGGGGGCGCTTAGGCGGTGCGGCGAGGATCGATCTGATCGCGACGCTGCGGGCCGCCGCGCCGTGGCAAACGATGCGGCGAAATGCAGCTTTCGCGCCATCCCGCCCGATCCACATCCGTGCCGCAGACATCCGCCTGAAGCGTTTTGAGGAAAAAAGCGACCGTCTTCTGATTTTCGCTGTGGACGCGTCAGGCTCCGCCGCACTGGCGCGGCTGGCAGAAGCGAAGGGCGCGGTGGAGTTGCTGCTGTCTGAGGCGTATTCCCGCCGAGACCACGTCGCTCTGATCGCATTTCGGGGTGAAACGGCGGATATTCTGCTCCCTCCGACCCGCTCCCTCGTGCAAACCAAACGCCGATTGGCAAGTTTGGTCGGCGGCGGCGGCACGCCCTTGGCGATGGGGCTGCAAACAGCTTTGAAACTGGCCGAATCCACCCGCAACAAAGGTCTGACCCCGACAATCGCGCTATTGACCGATGGCCGGGCCAATATTGCGCTGGATGGGACCCCCGGACGGATCACGGCAGCGCAGGATGCGTCGACAGTGGCGCGGTTGATCCGCGCCCGGCAAACGCCCGCCTTGGTGATCGATACCGGAAATCGCCCACAAGCGGCACTGAAAGAACTCGCCGGGGAATTGCAGGCTCCGTATCTTCCACTGCCAAGGGCCGATGCGCATTCCGTCAGCCAAGCAATCGAGGCCGTTCTTGAATGAACTGGGACGCCGCTAAAGACCGCTGGCCAAACGCGGAATACAGCCGCTTTGTCCCGGTTCCGCCGCACAATTGGTTCGTGCAGGAAATGGGCACAGGTCCCACCCTAATTCTTCTGCATGGCGCTGGCGGATCCAGCCACAGTTGGCGGGATATCCTGCCCCTTCTCGCGCAAGACTATCATGTGATCACAATTGATTTTCCAGGTCAGGGATTTACCAGCCTTGGCGACAAGAAACGATGTGGATTAGACTCTATTTCAGCTGATCTCACCGATCTACTTACAAAATTGAACATCCAACCTCACGCTTTGATCGGACATTCTGCCGGTGCCGCAGTGGCATTTCGACTTGCTTTGGATTGGGGCGGCGTGTCCTCTGAAACCAAGCTCGTCAGCATCAATGGCGCGTTGGGGCACTTCAAAGGTCTTGCCGGTGTCTTGTTCCCGGTTATGGCGAAAATGCTGGCCCAGGCGCCGTTCGTGCCCGGGCTGTTTGCAAAGACCGCAAACGCCGAAAAACTGATTTCCGGCACCGGCAGCAAAATTGATAAAGACGGCCTGGATCAATACAAACAACTGATCAGCAACCCCGAACATGTCGATGCAACGCTGGCCATGATGGCGCAATGGTCGCTTGATCGTTTGCTGATCGACTTGCCCCGAATCCCGCAGGAAACCCTGTTCATGGCCGGGACAGGCGATATGGCCGTGCCGTCTGAGACGTCAGAAAAATGGGCGCGCAGAATGCAGGACGCGACCTTTCAGGGGTGGGACGGCTATGGTCACCTGCTGCATGAAGAAGTCCCCGATCAGGTTGCGACAGCCATCAAAGAGTTTCTCAGCACTGGCACCTGAGGGGTCATTGAGATCACCCTGATTCCCTGCTAACATTGGATTAGTCCAGCGTCAGGGCTTGGTTTGGCGCGTCTTACAGGAGGTTTGAGCACTGTCTCAACAAGCAAACGCGGTCGGCACGACCGACGCACACGCAACGCGCAAGTCACCGGGCACCAGTGAAGAACTTCTCGCGCGCATCCTGAAATCCCTTGATGACGAAAAAGCCGAAGAGATCGTGCAAATTGACCTGCGCGGACGCTCCGAGATTGCCGACTACATGGTGATCTGCTCCGGCCGCTCGACGCGTCAGGTAACGGCCCTGGCCGAAAAAATCGTCGATGTCGTGAAGCAGGAATTCGGGCGGCTCTCCAAGATCGAAGGCAAAGGCCAAGGCGACTGGGTGCTGATCGATACCGGCGATGTCGTTGTGCATGTGTTCCGCCCGGAAGTACGCGAATTCTACCAGTTGGAAAAAATGTGGCTGCCCGCAGGGTCTGACACGCCCAACGTCTGATGCGCATTCAGATTTGTGCGGTCGGCAAGCTCAGGGCAAGTCCTGAGCGGGATCTGATCACCGACTATCTTGCCAGATTTGATCGCACAGGTCGTGCGTTGGGCCTTGGTCCTGCGACCGTGATCGAGGTTGAGGACAAGAAAGGCGGCGGCGCTGATGCGGAAGCGGACCTGCTGTTGAAAGCTGTCCCAAACGGCGCGCTTATCTGTCTGCTGGACGAACGCGGAAAGACCCTGAGTTCCCCAAAGTTTTCCAGCCAATTGGCAAATTGGCGCGACACTGGGCGTCAGGATATTGCCTTTCTGATCGGTGGTGCGGATGGCTTCACCGACGCGATGCGTAGCAAGGCTGATTTCCTGCTGTCCTTTGGTGCGATGGTTTGGCCGCACATGCTGGCGCGCGTAATGCTGAGTGAACAGCTTTATCGGGCTGCCACAATAGACGCGGGCCTGCCTTACCACAGAAATTAGAAGTCTAACGTTAGACGCCGGTGCCTTTGGCCATCACCTGCAGCGTTTGCGCGATGATTTTGATGTCACCTGACAGGCTGATTGTCCGCAGATATTCCGCGTCAAAACTCGCCCGCTCTCCAAAGCTAGAGGCATTGCGCTCGGACACTTGCCACAGACCTGTGATGCCGGGACGAATACGGAAATAGGCCGCGCCTTTGTACATCTTGGTTTGGCTTGGCATCATCGGACGAGGGCCAATCAGCGACATTTCCCCGCGCAGCACGTTCCACAATTGCGGCACCTCATCAAGCGAGGTCTTCCGCAGGATATGTCCGATTTTCGTGATCCGCGGATCTTTTGTCAGCTTCTGGTAGTGCGCCCATTCTTTCGCCGCATCCGGGTTCTCTGCCAGATGTTGATCCAGAACGGCCTCTGCATTCGGGCGCATCGTCCGCATTTTCATCATCCGGAACGGAATGCCATTGCGACCGACCCGAGGTTGAAAAAAGAACGGTGAATGTCCGTCGCGCATCACAAGAACACACATGACAGCAACAACCATCGCCACAATCGGCAAGGCCAGAATGATCAGTGCGGTTTCGAAAATACGTTTGAAGCTCCGTTGATAAAGGCTTGGCTTGTGCATCCGCACAGCTTGTTTCTGACCTGAATACACAGGCAGGGATTCACCAAATTTTACGGGAGCATTCATAAAACAATTTTCCTCGTTACGCGGTCAGTCACACACGTTGGACACATAAAAACACCTCGTTCCAACCCCTCTCGCATAGCACGGATGCAACATGGAACAAGACAACTTAATTATGTTTTAAGTTTTCAAAGGTTTGTTTTGTAGGGGAATATTTCCGCTTCTGCATCCAATAGGGTGTGGTGCGGTTGATCGTTTCCAAAACCGAACCGAAGGTCTGACCGATGCAATGCACGTCCCGCAAATTCCCGCGAATCAAAAGCCTGCGCCGGCCGCATCTGACCAATTTGTCCTTTATTTGCTTCGTTTTCTTAACCCTGAACTAGGTGCATGATGAAACCCAACACACGGTACTACGCTTGGAAGACTCGGAAATACGCGCTGCCTTTCATCGCCATTGCACTGCTGTTCGGGCTGGCTGTGATCTTTGTGATGTCGCGCGTTCCATCAGATCAAACTGCCAGCGCGCGGCTGCTTTTCGAATCGGCTGAGCTGGAAAAACAGACCCAGAACCAAAGCGCCGCGACCCGTCAGGCCGAACGTTTGGAGATTATTCGATTTGATCTGCAGCGGGCAGAAACGCTAATCACAGTCGCCGACACGTTTGATCTTTTTGCAGGCTTTGAGCGTCAGGACCGCATTCGCCAGATGCAAAGCCGCCTGAAATTCCGAACTGTCCCGCGCAAGGACTCCTTGAAAATTATCACCCTGTCGTTCCGCCACGCAAACGCCGAACTTGCGGCAAACATTGCGAATGCCTTTGCCGCCATCGCGGTCGAAAAGAACCGGGAAATGCGTCAGCTTGATACCGGCGGTAGCCTCACATTTTTCCAAGCCGATGTGACTGCAAAACAGGCGCTGCTTGACGCGGCCCGCAAAACGCTCAGCAGTTTTCAGACCGCAAATTCGAACACGATGCCGGAACGTCTGAACATGTTACTGGAACGCAAAGCGCGGATCGAAGAGCGGTTGCTTGCCTTGGACACCCCATCCTTCCGACCCGCGGTTCAGGCCCTCAAAACTCGCGAAATTGTGCGACTGGAAACTGACCTTGTCGCGGCAAAATCCCGGCTGTCAGATCAGCATCCCGATGTTTTGCGGCTTGAAGGCGAACTGGATCGCCTCAACAAACACTGGGCGATGGCTGACCAATTGAAAACGCAACCGTCGCAAGCACAGGGATTGAAAACCGAGCTGGCAGAGATTGAGAACTGGATCGCCGATATTCCTGGCAAAGCCGTTATTCTGGAAGCATTGCGCTACGACTATGAGTTTGCCGAGAAGCAACATTTAGCCGCCGTTGAACGCCTGTCGGATGCCCGCATTCGGCGGCAGGTCGAGGATGTGGAACAAGGCCAGCGCTTGACGATCATCTCCCATGCGACACCGCCGGAAGTGCGTCCGAACCAGAAGAAACTCGTGCTTACCGGGTTGGGCATTCTGGCTTCAATGGTTCTGGCAGCGATTGCTGTGTTCCTGCTCAATCTTGCGGATCAGAAGATCAGGCGCCCCCGTGATCTGGAACGCCGCTTGGGCATTACACCATTTGCGACATTGCCAAAACTCACCCCGATTTCGGTGTCATCCGGACCCTAGAAAGGAGCTGATATGGAACAGCTGACCAACCCACGCGAATTGCTCAAAGCTGCCGAGAAGACACGTCAGGCAAACTTTCTGCCCCCGACGCGCAAGCCGGAACAACACATCAACGACCCGGACGCGGCCTGGGGGCGACTGTCTCAGGTCACTCTGGACGAGACTACATTGGCGAAAAACGGGTTGTCCGGGCTAAGCTATGAGACCGCTCTGCAACCCATCGACCAGCTTCGCACGCGCTTGATGCTTCATGCCGCGGACAAGCAAATCCGCCGAATTGGCCTGACCTCACCAACGCGGCAATGCGGGAAAACGATGGTGGCCGGAAACCTGACGCTTAGCCTGACGCGCAGGTTTGACATCCGCAGCCTCGTGTTCGATTTCGATCTATCGAAACCGGACCTGATCCGCAGTTTCGGGCTTGAAGATAGGGGTCCGAAATTCTCTGCATTGGAATATTCCCGCAGAAACTTTGACACCAACTGCATGCGCATCGGCGAAAACGTCGGATTGAGTGTTCATTCGACCCCCTATGAAGGCACGGCAGAGATGCTGGCCTCCCGCAAGACCCGTCAATTTATCGATACGCTGCAAACCGACTTTGACCCCGACATCATGCTGTTCGATATGCCGCCCCTGCTGGAAAATGACGAAGGTATGGCCCTGCTGGACGCTTTGGACGCCGTGTTGATTGTTGTTCGCGCCGATCACACAACCGTCGCCCAAACCGATCTGGCGGAACGCATGGTGGCCGAGCGCACGCAAAGCCTTGGTGTCGTGCTCAATAATTGCCGGTTTCCCGACCAACCATGATGGGATGTTGAAGCTGGTTTCGCCGCGCAGTAGGGTCCGCCCAAACGAAAGGCGAACCCGATGTCAGTTCCAAAACCTGTTGTCTTGTGCATCCTCGATGGCTGGGGCCTGTCAGACACGAGAACCGGGAATGCGCCGCACCTGGCAAACACGCCGAATTTCGACAGGATCATGGGAAGCTTCCCGAACGCGACCCTGATCACGCATGGCCCCGATGCGGGCTTGCCAAAAGGTCAAATGGGCAACTCGGAGGTTGGTCACACAAATATCGGCGCAGGCCGCGTGGTCGCGATGGACCTCGGACAGATCGATCTGGCGATCGAGGACGGATCGTTTTTCAAACATGACGTTTTGCTTGGCTTTGCGACGAAACTGAAGGCCTCCGGTGGGACAGCGCATCTGATGGGCGTGATTTCAGACGGCGGTGTGCACGGCCATTTGGATCACACCGTTGCCGCGGCGCAGGTCTTCGAAGATCAAGGCGTGCCTGTTGCCCTGCACGCCATCACGGATGGACGTGACGTGGCCCCAAGCTCCGCGGCTGAGTATCTGGCAGAACTGCGCAGCAAACTTCCCGAAACAACAACCATCGCCACAGTGATCGGGCGCTATTTTGCAATGGACCGTGACACCCGTTGGGACCGCGTCGAAAAAGCCTGGCGCGCGATGGTGTTGGCGGAAGGGTCCACTGCTGCAACAGCAGAAAAGGCAATTTCAGCTGCCTATGATGCCGGAACAACAGACGAATTTATCCCGCCAACCGTGATCGGCGACTACACGGGCATGACCGAAAAAGACGGAATTTTGTGCCTGAACTTCCGCGCAGACCGCGCGCGTGAGATCCTTTCGGCGATCTGTGACCCGGAATTTGACGCGTTCGATATCTCATCCCGCCCGGATCTGACCGGCAAGCTTGGAATGGTCGACTATTCCACCCGCCACGCGGAATTTATGGACGCGATTTTTCCGAAAAAACAGGTCGTCAACACGCTGGGTGCCTGGGTGGCTCAGAAAGGCCTGCGCCAGTTCAGATTGGCCGAGACCGAGAAATACCCCCACGTGACCTTTTTCCTAAATGGCGGAAAGGAAACGCCGGAGCCCGGCGAAGATCGCTTCATGCCAAAAAGCCCGAATGTCGCGACCTATGATCTGCAACCGGAGATGTCCGCAGCCGAGGTAAGCGACAAACTGGTCGACGCGATTGACGCGCAATACGACCTGATCGTTGTGAATTTTGCGAACCCCGACATGGTCGGTCACACCGGCGATCTTTCGGCCGCGATGGCGGCTTGTGAAGCAGTTGATCAAGGTCTTGGCCGTGCGTTGACGGCGTTGGAGGCCGCAGGCGGCGCGATTATTGTCACCGCTGATCACGGCAATTGCGAAACGATGATCGATCCCGAAACAAGGGGCGCACATACCGCGCACACACTGAACCCTGTTCCTGTAATCGTTGTCGGCGGGCCAAAAAATGCCACGCTCAGATCCGGCAAGCTCGCCGATCTAGCGCCAACGGTTCTTGACCTGATGGGTATCGACCTGCCGGATGAAATGACCGGCACGTCGCTGATCGTGCCTGCATGATTTTTCGCGCAGCCATCTTTCTTCTCGGCCTGTCGCTGGCACCTTTGCATGCACAAACAGACCCGATCACCACCGCAAAACGCGCAGGCCAAATGCTGTTTCAAGCGGGTGATGCCTTGGAAGCTGCGCAATCCTCCTCTGACCGGATCAGCGCGCTTAGCGATACAATTCGTGCCTATGAGGAAGGCCTGTCAGCGATGCGCGAAGGTTTGCGCCGCGTGGTCATTCGCGAACGCGCCATTCAATTGACGTTCGAGGCCGAACGCGACCGGTTGGCACAGCTTCTGGGTATTCTGCAAACCATTGGAAACGCGCCGGCACCTCTCTTGATGATGCACCCGTCGGGGCCAATGGGGGCTGTGCGCTCCGGCCTGATCGTATCAGACGTGGCACCTGCCCTCGCGGCGGAGGCAAACGCATTGCGGGCTCAGCTTGAAGAACTGTCGCTCCTGCGTCTCCTGCAGGAAGACGCCGCGAAAACACTGGAAACTGCGTTGCAGGAAGTACAGACCGCCCGCGTAGCCTTGGCCAAGGCCGTCGCGGATCGTACCGAGCTGCCGCTGAAATTCACATCTGATCCTGACCAGTTGTCCGCCTTGGTCCAAAATAGCGATACGCTCAGCAGCTTTGCGGACAATCTGACCCGGTTAAGCACAGAAGAAACGCTGCCAAATCTCGACTTTGACCAAATGAAAGGCGCATTGGAACTGCCAGTTTCCGGGCGCGCTTTGCATGGTTTCAACGAAGCGGACGCAGCCGGGATAGAACGCCCCGGTCTGGTTCTTGCCACACCGTCGCGCGCGTTGGTTACGGCCCCGATCACCAGCACGGTCCGCTATGCGGGCCCATTGCTGGAAAGCGGAAATGTCGTGATTCTCGAACCGGGGGCCAATGCATTGATCATTCTTGAAGGTTTGGCCGAAACCTTCCCAACTGTGGGAGAAATCGTCGAAAAGGGCGCGCCTTTAGGGTTAATGGGGGGAAATCAGCAATCATCTGACGCTTTTTTGATCAACGCGACCAAAGGGAGTGGCGGAAATCGTCAAGAGTCGCTTTATATAGAGGTAAGACTAGGCGGCACGCCTGTGGACCCGGCACCGTGGTTCGATCTGAATAGGGAATAGCAGAATATGAAGAAACTATTGATGGCAGCATTGGTCGGGACGGCAACAAGCGTGCTTGTCACGACCCAGATCACCGGGCCACTCGTCGCGCAGGAAACCGAAAAGAAGTCCTCCGTTTATGAACAACTTGATCTGTTTGGCGATATTTTCGAGCGCATCCGCGCCCAATATGTTGAAGAGGTCGAAGAATCCGAGCTGATCGAGGCCGCAATCAACGGCATGCTGACCTCGCTTGATCCACACTCTTCCTATCTGCCGCCAAAAGATTTCGACAACATGCGCACGCAGACCAGCGGCGAATTTGGCGGTCTCGGCATCGAAGTGACGCAGGAAGAAGGCTACGTCAAAGTTGTTTCTCCGATGGACGGGACGCCCGCAGACGAAGCCGGAATGGAGTCTGGCGATTTCATCACTGGGGTCGATGGCAGCAGCATCATTGGCCTGACCCTCGAAGAAGCGGTTGAACTGATGCGCGGCCCGGTCGGGTCGGAAATCATCCTCACCGTTGTGCGCGAAGGCATCGACGAGCCGTTTGACGTCTCCATCGTGCGCGACACAATCAAGCTAACCGCCGTGCGGTCCCGCTCTGAAGGTGAGAGCGTCATTCTGCGGGTCACGACCTTCAACCGCCAAACCTATCCAAACCTTGAAGACGGGTTGGCCAAGCAGATCGAAGAAGCTGGCGGGATCGACAATATCAACGGCATCGTTCTGGACTTGCGCAACAACCCGGGCGGTCTGTTGCAACAAGCCATCGCTGTCAGCGACGCCTTCCTTGAAAAGGGTGAAATCGTGTCGACCCGTGGCCGCAACCCCCGCGACAGTGAACGCTATAATGCCTCTTCAGGCGATCTTGCCCAAGGCAAGCCAATCGTTGTCCTGATCAATGGCGGCTCAGCCTCTGCGTCTGAAATCGTCGCCGGTGCGTTGCAAGATCATCGCCGTGCCGTTGTGATCGGCGAAAAGAGCTTCGGCAAAGGCTCCGTCCAGACAATCGTGCCAGTGCGTGGCGACGGGGCGATGCGCCTGACGACATCGCGTTATTACACGCCATCAGGACGGTCCATTCAGGCATTGGGTGTGGCCCCCGATATCATCGTTGTGCAACCGCCAAGCAAACCCGCGGACGCGGAAGCTGAAGAAGAAAACACCGCTCGCAGAAACCGCTCGGAGGCCGATCTGCGAGGATCACTGAACAATGACGACGTATCTGAGGACGAGCGCAAAGTGATCGAAGCCGAGCGCGAAAAAGCCCTCGCCGTTGCGAAGCTGCGTGAGGAAGATTACCAACTTGCCTATGCGCTGGATGTCCTGAAAGGACTGAACGCGCTGGGTCCGGCAAACTAGGATAAAGGGGCGGGGCACAGACCCCGCCTTTTCAAATGACCCCAAGCGATATCGAAAAACTCCCCTACCGGCAGAATGTCGGGGTGATGGTTGTGAACGCGTCCGGCGGCATCTTCGTGGGCCAGCGCATCGACAGCGATGCGAAGGCTTGGCAGATGCCCCAAGGCGGTATCGATAAGGGCGAAGACCCGCAAGCGGCGGCCCTTCGGGAATTGGAAGAAGAAACCGGCATTCCCGCGCATCTGGTCACGATCGAAGCCGAGACCGAAGACTGGCTGAAATACGAATTACCGACCGAGCTGATCCCGAAGCTTTGGAAAGGCAAGTATCGCGGCCAAGAGCAGAAATGGTTCCTTCTGCGCTTTCATGGCACCGACAAGGACGTCAACATCGCCCTCGATCATGCGGAATTTTCCGAATGGCAATGGATGGCCCCAAGCGACTTGGCTGACAATATCGTGCCGTTCAAACGCCACGTCTATGAGGGCGTGCTACAAGCGTTTCAGGCCCATCTAAAATGACCGCCGCCCCGCGCGGGGCGACACTCTGATGGCCTGACTATTCCGCCGGGATCGCCTGTTCTTCGATGCCCAATGGTGCCGCAAGATGATCCAGCATTTCCTTCGGGCAGATTTGCACGAAATGTGCGCGCTCCGTTTCCCAATGCTGCAAAATCCCCTGCGCTTTGAGACTGCCTGTCTCGGACGCATGTTCCTCGATCAAGGATTTCAACTGGGACTCCCAATGATCCACGGTGACCGGACATTTGACCAATGTCTCCATGTTCAACAAGTCGCCAATGAGCCCGTCCGGATCGTAAAGATACGCCATACCACCGGTCATACCGGCCCCGAAATTCGCCCCGATTGATCCAAGGATCACCGCAACGCCGCCGGTCATGTATTCACACCCGTTGGACCCGCAACCCTCAATCACAACCTTGGCCCCGGAATTGCGCACCGCAAACCGTTCTCCGGCGCGGCCAGCAGCAAACAGATGCCCGTCCGTTGCCCCATAAAGCACTGTGTTGCCGATAATCGTATTGTCTTCTGCAGTCAGAGGGCTTTCCTGCGCAGGACGCACAATGATCCGACCACCCGACAAACCTTTACCGACATAGTCATTGGCATCACCAAACACTTCCAGCTTCAAACCAGGTGCCGCGAACGCCCCAAGCGACTGCCCGGCAGACCCGGTCAGCTTCACTGTCAGATGATCCGGCTGCAAGTCATTGCGCATCCCGAAGCGTTGCACGATATGCGACGATGCCCGCGTTCCGATGGTGCGCAACGTGTTTTGCACCGCGTAAGACAATTGCATCTTCTCGCCATCCTTGAAGAACGGTTGCGCGTCTTTGACGATCTCCGCATCAAGCGTATCGGGTACAGAATTCCGCTCCCGGTTTCGGTCGTAGACGATCTTGTCAGCGCCATCGACGCGGATCAGAAGTGGGTTCAGGTCCAGATCATCAAGATGCGCGGACCCACGGCTGACCTGTGTTAACAGATCGGCACGCCCGATCACGTCATCCAGGGACCGCGCCCCGATTTCGGCCAGGATTTCGCGAACTTCTTGCGCATAGAACGTGATCAGATTGACCACTTTGTCCGCGCTGCCTGTGAACTTCGCCCGCAGCTCGTCATCCTGCGTACAGACGCCGACAGGGCAGGTGTTGGACTGGCACTGGCGCACCATGATGCAGCCCATCGCGATCAACGCGGCTGTGCCGATGCCGTATTCCTCAGCCCCCATCATCGCTGCCATGACGATGTCGCGCCCTGTGCGCAAACCGCCATCGGTACGCAAGGTGATCCGGTCGCGCAGGTTGTTCATGGCCAGAACCTGATGCGCCTCTGTAAGGCCCATTTCCCACGGCAGCCCCGCGTATTTGATCGACGTCGCAGGCGACGCGCCCGTCCCACCGTTATGCCCAGAGATCAGGATCACGTCCGCCTTCGCTTTCGCCACACCGGCGGCAATCGTACCAACGCCCGAAGACGCCACCAGCTTCACCGTCACCTTGCAGCGCGGGTTGATCTGCTTGAGGTCATAGATCAACTGCGCCAAATCCTCGATCGAATAGATATCGTGATGCGGCGGTGGGCTGATCAGCGTCACGCCCTTGGTCGAATGCCGCAATCGCGCGATCAAGTCTGTAACCTTCATCCCCGGAAGCTGGCCACCCTCACCGGGCTTGGCCCCTTGCGCGACCTTGATCTCAAGCTCATCGCAGTGGTTGAGGTATTCTGCCGTCACACCAAAACGCCCAGACGCCACCTGTTTGATCTTCGCCGACGGGTTGTCGCCATTGGGTTCTGGCACAAAATGCGCCGGGTCTTCTCCGCCCTCGCCGGAATCCGATTTCGCACCGATCCGGTTCATTGCGACGTTCAACGTCTTATGGGCCTCAGGACTCAATGCGCCAAGCGACATACCCGGTGTTACAAAGCGTTTGCGGATGGAAGTGATGCTTTCCACCTCTTCAATCGCCACTGGCTCGCCCAAGGGCTTAATATCCAGAAGGTCCCGCAAATGGATCGGAGGATTGGCCCGCATCGTCTGCGAAAACTGCTTCCACATGTCATAGCTGGCCCGCGCACAAGCCGCTTGCAGCATGTGCATGGTTTGCGCTTCCCAGGCGTGTTTTTCACCAGACCGGCGCGCTTTATAGAAGCCACCAATCGGCAGTACATCTTGACCCCCAAGGAAGCCTTTCGCATGAACTTCTTGGATCTTGGTTTGGATACCGCTGACACCAATGCCGGAAATGCGCGACTGCATACCGGGGAAGAATTCCGCAACCATCGCGCGGCTCAGGCCCACAGCTTCAAAATTCAAACCGCCGCGGTAGGATGAGATTACCGAGATCCCCATCTTCGCCATGATCTTCAACAGACCCTGATCAATCGCGTCGCGGTAGCGCTTGACGGCTTCCGTCAAAGTGCCCTCCAACAATCCACGCTCGATCCGATCCGCCAGCGAGTCCTCGGCAAGATAGGCGTTCACTGTCGTCGCCCCGCACCCGATCAACACCGCGAAATAATGCGGGTCGATACATTCCGCAGACCGCACATTCAGCGAACAGAACGTCCGCAATCCTTGTCGCGTCAGCCAGCTATGCACGGCTGATGTTGCGATGATCATCGGCATGCCGACACGCTCGCCGCTTTGCATTTGATCTGTCAGCACGATGTGGCCGGACCCGGACCGGACCGCTTCTTCCGCTTCCGCCCGAATGCGTTCCAAGCCCGCGCGCAACGCACCCGCGCCGCCATCGACCGGGAAGGTGCAATCAATTGTCACCATATCCGCGTTGAATTGTTCGCAGACCTTTTCGAACTGTGCATTGCCCACGAACGGCGAATCCAGCACCAGAATTTCGGTCTGGCTGCTGTCTTCATCCAGCACGTTTTTCAGGTTCCCAAAGCGGGTTTTCAGGCTCATCACCCGGAACTCACGCAAGCTGTCAATCGGCGGGTTCGTCACCTGACTGAAATTCTGCCGGAAGAAATGGCTGAGCGGGCGGTACTGTTTGGACAAAACCGCCGACGGTGTGTCATCGCCCATCGAAGCCAGGGTTTCTTTGCCATCTTCCGCCATCGGAGCCAAAATCTGCTCTAGCTCTTCGATGGAATACCCGGCCGCAATCTGACGCTGACGCAGCTCCGCCCCGGAGAACATCGCGAATTCGGACTCATTCGCGGTCAGCTCTTCAAGATCGGTGATCCTGCCGACCCATTCGCCAAATGGCAGAGCCGCCGACATTTTGTCTTTCAACTCCTCGTCGTGGAACAGCTGCCCCTTGCCCATATGAACGCCGATCATCTGACCCGGACCAAGTGCGCCTTTTTCGCGCACGGTAGATTCGTCTGTTGGCACCATCCCGGTCTCGGAGCCTGCGATCAGCAAGCCGTCACCAGTGATTACGTAGCGCATCGGACGCAGGCCATTACGATCAAGCCCCGCGCATACCCAACGCCCATCGGTCATCGCCAAAGCGGCCGGGCCATCCCACGGCTCCATCACGGAATTGCAGTAGGAATACATGTCCTGCCAAGGCTTCGGCAGTTCTGTTGCCTGCTTGGACCAGCTTTCCGGCACCAACATGGTTTTCGCCATCGGCGCTGACCGCCCCGCACGCACCAACACCTCGAACACGGAATCAAGCGCTGCCGAGTCCGAGGACCCAGCCGCAACGATAGGCTTAATATCTTCCGCCATGTCGCCAAACGTGTTGGAGGCCATGCGAATTTCATGGCTTTTCATCCAATTGATGTTGCCTTTCAGCGTGTTGATTTCCCCATTATGGGCCAACATGCGAAACGGCTGGGCAAGCCACCATTGCGGGAATGTGTTTGTCGAATAGCGCTGGTGATAGATCGCAAACGCAGACTCAAACCGCTCGTCCATCAGGTCGGGATAGAACTCCGCCACCTGCTCCGCCAGCATCATGCCTTTGTAGATGATCGACCGGCAGGACAGAGAGCAGATATAAAGCCCCGGAACCTGCGCGGCGGCGGCAGCTTTTTCAATCCGGCGGCGGATCACATAAAGTTCCCGCTCAAACGTTTCTTCGTCCACACCCTTGGAGTTTGAGATCAGAATCTGTTCAATCTCGGGCCGTGTCGCGTTGGCCTTGTCGCCAAGACAATCGATGTTCACCGGGACGTGCCGCCAGCCATAAATGTAGTAGCCCATCCGCAGGACTTCGCTTTCGACGATGGTCCGGCAGGTTTCCTGTGCGCCAAAATCTGTGCGTGGCAGGAACACCTGACCAACGGCGATCATTTCGTCGGTATTGGGCTTATGGCCCGTGCGTTCGATCTGGTTGTAGAAGAACGGCACGGGGATTTGCACATGAATGCCTGCGCCATCGCCGGTCTTGCCATCCGCGTCGACAGCCCCGCGGTGCCAAACCGCTTTCAGCGCATCGATCCCGTTTTCAACGACCTTGCGTGACTTCTTTCCGTCGACAGAAACGACCAATCCAACACCGCAAGACGCGTGTTCATCCTCGTGGGCATACAAACCGTTTTCAGCCAGCCAGTTGCGTTTGGCCTCTTCCTTGGCGACCCAGTCAGCATCATATTTGGTCATCAATTCTCTCCTTGAACCGTGTCCTGAGGACAAATCGGCATTAACTTCTTGGGAACGCTTTAGGTCACACTTTGTGACCTAGCACCGTTCGCAGGGGTCCGACACTTGTCCGACGGAAGTCCGACAGGTATCCGACACCTTGAAATTCGTTATTCCGCAGCGATCTGCGTTTTCGTGTTGAAAGTTTCCAACATCGCGTCTGCTGCTTCGCGCCCATCGCGAATGGCCCAGACAACAAGGCTTGCGCCGCGCTGGATATCCCCACAAGCGTAGACGCCCGGCATGTTCGTTTCATGCGTTTGGAAATCTGCCTTCACGGTCCCCCAGCGGGTCACTGCAAGCTCGGGGACGTCCCATAGCGCGGGCAGATCTTCCGGCTCAAAACCAAGGGCTTTGATCACAAGATCAGCGCCTTCAGTATAGTCCGATCCCTCGATCAGTTCCGGGGCCTGACGACCCGTCGCATCAGGGGCACCAAGGCGCATTTTCTCAACGATCACGCCGTCGACAGTTTCGCCTGTGAAGCCTTTTGGCGCGGACAGCCAGACGAAGTCGACACCCTCTTCTTCGGCATTGGCGACCTCCCGTTGGGAGCCGGGCATGTTGTTCTTGTCCCGCCGATACAGACACTTCACAGAGGTCGCACCCTGCCGCACCGCAGTCCGCACGCAATCCATGGCCGTGTCGCCACCACCAATGACGACGACGCGTTTTCCTTCGGCGTTCAGCTCCCCGGAATCGAACTCTGGCACAGTGTCGCCAAAGCTTTTTCGGTTCGATGCGGTCAGATAGTCAATCGCCTTGACGATACCCCCCGCCCCAACACCCGGTGCTGGCAATTCCCTTGATTTATAGACGCCTGTGGCAATCAAGATCGCATCGTGGCTCGCCTGTAGGTCAGCGAAAGAGACGTCCTCGCCAACCGCGCAATTCATTTTGAACGTGACCCCGCCTTGCTCCAGCTGGTCGATCCGCTTCATCACGACATCTTTCTCCAGCTTGAAGCCTGGGATGCCGTAGGTCAGCAATCCGCCCGCCCGGTCAGCGCGCTCATAAACCGTTACTTGAACGCCATTGCGGCGCAGCACATCCGCGGCGGCTAAGCCTCCGGGACCCGCCCCAATGATGCCGACGCTTTCGGGCCGCTCCTGGCTGGGGGCAGCCGGCTTGACCCAACCGTTTTCCCAAGCAGTGTCGGTGATATACTTTTCAACGGACCCGATGGTGACAGTGCCGTGGCCCGACTGTTCGATGACGCAGTTGCCTTCGCAAAGGCGATCCTGTGGGCAAATGCGGCCGCAGATTTCGGGGAATGTATTGGTGGCCTGAGACAGCTCATAAGCTTCCTGCAAGCGCCCTTCAGCCGTCATCCGCAACCAATCAGGAATGTTGTTGTGCAACGGGCAATGTGATTGGCAATAGGGCACACCACATTGGCTACACCGGCTGGCTTGCTCCGCGGCTTTTTCGCGTGCGTACTCCGCGTAAATCTCGTGGAAATCAGACGCCCGCAAGTTCGGAGGCCGCTTTTCCGGCATATCCCGCTCTACGTCCACAAATTTCAACATAGGTTGCTTGGCCATTTTGCCCTCCACAGTCCGAAAGAGTTGAATAATCGGGAACGCATCGGAAGAAAAGTCAGATAGTATGACCTATATTGACTTTATTTTCCGAATTTTGCGCTTCTTCGCCGATCAATCGAATAATTTATGTCATAACAAGTTACCTATATACAGACTTCTCAATATTTTTCAGTCGTCTAGGTTGATGCAAAGTCGATTCGAGGCCCCGGCACCATGTCCCTGTTTCATCTCATTCTTGTTGCACTTATTCAGGGGCTTACTGAGTTTTTGCCAGTTTCTTCTTCTGGCCACCTGGTTTTGCTGCCTGCGATCACTGGGCTAGACGATCAGGGGCAAGTGATCGATGTCGCCGTGCATGTTGGCACCCTCCTTGCTGTGATCCTGTATTTCTGGGAGGACGTGAAGATTGCAACAGCCGGTATCCCGCGCGTCTTGCGAGGGAAAATCGACACGCAAGGCGCATGGCTTGCCCTATGCCTCGCAATCGCGACCGTACCGGTCATCGTGATCGGGCTGATCCTTGTAGTGACCGGTTTGAACGATTTGCTGCGGTCCGTTGCGGTCATTGGGTGGACCATGCTGATCTTCGGGCTGGTCCTTTATTGGACCGATCAGAACAGCGCAGACACGAAAACAGCCCCAAAATGGTCCTTGAAAGACGCGGCAATTCTTGGGTTATGGCAGGCGCTGGCGCTAATCCCCGGCACGTCGCGGTCCGGGGCAACGATCTCGGGCGCACGGGCTTTGGGATACAAGCGCGAGGACGCCGCGAAGCTTGCGATGTTGATGTCGATCCCGACGATCATCGCCTCCGGCGCAATACTGGGATTGGAAGTCGCAGCCACCGCAGATACGGCACTGGCGCGCGATGGATTGATCGCAGCGATACTGTCATTTTTTGCAGCATTGGCAGCACTTAGCTTCATGATGCGGCTGCTGAAAACCGTCAGCTTCACACCTTACGTGATCTACCGGGTTATCCTTGGAATTGTCCTGCTGGTCTACGCCTACAGCTAATCAGCTTTCAGGTTTTGTGCCGATTGCTTGATCGCATCATATTGCCCAGACGGACGGAAGCGCCACAAATACTCTGGCAGCACAGACGCCATATCAACGGGTGTAATCCCAAGATCCGCGAAGCCTTTCGCGTCTTCAGAAACGACATTGTCTTTTGCCAGATTGCGGACCTGATCACGGGTCATCGGGGCTTTGATCAAGCCACCGGAAATCGCACTAAGAATGTCAAAGCTGGTTGCCATCATCCGGGCGATCGGGAAGGGAATATTCACGACCAATTTGCGTCGATTGATCGTCTCCAGCATTAGGGCCATCAAGTCGCGGAAGCTCATCACATCCGGGCCGCCAAGCTCGTAGATGCCAGCATCGATCGATCCGTCCAACGCTGTTTCCGCAACCTTGGCAACATCGTCGACATAGACGGGCTGGAACTTCGTATCCGCGCCCACAACCGGTAGGATTGGCCCAAGCCGGGACATGGAGGCAAAGCGGTTGAAGAACTCGTCTTCTGGACCGAACACGATCGACGGGCGAAGGATTACAGCGGCTGGGAAATGCTCCAGAATGCCTTCTTCGCCCAGCGCTTTTGAGGCAGAATAATCACTGTCACTGTCCTTATCGGCCCCAATCGCCGAGATATGGACCAGCTTGGAAACACCTTCCGCCGCGGCCAAACGCGCAACCCGTTCTGCGCCTTCATGCTGAACAGCGTCAAACTTGTTTTTGCCATTAGGCGCGAGGATACCGACGCAGTTTACGACCGCATCTGCACCGTTCATGGTGGCCTGAACGCTCGCGTCGTCACGGATATTGCACAGCACAGGCTCAACCTGACCGACCACGCCATAGGGTTTGACAAAAATAGCTTCATTCGGTCGGCGAACAGCAACACGGACACGCCATCCAGCCTTCGCCATTCGGCGGGCGATATAGCGTCCTACAAAACCAGAGCCACCGTAAATGGTCACGAGCTTTGACATCTGTTTTCCCTTCAAATTGGCTTCCTTTACCTAGCCCAGACACGCAGCGCCCTTCAAGCTGCATTTCGCCGCGCTTCAGCGACGAAACGGAAGTTCGTAATTTCAACGGAATCCCGTTGACAGTTATGCGACGTGGCCTTAATCACCGCGCTTACGACACCTGCCCAGGTGGCGGAATTGGTAGACGCGCTAGCTTCAGGTGCTAGTGTCTGTATGGACGTGGAGGTTCGAGTCCTCTCCTGGGCACCAAAATCCCTTTCGTGACTTCGATGTGATGCCTTCGTGAAAACACTGGGCGATACGCCTTCCTATTTCCCACCTCAAAAAAAATGTGCTCTTGCTCGATGCTTGCCAGAGTTGACAAGTCCGCGGAAGCTACGCATAAGGGAATGGTCATTCTCTTATAGGCTACTAGATGCCCCGGACCCGCGAATTCGATCCTGAAGAAGCCCTGAGTGCTGCGATGCATGTCTTTTGGGAAAAAGGCTATAACGAGACGAGCTATGAAGACCTTGTGGCGGGAACAGGGGTAAGCCGAAAGGGGCTCTACTCCGCCTTCGGGGACAAACATCAACTTTTCTTGGCCGCCTTGAAGAATTACCGCACGACCGTTGTTCCGACCTTATTGGCGAGCTTGGACTCGAATGATGTGACCCGCGAGAATATTCGAACACTTTTTTTCGGGCTCGCGCGATTGGCTGTCACGACAGCTGGACGTCGGGGTTGCTTTCTAGTGCGCACCTCTGCTGACGACGCGATAAATGAATTGGAAATTCACACGATTATTGAGGCGCATTTTCAGGACGTAAACAACCGTCTTCAGAAAGCGCTACTCACTGCCGGATATGCGCCCGCGCGTGCGAAGAGACTTGGCCCATTTCTGGTCGGGGTGATGCAAGGCTTGTTCACACTAGCTCACGCACGCACCAGTGCTGAGATTATTGATCCCTTCATTTCAGAGGCTATGACCGCGCTCGATTAAAAAAATTTGAGAAATACGGGAACACTCGTTCTCGAAAAGGAAAATATCACTGTGGTTGCGGTCTATCGCGATCAACCGCCGCCAGGAGTAAGAAAGGACGTTCATCCATGACACAAAACCGCATCCTAGTTGCAGGCGCGACAGGTCAAGTCGGCGCACAGGTCGTCCGAATTTTATTGGATAAGGGTCATTTCGTACGTGCGCTGGTGCGCAAACCTGACCAAAAAATCCTCGGGCTAGAGGGAGCAGGCGGCACACTGGAATATGCAGTTGGATCCTTGGAGGATCGCGCAAGCCTTGTGGCGGCGTTGGAAGAGATCGACACCGTCGTGTCTTCGGCGAACGGGGTTATTCCCGCCGGCAAAACAATGTCGGTCACGTCGATGGCCGCTGGTGGCTATGAGAACTTTATCTCCGCCGCTGAAGAAGCTGGCGTGCGCCATTGGGTGCAATCCTCGGTGCCCACTTGGGACAAAGAAAGCACTGTGCCGGAACTGGCTGGCAAACGGTTAATAGAAGAACGGCTGGAACGGTCTTCGATTGCAGCAACCATCGTTCGAAATCCGGCCTTCATGGATGTCTGGATGGTAATGGCGGGCGCGAAACAGGCAACCGCGCATCATCCCCATGCGACGACGAAACGCCCTTATGGCTTTATGAAGATGTGGCAAGGCATGGTCGGTAACCTGGTCGCAAAGCGCGGCATACTGCTTGCCCCGGGTGGTAAGAGCCATGGCGCACCTCTTGTCGCGACAATCGACGTCGCACACATGATGGCCGGCGTGGTTGGCAAACAGGCCAGCTTCAATCGCACGCTCGAAGCAGGTGGTCCGGAATGGCTGACTTGGTCAGATGTGGCGAAGCTTCTTTCAAGGAAAGCCGGGCGCAAAATCCGCGTCGTGTCCATGCCCGGATGGTTCGCCCGCTCAGGGCAGTTGTTTGTGCAACCATTCTCACCCCCTGCGGCAAACATCCTCGCGCTCGTCAATCTTGTCACCAGTCATCAGCCACACTGGGAGAACCCTTCGGTCATCGAAGAATTCGACCTCCCCCGTCAAACCACACTTGCTGAATACCTCGATCAGAATTGGTCCGACGCGCAATGACAACCCTCTGAAAATCGAAAACAACACAAGGAAACACAATGGACTCACTAATTTCAATTTCACTTTGGAACGTCGTTTTGCTGGGCGTTCTGCTCTTGCTTCAACCGCTAGTGCGCGACATCAAGGTGGGTTTCAAATACACCATTTCCAATTTCGACAACCGCGTGGATGAAGGCGTCTTCGCCCGACGGCTGGCAATGGTTCGGTCAAATCAGATCGAAGCGCTGGCGCTTTGGGTGCCAATCGTTCTTGTCGCAGCAATCGTCATGTCTGATCTCGCGCATCCGCATCTCGGCACGATCGCGATGGTATTTCTGATCGCGCGCTTGGCTTATGTGGCCGTCTCCCTCGCTGGAATCCCGCTTGCGCGGTCGGGCGCTTGGACCGTTGGTTTCGGGGCATGGGCATACCTTACTTGGATCGTCCTCAGCACGTTTCCGAGTTGACCAGCGTTCTAAATCGCAACCAAACCCGACAGCTAAATTTATCAAATGAAAGGATCTAAAAATGACCCATCATATCAAAGCGACCCGAGAAATTCCGGTATCAGCAGATCGTCTATGGAAAACAATCAGCCAGATGACAGGCATGGAAACCTGGTATCCCGACCTGATACGCCAGAGCGAGGTCATTGATGCCGACAGCGCCCAACCCAGACGCAATTGTGTGATGCGGGACGGCGGTGAGCTGAAAGAGCGTATCTTGCTTCGTGATGACGCGACGCGCACTTTCACATACGCCATCGACAGCCATCCACTGCCGGCAGAAAACGTTGTTGGGACCATCCGGATTGACGATCTTGGCGATGGTCGCAGCCATGTATCTTGGGCCGCTGATATGGTTCTTGATCCAGCATCGGCCGAGCACTTTTCCGGCATGGTCCTCGGAATGTACGAAAACGGTCTTGCATCCCTTGAACAGCATCACGCGCAATAGCCGTTGATGCAGTCACATTGTGCTTGTCAGGATTAGCTTGGTAGGGAAACGATCTGACCAAGACCTGACAAGCCCATTGTCGGCGTGATCCCAAATACGGTGTTGGCGGTTCTTGCCAAATGTGCGGCATCGGAAAAACCAGCAGATATTGCTGCAGATCCGATTGCGTCACCCGCAGCTGCCGCATGGGTGGCCGCGACAATGCCAGCCCAAATCTTGAACTTCCGAAACGTAAGACCTGTCGTTGCTTTGAAATGCCGCAAGGCCTGCGTGCGCTCCAATCCAAGACTGCGCGCAAGGTCAGTTTGTGTCAGGCGTTGGAACGGATCGTCGTAGAGTTGCTGCACGATTTTAAGTACGCTGTGATCCGGTGGACTGACCGACTGGTCAATGCGTTTTCGAAAATGCGCCAACCCATCAAGGTCGGTTCCGTCAAAACAACGGGGCATATCCCGCCAGTCCGGCGGAAGCGACCAGAACGAACGCCGATCATTGATTAATTGAACACCGTCAAAATAGACAATCGCAGCCCCACCGACCCCGACGGTTACGCCATGGGGCACACCTGGTCTGATTGCAACGACATCCGCTGTTACCCAATCATGTGTGCCCGAAACCACAACCTGGTTTTGCAGCCCTACGATCACACAAGGCATGAGGTTTTCATGCAAGGCGAGAGACCCTTCATCGAACGCGAATAGATGATTACGGAACCCGCAGCGGTTCATTGGCATTTGAATGACTTTCTTCAAACCTGGCCTGTCATTTTTCTCTGCCGGGACCGTGCCTCAGGCGCAGGAAAAGGGGAAGTCCAAGCCCCGATAAGTTGCACGTTTATTCAAGAATGAATGGCCGCGGTTGCTGTAGCCAAGCCAAGTTCAATTCGCATCTGGCAAAGACCTGATCCGACACAAAAAACTTGGCAGCAATTGCCAATGCAACTGGAGGGTCAACAGCTGCCTATTCGAAAATTCAAATCTGCCTTCCGGATTTTTGTGATCTGCGTCGGAGTGGTGTCTGCTGTTCTTTTTGCGGTCTGGCACGCCGCACCACACACCACTGCGCGTGTCTTGATCACTTTGAACAACGCGTCTGCTGGCCTCACTGCAAAGAGCATTTCAACCGAAATTGGCGAGATCAACTACCTGGAAGGGGGACAAGGGCCGCGTGTCGTTCTGATCCACGGTATCTATGCCCGGAAAGAGCATTGGGTCGACGTTGCGCGACGTTTGGTGGACACGCATCATGTTGTGATCCTCGATCTGCCGGGGTTTGGCGACAACACTCGTTTGCCCCCAGCGGAATATGAACTGTCAAAACAACGGGACAATCTACGGATCGTTTTTCAATCGCTTGGCCTTGAGCGGGTTCATATTGGTGCCAATTCGATGGGCGCCTACGTTGCCACGCTACTCGCGGCAGCTGATCCTGAATTCGTCGCCAGCATCGCATTCATCGGAAGCCCACTGGGCGTGCCGACACCCCTACAAAGCGACATGGACAAAGCACTTGGCGAAGAGAAAACGCCACTTGTCGTTCAAACAGAAGCTGATTTTTTCGCCCGCAACACATGGCTGTCCCCTGACATCCCTTATGTCCCGGGGCCGATCCTTCAAAGCTGGATGCAAAATGAGGTGGCAACGGCCACACACAACAAGCAGGTATGGGATGTGGTGCACAACCATTCGGACCTGCCGACCGTCGTCGATCTTGCGCCGACATTGAAAATACCGTCTCTGATCCTTTGGTGCGCCCCTGACCGTATTTTTCACGTCAGCGGGGCTGCATTGCTGGAACAAGTCCTACCAGACTCCAAGCGGGTAATCCTGGAAGATTGCGGTCATGTTCCCATGCTTGACCGCCCCGCCGCTGTTGCGGAGATCTATGGCGGCTTTCTTCAAACGCTCGATGACTGATGGGTAGCCATGCCTGATCTCGGTACCGCCGTTATGACGATCCATGTGTTCAGCGGGATACTGGCGGTCATATTTGGCACCATCGCACTTTGTTCGAGAAAAGGTAGCGAGGTTCACAAACGCACCGGACGCTTCTTCGTGGTAGCAATGATCGTGTCATCGTTACTCGGTAGCGTCGCTGGGGCGCTGGCGTTTCGTACGCTTTACATAACGACGCACGCGGGTGTCCTTGCTGTGACGCTTCTCTTGACAAGTTGGCAGATTATCAAAGTGACCACCGGCGATAGGATACGGATATCACCGGCACTGATCACCCTTTCGGGGCTGAACACTGCAGGATTGATTTACGTCACTGGTTACGCGGCTCAGCAGCCTAACGGTGTGTTTCTGGATTTTCATGCAACGGACTATGGATTTCTTGCAGGCCTTGCAGGCGTCGCTTTCATGGGCGAGCTATCGATCTTCAAACACAAATCAGTGTCGCCCCGTCGTTGTTTGATGGCGCATCTTTGGCGAATGTGTTGCGGTTTTTTCATCGCAGCGGGGTCAGCTTTCACCGGACCCGGTGCGCAAGCCTTTCCAGAATCAATCCAAGAAACTGGTCTTTTGTCTGTGCCGGAAGCAGTCATCGTTCTTGCAATGGTTTATTGGCTGTTCCGTGTTTGGCGCAGCACCAGATATCCCTTTCCTAAGCCCTAGGGACACCTGGAGGTTTGATTGCGAAAGCCAGCGCGGGGCCCGCGCTGGCAGAAACAAAACACTGGTTACCAAACGAATTACTCCACGATGATCGTGATCCGTTCAGACACGACCGGTGGGTTGTGTGGGACATGGTAGAGATCGCCAAGAACCAGCTGAAGCGTGTGTTCGCCAGCAGGCAGATCAAGCGTTACTTCCGTTTGACCGCCACCAAAATGACGGTGGTTGTCATCAGCGAAGATGCCGGTTTCGGTCATTTCTGCATCATCTGCGCCCTCACCAAATGCGACACGGTTCGACAACAGATGATGATGGCCCGTGTTTTCCTTCTCGGTCCCTGCCGGAGCGATCCCCATCCCAGACAAACCCATCTGAACTGTGATCGGTCCTTTGACCGTGTCGCCATCAGAAAGATTGATGAAATAGGCCCGCGCATCTGGCGCAGAAGGGGTATCGCCCGCAAGAACTGGGCCGGCCATTAGGGCAAGCGCGAAGCTCACGACACTCAAATGTGTATTTCTCATTGTCTGTCATCTCCGTTAGGTTTTTGGGACGCGTTTCAGACGCGCCTGAGAAAGAAACACGGAACGGACGCAAATTATTCGACGGTTTGGGAAAGATAAGTCGCACATCCAGGTCCGCAACGGCTTGGCAGAGGTCTCGCCGCGATTGTGGCGGTACTGTGTGGTGCTCACAGGAAGTCGTGATCAGGCCGATGATCTTGCCCAGGCAGCATGCGCCCGCGCTTTGGAAAAATCAGAACAGTTCCAGCCAGATAGCAACCTGCGCGCGTGGGTCTTTAGAATTGCCCAGCGCCTTTGGTTGAATGACCGACGTGCAGCAGCTGTCCGACGCGGAAACGGTGTCGTTTCGGTTGATGACTTCGAACTAATTGATGCAAGCCCAGATGCGGAATCAAATATTTTCGCTGCCCAAGTGTTGTCAATAGTAGCAGACCTGCCAGAAGCGCAGAGAGAGGCCGTTATGCTCGTGTATATCGAAGGGTTTGCCTATAAGGAGGCGGCAGAAATCCTCGGCATCCCGATCGGAACCGTAATGAGCAGATTGTCCGCTGCCCGTAGCAAGCTGGCCAAACAACTGGTCGAAGAGGGACCCAATGAACGCCAAGCGTGAATTCAGTGACGAAGAGCTAACGGCCTACCTAGACGGGGAGGCTGATGCCGCGAATGTTGCAGCTTTGGAGGCCCAGCTTTCCGTAGATACTGCCTTAGCGTCCCGGCTTGATCAGCTGCGGTTGCCAATAGACGCCATGCGCACTGCGTTTGACGGCATGCTGCAAAATGCCCCGAATGTCGAACTTGCGCCGAAACCGAAGCCTGCCCTGCGGTTGTTGCCTCTGGCCGCAAGCTTGATTGTCGGTGTCGCGCTAGGCGCGTCCTTGATGCTGCGCCCCACCCCGGATGCACCGGGTTGGATAGATTACGTCGCAAGCTATCAGGCACTTTATGTGACCGCGACCTTGGACACGGTCGACGTGCCAAAGGTACAGCAAGACGCACAATTGCAGGCCCTATCGGAAGTCTTGGGGCGGGATGTCACAAACGCAGCAGAGGTTTCTGGCGTCGCTTTCAAGCGTGGGCAGGTTTTGGGCTTTAGGGGTCGTCCATTGGTGCAACTGGCGTACCTGTCGCCAGAAGGTGAACCGTTGGCCCTATGCATCATCCGCTCAGACAACAAAGCCCAATCGATCAAAGAAACCGAGCTGGAAGGCATGCGTGCCGCCCATTGGAGCGACGGTGAGTTTGCTTATCTTCTGATCGGCGGTTCTGACCCCGAAGCGGTTGCAACGCTTGCGGCTGACTTTGAGGCAAACCTCTGATTGATCAAAATATGTTCCGGGTCGGTTGGTTCAAACCTCGAACAAAGCCCGTTCCTAATTTGCCGAAAACCTACTAGATTGCCAGATCAAGTCTGGGCTTCCAGAAGGGACGAAACAGTTCAATCTTGGGGCAACGGTTCATGACGACTTTCAAACCAGCCTCTTCAGCCAGCTTCGCTGCGCGATCATCATAGACCCCGATTTGGCCCCAGAGGACCTTGGCCCCGATGGCGATGGCCTGCTCGGTAATCGCGTACAGTTCTTCCTTCGGGCGAAAGACCTCCACCATATCCACGGGGCGGTCGATCTCTTCCAGCGAATGAAACACCGGGAGACCGCGAATTTCGGTCAGCTTGGGGTTCGGGTTGACCGGGATCATGTCGTACCCCGTTTCATGCAAAACCCTCAGCACACCATAGCTGAACTTCGTCTTGTCCCCGCTTGCCCCAACCATGGCAATTGTTTTGACGGAGCGCAGGATCTCTGCAAGATAGTCGGGATCATAGTCATACAGGTGATCAATATCAGCGTCAGGCATTTACGCCTCCTTCGGTGTGGCAATATCCGCCTTTAGTTCGTGCGGCTCCAGGGGATCAAGAAACGGATTGCGATAAAGCTTGTCGTGGCTTTCGACGCCAATCTCCAGCGTGCAATCAGATGTTGGGCGCGCAACGCAGAGCAAAACATATCCGTTGTTGATCTGACGATTGTTCAAGGCAACTTGTCGGCGTTGGTCAACCTCGCCCGCAGTCAGTTTTGCGGCACAGGTAATGCAGCCGCCGTATTTGCAGCCATAGGGCAGGTCAAACCCATGCTCGCGCAGCGTGTCCAACAGCGGACGACGGGGATCTACCTGAACCGCCATGTCATCACGGTTTGCGATGGTTATGGTGTGCTGTTTGCTCACAACCAGATATCGCTTGTACAATCGCCACCCGGGTAGCGTGTCTCGTGGCAGCGACTAGGCCCATTAGGTTCCTTGCCAAAATCAACGATGAAATCCTCGTTGATTTTCATGCCGCCGTTTTCCACGTCGCAGTCGATCATCAGCATGACACCACCTTGCGTCCGGATGTCCGGGTAGAACTGGTTGTCCCAGGTTGAGAAAAGCGAGGTTGTGACATAGAGCCGTTTGCCATCGAGGCTCAGCTGGTACATCTGCGGCCCACCGGCCACTTTGACACCGTTCACCTCGGGGGCTTTGCCAAGCAGCCCACCCATCCACACCTGGCCTGTCAGCACCGGGTTGTGAGGATCAGAGATATCGTATTGGCGCATATCACCGTGCAGCCAGTTGTTCAGATATAGGTATTTGTCATCCATCGATACCAGGATCGCCGACATCACACCCGGCACCGGAATCGGCCATTCAGGATGCGGTTCATTCTCGACATCGATGATCTTTTCCCACTCCCATTTGCCCTCATTGGACTTCCAGAAGTGGATCACGTTGGAGCTTAGCGCGGCCCCGCAGAACCCGTGTGTGCTGTCCGGATCATGAAGGAACTTCACCTCAAGCGGGATCAAGCCATCTTCACCCAAATACATCGTCTCAACTGGTTCGCGCTTTTCGAAATCCCAGATGTGCAAACGGCGACCATATTTCAGATGCCCAACCTCTTCCAAATCAAATCCCGGCATGAACGTGTTCGGGGCCGCCCATTCGGAACTAACCATCACATTGTGGCGGGGTTGATACCAGAAATCATAGCCAAACGGGATATCACCCATGGAGTTTTCCCAACGACCCACAATCTCAAACTCCTTGTTGAGATGCAGGTAGCCGCCGGGCGCTTCCCCTTGGGCGTCTCCAAGAAACGAGATGATAATCTCTGAACCCAGACAATGGACTGTATGCGGCCCACTGAGGTTGGTCTTCGATTTGATCTCCGCCCCATCAATCACTTTGTGCAGACGCGGTGCAAACGGGTCAGTGGCAGTATCAATGACGTGGATGTTGTTCGACCGAACGCCCGGAACCAACAGGTACTTCCGGCTCATTCCAGCGTCATCATGACAAGACGAGCAGGCATTCCAACCCATGTGGTGAAGCTCGTCGCCGATCCCCGGCATTTCCAACCGGTGGATGACCTGACTGTAAGTGGGACTGTCCGGATCAGCATCTACGGTCGCCAGATAGTCAGGCTTTTGAATGCCCGTCCCAGTGTAGATGGCAATTGTGTATAACAGCTTTTCGCGGGGCGCTTTGATGGCTTCCGCGGGGCTGGCATATCCTGGGCCGCAACATGTTCCGTCCATCCTCAAGTTCCTCCCTTGCGACAACGTTCTCTTTCTCGTATATCGATAATTGTAGTCTCGCAAGGTGAAACATGCATCTCGAACGGTTGACGCTTATTCTGGAAGTGGTTGGGCAGAAAGGAACTGCGACGGTCGCAGATATCTGTGCGCATTCCGACCTGCCAAAGCCGTCCGCCTATCGATTGGTGCAGGACCTTGTCGGGGCTGGACTACTAGACCCAGTTGCACGGGGCGAGTTCGCGATTGGCACCCGCCTCAGGCGAATTACCCAAAGCGAAAACACGGACCAGGTGTTGCTTGAGGTAATCGCGCCGAAACTCAAGCAAGCTGCCAACGCGCATGGTGTCGCGTTTTTTCTGTCCCGCTTGCGTGGCCAATCGGTTGAAATCATCCACGTCGAGACGCCAGATACTGGGGTCTCTTTCCTTCATCCAGGCGTCGGGAAACGTCCGCTTCATGCCTGTTCCTGTTCCAAAGCTGTCGCTGCCTTTTCACCAGAACTGTTGACGTCGAAGGATATGGAAGGTCGCTTGAAGGCCTATACTGAATTTACGCTGACAAAGGTTGAGGATCTGGAGGCGGAGTTCGAAACGATCCGCGTTCGAGGTTATGCCGAATGCGTCGAAGAGATTGAGCGTGGCATGTGTTCGGTCGCCGCGCCGCTTTCACCCACTGGCCCCGGTGCGACGATGTCGATCGGGGCAACCGGGTCGATGCGGGTCTTTACGGATCAATTTCGGTCCGAAATCGGTCCGAAGATCGCAAAACTTGCGGAACGCCTTTCGGTTGATCTGGGTTGGGGTGAACCCGGTGCGGTGATGCAAGGATAGCGCCACGCAACGTCTTGGCGCATTGGGTCGCGATCCGTCCGCGCACTCGTAAAGCGCTTGAGCAATTCGGCAAAACATAAAACAATGGCGTTGGGGACTCAGCTCCTTGATCTCTGGCAAACCAGACTCCGAAAGGACTTTCCGATGGCATCTGAAAAATCGATCCGGCGCACAACCGGACGTGGAAAAATCTTTAATTCTGTTCTTGATACGGTTGGCGACACTCCCACGATCCGCATCAACAATCTTGCACCAAAGGGCATCGACCTTTTCGTGAAAGCAGAATTCTTCAATCCAGCGGCATCGGTCAAAGACCGTCTTGCGCTGAATATCATCGAAGCCGCGGAGCGAGCAGGAACGCTGAAACCTGGTCAGACCGTGGTTGAAGCCACATCTGGAAATACTGGTATCGGGCTGGCAATGGTTTGCGCACAAAAGGGCTACCCGCTTGTTGTCACCATGGCAGACAGTTTCTCGGTGGAACGGCGTAAATTAATGCGGATGTTCGGTGCAAAAGTTGTGCTGACCCCGCGGGCCCAAAAAGGCTTCGGGATGTATCAGAAGGCGGTTGAGCTGGCCGAATCCAATGGTTGGTTCCTGGCGTCTCAGTTTGAAACGACCGCGAATGCCGATATTCACGAAGCCACTACCGCACAAGAAATTCTGAGTGATTTCAAAGACAAACGGCTAGACTACATTATTACAGGCTACGGCACAGGTGGAACAGTGACAGGGCTTGGTCGCGTCATCCGCAAGGAACGCCCAGACACAAAAATTATCCTGACAGAGCCCGCAAATGCCCAACTGGTTGGAAGTGGTGTTGCGCAATCGCGCACGGAAACCGGTGCGCCTGCCGAAAGCCATAGCGCGTTTGAACCTCATCCGATCCAAGGTTGGACACCTGACTTCATCCCGGCAGTTCTGCAGGAAGGGCTTGACCAAAAATACTATGATCAGTTGCTTCCCGTTGCTGGTCCGGACGGCATTGCCTGGGCGCGAAAACTTGCCGCGCAAGAAGGTATCCTGACGGGCATTTCAGGCGGATCGACCTTCGCGGTTTCGCAAGAGATCGCCAAGACTGCGCCAGAAGGCGCAACGATTTTGTGCATGCTGCCAGATACCGGAGAACGGTATTTGTCCACGCCGCTTTTTGACGAGATTGTCGAAGATATGGACGACGCCGAAATAGAAATCTCAAAATCGACACCGGGATATCAGATGTCATAGGCAGCCAAGGCGGAAGACATTCACACCGCTTTTCGGGCCACCTATAAAGGGTGGCCCTTCTTCGCTGGTCCGTTTTCGTTGCTAGTGCTTGAACAATTTGGCGAAGATCGGTGCGCCAAAGATCACGACGAAAATTCGCAGAACATGATGCGCTATCACAAAGGCCATATCTGCGCCAACGATTAACGCCAGAACAGTCAGCTCGGCCTGACCACCCGGCGCAAAAGCAAGCAACGCTTCCCGCCCCGGTGCGAGACCGAACGCATAAATCACCTCAACGAAAACCAGCGTCAATAAGATCAGAATGCCGCAGAACCCTGCGCCTGCGACCAGATCGCGGCGCACCTCGGCCATGGTGATCCCAGCATATTTGACGCCTACCGACATGCCGATGAAGAACTGTGCGGCCCAGATCGCCTCAACCGGGGGACGATGCTGCAGGATGCCTGCAAGGGCTGCGACCGCTGCAAGAATGAGGGGTCCGAGGATCGACGCCCCAAACATCCCCACACGTTTCGCCACGCGCCAGCCCACAAATGCACACGCCACCATAATCAAAAGCTGAGCTATGGAAATCTGAGACGCCGGAACGCCTGGCGGGTTGCTGAGATCCGCGTCCCAGATCAAATGCAACAATACAGGCAGCGCGACAACGACGACCAAAACCCGGGTTGCATGGATCAAAGATAGGGTGCGGACATTCGCCCCGGCCTCTTCCCCAAAGACGAGCATATCTTGCAGTCCACCGGGCATGGCTGCGTAGTAACTTGTCGGGAAATCATATTTCCAGAGCCGGTGGAAATAGGGCACCCCAAGCAACCCGATACAGACTGTCATCACAGGGATAAGCAGCAAGGTTGGCCACATACCCACCATCGATAGAAGCAAAGCTGGGGTGAATGTAGCCCCGACAGCCACACCCAGAATAGTCCGCATACTTTCGTTAAGGGGTCGTATTCCAGCAAGTGGGACGCCCAGCAATGCGGCCACCAGGCATGCCGAAATTGGCCCAAGCAACCATGGCAAGGGGAGCGAAAGCCAATGGAAGGCCCAAACGCCAAGTAGCGAAATTGCAAAAGTTGAACCGATATGGATCATGAACATCCGGCTTCTGAAGGTCTAGATCGCAAAGCTTACTCGTAGGTTTCACGCTTTGATATTTCTGGCAAGGTTCGTAAGCGCGACCAATAGAACTTCTTGGCCTTACTTACCCTGTCACCAAACAAAAAGCGCCCCGCAGTTTCCCGCGGGGCGCTCTTGAAATCATATGATGCAAGCATCAGCCTTTTTCTTCGACGATCTCAACCATGTGAGAAATTGAAGCGACCATGCCGCGCACGGAAGGTGTGTCTTCCAACTCGCGAGTGCGGTGCATCTTGTTCAAGCCCAAACCAACAAGCGTTGCGCGCTGTTTGGCCGGACGACGGATCGGAGACCCGATCTGCTTAACGACGATTGTTTTCTTAGCCATGTGACTCAGGCCTCCTCAACGACGGGCGCTTGATCACCGTCTACTTTTGGACCGTCCTGCGTGCGCAGGATGTCGGCAACTTTCTTGCCGCGACGTTGCGCAACCATACGTGGGGAGGCTTCGTTCACGAGGCCGTCCAGCGTGGCACGGATCATGTTGTAAGGGTTCTGCGAGCCGATAGACTTCGCAACAACGTCCTGTACACCGAGCATTTCGAATACGGCCCGCATTGGACCACCTGCGATGATACCAGTACCTTGCGGTGCTGTGCGCATAACGACTTTACCAGCGCCGTGACGGCCAGCTGTATCGTGGTGCAACGTACGACCTTCACGCAGTGGTACGCGGACCATCTGGCGCTTGGCTTGTTCTGTGGCTTTGCGGATGGCCTCTGGGACCTCTTTCGCTTTACCTTTGCCAAAGCCGACGCGGCCCTTTTGGTCGCCAACAACCACAAGGGCTGCGAAGCCAAAGCGCTTACCGCCTTTAACTGTTTTGGATACGCGGTTGATTGCAACCAAGCGATCCTGAAATTCTGGAGTTTCGTCGCGATCGCGGCGGCCCCGTCCTGGTTCTCTTGCCATTTGGCAGTCCTTTATGTCGTGGCGCGAACGCCGGTTTCTTCAATCGCAGTGGGTGCGAAACACCCCCCGATCATCGAAAGGGCGCGACAAAAGCCACGCCCCTTACGCTTAGATTTTCAAACCACCTTCGCGGGCAGCTTCAGCAACCGCTTTGACTTTCCCATGAAACAGGAAACCGCCACGGTCAAAATACGCTTCCGTCACGCCAGCTTTTTTGGCGCGCTTCGCGATCTCAGCACCGACTTTTGTCGCCGCTTCGATGTTGTTTTTGCCAACAACGCCCAGCGCCTTCTCCAAAGTGGAGGCAGACGCGACTGTTGTGCCAGCAACATCATCAATCAGCTGAACTGAGATGTTCTTGTTTGAGCGGTGAACAGAAAGACGCATGCGCCCCGCGTTCACTTTGCGAAGTTTGTTCCGAACGCGCAGACGGCGTTTGATGAACAGATCACGTTTGCTATTGGCCATTACTTCTTCTTCCCTTCTTTGCGGAAGATGTACTCGTCTTTGTACTTGATGCCTTTGCCTTTGTAGGGCTCTGGCTTACGCCAAGCGCGGATGTTTGCCGCAACTTGACCGACGAGTTGTTCATCAATGCCTTCAACGATGATTTCAGTCTGCTTCGGGGCAGTCACTGTGACACCCTCCGGCACGTCGAAATTCACGTCATGGGACAGACCAAGGTTCAGTTTCAGGACGTTGCCTGTCATCTGAGCCCGGTAACCAACGCCGTTGATCTCAAGCTCTTTCTTGAAACCATCGGTGACGCCGGTGACGAGGTTTGCAACCATAGTGCGGCTCATGCCCCACTGCTGGCGTGCACGCTTCGACATACCGCGCGGCATGATAGAGACTGCATTGTCTTCCACAGTCATTGTCACATCATCAGTTGCCGTGAAGGAACGTGTTCCTTTTGGGCCTTTGATTTCGATGCTTTGGCCGGACACAGTCGCGGTGACGCCGGATGGAAGATCGACCGGTTTTTTACCAATACGAGACATCTAAGCGCTCCTTAGAAGACTGTGCAAAGCACTTCGCCACCAACGTTTTTGGCGCGAGCGTTTGCATCCGACATCACACCTTGTGGTGTGCTGACAATCGACACACCCAGGCCCTGACGAACCGTTGGGATGTCTTTGGCACCGACGTAAACGCGACGACCGGGTTTGGAAACCCGCTTCACTTCACGAATAACAGGCGTGCCTTCGTAGTATTTCAGCTCAATGTTCAAAGCCGGGTGACCGTCTTTGCCAGTGGTTTTCTCGTAGCCACGAATGTAGCCCTCGTCTGCCAGCACATCGAGAACCCAGGCACGCAGTTTCGACGCAGGTGTTTCCACTGTCGATTTGCCGCGCATTTGAGAGTTCCGGATACGTGTGAGCATATCTGCGATTGGATCGTTCATTTTATGCCCTCCTTACCAGCTTGATTTAACCATACCGGGGATCTGGCCGTTTGAGCCCAGTTCCCGCAGCGCGATCCGGGAGATCTTCAGCTTACGGTAGTAAGCGTGAGGACGACCGGTCAGCTGACAACGGTTGTGAAGACGAGTTGCCGAAGAGTTCCGCGGCAGTTCAGCCAGTTTCAGGCGCGCTTTAAAACGCTCTTCCGCTGGTTTGTCTTTGTCATTTGCGATTGCGAGCAGTGCAGCACGTTTGGCAGCGTATTTCTTTACCAGA
Organism: uncultured Litoreibacter sp.; assembly: GCA_947493265.1. GTDB lineage: Bacteria > Pseudomonadota > Alphaproteobacteria > Rhodobacterales > Rhodobacteraceae > Litoreibacter. The sequence continues at coordinate 312,606 of CANLQL010000001.1, read as the reverse complement.
CGTTCCCGCTTCTTTTCGCGTTCGATCATTGCTTTTTTAGCCATGTCTTAGGTCCTTCCCGCGGATCAGCTGTTGAAGGGCATGTTGAAAGCTTTCAACAGGCTCTTCGCTTCCGCGTCGGTAGATGCGGTGGTGCAGATTACGATGTCCATGCCCCAGTTCTCGTCGATCTTGTCGAAGTCGATCTCTGGGAAAACGAGGTGCTCTTTCAGGCCCATGGCGTAGTTGCCACGACCGTCAAAACTTTTGCCAGAAACACCACGGAAGTCACGGATACGCGGCATAGCGATTGTGATCAGACGATCGAGAAATTCGAACATCCGGTCGCCACGCAACGTTACTTTCGCACCCAGCGGCATGTCTTCACGAACCCGGAAACCCGCGATGGATTTCTTGGCGCGTGTGACCAATGCTTTCTGGCCCGCAATTGCTGTCAGATCAGCTGCTGCACCGGCTGGCTTCTTGCTGTCCTTGACAGCCGCTTTGCCTGCGCCAATGTTTAGAACGATTTTTTCCAGGGATGGAATTTGCATGTCGTTCTTGTAGCCGAACTCTTCCTTCATGGCAGCACGGATCGTGCTGGCATAAAGCGCCTTCAAACGAGGTGTATAATTTGCTTCATCAAGCATCAGATCACATCCCCTGTTGTTTTGGCGTAGCGCACTTTCTTGTCGCCATCCATTTTGAAGCCAACGCGTGTTGCTTTGCCATTGCTGTCGAGCAACGCAAGGTTCGACAACTGAATAGGCATCGCTTTTGGCTGACGACCACCTTGGTCGTTCTGGCTTTGCTTAACGTGACGGATCGCGATGTTGATCCCGTCCACAACGGCTTTACCGGCTTTTGGATCGACAGAAAGAATTGTGCCCTCTTTGCCTTTGTCCTTGCCGGTCAACACGACAACTTTGTCGTCTTTTTTCAACTTAGCAGCCATATCACAGAACCTCCGGGGCAAGTGAGATGATCTTCATGAAGTTCTTGCTGCGCAGCTCGCGAACAACTGGGCCAAAGATACGTGTACCGATCGGCTCGTTGTTGTTGTTGAGAATGACAGCGGCATTGCGATCAAAGCGGATCGCTGTGCCATCTTCACGGCGTACTTCTTTGGCAGTGCGTACGACGACGGCTTTACGCACGTCACCTTTCTTTACGCGACCGCGTGGAATGGCTTCCTTGACCGACACGACAATAATGTCGCCGACGGATGCGTATTTACGCTTGGAGCCACCCAGAACCTTAATGCACTGAACACGGCGTGCGCCGCTGTTGTCAGCAACATCAAGATTGGTCTGCATCTGGATCATGTGATGTCTCCCGACCTTTGGGGACCTTCATTTGAAAGCCCCAGGGTTTCGATGAAACCGGAAAGCGATCTATTCGGCGATCACTTCCCAGCGTTTGGTTTTCGACTTTGGTGCACATTCTTGAATGCGAACTGCATCGCCGACATTGAATGTGTTCTTCTCATCGTGCGCCCGGTATTTCTTGGACTTACGAATGGTCTTCTTCAGAACGGGATGGCGGAAGCGACGCTCTACGGAGACAGTAACTGTCTGCTCGTTCTGGTTGCTTGTGACGGTTCCTGAGAGAATTCTTTTTGGCATTAGTTCGCCTCCCCAGCAGCCGCACGGGCCTTTTCGTTCAGAATAGTTTTCACACGGGCTGCATCGCGTTTGACGCTGCGCATACGTGCTGTGTTTTCAAGTTGACCTGTGGCCTGCTGAAAGCGGAGGTTGAATGCCTCTTTCTTCAGGTTTGCCAGCTCCTCGTTGAGCTGATCCGCGGTCTTATCGCGAAGTTCACCGGCGTTCATAGCCATTTCCTTTATTTCATACACTGGAGAGCCCGCGAACGGTCACCCTGATTCCAGTGGAGTTCATGATGAACGGCTCGTTTAGACCCGAGCGGGTAGCATTGCAACCCTTAGTTTATGGGAAAGCTGGCGTTTTTCTTGGCTGGTGCGGCAGAGCCTTCGGAGACGACATGAACAAAGCTAGATCTGGAATTAAAGGAGGCCCCATTCGACTAAATCTTGTTTCTTCGCGCCAGCGCTGGTGAACAAGTCTTTGATCTTCGTCATCCCGGCATCAAACTCTTCCCGCGAAAGTTTGTCATGATTAGACGACAAATCGTAGAGGATCGTGCGGGACGTTCGAATAACCTTTGAGTATTGCTTGAATTTCACATTGGTCGGGAACCGCTCGTGCAACCCACTGAAAACGCCATCTAGCTGATCCATCATTTTGATTTGGTTTTCCAGACTGGGAACCTTCGCTGCATCTGAAAGTGTATCGAACGAGTCCGGCTGTTTTTGAATCTTCATGATCGAATTCCAATTTCTAATTCCTGAACTCGTGTTAGATAAACCGATATTCTGACCTAAATCTGGCAACCGCTTGAAATTCGCGCTTATGCTGCTGATTCAAGACCTTTACTGTGTCTTCACAAACAAACGGTGTGACCCAACAATGTCCAAGATATCCTCCCTCTTCGTAACCCGTCTCTATCAAGCCCAGCTTTCTGAACACGGGAAGCCCATCGATCCGTCTGAGCTGGAAGCGTCCTGTCTTGCGATTGCTGAAGACGATGAGGCGGGGCAGGATTGGTGTGAGGCTGAAGGATTTCCGGGTTATACGTCCTACGCCTCTCTGACAGACCTGACTTGGCGGTCGCCTGTGTTTCGCGATCTCAAGAAAGTGCTCGATAAACACGTGAAGGCCTTTGCCAAGGATCTTCAGTTCAATCTGGATGGCAAGAAGCTGAAACTGGAGGATCTCTGGATCAACATCCTGCCTGAAGGTGGTATCCACACAGGTCACCTGCACCCGCATTCCGTGATTTCCGGAACGACCTATGTGGCGATGCCCGATGGTACCAGCGCGATCAAGTTTGAAGATCCACGTCTGCCGATGATGATGGCCGCTCCGGCGCGAAAGCCAGATGCCCGCGATGATATGAAAAGCTTCTTTTATGTCGCCCCGGAGGTTGGTGATGTGCTGCTTTGGGAAAGTTGGCTGCGCCACGAAGTCCCGATGAATATGAGTGAAGAGGACCGTATATCGGTCAGTTTCAACTACAGCTGGCAATAAGCTCCGGGCCTACTCCTGAGGGCCAAAAATGGCCTTGAACAGTTCAACGTTGCGGCGAAATCCGGCTTCAAAGTCACCATTCCCGGGATGGTACACGCTTTCGAGTGAAATAACGCCGTCGTACTGATCTGCTCGTAGCGCATCCGCGATGGGCTGGAACAACGGGCCAAGCTGGCCCTTCCCCATCTCGCAGACCTCCAGCGTGGCGCGTGGTGTGTCCACAATGACATCTTTGATGTGGATATGTCCGAGATATCCGCCGTCCAGTTCTGCATAGCCATCGGGATAGGCCAGCTCATGGCACCAACAATTATTTGCCGGGTCCCAAAGCACTTTGAGAACGTCCTTCGCGTCCAGCTCATCGATTAGTTTTCGGGCGGTGTAGTTGGAATTGACCATGGTTCCATTGCCAGTCTCCACAACCAGGGTCAGGCCTTCTTTGCGGGCCAGGTCCACGGCAGGGGCGATCATTGGGGCCATACTGTCCCAAGCCCCATGAGCGACATTCCAAATCTCAGCCCCGTTCCGACCCCAAAGGATCTGTTCTTTCTTCTGCGTCATGATCCGAACAAGTGGGGAGCCTACGACATGTGCCATTTCCATAACGCGTTTGAGCGCATCCATATGTTTGACATGCAGCTCATCGCCCGGTCGGTTCGCAGAAGTCATCCCCGCGAAAATATGGCGCGACAGACAGGATACAGGCTTGCCCCGGTCTCGAAGAAGTTTGTCCATCTCAACAATCCGTTGGGCAGAGTGGTCCCCAACTTCTGTGTCACCGACGAATTGAAGTTCCGCATATTGGAGGTCGAATTCGTCCATGACGTCGATGGCATGGGACAGGTCCCGGCAGATACCGTCGCAGATCACACCAAGCTTCATCTTTGCCCTCCTCAGATTGTGAAAGTTCCTCCCCTACATAAGGGCAAGCAATTCCTGCGCGGCGCGGCGACGGTGACGTTCAAAAGCGTCTCGCGCGCCTTGCGCGTTTCCACTGCTGAGATTGTCGAGAATCTCGCGATGCTCCTTCGTGGATTGCACCGGGATAGGCCGAGCGTTCAGCGTCATCATACGTGCACGATGGGCCTGATCATTCAGGGTCGATACCATTTCAACAATCCGGCCATTTCCTTGCAGCTTTAAGAACGCATCATGGAATTGATCATCGGCTTCCGCCCATTGGGTCAATTCACCTGCATCAATCGCCGCTTCCATCGCTTCCACGGCCTGCCTAAGCGGTGCCAGTTCGGCCTCACTCGGATTTCGAGCTGCAAGCTTTGCTGCGGCCGCGGGCTCCAACGCCATCAGGATATCGTAAATCTCTTCCATATCCTGCTTGCTTACGGGAAGGATCAACGCCCCCCGACGCGGAATAAGCCGCACAAGACCGTCAGAAGAAAGCCGGATAAGCGCTTCGCGCACGGGTGTACGGCTCATGCCCAATCGGCTTGCGATTTCAGGCTCTGTTAGCTGTTCGTTGGGGCTAAGCGCGCTCGACCGAATGGCCTGCTTGAGCCGCAGATAGGCGTCATCAACGCGGGTCTTTTTTTCGCTTAGCTCTGACGTCATGCATCTATCTTAGGATGGATTCTGAATTCACCCAAAATAATGCATTCATAAACCCTTTGGCAACCATTGCCTTCCAGCGACCTAGGGACTGGTGGCGTCAGAAGCCTGAAGACCACTCGTCCCGGCGAACCCAAATTTGCCGCCAATGATGGGATCTCTCTTTTAGTCGCTCTGAACTGGTTATTCGGGAAGCCAGCGCAAGCGTTATCCATCGTGACAAGGGCCACCATTGAAGCAACCGCAACGCAATCGCGCGATCACGGGACAGGAAATGACACTGGATCAGCTGTGTTTTCGCCTTGAGCAATCGAACCATTTTTTCTGTGGCAGACGGTTCGCTCGCGCTGCCGTGGTGGATGATCGTTGCGTCTGGCGTGACCATCGGCTGAAGACCGAGCTGCTTTTTCGCCCGAAGACAGAAATCCGCCTCCTCGCCGTACATCCTAAAGAGGCGATTGAAGCCACCCAACTGGAACCAAGTATCGGCCTTTGTCAGCAGAAAGCATCCAGTCACGATATCAACCGCAACAGGCTTCTTCTGCAGGCGGCCACCGACCCCTTCGGGATTGAAGAATGCGTTGCTTGAAAACAACCGATTGAGCCCTGTGACCTGACATATGAGGGACCACGCGCTCATCGCTTGCCAACATGATGTGGGGTTAACGCGACCGTCCGAAAATAACGTTCGTCCGCCCCAGATACCTGCCCGCGGAATCTGGCGAGCAAATCCGAAAAGCTTGTCTATCGCGTGATCAAGAACAACTGTATCTGGGTTTAGAAACAAGACAAACGGCGCGCGGGCATCGGCCATTGCGATATGGTGTGCGGGTCCAAACCCATGATTGATCGATTCACGAAACAGCCGAACTTGTGGGAATTCCCGTGCAATCGCGTCGGCAGACCCATCCTCTGACGCGTTGTCGACCACCAAAACCTCACATTCAGACTTTGTTTGATCAAAGACGGACCGTAGGCAATCCAGCGTCAGATCGCGCGTATTGTAGCTGATGACAATGATCGAAAGTTCAAGCGCTGATCTAGGATTTTCATTTTTCATCTGTCCACTCAAGGTTAATTCCGGCGAACGGTAGCCTCGGAAGATTTCCGAATTGTTAACCTTGTTTCGGCATCTCAATGGTTCCTAAGCAGCGTTCAAAATCGAGTTTTCCTGCGTGTTTCATGAGAAATTTCTGAGAAGTCTCACTTGGGCTTTGGTGTTGGCGGTGGTCGTTTTGGCCCTGCGCGCGGTGCCATCAGGTTTTGTAAGTACAGAACGGCAAGACTGGCCCACGCTCGAGGCGCAACCTGCGCCCAGCATCCGTTGGACACGGGAAATGCGGGGGACGACAGGCCCATTGGCTGATCTCTCCGGTATTTCACAGAGCTCAGATAAGGCCCCGCTTATGGAAATTTCACTTTCGACCTCCCTGTCAGGTGACACACCTGCGTCAAACGAAAGCCCGTTCTCGGTCTTGCCAAGTCTGGTTCCGGCGGAGGGGCCGGTTGGAACGGTCTTCCAACTGACTGAAGGAACCGCTGCAGGAAGCACGCTGACCCCAACCCTGATGCTTGATGGTATCGACGTCACAGCGCAGATGGTCGCTGAGCCCGGTGGCTTCAGCTACACGTCAGATCAGGCTGGGTCGTTGGTTTGGCGGGTGCAGGCAGATGGCGGCGCAAACGGGCCACAGACCTATTCAACCGGTGCTACGGTGATTGCGGATACGTCCAGCAGCATCACGATGAATGGCGTCAGCTTCACCGCCCCTGAAGAGCGGGTTTTTGGTCTAGATGCTGCGGGGAAAGCCTACATGGTTCTGGCCACCGGAACTGAAACACTGACAATCGAACGCGGTTCGACGACAGACGGTGGGCTGGCAATCAGTGGGGTCCAGCTAAACCCAATTCGCGATGGCAGCTACCAACAATCACAAGGCTTCGATGCCCGCATTTCGGAGACATATGATCCCCTGCTCAATCAAGGCGACAGTGTCAGTGTGACAGCAGGCGATATTGTTATGGTTGCTGTTTCTTCAGCGCCAAAACAGGGTGATGACGGATACATCTCCGACTATGCGGCTTTGCACATCGTTGACCAGATCCTCCCAGCTGGAACGATCCTTGATGCAACGACGGGTTGGACTGGGCGCGGGGTGCCGGGCTATTTCAGCGTCGATATGGACGGCTTGCTGGCAAGCCTTCCAAGCTATGACGCCACAGGACTAAGCTTCCCGCCTTTCGCAACTTTAATGAATTCCCTTGGGAAGTTTACCGCCGCCTACCCGCAAAACACAGCGACGAATTCAAGTTGGGGATATGAAAACCTGATGCCAGATGGGTTCAGCGGGATCAGCGGTTCCGGATACGGGCGCGATATCGCAAACATGATCAACATGGCCTCAATGGCTTTGATCAGCGACGTCTACACGCCAGCCCAGCGCCGTCAGATCGCGTGGAAGATGATCCAGCACGGGATCGAGTGGGGTGACCCAATAAAAGGGTCCGGCGTTGCGCTGTCTGTTGATGGCGGGCATCACCAATTCCATATCGCCCCGATTGTCTTTGCGCTGGAAGCCACGGGCAGACGCGCAGACATTTCCACCATCCTTGCAGACACGGGTGGTAATTTCCGCCAGGCGTTCCGGGTGACACAAGACATGCTGGCAGATGATTTTGCGCCCCATGATGATCTTGAGAAACCGGGATTCTCGCGACGCAGGACATTGCCACCGCAACCGGGCGGTATCGCCCTGCTGGTTCCGACGACCTATGGTGGCGCGGGTGGCGTTCATGGCGATTGGCAGCAAGTCACCATTCACCGCGGCATGATCGCAACGCGGGAAAGCGATGGCGCAACTGCCGAGATTGTTGAAACCACGAGCTTCCCTGCAACGGCAAATGAAGACATCGCGCTGCCGATTGATGCCCAACCAACCCCGCCATTTTCTGCCGGTGATGTGATCACCTTTGCGCCCCCGGCTGGATGGATCGATGCCGGGCAATATGATTGGGCACTGCGGGCCGGGTATGCACAAGACGGATCAACCGGGCGGCGGTCGTACTTCTCCCCCTCAGCGGATGTTGCCTACCGCGACCTTCAGCGCTGGGCAGGTCAGATAATGTTTATCAAAGCATTGGGTCTGCAACCGAACCAACTAGAAGACAGCGAAGGCTATCTCCTGCGCGCTGTTTCTGTTTCGGAGCCTTCCACGAACAATGACTACCCGTCACTTTTTGGCGGCTTTACTGATCTTGACGGGGCGCAACACTTCACCGATTCCGTGTTTTTCTCCAATCACTGGAGCACGATCAGTGCAATTCCGCAGGTGCTTGATATTGATGCGCCTTTGATCACAAGCATAACAGCACCAGGCACCGTGAATCCCGGTACGTTGATCGACGGGCTGGTTATTGGATTGGTCGGAGGCGCGGCAAGCCGAACGGTTGATATCCGCGGCACTGGTGAGGACAGCTACACTGTTGAAGCCCGCCTCATCCGGGCAAGCGACAGCAGTGAGGTTGTTGGTTGGACGTCAATTGGCACGGTTTCCGCTGGGACCTTTAGCGGCTCACTAACAGTTCCAAAATCCGATGGCTGGTTGAACACTGAGCTTCGGTATGTCGGCGAAAGCGAGATCACGCCAAATACCGTCAAATGGGCGGTTGGCTACAAGGTCATGCTTCTTGGACAATCGCAGATGTCCATTTTCACAAATGCGAATGCCGATCCGGCAGTCTACACGATGAACGTCGCAAACTACGACACGGTCAGCTTCTGGCAGAACCAGGATCCGGGTGGGGAAACGATCTCTCTGTTAGGGGCCACGGATGATCGCGATGGGCTGTCGGCCTTCGTTGACCAATTCCGCGTTTTCGACCCTGATACGCCGCTGATGCTGGTGCGCGAGGCGATCGAAGGCACGGGCGTTCTACAGCTGGTCGATGATGCAGACACGATGCGCAACTGGAGCGACCTGCAATCCAAAACCGATCGATACGGGGGCGACTATACCGCCGTTATTTCCCATTGGGACACCAGCAACCGCGGGGGTGGTGGGCTTGGCGATGCTGCAGGTCAGTATTTCGACATCATCACCGGTGTCAGCACTCATGGCTATACCGTCGATCACAGCCTTGCCGATGTTTTGGACCCAGGATACCGCTTCATGGTCAACCCCCCGACACGGCACGGCTACAGCATTGGTGACTGGCGTGAAAACGTTGTTCTGGATGCGAACTCACGGGGTTTCACCGTTGGGCCAACAATTACAGACTACCCGTTGAAAGACAGCGCACATCCCGAGGGTACGGCATCCGGAAACGCTGTGATGGGTGTTCGGATGGCGGTCACGCTTGCACGCGATCTGGGTCTTGATACGTCCCAAAACCCAGCACTGGCCGGAACCGCGTCGCGCGCAGAAAGTGGTGGGTATGTTGACGTTGATTTCACGCTTCCAAATGGCGGAACGCTCTATTCCCCTACACCCACAAACCTGAGCGGGTGGCAGGTTTCAACCGATGGCGGGACTAACTGGAGCTATGATGGATTTTCTGCAGCCATCATCGGCAACAAGGTTCGCATTACACCAGATACGGGCATCTGGCCCTCTGGCGTACAGGTGGGCAAAGTGGGTGACCCTTATGGGTTCACCGATGTAGCGACCGAACTGACAATCGCCGACGGGGAGCTTTACGAAGTGTGGGGTGACGATGTTCTTGGGCTTGGTCTCCCGGTTCATGGTCTGATTGTCGGTGGGGCCTGGACGATGCCACCACGGGCAGCCGTCACTGCCACGGATACAGTGACCCTTCCGGGAACCTGGACCCCCGCAAATCTTGCTGAGCTCAGCGCGTGGCATGAGATCACGGATGGCTCTGAACTAACGCTATCTTCCGGCAGTGACGTGGCCACCTGGCTAGACAAATCCGTCAACAACCGAACGCTGAGTTTGAACGCGCCCACAGGCACTGTCCTATATGAGACCGCCGGCGCACAAGGCGCAGCAGCGCTGACTTTTGCCAGTGGTGGCCTAAGCTATGCCTCGCCACTTCCAACGATCCGCGCCGCCTATTTCGTCGCGCGGGACATGAGCGGCGGGTCGAGCAATTCGGCATTTGTGACACCTGTTATTGGGCAAGACTTCACGTCCGGCTCGACGGCGCAGCATGTTTTCGTGCGGGGCGGCGACAAGGCAGATTACACGGTATCGGTCGACGGAACGGGATCAACGGGGACAACAGGGAATGCATCGATGGATGGACGCCCGATGGAACCTGCAGCTCAAACCGGGACGAACATTGCCCTGTCCTACGCAACGATCAATGCGGAGGCCAAACGCAATGCCGAGGCGATCTGGGCAGTTCACCTTGGGCAGGGTATCTCCGTGGACTATGTCGGCATGATGGAAACCACGACCGCCACGTTCTTTGGCAACGGGACTCTCAGCGCTGTCGTCCTGCTTAGCGCGATCCCGTCTGCCGCCGATCATCAGCGAATTGAAGGATACTTGGCCCACCTGACAGGGACACAAGACAACCTTCCAAACGACCACCCTTACAAGTCGTCCAGCCCATAATTGGGACGGATTTTAAGACAATACTAACCAATCTGGACGAAATCTTATGGATGGGTCCCTGTGCGAACGGGGGCCTATTTCCGTGAGGCCGTACTATGAATCTGACCCGAGAATTCCTTACGCTTGATTTGATCCCGCCGCGTGTGGTTTCGACCCGCGTCAGTCGGTTGGGCCAAATCAACTACCGGCGGGTTGTTCTGACGGCACTGTTTGTCACAATGCTTATCCCCGCCTATCAGGAGGCATTCGGCCTACGATTAAGCCCGCTTCGCCTATTTCTCTTGGCCGTTTGTGTGCCCTTCGGCCTCCACACTTTGCTGGGCCGCGCGGGACGGGTGACCGCCGCAGACGTGTTGGTCCTTGGCTACGGGGCGTGGGTCACCATAGCCCTGACCGTTGTTCATGGATCATCGCAGATACCTTTTGCCGGGATCACAGTTATTGAAGCGTTCGGAGCGTATTTTGCCGGTCGGGTGCTGATCCGCTCGGCCCAAGACTACAGCTATGTCATCAAACTTATGACAGGCAGTCTGGTCATTCTTGCGCCTTTTGCGATCGCTGAGACATTGACCGGCACACTGATTATCCCTGAGATCATCAATAAGATCATGACGTCAAATATCCGCGAAGGAAGCGCATATGGACGACTTGGGCTGGAGCGCGTCTATGCCGTCTTTGAGCACCCGATCCTATTTGGACTATACGCAGCTTCCGTGATTGCCAGCCTTGCGACGATCTACAAATCGCGACCGCTACTTGCCGCGTGCGCCCTTTCGCTCCCGTTTTTCATGACATTCCTATCGCTCAGCTCAGCACCACTCCTAGCTTGTATGATCCAAGTTATCTTGGTGGCTTGGGCGCGGGTGACCGGCGGCAAATGGGTATTCCTCACCTGCGGGTTGATCTTTCTATATGTGACCGTTGATCTGTTGTCAGACAGGACACCCGTGACGATCCTGATCGAAAGACTGACGTTCAACCCACTTTCTGGCTGGACCCGCATCGCAATATTTGATGCCGGGATCGCTGCAGCTTTCGCGCATCCGGTCTTCGGCATCGGGTTCAATGACTGGACGCGCCCCTCTTGGCTAACGGACTCGGTCGACAACTTCTGGCTCTTGAACACGATGCGTTACGGGTTCGTCGGTGGGGGCTTGTTGGTCGCTTGCTTTTCCGTCCATGTGATTGCCTGCTTGAGGGCCACGATAACAGCCCCTGAGGATGCGAGTTTGAGGCAAGCCTACCTGATCACCCTACTGGCGATATGCTTCACACTTTGTACGGTGCATGTCTGGGGATCCATCGGGGTATTTGTGATGTTCTTTCTGGGCGCAGGCGCGTGGTTCTACACACCCGAAAAGCCTGAAAAAGAAACTCAACGACCGCCCGAAAAGTTGCCTTTCTCCAGGTTCGACGAATGACCCAATCCCCGAAAGTGTCAGTTGTCATCCCGTGTCACAATAGGGCGCATACGGTGACACGCGCGGTGCGCAGCGTATTGGACCAAACCCTGCAAGAAATCGAAGTCATTGCGGTGGATGACGGATCACAAGACGCGACACTTCAAGTTTTGAACCAGATCAACGATGCCCGATTGACTGTCATTTCGCTGCCGGAACAATCCGGCGCGGCCAACGCACGCAACCACGGCGCAGGTTTCGCCAAGGCGCCTTGGATCGCATTTCAGGACAGTGACGACTATTGGCATCCCGAAAAGCTGGCCCTGCAACTTGCCGCTAGTACCCAATCATCCGCAGTTGCGAATTTCTGCCGGATGGTTGTGTTTCAGGATGGGTGCAAAATCGGACAAGTTCCGAACCAGTCGATTGATCTTTCGGGAAACCTTTCAAACGCGATCCTGCGCGATAGTTTTATCTCGACACAAACGGTGATGATCCGGACTGAAAAGTTTGCCGAAATCGGCGGCATGGACCCAAAATTTCGATCACTGGACGATTGGGACATGATGATACGGCTGGCACAATTAGGCCCTATCGATTTGGTCGATCAGGTCCTTGTTGATCAGCATATGTCTGAGAACTCAATGACCCATGACCGGGCCAAACAGCTAGACGCACAGATCAGGATCTTAGAAAAACACGACGCTGTGCTCGCGCAATTCCCCCAGATAAAGGCAGTTCATCTAAACCGGATTGCAGGGGCTTGCCGTAAGATGGGGAAATATCAGCAAGCCGCATCATATGCCGCGCGGGCCGTCAGGCTAAGGCCTGGAAACGCGCGGTTCTGGGGGCAATCCATTATGTGCGGTGGCGGCTTGGCCGCATCCCCGGTTCTGCGGCTGGCGCGGCGCTAGGGACGGATCGATACCAGCGCTTGGGAACCGCCCGTAGCTTAAAAGGTAAGGATGACTGCTGATGATCTTTGCAGGGTTGCCCGCAACAACGGATCCGGGCGGCACTGACTTCGTCACGATAGACCCTGCGCCCACGATCGAATGGTTTCCGACCTCGACGCCAGGCAAGATAATTGAGCCGCCGCCGACAAAACAATTCTCGCCGATCCGTGTGTGCAGGCGAAGGTTGCGGGTCATATCATGGGTCATGATCCGCACATCGAAGGCCACATAACTGCGTGCTCCGATATGGATACCTTTCGGAAATGTCATATCCAATTTTGCGCGCAAGGACAGCTCTGCTGTTGGGTCGATATCCATGTCCCAAACCCGTCTTAGCCAGAATTTCTTCATACCCACCGCAAGCTTTCGCACATGCTTGAGCTTATTGAGACTTTTCATTTTCAGGAACCTCATTCGCACCGCTTGGATCACATCTGATAGATCAGCCAAGGGCATGAAGAATTCCTTAATCCCAAACAATCGCTACAAATTTTTGATTTTTTCGTAAGAGTTTATTTACCAAGACATCTCTAGTTTCGATGCAGCAATCTGCATCTGTAAGAGGTTCGTTTGACTGTTGTTTCGCTCGGAAAACGGATCATCCCAGATCCTTACAAACCGGTTGTTGCGCGTCGGTATCATAGTCTGCGCATCTCGCTTGATCACACAAAGGCAAACGCAAAAGCGTGGTTTATTGATCGCCTGATCCTACCCAATGCGGTAGGACGATTTCTTCTTTATCGAGTCTTTTCAAACAGCTTCGACCGGGAACACAAAGCGGTGGCCGCAGGACGGCTGGCGTTTCTGAAAGAACGACGGCAGGACACCAGAAGCCTCTATCTGCTTCGTCGCAATATACATCGGATCGAAAAGGGGTTGGTGTCAGAAAACCCCCGCAAAGTGTTTGCGCTGGATTATATCGAAGAAACATTGGAGGAGTTTCGGGCGCTTTCGCAAACTGTTCCAATGACCACAGAATACACTTGGGCGCGGGACGTATTGGAAACCTATTTTCGAACTGTTTCCCACTCCGATCCCCGCATCTCCCGCACCTATGAGGAGTTCCGGGCGATTTGTCCGGCTGAACAAAATGTTCCTACTGAGAATAGGCCCTATGTTCGGGATGTTGACGCTGACCCTATCGAAATCAGCGCGTTGAAAGACCTAAGTCTACGACGCCGGTCGGTCAGGTCTTATCTGCCAAAACCCGTCCCGCGCACCCAAGTCGACAAAGCCATCGATGTTGCGCGATTTTCGCCAAGCGCATGCAATCGTCAAGCCTTCACGTTTCGGATTTTTGACACGCCAAATACAGCTCGAAAAGTCGCTGCGCTGCCGATGGGCACAACGTCATTTATTGACAATATCAATGCTGTCGTCGTCGTGATCGGTCACCTTCGGGCTTACCCCTATGCGCGCGACCGCCACGCCGTCTATATCGATGCGTCTCTTGCAGCGATGTCCTTCGTCTACGGACTTGAGGCGCAAGGCATCGCGTCCTGTGTGATCAATTGGGCCGATGAGCCAAAGCGCGAACGTGCTGCCGCCAAGATGCTGCATCTCAAGCCGGACGAACGCGTCTTAATGATGATCAGCTATGGCTGGCCGAACCCGGATGTCCCTGTGCCATTTTCCGCAAAACGCCCGATCCATGACATGCGCATTTTCGAAGAGAGCCCGTAAGACATGACCCTTTACGCCCCTGACTTTAAATTTCCAGCCCCAACACAACGGCCATTGAATGTAGAGGTCATTGGGATCGATCCTGACAATCAGGGCGCACAACTGATGTTGCTGACGATCTTGCAAGAGCTTCGCGCAAGGTTCGCTGACATCAGAGTTGGCGTCGACGTATCGATGCCCTTTGAAGACCGCGTCAGGCTCGGCGTTTGGGGTGTGACACCTGCCGACTGGCAATCAGGATGGGGGCCGAAACGCGCCAAGGGGTTTATTGCCCGCAAACTGAAGTCTCAAAGGCTGCGGCTGGGGCTATTGGACAGCAACGAAATTGACATCGTTCTCGACGCGTCCGGCTTTGCCTATGGCGACTATTGGGGGCAGCAGAAATTTGACCACTTTCTTCGGCGACGAATGCCACTTTGGGATCGCAATCAGACTTGCCTGATCGCTTTGCCACAAGCTTGGGGACCGTTTTCCTCCGAAGATTTCCAGAGCACAGTCGAACAAACACTGTCACAATTTGCCCGCGTCTATGCGCGAGACAAAGAAAGCCTGAACCATCTGCAAACTGCAGGAATTACAGATGCGCATCTTTCACCCGACTTCACAAACTTGCTGAAAGCCGACCTCACGCATTGCCCGGAACACTGGCGCAATCTGGGTATCCTGGTTCCAAATGCCAAGATTGTTGCCGGGAAGGATCAAACCGCGAGGGCAGCCTATCAAGAATTTCTGGTCGACAGTCTTGCGTGCCTGGAACGCATCGCTGGCAAGGCCGCGATCCTGATCCATGAAGGCAGCGCAGACATGTCAATCGCCCGATCGCTTGGCAGCGCAGTTGAGATTATTGCGCTCGAAGATCCAATGCAGACAAAGGCGGTTCTGGCAAACAGCAAGGCCGTTATTTCGTCGCGCTATCACGGGCTGGTCAGTGCGCTATCTTCTGGAGTTCCCAGTTTTGCTTGCGGATGGAGCCACAAGTATCAACACCTCATGGCGGAATATGGTCTGGGTGGGTTTTCCGTCACTATGGAAGACCCGGCACAGATTTCCTCTGCACTAGAGCGGTTTGAGACCGCTGCCCAGTTGGCGCGCGTGACAGCCCTTTTGCGCCACAATGCGGGAAAGGTACGGGGCAAATCTTCAATGCTCTGGGACGATGTCGCAAAAACCATGACTGCCCATGTCGGGCTGCGCGTATGACAAAAAGCGCAGTTGTGATCCCTTGTTTCAACGCGGCTGCCTGGATTGGCCGCGCTATCAGATCGGTATTGGACCAAAGCGTCTCTGATCTGAAAATTATTGTGGTAGATGACGGCTCCAGCGACAATTCTATCGCCGCCATTGAAGACTTCGGAGAAGCGGTAATTCTGCTCTCCGGGCCAAATCGCGGCGCGTGTCATGCACGAAACAAAGGGTTTCGCAAGGCTGTCGAGATGGGGGCGGAATACGTCCTGTTTCTAGACGCCGATGACTATCATGAAGGCCCCGTTCTTGACCCCGCAATTGCCATTGCAGACCAGCGAAATGCAGACCTGATTCTGGCCAATATGCATATTGAAACCGAAGGGAATGAGATTGTTCGTAGGCCGCTTTACAAGGGTCAGATTGATCCCGACACCTTCTTCGGTGGATGGATGGCAGGAAATTACGTAAATCCGTCAGCCATCCTCTGGCGGTGCAGCTTTCTAGAAAAAATTGGTCTTTGGAACGAAGGGCTTGCCCGCGCACAGGATCTGGAGATCGTCCTGCGCGCAATGACGTTTGAACCCGTTATTTGGAAAAGCGAACACGGTGCTGCGATTCACGCTCAGGTCAACGCCAATTCAATATCCCGCAGTCAGTCGGAACGCGCTTTGCGAAGCAGATTTGACGCGGTCACGTCTGTTCTTGATCGATGCAAAGGGACACGGTTTTCCTGTCATAAACCCGCGCTTTGTACAGAACTATACCACATCGCCCGAGCGGCATTTCGTGCAAATCTTTTGCGGCTGGGCCGAGAAGTTCTTGCCGTTCTTTCAGCTGAAAAGTTCTCAGATCACCCGGGGACTCAGTTTCACGCAATGGCAGCACGTGCGATCGGGCTAGAAACTAAAGTGCGGCTTTGGCGGGCCTGAAAACCTGTCTGATGTCATGGCGCAGAGCACGTGACGCCCCGATCCGCAGTCCCAGAACAAGAAGAACCCAAACGAAGAAGATCAAAGCTTCGACCATCGGGTTGCGCGTGAATGCCATGCGCCCGACCAGCGCAGGCAAGACAAGTACCCCGGCAAATCCGAGATCTTTGGCAAACCGTCCGCCCAGCGCTGCGAAAGACAGGGGCGTGTATCGGATACTGACCCAAGCCAACAGACTACCCTGCCCCAAAACCAGCATCACAAGATACGCGCTGACCATGATCTGCAACCCATAAGGTGAGGACAAAAACAGCGTGCAAAGCAACAAGGAAAAGCTGATGCAGCGGAAGAAAAACAACTCCCGCGACCGGCCACAGGCGACGAGTGATTGGGCCAGGCAGGTCAAGCTCATGGCAAAAATTGGCAAAGCACCCAGAACCCGCAAGATCGGAACAGCTTCATCCCAAGACGGTCCAAGAAGAATGCCAGTAACGACATCAGGGACAACGATCAGAACCGCACCGATAGGGATCAAGATCAGATTGGACCGTGAAAGAACCCGCAAAAACAGAGCTTCAAAGGCCGGACCATCCTGTTGCAACCGGCTGAGTGCGGGCAAAAACGCACCAAGCAATGGGGCACCAAGCCTGCGCTGCGGCATCTGCGCTATCACCGAGCTTCTGTGAAAAAATGCCAGCTGAATGTCTGAAAATAACCGGCCAATCAAAACCAGCTGCATGTTGCGACCAAGCTCCCCAAGCAGACGCTCGGCGGCGAGAAACCCGCCGAAATTCAGCGCGCTTCGTGCATCCCGAAAGTCAGCTTTCCACGGGGGAGACGGCACCCACCGCACGAGCAAAGCAAGTCCGGTGAACGTGAGTGCCGGTTGCAGAAGAAGCTGAACGACCAGCGCTGTGACACCGTACCCGGCAATCGCAATCGCCACTGCGACTATCGCGGCGACCACTGTCGCGACAAAGCTTACAATTTCGATTTGGCGAATGCGGAATTGCCGTCTGAGGATTGCCACCAACTGAGTGTTCAAAACGACCAGAAGAACGTAGGGGCAAAGCCATAAAAACAGCTCGGCAACATCAGGCTTTCCGTAGAAATCCGCGGCGTAGGGCGCGATAAATGCAACCCCGAACATAAGGGCTAGTCCAAGCGCAAAATTGGTCCAAAATAACGTCGATACAAGCCGATGCGTCACTGTTTTCTGCTGTATGACGGCCTGTGCCAATCCAAATTCCGAAAGACCTGACGCGACCAATAGAACTGGCAAAACCATTGCAAATAAGCCGTGATCCGCAGGCGACACAAATCTAGCCAAGAAGGCGGTTGATCCCAATGCCAAGACGACGCGCAAGACGGAAAACAGAAGTATGGTCGACGCGGACCGCCCCGCTTGACGCGCAAGGGAGGTTTCGCGATCCGCAAGCTCAAATCTTGCGTCGCGTGGGTCGGCTACACTCAAACCGAAATAACCTGTGGGTTGAGGCAATTTCTAAGAGCATCAGAATAGGTCGCCGCGATATGATCGCGCTGAAGAATATCCAGCACGCCCGCGTCTTGTGCATCCTTTAGCCGAGACTTCATCGACGCTTCTTCCTGGCAAAGTGTGACAAGTTTTCGGGCAATATAATCGCTATCGAGTGGATCAGCCGTCAGGGAAAAATCCCCTTCCTCAAAGTACCCATCAATCGCGCGTCCTTTGGAATACAGGATCGGCAGACCAGCAAGAAGAGCTTCCGAATAGACCATGCCAAAGCTCTCCCGCAGGGAAAGCAGCGCAAAGCCTGTCGCCTGATTGAAACAAGCTTGCATACCGGCCTGCGGAAGCGCACCGACCATCTTGATTTGGCCCGGGCAAATCGAATGCGCAGCATCAGAGACCTTTTGAAAACTTGCAGCGTCCCCGCCGCCAACGATCTTCAGTTGAATATTCGGGACCTGACGGCGCGCTTTTCTGACGGCCTTCATCAATCGGAGAACATTCTTGTTTTTGGCGTGCTGAAGATGGAAGGCCGTGACAATTGTCTTTGGACCATCAGGCGGGGTGATTCCCGGGCGAACAATCGCGTCTGCCATCGTCGGACACGGCAGGTATATGCAACGCTCAGGACGATTTCCAAGAAGGCTGGAAATCGCGTGTTCCGCCACCGGTGCGAAGGCGAAACACAGCTTTGCAGAATGCCATATCTGTTTGAAGACCCCCCGCATATCAGGTCGCGCAGACAGGATTTTCAAATCCGTGTTGGATTGCAAACTCAGGCAATAGGGAATTTTTAGCCGCTGGGACAAACGCCAGGCAATATACCCATCCATGGTTAATTTGTGCCCGTGGAGAATAACAGGCTGCAGTCCACGTTGCGATATTCGCGCGAAGATAAGATCGACCAGCTTGTCCAAGCTATGCTTGAACAAAACCCCCTTTCCAGGAGCGCCATAGGCGATTGCTTCGTGGCCGTGGCCCGCTTGATCAGAAAACGGGATATGGGTGGGGGCACTGTACCAACCCCTTCTTTTGAAGGAGAAAACAGTATGCTCGAAGCCCTCTGAACACTCCAAAAGTAGGGAACTTGCAGATGTGTCGGAGCCAATAGGGTCAGGATAAGACGAAGCGATGTGAAGCACATGCGGGCGCGGTGTCGTCGTGCGCAGAATACAGGTCACTCTCGCCATCCTTCGAAACCATTCGTGGTTAACGATACCGCACGATGGTTAACGAAAGTCTTAAGACCTCTGCGCCCATAAGAGCATCGTATTTTCCCCAAGGAGGCAATCGCCATGGAAGACGAATTTGGCCAGTTTGGTACTGGTCTGACAACTCCGGCCACCGCATCTGAAGTGGTCACACCTGACGACGCAACGAACTTGGCCTACGCGACGCGCGGTCTCTATGTGGGTCAGGGGGGCGACATCCGGGTAACCATGCTTTCAGGTGATGTCGTGACGCTTCGCAACATCCAGCCTGGCATCATCTACCCAATTCGGGTGGTTCAGGTTCTGGCAACCGGCACCACTGCAACAGACGTGGTTGGCCTGCGTTAAGCTGATCTGATACGGCGCGAGTTAGTTCGCGTCGTATCCATACCCAAGAGTATCGTTGGTGACTTGGCTCTGATTCAAAACGATGCCCACAACATTGGTGTGCAGCGCAACCTCACGTTCGCAAGTATCAATCTGATCGACCCGCGTTTCGTTTGCCTTTGCAACCAGCAACGCGCAATCGACATTGCGGAGGAATGACCGCGTGTCATCATTTGCAAGAAATGGTGGAAGATCAAAGATCATCACATCCGGGGTAAAGGTCCCCTGGATTTCGTCCAATACTTCCGCGGTCAGATCACTGTTCAGCAAGCTTGCCGGGTCAGGGATCGTGTTGCGCATTCCGGCAATTGCCAGGTTTTCATTCACGCGCACGGCATAGTCTTTGAACGCGACCTTGCCTTCGTACAGCTCCCGAATATCGTGGTCCGGTTTGTGGTTCAGATATTTGCTGATCCCGGGACGACGAAGGTCGAGATCGAACAACAATGTCTGCTTTTCGATCTGACGGCTCAACCCGAACGCCAAGTTCAGTGCAATGGTCGTCTTCCCGCAGGCCGGAGAGGGCGAGGTGATCGCCAAGCGGGTCCAGCCGTTTTTCTTCATTTCCAACATCAGCTTCGTGCGCAGAATATCATAGGGCATCGCAAGATTGCTTGCTTCGGTCGAAACAACACGGTGATCCTTGAGCGCTTTCATATCCGGCGTGAACGGCGTGATCTGATCCCAGCTGCTGCTTGCTTCTTTTTCTTTCGCAGGCACGGCTTTGCGGTCTTCTGACGGGACTACGGCAGATGTCACAGCGCGTTTCTTGCGCGCGTTTTGCAGAGCGTTTTGCAGTTTTTCCATCGTGCTATCCTACTAGTTCAGGTGTTTCTGAGGGATCAGAAAAAACGGTCTATGACGTTCTGGGCGATTTCATCCAATGGGTAGTAGTACTGGTCGATCATCCATAACCCAAGCGGGACACCGATCAGAACGGTCAGGAAGCTTGTTACCAGAAGACCGCGTCGCATCCATTTCCGTCCTGCAGATTCCATGTAGGGAATGGCCGCGATTGGCATCACACCAAGCGCGCTGACAAGCTCCGCCGGACGGCGAATGGTTTTGTTCAACAACTCCAAAAGAATGAACAGGCCTGCCATCGCACCAAGGCCTGCACCGATACCGGCCGCGACGATCAGTTTGCGGTTCGGGCTGGAAGGTACAGTCGGGACGTTTGCATTCTCGATAACGGTGATGCGCTGTCCACGAGAACTGACCTCAATCCGTTCTTCGATGCGGGCACCATTCAGGCGGCTGATCGCTGCGTTATACTGGCCTTGAAGGTTGGTGTAGTCCCGTTCGAGACCAGCCAATGCGATCTGGTTCGGCGACGTCCGAATGATCGATTCCTGTAATGCGTCCAATTCCGTCACAGAATTTGCCAGCTCAATCTTTGTGGATTCCGTCTGGGAATCGATCTGTGCAACACTGATCTGCAACAGTGCATCCTGGCTGGACACGCCTTCTTCCGCAGGTGTGGTTGAACCCGCTTCACGGAGCACGACAGCTTCTTGCTGAGCGACCTGTGATTTGAGCAATTCAATCTTCGGGCTGTTTTCCGAGAAAATCGCGCGCGCGTTCGCAAGCTCTGCTTCCAAGGTCGCGAGGCGGGTTTCGGCTGGGGACAATTGGGTCACCGGGGCAGTCTGCAAGCGGCCGGTTGTCTCATAGACCTGAATGATGCGTTCTTTCTGCTCATTCAGATTTGACAACTCACGTTCTAACCGTGCGATCCGTTCCTGCAGCAAATCCACACGGTTGCGGCGATATTCCAGACTATCGGGCAGTGCGCCTTCATTCTCGGCCTTGAACTTCAGGATTTTGTCACTTTGTGCGTCGATGTCTTTCCCGATCCGTTCAACTTCCTGTTCGAAAAATGTCAGGTTGCCTTCCGCGATCCGGGTGCGCAGCCGGACATTTTCCTTCAGAACGATCGTAACGTAGTCGTTCACAACATTCGCGGCAGTTTGCGCGTTTGACGACTTGAACCCGATCGTCATCAGGGTTGCGCGGTCTTGGCCGCTGCTTCGGTTGATAAATGTGTTGGCATTCATCAGCGCAACGACCTGATCCGGCGTAAGCTCGTTTTCCGTCTCGAAGACGTCGCGCGAATTGGAAATGTCGATCAGGTTGGCCCGAGTCATCAGCCGCTGCTGGATAACTTCCAACTGAACGCCTGCGCCAGTTTCAACAGTGCTGCTCACACCTTGAATCTGCGGTGGCTCAACCAGCAACGTGGCTTGCGTCGAATAGACTGTCGGCAGTTTATACGCCAAAGCAAGCGCCACGCCGGCGCAAATTAGGAACAAGGCTGTCATGGCTGGAAGCCGCTTCAAGAAGAGCTTCCAGTAAAACTTCAAATCAATATTCATGAGTTACTCAGTCCCGAGCTATCGACTCTATTAGTTAAGAACAAAGGCGCCGAGGACTGGGGTTTCAAGAAGATCCCATCGCTCATCAATTCTTGAATGATCGACGCGGTGACAGTTTTTTCACCAGCACCTGCCCCATAGACGAGGGCAAGATCGCACAACTTGTTTACCATTCTGGGCACGCCTTCAGATACTCTGTAAATCGCTTCTATTGCTTCGGACGAAAACTCTGCACCCGTGCCACCCGCATGTCTCATCCGGTGTTGGATATAAGCGGCTGTGGTGTTCATGTCCATTGACGGAATATGGTAAGCGGCTGCGACACGTTGCGCGAACTGCCGAAGCGCAGGATCTTCGATCATCGTGCGCAGCTCTGGCTGGCCAACGAGGATTAGCTGCAACAGCTCATCCTTGTTCGAGTTGATGTTGGTCAGCATCCTGAGCTCTTCAAGCAACTCGATCGTTAGGTTTTGCGCCTCGTCAATAATCAGCACAACGTTTCGACCGCCAGCATACTGATTGATCGCGAAGTCTTGCAGAACCTGATGCAAGGCGACGTAATCGCCTTTCGGATCATGGGCCACGTCCAGAGCGTTCAGAACCCAGCGCAACAGATCGCCGCGGCCCCCTTGCGCGTTGGAGATCAAACCAACGATGGTATCACTACTGATCGATTTCAGAAGCGCTTGCACAAGTGTCGTTTTACCTGCGCCAATTTCTCCGGTGATAACCGTCAACGGTGAACGGGACATGATCCCGTATTCCAAAACAGAAAACGCCCGCTTGTGCGCCTTTGACCAGAACATGAAGTCCGGGTCAGGCAACAGCGTAAACGGTCTTTCCCTAAGACCGTAAAAACTGGTGTACAGTTCGCTGCTCAAGTTGCGCCTCTTTCCTCTGATGTGCAGGAGATAGGAATCTGTTTCCGCGTGAAACCCTTATGGGCTTCGCAATAACGATACAATCGTGTCATTCATAGGGCGATTGTCTGAAAAATTTGGCCTATCAACCTCCTGAATCGTGCTTCTGAGATTTCGAATCAATTTCTAACTATTCTTTCCCATCACCGTTTGCGTTGAAGCGACAAACGGCACTCAGATCTTACATTACACGATCAATTGGTGACAATTAATCAACAGTTGGAAAAATTGTGGCAAACACGAAACGGTCTTGAAAATTTTCATCAAATTATTGCAGCGTCATAAATCGTTAAAAAACAGTATGTTAAGGAATTGCAAGTGGCTTTCGTAACCCTGAGTGTAATTTTTGTTAACAAAGGGTTACTTAAATGTGGCAATATGTTGCCGTAATTATAGCGACAGAGCTGGGGCCTGCTGCTTGTACCTGGTGGTAACTTAATAAGGTCGGCAATCGTTAAGCCGAAAACTGTTTATGAGTATGAATTTGACAAATTTCGATGGTGCTGGAAATCCAGATCGGATTGCGAAGCCTACCTCGATCCCCAACCTACACCTCTATAAAGATGTCGTGAAGCCATGCTTGGATGTTGCCTTGGTGGTTTTGGCTGGTGCGATTGCGCTTCCATTCATTGCTGTTCTGGCCGCGCTTGTCGCGACGGATGGTCATACTCCTTTCTATTCGCAAAAGCGGATCGGTCGGAATGGTCGCATCTTCCGGATGTGGAAGCTGCGCACAATGGTTCCGAACGCTGATCAACTGCTCAAAGCGCATCTGGATGAAAACCCAGAAGCGAAGGCTGAGTGGGACGCAACTCAGAAGTTGAAAAATGATCCACGCATTACACGTGTTGGTCGTTTGCTTCGCAAAACGTCTATGGACGAGCTGCCACAGCTTCTGAACGTTCTGTGCGGGGAGATGTCCCTTGTTGGACCGCGTCCAATGATGGTCAATCAGCGCAGCCTGTATCCTGGTCTTGGGTACTTCCGCGTACGTCCGGGTATCACCGGTCTGTGGCAAGTGTCTGATCGCAACGAATGTGATTTTCACGAGCGTGCGACTTATGACGATCTGTATGACCGGGAAGTTTCTTTGACGACAGATGTGTCTGTCATCGTGAAAACATTTCAGGTCGTTCTTCGCGGTACAGGATACTGAGACCGCTGAAGCAGCGCCAAGCTTAGTTGAATTTTTCCCTAGGCCATCCCCAACCGGATGGCCTATAGACCATGCCGACGCGCATCTGTATCTGGAAACGACAAGAGGCATCCCTGTGTTCTTATCCAAGAAATCTCGTTTTATTGCAGTAACTTTGCTTACTCTGGCCTTAGCGGCTTGCGAATCTGACGAAGAACGGGCCGGGGCTTTCTATGAAAGTGGGCTCGAATTGCTTGAACAGGGGGAAGTTTCCCGTGCAATCGTGGAGTTCCGCAATGTTCTTGCGATTGACGAAAATCACCGCGATGCCCGCAGCCTATACGCAAAATCGGTTCTTGAATTGGGAGAAACCCGCGAGGCCTACGTTCAGTATCTGCGCCTTGTTGAGCAGTATCCAGATGACGTCGACGGCCGCGTTGTTCTGTCCGAACTAGCCTTTCAGAATAACTCGTTTGAAGAATTCGAACGCCACTCGATTGCCGCTGTAGAACTTGCGCCCGACAATCCACGTGTTCAGCTAATCTCTCTGGCGCGCGAATACAGGGTCGCGACGGAGGATGAAGAAGTTGAAAAGCTTGATGAGATCGGCAACGAGTCAAAAGATCTGATCAAGGACAATCCCGACAGTGTCATGCTGCAGCGGATTCTGATCGACACCTACTTGCGGGACCGCGACTTTGAAGCGGCCTTGAAGCAGATTGATGAAGCGATCGCGCTCGAACCAACAAACCAGCGCCTTTATGCACTCAAGGCCAGCATTGCGGCAGAACTTGGCGAAGACGACCAGCTGGAAAAGGTTCTCAAGCAGATGATCTCCCTGTTTGGGGACAATGACGATGTAAAGAAAAACCTGATCAGCTTCTACATGTCCCGTGACCGCGCTGATGATGCAGAAGCGTTCCTGCGCAGCATCTCAGACCCGACGGCGGAAGACCTGGAGCCGTTTATCGCGTTGGTCCAGTTCATCACCCAGCGCAGAGGGCCAGAAGCTGCCATAGCAGAACTGGATCAGGCGCTTGTTAAAAGCCCTGAAAATTCCATCATCCGGGCCGTAAAAGCGGGGATTCTGTTTGACCTCGGCAAGCAGGACGAAGCTGTTTCAGAGCTGCAATCTGTCTTGGAAACCGCGGAGCCTTCACGTGAAACTAACCGGATCAAGTTGGCATTGGCAAAGATGCTTGTCGTCGCCGGTAACGAAGTTGGCGCCCGCCGCTTGGTTGAAGAAGTTATCGCCGATGACGCTTTCAACGGTGTCGCCCTAAAGATGCAGGCAACTTGGCAAATAGATGCGGACGAAGTTGATGCGGCGATCAATTCCCTGCGCGCCGCCCTCGATGGCAACCCACAAGACATCCAAGCAATGTCACTTATGGCGCGGGCGCATATTCGCGCAGGAAACAGGGAATTAGCACGTGATTTCATGGGCTTGGCAGCAGAGACATCGACTTTTGCACCAGTGGAATCCTTGCAATACGCCAAGTTCCTGATTGAGGAAGGTCGGTTCCTACCGGCCGAAGATGTCCTGACAAAAGGGCTGCGAACCTCGCCCAACCAACCTGAACTACTGATCGAACTTGGCCGCCTATATGTCGAGATTGAGGACTACGCCCGTGCCGAACAGGTCGAGCAGTCACTGCGGAATGCAGGCAATCCCGCAACGGTTCGCGCAGCGGATGAGCTGAAGATCCGGCTTCTGGGTCGTCGCGAAGGGACCGCAAACGCAATTCAGTTCCTTGAAGGACTGGCTGGCAACGATACCGATCTCGGCGCAAAGGTCTCGCTGGTTCGCGCACGTTTGTCGTCGGGGGATCTTGCAGGTGCGTTGGAATCTGCGCGTGCCTATCACGAAGAAGCGCCGGACAATCAGCTCCTTCGCTACACGCTTTATGTAACAGAAACCGCCAACGGAAATTTTGAAGCCGCAGAAGCCGGGTTCCGCGGGCTTTTGGAAGACGACCCTCTTCAGGAGCGCATCTGGATCGAGTTGATCAGAACCGTTTCGATCCAAGGGGAGCCAGAGCGCGCCTCAGCGATTGTGGATGAAGCGCTGGAAGTCCTGCCCGAGTCTCCCAATTTGCTGTGGGCAAAGGCAACAGGACTGGAACAGGAAAACGACATTGATGGCGCAATCGCGATCTATGAAAAGCTGTACAGCCAAAATTCGGAATCGGTCGTGGTTGCAAACAATCTGGCCAGCTTGTTGGTCACCCATCGGGACGATGATGCCAGTGTCGATCGCGCATATTCCGTTGCCCGTCGTCTTGCGGACACCCAAGTACCCGCGTTTCAGGACACATATGGATGGATTCTCTACCGTCGTGGAGATTTCGAGGAAGCGCTGCGATATCTCGAACCTGCGGCAAGCAGGTTACAGAATGATCCGACGGTGCAATATCACCTCGGAAAGGTTTACATCTCCTTGAATCAAAATAAAAAGGCTGTAGAGCAACTCAAACGCAGTATTGAAATTGCCGAACCGCTAAACCAATGGCCCCAGATCGAGCAGGCCCGTCAGGAACTAAAGAAACTGGAAGAAACCAGTTCTGAATGATTTTTGGCACCACCTAGTCACCGTGACTTCGCCGTCACATCCATGGAGTGAATTGAACGATGAAATTGAAAAGCTTCCTTTTTGGACGGTTTCAAGGCAATCGTTTACTAACGGGTGGGCCCGCTTTTGAAAGGTCGAGACCATGAAATCTCTAATCGTTGCGTTTTTTGCGTTGCTCATTACCACCGGAGCTTTTGCTCAGGCGGACTATCGCGTTTCTGCTGGGGACGTCATCCGTATTGAAGTCCTCGAAGATCCAAACCTGAACCGTGAAGTTCTGGTTCTTCCTGACGGACGCTTCAGCTTCCCATTTGCAGGCAGTGTTTCTGCCGGTGGCCGCACGCTGAGCCAAATTCAGGCCTCGATCGCAGAAGGTATTGCACCGAACTTTGCGAACACACCTAACGTCTTTGCATCCGTTGCGACCTTGCGTGACACTGCCACAGCAGGTGGTGGCGTTGGCCATACGCACAATACAATCGATGTGTATTTCGTCGGTGAAGTTAACACACCCGGCCTTATCGCAATGAAACGCGGCACAACATTCTTGCAAGCCATGTCCCAAAACGGCGGCTTCTCGACATTTGCTGCCAAGAAGCGTGTTCAGCTTCGCCGCACAAACCGGAAAACCGGGGCGCAGTCTGTCACGACGATCAACTACCGCAGCCTTGCGAATGGTGCTAGCTTGTCCAAAGACATCGTTCTGCGGGACGGTGACGTGATCCTGGTTCCAGAACGCAGATTATTCGAGTGAATGTATGATTAAAAGACGCCACACCCGCACCCTCGCCGGACCCGTTTCCCTAGGCTGTATTCTTGTGGCGTCGATTTCATCGGCTCAGGACGCCGGAGGCCTTCAGGCCTTCGCGACGTTCCGAGAGTCGCTTATTTACTCAGATAACCCTGATCTGATCGTGAACGGGGATAGCGAAACGATTTCGCGGACCGATCTTTCCTTTGGTCTGACCAGCACGACCCGCAGTTCAGCATTGGAATTTACTGTTGGCGGGGCGATTGAAGCAGGCGACCGTCGCGGCGACAGCACCGACTTTGTCGATGCAGACGTCCGGCTTGGCTTTACACAAACGTCGCAAAGCTCTGAGCTTGCCCTTCTGGCGCAATATACAGAATCCGATGTCAGCGATGTTCCTGATCCTGACACAACCGACGGTGAGCTTGAGTTCGGCCTTGGGACACGGGAAAATCTGTTTACGTCGATTGGTTATCAAGGCGGTCTTAACGCGCCATTCAGCTATGGCTTCAACCTGAACCATCGCGAAACCGACTATCGAGATACGATTGATCCGGGTCTGGTTGCAGAAGAAGAAACCACTGTCGCATTGAACTTCGGGTTCCGCGTGAATTCTCAGTTGACCCTTGGGGTCGAAGCAAGCGTCATCGACTTCTCGGATGAAAGCCTTCTGTTGACCGACCGGGAAACCCGTCGGCTGGCCTTTACTGCGAACTACGACATTCGCCCTGACTTAACCGTCACAGCGGGACTGAACCGCACCGAGATTGAAACAACGACAACCGGCGGGACAACGTCAGAAGACGGGTTTGGCGCGAACCTTGGGTTTGAGATGGACCGCATAAACGGCACGCTTGCAGGTGGTATCAGCACCACGCTGGAAGAAAGCGGCCGTGTCTCAGCGATTGAATTTACCCGCAGCCTGGAGCTGCGCAATGCGACGCTATCCTTCGGTGCCGGTCTGACGGATACGGAAACTGATGGTATCAACCCATTGTTCAACGTCAGCTATTTCTCTGAAACGCCGCTGGGATCCTTTGACATCAGCCTGAGTCAGCGAGCAGACGTTGATAGCGCAAGCCGTGATCGGATCGATACCCGCGTCGAGGCCAGCTACATGCGCGCGATCAACTCCGTGTCTTCCTGGGACGCGAGCTTGATGTATACGGAAAGCGATGTTCTGGGGGCCGCAGATTTCTCCGAACGTGTCGATATCGGACTGAACTATCGTCATGACATCGGCAGTGAATGGGACTTCGTCTCTGGCTATACATATACGCGTATTTCCGAAGACGGCGTTGCGGACCGGGATTCCAATACTTTCCGCATCTCATTGGAACGGTCGTTCTCGTTCCGTCCATAGCGCGGCACGTCACCCTTCCTAGTCGCTTGTTTTTCGAAGCAATGCTGCGAAATTCTGTGCCATGACCCAAGAGCCTCCCGAAACTGCTCACGGCAATTCCGACACGCGGCTATTCGTGCTACGGCGCGATTGGCTGATTGCAGCAATCGTGCTGGTTTGCGTCCTAATTGAAGGCCTTTTATTGGCTGGGGATTTCGGTTTCTTTACAATCCCGCGCCTGCGTCAGCTTGCCTATGAATATGGTGGCTTCTGGCCGGGCCTCTTGGACAATTGGGGGCCGAACTATGCCCTGCAGCCCTATCTGATGTTTGTGACCTACGGGTTCCTTCATGGCGGCTTCCTCCATATCACCGTGAACATGATCACGCTTTGGTCCTTGGGCCGCGCTGTCATGGACAGGGTCGGAACAAGGGGATTCGCGCTTCTCTATGCGGCAAGCCTCCTTGGCGGTGCGATTGGATACGGGCTGATTGCATCAAACCTCCGCCCCATGGTGGGCGCATCAGGCGCGCTATTTGGGTTGGTCGGCGCGCTTCTTGCATGGAATTATGTCGACAGATTCACCCTGCAAGAACGGCTGTGGCCCGTCGCGCGATCCGTCTTCTTTCTGCTCTTGTTGAACATCGTCTTGTGGTGGGCAATGGACAAGCAACTGGCTTGGGAAACCCATTTGGGCGGATTCATTGCAGGTTGGATCGCGGCCTTGCTGATTGATCCCAGAGGACGTGCTTAGCGTCCGACCGAAACGTAAGCCTCAAACCCGGCTTTCGACGCATCTTCTTGCGAATAGATGTTTCGTAGATCCGCCATCCGTGGATGCGTCATTGAGGATGCCAAACGTTCAAGATCCAGCGCCCGGAACTCGTTCCATTCCGTCAAAAGAACCACGAGATCAGCGCCCTCGGTTGCGCTGTATGCGTCTTCCACCCAACTTACACCGGGCAACAAGGCTTCGCCTTCGTGGTGGCCTTGGGGGTCGGTGACACTAACCTGCGCGCCGCCTCCGACAAGGGCGGGAACAATCGTCAGCGACGGGGCGTCTCGCATGTCATCTGTGTTCGGTTTGAACGTCACACCAAGAACCGCAATCTTCTTACCATTGAACGATCCATCGCACAGGTCGCGCAGCTTCTCGATCATTCTGCGTTTCACATCCTCATTCACCTTGATTACGGTCTCGGTGATCAGCATCGGCGTTGCGTGCTCCTGCCCGATCCGCGCTAAGGCACTGGTATCTTTTGGAAAACAGGACCCACCATAACCTGGCCCCGCATGGAGGAACTTGTTGCCAATACGACCATCAAATCCCATGCCCTTGCTGACCTGCTTCACATCCGCGCCAGTCTTTTCACACAGCGCAGCGATTTCGTTGATGAAGGTGATCTTTGTCGCAAGAAACGCATTGGCCGCGTATTTGATCATTTCGGCACTTTCCAAGTCCGTCGTGATCACCGGAAAATCCCTCAGGAAAAGGGGGCGGTAAATGTCGGACATCACCGCGCTTGCACGTTCGTTTTCGACCCCCACAACAACGCGATCAGGGCGCATGAAATCATCAATCGCGGCCCCTTCGCGCAAAAATTCTGGGTTAGACGCGACGTCAAAATCAAGCTTCGGATTGGCCTTTGAAACGACCTCGGACACTTTACGGTTAGTCCCGACAGGCACCGTCGATTTGGTAACGATCACAACGTAGTCTTTGGCTGTTTTCGCGATCTCTTCCGCCGCAGCCATCACATAGGTCAGATCGGCATGCCCGTCCCCACGCCGGGTCGGCGTTCCAACAGCGATAAAAACAGCATCCGCGCCATCGATTGCCGCGGCCAGATCAAGCGTGAACGTCAAACGCCCAGCGCGCACATTCTTGGCCATCAGATCATCAAGACCAGGCTCGTAGATCGGAACTTTTCCGGCTTCCAACATGTCGATCTTGGCAGGGTCCTTATCGACACAAACGACCTCGTGCCCAAAATCCGAGAAACACACCCCTGAGACCAGCCCGACATAACCCGTCCCAATTACAGCGATTTTCATACGAATAACCCTTTCAAAACTCTGACAATCGAATGCCGGGTACAATCTTCAAAGTCAACAATTTCAAAGGCTTTCGTCCGCTGACCGTTCCCTGCGCAATGACAATCCCAGATAGATCGGCTTGTTTAACTGGATTTTAACGACAGTCAGAGTTCACTAACCAAGTGAGGGGGAGACATCGAAGAACGCAGTGCGTTCTGTTGGATAAGGATGACTCTCGTGACCAAGAAGATTCTGGCTATCGCATCCGCAGGCGGGCATTGGCATCAGCTAATGGCGCTGCGCCCGGCCTTTGCAACGGGAAAAGTCCACTACGCGACAACACTCAGGGGCTTGCCGGAACAGTTTGGCCTGACATCAGCATCGCTTATTCCCGATTGCAATCGAAGCACACCTTTTCGGGCGGCGCTTTGTACCTTCATCCTCGCCGGACTCATTTTATGGCACAGACCCAACGTGATCGTTTCCACTGGCGCATTACCAGGCGTTATCGGACTGGCGCTTGGCAAGTTTCTAGGCGCAGAGACGATCTGGATCGATTCCGTTGCAAACGCAGAAGAGCTGTCGTCGTCAGGTCGTCTGGCAAAGCGGTTTGCCAAATTGTGTTTATCCCAATGGGAAATGCCGGCACGCAAATCAGGGGCAGCCTATGCGGGGTCAGTCCTATGATTTTTGTCACCACGGGGACTCAATTGCCATTTCCTGCTTTGGTCGATGCAGTTGCTGCTATGGCCAACAAACTCGACGAACGGATTATTGCGCAGGTTGGGCCTGACAAAACTTATCGCCCTGATATCGACAGCTTCGACCATCTTGACCCAGATCGCTACGAAGCGTTTTTCGCGCGCGCGCGTCTCGTTGTTGCCCATGCCGGCATCGGTACCGTGCTTTCAGCAATCAAGCACCAAAAACCACTGGTCATCATGCCACGACGTTTTGAATTGGGGGAGCATCGAAACGACCACCAGAATGCAACCGCGCGGGAGCTTGAAGGACGACAAGGTATTTACGTCGCCCGCACTGAAAGGGAAATAGCGTCCTATCTGCTGCGCAATGATCTGGTTCCCCCAAACCAAGGTAGCAGCCCAAAAAGCGCACAGCTTATCGGGTATCTTCAGAAATATATTGAATCTGCTGCGTAGGGCCTAGGTCACGAGCGCTTCTAGATATTGACCGTACTTGTTTTTGCCGAATGTCCGGGCTCGCTCAAGCAGCTGTTCCTCGTTGATCCAGCCAAGGCTAAATGCAATCTCATCCGGGCTTCCGGTTTGCAGGCCTTGCCGGTCTTGCAACGTGCGAACGAAGTTACCCGCATCAAGTAGGGACGCGTGGGTTCCGGTATCAAGCCAAGCATAACCCCGGCCCATCTTTTCAACCGTCAACAATCCGTCCTCAAGATACATCTCAAGCAGGGTCGTGATTTCCAACTCTCCCCGATCAGAAGGCTTAACTTGGGCTGCACGTTTCGGGGCATCGCCATCAAGGAAGTAAAGACCTGTCACCGCGTAGTTGGACGCTGGTTCTTCCGGTTTTTCAACGATTGAGCGGACTTTCTCGCCTTCAAATTCGACAACGCCGTAGCGCTCCGGATCGGCCACACGGTATCCAAAAACGGTCCCACCTTCGGTCTTCGCATCTGCACTTGCCAGAATTTCCGGCAGGCCATGGCCAAAGAAAATATTGTCGCCTAAAACCATCGCTGACGGGGCACCATCAAGGAAGTCCTCTGCCAGCAAATATGCTTGCGCCAAGCCATCCGGCGAAGGCTGCGTGATCCAGGTCAGGTTCACGCCCCATTGGCTGCCATCTCCAAGAAGGCGCTGGAACTGCGCTTGGTCATCAGGTGTCGTGATCACCGCAATGTCCTGGATATTTGCAAACATCAGAACCGAAAGCGGATAGTAAATCATCGGCTTGTCGTAGATCGGCAGAATCTGTTTCGAGACGCCCATAGTGATCGGGTACAAACGCGTCCCGGAGCCACCAGCCAGAATAATCCCTTTACGCTTCATTTTGCGCCTAACCTCTCTAAAATCAACGACAGTTCTGCCTTCCAGTCTGGACGAGTAATACCGAAAACCGCCTCCGTTGTGGCACAATCGAGACGAGAATTGGACGGTCGGGGTGCAGGGCGCGGGAACTCGGCGGTGGTCAGATCGGTGACGGCAACCTCTCGCCCGGTTTGCGCAAAAATCTCACGTGCGAAATCAGCCCAGGAAACATCAGGCGCGCCCGAGAAATGATATGTGCCGGTGGTGCTTGGGTCTTCGGCGAGCTTATCGACAATCTCAAGACACGCACGGGCAATCGCGACAGCAGGTGTCGGGCCCCCGATTTGATCGGCAACGATACCCAAACTGTCCCGCGTCTCGCTGAGCGTCAGCATCGACTTCACAAAATTTCCGCCATGTACTGAAAAGACCCATGCCGTTCGCAGGATCGCGTGGGGTCCTCCTGCAGCGCGCACACCGTTTTCACCGGCAAGTTTCGTGGCACCGTAGACACTTATTGGACCAGTCTCGTCGTTAGGTTTCCAAGGTGTCGTACCCGAGCCATCAAACACATAGTCTGTCGAAATCTGGACGAAAGGCACGTTCAATCGGGCTGCTGCCTGCGCCATAGCCGTCGGCGCGTTTGCATTAACGATTTGGGCGGCATCCACTTGATCCTCGGCACCATCAACATTGGTCCATGCGGCGGCGTTGATAATCCGGGTTGGTTTGTGGTCTTCAATCGCACGTGCGCACGCATCGGGGTCAGCCAAATTGGCGTCTTCGCGACTGAGAAATACGGCATCCGGTCGAAGATCGGCCAGTTCCCGCGCCACTTGGCCGGTCTTGCCGAAAACCAGAAGCATTAGCCGTTACCCAAACGGGTGCCAACGCCCTGACGCTCCTGAAGCGGTTTCCACCAAGCCTCATTCGCGAGATACCAATCGACCGTACGTTCCAGACCTTCGTCCAGTGTCACGGATGGACGCCAGCCAAGCTCGGTCCGAATACGATCAGGGTCGATCGCATACCGCAGATCATGGCCTGGGCGGTCTTTAACATAGGTGATCAGGTTCTCATGCGGCGCATTGTCAGGCCGATGCTTATCGAGCAAAGCACAAATCTTGCGCACAAGATCGATGTTCGTGGCTTCGTTCTCACCACCAATATTGTAAGTCCGACCGTTTTCGCCCTTCTCCAGAACACAGAGAAGCGCATCCGCATGATCTTCCACGAACAACCAGTCACGGATGTTCAAACCTTCCCCGTAAACCGGAATTGGCTTTCCGGCCAACGCGTTCAAAATCACAACAGGGATCAGTTTTTCCGGGAAGTGGTAGGGGCCGTAATTGTTGGAGCAATTCGTCAAAACAAATGGCAGGCCGTAGGTTTCCCCCCAGGCGCGTACCAAGTGGTCGGATGCGGCTTTTGAGGCGGAATAGGGACTGTTCGGCGCATATGGAGTCGTCTCCGTGAACATCCCATCACTGCCGAGCGTGCCGTAAACCTCATCGGTAGAAATATGGTGGAAACGGAATCCTTCCGGCTTATCAGTTGCCACCCAATAGCTGCGCGCAGCCTCAAGCAAATTGAACGTTCCGGTGATATTGGTTTCGACAAAATCAGCAGGACCGTCGATTGACCGGTCCACGTGACTTTCCGCCGCCAGATGCATCACCG
The DNA here is from genome assembly GCA_947493265.1 of uncultured Litoreibacter sp. Classification (GTDB taxonomy): domain Bacteria; phylum Pseudomonadota; class Alphaproteobacteria; order Rhodobacterales; family Rhodobacteraceae; genus Litoreibacter. The sequence goes on along the minus strand of CANLQL010000001.1, from coordinate 278,308 downwards.
CATCCGGCTTGTGGTTTGCAAAAACCTGATCCAAAGCCGCACGGTCACGGATATCAACCTGCTCGAAGTGATAGAGCGGGCTGTCCGAAACAGATGCGATATTGTCTTCGCAGGCAGCATAGGTCAGGGCGTCGACATTGACGACCTCATGACCCCGAGACACAGCAAGCCGAACGACGGCAGAGCCGATGAAACCAGCCCCACCTGTTACCAAGATCTTCATTATGAACCTTCCCATGAAAATGGTGTTTCAAAGGCCTCGAGCGGCGTGGCCTCTTCGTCTTTCTGACTGAGGACAGGTTCCACATTCAATGGCCATTCAATCCCGCAGCTGTTCCAAAGAACGCTGCCATCAGCGTCAGAGTTGTAGAAATCAGTGCATTTATACACGATCTCAGTCATCGGCTCTAACGTCATAAATCCGTGCAAAAATCCTTCTGGAACCAGCAACTGACGCCCATTTTCAAAACTCAGCTCGTATCCGACCCATTGACCATAGGTCGGAGAACCTGCCCGAACATCGACCGCGACATCAAAAAACGACCCGCGACCGCACCGTACCAGTTTTGCCTGCGCATGTGGTGGCGCTTGGAAGTGCAAGCCCCGCAAGGTTCCCGTTTTCTCCGACAGCGAATGATTGTCCTGCACGAAGTTAAAATCGATGCCGTTGTCCAGCATCGTGTTCCTGTTCCAGCTTTCGCTGAAAAACCCGCGCGCATCCCCAAAGCGCTTCGGGGTAACAACAAGAACGCCCGGCAGGGCAGTGGTTTGTATATCCATGGGTCTCTTTTCGAATACGTTTGCGTTCAGGTAGCAAAGGTTGCGGTTCAGGTCACCCCTTAGTTCATTGCATACAAACAGATTTTTACGCATGTGTGACTATTGCTTGGCATCGAAGATTGAACTGTGCGGTCAAACCCCGTATTTCAGCCAGATAACGCAAATTAGGGGTCATCCTTGGCAAATCATCTATATCAAAAAGACCTTCCTGACGGTCTGGATCTTGGTCCAGTTGTCGCAATTGATTGCGAAACCATGGGTCTGAACCCTATGCGGGACCGGCTTTGTGTAATTCAAATGTCGTCAGGCGATGGCGACGCGCATCTGATCCAAGTACATCCCGGCCAGACGGAAGCGCCAAACCTTTGCAAAATGCTGAGCGATCCCAATGTGTTAAAGCTGTTTCACTTTGGCAGATTTGACATCGCCGCAATGATGCACGCCTTCGGTGTCGAGACAGCACCGGTCTATTGCACCAAGATCGCCTCCAAACTGATCAGGACTTACACGGACCGTCACGGGTTGAAAAACCTGCTTCAGGAATTGCTGAACATTGATATCTCGAAGCAGCAGCAATCTAGTGACTGGGGCGCTGAAACGCTGACAAAGGCGCAGTTGGACTACGCCGCATCCGACGTTTTGTACCTGCATCAACTTCGCGAGAAACTAAACGAAAACCTCGAACGCGAGGGTCGGATGGACCTTGCCAATCAGTGCTTTTCGTTCCTGCCGACCCGCGCTCGGCTGGATCTTGCCGGGTGGCCTGAAATTGACATCTTCGCACATTAAGTAACGCAGATGAGCAAAACACACATCTCTGTCGGAAAGCGCGTCATCTCTCGGGAGGCGACGGCGTTATCGGCACTCAGCGACAGTTTGGATGAGAGCTTTACCCAGGCTGTTGAGCTGATGCTGAACGCTAAAGGACGGATTATCGTCTGTGGCATGGGTAAATCCGGCCATATCGCCCGCAAAATCGCCGCGACGTTGGCATCGACGGGTGCGCCTGCGCACTTCGTGCACCCTGCGGAAGCCAGCCATGGTGATCTGGGGATGATGGCGAAAGGCGACGTGACACTTATCCTGTCAAATTCAGGTGAAACGCCTGAGCTGTCCGATGTGATCGCCCATACACGGCGGTTTGGCATCCCAATGATCGGAGTTGCTGGTCGGGCGGGAAGCACATTATTGAAGCAAGCCGATGTCGCGCTGCTTCTACCCTCAGTGGAAGAGGCCTGCGACACGGGCGTTGTTCCAACGACATCAACCACGATGACACTTGCCTTGGGCGATGCACTGGCCATCGCATTGATGGAACATCGACAGTTCACGCCTGAGAATTTCCGCGAATTCCACCCCGGTGGAAAACTTGGCGCGCGTCTTTCCAAAGTTGAGGACCTGATGCATTCTGGTTCGGAACTGCCCCTGCTTTCGCGGGAAACACCAATGTCTGACGCGCTGCTGACGATCAGTCAAAAAGGGTTTGGCGTTGCTGGTGTGACTGACCAGTCCGGAGCTTTGTGTGGCATCATCACCGACGGCGATTTGCGTCGGAACATGTCTGACCTGCTGAACAAGTCGGCGGAAGACGTGATGTCGAAGAACCCAAAAACAATTGCCAAAGACGAACTGGCCGAGGCTGCAGTTGCCGTGATGAACGAACGCAAGATCACCTGCCTTTTTGTCACGGACGCAGGGGATGGCGGCACACCTGTTGGCATCCTGCACATCCATGACTGCCTGCGCGCAGGTATCGCATAAAGATGGCCATCGCGGACAACAGGTATTCCAGGTTTGTTCAGTTTGCGAAGGTTGTTTTCCCACTTCTCGCACTTGGGTTTTTGTCGACTCTCTTTTTATTTTCAAGAAGTTACAACCCAGATGACGCGATTCCATTTGCCGAAATTGACGTCAAGAAAATCGCCAGTGAACAGCGCTTGGCCAATCCCAAGTTCTCTGGTGTGACTACAGATGGAACAGCCGTTTCCCTGAATGCAAAGTCAGCCAAGCCGGATCCTGAAAACCCGCGCAACCTGTCTGCTGATCAGGTGATGGCGACCCTCGCGGCCCCTGACGGAACGACCTACGAGATTTCGTCGCAAAGCGCCCGCTATGCCGGCGTTGAAGAGCAACTGGATTTAAGCGGACAAGTGCAGATCAAAACCAACAGCGGCTTTACACTGCAAACAGAGATGCTGATCACCAGCGCTTCAGAGATGCGGCTTGAAGCGCCGGGTCCAATCGCTGCCAAATTCCCCGGTGCAAACCTGACCGCCGGCTCTATGCTGCTGAGCATCGTTGACGGTGCTCAGGTTCTTGTTTTCAAAAAAGGCGTCAAGCTGGTATATGAGGGTCAAAATTAGAAGAATGGTACTCCGTTGATCAGAATTTTCTTCATTGCAACGTCGGCAATTTTTGCCATTTCGACCTCTGTGTTCGCGCAAAGCGGCACGGTCAGTTTTGGCGCAGCGCCTGTTGACGCTTCATCACCTGTTGAGGTTACCGCGGATGAGTTAAGTGTCGACCAGACCAACGGATCGGCAATTTTTGCGGGCAACGTGGTCGCTGGACAAGGTGATCTTCGCCTGAGTGCTAATCAGATCAGAGTTGAATATCTCGTTGAAAACGGCGCGGCGACCGGCCAGATTGACCGACTTTTGGCAACAGGCGATGTGACATTGGTCAATGGTGCAGAAGCTGCTGAGGCGCAGGAAGCGATTTACGTGATCGGGTCTGGCGAGGTGGTGATGACGGGCAACGTTTTGCTGACCCAGGGCAACAACGCCCTGTCAGGGGAAAAGTTGATCGTCGATCTCAACACCGGAAAAGGGCGGATCGTCGGGCGGGTCAGAACTGTCTTTCAAACAGGCGCTGACCAATGAGTTCACCTGAACTACATGTCACCGAAGGGTCATCCGGGCTTAAAGTCCTGGGACTGCGCAAAAGCTATCGCAGACGTCCCGTTATCCGCGATGTAAGCCTTGAGTTGGCACGAGGCGAAGTTGTCGCGCTGTTGGGCCCAAACGGCTCTGGCAAAACCACCTGCTTTTATTCAATTGCTGGTCTTGTGACGCCGGAAGCAGGAACCGTCAGCATCGATGGCCGCGACGCGACCCTCTTGCCGATGTATCGACGCGCAAAACTTGGGATCGGATATCTGCCACAGGAGATGTCGATTTTCCGGGGCCTTAGTGTTGAGGACAATATCCTCGCGGTTTTGGAAATTTCGACTCGCGACCGTACGAAACGACGGGAACGGCTAGAAGAATTGCTGAACGAATTTTCGATCAGCCACCTACGCCGCACACCTGCGTTGGCACTTTCCGGTGGTGAGCGTAGACGCGCTGAAATTGCCCGCTGCTTGGCTGCAGATCCGAAATATTTACTGCTTGATGAACCGTTTGCCGGGGTCGATCCGATCGCTGTTGGGGAGATTCGCGGCCTTGTCGCCGATTTGAAGAAGCGTAATATCGGTGTGCTGATCACCGATCATAACGTACGGGAAACATTGGAAATTGTTGATCGTGCTTACATTCTTCACGATGGACACGTTTTGATGAGCGGCACCACAGACGAAGTCGTCAATGATGAAAATGTGCGCCGTGTCTACCTTGGCCAGAACTTCAAAGTCACCTGAGCCAATCCCCCGGGATCGACGGTGTTTTTAGGTCGAGTCAGGAAAGACTCAGTTGACAGGTGGCCCTGTTCCGTCGCCAAATAACAGCGATGAGTTTGAAAATTTCATGGATTGGGCAAATGCCGTTTGGCAAATGCCGCAAACATCACCGGTGCAGAAACCGGGAACTCATCCTCAACCAAAATATCCCTGAGTCACCTGGCGCAAGTTGGGTCTCGAAAATTTTCATGGAGGTGCTATGCGCTATCAAATCAGTGGCAAACAAATCGATATCGGGGAAGCCCTCCAAACCCATGTCAAAAACGACCTCAATGAGATTGTGGGCAAATATGCGGAACGCCCGACCGACGCGACAGTGGTGTTTTCCAAGGATGCCCACCAGTTCGTTTGCGAATCGACCGTTCACCTTTCCACCGGCCTAACGACGCAAGCAAAGGCCGCTGCCACTGAAATTTACGCTGCATTTGATCAATGTGCTGAGAAAATGGAGAAGCAATTGCGGCGCTATAAACGCCGTTTGAAGGACCACCACCAAGTACGTTCACAACCAGTTGAACTTATGGCGGCTTCCTCTTATATCCTCGCGGGAGGTGACGAGTCGGGAGAGACTGAGCCTGAGAGCCTGCAACCAATCATCGTTGCAGAAATGGAAACCAAGATCCCCTCCCTGTCTGTAGGTGAGGCGGTTATGCAGATGGAAATCGCAGGTTCACCTGTTTTGGTGTTCCGAAACGAAGGAAGTCAGGGTCTGAACGTGGTATATAAGCGCGACGACGGCAATATCGGTTGGATCGATCCTTCAGGTCAAAGCTAAATTTGCCTTCGGGCAAGGGTAAGGAACGCAATGCACATCAACGGAATTCTGAAACCGAACGCTGTTCGGAACGTCTCCAGTATTTCCAGCAAGAAGCGGCTCTTTCAGGAGATCGGCGATCTTGCAGAATCCGCCTATGGCATGACCGCCGCAGATACGTTCAACGCCCTTCAGGAACGTGAAAGCCTAGGTCCGACAGGCGTCGGCAAGGGCGTGGCATTGCCCCATGCAAGACTGGCTGATCTGACAGATGTAAAGTCGGTCTTCCTGCGCGTCGAAAAACCCGTTGATTTCGATTCAGCGGACCGACAGCCGGTTGACTTGTTTTTTGCATTGTTCGCACCGCAATCCGCCGGGGTCGAGCATCTAAAGGCGCTGGCGCTGGTGTCGCGTACGATGCGGGAAGAAAACATCTGTGCCAAACTTCGCGCAAATGACGACCCAGCCGTGCTGTTTGCGATCCTGACAGAAGGCCCAGCCTCCAAGGCGGCTTAAGTCCAGCTAGAAAACCCGAAATTGATGTAGTCTTTGCGGTAGGCGGACCGACAAAGCTTTTCCACCCGTTCGGAATAGATATCGCCCAGAGCCGCAAAATTGGTGTCCGTCTTTGATTGTACCAGTTCTTTCACCCCAAGGTTCCGCAAACCATCCGCAAGTTGGTCTTCCCGCAAAACGAAATCCGGATGCAAAACATTGGCAATTCCATCAAGAAGTACCGTTTGGCTTGCCCAAATCGGGTCAATCGGAATACTGGTATCGCCTGACAGGTTCGCTTTTAGAAACCGCAGGAAGCTTTCAAACCCATCACGAAGGGCCTCTGTGCTTTGATCCCCATCAGAAGGGACCGTAACCTTCTGGTGGTTGGACAGTCTGACTTTGAGGTCCCGGTAGTCTGGATGATCCGTGACGAAATACTCTTGATATACCGCGAAGGCGCGCGGCAACGGATGACGGAGCACCGTAAAGCTTCGATGGCCTTCAGTGTCTCGCTTCCACGCTCGCAGGTCCGTTTGGGTCAAACCGGTTCGCGTCTCTCCGACAGCGGTCAAACTGGCAGCAACCTCGGCAGTTGGACCAGATCGCAGCGGTGCAAATATCAGCTTGAGCGGATCACTGACAACAAAAGCCGGCACAGACGGCCCGCGCGATGGTTCCGGATCAATCTGCCCAACCCCAAGTCCGGCTGGCTGTTTCAGAAGCGCGGTCATCTCGTCAAAATTGACAACTTTCTCACGCATATCCCCCGGATTTTGTTGCTTGAGTGTACGGGATGGGGCCTTCATCGTTTCATCCGATCCCAGATAGGCCGCAAGCCCGTTCAGAACATCCACGTCGGCCAGCTCTGGGTAAGAAATATCAAATCCGGCCTGTCCCGATTTTTGCAATTTCGTGCGTATCAATTGTTGAAACGCATCACGCGAGGCACAGAATTCTGCATACGGCTTTGGGTCGAAATGTATCCTTGCAGACTTTCGCCCCTTGCCATCGGTCAGCTTCCATTGCCCCGTTGTCCGCGCAATCTGCAGTGAAACGAAACTGTCCAAAGGATCACGGTTCAGGACAATTTTGGCACAGCGCTTGTCGGCCAGACAATGTTTCAAAACGCGGGGATCGTGGTCGTGAAAAAATCGAAACCCCGCGATCTTGCCATCCATTCGGGACAGCTTCTCAATCAGATCTAGTGGCGCGCGCTCTCTGGTTTTCAAATCAAACCCAAGAAGTTCTTGCTGCTTTTGATGACCTACGAAAACCGGGTTGAAAGCTTCGCCAAGAACCTCAACATCGCCAAGCTGGTTAAGACTTGTTTCAAGAAAATTCGATCCTGTGCGCATCCCGGCCAAGATGATAAAGTAGTCAAAGGCTCTGCGCATCTACTTCACCACGTAAGGGCGCTGCGGAACCGACGGACGGGGTTCTGCTTCGCCGACCGAAAAATCGCCCATGTTAGCCGGGCTCATCCCCTGATTTTTCAGGTTCTGCAGGAACTTTCCAAAATTGCTGAGATCTGCAAGCTGCGGAACCTCCTTAATTCGATGGCCACCTGCACTGTTCAGCCGGTCGAGAATAAACTGAAGGTTCTGCATCGGTTCTTCGACAAACTCCGCCAGGTTCCAAACCTTAACACGAGCTTTGGCACGCCCAGCGCGGAAGGTTTCAAGAAACTTAGCCTCCGCACGTTGCAAGAGCGCTGCGCGTTGCCGGATTTCGGAAAAATCCAAGTTTGAATGGAACAGCGGGATCATCCACGCGCCAGTCACGATGGAAATATTTGCATTGCTGTCAGAGGCAAGGAACGGCACGATTTCCTGTTCGTCGGCAGCGCTGAATTGAAAGGCGATATGGTCACCGCGTCCATTCCAAAGAAGGTTTCTAAGAAAGCTGCTCGGATCGTAATTTCGCAGCTCCGCGCTGTCTGAAATGCATCCACGGAAAAACGGCTCCGCGTTTTGGAACTTCACTTTTTCCGGGTCAAACAACCTTCCATGTGTGGGATTGCCAGTGCGCGATTCCAACCAAGTTTCAAACTTCTCCACAACATCATCAAGGCCGATGAAAACAGAGTAAGCTCCGGCGCTTTTCCCATTTTCCCAGCCATCAACCGGATACCTGCTTTGCATGTACAGTCCGGGTCGGCCGCGCGTCCGGCGCTCCGTTGATCTGCTGAACAGCCGGTCAATCCTTAGCGGATTGGGCTCTGCCATTTTTACCGGCTTGTCCCCGTGCTGCAGAAATTCACGATACAGCTTTTCCGCGTTCGGCCAGATCTTTCGCGCGACAAAGCAGTCTGACCGTTTCAAAAGCGGCAGATGGTCGTCGTAGAAGACATGTGGCTTTCCCTGAAAATCAAACTTGAACAGCGTCAGAGAACGGCTTTCGATCTTCAGCGAATAGAGCCGCGCAAGCGTTTGAAAATAGCTTTCATCCGGAATCCAGACGCGGCGAAAATACGTGTCATGAACCGGACGGCGGTCTGACTGCAAAATCGCGCTTATCGTTTGACGGGTCAGGCACCACCATTGCGACCCCATATGCGGGACAATGTCCTCAGGGATCGTACGTTGAAATTTCACCCGTCGTTGCAGCCTGACATAGCCGTCAAAAAGCCTACGATGGCGCTTCCAAGACAAAGGAAACCTTAAGGTGAAACGTTCCTGATCCAGGCCACCGACCGTCCAATCCACATCATCTGTGGTCACGGATTCGATGAAGTCGGTTTTCGGATGCTCGGCAAGGAAGCTCTTGAGTTCAGACACCGGCCGAAGCGGCAGACAAGCACCGCTGGCCAAGAACACATGCGTGATATCAGCGTCCTGTTCCAGCAACCTTGTGGCCGCGTCTTGCGTCACCGATACAATGGACCATCCGCCCCATTCACACTTTTCGCGCTTGAGAAAACTGACATCTGGAAATTCACGCAGCTTGTTTTTCAGCCAAACGAAGTCGTCATGATCTGTCCGGCTGTCGACATGGATCACCATCGGACAGCCTGATTGCGCCCAGTATTGGGCAACCTGCGCAGCGCGGCCTAACGCCGTGTGCGCCAACATGATGATACCGACCTTCACGCCCAATTGCCTTTCGACATCAGACCCAAAATTTCCAACTGCCGCCAATTCACCAACTTCTCGGACGCCTCACACCAAATATCGGGACTGTCCTCCATCCCGGTAAGGTAGGTCTTGTACTCATGGCTGTTCGCAAAATGCTGGTTCCGCTTCAGCTCTTCCACGGATTTTTCGACAAAAATATCCAGAAACTTGGCATGAAGCAGAAGGCCAGACGCCTTTTCTCCACCCCATTGGTCGTAGACCAGGTTGAGCCCGCGCGGCAAAAGCATATGCGTGGAGCTGACGTAAGCATAAGACCTATGCCATTTCACCAACGGGATCTTGTTCAGCGCAGGCGCACGTTCAGGGCTGCTTTGGAAAAATGTCCGGGCCCTGGGACCGCCTTGTATCCACAGATTCCCAAAAACAGGGTTCTGCTTGATCGTATAATTCCCTGAGTCAAACCACGGCGAGATTTCGAACGGGTCTTCGCCCGCCTCATAGGTCGCTGTGTTGACGGCCCCTTCCGGGTACATATCCAGGATCATCGTACCGAAGGAACGGATCGATGACGCATCCAGCCAATCGGTTAACGCCTTGATCGGGCGGCTGTCATGGAATGGGTAGACCAAAAATTCATCAACATCGACGACAAGACACCAATGGCCATGTGCGTATTTTCGTTTCAGCCAGTTTAGCCAATCCACACCGAACCGGGCACGTTTGTATCCATGCTCTGTGTAGAAGACGGTGACATCCGCTTGTTTGGCAAGATACTCGGCTGATCCATCATTGGAGCCGTTATCGACAAAGAAGAAGTGATCGACACCCATGTCGCGATAATATTTCAGGAAATACGGAAGCCGAACGATCTCGTTCCGGATCGTTGAAAACAGCAACACGTCTCCGGATGAGATTTGCCCCGTCTTGTTCGATGCGATCCGCAATTCTCGCCGCTTCCGGAACGCCCGAAATAACCAACGTTTTCTCTGCCATCTCAGCGCATATGATTGGAGATATTTCATCTTGGTTCGACGGGTGCCTTTTATGCGTGCTCAACCAATTGACCTAGCGCACGGTCCAAAATCGCAAAATGATCTGCCCAGGTTGGGATTTTTGGCATCGGCCGCGCAGTCCCTTTGTTGTCCTCGGCAATCGCCTGTTCGATCGCGTTTTTCCATTCGTACAGATCAGCAATATCTGCGTAAACGGGGTAGCTTCCCAAGGTCTCCCGGTGGATGGCAAGATCGCCACAGATAACCGGCACACCCAGAGAGGCCGCTTCAAGACCAGGCAACCCGAAACCTTCCGCAAAGCTTGGAAACAGGAGGGCTTTTGCGCCTTTCAAAAGTGAAGCAAGGTCCGGATCAGACATATCCGAAATCTCAATAATTCTGCCGCCAGATTTGTAAGCATCCAGCCGCCGGAATACATCGTCGTTGTTCCAGCCACGTTGACCGACAATGTACAAGTCAGCGTCGGGGCGGTGTTGTTCCCAGATATCCAGAAGGAGCGCATGGTTTTTCCGCGGCTCAATCGTTCCCAGAACTACGAAATAGGGTCTGCTATGGCGCTTTGCTTCAATACCCTGACTTTCCAACGCGACCCCGAGGGGGGCCACAACCATCGGGCAAGTCGCGGGCAATCGCATTTTGGTGTCAACGGAGTTTGTAATAACGATATCGGAGTTGGCAAGAACAGCTTTCATCTTCGCCTCAAACAACGTTGCAGCGCCGGGCTTCTGAAACTCAGGATGCTCTAATGGAATAATATCATGAACGAAGCTGGCTATTTTCAACCCCGATGCTTTGACTTTGCCAAGCCAATCGGAACGCAGGTTTGAATGCCCGACGTTCAAATAGACGCTGTTGTCGGGAAGTTGCGCCCCAGACAGATCGTCATTCCGGATCATAAACTTGGAAAGCCGGCGAACATCGCTTTCGGCACGTGATCGCGGTTTTGGGGTTTTAACGCCGACCAGTGCGCGTGCATCGCGCGTTCCCCAATCTGTTTGACCGTCCAGCCGCGCACGCAACTGTTCTGTCGCGTCCCGATCAAGGATGGAAATTCCTGCAGACGTCCGAACAACACAATTTAACGGTGCCGGGCTTTCTAACGCCCAATCCAGATAGGCGCGTTCGACACGATCAATTCCTGTGTCCGGGCCGCGCCCGACCCGCGAAATCAGACGTGTCAGGTCCAACAGGACGGCACATGATCGCACCGACGGTATTGATATATTCTGATCAGTACCATCCATCAGGTTCATGGCCTCCAGAACCACGCCAGCAATCGACCTTACCAGGTGTCAGGCTAGTATACTTTCGGAAGGTAGCAAATCTTGGCAGAATATTTTATCAACGAAGCGACGCATTTGGGGCACCACAAAACGGGACCCCAATGAAGCGCGTTTACTGCGCGGCTTTGCGAATACCCGAAAGTTCATCCAAATAGCCGGAGAACTCATCCTTGAGCTCGTCACGGGCCAGGCCAAACGCGACTGTCGCCTGCAAATACCCTGCTTTGGAACCGCAATCGAACCGCTGACCGCGGAAGCGGTAGCCAAAGACATCACCCTTCTCGTCAATCTCGCGGGCAATCGCGTCGGTCAGTTGAATTTCGCCACCCGCACCTTCTTTGATCTTGTTAAGGTTTTTCAAAATACGCGGTGTCAGAATGTACCGGCCGATCACAGCCAAATTTGATGGCGCGTCTTCGGCCTTTGGCTTTTCTACCATGCCGTTCACTGACACGAGGTGGCCCATATCTTCCTTGATGTCCAAAACCCCATAGGAGGAGGTCTTTTCTTGTGAGACTTCCATTGCGGCCACCATACAGCCACCGGTTTCACGATGGGCTTCAACCATCTGCTGGAGGCACGGCTTTTCCGCTGCGATAACGTCATCCGGCAAAATAACCGCAAAAGATTCGTCGCCGATAAGACGGCGGGCACACCAAACGGCGTGACCAAGGCCCAATGCTTTGTGCTGACGGATATAAGCGATCGCGCCACTTTCCATATTTGTATCGCGAAGGGTTTCCAGAAGCTCGTGTTTGCCCTTCTTCTCAAGTGATTCTTCAAGCGAGGGCGCATGGTCGAAGTAATCTTCCAGCGCACCTTTCCCGCGAGATGTCACAAAAATAAATTCTTTGATGCCGGCCGCACGGGCTTCATCGATGGCGTATTGAATTAGTGGACGGTCCACTAAGGTCATGATTTCTTTAGGAATTGATTTCGTTGCAGGTAGAAAACGTGTTCCAAGCCCAGCCACAGGGAATACTGCTTTCGTTACTTTTCTCGACATTAACTGTGTCCTCTGTTTCCGTAGCCCGTCGTAGTGGTTCGCGGACCTATCTGTCAAACTTGCGTGCCCTAGGGTTACTCTGCAAACACGGCAGTTTAGTGGCACAAAGGGGAAAGTTTCAGCCTATTGGTCATGAAACGGCAAAAATCGGCGGAATCTCTCTAGCCTGCTTAATTCTTTCTCATGTCTTTCACGCAAGCGGTAGGTACGAAAAACGGTACTTGCCCTGTCGGACTTTCCGAATTGGCCACCGCTTTGCACCCAAAACCCGCCCTCGTGAAACCAACAATGGTGAAAGAGCGCTGTCGCTGAAAAAGAAAACACTGTGACAGGGGTCCCGGTATCTGCAAGCCGCGCCGCTTCCGCGAATGTTGCGCTTTGATGTGACCTGCGACACAAAAGATGGACGGAGTTTTTAGGGGCGCAAGCACGGTTGATCGGCAAAAACTTCGGTGCATCCTTGGAGGAAACTTGCGCGGGATGCTCCAAGGTTTGCACAGCGGTCACCGCACTATCGAATTCTGCCAAGTGCAGAGAAACATCCCTGGGTTCCAGCAGGCCATCGCGCATCTGTGCAATGCACCGCCGCCGCTGCTGATCTCGGTGATAGTTTAGAAAACTGTCCGGCAATCCGTGTTTTTTGCGAAAATACCCGACGCTGGTTCCGATCTGACCAAGGGATTTTATTGCACGGGATTGAGTCCTGTTGTCATTGCCCAAATAGCGATGCTGAACCTGAGCTTCTGGAACAATTACAGTCGCAATTCCTGCTTTCCAAAGACGCCAATTCAGGTCGGTTTCATCAAGAAAAAACGTAAAGGCAGGATCGAACCCGTCGAGGTCCAACAGGGCCGACCGGCGAAACGCGCAATTGGTGCCTTGCGTTTTTATCGCCCCTGCCTTTGCGGGGTGAAAAATCGTTGTTTTTGAAATATCCAGATCAATTGGCGTTCCATCGGGCTGCAACGCCTCTGCGGTCCACTGGAAGTTGATCCCGTTTCGCCCGCGCACAAAACCCCCGGTCGCACCGACACGCGGATTCTCGAAGGGGGCGACAAGGAACTCCAGCCAGGTCGGCTCCGCGATCGCGTCGTCGTCTATGAACGCAATCAGCTCGCCGCCCGCCTGTTCAATGCCCAGGTTTCGCGCAATGGATATATTGGCAGCATCACAATGGATGCACTTTTCTGGTTCGACAAACGAAAGGTCCGCAATGGCGTCCAGCCCAGCGCGGTCGGCAACGACAACAATTTCGAACGCTTCGTAGAATTGAAACTTTAGAGCAAGAAGACAAAGCCGCAACGCGTCAGGCCGATTGCGGCTCACCACAATGACGCTGACCGCCGTTTGGGTCATTCCATACCCATCTGCGCCATCATTTCTTCCAGTTTCGGAACGTCTTCCGGGTTGTTTAGCTCCCAGAATTGGCGGCCCTTCGCTTGAACTTCGACACAGAGAATTCGGTGACCATTTTCCAAAAAGCGCAACTGTTCCAGTCCCTCAAGCTTTTCCAGCGGTCCGATCTCCCAAGTTGGGTATGCCTGCAGCGAAGCCGCGCGATACGCATAGACGCCAACATGGTGAAAAACCGGTGTTGGTTCTGCCGCATCGTAGGTTTTTGATGTAAACGGAACGACTTCTTTCGAAAAATAGAGCGCTTGGTTCTGAGCACCAAAAACCGCCGTGGTTCCCCCAACCCGGTCTGCTTTGCGGTCTGTCAGGAAGTCATTGAGCATTGCACCGTCACAGCGCAAAACCGGAGTTGCGATACCAGCCGCATCATCTGCCCGCAAACCCGCGACCAGATCTTCGATAAACCAGGCTGGCGTCAGCGGTGCATCGCCTTGCAGGTTTACGACAATCTCATGCGCATTGCCCAGGACATCAGCCGCTTCGGCGCATCGTTCAGTTCCATTTCGGCAGTTTTCCGAGGTCATGAGAACCTCTGCCCCAAAAGCCTCGGATGCGTCTTTGATGCGCGCGTCATCTGTCGCGACATAGACCGCGTCCACTCCCGAAACCTCGCACGCGGCCCGCCATGATCGTTCAATCAAAGATTGAGATGTCCCGGACGCGCCTTTCAAAGGGACAAGCGGTTTGCCAGGATAGCGTTTCGACGCAAACCGTGCGGGGATTACTATTGCAACGCTCATTCGGGATCCTTCAAGTCTACGCCGGGCGCATGGGCGATAAAGAACGGGTTTTCATAGCCCAATTTGCCATATTTGAAAGTCTCGTGAGTATCAAACCGAACCATGCGACCGCCTGCACCGCGCAAGACGGCGTCACCGGCAGCCGTATCCCATTCCATCGTGCGACCGAGGCGCGGGTAAATATCCGCTTCTCCTGCAGCAACAAGACAGAACTTCAGCGATGAACCGGCGCTGGTCATGTCCTTGACGTTGTAGCGATTGATGTACCTATCCGTGGCTTCATCCCGGTGGGACTTTGAGGCAACGACGATCAGCGCATCATTGTCGGGCTTGGAAACTGACATCACTGACACAGCGCCCTTCGCAGTTGTGGAAAACGGTGCAGCTTCCTCAACCGAAGCGCCATCCGCATTGGTGTAAAACAGCCGGCCAACCGCTGGCGCATAAACGACCCCGCGCTGAGGCACGCCGTCTTCGACATAGGCGATATTCACGGTGAACTCGCCCCGGCGCTTGATGAATTCTTTAGTGCCGTCCAACGGGTCAACGATGATGAAGGAGGATGCCGTTTTCGTATGGCTTCCAGCATGTTCCTCCGTCACGACCATGATGTCTGGGAAGGCCTCTGCCAACCCTTTGCGGATATGTGCATCTGCAGCTTCATCAGCTGCAGTGACCGGGCTGTCATCTGACTTTGATTTCACCTCAAAGTCGTCGGAATTGTAGATGTCCATGATGATATCGCCCGCTTCCAGGGCCAGCGCTCGGAACACATCTTCCATTTTTCGCCTATCCAACACCGCTCTCCTGTCGCGTTTATTGATTGTTCGTAATTCGCACCTTATGGTGCCTCCAATCGCGTTGAGCAAGTTTTCCGGCCCCAAAGATCGGCACCTCGGCGCAGCGGCGGTCAGAGACAGGTTTCACCCAGATGTTCTCAACACAGCAAAGAACCACAAATTTCAGATCGGCGCTTGCGCTGATTGATCTGATCTACATCAGCACGACCCGGCATGTCCGCAAGACCCATCGAAATCCAATCGTTGGCCTGTTCGCCAACATGATGCAGACGGTCGTCTTTGTTGCTGCGTTCTGGCTATTTTATGCGGTTCTTGGCCTTCGCGGTTCGGCGATCCGAGGTGATTTTATACTTTACCTTCTGTCCGGCATCTTCCTGTTCTTGACCCATACAAAAGCGGTCGGGGCCGTTTCAAAAGCTGAGGGGCCAACATCTGCAATGATGATGCACGCCCCAATGAACACGGCGATTGCGATTACGTCTTCAGCACTGTCATCGCTTTATCTGCAAACACTTTCAGCTGCGATGATCCTCTTTGTGGTCCATGTCGCTTGGCACCCTGTCGAAATTGACAAACCTATCGGGGCAATCGCTATGTTCCTCCTGGCATGGATTTCGGGCGTTGGTGTCGGGTTGGTGTTCATGGCCATTCGGCCGTTTTATCCTCTTGTATCAGGGGCCCTGACAACAATTTATTCGCGGGCGAATATGATTGCCTCGGGAAAGATGTTTGTGGCTAACACGCTTCCTAGCTCCATTCTGGTCATGTTCGATTGGAACCCGTTGTTTCACGCAATTGATCAGGCGCGCGGCTTCACCTTCATCAACTACAACCCGATGTTCACAAACTACCAATACCCGATCACCGTAACGGTCGTTTTGATCATGGTCGGGCTGATGGGTGAATTCCATGGCCGCAAGCACGCGTCCATCAGCTGGGTCGCTGGCAAGTAATCCTATTGCGAGACGCGCAGTGTGACGTTCAGCCGGCCGCCTTTTGGCAGCAACGGTGAGGTTCCGAACTTGATCCGGTCGACACCATGATATGCAAGTCGCGCCTCACCGCCCATCACGACAACATCTCCTGACCGTAGCCAGACACTTTTGGTCTTGTCGGATCGGTTTGTCCCACCCATTCGAAACATCGCCTCATCACCCAGTGATAGGGAAACCACGGGCCAGCCCATATCGGTCTCATCACGATCTTGATGCATCCCCATCTTTGCGCCTTCCCCGTAGTAATTGACCAGGCAGCTATCTGGCCGCCGGGACACCCCCGAAAGCGCGTCCCAAACCTGCAAGAATGTATCGGGGATCTCTGGCCAACCTGATCCATCCGGCTGAAGATCTGAATAGCGGTAGCCTGACCCGTCAGTAAGCCAGCCAAATTCACCTGCGGCTGTCATCCGAACGGACATCTTTTTACCGCTCGGTACGACCGGTTGGCGAAACGGCGCACGCTTTGCAACATCGCGTAAATCGCCAACCATTGCTTCCTGCGCCTCCAAGGACAGGAAACGTTCGTAAATCTTGAATCCGTTGATCTCCAAATCCGGGGTCAAACCGAAAGTCCCATTTTTATCCTCGATCGCCGTCCAATGGCAGAATTATCACAAAAACGCGACTTTCTGGCACTCCCTTGCCTTGCAGGCCCTCCCGACGCTCCTTATATACCCTCCGAACTCTGATGGGGTCTTATCCCCTCGGTCATCTTGGGATCGGAGGGCGGGAGCCGAAATGGGCCTGTTCTCCAAATTATCGCCGCAAAGAAAGGACGAAGCAAATGGCTAAAGTCATTGGTATTGACCTCGGAACTACGAACTCCTGCGTTGCCATCATGGATGGCTCTCAACCACGCGTTATCGAAAACGCTGAAGGTGCGCGCACAACACCCTCTATTGTTGGTTTTACAGACAGTGAGCGTCTGGTTGGCCAGGCTGCAAAACGCCAAGCCGTTACCAACCCGTCCAACACAATCTTTGCTGTAAAACGTCTGATCGGTCGTCGCTATGACGACGCAGACATCAACAAAGAGAAAAAGAACATGCCATTCGACATCGTTGCCGGTGGCAACGGTGACGCATGGGTCGAAGCTGGCGGTGAGAAATACTCCCCTAGCCAAATCTCTGCTTTCATCCTGCAAAAGATGAAAGAAACCGCCGAGAGCTATCTTGGTGAAGACGTGACACAAGCGGTCATTACGGTTCCTGCGTATTTCAACGACGCCCAGCGCCAGGCTACAAAAGATGCCGGCAAGATCGCTGGTCTCGAAGTGCTGCGGATCATCAACGAGCCGACAGCGGCTGCGTTGGCTTACGGCCTCGACAAGAAAGAAACAAAAACCATCGCAGTCTACGACCTTGGCGGCGGTACATTCGACATCACAATTCTTGAAATTGATGACGGTCTGTTCGAAGTAAAATCCACCAACGGGGACACGTTCCTTGGTGGTGAAGATTTCGACATGCGCATCGTGAACTACCTCGCTGAGGAGTTCAAAAAGGAAAACGGTGTTGATCTGACCAAAGACAAGATGGCGCTGCAGCGTCTGAAAGAAGCTGCTGAAAAAGCGAAGATTGAGCTTTCGTCGTCCTCTCAGACAGAAATTAACCAGCCGTTTATCTCCATGGATCCAAACGGTGGTCAGCCATTGCACATGGTTATGAAACTGACACGTGCAAAGTTGGAATCACTGGTCTCTGACCTGATCAAGAACTCCATCAAGCCGTGTAAAGACGCGCTGAAAGATGCGGGCCTGTCCACATCTGACATTGATGAGGTTGTCCTCGTCGGTGGTATGACGCGGATGCCAAAGGTCATCGAAGAGGTTTCTAAGTTCTTCGGAAAAGAAGCCAATAAAGGTGTGAACCCGGACGAAGTCGTTGCCATGGGTGCCGCAGTCCAAGCCGGTGTCCTGCAAGGCGACGTCAAAGACGTTGTTCTTCTGGACGTAACACCCCTGTCCTTGGGGATCGAAACCCTTGGTGGTGTGTTCACCCGCTTGATCGACCGCAACACGACGATCCCGACGAAGAAGTCGCAGATCTTCTCGACGGCGGAAGACAACCAGAACGCTGTGACACTGCGTGTGTTCCAGGGTGAACGGGAAATGGCAGCCGACAACAAGATGCTCGGTCAGTTCAATCTTGAAGAAATCCCACCAGCACCACGTGGCTTGCCGCAGATCGAGGTTACCTTTGATATCGACGCAAACGGCATCGTGACCGTCGGTGCGAAAGATAAAGGTACAGGCAAAGAACAAGCGATCACGATCCAAGCCTCTGGCGGTCTGTCCGATGATGACATCGAGCAAATGGTCAAGGATGCGGAAGCGAACGCGGAAGCAGACGCCGAGCGTAAAGAACTTGTTGAAGCCAAGAACCAGGCCGAAAGCCTGCTGCACGGTACAAAGAAGTCACTTGAAGATCACGGCGACAAAGTTGACGGATCTACAGTGGAAGTCATCGAACTGGCAATGAAAGCTCTGGAGGAAACTCTGGAAACAGAAGATGCCGGCAAGATCAAAGGTGGCATCCAGAACCTGACCGAAGCAGCCATGAAACTTGGCGAGGCGATCTACAAGTCTCAGCAAGATGAAGCTGCAGCGGCTGCGCCAGAAGACGGTGAGGATGAAAATCCACGCAGCGTTGACGAAGACATCGTCGATGCAGACTTCGAAGATCTGGACGGCGACAAGCGCGCATAATTTGCGCAGCCCAAACTTGATGACCGGCCGTAGACTTTCTGTCTGGCCGGTCTTCTTGGTTTAAGGGAAAGGCTCTAAATCATGGCAAAACGCGATTATTACGAGGTTTTGGGTATCTCTCGCGGGGCATCCCCCGAAGAGATCAAAAAAGCATATCGCAGCAAAGCGAAAGAGCTTCATCCCGACCGTAATTCCGATAATCCTGATGCCGAAGCCCAATTCAAAGACGCCAACGAAGCCTATGAAGTTCTGAAAGACGGCGACAAGAAAGCCGCCTATGACCGCTACGGCCACGCCGCTTTTGAAGGTGGAATGGGCGGTGGTCCACGCCCCGGGGCTGGCGGTCAGGGTGACTTCGCCAGCGCATTTTCCGATGTTTTTGAGGACCTGTTCGGCGACTTCATGGGGGGCGGCGGGCAGCGTGGTGGACGGCAACGGTCCTCCCGTGGATCTGACCTACGCTACAACCTGAGAATTGACCTGGAAGAGGCATTTTCCGGTGCTCAGAAAGCGATAACCGTCCCAACATCCGTGTCTTGTGACAGCTGTGATGGTTCTGGCGCAGAAAGCGGATCGGAACCGATGACCTGCCCGACGTGTTCGGGAATGGGCAAGGTACGTGCGCAACAAGGGTTCTTCACGGTTGAGCGTACATGCCCAACCTGTTCCGGTATTGGCCAAGTAATTAGCAATCCTTGCAAAACCTGCAACGGCGCTGGACGAACACAAAAAGACAGATCGCTAAGCGTCAATATCCCTGCCGGTGTCGAAACTGGCACACGTATTCGCCTTGCGGGCGAGGGCGAATCTGGACTGCGCGGGGGAACCCCGGGCGATTTGTATATTTTCGTTGAGGTTGAAGAACACGACCTGTTTCAACGCGACGGCGTAGACCTGTTTTGCCGCGTTCCAGTGTCGATGACGACAGCCGCAATCGGCGGCGATGTCGAAGTTCCGACAATAGATGGCGGTCGTAGCCGTGTAAAAGTTCCATCTGGCAGCCAATCCGGTCGTCAGATGCGCTTGCGCAACAAAGGGATGCCATCCCTGCGCGGCGGTAACACCGGGGATATGTTCATCGAGCTTGCCGTTGAGACCCCTGTGAACCTGACGGCCAAGCAGAAAGAACTTCTGCGGGAGTTCGAAGAACTTAGCGCTGAAAACAACCCTCAGCTGTCGAAGTTTTTCTCCAAGGTGAAATCGTTCTGGGACGAAATGAAGAGCTAGCGATGCGCCTTTAACAAGGCATCGACCTCCGCCCTTTTTGGAAACGCATCTGACGTTCCGGATCTGCCAACTTTGATTGAAGCGGCGGCAGCTCCCAACTGGATCGCAGTCACAAAGTCCATACCTTCATCAATCCCAGCTGCAAAATAACCGGCAAAGCAATCTCCCGCCCCTGTTGTATCAACGGGTTTGGCTGGAATGGCCGCAACTTCAGTTACATTTCCATCGTTCCAATATTCGATCCCGGATGATCCCTTTGTGATCACAACATGCGGAACACCGCTATCTTGAACAGCTTTCCCAAACGCTGCGTGGTATTGTTCGGCTTCAATCTCGTTCAGAAGCAGAACGTCCAGAAATGGCTGAACGCTGTTCAATGCATCGGGATCGAAAGGGGCCGCTGAGTAAATGACCTTGACGCCCTTGGCCGCAGCAATCTCCGCACAATACGCTGTCAGAGACGTTTCATTTTGCAGGAGCAGCAGGTCAGTTTCTCCCGAACCCACAACGGACTTCTCTACTATTTCCTTTTTTAGAGTCCTATTTGCCCCCGGAAAGAGAACAATTGAATTCTCCCCCTCGTCATCGACATAGATAACAGCATGTCCTGTCGCATCGTCAGAGATTGAGATGTGATCACAAAGTACGCCGCTCCCCTTGAGCCGTTGTAAAATCCAACCACTATCAGATCCAACCGCACCGATATGGTGCACTTCGCGACCCGCCAAAGCAGCAGCGACTGATTGGTTTGCGCCTTTTCCGCCCAATCCAACATTATGGCTATTTGCCAATAGGGTTTCACCCGGAGCTGGCAAATGCGGTACGCGGTAAAAGTAGTCCGCGTTGATCGATCCCAAATTATAAATCGCCATTCCCACCATCCTGTCTATACGGATCTCCAGCGTATGGCTGTTCTGAGGTGGGAGGCAACCGTTTAGACCTTTCGTCCGATCCACACTATTTGTAAGCTTGTCGGGCGAGCTTCGGGGGATGCATTGAACGCACAAAATCCATCTGTCACGCCCATGATGGCGCAATTTCTCGAGATCAAGGAGCGGCACCCGGACGCCTTGCTGTTCTATCGCATGGGCGATTTCTACGAGATGTTCTTTGACGATGCCGTCGCCGCCGCAGAAGCGCTGGATATCGCGCTGACAAAGCGCGGTAAACATCTTGGCAACGACATTCCCATGTGCGGTGTTCCCGTCCACGCCGCAGAAAACTATCTGCTGACACTTATTCGAAAAGGATTTCGCGTCGCGGTTTGCGAACAGCTTGAAAACCCCGCAGAGGCGAAGAAGCGCGGGTCAAAATCCGTCGTTAAACGTGATGTCGTACGGCTCGTCACGCCAGGGACACTGACAGAAGACACTTTGCTCAACGCACGCAGGAACAACTTCCTTGCGGCTTTTTCCGAAATCCGTGGTGAGTCCGCCCTTGCCTGGGTTGATATTTCGACAGGCGAATTCCGTGTTTGCCAATGCCCCATTGTCCGGCTGTCCCCAGACCTTGCGCGGCTCGCCCCTAGCGAGGTTATTCTCGCGGAAGACCTAGCAGAGAAAATTCAGGAGCTTGTGGAAGAAAGTGGTGCTGTCGCCGCACCCCTCTCACGGGCCAGCTTCGATTCAACATCTTCTGAAAAACGCATATTGAGCCTATTTAGTGTCGATTCGCTCGAAGCATTCGGGCAATTTACACGGGCCGAGATCTCCGCTTTGGGTGGCATCATTGATTACCTTGAAATTACCCAAAAAGGGAAACTGCCGCTTATACGTCCGCCAGTTCGTGAAACTACTGGGAAAGCTCTGCACATCGATGCAGCAACAAGGAAAAACCTTGAGCTGACACAAAGCCTGAGTGGCGGACGCAAAGGATCTTTGATCGATGCGATTGACCGGACACTAACACCCTCCGGCGGTCGTCTGCTCGACCGTCGTCTGGCAAGCCCATCTACGGACATTGCGGTTATCAATCGCAGGTTGGATGCGCTGGATTGGTTGTTGAAGCGCAGCGATATCAGAGGATCGGCGCGGGATACTCTTCGAAAGGCCCCCGACATTGAGCGCGCGCTGTCCCGTCTTGCGATGGAGCGCGGCGGTCCACGCGACTTGTCTGCGATACGTGGCGGGCTTCGGGCAGCCATCACACTGGCGAAAGCGTTGAAACAAGAGGATGTCCCAGAGCTTTTTGCCGATGCACCCTCAAATCTGGCCTCCTTGGCCGACGTTTTGGCAACACTTGAAAAGCTGCTGATCGAAGAACCGCCCCTGCTGGCCCGCGACGGGGGTTTTATCAGCGATGGATATTCCGATGAGTTGAACGAGGCGCGAACGCTACGTGATGACGGTCGTCAGGTGGTCGCTGGGCTTCAAAAAGACTACACTGAGTTGTCCAAGGTGTCGGCCTTGAAGATCAAGCATAACAATGTGCTTGGTTATTTCATCGAAACGCCCGCGACCCACGCAGAAAAGATGCTTTCTGAACCCTTGTCGAAGACTTTCATACACCGTCAAACCACAGCAAATGCCGTTCGTTTCACAACCGTAGAACTTTCCGGGTTAGAGACAAAAATTCTCAATGCTGGAAGCAGGGCAATTGAGCTGGAGAAGATTGCATTCGAGCATCTGCGGAAACTGCTGTTGGAAAGCGCCACTGAGCTGGGGGAAGTTTCGCAAACACTCGCGGAACTGGACCTGAGCGCAGGTCTTGCCGACCTTGCTGTAAGTCAGGACTATTCCAGACCCCAAGTTGACACTTCGCGAGATTTTGAAATTGTCGACGGGCGGCATCCTGTGGTGGAACAGGCTCTTAAATCAGGTGGTGGTGATCAGTTTATTGCCAACTCCTGCGATCTAACTGCGGAAGCCAAGGACGCAAAGATATCGCTGCTGACCGGCCCCAATATGTCTGGTAAATCAACGTTCCTTCGGCAAAACGCAATCATCACAATACTTGCGCAGATGGGATCGTTTGTTCCCGCCAAATCAGCGCGTTTGGGGCTGGTGTCACAGGTCTTCAGCCGCGTCGGCGCATCTGACGATCTTGCCCGCGGCAGGTCGACTTTCATGGTCGAAATGGTTGAAACCGCTGCTATCCTGAATCAGGCAGATGATCGTGCCTTTGTCATTCTTGACGAAATTGGGCGCGGCACCTCAACTTATGACGGCCTTTCAATTGCTTGGGCAACGCTGGAGCATTTGCATGAGGTGAACCGGTGTCGCGCCCTTTTCGCCACGCATTATCACGAACTCACAGCACTCGCGGGCAAATTGCAGGGCGTGGAGAACGCCACTGTCGCTGTTCGTGAATGGGAAGGTGATGTGATCTTCCTGCACGAGGTCCATTCAGGGGCCGCCGACCGATCCTATGGCGTTCAAGTTGCCAAACTCGCCGGACTTCCCGCATCTGTCGTGACCCGCGCGCGGGTTGTTCTGGATGCCCTCGAAAAAGGCAAAAGGGAAAGCGGCGGGAAGCAGTCTACGTTGATCGATGACCTGCCGCTGTTTTCAGCACAGCCTTCAGCACCAGCACTGGCACCAAAGACGTCTGAAGTCGAAGAGGCGTTGACTGAAATTTCTCCAGACGCGCTAACGCCCAGAGAAGCTTTGCAGCTGCTTTATGACTTAAAGGACATGCTAGCCCGGAGTTGAGGAAACGCCGACCTGTGCCGCTCGCAGCAATCTGTCCTGGAGCATGAACCCAACTGTCATTACCTGAATGATTTCACCGGCTTTTGTGTCAGGCAGCGGTGCTTCAAACATCGCCTGATGCATCTGCGGGTCGAACTTGTCCCCGATTTCAGGCTGAATAGGCTCGATTCCATGCTTGCTGAAAACGCTGATCAATTCGCGGAGCGTCAGTTCAACACCGTCGAAAACGGCTTTCGCGGCTTCGCGTTGTGTTTCATCAGCGGCATCGACAGCACGTTTCAGGTTGTCGAAGACGGGCAGCATATCGCGAGCAAGTTTTGATCCGCCATACATTTCCGCTTCGCGGCGATCACGATCAGCGCGCTTACGCATATTTTCTGCATCAGCCAATGCGCGCAGCAACCTGTCTTTCAATTGGTCGCGCTCAAGCACCAAAGCTTCGGTCGCCTCATCTTCAGCGAGCTCCATAATGTCCACTTCTTCTTCGGCATAGGCCTCCAAAGGGTCATCCAGAAATTCTTCGTCGTTCTTCGCGTTCATGGTCATCCTTTAACCGCCATCAGATATCAGCTTGCTGATTAGTTGCGCTGTGTAATCCACTATCGGAACAATTCGTCCATAATTCAGTCGTGTTGGCCCAATCACACCGATTGCACCGACAACCTTTCGATCAGCGTTCATATAGGGAGAGACGACCAAAGAGGAACCCGAAAGTGAAAAGAGTTTGTTCTCTGAGCCAATAAAAATGCGCACACCCTCGCCTTCTTCGGTCAATTCGAGGAATTCAGCGATATCGCGCTTGCGTTCAAGGTCGTCAAACAGCGTCCGGATACGCTCCAACGTGTCGACGTCTTCTGCTTCTTCAAGCAGATTCGCACGGCCCCGCACGATCAGGCGTTCCGTCGTGGAGCCTTCATTCTCCCAAACCGCAACCCCAGCTTCGACCATTTCGCGGGCAACCTCATCAATCTCTTGTCGCCTGCTGGAAATTTCTGCCTGAAATCCTTTTTTCAACTCGGATATACTGCGCCCGGCCGCCAATGAATTTAGAAAATTTGCAGCCTCACGCATGGAAGACGCGGTCTGGCCAAGTGGCGGTCGGAATATCCGGTTTTCTACATGACCATCGGCAAAGACCAGAACGGCAATCGCACGATCCGCGGCAAGACTAACAAATTCAATATGCTTGATCGGGGCTTCATGCTTTGGCGACAGAACAAGGCTTGCGCCCTGTGTTAGGCCCGAAAGCGCGGAGCTAACATGATCAAGCATCGTCGCGACATCACGTTCATTGGATTGCAAGGACGCGTCAATTTTGCGCTGATCTTCAGGTTGAAGCTCACCAACTTCCAGAATGCCGTCAACAAACATCCGCAGACCACTTTGCGTAGGAATTCGCCCAGCTGAAACATGGGGGCTATCCAATAAGCCTAGAAATTCGAGATCCTGCATAACGTTGCGCACCGTTGCTGCGCTTACATTTTCGCTCAGCGCCCGCACCAGCGTTCTTGAGCCAACCGGATCACCAGTGCTCAGATACGCTTCCACCACCCGCTGAAAAACTTCGCGGCTGCGATCTGTCATTTCCCCAAGTATTTCTTGTCCGTGCGTCATGCTTCTTCTGCTTGTGTCGTCACAGCCCGCAATCTCGCTTGCAACCCGTCGCTCCGCAAGGGTATCTGATCGCAAACTTTTCGAAAGGACACCTGATGCGCCCATCTGGCCGTGATTTAAACATGATGCGCCCAATTTCAATTGAAACAGGCGTAACAATGCATGCGGAAGGGTCCTGCTTGATAAAATGCGGAAATACGCATGTTTTGTGCACTGCCTCGATCGATGAACGCGTGCCGCCATTCTTGCGAAATTCTGGTCTTGGTTGGGTGACAGCTGAATATGGGATGCTGCCGCGCGCAACAAACACTCGCATGCGGCGGGAGGCGAAGAACGGTCAATCTGGACGGACGCAAGAAATCCAGCGATTGATTGGGCGTTCCTTGCGTGCGGGTATCGACCGTGTTGCTTTGGGTGAACGGCAGATCGTCGTCGACTGCGACGTGATCCAGGCCGATGGCGGGACACGATGCGCCTCTATCACTGGTGGCTGGGTCGCATTGAAACTTGCAGTGCAAGCTTTGATCAAAGCAGGTGACATAAAATCAGATCCGCTTACAGAACATGTAGCTGCCGTGAGCTGTGGAATATATGCGGGTCAGCCGGTTCTGGATCTCGATTATCTGGAAGACAGCGATGCGGGCACCGACGCGAATTTTGTGATGACGGGATCAAACGGAATGGTCGAAGTACAAGGTTCGGCAGAAGGTGCGACCTTCAGCCGTGCGGAGTTAGATCAGATGATGGATTTGGCGGAAAAAGGTATCGCTGAACTCGTCGCTGCCCAAAAAGCGGCTGTATCGGAATAGACAATGCGGAAGTTTGACGGACAGCAACTTCTTATCGCGACCCACAATCAAGGGAAGCTTGAAGAGATTGAGCATTTGCTGAAACCGTTTGGGATTACGGTGTCTTCGGCTGCGTCCCATAACCTTCCGGAACCCGAAGAAACTGAGACGACTTTTGTCGGAAACGCGAGAATAAAGGCGCATGCCGCAGCAAAAGCGACAGGCTTGCCCGCCCTGGCTGATGACAGTGGTATCGAAATTGATGCCCTGGGTGGCGCACCAGGGGTTTATACCGCGGATTGGGCTGAAACAGAGTCTGGTCGAGACTTCAAACTGGCGATGGCGCGGGCGAAGAGAGAGCTTTCTGAATCGGGAGCAGAACAGCCTTGGACAGCGCGTTTTTGTTGTACATTGGTGCTAGCCTGGCCCGATGGCCATGATGAGGTTTTCCCCGGCGTCATGGAAGGCCAAGTTGTTTGGCCGATGCGTGGCGATCAGGGACATGGCTACGACCCTATCTTCCAGCCTGACGGGTTCAACGAAACGTTTGGTGAAATGGACCGATGGCAAAAGAACAAGATCAGCCATCGCGCTGATGCGTTCCGAAAATTGGTGACACTCTTTGAGCAGTGATCCCAGCGCTGGATTCGGCCTCTATATTCACTGGCCCTTTTGCCAGGCCAAATGTCCCTACTGTGATTTCAACAGCCATGTCGTGGCAAAGATCGACCAAGAGGACTGGGCAAATGCGTATCTGTCAGAAATTGATCGTGTCGGCCGTTTCAGCAACCAGCGCATCTTAAATTCAGTTTTCTTTGGTGGCGGCACTCCAAGCCTGATGGATCCTAGCTTGGTTGAGCGGATTTTGGATAAGGTACATGAAACCTGGCCGCTGGCGAATGATATCGAAATCACTCTGGAAGCCAATCCGACATCGGTAGAAGCCTCACGGTTCAGCGGATACAAGCAAGCCGGAGTGAACAGGGTGTCCCTTGGTATTCAGTCTCTAAATAACCATGATTTGAAAGTATTGGGCCGTCTTCATTCTGTTGAAGACGCGTTAAATGCGCTGGAAATCGCGCGATCAACCTTCGATCGAACCAATTTCGACCTGATTTATGCGCGCCAAGATCAGACGCTCAGTGATTGGTCAGAAGAACTTCAAAAAGCGCTAAGCTTTGAGCCATCACATCTTTCGCTCTATCAACTCACAATTGAGGAAAACACAGCATTCGGTGATCGCTTCGCGAAAGGGTTGTTGCGGGGATTGCCGGACGAAGATCGGGCAGCGGATATGTTTCTGTTCACACAGGAAGAAACTGCCGTCGCTGGCCTGCCTGCATATGAGGTTTCGAACCACGCAAGGCAGGATCAAGAATCGAAACACAACCTAATTTACTGGCGAGGTGGCGACTACCTGGGCATTGGACCTGGCGCTCATGGCAGGTATTCAATCGCTGAGACCCGCTATGCGACTGAAACCGTTTTGTCCCCGTCTGCTTGGCTTGATGCTGTCAGAAAAACTGGTACCGGAACGTCTGTCGAAGATGTGATCACAAAAAATGATCAAGCAACTGAGTACCTACTGATGTCTTTGCGTCTGGCAGAAGGTTGCGACCTTGATCGCATCAATGACCTTGCCCCGAATTTGATTTCTGAGAGAGCGTTGGAAAACCTGTTGGCCGACGGTTTTGTTGAGATGACGGAGCGCCGCTTGGTTGTCCCGCCGTCACGACGGATTCTGTTGAACAAGATCCTCGAAGAGCTGATTTGTTAACGCTGTCTATTGTGAGATCAGCTTGCGGCAAAGTTCATCTAGTTCATTGAAATCCTTATAGGAAATACTGACTTTACCGCTTTCCTTGCCGCTGTCATGATCAATCGACACCTTCATTTTGAGGTTCGCAGACAAATCACCCTCCAAGGCACGTGTGTCTGCATCCTTGTCGGCTGGCCTTTGCTTTGCAGTTTTGGGCGCCTGACCCGCTTCTGACTGCGTTTTCTTCGCAAGCTTCTCTGTCTCCCGGACGGAAAGCTGTTTCGCGATAACCTGCCGCGCAAGATCAACGGGGTTTTCTGCTGTAATAAGCGCGCGCGCATGGCCAATGCTCAGCGACCCATCCCGTACCCACGACATAACAGCATCTGGCAAATTGAGCAGTCTCAACATATTGGCAATGTGACTACGGCTTTTTCCCAATGCCTGCGCGAGTTGTTCTTGCGTATGCCCAAATCGGTCTTGCAGTTGTTGAAATCCAAGCGCTTCTTCGATCGGGTTAAGGTCCGCGCGTTGAATATTCTCAATAATTGCGACCTCAAGAACTTCAGTATCGCTGAACTCACGAATAACAACTGGCAGTTCGTGAAGTTGCGCGATTTGCGCCGCTCTCCAGCGTCGTTCACCTGCAACTATTTGATAATGTTCAGGTTTTCCAAGTTCCTCTCGGACGATCAATGGTTGAATCACGCCCTTTTCAGCGATCGACTTAGCAAGATCTTCTAAGGCCCCTCGGTCAAAATCGCGACGTGGCTGATCGGGGTTTGGGTGGATGTTCTCAACCGGCACAGTCAGTTGACCCTGGCGCGGCCCACCCGCATCAGCACCCTGCGGCTCTGAGCCTAGATCAACATCGGCCATCAATGCGGACAGCCCGCGACCCAAACCTCTTTTCTCTTTTCTTTCAGCCATTTGCTTGCCCTATGCGGTTAATCGTTCCAACATTTCCTGAGCCAAGGCCTTATATGCCATGGCACCCCGTGATGTTGGATCGTAATTTGTCACCGGAAGCCCGAAAGACGGTGCTTCACTCAAACGAACATTCCGAGGAATCATCGTCTTAAAGACGAGCCCTTTGAGGTTCTCCCGTGCATCGGTTTCAACTTGGTGACACAAGTTATTGCGCTTATCGTACATCGTTAACACAATACCTTCCATTCTTAGCTTTGGGTTCGCAGTTTCCCGTATTTCCCGGATGGACAGAAGAAGTTGTGATAGACCTTCCAAAGCAAAGAACTCAGCCTGAAGCGGCACAAGCACGGAATCTGAAGCAACCATCGCGTTCAGCGTCAACAAATTCAGCGACGGCGGGCAGTCGATAAGAATGAAATCCAATTCCAGATCGTCTGTGTTTGCGCTTTTTATAACATCCCCGAGCAGAAATACCCGTCTGGTTGCCGTCACCATCTCGAGATCCGCAGAGCTCAAATCCGTCGTTGCTGGTGTGATAAGCAGATTTGGAACAGCGGTTTCAATAGAGGTTTCTGTGAGAAGCGTCTCATTCAAAAGAAGATCGTAAGTTGTTTTGCGACGCGCCTTTGGATCAATACCAAGCCCTGTGGATGCGTTTCCCTGCGGATCCAAATCGATAATCAGAACCCGCTTACCTTTTGCAGCCAGGGATGCGCCAAGGTTAATTGTCGTCGTCGTTTTCCCAACTCCACCTTTTTGGTTTGCGATCGAGATAATACGTGGCTTTTGGCTGGTCATTTCTTATCTCGGCCTAATATTTTCGACCCGAAGCACTGCAGCGTCCGGATTCGTGATGCTTGGAATGATATCCATATCGAAACACCACATTTTTCGCGCGTCCTCAATCTCTTTTCGATGGTCCTGACCTTTTAAAAAAAGGCACTGGCCAGCTTCCTTGCTGTGGCGTTGTGCAAATTCAAGCAGCCGGTCGAGCGACGTGAGTGCCCGTGCGGTGATGACATCAGCGCCTAGCGGGTCAAGTTGCTCAATGCGTTCGTTTTTGACGCTTACACCTAAGCCCAACTTTGTCGCGGCCGTAGTCAGAAATGCACATTTCCGCGCATCCGATTCAACCAAAGTTACGCTCATATCCGGCATTGCCTCATTTGCAATGATTGCCAAGACCATGCCCGGCAAACCACCGCCTGTCCCCAAATCAGCTAGTGATTTAGTTGTGCTTGGTAGCTCTGAAAAAAGCTGCGCAGAATCCGCAATATGACGTTCCCAAACCGCTTCAAGTGTGGATTTGGCAACAAGGTTTATGGACTTGTTCCACTTTTCAAGAAGTCGAACATACTCCTCCAAGGCCGCCATTGTTTCACGTGAAACATCTAAATCGGTCGATGAGATCCCAGACAAGTGACTAGGCAGATTTCTTTTGGTCAACACGAAGACGACCAAGGATCAACGTGATGGCTGTCGGCGTCATACCCTCAATTCGCGACGCCTGACCAATCGAGTTCGGCCCTATTTTATTGAGCTTTTCAATCATCTCAATTGAAAGTCCCTTTATATCATCATAGCGCATCCCGTTCGGGATTTCGATTGCTTCGTCCTTTTTCAAGGCGGCAGCGTCTCTGTCTTGCCGATCTAAGTAATTCGCATAAAGCGCCTCTTTGGAAAGCTGCTCGCCAATGTCCGTCGGGACTCCTTCCAAATCAGGCCAAGCCATTTTTAGGTCATCGAACCCAATATTTGGAAAGCTTAGAAGCTCCATCAGATTGCGCTTCTTTCCATCAGCTCGCACTTTGAAGCCTTTGGCATCCGCTTCAGTTGGGGAAACCTCTATTCCGATCAGTCTCGACTTTGCAGATGTCAGCGCATCCTGCTTTCTTCGGAAAGTTTCTGCGCGTTCTTTGGAAACACATCCAAATTCGTGCCCCAGCTCAGTAAGTCGTTGGTCCGCATTGTCAGCACGAAGCGAAAGACGAAACTCAGCCCGGGATGTGAACATGCGATATGGTTCTGCTACGCCACGGGTGATCAGATCATCGATCATCACCCCAATATACCCACTCGAACGAGAAATAATGAAAGGTTCCTGGCCCAACGCAGACCGTGCAGCATTCAAACCGGCCATTAATCCCTGAGCACCCGCTTCCTCATATCCAGTCGTTCCATTGATTTGGCCCGCCAAGTACAAACCCGCTTGCTCCCGTAGCTCAAGGCTTGGGGAAAGCGAGCGCGGGTCAACGTAGTCGTATTCAATGGCGTATCCGGGCTGTGTAATGACGGCATTCTCCAACCCGGCGATCGAATGAACATAATCCTCCTGAACATCGATTGGCAGCGAGGTAGAAATACCGTTGGGATAGATTGTCGGGTCATTTAGCCCCTCAGGCTCAAGGAAAACCTGATGTGAGGACTTATCCGCAAACCTTACAACCTTATCCTCAATCGACGGGCAGTATCTTGGGCCGACCCCATCTATGTGACCGCCATACATCGCTGATTTTGAGAGGTTTTTCTCAATGATTTCATGGGTTCGTTCATTCGTATGGGTGATCCCACATGAAATCTGGTCTGCTGCTGGCTTGTCTGACAGAAATGAAAACATGACGGGGTCTTCATCACCGGGTTGCATTTCCAACCCAGTCCAATTGATCGTACGACCATCAAGCCTGGGGGGTGTACCCGTTTTCAGACGACCCAGTGGTAGTCCCATTCCTCGGATGCGGTCCGCAAGACGATTGGACGCGGCATCGCCCATTCGTCCACCTTCATGAGACACATCCCCAATATGGATAACTCCACGTAAGAAGGTGCCCGTCGTTAACACAACCGACTTCGCTGAAATTTCGGTTCCGTCAGCAAGAACAACACCGTCTATCCAATCACCTGAGACTGCCAGATCGGAGACCTCCGCCTCAACGACCGTCAGGCGACCAATTCTACCAACAAGCTTCTGGACGGCTTTGCGATATAGCGCGCGATCCGCTTGCGCGCGTGGCCCTTGTACAGCAGGCCCCTTGCGACGGTTCAGCAATCGAAACTGGATGCCGGAAGCATCTGCAGCTCGGGCCATAATACCGTCAAGCGCATCGATCTCCCGGACCAAGTGTCCTTTTCCAAGGCCTCCGATGGCCGGATTGCAGGACATAACACCGATTGCAGCCGCTTTTTGGGTGATCAAAGCGGTACGCGCACCGAAACGCGCGGCGGCAGCAGCAGCTTCAACACCCGCATGACCGCCTCCAACGACAATGACATCAAACTCTGAATGTTTCACGTGAAACACTCCTATTTTCCTATGCAGAAGCTCGAAAAGATTTCATCGAGCAACGCTTCTACATCAACGCGCCCAACAAGAGACTCAAGCGATCTTGTCGCTGATCTCAATTCTTCTGCTGCAATTTCTGATCTTTCGAGTCCCTGATCTAACTCTTCCTGCGCAAATTTCAAAGCCTCAAGTGCTTGAATAATTGCAACACGATGCCGTTCTCTTGTCGCAACGGAGGATTGTGCCGATCTTGACGCAAGCACATCGGATATTTGTTTGGTGAGCCGATCAATACCCTGGCCAGAAAGCGCGGAAATATCACCGCCTTCATTCACATCCGCCTTCGTAACAAGTTCGATATCACCATCTTTCATCTTTAAATCCGGCTGATGATCTACACTTGGTTTCAAGAATACCCGCAAGTCTGCATCAGAGGCACGGTCCCGGGTCCGTTGAATGCCCATGGATTCGACAACATCAGTTGTTTCACGCAGCCCGGCTGTGTCGAGAATCGTAACTGGCAACCCACCAAGATCCATCCGAACCTCAATGATATCGCGTGTTGTTCCTTCAATCTCAGATGTGATTGCTGCATCCCGACCCGCCAACGCGTTCAGTAACGTTGACTTTCCGACATTTGGCGGGCCGACAAGTGCAACCTCAAACCCCTCCCGGACACGTTCGGCGAAAACTGCGCCCGCGGCCTCACGCTCAAGATCGGCCGAAACATCAGCAATCAGCGCGCCCACTTCCGGGCGCACATCAACCGGGACCTCTTCGTCAGCAAAATCAATTGTTGCTTCCAGCAAAGCCCGCGCACGGATCAGATCACGCCGCCACCCCTCAACCAAAGACCCAAGGCTTCCGCTGAAAACCCGCATCGCCTGTTGGCGCTGCGCTTCGGTTTCTGCATCGATAAGATCGGAAAGGCCTTCGACCTGCGCCAGGTCCAGACGATCATTTTGCAAAGCCCTCCGCGTAAACTCCCCAGGTTCGGCCAAGCGAGTGTCACCAAACTCTCCCAGAAGCTTCAGAAGGCGGGCTGTGATGGCTTGGCTACCATGGACGTGGAATTCAACGACTTGCTCTCCTGTGAAGCTCTTTTCCGCCTCAAATCCGAGGATCAGGGCTTCATCAATAACAGCGCCCCGCAGATCCTTGATTTTTCGCAACGAGCTTTGGCGATGCTGTGGTACAGCCCCACTTAGCTTGTGCGCGATTTCAAAGGCATTCGGGCCAGAGACGCGTATGACGGAAACGCCGGCTTTCCCACGCGCGGAGGCCAGGGCAAAAATCGTGTCCATTTCTGTAATCCATTGTTATTAAATGGAAATTACGTGTTCATCGAGTCGAAGAACTCTGAATTCGTCTTCGTTTGCTTCAATTTCCCGATCAGGAATTCGATTGCATCGGTTGTTCCCATTGGGTTCAGGATGCGGCGCAGAACAAATGTCTTTTGAAGGTCGTTCTTGTCGACAAGAAGTTCTTCTTTCCGAGTCCCGGATTTCAGAATGTCCATCGCTGGGAAGACGCGTTTGTCCGCCACTTTACGATCCAGAACAATCTCGGAGTTACCGGTTCCTTTGAATTCTTCGAAGATCACTTCGTCCATGCGCGATCCCGTGTCGATCAATGCCGTTGCAATAATCGTCAGCGACCCGCCTTCCTCAATATTCCGCGCGGCACCGAAGAACCGTTTCGGACGTTGCAAAGCGTTCGCGTCCACACCACCGGTCAGAACTTTACCAGACGATGGCACAACCGTGTTGAAAGCCCGGCCAAGACGGGTGATGGAATCAAGCAAGATCACCACATCGCGTTTATGTTCCACCAAGCGTTTCGCTTTTTCGATCACCATCTCAGAAACACCAACGTGGCGCGTCGCTGGCTCATCAAAAGTGGAGCTAATCACCTCACCCTTAACGGAGCGCTGCATATCCGTGACTTCTTCCGGGCGTTCATCGATTAGCAAAACGATCAGATAACATTCCGGATGGTTTGCTTCGATCGAATTGGCAATGTTTTGCAGCAAAACCGTTTTACCTGTCCGAGGCGGCGCAACGATAAGGGATCGCTGGCCTTTCCCGATAGGCGCAACCAGATCAATGATCCGTGCTGATCGGTCTTTGACCGTTGGATCATCGGTTTCCATCGTCAAACGCTCATCCGGATAAAGCGGCGTCAGGTTGTCGAAGCTTACCTTGTGACGAGCTTTCTCAGGATCTTCAAAGTTGATCCGGGTCACCTTGGTGATCGCAAAATACCGTTCATTGTCCCGCGGCGCGATCATGTGACCTTCGACCGTATCGCCTGTCCGCAACGAAAACTGGCGAATAATATCCGGCGACATGTAAATATCATCTGGGCCTGGCAAATAGTTTGCTTCCGGGGACCGCAGAAATCCGAACCCATCCTGCAAGACTTCCAGAACACCATCGCCGGAAACTTCCCAGCCTTCCTCTGCGCGCTCTTTCAGGATCGAGAACATGATCTCGCCCTTGCGCATTGTCGGCGCGTTTTCGATCTCCAGCTCTTCTGCCATCGTAACAAGATCAGCAGGGCTTTGCTTTTTCAGATCAGCAAGATTTAGACGGTCTTCGGACATGAGGACAGGACACCATAGTTGAAGCTCAGCGAGCGATTTTAATTCAAAAGGAATAAGCCGACAGGACAGCCGGTGGCTGCTATCTAAAGCCAGCGTGGCAAAGAGTCAATTTCAGAAAGGTCTGGCGATAACCGAGATGACGATCACAAACATTAAAAGCGTCGGAACTTCATTCATGATCCGATAGGATTTACCCGTTTGGGAAAAATCACCGGCAACAAATGTTTTCCTCTGTCTTGCAAGCCAATGATGAAACCAGCTCATTGCCAGAACACTCACCGCTTTCGTCCAAGGCCACCATTCCGACCAATCAACGATCCCGGGGGTAAATACCAAAGCTAGACCAAATATCCAGGTAGCGATCATCGCAGGGTTCATGATCACTTTAAGGAGTTTATATTCCATCATCTGAAACAGATCATCCGTTTCAGACCCCTCTTTGACTTTCTCGGTGTGATGGACAAACAATCGAGGCAGATAAAACAATCCTGCCATCCAGGCGATTACAGAGATCACATGCAGACTTTTTGTCCACGGATAAAAAGTAGCCAAAATATCGCCCATGAACGCTCCCGTTTGGTTCTTCTTAAATATAATAAAGAAAGAAAGAAAAGATGATGTTGTATGTAGGGGGTGTGGATTATGTGGATTAACCCTTTATCCACCTTCTTCAAGAAATGATGAACAAGAAATCAACAGCTGTGGAAATACTAAAGTTAATAGATATATATCAAGCACTTAACATATTTCCAATTGCTAATTCTTGTTTAAAACTTGTGAAAGAAACCTTAACAACCTCATGTTATCCAGACCCCGAAAAAATGTTATCCAGAATGAACAAGGGATCGGACAGAATCTTGCGAATGTGCGTAACTTGGCCGTTGCAGAAAATCAGCGTGGATAACTCAATACTCATGCACGATTCCTCCTCAAGGTTATCCAGAAGGTTATCAACATGACGACCAGACTAATTCTCGCGTCCGGATCTTCGATACGCCTGGAGATGATCAAGAACGCTGGCGTAGATGTCGATGTTGCTAAACCCAATATAGACGAAGAGACGATCAGGACCAGCATGATCCGCGAAGGCGTAGAGCCGCGTGATATCGCTGATGCACTGGCTGAATATAAAGCCCGCAAGATTTCTTTGAAAAACCCAGACGCCGCTGTTCTTGGCAGTGATCAGGTCCTGTCCTTTGATGGGATGTTGCTATCAAAACCAAACAACCCAAGCGCGCTTGTAGACCAGCTTCACCAGTTGCGCGGCAAATCGCATGATCTTTTCAGCGCTGCTGTGATCTATGAAAATGCGAAACCTGTTTGGCGCAGAGTGGCCCATGCAAAGCTGCATATGCGTGACCTGACTGATACATATATCGAAGATTATATTGCCCGAAACTGGGACCAGGTCCGCCACTGTGTCGGTGGGTATCAATTGGAAGCAGAAGGCGCGCGATTGTTTACCCGTATCGAAGGTGACTATTTCACTGTCTTGGGAATGCCGTTATTGGAAGTTCTCAACTACTTGACCCTAAGAGGCATGATCGACGGATGACAAATTCAGCCATTCCACTGGCGGGCGTGATTGGGCACCCTATTGCACACTCCAAAAGCCCAACTCTCCACGGACATTGGTTGTCTCGATACGGCATCAATGGGCACTACATCCCGATGAACGTTGAAAGCAGCGATTTAGCCCATGTGCTAGACAATCTGCCGAAGATGGGCTTTCGCGGAGTCAACGTTACTATTCCCCACAAAGAAGCGGTTTTGAACATTGCTGATGTCGTTTCAGATCGTGCGGCGCTTATTGGTGCGGCAAACACGTTGACGTTTCAGACAGACGGAAAACTGCACGCAGACAATACGGACGGCGCTGGGTTTATTGCCAATCTGAAACAAGAGGCGCCTGATTGGACGGGTAAAGACGGCGACGCACTTGTTCTTGGCGCGGGTGGTGCGGCGCGCGCTATTGTTGCGGGTCTGATCCAACAAGGCGTGCCTCACGTTCTAATCGCCAATCGAACCCGTGCCCGCGCGGACGCATTAAAGGCCCATTTCGGCGCGAAGGTCACAATCGTAGACTGGACCCAGGCCCCTAACCATTTGAGTGACGTCGCGACACTGGTCAACACAACCTCCCTGGGTATGGTTGGTAAGGAAGAGCTGAAGATTAAGCTCGATAGTCTGAGCGCCAAGACACTGGTCACCGATATCGTCTACACTCCCTTGCAGACAAATTTGCTGAAAGACGCCGAACAGCGCGGCTGCAAAACGGTCGATGGGCTTGGAATGCTGTTGCATCAAGCAGCACCGGGCTTTGAGCGTTGGTTTGGAAAACGCCCAGAAGTTGATCAGGCACTTCGTCAGGCTGTTTTGTCATGACCAAAGCGCCCTATTTGCTGGGTTTGACGGGCTCCATAGGGATGGGGAAAACAACCACTGCAAATATGTTTCGCGATCTTGGTGTGCCTGTTTGGGATGCAGACCAAACGGTTGCGACGCTATACGAACCAGGCGGCGCGGCTGTCGATGCGATCAAGAACCTGGTGCCATCTGCCGTTGGTGAAAACGGTGTTGATAAAGCTGTTCTGAAAGACGCGATCACTGCTGACCCAGACCTTCTTAGAAAGATTGAAAGTGTCGTTCATCCGTTAGTTGCCAAGAACCGCGCGGATTTCATTGGACATAACGATCAGGCCCCCTTGATTGTGCTTGATATACCGCTGCTTTTTGAAACTGGCGGCGCTGACAATATGGACGGCGTGCTTGTGGTGACAGCGCCGGCGGATGTTCAGCGCCAACGGGTGCTAGATCGTGGAACGATGGACGAAGCGACTTTTCAAATGATCCTCAGCCGTCAGACCCCAGACGTGGAAAAGCGTCGCCGCGCGGATTTCGTGATCGAAACCTTGACGATCGCAGAGACAAAGGAAAAAGTTGAAGCCTTGGTAGAAGAGCTTGCGAGACCCTGATGAGAGAAATCGTCCTCGACACAGAAACCACAGGGTTTGAGCCTGAGGAAGGTGACCGCATCGTCGAAATTGGTGCGGTTGAATTGCACAACCATATGCCCACCGGGCGCGTGTATCATCAGTATATAAATCCCGAGCGATCTATGCCGACAGCCGCTTTTGAAGTTCATGGGCTTGGCGACGATTTCCTACGAGACAAACCGAAATTCAAAGCCATCGGTCAGGAATTTCTGGACTTTGTCCAAGATGGCAAACTTGTCATTCACAACGCTGCGTTCGACATGAAATTTCTCAATGCCGAACTTGGCTGGGCAAACTTGCCGACACTTCCAAATTCTCAGGCCTTAGACACGCTCGCGATTGCGCGGAAGAAATTTCCCGGCTCGCCTGCGTCTTTGGACGCCCTGTGCCGTCGCTTTGGAATTGATAACTCTGCCCGTGAAAAACACGGCGCGTTGCTCGACAGTGAAATCCTTGCCGAAGTTTATCTGGAACTCATTGGCGGCCGCCAACCGGATCTTGTTCTTGCAAGCTCAGGATCTTCGAAAGACACGACAGAAGAGGCTTGGCGACCGGAGCCACGACCGTCACCGCTTGCAAGTCGTTTGACTGAAGACGAAAAAGCCGCCCATGCCGAATTTATCGGCAAAATGGGCGGCGATGTTCTTTGGACGAAGCTGGGTTAAGCGTCGGCTTTTTTGCCAGCTGCTTCCGCCTGGGCGCGTCGTGCCAATTCGTTGCGATACAAGGCGAGGAAATCGATGTTTTCCAAGTTCAGTGGCGGGAACCCACCGTCGCGTGTCACATCGCTGACAATCCGGCGCAGGAACGGGAACAACATGCGTGGGCATTCGATCATTAAGAACGGATGCAGTTGTTCGTCTGGAACGTTTTCGACAAGGAAGACGCCAGTATATTCAAGTTCCATCAAGAAGATCGGGGCACCGCCCTCTTTCGTCTTCGCAGAAACTTCCAGCTTAACCGTGACGTCGTACTGGTTTTCAGCGGTGCGCTTTTTCGCGTCCAGGTTGACCTGAACCTGAATGTCCGGTCCACCTTCAGGGTCGGTGAGGCCTTTTTGCGCCGCGACGTTTTCGAACGACATATCTTTGATGAATTGTGCCAGCACCTGCATACGTGGTTGAGCTGGGGCTGCGCCGTTTTCTTCGGCCATATTGGTGTCTCCTTCGACGAAACTAGTTGCGGCCTCTTAGCAGGTCAGCAAGGGGGTCTCAATGGCGTGTCCAGCCAGAAGGCCGGCCATTCGGGTCTTTTGCTTCGATTTCGGCCGGATCATCGACAAGCTCATCAAATTCACCATCAATGACATCGCCCTGCGATCTGTTTTCACGGGTGTTTTGATAGGTCCCGGACCCGGTATGCACGAAGCTTTGCACTTTGATGCGCGACCGGATGTAGTGGAATACTCCCATACGGACAGGCGGGGCAAGAAACGCAAACCCAACCGCATCGGTGAAAAACCCAGGGGTCAGCAATAGCAATCCAGCGGCCAGTATCATTGCGCCGTGCGCCAATGATTCCGTCGGATCACGAAGATCATTAAGGTTTGACCGGATATCGGACATCGCCGCCAAACCCTGAGCACGTACCAAATACGTGCCCAAAATAGCGGTCAGAATAACGATTCCCAGCGTCGGCCACAGGCCAAGCCAGCCACCAACTTGGATAAATAATGCGATCTCAATGATCGGAATCGTAACAAATAGGACGAATAGCCACATAGATGCCTCTTTCGTGAGGTGTTCCTCAGGTGGACTTGTGCCCCCCGAGCACCTACATAAGGGTCTGAGTTTAAAATTGCCAATCTGCACCCAAATTGAGGTTTGAATGAGCAGCGAGATGATCCAGCTACTAGTCCTTGCCGGCATTGCCGTATTCCTGATCCTGCGCTTGAAAAACGTATTGGGCACCCGCGAGGGGTTTGAAAAGCCTCCGCTTCCAGTTCCTGGGGCAAATGATGCCGCCTCCCGTGCGCGGGATAATTTCGAAGTGATCGAAGGTGGTCCCGACCGTGACATCACCGATCACGTCGACGAAGACAGTGATGCGGCGGCCGCATTGGCGACCATGAAAGGTCTGGAGCCAAGCTTTGGCGTCTCCGACTTTTTGGGCGGTGCCCGCGGCGCTTATGAAATGATCCTGATGGCTTTCGAAAACGGCGACATTGAAGATATCAAGCCGTTCCTTTCTGATGAAGTGTTTGAAACCTTCGGCGAGGTGATCGAGCTGCGCAAGAAAGAAGGCCTTTTGGTTGAGGCTGAGTTCGTGGGCGTGCGTGAAGTGACGCTGCTTGATGCTGAGATCGACAAAACCAGCAATGAGGCCGAGTTGAAGGTCAAGTTCGTTGGAGAGCTGACATCTGTTGTTCGCGACAGCGCCGGTGACATCGTTGAGGGCAACCCGAACGAGATCAAGCGTCAGCGTGATGTCTGGACGTTCGCTCGGACGATGGGTGCGGATGATCCAAACTGGCAGCTGGTCGCAACTGGCGAATGAGGTTCGGCCTTGGGGCAGCGGCATATATTCTGGGTGCTCTCTTGAGTGCCGAGGCCGCCGCTGGCCCGACTGTTGAAGTCCTCAAATTTGAAGACTTGCGCGGATGGGAAGAAGACGACCACGAAGCCGCGCTGTCTGTCTTTCAAGATACCTGTATCGATATCGAAAACCCGGAGTGGAAGTCGCTCTGCGCGCTGGCCACTAGTCAACCTACTGCAAAAGCGTTTTTTGAGCTATTCTTCCGCCCAGTCTTGATCGGTGGGGAAGAACCCGCGCTTTTTACAGGGTATTTTGAGCCTGAATTGAAAGGATCGAGGTCGCGCCAAGGGCCATACCGCTACCCGATCTATGCAAAACCGCCAGAGGTTCGCAATGGATCGCTATGGTATTCTCGCGAACAGATCGAAGATCAGAATCTGCTGAGCGGCCGGGGCCTGGAAATTGCCTGGGTCGATGACCCTGTCGATGTTTTCTTCCTACAAATCCAAGGGTCAGGCCGGGTGAAGCTGTCTGAAGGCGGCGCGCTGCGCGTCGGCTACGCTGGCAAGAATGGTCATGAATATCGATCCATTGGACAAGAGCTTGTCCGCCGCGGCGTCTATCAACCTCATCAGGTGTCCGCGCAGGTCATTCAGCGTTGGGTCAAACGAAACCCGGAAGCCGGCCGTGATCTTCTTCAGCACAACCCGTCGTTCGTGTTTTTCCGCGAAGTTTCCGAGGTGCCAGCCTCGCGCGGTCCATTGGGCGCAATGAACAGGTCCATCACCAAGATGCGATCCATCGCGGTTGATCCGGCATACACCACGCTTGGCGCGCCCGTCTGGATTGAAAAAGGCGGCGCGGAACCACTGAACCGCTTGATGATCGCGCAAGACACAGGCTCGGCCATCAAGGGCGCGCAACGTGCAGATGTATTTTACGGGACGGGTGATCAGGCAGGCCGAATTGCTGGACGCATAAAAGACCCAGGCCGAATGGTTGTGCTGATGCCAATCCAAGTCGCTTTCGCGCTCGCCCCTGGGGGCTGAACCGATGTCGCGCCGTAAGCCAAGGCACCTAAGTTCCGAAGAAAAAGAGCTTTGGACGAAGGTTGCAGACACAACCACAGCCTTGCACCCAAAAGCTGCAAAACCGGTCGATCCAGCGAAAGTGCTGAATTCAAAACCGCGCAAAAAACCGACACCTTTGCAAACAGATTTTGTCATTGGACAGCTTGCCAAACCCAAACCACGTCCAAACAGCCTTGCGCCCTCAATCACGGACAGTTTGCAGACCAGCCCTGTCCAAATGGATGCGAAATCCTTTGGAAAGATGAAGCGCGGAATGCTTGTGCCAGAGGGGCGCATTGACCTGCACGGCATGACGCTGGATCAGGCGCATCCGGCGCTTGTGAACTTTATCCTGGGGTCGCACTCTGCGGGCAAAAGATTGGTATTGGTGATTACGGGCAAAGGGAAAGTGAAGCCGGGGGACGGCCCGATCCCGGCCCGCATCGGTGTTTTGAAACATCAGGTGCCGCAATGGCTTCAACAGCAGCCGGTTAAACCACTGGTTCTTCAGGTCGCTCAGGCAAGCGCGAAGCATGGCGGAAGTGGTGCGTATTACATTTACCTTAGGCGTCAGCGATAGCCATGCGTCGGGTCGATCTGATCCCGATCCCGGCCAAAACCGCGGCGGTCAGATAGTAGAGCGAAATCCACAAAAGCTGCTGATCAAAATCGATCCCGAAATCAATCAAATACCCAGTCAGACCCGGCCCGATGGCAGATCCAAGAACCATCACAGCCGTCGCCATTGCCTTGATGGAACCGATAAAGCGCGTTCCATAGAATTCTGCCCAAAAAGCAGATGACAGGGTTGCATTGATGCCAGTG
Organism: uncultured Litoreibacter sp.; assembly: GCA_947493265.1. Lineage (GTDB taxonomy): Bacteria > Pseudomonadota > Alphaproteobacteria > Rhodobacterales > Rhodobacteraceae > Litoreibacter. The sequence goes on along the minus strand of CANLQL010000001.1, from coordinate 236,347 downwards.
GTGATGCCGTAGCCAGCAACTGCAATTGCTGCCAGCAGGATAGAATCCGCGATCGCAAACAGCGCAAAGCCACACGCCACGGGGATCATGAAAAGCGGCATCAGGCGGGCAGACCCGAACCGGTCAATCGCAAACCCGGACAGCGCCATGGAGATAACCGCAGCCCCGGTGTAAACCGGAAACAGGCTGACCAGGTCCAGATGTTCCCAGCCCTTGATGTCCGCCAGATGGACTTGGTGAAAGAAGAACGCCGTTCCGAATGCAGACGGTCCAAGCAACGTCGGCAACAAAAACCAAAACAGTTTATGGCGCAAAACCTCTGACCGGGTCCAATGCCTGTCTGCCATGCCGGATGCGTGGTTTTCCGATGCCGTTGATTGCGGTGTCCGTTCTGATTTTAGCAGCATGATCAGTATCGGGATGATGGCCAGAACAATGACTGCAGCGATCCCCCATGACCCGCGCCACCCGATAAAACCCATGAGCACAACGAAGACGATCGGCAAAGTCGCCTCACCTATCGAATACCCGAAGGCTGCGATTGCCAAAGCCCGACCACGGGCCGCCACAAACCACCGGGCCATCGAAACGGACGCGGTGTGGCTGGCCATGCCTTGCCCGGATATGCGCAATAGAAAAACAACAAAGGGCAGCATCCAAACGCTGGGCGCCACGGCGACTGCCAAGCAGGCCACAGCCAACAGGGCCAGGGTCAACGCGCCAATTTGTCGGACCCGAAAGTAGTCCGTTAAGCTGCCTGCCCAGATCATCACGGCCGCTGACGCAAGCGTCCCGACCATATAGATCCCACCCCATGCACCATGGCTCAGCCCGAATGCAGCTTGGATTTCACCAGCAAACACCGAGATAAAGAACGTTTGCCCAAACGAGGACGAAAACGTCAGAAGCATCCCCGCAAGGAGCCATCGGAAATTGTTGCGGATGAAGCTGAGCGTATCCATACGCTCGTGCTAGCGGCTTACTGTCAGTCGCGATACTGGAATTTACAAAACATACCGGCTGAGATCGGCAGAACGGCTCAACTCACCAAGGTTTTTCTCAACAAATTCGGCATCAACGGTGATTTCATCGCCAGACTTGTCAGGTGCATCAAAGCTAAGTTCCTCAAACACGCGCTCAAGAACGGTATAGAGCCTGCGGGCTCCGATATTTTCGACGCTTTGGTTTACGTCCGCAGCAATCTTTGCAAGCGCGCCGATACCATCCTTGGTAAAGTTCACGACGACCTCTTCGGTTTTCATCAAAGCCGTATATTGAAGCGTCAACGCGTTATCGGTTTCCGTCAGAATACGAACGAAGTCCTCTTCGGTCAGCGCGCGAAGCTCTACTCGGATCGGCAGGCGACCCTGAAGTTCCGGCAGAAGATCAGACGGCTTGGCGATATGAAACGCGCCTGATGCGATGAATAGCACATGATCGGTTTTCACCGGCCCATGCTTGGTGGACACGGTGGTCCCTTCGATCAAAGGCAGAAGGTCGCGTTGTACACCTTCGCGGCTGACATCGGCACCGCGGGCATCAGCACGCGCGCAGACCTTGTCGATCTCGTCCAGAAACACAATCCCGTTTTGCTCCACGGCTTCGATGGCAGCTTCCGTGATCGTTTCCTGATCCAAAAGCTTGTCCGCCTCGTCGGCGATCAGCACTTCATAGCTTTCGGAAACCTTCATTTTGCGACGCGTGGTCCGACCGCCCATGGCTTTGCCAAACATGTCGCCCAAATTCATCATCCCGCCCTGACCGGGTTGTTGGCCGGGCATCTCGAACATCTGAAACGGGTTCGATGTGTCGGCGATGTCCAGTTCGATTTCCTTGTCATCCAGCAAACCGTCCCGCAGCTTCTTTCGGAACATTTCACGGGTTTGGTCGCGCGCATCGGGTCCGGACAAAGCTTCAATAACGCGGGTTTCTGCGGCTTCATGGGCGGCGGCTTTGACATCTTCGCGCATCTGTTCGCGCACCATCAAAATAGCGGCGTCCACAAGATCGCGGATGATCTGTTCCACGTCACGCCCAACATACCCTACTTCTGTGAATTTCGTTGCTTCGATCTTCAGAAACGGTGCCTTGGCAAGCTTTGCCAGCCTGCGGGAAATCTCGGTCTTGCCAACACCGGTTGGTCCGATCATCAGGATATTTTTAGGATAGACCTCGTCACGCAGATCGTCAGAAAGCTGCTTGCGCCGCCATCTGTTTCGCAAAGCCACGGCCACGGCCCGCTTGGCATCGTTTTGACCGATGATGAATCGATCAAGTTCAGAGACAATCTCGCGGGGGGTAAGGTCGGTCACGGGTCAATATCCTCAACATTCATGTTCAAAGAGACTTATGCGTTGCGGCGCGAAACGCAAGGCAATCTGTCACGGGCCATTACAATCGCGTGATACGGGCTATTCGGGCAGAATTTTCCAGACAATACTCTGCGAATAACATTAACGGAGACTCACATGAACCGTCGCACACTTTTGAAAACAGCCGTTGCTGTCACACCATTGCTTGCTTTTTCTGTCCCGGCATTCGCGGATGGTCATGGCCGTATTGGCGAATTTAAGGGCTTGAGCAATCACGTCACAACGGGCCGCGCAGAACTTGTTAAGTCTGGAAAAGGCGGCACGGTCGAGCTTTTGAGCGATTTCACCTTTGATGGTGCCCCTGATCCAAAAGTGGCGCTGGGCAAGGATGGAACCTACGATCCGGCAACCCTAAGCGGGAAGCTGACATCCAACACCGGCGCGTCCTCCTACAAGCTACCAGCCGGCATCGACCCGGATGACTATAACGAAGTTTATATCTGGTGCGAAAAGTTTAACGTACCGCTTGGCGTTGCCCCGCTCGGTTAACCGATTTCCTCAACGGTGAGATTGCCGTTGGTGTAGACGCAAATATCGCTCGCAATGGCCATGGCTTTGCGGGCGACTTCTTCGGCGCTTAATTTCGTATCCATCAAAGCGCGCGCAGCCGCCAAGGCATAGTTCCCGCCAGACCCAATCGCGGTCACATCATGTTCAGGTTCAAGCACATCACCGGCCCCGGTGATCACGAACAGATCTTTCCCATCCGTCACGATCAGCATCGCCTCAAGGTTCTTGAGGTATTTGTCCATGCGCCAGTCTTTCGCTAACTCAACAGCTGCCCGCGCAAGTTGCCCGGGTGTGGCTTCCAGTTTGCCCTCAAGGCGTTCCAGCAATGTAAATGCGTCGGCGGTTGAGCCTGCAAACCCGGCAACAACATCCATCCCACCAGGTTTAAGCCGCCGAACCTTCTTGGCCGTGCCTTTGATTACGGTCTGCCCAAGGCTGACCTGACCATCGCCAGCCACGACGACCTTACCGTCTTTTCTGACGCCAATGATCGTTGTGCCGTGCCATCCGGGGAAATCTGTCTCACTCATACCTGCACTCCTTGTTTACCAAGCTATATAAGCAGGAACGGTGAAAAAAAACCCCGGTGCGATGACCGGGGCTTTTGAATTCTTAGTCGAGGTTACGTTCGACCTCTTCACGCTCGAAGATCTCGATCACGTCATCAGGCCTGATATCGTCATAGGCTTCAAACGCCATGCCGCATTCCTGACCGGACTGAACCTCGGCCACTTCATCTTTGAAGCGCTTCAGGGTTTTCAGTGTGCCTTCGTGGATCACGGTATTGTCGCGAAGCAGGCGAACCCCCGCAGACCGACGCGCAACACCTTCGGTAACCAGACACCCGGCAACTTTGCCGACGCCTGTGACCTTGAAGACTTCCTTGATCGTCGCGTAGCCAATGAAGTTCTCTTTGATCGCGTTGGACAACAGGCCGGACGCAGCCGCTTTCACGTCGTCCACAAGATCGTAGATGACGGAGTAATAGCGAATTTCGATGCCTTTCTGGTTGGCTGTGTTCCGCGCGGACGCATTGGCCCGAACGTTAAAGCCAAACACCGGTGCCCCTGAGGCTTCCGCCAGACCAATGTCGCTTTCCGTGATCGCGCCAACACCGGAGTGCAGAACCCGAACCCGAACCTCGTCATTGCCGATCTTCTCCATGGCTTGGTTGATCGCTTCGGCAGAACCCTGCACGTCAGCTTTCACGAGGATTGGCATCTCGGTCACGTTTTCATCGTCTTTGGCCTTCGCCATCAACTGCTCAAGCGTGGTTGCCGCACCAGCCGCAGCACGTTTGTCTTTTGCGGCTTTCTCACGATATTCCGCGATTTCACGGGCTTGCGCTTCGGTTTCCACAACGTTCAGAACGTCACCCGCTTCCGGTGTTCCGTTGAGGCCAAGAACCTCCACTGGAACAGACGGGCCAGCTTCCTTAACGCGGTCGCCCTGATCGTTGATCAGCGCACGAACCTTACCGTACTGCTCACCCACAACGAAGATATCGCCTTGGCGCAGCGTGCCGTTTTGGACCAGCACGGTCGCAACCGGACCACGACCGACATCAAGCTGCGCTTCGATCACAGCGCCAACAGCGGCGCGGTCTGGATTGGCTTTCAGTTCCAGAATTTCTGCCTGAAGCGAGATCGATTCCAGCAATTGATCAAGACCTGTACCTTCGGTGGCCGAGACCTCGACGTCTTGGACTTCACCAGACATCTTCTCGACGATCACTTCATGCTGCAGCAGATCGGTCCGAACTTTGTCCGGGTCAGCCGCAGGCTTGTCGATCTTGTTGATCGCCACGATCATCGGAACGTCGGCCGCTTTTGCGTGGTTAATCGCCTCGATGGTTTGCGGCATAACCGCATCATCAGCAGCGACCACGAGAACAACGATGTCTGTGACATGCGCCCCACGGGCCCGCATCGACGTAAACGCAGCGTGGCCAGGTGTATCGAGGAAGGTCAGCTTATTGCCGCCCTGTTCGACCTGATACGCCCCGATATGCTGCGTGATGCCACCGGCCTCACCAGCGACAACGCGTGCATTCCGGATTGCGTCCAGAACAGATGTTTTACCGTGGTCGACGTGGCCCATAACAGTGATGACCGGAGGACGATCTTTCAGATCACCTTCATCATCTTCTTGTGGCGTAATCACGTCTTCAACATCGGAGTCAGAAACGCGAACAACGTTGTGGCCAAATTCTTCGATAATTAGCTCGGCAGTGTCAGCATCAATGGTTTGTGTCTGTGTCACCATCAGGCCGTTCTGCATCAGTGATTTCACAACATCGGCCACGCGTTCGGACATCCGGTTCGCAAGTTCACTGACCATGATTGCCTCTGGCAGTTTCACGTCGCGCACAACCTTTTCGCGCTCGACATTGCCACCCATGGCTTTTTGACGCGCGCGTTCCTGTTTCCGCTTCATTGCGGCCATAGACCGTTGGCGGCCACCTTCGCCACCCGTCAACGCTTGGTTAACAGTGAGCTTTCCGGACCGGCGGCTGTCTTCGCGCTGGTTCTTTTTGTTGCGATCATTGTCATCGCGATCTTTGCGCGGTGCGGCGGAAGGCTTGGGCGCAGAACGCGGGCTGGAAGGCGCGCTTACAGCAGGCTCACCAGGTGCGGCAGCGGCTGCTGATGCACGGGCCTTCACCTCTTCTTCTTCACGTTTCTTGCGGGCTTCGTCCTCTGCCTTCTGGCGCAGACTTTCTTCACGCTCTTTTTCTTCGCGTTCTTTCGCCTCAGATTCGGCACGGCGCCGTTCCCGGTCTTCCGCACGTTTCTTTTCTTCGTCGGCACGGCGAACAGCATCAGCTTCTTCCTGAGCTTTCGCAGCCTTGAGCGCTTTCATCCGGCGATCAAGTTCAGCATCAGAAATACCAGCAGGACGCTTCGTCGGATCACCGACCTGTGGGCTGCCCGTAACACTTGGCTTCGCGCCACCAGGTTTCGGCACGACAACGCGCTTGCGTTTCGTTTCTACCACGACGTTTTTGGTCCGTCCGTGGCTGAAGCTCTGCTTCACATTTCCCGGGCGACCTGCGCCTGGCCCACGTACACCCAAAGTCTTTTTGCCGTCACTATCGCTCATGCGTCGTCTTTTCCTTTCGGGTGGAGGATCCACCACTTGTCACTCGGACACCTCTAAGGCGTTTGGCTTCAACAATAACTTGCTTGCTGAGTCCACCCGCCGTTAAGGCGCCATGTATCACACTTTCCCGACCGAATGCCAAACCCAATTCCTGAGCGGTCAAACAGCCAATAAAAACGTCCTTGCCGGGCGGTGAGCGGAACTTCGATTTCCCGCGCTCTGACCCGTCACTTGCCTGAAGCAAAACGCGGGCGCGTTCGGTTTCCAGCAAGCCTTTTACCTTCTCAAATCCGGTGACAGCCTGACCAGCTTTGCGGGCCAGCGAAATCATGTCCACCAGTCGTTTTGCCAGCGCAGCTTCTGTCTGCTCAAACAAACCATCGGGGACGATCACTTGCGTTTTTGCCGACCGGGAAAAAGCGTTCTTCTTGATCGCTAATTCCAGCGCGTCTTTTGTTGCGCTTACCCACATGCCGCGCCCGGGCAATTTCCCGAACACATCGGCGACCGCCTGCCCATCTGGCCCGACCACGAACCGGATCATCTCTGATGGGTCGCGAAGCTCCGCCGTTGCGATGCAGCGCCGCTCAACCCCGTCCGTTTCTTTATCTCGACCGCCGCGGCTCATAGCCCGGATCCTCGAGGCCTGAGATCAGGCCTCGACCTCCATGTTGGCTTCACCGTCTTCGCCTGTCTCTTCCTCTTCCGAGACCAGATCTGCCGGGTCTACCCAGCCAAGTTGAATACGTGCTGTCATGACCAGATTTTGCGCCTCTTCGAGGGAAACGTCAAATTTCTCAAGAACACCATCGTCCTTGACCCGCTCCCCGTCGACGGTCGTCCAGCCACCGGCCAGCTCCCAGTCAGCGCATGTTGCGAAATCTTCCAGCGTTTTGACGTCATCTTCAGCCAACGCTTCCACCATTTGGGGTGTCAGACCTTCGAAATCAATAAGACTGTCGACAGCACCCAATTCGCGGGCATGCTCCAGCGCTTTCTTGTTCTGTGCTTCCAGGAAGTCACGGGCACGGGCCTGCAGCTCGGATGCGGTGTCTTCGTCGACACCATCGATGACCAGAAGCTCGTCCACTTCAACGTAAGCAACTTCTTCAAGCGACGTGAAGCCTTCGGATACCAGAAGCTGGGCAAAGAACTCGTCCAGATCCAGCGTGTCCATGAACAGCTTGGTGCGTTCTTCGAACTCGGCCTGGCGACGTGCGCTTTCTTCTTCTTCCGTCATGATGTCGATATCAAGACCGGTCAGCTGAGATGCCAAACGGACGTTCTGACCGCGACGACCAATCGCCAAAGAAAGCTGCTCCTCGGGAACAACAACTTCGATACGCTCTGCTTCTTCATCCAGAACAACTTTGGAGACTTCCGCAGGCTGCAGCGCGTTCACAAGGAAGGTCGGCTGATCTTCGTTCCACGGAATGATGTCGATCTTTTCGCCCTGAAGTTCATTTACGACAGCCTGCACACGGGAGCCGCGCATACCAACGCAGGCCCCGACAGGATCGATGGAGTTGTCATAGGAAATCACGGCAATCTTCGCGCGCGATCCGGGGTCACGGGCAACGGCCTTGATGTCGATGATGCCATCATAAATCTCTGGAACTTCCATTTTGAACAATTCCGCCATGAATTGCGGATCTGTCCGGCTCAGGAAGATCTGAGGACCCCGAGGTTCGCGACGCACATCCTTGATATAGACGCGGATACGATCATTCGGGCGATAGGCTTCACGGCCAATCTTCTCGTTGCGACGCAGGATCGCTTCGCCACGGCCGATATCGACGATGACGTTGCCATATTCCTCGCGCTTGACCAGACCATTGATGATGGTGCCGGCGCGGTCCTTGAACTCTTCGTACTGACGATCACGCTCTGCTTCGCGAACCTTCTGCAAGATCACCTGCTTTGCGGATTGCGCAGCGATCCGGCCCATTTCCACGGGCGGCACTTCGTCGATCAATTCGTCCCCAATGGCTGCGTCTTCTTTGTATTGCTTCGCTTGCTCAACGGTCAGCTCGGCAGAGTGGTTCTCAAGCTCTTCCTCTTCGACAACCGTCCGGACGCGGGTGAACGTGGCCTTCCCGGTCTTGCGGTCGATAGACACGCGGATATCCAGTTCGGCCCCGTAACGCGACTTCGCCGCGCGTGCCAAGCTTTCTTCCATCGCTTCGATCACCAGTTCGGGATCGATCATCTTCTCGCGGGCAACAGCCTCGGCAGTTTGCAGCAGCTCCAGCTGGTTTGCGGAAGTAATAGCCATTTACGTGTCCTCCTGACCATCAATGATGGTTTCAACTTCGTCGAATTGGGTTTCGTCAATTTCGCCCGCGTCTTTGCGGGACTTTAGAACGTCGCGGATCAGCTCGTCGGTCAGCACAAGTTTGGCGTCCGACAGCCAGTCAAATTTCAAACCGATCGTGCCTTCTTCGATCGTGATCAGCACTTCGTCGCCTTCCGTGCCAGCCAACTGACCTTTGAAGCGGCGGCGTCCGTCGATCATTTCGTCGGTTTCGATCTTCGCCTCATAGCCTTCCCACATGTCGAAATCTTTGAGCCGGGTCAAAGGTCTGTCGATGCCGGGGCTGGAAACTTCCAGCGTGTATTCCTCGCTGATCGGGTCTTCCACATCGAACACAGCCGACAACGCGGTTGAAATCTTTGCGCAGTCATCAACCTCAATCCCGCCCTCGGGTTTTTCGGCCATGACTTGCACCGTGTCGACCTTGCCGCCCATCAAGCGCATGCGCACAAGCTCATAACCCAGACCCTCGATGATGGGTTGGGCAAGCTCGGCCAGACGGCGGTCGATAGCAGCTTTGGCAATCAGATCAGTCATAAGTCTCGTATCGTGTCAGCGCACAAAAAAACGGGCGCGCGGCCCGTTGGTGTTTCCCGGTGGAGCGTCAGGTTTGGACCCCAGCGCGCCGCTGTTGCAAGCGATATACGTCTGAATTCATGAGTCTGCAAGGGCCATGACCTGTGTTATGATAACAGGGTTCAGAAAATGAGGTGCAAGATGGCGAAAGTTACCGGAATTGGCGGCGTATTCTTCAGATCAAGCGACCCGGCATCCCTTGCGGCTTGGTATCATGAACATCTCGGGATCAATCCTACCCCAACGACTGTTGAAGAACAGGTCTGGATGCAGGATGGCGGTGCGACGGTTTTCGCACCTTTTCCCAAAGATACGGACTATTTTGGACCAGTATCCAATCAGTTCATGGTGAATTTCAGGGTCGATGACATCGAAGGTATGGTCACGGAACTTCAGGGCAAAGGCGTCGAAATTACCCACCGGGAAGAGATGCCCGGCATTGGACTTTTTGCACATCTCTTTGATCCGGAAGGTAACAAGATCGAACTTTGGGAGCCCGCCCCGCCGGCGTAAATTCACTGTCGGATACGCGTCGGCTTTGCGTCGGACTTTTGTCGGACCCCTGCGCGCGGTGCCAGGGGCCAGGTTACGCAAGCGTTAACGGTTCGATGTTCGCTCATACAGCTTGGCCACGATCCGGCTGGCTGTTTTTTCACAGCAGAACGGCAAGATTGCGTGAACCAGCGCGGCTGCGGCTGCAAGCGCCAGAAGTCCAAAGAACTTCAAGGCAAAAGCCATATGTTCGAAATAGGTCTCATCCACAGAGGCAGGGTGAGCGGTGAAAAGGGCTTGAATATTCGGCATGTCAGTCTCCTTGAGCGGCGTTAGGTGCAGAATGCACCGATTACACAAAGAAAATTTCCCAAATGTTAGAAGATATTCTATTACTATGGGACAATGTCCCAAGGAATCGGGAAAAATCATGCAATATGATGATATAGATCGCCGCATACTGGTGGAACTGCAACGTGATGCCAGCGGCTCCATCGAAGAGCTGGGCGAAAAAGTTGGTCTGTCGCGGAACGCCGTGTGGCGCAGGACCAAACGACTGGAAGACGCAGGTCTTCTGAAGCGGAAGGTTGCACTTGTCGATCCGGAGGCCGTTGGCCTTGGGCTGACAGTTTTCATCTCAGTTACAACCGATCAGCATGATGCGAACTGGTCTGCAAAGTTTTCTGCTGCGGCGCGCAGTTTTGAAGAAGTTCTGGGCGTCTACCGCACCTCTGGCACGATGGACTACCTGATCCACGCCCGCGTCGCCGACGTGAAAGCCTATGATCGGCTTTATCAGCGTCTGATCGAAAAAGTTGACCTGAAGGACGTGTCAGCCAGCTTCGTGATGGAAGAGATCAAGGAAACGACCGCTCTGCCCATCCGGTAAAAAACCCCTGTTTTGGCTAACTTAGCATAACCTCATCTTCGTCAGAAAATTGCCCTATTCGGAAATTAACCACGTTTAGGATCGACAAGAGGAGTCTTCAAATGGACGGAAATATGTTGGGCCTGCTGGTTTCAGTAGGCGGGGGCGCGTTCCTAAGCGGTGTCGCGCTGATGTATCTGGTGATGAACCGGACTGTTAAAAAACGCGAAGCTGAAGCGTCCCAATCAGCCTAAAACAGAAAACGCCCCGCCAAATTGACGGGGCGTTTTGTTATTCTCGCGTTGGGTTAGCTTATGCGAACCACCAGCGCTCCATCATGCGGGAGCTGTCCATTTGGAACACGTTCCCGATTGTGCCGGAGTTGGTCAGCTTCGTGGAATGCGCGTCAACATAGTTGGCGTACATTGGGATCACGGTGCCGCCCTCGGAGGACATCAGCATCTGCATTTCCGTGTACATGTCACGACGCTTGCTGGAATCCAGTTCCGCACGAGCGGTCAAAAGCAGCTCCTGGAAGCGTGCATTTTCCCAGTTCGTGTCGTTCCAAGGCACACCGGATTCGTAGGCTGTTGAGAACATCCAGTCTTCTGTCGCACGACCGGACCAGTAGCAGGCACACCATGGCTTCTTCAGCCAGACGTTGGACCAGTAGCCGTCATCAGGCTCTTGAACCACATTGATGTTGATGCCCGCAGCTTTCGCGGAGGCTTGATACAGCTGCGCTGCGTCAATCGCACCTGAGAATGCAGCGTTGGCAGCTGACAGATCAACCGACAAGGAATCCATGCCAGCTTCTTTCAGGTAGAACTTCGCCTTGTCCGGATCGTAGGAGTTCTGCTCCAGATCTGCAGCGTAGTACTGGTTCGCCGGGCCGATCGGGTGGTCATTGGCGACCTTGCCGTGGCCTTGCAGGATCTTTTCAACCAGCTCTTCACGGTTGATCGCGTGCTTCAGCGCCTTACGAACGCTGATGTTGGAATACGGATCAGTGCCGGTCAGCATTGGGAATGTGTAGTGCTGGTTGCCCGTCACTTCGAAGATGTTCACCGCAGGGTTTGCCTTCAGCAACGCTTCGGTCTTCACGTCAACACGGTTCACCGCATCTACCTGACCCGTCATCAAAGCGTTCATCCGTGCAGATGAGTCGTTGATGGCGATGGCTTCAACTTCGTCGAACCAACCTGCAGAGCCGTCTTTGTAGTGGCTTGCAACGCGCTTGCCGACAAAACGAACGCCTGGATCGAAGGAGACGACTTCGTACATGCCCGTCCCGATGCCCTTGGCGATGGCTTCTTCGATCTGGCCAGCAGGGAACATAAGGATGTGATAGTCGGACAGAAGGAACGGGAAGTCGGCGTTGCCGGCTGCCAGCGTCAATTCTATCTCGTGGTCGTTGATCTTCTTCATCTCGGAGATGGAAGACACGATCGGCTTGGCGGCGGATTTCGCGCCTTCTTCCGTGTGCATCCCCAGGGACGCGATAACGTCATCTGCACCAAATGCCTTGCCGTTGTGGAAGGTCACGCCCTGGCGCAGTTTGAATGTCCAGGTTTTCGCGTCAGCGCTGGCTTCCCAGCTTTCCGCCAATTCACCTTTCAGCTGACCGTCTGCGCCAACTTCTGTCAGGCAGTCAAAGACACACCCGTGGGCGGCCATGATCATGAAGCTGTCAGAATGTGTCCGGCCGTCCCAGCTGTCGGAAGTGTTTGCGCCCGCAAGGCCCAAACGCAGGCGACCGCCTTTTTTGGCTTGGGCGCGCAGTGGCATCCCTGTTGCTGCCAATACACCGGCAGCAGCGCCGGTCTTGAGCAAGCTACGTCTTGAAATTTGTGTCATTAGTTTCTCCCAGTTGGTTTTGAGTGTTCACGGTTTTTCCGCAATTTTCATCGGCCTCGTTAAAGGCGATTCGCGTTACATCTTATCAACAGCTGCGTCGCCGATGTTATCAACTCCGCGGCTTTCGAGAAGATTTGATAGCCAGTCAGGGTCCATTTCAGGCACTGAGCTCAGCAATAGATCCGTATAGGGGTGGTGTGGCGGCTGGAACATGTCCAGTTTTGGGCCCTGTTCCACGACAACACCGTCCTTCATCACCACAACCTCGTCCGAGATCGCGCGAACGGTCGCGAGATCATGGGTGATAAACATGTAACTCAGGCCCAATTCGTCCTGAAGTTTTGCCAGCAGCTTCAAAATTCCTTCAGCGACAAGTTGATCCAGCGCTGATGTAACCTCGTCGCAGATGATGAATTTCGGTTCTGCGGCCAAGGCGCGTGCGATCCCGATCCGCTGCTTTTGACCGCCCGAAAGCTCTGATGGGAGCCTGTCGATATATTGCGAAGGCTCCAGCTCAATCTCGTCAAGCAGGGCTTCAACGCGCTTGCGTTTTTCCTTGCCGGTCAGACCCATGTAAAACTCGACCGGGCGACCTATGGTTTCGCCGATGGTTTTGCGTGGGTTGAGCGCGGTATCCGCCATTTGGTAGATCATTTGCGCCTGGCGCAGCTGCATCTTGTCGCGCTTGCGGTAATCAAGCGGCATCTGAACGCCTTCGAACTCGATATGACCAATTCTGGGCGGCAATAGACCCGTAATACAGCGCGCGGTCGTCGATTTGCCGGACCCGGATTCGCCGACAACGGCGACGGTGCGCCCTTCATGAATGTCGAAGCTGACATCATGCAGAACATCAACTTTGCCATATGCCGCGGTCACGCCTTGCACGGACACAATCGGCGTCGCTTTTACATTGATTGCAGGCTTCGCGGGACGTTCAAAACTGCGTACAGCCCAGAGCGATTTGGTGTAATCTTCCGTGGGTGCGGACAGCATTGTGCGGGTGTCGGCTTCTTCAACCTCGTCGCCGCGCAACAGTACTTTGATCTTGTCCGCCATCTGAGCCACGACAGCCAAATCATGCGTAATGTAAATTGCAGCAGTATCGAATTGCTCCACGATGTCGCGGATCGCTGCCAAAACCTCAATCTGGGTGGTGACGTCCAGCGCGGTCGTTGGTTCGTCAAAAATAATCAGGTCCGGGCGACAGGACATCGCCATCGCAGTCATCGCACGCTGCAGCTGCCCGCCGGAGACCTGATGCGGATACCGAAACCCGATCTCGTTCGGATTTGGAAGGCGCAGGCGGCGATAAAGCTCCATGCCGTCAGCCTCGGAATCAGCTTTGCTGGATACGTTATGCTGGGTCGGCGCTTCGGTATGTTGATCGATAATCCGGTGCGCAGGGTTGAAGCTGGCAGCGGCTGATTGGGCAACATAGGCAATACGACTACCAAGAAGGCCGCGTTTCACCGCAGCAGAGGCGGTGACCAGATCAACACCTTCAAATTCGACAGACCCATCGGAAATGCGGACGCCGTCACGGGTATAGCCCATTGCGGCCAGCCCGATTGTGGATTTCCCAGCACCAGATTCGCCGATCAGACCCAGAACTTCCCCCTTGTTCAGGTCAAGGTCGACACCGTTGATGATCGGGTTCCAGGTTTCGTCGGAACGTCCCTCAATCTTGAGGCCGCGAATTTTGAGAAGTTGGCTCATTCTTTCAGCCCCGAAGATTTATGCAGCATCCAGTCGACCACGAAGTTTACAGCGACCGTAAGAAGCGCAATCGCCCCGGCAGCAAGAAGCGGCGTGACTGCAACCTGCGGCGCAAAAGCGGCGAAGTTGATGAACTGGCCAAGATCCCGCACCATCGTACCCCAGTCGGCCAAAGGTGGCTGGATACCGACACCCAGGAAGCTCAGCGATGCAATGGTCAGGAACACAAAACAGAAGCGCAGACCAAACTCAGCAAGCAGCGGCGCGGTCGCATTTGGCAGAATTTCGCGGAAGATGAGGTAGGTTAGACCCTCACCACGCAGTTTCGCGGCTTCGATATAGTCCATGACCACAATGCTGGAGCCGACGGCGCGCGCCAGCCGGAACACCCGCGTGGCATCGATCACAGCGATAATCAAGATCATAAAGTAAGTCAGTGGAATACCAACCTGGTTGGACCAGACGGACGCGATTGTCATCAGCAGCAGCGCAAAGATCAGGGACGGGATCGCCATCAAAGCGTCAACCACACGGGACAGAAGCTGGTCGAGCCATCCACCCAGTGTCGCGGCCAGAAAACCAAGCGACCCACCGATGAAAAAAGCAAGCAACGTGGTAGCAAAGGCGATGCCCACGGTGTTTTGCGCACCATAAATCAGACGCGACAGGATATCCCGGCCGATCTGATCTGTGCCAAGGGGGAATTCGGGATTGCCCCCCAATGCCGGATCGCCGCCCGGCACGACATTCGCAGCCCCAAGGATTTCTTCCTGACCGTACGGCGCAATCACCCCGGCGAAAATCGCCACGATTGCGTATAGAATAATGATCAGAACGCCGAAGGAGGCGGTCAGCGGCATCGATCGGAACAGCTTGCGCGTCCCTGCGGTTCCCACAGCACGTCCCAGTAGTCTGAACAGCCAAGCCGCGACTGCGAAGATCAGGAACCCTTCAACAGCTTTGCCGAAGAAGAAGTATTTGTTTGCCACGAGCGGATCGCTGCTTTGCGCTTGCAGATATGCCCAAATCAACGCGACCAGCGCAAAGGCTGCAAACGCGTAGCCGAACGCAACACCGAAGGTCATATCGCGGAAATAGGGTCTGTTTTGTGTAAATTTCTGACCGGCAATCCGAAAGACCCAACCGCACGCGGCGATTGCGACCAGAAGCGCAATAATCGTAAAAATTGCATTCATTTCGGGTGCCTCAGGCGTGGGTTAGAGATGATCGACAAGATATCTGCCGTCAGGTTGAGAAGAATGTAAGCCGCCGCAAAGATCAGGCAGCACGCCTGCACCACGGGGATATCCCTGATCTTCACGCTGTCCACAAACAACTGTCCGATACCGGGATAGACGAAGACCACCTCAACGATCACAACACCGGTGATCAGATAGGCAAGGTTCAGGGCAACAACGTTGATGATCGGCGCAAGCGCGTTTGGCAGTGCGTGCTTGACGATCACCCGCATCGGGCTGAGACCTTTCAGGCGCGCCATTTCGATATAGGGCGATGCCAGCAGGTTGATGATCGCTGCGCGCGTCATCCGCATCATGTGCGCTGTCACAACCAATGTCAGTGTCAGCGCGGGCAGCATTGTCTTTTCCAGCCTGTCACCGAATGCCATTCCTTCGAAAATATTCGAAAGCGATGGAAAGATCGGGTTTAGCACCGCAAGGAACAGGATCAGGATATAGGCCAGAAAGAATTCCGGGCTGGAGATAGAGCTGAGCGTGAACACGTTCATCGCCCGATCAAACGCGGAGTTTCTGTAAAGCGCCGTCAGGATGCCCAGAAAGATCGACAGCGGAACCGCGATTGCCGCTGTAACGGCGGCAAGGAACATGGTGTTGGCAAATCTTGGCCCGATCTGGGACAGAACCGTTACGTCGCTTTCCCCGGTGTTGGTCCCGGCGAAGCTTTTGAACAAGGCTTGGCTCATCGGGGTGCCAAGATCGCCTTGAAGGGCCCCGGCCAGCCATTGGAAATATCGTTGAACGGGATGTTGGTCCAATCCCAGCTGTTCGCGGATCGCGGCGACGGCCTCTTCGGTTGCACCCTGGCCCAAGATGGCCTGCGCAAAGTCGCCCGGCAGCAGGTTAACGGCTGTAAAGATAATGACGGAAACGACGAGGAGAGTGATAAGCCCAAGAAAGAGCCGCTGGATGATAATCTTCAGTAGTCCTGACACGTTCCCCGAAACTTCCCTGCAACTTCATATCCCGGCCGGAGCGTAGCAAATGAGTGCCAACTGTAAAGGGAGAAGGCCAATACGGAACCATTTTTGGTTCTAAAGGCTAAATTTTAAGGAGTTTTTCGCGATCTCGAAGCATATCGGTCGTACGAACAAGCTCTGCGGTGATGCCCGGTTCCGATAATGCATGGCCTGAGGCTTTGATCATTCTCAACGTCGCCTCCTGCCAGCCTTCTGCCAAAGTGTACGCAGAGACAGGCGGACAGATCATGTCGTAGCGCCCTTGAACAATCGTTGCCGGGATGTGTTCGATCATATCCCGGTTGGCAAGAATTTGACCGTCGGTTTCCAGAAAACCCTTATTGGTGAAGTAGTGGTTTTCCAGTCGCGCGAAGGCACGTGCGTAATCCGCAGGGCTTTCCCCGACCGGACCGTCACTGTTCATTGCGGCCAGCGCATTTTCCCAACCGGCCCAGGCGCGGGCGTAGCGGGTCTCCAGCGGTGTGTCGCCAGAAAACAGACGTCGGTGATAGGCCGCGATCATATCGCCTTGCTCATCCTCTGGCACAAGTTTTGCGAATGTCTGCCAGCGGTCCGGAAAGAACGCGCCAGCGCCGCCGCCGTAGAACCAGTCCAGCTCTCGCTGGGTCATCAGGAACACACCGCGCAAGATCAGATACGCAGCGCGGTCGGGATGACTTTGCGCGTAGATCAGCGCCAGTGTCGCACCCCAGCTACCGCCAAAGACGATCCAGCGATTGATCTCACATTTTTCGCGGATCAATTCGATATCACGGACAAGATGCCAGGTGGTGTTGTCGTCTACACTGGCATGTGGTCGCGAGCGACCGCATCCTCGTTGGTCAAACAAAATGATCCGGTACACGCTTGGATCAAAATAGCGCCGCATCGCAGGGCTGCAGCCGCCACCGGGACCGCCATGCAAGACCAAAACGGGGATGCCGTCGGGGTTGCCGCATTGCTCCACGTAAACTCTGTGCCCATCGCCCACATCCAGCATGCGCTGGTCAAATGGGTCGATCGGTGGATAGAGCAGCGCGGTTGCGCGGTTTTGTCCTGCCGTTTTGTCCATAACGCCCTATATAACGTTGCAGGTCGGGACTGCCATGCCAGAACCGCGAGATAGAGGAAATAAACTGATGACCACGACCGTTGACCCCGGTGAAATTGCGAAATTTGAGGCGATGGCCGCAGAATGGTGGGATGTGAACGGAAAGTTCAAACCGCTTCATATGCTCAACCCTTGCAGGCTGGACTATATTACGTCGCAGATCGCAGCAGAGTTTGACCGTGACCTGACCCAGCGAAACCCGTTTGAAGGACTTCGGATTCTGGATATCGGCTGCGGTGGCGGATTGCTGGCCGAGCCGATGGCACGTTTGGGGGCGGATGTCGTTGGTGCGGATGCTGCAGAGCGGAACATCCCCGTGGCGCAGATACATGCGCAGCAATCCGGGCTCGACATTGATTACCGCCACACCACTGCCGAAGCGATGGCCGCTGCCGGAGAGCAATTTGATGCGGTTCTGAATATGGAAGTGGTCGAACATGTCGCCGATCCGCTGGCCTATCTGACAGCTTGCCAGCAATTGCTGAAACCGGGCGGTCTGATGGTCTGTTCGACGCTGAACCGGAACCCGAAAAGCTATCTGATGGCAATCATTGGCGCGGAACATATCATGCGGTGGCTGCCGAAAGGCACGCATGAATGGTCGAAATTTATCACACCCGATGAGCTGTTTGATTTGATCAAGCGTGCAGGCCTCGATCCGGTCGACAGGCAAGGTTTCGTGTTCAACCCGATCTCATGGAGTTGGTCCTTGTCGGACAAGGATTTGTCGGTGAACTACGTGACGGCCAGCGTTAAGCCGACCTGAACGCGCTATTCGGCTTCGCCAAGCCTTAGCCGAATTTCCCGCAAAACCGGCAGCATTGTGCGAACTTTTTCCGATCCGGTTGCATCAACGATCTGCGACATGATCGGCGTGATCGCCCCCAACGCAGTATCCCGCGCCTTCCGCCCGGCAGGTGAGATCACGACCTGCTTGCGGCGGGCGTCATCCCAGTCAGGGTTGATGTGAATGTGCCCAGCCCATTCCAGCTTTTGAAGTGTGTTGGTCATCGCGCCGCGCGTCAGATTGAACGTATGTGCCAGCTGGGCTGGTGTGCGTGTTTCCGTTGATCTGGCAAGGTAGTTCAGCACAAGAAAATGCGACAGCTCCATCCCTTTCGGCAAGGCGCGGGAAATCTTGTTTCGGGCCAGTTGATCAACAGTGAGGATTTCACTGAAAAACGCAACGGCGAGTGGATCTGTCAGCGTGGTCATTGCCGTATCTTAAAGTCACGATCATGCGACAAGGAAGGGACACGCTGTCGCGCCTTGGCCACTTGCGACATATCCAGATCAACATAGGTGATCCCAGGTTCAGTGCCTGCATCCACCAGGACGTCGCCCCAGGGCGAAACAGCGAGCGAATGCCCATGAGTTTTTCGCGCGCTTCCGTCATGTTCACCTGTCTGCGCAGGGGCCAGAACAAAACACCCGGTTTCTATTGCCCGGGCGCGCAGCAGAACTTCCCAGTGAGCCTGCCCGGTTGGTCTGGCAAAGGCCGCGGGAACGGTCAGGATCTCGGCCCCGCTCTGGGCGAGTTGGCGGTGCAGGTGCGGGAAGCGGATGTCATAGCAGACGGTCATCCCGATCTTGCCAAAGGGTGCTTCAGCGACAACGGCATTCTGGCCGGGACGATAGCCATGTGATTCACGGTAGCTTTCGGTATCCGACAAATTCACATCGAACATGTGTATCTTGTCGTATTGCGCAACGATCTCGCCCTCAGGGTTGATCAGGAAGGACCGGTTCGCAAAGCGCCCGTCCGCGTCATCTGTCTTCAGCGCCAAAGATCCGATTAGCAGCCAAATGTCTGCGGCCTTTGCCTCGGCCTGTAGGGCGGCCAGTGTAGGATCATCTTTCTGGTGATGAAGAACGCTGTTTTGATGGGATTTGCTGTCGGAGACGCAATTGGTGACTTCTGGGGTCAGGACAAACTCAGCCCCGCCCTTTGCGGCTTGCTTGATCAGTTTCGCGGCCTCAATCAGATTTTCCTGAGGCTGGTCAGATGCGCAAATCTGTATCAGAGCCGCCTTTACCATCAGTTTGCCAGCATCGGATCAAGCTTGCCTGCGCGTTCCAACTCAAACAGATCATCGCACCCGCCGACATGGACATCATCGATAAAGATCTGTGGGACGGTTCGGCCGCCATTTGCCCGCTGGACCATAACTGCGCGCTGATCCGGCTGCCGGGTCACGTCTGTTTCGGCGAAGCTAATGCCCTTGCCGCTGAGAAGGCGTTTCGCGGCATGGCAAAAGCCACAAAGCGGAGACGTGTAGATTTCGACCTTAGCCATAATGGTGCCCTTTGTTGTTGAACAAAGGATTTAGGGGTTTCGCCAGCCCTTAGCAACGCGCGCCAGCGCAATCACATCAATTTGTTGCGGTTGGACAGATTGCAACGCCGTCGCACAGGCCGCCATCGTGGCCCCCGAGGTCAGCACGTCGTCAACCAACAGGATGCGCTTGCCTTGCAGCTTTTGCCGATGCTTGGGGTTCACGTCCAGCGCGGTGCTGATCACGCTGGACCTGTCTTCGACCGTCTTCTTGCCCATGGCAGGTGTTGCCTTGTTACGCAGCAGCGCATCAGGAAGAAATTCCAAATTCAGGTCACCCGACAGGTGTTTGGCCAGCAATGCCGCCTGATTGTAGCGCCTGCGCAAGAACCGAAACCAATGAAGCGGCACGGGAACAACAAGCGTGTCCGGGTCAAGCTGAGGCAGTGCCTTTGCCATCCATTTTGCGGCTGGTCGGGCCAATTCAGTTCGGTCCCCATGTTTGAGGGACAAGATCAGCCGCCGGGCAGTTCCTTCATAAAGCAAAGCTGCATGGCCCGCGGTCCAGGGTCGTGGGGCCGACATGCAGTCATCACAAATCTCTGCGCCCGTCAGGGTTTCGGCGTCCAGGCCACCGGGCAACGGCACCGCGCATCCGGCGCATTTCGCACCTGTCAGAAACGGCATGTCCCGCCAACATGACGCGCAGAGGGATCCGTCTTGTTCGACCAACGCCGAACAGCTGATGCATTGCGGCGGATAGACCAATCGCAGCATTGTTTGCATTCTCATCCAAGACCTCTTACCAGCGCGGACGAGCCATGGATCGTTCTGTAATGTCGCAAACCAAACCTCTTTTCGATCGCATCACCTTATTGCGGAACCGAGCACGCGCCGAAGTGCGCGGGCCCGAATATTTCCTGCATCAGGAAGCGCTGGACGAGGTAAAGGAAAAGCTCAGCGATATTAACAGAACGTTTACAGCCCCGGCGATTGTGACTGGTTTTCCGAATTTTTGGGGCGCGGCGTTCGCAGATGCCAAGATTCTGGCCGACGATGACACGCTGGATCTTGAACCGGCAGCTCATGACCTGATCATTCATGCGATGTGTCTTCACTGGTCCAATGACCCGGTAGGGCAGCTTATTCAATGCAGACGTGCGTTGCGCCCCGACGGTGTCCTGATTGTGGCGCTGCTTGGCGGGCAAACTTTAGCCGAACTGCGTACGGCATTGTCAGAAGCAGAAGCGGCAATTCGTGGCGGGCTATCCCCGCGCGTGGCCCCAATGGCAGAAATTCGCGACTTGGGGGCTTTGCTGCAGCGCGCTGGGCTTAACTTGCCTGTCGCAGACAGTACCCAGCGGGCCGTGTCTTACAAAGACATCTTTGCGCTTATGAAAGACCTTCGCGCGATGGCCGAAACGAATGCGATCAGCGACCGGGCAAAAAATTTCGTGCCGAAAAATCTGTTTGAGCACGCGGGCCGTATATACCAAGACGTCTTTCCCGCGCCGGATGGTCGGATCACCGCAACATTTGATCTGGTTTTCTTAACCGGATGGGCCCCGGATGAGACGCAACAGAAGCCTTTGCGCCCCGGATCGGCAAAAACGCGACTTGCCGATTTTTTGAATACCACCGAGTTGGGCGAAGATGCAAAACCGGTTAAGGAAGAGGAAACTAGAAAGAAATGAACCAGATGTCCTCGAAACCTGTAGTCGCCACTGAATTGCCGAACGCGCCGGACGACCATCCAAAAGTGAAATTTGGCAAAGTTGGCGTCTTGCTGGCCAACCTTGGTACGCCAGATGACTACACCTATTGGCCGATGCGCCGTTATTTGGGTGAGTTCCTGTCCGACAAGCGCGTCGTCGATTACAGCCCTTGGGTCTGGCAACCGCTGTTGCAACTTATCATTTTGACAAAGCGGCCGTTTTCTTCAGGCGCTGCGTATAAGAGTATCTGGAACCATGATCAGGGCGAAAGCCCGCTGTTGACGATCACCAAGGCCCAGACGGCGAAAATTACCGCTGTGATGAAAGCGAAATACGGAGATCAGATTGAGGTCGATTTCTGCATGCGCTACGGCAACCCGTCAACGAAGTCCAAAGTGCGGCAGATGATTGAGCGTGGATGCGACAAGATCGTGTTCTTCCCGCTATACCCGCACTACGCTGGCGCAACATCTGCGACGGCAAATGACCAGCTGTTCCGCGCCTTGATGGAAGAAAAATGGCAACCTTCCGTGCGGACGATCCCGGCCTATTTTGATGATCCCGGGTATATCGACGCTTTGGCGACCTCTATCGAGACGGCCTATGCCAACATTGAAGATCGCCCCGATGTATTGGTCTGTTCCTATCACGGCGTGCCAAAACGCTATTTGATGGAAGGCGATCCTTACCATTGCCAATGCCAGAAAACGACGCGGCTATTGAAAGAGCGTTTGGGCTGGGAAGACAGCGATATCGTGACCACGTTCCAATCCCGCTTTGGGCCGGAGGAATGGTTGAAACCTTACACTGTTGAGGAGGTCGCCCGCCTTGCTGAGGCTGGGAAAAAGAAGATTGCGGTTTGCGCGCCGGCATTTTCATCCGACTGCATCGAGACGCTGGAAGAGATTAACGAAGAGATCAAGGAAAGCTTTGAAGAGGCTGGTGGTGAGCAGTTCACCTATATTCCATGCCTCAATGACGACGATGCCCATATTGGAGCACTGACGTCAGTTATCGATGAGAATCTTAAGGGCTGGATCTAGACGGGGTAGCCGTCAAAAAAAGATTTCCCGATTTGAACGCGAATGCGCCCATTTTCGAGAGCTTTTACAAATATCCCCTGAATCGACACGCAGCTGCCAATTGTGATTGTTTTAAGCATACCGGTCCCCACTTCTATGCTGTTGTTTATTAGAACTTGCGTTCCCTATATTTTCAACAAGTCTTTCCCCCGTAGGCGAATTTTCACTCATACAGGGTTAAAATTTGATTAAATTTTAGGATTTTTCATAACCAATCGCGAAGAATCGGGATCAAGGGGATGTCTGCGGCGGGCATTGCATAGTTTTTAAGCTCATTCGCCTTTGCCCAAGCAAGTGTCTGCCCTTCCCGGGGTTTGGCGATTCCTTCCCATTTTCGGCACGCGAAAAGTGGCATCAGAAGGTGGAAATCGTCATAGCTGTGGCTGGCAAACGTCAGGGGGGCAAGACAGCTGGCCCAGGTGTTGATCCCAAGCTCTTCCTCAAGCTCACGGATCAAGGCAGCTTCAGGCGTCTCACCGGGTTCAACCTTACCGCCAGGAAATTCCCAGAGACCGGCCATTGATTTGCCTTCAGGGCGCTGGGCAAGAAGGACACGCCCGTCCCGGTCAATCAACGCAACCGCAGAGACCAGAACGGTTTTCAAGACCGGTAGTCCGCATTGATCGAGATATAGCCATGGGTCAGATCACAGGTCCACATTGTGCTGGACCCGCTTCCGAGCCCCAGATCGGCTTGAATGACAATATCTGTTCCGCGCATGTAAGCGGCTGCGTCTTCTTCGGAATAGTTTGGCGACACCCATCCGTTTTCGGCGACAAGTATATCGCCAAACCGAATGCTCAGAAGATCGCGGTCGGCTTGCGCACCGGATTTTCCGACAGCCATAACGACGCGTCCCCAATTTGGATCCTCGCCTGCAATCGCGGTCTTCACCAAGGGGGAGTTTGCGATCGCCCCCGCGACTATTCTGGCGTCGGTGTCATCAGCGGCCCCTGTTACGCGGACCTCGACGAATTTGGTGGCCCCCTCGCCGTCTTTGACGACCAGATGCGCCAGTTCCAGCATCACGTCACCAAGGGCAGATGCAAATTCATCGTTCCCGGTGACATCGACCCCGGACTTGCCGGTCGCTGCCATCAGCAACGTGTCCGAGGTGGACGTGTCGCTATCGACTGTGATGCAATTAAAACTCCGCGCGTTTAGGTCAGAGACCAGCTTCTGCAATTCGGGCTGGGCGATCTTGGCGTCAGTGAAGATATAAACCAGCATCGTGGCCATATCCGGCGCGATCATCCCGGAACCTTTTGCAATCCCCGCAATCGAAACGGTCTTGCCACCAAATTTCAGCTGGCGGCCGGCGCCTTTCGCGAACGTGTCCGTGGTCATGATCGCCGCGGCGGCGTCTTCAATCTTTTCCGGCGCAAGACCCGCGTTCAGATCCTGCATGGCTTGCGTGATCTTTTCATGGGCGAGCGGCTCCCCGATGACGCCCGTGGACGCGGTGTAGACATGCGCAACGGGTATGGAGAGGGTTTCTGCCGTTGTGCTGGTGATTTTTTCAACGGCGGCAGTGCCATTGCGGCCAGTGAACGCGTTGGAATTTCCGGAGTTCACCAGAAACGCGAACCCCTTGTCGAGGTCAGTGACAACCCCAAGTTTTTCCTGACAATCAAGAACCGGGGCAGACCGGGTTGAAGATCGTGTGAAGACACCGGCAATCGCACTATGCGGGGCGATCCGTGCCAACATCACATCCTTGCGGCCCTGATATTTGACGCCGGCGGCAACGGCAGAAAAGGACACACCGTCAATAACCGGAAGCGCCGCAAACCCCCCGCTTGGCGCAAGGGGAGAGGTTTTCGTGATTTTTGCCATGATAGACCCAGACAGCCGACAGTTTATTCGTCGAGCAAATCTGCCCGATTGATCAAGGCGGGGTCAATCTCCATCTCGGTGCGTTCGATGGTCGTTGCAGCAACCGCGTCATCGATAAACGCACGCACCATATCGGCACGCAGTTCAGCTTCGATGTCGGGGCGTACTTGATCCAAGGTTGGCGCACTTGTTGTCCGGCTGTCATTGCGGCGAATGACGTGCCAGCCAAACTGGGTTTGCACCGGGGCGGACACAGATTCATTTTCCATCGCGACAACCGCAGTTTCAAATTCAGGCACCATCGCGCCCAGTCCGAACCAGCCCAGTTGGCCACCATTTGGCCCGCTTGGGCCTGTCGACTTGGCTTTTGCCAATTCGGCAAAATCTTCACCACCTTCGACCATTTCGATGATTTCCAGCGCTTCTTCTTCGGTTTCGACCAGAATGTGGGAGGCGTTGAATTCCTCGTTGCCGACAAATCCGGCGAACTGCGTCGCATAGGCGGCTTCAATATCTTCTTCCGGGATATCTTTGCCCTGAACGTCCTGGATCGCGGAGCTTGCCAGATAGGCGAATTTCTCATTTTCCAAAAGCAGCGTCATTTGCTTGGTCTCTGTGACATCGGGCAGTTGGCTCAGGGCAACCTGGCTGATCAATTGCTCAACGATGCCGGAATAAAGCTGTTCTGCAGGAACTTGCTGATACTGCTCGGGCAGCCTGTTTTTCAGCGTGATCACGTGGCCAAGTGTAATTTCCGTGCCACCGACCGTTGCAATAACCGTATCGGCGTCTTGCGCAGCGGCTGGCATTGCGACGGTGACTGCAAGCCCAGATGCACGCAGAAGTGTAGAGAATTTTCCCATAATAATGATTGCTCCAAAGGGGCGCGACATCCTCGCGCCGTTGACACTAATCCAGCCGCCCCTTACATCGCCAAAGGTCTGGGACGCCCAAGTCTTGACCATCGACATATGGTGCGATGGCCCAAGGGGCAAGGCGAAGCCGGAACAAGATTATGTCAGCCATAGATTGGGCGGAGAAATTATGCTTGGATTTGGAACGATTTCGAAGAAAGTCTTCGGGACACCGAACGACCGAAAAGTGAAAGCAATCCGTCCTGTGATCGCCAAGATCAACGCGCTTGAGCCGGAGTTCGAAGCGCTGTCTGACAATGACATCATCGCAAAGACCAAAGCTCTGTCCGAACGCGCGCAGAACGGCGAAGCACTGGACGATCTTCTACCGGAAGCTTTCGCCAATGTGCGCGAAGCGGCCCGCCGGGCGCTGGGCCTGCGCGCATTTGATACGCAGTTGATGGGCGGGATTTTCCTGCATCAAGGTAACATCGCCGAGATGAAGACAGGTGAAGGCAAAACCCTCGTGGCGACCTTCCCGGCGTATTTGAACGCGCTGACCGGACGCGGCGTCCATATCGTGACGGTCAACGACTACCTTGCGAAACGCGACAGCGAATGGATGGGCAAAGTCTATGGCGCTTTGGGTATGACCACCGGCGTCATCTACCCCCAGCAGCCTGATGATGAAAAAGCGCAAGCCTATGCGGCTGACATCACCTACGCGACCAACAATGAACTTGGGTTTGATTATCTGCGCGACAATATGAAGTCCGAGCTGAACCAAATGCACCAGCGGGACCACTATTTCGCGATTGTCGACGAAGTAGACTCTATTCTGATCGATGAAGCACGGACGCCTTTGATTATTTCTGGCCCGTCCGAGGACCGGTCAGAACTATATGTGACTATCGACAAACTGATCCCTGAAATTACCGAAGAACACTTCTCGCTGGATGAAAAAACGCGCGTTGTGACGATCACGGATGAAGGCAATGATTTCATCGAACAGCGCCTGCAAGAGATGGAGCTTCTGCCCGAAGGTCAATCGCTTTACGACCCGGAAAGCACCACGCTGGTGCACCACGTCACCGAAGCGTTGAAAGCCCACAAGGCGTTCAAGAAGGACAAGGACTATATGGTCCGCAACAACGAAGTTGTCCTGGTTGATGAATTTACAGGCCGCATGATGGCGGGACGGCGTTTGTCCGGGGGCCTACATCAAGCCATCGAGGCGAAGGAAAACTGCGCGATTCAGCCTGAAAACGTCACCTTGGCCTCTGTGACCTTCCAGAACTATTTCCGCCTATATGACAAGCTTGCCGGTATGACCGGGACCGCTTTGACGGAAGCTGAGGAGTTCTCCGAAATCTACGGATTGGGCGTTGTCGAAGTTCCGACGAACCGGCCGATCGCGCGGGTTGATGAGCATGACGCGATTTACCGCACAGCAGCAGAAAAATTTGCCGCGATTGTCGAACAGATCAAGGAAGCGCACGGAAAAGGCCAACCGGTTCTTGTCGGCACAACCTCAATCGAGAAATCCGAATATTTGTCGCAATTGCTGACCGAAGCTGGGGTTGAGCATAATGTTCTCAACGCCCGTCAGCATGAGAAAGAAGCGCAGATCGTCGCAAATGCTGGTAAGTTAGGGTCTGTTACGATCGCCACCAACATGGCGGGTCGCGGCACCGACATTAAGCTTGGTGGCAATGTCGAGTTTGCAATTATGGAAGAGATTGCCGCCCATCCGGACGCCGATCCCGAAGATATTCGCCAGCAAATGGAAGCAGAGCAGGAGAAAGCCGAAGAGGCTGTTAAAGCCGCAGGCGGTCTGTTCGTTCTTGCCACGGAACGTCACGAAAGCCGTCGGATCGACAACCAGCTGCGCGGCCGTTCCGGTCGTCAGGGCGACCCTGGTAGATCGTCATTCTTCCTGTCGCTGGAAGATGATCTGATGCGGATTTTCGGGTCCGACCGGCTTGATAAAATGCTGTCTACCTTGGGGATGAAAGAGGGCGAAGCCATCGTGCACCCTTGGGTCAACAAGTCGCTTGAACGCGCGCAGGCCAAAGTTGAAGGACGCAACTTCGACATTCGGAAGCAGTTGCTGAAATTCGATGATGTGATGAACGACCAGCGTAAAGCCATCTTTGGTCAGCGTCTCGAGATCATGAAATCCGAAGAGGTAAACGAAATCACCCGCGATATGCGCCATCAGGTCATCGATGATCTGGTTGACGAATATATGCCACCAAAAACCTATGCAGATCAATGGGATACGGAAGGTCTGCGCGGTGCGGTTCTGGAAAAACTGGGCATCGATGTGCCTGTTGTTGACTGGGCAGATGAAGAGGGTGTCGACGACGACGAAATCACCGAACGCCTTTATAAATCGGTTGATAAGTTCATGGCGAAAAAGGCCATCGACTTTGGTCCGGAAACGATGCGCAACATCGAAAAGCAGCTACTTTTGCAGACAATCGATGGCAAATGGCGCGAACACCTGCTGAAGCTGGAGCATTTGCGCTCTGTTGTTGGGTTCCGCGGCTATGCGCAACGTGATCCGCTGAACGAGTATAAGACCGAAAGCTTCCAATTGTTCGAAGGTTTGCTTGATTCCCTTCGCGAAGACGTGTCGCAGAAACTTTCGCAAGTTCGTCCGCTGAGCGAGGCAGAACAAAAGCAAATGATGGAACAGTTCTTGGCACAGCAACAAGCTGCTGCAGGGATCGCACAACCTGAAACGCCAAAAGTTTCCGAACCGGCAGAAGGTTTCGTTGAAGATGACCCATCAACATGGGGCAATCCGGGCCGAAATGCCGAATGTCCCTGTGGGTCAGGCAAGAAGTTCAAACATTGTCACGGTCAGCTCGGCTGATTTCTGAGCCCCATTGACTTGAGGTCGTAGCGGCCTCACCCTGCCCTCAGCAACGAGAATACTCGGCTAGGCAGGCAAATGAGCAGTTACATAAAAACCGTTTTCGCGGTGTGCATTGGGATATGTGCCAGTGCGCCGCTTTTGGCGTCGGAACCCAACGAAACGCCAATCTTTCCCTCTATCCCGCCAAATCAGAACGCATTTCAGGCAATTCCTGATGCAAGGTCCTTTGATCTTGAGGCTAGCGATCAGGTCGGAACGATCCTCCAAAACCAGAATGCCCGGAACGCTTTCGGCATCGCTTGCAGCGAAAACCTGACATTGACACCGCGACCGGATCAAACCGTTTTGGTGTCCCTTGATCTTCCTTGCAGACGGTCGGAGCAAATCAAGATTTCCCACGCTGGGTTGGCCTTTGATCTGCGCACTGACGATACTGGATCGGCAGTGTTCGAGATGCCAATTCTTGATTTTTCAGGTGCAATAGAGTCTAAATTTCGTGATGGAAGCGCGATTTCACGATCTATACCTAGCGACGATGCTGGGGGCATAAATCGTGTCGCGGTGGAGTGGTTCGATGGAGAAATGGCGCGTGTCAGCTTCTCAGACGGATCCGCGAAAGACCGCAACATCATCCGCTTGGGTGACGGGACGGGGCATGTGATCGACGTCGTGACGAAGCCGCAATCAGCGCGTCGCTTCACGGCTGTTGATCGCCTGGTCATCGCATCACAGATTACCGAAGGTAACTGTTTGGAAAATCGCTACGGCAAAGTGCGGCGCGTGCTTCACAACCAACCTGCTGTTGAGTATGCTTTGTCCATTGCGGCACCGGGTTGCTCGCGGATCGGAACGAGTATGGTGTTGAAGAATGTTCTACAGGACCTAATTCTCGCTGAGGACTAGCGCGGGCAGACGATTGCACACACTCAAGAGATTTCTGAGCACGGCCGCTATTGCGCTGTGGTCCGCGTTGCCGGGCCAGGTTTGGGCGCAATCTGAAGATGTGAAGCTTACCTCCCGCGATGGATCAATCCAATTGGAAGGCAGCCTGCTGAGTTTCGATGGAGAGTTTTTCCGCGTTGAAACAAAATACGGACTTTTGACGGTCGATGCGCAAGGCGTTGTCTGTGAAGGCATCGGTTGTCCGAACCTTGAGGCCTATGTCGCAGAAGTAAATCTTTCCGGATCAAGACTAATGGGCGACCTTCTGGTCCCAGCCCTGCTACAGGCTTTTGCGGATCGAAACGGCTATTCCGTCCTGCGGGAAGTCGCTGATGACACCCATTCCACCTTCGTGATGAGCGACCAAGACCGAGAGATTGCGCGGTTCGGCCTGCGGTCCACCACGACTTCGGAAGGTTTCGCCGACCTGATCGCGGAGGCCGCCGATATCGCAATGGTGTTGCGGGAACCTGACCCGCGCGAATTGGAGATGGCGCAATCAGCAGGTGTCGGAAATCTGCTTGAAAACCGCCGCGGCCGAGTTGTCGCGCTTGATGGGATCGCGGCGTTGAAGTCACCGTCTTTGCCCGTTCGTGCGTTGAGCCTGGATGAATTGGCCTCTGTTTTTGCGGGCGAGGTTGAAAACTGGTCCGAATTCGGCGGGCCGGACGTTCCGATAAAGATTGTGCTTCCGGGAGAGTTGAACGGCCTTGTGGTCGCTTTGAAAGACTCTATTTCAGCGCAATATGGCAAAACGCTTGATACACCTGCGGCCTCGTTTGCGTCTTTGGAAGACCTGTCAGACACTGTCGCTGCGGATATTTCGTCGGTCGCTTTGTCGACCCTCAGTCAGGTGGGCAATGCCGACATTCTGTCGATCAAAGGCAATTGTGGGTTCGAACAGCGGCCAAGCCTCGAGTCGCTGCGCAATGAAGACTATCCGCTGATCCTGCCCCTTATGTTCTTTACGCCTGCGCGACGGTTGCCCTTGGTTGGACGCGAATTCATCGATTTTGTCGCCTCCACTGCGTCCGATACGGTGATCCGGCGGGTAGGCTTCGTGGATCAGTCCGTTCGCAGTACCAATTTCCAAAACCAAGGCGACCGCCTGGCGCTTGCCATTCAAATGGCCGGTGAAGACGTGTCGCTGAAGGAATTGCAGCGGATGGTATCTGTCTTGGGTCAATTGGATCGCTTGTCGACGACCTTTCGGTTCCGGGACGGATCAAGCGAGCTTGACGCCAAATCACGCGAAAACGTCCTGCGACTTGCCAGAGCGATGGAGCTAGGGGTCTTCGATGACCGGGAGCTTTTGTTTGTCGGCTTCAGTGATAGCGAAGGTGCATCCGGCGCAAACCTGCGGCTAGCCAATCGTCGCGCAGAAGAAGTGCTGGCGTTGGTCAAAGATGCTGCCGCGGATGCAACCCTGTCCCGGATCAACATGACGGTTGAAGCTTTTGGCGAAGCCCTTCCGATGGCGTGCGATGATACCGCCTGGGGTCGTGCTGCAAACCGGCGCGTCGAAGTTTGGCTTAAATAGACCCTGTTTCGTCGCGGATATGCCCGACTGATCGGAACGAATACACGTCCGATTTTCCAACGATGATGTGGTCATGCAAAATCAGACTTAAGGCGTTCGCCCCTTCGGCGATCTTCTTTGTCATTGCGATATCCGCATCAGACGGGGTGGGATCACCGGATGGATGATTGTGGATCAGGATTAGGGCCGATGCGTTCAATTCCAACGCACGCTTCAGAATTTCGCGAGGATAAACTGGGACATGATCGACAGTTCCGCCACCTTGCGCTTCATCCGCGATTAGGACGTTTTTCCGGTTCAGAAAGAGCACCCGGAATTGTTCTGTCTGCAAATGGGCCATGCGGGTTTTGCAGTAGCGTATCAAGCTGTCCCAACTTGAAATAACGTCAGTCTGCAAAATCCTTGCCTGTGCCATACGGTGCGCTGACGCCTCAACGATCTTCAGGTCTTGAATAACCTCAGCGCCCAGGCCTGCGATATTGGTGAGTTGCGCCGGTGATGCTGCCATCACGTGGTTAAAGTCACCAAACTTGCCGAGAAGCTGATCGACGAGAGGCCGCAGTTTTCGGTGCGGCACGGACCGCTGAAGGCACAGTTCTAAAAGCTCATCATCGGGCAATGCATCTGCGCCGGCACGCATGAACCTTGCATTTAGCCGTGTACCTGTCGGTGCTGCATATGTCGCGCTGGCGTCGACCGCAAACCGCTGACCAAACCCCGCGATCGGGCTTTCAGAAAATTGAGAAACAGAACGAGTCATGCCCGTAGACAGGCATGATTCTTTTTAAATCTGTCTTAAAATTTATGGGACGATTTCAGAGATATGTCGGATGGTACATGTCGGAGGGTGACAGCGTGAAAATCTCAACACCATCGGAGGTCACACCGACAGAATGCTCAAACTGCGCTGACAGGGATTTGTCGCGGGTCACAGCTGTCCAATCGTCGGCCAGAACTTTCGTTTCTGGACGTCCAAGATTGACCATCGGTTCAATCGTGAAAAACATGCCTTCCTCAAGGATTGCGTTCGTGCCCGGCCGTCCGTAATGCAAGACATTTGGCGGCGCGTGGAAAACCCGACCCAGTCCGTGACCACAGAAATCCCGCACAACGGACATACGGTTCGATTCAACGTATTTCTGGATCGCATAGCCGATATCGCCAAACGTATTGCCGGGTTTGACTTGCTCAATCCCTTTGAACAGCGCGTCATGAGTGACCTGGATCAAACGTTCCGCTTTTCGGTTGGGCTTGCCAGCGACATACATCCGACTTGTGTCGCCAAACCAGCCATCGACGATCACCGTGACATCGACATTCAGAATATCGCCGTCTTTGAGCGTTTTTGGTCCGGGAATGCCGTGGCACACGACATGGTTCACGCTGATGCAGGACGCGTGCTTGTAGCCTTTATATCCAATCGTTGCGGACTTGGCCCCAGCGGCCTCCACCATATCTGTGATCAGCTGGTCCAGTTTTTCGGTGGTTGTTCCCGGCACCACATGGGGCGCGACCTTGTCCAAAATCGTCGCGGCCAGTTCTCCGGCGGCATGCATACCTACAAAATCCCCATCCTCATGGATGCGAATTCCGTCGCGTGTCATTCTTCCTTTATGCGGATGCTCCACTTAGCGCCCCTTGCTTTTTCCGTCTGTCTGCTGACCCGTTTCAATCATCAGCGGCTTACCGTGCCTGCCGATCCGGGTCTACAAAGAGCTGGTGACCCAGCTCCACGTGCTCAGGAGTGATATTGGTCCCGTAGCACAAAATTTCAATTCCCTTTTCCCGCGCTTTATCAAAGGCGTCAGCATATTTCGGGTCTAAATCGGCCGCGAGCCGGAAACGGCTGCAATCGGTGCGCTGAACGAGATATAACATGACAGCCCGATGGCCAGTGTCAACTATTCTGGACAGCTCCTCAAGATGCTTGCGACCCCGTTCGGTAACGCAATCAGGAAACTCGGCCCAATCCTTTTCGCGGCGGAGATGGACGTTCTTAACTTCAACATAGGCGTCGGGCAATCCGGCCTGAATCAGCAGAAAATCTATCCGGCTGTTTTGGCCGTATTTCACCTCCGGACGGACGGTTTCATAGTTGGCCAGTTCCGGGATCTTCCGGCCTAGCAGTGCATCTTTGATGACTTTGTTTGGCACGCCGGTGTCGATCCCCGCGAAATGGCCATCACCAAGTTCCGCCAGACGCCACCCGTATTTCAGCTTTTTCCTGGGATCGTCATTTGGCTCAACCCAAATTCGCATTCCGTCATCTTGCAGCCCAAGCATCGCGCCAGGATTGGGGCAATGTGCAGTGACCTCCTGACCGGTATCTAAGCGAATATCGGCAAGAAATCTCTTGTAGCGTCGGATCAAAGTGGCGGGCACAAGTGGGGTTTGAAAGCGCATGCAGGAGCCCTATACCTCTGGTCAGCGACAGACAAGGAGCGCGAAGATGCCGAACCCAACCGCCGCCATGCTCGTCATCGGGGACGAAATCCTGTCCGGCAGAACCCGTGACGCGAATATGTACCATCTGGCAGGTCAGCTGACCCAAGCTGGTATCGATCTGAAAGAGGTTCGCGTTGTCTCGGATGAACAGGAAGATATTGTCGCGGCTGTCCAAGCGCTCAGTAATCGCTTTGATCATGTCTTCACATCAGGCGGCATCGGGCCGACCCACGATGACATAACTGCTGATGCGATCGGCTTGGCTTTTGGAACGAATGTCGACATCCGCGAAGACGCGCGCGCATTGTTGGCGGCGCATTACGCAAAAACAGGGTCTGAACTGAACGCGGCGCGCTTGCGGATGGCACGCATCCCCGACGGTGCGGACCTAATCGACAACCCGGTTTCCGTGGCCCCAGGGTTCAAGCTTGAAAATGTGTATGTCATGGCGGGTGTCCCATCCGTCTTCAATGCGATGGTCGCGTCTGTTTTGCCGACATTGACCGGCGGTGCGCCGCTTTTATCGAACACGCTGCGGGTGGAGCGTGGCGAAGGTGATCTTGCTGGTCCGCTAGGGTCATTGGCGGCTGAAAACGACCATTTGTCCTTTGGGTCCTACCCGTTTCAAAAAGATGGGATCTATGGCTCGAACATTGTTATCCGCGGCACGGATCAGACGGAGCTTGATCAGGTTACCGATCAGCTTGCCTCCCTTCTGGGTCTAGAGGCTTCATGACTGATCCGTTTGAGACCCTCGAAGCCACTTGGGCACCGGTTCGGTCGTTCCAGACTGGGAAGTTTACGTTTCGCGAAGGTCACGGTGGCGGCAAGCGGGTTTCGGCATCGTCCAGTGAGCAGGTGTTTTCAACGGCGGAGCTTGCGGAAGCTGAAGCGCAAATGGTTGGGCTTGGCCAACCCAACTTGTTTTCGGTTCGTCATGATCAGACAGAAATAGACACTGTTCTCGCAGAAAACGGCTACGAGATCGTTGATCCAACAGTTCTGTTGCATTGTGATATCAACGTTCTGACCGCTCAACCCGTTCCGCCTGTAACCTGCTTCCCGATTTGGGAGCCATTGCAGATCATGACGGACATTTGGGCAAAGGGCGGTATTGGCCCGGCCAGATTGAAGATCATGGATCGGGTCGCCCTACCAAAGACAGGCATCTTAGGCCGGATCAATGAAAAGCCGGGAGGGACGGCATTCGCTGCGATCCACGAAACCTCAGTGATGATCCATGCTTTGGAGGTGCTTCCGCATCAACGGCGCAGCGGAATGGCCGGTCATATGATGCGGGCAGCCGCCCATTGGGGTGCAGCGCATGGTGCCACTGATATGATGCTGGCCGTGACGCGCGCCAACAGCGCGGCCCTTGCGCTTTACAGTCGATTGGGGATGCGCGAAATTGCAGGCTATCACTACCGCATCAAGACCTAAGAAAGAACTGGACCTGTGAAAGACACACCGAAAGTCACTGCCCTCGATTTGCCGCCGCTCGACCCGATGCCGCCGCAGATGCAGAAATACTTTGATATCTGTGTCGAGAAGCTGGGAATGGTCCCGAATGTGCTGACAGCCTATGCGTTTGATGAGGCGAAACTGAACGCGTTTTCGGGGCTCTACAATGACCTGATGCTTGCCGATAGCGGTCTTAGTAAACTGGAACGCGAAATGATTGCGGTCGTCGTATCCGCTGTGAACCGTTGCTTTTATTGTCTGGTCGCGCATGGGGCGGCAGTGCGTGAATTGTCCGGCGATCCGAAGTTGGGGGAGGCCTTGGTGATCAACTACCGGGTCGCAGATCTAGATGCCCGCACCCGCGCAATGTTGGATTTCGCGGTGAAGATGACCGAAGCAAGCTACAAGATAGAAGAGCCAGACCGCGAAAAGCTGCGTCAGGTCGGATTTAATGACCGTGACATTTGGGATATTGCCGCCGTGGCGAGCTTCTTCAACATGACGAACCGCATGGCGTCTGCCGTCGATATGCGCCCAAATGACGATTATCACGCGGCAAATCGGTGAAAGCAGCGTCGTTTTCCCTGATTGGCCTTTGTCTGTGGTCGATGCCTCTGTCGGCAGAAATAGTCTTGGAATTTCAAGGGAATGTAACGGAAATGCATAGCAGCGCCGTGGATTTTGCAAGCTACAAGATGCCGATCGGGCCCTATAGCGAAGGCTTCATTCAGACCTTGGTGGCTGAGGGTCCGCAAACCACGCAAGCCTGGCGCATACAACAAACCGATCCCACGTCGCTTGCGGTGATGGACAATCTGCGCCAGCAAGTTGAGCGGCGCGGCTTTGAGCTTCTTTATGAATGCGAAACACGCGAATGCGGCGGGTTTGACTTCCGGTTTGAGACCGATGTTTTGCCGGAACCGGCCATGCATATCGACCTTGGTGATTTTCGCTATCTTGCCGCGCAAAGGCTGGGTGGGGCGATCCCGGAATATCTGAGCTTGTTCGTCAGCCGCAGCCCAAACCAGGCCCATGTTCAGATGATCTCTGTCGGGGGTGGGGATGCAAGCGCGGTCCCGATCCCGGAAAACCCAACTGTCCCGACCACGCCGCAGACGCCAGAAATCTCGCAGTTATTGACAGCGGGGCACATCATTCTCGAAGACCTTGAATTTGTCACCGGATCTTCGAATCTGGACGCCAAGGATTACGCGTCCCTCGCGATGCTGGCGCAGTTCCTGGGGGAAGATCGATCCAGGCAGATTGCATTGGTTGGCCATACCGATGCGGTTGGGTCACTGGCCAACAATATTTCCCTATCCCGTAAACGCGCGCAATCGGTGTCGCGTCGGTTGGTCGAGTTGGGTGTTTCGCAAAATCAGGTGATTGCTGATGGAGTCGGGTATCTATCCCCGATCTCAAGCAATTCCACGGAAGCCGGACGTGCAAAGAACCGCCGTGTTGAGGCGGTTCTTATCAGTGTAGAGGATCCTTAGGATCAGATTACCAGGCGTCTGGGCCTTTTTCGCGGAAAGCTTCCACGAGGAAATCAATGAACGTCCGTACCTTTGGCTGCGTGTAGCGGCCGGGCGGGTAAACTGCGTAGATCCCTTGTTTTTCGGCAGGCAGATCAGGCATGGCTTCCGCCACAAGCCCGTCGGCCAATGCTTCTGCATAGAGGAAGCTGGGCAGATAAGCGATGCCGAGACCAGATACACAGGCGTTCAGCAGAGATTGCCCGTCATTAACCGTCAACCATCCTTGCGTGCGAACCTGACGCTTTTCCCCTGATGGGGCGGTCAGTTTCCAGACGTTGCCTGCAGATTGGTTGGAATAATGCAGCAATTTATGCTCGTTCAGGTCATCGATCTTTTCGGGATGGCCGAACTGCTCGAAATATTTGGGGCTGGCGATCAAACGCTTCGTGGTCTCGGTCAGTTTCCGAGCGCGCAGCGAGCTGTCTTCCATCTCACCGATGCGGATCGCAAGGTCGAACCCTTCGCTGATCAGTTCCACATAGCGGTTGTTGAGCACCATGTTCACAGTGATATCGGGGTAATCGACCAGGAAGTCACCCAAGATAGGCGACATATGGTTCACACCAAAATCAGTTGCGACGGAAATTCTTAGTAGACCGGACGGCGCGCTCTGCATGGAAGAGACCAAAGCATCAGCTTCGCCTGCATCATTGAGCACGCGCCGGGCGCGGTCGTAATAGGCCAGGCCTATTTCGGTAGGACTTACGCGACGCGTCGTGCGGTTCAAAAGGCGAGCACCAAGACGCGTTTCAAGCGAGGAAACATGTTTCGAAACGGCAGATTTCGAAATGCCCATCTTTCTCGCGGCGTCGGTGAAGCCACCTTGATCCACTACCGTGGCGAAGGCCTCCATTTCAGTTAGACGATCCATTGACGTCCCCTCAGGTATTGATTGGCAATCTGTATGGCGTCGAAATGAGGCAGGAATGCGAACGCAACGCGACCATTCGTGGAATATTTATGGAATCGTTGAATAAGACGAAACAGCTGGGATCACGTCCTTAACCAGTAAAAACAGGGCTAAATCAGTTGAAAACAAGGCTTCGTGTGGTCAAATCGTGGCGGCGAGCCGCGTTCCTTGGTTAATTGCCCGCTTCGCATCAAGTTCTGCGGCAACATCCGCGCCGCCAATAACATGCGGGGTTTTGCCCAAAGCAATAAGATCGTCTGCCAAACTGCGGTTCGACACCTGCCCAGCGCAGAGAATAACAGTATCAACTTCCAGGCAGGTCGGGTTCTCACGCGCTTCACCGAAGGTGATATGCAGGCCGGAATCGTCGATCTTTTCGTAATTCACGCCGCCGATCATCTCCACCTGTTTCAGCTTCAAGGCAGCGCGATGAATCCAGCCTGTGGTTTTGCCCAACCGTTTGCCAAGCTTTTCGGATTTGCGCTGCAACAGGTATACCTTCCGCGCCGGAGCGTCAGGATTCGGACCGGTTGGCACCAATCCGCCGCGATGCTTCGCTGGATCCGTGACACCCCATTCTTCAAGCCATTCATCAAGATCTTCGGTTGGGCTGTCATCTGTCACCAGATATTCGGAAACGTCGAACCCGATCCCACCGGCACCAACCACGGCAACCGATTTGCCGACTTTTGCGTTGTTGCGCAGAACATCGATGTAAGACACCACATTCGCGCGGTCTTGGCCGGGAATATCCGGATCGCGCGGCAAGACGCCTGTTGCGACAATAACTTCGTCAAACGCTGCAAGCATTTCGGCGTCTGCACGGGTTTCAAGTTTCAGGGTGATATTGCTGGCTGCGACTTCTGCGCGATACCAATCAACGAACCCGTGGAATTCTTCTTTGCCGGGGACCTGCTTGGCCATATTCAACTGACCCCCGATTTCAGAGGCTTGATCAAAAACCGTGACTGTATGCCCGCGCGTATCAAGTGCAAGAGCGGTTGACAGACCTGCCGGACCAGCACCGACAATTGCAATGCTTTTTGCGGAAGACGTTGGTTCAAGGACCAATTCAGTTTCATGGCAGGCTTGCGGGTTGACCAGGCAAGAGCTCAACTTGCCGCCGAAGGTGTGATCCAGACAAGCTTGGTTGCAGGCAATACAAGGTGCGATCCGTTCGGGCGTGCCAGCGGCGGCTTTTGCAACAAAATGCGGGTCGGCCAGAAATGGGCGCGCCATCGACACCATATCCGCGCAGCCATCAGAGAGTACGGCTTCGGCAACTTCGGGCGTGTTGATCCGGTTTGATGTAATCACCGGGATCGTGACTTCCCCCATCAGTTTCTCGGTGACCCAGGTAAAGGCCCGCCGGGGGACGGAGGTGGCAATCGTCGGGATACGTGCCTCGTGCCAGCCGATCCCTGTATTGATGATCGTGGCACCGGCCTTTTCGATTTCCTTTGCAAGGATAATGACCTCGTCAAAGGTGGAGCCGTTTGGGATCAGATCAATCATCGACAGGCGGTAGATGATGATAAACTCCGGCCCGACAGCTTCGCGAACCCGTCGCACGACATCCAAGGGCAGCCGCATCCGGTTTTCGTAAGACCCGCCCCATTTGTCAGTGCGCTTATTCGTATGCGTGACCAGAAACTGATTGAGGAAATACCCCTCAGACCCCATGACCTCGACCCCGTCATAACCGGCTTGCTGCGCACGCGCAGCGGCAGTGACAATATCGCTGATCTGCTTTTCGATCCCGTCCTCATCAAGCTCGGTCGGTGGAAATGGCGAGATCGGGGATTTAACAGCGCTGGGCGCAACACAATTGGGCGAATAGGCATAACGTCCGGCATGCAGGATCTGCATCGCAATCTTGCCATCAGCGGCGTGCACCCGGTCGGTGACAATCTTGTGGTTTGCGATATCCTCGTCACTGAAAAGCCCAGCCGCGCCCGGAAAAACGCCGCCCTCTTTATTGGGGGCCATGCCGCCTGTAACCATCAGCCCAACATCGCCGCGCGCGCGCTCGGCGTAGAATTCAGCCACCCGGTTCCAGTCTTTGGTTTCCTCAAGCCCGGTATGCATGGAGCCCATCAGAACGCGGTTCTTCAACGTGGTGAAGCCAAGATCAAGCGGGGCAAGGAGGTGCGGGTATTTGGTCATGAGGTTCTCCGTCAGTCTTGCCGGAGGATGCGGGTGCGCGCCCGCTTTGTCACGTGAAACGCCGCGTCATACGAGCGGGTTACATGGTGTCGAGGCAATGCCTGCGAAACGCCTTCTTCAGCATGTCCAGTTCTGAGCGGAGCAAATCAACTTCCGCGTTCAGATCATCGCTGAGCGGTTCCCCGGTGACGATTGAAAAACTATCAAGCTTTTCACCGGTTTCGGTGTCGACAAAGACGAATGTCTGGATTCCGTCGGTAAGCGCTTCCGAGGGGATCGAAAACCGAACCAGCCAATTGGCCGGGTCTTGCGGAACGTCACTGATCGAAACGCCGGGTTGTTCTTTGCCAAACAGATACGCACTGATTTTCGGGATCGTGTCGCGACCTGGCTTCAGGGACACGACAGCTTCATAGATGCCGGCTTGAATGCGGGTCTTGGTCATAGTCAGATCAGTCATGCACGGCTCCCTTTGCTGTCTTAGAAGTCTGCGCGCGGGCGACGGCTGAACGTCAGATCACGCAGGCTTATTTCATTCATCTCGGGCTCTTCAAAGATCAGATCGACCCAAACACGTTCAATTCGGTTTTCATTGACCTTGGTGTGGGCCAGATCAAACTCCGCAACAAGGGGTGTGGATCGGCCCGAAAGCTCCCGCACGACTTGTTCGACATTTGGCCCGTATTTGATATTCAAACGGGCGAAAATTTCCAGCGGTTTTTCGGTTTCAACATTCGCTTCAAGACGCAGGATATGGATGCGGCGCAAGCCTTCGACGGCGTCATCGGAAAGATCAATCACCAATGACAGAAAGCTTCCATCAAACTTGAACACGTCCAGGCGTAGGCCAAACGGGGCCAGATCGTCTTCGCGCGTGTTCCTGATCTGGCGCAATGTCAGCTCAGAGATTTTGCAATCATGATGCAGCGTTGCAGCCTGCCCGATCCGGTCGCCATTCTTTGCCGCAGCAACGCCATTGGGTCTGATCGGCCCGCGCCAGATCTCTGGCCGGAAGGCCCAATCGGATTGCGCAGGCCGCGAAATTGCGTTGCTGCCAATGCGCGGAAGCGCCAACCTGCCATCGGCCACGTGCACCACTTCATCGATATGACGGCGCAATTTGCGCGCTTCGGTCCGAAGCTTTCGCAGCTGAGCCAAATCAAGATCGCCCGCACCGCGTGCTGCGCGTTCCCATTTGCGCAATTGCGGTCCGTCGCGTCCAAGCTTGAGGATATCGCGGCTTCGGTTGATCATGTGGTCCGGTGTCGTTTCGAGCAGTTCTTTAGAGCTACCATCGTTAAGATGTTCCAAACAATGGGTCTATTGAAAGAATTGAACGTGACGGGCCATAGCTGCAACAGAAGCAAGACCTGTCCGGTTCCGATCAGGCCGCAGGCTGGCTGCGTGTTTTTGTCACGAATTCCTGCAGCGCACCCAACGAGCTGTCCCGAGACAGGGGCGCATCTTCGAAACTGTGCAGCGAGATTGTCACAAGGCTATCGCCGACATCAAAATAGGCGCGCCAAAAGACAGGCTCTGCGCCGGGCAGACGGTTGGGGCTTTGGTCATCAACGCGAAGATAGACGATGTCCCCCTGCACGAAGCTTTCCTGCACGGTGATTTGGGCCGCATCATTGCTGCGCGACAACGCCGCTTTCCCTGCATCAGTGTCAAAAAGCCCAAGAAACGCATTGGGCGCATCAGAAACCAGCGGTGTGTCCAAGCCCAAACTTGTCACAGAGGTTAGCGCAATGGCCTGATCTTTCGGTTGGACTGTCCGAAAGGATCCGCTGATTGCGGCACAATTTCCAAACACCGCAAAGGCCTGAGTTTCACCGTTCTGAACAGAGTTCGGATCGACGCAATACCCACGCGGACCAGCAAGTCGGATTTGGTTCTGGGTCACAACGACCTCAGAGTTTTGCGCCCCGCCCAGACTTTCTGTGCAGCTTGGCAATGCCAGCATCAGCGGAAGTATCAGGATTGCGAGGCGCATAGGCTCAGATGTCCATATAGATGTGGCGTTCCATTTTCGCGCCAGGATGGGTCACAGCCCCCAAACGCGTTGAGCCGACAAGCTGTGCGTATTTCCAAAGCGAACCGGACGCGTAAATGGTTTCGCGTGGGCCCTTCCAATCGGCTTTGCGTGCCGCAAGTTCTTCATCTGTCAGGTCAACAGAGATTGTTCCGGCAACAGCGTCCAGTGTGATGACGTCACCATCTTTCAGCATCCCGATTGGACCGCCATGTGCGGCCTCTGGACCGACATGGCCCACACAGAACCCACGGGTCGCACCGGAGAACCGGCCATCTGTGATCAAAGCCACTTTTTTGCCCATACCCTGGCCCGAAAGGGCAGCTGTTGTGGCCAGCATTTCACGCATGCCTGGTCCACCGGATGGACCTTCATTGCGGATAACGAGAACTTCGCCTTCTTTGTATTCACGCTTCTGGACAGCCTCAAACGCGTCTTCTTCGCATTCAAAGACACGCGCTGGGCCGGTGAAGTTTTGCTCCTGCGTGGCCATGCCAGCAACTTTCACAATCGCGCCTTCAGGGGCGAGATTGCCTTTCAAGCCGACAACACCACCGGTTTTGGTCAATGGCGCGTCGATCGGATAGATCACCTTGCCATCGGCTTCCAAAGAAACCGCATCGATTTCTTCCCCAATGGTGCGGCCCGTTGCAGTGATACAGTCTTCATGGATCAGACCCGCTTTACGCAGCTCTTTCATCACAACGGGAACGCCGCCGGCTTCATACAGGTCTTTGGCAACATATTGGCCACCGGGTTTCAGGTCGACGAAGTAAGGCGTGTCGCGGAAGATATCGCAGACATCTTCCAGATCAAAATCGATTCCGGCCTCATGGGCCATGGCAGGCAGGTGAAGCCCGGCATTGGTTGAGCCACCTGTGCAAGCAACAACGCGCGCCGCGTTTTCCAGCGATTTGCGGGTCACGATGTCCCGCGCGCGGATGTTCTTTTCGATCAGATGCATGACCGCCTGACCTGATGCGATGGAATACTGATCCCGGCTTTCATAAGGGGCTGGCGCACCGGCAGAGTTTGGCAGCGCCAGACCGATCGCCTCGGACACGCAGGCCATCGTGTTGGCTGTGAACTGGCCACCGCAAGCCCCTGCAGATGGGCAAGCCACACGTTCCAACACATCAAGCGCAGAATCAGAGAGATCGCCTGCTTGGTGACGGCCGACAGCCTCAAACATATCCTGAACGGTCAGATCGCGGTT
The DNA here is from genome assembly GCA_947493265.1 of uncultured Litoreibacter sp. Taxonomy (GTDB): domain Bacteria; phylum Pseudomonadota; class Alphaproteobacteria; order Rhodobacterales; family Rhodobacteraceae; genus Litoreibacter. Next base: position 194,312 of record CANLQL010000001.1, on the reverse strand, counting down.
GGCATATTCTGCGGGGATATCCGCGCCAGTTGGCGCACGGCCGGGAAGGATCGAGCCGCCATAGATAAAGACCGACGGCGTATTCAGGCGGATCATCGCCATCATCATTCCCGGCAGGGATTTGTCACATCCTGCAAGACCGACCAGCGCATCGTAGCAATGGCCGCGCATCGTCAGTTCAACCGTGTCGGCAATTGCTTCGCGTGACGCAAGCGAGGAGCGCATGCCCTCATGACCCATGGCAATCCCGTCTGTTACGGTGATTGTGGTAAATTCCCGGGGTGTTCCGTTGCCTTGCTTGACGCCCAACTTCACAGCCTGAGCTTGACGGTTCAGCGCAATATTACATGGCGCGGCCTCGTTCCAACATGTTGCGACACCGACAAACGGCTGGTGAATTTCTTCATCGCCAAGACCCATTGCGTAGAAATAGGACCGGTGCGGCGCCCGTGCAGGCCCTTCCGTCACATAGCGGCTTGGCAAGTTCGTTTTGTCTGTTGGTTTCTTCAGCATGTCAGCCTCCCCTAAGAGTTGGCACCGGAATAATGCCGCAGGCGTCTGTATACAAGCGTGATTGCAGCAAGTATCGCCGTTGGATAACTTGTGGCAGGTCCAACAGGCAAAAACACATGATTACACTCGCATTTGAGCAATTTATCGCGCCTGCGCGGCGCTATCCGGCGATTTGGCGCATTCTCCTTGGGATTCTGACAGGGCTGATCGTCTATATCGTTCTGGCGCTTCTTCTGGTCCTTGCTGGCAATGCCGTGCTGGGTCTGTCCAGCCCACTTTTGATCTTTGAGACGATCTCGGTCCCAGATAGCCCTGCGAAAATGGCGATTCTCATGCTCACGTTTGTCGGGATGTGGGCCGGTGCTTGGGTTGCCGCACTTTGGCATTGGCGCGGGCTTCGTAGCTTGATCGGTCCTATCGGGGCCGTAAAAAAAAGCTGGTTCAAGGCCGTTGCCATCGCAGGCGTCGGCTTGGTCACAGGCGGTCTGATCGTATCACTACTGATGCCCACCGAATTGCTGCAAGTTCAGGTTCTGTCTGTCTGGGCGCTAAATCTGGTCTGGGCCGTACCGCTTTTGTTTATCCAAACCGCCGGGGAAGAGCTGATCTTCCGTGGCTATTTGCAACAACAGCTTGCCGCGCGTTTTCGCCATTCAATCGTCTGGATGATCTTGCCGTCCATTCTGTTTGGACTGGCGCATTACAACGCCGAACTTGATCAATCCACGGCGCTTCTGATCGTCTGCGCAACCGGGCTCTTCGGGTTGGTTGCCGCGGACATCACGCGGGTGACCGGCAATCTGGGGGCGGCGATGGGCTTCCACTTCGTGAACAACTTCCTCGCTCTGATGTTGATCGGCATCGATGACAGTTTGTCGGGGCTGGCGTTGTACCACACGGATTTCTCGATGAAAGACACAGAAATCGTTCAACCGCTTCTGATCGCTGACATGGTGATCATATGTGCAGTGTGGTACGTGCTGCGTCGCGGTTTCCGTAGCTGATTGCAATTCACACCCACGCAGATTATCTCAGAAGGGTCCGCGAAAAGGGCAGCGAAAAGGGGCTGATATGAACTGGATTTCTAACTACGTTCGACCAACGATCAACTCGTTGTTCTCGCGACGCGAAGTTCCAGATAATCTTTGGTCCAAATGCGATGAATGTGGAACGATGCTGTTTCACCGCGAATTGTCAGAAAATCTCAATGTCTGCACGAATTGCGACCATCATATGGTGCTTACACCGCGCGATCGGTTCAATGCGCTGTTTGATGGTGGAATTTTCACGGATGTTTCGGTTCCTGATCCCGTCGCCGATCCGCTGCATTTCCGCGATCAGAAAAAATACACCGACCGGATGAAAACCGCCGTCAAAACCACGGGTGAAAAAGAAGCGATGCTGGTGGCAGAAGGCGAGATTGGCCGGACACCGGTTGTCGCCGCGGCACAGGATTTTTCGTTCATGGCCGGCTCAATGGGGATGTATGTCGGCAACGCAATAATTGCCGCCGCTGAGCGTGCGATTGAGTTGAAACGCCCACTGATCCTTTTCTCTGCTGCAGGTGGGGCCCGGATGCAGGAAGGCATTCTAAGCCTTATGCAAATGCCGCGGACAACAGTTGCGGTCGAAATGCTGAAAGAAGCGGGCCTTCCTTATATCGTCGTCTTGACCCACCCGACGACCGGGGGTGTTACGGCGTCTTATGCCATGCTGGGCGACGTTCAAATCGCTGAACCAAATGCGTTGATCTGTTTTGCAGGTCCCCGTGTGATTGAACAGACGATCCGCGAAAAACTTCCTGATGGGTTCCAGCGGGCGGAATATCTTCTGGATCACGGGATGCTTGACCGTGTGACACACCGCAAGGATATGAAAACGGAACTGGTCACGATTGTTCGGATGCTGATGGGACTATCCCCTGCGGTTAAAGGGGATTTGCCAGCGCCAACAGATGAGCAGATTGTGCTGCCTGATCTTTCTGACGAAGACGCGGCCAACGAGGCGGACCAAAAAGCGTGAGCGCCCAAGGCAGCGATGTCATCCTAGACCGGATGATGGCGCTTCATCCGAAGATCATCGACCTGACCCTAGACCGCGTCTGGCGCTTGCTGGAGGCGTTGGGCAATCCGCAACATAGTTTGCCGCCGGTGATCCATATCGCTGGAACGAACGGGAAGGGCTCGACCCAAGCTATGATCCGCGCTGGGCTTGAGGCTGATGGAAATTTGGTCCACGCCTATACGTCCCCGCATCTGGCCCGGTTTCACGAACGCATTACGCTGGCGGGGCAGGTCATTTCCGAGGACATGCTGAGCGATATTCTTGATGAATGTTATGTGGCCAACAAAGGTGAGCCGATCACCTATTTTGAGATCACAACCGTTGCGGCGATACTCGCTTTCAGCCGTGTTAGAGCCGATTATAGCCTTCTAGAGGTTGGATTGGGCGGTCGATTGGACGCAACCAATGTGATCGATAAACCAGCAGTTACAGTGATTACGCCCGTTTCGATTGATCACCAACAATTCCTGGGGGAAACTCTCCCTGAAATTGCAGGTGAGAAAGCCGGGATTATCAAGCGGCAAGTGCCATGTGTTGTCGGACCACAGATGGACGATGCGCTTGATGTCATCGAAAACGTCGCAGGCAAGATTGGCGCACCATTGCAAGCCTACGCCCAACATTGGCATGTGTTTGAGGAACGCGGCAGACTAGTTTTTCAGGATGAACGAGGCTTAGTCGATCTGCCTTTGCCTGCGCTTTTAGGTGCGCATCAAATTCAGAACGCGGGGGCAGCACTTGCAGTTCTGCGCCACTTGGACGTGGCAGAACACGCGCTTAAAGGTGCAATGACTGATGCAAGCTGGCCTGCGAGGATGCAACGGCTGAAATCAGGACCGTTAGTCGACGCGGCAGGACCCGCGGAACTATGGCTTGATGGCGGCCACAATCCTGCGGCGGCTGTCGCGATGGCCCAGACCCTGCAATCGTTGCCAAAACGGCCGACATACCTGATTTGCGGGATGCTCAATACGAAAGATGTTGCGGGCTTTATGTCACCGCTACGCGGGGTCGCGGATGCGCTGTATTCAGTCTCTATTCCAGCTGAAACGGCCACGCTTTCTGCTGACGAAACGGCAAAAGCGGCCAGCGACGCCGGCCTGAAAGCCAGCCCGTCCGAAAGTGTCCTATCTGCGATCCGCGAAATCGTCTCGCACACGCCCGATGCGCGGATCATGATCTGTGGATCGCTTTATTTGGCAGGGTCTGTGTTGCGGGAAAACGGCTAGCTGATCTTCGTCCAACTGTCGCTTTGCATTTCTCGTAGCCGGGACGCGGTTCTGGCAAACTCAAAAGAGCCGTCCCCCTCCACATAAAGCCGTTCGGGAATATCTGCCGCTGAACAGATCAAGCGCACGCGGGCCTCATAGAGCGCATCAATCAGTGTCACGAACCGCTTTGCGGCGTTGTAGTTGCCGCGTGACAGGCGGGGGATGTCTTCCAATACCAGGACCCGGACGGCGTCTCCGATGGCAAGATAATCTGCAGGCCCCAAAGGATTGCCGCACAGATCAAAGAAATTCGCGCGTGCCATGCCATTGTGAAATAATGGAAGCCTTACTTTGCGGGTTTTCACCAAAAGTTCGTGTTCATGGGCCTGTCCGTTGGTCAGGTCGTTCCAGATATTCGAAATCGCCTCCTTCGCAGCGGCGTCGGCTGGTGAGAAATAGACCTGTTCGTTTGAGAGGCGGTTTTGACGGTGATCTGTTGGGCTGGTTAGCTCATAGATAGAGAGCTTTTCCTTGATCAGCGCGATAAAGGGCAAAAACAGATCCCGGTTCAGCCCATCCTTGTACAGATCATCCGGAGGGCGATTGGAGGTTGTGATCACAACGACGCCAGCCGCAAAAAGCTTTTCGAACAACCTGCCGACGATCATCGCGTCGGTAATGTCCGTGATTTGCATTTCATCGAAGCATAGCACGCGCGCATCGCGGATGACGTCTTGCGCAACAGGTTCGATGGGGTCGGTGACGTCGGTTTTTCTGGCTTCATGCAAGGCTGAATGTATTTCCTGCATGAAGGCATGAAAATGCACGCGCCGCTTCCGCGGTTCTGATACATGCTCATAGAACAAATCCATTAGCATGGACTTTCCGCGACCAACGCCCCCCCAGATGTATTGGCCTTTGAGAGACTCTGTTTTGCCGGAAAACCGTCCTAAGAAACCTTTTTTAGCAGGTTCTTCCAGCTGCGCCAGAAGGTCATCAAGAACCGGGACAAGTTCCGCTTGGGCTGGATCTGCGGTCAGTTCACCGGATTTGATTTTGCTTTGATATGTTTCCAGAAGCGTCAATACGCGCCCTCACCTGGCTGCAAACGCGTCAAGAATATAGCGGCTTGTGATCAGATCAAGATGCGCCCCGCCGCCATTTTTGCAGATTGTGATCACATCGTCGGAGGATCGCTGGAATTTACGCGGCATGTAGAAATCCGCGACTATGTCACCCTTGGCGATTGCGCCTGACTCAAGCGGGATTTTGAGCTCCCCGATATGGTCACATGTGGTTTCAAAGCAATCGACAAACAGATCCGATTTTTGGAGAGCCAGATCATCGACCTCTCGCATATCAGGGCGATACGCCCCGATGAGGTCCAGATGCTGCCCCGGTTGCAGCCATTCGCCAGCGATCACTGGTTCTGTGGTCATCGTGCAGGTGCAAATAATATCTGCTGTCTGAACTGCGGATTGAAGATCACTCACCGCTATGCAACTTTTCGATCTGGCAAGCTTTTGTGCCGTATCCAAAGTACGGCTCCAGATTGAAATCTTGGCTTGCGGAAAATGACTGCGATAGGCGTCGATCATCGATGCCGCAACCTGCCCACCACCGACGATCAAGATCGAATTGCTATCTGGTCGGGCAAGCCGTTTGGCAGCCAGCAAAGAATCCGCAGCTGTTTTCCATTTCGTTACCAGCTTGAAATCGATGATCGCTTCAAGGGCCCCGGTATCGTCTGAAAAAAGGGAAACAGCACCATGGATTGTTGGTTTGTTTATCCGCACATTGCCCGGAAAGACAGTTGCGGTTTTGACGGCTTGCCCCAATCCATCGATCCAAGCCGCACGCGACAGCAATGTGTCATCCGCCCTGTAAAGGAACGTGTCCTTGATTTGCGCCTTCGGCAATTCGTGTCCAGCAGCAAGCGCGTCCGTCAGGTCCGACCAGTCCAACAGTTTGTCACCGTCTTCGAAACTGATCGTCGCGAAACTCATAGGCCAGCTTCAGCTTTGGTCAGGAGGCCGCGATCGACAAGTTCTTGCGCCCAACCCTTTGGGGTTTTGAATAGATGCGCGTGCCATCCGCGTTCGATTGCAGCTTCACAATTATCGAGTCTATCATCGGCAAAAAGCAGGTTTTCCGGCGCGACACCGCAGTCTTTTTCGACGATCTCGTAAATCGACGCATCCGGTTTGATACACCGCAAATGTCCAGAGATGTATCGTTTGTCAAACTCATCCAGGAACGGATATTTTGTGACCGCATAATCGAAGCTTTCGATCCCGAAATTGCTGAGTGCGAATACCGGGATATCTTTCGCGCGAAGGGCACGCAGGCATTGAACGGATTGATCCAGAACCGGCGAAGCCATTTCAATCCAGCGATCATACCACATGCGAACCTCGTCGCCCCAGTCCGGGTACTTTTCGGCCGTGCTGTAGATCGTTTCTTTGAACGGAGCGCCCAGATCCACCAGTTCGTTCATCCCGTGGAGGTCCACTTGATCGAACATACGCTTGCGTCGATCTTCCCCAATTACGGCGTCATAAAGCTTTTCGGGATCCCATGTGACAAGGACGTTTCCAATGTCGAACACAACCGCTTTGATGGTCATTGATCATCTCCAAATAGAGCATTTGCATGGAAGGAAATATGGTCTTCCATAAAGGTTGAAATGAAGAAATAGGAGTGGTCGTAGCCTTTTTGCATCCGAAAATATCCCTCCTGCCGCCGCGCAGCCATCGCCTGAGACAGCGCTTCCGGCATCAACAGGTCAATGAACTGGTCCGTCGTCCCTGTATCAATCAGAACGGGTCCATCAAACCCTGTTTGCCGCATGATTAGGGTCGAATCATGCGCCTTCCATGTCTCCGGATTCTCACCGAGATACGCTGTCAGCTGTTTCTTGCCCCAATCGGATTCTGTTGGATTGCAGATCGGTGCGAAGGCCGAAACGCTTTTGAAACGACCCGGGTTGGACATCGCTATGGTTAATGCGCCGTGCCCACCCATGGAATGTCCGGTGATTGATTGCCGGGACGGGTCGATCGCAAATTCCGCAGCCAGCAGGTCGGGCAGTTCGGAGACGATATAATCGTACATCTGGAAATGTGGGGCCCAGGGTTCTTGGGTCGCGTTCACATAAAATCCCGCGCCCTTTCCAAGATCGTACGCATCATCATCAGCCACGCCATCGCCGCGTGGTGACGTGTCCGGGAAAACGACGGCAACGCCGTATTCTGCGGCCCAAGCCTGCATCCCAGCCTTTACCATCGCATTTTCATGCGTACATGTCAGACCGGAAAGAAACCAGATGACCGGGACCGGCGCGATCTTTGCAGCATCTGGCAAAAACAGGCCAAATGTCATCTCGCAATTGCAGGCCTTCGAGGCGTGGGAATAGACGCCCTGAACACCCCCGAAACTTTTGTTTTCAGAAATGGTTTGCATACTGTCTTCTCCTCGTCCTTAACGGCTAACTCAGACCGCCTGAGAGAACAAGGATGCGATCAAACTAGCCCGATTGCCACGGACACCGTCACGATGCTGAGGACCGTTGATATCAGGATTGTGGAAGAGACGCGCTGCGGCGCTGTCCCGTAGTGCTGGGCCACCATGAAGACGTTGCCTGCGGTCGGAAGTGCTGCGGCGGCGATCATGACGCTGGCCGTATAGGGGTTCACATCGAACACGAAAAGCGCGGCACATGCGACAGCCAAAGGGTGCAACACCAGCTTGCAGGACGAAAGCCACAACGCAACTTGAACGCGTTCTGCAGATTTGGCGGCCAGCGATGCGCCAATCGCAAACAAGGCCCCCGGGGTTGCGGCCCCTGCAAGTTGATCCAGAAAAACGTTGGCTGTGTCAGGGATCGGCAGCTCAAACGCGGCCCAGAAGACGCCCAATGTGATTGACACGATCATTGGGTTCTTCAGAAGTCCAAGACCGACGGTCTTCAAAATCCCAATCGAGACCCGCCCATCCCTTGATCCAGTGATCAGTATGACGACCAGGCTGCCGAAAAAGATCAGATCGACGAACAGAACCATCATGATCGGGCCAACGGATTCCGGCCCCATCAGCAATGCGAGCATCGGCAGACCGAGGAAACCAACATTGCCTATGACCGCGCATTGAGCCTCGATTGCGCCCTCCTCGATGCCGCGGCGTCGCAATATCGCAACCAGGGTCACTATAAGGTAAATAGCCAAAGTTGCGGTGAAATAGGCACTGATTGACGTCCAATCCAAGATATCTCTGAGTGCCAAGTTTGCCGAGAATTTGAACAGCATCGCCGACAGCGCAAAGTAGAAGACAAACTTTGTCAGATGTGCCGTTGCTTGCGGGCTGAAGAATTTCGCCCGCGCTGCCGCATAGCCCAAACCGATGAGGCAGAAAAAGGGGATCGTTTTCAAGAATATCTCGAACATTTTGCTGAGCTACCATGTCCGCAAGAAGATGCAAGCAAGACACTGATATCGCTTACCCCACGGCAAAACGCGCGATCAGTTGCTCCGACTGAACTGTTTGGTTTATATACTGACAGATAAGGAGAATTTATTGGACGGTACAGCGCAGGACATAAAACGCGGTCGGAAATACGATCAGGTCGTTGCAGGGGCACGTAAAGTTTTCTTGGCGGAAGGCTTTGAAGGGGCAACGGTGGACTTGATTGCCCGCGAGGCTGGCGTTTCCAAGGCAACGCTGTACAGCTATTTTCCCGACAAGCGCGTTCTGTTCATTGAAGTGACGAACGCCGAATGCGCCGCCCAATCAGAACGCGCCATCGAATTTGACGGAGAACCGCTTCCAGTGCGCGAAATGCTGGAAAACGTCGCGCGGTCGATGATGACTTTCCTGACCTCCGAATTCGCGCACCGAATTTTCCGGATCTGCGTCGCTGAATCAGACCGTTTCCCGGAGTTGGGTCGAGAATTTTACCATTCCGGACCGGCTTTGATGGTTGAGCGCCTCAGCGAGTACTTCCACTTCGCCTGCCAGCGTGGTGATTTGAAGATTGACGACGTTCAGCTTGCCGCGCACCAGTTTCACGAATTGATGAAAGCGGATGTCTTCATAAAGATGGTCTTCAATGTAATAGAAACACCCGACCAGTCAGAGATTGATCGGGTGATTCAAGGTGCAATAGACACGTTTTTGGCGCGCTACGGGACTTAATGCCCGCAGCTAACGGCAGTTAATACACCACGACAGAACGGATGGATTCGCCTGCATGCATCAGGTCGAAACCCTTGTTGATGTCATCAAGACCCATCGTGTGCGTGATCATTGGATCAATCTCGATCTTGCCCTCCATGTACCAGTCGACGATCTTGGGCACATCAGTTCGGCCGCGAGCGCCGCCAAAGGCCGTTCCGCGCCAGCTGCGTCCCGTCACCAGTTGGAATGGCCGGGTAGAAATCTCTGCCCCGGCAGGAGCCACACCGATAATAATCGATTCCCCCCAGCCTTTATGCGCAGATTCGAGTGCTGTGCGCATAACGCCCACATTGCCGGTCGCATCAAAGGTATAGTCTGCGCCGCCTTTCGTCAGATCGACGAGGTATGCGACAAGATCACCGTCAACTTCATTCGGGTTGACGAAATCCGTCATGCCAAACCGTTCAGCCATTGGTTTCTTATCAGCGTTCAGGTCAACGCCGACAATCTGGTCAGCACCGGCCAAGCGCAGACCTTGAATGACGTTCAAACCGATCCCGCCAAGCCCAAAGACAATCGCACGGCTTCCGATCTCAACTTTCGCAGTGTTGATCACGGCACCGATACCGGTCGTCACGCCACACCCGATGTAGCAGATTTTGTCGAACGGCGCGTCCTGGCGCACTTTGGCCAGCGCAATTTCAGGCAGAACCGTATGATTGGCGAAGGTGGAACAGCCCATATAGTGCAGAATAGGGTCCCCATCGAGCGTGCTGAACCGGCTGGTTCCGTCTGGCATTAGACCCTGCCCCTGCGTAGAACGGACTTTTTGGCACAGGTTTGTCTTTGGGTTCAGACAATATTCGCATTCGCGACATTCAGGCGTGTAAAGCGGGATCACGTGATCACCCTTTTTCAGCGACGTCACGCCAGGACCAACATCCACAACGACCCCCGCGCCCTCATGACCAAGGATTGCAGGAAACAGACCCTCCGGATCCGCACCTGACAAGGTGAATTCGTCCGTATGACAAATCCCGGTCGCTTTCACTTCGACCAGAACTTCGCCTTCGCGGGGCCCATCAAGATTGACGTCCATAACCTCAAGTGGCTTGCCAGCGGCGGTGGCAACGGCGGCACGGGTGCGCATGTGATTTTTCCTCCTTGGATATTTTGCCTGCAGGTTCGGCGAACAGTCGCGGAAATGCAATCTTTGTGTGATCGATTTTGACGATCCGAACAGAAACGGGTAGAGCGACCCGATGAGATTTTCTGTTCTAATTTTTCTGCTTCTATCCGCCTGCGCTTCTGATCCGTCGGATTTCGACGGCCAGCTGAATTGTGGTGCCGAACGATTTTCCGATTTGCTTGGAAAGCGAGAGGCTGCCTTGGAGGCTGTCACGCTTCCAAGTCGGTCCCGGATACTCCGCCCCGGAGATGCGATTACCTTGGATTTCAGCCCAAACAGGTTGACGATTGATATCGATGATCAAGGCTTTATTGCCAGCGTAACCTGTCGCTAGATCACTAATTTCAACGAATTAGACTATCTTTCGCACGGTAGTAGGCCATGCCGACCGCCACCATCAAACTCCCAAGCCCGCGACCAACCGGCAATGTCCAATGCCGGGCACCCTCGAAGATCGAAAACTCGTGGTCGTCACCCGTGATCGCTTTTGCGGTAACCTCTGCCAGAATATGGCTGAGGCCGATGCCATGACCGGAATAACCTTGCACGAAGAAAGTATTCGGGTTCAGCCGCCCCACCTGTGGGATGCGGTTTAGAATAATCCCGTCAAGACCAGCCCAGCTAAAGTCGATCTTCACACCTTTCAGTTGTGGGAAAGTCCGTTCCATCGCGGGACGTAGTTCCGCCGCGATATCTGTGCTGTCCCGCCCGGAATAGTTCGTTCCCCCGCCAAACATCAATCTGTTGTCCGCCGTCAACCGGTAGTAATCAAGCACGAAACGGCTGTCGTAAACGGCCACATTTTTCGGGTTCAGTTCATAAGCAAGATCAGCACCAAGCGTGGCTGTGGCCATATTTGCCAGTGACGCGGGGAAGAGTTTTCCTGCAAGCTGCTTCTGGTTCAACAAGTGGTAGGCGTTGCCTGCAATCAATATCTTTTCCGCAGAAATAGAGCCTTTTTCGGTGACGATGCGAGAGCGCTTTCCATGCTCGATATTTTCGACTTTTGAGTTTTCAAAGATCATCGCGCCAAGCGTTTCGGCGGCCCGCGCTTCCGCAACACAGAGATCCAGGGAATGAATGTGCATATTGCGTTTGTTCAGTAAGCCGCCAACGTAAATATCGGTTGCCAGAAACTCCGATATCTCGCTGGCGTTTAGCATCCGCAAGTCGCCGCCCATCCCGCGCGCGATGCCGGTTTTAAATGTCTGTTCCAGATCAGCCAGGTGACGGGGTTTCAAAGCTGTTTGCAGGTGGCCAAAGGCCAGATCACAGGCAATCGCGTATTTGTCGATCCGTGATTTAATGATGTCGTGCCCACGCCAACGAAGGTTCCAGACGTAATCAACCGCCTCATCGCCAATTTGGCGGCGAAACTCCCGTTCCATCGCGGTGTCGCCGGATAGGCTACCTGTGATTTGCCCGCCATTGCGTCCACTTGCGCCCCAGCCGATCTGATGCGCTTCGCAAAGCGCGACCTTGATCCCGCGCTCAGCAAGCTCGAGCGCTGTTGCCACGCCGGTAAACCCACCGCCGATAATGGCGACGTCGACATCGAGGTCGCCTTCAAGCTCGCTAAATCCGCGTTTGTCACGTGCAGTGGCTGCGTAGTAGCTGTTCGTATGGGTCAATTTTCGCCCCTAAAGACCGAAACGGTCTTTGAAGCCGTAGTACCAGGATCCAATCACGGAATAAGGGACACGGAACATGCGACCGCCCGGAAACGGAATCCACGGGACCTTTTCGAACACGTCAAAACGGGAGAGGTCGCCTGAAATCGCCTCGGACAGGATACGGCCGAATGTGTGTGATCCGGTGACGCCATGTCCCGAATACCCATGGGCAAAGTAGGTATTGTCGTTCAGACGTCCCATCTGCGGCACACGGCTGAACGAAAGCGCGAAATTCCCGCTCCAGGCGTAGTCGACCTTCGTATCTGCAAGCTCTGGGAACACCCGGCGCATGTTCTTGCGTAACTTCGCCTCGATATCCTTGGGGTCAGCCCCGCCATAGACCGTACCGCCACCAAAAAGCAGCCGTTTGTCAGCAGAAAGGCGGTAATAGTCCAAAATATAACGTATATCTTCGATGCAGGTATCCGTCGGTAGCAACCGGTCTGCAATTTCAGGGTCCAACGGTTCTGTCGCCATGACCTGCGTGGACACAGGCATCACACGCGAGGCCAATTCCGGCACGACATGCCCAAGATAGGCGTTACCGCACAAAACAAGCTTTTTGCATGTAATAGAGCCTTTCTTTGTGCGGATTACCGGATGCTTCGCGACGTGATCAACGTTGGTGACCATCGACATTTCAAACAACGTACCGCCGTTTTTTTCAAACGCGTCCGCTTCCCCAAGGGCGAGGTTCAGGGGATGCATATGCCCACCCGCATGATCAATCATACCGCCCGCGTACACATCGCTGCCCACATATTTTCTGATGTCGGATTGATCGATCACCTCTTGGGTTTTGATGCCATAGCTTTGCCATAGCTTCAGCCGCTCCTCCAATTCGCGCATATGCGCGCCGGTATAGGCAGTGAATATGTTCGTAGGCTTCAAGTCGCATTGAATGTCGTAGGTTGCGACGCGTTCGCGGATAATATCAGCCCCTTCCATCACCAGCCCAGCGACAAAACTGGCAGTGTCCTGACCATAGCGTCGCTTTATCGTCTGGAGGGAGGCGTTGAGGCCGTTGACAACCTGACCGCCATTGCGGCCGGACGCACCCCAGCCGACGCGCGCGCCTTCGACAATCGCGACCCTCAGACCTTTTTCAGCAAGATGCAGACCGGTAGACAGGCCCGAGTAACCGCCGCCAACAATACAAATGTCGAATTCCTGATCGCCCACCAGCTCGGGTCGGAGTGTCCGGGTGTTCGCGGATGCCGCGTAGTAGCTGGTTGTGTGCGTGCCATCGCCGGCATAGTGCTTCATCTTCGGGTCCATCACTCGTTGGTTAGGCGTCACCGCCCGGATGTGGGATCGCAGTAAGTTTCATAGTTTGTCTCGCAAGGCGTACCAGAGCATCGCAAGTGCCAAAAGAGGTTGCCTGAAGCTTTGACCGCCGGGGAATTTAGGGGTCGGTACTTTTGCCATCACGTCAAACCGTTCCGCCTGACCGCTGATCGCTTCTGCTGCGATTTGCCCCGCCAATGTGCCCATCGCGACACCATGACCAGAATAGCCGGAAAAGCTGAGAATATTGCCTGCGTAACGCGCGAAATGCGGCATTCGATTCATCGTGATGGCCAATGTCCCACCCCAAGCATAGTCAAGGGGGACATTGGCCAGTTGCGGAAAAATTTCTGCTAATGGTTTGCGAACCTGGGTGCCAATGTCCTTTGGAAACTTGTAGCCGTAGCTTTCAGTTCCGCCGAAAAGCAGCCGATGATCGTCCGAAAAACGAAAGTAATTCACCACGAACTTACTGTCCGCGACCGCGATATTTCCATTAATAGTGTCTTCTTGTAGCGGTGTATCAAAAGGTTTGGTCGCAACGATGTAGTTGTTTATTGGCATAATGCGCCGCGGAATATCCTTGTGAAGACTGCCAATATACCCGTTGCATGCCAACACGATGTGAGAAGCACTGATCCGTGCCGAATTTGTGATCACAGAAGTTGTCGTGCCTTCTTTCAGGTCAATGACGCGGCTGTCTTCGAAGATTTCTGCACCTGCGGCAAGGGCCAAGCGTGCCAAACCCAAAGCCAGCTCCAATGGGTCAATATGTCCGGCCCGCATATCAAGCGTGCCGCCAAAATACGCTGGGGAGTTCACCCGCTGCCGAACGGCATCCTTATCCAGGAACGTGAGGTGTTCGTACCCATACTCCGTGGCCATTTTTTCGACATAGGCCTTGCTATGGTCAACAAACGACGCTTTGTGATCAGCATGCAAGACGCCGGGGTGGAAGTCGGCGTGAACCTGATCTGAAACTGCCAATTCGCGGACAAGTTCGACGGATTGCTGCCCGATCTTCCAAAGCGCTTTTGCGTGATCCGTCCCAACCAGCGCTTCAAGTGCGTCTTGATCCAGACGCTGCCCTTGGCCAACCTGTCCGCCATTGCGCCCAGACGCACCGAAACCGATGCGCTGGGCTTCCAAAACACAGACCTTGTAGCCACGTTGGGCCAGATGAAGTGCGGCTGATAGGCCGGTAAACCCGGCCCCAACAATGCAAACGTCATATGTCAGATCACCAGCCGCAGGGGCAAATTTGGGCAGTTTCTCAGCCCGACTGGCATAGAACGAACCGGGATAAGCGCCCGCGCTGTCATTAACCGTCAGCAGATCCATTAAACATTCAGCAGCAAATGCTGGCGTTCCCAGGGGGAGATTTCACGCTGATATTCTTCATTTTCAGCCCGTTTAATGTCGTAATAGAGCCGGCAAAACTCCTCCCCCAGGACATCATGCAAATCCGTGGCTTCGACAAACAAATCAAGCGCGGCGTTCAGGCTTTCAGGAAGCGCATCGGCAACTTCCCACACCTCATTCTCTGCCGCTGGACGCGGATCAACCTTGTTGACCATCCCAAGATACCCGGCGGCGAGCGACGCGGCGATTGCCAAATAGGGATTACAGTCCATCCCGATGACGCGATTCTCGATACGGCGGGCGGCAGGTCCCGAATGCGGGACGCGCAGCCCCGTCGTGCGATTATCGGTTGCCCATTCCAGGTTGGAGGGCGCGCTTTGACCTTCGACCGTGATCCGCCGATAGGAGTTCACGTAAGGGGCCAATAACGGCACGGTTTGCATCAGGTATTTTTGTGAGCCGCCGATGAAATGGTAGAATGCGTCAGTTGCATTGCCGTCTTTGTCAGAGAAAATGTTCTGGCCGGATTTCTTGTCGACGACGGATTGGTGCAGGTGCATGGCGCTGCCAGGCTCGTCGCGAATTGGTTTTGCCATGAAGGTCGCGAAGACACCGTTTTTCAGCGCGGCCTCCCGGATCGTACGTTTGAAGAAAAATACCTGATCCGCCAAAACAAGTGGGTCACCGTGCTGCAGGTTAATCTCAATCTGCCCAGCGCCACCTTCTTGGATAACAGTTTCAATCTTTAGGCCCTGATCCTCGGCAAAATCGTAGATTGTGTCGATCACCGGTCCGTACTCATCCACCGCTGACATGGAATAAACCTGTCGGCTAACACCCCGTCGCCCCGTTCGGCCAATTGGTGGCTCAATCGCCTCATTAGGGTCTACATTTGGCTTGGTCAGATAGAATTCCAGCTCAGGTGCGACAACAGGTGTCAGCCCCTTTTCTTCATAGAAGCCCAACACACGGCGCAGCACATTGCGCGGGGCAATCTGCAGGGCGGGCCCATCACGCCGCGCCATATCGCAGATGATTTGCAATGTCGGATCATCGGCCCAAGGTACGGCCGTCGCGGTCGACATATCCGGGACCAGAACGATGTCTTCCTCAACCCATTGGTTCTTAATTTCCATATCGACATATTCGCCAGATATCGTCTGATAGAAAATCGAAACGGGAAGAAAAATCGGTTCCTTCGGGTTGAATTTGTAGGACGGCATCGCCTTGCCGCGCGACGTGCCAACCAGGTCGGGGATGACGCATTCGACCTCTTCCAGATTCCGCCCCGCGAGATAGGTCTGAAAAGCTTCAGGAAGATCGTTGATCCAATTCGTCTTCGGGTCATTCTTTTGGCGCTTGGCCATTTTTTACCTCAGTTCCTACCGTTCTATCAGGTGTCTGTTCAAATCTTGCGCCCAACTTAGAAAGCTCCTTGCTATTGTCAAACTCCTGATAAAAATGCTTTTTGAGCTAAGGGGACACACCAACGGGAGAAGTAGAAATGAAAAACATCGCGATAGCGACAGCAATAAGTGGATTGGTTGCAACAAGCGGAGCCTTCGCGGAAGAAGTGCGCGTCTATAACTGGTCGGACTATATCGACGAAGAGCTGCTGACAAAATTCGAAGAAGAGACTGGTATCAAGCTGATCTATGACGTGTTCGACAGCAACGAAGTTCTTGAAACAAAGATGCTCGCGGGCAGCTCCGGCTATGACGTTGTTGTGCCGACAGGGTCTTTCTTGCAACGCCAGATACAAGCTGGTGCGTTCCAGAAGCTGGACGCATCCAAGCTTTCTAATAAAGGCAATATCTGGGACGTTATCGAAGCGCGGACGGCGCAATACGATCCGGACAACGCCTATTCGGTCAACTACATGTGGGGCACAACAGGCCTTGGTGTGAACGTTGGCAAAGTGTCGGAAATCCTTGGTGACGACGCCCCGATCAATTCGCTGGATCTGGTTCTAAACCCTGAGAACATGGAAAAGCTTGCCGAATGCGGTGTCTATTTCCTGGATGCGCCGGCCGAGATTATTCCAGCGACGTTGAAATACATTGGTCAGGATCCGGATTCGCATGATCCCGACGTTTTGAAAATGGCGGAACCGGTTTTGGAAGCAGTTCGTCCATACGTTCGCAAATTCCACAGCTCTGAATATATCAACGCGCTGGCCAACGGTGACATCTGCGTGGCCTTTGGTTGGTCTGGCGATATCTTGCAAGCCCGTGACCGTGCTGCCGAGGCCGAAAACGGTGTTGAGATTGCATATAACGCACCAACCGAAGGTGCATTGATGTGGTTTGACCAATTGGCGATTCCAGCCGATGCGCCAAATCCGGAAGGCGCACACAAGTTCCTTGATTTCATCTTGGACGCGCAGAACATGGCTGCGGCATCAAACTACGTCTATTACGCCAACGGGAACAAAGCGTCTCAGGAATTTCTGGTGGAAGACGTGATCGGTGACACCGCGATCTACCCGGATGAGGCAACATTGGAAAACCTCTACACAACCTCGCCCTACCCGCCAAAAGTGCAGCGGGTCGTGACGCGTATGTGGACCAAGATCAAGTCCGGCACCTAAAATCTGACAAAGCACCCGGTCGTCCTGGACCGGGTGCTTTTTTCATTTGGGGATTGACCGATGACCAAACCTTCTCAACCAGCGGTTTTTGCGCCTTGGGACGACCCCAAGGAAACGCCGCTGATCAGTTTTGAAAACGTCAGCAAGCGGTTTGGGGCGCTGACGGTCATCGATAAGATCAATCTCAATATCTATTCTCGCGAATTTTTTGCGCTTCTGGGTCCGTCTGGCTGTGGCAAGACCACCCTGATGCGGATGCTGGCTGGGTTTGAAGACGCCTCGGACGGGACCATCAGGATCGATGGTCAAGACATGGCGGGCATCCCTGCCAACAAGCGCGCCGTCAATATGATGTTTCAATCCTATGCGTTGTTCCCGCATCTCAGCGTCGCCAATAACTTGGCCTTTGGCTTGAAACGATCCGACATGCCGAAGTCGGAAATTCAAGGTCGTGTCGATGAAATGTTGCGACTGGTCCAGCTTGGCAAATATGCGGACCGCAAACCGCATCAGCTGTCTGGCGGCCAAAGGCAGCGCGTGGCCCTTGCCCGCGCACTTGCGAAAGCACCGAAACTGTTGCTGCTAGATGAACCTTTGGGGGCGCTGGACAAAAAGTTGCGGCAGGAAACCCAATTTGAGTTGATGGATATCCAAGAGAAGACCGGCACCACCTTTGTGATCGTGACCCATGATCAGGAAGAAGCTATGACCGTTGCCAGTCGCATCGCGGTAATGGACGAGGGCAGGCTCGTACAGGTCGACACGGCTGACCGGATCTACGAGACGCCAAATTCGGTGTACGTCGCGGACTTCATCGGCGATGTGAATATCATCGAAGGCGCGGTCGACAGCACGGAAGGCGAACACGCGACGCTGCGTTGGTCGGAGGGGGCCGCGCCAATCCGTGCCATGGCCAGCGACGGAATTTCAAATGGGTCGAAAGCTGCGTTTGTGATCCGTCCCGAGAAAGTCGCGATCTCGGTTGAAGAGCCGAAAGACCGTCACAACCGGGTACAGGGCAGCGTTGAAGATATTGCGTATCTTGGCAATCGGTCGACGTATTTTGTGCGCCTTCCTGATGGCAGTTTGATCAAATCACAAGTCGCCAATAATCGCCGGATCAAGCAACGTCTGATCACGTGGGAAGACAGTGTTTGGCTGTCTTGGTCCGACACCGCAGGTGCCATTCTGCCAAACTAGAGGAGGCTGCATGAATATCTCAAAACGCCTGCTCATTGCGGTTCCGTACCTGTGGCTTCTGGTGCTGTTCCTGATCCCGTTTTTGATCGTTTTCAAAATCTCGCTATCAGATTACGCCGTTTCAATCCCGCCTTATGCGCCGACATTGGATTTGTCGAAAGGCTGGGCCGCGTTTTCGGAACTTTGGTCAGGACTGGACGCTGAAAATTACTGGTTTCTCACGGAGGATGATCTGTATTGGAAAGCCTACCTGTCGAGCTTGAAGATTGCGATAATTTCCACCTTCTTGACGCTCCTTGTCGGCTTTCCAATGGCTTACGCAATGGCCAATGCCCCTGATGAGTGGCGACCCAGCCTGATGATGTTGGTGATCCTGCCGTTTTGGACCAGCTTCCTGATCCGGGTTTATGCGTGGATGGGGATTCTGTCCAACGAGGGGCTACTCAATCAGTTTTTGATGTGGATCGGCGTTATCTCTGATCCTTTGGTGATCCTGAACACAAACGCGGCGGTCTATATCGGCATCGTATACACCTACTTGCCTTTCATGATCCTCCCCATCTATGCGACGCTTGAAAAACTGGATCATTCCTTGCTGGAAGCAGCGCAGGACCTGGGCTGCACACGTAGCTCTGCATTTTGGGCCGTGACATTGCCATTGGCAAAACCGGGCATCATCGCTGGGTGTTTTCTTGTCTTCATTCCGACACTGGGTGAATTTGTGATCCCGTCGCTATTGGGTGGTTCAAAAACCCTGATGATCGGCAAAGTCCTATGGGAGGAATTCTTCTCTAACCGTGACTGGACTGTCGCTTCTGCCGTGGCGATTATCCTGCTTCTCATCCTGATAATTCCAATCGTTCTGTTCCAGAGAAACGAACAGAAACAGCGGGAGGCGGGCCAATGAGAAAATTCACCTGGTTCAATGCGGTCTCGCTGACCTTTGGGTTCGTATTCCTTTATATCCCGATGGTGATCTTGATCTTCTACAGCTTCAACGCGTCGAAACTTGTCACCGTTTGGGCAGGGTTTTCGACAAGATGGTATGGAGAGCTGATCAACAACCAAGCCTTCCTGGATGCGGCTTGGGTCACGTTGAAAGTCGGGTTCATCTCATCAACGATCGCGACAATTCTCGGAACGATGGCCGCCTTCGTTCTTGTCCGATCCGGCAGGTTTTTCGGCCGCACATTATTTTCAGGAATGATCTATGCGCCGTTGGTGATGCCGGAAGTTATTACGGGCCTCTCCTTGCTTTTGTTGTTCATTGCCATCGGTCTGGATCGAGGCGTGACGACCATCGTTCTGGCCCATGCCACGTTTTCGATGTGCTACGTTTCGGTCGTCGTGTCCTCCCGTATGGCGACGTTTGACGAGTCGTTGGAAGACGCAGCCTACGACCTTGGCTGCACTGGTTGGGACGCCTTCAGATCGGTTACTTTGCCGATCATCATGCCTGCTGTTATTGCCGGCTGGCTTCTTGCGTTCACGCTGTCGCTGGATGATCTGGTGATAGCGTCTTTCACCGCCGGTCCGTCATCGACAACCTTACCGATCAAGATCTATTCCTCGGTTCGCCTCGGCGTCAGTCCGGAGATCAACGCATTGTCGACCATCATGATCGCCATTGTGACCTTCGGGGTTCTCAGCGTGTCGATCTATTCCAAGCGCGTGATCGAGCGTCAGAAGCGCGAAGAACAGTTGGCAAATAGCTAGCACCCAAGGGCTTTGTTGTTGCAGGCGCGGAATCTATCGCTTGACCTGCGCCCGCGTCCCCGGTTTGTAGGGGAAAACCCGAAAGCAGAGCGGTAGCGTGGCAAAGAAAACCACCAAGACGACCCGAAAAAAAGCGGAACCCAAAGCGCCCAAGGCCCCGAAACGCACGTTCTTTTGGTGGATCGGCGTTGGGCCGGTTATTCTTGTGCACTGGGCCCTTCGGGCGGTGATGCTTGTGGTCGTGCTTCTCTTGCTGGCGGTTGGTGCCTACACGTTTATCAATCCGCCAACGACGGCCTACATTCTCATGGAAAGTTTGCGTCACGACGGCGTGCGGCGCGAATGGCGAGATTTCGAACAAATCTCCCCTGAAATGCCCCGCGCGATTGTCGCTGCGGAAGATGCAAATTTTTGCGCCCATTGGGGGTTCGACATGGCCGCGATCCGGGATGCTTTGGAAGACGGTACTGGACGGGGGGCCTCCACGATTTCGCAACAAACGGTGAAAAACGTTTTTCTTTGGCAGGGACGAAATTGGGTTCGCAAGGCAATGGAGGCAATGTTGACCCCCTTGGTTGAAACCATCTGGACCAAGCAACGCATTCTGGAGGTCTACATGAACGTGGCCGAATTCGACAAAGGCGTGTTTGGGGTCGCGGCAGCGTCCGAATGGTATTTCGGCGTTGATGCAAAAGATCTGACGGCCACGCAGGCGGCGCGCCTTGCCGTCGTGCTGCCAAACCCGAAAGCAAGGTCGGCCAAGAACCCGACAAAATTCCTCCGGGGTCGGGCAAGTTCAGTCATCGATGGGGCGGCGACCATCCGCGCGGACGGGCGCAGCGCATGTTTCGAAGGTTGAAAAATATCGCCAAGATTGCGAAGACAGGAAAGTTATTTTTGATCGGACAAGTTTCATGAACCGGCTCTATCACGCTCCACTCTCTCCGTTTTGCAGAAAAGTTCGTCTCGTTCTGGCGGAAAAGAAAGTGGAAGTTGAACTGATCGAAGAACGCTATTGGGAAGCTTCGGCGGAATTTATGCGCCGTAATCCTGCTGGCAAGGTTCCGATCTTGCGGATCGATAGCCACACGCTCAGTGAAAGTCAGGCGATCTGTGAGTATCTTGAAGAAACCATCCGGGAACCGGCCTTGATGCCGACCTTGCCGGAACAACGTGCCGAAGTGCGCCGCCTTGTGTTCTGGTTTGACGACAAGTTCCACAATGAAGTGACATCAAAGCTGCTTTATGAGCGGGTGAACAAGAAGATCATGGGGCAAGGATATCCTGAAAGCCGCAATGTGAAGCTTGGCGCTCAAAGCATCAAATATCACATCGACTACATGGGTTGGCTTCTGGACCAACGGCGCTGGCTTGCCGGGGACAGCATGACCCTTGCCGACTTCACGGCTGCGGCGCATTTCAGCTGTTTAGACTATATCCGTGACGTGGATTGGAACCGAAACGCCAATGTCAAAGACTGGTACGCGAAGATAAAATCCCGTCCGGCTTTTAGGTCAATCCTGGCCGATCAGGTGCCCGGTTTCCCGCAACCATCCCACTACGCGGACCTCGACTTTTGAGCTTAACAGCTCGGCTAAAAACTCAAGCGATTGCCGAAGGATTTGGCGCTGTCGGGATTTGCAAAACGACCGATATCCCGCAAGCGGCCAAGCGTCTGGAGGCGTTTGTATCAGAAGGCCGCCAGGGTCAAATGGGTTGGATGTCGGAGCGGATGAATTGGCGTGGAAACCCGCAGGCGCTTTGGCCCGAAGCGCGTTCCGTCATCATGCTGGCAGAGCCCTATTCGCCAAATCATGATCCATTACAGCCGCTGGAGATCAAGGACAGCGGGACAATATCAGTTTATGCCCAAAATCGGGACTACCACGATGTTGTGAAAAAGCGTCTCAAGCGTCTTGGACGCTGGCTGATCGATCAGGAACCCGGCTCAGAAATCAAGGTTTTCGTCGATACCGCGCCGGTGATGGAAAAACCGCTCGCACAGGCCGCCGGTTTAGGATGGCAAGGCAAGCATACAAATCTCTTGTCCCGTGATCTGGGCAATTGGTTTTTCCTGGGGTGTATCTTCACAACCATTGAATTGCAGTACGACACGCCGGAAACAGACCATTGCGGCAGCTGCACAAGCTGTCTGGATATCTGTCCAACTGACGCGTTCCCTGCACCTTATCAACTGGACGCCCGACGGTGCATTTCTTACCTGACGATAGAGCATTCTGGCCCAGTCGACCCATCGCTTCGAAGTTTGATGGGCAACCACATCTATGGCTGTGACGACTGCCTCGCGGCCTGCCCGTGGAACAAGTTTGCGGCAACCGCTGGCGAGATAAAGTATGCCGCGCGTGATGATCTGAAGTCTCCAAAACTCGCGGATCTTGCCGCGTTGGATGATGCGGGGTTTCGGGCGATGTTTAGCGGGTCACCAATCAAACGCATTGGGCGAAACCGGTTTGTGCGAAACGTCCTTTACGCGATTGGAAATTCGGAAATACCAGCGTTGAAAGACGCGGCCACGCCCCTGTGTCAAGACGACGACGCGACCGTCCGGGATGCTGCAAACTGGGCGCTTGAACAATTGAACGAGGTTTCCTGATGACCACCCTTCTTAGCTTCGGACATGGCTATTCAGCGCGCGCTTTGGCGAAAACGTTGTTGCCCGAAGGCTGGACTATCTACGGAACGACGCGCAGCGACGAAAAGGCTCGGACTTTGCAGGAAGAAGGTATCCTTCCGCTGATTTGGCCAGGGTCCGATTTGGAAAAGCCGCTGTCAGAGACCACACATCTGTTAATTTCTGCGGGTCCTGGTGAAGACGGTGATCCGGTTTTGGCGTCACTCCGTCCGCAAATAGAAAGACGGGCCGGGCAATTTAAATGGGTTGGCTACCTGTCCACGACCGGCGTGTATGGGGATCATGGTGGCGGTTGGGTTGATGAAACCACGCCACTGACCCCCAGCACCAAACGCGGCAAGCTGCGTGTCGAGGCCGAGGCAGCATGGCAAGCCATTGCGAACGATCATGGATTGCCGTTGCATATTTTCCGGTTGGCCGGGATTTACGGGCCGGGGCGTGGTCCTTTTGCCAAGGTCAGGGACGGCAGCGCGCGCCGCATCATCAAGAAAAATCAGGTCTTCAGCCGCATTCATGTCGACGATATTGCCCAGATTCTGCACGCATCCATCGAACAACCCAATCCTGGTGCGGTCTATAATCTGTGCGACAATCACGCCGCGCCGCCGCAAGATGTTATCGGATATGCCGCCGAACTTTTGGGGGTTCCTTTGCCGGAAGCGGTTGATTTTGAAACCGCTGACATAAGCCCGATGGCGCGCAGTTTCTATGCCGAATCCAAGCGCGTTCGAAATGATCGCATCAAGGATGAATTGGGTGTGGTTTTGAAGTATCCAGACTACAAATCCGGGCTTCAGGCCCTCTTGGCTGCCGAAGATTAATCACTTTTGTCGAACCTCGAAATTTTTAAGAGTTTCTTTCTTTGAAACCCTATATGATGGCAAAAAAATAATTCGGTTTCGAGCCATGAGAGCAGTTTTTCTAAAAGTATTGATCCTGATTGGGGTCTGTTTTCTCGCGTCTTGCACGACGAAGTTCCCTGTATACAAAGGACCGGAGATCACGAAGATCGAGGTTTTCAAGGAACGCAGGCTATTGCGCGTTCTGCACCACAATACCGTCGTCAAAAATTACCCGATGGAGTTGGGGTTTGGCGCGACAGGCCATAAGCAGTTTGAAGGCGACGGGAAAACCCCTGAAGGACGGTATTACATCGACCGCCGCAATCCGAACAGTTCGTTCTATCTGTCGCTGGGCATTTCCTATCCGAACGCGCGCGATGTCGCATTTGCGAAATCTCAGGGTCAGGAGCCGGGTGGAGATATCTTCATTCATGGACAGCCGAATATCCTTGGCCCGCGCGGGCCCGATTGGACGGCTGGGTGTATCGCGGTCACTGATAAGCAGATGCGGGAGCTTTATTCGATGATCAAACTTGGCACGATCATCGATATTTTCCCGTAAGTCAGGCTAGCTGCCCGTCACCATCGTCCACCAGATTTTGCCATTGGGTTCTTGGAACCAGGAAAAGCCAAGCTTTCTGGCAGCGGGGGCCAAAATTACGTTTCGGGTGTTGGGTTGCTTCATCCAAGCCGCAAGCGTTTCGCTTTCGTTTTCATAAGTCTCGGAGATATTTTCGCCGATCAGGATGCCGGGATAGCCAGACCGTTGCACACGATCGAGCGGTGAAGATCCATCAGATCCGAAATGCCAAGGCCGATTTTGCAACGCCATATCACGCGAATGGGTGGCAGCAGCTGCATTTAGCTGCGCGTCCAGCTCCAGCTGTGGCACGCCTGCGGCAGTACGCAATGCATTGATCGAATCGAGCGACCGGAACTGAATTTTGGCCGTATCAGAGTTCTTGATTCGGTAAACTTTGCCACTTGCAGAGCCTCCGCTACCGGGTGGCGGAGCAGTACACGCCGCCACTGTGAACAGAAGAGCGATGATGGCAATGACACGACGCATGGTATTTTTCCCTTGTTTCGTATTCCTTAGCCTGAACTGTGGATCGCATCAAACACACAGCGGGGAAATCAGCCGATCACTGAAATGTTTGCTTGAGAAGTGCGGCATTCGCGCAATAAAATCAGGACGCAACATCATCTGGAGGATGATATGGAAAAGAATTCAAAAGCAGCGTTTACACGCCGTGATTTCGTGCTGAGCGCCAGTGCGACAGCTTTGGCTGCGCCGGCGTTCGCGCAAAATGCCGGAACAACGGAAATCGAAGGTGAAGTGGAGGTTGCGCGCCGCAATATCTCCAGCTTCCGGTCTTTGCAGTGGCAGCCGTACTTCAGTAACCTCAGAAATGGTGCGATTCTGGTCGATATCGACAGTCGCGCGCTGCATTTCTGGAATGAAGCTGGCGAATACCGACTTTACCCGTCTAGTGTTCCGCTGTCGGAAGATCTTACACGTCGTGGCCGGACGAAAGTCATCCGCAAAGTCGAAGGTCCAAGCTGGCGTCCTACGCCCGCAATGTTGAAGCGGAACCCGGAATGGCCCCCATTTATCGGTCCTGGCCCTGACAATCCGCTTGGCACTCATGCGCTCTATCTCGGTTGGACGTATTACCGGATCCATGGCACGCAAGACACGCGAAAGATCGGTCGAAGATCGTCAAATGGCTGTATTGGGCTCTATAATGAGCATATTGCAGAGGTTTTTGCTGCCTCAAAAGTGGGCACACAGGTGTTGCTAATTTGACCACAGTCTGGTCAGTTTAAGGCAACCTTGGCGGTCGTAGCATTGAATGAACACCGAAATGCTGATTAAACGATTCCCACAAGGTACATCTTGGGTGCCTAAATCAGGCTTGGATAGTCCGAGCCATACAGGCGTATCTTTAAAGGATATAGAGACATGAAAAAAATCGTTCTTGCAACAGCGTTCACGCTTGCAGCATCTACAGCTTTCGCTGGTGGTCTTTCTGAGCCAGTGATCGAAGCTCCGATCATCGAAGAAGCAACATCTTCTTCTAACGGCGGCATTCTGATCCCTCTTCTGTTCATCGTACTGGTTGCTGCAGCAGCTTCCTAAGTTCGACGAACTTTTCGAATGTAAAAAGGCGGTGGAGCAATCCACCGCCTTTTTCATGTTTGGCGCCGGTGAAAGCGTGGGTCTATAGCCCGGCCTCAGATTCTATTTGCTTGCGGGATTTCCGGGCGCGTTCGGTTGCCGATTTCAGCTGCCCGCACGCTGCCATAATGTCTTCCCCGCGCGGCTTGCGCACAGGCGAGGCATATCCGGCGTCATACACAATATCCGCAAACGCTTTGATCCGGTTGTTGCTTGAACGTTCATATGGGGCACCGGGCCATTCGTTGAACGGGATCAAATTGATCTTGGCCGGAATGCCTTTGATCAGTTGCACCAATCTGTGGGCATCCTCATCACTGTCATTCACCCCTTTCAGCATGACGTATTCAAACGTGATCCGTTCTGAATTGCTGGCCTTTGGGTAGTCTCGCAACGCGCCCAATAGTTCTTCAATGTTCCAACGCTTGTTGATCGGAACAAGCCGGTCGCGGACCTCATCCGTTGTCGCATGGAACGAAACGGCAAGCAGGCACCCGATCTCTTGGGCGGTTCGGGCAATCTCGGGGACGACCCCGGACGTTGACAGCGTAATCCGGCGGCGGCTCAGGCAAATACCTTCCGCGTCCATCGCGATCTTCATCGCGTCGCGCACATTTTCAAAATTATAAAGCGGCTCGCCCATTCCCATCAGCACGATATTTGACAGCAAACGCGCTTCTGGCGGGTTTGGACGCCCCGGTTCCGGCCATTCACCAAGATCATCCCGGGCAAGCATGACCTGGCCGATGATCTCCCCTGCTGTCAGGTTGCGCACCAGCTTTTGAGTGCCTGTGTGGCAAAATGAACAGGTCAGCGTACACCCGACTTGGCTTGAAATGCAGAGGGTTCCGCGACCCTCTTCCGGGATGTAGACAACTTCTACCTCGTGGCCGCCTGCGATCTTCACAAGGTATTTCCGGGTGCCATCTTCACTTACTTGCCGGGTCACAACCTCAGGCAGTTCGATCACGAAATTATCTGCCAGCAGCGCGCGATAGTCCTTTGCGAGGTTCGTCATCGCGTCGAAATCCCGCACACCTTTCTGATAGAGCCATTGCCAGATCTGTCCGACCCGCATCTTGGCTTGTTTCTCGGCGGTTCCGACGTCAACCAATGCATCACGTAACTGATCGCGGGTCAGCCCGATCAGATTGGTCTTGCCACCTTCCGGAAGCTTGCGCGGAAGGGTCAGCATGTCTTGGGTAATTGGGGTCGTATGCGCCATTGCGGGGACTCATCCTAATAGAAGAGGCCGGGATATACGAAAAACTAAGCTATGAAAACAGGCCGCGTTTGTCGCAGCCTGTTTTCAGATCAGCTACACCGTTTTTCGGCGTCTTCAATGGCCGCCGTAAATCCACGCAGCGAAAACGTATCTTTGGTGTTGGTGCCGCGCGATGATCGGCCGGAAACAACGGCATTCACACCGCGCTTCATTGCCGTGATAATCTTGTTGTCATCCGCTGCCGACGCCGCCCATGCGGATTCGTTCGACGTGAACATCTCAAAGCTGCTGTCACCGATCGTCAGATTGACGGTGCTGCCTTCTGCAAACGGATAGCCACCGGCAAAGGACACTTCACCAAGCTTGTTTGAGCCTGGCCAGAAGCTGACAAACATCAAGATGTCACCCCGGTTCACGGCAACGACACGTCCGCCTTTGGTATTCTCTGTGCCGGTCGGGCTGCTTACCACCCAACACTGCGTTGGGTTGTCTTCAACAAAGACACTCCAATCGGTTTTGACATTCACTCTGTTGGTAGAGGTTTCCTGCGCCACGGCAGGTCCTGCAATCATCGCTAAAACGGCGCAAACCGCCACATGCTTCAGTCGTGATTTCATGTCACTCAAAGCTCCTGATATTTTGCCTCTGACTTCGCCGGTTCGGCACCTTTTGGGCTCGTCTCATATGGCAAAGCAATTTTTGATCTCGATTGCAAAAGGTTATCTTAGAATGCATGCCTTGTGAACGGGTCTTTGGCGAAAAATCGCTGTGAAAGGAAACACAAATGGGTCATCCGGTACCTATGATCGAAATCTGGCGCGGTGATTTGGTAGAATCGCTGCATTTGGGCCACGCAGTTGTCTGTGACCACACGGGCGATATCGTTGAAGCTTGGGGGCAAGCGGACAAGATCATCTTCCCCAGATCATCCTGCAAAATGCTTCAGGCTTTGCCACTTATCGAAAGCGGTGCTGCAGATGCCTACGGGTTGGGACCGGAGCATTTGGCGTTGGCTTGTGCGTCCCATCAAGGGGCTGTGATCCACACAGAGCGGGTGTCGGCCTGGCTCAAAGATCTACAAATGCGTGACGAGGATTTCCGCTGCGGGTCAGAATTTCCACGCGATAAACCCGCGGCAAATGATCTGGTGCGTGGGGCGCATTCAGTCTGTCAGATGCACAACAATTGCTCAGGCAAGCATTCTGGGTTCCTGACTTTGGGCAAGCATATCGGTGCAGGTCCCGAATACGTGGAGGTTGATCACCCAACGCAAATCATGGTCCGGGAAGCTTTCGAAGACATGACGCAGATGACGTCACCGGGATACGGGATCGATGGATGCTCCGCGCCGAATTTTGCCACCAGCCTGCATGGGCTGGCACGTGCCGTTGCGGCGATGGCGAAACCTGACCTGTCCACCCTGCGCGGTCGCGCCGCTGCCCGATTGGTCGACGCGATGCGCGCGCATCCAGAGCTGGTCGCAGGGGAAGGCCGGGCGTGCACTGAGTTGATGCGTGCATGCGGTGGCAAAGCAGCGGTTAAAACCGGGGCCGAAGCGGTCTTCATTGCGATCCTGCCTGAAATGGGTCTGGGCATAGCGGTCAAGATCGCAGATGGCGGGACCCGCGCCGCCGAGGCTGCAATTGCCGGCCTATTGGTGCGTCATGGTGCGCTGGAGGCAGATCATCCCACCGCAAAAAAATGGATGCATGGGCCAATCACAAACCGCCGTGATCTTGTTACCGGACAGATGAAATTTGCGTCAGGCTTCCTTTGAGACCGGTTCGTCTTCTTCGGGCCCAAACGTTCTGATCTTGATCGCGCTGATCAATCCAGTCAGCGCTTGGCGGGACAGTGGTTTGGTCAGGTAATAGTCCAAGCCATAATCAGAGATGCGTTCCTTATCTCCGTCCATCGCATGCGCTGTCATCGCACAGATGGGAACCGGGTCTTTGCCTTGCTGACGCTCTATTTTCCGGATCTTGGCTGTGGCTTCCATGCCGTCCATCTCAGGCATGGAAATGTCCATGAAGATCATGTGCGGATCCACCTTTTCATAGGCGTCCACTGCCTCGCGCCCGTTCTCAACGACCGTTAGGTCCATTTCGACATTCTTCAGCATCTTTCGGAAGACAAGCTGATTGGTCTTGTTATCTTCGGCGGCCAGCACCCGGAATTTCGCCGGTTTCATGACGACAGGCTTTGGGTCCCGGTTATTCCCACCTCTGGAATTTCCTTCCGTCGCGCAATCCAGCAGCTTGTCGAATAGCGCGCTGCGCATGATCGGTTTGGTCAGCAAGCGTGTGGGTTCTGCAATCTTTGCCGCATCAGCCGGGGAAACCAGCGCGATGATGGGGATATTGCTTGCTGCTTCTTTGGTTCGGTCAATAACACAAGGCAAGTCTTCAAACCCCTGGCCTTGAAACGCGATAATGACATCGGGGTTTGTTGCGTTCAGAATTTCGGGGAGGGCGGCAATGCTTTCGCAGAATTCGGCCTTGCACCCAAGAAGGTTGATCTGACGACGAAGGACGCTTTGATTGACACTGGCAGGACCGACCAGAAGCACTGTTTTCAAGCTATCTGGAAGGGCGGATATCGTTGCCTCACGCGTTGTGGCGATTGGCAAAGGAACGGCAAATCCGAAGGAGGACCCCTCCCCCTTGATGCTATCGATCCAAACTTCACCACCCATTCGTTCAATCAGGCGGCGGGTGATCGCAAGACCAAGCCCCGTGCCCTCATACTTCCGGTTTGCATCTTCTTCGATCTGGTTGAATTCGCCAAACACATGCTCGACCTTATCCGCATCAATGCCGATCCCAGTGTCTTCCACTGTGATGTGAAGCTGAATCTTTTCGTCTTCAAGTGGCAGGCCCACCACGCGGATCAAGACGTGGCCTTCGTTGGTGAACTTGACGGCATTGCCCACCAGATTGATCAAGATTTGGCGAATACGCCCGCGATCCCCGATAAATTCAGTTGGCAGGAATTGGTCATAGTCCACATCCAGCCGAATGCGTTTTTGTTGGACTGTCGGCTCCACGATCAATGCAACCTCTTGGACGATCCGTTCCAGATCGAAGGCTTCTTCTTTCAGCCCGATCCGGTCCGCTTCAATCTTGGAGAAATCCAGCACATCGTTGATGATGTCCAACAGCGCGTCGCCCGAGCTTTTGATCGTCGAAACGTAAAGCTGGCTTTCCTCGTCTAGGTCGTTTTCGAGAAGCAGGTCTGCCATCCCGACAACCCCGTTCATTGGCGTTCTAAGCTCATGGCTCATCTTGGCTAGGAAGGCAGATTTGGCGCGGTCCGCGGCTTGGGCCTTGTCGCGGGCCTCCCGCAGATCTTCTTCCCGCTGGATCGAATCCGTGATGTTAAGCGCAAGGGAAACGATGCCACCTTCATTTGTGCGCCGGTCAACCAGCTTGACATACATCCCGTTCCAGAATCGCAAAGTGACTGGTTCGATCACATCATGCGTCCAGCGGTCGAGCATGAAATCGTACCATTCATCCTCTGACTTGTCGCCGAGATCCACAAGACCTTCGTCCAGGCAAACATCCAGAATACTGTCAAAGTGAACGCCCGGCCCGATATGTTCTGCACCCTCAAGAACAGAGATATAGGGATGGTTTGCGGCGATCAGGTTGAGGTTTTTGTCAAACAGCGCAAAACCGTCCTGGATGGATTCAATCGCGTTCCAGAGAAGCCTTTCGACTTCGACCACCTTTACATTTGCATCAGCAAGGTCTTGTTGAACCTGCGAGTTTTCACCCTTGAGTTCCTGCATCAGGCGGCGTTGATCCACGATCTGATCTGACAGCGACAAGGCATGTTCATTCAGCTTCCGGTTTGCTGTTTTCAGCTCCGACTGCTTTTGCTGCAGCAGACGCTCTGCCGCGAGCCTTGCCCGACGTTCCTCGGCAAGTTCAGTGTCGAAGGGAGATGCGTCCATGCGCTTGGGCCTGCTCAGAATCAAAATTACTGAGCCGATCCTCCCGGTTTATGATGAATCGCGCCTTAACGATGATCGAGAATTCTGACTAGATCCGCTCTATTGCCAGCGCGATCCCCTGCCCGCCGCCGATACACATCGTGATCAATGCGCGTTTGCCACCAATCCGCTCAAGTTCGTAAAGCGCTTTGATGGTGATGATGGCTCCGGTTGCGCCAACAGGATGACCAAGTGCGATTGCACCACCATTTGGGTTAACCTTTGCCGGGTCCAGACCAAGCCCCTTGTTCACTGCCAGTGCCTGGGCTGCAAAAGCTTCGTTTGATTCGACGATGTCGAAGTCCTGCGCGGTCAATCCGGTACGTTGGAGAAGGGCTTCTACAGCGGGAACTGGTCCGATCCCCATAACTTCTGGACGGACGCCCGCATGCGCGTAGCCCAAAACCCGGGCTTTGGGTTTCAGACCAGCTTTTTCAGCAGCAGTAGCTGTTGCAAGAACAAGTGCAGCGGCACCGTCATTGATGCCCGATGCGTTACCGGCGGTTACTGTCCCGTCCTTCTGAAAGACGGCGCGCAGACCCGCCAAAGCTTCCGGCGTAGTGGCTTTCGGATGCTCGTCTGTATCAAATGGAACCATGTCGCGTTTGATACGCACGTCAATTGGCGCGATTTGCGACTTGAAATACCCTGCATCGATTGCGGCGGCGGCGCGTTCCTGACTGGTCATCGCAAAAGCGTCCTGCGCGTCGCGGCTGATCGCGTGTTCTGCGGCAACGTTTTCTGCCGTTACACCCATATGGCCCGTGCCGAACGGGCAGTTCAGTGCGCCCAGCATCATGTCCTGGGCACCTGCATCACCCATCTTCTGCCCCCAACGGGCTTGCGGCAAAATGTAGGGAGAGCGGCTCATGCTTTCTGCACCACCTGCCAGTCCGAAATCAGCGTCGCCCAGCATCAAGGACTGGATCACGGAAACGATGGCCTGCGCCCCAGAGCCACAGAGCCGGTTGACGTTCATTGCAGGCGTGGTTTCGGGGATACCGGCCTCCATGGCTGCCACGCGCGACAGATACATATCGCGCGGTTCAGTGTTGATTACATGCCCATAGGTGACGTGGCCGATCTGGGCCGCATCAACACCGGATCGCGACAGCGCTTCCTTTGCAACATGTCCGCCAAGTGCAATCGGCGGGGTTGCTGCCAACGCGCCGCCAAATGTGCCAATTGCCGTCCGCGCCCCGTCCAAAATTACGATATCGGTCATGAGATCCTCCTTGGGTTGAACCTAGTTTAGCGCAAGATTTGCAGCCTTGTCCCTGTGACGTTACGTTTGCGTCATGAGGTATCGATGAGCAAATATGGGCCAACCCGCGGAGAACTGTGGTTCCGTTTCGCGTTCAGTGCGGTTGGTCTCGCGCTTATGGCCTTTGCGGTTTTCTACCGCGGGTTTCATGGGATCGCCTCCGTAGAGATCATCGGGATCGCCGGTGCGTTTTTTGGCGGAAGCCTTGTCTGGTGCGTGCTGAAGCTGTTTGGTCAGAAATAGGGGATGATCCGCCGAAGTGTTGCCTCCGGCGGACGTATTTTTTCAAAAGAAGTCCTAGGCTGCGTCAAATTGCAGGGCTTTGACCTGTTCGAACATGCCGGTTTCCTTCAATGCATCAAGGACATTGGCTGGAACGGGCGCGTCGACATAAAGCAGGGCGATAGCCTCCTTGCCGGCACCTTCACGGCCCAAGGTAAAATTCGCGATATTAACGCCGTTTTCACCCATGGTTTTGCCCAAGGTACCGATAATGCCCGGCACGTCATTATTGGTGGTGTAGACCATATGCGCGCCAATCTCTGCATCGATATTGATGCCTTTGATCTGGATAAAGCGCGGTTTTCCATCGGAAAATACAGTTCCCGCGATGGATCGTTCCCGCTGATCCGTCACGACATTCATTTTGACATAGCCATCAAAGACACCGGATTTATCTTGCGTCGTGGTGGAGATTTTCACGCCGCGTTCTTTTGCGATCACTGGCGCTGAGACCATATTCACATCGGGGTTTGTGGCTTTCATGATGCCAGCAATGCCTGCGCAGTTTAGCGCCTCAAGATTCATCGCGGAGACCGAACCATTATAGGTGATCTGGATTTCCTTGATCACTTCGTCGGTCATTTGCCCGATAAACGCGCCCAGATGTTCGGCAAGCTTCACCCAAGGGCCCATGACAGCCGCTTCTTCGGCGGTCACTGACGGCATGTTAAGCGCGTTGGAAACCGCACCCGTCAGAAGATAATCGGACATCTGTTCTGCCACCTGCAGGGCGACATTTTCCTGCGCTTCTGTGGTGGCCGCCCCCAGATGAGGCGTGACGACGACGTTTGGCAGATTGAACAATGGGCTGGCAGTCGCAGGTTCGACGGCAAAAACGTCAAAAGCTGCGCCAGCAACATGGCCAGACTTCAACGCGTCCGCCAAGGCGTCCTCGTCGACCAAACCGCCGCGGGCGCAATTCACGATCCGCACGCCCTTTTTCATCTTGGCGATGTTTTCAGCCGAGATCATTCCACGGGTCTTGTCGGTGGCAGGCACATGGAGCGTGATGAAGTCGGAGCGGGCAAAAAGCTCGTCCAGCTCTACCTTCGTGACACCCAGCTTTACGGCGCGTTCTTCAGACAGGAACGGATCATAAGCGATGACTTTCATCTTCAGACCAACGCCGCGTTCACAAACGATACCGCCGATATTTCCAGCCCCGATAACACCCAGTGTTTTGCCGGTCAGCTCCACCCCCATGAACTTCGATTTTTCCCATTTTCCAGCATGGGTCGAGGCACTGGCTTCAGGGATCTGGCGGGCGACCGCAAACATCATTGCTATGGCGTGTTCGGCGGTGGTGATCATGTTGCCAAACGGCGTGTTCATCACGATGATGCCCTTCTTGGATGCGGCTGGGATATCGACATTGTCAACGCCGATCCCTGCCCGTCCAATCACTTTCAAATTGTCGGCAGCAGCGATCAGTTTTTCCGTCGCCTTGGTGGCAGATCGTATTGCGAGGCCGTCATATTGCGGGATCAGCGCAAGCAGTTTTTCTTTGTCTTTGCCAAGCTCGGGCATGAAATCAACATCGATGCCACGGTCACGGAAAATCTGAACGGCGGTCTCGGAAAGTTTGTCGGAGACGAGAACTTTGGGGGCCATATCGGGCTCCTTTTTTGGTGTATGAATTGCGTATGACTTGCGTCGGATTTCTGTCGGACCCCAGCGCGCGAAGCGCTAAGCGCCCGTTAATTTTCAGGCGGCTTGCGTTTGGGCGGAAATCTCGGCCTCAAAAGCCCAGTTCAACCAGGGAAGCAGGGCTTCAATATCCGAGGTTTCAACAGTGGCACCGCACCAGATCCGCAAGCCCGGAGGCGCGTCACGATAGGCCCCGATATCAAATGCGACACCCTCAGATTCCAGACGTTTGGCGACAGCTTTTGCAAAGCCTGCACCATCGCGGATACGCGTATCTGTAAATTTCAGACAAACCGATGTGTTGGATCGCGTGGCAGGGTCAACCGCCAAAAATTCGATCCAATCATTCTCTGCCACAAAAGCTGTGATCGCGGCGGTATTGGCATCCGCGCGGGCAATCAGACCTTTCAGGCCGCCCACGGATTTTGCCCAATCAAGCGCGAATAGGTAGTCCTCAACACAGAGCATCGAAGGTGTATTGATCGTGGCACCTGTGAAAATGCCGTCAATCAGTTTACCGGCCTTTGTCAGGCGGAAAATCTTCGGCAAAGGCCAAGCGGGGGTATAGCTTTCCAGACGGGCCACTGCGCGCGGTGACAGGATCAGAACGCCATGTGCGGCCTCACCGCCGAGAACTTTCTGCCAGCTGAATGTGGTGACATCCAACCGGTCCCAGGGAAGGTCCATCGCAAAGGCGGCAGAGGTTGCGTCGCACAAGGTCAGACCGGCACGTTGGGCTGGAATAGAGTCTTTTGACGGAACACGAACACCGGATGTTGTCCCGTTCCAGGTGAAGCAGACATCCTTGTCGAAATCGACTTTGCCGAGGTCGACAATCTCGCCATATTCAGCGGTTTTAACTTCGGCGTCCAACTTTAGCTGCTTGACCACATCGGTGACCCACCCTGCCCCGAAGCTTTCCCAGGCAAGCATCTCAACGGGGCGTTCGCCAAGCAGGTTCCACATCGCCATCTCGAAGGCACCGGTGTCGGAGGCGGGCACAATACCGATCTTATAGTCATCAGGGACGCCCAGAATTTCGCGGGTCGTCTCAATCGCCAGTTTCAACTTGTCCTTGCCAACAGCAGCGCGGTGCGAACGACCCAAAGGTGCGTCAGCAAGTTTATCGAGCGAAAATGTAGGGGGTTTGGCACAAGGGCCGGATGAAAAACGCGGATTCGTCGGCCGAATGGCCGGAGCGGTCGTGGTCATAATGTGTATCCTCACAGATATATGCCTCTCGTTGGGGAGAGGTGTCCCACTGACCGCAATAATCCTGCCTTCGGGCTTTCACAACCCGGAAAGTGGGGCTATAGCGCCGGTTCAACGACTTTTTGCGACACACGTGTTCACAATCGGAAACTTCACATGCTCACCACAGTTCTGCTGACCAACCCTGAGACGCCCGTTGTTCAACGACCTCTGGTGGAGGCGTTGCGGGATGCTTGGGGCGGTGGTCAGATCAACTGGCTGAACCCTGGAATAGCGGCTGAGTTCGAAATTCCCGCCATGCCTAACAATCACGAAAGTGTCTGGAGGGATCTCCAAGCGACGCAAGTAGACCTTGCCGTGCTGCCGAGTGCTGGGCGAAAGAAGAAGATGCTTCTCGCCGATATGGACAGCACGATGATCCAACAAGAATGCATTGATGAACTTGCTGCCGTCGCAGGCGTCGGGGAAAAAGTTGCAGGGATCACAGCTCGCGCAATGAACGGAGAGCTGAATTTTGATCAGGCGCTGCGCGAACGAGTTGGTCTGCTGAAAGGCACCAATTCTGCAATAATAGACTCTGTATTGGACAACAATATCTCGCTGATGCCCGGCGGGTCCGTACTGCTTTCGACGATGAAACAAGAAGGCGCATTTGCCGCTTTGGTATCCGGAGGGTTTACGGCCTTCACAGCGAAAATCGCAGCCTTACTTGGTTTCGACGAGCATCGCGCAAACGAACTTGTGATCACAAATGGCGAAATCACTGGCCAAGTGGGGGAACCGATCCTTGGACGGGAAGCAAAGGTCAAGGCGTTGGAAGAAATCACAGCCCGCCTTGGCATCTCGGAGGAGGATGTGATCGCTGTTGGCGACGGTGCGAATGACTTGGGAATGCTTACGCGCGCGGGCTTGGGTGTCGCGCTACACGCGAAACCAGTTGTGCAGGAACAGGCGTCCTACAAGATCAACCACGGTGATCTAACTGCGCTTCTTTATCTTCAAGGCTATTCCGCGGCTGAGTTTGCCAAGCCCGGTGCTTAGCGGCCTTTCCAGACCGGATCGCGCTTTTCGGTGAAGGCTTTGGCCCCTTCCAACTGATCTTCGCTCGAATAAAGCGTATCAACGGTCGCGAGCTTTCGACCCGTTATCAGGTTCATTGCGTCTTGAAACTTCTTGTCCTCGGCTTCGCGCACCACCTCTTTGATCGCTGCGTAGACCAGCGGTGGGCCGGACGCCAGAAGCGTCGCAAGCTCCCAGGCGCGTTCCATCAGTTTCGCAGCAGGCAGGATTTCGTTCACGATACCCCAGCGATGCGCTTCGTCCACATCGAACCAGCGGCCGGTCAGCAAAAGCTCCATCGCGATATGGTACGGAATACGCTTCGGCAGCTTGACCGATGCGGCATCGGCAACTGTTCCCGACCGAATTTCGGGCAAGGCGAAGGTCGCGTGATCAGCCGCTAGGATGATATCGGCGCTCAACGCAAGTTCCAGCCCGCCGCCGCAAGCGATCCCATTGACCGCGGCAATGACAGGCTTGTTCAGGTTTGGAAGCTCTTGAAGCCCACCAAATCCCCCGACCCCGTAGTCGCCATCAACGGCGTCGCCATCGGCTGCGGCCTTCAGATCCCATCCGGGACAGAAAAACTTCTCTCCGCCGCCTGTTAGAATTGCCACGCGCAACTCGGGATCATCGCGGAACACCTCGAAGACCCTGCCCATCATCCGGCTGGATTCCAGATCAATGGCATTTGCTTTGGGACGGTCCAACGTCACCTGAAGAATTGGTCCACGTTTGTGCAGCTTAATCGGATCAGTGTTCATTGCGTGCCCTTTCGGATCAATGCGTCCACGGCAATCGCCCCGGTCGGCGTGCAGATAAGGGGGTTTACTTCCACCTCTGCGATGACATCCCTATTGTGCAGGACATAGTCTTGGATTGATAGGACCGTATCAACGATGCGCTCTATGTCGACCGGGTCTGACCCGCGGTATCCCGAAAGTACTTTTGCTGTTTTCAGCTTGAATAGAGCCTTTTCTATGGCTTCTCTTCCAACAGGCAACAGCATGGAGGTGCTATCATCCAGCAGCTCGGTCAAAACGCCGCCGGCACCTAGTGTCAGAAGCAAACCATGCGGCGGATCGTTCACCACGCCGATCAACAGCTCAACCCCGCTGGTCACCATTTCTTCGACGAGAAACGGACCGTCATGCGGCATTTCAGATGCGGCGATGCAGGCCTCTTCTATGTTTTTACAGTTCAAAACAACGCCTGCGCTCTCGGTCTTGTGGGCCAACCCAACCGCCTTGACGACAACTGGAAAGGCCAAATCGCTTGCGCCCTCTCGCAGGCTTTCAACATCGGAAACCGTCCTAAGTTGAGGTGTCGCAACACCGAATTTCGCAAGCTCCGCCTTCGCATCGGCCTCTGTGAGCGTTTTGTATGATGTGAAGATCGAAGGTTCCGAAACAGGGTCAATGTCGCCATTTCCAAGCCGGGACAAAGCTTCAACGGCGCCCAGTGTTTCACTTAGGCCAAGCATCGGAACCACGCCGTTCGCCGTCAGGTCGGCAATCGTATTTTCGGGCATGAGTTCAGGAAGCGTCGCCACCATGGCGAAGGGTTTGTCAGACAATTTCCGGGCAATTGTTGCGGCCTCGACCGCGCAATCCCAATCAGCCGGGTCACAAACGTCATCCCTGGGGAAATCCACGATGGAGAAGGCAAGAGACGCATCGCCTTGCGCCATCGCTGCCCAGGATTTCCCCATTGCTTGCGCATCCCGCCAGATAAACGTGTGATAATCCAGCGGGTTCGCAAGCGCGACTTTTTCCCCCAGAACGTCACGTAGTGCGGAATGCTGATGATTTGCCAATGGCGGAAATGCGACACCGTAATTCAACGCTTGATCAGCAACCAATGATGCTTCGCCGCCTGAACAGCTGATCGATGCAATCTTGTTGGTTTTGAGCCGCCCGACAAAATGCGCGAGCTTCAACGTCTCCAAAAACGTGGGCAAATCGTCGACGCGCGCAATATTGCAGCGATCCATCAAGGCCTGTGCGCCAGCATCTGCGCCGGCCAAGGACGCCGTATGCGATACGGTTGCTGCCTTTGCCTGATCAGACTTTCCAACTTTCAACCCGATCAATGGAATGCCCAGTTGATCTGCGGTTTCTGCCAGTTCCTGCCACGCAGAAAGGTCCTGAAACCCTTCGATATGAAGCCCGATCGCGGTTACGCGGGGATCATCCAACAATGCCAACGCTATTTCGGCTTGGCTGAGCTGCGCCTGGTTGCCACAGGTGATCATATAGGCGATCGGCAAACCGCGTTTCTGCATCGTCAGGTTTATGGCGATGTTCGACGACTGCGTCAGGATCGCAACACCGCGTTCGACGGGTTGGCAGCCATGCTGGTCAGGCCAAATTACCTTCCGATCCAAGGCATTCACAAACCCGTAGCAGTTCGGACCCAAGACTGGCATGTCCCCGGCTGCTTTCAGCAATCGCGCCTGCGCATCAGAGCCAGCGCTGTCTTCGTTTTGCATTTCCGAAAAACCGGACGCAAAGCAAACCGCACCACCGGCTTTCAGCTTTCGAAGCCGTTCGACAACGCCAATTGTTGCATCCCGATTGATGCCGACAAACGTTGCATCAGGCGGGTCTGGCAGGTTTTTTACGCTTGGATAGACCCTAATTCCTTCGATTTCCTTCAGGCTTGGGTGCACAGGATACAAGGTTACATCCGGATTGAACTTGGCGGCTTGTTTCAGAACATCACGGCACCATGCGCCACCGCCGACAACAGCAATGGAGCTTGGGTTCAGCAATCGCGACAAATCTCTCATCGTGGATCAGGCCCCAAGTGCCCGCAAAAGATCGCGGCTGATAATGTGGCGTTGGATCTCCGAGGTGCCGTCCCAAATTCGTTCGACCCGCGCATCGCGCCAGAAACGCTCAAGCGGGTAGTCATCCATCAACCCCATGCCCCCGTGAATCTGTATCGCCGCATCAGTCACGCGCGCGAGCATTTCCGATGCATACAGTTTTGCAGACGCGATCTGCCGGTTCGACGGCAAGCCTTTGTCCAAAAGATCAGCCGCTGCCAAGGTCAGCAGATCGGCAGCGTCGATCTCGGTGATCATGTCGGCCAATTGGAAGCTCACGCCCTGGAATTTTCCGATTTTCTGTCCGAACTGTTCCCGTTCAGCGGCGTAGTCGAGCGCGTAGTCAAACACGCGCCGTGCTCGGCCAACGGACATGGTCGCGACAGTGATCCGTGTGGCGTAAAGCCACGTATTCATCACCTCAAACCCACCATCAACATCGCCCAGAACTTGCGCGTCCGGAAGACGACAGTCATCAAATTCCAAAATCATGTTTTTGTATCCGCGGTGGCTGACGGACTTGTAGCCATCCCGGATCGTGAATCCCGGCGTGCCGCGATCAACAAGAAACGCTGTGATCCGCTTCTTTGGGCCTTTGGGAGTGTCATCTTCACCAGTGGCCATGAAAACGATGATGAAATCAGCGTGCTCAGCCCCGGAAATAAAGTGTTTTGTGCCGTTGACGACCCAATCGCCGCCATCACGGACCGCCGCACATTTCATCCCCCTAATGTCAGAACCCGCACCCGGTTCCGTCATCGCCAATGCGTCCATCTTTTCGCCCCGCACGGCAGGCATGAGATAGCGGTCCACCTGATCGCCTTCGCATGCCATCAAGATGTTTTGGGGGCGTCCGAAAAAGTGGTTCAACGCCATCGATCCGCGACCCAATTCCCGCTCAACCAACGCGAAGTCAACGTGACCAAGCCCGGCGCATCCAACCGATTCCGGAAAATTGCAGGCGTAAAACCCCAAGTCTAGGGTCTTTTTCTTGATCTCTTGTGCAATCTCCGCAGGAACTTCGCCGGTACGT
This sequence comes from uncultured Litoreibacter sp., assembly GCA_947493265.1. Classification (GTDB taxonomy): domain Bacteria; phylum Pseudomonadota; class Alphaproteobacteria; order Rhodobacterales; family Rhodobacteraceae; genus Litoreibacter. Next base: position 154,109 of record CANLQL010000001.1, on the reverse strand, counting down.
TCAACCAGCTCTTCATGCGGGTAGATTTCCTTTTCGACAAAGCTGCGAACTGTGGAGACGATCATCTCCTGCTCTTCGTTCAGTCCGTATTGCATCTTATCTTCTGCTCCGGCTTTTGAGTCGTTCTTTCAAGCGTATTTTTCCTTCAGCGGTACCGTCATGCCAGCTTCCAAAAAGTATGTCCCAGGGCACGTCAAGATTGCCGTAGTTACATTCAAAATAACGGTGGTGAATCTGATGATGGAAGTTCCCGAGATGTAGTCGTTTCTTATTCCGGAAAAGAACACCCTCAAAGCCTGTATGGGTCGTGATCGCTAGCAATCCGTAGAACATCAGGTGGAAAATCACATGAACCGGATGGGACGCGATCAGGAAATGCGTCAGAACCGATCCGAAGTAGAAGAAATGTTCGACCGGATGCATCGAAAGCCCGGACCACGGGCCAATATCGGTGTTCCGGTGATGCAAAGCGTGGAAGCGGTACATCACGTCAGTGTGCAGAAAGCGATGCATCCAATAGAAGTAGAAGCTTTCCCAAACCGGAATCAAAAAGAAGATCGCAACGAACCAAACAGGGTTGCTTTCAAATGTGATCACAGACGCATAGCCGTTGGCCATTGACCACCAGAGGAGGCATTCGAACGCCGACCAGATCGTCACGCCTGAGCAGATCGTCCAGACCATATTGTCCCACAACTGGCTGTTTAGGGTGAACATCCGTCCATTGCGTGGGAACGGTCTGGGGTCGTATTTTAGCTCTGATCCCTGTCCTGAGAAACGGTGAAACCAGAAATGCAGGCTGCCAGCCAGCAACGTTACGATAGCCGCATTTCGCAGCCAAATTCCAAAAACCCAGCCAAATTCCCAATTTAGGGTCTGTTCTAATGATGGGCTCACCCAGTAAAGCGACGCAAATGAAATTGCCACGATGGCCAGGTTGACGGTCAGAAAGAACCAGCTGTCGAAATACCATCTGAAGGCCGCCCACGGTTTTGGCGGCCACTGCCAAAGCGGCGATACTCTGATTGGAACTTCAGGAACATGGTTCCATTCTTGCCGGGCGCTCATCTTGCAGTCCGACCAAGCCAGCCGTTACGCGGCATAGTCAGAGCCTTCTTCATCCAGTAGCGCTTTTAGCTCTGCCAAGTGCCGGATGTCGGGATCTGGATAGTCCTCGATCTCCTGAGCTGTTTTGGCAGCGATTTCATCAGGCAGGATGCGCAACGGCTGACCGGTTTGCAGCGCGTTGATATAAACCTCGCAGGCGCGTTCGAAAAAGTACATCCGATTGAATGTTTCCGCGACTGTATCGCCAATCACCATGATGCCGTGATTACCCATGATCATGACTTTCTTCTTTGGGTCATCGAACAGTTTCGCGCAGCGTTCGCCTTCTTCTTCCAAGGCGAGCCCGCCATAGTTGTCATCGACAACCTGCCGGTCATAAAACATCGCCGCATTCTGATCCAAAGGCGGAAGAATGCTGTCTTGTAGGCAAGCTAGAACCGTTGCGTAGACAGAATGCACATGCATTGCGCAGCGCGCGTGCGGGCAATGGCGATGCAGCCCACCGTGTAACCCCCAAGCTGTGATATCCGGGGCATTCGGCCCTTCAAGCGTCGAGGGATCGTTCGCGTCAATCACCAGCAAATCAGAGGCCTTGATCCTGTTAAAATGCACCTGATTGGGGTTCATCAGAAATTTGGTGCCGTCCTCGTTGATCGACAGGGAGAAATGGTTTGCAACACCTTCATGCATGTTCAGGCGGGCTGTCCACCGAAATGCAGCGGCAAGGTCGATCCGTTCTTCCCAATTTTCAATGTTGGTCTGCGATCCGTCCATTTTATCCTCCCGTCACTGGGCACAGTTACGCACGCCATTTGCGACGACGCTAGCAAAATTGCGACTTGCACTCGTTGCAAAAGAAATGTCATTTGGGACATGGAACACCCCAATCTGAAAACATGGCCCGAAAGCGCTGCTCGACTGATCGAAGTCGCGGCTGGTCGGGCCTTTGCCGACGTCGTTATTCGCGGTGGTGTATGGGTCAATGTCCATACGTGCGAATGTCTTGAGAATTCTGATCTGGCTATTGCGGACGGGCGGTTTGCCTATTGTGGCGCGGATGCGTCCCATTGCATTGGCCCCGAAACCGACGTGATCGAGGCGCAGGGCCGCTTCATGATCCCCGGCCTGTGTGACGGACATATGCATATCGAAAGCGGCATGCTGACACCGGCTGAATTTGCCGCTGCGGTGATCCCACATGGCACGACCACGATGTTCACCGACCCCCATGAGATCGCGAATGTCTTGGGGCTTGCCGGTGTTAAACTGATGCACGATGAGGCTCTAATCCAGCCTATTTCGATCTATACGCAGATGCCAAGCTGCGCGCCATCCGCGCCGGGGCTGGAAACAACAGGATTTGAAATCACTGCTGACGATGTTGCTGAAGCAATGTCATGGCCAGGCATAATCGGCTTGGGTGAAATGATGAATTTCCCCGGCGTCATGGCCGGTGATCCGAAGATGCTGGCGGAAATTGCGGCAACCCAGAACGCGGGCAAAACCGTTGGCGGACACTATGCATCGCTGGATTTGGCTGGATTTCAGGTTTATGCAGCGGGTGGCCCTGCCGATGATCATGAAGGGACTTGCGAAGCCGATGCGATGGCGCGGGTGCGTCAGGGCATGCGGTCGATGATGCGGCTGGGATCGGCTTGGTATGACGTTGAAAGCCAGATCACGGCTGTGACAGAAAAAGGTCTGGATCCACGCAATTTCATCCTGTGTACCGACGATTGCCATTCTGGCACATTGGTCAATGACGGGCATATGAACCGTGTTGTACGCCATGCGATCGCCTGTGGATGTGATCCTGTCGTAGCGTTGCAAATGGCCACAATAAACACCGCGACGCATTTCGGGCTGGAACGGGAGCTTGGATCCATTGCACCAGGGCGCCGCGCTGACGTTATCCTGACCTCTGATCTAAAAGAATTGCCGATAGAACACGTCATTGCGCGTGGGAAAACCATAGCCAAAGACGGCAAGATTGCAGTGGACTGCCTACATCTGGACTGGCCGCAAAGCGCACGAGAAACTGTTCATCTGGGAAAAACTCTTGCGGCAAGTGATTTTGTGATCACAGCGCCAGAAGGCCTCAACCAAGCGACAGCGAACGTCATCGGCGTGGTTGAAAACCAAGCCCCGACCAAAGCGTTAAAACGCGATATTTTGGTAAAAGACGGCATATTAGAGCCTTCCGGAGCCACCTGCCAGATTGCCTTGGTGGAACGGCACCGCGCAACTGGGGACGTTGTTAACGGACTGGTTGAAGGGTTTGGCTATACTGGGGATATGGCCATCGCCTCAACAGTCGCGCATGACAGCCACCAAATGATTGTCGTTGGCACAAGCCGGGAAAACATGGCGCTTGCCGCCAACAGGCTGGGTGAGGTCGGTGGCGGTGTCACGGTTTGGAAAGATGGTAAAGAACTGGCCTTGGTCGAGCTTCCAATCGCGGGTCTGATGTCTGACAGCCCAGCCGTGGAGGTCGCTGCAAAGGCAGATCAGATGGTGAACGCGATGCAGGATTGCGGGTGCACGTTGAACAACGCCTATATGCAGCACTCGCTTCTTGCGCTGGTCGTGATCCCCGAAATCCGGATATCGGATCTGGGGCTCGTCGACGTGACTAAATTCGAAATGATAGATTTGTTTGAGGACCCAACATGACAGGTCAAACGCCAAATATGGCTGTCCAATCGCCCGATACGCCGGAAGCGATTTACTACACCGATCCGAAAGCGGCGGTTTCCCAACTTTGTGAGTTGTATCAGGAGGCGTCGTCCTTCCTGTGTGAAAAATTTTCAAGCGTGCTGAGCGGACCGATGCCCGACAAAAGATACAGGGCATTTTATCCCGAAATTCGGATCACAACGACCAGCTATGCGCAAATCGACAGCCGCCTCAGCTTTGGACATGTTGCGGGGCCGGGGATCTACTCGGCCACGATCACCCGTCCGGTCCTGTTTGAGAATTATCTGGAACAGCAGATCGCGTTGCTGATCGAAAATCACGGTGTTGGTGTCTGGATCGGAACATCTAGCACACCGATGCCGGTGCATTTTGCTGTTGCCAACGACCCCAATATCACGATCCCGCAGGACGGTGCGACGGATTTCACATTGCGCGATATTTTTGATGTCCCGGACTTGGCGACGACGAATGATGACATCGTGAATGGAAAGGATGTCACCAATGATGATGGCTCTGGCCACCTGGCAGCATTCACAGCGCAGCGGATCGACTATTCTCTGGCCCGTTTGGCGCATTACACTGCCACGGATCCGATGCATTTCCAGAACCACGTGCTGTTCACCAACTACCAGTTTTATGTCGAAGAGTTCGAAGCCTACGCCCGCAAAATGCTCGCCGATAAGACCAGCGGGTACACAAGCTTTGTCAGCACCGGTGACCACATTCTGACAAACGCGAATGGAACGATCCCGGCGTCACCTAAGACGCCACAAATGCCGACCTATCACCTGACGCGGGCGGATGGTTCCGGCATCACTTTGGTCAACATTGGGGTTGGGCCGTCCAATGCGAAAACTGCCACGGATCACATTGCCGTCCTGCGCCCACATGCGTGGTTAATGGTTGGCCATTGTGCGGGGCTCAGGAATTCGCAGTCTTTGGGGGATTTCGTGCTGGCGCATGCCTATCTGCGGGAAGATCATGTGCTTGATGATGACCTGCCCGTTTGGGTTCCAATTCCAGCACTTGCCGAGGTTCAGATTGCCCTGGAAGAGGCCGTCGAAGAAGTCACGCAATTGGAAGGCTATGATCTGAAACGGATCATGCGAACGGGCACAGTCGCAACCATCGATAACCGCAATTGGGAGCTGCGCGACCAGTCTGGCCCTGTCCAACGCCTGAGCCAAAGCAGGGCAGTTGCGTTGGATATGGAAAGCGCCACGATCGCGGCAAACGGGTTCCGGTTCCGCGTGCCTTACGGCACTTTGCTTTGCGTGTCAGACAAACCTTTGCATGGGGAATTGAAGCTGCCGGGAATGGCGTCTGACTTCTATAAAACACAGGTCGCACGGCATCTTTTGATCGGAATTGAGGCGATGGAGCGGTTGCGAGAAATGCCGCTGGAACGGCTTCATTCGCGGAAATTACGCAGTTTTTCCGAAACTGCATTCCTTTGACGCAAGGAAAACGGCGAAAAACAGCATAAAAATAGGGGTATTTGCACACAAAGAGTTGTGCGTACCCTCTATATACAGTTAGATTCACGCGATAACGCCCCAATTTAAGGGGACCATGAGGGAGATTGAGCACATGGCAACTAAACCGATGACAAAAACACAGCTGGTTGCGGCTTTGGCTGAAGCAGCCGACACAGACAAAAAATCCGCTGGTGCGGCTCTGGATGGTCTGATTGACATCATTACACGTGAAGTATCTGGCGGTGGCGCAGTCACTCTGCCAGGCGTCGGCAAAATTTATTGCCGCGAACGTCCAGCGCGCATGGTTCGCAACCCGGCCACGGGTGAGCAGATCCATAAAGACGCAGACAAAGTTGTCAAAATGACAATCGCGAAAGCACTGAAAGACAGCGTCAACGGGTAACCCGGTCTGACATAAGTTCTGGGAAGGGTCGCCACCACTGGCGGCCCTTTCTTTTTGCGTGTAGCCAAGGTGCAGAACGGGCAGGGACGTGCAATGGATCTTCGTGCAATTTTGATGGGGCTCGCGTTCGCCTTCATGTGGTCGAGCGCGTTTACATCTGCCCGGATTATCGTCGTGGATGCGCCCCCGCTCAGCGCCTTGGCGATGCGCTTTCTTCTGTCTGGTCTGATCAGCGTTATCATCGCCCGCGCATTGGGCCAAAGCTGGCATTTGTCCCGCAAACAATGGATCGCCGTCGTGATTTTCGGGATCTGCCAGAACGGGCTTTATCTGGGGCTGAATTTCGTCGCCATGCAAACCGTGGAGGCCTCCCTTGCGGCTATCATCGCTTCGACCATGCCGCTTCTGGTGGCATTGGCCGGTTGGCTAATATTCAGAGAGCGTGTTGGACTTCTGGGAATCCTCGGGTTGTTTGCAGGTATCGCTGGCGTCGGCTTGATCATGGGCACCCGGATAAGCCTTGGTGTCGATGTGATGGGACTACTTTATTGCGGCATCGGTGTGCTGGCCCTGACCTTTGCGACGCTGGCTGTGCGCACGGTCGCCGCAGGTGAAAACGTCCTGATGGCGGTTGGTCTGCAAATGCTCGTCGGGTTTGTAGCGGTCGCCATCATTGGGTTCCCGACGGAAGATCTGACCGTGACCTGGTCTTGGCAACTAGTCGCGGCATTTATCTACACAACACTCGTTCCGGGGATTTTGGCAACCGTCGTCTGGTTCCACCTTGTTGGACGTATCGGGGCCGTGCGGGCATCAACCTTCCACTTCTTGAACCCATTTCTAGGGGTGGCCGTGGCGGCAGTCCTGCTTGGGGAAAGTCTAGGTCTGATGGACATAATCGGCGTCGCCGTGATCGCAGGTGGAATTCTGGCGGTTCAGCTGTCGAAACAGACGGTCTAGCCGATATTCCCTTGGTTTTCGCCCACCTGACCGCGATGTAGCAACAGATGATCCAAGATCACACAAGCCATCATAGCCTCACCAACAGGAACAGCACGAATACCGACACATGGGTCGTGGCGGCCTTTTGTGACGATCTCGGTGTTTTCGCCAGATTTCGTGATCGTCTTGCGGGGCGTCAGGATTGACGAGGTCGGCTTGACCGCAAAGCGCACAACAAGGTCCTGTCCCGTTGAAATGCCGCCCAGAACACCCCCTGCATGGTTGGAGCTGTAGACAGGTCCGTCTTTGCCCATCGTGATCTCATCTGCATTGGCTTCCCCGGTGAGCATCGCAGCTTGTATCCCTGCGCCAATCTCCACTCCTTTGACCGCATTGATCGACATCATCGCTGCGGCAAGATCAGTGTCTATTTTGCCGTATACCGGGGCCCCAAGCCCCGCAGGCGCGCCGCTGGCAACAACCTCGATCATGGCCCCGACAGAGCTTCCGGATTTCCGCAAACCATCAAGGTATTCCGCCCAGGTTGCCGCAGCATCTGCATCAGGAACCCAGAAAGGGTTTTGATCAATCTGGGCGAGGTCGCGTTTGTCGGTTTTGTGTTCGCCCATTTGCACCATGTAGCCTGTGATTTTCAAACCGGGCACCAGCGCTTTGATTGCTTCGCGTGCGACGCCACCGGCTGCAACCCGCGCCGCTGTTTCGCGGGCAGAGGATCGTCCACCCCCCCGATAGTCGCGAATACCGTATTTCTGCCAATAGGTGATATCGGCGTGGCCGGGGCGAAACTTCTCAGCAATATCGCCATAGTCTTTGGAGCGTTGATCTGTGTTTTTGATCATCAACTGAATCGGCGTGCCAGTAGTTACACCCTCAAACACGCCTGACAAAATCCGCACCTCATCGGCTTCGCGGCGCTGGGTCGTGTACTTGTTTTGCCCAGGCTTTCGCTTGTCCAGCCAGTGCTGAAGCATTGACGCATCAAGCGGTACACCGGGTGGGCACCCATCGACAGTGGCCCCAAGCGCAGGTCCGTGGCTTTCGCCCCATGTGGTGACACGAAAGAGATGGCCAAAACTGTTGATCGACATAAAAAATGCTCCGGTTTCTTGGAAGGTGGTCTAGCGCCCGCGTTCGCAAAAGAAAAGACGCGCCCCGATGGGACGCGTCTGAAAGTCTTAATCTGTTGCCGGATCAGACGTCTTTGCGCTTGATCGGTGCCCAGAGACGTTTGTTCGTCAGATAGAGAAGCACGGTCAGAACCGACAGGAAGAACACAGCCAGGAAGCCCATGCCTTTGCGGGCTTCAAGCTTCGGTTCTGCTGTCCACATCAGGAAGGCTGAGACGTCTTCTGCCAGGTGATGAAGATCGGTTGCGTGACCGTCATCAAATTCGACATCGTCGCCATACAGTGGAGGACCCATCGAAATCCAACCGCCCGGGAAGGCTGTGTTTTCATAAAGCGTCACACCAGCTTCTTCCTTCTCTTCGCCTGTATAGCCAAGCAGAAGGGCGGTGATGTATTCTGGACCGCCCATCCCTTTGAAGAACTGGTTGATACCCAAGCCGTAAGGACCGTGGAAACCAGCACGGGCTTTCGCCATCAAGGACAGGTCCGGTGCGCCCAGCGACTCGTTGGCCGGGAAATGGTCGGTTGGGACCAGCGCGCGCAGCTCGTCATTCTCGGCATCATAGAGGTGACGGTTGGCCGCCTCATCATTGACCGGGAATTGCGCCACATAGGCTTTCATCTGATCTTCTGGAAGATGTGGACCACCTTCATCTGCCAGCGTCCGCATGGGCACGAATTTCAGACCGTGGCAGCCAGCGCAGACCTCGGTGTAGATTTTCAGGCCGCGTTGCAGCTGGTTTTGATCATATGTGCCGAACCATCCATCAAACGAGAAGTCGATGTTTTCGACATGTCCGCCACCGCCGCCGGCAGCGTTCGCGCCAGTGGCCAGAGTGGCCACCAGAGCTGTCACGAGTGAGAGTTTCTTAAGCATTGGTCGTATTCCTCTTACTCTGCCGGAGCCGCGGCTTCGTCGCCGGACTTCTTAGGATAATGTGCGTCGAAATCTTCTTCGATCGTCGCAGGCTGTGGCAGCGGTTTCTCGATCACGCCAAGCAGTGGCAAGATCACGAGGAAATACGCAAACCAGTAGGCCGAAGCGATCAGAGAGATCGTTGCATAAGGCTCTTCCGCGGCTTGTGCGCCAACCCACATCAGGACCATGAAATCCACGACGAGAAGGGCGAACCACCACTTGAACATCGGGCGGTAGCGACCGGAGCGTACGGAAGATGTATCCAGCCACGGAGCCAGCGCCATAACCGCAATCGCACCGAACATTGCAAGCACACCGAAGAACTTCGCGTCGATGATGCCGCCTGTCACGAAGGAGGCGATTTGCACGACCCAAACTTCCGCAGTGAAGGCCCGCAGGATCGCGTAGAATGGCAAGAAGTACCATTCCGGCACGATATGTGCAGGTGTCGCAAGCGCGTTTGCTTCGATGTAGTTATCCGGGTGACCCAGATAGTTCGGCATGAAGCCAACGATGGCGAAGAAGATCACCAGGATCAGCGCCAGCGCGACCAAATCCTTGATCACGAAGTATGGCCAAAACGGTACTGTGTCCTTCTCGGCTTCTTCTTTGGACGTGCGGCGCACTTCAACACCTGTCGGGTTGTTGTTGCCGGTCGTGTGGAAGGCCCAGATATGGACAATCACAAGGCCAAGGATCAGGAACGGCATCAGGTAATGCAGCGAGAAGAAGCGCGTCAGTGTCGCGTTATCAACAGCTGGTCCACCAAGAAGCCATGTCTGCAGTGCTTCGCCGATACCCGGGATCGCGCCGAAAAGACCTGTAATAACAGTCGCACCCCAGAAGGACATCTGACCCCAAGGCAAAACGTAGCCCATAAAGGCGGTGCCCATCATCAACAGGTAGATCAACATACCGATGATCCACGTGATCTCACGCGGGGCTTTGTAGGAGCCATAGTAAAGCCCCCGGAAAATATGCGCATACACAGCCACAAAGAACAGCGAAGCACCGTTCATGTGAATGTACCGCAACGCCCAGCCACCGTTCACGTTGCGCATGATGTGCTCAACGGAGGCGAAGGCCAGATCAGCATCAGGTGTATAATGCATCACCAGGACGATGCCTGTGACAATCTGCAAAACCAGCGTGAAGGTCAGGACAATGCCCCAGATCCACATCCAGTTCAGGTTTTTCGGGGTTGGCAGCATCAGCGTGTCGTAAATCAGACCCGCGATAGGAAGCCGCTTGTTCAGCCACTTCTCTGCGCCCGTTTTTGGTTCGTAATGGTCGTGTGGGATACCAGCCATGTCAGTCTCTCCCTTAACCGAGTTTCAGTGTGTCGCCGTCGAGCAATGCGACAGGTACAGGCAAGTTGCGGGGGGCTGGACCTTTACGGATCCGGCCAGCTGTATCGTAGTGAGAACCGTGGCATGGGCAGAACCATCCGCCAAAATCACCAGCGCCATCACCCAAAGGTACACAACCCAGGTGGGTACAAACGCCGATCATCACCAGCCATTCGCCAGCCTCGTCCAAGGTCCGGTTCGCATCCGTTGCATCCGCTGTGTCGCCCAGGTTGGCGTTGAACGCCTGTGGGTCTGGAAGTTCGCTCATTTCGACGCCTTGGGCGGCCGCAATTTCGTCTTCCGTACGACGGCGGATGAAAACTGGTTTACCCAGCCATTTCACAGTCAATTGTGTGCCTGGCTCAAGGCCGGAAACATCCACGTCGATGGAGGCAAGTGCCTGCACATCAGCGGAAGGGTTCATCTGGTTCACCAAAGGCCAAACTGCGGCGCCACCGGCGACCGCTGCAGTACCTGCTGTGGCGTAGTATAGAAAGTCGCGGCGCGTGCCGCTGTGGTCGTCTGCGTGGGACACGGAAACTTCTCCCTTGTCTGGCGGCGTGAGCTGCCTCTAATTGGTCGCTAGGCCACACCGAAGGTATGGTTGTATCGCGCGTAGATATATCGGTGTCGCCGCTCGCGTCCAGTCATGAATTGCGGAAAGGACAAGCCAATTGTCGCACCAGTGCCAGATAGCCGCATTTGAACCGGATCTGGCCCCGAATCTGGGGTCTTTGGTGCGATTGGGGGTCTGCTTTGATTCCCCTGTACACGTGATCGAACCCTGCGGCTTCCCGTTTTCAATGAAATTACTGCGCACGCGTGCGCTGGACTATGGCGAAAAGGCTGATGTCAGGCACCACGACAGTTGGGATCACTTCAATCATGCGCGCAGCGGACGTCTGATATTGATGACCACAAAAGGCGCGACGGACTTGTATGATTTCACTTTCCAACCCGGCGATTGCATCCTTTTGGGGCGCGAAAGCGCAGGTGTTCCGGATCACGTTCACGCCGCCGCCGATGCCCGTGTGATGATCCCGATGCCCGGCGGGGGGCGCAGCCTGAATGTTGCTATCGCTGCCGGGATTGCGCTGGGCGAGGCTGTTCGCCAGTTAAGATAGCTTTAACATCATGTCCCGGTGCGGGATGCCGGCATCGTCAAATTCAGGGCCGAAAGCTGTAAAACCAAGGTTTTCATAGAATCCAATCGCATGGGTCTGTGCGCCAAGCTTGATGGTTTTGAAGGCACCATCCCGCTGGATATCGGCGATCATGAAGCGCATCAATTTAGACCCTATTCCAGCCGAACGCGCCTCATCTAATACGGCCACACGTTGAATTTTGGCAGTGTCACCGATTTGCTGGATACGCGCGGTGGCCACTGCTTGATCGTTCAGATGAACAAGATACTGAAGGCAATCGGGATCAAGGCCGTCGACTTCTTCTGCCTCCGACACATCTTGTCCTTCAATGAAGACTTTGCGGCGGATCGACAGACATGTGGGCAGCGCGTCCTGTCCAACGCGCGCGATCTTCAAGCTCATGCAGAAGGGACGGTCGCGGCCATGCTGGGACGCTTGCTGATTTCCTCAAACCAAGCGGCCAAATTTGGACGTCCGTCCCTCCAGGACCGCGCGTCATGACGAAAATCGATATAACCCAGCGCACAAGCGACAGAAATCTGCCCCATATCAATCGCGGTGCCCGGCAGGTCAGCTTCCAACGCGTCTAACGCCCGAACAACCTTGGCCCATTGGGCTTCCACCCATTCCGATGATTGCATCGCGTCTTCCCGGCACCGAGCCTCGTAAACCATCAAAACAGCGGCATCCATCACGCCATCCCCCAAAGCTTCCATCGCCAAAGTGTCGAATCGGGTCGAGCTTGGGTAAAAATTGCCGCCAGATCGGGCGTCAAGGAACTGACAGATGACACGGCTATCAAACAGTGCTTTGCCGTCATCCGTCACAAGTGTCGGGATTTTTCCAAGCGGGTTGATATGTTTCGGCATGTTGTCAGACGCCACCGGCGATCCGCCCGCGGCCATAACCTCTATCTGGTCCAGCTGGCCTGTTTCATGCGCCAGAACCAGAACCTTGCGGCAAAATGGTGAGGCGGGGTTGTCGAACAGCTTCATCGTAATGTCTCCCATTAGAATTTCGGCCAGATTAGGGTGGCTGGGACGATGTTCAATCGAAAAGGGTGACGGCGCTACGGAAATACTGTCACGGGGTCGCCAGAAACCCATTTCGGATGCTTGTCCATGATAGATTTAAAGCGGTCACTCTCCAGAAAGTTGTTGAGCCACCTGAGAAGGTGAGGCCAATCCTGATCGTCGAACCAAGCCCGGTCGGTATTTGCGAATTGCCGGATGAATGGCAATATCGCAAAGTCCACCAAAGATGCGCGTTCGCCATCTAGATGAGCGTTTTCTGCGAGAATAGAGTCTAGTTTATCTAGGAATACCGACCCTTGGGCGCGGCTTTCCTCTGTGTCTGATCCAAATTTGTTTGGGTACTTGTAACGGTCCAAAGCTTGTTTGAACGGACCATCACATTCCGCAACAAGGTCCAATCCTGATTGGTTTACGGATAGCCAGCCTTCCGGATCATTCTGCCGCAAGGCCCAGAACATGACGTCGTAACTTTCATCGATGACAACGCCATCATCGACCACAACAGGCACTGTCCCTTTGGGGGAGGCTTCCAAGAATTCCGGTGCTTTGTCGCGCAAGAGAATTTCGCGCAATTCGCACTGAATTCCAGCGGAGGCAATCGCAAGCCGCGCCCGCATCGCATAGGGGCAGCGCCGGAAACTATAGAGAATCGGCCTGCTCATGCGACCAGCTGGGTGCCGTCTTGCCCTTTGATGACGGCTTCGACGATCTGCCCTTCCGGCTGCGCCTGAGAAAACGTCACTTCGGCAAATTGCGGTGTCCGTCCCATATGCGGATTTTCCAGCAATACAGCGTGGGTTTGCCCAATCTGCGACGCCAGATGCTTTTGGACCTGCAATTCTCCGGCATGACGAAGTTTTGCGGCACGTTCTTTGATCTTCTTTCCATCGACACTGGGCATTTTGGCCGCCGGTGTGCCGTCACGTTTTGAGTAGGGGAAGATATGCAGCCATGTCAGATCGCAATCAGTGACCAATTTGAGAGAGTTCTCAAACATCTCATCGGTTTCTGTCGGAAAACCAGCGATGATGTCGGCCCCGAAGGTCAGCTCAGGCCGGAGCGCGCGGGCATCTTCACAGAAGCGGATTGCGTCATCCCGGAGATGCCGCCGCTTCATGCGCTTCAGGATCATGTCGTCACCGGCTTGAAGGCTCAGGTGAAGATGCGGCATCAATCTGGGCTCTGTGGCGATTGCCTGCATCAACGCGTCATCGACCTCGATAGAATCGATGGAGCTGATGCGCAGCCGTGGCAGATCAGGGACAAGTTTCAGTATCCGCATAACGAGATCGCCAAGCTTCGGCTGCGCGGGCAGGTCCGCGCCCCAAGACGTCATATCGACACCGGTTAAGACGACCTCGTTGAAGCCGCGATCAATCAACCGCTTGATTTGATCAACAACGACCCCGGCCGGAACGGATCGGGAGTTCCCGCGCCCGTACGGAATAATGCAAAACGTACACCTGTGATCACAACCGTTTTGAACTTGCACGTAAGCCCTTGACCGTGTTCCGAAACCATCGATCAGGTGCGATGCGGTTTCAGTCACAGACATGATGTCGTTGACTTGTACTTTCTCAGTTTCGCCGATGAAATTAGACCCTAACTCAGCCCAAGTCTGCAATTCCATCTTTTCTGTATTGCCGACAACGAAATCGACTTCGCCCATCGCTTCGAACGTCTCGGGCTCGGTCTGCGCGGCGCACCCTGTCACGATAAGACGCGCATCCGGGTGCTGTTTGCGAAGTTTGCGGATATCTTGCCGCGCCTTGCGAACAGCCTCCGCCGTGACAGCACAGGTGTTCACGATCACCGCATTTTCAAGCCCGGCCTGCGCTGTCAATTCGCGCATAGCTTCGGTCTCATAGGCGTTCAAACGGCACCCATGATTGGTGAAAACTGGGGCGGTCATAGGGAGGCCAAAAACTCAGGTGTCAGCGTTCCGGAAAAGACATGGCGGGTTTCGCCGGTCATCCAGACACCATCATCGCGCCATTCGACCCAAATCGAACCGCCGTCTAGGTCGATTTTCACGTCCCGTCCGGTAAGTCCGCGGCGGGCCGCAGCAACGCACACAGCGCAAGATGATGAGCCTGAGGCCAGGGTGACACCGACCCCACGTTCCCAAACCCGCATCCGCAAATGATCAGTGCCGACAACGTGGGCAAACTGCACATTGGTTCGTTCCGGGAACAGCGGGTGATGCTCCATCTCGGAGCCACGGGTTTCCAGATCAATCGCGTCCGCGTCATCGACAAAGAACGTGCAATGCGGGTTGCCCATACCCGTCGCGACCGGATCGCCTGAGATAGGAAGCGTTAGCGTATCGACCGCCTCAGCCAAAGGAATTTCGTGCCATTCGAGCAGCGGCTGGCCCATATTCACGCGGGTTAGACCCTTTCCGGCATCTTGCGCGTGCAAAATGCCCCGTTCTGTCACCAAGGTCATTTCAGTCGCGCCGCTCCGTTCCATCTCAAACCGTGCGATGCAGCGCGTCGCGTTTCCGCACGCAGCAGACAGGGAGCCGTCGGTGTTATAAAAGGTCAATGCAATGTCGGCGTCAGCGCTATTCGACAAAACTGCAAGCTGATCAAAGCCCACACCGCGATGACGATCGCCGAGGGCACGCGCCAAGTCCGGTGTAACCACGTCTTCACCGCTTCGTTGGTCAATCACCACGAAGTCATTGCCAAGCCCGTGCATCTTCATGAACGGCAGGCCAGGATGAGTCGTTTCACCTTGCATAGGCGCGGATATAGACCGGAAGGGGAGCGTTTGAAAGATGCCGCAGGAAAACCACCGCTTTTGGGGTTGACCTGCTTAGGCGACCTTTCTAATTAGGCCCCTCAGTGAGGGCCCTTAGCTCAGTTGGTAGAGCGGCTGACTTTTAATCAGTAGGTCGCAGGTTCGAACCCTGCAGGGCTCACCATTTTCCCATTTCTTTCGTCTGTAGGAATGTTGCCGGATACGGGTCCCGGTGGCTCGGTTCCGCAGTCTGTTGATAGGTTTTCAAAATTGTGACTTGCCTGTTCATGGGTGTTTCCGATACGAAATATTCAGGACAGATGTTGGGAGAACCAGTTTTCTGGTGCCGAAGGAGCAACCGCCTCGGAATCTCTCAGGCTAAAGAACCGACATCAGGATACGAAACTCTGGAGAGTGGTGCCACATGCACCCGCCGAAGGGATAACGATCTCAGGCACCCGGACAGAGGAGGCACCGACGCGCAGGGCAAGCCGTGCGCAAATGTGGTGCCGCTTGATTTTCACAAAAATCTCGCCGGCAAGTGAAGGCGAATTGTGATGGCAGATCTTCTACGAACTCCGCTTCATGCTCTGCATGTTGAACTTGGGGCCAAGATGGTTCCGTTTGCAGGCTATGACATGCCAGTTCAATACGGTCTGGGTGTGATGAAGGAACACCAGCACACGCGCGAAAAAGCCGGTTTGTTTGATGTCAGCCACATGGGGCAGGTGATCGTCCGCGGGTCTTCTTTTGAAGCAGCCGCGACGGGTCTGGAAACCTTGATCCCGGTCGATATCCTTGGTCTAGCCGAGAACAGGCAACGCTATGGGTTCTTTACAAACGCGCAGGGCGGCATCGAAGATGATCTGATGCTGGCAAACCGCGGCGACCATGTCTTCGTGGTCGTAAACGCGGCTTGTAAGGCGGCTGATATCGCACATATGAAAGCTGCGTTAGAGCCTGATTTGAACGTTTTGCAAATCAACGACCGCGCGCTTCTTGCGCTACAAGGCCCGGCGTCCGAGGCGGTTTTGGCTGACCTGAACCCGGCTGCGCGCGATATGAATTTCATGGATGTTGCGACGCTCGATCTGAATGGCGTTGAGACTTGGGTGTCCCGTTCCGGCTATACCGGGGAAGATGGCTACGAGATTTCTGTTCCTGCAGACGCGGCTGAAGGTCTTGCCAGATTTTTGTTGTCGCATCCGGATGTCGAAGCCATTGGTCTGGGCGCGCGCGACTCGCTGCGCCTGGAAGGCGGCCTTTGCCTTTACGGTCATGATATCGACGCGGACACCACACCGGTCGAAGGGGCGCTGACCTGGGCAATTCAGAAAGTGCGCCGGGCAGGGGGCGACCGCGCGGGCGGATTTCCGGGCGCTGACATCATTTTCGAACAGATGCGAAATGGGGCCCCGCGCAAGCGCGTCGGACTGCTTCCAGAAGGCCGCGCCCCGATGCGAGAAGGTGTTGTGTTGTTCGCATCCCAAGACGCAACCGACCCTATTGGAACGATCACATCGGGCGGCTTTGGGCCGACGATAGGGGGTCCTGTCGCGATGGGATATGTACCGACAGAACATGCCACACCCGGAACCACAGTTTACGGCGACCTTCGCGGCAAACGCCAACCGCTTACGGTCTCCAAGATGCCTTTCACACAAGCGAACTTCAAAAGATAACAGGGAGAAATAAGATGCAATTTACTGAAGAACACGAATGGCTGCGCGCCGATGGTGACGTCTATGTCGTTGGTATTACGCAGCACGCCACGGAACAACTTGGCGATCTGGTTTTCGTGGAACTTCCAGAGGTCGGCGCGACAGTGTCCAAGGATGACGAGATTGTCGTGATCGAAAGCGTAAAGGCGGCATCAGATATTCTGGCCCCGATTGATGGCGAAATTACCGAAGTGAACGAAGCGTTGGCCGCTACCCCCGAACTGGCAAACACGGACGCGACCGGGGAAGGCTGGTTCTTCAAGATTAAGGCATCAGACCCGTCGCAACTTGAAGGTCTCATGGACGAAGCCGCCTACAACGCATTTATCGGATAAGGGATCTTGTCATGACCTTCACGCCTACGGACTACCTGCCATATGATTTTGCAAACCGTCGCCATATCGGCCCAAGCCCGGTCGAGATGCAGGAGATGCTGAACGTTGTAGGCGCGAAGGATCTTGACGCCTTGATTGCGGATACTCTGCCAAGCAAGATCCGCCAGAAAGAACCCTTGGATTTTGGCAAGGCCAAGTCGGAACGGGAGCTTCTGCACTACATGCGGGTGACCGCATCAAAGAACAAGGTGCTGACGTCGTTGATCGGGCAGGGCTATCACGGCACGGTCACCCCGCCTGTTATTCAACGCAACATTCTGGAAAACCCGGCGTGGTACACGGCCTATACCCCTTACCAGCCGGAAATCAGTCAGGGTCGGCTTGAGGCCTTGTTGAACTTCCAGACGATGGTGTCTGACCTGACCGGTCTGGAGATCGCAAACGCGTCTTTGCTGGACGAAGCAACCGCTTGTGCCGAAGCGATGACAATGGCGCAGCGGGTTGGAAAATCGAAAGCGACCAGCTTCTTTGTCGATGAAAACTGTCATCCACAGAATATCGCCGTGATGAAAACGCGGGCCCAACCTTTGGGTATCCAGGTTATCGTTGGTAGCCCGGACGATTTGGACGCCGAAGCGGTCTTTGGCGCAATCTTCCAATTCCCTGGCACCCATGGGCACCTTCGTGATTTTACCGATCCGATTGCAGCCCTGCATGAACACAATGCCATTGGGATCATCTCGGCTGATCCACTGTCGCTGACGCTCTTGAAAGAACCGGGTGCGATGGGCGCAGATATCGCTGTCGGCACGACGCAGCGCTTCGGTGTACCGATCGGATATGGCGGCCCACATGCCGCTTATATGGCAACGAAAGCAAGCTATGCCCGCAACATGCCAGGCCGGATTGTTGGCGTGTCTATCGACAGCCACGGAAACCGCGCATACCGGTTGAGCCTTCAGACTCGCGAACAGCATATCCGACGCGAGAAGGCGACATCGAATGTCTGTACGGCACAAGCGCTTTTGGCTGTGATGGCAGGTTTCTATGCCGTGTTTCATGGCCCGGAAGGTCTCAAAGCAATTGCGCAGCGGATTCACCGCAAGACAGCGCGCTTGGCGGAAGGGCTCAAGCAGGGTGGCTTTGATGTGCGCCCGGCCACGTTCTTCGACACGATTACGGTTGATGTCGGTCCGTTGCAGGCTGCAGTGATGAAATCAGCTGTGGATGAAGGGGTAAACCTGCGCGCAGTTGGTGAAACAAAAATCGGTATTACACTGGACGAACGCACGCGCCCGGCAACTGTTGAAAAGGTCTGGCGCGCCTTTGGGATCGACCGTCAGGACAAGGACTACACACCGCATTACAACATGCCGGAAAAGCTGGTTCGAAAGACCGAGTTTCTGACCCATCCCGTCTTCCACATGAACCGCGCCGAGACAGAGATGATGCGCTATATGCGGCGTCTTGCGGATCGCGACCTTGCGTTGGACCGTGCAATGATCCCGCTTGGATCTTGCACGATGAAGCTGAACTCTGCCGCGGAAATGATGCCTGTCAGCTGGCGCGAATTCTCTTTGCTGCATCCGTATTGTCCCAAAGATCAAGCCGAAGGCTACGCCGAGATGATCGACGACCTGTCGTCGAAGCTTTGTGATGTCACCGGCTATGACGCAATTTCGATGCAGCCCAACTCGGGCGCGCAAGGCGAATATGCGGGTCTTTTGACCATCGCTGGATATCACCGTGCCAATGGGGAAGGGCACCGCAACATTTGCCTTATCCCGATGAGCGCGCATGGCACGAACCCAGCCTCTGCCCAAATGGTGGGATGGAAGGTCGTGCCAGTGAAATCTGCGGGCAACGGTGATATTGACCTCGAGGACTTCAAAGCCAAGGTCGAACAGCATCGCGAAAACCTTGCGGGCTGCATGATCACCTATCCCTCGACCCACGGCGTGTTTGAGGAAACCGTGATCGATGTCTGCCAGACCACCCATGAGGCCGGCGGGCAGGTCTATATCGATGGTGCAAATATGAACGCGATGGTTGGCCTTTCGCGCCCCGGCGATTTGGGGGGCGATGTCAGCCATCTGAACTTGCACAAAACCTTCTGCATCCCGCATGGCGGCGGCGGCCCTGGCATGGGTCCGATTGGTGTGAAGGATCACTTAATCCCGCATCTGCCGGGCGATCCGACCACTGGTGAGGGTGCTGTTTCTGCGGCTGCGTTCGGCTCCCCATCTTTGCTGCCGATATCATGGGCGTATTGCCTGATGATGGGTGGTGAGGGGCTGACGCAAGCAACGCGCGTTGCGATCCTGAATGCAAACTACATTGCAAAGCGGCTCGAAGGGGCGTTTGACGTGCTCTACAAAGGCCCATCTGGCCGTGTTGCGCATGAATGTATCATCGACACTCGCCCTTTTGCCGACAGCGCACACGTGACGGTGGATGATATCGCCAAACGTCTTAGCGATTGCGGGTTCCATGCCCCAACAATGTCTTGGCCTGTTGCTGGTACGTTGATGGTTGAGCCCACCGAATCCGAAACTAAGGCCGAGCTTGATCGCTTCTGCGATGCCATGCTTGGAATCCGGGCGGAAATTCGTGCAATTGAAGACGGTGAAATCGATGCGGAAAACAATCCGTTGAAGAACGCACCGCATACAATGGAAGATCTGGTCCGAGATTGGGATCGCCCCTATAGCCGCGAAATGGGCTGCTTCCCGCAAGGGGCATTCCGGGTCGACAAATACTGGCCTCCGGTCAACCGGGTCGACAATGTTTGGGGCGATCGAAATCTGACCTGTACCTGTCCGCCGATGGAAGACTACGCGGAGGCCGCTGAGTAGTTAAAGCCGCCTCTCAGGCACAAATTTCTGTTCAACGCTTGGCCAAAGGCGCTGTCGTTTCCGGTGGGGGCGCTTTTGTCTTGCGTTGCCCAAGGCCCTGTTCGATAGGGTGATATGTTCAAAAATCGCGCCATAGTTTTCATCCTGATCACACTGATGATCGATGCCATTGGTATTGGCATCGTGTTCCCCATTATGCCTGACCTGATGGATCGGGTGGGTGCGGGCAACACCGGACAGGGCGCTTTTTGGGGCGGGCTTCTGATGGCCGCCTATGCAGGCGCGCTTTTCCTCTGCGGCCCCGTCGTCGGAAGTATTTCTGACGCGGTTGGGCGCAGGCCAATTCTGATCGCTGCACTGGTGATGCTGGCGGTGGATTACGTCATCATGGCGCTGGCAGACAGCTTTTGGTTGCTTCTTGTTGGACGCACGCTCGCGGGTCTTGCAGGTGCGACCTACATCACCGCAACCGCCTATATTGCTGATATCTCCGCCCCGAAAGAGAAGGCGGCGAACTTTGGCCTTATCGGTGCCGCCTTCGGCATTGGCTTTGTACTTGGCCCGGCAATTGGCGGATTGGCGGCCGAGATCAGTGTCACGGCGCCGTTCTGGATTGCGGCGGCCCTTTCAGCGGCAAACGCAGTGTTCGGATATTTTGTGCTGCCAGAGAGCCTAACACCTGACAAACGTCGGCCCTTCGGCAGACGGGATCTGAACCCGTTCAAATCCATCTTCGATGCGTTTCGACTGCCGGGGCTTGCGGTGCCGCTGATCTGCATCTTGATCTTTGAGTTTGCCAATATGGTTTACCCAACCCTTTGGGCCTTCTGGACGCGGGAGGTCTTCGGCTGGCCACCGCTATACATCGGCCTGTCGCTTGCCGCTTACGGCGTCCTGTTGGCGATCGTTCAAGGCGGGCTGATGCCGATCTTCATCAACTGGATGGGTGACTTCCGCACCCTGATGCTTGGCATGATATCCGCACTGATCGGGATGATCGGGTTTGGCTTTACCGGAACTGTCGTAGCCTTGGTCATCTTCCTTTTGCTCGCAGCTTTGTCAGACCTTGTCCCGGCCTTGCTGACGGCAATGGCATCAAACAAGGTCGACGAAGATAGGCAAGGTGTCGTGCAGGGTGTGATCGCGTCGCTGTCATCGGTTGCCGCGATCCTGTCGCCAATTGTGATGACCGGCCTGTTCCAAGCCTCCGTCGATGCGGAGGGCTGGTATCTGTCGGGCGCGCCGTTCCTGTTTGCTGCCGTTCTGGTTCTGGCGATGATGCCCTTGATCTTCCGGCTACGCGGCCACGCGTCGGTTTAGGCCGCACCGCGCGATCTTGCCGAGAAACCGCTAAAGCGTTGCGCACCCAAACTACTGCGCGGCCAGAAGTGACGCGTTCCCTCCAGCCGCCGTTGTGTCAATGCAAAGGTGGCGTTCGTGAACGCAATAGTCCTTCATGTTGCGTGTCGTGATCAGCGGCAACAATGCGCCCTTGCGCTGGGCCAGATTACTGCGTGCTGCGACAAGATCGGCGGTGTCAGACCACAGCGCAACCGCGTCAAAGCCAGACAGTGATTTCAGCGCGTGGCGGGGCAGGTGGCCGGATATCCCAGATGGGCCATCGATCCCGGGTACGACCGCGACAGCAGCACAGCCAACTTCGGCGGCCAGCTTCATTTGCTCTGCAGCGTCTTCAACCGTCGGTCCGAGGCATAATATGGTCCCGCGGGCATAGACCGACCAGCGGTTGGATTCCCCTGTAGGTCCGGGCATTTCGACGGTTTCAAGCGCTTGGTGTGTATCTGTTGAGGCACCATTCAGCGCCACTTGGACCTCGCGCAAATCAGCGTCTTTCCCTGAAACAACGCCATGAAGCGGCGTTTCGAACCGCTTGAAGCGTTTGACATAATGGCTGCCACCCGCTTTTGGCCCAGTTCCCGAAAGCCCCTCACCCCCAAATGGTTGCGATCCGACAACCGCCCCGATTTGATTTCGGTTTACATAGATATTGCCGACATTCAGCCTGCTGGTGATGTGCTGCACCCGGTCATCAATGCGGGTATGCAAACCGAAGGTCAGGCCATAACCGCTGGCGTTCACCTCGTCGATGATGTGATCAATTTCGTCTGCTTCGAATGTGCAGATATGCAGGACCGGACCGAAAATCTCTTTCTCAAGGGATCTGATGCCATCTAGTTGGATTGCAGCCGGGCCAATGAAAAATCCATCTTCAGGCGCGCTCAGTTGCTTCAGCAACCGACCATCCGCATGTGCCGTGTTGATGTGATCCGCGATGCCTTGCCGTGCGGTTTGGGTGATAATCGGACCGACATCAGACGACATGTTCCACGGGTGGGAAATCTCAAGTTCGTCCATTGCACCATACAGCATTTCCAGAAACGGATCGGCGATGTCCTTCTGAAGATAGAGCACGCGCAACGCCGAACACCGTTGGCCACAGGATCGAAACGCAGAATCGACGATATCTTTCACCGCTTGTTCTGGCAGCGCGGTTGAATCGACAATCATTGCATTCAGACCACCTGTTTCCGCGATAAACGTGGAGTCTGGTTCCAACTTCTCGCTAGAGGCGCGGTAGATCATCTGCGCGACACCCGTAGAGCCGGTAAAGCAGATCCCGTTGACGCGCGGATCAGTTGTTAGTTTCGCACCCACGACAGACCCTTGGCCCGGGACCAATTGGAGAACGTTTTCCGGAACCCCGGCCTCATGCATCAGTCGGACACCGATCGACGCAATAATCGGGGTCGGGTCTGCGGGCTTCGCGATGATGCCATTGCCCGCCGCAAGTGCTGCTGAAATCTGGCCAGAAAATATAGCCAGTGGAAAGTTCCATGGGGAAATGCAGGTGATGATCCCGCGCGCGTCTTGATCCTGCAACCGGACGGCTTCGGCTGCATAATAGCGCAAGAAATCGACAGCTTCCCGAATTTCAGCAATCGCATCGGGCGCGGTTTTCCCGGCCTCTCGGCACAAGGCTGCAAAAACCTCACCCGCGTTTTCTTCATAGAGATCAGCCGCCTTATTCAAGATTTTGCTACGTGCCTCGGCAGGAGTATCTTGCCAGGACGATGCATTTTCCAAAGCCGTATCTGTGTGTTCCAGCGTTGCTTGCGCAACATGACCGACAATATCTCCGGGGTCATTTGGACTGAAAACAGCTTCAGCCTTTCCGGGGTTTTTAAGCCCGGCAATCATTGGCTCCATCGTCCAGACATGGGTTTTGAACTGATCACGGGCCGCATGAAACGCGCTTAGGTCATCAACGTTACGAAGATCCCAACCTATCGAATTTGGACGCTCTGGTTGATACAAATCGTTCGGTTTGACGACCAGATCGCTGGCAAAGGCTGCGGGGTCGTTGAGAATGTCAAAAGGATCTGCCGCGATCAGTGCGGGATCGACCTCGTCATCGACGATTTGATTGACGAAGGACGAGTTGGCCCCGTTTTCTAGAAGCCTGCGCACCAGATAGGCCAACAAATCGCGATGTGCGCCAACAGGTGCGTAGATACGGCAGCGGGTTCCTTCGCGGGATTTGACGATTCTGTGCAGCGCCTCCCCCATACCGTGCAGACGCTGAAATTCGTATGCTTGGTTTTGCGTCGCCATTTGCAGGATTGCGCTGATCGTATGGGCGTTGTGGGTCGCAAATTGCGGGTAAATGCGGTCCGCATAGTCCAGCAATTTGCGGGCGCAACAAATGTAGGACACGTCAGTCGCGGCCTTTTCGGTAAAGACAGGGAAATCTGCCACGCCATCAACCTGGGCTTGCTTGATCTCCGTGTCCCAGTAAGCGCCTTTGACCAGCCGAACCATGATCTTGCGATCCAAACGGCTCGACAATTCATAGAGCCAATCGATAACAGCGGGTGCGCGCTTACCGTAAGCCTGCACCACGACACCAAATCCGTTCCAATCTTCAAATGCAGGGTCGCGCAACACGTCCTCGATCACGTCCAGCGACAGGTCCAACCGGTCGGCTTCCTCGGCGTCGATATTCAACCCCATCCGGGCGTCTTTCGCTTGCAACGCCAAAGTCTTTACGCGTGGAACCAGCTCCCGCATGACCCGGTTTTTCTGGCTCACTTCATAGCGAGGGTGCAGCGCGGAAAGCTTGATGGAGATACCGGGATTTTCCCGCGTATCGCTGTGCTTTGCATGTTTGCCAAGCTTTTCAATCGCATCCGCATAGGACGCGTAAAAGCTGTCGGCATCTTTCGCCGTCAGCGCCGCTTCCCCCAACATGTCGTAGGAATAGGTGAAGCCGTCTTTTTCTTCATCCTTGCCGCGTTTGATGGCTTCCGAGATGTCTTCGCCCAACACGAACTGTTGGCCCATTTCCTTCATCGCGCGCTTTACAGCGGTTCGGATGACGGGTTCTCCCAAGCGTTTCACCGCCGAATGCAGTGTATCCGCAAGTCCGCTTGAACGCGGTTCCTGCAACACTTTGCCGGTCAGCATCAGCGCCCATGTAGACGCATTAACCAAAGACGAGCTCGACTTACCCAAATGCTCGCCCCAGGCAGACGGTGCGATCTTGTCTTCGATCAACTCATCGATGGTCTGGGCATCCGGCACCCTCAGCAGTGCCTCAGCCAGACACATCAGCGCGACGCCTTCGTCTGTCGACAAACCGTATTCGGCCAGAAAAACCTCCATCAGGCCGGGATTGCCGCTGCTGCGGATGGCTTCAATGAATTCTATTGCGTCTGTGGTCGCTTTTTGCCGCTGGGTGTCGTCCATCCCATGATCATCAACAAGCTGCATTAAAGCGCTTTTCTGATCGGCCATGTGAAGGACTCTGATACGGTCTCTGATCTGGGACAATTTTGGCATGAGGCGACTCCTGTTCTTGGCGGAATTTTACAGCCTCGCGAGAAGTCATGTTGACTTAAAAATCTACTTCTGTGCAATTCTTGACCTAAATTTTGAGTAAAAAAAGGAAATCAGGTGCCGGAATCTGCTGAATTAAGCCACCTTGACCGATACGATACAGAGATCATTCAAGCGCTATCGCGAGACGGCCGAATGACCGTAACTGATCTGGCGAAAAAGCTCGGGATGTCGAAAACCCCGTGCGGTGTGCGCCTGCGACGGCTGATCAACGATGGCTACATTGTCGGCTTCAAAGCGGTTGTGAACCCGGCGAAGATTAACCGTGCGCATGTCGCTTTTGTTGAGTTGAAACTGCGTGATACGCGGGAAAAATCACTGAACGAATTTAATCAGGCCGTACGCAAGATACCGGAGGTTGAGCAATGCCACATGATCGCCGGGCCGTTTGACTATCTTTTGAAGGTTCGATCCAAGGATATCGTCGAATACCGACGGGTGTTGGGCGAACAGATCTCGACGCTGCCGCATGTCTCAAACTCTTCAACCTATGTTGCGATGGAGGCGGTGAAAGAGCCGGGGACCTAGGCGCAAGCTGTCTGCTTGCAGTTTCGATCTACGTCAATTCCAGAATTTCCCGGGCCTGACTTGGGGTCGCGACAGGCCGCTCATAGCGTTCGCAGATTTGAACTGCGCGCGAAACAAGGGCGGCGTTTGATGGTGCAAGCGTGTTGCGGTCTAGGCGGACATTGTCTTCAAGCCCCGTGCGCGTATGGCCACCGGCTGCAATGCACCATTCGTTTAGATCCAACTGATACTGACCGATCCCAGCCGCACACCACTCCGCCTCAGGGGCGAGGCGTTCCATCGTGCGGATGTAGTAGTCAAAAACATCGCGGTCGACGGGCATCGCGTTTTTGACACCCATCACAAATTGCACATAGAGCTTTCCGGGAATACGGCCGTCCCGGTTCATCATCACAGCCTGATGAATGTGGCTGAGATCAAACGCTTCAATCTCTGGCTTTACGTTGTAGGTCCGCATCTCACCGGCAAGCCAGTCCACCAGGTCGGGGGCGTTTTCATACACGCGCGTCGGAAAATTATTCGATCCAACCGTAAGAGAAGCCATATCGGGGCGCAGCGGCAACATGCCACCGCGTTCTTTGTCTGCCCCGGATCTGCCACCGGTTGAGAACTGGATAATCATGTTGGGGCAGTGTTTCTTGATCCCCTCCATTAGGCGGGCAAATTTCTCCGGATCAGAAGTGGGTGTTTCGTCGTCATTTCGCACATGGCAGTGCGCGATTGCGGCCCCTGCTTCAAACGCGGCATGGGTGCTTTCAATCTGTTCGGTAACGGTGATTGGAACCGCTGGGTTACTTGCTTTCGTCGGGACAGAGCCTGTGATCGCAACACATATGATACAAGGTTTTGTCATTCAGAAAATCCTTTCGGGACCAGTTTCCCGGCCCTCACATATCGAAGAAAACGGTCTCTCGTGGGCCTTGGAGGTGGATGTCGAACCGGTACCTGTTCGGCCCATCAACTTTTGCGATCAGAGTATCCACGGAGGATGGAGTGGCAATGGTACAAAGGATTGGGTCTGTCGCATTCGCGGCACTCTCATCCTCAAAATACGCACGGGTTTGAAGACCGATATTGATCCCCCGGGCGACGATCCACAGGCAAACATGAGGTGCCTGCATCTGGTCACGCCCAAACGGAACCTGTCCGGGCTTCACTGTGTCAAACCTGAATTCACCTGTCTCGGGATCGCTTGCGCACCGGCCCCAGCCCGTAAAATGCGGGTCTGCATCACCACGATTTTCCGATGGTGCGTTGAAAAGCCCGGCGGCATCCGGTTGCCAAATCTCGATCATGGCGTCCAAAACAGGATCGCCATTCCCGTCAAAGATTACTCCGCTGAGGACAATTTCCGTTCCTTCAACTGGGCCTGTTTTCAAGGATGCGCCAAGATCAGACGGGTAGACATCCGTGATCCCGGTAAATGACGGCGTGCACCCGATATGAACGTATGGTCCGGCTGTTTGTGACGGGCTTTCTTTCAGCTTCGGTGGCTCCATCACAAACCTTCCATCCGGTTTTCAAACTGGGTCTGGTTGCGACCACGCAAGACGATATCAAACCGGTAGGCAAGCATATCCATCGGCACGCTCTGATCCATATCAAGATCAGAGATCAGCGCGTCTATCGCGTCGGGATTGTCGATGCTGCCAACAATCGGGCAAAGCGCGATCAATGGATCACCTTCAAAATACATCTGTGTAATGAGCCGTTGTGCAAAGGATGGTCCAAAGACAGAGAAATGAATATGCGCAGGCCGCCAGCTATTGGGCCCATTCGGCCAAGGGTAAGGAGCGGGCTTTACAGTGAGAAACGAATAAGATCCATCCGGCCCGCTGATCGTCCTGCCACATCCGCCAAAGTTTGGATCGAGCGGGGCAAGATAGCCTTCGTTTTTGTGCCGATAGCGGCCACCTGCATTGGCTTGCCACACTTCGATAAGCGCACCGGATATTCCACGTCCGTTTTCATCTAGCAGTTTGCCATGAACCCGCATTCTTGGTCCAATTGCCGTATCGCCAGTGGTGGAAAAATTTCGGATCAGATCGTGGTCAAGCGGACCAAGGATATCATGGCCAAAAACCGGACCTGTTTCTTCGCTTAGCGTGGTTGGAAACTGCAACGGTGCCGCGCTGGGCGACCGCAGCCTACTGGTTTTGTAGGCAGGTGTCCGTGCCTTGGGATGCCAATCTCGGTCCCGTGCAAGCAGGGAACCATTCGCGGCATCGGGTTTACGCATCATCTGCTTTCATCGCCGCAAATGTTTCTTTCGCCAGCTTCATCGCATGATTGGCTTTGGGAACACCGGCATAAATGGCCACATGCTGAAACACCTGCTGGACATCTTCCTCGCTTGCGCCCGTGTTTGCGGTTGCCCGGATATGCATCGGGATTTCATCGAAATTGCCGGTTGCGGCCAGCAAAGCCAGCGTCAGCATCGAGCGTTCGCGACGCGAAATCGCATCTGACGCCCAGACAGTGCCCCACGCGGCCTCGGTGATCAGGTCCTGGAATGGCTTGTCAAAAGTGGTTTTGTCGGCCTCTGCGCGATCAACATGCGCATCCCCCAGAACCTGACGCCTGATATCCATACCTTGCGTATAGCGATCCGCCATTGTGATGCCTTTCCGACGTCTATCCTCGGGCCGAACGCGGGCCTGCGAAGAACCAGATCAGGAATCCAATGATAGGTAGCAAGACAACCAAAACGATCCAGATAACTTTCGTGCCAGTCGTCGCATTTGAATTGAAGATCGACACAATCGCCCAGATGTCGAGGACAAAGACGATCAATCCACCGATGCTGTTAATACCCATTTCGCTCTCTCCCGAGTTTCAGCCCGTTTTGGGCAATCGTCTTGAGACTAACCGATAAATTCGAAGGGTGCACAGGGGGATTTTCAGCAGGGCCGCTTTAAAAGGTGGCCAGCACTTCCCATATTTCGGGGAGACGTTATTCCAGAGGAAAAGAAGAATGGTTGTCGAACTTCAAGAGCCCGGTCGCCCGCCGCGTCGTCCGCGCCGTGACGCTGCGCAAGATGAGGTGACAGCGATGCTTTGCCCCAGCTGCAACGTGGCGTTGCACCTGTCTGTTCGGCAGAATGTTGAGATTGATTACTGTCCAAACTGTCGCGGTGTCTGGTTGGATCGCGGAGAGTTGGACAAGATCATTGAGCGCAGCGCCGAAGCGATTGCGCCAAGAGCTCAACGCTTGGTTGAGGAAGATTCAGATGACAGGCCACGCAAACGATCATCCAAGAAGTCAAAATTCAAAAAGAAGGACAGATTGAAGGACTGGTTGGAAGACCTGTTTGACTAGTCGCCTATTTGCTCAGCCAAAACATGGCCGATTGCAGACACAATTTCTGATGTTCTGAATGGTTTGGTGACCAATTCCGTGCGACCGGGAAGCAGGTCTGCGGCGACAAGATCAGTATCACCGGAGATAAAAACAACTGGCCGCTCACCGATCTCATGGATGATCTCCCGGCAGGCGATGACGCCGGAAGAATTATCTGCAAGCGTAATGTCACACAGCAGCAATTCCGGATTTGTCGATTTGGCGTGATATAGCGCCTCGGCACGAGTCCGGGCGACGGCGCAAATTCCGAATCCCAATTCCGTCAGGCTATGGGACAGATCCATAGCCAGGATAGCTTCATCTTCGACAAGCAAGATCCGTTGAGGTTTTCGGACGGCATCATGCTTTTTGGTCCGGCGATACGCCATGACAAATGCCTCGCGATTGGAAATAGGAGTTAGGTGGGGGAGATGCCTATGTACTACGAAATCATGAACAAACGGCTAAAGAAACGTTAACAGCCGCGGATTCTAGTTCGCACGGACCGTGTCGCCCGGATTAAACACAGGCTCCAGTTCAATACGCTGGTTTTGCCCAGACGATCCGTCCCCGACAATATCATCAGCGATTATTTGCGCCGCAGCCTTCCCGATCTCGGTGCGGCAACTGTCGAGTGTCGCAAGACGAATGGGAAGACCTTCGATCAACTCAACCCCATTGAATCCCGCAAGTCCCATTTTCCCGGGGACTTCCAGACCTTCCTCGATGCAATAGAGCAAACCGCCAGCACCGATCATGTCATTGGAATAATATAGAAAATCCAAGTCCTTATTGTCCGCGAGGATTGATCGAGTCATTTCGCGACCCTTTTTCAAAGCGGAGCCGCCGGAATAATATTCCTCAGCTTTCAGTGATACACCAGATTCCTGCAAGACTGCGCGAAAGCCCTCAAACCGTTTTCGCGCCCGGTGGTCTAACGGCATTTTCGTGCCGAGAAATCCGATATTTCGATACCCGCGCTTCAAAATTTCTGTCGCTGTTTCGCGTCCAGCGCGCGTGTGCGAAATCCCGACACAGGCATCAATTGCGTCGCCATCAACATCCATAATCTCTACGATTGGAACACCGGAATTTTTCATCATCGCGACTGCAGCCGGCGTATGTTCCAGGCCGGCGACGATCAGACCAGACGGTCGCCAAGACAGCATTTCAAAGATGACTTCTTCTTCTTTTTCCGGCTGGTATTCAGTGACCCCGACAACGGGTTGCAGCGGTGTATCATCCAGAACTTTTGAGATACCCATCATCACTTCCGGGAAAACCATGTTTGATAGTGATGGTATGATCACGCCGACCAGGTTGACCCTGTTTGACGCAAGCGCCCCGGCAATTTTGTTTGGGACATAGCCAAGCTGTCTTGCGGCTTCCAGCACTTTGGCGCGCGTGCGATCAGACACCTCACCACGGTTACGCAGCACCCGGCTAACAGTCATTTCGCTGACGCCAGAGGCTTCGGAAACATCGCGCAATGTCAGATTGTGGCGGCTATCTTGGGACTGGCGGTCGCTCAAAGCAAATGTACTTTCTTTGCTGTTTTGTCATTGATAGCGCTCGCAAAGGTCAAGACACAAGCAGCAACCGCTTCACCATCTTGCGCTGAGGCAATGTTACCGCTAACGTTCAAAGTAACAGACCGGCTGTTTCCCAGTAATCTCGCCGGTTTTTGAAAAAGGGGACACGTTGGGCCAAATTCGTGTCCCCTTTTTTATTGCTTCATTCAGACATAGCGATCAAAACGACGCCGAGACCCCGTGGCTCAACTGGATAGAGCAGCCCCCTCCTAAGGGGCAGGTTGCAGGTTCGAATCCTGCCGGGGTCACCAGAACTGCTTGATAACGATAGCCAGTTTGCGCGGATTAAACGATTGTCCCGTGCTTAGATTGAAACTCAGCTGGATCTGCGGTGTGATAGCATTCGGCGAGGCGGACGGCTCAGGCGGCAGGTCTTGATCGGAGCCGACTATGAAAATCACGCCTTGAAGGACAAAGATAAATGATTTCTGACAAGAGTCGCGTCGACATGCACTCCCATTTCTACGGCGGCGGGTTGGTTGATACTTTGAAGGCCCGAACCAAGCGGCCCTATCTTCGTGAGCGGGAGGATGGCGTGACCGTGATGGTTGCAATGAATGGTGAGTTTCCTTTCACCGATCACTACCACGATCCTGCCGTTGGACTGGCTGAAATGCGCATTCAAGGCTTAACACATCGGTTGATCACATTTCCGGGGGCTTTGGGTGTGGACCTATTGCCTGCGGATGAAATTGCGGATGCGATCACATCGTACAATGATCATCTGGAAAAACTGAACGCGCAAACCAATGGCGTTCTGATCGGATTGGCGGGCGTGCCGCTTGACGATCTTGACCTGGCATGTGCCGAGCTGCGGCGCATCCGGCGTGATCTAGGTCTGCCCGGGATCATCCTTCCGTCAAACTATTTCAATTCACTGGCTGAAGCTGACACGTTGCGCCCCCTTCTTTCGGCGGCGAACGAATATGGCTGCCACATCATGCTACATCCCGGTCTGAAAGTTGGACAAGAACCGCCGCCCAGGCAGGCAGATTTCATGCAATACCGATTGTCCGCAGTTGATCTGCAATCAAGCGCGAGCCAAGTGGCCCTGACGGTGATCTTGTCGGATATGCTGGATACCTACCCGAATGTCAGTTTTCAGGTGGTCAATCTTGGTGGCACGCTGCCATTCATTTTCGAGCGGATCGAAAGCATCGCTCGGCACCGAAATCCCGAAGAACCGTTTCCAACGGACCGCTTGCGCAGGCTTTGGTATGATAGCGCATCGCTGGGACCGCGTGCACTAGAGTCAGCGGTTAAACTTTTTGGCGCAGACCGCATCATGCTTGGCTCTGACTATCCGATCTTCAAGGACGATCCTTATTCTCACGCGGTTGTTCCGTCTGACCTGACCGACGAAGAAAAGGCACAGGTGACTTGGAAAACCGCGGCGGATTTATTTGAACGGTTGGAGGGGCTTCGTCAAAAGCAAATCGCGCATGATGCAAAGCAGCGCTAGTTATGTGGTAACGTGTATCACCTGACTACAACTTCGTTGTCATCTTGTAGCCTTGTGAAAAGTATAGCCGCGCGTGGGTAATGTTGTCTTCATCCAGCCACGTTGTGCGTTCGGCCGTGAAAACCGCATCACCTTCTTTCTGGTCCAGAAAATCCGCGATCTCCTGGGTTGCACTTGTGGCTGAAAAAGAGAGGTCCGCTTCCGAAAAAGGAACTTCTCGGACAAGCCATTCGTTTGGGCCGATCACCTCAAAATCTTGCTTTTCTGCCTTTGGAATCGCCGTCAGATTGATCCAGCGATCTTCCAATTGGTAGGGTTTGTTCGAGGCGAAGTGCATGCATCTGAGGTGTAGAACCTGGCCGTTTCTGGGTATTTTGACCTGCGCACTAAGCCAGCCCGGGACGGCAATAACCTCCCGGTCGACGAGCGCATATCGATACGCTGCGCCGGTGCTTTCGATCTCTTCTCGGATCAGAGGGATTGTAAATCGAGCTTTTCGGGTCGGGAAGGATTTGACCCGTGTCCCGGCTTTGCGTTTGCGTTCCAGAATGCCTTCGTCGACCAACTCACGCATCGCGCGATTAACCGTCGCACGGGCACAACCGAACTCTTCAGCGAGCTCAATCTCACCGGGTAGGTTTGCACCGGGCGGCCAAATATTTTGCCGAATACGGTTCAGGACGTCTGCTTTGATGTCTTGATAACTGCTGCGCAAATGCCTGCTGCCTTTTTCTTATGTCTATATTTATTCTAGCATTTGTCTGCGCGCAGACAATGGCCACCATTCAGCATTAGTTTCCCTAATAGGCTCTATTATCACCCGAAAATGGTGCCTCCTGATCCATAGGCCTAGGGTCACGACAAGCTTGGGGAAACACAAAGGGGAACGGGTGTGTTGGACGATACCCACGGTGGTTTGAAAAAGGCCGTGCGCAATCTCTTGTTTGACTGCGGCACGTGCCGCGCTGGCGACACGCTTCTCATTGTTTTCGAAACTGAGGAGGACGGATATTACGATCCATCCCTCGCGCAATCCGTTTTGTTTGCTGCCGAAGAACTGGGTTTGAAAGCTGAAACCTACGGCGTCCCTTTTCAGCGCACCGTCATGGACCCCGATGCTGATCTCGTCGCGCGGATGGCTGCAGTCGACTGTACGGTCTTTTTTGCCCGTCTGGGGGATCAAATCCGTTTTCGGACCAAAGATGCATCCATGCGACAGATCATCAGCTATGCCCTGGATCAAGAGATGCTGAGCTCCCCGTTCGGAACCGTGTCCTATACCGCGTTTGATCGGCTCAAGCAGTTGGTCAATGATGCGTTTTCAACCGCGCATGACGTGCATGTAACCTGTCCCGCAGGTACTGATTTCCGTGGCCAACTGCTTGACCCATTGGAGACGACGGGTGACGTGACACGCAAACGCTTCCCGGTCTCGATTTTTGCGCCAATACCTTCCCGAAACTTTAAAGGCAGGATTGCGCAAAATGGGTTTCTGACCGGTTGTGGGTCAAACTACTACGACCCCTACACGTGCGAATTAAACGACACGCTTTTTGTCGATTTCGATGACAATGAAATTGTCGGTTTTGAAGGCATTCCAAAAGATGTTGCCACCGCCCGCGCGCACTATGAGTTCGTGGGAAACATGTTCAATATAAATACGTTCTTCGTGCATTCCTGGCATATCGGTATCCATCCGGGTTGCCATTACCCACAGCCTGCATCGTCCCATTTTGAACGTTGGGGCGGCGGCGCATTCGGCAATCCGCGCCTTTTGCATTTCCACACATGTGGGGCTTATCCACCCGGTGAAATTTCGCTGAATGTGTTGGATCCGACTGTCCGGTTGGATGGTGTCGCTGTCTGGCGGGATGGCTACTTCAACCCGGACCTAATCGCAGGAGGCACTGCGCTTCTGGATTCCGTTCCAGAGATGCGCGCGCTCTTTGATGCGCCAAGCCGCGCGGTGGGCTTGGGGCAGGACAATCAACTTAGCTACATCTAGATCAGGCGATACCCAGCCCGCCGTTCGGCGTCGCCACCGATTTATCCCGCATTCGCCCGCGCGCCGGCATCTCGCAGCCAATTCCGAAAGGCTTTGACCGACCGGCCTTCCAAAGCGTTATGTTTGCAGACAAACCAATAGTCAAACTGGGACGCCGCCGCTTCAGGGAATGGATACACAAGTTTGCCCTCGTCCATAAGTCCTTGAACAAGCGGGCTGCGTCCCATTGCGATGCCCAAACCATCAACCGCCGCCTGAACGACCAGATTGGCCTGCCCGAACCGTCTTTTTCGTTTGAAATGCGGCAGCTTGATGCCAACTTCTTTTGCCCAGACATCCCAATTTGACTGTTGGGTTTGCACGGCATGGACGTCTTCAAGGATAACATGGGCGGCCAGATCGGCGGGGGTTTTTAGCGTGTTCGCAATCTCGGGCGTGCAAACCGGCGCAAGCGTCTCAGACAACAAGCGTTCTGCGTGCATGTCCGGGAATCCGCCCGTGCTATAACAGATCATCGCATCTGCATCGCTGATCCTGAGATCAAGAGAGTCTGGATTGGTGGATAGGGACACTGGGGTGTTTGGATGTAATTCATCAAACTGCAACAAACGTGGCAGAAGCCAAAGATATGCAAAACCCGGTGGAGCTGCGATGCGTAGGCCGGGCGCGCGCTTCATCGGTGCAACACGAAGATCGTCGCACAGACTTTCAACCATGCCAAAGCCGGACCGGACCGCATCTGCCAGACGCGCACCTGTTTCCGTTGGTTCAATCTGAGGGCGATGGCGATGCAACAGCTTGTGTCCAAGCCATTCTTCCAGTGATTTGACATGCTGGCTTACTGCACTTTGGGTGACGTTAAGCTCTTCGGCTGCCCTGCCAAATCCACGCAACCGCACCACGGCTTCCAGTGTTCGTAGCGCCGCGTAGGGAAGGGTTTTCAACATCGAACCAAACTACCTTAGTGAGCTTTCAAATCCGCCAGCACCTGCCTGTAACGTTCGCGAATCCTGTCACGTGCAATGTGCTGCCCGTCCTTTACCATGTGACGACCCGCCGACCAGACATCAGTTACAACAGAATCTCGGCTCGCAAAAACAAATCCATCCAGAAGCTGATGGTCGTCTAACATGCAGAGCGTTGGATGCGTGCTGTCAATTGCAACAAAGTCAGCCAGAAAGCCGGACGTAATCTGACCTGTTTTGCGGCTAAGCGCTTTCGCACCGCCCGCTGCAGCGCCCATGTAAAGTGCCGATCCAGTGGAACCCGCCTCAGCAGCCAATACATTGCGTTCTCGGTGGGTCAAGCGCTGTGAATATTCGAGGGTTCGCAACTCTTCGGCTACTGAAATGTTGATATTCGAATCTGTGCCGACGCCAAAGGCACCTTCTGCATCCAGAAAACTTTTACCGGGAAATACTCCATCGCCTAGATTGGCTTCTGTCACCGGGCACAGGCCAGCAATCGCGCCGCTTCTTGCCATCGCCTCGCACTCGGATGCTGTCATATGGGTGGCGTGGATCAGGCACCAACGGTCCGACACATCTGCGTTGTCCAGAAGCCATTCAACAGGCCGTGCGCCCAGGGTTGATTGAACCTCGTCCACTTCACGAGTTTGCTCGGCGATATGGATATGGACAGGGCCTTTGGGCACCGCATTCAGGACCGTGGAAAGATCGGTGGGGGAAGTTGCGCGAAGGGAATGCGGCGCAATGCCAACATTCGTGTCTGGAGCCATGTCGGACGCAATATCCCGGCAACGATCCAACAGGGCCAAAAAGCGATCTGTTGAATTGCCGAACCGCAGCTGGCCACCTTCAAGATCGCGCCTGTCGACCCCTCCATACGTGTAAAGCACCGGGAGGTGCGTGATACCGATCCCGGTCTGCGCGGCGGCCTGCATCACACAGGCGGAAAGTTCTGCGATATCGTTGTAGACCTGCCCACCGGGCGCATGATGGACATAGTGAAACTCACCTACTGCGGAATATCCGGCCTCTAGCATTTCCATGAAAGCCAGTTCGGCGATGGCGGTCATATGCTTGGGTGTCAGTTGATCCAGATAGCGATACATCAGATCGCGCCAGGTCCAGAAGCTCTCCCGTCCTTTCGCACGGTATTCTGTCATCCCCGCCATGGCCCGCTGAAACGCATGGCTGTGCAGGTTCGACAGGGCAGGCATCAACGTGTCTACCGCGATATCGTCAGAAGACCGGGCAGCTCCGGCTTCGATATCGGCGATTGCCCCGGCGTCCACATGCACTGCAACGTTGGTTTCCCAACCGCTTGGCAGCAGCGCGCGTTTCGAAAAAATTCTCATGTCCGTACCTTATTATGATTGGACATAATAATGTTAAGACCATACAATCTACCTCGCAAGATAAAACTCCCCCGATGAGGCTGTCGTGACTCTGACGCTCTTTCAAAACTGCCGCATTGCCACGATGAAATCGGGCGGGGCGGCATATGGTTTGGGCGACGATGACGCGATCGTTGTCAAAGGGGAGCACATCGCGTGGGTCGGTGAAATCAGCTCCCTCCCGGCTGACTTCGTTGACGCCATGCCTGTTGATCTTGGTGGGCGATTGGTGACGCCAGGGTTGATTGACTGTCACACGCATTTGGTTTTCGGCGGTGATCGCGCCAAAGAGTTTGAAATGCGCCTCAATGGGGCAAGCTACGAGGATGTGGCGCGCGCAGGGGGCGGCATCGTTTCAACCGTTGCGGCGACGCGGTCTGCGTCGCTAGATGATTTGGTTGCATCGGCCTTACCCCGCCTCGACGCCCTGATCGCGGAAGGTGTGACCACGCTTGAGATCAAATCCGGCTATGGCCTGGATCATGAAACAGAACTGCGCATGTTGCGTGCGGCGCGTCGTCTGTCCCAGCTGCGCCCGGTTCAGATTCAGACCTCCTTTCTAGGTGCTCACGCAATACCGGAAGAATTTGCGGGTGAGGCTGATCGATACATCGATGAGGTCTGCATCCCAACTTTGCGCGCGGCCCACGCCGAAGGGCTGGTCAATGCAGTCGATGCGTTTTGCGAAGGAATTGCTTTTCAGCCAGCGCAGGTCGCACGGGTCTTTACCGTCGCGAAGGAATTGGGTCTTCCGGTCAAGATTCATGCTGAACAATTATCCAACCTTGGTGGCGCGAAAATGGCTGCGGGGTTTGATGCCCTTTCAGCCGATCATGTCGAATATCTTGACGTAGATGGCGTAAAGGCAATGGCCAAGGCCGGGACCGCTGCCGTGATTTTACCCGGCGCGTTTTACACGCTGCGCGAAACGCAAAGCCCACCAATTGAAGTGTTTCGGAAGCACGGTGTCGCGATGGCTTTGGCGACCGACGCTAATCCGGGGTCATCGCCGCTGACATCCCTTCTGCTGGCGATGAACATGGGATCAACGCTGTTTCGCTTAACCCCGGAAGAGGCTTTGGCCGGTGTGACCCGCAATGCCGCCCGCGCCTTGGGCCTGCCTGATCGTGGCACAATTGCCGCGGGACAACGCGCTGATCTGGCGGTCTGGGACATCAACACCCCGGCAGAGCTGGCTTACCGCATTGGCTTCAACCCCCTGTATCAGCGCATCTACGGAGGTGCAGTATGACCGCGATGGAATTGACCCCCGGGGATGTGACCCTCGCCCAGCTTGAAGCGGTGTATCGCGCTGAGGCTGCTGTTGTATTGAACCCCAGCTGCAGACCCGCGGTGGAAGCAGCCGCCGCGCGGATCAATGAAGCTGCACAAGGGGACGCTGCCGTTTACGGCGTCAATACTGGCTTCGGCAAACTCGCCAGCATGAAGATCGCCGCCAATGACACGGCAAAACTTCAGCGAAACTTGATCCTGTCCCATTGCTGCGGTGTTGGGGAACCGATCACCCGTGCAGAGGCGCGGATGATCATGGTGCTGAAACTTCTATCGCTCGGACGTGGCGCGTCTGGCGTGCGCTGGTCACTGATCGAGCTGTTGCAAGACATGCTGGCCAAAGGTGTGACACCGGTGATCCCAAGCCAAGGGTCTGTCGGCGCATCAGGCGATCTTGCGCCGCTTGCACATATGACGGCTGTGATCATCGGTCATGGCGAGGCGGAGTTTGAAGGCACCGTGATGCCAGGAGCCGAAGCGCTTTCAAAGGCCGGCCTCAGCCCGATCCCGCTTGGTCCGAAGGAAGGTCTGGCATTTATCAACGGAACGCAGTTTTCCACCGCATTCTCGTTGATTGGGTTGTTTGATGCATGGCGCGCGATGCAATCGGCGCTTGTGGTTTCAGCCATGTCCACAGATGCAATCATGGGATCAACTGCTCCGCTGCAACCGGAAATTCACAGCCTACGGGGCCATCGCGGCCAGATCGAGGCCGCAAATACAATGCGGGCCCTGCTTGACGGATCGGAAATCCGCGAAAGCCACCGCGAAGATGACAGCCGTGTGCAAGACCCCTATTGCATCCGCTGCCAGCCGCAAGTGACAGGCGCGGCCATGGATGTGTTGCGTCAGGCAGGCCAAACTCTGGAGATTGAGGCGAACGCGGCGACCGACAACCCGCTTGTTCTGAGCGAGGTGGGACTGATCGTCTCTGGCGGGAATTTCCATGCAGAACCCGTGGGCTTTGCCGCGGATATGATTGCTTTGGCGGTGTCAGAAATCGGCGCGATTGCGCAAAGACGCGTGGCGCTCATGGTCGATCCGACCTTGTCGTTCGATCTTCCGCCCTTCCTGACACCTGATCCCGGTCTTAATTCCGGGTTGATGATTGCTGAGGTCACGACCGCTGCCTTGATGAGTGAAAACAAACATCTGGCAAACCCGTGTGTGACGGACTCCACGCCGACCTCCGCCAATCAGGAAGATCATGTTTCAATGGCGGCCCATGGTGCGGTGCGTCTGAAGAAGATGATCGCAAATCTGCACTACATCATCGGTGTGGAGCTGTTGTGCGCGGCACAAGGCATAGAATTTCGTGCGCCTCTGACAACAAGCGCACCTTTGCAGGCAGTGCTCAAACGGCTGCGCGCGGATGTGGCGACACTCGGTGATGATCGCTACCTTTCCCCGGATATCACCGCTGCAGCAGGTTTGGTGGCAAATGGCGATGTTGTGGACGCACCAAGTATCGCCATGCCGGATCTAGACACATGAATGTCTTTGAGGTTCAGCGCGGCGATAGCCCCTTGGTGCTGGCTCAACCGCATGGAGGGACCTTTCTTCCGGATGGACTGAGCGATCGGTTGAATGCGCGGGGACAACAGCTGGCCGATACCGATTGGCATATTGACCGACTGTACGACGGTCTCGCACCTAGCAGCACTGTTATCCGATCGAATATTCATCGTTATGTGATCGACGCCAATCGCGATCCTGCGGGCATCTCGCTCTATCCGGGGCAAAACACGACGGCGCTTTGCCCGACAACCGATTTTGACGGGTTCGAAATCTGGCAGGATGGGCAAATGCCGTCGGAAGATGAAATCATATCGCGCCGGAACAAGTTTCACGCGCCGTATCACGCAGCAATTGCCGAGGAGCTGGCACGGGTCAAGGCAATCCACGGTGTCGCGATCCTTTATGATTGCCACTCTATCCGGTCACATGTCCCGTTTCTGTTCGAAGGATTGTTGCCAGTTTTCAACATCGGCACCAACAACGGACAAACCTGCCACCCTGCAGTTGAAAAGGCCGCATGCGATGCCTGCCCGCCTGACGAAACCGTTACGAACGCGCGTTTCAAAGGTGGGTGGACAACACGTCGCTATGGCCAGCCCAGAACCGGAGTTCACGCGCTGCAGATGGAAACTGCGCAACGCGCTTATATGGACGAGGCCGCGCCTTGGACGTACCGACCCGAACGCGCTGCCAACATCCGCCCGATCTTCGCAGATATCTTTGAAAAACTCGAACAGCTGGCGCGTGCCGGTGTCCTCGCAGATTGAAAGGAGCCACATATGTTTGATCGTAAGAACACCCGTGACGTATACCCCCCAAATGGGCCTGAGTTGAACGCGAAAAGTTGGCTGACCGAAGCGCCGATGCGGATGCTGATGAACAACTTGCATCCTGACGTTGCCGAAAACCCACATGAACTTGTGGTCTATGGCGGTATTGGCCGCGCAGCGCGCACGTGGTCGGATTTCGATGCAATGGTTGCGACGCTGAAAGACCTCGAAGCCGATGAGACCATGATCGTGCAATCCGGACGTCCGGTGGCGGTTGTCAGAACGCACTCTGATGCGCCGCGCGTTCTGATCGCAAATTCCAACCTCGTGCCGCATTGGGCCACTTGGGACCACTTCAACGAGCTCGATAAAAAGGGCCTGGCGATGTATGGCCAGATGACGGCGGGGTCATGGATCTACATTGGTAGTCAAGGGATCGTGCAAGGAACCTATGAGACATTCGTGGAGGCTGGGCGTCAGCACTATGACGGCAATCTCACCGGCAAATGGATTTTGACAGGTGGTCTTGGCGGAATGGGTGGCGCGCAACCTCTGGCGGCAGTGATGGCCGGAGCGTGCTGCCTTGCGGTTGAATGCAACCCCGAGTCGATCGATTTCCGTCTGCGCATGAAATACGTCGATGAGAAAGCGGAAACGCTGGACGAAGCGCTGGCGATGATCGACCGCTGGACCAAAGCAGGTGAGGCGAAATCCGTCGGTCTTCTGGGCAACGCGGCGGATGTCTTCCCCGAGCTGGTGAAGCGGGGGATCAAGCCAGATTTGGTGACAGACCAAACTTCTGCCCATGACCCGATCAACGGATATCTGCCGCAAGGTTGGTGCTTGGCGACATGGCGTGAGAAACGCGAAAGCGATCCAAAGGCTGTCGAAAAAGCTGCACGTGCGTCGATGAAAATACATGTGTCCGCAATGGTGGATTTCTGGAACATGGGCGTCCCGACGCTGGACTATGGAAACAACATCCGACAGGTCGCATTGGAAGAAGGGCTTGAGAACGCGTTTGCGTTTCCAGGCTTTGTGCCAGCTTACATTCGCCCGCTTTTCTGCCGCGGCATCGGCCCATTTCGCTGGTGTGCTTTGTCTGGTGATCCAGAGGATATCTACAAAACAGACGCCAAAGTGAAAGAGCTGGTCGATGACCCGCATCTGCACAATTGGCTGGATATGGCACGCGACCGGATCAGCTTTCAGGGCTTGCCCGCGCGCATTTGCTGGGTCGGTCTTGGTGTCCGTCACAAGTTGGGTCTGGCGTTCAACGAAATGGTCAAGAACGGTGAATTATCCGCCCCGGTGGTGATTGGCCGTGATCACCTTGATAGTGGGTCGGTCGCTTCCCCCAATCGGGAAACGGAGGCGATGAGAGACGGCTCCGACGCAGTGTCGGACTGGCCACTATTAAACGCACTGATCAATACCGCTTCCGGCGCGACATGGGTTTCGCTTCATCACGGGGGTGGCGTCGGTATGGGCTTTTCGCAACATGCTGGCATGGTGATTTGTGCGGACGGCACTGATGAAGCCGCCGCCCGGTTGGAACGCGTGCTTTGGAATGATCCCGCCTCTGGTGTTTGGCGGCATGCGGATGCGGGGTATGACGATGCGGTGGCCTGCGCGCGTGAAAACGGGCTGCGCTTGCCGACAATCCTTGGCAATTGAATCATTAGCCATCCTAATGAGACAAATAATCTCGAAATGATGGCGTCCACACAGCGCGCGCACTAAGCTTCGCCTCAAAAGCTGAGACTGAGGGGTCGCACATGTATCTTCGCAATTGCTGGTATGTCGCCGGATGGAGCCGTGATTACGACCGCGCCCTCAAATCGCAGAAATTGCTTGGTGAAAATGTCGTCTTCTACCGTCAAATCGACGGCACCCCAGTTGCGCTTGAAGACGCTTGTCCGCACCGAAAATTGCCATTGTCGATGGGGCAACTGGAAGGCGATACGGTGGTTTGCGGCTACCATGGCCTTACCTTTGATTGCACAGGAAAATGCACCGACAGCCCAACGCAGCGTGGAATGACACCGCGTCGCGCTGTTGTGAGATCCTACCCGGTCGTAGACCGCTACCGGCTTTTGTGGATCTGGATGGGCGACCCGGCTTTGGCAAACCCGGATGAGATTTTTGAGATTGAGAACTTCGACAATCCGGACTGGGGCTACACCGATGGTGGCATATTGCCAATCGAATGCAACTACCTTTGGGTTTGCGACAATCTTCTCGACCCCAGCCACGTTGCCTGGGTTCACGTAACGTCTTTCGCCGGGGGCGGAACGGACAACGCACCGCTAGATGTGGAAAAGACAGATCGCGGTGTCGTGGTGTCCCGATGGATCAGTGGGCAGGACCCGTCGCCATACTATAAAGATCTGGTGAAATTCGAAGGCAAATGCGACCGGCTACAACACTACGAGATGTGCTTCCCGGCGATTGCGCTTAACAAGTCTATCTACACGCCTTTGGGCACAGGCGGGCCCGACAAGCCGCAAGTCGAAAAGACCTATGTCAACATTTCCTACAATTTCATGACCCCGGTGGATGAGAACAATACCCAGTATATCTGGTTCCAGCATCGCAATACCGATCCCAATGACAAGGCGATATCGGAGAAGATGAATGCCGGTGCAATAATGGCATTCAATGAAGACAAGCACGTGCTTGAGGCGGTTCATAAAGGTATGGCCGATATGGCGACACCGAACATCGATATGGGGCTGGATCTGGGCGCAAAGACGTTCCGAAAGCAGCTAAGCCGACTAATCGAAGCGGAACAGAAATCTGTTGAATTGGCAGAGTAAGTACGCCTGATGAACCAGCTCGTTCAATGAGAGCTCAGGACTTTCCCATGCCTCGCCGCATTCACCGAAGAACTGGACTGCACAGGGCAGCGACCGAAAACGCCCGAGGGTAGTCAGAACACTTTGATCGCGTCCGGCTCAACAGCCAGCACATAGCCTTTGCGGGCGATGTTCTTGATCAACAACTCGCTGATCATTTGATTGCCAAGGTGATCACGCAGCCGCTTGACCCGTGTGGCACCCGTCGCTTCGTCACAGTCGACCTCTGGCTTGCCGGAGATCATCGCCTCGATCTCCAGACCCGTCAGGATGTCATCATCAAGCCGCGCTTCTGCCAGAACGGAAAGTGTCTCTAGCGCGGCTTCGGTAAGCTTGAACTCCATGTCGTTGATCTGAACGATCCGTTGATCGCGATTGACGACCAGCGAAGATACCTGAATGCCGGTTTTTTCGATCTGTGCGATGCGGCGTGTCATTGTGACAAGTGAGACCAGCGCGATCAAAGCCGCGATCAAAACCGCTGTCGCAAAGACCATAAGAACAAAGATGATAAACCTATAAGAGGCAAGGGTTTCCGAAAACGCCGTACCGCTTTGCGCAAGTATTTCCAGCAGTTTCACATCGCTTGTCGATGTCAGCGCATCGTTCTGAATGAAAATCTGTTCCACCCGTAAGTTGAACGCATTGGCATCCGGGAGGTTCGCAAACAGAACGATCGCTGCTGAGGATAAGATTAGAACAATTGCCGCGACGCCAAAGACAGTTACCCGGGCAGGGGTCCATCCTTTAGTAACGGAGGAAGAATTTTCCGGCACTGGGCTTCCTTTCCGCCAAGCCTGACGCGTCAAATACCCCCACGACATTCAGAAGCGTCCAGCCGTTATCTGCAAGCCGCGGTGCAACCGCCTGTGCTGCCGTTTGCTGGGACTGACACGCATTGTCCGGTAACTCTATCACGCCGTAATGCAGCTTCAACGGGTCATCTTTCTTTGCCTTATAGTCAGCATAGCACTCCGCGAAAGCGGATTGGCCGATGCTGCACAAGGCTATGATATACAGAAGCTTTTTCATTCCGCGATCATGCGCGGAACTGTCGTGTTATTCAATATCATTGCGGTGATTTTGAATAACATCTCGCTGTCATTGCATAACTTTCCCCAGACGCCTCAACGTTGATCCATCCCATACCGGGCACGTGGTCCGGCACAGTTTGAAAGGATGAAAAATGAAACGTACAGTATTTGCCTCCGCCCTAAGCCTCGCTTTGGTGATGACGTCATTCACAACCGCCCCGGCAAGGGCTGATGAAGACGTCGCAAAGATCCTTGCCGGAATCGCAGGCCTGGTGATCCTGAATGAGGTGGTGAAGAAAAACCGCAAACCGAAAGTGCAGCAGAATACCTATCGACCGCAGCCAATCATCAATCAAAATGCGCACCGCAAGAACAAGTACAAGAAGAAAGCCAAAAAGCAGGCTCGCAAAGTCGCACCGCAGCGGTGTCTGACCGAACAATGGACATTCCGCGGAAGCCGCGACGTCTATGCGGCAGAATGCCTGGAGCGTTACGCAAAAGCGAACCCACCGCGTGAGTGCCTGCGGGAAGTTCGGACCCGTGACGGTCGGCGCCAGTTTTACACCCCATACTGCCTGCGTGAGAACGGGTGGCGTACTTAACAAGTTCAAAAGTTAACGAGTACCTTTAACGGGGGCGGGTCGTGACCGCCCCTTTCTTTTTTGTCTACCGCGTGCCGCCCTCTTGCCAATTTTGCGCTGGCGGGTTTCAAGGTGGGTATGTCCAAACCCGGCCCTGACTTCAGCTTCGAATCCGATCTCCTTAGGCAAGGCTTTGTCCAGATCGCAGGCGTGGACGAAGTTGGGCGCGGACCGCTTGCAGGGCCTGTCACCGCAGCGGCTGTCATTCTTGACCCCGACAATATTCCTGACGGACTGAACGATTCCAAAAAGCTCAGTGCAACGCGGAGGGAAGATTTATTTGGCCAGATCATGGCCACCGCCCGATATGCAATCGCCGAAGCCAGCGTCGCCGAGATTGATAAGCTGAACATTTTTCACGCCTCCCATCTTGCGATGACCCGCGCTGTTCAAGCGCTGGGCCACGTTGATCACGCATTGATCGACGGTAACAAGATCCCGAAAGATCTGGACTGCCCGGCTATCGCGATTGTCAAAGGTGACGGTAGATCTCTGT
This sequence comes from uncultured Litoreibacter sp., assembly GCA_947493265.1. Taxonomy (GTDB): domain Bacteria; phylum Pseudomonadota; class Alphaproteobacteria; order Rhodobacterales; family Rhodobacteraceae; genus Litoreibacter. The sequence goes on along the minus strand of CANLQL010000001.1, from coordinate 109,457 downwards.
CGATCGCGGCCGCCTCGATCCTTGCGAAAGTGACGCGTGACCGGCTGATGGTGGATTTGGCGCAACAGCATCCCGGCTATGGCTGGGAAAGCAACATGGGTTATCCGACAAAGCGTCACATTTCTGCACTGGTCGAACAGGGGGTGACCCCACACCATCGTGTCTCGTTTCGACCGGTACACAACATCTTGTATCAAGCCTAATTTCTAAGTGATTGATTCAAAAAAGAATTTGACCCCGAATCAGCTTTGACTCATCTTGAGGGCAACGAGATTACACCAAGCACACCAAGTGCAGATCCGGGGCAGAAATGGGAAAAATGACCAAAGTGGCGCGCGAAGCGCTGCCTTTGAACACGATTTTGGACGGCGATTGCATCGAGGCTATGAACAGCCTGCCGGAAGCATCTGTCGACCTGATCTTCGCTGATCCGCCCTATAATCTTCAGCTGCGTGGTGACCTGCACCGTCCCGACAACTCCAAGGTTGATGCGGTCGATGATGCGTGGGACCAATTCGCCAGCTTCAAAGTCTATGATGAGTTTACGACTGAATGGCTGGCCGCTGCGCGCAGGCTGTTGAAGCCCAATGGTGCGATTTGGGTGATTGGCAGCTACCACAATATTTTCCGCGTTGGCGCAGCGATGCAGAATGCGGGTTTTTGGATGCTAAACGACGTTGTTTGGCGAAAATCCAATCCAATGCCGAATTTTCGGGGCAAGCGACTGACGAACGCACATGAAACGCTGATTTGGGCGTCCAAGTCAGAAGACAGCAAATACACGTTCAACTACGAAGCTTTGAAGGCTTTGAACGAAGGTGTGCAAATGCGCTCAGATTGGGTGCTGCCGATCTGTACGGGTCACGAGCGTTTGAAAAACGAGGCTGGTGAAAAAGCGCATCCGACGCAAAAACCTGAAAGCCTGCTACACAGGGTTCTGGTCGCAACGACGAAACCTGGCGATGTTGTCCTTGATCCGTTCTTTGGAACAGGCACGACCGGGGCTGTTGCCAAGAAACTCGGCCGGGATTTCATCGGGATTGAACGGGAAGAGGCGTACCGCAAAGTCGCCACCAAGCGTATCGCAAGTGTCCGCAAGTTTGACCGCACGTCGCTTGAGGTTACCCAATCCAAACGTGCAGAACCGCGCGTGGCCTTCGGTGTTCTGGTCGAGCGTGGCATGCTGAACCCCGGTGAAGAACTTTGGTCCTTGAACGGGCGCCACAAGGTCAAGGTCCGCGCTGACGGCACGTTGATCGGGGACGATGTCAAAGGGTCAATCCACCAGGTCGGCGCTGCTTTAGAAGGCGCACCAAGTTGTAACGGGTGGACTTACTGGGCTTTCAAACGTGATGGCAAGAAAGTCCCCATCGATGTGTTGCGCCAACAGGTCCGTGCTGAAATGAACTAACTTTCCAAGATTACCGCCTGTGCCTGCGGCCTTTCCAAGTGGATCGATCCGTATGCACAATAACTGCCCCGTCTACACCCAAGTGGCGGGGCATTTTTTTGCCTAACGCTTACCGCGGCATTGGATTTGAGGCCGTTTTGTAAGGACCCCAATCCGTGATTTCTGGATAATACATTGCGTGCCATTTGCGGACACGCGGGTTCATGATTTTTCGGAATACCGGCGGAACCATCGCAAGCATCGTCATCAATGGATAGCCATATGGAAGCTGGGGCGCATCGCTGGAACCATAGGTCTGCAACAATGGATAGCGTCGATCAGGTTTGTAGTGGTGGTCTGAGTGACGCTGCAGATTGATCAGCAACCAATTGGACGCACGCTGATCTGAATTCCATGAATGACGTGGCTGAACGTGCTCGTACTTCCCGTTGCCCAGATGCTTACGGGTCAGGCCATAGTGTTCCAGATAGTTGACCAACTCCAACTGCCAGATGGCAACGAAGGCTTGCCAACAGAAAAGTGCGACGCCAACCCAGCCGCCGATCACAAATGCCAAGATAAGCATGCCGGTTTGCAGCGCGAGGTATTTTGCAAACGGGTTCTGAAGATTGAACGGGCTCTTGTTTTTGCGCGCTTGTAGATCTGCCTCCGCAGTCCAGGAAGAGGTCAGGCTTTCGGACAAGACCCGGGGAAAGAACCGGTAGAAGCTTTCATTGTACCGTGCCGTGACAGCGTCACGCGGCGTTCCGACATAGCGGTGATGGACCAAAAGGTGCTCGCTGCGGAAGTGGCTGTAAAGAACCGATGCCAGCAGAAGATCAGCCATCCAACGCTCCAGCCGGTTTTTCTGATGCATAAGCTCATGTGCATAAACGATGCCGATAGTGCCGGTCAGAACTCCGATGCCAAAAAATAGCCAGAACGCTTCTGACTTATCCATCGCATCCGTTTGCGTGACGTAAAAAATCGCGCCAAAGATGACCAGAAATTGCAGCGGGAACCATCCGATGACGACAAGCTTGTGCCAGAATAGGTCCGCATCTGGTGTTTCAGGGTCTGGATTGACCGGGTTCGTCCCAATCAGGCTGTCTAGGATTGAAAACAAGATCCAACTGCTAAACGGGATCAAGGCCAGCCACCAGCCGCCTTGCATCATCGCAAACAAAACAACGGCGAGTAGTCCCAGAGATAGGAAAAATGGTGCAGGGTGGGCAGTCTTTGTATCAGCCATCGGTCAAATCCTTTGATTGCCCAAGATGCTAATCTGCACGCCACGAAGGCTCAATCGGATTCGAGGCTATCGCGCGCAACGTCAAATACCTTACGCATCACAGTTGGAAGATCAGTCGGGCGAAATGCTGAGGCTGGCAAGAACTCTCCGGTTTCAGGATTTTCGCTCCCGTCCGTTGTGGCCGTTTGAACAGACAGGACCAAGTGGAAATGCGTAAATGTGTGGCGCACCTCAACGTCGCTTGGCGTCCAGTTTGCATCGAAAGGCGGATTGGGTTCCGGCGCATCTGACCAATTAGATCCGGGCCAGCCCAACATTCCGCCAAGCAAACCTTTTGCCGGCCGTCGTTCCAGCAACCACGCCCCATCATTTCGTTTTGCTACATAGGCAACGCCGCGACGGACGGGTTTGGCCTTTTTAGGTTCTTTCTTCGGAAAAGCCTCTGGGGTTCCAAGGCGAAACGCCGCACAGATATCCATCCAAGGGCACAGCGAACAGGTGGGTTTTCTGGGCGTACAGATCGTAGCGCCCAAGTCCATTACCGCCTGCGCATAGTCACCGGCCCGCGTCTTGGGCGTATAGTTTTCAGCCAATGCGGTCAGTCCCGACTTTGCTTTGGGCAAGGGTGTTTCGACCGCGTGAACCCGGGACATTACACGTTCAACATTCCCATCGACAACCGTCTCAGGAAGATCGTAGGCGATCGCAGAAATCGCTGCAGATGTGTATGGCCCAATTCCAGGAAGTGCTTGAAGATCGACCCTGTTATTGGGGAAAACACCGTTCAATTCCTGTGAGATGACGCGTGCACATTTCAGAAGATTACGGGCCCTTGCATAGTAGCCTAACCCTGCCCAAGCAGCCATTACGTCAGGATCTGAAGCCGCCGCCAGGTCCTGAACGCGCGGCCACAGCTTGGTGAAAGTTTCGAAATAACTGCGCACAGCCGCGACGGTTGTTTGCTGCAACATGACCTCAGACAACCAAACCCGATAGGGGTCCGGGCGAATGCCCGCCTTGCGATCTTTTGGTGAGATACGCCAGGGCATGTCCCGTGCGTGCTTGTCGTACCAGGTCAAAAGCTCTGTGGCTGCGGTGTTATCACGCAATTTTTAAGCTCCTTTTCCAGCATTGAGGGCTGGTGCTGCTGCCTGCTGACGGTACAATGGGCATCCTAAAGATGATCGTTTTCTCTTTGAGGAGTGACATGGCCCGCAAGCCCCCTGCCATTCAAGCGCAAAACGCGCCTCGCCGTGCGCGGGGCTTTGCCGCTATGTCAGGTCTGATCGAGAAAAACATCCGCACAGCCGGTGAGAAACGTGGATTTGCGGTGATGCGGCTTCTTACCCATTGGACCGAAATTGTCGGACCTGATCTTGCAGATATCGCACGTCCCTTGAAAGTGGGATACACACGTGAAGGGTTTGGTGCGACCCTGACGGTTCTGACAACGGGACCAAATGCCCCGATCTTACAAACGCAACTGCCCAAGATTCGTGAAAGGGTGAATGCTTGTTATGGCTACAGTGCCATCAGCCGCGTCCGTATCACGCAAACGGCCCCCGATGGCTTCGCCGAAGGGCAAGCGACGTTTGATCACAAACCTGCGGACGCAAAACCACCTGTGAGCCGCGAAATCCATGCGAAATGCGCGCAAGCTGCGGAAAACGTACAAGACACCGACCTTCGCCGCGCGCTTGAAACACTGGGTCAGAATGTTCTGACCCGCGATACGAAACCTAAAGGACAGACCTGATGAACCGAAATCTACTTATTGCAGGCCTCTTTGCAGTCGTCGTCGCTGTCGGCGCATTTATGTATCTTAGCCCGTCCCAAGCGCCTGAAACCCCGATAGCGGCAACAGAATCGTCAGAAGGTGCGTCAGATGTCGACACGTCCAGCGTTGTTGAAATGACGTTGGGCAGCGACGATGCACCTGTCACAATTGTGGAATATGCATCGTTCACCTGTCCGCATTGCCGCAGTTTTCACGAGAATGCGTTCAAGCAGTTGAAGGCTGACTATATCGACACCGGGAAGGTGAAATTCGTTTATCGCGAAGTCTATTTCGACCGCTATGGGCTTTGGGCTGGTATGATGGCGCGGTGCGGTGGTCCAGACCGTTACTTTGGCCTTGTCGATCTGATTTATGAGAATCAAAGCACATGGACCCAAGGTGAACCGGTACAGATTGCAGAGAATTTGAAGAAGATGGGGCGTTTGTCCGGCATGGATGATGAAACACTGGATGCCTGCATGACCGATGCCAACAAGGCCGAGGCGCTGAATGCATTGTATCAGCAAAACGCGGAGGCCGACGGTATTCGCGCGACGCCGTCTTTTGTGATTAATGGCACCACACATTCCAACATGTCTTATGCCGACATGAAGGAAATCATCGACGCGGCCCTTTAATTGCCAAACAGCTGATCGAATTTCTGGTCCAGGGCGTCCCAGTCCTGGATCACCAATCTCACTGGCAACGTCATGACGGTGGCCCGCAGTTCAGGCGGCAGTCGTATAGCGTCTTTTTCTGTGGTGACCAACTGCGCGTTGAGCATCTTTGCCTCCCCCGTGATGCGCGCCATCAGGCTTTGAGAAAGCGGTTGATGATCATCAAGGGATTCTGATTTCGCGATGTCAGCGCCAAGGTCGCGAAGCGTCGCAAAGAATTTGTTCGGATTACCGATCCCGGCAAACGCAAACACGCGTGTTCCCGACCAGTCCATCCCGGTCTGCAAAGGCTCTAACCTAGCGGAAAGATGCGCGCAGGTGATCAGTTTCCCCCAGCGTTCCCGAAAAGACTTCTGGGCTTTTTCTGGTCCAATCGACAAAACCAAATCCGCACGCTTCAGCCCCGTTTTAACGGGCTCACGCAATGGTCCGGCAGGCAAAACATAGCCGTTGCCGAAGCCCTGAACCGCATCAACGACGACGATAGACACATCTTTAGCGATCGCAGGGTTCTGGAAGCCATCATCCAGCAAGATAACATCGGCCCCGGCAGCGATTGCTTGCTGCGCGCCCTCCTTGCGATCTTTTGAAACCCAAACGGGACAAAACGCGGAAACAAGCAAGGGTTCATCCCCAACCTCCGCGGCAGTATGATCGGTTTCCCGCACGCGCACCGGGCCTTCCATAGATCCGCCATACCCCCGAGAGACGACATGCGGGGTCAGTCCGCGTGCATTCAGGCGTTCAGCAATCGCAATAACGGTCGGTGTTTTTCCTGTCCCACCTGCGTTGAAATTCCCGACGCAGATCACAGGCACAGACAGTTTTTCAGGGGTTCCGGACGCCAGTCGCCGTGCTGTCGCAAATCCGTAGATTGCCCCAAGCGGGGAAAGCACTTTGGCCAACAGCCCTGCGGGGCGATGCCAAAATTCCGGGGCCTGCATCAGGTTTTTCCCGTGCGATCAAGGATATCGACCAGCAGAACCAGCGCGTTTTCTGTAGCCTCAGACCCGGTGGAGCTTACCTCCCAAGCGGCATGTGCAAATTGCGCTGCCCTTTGCGGCTCCAACAACTCTATCACACCAGCAGCCAAATATTCCGCGTCATCCACTTGTTTGGCACCGCCGGCCTCATCAAGCCGTTCGTAGACTTCTTTTGCACTGACAACATGGGGCCCGTGGAGGATCGATGATCCCAATGCAGCGGGTTCAAACGGGTTGTGGCCACCTATCGGAGCGATTGACCCTCCGACGAAACTAATTGGGGCCAGGCGATACCACAGGCCCATTTCCCCCAAAGTATCGGCAACATAGATCTCGATATTCGCTTCCGGTTCTTCATCCCCGGATCGCAACGCGACCTTCCAGCCTTCTTTTCTAAGCGCGTCGGCAATCGCTGGACCACGTTCGGGGTGGCGCGGGGCTATGATCAGCATCAATCGAGGTGCCGCGCGGCGCGCCGCCTTATGGGCTTCTGCAGCGATCATTTCCTCGGGATCATGGGTGCTGGCCGCAAGCCAAACGGGTCGGTTGTCCAAAATTCTGGCCATGCGCATTCGTTCGTCTTCGTTATGCGGCAGCGCGCCAGTTGTCTGTTTCAAAGACCCATTTATTCTGACCCGCCAAGGCGATGCCCCAAGCCGCTTGAGGTAGAAGGCTGTGTTTGGGTCCTGCACAAGAATGTGGTCGAACCTATTTAGGAGCGACCCTGAAAACGCCGGTATCCATCGCCAATTCTGATGAGATTTCAGAGACATACGCGCATTCAGCAGTACCATCGGAATTGCGCGATCGTGGGTTTGGACAATCAAGTTCGGCCAAAGCTCGCTTTCTGTCCAGACGGCCAAATCTGGTTTCCAATGATCCAGAAACGCCTCGACAAATGGGGCGGCATCGACGGGGATAAACTGATGGATGCACTGATCCGGCAACCGCTTGGCCATCAACTCAGCAGAACTTTTCGTACCCGTGGTCATCAGCACGTAGATTTCCGGGCGCTCTTCGATCAGCTGTTCAACCAGCTCCATCAATGACAGCGACTCGCCAACGCTTGCGGCGTGGAACCACACCAATGGTCCATCGGGACGCGGCTCAGAGGCGATCCCGCGACGTTCGCCGATCCGCTGAGCGTCTTCTTTGCCCGCCTTTAGCCTTCGGTCCAGTGTCTTGTCGGCAAACGTCGTGAGCCGCTTTGACAACGCCAGATAGAGCGCAAGGCCTAACGAATGTCCCATTGAGTTCAGCCCGCCGGTGTTTAGTTGTCCAACTCTTCTGTTGGGCTTGCCGCGGCTTCTTCGTCCCGCAAACGATGAATATGCGCGATAAAATACCTCATATGCGCATTATCAACCGTGCGCTGAGCTTCGCTTTTCCAGGCATTGTAAGCGGAATCGTAGTCGGGAAACATTCCGACAATATGGATGTCATCGACATTCTTGAACGCATTCTTTGTCGGATCGACAAGTTCGCCGCCAAAAACAAGGTGAAGTCGTTGGGTCATGAGAAAACTCCGAATTTAAGGTTGCGCGGATGTTAAGCCAGATTGCTGCTCGGCAACAGGGTGGTTAACGTTATCGGCGAAATTAGGATGGGTTGCTCGCACCCAGATTCAACCGTGCTTGAACCTGAGGATGCAGTTGTGCCCCCGCTGCAAGACACCCCCGCGTTTTTGGTGTCGGATTGTTGAACTCAAGCGCGTCGGAATGTCGGTCAGATGCAATTCCACCTGCATTTCGAACAATCAGGTCACCCGCTGCAATATCCCACTCCCAGCAATCCCGGAGCGTCAGCATGGCATCAAACTTTCCTTCTGCAACCAAGCTCAACCGATAAGCCAGCGAAGGTCGAAAATGCCGCTTTACTGGTGGAATAGAGCCTTTCCAGTACTCTTCGTGGAGGTTGGATTTGGCCGCAAGCACACTTGCACCGTCGATATCTTGAACACTTGTCGAAATCGGAGCGCCGTTCAATTCCGATGGTGTTTCAGCGCTGGCAGTATACATTTTTTCCTTCATCGGAAGGTAGACGACGGCGCTTGTGACCCGACCATTTCGCGCGATCGCAAGCGAGTGCGAAAAGCTTGTTTCGCCCGCGATAAATGCCCGGGTTCCGTCAATCGGGTCGATAATGAAGACATGATCCTTGTGCAGCCGGTCGGCGGTGTCTTCAGTCTCTTCAGAAAGCCATCCGTAGTCGGGGCGCGCGGCTCTCAATTCCGCTTTCAACATCTGGTCGATGGCGAGGTCTGCCTCGGTCACTGGGCCCGCACCGTCAGATTTGTCCCAAGTTTCTGGCGATGCTTTGAAGAACTTTCTGGCGATTTCGCCAGATGCCTTCGCCGCGTCAATCAGAAGTGCCAGATCGTCAGCTTCCGGCAATGGTCAACCCTTCGACAAGCAGGCTCGGTACCACGCGCGAAACATGAAGGCGTGCGTCATTCGCAGCAACCAGTCCGCCAAGCATATCGCGCAGATTTCCTGCGATTGTACATTCGTTCACTGCGTATTGCGGCTGTCCATTCTCGATCCAAAGTCCTGACGCACCGCGAGAATAGTCGCCTGTATTGGGGTTGATCGTAGATCCGATCATAGACGTGACCAATAGACCTGTTCCCATATCTTTCAGAAGATCCGTTTGGCTTTGATTTCCCTGCGTTAGGGCAATGTTAGACACTGATGGACTAGGCGCGGAAGATGTCCCACGAGACGCATTTGCGGTACTCTCCAGTCCAAGTTTTCGCGCATTTGACAGATCAAGCGTCCAGGTCTGCAAGATACCATCCTTCACGATCTGACGCGGTCTCGTCGCCAGGCCTTCACCATCGAATGGCCGCGATCCGGAAACGCGGATACGATGCGGATCTTCCGTAATCGTCATGTTCGTCGGTAGGACTTGCTGCCCCATTGCATCCGATAGCCAGGAACTGCCCCGTGCGATCATCGACCCGTTGATAGCCACCAACAGATGCCCGATCAAAGACGCCGAGATGCGTTCGTCAAACATCACTGGAAAGCTGCCTGTCTTTGGTTTGCGGGCGTTCGCGCGGGCTAAGGTCCGTTCTGCTGCGGTTTGGCCAATAGATTCAGGTGACGGTAGATCGGCTTGAAAGATGCGGCTTTCACCGAAGTAGTCCCGTTCCATCCCGGTGCCTTCACCGGTGATTGCGACGCAAGACGTTGATCGAGAGCTGCGCTGATAACCGCCAGAAAACCCGTTGGATGCGGTCAAATGCAACCTTTGCTGACCATAGCCTGCTGATGCGGACTGAACTTTTGAAATTCCTGCGACAGAAATTGCGGCGACTTCAGCCCGGCGTGCGTCTTCTTCCAGTTCTGCGGCTGGCGGTTCTTCGGTTGGATCAAAAAGCTCCAGACCAGACGCATCGCGTGCACTTGCCAGCTCTGCAGTATCCGCAAGTCCGATATACGGGTCCTCTGGAGCTTCCTTCGCCATTGAAACCGCACGATCAGCCATCGTTGTGAGGGTTGCATCATCGAAAAGGGAGGACGAAACGATTGCTTGTTTCTGGCCGACCAGAACCCGCAAACCCAGATCGATCCCCTCGGAACGTTCTGCGTGCTCCAAGCGACCGTCCAACACATCGATTGAGACTGAGGTCCCATCAACCGCAAGAACGTCGGCGGCATCCGCGCCGGCCTTCAGGGCTTGGTTCAAAAGGCGATCCGTTAATGCAGCAAGATCTTGCGCCATGGGGGCTCCGTAAATTTCTCTCTCTTGCACCTAGTGCCCGATGACAGGACGCGCAAGGCATCACTCTCTTGCGTCCAGGGTCATGTCAGGCTCTGATACGCCAAATTCGGAAAAGGAAATCAAATGGAAATGAACGGAAAGACAGTTCTTATTACAGGCGCAAGTCGTGGTATTGGCGCGGACACGGCACGGGTGTTTGCCAAGGCCGGCGCACATGTTTTCCTATTGGCGCGGTCTGCCAGCCAATTGGAAGATCTTGCCTCGGAAATCGGTGATCAGGCGACAGCGATGGCCTGCGACGTCAGCAAGTTTGAAGACTTGGAAAATGCCGTTCAAGCGGCTGTTGCGAAAACTGGGCGTGTCGACGTCATCATCAACAATGCCGGTGTAATAGAGCCTATTTCAAGCCTGGAAGACAGTGATCCAGATAGCTGGGGACAGACGATCGATATCAATTTGAAGGGCGTCTACTACGGGATGCGGGCCGTTTTGCCTGTGATGCGCGCCCAAGGCGGCGGAAGCATCCTGACAATCAGTTCCGGCGCTGCGCATGGGCCTATGGAAGGGTGGAGCCACTATTGTGCCTCCAAGGCAGCCGCGGCGATGTTGACGCGCTGTGCTGACAAGGAAATGCGGGATGCAGGCATTCGCGCTATCGGATTGTCGCCTGGAACCGTTGCCACCGATATGCAGGTGCAAATCAAAGCAAGCGGTGTAAACCCGGTCAGCCAGCTTGATCCATCTGTTCATATCCCGGCAGAATGGCCCGCGCGTACCTTGCTCTGGATGTGTTCAGCGGATGCTGACGAATTTATCGGTACGGAAATTTCGCTGCGTGACGAAGATATTCGCGCAAGAGCGGGACTTCTATGATTGATCTCGAGAAGGACGGCTCGCTATGGGTTGTGACCCTAAACAGGCCTGACAAGGCAAATTCGCTTACAAAATCGATGCTGGAAGAGCTTGACGCTATCGCACGGGACGCCCGCGGAAACGCAAAAGCTCTGATCCTGACGGGTGCTGGTAAAGTTTTCAGCGCAGGCGCAGATCTGGACGCTGCTAAGGCCGGTCTGGCGACGGATGGTATTTGGGAAAGCCTGTCTGGAAACATAGCCAAATTCGATGGTGTCTCAATCGCGGCGCTAAACGGAACGCTTGCAGGGGGCGCTTTCGGAATGGCCCTTGCATGCGATATCCGCATTGCGGTTTCAAACGCCAAGTTTTTCTACCCGGTGATGAAGCTCGGGTTCTTGCCTCAGCCCAGTGATCCCATGAGGCTGAGGGACCTGGTAGGTCCAGCGCGCGCGAAAATGGTTCTGCTTGGCGGCGCGAGAATCGAAGCAGGTGAGGCGCTGAATTGGGGTCTGATCGACAGAATTGTTGAACAGGAATCGCTACTGACTGATGCCAAAAGCCTTTGCGAAGACGCACTCGGTGCGGCCCCGCAGCATATTTCCGCCATCAAAGCACTAATCGGGTAACCTCAAGTGGCTTCCCAAGGGCGTCCGGGCAACCTATGAACTGACAACCAAAGTTTCGGACACGAAGGGATTGCCGATGGATATGACAGCGCTTCTTGAGCAGGCTCGCGTCTATACCGATCCTGCCACTGAGCTGGCGATGAAATGGCTAAGCAGCCCTGCGGCCTGGTCGCAATTTGGACTTCTTATTCTGGCGTTCCTTGCGGCAAAAGTGGTCGCGGGCCGGATGACGCCCAGCATCAACCGTCTGTTGAGTCCGGATGCCGAAAACCAAAGCCCGCTGGCGCAAGCTCGTCGGTTCCTTCTGATTTTTGTTCCGCTGTTGCTGCCAATTTTTGCCTACGCATTTACTGCGATCGGCGAACAGATCACCGCGTCCGTGTTTGGATCAAGTGGTGTAATCGCCTTTGGCAAGCGGGTCTTTTTGTTCCTGGCTGCGCGTATTCTTGTGCGCGACATCATCACTGATCCGTTCCTCAAAGTTATTGGGAAATTTGTCCTCGTTCCCGTCGCGGCACTGTACGCTTTGGGCTTGTTAGACACTGTTTCGACGTTCCTGAACGAATTTATCATCCGGCTCGGAAACATTTCTTTCTCATTGATGGCATTGGTGCGCGGCCTCATTGCTGGATCGCTGTTGTTCTGGCTCGGTCGTTGGTCGAACGACCAAAGCTCACACTTTCTGAACAGACAGGAAGAACTTCGGCCAGCTACTCGCCAATTGGCGGTCAAGACGGCAGAGATTGTAATTTTTGGGGCCGCCTTCCTGCTGTTGATGAGCATTATGGGCATCAACCTGTCGACCCTCGCCGTTCTTGGCGGGGCGATCGGTGTTGGTCTTGGTTTTGGCCTGCAAAAAATTGCCTCCAACTTTATTTCTGGCGTCATTTTGCTGTTGGAGGGCCAAGCGACTGTCGGCGATTTCGTAGAATTGGACGGTGGGGAAGCGGGCACGATCGTGAAAATGACCGCCCGCGCGATCATTCTTGAAACCTTTGATGGCCGTTGGATTGTTGTGCCAAACGAAGATTTCATTGTCACACGCGTAACCAATTTCTCCGATCAAGGATCGGCAAACCGGTATGAGGCGGAGTTTTCCGTTTCCTACGACACCGATATCAACCTCATTCCAGACATGGTTGAGGCCGCGGTACAGGCCCATCCTGACGTATTGATGGAACCCTATCCCGCAGATTGTGAGCTAAGAAGTTTTGGTGATAGTGGGATAAACTTTGCCGTGGAATTCTGGGTGAATGGGATTGATGACGGCAAGCATAAGTACACCTCTCAAGTTCTGTTCCTGATCTGGAACGTCTTGAAGGAAAACAACATCGAGATTCCCTATCCCCAGCGTGTGGTCGAGATCAAAGGTGGCTTTCCCAAGTGAGTTTTGTGGTCGTGGTCGGGGCGGGTCCAGCTGGACTGATGGCTGCCCAGACACTAGCTGCAATTGGCCACAAAGTGCTTGTTGCAGACCAGAAACCATCCGTTGGTCGAAAGTTTCTAATGGCCGGCAAATCAGGCCTCAACCTCACAAAGCCGGAAGACCCAGGCAAGCTTCTGGAAGCATACGGGAACAGTGCAAAGCAATTGAAGCCGATACTGGAAAACTTTGGTTCACAAGATGTGGAAAATTGGGCTGTTGGGCTAAAACAGACACTGTTTACGGGCTCCACAGGGCGGGTCTTTCCGACTGCGATGAAGGCGTCGCCACTAATGCGATCCTGGTTAGCGCATCTCGATGAGTTGGGCGTGGACCGTCGAACTAAATGGCGTTGGACAGGATGGTACGGAGAACATCTGCTCTTTGACACACCGGAAGGGCAGCAACTTCTAAAGCCAGATGCAGTCGTTTTAGCATTGGGTGGGGCCAGCTGGTCAAAACTTGGATCGGACGGACGCTGGAGCGAACAGTTGTCGCAAAAGGGCATCGATATCGCACCGTTTAAACCCGCGAACGCGGCAGTTACAGTCAATTGGTCGACTTATATGAAGAAGTTCTTTGGCCATCCGCTAAAGAATATCACTTTGAAAACAGAAGATTTAACCAGCCGAGGGGAGGCTGTGATCACAGAGACAGGGCTAGAGGGAGGCGGCGTTTATTCAGTTTCCAACGCTCTCCGGGATGGCGGGATCCTGCGTGTCGATCTTCTTCCTGATATGAATGTGCAGGAACTTGCGCAAAAGCTCGCAAAACGACCGAAGAAACAAACACTTTCGAACCACCTCCGAAAAGCTGCGAAGCTGGACCCGGTCAAGCAAGCGATGCTTAGGGACTGCTGTCCGGCGCTGCCGCAATCCGCGGGCGCACTTGCGCAGGAGATCAAAAACCTGAGTGTTCCTGTGACAGGGATGGCCCCGATGGACGGCGCAATCTCAACGGCCGGGGGTGTGAAATGGGACCAGGTCGACAAAAATCTGATGCTAAAGGAAATTCCCGGTGTCTTCGTTGCAGGGGAAATGCTGGATTGGGAAGCACCAACTGGCGGGTATCTTTTGACAGCATGTTTTGCGACCGGACATTGGGTCGGCCAGAAAGCAAATGCTTGGCTGAAAGCTAACGACGGCTGATCATCGCCAAACGAATAAGCGCACGTTCCAGAACGGCCATTTGTGGTACCGGTTGCGAAGATCGCAGTTGCAAATCGACATCCAAAAGCAGGCTCAGCGCTTCTTCCAGACGGTTCACTCCAAGCGCACGAGCCTGCCGAACCATTCGATCCTTTCGCATGTAAGGAACTGGTGGGCGCGCACGCGACAAGCCAGCTTCGGGGCCGCCCGGATCACATGCAGCAGCATGAAGTTTCCGAAAGTGTTGGCTTGCGCCGATGCAAAGCCGTACCGGCGCAACCCCTTGTCCTTCCAGCTTTTGAAGAAGCGGACCAATCTCGGCGGCGCGGCCCTCGGCGACGCAATCCAAAGCGTCATCAATCCCCGCCTCAATGGTTTGTGGGGCGCAGTTCTGCACGTCTTGTGGTGAAACAGGGTCTGAATCGCCAATCTTGAACAGCGCCAGTTTTTCGACCGTCTGCCGAAAATCTCCGGGATCGAGGACACGACCCAATTCCAGCAGATCCGACATGGCTTCATTGGAAATGGAAGTGACCCCGGCCTTTTGAAGTGTCGTTTCTATTTCATCGCGCCCAGGCGGATCGGCATAAATGGCGGTTGCAAAGGCGGATTTGTGACCTTCAAAAAGCTTCCGTAGCGCAGACCGTGGTGTAAGTTGACCGGCCGTCACAATGATACTTGCGTCCCCTGGCTGCCAATCTTGCAAGGCTGTTTCGATCGCTTTGGCAAGCCCGTCTCCCGCGTCTTCGACGAATGCAACACGCGCGCCCGGGAAAAAACCCTGCGCCTTCAATGCGTCCCCCAACAGCGCCGTATCTTTTCGCAAATCTGCTGCCGGAATGCGGGTCAGGCGCATCTCGTCATCACCGCTTGGGCCAATCAGCGCTTCGATAACTTCCTGCCGTCGCAATGCAATTCGCATCGCATCAGGCCCGTAGATTAGCAGCCCGGCAGAATTTGGATCAGGTTTGGAAAAATAGGCTTTCGCATCGCGCGCGCTAAGCTTCATGGGTCAAAGACGATCCGCGTTCAGCAAAAGCTGCGACGTGATCTTATCTGCCAATGCGACCATCAACCTGCGCTCAGCATCCCGCTGCGCGACCCGAGTTGCGACCGACTGCTGTGACGCGGAATAGGATGTGAACGTGTTCACGGCATCAGAAAAAACAATCTCTTCGGTAGCCACATCCTGAAGTTGGTAGTTTGCCGTTCCCGTCAGGTTATAACGGGTGATGTCGTTCGATCCCGAAATCGCAAGACCCTCGGACGCCGTCGTCAACCGGACCAACAAAGTATATTGCGCGCCGACGCTCCGCCCGAGACGCTCTTCAAGGCGGGAGACAAGCGCAAATTCATCCCGTGTGCTTGGGGTAAACATACGAATTTTTCCGCGCAGACCATCAGCAGACCCGCCGTCTTTATAGACCGGTTCAAAACCACATGCAGCGAGGGCTGTCAGGCTTGCGACAAAGATACGGCGATTAAATAACGACATTGATAATGCGGCCCGGGACGACGATCAGTTTTTTAGGCTCTCGACCTTCAAGCGCCCTGACCACAGCTTCATCCGCCAGCGCCAGCTTTTCAACCTCTTCCTTGGGCAGGTCTTTTGCGACCACCAATTCGGAGCGGCGCTTGCCATTAACCTGAATGGGCAACGTGACCGTATCTTCAACCAGTAGGCTTTCGTCGGCTTCCGGCCATTTTGAGTTCGCGATCAGACCTTCGCCGCCAAGGTGGCTCCACATTTCTTCTGCCAGATGCGGTGTCATCGGAGAAATCAGCTGTGCCAACACTTTGACAGCTTTTCGTTTCGCACCGGGACCAGCTTTTGATTTGCTGATCGCGTTGGCAAATTCGTAGAGTTTTGCGACAGACTTGTTGAAACCGAATGTCTCAATACCTTGCGTCACCTCGATGATCGCTTTGGCGGTTTCCCGCTCCAGATCCTGATCAGTGTCGTCACCATCGCCCAGATCTTCCGCCAAACGCCAAACCCGGCCCAGGAATTTCCAGGCGGCTTCAGCGCCAGAGGCGGTCCATTCGACATCCCGCTCGGGCGGAGAATCACTCAGAACAAACCAACGTGCTGTGTCTGCCCCGTATTGGTCGATGATATCGACCGGGTCGACCACATTGCGTTTCGATTTCGACATCTTGGCCGAAGGAATCACCTCGACAGCCTCGCCAGTCGCACGAAGTGTCGCCGAAGCCGCATCCACATCTTCGGGAAGGTGATAGACGGGCCGGCCCTTTTCGTCCCGCGTTTGGTAAATCGCGTGTGTCACCATGCCTTGGGTAAAGAGAGCATCGAACGGCTCTTCAGTGCCTTGTGGCAAATGCCCTGTTAGGCGCATTGCACGTGCGAAGAAGCGGGAATAAAGCAAATGCAGAATCGCATGCTCAACCCCGCCGATATATTGGTCGACATTCATCCAATAGGCAGCATCGTCGATATCGGTTGGCGTTGTTGCCCGGGGTGATGTGAAGCGCGCAAAGTACCAAGACGAATCCACAAAGGTATCCATCGTATCGGTTTCACGCTTCGCGGGTTTGCCGCAAGACGGGCAGGGGGTGTAACGCCACGTTGGGTGACGGTCAAGCGGGTTGCCTGGAATGTCGAAGGAGACATCGTCAGGCAATTCGACCGGAAGGTTTTCTTTCTTTTCCGGCACAACGCCGCAATCGTCGCAATGAACAACCGGAATTGGGCAACCCCAATAGCGCTGCCGTGACAGCCCCCAGTCACGCAGGCGGAATTGGACCTTGCCATTGCCCAGACCATTTGCTTCGAAATAGTCGATCGTCGCATCAATCCCGTCAAGCGAGGTTGCTTCTTCAATCCCTGCAAAATGGTCAATATAAACAACGGTGTCCGTCTTTTCCGGCACCAAAGCCTCAGCCGCAACATCGGTTTCTTCACCTGGCATATAGAAAGCGTTTTGTACTGGCAGATCATATTTGCGTGCAAAATCAAGGTCGCGCTGGTCATGGGCCGGGCATCCGAAGACGGCACCGGTGCCGTAATCCATCAATACGAAATTGCCGATCCACACGGGAAGATCTTGGTCTTGATAGATCGGATGCGCGACGCGAATGCCGGTATCAATCCCTTTCTTCTCTGCCTTTTCAAGGGCGGCTTCGGTCGTATCCATTTTGCGGCATTCATCAATAAATGCGGCCAGGTCGGGGTTCGCTGCCTCAAGTTCCTTGGCAACCGGGTGGTCCGGTGCAATCGCCAAAAAGCTGGCCCCGCGCATCGTATCAGGACGCGTTGAATAGCAGACAATAGGGTCCCCGCCGTCACGGCGCGTAAATGGTATATCGATGCCGCGGGATTTCCCGATCCAGTTTGACTGCATCAGTTTTACCTTGGCTGGCCAATTGTCGAGACCATCTATGGCCTCCAGCAGCTCATCCGCCATGGAAGAAATATTGAAGAACCACTGCGTCAGCTCACGCCGTTCAACTGGCGCATCTGACCGCCAGCCTTTCCCGTCGATGACCTGTTCATTGGCAAGCACTGTCATATCGACCGGGTCCCAATTCACAGTGGCGTTTTTGCGGTAAACGAGACCTTTGCCCAGCATATCTATAAACAGGGCCTGCTGCTGGCCGTAATATTCCGGATCACAGGTCGCGAATTCACGGGTCCAGTCAATCGACAGACCCAGCGGTTTCATCTGGTCACGCATTGTCGCGATATTGTCGTATGTCCATGTTTTCGGATGGCCACCGATTGCCATCGCGGCGTTTTCAGCAGGCATGCCGAAAGCGTCCCAGCCCATCGGATGCAGAACACTGAACCCACATGAGGATTTATAACGCGCAATGACGTCACCCATCGTGTAGTTGCGCACATGTCCGATATGAATGCGCCCGGACGGGTAGGGGAACATTTCCAGGACATAGTATTTCTCGCGGTTGTCATCGCGCGTGGCGAGAAACGTTTGCGCGTCATCCCAAGCTTTCTGCCATTTCGGTTCGACTGTGCGGGCGTTGTAGCGAGACATGGATCTTCCTTAAACGATTTGCGCCGGGCGATGAGACCCGGCGCATGTCATACGTGTCTGTCCGACGAGGGTCTAGAGCTTCGTGTCCTGAATTCGAAGTTGCCGCGCGCGTGTCAGGATTGCATCCTCAATCGCGCGTGTTGTTTCGCGGCTAACGGCACGGCCGCCGCTGGATTGAAGCGAAACTCTCAACGCACGTGCATCAAGTGCAGGGTCGGTGATGTAGACGGTTGCGCGGTAAGCCTGTCCAGCCCCGCGTGGTCTGCCATATCCCAAAGCGATTGTACCTGTGAAAGGGTCTGCAGCTTCGATCGGCATGAAATTCAACACATCCAATGATGCCGCCCAAAGGTACTTGTTCACTTCCAGCGTTGTGTTTGGATCGTCAAAGTTCTGGAAAAGGTCAAAGATGCTGTCGCCTTTTCGAACAGCTTCCGCGCGTGCCGCGCTATCATAATCTCTTGAGAAACCATTCGGATCATTCTCGCGGCGCTCGTTCTGGCCGGACCCAAACAACCCACCATTCCCAGAAAACAATCCGCTTCCTCGACTGTTGCCACATGCGGAAAGCGCAATTGCCAAAACGCCGACCAGTGTCAGTTTAAGATACTTGTTCCCAGACATAACGCCCCATTTGTAACAGTCGCTCTAACCGAGAGGTGTATCTGAGCGAAAGAAAAGCGACAAGATTTAATCCCGATCTTCTGGTATCAAGCCACAACAGACGGATCAGAAGCAGTTGGTTTCCGATCAAATGCGGAATCGATTCCTCAAGCTGGTAAGAAAATTTCAGATAAAACGCCGAAAATGTTCGATATGATCAAGTCAGAGAAATTTCCGTTTCCAAGAAATCTGCCAGTTAACCTTAACATTGCATTTTGTGGCCAAAAAACAGCAGTAATTAGTTCGTTTTGACGACGAATTTTCTTATTAAGCTACTGATAATAAACATCAATAATGGACCGTTGCAAAAATGAAGCCATTAGACACAAGTTTCGGCACCCCTGTTTATTATAAGATTTGAAATGGTGTAGAAAATTCTCAGCGAATGTAGCCGCCCGTGCGGTTCGCACGCTCTTAAACTTTGTAGAGGAAGCAAAATGAAAAACGTACTTCTTGCATCCACAGCACTTGTAGCCTTCACAGGCGCAGCTGTTGCGGACGTTGCCCTTTCCGGCCGTGCCGAAATGGGTGTATTCGATGGTGGATCCGGCGACGCTGAGTTCTTCACAGACATCGACGTAACATTCACAATGTCTGGCGAAACAGACGGTGGCCTGACTTTCGGCGCATCCGTTGATCTGGACGAAGCTGATGGTTCTGGCTCTTTCGCTGGTGGTGATACAGTTGGTGCTTCTGGCGCGACTGGTAACAACTCCGACGATGGCGGCGCAACTATCTTCATCTCCGGTGGTTTCGGTACAGTCACAATGGGTGACACAGACGGCGCTCTGGACTGGGCTCTGACTGAAGCTGGTAACGTTGGCAACCCAGGCTCCCTGGCTGACGACGAAACTTCACACGCTGGTTACGTTGGGTCTTACCTCGACGGTTCCCAAGACGGTCAAATCCTGCGTTGGGATTACTCCATGGGCGCATTCGGTGTTGCTGTTTCTGTTGACGACAACTCAACAGCTGGCGACGACATCGGTTACGCTGTTGGTCTGAAATACACAGCTGACCTCGGCGGTACAGCAGTTGCATTTGGTATCGGTTACCAAGAGAGCGGCGAAAACTTCGGCGGCACAGCTGGTCGTGAAGTTGAAGCACTCGGTGTTTCCGCAACTGCAACTCTGGGCTCCGGCCTGTCCGTTGGTGTTGTATACGCTGACTGGGACGACACAGACCTGGCAGCTGGCTTCGACAGCCACTACGGCATCGGTCTTGGCTACTCCACGGGCGCTCTGTCCCTGCACGCCAACTACGGTGAAGTTGACTTCAACGGCGGTACATCCGCTGACGGCTTCGGTCTTGCAGCAGCATACGACCTTGGCGGCGGTGCAGTTGTACACCTCGGCTACGGCGACGGCACAACAGCTGCTGGCGTTGACTCCGACACATGGTCTTTCGGCCTTGGCCTGAGCTTCTAAGTTTTACTTAGATCTTGAGTTACGGAAAGAGCGGGCTTCGGCCCGCTCTTTTCTTTTTGGGATGGGCGTTTCGGCGTGGGTGACTATATATATGTCACGCAGTCATCAGGTCAGAGCCGCCAATGTCCCTATCCGAAATCAAAGCCCGTATTTCATCCCAGGAAGCTCAAAGCGGCCGAGATACTGGCACAACGACCCTCATCGCAGTTTCGAAAATCCAGCCAAATAAGCGCGTCGAATCCGTTCTAGAAGAAGGCCACCGTATTTTCGGTGAAAACCGTGTTCAGGAAGCAGCTGGCAAATGGCCAGAATTCCGCGAAAAATTTGACGGTGTTGAGCTGCACCTTCTTGGTCCACTACAATCGAACAAGGCCCGTCAGGCGATGGAGCTGTTTGACGTGATCCACACCCTAGACCGCGAAAAGCTCGCCACGCGATTTGCGCAGCTTCGGGACGAGTTGGGCAAATGCCCGGACCTATTCATTCAAGTCAACACTGGCAAAGAACCGCAGAAGGCTGGGATTGATCCCGAAGACACGGACGCGTTCATTGAAAAATGTCGGGACCTGAACCTGCCAGTAATCGGTCTAATGTGCATCCCACCTGTTGATGAAGAGCCCAGTCTTCACTTCGCGCTGCTTGCCAAGCTGGCCAAGCGCAACGATTTGCAAGGTCTCAGTATGGGAATGAGTGGGGATTTCGAAACTGCGATTGCACAAGGGGCCACTCATATTCGTGTGGGATCGGCAATTTTCGGCGACAGGGTGTATGATCAGGGCTGAACAATAACCCGTGTTTCAGGGCTCAGATTGTCTATGATCCAACGTAAGTGATCGCCGCGAAACGCCACGCATCCTTCGGTTGGATGGCGCGGTTTGCGCCAGGTATGTATGAAAATGGCCGACCCCTTGCCCCGCTCGGCAACTGGCCAATTCCAATTCAAAATAAGCACCATGTCATAAAGCGGATCTGCTCGACGCAGGCTTTCATGGCTACAGTTATAGGGCGCGCGTACCATCAGATTGTAGCACCTGTCGGTCGGATCATCGGACCACAAATCTCGCGGTCCGATAGGCACGGCCCAGGAAACTGGTTTTGATATTCGGTCCGGGCGATAGAGCAGCCCCGCTATTCGATGGGTCCCAACTGGTGTTGCGCCGTCACCTTCGCGTTTTTCTGCGCTGATCCCACCCCGACCAATTGCGCTAGGGAAGACACGGCCGCGAAATCGAGTGCCCCATTTGCCGACGACAAGATCAGCAGCATTCATAAGATATGGCCGGATTTGGAAGCCTTCACAGACAAATAGTCTTTATTATGGGCGCTCTCTCCAACTTTGAGGGGAACACGCTCCACAACGTCCAGGCCGCTAGCCTGCATCTTGTCGATCTTTGCCGGGTTGTTCGTCATCAGCCGCAATTGGGAAAAGCCCATTTCCTTCAGGATCATTGCCCCAATCGAAAAATCGCGTTCATCATCTTCAAACCCTAGCCGATGGTTTGCTTCGACTGTATCGAAACCTTGATCCTGCAAGGCATAGGCGCGCATCTTGTTTGACAGCCCGATGCCACGGCCTTCCTGATTGAGATATAGCAAGACACCGGACCCTTCAGCCCCCATCTGCGCCAAAGCTGCACGCAATTGCGGACCACAATCGCACTTGAGTGACCCCAAAAGATCACCGGTAAAACATGCCGAATGCAATCGCATGAGGACTGGTTTGTTTCGGTCTGGCTGACCTATTTCAACCGCGTAGTGTTCTTCACCACCATTTGGGGGGCGGAAAACATGCACGCGACCGGCTTCACTCACCGATAGTGGAACGCGGGCAGACACAACCGGGCTGAGCTTTGTTTGAACTGCCAGATGTTGAGTGACCATGACTCTGTCCAGCGCGGTAATGTCAGGGCTGACAGCATCCAACGGCGCTTTGCAAATCAACGCTGCAGGCAGCAACCGCGCGTGCTTAATCAGAAGAATGCCCAGTCTTGCTGCGATACTATCATCATCGCGAAGGCTCTTGAATGGCCCTTTCATCGGGGAGGACAGATCAGTCGACGGATCAGAGACAGCTTGCAACCAAGCCAGATCGGCGTCTTGTGGAAGTTCCAACCGCGCCATATCACCATCATAGGCGCGGGCCTTTAATGTTTGCGCCCGCCAATTTGTAATCGCCAATGCCAGTGGCGCACCCAGCGCCTTGGCTTCGTCAAATCTTGCTGGTTGAAGTGCTTCTGCTGCCCAAATCAGTGTTCCATCAATAAGAACCGGCAAACCCATCTGCAAATCGCCACGTGCGCGGGCCATCAGGTCAGTATTGGTCAGTTTCAGAAGCATTTCAGACAGCAACCTGTAACATTTGAGCGTTTTGCGTGACTCCAATGACAGGATTTTGAAACATTTGCTAGGTTCCCGACACGTCGCCGTGAATAACGGGTCCGTGAATTGTTCCCAAGCACCGGTTCACGCCATTGTGCCTCAAATCATTAGGGAAGTGAGAGCTATGTCCACAACGAAAAAGATTCTTTTGGTCGATGATGACGATGATTTGCGCGAAGCTTTGTCAGAACAACTGGTTATGACAGAGGATTTCGATGTCTTCGAAGCCGATAGCGGTGCAACCGCCATGGAGAAGGCCAAAGAATCCATCTACGAACTGGTGATCTTGGACGTAGGCCTTCCCGATACAGATGGCCGTGAATTGTGCCGGCTGATGCGCAAACAGGGTGTCAAATGCCCGATTATGATGCTCACTGGCCATGATACGGATGCAGACACGATCCTTGGTCTGGATGCCGGCGCGAACGACTATATCTCAAAACCATTCAAATTTCCGGTGCTTTTGGCACGTATCCGCGCGCAATTGCGCCAGCACGAGCAATCTGAGGATGCTGTGTTCCAGCTTGGACCATATACGTTCAAGCCATCGATGAAGATGCTGGTGACCGAAGACGACAAAAAGATCCGTCTGACCGAAAAAGAGACGAACATCTTGAAGTTTCTTTACCGCGCGACTGATGGTGTTGTGGCCCGCGATGTGCTTCTGCACGAGGTCTGGGGCTACAATGCAGGCGTAACCACGCACACATTGGAGACACATATTTACCGTCTTCGTCAAAAAATAGAACCAGAACCGTCAAATGCCCGCCTTCTTGTGACCGAATCTGGCGGCTATAGATTGAATGTCTGATTACATGGGGCTGGTGTGGAACGGTTTGCTTCCTCCCCCGCACCGGTCCCCGTAAGTTCCCCTTGTCACGTTGGGGTTATAACGTGACACCTCCCTGTTGGACTTGCCCGGGCTGCGTGCCCGGGCCTTTTTTTCGCGCGATCCGGAATGCCATTGAATGTCAGTTGAGGTAACTTTGGCAACTGGATAGGTTCGTCACAAACACGCTCAGGGAGAGTTCGATGCCGTTTACCCTCGCAACTTGGAATATCAACTCGGTCCGTCTGAGAGAACCGATTGTGCTGAAGCTTCTGAAAGAGGAGGCCCCGGATGTCTTGTGTTTGCAGGAGTGTAAAAGCCCGGTCGACAAAATCCCAGTCGAAGGTCTGCACGCTTTGGGCTACACCCACATGGTTGCGCGCGGACAGAAGGGCTACAACGGCGTTGCGATAATCTCGCGCTTGCCGATGGTTGAAGCTGGGGCGGTAGACTATGCAAATCTTGGTCATGCCCGCCATATCGCTGGACGTTTGGAAAACGGGGTTACCATTCACAATCACTATATTCCCGCTGGCGGGGATATCCCCGACCGGGAGGTAAACGAAAAGTTCGGCAACAAGCTGGATTACCTGACCGAACTTAGGGACGATTTCCGCAAGAACGCGCCACAAAAATCGATTCTAGTCGGTGATCTGAATATTGCGCCACGCGAAGACGACGTCTGGTCGCACAAGCAATTGTTGAAAGTGGTCAGCCACACACCGATTGAGGTCGACCATCTTGGTGAAGCTCAGGAAGCCGGGAACTGGATTGATGTCACCCGCGCCGATATTCCCGAAGGCCAACTTTATTCATGGTGGTCGTATCGTGCGAAGGACTGGGACGCTGCAGACAAAGGACGCCGTTTGGATCACGTCTGGGCTACATCCGATATCGCGTCCGCGGGCCACAGTTCGCGCGTCTACCGGGCTGCACGCGGCTGGGAAAAACCATCAGATCATGCGCCTGTTTTCGCAACATTTGATCTTTGAGGCCCGAGCGCACATATAGGGTGCAAATCATCCCCGTTTGAGGACCAAAATGCTTGAATTGAACACCGGAACTGCGGCCGCGACTGACCTGATCAAAGACGGCTCAGAGGCCACTTTCATGCAAGATGTGATCGAGGCCAGCAAAGACGTCCCTGTAATTGTCGATTTCTGGGCCCCTTGGTGCGGACCGTGCAAGACACTTGGGCCAGCTTTGGAAGCGGAAGTTACGGCTGCGGGCGGGAAGGTCAAAATGGTCAAGCTTGACGTTGACCAAAATCAGCAGATTGCTGGGCAGTTACAGATCCAGTCTATCCCGACGGTATACGCGTTCTATGATGGCAAACCCGTGGATGCATTTCAGGGTGCATTGCCAGGCAGCGAAATCAAAGCGTTCATCGCAAAACTCATCGAGCTTTCTGGTGACGATGATGGTGGTCTAGAAGAAGCAATTGCGGCAGCAGAAACCATGCTGGAAGAGGGTGCCGCACTGGATGCATTGCAAACTTTCGCGGCAATTCTTGGAGAAGATGCATCGAATTCGGCGGCTTACAGTGGCTTGGTTCGGTCTCATATCGCCGTTGGCGAAGTGGAAAAGGCACAAGAACTTCTTGCCGCCGCCCCGGAAAGCATGGCCGGTGAGCTAGAGGCAGTGTCCGCCCAACTTGAACTGATGCAGCAAGCCGCAAATACCGGCCCAGTTGCCGAATTGAGCGCAAGGATTGATGCCGATGAGGATGACCATCAATCCCGCTTGGATCTGGCAATTGCGTTGCATGCGAGCGGCGAAACCGAGGCTGCTGTTGATCACTTGCTGGAGCTTTTCCGACGTGATCGGGAATGGAATGACGGTGCTGCGAAAACGCAGCTCTTCACGATTTTTGAGGCGCTGAAGCCAGAAGATCCGATAGCGCTGAACGGCCGGCGGAAACTTTCGTCGATGATATTTGCCTGACCAACTGTTCGCCCTAGATCAAGGGTATGTTCAAAGCTTCCAATCTTCCCGAGACGGTGCCCGTCTTTCCTTTGCCCGGCGCGCTGCTTCTTCCGAGGGCACGCCTGCCGCTGCATTTGTTCGAACCGCGCTATTTGCAGATGTTCGAGGATACGCTGAAGACCAGCCACCGTCTGATCGGCATGGTTCAGCCACATGACGGACCTGGGGGCAAAGGACAGCTTCATTCGATCGGATGCGCCGGGCGTATTTCGCAATTTTCCGAAACGGAAGATGGTCGATATATGATCACGCTCAGCGGCATCTCCCGCTACCGCATTCTCGAAGAAGTATCAGGGTTTACACCCTACAGGCGTGCCAATGTCAGCTGGACCGGTTTTGAGCGGGATCTCGGGCCGACGGAAAAAGATGACCAATTCGACCGCGAAAAATTCATGGACCTGCTGGCACGGTTCTTCGCGGCTCAGGAATTGCAAACCGATTGGGAAAGCCTCAAGGACGCCGAGGACGAATTGTTAATCAATTCGCTATCGATGCTTTGCCCGTTTGAGCCAGAAGAAAAGCAGGCTTTGCTGGAGGCACCCTCACTCTCGACACGCCGGGAAACTCTTGTCACTTTGATCGAATTCGCATTGCGCGGCGGATCAAACGAGGAGCTTGTCCAATGAACGAGACCAAGACAGACCGGCATATGCTTGATGGGCTCATTTGCCCGGTCACCCAAGGTACGCTTTCTTATGACGCCGAAAAGCAGGAACTTGTGTCAAAGACCGCAAACCTTGCGTTTCCGATCCGCGAAGGTGTGCCGATTATGCTGATCGACGAAGCGCGCAAGCTGTCCTAGAGCAAGCGCCCTTTCAGCAATTTTGGGACGTCTCCGGTCAAACCAGCTGCCTCCCGCATAAACCCACGACGCAGGGCAGGGACCGCGTTCACAATCCCCATACCGATATCCCGGCCAAGCCGAACAGCGGGATTATCATTTGAAAACATTGTGTTAAATGCGTCTGTCGCAAAGGCGAGCGTCTTCGCATCGAAGCGCCGCCATTCGGCGTAACGGGCAAGTACGTTTTCTGATCCGATATCTTCCCCACGTCTTACCGCGTCCGTTAAAACCTCTGCCAAAGCTGCGATTTCGCGCAGGCCTTGGTTCAAGCCCTGACCTGCGATCGGGTGGATGCCATGCGCGGCGTCACCGACCAGCGCGACGCGATCTGCCACAAGACTGCGCGCTTCCGTCAGATTCAGAGGGTAGGAAAACCGGGCCCCAGCGACAGTCAGATCCCCTAAAAAGTCACCAAACGCGGGGCCGAGCGCGTCAATAAAATCTTGATCAGATGTTTGGCTGAGCATGTCTGCACGCGCATGATTAACGGCCCAAACAATGGAGCTTCGATTACCAGTAAGCGGCAAAATCGCCAGCGGGCCTTCCGGCATAAAAAACTGATGCGCGATTCCGCGATGTGGTTTTTCATGCCCGATAGCGGCGACGAGCGCAGTTTGACCATAGTCTTTAAAGCTTCGGGAAATACCGGCACGTTCCGCCGTTCCGCTTTTTCGACCATCGCAACCAACGAGAACTGTCGACGAAATTTGTCCGCCCGAGGCAAGACCTGCGGTTGCCGTTCCGCCATCGATGCGTTGGGACACGACAGTCTCCGAAGTCAGATGGGTGATGAAGGCAGAAGATTTCATCGCGTCTAGAAATGCCTGCCGCAGATATCTGTCTTCGACCATGAAGCCCATTGGGCCTTCTTCGATTTCCGTATGATCGAAATGCATCCAAAACGGCGACGGGCCTTCCCCTTGCCGACCATCGGTCACCTTTATTTCAAGCATCGGTTCTGCGGTCGCGTCTAAACCGCTCCAGAGCCCTAATGCGGACAACAAGCGTTTTGACGACAAGGCAAGCGCGTAGGCACGCCCATCAAATTCGTCGGACTGATTTTGCGCATCCTGCGTATCAACGACAACAGTGCGGAAGCCTGCACTTGCAAGCGCAAGCGCCAAGGCGCACCCGTTTAATCCACCACCGACAATCGTGACATCTGCTTCATAGTTCATACTGTTCAATATGTGGGAAGATGTGGGATTGTCCATGCGGTGGGCTGCCGCTACCGTCCTTAGAAAGAAGAAGGAGCCGCGCTATGTCAGAAAAATGGTTAACCCAGACTGCCAGCGATCTCGGTCGTGAAATTGCGGCGCAAAAGATTGACCCGGTTGAACTGACGCAGACTTATCTTGATGCGGCAAATGGGCATCCGATGAAGGATCGAATATATGCGCGCATGACAGAAACACGGGCCTTAACCGAAGCAAAAGCCGCGGCTGAACGGGCGAAATCGGGCACGTTGAAAAGCCCTTTGGATGGTGTTCCTATTTCCTGGAAAGACCTCTTCGACACTGCCGGGGTGGAAACGGAAGCTGGCTCCGCCCTGCTTAAAGATAGGGTCCCTGACGCGGACGCGGAGGTTCTGAAAAACGCGACTGAAAGCGGCCTTGTCTGCTTGGGAAAAACCCACATGTCCGAGTTGGCTTTTTCGGGTCTGGGTCTCAATCCGGTGACCGCAACATCGCCCTGCGTTAACGATCATGACGCTGTTTCCGGTGGCTCTTCCTCCGGGGCAGCGACCTCGGTGGCCTTCAATATCGCAGCGGCTGGCATAGGCTCCGACACGGGTGGTTCGGTTCGAATCCCGTCTGCTTGGAACGATCTGGTCGGGTTGAAAACAACGATAAATCGCGTCTCTGTCGCTGGTTCGGTGCCGCTGTGTCCCAAATTTGATACTGTTGGGCCGCTATGCAGATCGGTCGAAGACGCAGCGCATTTACTTGCGGTGCTGGAAGGCAGCAAACCCGCAGACTTGGCCGGTGCGTCACTGGATGGAACGCGCATTGCCGTTCTGGAAACAGCGGCGTTTGATGACATCCGCGATGTTCCCAAAGCAGCCTTTTACAGCGCTGTTGAGGCCTTGAAATCGGCGGGGGCGCAGGTTGACACACTGCACGTTCCTGAAGTTGAACAAGCACTTGGCCTTTCAGGAATCCTATTCGCAACAGAGGCTTATGCCGTTTGGGGTGAAACCATCGAAGCCAATCCAAACCTGATGTTTGCCGAAATTCGCGACCGTTTCCGGTCAGGTTCCGAAACGCTGGCAAAAGACTACTTGCGCGCTTGGCGAACCCTCGAAGGTTACAAAGCGGTCTGGGAAGCAAAAATCAGCGCTTATGATGCGGTGGTTTTGCCAACCTCACCGATTTTGCCGCCAAATATCGAACGGCTTCTGACCGACAGTGACTACTACGTCACCGAAAACCTTCTTGCGCTAAGAAACACGCGGATTGGCAACCTGATGGGGTCGGCCGGACTAACCCTTCCGACAGGCGTGCCATCTACCGGGATCATGTTCCTGTCTGCGCCCAATTCCGAAGAACGCCTGCTGAGGTTCGGGGCAGCGGCAGAACAAGCGCTGGGTTAAGGGACTCAAAAGACACAACCGTCGAAATTGATTGCGAAATTTCCATGCCTTTCACTGGACCGGACGCCTGCAAGCGGGTAATTTGAACAAAACGGGGCGAAATGACCCCGATCTTTGAGGCAGACATAGTGGGTCCCATGACCTTTCCCGAGCGGTTTTCGAACTTGCCACCATATGCGTTTCCGCGTCTGCGGAGCCTTCTCGCCGGTTTTGAACCGGGCGGGGCTGTGAACGATATGACGATCGGGTCACCAAAGCATCCCTTTCCACATTGGATCATGGACGTGATCGCCCAGCACGGAGACGGGTTTGGAGGGTATCCACCAAATGAAGGTACCCCAGAGCTTCGCGCCGCAATCTCTGGCTTCATTGATCGCAGATACGGCGTCGACGCGGACCCGGAAACCAATGTTTTTGTTTTGAATGGCACGCGTGAGGGTTTGTTCAACGCAGCCCTTGCCCTGCTTCCAGAAGAAAAAAACGGCCAAAAGCCAGTGATCTTGATGCCGAACCCGTTTTATCAGGTTTATGCCGTTGCAGGACTGGCCATCAACGCCGAGCCGATCTACGTCCCCGCGACCTATGAGACCGGCTTTCTGCCCGATTTCGCTGGGCTTCCGGAAGACGTTTTGAACCGTGTCACAGCAGCTTACATTTGTTCGCCCTCAAATCCACAGGGCGCAGTCGCGAGTAGGGAGTATTGGAATGAGCTTTTGGATTTGGCGGAAAAGTACGATTTCCGAATTTTTGCAGACGAGTGCTACTCCGAGATTTTCCGAGATACTGCACCATTGGGGGCTTTGACGGCGTCCCACGCCGTTGGTGCTGATCCAGAACGGGTCGTTCTGTTTAATTCCTTGTCGAAACGCTCAAACCTTGCGGGTCTTAGATCCGGGTTTGCGGCAACAGGCCCGGAAAATGTGAAACGCATGAAAAGCTTGCGCAGCTATGCAGGTGCACCCCTGCCGCTGCCGCTGCAAAAAGCCGCTGAAAAGGTCTGGCAGGATGAGGCCCACGTAGAGGCCAACAGAACGCTTTATCGGGAAAAACTGGATTTCGCTGACGAACTTTTCGGCGATGTCTCCGGCTTTGCCTCGCCAGAAGCTGGCTTTTTCCTGTGGCTCCCCGTTGAAGACGGTGAGGCCGCAACCAAGAAACTCTGGTCCAAGACAGGCGTCAAAGTCCTGCCGGGCTCTTATCTGGGGCGAGACTACCAAGGATCGAACCCCGGCGAGACTTACATACGGGTCGCTTTGGTGGCTCCAATGAACGAAGTGCAGCCAGGGCTTACCGCCCTGAAAGACTGCATCTACAGGAAGTGAGGTAACAAGCATGGCGTATCAGGCAAGACCCCGGGATCCGTTTCTGGACAGCGATATGCAGGCGGCAATCGAAAAACGCGGCAAGGAGCTTTTTGGCCTTGCGCTGCTGACCTTTGGCATACTCATCTCCCTGCTATTGGCATCCTATGTGCCGGAAGATCCCAGCTGGCTGTCTGCCACTGATCAGCCTGCCAAAAACTGGCTAGGTCATTTCGGGGCGTCCATTGCGAGCCCGCTGTTTATCATTGTGGGTTTTGGAGCTTGGGCGATACCCGTCGTGGCAATTGTCTGGGGTCTGCGCTTTGCCTTCCATTTCGGTGCAGATCGCGCGGTGAGCCGCTTGATCTTTGCGCCTTTGGCAATCGCTTTGGCGTCCGTTTATGCCTCAACCTACGTGCCCAATGCTGATTGGAGCCATTCCTTTGGTCTGGGTGGCTTGTTTGGCGACACTGTTCTTGGTGCGATCCTTGGCCTTGCGCCGATCAGCGCCACCTTTGGTCTGAAAATCCTGGCCGCATTGTTTTTCGTCGGTCTCGTTGCGCTGAGTTTCTTCGTTCTTGGCAGCGACAAACTGGAGATCAAAACAGCATTCCGGTTCCTGATGATCGGGATCATTCTTAGCTATGCATCGGTTATGCGCGTGCTGGGAATGGCGGGCAAAGGTACAATCATTGCTGCGCAGAAAGCCAATTCCATCCGGGCGGAACGTCGCGAAGCGCGTCTATCGGCTGCGGAAGAATATGACGAAATCGACGAAGGGCCGATAGCGGGTCCAAGCCTGCGCCGCGCACCCGTTGTGATTTCTCCAACCCCGGCCCCGGAAGCAGAAATTGAACAAGAAGTTCAGCCTGAAAAGCCGAGCCTGTTTTCCAAACTGCCCGGTTTGCGCCGCAAGGCGGAGCCGGTCCTGACCGCCGCTGAACCTGATCACAGCGACTATGATGCTGAAGACCGCATCCGCTCAAAGATCTCTGACGTGATCAAGAACCGTGGCAACCGGGTTGTCCCGCCAAGCGTGACCCAATCGCAGGCATTGCGCGCAGAACCTGCGCTGACGCGTACGCAGGCCGGATCCGCTTATGGTGAAGACATGCCCGCAACCCCGTTTGATGAATTTGATACGGACGAAAACATCTTCAACGATGATTTCGACGCGGGGCAAGAAGACCTTGCCCAGCAAGGTGAGTTTGCACATCGCGAAGTGCCGATCCCGGAAGCCAAGGCCGTTGTGCAGCACCCTGTTCGCAAGACGCCAGCACCTAGCCGCAAAGCACAATCCGATGCGCAGCCTCGTCTAAACTTCAGTGGCGACAAGCCCGCGTTCGAGCTGCCGCCCTTGAACCTTTTGTCTAGCCCCTCCACCATTGAGCGTCATATTCTCAGCGACGAGTCGTTGGAAGAAAACGCGCGTATGCTGGAAGCGGTTCTGGATGACTACGGCGTCAAAGGTGAAATCGTCGCGGTTCGCCCCGGGCCTGTCGTCACCATGTACGAGCTTGAGCCCGCACCGGGCTTGAAAGCATCCCGTGTGATCGGTCTGGCCGATGATATCGCGCGTTCCATGTCCGCGCTGTCTGCACGGGTATCGACCGTTCCGGGTCGTTCGGTCATCGGGATCGAATTGCCCAATGAAAAGCGCGAAATGGTTGTGCTGCGCGAAATACTTGCGGCGCGAGATTTCGGCGATAGCAACCAGAAACTGCCACTGGCGCTGGGCAAGGATATCGGCGGGGAAGCGATTGTTGCCAACTTGGCCAAGATGCCTCACCTGCTTATTGCTGGGACCACGGGCTCTGGTAAATCTGTGGCGATCAACACGATGATCCTGTCGCTTCTCTATAAACTGACCCCAGAAGAATGCCGCCTGATCATGATTGATCCGAAAATGCTGGAACTCAGCGTGTATGACGGCATCCCACATCTTCTAAGCCCGGTTGTGACCGACCCGAAAAAGGCAGTTGTCGCCTTGAAATGGGTCGTGGGCGAGATGGAAGAACGGTACCGCAAGATGTCCAAAATGGGCGTGCGAAATATCGACGGATTCAACGGCCGTGTGAAAGAAGCGCTGTCCAAGAACGAAATGTTCAAACGGACGGTACAAACCGGCTTTGACGATGAAACCGGCGAACCCGTGTTCGAGACAGAAGAGTTCCAACCAGAAGCGATGCCCTATATCGTGGTAATCGTCGACGAGATGGCCGACCTTATGATGGTTGCCGGCAAGGAAATCGAAGCTTGTATCCAACGTCTTGCGCAGATGGCGCGGGCCTCGGGTATTCACCTGATCATGGCGACGCAGCGTCCATCTGTGGATGTCATCACCGGGACGATCAAAGCTAACTTCCCGACGCGGATTTCCTTCCAGGTTACCTCGAAAATAGACAGCCGAACGATCCTTGGCGAACAAGGCGCTGAACAGCTTCTTGGCATGGGCGACATGCTTTACATGGCGGGCGGGTCCAAGATCACCCGTATTCATGGTCCATTTGTAAGCGATGAAGAGGTTGAAGAAATCGTCAACCATCTGAAATCCTTCGGGGAGCCAGAATACATGTCCGGCGTCGTTGACGGCCCAGACGAAGAAAAATCAAGCGATATCGATGCGGTCTTGGGCCTAGGCGGCAATACGGATGGCGAAGATGCTCTTTATGACCAAGCCGTGGGGATCGTCATCAAAGACCGCAAATGTTCGACGTCCTACATCCAGCGTAAATTGGCGATTGGGTACAACAAAGCGGCACGTCTGGTCGAGCAGATGGAAGAGCAGGGGCTTGTCTCTGGCGCGAACCATGTCGGAAAACGCGAGATACTTATTCCTGAACAATAGGCGATTTTTCGCGATATTTCAGGACGGTAGCATCTATGTGAACGGCTGCGGGTTTCATCCGCGGCCGTTTCGCTTATCTTAATGGCATGATGAAAAAACTTATCCTCGCGCCTGCGCTTGTCTTCGCCCTGAGTTTTCCTGCATTCGCAGAGAAAATCCCGCTGCAAGTGCTCAACAGCTATCTCAATGACCTGAAAAGTGCGAAAGCCGCGTTTTCGCAAACAAATGATGACGGTTCGGTCAGCACGGGGACGATCTATATCAAGCGCCCGAACCGCGCGCGCTTCGAATACGACCCACCAAACAAAAGCTTGGTAATTGCGGGTGGCCAACAGGTCGCGATCTTTGACCCGAAATCAAATGTCCCGCCGGAGCAGTATCCACTCAGACGCACGCCATTAAGCCTGATTTTGGCAAAGAACGTGCAGTTGAACCGGACCAATCAACTGGTTTCTCACCGTGAACAAGGGGATCGGACGGTGATCACGCTGCAGGATCCCAAACATCCTGAATACGGCAATATTGAGCTGAAGTTCAGTGCGAACCCGGTGACATTGCGGGAATGGGTCATCAACAATGATGCGGGCGGTCAAACCCGTGTCATGTTGAAGGACCTTTCAGAAGCGCAGATCGGTGCGCGATTGTTCAATATCCCACAGGAAATTCAGGCACGGGGCCTAAACTAGATTTTCCCACAACTGATCAACTGAGCGTTGTAATTATCAGCGCGGGCTGCAACTTCTGACGAGACCCGCAAGAGCCATGATTTCTTGCGGTAGCTGCCGCGCGCATAGCCTGTGCGACCTTCGTGATAGGCCAGATATTGGTTGCGCGCGTCCCCTTTGGAAATGCCCAAGCGATCTTGGGTGCCGTCCATATACCATCCAATAAAGTCAACGGAATCGTCGAACCGGTCGCGGCGGGCAAAGCGTCGCCCTTGGTCGCGCTGGTATTCTTTCCAAGTCCCATCCAGTGCTTGGCTAAACCCGAAAGCGGATGATTGCCGCCCCATTGGAATCACTCCGAGGGAAAATTGCAAAGGTGTTCTGGCATCCCCGACAAACCGGCTTTCGTGGTAAATCGTTGCCATTTGGACGGGTACGGGCACACCCCATTTGCGTTGCACTTGTTTCATGTCTTTCAGCCACGCAGGTCGCTGAGACACGATTGAGCACGCGTCATCAAGGTTGCGCGGCGGGTTGCTGCCGCCGACACCGCATGCTGCGAGCATCAGAAGAAGCGCTAAATAGCGGTAAGTTTTGATCATCTGCCTGTATGCCTTTTTGGCTTTTCCGGCGATGCTACCTTATTTCCAAGGGTCGGGGAAGTCTCTGTAAGACCAACTCAGATCAAAAAAGCGAGGGTTAGCGGAATGAAGCCAACAGACAGCATCGTCGAAATCACAACCAAACCGGCCACAGCCTCTGCGTCGGCCTCATATTTTTCGGCCAGCATGTAAGATGTGACGGCAACAGGCGTGGAGATCTGCAGCACCAGAACACCAAACGGGATCGCAGGCAGCTGGAAGTAAAGTCCAACGGCGACTGCCACACCAATGCAAAGTGCCGCTTTGATGATCGAAATGAAAAAAGCGCGACCGATCCCATGAGGTTTCAAGCGCGCGACAGCGACCCCCAACGTTATCAGCATCAGCGGGATTGCCATCTGGCCAATAAGGTCCAGCGTGTTCGTCAGAAAGCTGGGAGTTTCCCAATCCTGCCACAAAAACAGCGCACCAAGCAGGGTTGCGGCGACCAGCGGCTCTTTCACCACTTTGAGCAGCGATCCCCCACCAGAAACGAGCCAGACACCAAACGTAAAGGAATAGATGCCCATAATCGCGAAGATCACCACCGCGTAGTCGAACCCGATATCTCCGAATGCAAAAAGCGCAAGCGGCAATCCCAAGTTACCAGTATTGCCGAAAATCAGCGGGGCCAGATAGGTGCGCCTATCCATTCCAAATAGGAAGACCAAGGCGTAGCACCCGACCGTTACGATGCCGTAAGCCGCGATTGCGGCGATGGACACGGTCGTTAATGCACTCGGCTCGATATCCGTTTTCATCAAGGCGACAAAGATCAAACATGGGATCGATAGGGTCATCGCCAACCGGGTCACAAATTCGATCCGGTAGTCAAAGCCAAGCTTGACCCACGTAAAACCGATCGCTGCCAAAAGGAACACCGGCGCAACGATTTCAACCACTGTCAGGGCTATGTTCACAAACTGTTTCCCTAAATTGAGGCCGCTTGATTGGACAAACAGGGCTGGTTGGGTCTATCTAGAAGGTGTAAAGGTTGCAATGTTATGATTAGAACTCACGCCAAATATATGCTTGGACAGATCGTCCGGCACAAAAAACACTCTTTTAGAGGTGTCATTTTTGATGTCGATGCGGAGTTCTCAAATTCCGACGAGTGGTACGCGAATATTCCCGCAGAGAGTCGTCCGCGCAAAGATCAGCCTTTCTATCATCTCCTCGCTGAGAACGATGAAAGCTACTATGTCGCCTATGTTTCGGAGCAAAACCTTGCTGCTGACATGTCGGGAGAACCTGTAGATCACCCTGATCTCAGCGCGATGTTTGGCGACTATGATGGTCGCGGGAAATACCCGCTCCAATTCGACCTGAACTAGGTTAATACCCTAACGCACAACCATCTTTCCGCGGGTCAGATGCGCCGTGAAGAATGCCGTTTTCGTGGTCGATCAAGATTGCTTGCGCCCCACCAATTGGGCCTTCCGGGATGACAACGTTGTGGCCCAGGTCAGACAATTCCTGACGAACCTGGTCACTATAACCGCGCTCCACCGAGAGTTCCCCCTGATAGGCAAAGCATCGGGGCGCATCGATTGCTGACTGAACGTCCATGCCGAAATCCACCAGATTTGTCACGAAGCGGGCGTGCCCGTTGGCCTGATAGGCCCCTCCCATGACGCAGAAAGGCATGATGACCTTCCCGGATTTCCGCAGCATCCCAGGAATGATGGTATGCATCGGGCGTTTTCCGGGGCCCAGCTCGTTCGGATGTCCGGCTTCCAGAGTAAATCCTGCTCCACGGTTCTGAAACAGGATGCCAAATTTATCCGATGCGATCCCTGAACCAAAGCTGTTGAAGATCGAATAGATCAACGACACGGCCATCTGGTCCTTGTCGACGACTGTCAGGCAGATCGTTTCCTTGTGAACTTGCTCGGAAAGAGTTGTGGCACTTTCCATAGCCCGGGCCGGATCGATCAGTTTCGCAAGAGCGGTCGCCGTGTCCATCGACACCATGTAATCCAGACGTTCCATATAGTCGGGATCAGACAAGAACCGATTGCGCGTATCATAGCCAAGTTTCGTAGCCTCCGCTTCGATATGCGCGCGTTGCGCACCCAACGGGTCCATGGAAGCGATATCAAACTGGCTGAGAATGTTGTTGATCAGGATCGCTGTCGCCCCTTGCCCGTTCGGGGGATGTTCGACCATCTCTATGCCTTGGTAGGTTCCAGAAATCGGGTCGGTATAATCACATGCAGTTGCTGCGAAGTCGTCCAGGGTATGGACGCCCCCTTGGGCAGACAGCGCGTCGACCATGTCGTGCGCAACTTCGCCTTCATAGAACGCGTCGCGGCCATCCGCGGAAATTCTACGTAAAACTTCAGCCTGTCCAGGTGCGCGGAAGGTTTGGCCAGCTTTCAGCGCTTTGCCGTTTTGCAAAAAGAATTTCGCACCCGCCCCATGCGGCCTGTCTTCGGCCTCTGCCCAGTCAAACGCGGTGCGCGGGGCGACCGGGATACCGGCTTCGGCATAGTGGATCGCTGGCGCGAGAGTTGCCGCCAAGCCGATCTTGCCCCAATCGGCAGATAGGCGGCAAAACGCATCAACAGCACCCGGTACTGTGACGGCGTCCGGTTTTGTCAAAGGGACCGTGGTATGACCCGCATCTCTGAGCGCTTGCGCAGACGCGGCTTTGGGGGCCCGTCCCGATCCGTTTAACGCGACGATGTCATCACGTCCGGCAGGTTTGACCAAAACAAAACAATCGCCACCAATTCCCGTCATTTGAGGTTCGCAAATGCCTTGTGCAACCGCGGCAGCAATTGCGGCGTCCATTGCGTTGCCGCCTGCTTCAAGGATTTGGACACCGATCTTAGACGCCAAAGGGTGCGATGTCGCGATCATGCCATTGGCTGCAAACACGGTGGATCGGCCGGGAATTTGGAAATCACGCATCTACAGGACCTTTCAGCAACGTTTTGCGTGAAGATAGGCGCTGGAGGTCTGGTGTAAATACGAATTTTCGGGGATCTGCAGTTCCTCGACGCCGCGCATCTGGGTGGGGGCTGAATAACGCGACGCCGAGGGAAGCTCTGCAGCTACAAGACATGTATCGCGTTCATTTGAGGCGCGGGTTAGGGAGCATTAAGGAATTTGGATGGCATCATCGCAGTCACAATAAGTATTGTTCATTGAATTTTGCAGGAATGTTCGCAGAGACCGGAATTGTTCAGAAACGAAAGACAATGCGTCGGTGTTTAGCGGCGCAGTAAATTTCGTTGGGGCTCTCCAAGAGAATCGCGTGCGTCCCGCCACGGCTTTGCGTTGATCTAGCCGTCGGCCAGAATACGCGCCCGTAGGTGGTTGTGAGAACCCACCCGAGCATATTCCAGATCAGTTGTTAATGTTCGGATCAGGTACCAACCAAAACCACCTTCCGGAAGATCACTTACTTCGACATCGATCTTTGGAAGTTCAGGATCAGGGGGTGTGAGATTTGGCATAACGTTGCCGTCATCGACGATCAGGAATTTGACCCCGTCGCCCGAAAGTTCAAGGTTCATCGCGATCTGTCCCGCGGGTCTATCGCAATAGCTGTGCTCCGCAATATTGTTGAGCACTTCAGCCAGAACCACTTCCGTATTTATCCGCAGGTCACTGGGCAGCTCCGCCGTTTCGAATGCGCGGTGTATCTGTTCGAAACAATTACGCACTTCTTCGGGAAGGGCGCGGATCTGAATCTCGACATTTGATACGGTGCTGTCGGCGGCTTTGATGTTCGTGGCTTGCCGTGCTGGAACATCACGCGGCATCGGCACCCTGACCTTTAGTATCTTCCAAAGCGTCCTCGACCGTATCGAAGAGTACAAAGACTTTATCCATCCGCGTCAGCGCGAAAACCTTGGCAACCGCTGGTTGCAAATCCGCCAGTTCTAGCTTCCGATTGTCGAGAATTTTAAGTGCTGAAACCATTGCGCCAAGGCCGCTGCTGTCCATGAATTCCACATTTTGCAGATCCATAAGAACCCGGCCTTCGAAATCCATGGTGAGGTCGCGAAATTGGTCCTTTAGATGAATTGCACCCGCCGCGTCGATACGTTTGGAATCAACCTTGATGACAAGCACATCTTTCACCACCTTCGAACTAAGCTGCATGGTGTTACTCCGATTTATCTATGATATCGGGTTCTAAGAGCCAAAGGTTACTATTAGGTTTTTGAAAACGGATCGAAGGAGACGCTGCATGAAACAGGTTGTCATTGCAGGTGCCGCACGCACGCCGATGGGTGGATTTCAGGGGATGTTCTCACCATTGGATGCGCCAGCGTTGGGCGGCGTCGCGATCAAAGCAGCGCTTGAAGGGGCCGGTGCCCAAAGCGTTGATGAGGTGTTGATGGGATGCGTTTTGCCCGCCGGTCAAGGACAAGCACCTGCGCGCCAAGCCGGGTTTTTGGCAGGCCTTGGCGAAGAGGTTCCCGCCACGACGCTGAACAAGATGTGCGGATCGGGCATGAAAACCGCGATGATGGCGTTTGACCAGATCGCGCTTAGTCATGCGGACACGATGGTTGCTGGCGGTATGGAAAGCATGACCAATGCCCCATATTTGCTGCCGAAAATGCGCGATGGCGCAAGGATTGGCCACGGGCAGGTTCAGGATTCGATGTTTCTGGATGGTCTGGAAGATGCCTATGACAAAGGTCGCCTTATGGGGACATTCGCCGAAGACTGTGCGGAGGCGTATCAGTTCACCCGCGAGGCACAAGATGACTATGCTTTGACATCACTCTCGAACGCTTTGGCGGCTCAAAAGAACGGTGCTTTTGATGGGGAGATCACGTCGGTGACGCTGAAGTCGCGCGTCGGGGAAACGATTGTCGTTGAGGATGAACAACCAGCCAATGCCCGCCCGGATAAAATCCCGAACCTGCGCCCTGCGTTTCGCGACGGCGGTACCGTTACAGCAGCAAATTCATCGTCCATTTCTGACGGTGCTGCGGCACTTGTGTTGGCGTCACAGGACGCGGCTGATGCACAAAACCTAACCGTTCGCGCGCGGATCATTGGACATGCGAGCCACGCGCAAGCCCCAAACCTGTTCACCACAGCACCGGTGCCGGCAGCCAAGAAACTGTTGGACACCATCGGCTGGAACGTCAGCGATGTTGATCTTTGGGAGGTCAACGAAGCCTTTGCCGTCGTCCCTATGGCGTTCATGCATGAAATGGGCCTGCCGCGGGATATTGTGAATGTAAATGGTGGTGCATGTGCTTTGGGCCACCCAATCGGGGCCTCTGGGACAAGGATCATTGTTACGCTTCTGAATGCCCTTGAAAAACGCGGGCTAAAACGGGGTGTTGCCGCGATCTGTATTGGCGGTGGTGAAGGGACGGCCATCGCGATTGAGAGGGTCTGATGCCAGATTACGCATCCTTGAAATCCGCAATCCTATCTCTTGTGGACGGCGAAGATGATCAGGTCTCCTTGATGGCAACCGTCGCCTGCGAGGTGCACCATTCTGACACGCGGTTTGACTGGACGGGGTTCTACCGTGTTGTAGCGCCTGAGCTGATGAAGATCGGACCCTACCAAGGTGGCCACGGTTGCCTGGTCATTCCATTCTCACGCGGTGTATGCGGTGCCGCGGCGCGAACAAAGCAGACCCAACTTGTGGCCGACGTTGATCAGTTCGAAGGCCACATAGCCTGCGCCAGTTCGACCCGGTCGGAACTCGTGTTGCCTGTCTTTGACAATTCCGGAGACGTCATCGCAGTTTTTGACATCGACAGCGATCAACCAGATGCCTTTACCCATGAAGATGCAACGGCGCTGGAAGACATCTTGAAGGCGGTTTTCTCCCACTGATGCACCATTTCCGAGGCGCAGATTTTTCTTGCCTGAAAAACAAGTTTCTGACACCGTGAAAAAAACGTTGAAAATTTCACGACAGTGAGTCTCGCTCCGATGCTTCAAAAGAATTTGCTCCTGACGCTTGGTGCGGATTTAAGGGCGCTGCGCAAAGCGCGTGGCATGACCCTTAGCGAATTGGCGGAAGCGCTTGGCCGCTCTGTTGGTTGGCTCAGCCAGGTTGAGCGTGACAAATCTGAACCCTCCATTGCAGATCTCAAACAAATTGCTGGCATCCTCGATATCTCCGTCTCCAGCCTATTTCGCCAGTCGGCGACCCCAAGCCGCGAACAGGGATACATCGTCCGCTCCGATGCGCGGCGGCCCATCGGTTCCCGAGAAGCGGGTTTGGTCGAAGAGCTTTTGTCACCTGACCTGACCGACGATTTTGAAATGGTTCATTCGATCTTCGAACCTGGTTCCGCCATTGAAGAAGCGAATGCGCGTCCAACCCAAGAGGTTGGGTACGTGATTTCTGGCAAGCTGGACCTGACGATTGGCGGTACCTTGTTTCATCTGAGCCCCGGCGACAGTTTCCGCATCCGCGGAGAATACTATCAATGGGCCAACCCTTACCCTGATCCTTGCAAAGTGATCTGGGTCATCGCGCCACCGATCTACTGATATGAGCGGGGAGGCTTGGATCATATTCGCGGTGTTTTGGGTTGTCTTTGTGACAACGCCTGGACCCAATGCGGTGAATTGCGTGACCAACGGCATGACCTATGGCTTCCGAAAATCGTTGCCGGGCGTTTTGGCAATCTTGACGCAAGCGACGCTGTTTCTGATCGCATCTGCAGCGGGGGTGACTGCACTGCTGGCGCAAGCACCGGGTGTTTTCTACTGGGGCAAACTCATCGGCGCAGGAGTGCTGATCTACTTAGGTGTGCGCGGGTGGTTAAACGCGTCGAAGCCCGTTTCCGTCAAACCAGTGAACGCAAGAACGCTTTATGGACGCGCGTTTTTGATTGCTACGATCAACGTCAAATCAGTTGCGGGCTACTTCGCGGCGTTCACGCAGTTCGTTCAACCTGATGTTCCGATCTGGACCCAGATGGTGGTGATCATGCCAACCGCACTTTGCATCACCGCACTCAGCTACCTTGGCTACACAGCAATTGGCGCTGGCATTGGCAAGGCGGCACTTGGTGCAGTTCTCAATACTTGGGTCAGACGCCTGATGTCGGCCTGCTTTGTGATCTACGGGATCCTTCTGGGCAGCGCCTCATCACCGGGGAGGGCATGATGTTCAAAGGACGTTGTGAATGTGGAGCGGTCGCGTTCGAGGCACCCGAGCTTCGCGAAGAAGTCACATTTTGCCACTGCAGCCAATGCCGACGCACAAGCGGGCATCAATGGGCCGCCACCCGCGCGCCCTTTGCGTCGCTGACCTTCACCGCTGACGATGGGCTGACATGGTATGCCTCTTCGGATTTTGCAAAGCGGGGGTTTTGTAACCGCTGCGGCTCAAGCCTGTTTTACCGGATGAATGATGAAGACGGCATCGGCATCGCGGCAGGCTGTATCGAGACACCTAACCGGCTGAAACCGGGCAAACACATCTTCACCGCAGACAAGGGTGAATATTATCAAATTGCGGACGACGCGCCGCATATCGAGAAATACTAGGGAGCACTCAACCAATGTCCGATTTTCCAACAACGGCCCGCGTGGTCATCATCGGAGGCGGCGTCGTCGGGACGTCCACACTTTACCACCTGGCGAAAGCTGGTTGGAAAGACTGTGTTCTTCTTGAGAAGAACGAGCTGACCGCCGGATCAACCTGGCACGCGGCAGGCAACTGTCCGAACTTTGCGGGCTCTTGGGGGATCATGAATATCCAGCGCTACGGCCTGGAAATGTACCGCACATTGGCAGACGACGTTGACTACCCGATGAACTACCACGTCACCGGGTCTATTCGTCTCGCCCATTCCAAAGAGCGGATGCAGGAGTTCGAACGCGTCGCGGGCATGGGCCGCTATCAGGGCCTGCAAATGGACATCGTCACCAATGCCGAGATGAAAGAGATGAACCCCTTCATGGAAACCCATGATCTGGAAGGCGGCCTTTGGGACCCGCTGGATGGCGACATCGATCCAGCACAGTTGACCCAGGCTTTGGCCAAGGGCGCGCGGGATGCAGGTGGCCAGATCGAGCGTTTCTGCCCGGTAACCGGCATTGATCGCGATGGCGATGAGTGGATCGTCAAAACCGAAAAAGGCGATATCCGCTGCGAGAAAGTCGTCAACTGCGCCGGGTACTACGCGCAGCGCGTCGGAGAGATGTTCAAACCGTTCGGCGGTCGGACCGTGCCGATGGTCGTGATGAGCCACCAGTACTTTCTGACCGGGCAGCTGCCGGAGCTGGAAGCCTGGACCAAGGAAAAGGGTCACAAGATGCCGCTGATCCGCGACGTCGATATAAGCTATTACCTGCGTCAGGATAAATACGGTCTGAACCTCGGACCGTATGAGCGGAATTGTAAGGCGCATTGGGTGACACCTGATGATCCAATGCCGGAAGACTTTTCGTTCCAACTGTATCCGGATGACCTGGAA
The DNA here is from genome assembly GCA_947493265.1 of uncultured Litoreibacter sp. Taxonomy (GTDB): domain Bacteria; phylum Pseudomonadota; class Alphaproteobacteria; order Rhodobacterales; family Rhodobacteraceae; genus Litoreibacter. The sequence continues at coordinate 66,982 of CANLQL010000001.1, read as the reverse complement.
CGTCTGGAATTTTACATCGAAGACGCAATGGCTCGTGTGCCGCTGCTGGGTGAGGGCGGCGTTGAGCGCAATATCAACGGCCCAATCCCCTATGCGCCGGACGGGCTGCCGATGATTGGTCCGATGCCGGGTGTCAAAAACGCCTATGAGGGGCACTCCTTTACCTTCGGCATCGCGCAAGGCGGCGGCGCTGGGAAAGTCCTGTCTGAGTGGATCATGTATGGTGAAACCGAAGACGATATGTGGGCCGCAGACCCACGCCGCTACACCGACTTTGCAGATCACGATTATTGCTTGGCCAAAGCGCTGGAAACCTATGGCCACGAATATGCGATGCACTTTCCGCATCACGAATGGCCTGCAGGTCGGGACAAGAAATTGTCGCCGAACCATGCAACGCTGCTGGCATCTGGCGCGCAAATGGGGGCCTATAACGGCTGGGAACGCGCAAACTGGTTTGCACAAGAGGGCGACGACACGTCCGAAGAAGCAACTCATACTTGGGACCGCCAGGGACCTTGGGCACAGCGCATCAAGGAGGAGGTTGAGGCCTGCACGAACGCTGTGGGTGTCCTCGATATGCCGGGCTTCTCGCGCTATACGTTAAGCGGTGAAGGTGCTGCGGAATGGTTGCGTGGCCAAGTCACGGGTGCGTTGCCGAAAGCAGGTCGCATGAACCTTGGCTACTTTACAGACAGTCGCGGTCGCATCGTCACAGAGGTTACAATCATCCGCTTTGGCGAAGATGATTTTTGGCTGATGACCGCGGCGGTCGCACAATGGCACGACTTTGAATTCCTCAAAGCCCGTCTGCCCGTCGATGGCTCCTTGAGCATGACGGATATCACCACTGATTGGTCCACAGCCCTCGTGACCGGTGCGCAGTCTCGCGAACTTGTGCAAGGACTAGCGCCAAATGCGGATTTGACCGCTGGTTGGTTGACCCATCAGGACGCTGAAATTGCAGGCAAACCCGTGAAGCTGATGCGCATCTCGTTTGCCGGTGAATTAGGATGGGAAATTCATTCCGCCTTTGACGACAGCGCCGCAATTTACGAGGCCGTGCGTAGCGCAGGCGCAAAACCATTCGGCATGTACGCCCTGAATTCGATGCGGATCGAAAAGGGCTACCGGACATGGAAGGGCGATCTGTCTACCGATTACACCCTGTTGGAAGGTGGGATGGAAAGGTTCCTTCGCTTGAACAAGGAACAGGACTTCCCTGGTAAAGCGGCGCTTGCGAACGAAATGCAGCAAGGGTCGAAGAAGGCCTTTGTGACATTGCTCGTTGATGCTGGCGACGCAGATGCACCCTACATGTCAACGGTTTGGCGTGGTGATGAAGTCGTGGGCGAAACGACCTCGGGTGATTGGGGGTACCGGATCAACAAATCTGTCGCGCTTGGTGTGGTGAAAGCGGATTTGGCTGTTGAGGGCACTGAGCTTGAGGTTGAAATCTACGGGGAGCGCTGCAAGGCCGTCGTTCAAGCTGATCAACCTTTGTGGGATCCCGAAAACGAACGGATCCGTGCATGAGGGCGCTGCAAAACCGGGGGGATCGACCCCCCTTATTTTGCCGTCCGCCGCTAACGCGCGAACAGGTGTGGAAATGACAGATGTAAAAATTCTGGATGGCGGAATGGGGCAGGAGCTGCTCAACCGGTCGGGCAATACGCCGACCGGTTTGTGGTCAGTGCAGTTCTTGCTAGATGATCCTGATCTGGTGCGAGACGTCCACAGACTGTATTTTGATGCAGGGGCTGAGATTGCGACGACCAACACCTATTCTGTCTTGCCAGACCGCCTTGTCCATCATGGAATTGAAGACAAGCTGGACGCGCTGGGCATCCTTGCGTGCACTCTGGCTTGTGAAGCCCGTGATGCGCATGGGTCCGGACAAGTTGCCGGGTCACTTGGACCATTGGGATTTTCCTATCAGCCAGACAAAGCGCCACCGGCTGAGGTTGCGGCCGAAACCTATGCCATGCTGGCGCGCCGTCATGCGGACTATGTCGATTTCCATATCCTGGAGACGATGTCATCGGTTGATCAGGCCCGCGGTGGTCTGATGGGCAGTAGCGTCACAAACCTTCCAGTCTGGTTGGCAGTTTCTGTCGACGATGATGACGGAAGCAAGCTTCGTTCGGGCGAGCCGGTGACTGACATTCTGCCGTTGCTGGACGAATTCGCGCCGGCGGCGCTTTTGATCAATTGCTCTGCGCCCGAGGCTGTCAGCCAGGCCTTGGCCGAATTGAAGACGGACACCCCACTTGGTGGCTACGCGAACGGCTTTGTCTCCATTGCCGACAGCTTTAGCACAATCGGTGCGACGGTTGATCAATTGGAGGTGCGCAAGGATTTGTCACCGGATGCCTATGCTGAATTTGCGTCGGTTTGGGCGGAACACGGTGCGCGCCTGATCGGTGGCTGCTGCGAGGTAGGCCCGGATCATATCAAAGAACTTTCAAGACGTTTCAAAGGAGCTGCCTGATGGCTGATCTTCCAAACAAAGCCCGTGTCGTGATTGTTGGCGGCGGTGTCATCGGTTGTTCGGTCGCATACCACTTGGCAAAGATCGGCTGGAAAGACATCGTTCTGCTTGAGCGCAAGCAGCTGACCTCTGGCACGACATGGCACGCCGCGGGTCTGATCGCCCAATTGCGGGCAACAAAGAACATGACCAAATTGGCGAAATACAGCCAAGAACTTTACGGCGATCTGGAAGCCGAAACAGGGGTTGCCACAGGGTTCAAGCGCTGCGGCTCCATCACCGTGGCTTTGACCGAAGAGCGTCTGGAAGAGATTAATCGCCAAGCCGCGATGGCGCGTTCTTTTGGCGTGGAGGCCGAACCGATCAGCCCGGACGAAGTCAAGAAACGCTACGAGCATATCAATATCGACGGCGTCGCTGGTGGGGTCTATCTGCCGTTGGATGGTCAGGGGGATCCAGCCAATATCGCCCATGCGCTTGCAAAAGGCGCAAGAATGAAAGGGGCCATCGTCCGCGAGGGCACCCGCGTCACTGCGATCAACAAAACCGGTCGCCGTGCTACGAGTGTAGAGTGGGAAAACAAAGCCGGTGAGATCGGCACCATCGAGGCTGAACATGTCGTCAACTGCGGCGGCATGTGGGCGCATGAAATCGGTCGCATGGTAAATGTAAATGTCCCGCTTCATGCCTGTGAGCATTTCTACATCGTGACCGAAAGCATTTCCGGGCTGTCGCAGATGCCGGTCCTCCGGGTGCCGGATGAGTGCGCTTACTACAAAGAAGATGCCGGAAAAATGCTGCTGGGTGCCTTTGAGCCCGAATCCAAGCCTTGGGCGATGGACGGCATTCCGCAGGATTTTGAATTCGACCAGCTGCCGGAAGACTTCGACCATTTTGAACCAATCTTGGAAGCCGCCGTTGAACGGATGCCGATGTTGGCGGAAGCTGGCATTCATACATTCTTCAATGGTCCGGAAAGCTTCACGCCTGATGACGCTTATCACCTTGGCCTTGCGCCTGAGATGGACAATTTCTGGGTTGCGGCAGGGTTCAACTCCATCGGTATTCAATCAGCTGGCGGGGCAGGCTCCGCCTTGGCGCAATGGATGGATGAAGGTCAGAAACCCTTTGATCTGGGGGACGTCGATATTTCCCGGATGCAGCCGTTCCAGGGCAACAAAAACTACCTGTTTGAACGCTCCAAAGAGACATTGGGGCTGCTCTATGCTGATCACTTCCCATATCTGCAGAAGAAAACAGCGCGCGGAGTGCGTCGTACCCCTTTCCATCAACAGCTTTTGGACAAAGGTGCCGTGATGGGGGAGCTTGCGGGTTGGGAGCGGGCCAACTGGTTCTCTAGACCCGACCAAGCAGCGGAATATGAATATAGCTGGAAGCGCCAAAACTTCTTCGACAACGTTGCCGAAGAACATGTCGCAATCCGCAGCAATGTCGGCATGTACGACATGTCGTCTTTCGGAAAGTTGCGGGTCGAAGGTCGCGACGCCGAAGCGTTCATGAACTATGTCGGAGGGGGCGACTATTCTGTGCCCGTGGGCAAGATCGTCTACACGCAGTTTTTGAACACGAATGCGGGGATTGAAGCTGACGTGACAGTGACCCGGCTATCGGAGACCGCTTACCTTGTCGTCACGCCTGCCGCCACGCGGCTTGCCGATGAAACCTGGATGCGGCGACACGCAGGTAAATTCAACGTTGTCATCACCGACGTGACAGCTGGTGAAGGTGTTCTCGCGGTGATGGGGCCAAACGCACGGGCTTTGCTCGAAAAGGTCTCTCCGGCGGACTTTTCAAACAACGTGAACCCGTTCGGCACCGCGCAAGAGGTAGAGATCGGCATGGGTCTCGCCCGGGCGCACCGTGTGACTTATGTAGGCGAGCTTGGTTGGGAAATCTACGTCTCTGCGGATCAGGCGGGCCATGTGTTTGAAACGCTCTGGGATGCAGGTCAGGACATGGATCTGAAACTATGCGGCATGCATATGATGGACACCTGCCGGATCGAAAAAGGCTTCCGCCATTTCGGTCATGATATCACGTCGGAAGATCATGTGATGGAGGCTGGCCTTGGCTTCGCCGTCAAGAAAGACAAAGCCGACTATATCGGCCGCGACGCGATCCTTGAAAAGCAGGAAAACGGTCTTGATATGCGGCTTTTGCAGTTCAAGCTGACCGATGCCGAACCGCTGCTTTATCATGCGGAGCCGGTGCTGCGCGACGGTGAAATTGTCAGCTACCTGACATCCGGTGCCTATGGTCACCATCTGGGTGGTGCGATGGGGATGGGGTATATTCCATGCAAAGGCGAAAAGCTCGCTGATGTTCTGGCATCGTCCTATGAAATCGACGTTGCTGGAACGCGGGTGAAGGCAGAAGTATCTTCAAAGCCGTTCTATGACCCGCGCTCTGAACGCGTCAAAGTCTGATCCCATTGGACATTTGGCCCCGGACAGCGTTATGCCCGGGGCCATGAGTTACGACTACAATCCACCGGATACGCCTTTAGCGATCTTGCATGATGACGACCAGATCCTTGCGGTTGAGAAGCCTGAAGGTCTTTTGTCGGTTCCAGGTAAGGGCCCGCATTTGACAGACTGCCTGATCGCGCGGGTGCAAGCCGTGTTTCCGCAGGCGCTTTTGATCCACCGGCTGGATCGGGACACCTCCGGCGTTATGGTGTTCGCATTGACCCCGCATGCCCAGCGCCATATCGGGCTGCAATTCGAAAAGCGCCAGACCAAGAAGACCTATGTTGCGCGGGTTTGGGGTGAAGTGGCAGAGCGTTCGGGAACGATTGATCTACCGCTGATTGTCGATTGGCCAAACCGCCCTTTGCAACACGTGAATCACGAGACTGGGAAGCAGGCAATCACTGACTATAGGGTGTTGCGTCACGAACAGGGCACCAGCCGGATGCGCTTGATGCCAAAAACCGGACGTTCCCATCAGCTGCGGGTTCACATGCAAGCGCTGGGCCACCCAATTCTGGGTGATCCGTTCTACGCAACTGGCCAAGCGTTGGAATATCCGCGCATGATGCTGCATGCAGAAAGCTTGCGCTTGCGTCACCCGGATGGTGGCCGCGGTATGGAGTTCAAATCGAAATGTCCGTTTTGAAGCAGGAGGGACAAGATGTCTAACCACACAGCATTGGTCGAATGGCATGTCGGCGACGCCGATTTCGCCGCAAATACCTACAGCCGCGAACATCGCTGGTCCTTCGATGGGGGAGCGGTTGTGCCAGGATCAGCGTCCCCGGATGTTGTGCCGCTTCCGTATTCGTCGGCCGAGGCGGTCGATCCTGAAGAGGCGTTCGTCGCCTCCCTGTCATCTTGTCATATGCTTTGGTTCTTGGATCTCACCCGGCGGGCGGGTTTTAACGTCGAAAGCTATCGGGACAATGCTGTTGGGAAAATGGTGAACGACAAAGGGCGCGTCTGGATTTCGGTGGTTGAGCTGCACCCGCAGGTCACGTGGTCAGGTCCAGCCCCTGATGAAGCGAAGCTTGAGGCGCTTCATCACGCCGCGCATGATGCGTGCTTCATCGCAAATTCCGTCAAAACCGACGTTCGCACCATCTTGGAATAGGGCCGAACAATCACGCCCGGCCCCAGGTTTGTTTACGATGTCCAGCCGGAAACGGCTTTGACCTCGCAGAATTCCTCAAGACCGAACTTGCCGCCTTCGCGACCATTACCGGACTGCTTGTAACCTCCGAACGGAGACCCTTGCGCAAAACCGGAGCCGTTGGTTTCGACCATACCAGACCGAAGCTGGCGCGCGACACGCCGGCGTTTTTCATCATCGGCCGTTTGGATGTAGTTCGTCAGCCCATAAGGCGTGTCATTGGCAATCGCGATTGCGTCTTCTTCAGTGTCAAAAGGCATGATCGACAGAACCGGGCCGAAGATCTCTTCCTTGTAGATCGTCATATCAGGCGTCACGTCGGCAAACACCGTTGGACGGCAATAATAGCCACGGTTCAAACCGTCAGGACGACCTGTTCCGCCTGCCATCAGCTTGGCACCTTCCGCGATGCCTTGCTCAATCAGGTCTTGAACCTTGCCGAACTGCATCTCACTAACCAGTGGACCGATATGACGGCCTTCCTCGTCGGCGGGTCCAACAGTTGTCGCTTTTGCTGTTTCAGTGGCCTGTTCAACCGCTTCAGCGTAGCGCGACCGCTCGACTAGCATCCGAGTTGGTGCATTGCAGCTTTGCCCGGTATTGCGGAAGCAGCGAATGACGCCGCTTTTTACCGCCTTCTCATCGGCATCTGCGAAGATAATATTCGCCCCCTTGCCCCCAAGCTCCAGGCTAACACGCTTCAAAGTTTCAGCCGCCGCGACCGAGATCAGACGACCCGCACGGGAGGAGCCTGTGAAGCTTACCATGTCGATGTCAGGATGCGCTGACAGCTGACTGCCGACACCCGGGCCATCCCCGTTCACAAGGTTGAAGACACCCGCAGGGAAGCCTGCTTCATGAACAAATTCTGCAAACAGAAGACCAGACAGCGGTGCAATTTCGGAAGGCTTGAGAACCATCGTACATCCGGTCGCCAAGGCTGGAATAACCTTGAGAACGATCTGGTTCATTGGCCAGTTCCAAGGTGTGATCAAGGCGCAGACGCCGATCGGTTCGTAAAGCGTCTTCTCAGTCGCTGTGAAGTCCCGCTCAAACTCAAACTCGTCGAACGCTTTGAGAAATCCATCAAGGTGCCAGGAGCCGGCACCGACTTGTTGCGCGCGCGCCAAATCCTGCGGTGCACCCATTTCCAGGCTGATGGCTTGCGCCATTTCTTCGGACCGTGCTTTGTAGATATCCAATAGCTTCGCCAGATACTTCCTGCGCTCGGCCTTAGAGGTTTGCGACCAGCTGCAGAAGGCCGCTTTTGCAGCCGCAACGGCCTTGTTGGTATCTGCTTCGGACCCCAAGGAAATTGTCGCGCAAACCTCTTCGTTTGAGGGGTTAATCACGTCGAAATCATGTGTCTTTTCCGGGGCGACCCATTGGCCATTGATGTAGAAATTCTTCGAATTGGACATGGGGTCCTCCTAATAAATTTGGGCTAACCTGCGCGACAGATAGGTTTTGTGCAACATGGTTTGTAGGGTTTCTATCCGGCATCTTTGATCAAGGCTGCGAAGGACACGCCATCGCGCAACAGGGAAGCGACAAAGACACGGCATTCCCAAAAAAGAAAAAGTCCCGCCAGAAGCGGGACTTTAAAAATTCGGTGGTTGGTTTGATTTATGCGGCGCGGCGACGGAAGGCAGCGAACGCACCCAGACCAAAGACCAGAAGCAATCCACTGGCTGGCAGTGGCACCACGGACAGTTCTTCGGCGATCCGCGCGCGGACATATTCATTGATATCTGCATGCGCGGCAGCGGTTGGGTGAACACCGTCCCAGAACAACCAGCTTGTCGGGTCGCAGGCACCGTTTGTCAGGTTCTGGATGCACTGGTCTTCGAAGTTGGCATATTCATATTCGCTCGTGCCATCTGTGATGTCGTTGAACAAAGAGAAGATGTCGATCTCGATGATGTTCACATCGAGACGGTTTTCCAACCGGTTGACCTGACGGTCCAGGCGGCGGTTGAAAGCATTTGTCGCGCGGGTCGCGCGGCGGGCTTCATCCGTACCTGCATAAGAGGGTGTGACGCCAATATCCGGCAGGTTGAAAACCAGGAAGTTCTGAACACCAAGCGCGTTGAGCGACCGAATGCTGGAGGCAACATCGTTCGCAGCACCACGGGCGGACTGTCCGATACGCGGCTCGTCAAGGTCTTGGAAAATGTTGTTTGCACCAGCCCAGATCGACACCAGGGGATTGTCGCCCATTTGGCCGCTTGCGAAGGCGGTGAACAGTTGAACCTGTTGGTCAAGACCTGGGATCGGTCCTTGCTCATTCTCACCAGATGTCCGGGCACCGCCATACGCGAAGTTGCCTTCGAACGATCCGACACCCGGTGCGCCCACGACAGGTGCTTGTCCTGCGCCTACGAATTCTTCGATGATGTTTTCATTCCAAACAGGTCCGTTTGAGAACCGGCCTTCGAAATAGGGGAACGGCGGGTTTCCTGTCGCTTCCAACAGATTTCCGTTGTCGCTCAGGCTATCGCCCAAAACCCAGAAGCTGGAAAAAGTATCAGTCAGTGTCGACGCAGAAAGCGGAGCTGACAAAGTGATCGCGGCAATTGTGATTGCCGATCCGACGAAATTACGCATTGGTTCCCCCAAAGAACTAGTTATCCCTTCAGCCTAGCGGATCATTTGCCAATTTCAAAAACATAAATTGGGCCCTTTGGCGGTTGACGTGGCGTCGCAAGCGCTGTTTTCGCCGCTATTGTATCCAGTGGGGAAACAATGACGAAAATTGAGGAAATATTGCGGTTGAACAGGGCTGCGTCGTCTCCGACATTGCAGCAGCTTTCAGACCACAAAACACGCTGTCAGGACATAGAAGAATGACCGAAACCCCAAATATCGAAGATCAGAATTTCAATCAGATCGATGCGGAGCGGCTGTTTACCCCAAGCCGTAGAGACACCGCGCCAAAGATACTTATGCTTTACGGATCGCTTCGTCAGACATCTTACAGCCGGCTGATGACAGAAGAGGCAGCGCGCGTCCTTTTGCGACTTGGTGCAGACATATTAACGTTCAATCCATCGGGCCTGCCGCTGCCCGACGACGCGGATGCCAGCCATCCGAAGGTTCAAGAGTTGCGAGATCTTGTGACGATGTCAGACGGGATGGTCTGGTGTTCACCAGAACGCCACGGTGCGATGACTGGAATCATGAAAACGCAGATCGACTGGATCCCTCTATCGCTGGGTGGCGTGCGGCCGACACAAGGCAAGACGCTTGCAGTCATGCAGGTCTGCGGAGGCTCACAGAGTTTTAACGCGGTCAATCAGTTGCGCATTCTGGGCCGTTGGATGCGGCTTCTGACCATTCCCAATCAGTCCTCAACCCCGAAAGCGTTTCTGGAGTTTGACAGCGACGGTCGGATGAAACCGTCACCCTTCTATGACCGGATGGTTGATGTCATGGAAGAACTGATCAAATTCACCCTGCTGACCCGTGACAACCGGGACTATCTTCTGGATCGCTATAGCGAGCGCAAGGAAAGTGCCGCGGAGCTGTCGAAGCGGGTAAATCAAAAATCGATTTGACAAGAAAAAGGGCCCCGATGCGATGCAATGGGGCCCAATTCAATGTCGAAAGCGCGAAGATTACTCTTCAGCGGCTTCCTCTTTCTTGATCTCTTCGCCGGTTTCCTGGTCGACGACTTTCATCGACAGGCGGACCTTGCCGCGATCATCGAAGCCCAGCAGTTTGACCTTCACTTCCTGGCCCTCTTTCAGGACATCGGAAGGGTGGTTCAAACGGCGGTTTTCGATCTGGGATACGTGGACCAGACCATCGCGCTTTCCGAAGAAATTCACGAAGGCACCGAAATCAACGATTTTCACGACTGTCCCAGTGTAGACCATACCTTCTTCCGGCTCTGCCACGATCGAGTGGATCATGTCATAGGCCTTCTTGATGGCCTCGCCGTTCGGAGATGCGATCTTGATCACGCCATCATCGTTGATGTCGACTTTCGCGCCGGACACTTCAACGATTTCGCGGATCACTTTACCGCCAGAGCCGATCACTTCACGGATCTTGTCGGTTGGAACCTGCATCGTCTCGATCCGTGGCGCGTGAACAGAGAAGTCGCCCGCAGAGGACAGGGCTTTGTTCATTTCGCCAAGGATGTGCATCCGGCCGGCTTTGGCCTGCTCCAGCGCTGTGGACATGATCTCTGGCGTGATTCCCGCGACTTTGATGTCCATCTGCAGCGACGTGATGCCGTTCTCGGTCCCGGCCACTTTGAAGTCCATGTCGCCCAAGTGATCTTCGTCACCCAGGATATCGGACAGAACCGCGTAGGAACCGTCATCTTCCAGGATCAGACCCATCGCCACACCGGCAACCGGTGCTTTCAGCGGGACGCCCGCATCCATCATAGACAAGGAGCCACCACAAACAGACGCCATGGAAGACGATCCGTTGGATTCGGTAATCTCGGAGACGACGCGCACAGTGTATGGGAAGTCAGTTGGTGCTGGCAGAACCGCTTGAAGCGCACGCCATGCCAATTTCCCGTGACCAATTTCACGGCGACCGGGAGGGCCGAAACGACCAACTTCACCGACCGAGTAGGGTGGGAAGTTGTAATGCAGCAGGAAGTTCGACTTATACATGCCTTGCAGGCTGTCGATCATTTGCTCATCGTCGCCAGTGCCCAGCGTCGTCACGACCAGACCCTGCGTCTCGCCACGCGTAAACAACGCGGACCCGTGTGTCCGTGGCAGGATGCCAACTTCGGAAACAATATCGCGGATCTCGTCCAGTTTCCGGCCATCGATACGCTTTTTGTTCTTCACGACATCGCCGCGCAGAACCGAGCTTTCCAGCTTCTTCAAAGCAGACCCAAGGTTTTCGTCTTCCAGCTGCTCTTCGCTGAGGCCGGATTTCGCAGTTTCCTTGGCTTCCGCAACGGCTGTTGTCCGCTCTTGCTTGTCGGTGATCGCATATGCAGCGCGCATTGCTTTCTCACCAGCTTTGGACACAGCTTTGTAAAGGTCTGAATAGTCAGGCGCTTGGAAGTCAAACGGCTCTTTCGCGCAGTCTTCGGCGAAATCAACGATCAGATCGATGGCTGGCTGAATTTGGTCGTGGGCAAATTTTACGGCACCCAGCATTTCTTCCTCGGACAGCTCATAAGCTTCTGACTCGACCATCATCACGGCGTCTTTGGTACCTGCAACGACAAGGTCCAGACGTTGCTCTGGGTTGTGGCGCAGGTTGTGCATGTCGTCGAGTTCTGGGTTCAGGATGTATTCACCATCCTCAAAGCCAACGCGGCAAGCAGCGATTGGACCCATGAAAGGCGCGCCGGAAATTGTCAGCGCTGCAGAGGCTGCGATCATTGCAACCATATCGGGGTCATTGACCAGATCGTGGCTCAGCACAGTACAGATCACCAAAACTTCGTTTTTGAAGCCGGGAACAAACAGCGGGCGGATCGGACGGTCGATCAGACGGCTTGTCAGCGTCTCTTTTTCCGTCGGGCGCGCTTCGCGTTTGAAAAAACCGCCAGGGATTTTACCGGCGGCATAGTATTTCTCGTTGTAGTGAACGGTCAGCGGAAAGAAGTCCTGACCAGGCTTTTGCTGTTTTGCAAAAGTGACGGCGGCCATAACGGAGGTCTCACCGTATGTGGCAACGACGCAGCCGTCAGCCTGACGCGCAATCTTGCCGGTTTCGAGCGTCAGAGTTTCCTCACCCCACTCGATGGATTTTTTAGTTACGTTAAACATGTAGCGTTTCCTATGAGGGAGCACTCCCGGCGTTCCGGGTCTCCCATTTCAATGGCGGCCCCATTGCCGCCGACCCCTAAGTCCTTTGTATAGCGCCGGGGTCAAGGCGCTACGTCTCAGATACGGGGGCTATATAGGGGTTTTGCGGGTTTGGAAAGCCATCCGCTGATGCAGGGTGGATTTCGATGCGCCGGGACGATCCTGACCGAAATTCCGCCGATTTCAAAAAGGTAAGGATCACCTTACTTCCCGAATCGACGGGCACATGCGAATAAACTGACAAGTTCGGAAGAGAGCGGTTAACGCCAAACTCTGAAAAACGGAGAAACTGCTGGGCAAGCAAACTGACTAAGAACGCAACGGGCGCTAACCTGAGGCGTTCTTACTGCGACCAGACATCCCCGAAAAGTGCAAAAACGGAAACATACAGTTTTTCATAAAACTGTTTCAAAGCGCATTTCTGCCTTATTCCCTGACACCAAGCACTTAAACGGCTTATCTTGGGCCTATCAGGGGTAAAACTGTCGCGAATGCGCAACAGGTTGTGGTCAGCCATATCGCTGGGAATACAAAAAACGCCCGCCGTTCTGGCGAGCGTTTCCGTATTCTTGTGTGCTTTTTGTGGTTTCAGAGGGTTTCCAGGTCCGAAATCCCAAAAAACCAAGCTTAGCGGCGGATGCCCAAACGCGCGATCAGGTCTGTGTAGCGCTTTTCCTCTTTACCTTTGAGGTAGTCGAGAAGTTTCCGGCGCAATGCGACCATTTTCAAAAGACCACGACGCCCGTGATTGTCTTTCTTATGGGTCTTGAAGTGTTCTGTCAGCGTGTTGATACGGCTGGTCAGAATCGCAATCTGAACTTCGGGGGACCCTGTGTCGCCCTCTTTCGTTGCGTATTCTTTCATAAGGCTCGCTTTGAGCTCTGGTGTAATCGACATCGGGGTCTCCTTCATCAGTTAAAGGGTTATGGCGCAGGCCGGGATGTCGTCCAGCTAGGCCCATGGAGGCTCCGCTATGGTTGCGGATGCTGGCATATAGGAGAGATTCGTCTGAATTAAAAGGAAAAACCATTCGGTTTTACCCGAGGTTTTGCGCTTTGCCGTTGGCAAAGCGCGTTGGAACCCCTGATCTGGACTAGGGGGAAGTGAAAAACGGAAGGAAACAGTCCAAAACAGCTGCGGGATTTTCTTCCATGACAAAATGTCCGCATGTGCAGCTTTGGGTCCGGACATCTTCTGCCCAATTCTGCCAAATTGTTTCTGCCGATCCGATCCGGGCTGGGAAACCGTGGTCGGAATACAGAAACATCACAGGCGCTTTGATTTTGTTGCCATTGGCTTTGTCATCTTCATCCAGCTTTCGATCATAGCTGGCCCCTGACCGGTAGTCAGCGCACATGGCATGGATGCGGGCCGGGCTCGCCGATTGCCTGCGGTACGATGCCAAAGCTGATGCCGGAAACGGATCAAGCGATTTGTTCAGTGTCCAGCTTTGCAGCGTCCAATCGATATAGGCTTGTGGATCGGCATTGATCATCCGCTCTGGCAATGGGCTGGGTTGGGCGAGGAAAGTCCAATGATATGCAGCCAGTCCCAGAACGGCCCCCCACGCATCCCAATACTCCGAAGTTGGCAAAATCTCCAAAATACCCAGCTTTTCTATTCGGTCCGGATGGTCCAGAGCAAACCGGTAAGCCACGCGGGCGCCGCGGTCATGGCCCAGAACATGGGCTTTGCGAAGATCAAAATGATCCAAAACAGCAGCGAGGTCCTGCGCCATGACGCGTTTGGAGTACGTCACGTGGTCAGGATCATCATGCGGCGCGTCGCTGTCACCATACCCCCGTAGATCAGGCACGATGCAGGTGAAATGCTTGCTCAGTTCAGGCACCAACCCGGCCCAGGCCATATGGTTTTGCGGAAACCCGTGCAGCAGAACCAAAGCAGGACCTGTTCCACCAACATGGATCGATAGGTTCACCGAACCATTGGCGATCATCTGATGTGAAAACCCGGGAAGATCTGACGAGGTCATGTCCAAAGCTCCGGCTGTTGTTGGTACGAAATATAGAGCGGATGTTTGGGGTGCCCGGCTTTAGAAAGCCCCAGATGATAGAGGTTGCCACCAGACCGGCGCAGCAGATTTTCGACCGCGGGTCCGCGGGAAAGATGATCCCCGTGGGTGCCCCACGCACACAAGGTTGCATCCGCCCAGTCTTGTGCTTCCAGAATAGCCGCATCATTGGCTGGTCCAACAGGGGCTTTTGATTTGCGCATTTTGAAGGGGTCCGTGTCCCGCCATGCAAAAATATTGCAAACTCTGAATGCGCCAAATCCCAAGGCTCGCGCCCGCCGTTCACACCGTTCAACAGTGGGATCATTTTGAACCTCGGTCGCGGTAGACGGGTTCAGCATGACAAAAGAAATCTTACGCCCCTGTGGGTCCCAGATCCGCGTTAACGCGTAGCGATATTTCTCGCATGGCGAGTAAATCGCAGCGCTATGGGCATCACCTTTGAGGAATTCTTTGACGATCATCTCGTCGTTTTGACAGGAGGCGCGCACCCTCGCAAGAGGGGCGCGCCCCCGCTTGGCAAAATCACTTCAGATGGGGCCGCTTTTCCAGAATGTAGACCGCGACCAGCGCATAGATCACATGTCCCCAAAGCGCGACCCATGTGATGCCTGTAAACCCCAGGAATGGTTTGTTTCCAGCAATCAGATGCGCAACACCGTAAAGTGCGAACACCCAAAGACCGATGCCATAGACCACGGCTGTGATCGCCCATTGCAATGATGGAACGATCTTTTGTTGGATCGGGCGAGCTACAAGCAGGTAGCCCAAAGTGTAGACGAACATACCCGTCAGGATATGCAGGATATCACCGGAGCCTTTGGGAACGGAGCCGAAAACAGTGTTCAACGTTCCATTGGCAAGGCCAGCAGGGGCGAGTTTGGCAAACCCAAAGAATGGGCTGATCCCTTGTCCAAAAAGATCAAACGCGATGGTGGCCAAGGCACCAGCGACAAGAATTGTCCAGATTTTGCGGGTCATAAGATGTCTCCAGAATGAATTGTTGGGACATGGGTAGACCAGCAGGGGCCCACCCGAAACCAAACTCACGAAGGGATGTTCTTCGGTGACGGCATCCGTGAGAAATTGTAACATTCGTCCGGTTCTGCGGGTGGATTTGAAACTGCAATCCACTTTCGCGGGCGAATTGTTACAGTTTAGCGTGAAGGAAAACGCGTGCGGGGTGAAGTTCTCCGGCCTTATAGGAGCCGACAGCGATTGCCTGGCCTTGGTATGATGCCCAGGCCTCATCCCCGTAGGCCGCGTCTGATGTGATCACCATCCCGGGATTGCCGTTTCGCAGCTTGGCTGCACCTTCCGCTGTGCAGGGCAGTTCCGGCAAGTCAGACAATCCGGTTTCCAATGGTAGAAGATGCGTGTCCAGATCCGGTGATTTGGCGTTTGCTTCGATTTGATCAAGCGAGACGGAGTCTTCGACATCAAATGGACCAGACCAAATGCGTCGCAATTCGCGGACATGACCGAAACAGCCCAGCGCTTCGCCCAGATCCCGCGCGATGGAGCGGACATAGCCGCCTTTGCCGCACACCATTTCAAGTGTGACATGATCGATGTCAGGCCGCTCAACACGTGTCAGGGACTCGACGAAAAGGGGGCGGGAAATCAGCTCAAGATCTTCACCGGCGCGGGCAAGCTTATAGGCCCTCTGCCCATCAACCTTCACGGCGGAAAATTGCGGTGGCACTTGTTCGATATCACCGATGAAGTGCGAAAGTGCTGCATCTATTTCGGTATCACTTGGGCGAAGGACACTTTCGGATGTTACCTCCCCTTCGGCGTCATCCGTATTTGTTGCTTGGCCAAGGCGAACAGTAAATCGGTAGGCCTTTAAGGCATCGGTTATGTAAGGCACGGTTTTCGTCGCTTCGCCAAGCGCGACGGCCAAAAGCCCAGTTGCATCTGGGTCAAGCGTCCCCGCATGACCTGCTTTCTTGGCGTCAAAGGCCCAGCGGACCTTGTTGACCACAGCGCTGGAGGTAATTCCGGCAGGCTTGTCGATCACAAGCCAGCCCGAAACGTCGCGGCCCTTCTTGCGCCCCATCAGTCTTCCAGATCGCGGCGCACAGCGTCGCTTTGCAGAAGCGCGCGTGTTTCATCCATCTGATCGAAGCTTTCATCGATCACAAACCGCAAGTCGGGTGCATATTTCAGCGTCATCTGCTTGCTGATCGCGCGGCGCAATTCACCCTTGTTGCGGGCCAGCGCCGCTAAGGCGTCCTCGCGACCGTGGCCACCCAATGGCAGAACAAACGCGGTTGCGATCTTTAGGTCGGGCGACGTGCGCACCTCGCTGACAGTGATCGACATCCGGTTGAGATCGGGATCATGCACATCGCCGCGGTTCAAGACATCCGCCAGTGTACGCCGGATCAGTTCGCCCACACGAAGTTGCCGCTGAGACGGTCCCGCGCCTGAAAAATGAGAGTTCTTTGCCATGCGTGCGCACTTAAGCCCCTTGCCAGCGCCTTGCAAGCGGTCCTACACCCGTTTTGAGACATTGGAGACGAAGAAATGAGCAATTTACCTGGCATCGTAGTTACTGGGGCATCCGGACGCATGGGCCAGATGCTGATCAAAACTGTCATGGAAAGCGCGTCGGCCCAGCTAGTGGGCGTGACCGAGTGTGACGGCCATGACTGGGTTGGTAATGATCTTGGTAAGATGATGGGCGGACCTGAAAACGGTATTCCGGTGACGTCTGACGCGTCCAACTTGTTTGCCAAAGCACAGGCTGTGATCGATTTCACCTCTCCTGCGGCTTCTGTCGCCAATGCCGAGATTACCGCAGAAACCGGTGCCGTTCATGTGGTCGGCACAACTGGCCTGAGCGCCGAGGATATTGCTGCAATTGACGCGTGCGGGGCGAAAACCGCGATTGTTCGGGCTGGCAATATGAGCCTCGGGGTTAATTTGCTGGTACAGCTGACAAAGAAAGTGGCCCAAGCGCTTGACGACGACTTCGATATCGAAGTCGTTGAAGCGCATCACCACCACAAGGTCGACGCACCATCCGGAACGGCATTGATGCTGGGGGAAGCGGCGGCAGAAGGACGGGGTATTGACCTAGATCAGGCCCGCGACGCTGGCCGTGATGGCATCACCGGTGCCCGTAAAAAGGGCGATATTGGATTTTCCGCAATTCGGGGTGGCGATATCGTTGGAGAACACGACGTCATTTTCGCCGCAGCAGGGGAGCGGATCGTTTTGCGCCACCTTGCCACTGATCGTGCAATTTTCGCGCGCGGGGCATTGAAGGCCGCACTTTGGGCGCAAGGCAAACCTGCGGGCGCTTACGATATGCTGGACGTCCTCGGCCTGAAATAATTTCGCGCCATGTGAACCAAAACGGGCGGCCGGGCGTATTACCACCAAGAAGGTGGAGAATATCGTATGAAAACCTCAGTTGCTCTTTCAATGGCCGTCGCCGGTACTTTGGCATTCCTTCCTGGAATGGCGTTCGCTGAATTGTCCAAGATCGAAACCCGCCAGGAATTTATAGATGCAATTCAAGGCAAGCATCTGACGCTGTTTGCGATCAAACTGAATGTCACGCCAGAAGGTCAAATTGATGGCCGCGCATATGGTCGGGATGTCAGTGGCCAGTGGCAATGGCAAAACGGATATTTCTGCCGCGACCTTTATTGGGGCCAAACAGATTTGGGTCCGAATTGTCAGGAAGTGCGCGTCGATGGAAACACGATCAGGTTCACGTCCGACAAAGGTGCAGGGCGCTACGCGGACCTGAAGATACGCTAGCGCGCTTAGAAATCGACCGCGATTCCCTTTTTCTCCCAATCGCCATAGCGCACGGGTTCAGGGCCATCCCGCCCGCCAAGCTCTGTCGGTAGCGACAATTCCTTTTCCGCTTTGCGCCGATCTTCCGCTTCCTTCAGTGCGCGTTTTGCGGCGGCTGAAAGCTCTTTGCGCTTTGGGGGAGTATCTGACATTGCAGCGGCATCCTTGTTCCTGTCATAGCCTTGATATACGTCCCCATCAAAAGGAGACAAGTGATGTCTGACAGATCGCCGCGCAGTGGTGCCCGCCACCAATCAAGGGAAAAACCCGGTTTCGCGGCGCGCCGTGCAGCTGTTCAAATCCTGCGCGCCGTGCTTGAAGAACGTCATCAACTGTCTGATCTAGTTGGGTCGTCCGGGCCCATGGCTGGTTTGTCTGGGCCAGACCGCGCCCGCGCGCAGCGCCTCGCGACGACAACATTGCGCCATCTGGACAGGGCGGATCTGGTGCTCAGCCAGTTTATGGAACACACCCCGCCGCATGCCGCGCTGGCAATCCTGCGCGTCGCAGTGGTAGAGCTTTGTCAGGAAGGCGAGGCCGCCCACGGGGTCGTCGACACAGCCGTCAATCTGATGCGCCGAAGCCGCAAGGCCAGCAAGCTTTCTGGTCTTGCCAATGCAGTCTTGCGCAAGGTTGCAGAACATGGCCCTGAAATCTGGCCTGATCTGGACCCGCAACCTTTGCCGAAATGGCTACGTCGCCGGGTCATACATATCTACAACGAGGACATTGTGCGGGCGATGGAGGCGGCACATTTGGCGGGCGCTCCAATTGATCTGAGCTTACGAGATAAAACAGCAACTGATGATTGGGCAAAAACACTGGACGCGGAAATTCTGCCCACAGGGTCCCTTCGATTGCGAAATTCTGCGCAAGTGACGGAGCTTCCGGGTTTCGAAGACGGCGCATGGTGGGTGCAGGACGCTGCGGCAGCATTGGCGGTAAACCTGCTGAACCCGCAACCTGGCGAGGCGATCCTTGATCTTTGTGCCGCGCCGGGTGGAAAAACACTGCAATTGGCCGCGGCCGGAGCTGACGTGGTGGCATTGGATGTGTCCATTGACCGGATGTCGCGGGTGGAAGAAAACCTACGCCGGACTGGGTTGGATGCGACCACGATCACAGCTGACGCGTTAAATTGGACGCCGGATCAGCAATTTGATGCCATCCTGCTGGACGCACCTTGTTCCGCAACGGGGACGATCCGGCGCCATCCGGATTTGCCGCATGTGAAACATGGCAAAGAGCTGGACGCGCTCTTTGAATTGCAGGCACAGCTGATGGATCGTGCGGCAGACATGCTCAAACCCGGTGGGCGGTTGGTTTATTGCACTTGTTCGCTTCTAACCGAAGAGGGGGAGCGTCAGGCGAAACTGGCCAAAGAACGTCTGGGTCTTATTGATATCGCCCCTGATGTTGATTCTTTGGGCATTGATCCTGCTTGGGTGTCGCCACAAGGCGGTCTGCGCCTGCGTCCGGATTATTGGGCCGACAAAGGTGGGATGGACGGGTTTTACATGATCGCGCTGGGCAAACCACAATAGCGGGTGACAGTCGCGGGCCGAAAGGTTAATTTGAGCGCCGAGCAAAAGGCCGTGCAAAATGTAGGGCCGCAGGTGAAATCGCCGCGAGAATACGGGCAGATCAATGGCAACCGGGGCACGACCGAAAGCAGGATATGGCGTCGGCCGGACGTTTACCGTGATGGACAAGATCCAGACACGGGTCAGCGGGCTGAGCCGCAAGGCAACCGGGTTTGTATCCCAACCTGAACCGCGCACAATCGGGTCGCATGCGAAGGGTCGCCAGCTTGCTGCGGGTAATTTCCGTTTTGGGGGTCATCTGGTTCAATCGCCTGGTATGTCGATCTGGGACATCGACCCACCCGATGCCCTTTTTGAAACCGAAACCCACAGCTTCATCTGGCTGGACGATATGGGCAAGGTCACTGACGGCTCTACCCGCAGGCTTTCGCAGGCTTGGCTAAATACCTGGATTGCGGAATATGGGCGCGGCAAAGGGCCAGGTTGGAGCCCCGATCTTGTCGGAAGACGCGTTATCCGCTGGATAAATCACGCGCTCTTTCTGCTGAATGGCCAAACAGTTGACCATTCGCGCGCCTATTTTTCTTCCCTTTCGCTCCAAACGAACTTTCTGGCGCGCCGCTGGTCAAAAGCACCCGTAGGCTTGCCCCGCTTTGAGGCTTTGACTGGGCTGACCTATGCCTCTGTCAGCCTTGAAGGGATGGAAGCCTGTCTCAAGCCAGCGATTAAAGCGCTATCGCGCGAATGTCGCGAACATGTCGATATGTTTGGCGGGATTATCACCCGAAACCCAGAGCATTTGATGGATGTTCTTATGAACCTAAATTGGGCTGTTGCCGCGATGGAAGATCGGGGCATCGAAATCCCTGAACCCATCACCTCTGCGATTGACCGGATCGTGCCGACCTTGATGGCGCTGCGACATGCTGATGGGGGTCTTGCGCGGTTTCACGGGGGTGGCCGCGGGGCTGAAGGTCAGTTGGACTATGCACTGACAGGCGCTGTCCGCTCAAAACCATCGTCTGACAGCATGCAAGTCGCAGTTCCGACAGGAACCGCCTATCGACCAGGATCGGCAATGGGATATTCCACCCTGTGTTCGGGTGAAATGACGGTCATCTCCGATACGGGTGCACCGCCACGGCAAAAAGCGTCTGCAAATGCCCATGCCAGCACACTTGCATTCGAATTTAGTTCAGGCCGCAGGCCGATCGTTGTCAGCTGCGGGTCTGGGGCTGCATTTGGGCCGGATTGGCGCCGGGCCGGGCGGGCCACGCCGTCCCATTCGACATTGTCGGTTCTTGGCGTGTCATCTGCAAAATTGTCGTCGCCCCAAACCGGAGAGCTGTTGATCGCTGCCCCGAAAACAGTACGGGTTGCCCCACTGCCGGAAAACCCTGCGCATGGTTTGGTCGCGTCGCATGATGGTTATGCACCAGAATTTGGACTGACGCATATTCGCAAGCTGGAAGCACAGCAAAACGGCCGGGTCCTCAAAGGCGAGGATACATTCTGCGCGGTCTCCGACATCGATAAGCGTGAATTTGAACGACAGATGAACACCACCAAGTTGCAGGGTGTCCCCTTCGCGATCCGCTTTCATCTGCATCCCGAGATCGAGACCAGCATCGATATGGGGGGATCGGCAGTGTCCCTACAGCTCAAAGGTGGGGAGATTTGGGTGTTTCGCTACAATGGCCCCGCGAAATTGACGGTCGATCCGAGTGTTTACCTCGAAAAAGCGCGAATAAAGCCCCGCGCGACAAAACAGATCGTTTTATCTAGCCGATTGATGGAGTATGCGGGCCGGGTCAGCTGGACATTCACCCGTGCGCAAAACTCCCAAGTGGGATACGGCCATGCGTAGGGTGACCACCCGGCACGTCGAAAACACCTGGTGAAAGGACCCCCATGACCGACCTCGTCCCCGTAACGCGCGCGCTTATTTCTGTCTCTGACAAAACAGGTCTGTTGGACCTTGGCAAAGCACTCGCAGACAAAGGGGTCGAAATCTTGTCGACAGGCGGGTCCGCGAAAGCGTTGCGTGACGCAGGTCTTGCCGTTCGCGACGTGGCCGACCTCACGGGCTTTCCCGAAATGATGGACGGGCGCGTAAAAACGCTGCACCCCAAGGTACATGGCGGCCTTCTGGCGCTGCGCGACAATCCTGATCATCAGGCGGCGATGACCGAGCACGGTATTGCAGGAATCGATCTTCTTGTCGTCAACCTCTATCCGTTTGAGGAAACTGTGGCCAAAGGGGCCGACTACGACACGTGCATCGAGAATATTGATATCGGTGGCCCGGCCATGATCCGCGCGGCGGCGAAAAACCATGGGTTTGTGAATGTCGTCACCGACACACAGGACTACGCCGCGCTGCTAAGTGAGTTAGATGAAAACGATGGCGCAACCAGCTACGCGTTTCGCCAAAAGTTTGCCTTGAACGCTTACGCGCGGACAGCGGCCTACGACGCGGCGGTCTCAACCTGGATGGCAGGGGCCTTAGGGGAAACGCCACGCCGGCGCGCTGTCGCTGGAACACTGGCGCAAACGTTGCGCTACGGTGAAAACCCGCACCAACAAGCGTCGTTCTACACGGATGGAAGTGCACGACAAGGCGTGGCCACTGCCAAGCAATGGCAAGGCAAAGAGCTGAGCTATAACAATATCAACGACACGGACGCCGCGTTTGAATTGGTTGCCGAATTTGATCCCAGAGATGGGCCTGCTGTGGCCATCATCAAACATGCAAACCCATGTGGTGTTGCTCGCGGTGACAGCTTGAGCGCCGCCTATAAATCCGCATTTCAATGTGACCAGACTTCGGCCTTTGGTGGGATCATCGCGCTGAACCAACCTTTGGATGGTGAAACTGCGGAAGAGATCAGCCAAATCTTCACCGAGGTCGTGATTGCACCCGGTGCGGATGATGCTGCGAAAGCAGTGTTTGCGAAAAAGAAAAACCTACGCCTTCTGACAACGGATGGTCTGCCCGACCCGATGACCGCGGCGCTGACTGTGCGGCAGGTTTCGGGTGGGTTGTTGGTGCAGGACAAGGATAACGGGCGCATTTTGGCGGGTGATTTGAAAACCGTCACAAAGCGCACGCCATCAGATCAGGAACTTGCGGATCTGCTGTTTGCCTGGAAAGTCGCAAAACACGTGAAATCCAATGCAATTGTATATGTAAAGGATGGCGCGACCGTGGGCGTCGGAGCGGGCCAAATGAGCCGCGTGGACAGCACCAGAATAGCTGCACGCAAAGCACAGGATATGGCGGAGGTTCTCGGGTTGTCTGAGCCGCTCACCAAGGGGTCGGTCGTGGCCTCAGACGCATTCTTCCCGTTTGCAGATGGGCTGATCACAGCGGCCGAAGCTGGCGCGACTGCGTTGATCCAACCCGGCGGGTCCA
Source organism: uncultured Litoreibacter sp. (assembly GCA_947493265.1). Lineage (GTDB taxonomy): Bacteria > Pseudomonadota > Alphaproteobacteria > Rhodobacterales > Rhodobacteraceae > Litoreibacter. The sequence goes on along the minus strand of CANLQL010000001.1, from coordinate 44,244 downwards.
TGCGCGATGACGAAGTCATTGCCGCGGCAAATGAGCTGGGCTTGGCAATGGTCTTCACTGGCATGCGTCATTTCCGGCACTGATATGCGGATACTCACGATTTTTGCAATTTTGGCGTTTCTGCTCGATCAGGGCACAAAACGGCTTGTGGTGCATACGCTCAACCTCAAAGAGCTTGGCGCGATCGACGTTCTTCCCCCGTTTCTAAATTTCCGTATGGGTTGGAACCGGGGCATCAATTTCGGGCTCTTCAGCGATAGCCCGGATGTCGCACGATATGTCTTGATCGCACTGGCCGTGGTGGTGTCCATCCTTCTGGTTTTCTGGGCACACCGTTCCATGAGCCGCGCGATCACGTTTGCAGGCACAGGTCTGATCATTGGGGGTGCACTGGGCAATGCACTGGACCGAGTAGTCTATGGGGCCGTTGCGGATTTTCTCAACATGTCGTGCTGTGGTTTCAGCAATCCATACACGTTCAATGTTGCCGATATTGCGATTTTCGCAGGGGCCTTTGCGCTGATTGCATTTGACGATAAGAAGACCGCGTGACGGCGGCGAAACTATCCGCTAAAACCAAAGGCAGTTAAGTCTGGGAGACGGGAATGCAACGAAAGTTCATAGTGCTTGGTTTGGCCTGTGCTGCTGCCGTTGTCTTGGCTGGTTGCAGCGGTGAAAAAGACCCGAAACTTCTAAACGTAAAGTCGAACGGCACCGGACCAGATGAGTTCGCGATCCTGCCAAGCAAGCCTTTGACCTTACCGGAAGACTACGCGTCCTTGCCAGAACCGACACCCGGTGGAACCAACCGCACAGATGTCTCCCCGTTTGATGATGCGATTGTCGCGCTTGGGGGCAACCCTGATGCCGGTGGTGGATCGCCGGGTCTGATTTCATACGCGACCCGTTATGGCGTCTCTCCGTCGATCCGCAGTGAGCTTGCGAAGGAAGATTTGCAGTACCGGCGGGACAATGACGGCCGGGTTCTGGAACGCCTGTTCAACGTGAACGTGTATTTCAAGGCCTACGCTGCACAATCTCTTGATCAATACGGTGAGCTAGAGCGCCTTCGCGCGCTGGGCGTGCGGACAGTATCCGCCCCTCCGGAACCGATTGAATAACCCACGGTAATTCACAAGCGCGTTTGTGCGCTTGAAAAAGTCCAAGTTTCATACATCTCTTGCAGAACATCAGCTTTTGGAAGGACCTCTATGCTTAGGCTCATTGTCACGACTGCATTTACCGCTTTGGCAGCCGCACCGGCACTTGCGTTAGACGATATTACCACCTTCACATTGGACAACGGTCTTGAAGCCATCGTGATCGAAGATCACAGGGCACCGGTTGTCGTACATATGTTGTGGTACAAGGCTGGTGCTGCTGATGAAAAACCCGGTGTCTCGGGGGTTGCCCATTTTCTGGAACATTTACTTTTCAAAGCAACCGACAAGCTGGAAGCAGGCGAATTTTCTGCGGTAGTTGAGGCCAATGGTGGGTCCGACAACGCGTTCACATCCTGGGATTACACGGGCTATTTTCAACGCGTTGCAGCGGACCGGCTGGAACTGATGATGGAAATGGAATCGGACCGGATGCGCAATATCCGCCTGACCGACGAAGACATCGAAACCGAACGTGATGTTATCCTGGAGGAACGCAACCAACGCGTTGACAGCGATCCAGGTGGATTGTTCGCCGAACAACGCCGCGCCGCGCAATATCTGAACCACCCATACGGTATTCCAATCATCGGTTGGCGTCACGAAATGGAAAAGCTGGATCGAGCCGCGGTTTTCGACTTTTACGAGACCTATTATGCCCCAAACGCAGCCGTTTTGGTTGTTGCGGGTGATGTTGATCCGGACGAAGTGAAGGCCCTTGCCGAAAAACACTATGGCCCGCTTGAGCCGACCATCGGCCTGCCGGAACGTGTTCGCCCGCAAGAACCCCCGCAATTGGCGGAACGGCGTCTGATCTTTGAAGACCCTCGTGCGTCCCAGCCTTACGTCGTACGTAACTACCAAGCGCCGGAACGTGATCCTGGCGATCAGAAAACTGCCGCGGCTCTGACAATTCTGGCTGATATTCTGGGTGGAAGCTCTGCCACATCTGTCCTTGGGCGGGAACTTGAGCTGAAGACAAAGCGGGCAATCTATACCTCCGCGTCCTATGCGGGCTTGTCCTATGATGATGGCAGCTTCGCTCTGTTCACGATCCCGGCTCCGGGCGTGAGCTTGCAAGAGGCCGAAGATGAAATGGACGCCGTTGTGGCGAAGTTCATCGAAGAAGGTGTGGACCCAGAACAACTGGCCCGCGTCAAAACGCAAATTCGCGCAGGACAGATTTATGCCGAAGACAATGTCAACGGTATTGCGCGGAAATACGGCGCGGCTCTGACGTCCGGATTGACGGTTGAGGACGTGCAGGAATGGCCGAACCTTCTGGCAGCCGTCACGGAAGAAGACATCATTGATGCAGCCAAAATGATTTTTGACCGCAAGAAAGCTGTGACTGGATGGTTCCGCAAACCCCAACAGGAGGTAAGCCAATGAAATTGATGACCCGCAAATTGGCCGCCCTTTTGACGGCTGCGCTTTGTTTTGCCCTGCCAGCGCACGCAATCGACATTGAAGAAGTCACCTCCCCGGGTGGCATCAAAGCCTGGCTTGTCGAAGAACCTTCGATCCCGTTTACGGCCCTAGAGATTCGGTTCAAAGGCGGCACATCTCTGGATCGGCCCGGGAAACGCGGCGCGGTTTATCTGATGAACGGCCTCCTTGAAGAAGGGGCTGGCGATATGGACGCGACCGAATTTGCAGCTGCGCAAGAAGCGCTGGCCGCCGGGTTCGAGTTTGACGTCTTTAACGACAGTTTCTCCGTCTCGGCGCGATTTCTGACTGAAAACCGCGATGAAGCCGTAGATCTTTTGCGCAAAGCCTTGATTGAGCCACGGTTTGATCAGGCCGCGGTTGACAGGGTACGCTCCCAGATATTGTCGATCCTGGCGTCGAACGAAAAAGACCCCAACGATATTGCGGGAAAAACCTTTAATGCGCTGGCATTTGGGGACCATCCCTACGGATCATCCGAGGAAGGAACACCTGAAACCGTTGCGTCCTTGACCCGCGGAGACCTGCTCAACGCCTACAATGACGTTTTCGCAAAGGACCGGTTGTTTGTATCCGCTGTTGGCGACATTAACGCGGACGAACTTGGCCAATTAATGGATCGTTTGTTGGGTGATATTCCGGCCTCCGGCGCGCCGCTTCCAGGGCCGGCTGAGTATCTTTTGTCGGGGGGTGAAACCATTGTGCCCTTCAACACGCCACAATCAGTCGCGATCTTTGGCCACGAAGGTATCAAGCGCGACGATCCTGACTTCTTTCCGGCCTATGTCATGAACCAGATTTTGGGTGCAGGTGGCTTCGGGTCACGCCTGATGGAAGAGGTTCGCGAAAAACGTGGTCTGACCTATGGCGTCTATTCCTACCTCGTCCCGAAAGACAATGCTGAGCTGGTCATGGGACAAGTGGCGTCCGCAAATGACCGGGTTGCGGAGGCGATAGATGTCATCCGCAATGAATGGGCACGCTTGGCAAACGAGGGCGTGACAGACGAAGAGTTGGAGACCGCGATCACCTACCTGACGGGTGCGTACCCGCTTCGCTTTGACGGCAACGCAACAATCGCGCGGATCATGGTCGGTATGCAGATGGATGATCTGCCAAGGTCTTATATCGACACAAGAAACGCGAAAGTTGAAGCTGTCACGAAGGCGGATATCGCCCGTGTCGCGAAAAGGTTGTTGCGTCCCGATGACTTGCATTTCGTCGTCGTGGGGCAGCCAGAGGGCCTGCAAGCCGCGAACTGAACCGCACGCAATTCGCATGGCCGAATCGCGTTTGGCCATGCTACAAGTTGGGGTATGAACGCCCCCAACCCCAATATAAGCGCTGATTTCCCCGAAATTCGGCAATTGGACGATGTCGCCGTCAATCGGATCGCGGCTGGCGAAGTGGTGGAGCGACCGGCCTCTGCGGTGAAAGAGCTTATTGAAAACGCGCTCGACGCGAATGCGACGCGGGTCGATCTTTGCATTCAGGACGGCGGCAAAACTCTGATCCGTGTGACAGATAACGGCCACGGCATTCCAGAAGGGTCACTTGCCCTGGCGTTGTCCCGTCACGCAACCTCCAAGATCGACGGAAGTGACCTGCTCAACATTCATACGTTCGGTTTCCGGGGGGAGGCACTGCCTTCCATGGGTGCCGTTGGTCGGATGACGATCACCTCCCGTGTGGCGGGGGCGACAGCCGCGCAGATTTCGGTCAGTGGCGGCAAGATGTCTGCTGTCCGGCCTGTGTCTTCCGGGCCTGGAACTGTGGTCGAACTACGCGATCTTTTCTACGCAACACCTGCGCGTTTGAAGTTCTTGCGAACCGATAGGGCAGAAACTCAAGCGATCACAGATGTCGTCAAACGCTTGGCGATGGCAGAACCTTATGTTGGGTTCACGATCACCGACCGTAGCAATGACGGGGCGCGTGTCAGCTTCCGCACAGATCCGCAAACCGGCGATCTTTTCGACGCTTTGGGCGGTCGGCTGCGCCAAATTCTGGGCGCGGAGTTTGCTGAAAACGCGCTTGCGATTGACGCGGAACGGGATGGTCTGACACTGACTGGGTTTGCCGCTTTGCCGACCTATTCGCGGGGATCTGCTGTTGCGCAATTCTTGTTCGTCAATGGACGCCCGGTAAAAGACAAATTGTTGATTGGCGCGCTTCGGGGGGCATATTCCGACTTCCTCAGCAGGGACCGTCACCCGGCATGCGCGCTGTTTTTGGAATGTGACCCCTCAAGGGTCGACGTCAACGTTCACCCGGCAAAGTCTGAAGTTCGGTTCCGCGATCCAGGACTGGCGCGTGGGTTGATCGTATCGGCGCTAAAACATGCATTGGCGGAGGCTGGGCATCGCGCGTCCACGACGGTTGCGGGTGCAACCCTGGGTGCGTTCCGACCTGAACATCAGGAAGCCCGTAGCTACCAGATGGATCACGCGTCGCACGCGGCGTTGCACAATTCTTACCACGCGCATTCGCCGGGATTTGCCGAAACCGCACCGGTTTTTGCGCGGGTTGAACCCTCCTTGCCGGAAGAGCCTGCACCAACACCTGATACGCCCTTGGGCGCGGCCCGTGCGCAGGTCCATGAAAATTACATTGTCGCCCAGACAGCAGATGGCATGGTGATCGTTGATCAGCACGCCGCCCATGAGCGTCTTGTCTACGAAAAGCTGAAACGCCAAATGGCTGAAAACGGTGTTTCTGCGCAAGCTCTTCTGATCCCTGAGATCATCGAGCTTTCGGAAAATGATGCCGCCAAACTGCTCGAACATGGTGAAACACTTGCCAAGATGGGGCTGAGTATTGAGCCATTTGGCAATGGTTCTGTCGCGGTTCGAGAAACACCGGCGATCTTGGGGGAGGTTAACGCCGAAGCCCTAGTTCGCGATATTCTGGATGAACTTGATGATCTGGGTGAAAGCCAGATGGTCTTGGAAAAGATCGAAGCTGTGTTGAGCCGGGTCGCGTGTCACGGGTCCATAAGGTCAGGGCGCCGTATGCAGGCGGATGAAATGAACGCGCTTTTGCGGGAAATGGAAGCGACACCGCACTCCGGACAATGCAATCACGGCCGTCCCACTTATGTCGAATTGAAGTTGAAAGACATCGAACGTCTGTTTGGCCGCACATGATCGAAATCAGTGGTGTGACATACCAGTGGGATGATCCCATTGTGATCGCGGTCCTGATCGGGGCCGCAATCGTTGTTTTGGTTTTATTACTCCTTGTGCTGTCGTTGCGCGCGTCCGCCCGGTCGGCACGTTTGGCAGAACCAATGCTGCAACAAGTTGGCCAATTGACCCAAACGGTTAATTCCTTGGGGCAGGGGCAACAGCAACTCACCGGTGGACTAGATTCCGTTTCAAAAAGTCAGGCAATGACAATGCAGGCGATGGAGGTTCGGATGGCCGAAGTTCAGCGCCAGATGGCGGATCGGCTACACGAAAACGCCGTCAAACAGGCGCGATCCTTGTCTGATTTGCAGGAACGGATGAACGACACTTTGCATGGGTCATCCGAGAAGACCACGAAGTCTTTGACCCAGCTACAAGAGCGTTTGGCGACAATCGACAAGGCTCAAACAAACATCGAAAAACTCTCGGGTGATGTGCTGAGTTTGCAAGACATCTTGTCGAACAAACAAACGCGGGGGGCGTTTGGGGAAATCCAGCTAAACGACATCGTGTCGAAGGCGCTGCCCGCTGAAAGTTATACCTTGCAGGCGACTTTATCGAACGGCAAACGCGCTGACTGCTTGATCCACCTTCCGAACCCGCCCGGCCCGATTGTCATCGACGCAAAGTTTCCTCTCGAAGCTTACGAAGCCTTGGTTGCGTCTGACACCAAGGAGGAGGTCGCCCGCGCACTTGCGGCCCTTCGCCAAGCCGTGCGCGTGCATATCAAAGCAATCTCGGAACGCTACTTGATCGATGGCGAAACAGCTGATGGGGCTTTGATGTTCCTACCGTCTGAGGCCGTCTATGCGGAACTGCATGCCAAGCTGCCAGAAGTCGTCCGTGAGGGTTTTGCGGCCCGGGTCTGGATCGTTTCGCCGACAACTTGCATGGCGACACTCAACACTATGCGCGCGATCCTCAAAGACGCGAGAATGCGCGAACAGGCTGGTGCGATCCGGAAGGAACTTGGGCTGTTGACCAAAGACATGGACAGGTTGGGAACCCGTGTCGAAAATCTGGACCGCCACTTTGGTCAAGCGTTGAAAGACGTCTCCGAGATCAAGATTTCTACAGAAAAGGCGGGCAACAGGGCCCGCCGTCTCGATAACTTCGATTTTGAGGAAATTGCACCGGACACCGATACGAATATCGTGCCGCTCAGCAAAACCTGATCAGATGCGTAGGAAACGTTGCGCCAGACGCGGCAGGAAACCGTTGAATTTCAAAGGTGCATCGGTGGCTGACAAGCAAATGCAATCCATGCCGTCTTCTGCAACCGGCGTATGTTCTAGATCTTCGCAAGCAATTTCGATATCGCCGCGACCAAACCGATCGTGATCATCGCGGAACGCACCTTGCAAGACTAACGTCAGTTCCATTCCAGCATGGCCATGATCCGGAACAGCCTTGCCTGCCGGAATATGCAAAAGACGAACAGAGGCATTGTCACGCGTCTTCAAAATCGCTTGGCGAACACCCATTCCAACAGGTCGCCACTTTACCGCGCTCAGATCACCGCCGACATATTCCTGCAATGCAGATGGGAAGACACCGGGCTTCGCTGGCTTTGCCGCAAGCTTTTCCTGATCGCCTGCCGCAATCCGTTTCAGGGTCGCGCCGAAATCAACCTCAGACAGGTTTGTGCCCTCAGTCGCGTGTTCCAGAACGCTGCCGCCGACAGCTTCAAAAGCTTCGAACCGCGCGCGACACTCATCACAAAGTGAGATGTGGGTCGCAACGACCAATCCGAATGCCTCTGGCAAACTGCCCGTTGCATAACCGATCAACAATTGATCATTCAGGTGATGTTTAATCTCTGTCATTTTTTCACTTCATCGTATGGCGCAAACGTTCCAGCGCCAGCCTTATTCTGGACTTGATCGTTCCGAGCGGCAGCCCCGTTGCCTCAGCAATTTCGCTGTGAGACAACTCCCCAAAGTACGCGGCACGGACCAAGTCACGTTGTTTTTCTGGTAGGTCCAGCATTGCTTGAACCAACCGGCTATTTTCTTGCTGAAGCTCCATAACCTCGGCCGCATCGGGCTCTGGTTCTGGTCCCCAGGTTAATTCATCTGGCTCTGGACGACGTTCTTTGCGAAGCACATCAATCCGACGGTTCCGCGCAATGGTAAAAATCCAGGTTGCCGCGCTTGCGCGGGATGGATCAAACATATGCGCCTTCCGCCAGAGGGTTGCCATCACGTCCTGCGCGCATTCCTCGGCCATGGAGGCATCAGCCCCCGACTTCATCAAAAACGCCTTCACCCGAGGCGCAAAATGCCGGAACAACTCCTCAAAGGCGTTCTGGTCTTCAGCGTCGCGGACCAAGTAAATCAACTCGACCCATCGGGTATTGGCATTCATCTTTGTTGACACGTTCGCTTTCCGTGAAACCACCGGCTTCTTCGCCGCACGCTCATAATAAATTTGCGGTGGCGGAGATGCATCTGGTTTCTCAATTACACTTTGATCGCTCAACATATGTATCTTACGAGCCGCAATTGAAGTTGGATCACTTTAAAGACTTTAATCCGATCGCGATCGCTGCGCGTAATACCCTTTGAAACAAGACGACTGTGCTGGAGACTTGAATGCCCCCTATGACTATGGCGCTTGCGCCCAAAAAAATTGCCGTAGTCGGCGCAGGGATTTCAGGGATGGGGGCAGCGTATTATTTGTCCGAAGACCACCACGTTACTCTGTTCGAGGCAGAGAAAAGACTGGGCGGACACGCGCGCACTGTTATTGCAGGCAAAAATGGCGACCAACCGGTCGATACAGGCTTCATCGTCTACAACAACACCAACTACCCACATGTCTCGCAGCTATTTGAAGAATTGGGCGTGCCCGTCGCCAAAAGCAACATGAGCTTCGGGGCCTCTATAGACGGGGGCAGGCTTGAATACGGTCTGGCAAGTGTCGATGCATTGTTCGCGCAACGGCGCAATATTGGCCGGCCAAGGTTCCTGCGTATGTTGCGTGATATCCAGCGCTTCAACGCCAAGGCGGTTGCTGTGGCAAATAACCCCGATGTGTCCATTGCGCAAATGCTCGAAGGGTTGGGAACAGGTTCATGGTTCCGCGACAAATATCTTCTGCCTTTTACCGGTGCGATTTGGTCCACGCCCGTTGACCGGATGGCTGACTTCCCCGCGCAGGCACTTATCCGGTTTATGAAAAATCATGCGTTGCTGGGATATAACGGTCAGCATCAATGGTACACGGTGCAGGGTGGGTCGGTGCAATACGTGAACCGCCTGCAACAGCAGCTTAAGATGCGGGGCGTGCAACTTCGGTTGGGCCAACCTATTGCTGCCGTCACACGCGCGGAAAACCAGGTGCAAATCACCCCCAAAGGCGGCGTCACGGAACAATTCGACGAAGTTATCTTTGCGACCCATTCCGATGACAGTCTTGCAATGCTGGCTGACGCAAGTCCGGCAGAAAAAAGCACGCTGGGCGCTGTAAGATACCAGCCAAACGACGCGATCCTGCACGCGGATGCGTCAATGATGCCCAAGCGCAAGAAGGTTTGGTCCAGCTGGGTTTATTGCGAAGCGCGGGGCAAGACATCAGACAAAATTGACCTGACATACTGGATGAATTCGCTGCAGCCGATCCCACATGACGATCCGCTTTTCGTGACGTTGAATTCAACACGCCAAATTCGGGAAGAGCTGATCCATGATCAGGTTACTTTCCGCCACCCGGTCTACGATCTGGCAGCTTTGAACGCCCAGGACATCATTCGCGCAACCAACGGAACCAACAATACCTGGTTCTGCGGAGCCTGGATGAAAAACGGCTTCCACGAGGACGGTCTGTCCAGCGCGGTTGATGTTGTGGATGCGATGGCCGCCCGCGAAAATAAAGTTGCGGCGGCTTGAGAGGGATAGATCATATCGCGGGCGTCACCTTCCATGGGCGCAAAGGAGGCATCGAAAATGCCTTCAAATACGGTGTCGACTATGTCGTCTTTGACCCTGAAGCTGAATTGACCGCTCCTGGCCTCTTTTCGCGCAACAAGCGCAATTTGGCATCTGTTTTCGACACGGATCATGGCGGTGTGCCGAAGCAGGGCAGAGGTGCCCCTTGGGTGCGCGATGTCTTGCGGGAAAACGGGTTGGCGCAGTTGGTCACCCGCCTTGAACTGGTCGCCCAACCGCGCGTTCTGGGTCATGTCTTCAACCCGGTTAGTTTCTGGCTTTGCTATGATGACCAGGGCGGATTGCGGGTCGTTATTCCAGAGGTTTCAAACACCTTTGGGGATCGCCATTCCTATCTATGCGTCCACGACGACCAGCGCGTGATTGCGCCGACTGATACGTTGACGGCGCGCAAAATCTTCCATGTCTCCCCATTCCAGAAGGTTGAAGGTACCTACACGTTCCGGTTTGATATCTCGCCCGAAAAGCTAGGCATCTGGATCGACTACACGGCTGGCAATGGGGGGCTGCTTGCAACGTTGTCAGGAAAGCGCAAGCCTTTGACGAACCGGTCGATTCTTTGGGCATGTCTGCGCCGGCCGTTCGGATCGCGCAGGGTCTTGGGCCTGATCCATTGGCAAGCCATGAAGCTTTGGTGGAAAGGCGCGAAATACACCGCCCGTCCAACCCCTCCATCACAAGAGGTGTCCCGGTGATGAGCGCGACGATGACAGCCCCGGCAGCCCGCCTGCCGGCCTATTCACTGTTTGCCGCGGTTCTGTCGGGGGCGGGCCTTCCGATCTATATCTATGCGCCAAAATTCTATGCCGATACGTACGGTGTCAGCCTTGCGACGTTGGCAGTCGTATTGTTCGCCCTTCGCCTGTTTGACGTTGTCCAAGACCCGGTTCTTGGCTGGATAAGCGAACGCCTGGGGAATTTGCGTGCGCTTGCCGTGTCGCTGGGTGGTGGGCTTCTGGCTTTGTCGATGTACGGCCTTTTCGCGGTTTCTCCACCTGTCGCACCCGTCATCTGGTTTGCGCTGACCATCACGGGGCTATTTTCAGCGTTTAGCTTTCTGACGATCAACTTCTATGCCCAAGGGATCGAAAAGGCGGGTACGCTTGATGGTGGCCACACGCAGTTGGCAGCTTGGCGTGAAACTGGTGCGCTTTTGGGTGTCTGTGTTGCTGCGGTGACGCCGACGCTTCTAACGGGCATTGTGCCAGCACCATTTGCGGTCTTTGCAGCCAGCTTTGCCGGGATCGCGGTTATTGCAACCGCGCTTATGCTTCCGGAATGGTCTGGCGGGGTTACGCGTGAGCCGACAGGCATCAAAGCCATCCTTCAAGACAATGTTGCGCGTCGCTTGCTGTTGCTGGCTTTGGTCAACGCCACACCACTGGCTGTATCCTCGACCCTGTTTTTATTCTTTGTCGAAAGCAGATTGCAGGCACCGGGATCTGACGGACCGCTGTTGGTGTTATTTTTCCTGGCGGCCGCATTGTCTGCACCCCTTTGGGCGAAATTGGCAGGCAGGTTTGGCGAAAAACCTACTCTGCTTGGGGCGATGACCTTGGCGATCGCCGCGTTTGGCTTTGTTTTGACCCTTGGCGTCGGAGACGTCTGGCTGTTTGCCATCATTTGTGTGGCGTCTGGCGCGACAATCGGCGCGGATCTGACGCTTCTTCCTGCGATGTTTGCCAAACGCATGGCACAAGTGTCGCCCAATGGCGGCCAAGGGTTCGGCCTATGGTCGCTTGTGTCGAAATTCACGCTCGCATTTGCAGCCGTCATGTTGCTGCCCTTGCTGGATTTTGTCGGGTTTCAGTCTGGTGCGACCGACAATCCTGAGATCGCTTTAACAACCCTGACGATACTATACGCGCTGGTTCCCTGCGCATTGAAACTGGTTGCGATAGCCCTGTTGGCCGCAACAAATCTAGAGGAGTGACGACTATGGAAATGCTCGCCTACACCTTCCTTGGAATGCTCATCGCCCTGTCGCTGACATGGGTCTGGTCCCGCAAGCTTGGGTTTCTTGGACAATCACCTGAAGACTACGCGGATCTTGGGCCGCATTTTGATCTGCGCCAGCATTTGCGTGGCCCCATCCAATGCGAAGGGATGATCTACGGACCCACGGGGAAAGTGACCTCGCGCTTCGTGGCGGATATGGATGTCAGTTGGGATGGCAATGTCGGAACCATGACGGAGCGATTTCACTATGACAGCGGCGCAACGCAGGACCGTCAATGGGTGCTGACGCTTGGCAATGATGGGTCTATCAAAGCCGAAGCGCCGGATGTTGTTGGCATTGGCCACGGAATGCAGAAGGGCCCCGGAGTTCAGCTGAACTATCGAATTAAGCTTCCTGAATCGTCCGGTGGCCACGAGTTGGACACAGTCGACTGGATGTATCTGGTTGATAACGGCACGATCATGAACCGCAGCCAATTTCGCAAATACGGCTTCAAAGTCGCAGAGCTTGTCGCGACGATGCGCCCAAAAGCTGCGGCGTGACTGAATTCCAAAATAAGCGCTACTGGCTTGTTGGCGCGTCCGAGGGTTTGGGCCGCGCAGTTGCAATTGCGCTGGGCAAGTTGGGTGCGGAAGTCATTGTCTCGGCAAGATCGGAAGAACGACTTTCTGAGCTTTGCGACGAAATCCCCGGCTCGTCTTCCTATGTGGTTTGCGATGTCAGTGATCAGGCCTCCGTCGAAAATGCTGCCAAGCAGGTCGGACAGATTGACGGTATGGTCTATCTGGCGGGCGTCTACTGGCCAATGAAGGCGCAAGAATGGGATGCAGCAAACGTGAACGCCATGTGCGATGTGAATTTTAATGGTGCTGCACGCGTTTTGGGGGAAATCCTTCCGCAAATGACCCAACGCGATCATGGTCACGTCGTTCTGACCGGTAGCCTATCTGGGTTCCGGGGTCTGCCTGGTGCGATCGGATACGGTGCCAGCAAAGCTGGCATCATGTATCTTGCGGAAAGCCTGTACGCGGATTTGCGGAAAACCGGTGTCAAAGTGCAGCTGATCAACCCCGGTTTCATCAAAACCCGACTGACCGAGAAGAACGATTTTTCGATGCCCTTCATTATGGAGCCTGATGACGCAGCGGACGTCTTCGTGTCCCACATGCGGTCTTCGAAATTCAAGAAGAGCTTTCCGGGCCTCTTCAGCTTGCTATTCCGGGGAAGCCAGTTGCTTCCCGATTGGCTCTACTACCGGATATTTTCGTAAAGTTCAGGCAATCGCCTGGTCATACAACGCCCGCGCACGCCCCCAAACACCTTGTTCGATATCTCGCAATTGCATCAGTGACGGAAGCAATTGTGCGGCGAAATCCTCTGAAGATTCGGCAGGCAGCATGGAAGGTAGATTGTCGATTGCAGTCACATCCAGAACCGGATCCCCGTGAACCCGTAGGGCGGGTTCATCCCAGGTTGTGACACGATCATAGACTTTGATCGGTGAAAATGCGCTGTCGGGATCGCATGCAATATCACCGATGACACTAAGTTTTCTTTTGGCGGTTTTTGCAGATTCAGGCACAAAGACTGGCGTCCCAGGCCGCGCAAGTATGCAGTTGAGAAAAATCTCATGGTCTAGGATTTCGGGAAACGGCCCACCACTTGCCGTTTCGGCCATATCCCAACGGGTTACCGGAATGCTGAGCGCGTCCAGAAGATCAAAAGCGCCTGTACCAACCCGGCCTAGCGCCCCGATGATCAGGCATTTCGGGCGCGAATCTGGCATCTGGGATTGCAATTCGGTCAACAGGGATTGCGAAGACGGATAGACCCCAACCGGTTGCATGTCAGCGCCCTGAATTTGCGCCAGCCAGACCTTCAGGGACACTGCTGCACCGGCGTACCCAGCCCAATATCCGAACGCCGCGACGCGTCGCCCATCATCATCAGTCAGGTATTCTAAGTCATAAAGCGCACCGCCGCCCGCCTTGAATTGAGCTAGCAATTTCTGTCCCGCGGGCTGCCCCTTATAGGCGTGCCCAAACATGATATGGCGATGGGTCAGTGCGCGCCCGTCTTCTGGCAATTCTTTGAGCCCCAGAATCACCGCGTCTTGCGGTGCGTTGCGCCAGGATCCGGAAGGCGCAATTTCACACCCTGCGGTGACGTAGCCATCGATTGGAATCGCCCGGGTTTCGTCTTCTTCAACAGTGACGCGGTATCCTGCTGCAATAAGTGCGGTGGCCCCATCGGGGACAAGCCCCACACGCTGTTCATTTGCCCGCTCCTCGGAGCGCACCCATAGATGTTCCATTCCAAACCCTGATTTAGCGTCGTTTCAATAGCTGCCTATTGCACCGGTTATGATCGGCAAAACAGTGGCTGCAACCACGCCGACACCGGCACCGATCAGCAACCTTACCCAAGTTGTCCCGAGTTTTGGCCCCGCGACGCCCAATGCGCCGCACACACACGCATAGAAAACGACCGAAATAATATCCATACGTGAGCCTAACATAGCATTCTGATTTTGCTACCAATTGATTGCCAGAAAAATTATTTGAACGCTTGTTCAAAAAAACTATTTGACCTGCGCCAGCATCCTCTCACAGTATAGCCCAAACTCAACTTATGATTGGGTGTCGGAAAATCCGACTGGGAGGAAAACTTGGCTTCAGAAAAACCGGTTTCGGCCGACTTGCGGTCTATTCCACATTTGCTTGCGCGCAACGTTGCGACGTTCGGCAATAAGGACGCTTACCGAGAAAAAGAATTCGGCATCTGGCAAAGCTGGACATGGGCCGAGGTCGCCGATGAGATCGATGCGTTGGCGATGGGTTTGCTGACACTGGACATAAAATCCGGCGATCATGTTGCGATTATCGGCCGAAACCGCCCGTATCTGTACTGGGCAATGGTGGCTGTGCAGAAGGCCGGCGGTGTTCCTGTTCCCCTCTACCAAGATGCTGTGGCCGATGAGATTGCCTATGTTCTTGATCATTGCGGTGCGCGCTTCATCGTCGCCCAAGATCAGGAGCAGGTCGATAAGGTTCTGGAAATACAGGAAAATCTTTCGACAACGTTGGATCACATGATCTACCTTGATCCACGTGGGCTTCGAAAGTACGACCCATCCCGTCTGTCCAGTTACAAAGCAATTCAAGATGCCGGACGTGCGGCCGCCGCCGAGCTTCAGCCAGAGATTGCAAGGCGCGTCGATGCACTGGGCTACGATGATACCTGCGTGATGCTGTATACGTCCGGGACGACCGGGCGGCCAAAAGGTGTCGTGCTGTCTAACCGCAATATTATCGAAACGTCGAAAAACTCATCAGAGTTTGATGACCTGCAACCGGGTGACGAGATTCTGGCCTACTTGCCGATGGCCTGGGTGGGGGATTTCATCTTTTCGATCGGGCAGGCTTACTGGACAGGCTTTTGCGTCAACTGCCCCGAATCTGCTGAGACCATGCATACGGACTTGCGCGAAATCGGGCCAACCTACTATTTTGCCCCGCCCCGTGTCTTCGAAACGCAGCTCACCAATGTGATGATCCGGATGGAAGATGCTGGCCGCTTGAAGCAATGGCTGTTCCACCATTTCATGGCGCACGCCAAAAAGGTCGGGCCGGACTTGCTGGATGGAAATTCTGTCGGTTTTGCAGACCGCCTTAAATACAAACTAGGTGATTTGTTCGTCTACGGACCATTGAAAAACACCTTGGGATTTTCGCGGGTTCGGGTGGGTTATACCGCTGGCGAAGCCATCGGCCCGGAGATCTTCGATTTTTACAGATCGCTCGGGATCAACCTCAAGCAGCTCTACGGTCAGACCGAGGCGAGCGTTTTCATCACCCAGCAACCAGACGGCGAAGTGCGGTCCGACACAGTTGGCGTTCCTTCCCCCGGGGTGGAGTTGAAAATCGCAGATAACGGGGAGGTCTACTACCGTTCCCCCGGTGTTTTCGTGAAATACTTCAAGAACGACGAAAGCACGGCTGATACCAAAGACGCCGAAGGGTGGGTCGCAACGGGCGATGCCGGGTTCATCGAAGAAGGCACAGGCCATCTCCGGATCATCGACCGCGCCAAGGACGTTGGCAAAATGGCAGATGGATCCATGTTTGCGCCGAAATATGTCGAGAATAAACTGAAGTTCTTCCCAAACATTCTTGAGGCGGTTGTCTTCGGGGACGGCAAAGAAAAATGCACTGCGTTTTTGAATATTGACCTGACCGCTGTCGGCAATTGGGCGGAACGCAACAACATCGCTTATTCGTCTTATCAAGAACTTGCAGGGCACCCGCAGGTCCTTGATACGATGCAGCGGCACGTGGAAGAGGTGAATGCCTCAGTCGCGCAAGACCCGATGCTGTCGGGCTGCCAGGTTCATCGGTTTGTGGTGTTGCACAAACAGCTTGATGCGGATGATGGCGAATTGACCCGGACGCTGAAAGTGCGCCGACGTATCATCGAAGAGAAATTCGCCGACATCCTGACCGCGCTCTATGACGGGTCAGAAACCGTCTCCACCGAGACGGAAGTGACCTATGAAGATGGGCGAAAAGGGTCGATCAAAGCGACGCTTGATGTAAGGGACGCGGCGGTATCCGCAGTTCAAAGGATGGCTGCAGAATGAACGATATGAGCCAGGGAAACTACACCACTGCCGACGGTCGAAAGATCGGCAATACGTTGATGGAAATGAAGAATATCACATTGCGGTTTGGCGGTGTGGTGGCGATCAAAGACATTAGCTTTGACATCCATGAAGGCGAAATTCGCGCGATCATCGGTCCCAATGGCGCAGGTAAATCGTCGATGCTGAACGTTGTTTCCGGCTTCTACCACCCGCAGGAGGGTGAGGTTTGGTTCCGCGGCGAAAAACGCCCGCCGATGAAGCCCTATGAGGTTGCACGTCTTGGGATTGCACGAACGTTTCAGAACATTGCTTTGTTTGAGGGGATGAGCGTTCTCGACAACATCATGACGGGTCGCCTGAACCACATGAAGTCCAGCATGTTTTCGCAAATGTTGTGGAAAGGCAAGGCTGAGCGCGAAGAGGTTGAAAATAGGGAAGTCGTTGAAAAGGTTATCGATTTCCTTGAAATCCAAGCCATCCGCAAAACTCCTGTGGGTCGCCTGCCATATGGTTTGAAAAAACGTGTCGAACTGGCGAGGGCTCTCGCGGCGGAGCCTAAACTGCTGCTTCTGGACGAACCCATGGCCGGGATGAATGTCGAGGAGAAAGAGGATATGAGCCGCTTTATCCTTGATGTGAATGACGAATTTGGCACCACGATCGCGCTTATCGAGCACGATATGGGCGTTGTGATGGATCTTTCTGACCGGGTCGTCGTGATGGATTATGGCAAAAAGATCGGCGACGGAACGCCTGATGAGGTGCGCAACAACCAGGACGTAATCGACGCGTATCTTGGGGTGTCGCATGACTAAATCCGGTGTCGGATACCTGTCGGCTTTGCGTCGGACTTTTGTCGGGCACATTTCGGTCGCTGTGCTGATCGGCACGAGCGCCGCGCATGCAGGTCCGAACATCTGGCAGACATTTGAAACGCGTTGCATCGCGCCGATCGAAGAGATTGAAGAGATCGATATTTCTGGACTGAGTGCCAAACCCGATATCGAGAATGCGCAGGTCTTCCATGATGCCGACGGTCTGTTCACGCTTCTGCGCGACAAGATTGGCGCGGGCAAAAGCAACTTCTGCAGGATCACGGATTTTTACGACCTGCAGGCAGGTGATGCGTTCGAGCGCTGGGCTGGAATGGCGCTGTCAGACGGTCGGTACGAAATGAAGCAAAACAGCGGCCCCGCGATCTTGTTGCAAAGCACATTTTGGCGTGAACCGCGCGTTGAAATCGAAGTGGATTTTCTCGGCCTGACCGGGCAGCGGTTTTTTGAGATCAGGGAGACTGATCTTGAATCTTAATTTCTCAAACGGAGGCGTAAATGCCTGATCAAGTGCTCTTTGCGATGGAAGTTATGCTCAACGGTCTGATGGCCGGGGTGCTTTATGCGCTGGTCGCGCTGGGCTTTGTGCTGATCTACAAAGCGTCCGGGATTTTCAACTATGCCCAAGGGGTCATGGCGCTGTTTTCCGCTTTGACACTTGTCGGGATCATGGAAGGGCAGGTGCCTTTCTCGCATCTGATCAACGCGATTTTCGGGACAGATATCCACCATTTCGGCTGGCATGTGCCTGCCTTGGTGGCAATCATCTTGACCATCGCAGTGATGATCCTGTTTGCGTGGCTGGTTCAAAAAGTCATTTTCCGCCACCTGGTGAACCAGGAGCCGATCTTGTTGTTCATGGCGACCATCGGATTGGCCTATTTCCTTGAAGGATTTGGGGATCTGATGTGGGGGTCCGAGATCAAGCGGCTTGATGTAGGCCTACCACAAGGCATCAACGAGTGGATTGACCTGACCACGTTTGAAGCTTTTGGCTACGGGTTCTTTATCGACAACCTCGATATCTCAGCGACGATTGTGGCGATATTCCTTGTCGCCGGGCTGATCGTCTTTTCGCAATATACCAAGCAGGGCCGTGCATTGCGCGCTGTTGCCGATGACCACCAGGCAGCGCTGTCAGTGGGCATTTCATTGAACTTCATCTGGGTTCTGGTCTGGTCGGTCGCAGGGTTTGTGGCGCTGGTTGCAGGCATCATGTGGGGGGCCAAATCCGGCGTGCAATTCTCCCTATCGCTGATTGCGTTGAAAGCGTTGCCCGTTCTGATGCTGGGCGGGTTCACCTCGATCCCTGGAGCCATCGTCGGTGGGCTGATCATCGGCGTCGGAGAAAAATTGTTCGAATTCCTCATCGGCCCAATGGTCGGTGGTGCCACAGAAAACTGGTTCGCTTACGTGCTGGCGCTGGTGTTTCTTGTATTCAGGCCACAGGGCTTGTTCGGCGAAAAAATCATCGAGAGGGTGTAGTCCATGTTTTACCGTGAAGCAGGCGATTTCTCGACGACCTATCCGCAGGATAGCCAAACCTTTCCGATCAAATTTGACCGGTATCGCTATTACGTGGTGTTGGTGATTGCGTTCGGGATCATTCCGTTCATCATCAACGACTACTGGGCGAACGCTGTTTTCGTTCCGTTTCTGATCTACGCAATCGCGGCGATTGGGCTGAACATTCTGACCGGCTATTGTGGTCAGGTCAGCTTGGGAACCGGGGCATTTATGGCTGTGGGGGCCTATTCCTGCTACAAGTTGATGACGGCGTTTCCAGAAGTTTCGATGCTGATCCATATCCCGCTGGCGGGGTTGATAACGGCAGGTGTCGTGACGATTTTCGGGCTGCCGAGCCTGAGGATCAAAGGGTTTTATTTGGCGGTCGCAACGCTGGCCGCGCAGTTTTTCCTAGTCTGGTTGTTCAACAAGGTGGGCTGGTTTTACAACTATTCCGCGTCAGGCCAGATTTCCGCACCGCAACGCGATGTCTTCGGGATTATCGTCACGGGACCTAACACAGCGGCTTGGGCGAAATACATGATCTGCCTGGTTTTTGTGACGATCTGCGCGGTCCTTGCCCGCAACCTGACGCGCGGCACGACGGGGCGGACATGGATGGCCATTCGCGACATGGATATTGCGGCCGAGATCATCGGGGTAAACCCGCTCAAAGCCAAACTGACCGCGTTCGCAATCTCTGGCTTCTTCGTTGGTATCGCGGGGGCGCTGTTTTTCAGTGTCTATCTTGGGGCTGCCGAAGTGGGCGAAAGCTTCGGGATCGATAAGTCGTTTCTGGTGCTGTTCATGATCATCATCGGCGGGCTGGGCTCCATTTTCGGATCCTTTGCCGGAGCTGCGTTCATGGTGCTCTTGCCGGTGTTTTTGAAGAACGTCTTTGTTGGCTGGCTGGGCTGGCCGACAGATCTGGCAGCACATTTGCAGTTTATCATTTCGGGCGGGTTGATCATTATCTTCCTGATCATGGAGCCACATGGGCTGGCACAGCTTTGGCGTGTCGCGAAAGAGAAATTAAGACTATGGCCGTTCCCGCATTAGGGCCGGCCAAATGAGCGACCGGGGACAACCCCGGCACTATCGGATGTAACCAATGGGAGGACTAACCCGATGAAACTAACAACTTTGACGATTGCGGCCGTGATGGCCGCAGGCCCGGTGATGGCGGACCTTGTGTTCCCGTCCCTGAGCTACCGGACAGGTCCATATGCGGCCAACGGCATCCCGTTTGCGGATGGCTATGAGGACTATTTCACGCTGCTGAATGAGCGTGACGGCGGCATTGGCGGCGTGCCAATTCGCGTGCTGGAATGCGAAACCGGCTACAACACCGAAAAAGGCGTTGAATGCTACGAGTCGACCAAAGGCGAAGGCGCATTGGTTTATCAACCCCTATCCACCGGCATCACCTATCAGTTGATCCCGAAAGCCACTGCGGATGGCATTCCCGTGCATTCCATGGGCTATGGCCGGACATCTGCCAAAAACGGTGCGGTGTTTTCCAACATCTTTAACTACCCTGCGAACTACTGGGATGGGGCGTCACATGCTGTGACCCATATTCTCAATGAAAATGGCGGAGATATCTCTGGCACGAAAATCGCGCTGGTCTACCACAACTCCGCCTATGGCAAGGAGCCGATCCGGACCCTGGAAGAGCTGTCTGCGAAACATGGCTACGAATTCCTGCCAATCGCTGTTGATCACCCGGGTCAGGAGCAGAAATCGCAGTGGCTGCAAATTCGCCAACAGCGTCCAGACTATGTTCTGATGTGGGGCTGGGGCGTTATGAACCAGGTTGCCATTCAGGAAGCTGCAAACATCCGCTTTCCGATGGACAAGTTCATCGGCATCTGGTGGTCAGGGTCTGAAAATGACGTTCTGCCTGCTGGTGCAGGGGCCGATGGCTACAAAGCTTTGACGTTCCACAACCTCGGCAAAGACTTCCCGCTTTATGATGACATGCAGAAATATGTTGTCGATGCAGGCAAGGCCGCGGGTGCAGGCGATCAACTTGGAACTGCGCTTTATAACCGTGGGATGTACGCAGCGATGTTGGCGGCTGAAGCTGCCAAGAAAGCACAGGAAATTTCCGGTGTTGCCGACATCACTCCCGCGCAAATGCGCGACGGCATGGAAGCCCTGGAAATCACAGAAGAGCTGATGACTGAAATCGGTTTGCCGAACTTCGGTCCGACCTTCTCGGTTTCTTGTGAGAACCATGGTGGTAACGGTCTTGGTGCTGTCGCTCAGTGGGACGCTGGCGCTGGCAAATGGTCTTTGATCACAGACTACTACCAGTCTGATCAGGACATCATCAGTCCGCTGGTTGCCGAAGATTCCGCCGCATTCGCAGCGGAAAGTGGCATCACGCCGAGCTGTTCGTAAGCGATGAAACACCCTCTGGCGGCTTTGGCTGCCAGAGGGATTTGAGTATTTTTGGCAAGAAGAAGCGCAAGTGGCGTTTGGATCCTGAGGATGTGTTGAGATGCTGGATGGTTCAAAACAAGAGACCCTCTTGGAGGTCAACAATATTGAAGTGATCTATAATCACGTGATCCTGGTGCTGAAAGGCGTCAGCCTGAAGGTTGCGCAAGGCGGGATCACGGCGCTGTTGGGCGGCAATGGGGCAGGCAAGACGACGACATTGAAAGCCGTGTCCAACCTGCTGCATTCCGAGCGGGGCGAGGTCACCAAAGGATCGATTGTCTATCGCGGAGACCCCGTGGCCGGGCTTGATCCCGCTGCAATGGTCAAACGCGGTGTGATCCAGGTGATGGAAGGACGCCACTGTTTTGAGCATTTGACTGTGGAAGAAAACCTGATGACCGGGGCTTACACGCGCGGAGGCTCAAAAGGCGAAATCGATGCTGATCTTGAGAAGGTCTACACGTATTTTCCTCGGTTGAAGGAGCGGCGGAAGTCGCAGGCGGGCTACACATCGGGCGGTGAGCAGCAGATGACAGCGATCGGTCGCGCATTGATGTCAAAGCCGGAAACGATCTTGCTGGATGAGCCGTCGATGGGGCTGGCCCCGCAGCTTGTGGAAGAGATTTTCGGGATCGTGAAAGATCTCAACGAAAAGGAAAACGTCAGCTTTCTGTTGGCCGAGCAGAACACCAACGTGGCCCTGCGATTTGCGCATTACGGCTACATTCTGGAATCAGGCCGTGTGGTTATGGACGGCCCGGCCGCGGATTTGCGGGAAAATCCGGATGTGAAGGAATTCTACCTCGGGATGTCGGAGGAGGGCCGCAAGTCGTTCCGTGATGTCCGGTCCTACCGCCGCCGCAAACGTTGGTTGAGCTAACACCGGGTCAGGAGAGATCACATGGCGTCTTATTTTGATACATTGGAAACCCGCAGTCAGGACGCCCGGCACGCCGATCAATTGGCGCAGGCGCAAGCATTGATCGCGCGGGTGCAGTCCGATGTGGGTGATGCATTTCCCAGTGGTCCTTTAGCTGATCTTGAGGATCTTGTGCGGTTTCCGGTGCTGCGGAAGGACACGCTAAGCAGCTGGCAAAAAGCCCGCCCGCCATTTGGCGGCGTAACGATGGGACGCTACGCGCATGTGTTCCAATCACCGGGTCCGATTTATGAGCCAGGTGGGATCAGCCGCGATTGGTGGCGGTTCGGGCGGTTCTTGCATGCCTGCGGGATCGGCGCGGATGATATTGTTCAGAACTGTTTCGGCTATCATCTGACCCCGGCAGGGATGATGTTTGAAAATGGTGCGCAAGCTGTCGGTGCGAAGGTCCTGCCAGCAGGCACCGGGCAAACGGAACTTCAGGTTCGGGCTGCGGCCGATATCGGCACAACCGCCTATGCAGGTACGCCTGACTATCTGAACGTCTTGCTGGACAAGGCGGAAGAGATGAAGCTGGACCTGCAAATTCGCAAAGCAGCCGTGTCAGGTGGAGCGCTATTTCCCAGTTTGCGGCAAAGCTATGCGGATCGCGGGATTTCGTGTTTGCAGTGCTACGCGACGGCTGATCTTGGCCATATCGCCTATGAAACAGACGCGATGGAGGGGATGATCGTTGATGAGGGTGTCATCGTCGAAATTGTGACCCCCGGCACGGGGACGCGGGTTGAACCCGGTCAGGTTGGCGAAATTGTTGTCACCTCGTTGAACGCCGACTACCCGCTGATCCGCTTTGCCACCGGCGATATGAGCGCTGTGATGGAAGGCGAAAGCCCCTGCGGTCGCACAAATATGCGGATCAAAGGTTGGATGGGGCGTGCGGACCAGACCACGAAGATAAAGGGCATGTTCGTCCGGCCTGAGCAAGTCGCCGAATTGGTTGACCGTCATCCCGAAATCAAACGTGCGCGGGTCACGGTTGGTCGTGATGCGCAATCCGATGTCATGACGGTGCAACTGGAAGCGGATGGCGGGTCGGTTGAAACCTTTGAGACCTCTGTTGCAAATATCCTGAAGTTGCGCGGAAAGGTCGAGATTGTGGCCGAAGGAATTTTGCCAAATGATGGCAAAGTGATCGACGATACGCGCAGCTATGATTGATCGGAATAGGCTGGCGCGACCTCGGTCAACGCGGCGGCGATGATCAAGACTGTTCCGGCAATTTCCGGCAGACCGAAGGGTTCGGACAAAAAGATTGCGGCTGTTGCGACACCGGATATGATCTCTGCGGTAAGAAGGAAGCTGAGTGTCGCGGGTTTCAACCGTCTTGCGCTCCACAATGTCGCCAGAAGGATCGGTGCCAGATAAAGGCATCCCGACGAAAGCGCTGGAACAATCGCACGGAAATCCAGATCAAGCTGCGGCAAACCGCTTCCAAAGATCACTGCGGCCCCAACACCGATGACAATTCCTGAGAGGCACGCAATCAGCGATAACTGACGCAAACTGCTGGCGGGTGCCGTGAAAATGAGTGCCGCACCGACAGCCCAGCACATGCCCGACAGGACGGCGACGGAATCGCCCACGCGCCAGTCGTCAAAGGTGATGTTTCCGCGAAAAATGAGTACCACACCCGCGACTGCAAGTACCAATGCGACCGCGTTGATCCATCGCAGTCTTCGTCCCAAAAACATCCATTCCAACGCGATGGACCATGCAGGTGCGAGGTAGAATAGCAAAACCGCGCGCAACACGCTGGTATCAACAAGCGCTGCTGAATAAAGCATCATGGCCGCTCCGGCAAAACATGCGCCGAGTGCAGCCTTGCGTGATATCTGCGCCGTTGGCCTGCGCCAAAGCAGTACAAGCAATAGTCCTGGCAGCGCGCCCGCATTCATTGCAACCCCGGCCCAGAGACCGTCAAAACCGACGCTGTCGAGTACCCGGATCGGGTACCACCAAACACCCCAAAGCAAGGCAGAAATCAGGGCGACGTAAATCGGCAGCTTGTTTGAAGTGGTCATCGTTTGTCCCTAGCGACCGATCACGCTGTTTCCAAGAATAAACACTGGTGTTCATCTGGGCATGGGTCTTTAATGCGCGCAATCAAAACTCAATCCAATGGGGAAAAACGATGAAAAAGGCTATTCTTGCCGGTGTGTCCGTGCTCGCGATGAGCAGCGCAGGCTTTGCCGCCGAATTAGGCGCAACCGATGAACCAATTAAGCTGGCGATGAACGAATGGACCGGCCAGCACATCACCACACATGTGGCCGGTCAGATGCTGGAAGCGGCTGGCTACAAGGTCGAATATGTGACCGCTGGGATGATGAACCAGTTCCAGGCCATCGCGGATGGCGACATCCATGCGACTTTGGAAATCTGGTCGTCCAACGTTTCTGACGAATATGCCAAAAAAGTCGCTGATGGCTCCATCGTTGAAATTTCTGACCTTGGTTTGGACGCCAAGGAAGGCTTCGCTTACCCCTCACATGTCGCCGAAATTTGCCCGGGTCTTCCGGCTTGGGAAGCGCTGAAAGATTGCGCGGCGCAATTCGCGACGGCGGAAACTATTCCGGGCGGACGCCTAGTGGACTACCCCGCAGACTGGGGAACACCTGGGGCTGACCGCGTTGCCGGGCTTGAGCTGCCGTTCAAAGCCGTTCCTGCAGGGTCTGAAGGGGCCTTGATTGCTGAGCTTCGCGCCTCGACCGAAAAGAAATCACCTTTGTTGATCGTCTTTTGGCAGCCCCATTGGGCAATGTCGGCCTATGATGTGAAATTCGTAGACCTGCCAGCGGGTGAAGCCGCGTGTTTCGAAGATCCCGCTTGGGGCACGAACCCGAACGCGATCAATGATTGCGACTTCTCACCCACGCGTATTTTCAAAGCGGGTTGGGCCGGATTCCAAGACAAGTGGCCAGCGGCTTACGAAATTCTGGAAAATTACCAGATGTCCACAGATGTTCAGCAGCCTTTGATGGGCGCTGTTGACGTTGATGGCGGTAAGGTCGAGACCGTTGTGTCCGACTGGATGAGCGCGAATGAAGGCGTTTGGAAACCAATCGTCGACGCTGCCGTCAACTAGCAGCGTGGCGGACGCAATTGCGACAAGCGGGCTTTGGCAGGTCTTCGGCGCAGGTGCGCAGGAGGCTTTGGCCGAGCAGCTGAAAACGGGGGCCGCGTCTGGGGACGTGGCCTCTGCCTTGCAGGACCGTGGTCTGATCCCGGCGGTTCAAGACGCGACGTTCAATGTCGCACCGGGGGAATTGTTTGTGATCATGGGCCTGTCGGGCTCGGGCAAATCGACCTTGGTGCGCTGCATCTCGCGGCTGGTGGAACCCACCGCAGGCGAGGTGATGATCGGCGGCGAAAATATCCTGACCGCCAGCAAGAAGCGCATGATCGAAATGCGCCGCAACACGCTTGGCATGGTGTTCCAGCATTTCGGGCTGTTTCCTCATATGAGCGTAATCGACAATGTTGCATTCCCGCTGAAAATGAATGGCGTGAAACCTGCAGCGCGCAAAGCGCGTGCGGCAGAAGTCATCTCCATGGTGGGTCTGGAGGGGCGCGAAGACGCTTTTCCGCGCGAACTATCAGGTGGCCAAAGACAGCGCGTGGGCATCGCCCGGTCACTGGCTGGCAATTGCGATGTCTGGTTTCTGGACGAGCCGTTTTCCGCCCTTGATCCGTTGATCCGGCGACAATTGCAGGATGAGTTTCTGAACATTCAGGAGAAGCTGAAAACCTCCATCGTGTTCATCACCCATGACATTGCGGAGGCGCTGAAACTGGCTGATCGGATCGCGATCATGCGCGATGGACGGATTGTTCAGATCGGCACACCCACAGAGATTGTGTTGAACCCGGTTGATGACTATGTCCGCGAATTTTCCCGCGATATTCCAAAGGGCCGTCATATGACATTGGCCGAGGTGATGGAGCCCTTTGACGGGGCCGACGCCACTGGTCCGACACTCAGCACCGCCATGAGCCTTGAGGCAGCCCTTGCTGATTGCGCCATGACGCTGGACCCCGTTGCAGTGCGCGACGGCGACGGCAAAGTTGTTGGACAAGTGCGCCCTGAAATTTTTGCCAAAGCTCTGGCCCGGGCAGAGTGAGCGCGACAGACACCATATCCAGCCCCCGCAGCTACCATGTGACCAGTGCCGCAAGCGCTGGCCTGATCACGCTGTTGATCGGCGTGGTCTGCCTTGTTCTGGAGCCAATTGCCCCGTGGCTTGTCAAATGGCCCGCCGCGTGGAGCCTACCATTGGCCGCTTGGATCGGCGAAGGGCTTGGGGCGTTTCTGAATTTCATCAAGCCCACGATGCGGGTTTTGTCCTGGCTTCTGGAATTTCCAATGGGCTGGGCCAATTGGGTCTTGAACGCGACCCCATGGCCTCTTCTGATCGCGCTGGTAACTGCGCTTGGCTGGTTGCTGGGCGGTCTGCGAATGGCTGCGTTGGGCGCGTTGGGCCTCGGATTTGTTCTGGGCACCGGCTACTGGTCGGAAGGCATGAACACGCTTGCGCTGGTCTTCGTATCGGTCCCGCTGGCACTGCTTCTTGGCACCGGAATCGGTCTGCTGGCCTACGAGGTGCCGCGGGTCAAGAACGCGGTACAAGCCGTTTTGGATATTATGCAGACCGTGCCCACGTTTGCCTATCTGACCCCGTTGCTTCTGCTGTTTGGGTTTGGTCCCGTTGTCGGGCTGATAGCATCAGCCATTTATGCGGCCCCGCCGATGGCGCGCAACGTCTTGCTGGGGCTGGAACGGGTGGATGCCGAGATCAAGGAAGCTGCCGTCATGTCAGGCGGCACACGCACCCAACAGCTGTTCTTGGTCGAACTGCCTGCAGCGGGCACGCAGGTGATGATCGGTGTGAATCAATGCCTGATGGCGGCTTTGTCGATGGTGATTATCGCCGCGGTTATCGGCGGCTTTAACGATATCGGTTGGGAAGTTCTGCTGACCATGCGCAAGGCCCAGTTTGGCCAAAGCGTCATGGCCGGGCTGGTGATTGTTGTCTTTGCGATTGTGATCGACCGCTATTCCGGAACGTTGGCGTTGGCCCGTAAATCCTATGACAAACGCATTGCCTACGGGCTGATTGCCGTTGGGGTTGTCGCTTCTGTCGTGACATGGGGCCAAGTGTCCAATACCGCCGGGTTCGCGATTTTCGACGGCGCGGCGCAAGTAGTCGATGATGCTGTCGGCGCATTCACCGCGAGCAATGGCGCAAGCCTGGATCAGGTCAAGAATGGCGCGATGTTCTATGTCCTGCTTCCGCTGCGCATTGGACTGGACGAAGCGATCCTGCCCTTCACTTGGGGATTTCAATGGACCGCTGCCTATAGCGGCATCTTCTTTGCGGCAACCGCGGCCATTTGTGTGGCTGTCGCCCTGTCCGGGCGGGTGGCGCTTGCGGCTGTTCTGGGGTGTCTTGCGATCCTGTTGGAGACCGGCGTGTCGCAACTTCCCTGGCCTTTCGTTTTGGTGGGTGTCGGGGCGATTGGCTACGTCTCAGGCGGATGGAAGCTGACGCGTCTCGTCATGATCTTGCTGGCCTGCGTGCTGATCTCGGGCTTGTGGGAACGTGCATTACTGTCGCTGTATCTGTCGGGTGCTGCCGTTTTAACCTGCGCTGTTTTTGGCGGGTTACTTGGGCTCTGGGCGGCGGTCAGCACAACTGCATGGCGCATCATCCGACCGATTTGCGATATGCTGCAAACCATTCCGCTGTTTGTTTTTCTGATCCCAGTTCTGATGTTTTTCCAGATTGGGGAGTTCTCTGCATTTCTTGCGATCATCGCTTACGCCATTGTGCCGATGATCCGCTACACACGCGCGGGCATTGCCACGACGCCACCTGACTTGATGGAAGCCGCGGAGGCGACGGGCGCAACCTATTGGCAAACCATGTGGGAGGTGCGCGTCCCCTATGCTGCGCCGACGATCTTGTTGGGGCTGAACCAAACGATCCTCTATGCGTTTTCGATGTTGGTCATCGCTGCGTTGATCGGGACGACAGGGCTGGGCCAATCGATCTATATCGCGCTTGGTCAGGCTGACGTGGGGCTTGGCGTCGCCGCTGGTGCCGCCATGGCCATTCTGGCGCTGATTGCTGACAGGCTGGTCCAAGGTTTTGCCGAAGAACGGCGCAAGGCGCTGGGCTTATAACATTTCTGCGAG
Source organism: uncultured Litoreibacter sp. (assembly GCA_947493265.1). Classification (GTDB taxonomy): domain Bacteria; phylum Pseudomonadota; class Alphaproteobacteria; order Rhodobacterales; family Rhodobacteraceae; genus Litoreibacter. The sequence goes on along the minus strand of CANLQL010000001.1, from coordinate 15,972 downwards.
CGGTTGAATTCCTACTTTTCTGCACCGCAGAAATACGCTACTATACCGTTTAGTTCATTTATTTTGTTTCTGAGATTTTAGTCGTATTCTTGTGGAGGCATGCGTGGGGCAGCCAATTCGCCGTGAGGACGTACCGTCGGTTTTTCAAACCGCGTTGCAGAAATTTGCGACAGGAAGGCTTGCGGATGCGCAGGCGATTTTCGCAAGGCTTGCTGACGCTTTCCCAAACCTGGCCGAGGCGCATTTCAGGCTGGGGCAGGTCGAACGGAAACTTGGCAACACGTCCAAAGCATTCCGCGCATTTTACAGAGCGCTTGACCTCAAACCGGCCGAGTTGGCGATCTGGCAGGCAGCCATCGAACATGCTTGCCAGTCAGGCAGCACACGCGATCAAAAACGCCTCAAGAAAGCGCTAAAGACGGCCCCCTTGTCGGAAAGTCAGAAAGCATTGATGGCGGCTTGGCTGGAACGTTGGCTGTCCCCGGCGCTGCCAGAACCTGCCAAGATGATCGAGCGTGAAGACCGTAAGCTTCAAGCGCTCTTGTCGGAAAAGCAGTTTTCGAAGGCCGTGACACAGGCATCCAAAGCGATCCGAAATTATCCAATGGTCGCGTCCTTGTTGTGCCACCTTGCTGTCGCTGAAGCCGCGATGGGACATACGCAAGAGGCAGACGTTGCGTTTCAACTGGCGCTCGAATCCCGTGTTGTCCCGCCTCAGGTCTACGTAACCTACGCGGATTTTCTGCTGGATCGTGGCCTTGGTGATCGCGCGGTTCCGGTTTTGCGAAATGCGATCAAGCGGTCGGTGGAATCAACGGAGCTGAAGATAAGTCTGGGCATGGCTTATGTTCGGACCAAGGACTTTGCCAGCGCGCAAGCTTTGATGGAAGAATTAGGCGAAGCGAACTCCGCCCGGGCTGAATATGTGATTGGCCAAATGCACCTGGCAAACCGGAAATCCGATGCGATTGGCCATTTCGAGCGGGCAATCGCGCTTGGCTATGACACGCCGGAAACATATCTGGCGCTGGCACAGGCCTGTGAGGACAGAAACTACGATGACCAGGTTCGGGCGACCTATCAGGCGGGGTTGAAGCGTCACCCGGGAAATTTGCACCTGATCGCGGAAAGCGCATTGTTCGACAAGAAAAGCGGCAATGTGACCCGTGCGAAAGAAGTTGTTTCGGATGTTCTCAAGCAGCAGCCATCGAATTCCACGTTCAATTTAATCTACAGCTCGCTTGGAAAAATGCACTCCGATGATCCGGTCGTCGCAGTTATGCGGGCACGTTACAAATCGCAATCCCTACACCCGCAAGAACGGTTGAGATTGGCGTTCGCCCTGTCAAAAGTGTCCCTAGATGTTGGAAACAATCAAGACGTGTTTCCGTATCTGAACACCGCAAACAAGCTGTCGCGTCAGACTTATCCCTATGCCATCGAAAGTGACCGGGCATTCGCGCAGAAGGTTCAGAAGTTCTTTAAGAATGGCGGTGTACTTGGAGAGGGCCATGCTGATGCGAAACCGATTTTTGTAACGGGTCTGCCGCGATCCGGAACCAGCTTGGTTGAGCAGATTCTGGCGACCCACGGTCAAGCGGAAGGGGCCGGCGAGGTTGGAATAATCGGCCGCAAGGTCAAAGCCCTGATGGATGGCGAGGCGGAAGCAGGAACACCAAAGGAAATCGGCAAGAATTATTGGGACTTCCTGAAACGCCGGTATCCGGATGCCGAACGGATCGTCGATAAATCCATCACGTCCTATGCCTATATCGGACTTCTTGCGCAGATTTTCCCGCAAGCACGTTTCATCGTGACCCGGCGCGATCCTTTGGACAATGCGTTTTCGATCTACCGAAATACGTTTGTCGAAGGGCGGCACAGATATTCAAACGACTTGGCGGATATCGCACATTTCACGCGGCTGTTTGAAGCGCAGGTTGCCCATTGGCAGAAAGTATTGCCCGGCAGGTTCTATGAATTGCGATATGAGGATCTGGTTGAGGACTTTGAACCGCAGGCCAAAGCATTGGTGGCGGCATCTGGTCTTGATTGGGATCCAAACTGCCTGAACTTTCACGAAAATGATCGCCGCGTTGATACGCTAAGCACCTTGCAGGTGCGTCAGCCGATCTATTCATCCTCAATCGGTGCAGGGCACAAGTTTAAAGATGAAATGTCGGAATTCGTCGACACCTATGACCGGCTTGGCTGACAGAAAATCGTTCCGCAACAAAAAAGACCGCCCCGAAAGGCGGTCAATCTTTGTCTGGTTTGATCCGCTTGGATCAGCCCTGACGGGCTTTAAACCGAGGCTGTGTTTTGTTGATCACGTAAACGCGGCCCTTGCGGCGGACAACACGGCAATCGCGGTGGCGCGCCTTCAGGGAGCGAAGCGAGTTTTTGACCTTCATGTCTCTTCTTCCTTTCCTCAAAGCGCCTGTGCGCCTTAAAATTCTTTTCCGAACGTGGTGTCCGGGTCTTGCGATGGTGGGCACTACTAGGTTCGAACTAGTGACCCCTTCGATGTCAACGAAGTGCTCTACCACTGAGCTAAGCGCCCATCGTACCTGAATTTCCCGACTGATCAAAACAAGTTTCTGAGCCAGTTGGTCCACGTTGGTTGGCGCTCTATAGAAGGAGTCGCTTGACCTTTCAAGGGCTTTTGAGTTGCCATAATCCGGCCTATAAGGTGTTGTAGGAAGAGTAGCATGTTGAAAGACGCCTATAAGTTGCGCCTCCCAGAGGTTCAGACCACCGCTGTGGTCTTCGCAAGCCCCCATTCGGGGCGCGAATATCCTTGGGCGTTCATGCGAAAATCTGTGCTGGATGAGCAGATGATCCGGTCGTCTGAAGATGCGTTCGTTGACATGCTGATCGAAAACGCCAGCAATTGCGGCGCACCGATGCTGGCCGCTGTCATGCCGCGTGCCTATCTTGATCTGAACCGATCTGCCGATGAACTTGATCCGGCGGTGATTGAAGGCGCGAAGCGGGTCAACCACAATCCACGAATTGCGTCTGGGCTGGGCGTGATCCCCCGCGTTGTGTCCAACGGGCGCGAAATCTACCGTGGCAAAATGAAGCTGTCCGAGGCGCATGCACGCATCGCGAATTACTGGCGGCCATATCATGATCGTCTGCAAACGCTGTTGGATGCCACTCGGTTGGAGTTCGGCAAAGCGATCCTTATTGATTGTCATTCAATGCCGCATGAAGCGACCGATGCCATGATGCGTCCGGGCCTACCGCGCGCCGAGATCATTATCGGCGACCGGTTCGGTGCATCGGCCTCCAATGCCATCGTTGATCAGATCGAAAACGTCTTTCTGCGGGCGGGCCTGAAAGTCAGCCGCAATACACCCTTCGCGGGTGCTTACATTACTCAGAACTATGGTCGTCCCTCTCATGGACAACACGCGATCCAGATCGAAATAGATCGGTCGCTATACATGAATGAACTTCTGGTCCGACCGAACGGTAACTTCCGGGAATTCAAAAGGCTGATGAATGGTATCGTCGCTGAAATCGCTGAAATTGGACGCGACCAGATACCGTTAGCGGCTGAGTAAACTTTAGGTCTGATCATCCTCAGTTTCGTCAGACAGGATCCGCCAGGCATCCCCTTCCAGATCGTCATATTGTTCCGTCCGGAGCGTCCATAGGAACGCCACCAAGGCAACGATGGCGAGCGTTAGAGACACAGGGACGAGTATAACAAGAACGTTCATCAGTTACCTCACACGTAACGCATTCAACAGGACGGTGATTGAGGATGCAGACATCGCGATCGCCGCGCTTAAAGGTGTCGCAAATCCCAGAACCGCGATCGGGATCGCAATCATGTTGTATCCTGCGGCGATTGCGAAGTTTTCAAGCACACGCCGGCGCGCGGCTGTGGCGGTCTGAATGGCGTCCGGAATTTCGCTTAGGCTTTTGCCAAGTACTACGATGTCTGATGCAGCGCGCGACGCATCCAAGGCTGACGCCGGTGAAACGGACGCATGTGCTTGTGACAATGCCGCCGTGTCATTTAAACCATCCCCGATCATCAGGACACGTTTGCCCGCATCAGCCAGTGCGACAATTGCAGCCTGCTTTTCGGCGGGCGTCATTTGCCCGGTGGCGGTCACATCCCCAAGTTGCTGGGCGATGCGTGTTGTTGCGGCCTGACTGTCGCCGGAAAATATCTGAACCGGATAGCCCATCTGTTGCAGCGCTTGTACGGTGTCTTTCGCGCCGTCGCGAAGGGTTTCGCTGAATTCCAGCGGTTTTGCAGGGAATCCCCCGATGGAAAACGCGGGCGAGCTTGCAGCCCCAACCCAATCACCATGACCAAGCCGGACGGTTTGGCCTTCCCAAACCGCTTCGACGCCGCGGCCTGTGACTTCCCGAATATCCCAAAGCGGCAGCGATCCGATACCTGCCGGGATCGCGGCGGCAATCGCCTGAGAAACGGGGTGATTGGAAGACTGGCTGAGCGCGGAAAGGACTCCAAGCTCTTCCGGGGTCAATTGATCGGTGTCCAAAGTGGCCCGGCCGTTGGTCAGCGTGCCGGTTTTGTCAAAGATGATCGTATCGACTTCTGCCAAACGCTCCAGCGCAGTTGCGTCCTTGACCAGCAGGCCGTGCCGGAAGAACCGCCCCGACGCCGCAGTCATCACCGCCGGTACAGCCAACCCCAACGCGCAAGGGCACGTGATGATCAGGACCGAGATGGCGATATTCAGGGAATGCGCAACGTCGCTGGAAGCGATGATCCAACCGATAAATGTCAAAAGCGCTAACAGATGCACGGCTGGGGCATATATCTGCGCGGCCCGATCTGCGAGCGCCGTATAGCGGTTGCGCGTGCCTTCTGCGGCATCGACCAAGGCGGCCATACGACGGAGGGAGGTGTCCTCCCCGATCGCCGTGACCTCCACTGTAAGCGGCGCGGACAGGTTCAGCTCCCCTGCGGCCAGCACGTCGCTGGTTTTTACGCCAACGGGCATGCTTTCACCGGTCAGAAGGGACCGATCCAGTTCAGACATGCCGGTTTGGACAATGCCATCGACAGGAATTCGCATCCCCGCAGGAACGACAATTTCGTCGCCGATAGAAAGCTGAGAGATATGAACAGTTTCCCGGAGACCATCGCGAACCCGAATAGCCTTTGGAACTTCCAACGCGCTGAGTTCTTGCGATGCAGACCGCGCAGCCATTCTGGTGCGGTGGTCAAGATAACGCCCGATCAGAAGAAAGAAGGTCAGAGATAGCGCGGCGTCGAAATAGACATGCGTCCCACCCTGCGCGGTTTCAAAGACCGACAAGCATGCGGCAAGGATGATCGCGAGTGTTATCGGGACATCCATGTTCAGCCGTCCCGCCCGCAAGGCTGTCCAGGCGGATGCAGCAAAAACCTGTGCAGAAAACATCAAGGCCGGAACGGCGATAGCGGCAGAAATCCAGTGGAACATGATCTGCGTTGCCGCAGACGCGCCAGACCAGACCGCGACAGAGAACAACATAACGTTCATCATTGCAAATCCGGCGACAGCCAAGCGCAGCATCAGCGCTCTGCCTTTTGGGTCAGTCTGCGTTGCGGCCAACATGTCAGTGTCCAGCGGGAAAGCCTCATAGCCCGCGGTGGTTAAAATATCTGCGAGGGCTTCTGCTTCCAGATTTTTGGCAGAAATGCGAACGCGCTTCAGGCTAAGATTGACCCGCGCTTCGCTGACGCCGGGCTGGGCGTTCAAAATCCGCTCCACACCACTGATGCAGCCCGCGCAGTGAATGCCGGGCAGGGAAAGGACGATATTGGCCGGAGCAGAATGTGCTAACGCAACGGATTGCGCCAAGGGGGCAGCGGCACATGCCGGGCAGGCCGATATCGGGGCCGTCGCGGTCATTTCTCAACGCTCACGACAATGCGCTGGCGAAAGAGGGTTCCGTCCTCTGCGGTTGCCACCAACCGTAGGTTCCAGTTGCCATCTGCGGCAGAAACGTGGGACTTGAATGCCGTGCCATCATGGCGCAATTCGGGAAACTGATCCTGTGCTGTATGTGTCGCACGTCCAAAGACCGCGGATTTGATTTCAGGAACCACTGCCACGCCATCTTGCAGGATTTGCAGGGTCAGGACATCGCCTTGCACCTGGGCGCTGACATCCCAGTTCAGGGCTTCCTGCGCTGTGCGATCCACTTCAAAAGACTGACTCGCGACATAAGAGTTCTTTGTCTCCAGACCCGGAAACGTGGCTACCGCCTGGAACGCCAACAAGAAATTGACGGCGATGATCACGGCGAAGCCCGCGCAAAACATGATTGCAACTTTCGTTCCGGTAAGTGGCTTGGCGGCGGTGTCAGTCATCAGTTTTCCTTCCCGTTAAATGTTGTGTCGCGATGGGCGCGTTCGCCGTTTTGGACATCCTCCACCCAGAACCGCAAATCGGTGCGATCTTGCGAGGCCGCAGGATCTTGCGGGCGGGCCGTGACGTAAACCCGCTGCAATGTGGTGCTGTCAGGTGCAACGGTGATGATGTTTCGCGCCGTGCCTTCAAGGTCTATGCGCAAAATCTCGTCCGAGCTGAGCGACAGACGAAAATCACGCGCTTCACCATGCTTGTTGCGTAAACGCACGGTGTAGGTGTTGCGCACGGATCCGTCGGACAATGTGATGAATGTCGGGTTGCGGACCGGATCAACGGTCAGATCGATATCGGCGCGGATGAACAGCGCAAAAACCAACCCGAAACCGATCATCGACCATAAAATCGTATAGAGGATCGTCCGTGGACGCAGGATATGCTGCCAGATAGGCCGCGGTGGATTGCCTGCGCGTTCGCGTGGCTCATCCGCCAAGGCCAGATAGTCGATCAACCCGCGCGGTTTGCCGATCTTGTCCATCACATCGTCGCAGGCATCGATGCACAGCGCGCACGTGATACATTCCATTTGCTGGCCGTCGCGAATATCGATCCCCATTGGGCAGACATTGACGCAGGCCATACAGTCGATGCAGTCGCCGGTGCTTTCCAAGCGCTTCTTGGCGCGTGGTTCACCGCGCCACTCGCGGTAGCCCACAGTAAGGGTCTCATCATCCATCATCGCGCCTTGAATGCGCGGCCATGGGCACATGTAGATACAGACCTGTTCCCGCATAAACCCGCCAAAGATGAACGTGGTTGCGGTCAGAATCGCGATTGTGAAATAGGCGATGGGATGCGCTTCGAAATTCAGCAGATCACGGGCAAGCTGCGGCGCATCGGTGAAGTAGAAGACCCAGGCCCCTCCGGTCGCCACGGCAATCAACAACCAAACGATCCATTTGGTGATCCTCATACGCCATTTGCGCAAATCCCATTTGGCGTTCCACAACCGCACACGTGCATTGCGGTCGCCTTCGATCCAGCGCTCAACCAGGATGAACAGATCCGTCCAGACGGTCTGCGGGCAGGTATAGCCGCACCAGACCCGGCCCAACGCAGAGGTGAATAAAAAAAGACCGAGCCCCGCCATGATCAACAGACCGGCGACGAAGTAGAATTCGTGCGGCCAAATTTCGATCCAAAGAAAGTAGAAGCGGCGCCCGGCCAGGTCGACCAAAACTGCCTGGTCGGGGAGTGACGGACCCCGGTCCCACCGGAACCAGGGCGTCAGGTAATATATGCCCAGCGTGACAGCCATGATCCACCATTTGAACGTGCGGAAGAAACCCGACACGCGGCGTGGGAAAATTGGCTCTTGCGGTGCATAGAGTGGTTGGTTTTCAGAATTGCTCATGACCTATCCGGACCTGTTCGCTATGTCTCAGCTACTGGCTTTTCGGACCTGCGCCCTTGACCCAGATCAAATTTCACAAAAAAGCCCCAGCCCAAGGGATTGCGCGAACAGGTCCTTGAGCTGGGGCCACTGCGGACGAAAAAATCCGCAGTATCCTCCTCACCAGAGAATGAGCACCGCTTATTCACCGCCTCCCAGACCGTGAACATATGCGGACACCGCATTGACGTCGGCTTTCCCCAAGCGTCCGCCCCAAGGTGGCATGACCCCGAACCGGGAATAGGTCACGGTGTCGGTCAAGGCTTGCGCATCGCCGCCATAAAGCCAGATCGCATCGGTCAGATTTGGTGCGCCTTGTTCGCGGTCTCCCAGACCCGCTTCCCCATGGCAGGACGCGCAGTTTTCTTCAAAAACCACTGCGCCCGCTTCGGCGAGGCCAGAATCATGTTCCTGACCTGATAGTGCCAAGACATGGTGCACGACCTCGCCGATCTGGCCTTCTTCAAGGATGTCGCCAAATGCCGGCATCTGAGACCAGTGCGCATCGCTGTCCACGTCATTACGTATCCCGTGAGTGACCGTGTAAGCGATCTCGTCGATCGACCCTCCCCAGAGCCAGTCATCATCAAGTAAATTCGGGTAGCCTTTTGCACCCGCCGCTCCTGATCCATGACATTGCGAACAATTGGTCCGGAACACCGCGGCACCATTCGCAACAGCGAAGCGCTGTAGATCAGGGTTGGCGGCGAGCTGCGTCAGGTCAGATTGGGCCAGTGCGGATTTCAGGCTGGCATTCTGCTGCTCAAACCTGTCAATTTCTGCGGCAACCTCGGCGCGGGTGGAATAGCCAAGCACACCCTGCGTTGCGCTGGACAACATTGGCCAGGCTGGGAAGGCTATCGTATAGCCGATGCCCCAGATGATCGTTAGATAAAAGCACCAGAGCCACCACCGCGGCAACGGGTTGTTCAATTCTTTGATGCCGTCCCATTCGTGGCCGGTTGTATCGACGCCAGTGGCTTCGTCGGTTTCAGTTTTGCTCATACCAGCGGCTCCTGATCAAAATTGAACGCGCTTTTGCAGCTGCAATCAGGGCAGGTTTTGATGCAGGGCATCTTGCGCGCTGGATGTGTGTCATTGCGGAACGGGATATTGGCCGTTTCTTCATGGATCGCGCGACTGCCGGGGCGAAAAGCCCAAAGGATCGTGCCGATAAAGAATGCGGTCATCAACAACAGCACCCAGCTGTCAGCCAATTCGCGTAAGAATGAATAGGTTTCCATTGAAGGCTCCTTTAGCGGCTTTCATCTGGAACAAAGGTCGAGAAATCGACGAGCGTTCCAAGCATTTGAAGATAGGCGATCAGGGCATCCATTTCGGTGATGCCCGGTTGTCCGTCGAAGTTGCTGACCACTGCGCCGGGATACCGCGCAAGCATGTCGTCCCAGTCTGCATCGGGGTCTGCCTGAACGGTGAAATCGGCCTGCGCGCTTTCGATCATCTCGTCGGTATAGGGAACCCCAACGATGCGATGTGTCTCCAGCAGGTCCTGAACATATTCCCCGTCGATCTCTGTGCGTCCCAGAAACGCATATTTCGGCATGATCGATTCCGGCACGACTGATTGCGGGTCGTTCATGTGATCCACATGCCAGGCGTCGGAATACCGTCCGCCAACACGCGCCACATCGGGTCCCGTACGCTTTGAACCCCATTGGAACGGATGGTCATACATCGATTCCGCCGCAAGGCTGTAATGGCCGTAGCGCTCAACCTCGTCGCGCATTGGCCGGATCATTTGCGAATGGCAGGTATAGCACCCTTCGCGAATGTAGATGTCGCGGCCTGTCAGCTCTAGCGGTGAGTAGGGGCGCATGCCTTCCACTTCCTCAATGGTGTTTTCGAGGTAGAAGAGCGGTGCGATCTCGACGATGCCGCCAACAGTGACCACTGCAAAGCAGGAGACCAGCAGAAGCGTCGGACTGCGTTCCAGAATTTGGTGTTTTGTTAGAAATGCCATGTGTCCCGCTCCTTATTCTGCTGGTGTGGCGATTGGGTTGACGGGAACGGTGACTTTATTGCCACCACGGATGGTCATCCACATGTTCCAGGCCATGATCAGTCCACCTGCGAGGTAGAGAACCCCGCCCAGGCCACGTACGACATACATCGGGAATTTTGCGGAAACGGTGTCGGCAAAAGAGTTCACGAGGAAGCCTTGCGCATCTACTTCGCGCCACATCAGGCCTTCCATGATGCCGGTCACCCACATTGAGGCCGCGTAGAGGATGATGCCGATTGTGGCCAACCAGAAGTGCCAGTTGATCGCCGACATCGAATACATCTGCGCACGGCCCCAAAGCTTCGGCGTCAGGAAGTAAAGCGCACTGAAGGTGATCATCCCATTCCAGCCCAAAGCCCCGGAATGCACGTGGCCGATCGTCCAGTCAGTGTAGTGCGACAGAGAGTTCACGGCCCGGATCGACATCATCGGCCCTTCAAAGGTGGACATGCCGTAGAAGGCGAGGCTGACGACCATCATCCGAATGATCGGATCGGTGCGAAGCTTGTCCCACGCGCCTTGTAGCGTCATCAATCCGTTGATCATCCCGCCCCAGCTGGGCATCCACAGAATGATCGAGAACACCATGCCAAGGGTCGAGGCCCAGTCAGGCAAGGCCGTGTAGTGCAAGTGGTGCGGTCCTGCCCAGATATAGAGGAAGGTCAACGCCCAGAAGTGAATGATGGAAAGCTTATAGGAATAAACTGGCCGGCCCGCTTGCTTGGGCACGAAATAGTACATCATCCCCAAAAAGCCCGATGTCAGGAAGAAGCCCACCGCATTGTGGCCATACCACCATTGGGTCATGGCATCTTGAACGCCGGAAAACAGTTGAACAGATTTTGACCCCCAGATCGAAACAGGGATGGAGATGTTGTTGACGATATGCAGCATCGCAACGGTGACGATAAAGCTCAGCAGAAACCAGTTGGCCACGTAGATATGGCGTTCACGGCGAATGAAGATCGTGCCCAGGTAAACCGCCAGAAATGACACCCAGACGATGGTCAGCCAAATGTCGACATACCATTCAGGTTCTGCATATTCTTTGGATTGGGTTGCACCCAGCAGATAGCCCGTCGCCGCCAGAACGATAAACAGCTGGTATCCCCAGAACACGAACCAGGCTAGGTTCCCGCCCCAAAGCCGCGCACCGCAAGTCCGTTGCACGATGTAGAAAGACGACATGATCAGTGCATTCCCGCCGAATGCGAAGATGACGGCGGATGTGTGTAGCGGGCGGAGCCGTCCGAAATTGGCAAATGGCTGCGCCCAGTCAAAGTTTAGCGCCGGAAACGCCAGCTGAAACGCGATGACGACGCCGACCAGAAAGCCAATGCAGCCCCAAAAGCCGGTTGCAATGACACCCGCCCGAACGACCCCGTCCAGATAGCCCGAGGTATCAACCGGCCTGACCGGTTCGTCCGTGTTGCGAAGGACCCAGAAAAACAGCCCCGCGGAAACCGCCATGATCAGAATCGCATGAACCTGGTAGGCGATGTCGCGGCCCCAGTTTGCGGCCAGCGCGGCAAATAGGAATATCAGCCCCAATAAAACGAGCTTTACGTAGTTTAACATCGCGGTGGTCCCCTTCATGTCTTCGATGCGCAAAATGCCTGCGCGTGACCTGTTCGTTGGGGGTCTTTTGCCAAACCTGTAGCCGGACAACTTTGATCTGGGTCAATTTCCGTACCATCACCAATTTGAGCCAGATCAATGTGCGCACGGTCGTCTCGGTGAAAACTGAGCAAAACTCGCGGGAGGACACATGATGAGCTACAAATCGATCTCGACAGTAATTTTTGACACAGAAGGCTCGGACGCGCTGGAATGGGCGATCCAGGCTGCAAGAGCCTGGGACGCGCATCTGCATGTTGTCTGTGTCGGGGTCGATAGCACGGACCCCGGTTTTTATTACGCAGGCGCACAGGCAATTGCCGTTCAGCAAAATCTGGAACTCGCGCAAGACACAGCGATTGACCTTGAAGCCAAAACACGCGCCCGGCTGGGCGCCGAGGAAATTGCCTGGGATGTTGAAGCTGTCACGATGATGACGAGCGGTCTGGAGCCGTTCTTGGCAAATCACATGCGCTTCAGCGATCTGGCTATTTTGCCTTTGCCATTTCGCAAAGACGGCGCGCATACCGATGTCATTATTTTTGAGGCGTGTATTTTCGGGGCGGATATCCCGGTGTTGGTAGTGCCTGAAGGTGCCAGTTGGACTGAGCCTATGTCCCGGATCATGATTGCTTGGGACGATGGTGCAGAGGCATTGCGGGCAACGCGCGCGGCAATGCCGCTATGCCTGTCCGCGTCCGAGACAGAGATTTGTGTGATTGATCCGCCGGTCACTGGGGCTAACAGATCAGACCCTGGCGGTCGGCTGGCCCAAGTTCTGGCAAGATCAGGTGCGAATGTCGAAATCACAATCTCTGCGCGATTGCGGTCTTCGATTGCGGATCAGCTGGTGCGCCGGGCGCGGGAAACAGATGTCGATCTAATCGTGATGGGCGCCTATAGCCATTCCCGCCTCCGCGAAGCGGTTTTGGGAGGGGTCACGCGGACAATGCTGCAAAGTGCGACGGTGCCGGTGTTGCTGGCGCACTAGTGCTGGCCGGCATCGCCTGCCTCGGCGCGCAACCGATCCAGATCGGGAATGATAACCCGTCGCTTCCCTTGAAGCTGAATGATCCCCTCGGCCTTCAGCTTTGAAAATTGCCGGCTGACAGTTTCCAAGGTCAGGCCAAGATAGTCAGACATCGCGTCGCGGGTCAAAGGAAGGTCGATGCCAAGCTCTGTCGCGGTGTCCAGATCGGACGCTGTTGTGCGACGGGCAATCAGCATCAAAAAGCTCGCGATTTTTTCGCGCGCTGTCTTGCGACCCAAAAGAAACATCCAATCCCGCGCCGCGTCCAATTCGTCCAGCGCCATTTCCAGCATCCGCTGTGCAATATGTGGCGTGTTCTGTACCAAATGCTCAAATTGCTTCCGGCGGAAACAGCACAGGGTGACGTCGGTGACAGCCGTGACGTCATACACAGCCTCTTCCCGTCCGGGCCGCCCGATGAAGTCAGATGGCAGCATCAGCCCAACGGTCTGTTTGCGCCCATCTTCGGTCAGATGTTCGATCGTCGCAGTGCCAGAAACGATGGAGGCTACGAATTCCATGCGGTCGCCGCTCCACATGATCGTGCGGCCAGCCTCATAGGTCTGGTAGTACTTGATCGATTCCAGTGTCTCCATTTCCTGCTTGTCACAGGTCGCGCACACTGCGCGATGACGGATCGGGCAGGTGTCGCAGTTCTTTGAAAATGAAAGTTCCAACGTCATCTTAGGGCTTCAATCTATGCTAGAGTCGCTGCTGGATCGTCTGCGATCATAGTTTCGCAAATTTTCTGGCGTAGGAAAAGGTCAGGTAACGGCGGGGCATCCGACAAATTACCGCAAGGCCCTGCCTTTCAGAATAGCGTCCTTGCCAAAGCGTTCGCGGATTGCATCGGTTGCCCGTTCTGCTTTACCGCGCTTCGCAGCATCTGGATCAAGAAGATCAGGTGTCCGGTCAGCGTCGCCTTCTTCGATCAGCTCGCTAATTCCGACGCCCAGCAGCCGAATAGGCCCGATATCACCGGTTTGACGGAACAGGTCCCGTGCGGTCCGGTAAACCGTGTCAGCCATCTGCGTTGGTTCGCGCAGCGACAATCGGCGGGTCACCAATTTGAAGTCGGCCTTCTTCAATTTGAGCGTCACCACGCGGCCTGCAATTTGCTTGGCCTTGGCGCGGTCGGCCACTTTTTCTGACATGCGCCACAGGTGACCATCCAGGATGTCTGGATCAGATGTGTCTTCGTTAAACGTTGTCTCGTTCGAAATTCCCTTCACGGGCGTGTGGGCCGATACGCGCCGTCGGTCTTCCCCGCGTGCCAAGAAGTATAGGCGGTCCCCCATCGACCCGAACCGCGCGCCAAGATCCTTGCGGTCCCACCGAAGCAAGTCGGAAAACGTTCGGATACCTGCTTTTTCAAGCGAAGCTTGGCCAACGGCGCCGACACCCCAGATCATCGAAACTGGTTTGTCTTTCAGAAATCCAGCCGTTTCGGCCTTGCCGATCACGGAAAATCCCCTTGGTTTGTCCAGATCAGAGGCCACCTTGGCCAGAAATTTGTTGTGGCTGAGCCCGATGGATCCTGAAAGTCCGATTTCGTCCTGCATTCGCTTCACCAACCGCGCAAGCATCACGGCTGGCGGCTTGCCGTGCAATTTCTCGGTGCCGCTGAGGTCGAGGAACGCTTCATCTAGCGACAGCGGCTCAATTGCTGGGGTCATTTCTTCCATCAGGGCGCGGATTTGTCGGGACGCTTCGACATAAACATCCATTCGACCCCGTACGACCACAGCTTCGGGGCACAGTTTCAGGGCCTGAAACATCGGCATCGCAGAGCGCACACCCTTGATCCGGGCAATGTAGCAGGCTGTTGATACCACCCCACGACGCCCGCCGCCGATGATCACCGGTTTGTCGCGCAGGTCTGGATTATCGCGCTTTTCAACGCTGGCATAAAACGCGTCGCAATCCATATGTGCCGTTGTCAAAGAATAAAGCTCCGGATGGCTCAGCACCCGCGGGGAGCGGCAGGCCGGGCACCGGGCCCCACTTTCGAACTGGACTAAACAGGCGCGGCACAAGCTTGGCATAGGCCCAAAATAGGCGATGCATTTGGGCAGCACAATCGCCGTATGTCAGTTGGAATAACCCGTAATTTCTTCAAATTGGCACAATTCGCCCCCATATACAGAACAACTTATTTTGGAGAGACGACGTTTATGGAGCAAATACTCATTGATTTTCTGGGCAACAACCTCGTGTTTTTGCTGCTTTTCGCCCTTATTATCGTTGCCATCTACGCGGGCGTCCGAATTGTCCCGCAAAGTGAAAAACACGTTGTTGAACGGTTCGGCAGGCTTCGGTCGGTTCTTGGGCCAGGGATTAACCTGATCGTCCCGTTTCTAGACCGAATTGCTCATAAGATATCCATTCTGGAGCGTCAGCTGCCGACAGCAAGCCAAGACGCCATCACCAGCGACAACGTGCTGGTTCAGGTTGAAACAAGCGTTTTCTACCGAATTATCGAGCCTGAAAAGACTGTTTACCGGATCCGTGACGTCGATGCTGCAATCGCGACCACAGTTGCAGGGATCGTGCGTTCTGGTATTGGTGAGATGGAATTGGACGAAGTGCAATCGAACCGACAACAGCTGATCGAACGGATCAAGCAGCAGGTCGCAGATGCGGTTGATGATTGGGGCATCGAAGTGACCCGCGCTGAGATCTTGGACGTGAACCTAGACCAAGCAACACGGGACGCCATGTTGCAGCAGTTGAACGCTGAACGGGCTCGCCGTGCGCAGGTTACGGAAGCAGAAGGTTCCAAGCGGTCGGTTGAATTGAATGCTGACGCTGAACTTTATGCGGCAGAGCAATTGGCCAAGGCGCGTCGGATTCAGGCGGATGCGGAAGCTTATGCCACCGGGGTCGTAGCACAAGCGATTGCAGACAATGGTCTAGAAGCTGCGCAATATCAGGTGGCCCTGAAGCAAGTCGAAGCATTGGTCAAAGTTGGCGAAGGCAGTGGTAAGCAGACTGTTTTGCTACCGACAAGCGTGCTGGATTCCTTCGCCGATGCGTTTGGTCTTTTGAAAGGGCGGACATAATGGACTTCGCACAATATTGGATTTGGTTTGCGGCAGCGCTTGCGCTGGGCATTCTTGAGATCTTGATCCCGGGCTACATCTTGCTAGGATTTGCCTTAGGTGCTGCGGCCGTCGGGATTATCTTTTTGGCAGGCGGCGTCTTCGCAACTTACCTTGCAGGATCTTTGCCAATAACCTTGGTGGCCTTCGGTGTCCTGTCCCTGATCGCATGGTTGGTGATGCGGTATGTGTTTGGGTTGAAAACCGGCCAGGTGAAAGTCTGGGACACAGACATCAACGATAGATAACGAGATTCGATAGAATCGGACCGATTAGGCCCGCCTCATCCGAGGCGGGTTTTTCGTTTTGCGGTAAACCTCACCCTCCCACCCCATCCAAAACCCTGCGATTTTCACGCGATGTGATCGGTTTCTCACGGGGGTGTGAGGGGCTGCGCG